>NZ_PYJQ01000009.1 GCF_003024605.1 Rhizobium sp. JAB6 | reverse complement strand
GCGGGGTGGAGCAGCCCGGTAGCTCGTCAGGCTCATAACCTGAAGGCCGCAGGTTCAAATCCTGCCCCCGCAACCAAACTTCCAATCACCAACAGCACCAAGTCCATAAAGCGCAAGCATCAGAACCTGAAGCGTCAGCCGCCTTCGAGCAAAGCTCCGCCACACGCTTCACACGTCTCTTCAAAACTATAAACGCCGAAAAGCATGCCGACAAAAACCAATCTATCCCCCGCGCTGTGCCACTTTCCCCGATAGGCACGATGAGGCCGATCATGGATTCTCGGCCCGCCGCATTCGGCCGGAGAGGTGAGGGCTATTTAGCCAGCTGACCGAACAGCGGTAATGATCCATGCGCGGGAATCGAAGAGCACACCTTCGGAGGTCATATGCGCTTTCAGCAGATCATGGAGACGCTGCAGTGGCTGGTCGGCTGTCCCGTCCGTGTGCGAGAGCGCGTCCCTTACCATATACAGGTGGCTCAGCGCATCGACGGCGGAATCAACGTCAGGTCCATAGAAGACCGGTTCGTGCACATCGATGAAGTCGATCGAGGTGAAGCCGGCGGAGCTCAATAGCTTCGTGGCTATGAGGGGATCGCCGAGCGAAAACGCCTTGCCGGCCTTTTCAGAGATTGTGCTTCCTGGAGCCAGCGCCTGCCTGATGGCACCTGACCATTCGTTGCACTCCTGGCTTTGCCATACCATCCAGGCAATGCGTCCCCCCGGGCGGATTGCATGGGCGATATTGGCAAATGCAGCCGGCGGATCGGCAAAGAACATGGTGCCGAACCGGCTGATGCAGAGATCGAAGCCGGCAGCCGGAAAGTTGTGACTTTGCGCATCGCCCAACTCGAAGCGGACGTTGCGTAATCCCGCTTCAGCGCTGCGTTGGCGCGCAACCTCAAGCATCTCGGCCGAGGTATCCACGCCGACTGCGCTGCCTTCTGTTGCAATTAAGGCCGCCTCGCGGGTGGTTTGGCCGGCACCGCATCCGATATCGAGTATCCGCTCGTGCATACCGACGTTAGCGGCCGCTCGCAAATGCCGGTTATGCCGTGATAGTTCAGCGTCGTAAAAATCAGCACATTGCAGCACTGCAAGCCTCCCTCATCTCGTCTTAATCGCCATCGCGCACGGTTCACGCGAGACCTGCGAACAGCTCCCACGGATTGTTCCCACGCAATTCCGGATGGAAAACCGCTGGGCGTTTATCTGAAATTGCTCTGACGGAGTCGATACCACTTGCGGCAGTTTCCCCATAAACTGATTGCATAATGAGATCAGTTATGCAATATGAATTCTAGTTGCGTTTTGCAATCGGATGGATTTGTCATGAAAGAAACGAGATCATTTGCCGCCACCGAGACGTCATTCGAGGTCAAGGGAGCGAGACTGCAGACCCAGGCTTTCGGTGATCCCTCCAGCCCGCCCATCATATTGATCATGGGAATGATGGCTTCGATGCTCTGGTGGCCGGACAGGTTCTGCGAGGCGCTTGCCGCCCGCCAGCGCTATGTGGTCCGATACGACCAGCGCGATACCGGCCTCTCGACACACTATCCGCTGGGCAAGCCGCACTATTCGTTTAACGATCTTGCCGACGATGCCGTCGCCCTTCTCGACGGCTACGGATTGGAAACGGCACATGTGGCGGGCATGTCGATGGGCGGCGCCGTTGCCCAGGAAGTGGCATTGCGCCATTCCCGGCGTGTGCGGACGCTCACGCTGATCAGCACATCACCGCTCGGCGTCGAGGGCTTGCCTTCCTCGACAAAGACCTATCAGGAACATTCCAGGTCGGCCGAAGCAATCGACTGGTCGAATCTCGAAGCCATCGCCGATTTCCTGTGCCGCGAGACGGCTATGCTTGCCGGCACCAGGCATCCGCACGATCCCGACGCTGCAAGGGCCTTGATTGCCCGCGACATGGCGCGGGCGCCGTCGTTTGCCAGTGCTACGAACCATTTCTCGCTCGTGAGCGAGGAAAGGCCTGCGAGGCTGCAGGCCTCCGATATCAAGCTGCCGGTCCTTGCGATCCACGGCACAGCCGATCCGCTGCTTCCCATAGGGCACGGAGAGGCCTTCGCCAGGGTCGTGCGAAATGCGCGGCTGCACCGGATCGAAGGTGGAGGGCACGAAATCCACGCGCGCGACATTGACGAGATCGCGCAGGCCATCATCGATCACACAGCCTAGAGCTTTTCCGCTTTTCTTCGAATCGCGAAAAAGCTCTGTCTTATTGGTGTTGACGCATTCCGGACGGAAAACGCTACGCGCTTTTCCTGGGAATGCTGAGAGCGACCGGAAAGCCAGGCATGATCTCGCTTTCCGGTTCGTAAGAGATCAGCTTCTCGGCTTCAGGTTCTCCGCGTCATAGAGCGGCTTGTAGCCGACGCCCGCCACTTCGACGGGATAGGTCTCGCCGAAATATTCGACCTTCAGCTTGCGGCCTTCCTGGGCATAGGACCAGGGGAGGTAGGCGAGTGCGATATTCTTGCCGATGGTCGGGCCGTAGGCGATCGAAGTGGTGAAGGAGCGGCGGCCGAGCTCGTCGACGAGGGTTTCGCCGGTTTCGGGATCTAGGACCGGCAGGATGCCGACCGGGTAGCGTGCAACGCCGCTGGAGTCGATATTGTCGGTCATCACGAGCGTGCAGAGCATGGCTGGCTGATGCTCGCGGGCGCGATATTCCAGATGCTTGGCCTTGCCGCGGAAATCGGCGTCCTTGACCTTCGGGCGAGCGAGATCGGCTTCAAGCAGATTATATTCCGTCAGCAGGTCGGCATTCTGCAGGCGCAGGCTCTTTTCCATGCGGCGGCTGTTGGCATAGGTCTCGACGCCGACGGCGATCGCGCCGGTCGAGCGCAGCGCATCCCAGACCGGCAGCGCATCACCATAGGCCATATGCAGTTCCCAGCCCTGTTCGCCGACATAGGAAATGCGGAATGCCGTGACGTTCTTGCCGGCGATGCGGATCTGCTTGATCGCGGCGAAGGGGAAGTTTTCGTGGGAGAGATTTTCCGGGCTTTCGACCACCTTCTGCAGGTTGGCGCGGGCATTCGGTCCCCAGATACCGATCGTGACATAGCGTTCGGTAACGTCGGTGATGGTGACGTCGAAGCCCTTATCCTGGGCAACACGGCGCATGTAGTGGAAATCGCGCGGGCCGGCATCGGCGCCGTCGATCAGGCGGCAGCGGTCGGCCATGCGGATGACGGTGAAATCGGCCCGCACCATGCCCTTGTCGTCGAGGAAGTGCGTATAGATGCCCTTGCCGATATTGGCGTCGCCGCCGATCTTAGCCGCGCAGAGCCATTCCAGCAGCTCGACATGATCGGGGCCTTCGATATCGTACATGGCGAAATGCGAGAGGTTGATGATGCCGCAATCCTCGCTCAGCGCCAGATGCTCGGCATTGGAAACGCGCCAGAAGTGGCGGTTATCCCATTCGTTTTCGCGCACGGGGATGCGATCGCCGTATTTTTCCAGCAGATGCTCGTTCGCGGTATAGCCGTGGGCGCGCTCCCAGCCGCCAAGCTCCATGAAATAGCCGCCGAGCTCTTTTTCCCGCTCATAGAAGGGCGAGCGGCGGACATTGCGGCCGGTCGCGTAGGGTTCGCGCGGGTGGACAGCGGGATTGTAGATCTTCTGCGCAGCTTCGGTGCAGCGGCCTTCGATGAACTTCTCTTCCAGCATATGCGGGTAGAAGCGGGAGTAATCGATCCTGTTGTGATCGACCGGCGTACGGCCGTCGGTCATCCAGTCGGCAACGAGCTTGCCGAAGCCGGGGCCGTCCTTGACCCAGATGGCGACGCAATACCAGAGACCGCGAACCTTCTGACTTTCGCCGACGGAGGGACCGCCATCGGTGGTGACCTGCAGGAGGCCGTTGAACGAATGGCCTTCGTTGTAACCGAGTTCGCCGAGGATCGGCGTCAGTTCCATGGCGCGTTCGAGCGGCTCGATGATCTGCTCCATGTCGAGATCGCGCTGCGACGGCGAGAGGCGGGCCTCGTGCTTTTCGAGGAGATCGCGGGGATGGCAGAGGCGCGGGTTCTTCTCTTCGTAGTAACCCCATTCGATCTGGCCGCCTTCGGCCGTCTTCGGGTCGCCGGTGTCGCGCATATAGGCGGAATTGCCCTGATCGCGCATCAGCGGGAAGCCGATTTCCTTGCCGGTATCGGCAAACTCATTATAGGGGCCGAAGAAGGTCAGCGGATGGTCGACCGGCATGACCGGCAGGTCCTCGCCGACCATTTCGGCGATCAGGCGGCCCCAGAGGCCGGCGCAGACGATGACATATTCGGCCTCGATCGTGCCGCGATGGGTGACGACGCCGGAGATGCGGCCGTCCTTGACGATCAGCGACTGGGCCGGCGTATTGGCGAAGGACCGCAGCTTGCCGCTCTTTTCGCCCTGGTCGATCAGTTTGCCGGCAACGGTCTGCGAGCGGGGAATGACGAGACCGGCATCCGGGTCCCACATGCCGCCCTGAACCATGCTTTCCTCGATCAGCGGGAATTTCTCCTTGATCTCGGCAGGTTCGATCAGACGGGCGCGCGTGCCGAAAGCCTTGCCCGAGGTGACCTTGCGCCTGATTTCAGCCATGCGGTCGTCATCGCCGACGCGGGCGACTTCGAGGCCGCCGACGCGGGCGTAGTGGCCGAGCTTATCGTAGAAATCGATGGAGTAGAGGGTCGTCCAACAGGAGAGGAAATCGTGGCTGGTCGTGTAGCAGAAGTCGGAGGCATGGGCTGTCGAGCCGATATCCGTCGGGATGCCTGATTTGTCGATGCCGACAATATCGTCCCAGCCGCGCTCGATCAGATGGTGGGCGATCGATGCGCCGACGATACCGCCAAGCCCAATGATGACGACCTTCGCCTTTTGAGGAAATACTGCCATTGCGTGCGACCCTGATTGATATTGGAAATGGATTTTATGATGTGTGCGGCGGCGACCAGAGCCTGTCTACGACATATTGAAGATGCTTGCACGACGACCGTAAGGCCGTTTCTCATCGAGATGCTGGGCCCGATATCCGCTGATTGCACGTCGCAAAGGCGACGGCATCGCTTCGGTCCTTTATTGCGGGATCGACTGCATCATGATCTCGTGGCGCAAGATTGGGCCTTCCTGGCCGAAATAGGTGGTCAGCAGCCTGGCGAAATCATCCGACTGGTAGGTCTCGGTCAGCGTCTGATCGACGAGCAGGCGAAAGGCGGAGTCATCCTGCCGGAGGGCGATCCCATAGGGCTCGTGCGTGAAGAGGCGGTTGCCGACAGCGAGCGTGGAAGGATTATGAGCATGCGAAGCGAGGTCGAAGAGCAGGGCGCGATCGGCGAAATAGGCGTCGATCTTCCGATTTTCGAGCGCGGCTAAGCCGTCCTGATGCGTCGCGAACTCGGCGATCCGCATCTTCGGCACGTCGGAGCCCAGCGCTTCGCGCAGCGTCGCGCCCGTCGTCGTATCGGCGCGAACGCCGATCGTGCTCGTTGCGGGCGCTGGCTTGGCAGAGACCTGCGCCAGCCGCTTGCCGAGGAACAAAGCCATCAGATAGTCGGGCGAATCCTTGCGCAGCAGGGCGCTGGCGCCGGTGATGAAGATCGGCTGCGAGAAATCGACGCTTTGGCGGCGGCCGAGACTGATGGTGAGGGCGCCGCAGAGAAGGTCGATCCGGCCGCTTTTGACCGCATCGAAGCCATCGGCAAGCGTGATTTCGACATAGTCGCGCTTGAGACCGGTGACCTCGCGCCCGACGGCGTCGGCGATCTTGCCGCAGAGGTCGATGGCATATCCTGTCGGGTTGCCATCCTTCTTCTTGAAGGAGAAGGGTGCTTCATCGCTGATATAGCCGATCCGGATCGTACCTTTCTGAGCGATGAAATCCAGCGTCTGCGCGGCGGCGGCCGTATAGGCAGTTATGCCGAGGATGATGCCTGCCAGAACCAGTCGTCTCATGCAATGTGCCGGCATGATCCTGATCTCCAAAAGAAAATTGGGCAATCGCAAAGGCTTAGGCGCAGATTATGGTCTGACAGGTTTTTGTCAACGATGGATTGTCCTTGATTGTCTGCCATCGAGCAGGGGTGGCGGTCTTTCTTGTCGCGAAGATCGCTTTTCAGCAAGACAGATTGTGACGCGCAGCCCAGCTGGAGATGGCGGCTGCAATCGCTTCCGGCTGGTCTTCCGGCGCGATGTGTCTTGCCGGCCCGCAATTTTCGATCTCCAATCCGGCTATATTGTCGCGGCACCAGCCTATCATCGTTTCGCCGACCAGCAGCGTCTCCGCCGGACCATCGAAGGTCAGCAGCAGTTTTGGGATGCCTTCGCTGCGGGCAAGCCAGGCGTCATAGGCTTCGATACGCGCGACGACATCGGCCGGTTCGCCCTCGATCGGCATGGCGCGCGGCCAGGCAAGCAGCGGCCGGCGGCTTTCGCGCGTCAGGTAGGGGGCACGATAGACGGCATGATCCTCGGCGCTCAATCCGTTCAGGACCGTGGCTTTCAATGCCTGTTCGATGAAGAAATTCTCGTCCAGTACCTTCGCCTCGCCCGTGCCCGGCGAGCGCAGCAGCTCGTAGCGAGCACGTGCATTCGGCATGTCGTTCCAGGTCAAAGGCCGGATGATCGTTTCCATGAAGGCGATGCCGCGCACGCGTTCTGGATAGCGGGCGGCCCAGTCGAAGGCCAGCGCGCCGCCCCAGTCATGGCCGATCAATACGACATCATCGAGCCCGAGCCAGTCGAACCAGGCCTCAAGATAACGTGCGTGGTCGTCAAATGAATAGGCGACATCAGGTTTGCCGGACCGGCCCATGCCAATGAGATCGGGAGCCAAGCGGCGGGCGGCCACGGCAATGGCCGGGGTGATATGCCGCCATAGGTGGGATGAGGTCGGATTGCCATGCAGGAAGACGAAGGGTGTTCCGCTTCCGGCATCCTCGTAGAAAATCATCGAGTCCAGTACATCGAGCGAGGGCATGCGGGTATCCTCTCGTGAAATAAAATGGTAAGGTACCTGTCTATTTATCAGAATAGTCAGGTGCCTGTCTATATCCATGGAAGATTGTGTTCCCGCCCGTCCGTCCCTGGGCCTGCTGCTGCGGCTCGTGCATCAACATTGGACACAGGATGTCGAAGCCGCGCTGGAAGAAGCCGGTTATGGTGATATCCGGCCACCGCATGCCAATATCTTCACTTTCATGCGTCCGGAAGGAATTCAGGTGAGCGAGCTCACCCGGCTTGCCCATGTCCGCAAGCAAACAATGACGCAGGCGGTGGAGGAGCTGGAGCGCCTGGGTTATGTCGAGCGCCGGCCGGACCCCAACGATCGACGCGCAAGGCTTGTGTTTCTGACCGAGCGGGGCAAGGGCGTCAGGCCGATAGCCGCGGCAACCGGCCGCCTTGTGGATCAGCGCTGGTCCGATATTGCCGGTTCCGAGGAAATCGATGCGTTGAAGCAGGCTTTGCAGGAGGTGCTCGGCAAACTCCGGGATGGCGGGGAATCCGCAGGGCCGATGGATGAAGCGGCGACATAGGGGTTCGGGTTGATCAGTCTCAGGTATGGGAACCCCGCGCTTCGGAATGCTATCACGAAGAGTTTCGTTACCCCGTCGCGGTTTATGGCCTATTCCTCGTGCACGACCGTCAGCCGAAGGGGATGCCGATGCAGGAGAGGAACTTGATCAAGAAGACAAGGGGTGGGATACGGAAAGCGAGTCTTGCTTTCGGCTTCGGTTTTTCTGTTCTTTGTGGGACCTTAAGCCTCTCGGTGTCCTCGCCGGCAGCAGCGCAGACCATCATCGATGATTGGCAGAAGGTGAAGCCGCCGGCGCCGCCGGCGCTGAGGAGCGTTACCGTCGATCCGAACACGACGGCACTGCTGGTCCTCGATTTCAACGGCGCGCAGGACCCGACCAAGGGACCCTGCAACGTGAAGACCAAGCCTCGTTGCCTGGCGTCTGTTCCCAAGGTGAAAACTCTGCTCGATGAGGCGCGGGCCAAGGAGATGCTTGTCGTCTTTAGTTTGGCCGGTGTCGGCGAGCCGCAGGATATCGCAACGGCGCTGGCGCCTCTGGCGAGCGAGCCGATCGTAAAATCGGGGCCGGACAAATTCATCGGCACCAATCTGCGCAGCATTCTCTCAGACAAGGGCATCAAGACCATCATTGTCACGGGTACGGCCTCGGAGGGCGCCGTGCTCGATACGGCGACGGATGCGGCGCTCAACGGCATGAACATCGTGCTGCCCGTCGACGGTATGTCATCGACAGAGCTCTATGGCGAGCAATATGTGGCCTGGCACATGGTCAATGCGCCCGGCGTCTCGCAGAGAACGACGCTCACCAGCATCGACAGGATCAAATTCTGATTTGCTGCAGCCCGCCGGTCAGTCCCTCCCAAAGCACGCCATTCTCCAGAAGTGCCGTGGCCGATAATCCATCGATCAACATCTCTTGAGTTTCGGCGCTTGCCGCGCGTGACATAGTATCGCCCGCAATGACAGCTATGCGACGATCCTTTTGGAGGATGCGATTCCATGTCTTTTCGCCAGATGGTTCCCGGCCTGGCGCTGGCCCTTTCGCTGATTTCGGCAACGGCATCCGCCGCTCCGCCCGAGCAGGGTCGCAGCACGCCCGCCGGTGCGGGCGGCGTGCTCTCGCTCCTGCCGCCCGATGCGATGAGCGACCATGTGCTGAACGCGGATGGCAAGGCCATTCCCTACACGGCGACGGCTGGCACGCTCGATCTTTTCGGCCAGGATGGCCAGCGCCGCGCCGCGATCTTCTACACCGCCTATGTCGCCAAGAACCGGGATGCGAGCCGGCCCGTGACCTTCGTGTTCAATGGCGGGCCGGGCGCAGCTTCGGCCTTCCTCAACCTTGGGCTCGTCGGTCCGCGCATCGTCGTTTTCGGCGCGGACGGCCGCGACGGCGCAAATGCCAAGCTGGTCGACAATCCGCAAAGCTGGCTCGAATTTACCGATCTCGTGCTGATCGATCCGATCGGTACCGGGTGGAGCCGCGCTGCCAAGCCCGATGATCAGAATGATTTCTATAGCGTCGACAGCGATGCCGAAAGCCTCGCCAAGGCGATCGCCCTTTACGTCTCCCGTAACAGCCGGGCGGCGTCTCCGAAGTACATTCTCGGAGAAAGCTATGGCGGATTTCGTTCGGTCAAGATTGCCAACAGCCTGCGGGAGGATCAGGGCATTCTGATTTCCGGCATCGTCATGCTGTCGCCGCTGCTGGAGGGTCGGTTCGTCTTTGGGGGCGGTGAGGATGCGCTTGGCGCAACCCTGCAACTGCCGTCGCTGGCGGCGGCCGAGCTGGAGCGTCAAAACGCCTTCAGCGAGAAAGCGGTGCAGGATGCCGAGGCCTTCGCCTTCAACGAATATCTGCCAACACTTGCCAGACGGCCGCCATCCGGAGATGCCGCCCAGGCTTTCTATGGACGGGTAGCGAAGCTGACCGGCATTCCGCGGGATGTTGTCGTCAAGAACCAAGGTTTTCTGGGCGGGGTCTACCGCAAGCATTCCGATGGCGATGGCGCGGATGTGGCGAGCGCCTATGACGCCTCGTTCCTCGCGCCGGATCCCTATCCGCAGTCGGAGGCCGAGCATGGCGGCGATCCCATTCTTGATGGCTTCGTCCGCGCCTATGGCGGTGCCTTTTCAGGCTATGCCCGTGACGAGCTGGGTTTCCATACCGACATGACCTATACGCTTTTGTCTACATCCGTGAACAGAGAGTGGAAATGGGGTGGGCACAATGGCGGCTCGCGGGGAACCGCCGGTATCGGCGATGATCTCAAGGAGCTGCTGTCGCTCTCGCCATCGTTCCGCGTGATGATCGGGCAAGGCTATAGCGATCTCGTCATCCCCTTCGGCGTGAACAAATATGTGCTCGATCACATGCCATCGGCCTTTGCTGATCGCGTGGCGATGAAGCTCTATCGCGGCGGCCATATGTTCTACACACGGCCGGCGTCGCGGGAGCAGTTCACGAGCGATGCCAAGGCGTTCTATGCCGGGCAGATCCAGCCAGCGCCGGCAGCGCGATCGAACTGATGGAGCCGGCCTCGGCACAGCGCATTTCGCGCCCCCCAGCGGTGAAAGCATGAGCACTTTTCGCCATTCGAAGAAAAGCGGGAAGGCCCTAATCGTGCTGTTGCAGCTGAAAGAGATGCTTGATGCGCGAGCTTAGCGAGCTCACGTGAGCGCCATGGCCGAGCATATCGGCATTGGCGAAGAGATGCTGCTCCGCCTCCATGCGTTTTGCCAGCATGGCGCCGAGCTCTTCGGCAAGGGTCGGCCGGTCGTGCAGCAGCGGCGCCAGACATTCCTCACCAATTTCGTAGGTGACGACGAAGGTCAGGGCGCGAACCGTACCGACTTCGCCCGATCCCATCAGCAGCCCGTTTTCACCGAAATAATCCCCTGGCGCGAGCCGTGTCAGCTCAATCTGACGATGCCCTTCGCGCCGGGTGATGCTGACGACGCCCGAGCGGATGATCGTGAGCGCCCGCATGCGGGCATCCTGTTCGGCGATGACGGCATCCTTGCGGTAGGTCCGGCGCTGCATGTGCGATGCCAGATGTTCCTTTTCATCCTCGGTCAGCGAAGAGAACAGCGGGATGTTGCTGACAAGCCGCCATGGCGTTCCGGGCGCATGTTGCTTCTCGTCGGCCGCCCCAGGCTTTTGCTGCGTCGGAAGCACGACCGTGCCGGGCGGATCGGCGAATTTCAGGTTTGCCGCCTTGACGTGACGAACTAGCAGGTCATAGATCTCGTTCTTTGCGGCTTGTGTCAGCGACATATCGCGGACGCGAAAGGACAGCTGCAGTTCGATCGCCTGGCCATCGATGGAATTGATGGCGACGCTGGGTTCCGGGTTCTTCTGGATCGAATTGCAGCTGAGCAAGACATTTTGCATCACATCGGCGATGATGCGCGGGAGCGCGGTGGGTTGGATCCGTACGGTGACGCTCGCGCCATGGCTCTCGTCTGGCGCGGAAAGATTGGTCAGCCGCGTCTTGGCAAGGATGCTGTTCGGAATGACGACCAGATCGTTCGTACCGCTCAGCAATTGCGTGGCGCGCCAATTGGTTTCGACGACGCGGCCCTGGACATCATTTTCGAGGACGATCCAGTCGCCGACGGAGTAGGGGCGGCCAAGATTGAGAGCGATACCGGAGAAAACGTCGCTCAGGGTGCTCTGCAAGGCGAGACCGAGAATGATGGCGAAGACGCCCGATGTCGCGATCAAGGTACCGATCGGCACGCTGAAGACATCGCCGACGATGGAAAGAATGGCGCCGACATAGATGACGCCGACGATCAAATCCTGCAGCAGCCGGCCTTCGCGGGGCTTGCGCTCGAAAATCAGGAACAGCCGCACGCAGGCGATGAGCACCCAGGCACCATTGATCCACCAGACGATCTTGGCAAAGCCCGTGAAGGTGCGCAGCGTCACCGACTCCTGAGGCGGGCTCGGCTCATATGGGACGATGCCGTGATAGAACAAAAGTACGGTCAGGCAGACGAAGAAAGCGACCTGGCCGATCAGGCGTCCGGCCCGCTGACGACGCAGCATGACGCGGCTGACGAACGTGCCGACGACAACCAGAATGAAGAACTGAACGATTGGATCGCCAAGAAGCGCAAGGGACATGGGGACCTGGTCGTACTCGGTCTTTCGGATGGGCGCTAAATTGGCACGAAAGGGGCCACAGCGCCATATGTAGAAAAAGTATGATTAATTGACGCTGACGCCTTGATCTCGGGACATGCACCTTGATAATTAGATGACGATTATCATCTTATATCTGTCATCCCATCCTGCTATCGGCTCTCGCAGCGCACCCTCGGCGCTCCGACATCATTAAGGAATACCCATGACACAGTCTTTCGAGATTCGCGGCGATCTGTTGATCGGCTCAGATTCCACCGGCGGCAACAGAACCGTGCGTGCCATCAACCCGGCAACCGGTGCAGACCTGGAACCCGCCTTTGCGATCGCAAGCGAGAGCGATGTCGCTAAAGCCTGCGAACTGGCGGCCCAGGCGTTCGATGTCTACCGTGCTACGAGCCCCGAGCAGCGCGCGGCATTTCTCGAAAAGATTGCCGACAACATCATGGAAATCGGCGATGCGCTGATCGAGCGTGCGACGGAAGAAACCGGCCTGCCGGTGGCACGTCTGCAGGGCGAGCGCGCCCGCACCGTCGGTCAGCTGCGGCTCTTCGCGCAGGTGGTTCGCGCCGGCGAATGGCTCGATCTGCGCGTCGATCCGGCCTTGCCGGAGCGCAAGCCGCTGCCGCGGCCGGATCTGCGCCTGCGCCAGATCCCGCTCGGCCCGGTCGCCGTTTTCGGCGCCAGCAATTTCCCGCTCGCCTTCTCGGTTGCCGGCGGTGATACGGCTTCCGCCCTTGCCGCCGGTTGCCCAGTCGTCGTCAAGGGTCACCTTGCCCATCCCGGCACGGGCGAGCTTGTCGGCCGCGCCATCCGCGCCGCTGTCGCCCAATGCGGCCTGCCGGAGGGCACGTTCTCGCTGCTGACCGGCGCCAATGAAACCGGCGCAGCCCTGGTGCGCGATCCCCGCATCAAGGCCGTCGGCTTCACCGGCTCGCGCGGCGGCGGCCTGGCGCTTGGCGCCATTGCCGCGGCCCGTCCGGAGCCGATCCCGGTCTATGCCGAGATGAGCAGCGTCAATCCCGTTTTCCTGTTTCCGGCCGCGCTCGCGGCACGGGCCGAGGCGATAGGCACAGGCTTCATCGATTCCCTGACGCTCGGTGCCGGCCAGTTCTGCACCAATCCGGGTCTGCTTTTCGCCATCGAAAGCCCCGATCTCGACCGTTTCGTTCAGGCCGCCAGCGATGCCTTGACCGGCCGCGCGCCGGCGCCGATGCTGACACCAGGCATTCACGCCGCCTTCGACAAGGGCGTTGCGGCATTGGCCGACCATGAGGCAGTGAAGACCGTCGCTCACGGCGCTTCGGCCGAAGGCGTCAACCGGAGCCCTGGCATCTTCTTTGAAACCGACGTCGAGGAGTTCCTGGCGGATGAGCGTCTCGGCCATGAGGTTTTCGGCGCGGCGAGCCTTCTCGTGCGCTGCAAGGACATCGACCAGATGATTGCCGTTGCGGAAAAGCTCGAGGGCCAACTGACCGCGACGCTGCAGATCGAAGCAGATGACTATGCGACGGCCGCCAAGCTGGTGCCGGTGCTGGAACGCAAGGTTGGGCGCATTCTCGCCAATGGCTGGCCGACCGGCGTCGAAGTCTGCCACGCCATGGTGCATGGTGGGCCGTTCCCCGCAACCTCGGACAGCCGCACCACCTCGGTCGGCACGCTCGCCATCCGCCGCTTCCTACGTCCGGTTTCCTATCAGGATCTCCCTGAAGGACTGCTGCCGGCGGAATTGCGGGACGAGGGCGTCAAGACCCTGCCGCATCTGCTGGATGGCGTGCGCAAGTAACTGATCAGAGCCTCATCCGTCCTCGCCCTTTGAGGGCCCTATGGGCCGCCTCTGGGGTGAGGGCTAAACCTTTCCGCCAAACGAAGCTAAGTACGAGCCGTTTCGGGTGAGCGGCTTTTTTCCGCCCTTATCTCTTCCGAGCCTTACAAACCACAACGCAAAAATCCGCTCCGCGCTGCCGCAAAGATCCAGGGCATCGATGTCGCGGGAGCGGCGATCAGGCGTCAAATAACCGTCATCGATCTGATATAAATCCCCGTTCTTAGGGGCTCTAACAGTCTGGGCTGAAAACCGAAGCCGGAGGTGATTGATATCATGTCGACGCTCCAGCAGGTCGCCTTTCGTGCCGGCTGTTCTGTTGCGACCGCCAGCCGGGTCATGAATCGCACCGGTCCGGTCAGTGACGAGATGGTGCGTCGCGTGCGCCGGGCGGCGGCGGAGCTTGGCTATCGGGCCGGCGGGCGTACCGGCAGCGGCCGGCCAGCAATCGGCGTGCTTATTCCGAGCATCACCAATCCGGTTTTTGCGGCTTCGCTTTCCAGCATCCAGAATCGAGCCCTTCATGCCGGGCATAGCGTGCTGATCGCGCAATCGAACTACGATCCGGCGCAGGAGGTCGATGCCGTCGCCTCGCTGCTCCAGCAGCAGCCGACCGGGTTGATCCTCACACTCTGCGATCCCGAACATAGCCTTGTCCTGCCCTCTGTCCTGCCGCCCACTGTGCTGCTCGGAAACCTTCCGACCAGCCGCTTCACAGCGGCGGTTGCGACCGACAATTTCGGCGCCGGCCGGGACCTGACCGACCATCTTCTTTGCAGGGGGCACCGCCGCATCCTGTTCATCTCTGGTCACTTCTCGGCATCGGATCGGGCGAAACTGCGCTATCTCGGGTATATCAGGGCCATGGAAGCGGCGGGGCAACAGCCCCTCGAGGCGCTCGAAATTTCCTTCGTAAACAGCCTGGAACAACTCGATCTTTCGGATGCGGTTTCGCGATTTGGCCCGACGGCGATCATCGCTTCCAACGATCTTTTGGCGCTGGGCGTCATGGGCGCGCTCCGGCGTCAGGGCCTTTCGATCCCGCGCGATATTTCGGTTGCCGGCTTCGACGGAATTTCCCTTGGTTTTCTGGGTGAGGTATCTCTGACGACGGTGGAAATTCCGGACGGAACCATGGGGGCCGCTGCCGCCTCGCTGCTGCTCGATATGGCAGAGAACGCCGCGCCGCCGCGTCATCTGAGCGTAGCCTATCGGATGCGCGCGGGCGGCACGGTGCGTGATCTCACCATTCCGTCCTAATGTATCTTTGCACATGAGAACGCCGCCTCTTCGAGAGAGGCGGCGTGATAGCTCCAGTGCGGATCGGAAGATCAGCTGCGCGGCAGCAGGCCTTCGACGTCGGACGCGGCATCGTCGAGCGCTTCCTTCGGCGTGGCCGAGCCGTCAACGATGCGCGAGAGATTGTCGACGATGGTCTGCGTGACCTTGACGCCGTTGGCGCCCGGAAAGGCATACCAGGAAACCATGATCGACATCTGGCTGAGGCCGGCCTGGAACAGCGGGTTCTTCTTGTAGAAGTCGCCGAGATATTCAGCCGACTTGGCGGCAAGTTCGTTGTTCGGAACATAGCCGGTGCCGGGAACGACGACGGAGGCGCCATAGGGGCCCGCGGCGAACTTGGCGAATTTCCAGGCGGCTTCTTCCTTGACCGGATCATGCGTCAGGATGACGACGGCATTGCCGCCCGTCGGCAGGCGGCCGTTGACCGGGTCGATCAGCGGCAGCTTGGCGGTACGCAGGTCGAACTTGGTTCCGACATTCTTGATGGTGTTGACGAGCGCGCCGGTCGTCTGGAATTCGAAGCCAACCTTGCCGGCTGCGAAGGCCTGTTCGCCGGCAGCCTTGGTGAAGACCGGCATCCCGCCTTCCTTGACGAAGCGCTGGATCAGTTCGACGGCCTTCTGTCCCTCTGGACCGTTGAAGGCAACCTTCGTCTCGTCGTCGCTCAGCATCTTGCCGCCGGCGCCGAAGAGGAGAGCGGAGAACATCCAGTCGTCGCCCTGCCAGCGGAAGTCCATGCCATCGACGCCGTTGCCGAGCGCCTTGATCTTGCCGGCGAGCGCAATGACCTCATCCCAGGTCTTCGGCGGGTTATCCGGGTTGCCGCCGGCCGCCTTCACCAGGTCGGCGTTGTAGTACATGATCGGGTTGGATGTCGCGAAGGCGAGGCCGACCTGCTTGCCCTTGACCTGGGCGAGTTTCAGGATCGTGTCCGAGAAGCCCTGCTCGGCCATGTTGCCCTCTTTCTTGACGAGGGGGCCGAGGTCGACGGCGACATTACGCTCGTCGATCATGCGCAGGCGGTTGAGACCGATGAAGGTGACATCGGGCATCTCGCTGGTGCCGGCCTGACGAAGGATGGTCTGAATGCCTTCCTCGTAGGTGGCCGAAGGAGCGGCGAACTGGATTTTGATGTCGGGATTTTCTTCCATGAACTTCTTCGAGATCGTGTCCATCACGTTCTTGAAGAAGCCAGGCATGGGATAGTGAACCGTCAGGGTGGTTTCGGCATAGGCCGGGACCGTCACGACCATCGAAATGGCCGCGGCGGCGAGAATCTGGGTGATATGCTTCATCGCTCGTTCTCCGTTGTCGAACCAGTCAGCCTTTGAGACCGGTCATGGTGATGCCCTCGACGAAACGCTTCTGTGCGAGAAGGAATGCCGCGACGAGGGGAAGGGTGATGATCAGGGTTGCCGCCATGAGTGCGCCGTAGTCGTCGCCGGCTTCGGCGGCGCGGAAATACATGAGTCCCAGCGGCGGCGTGAAATATTCCTGCTTGGTGATGACGATCAGCGGCCAGTAGAGGTCGTTCCAGTGCGCGACGACCGAGAAGATCGCAAAGGCGGTGACGGCCGGCCAGGCATTCGGCACGATGACGCGGGCGACGATACCGAGTTCCGACATTCCGTCGAGACGGGCGGCATGGATCAGATCATCAGGCATGGCGCGGAAGAACTGCAGGAACATGAAGATCGCGAAGACCGAGATCGAGAAGGGCGCGACCAGAGCTGTATAGCTGTTCAGAAGTGAGAGGCTGTTGAAGCCGACATAGAGCGGCAGCGCCGTCGCATGGATCGGGACCAGCAGGCCGAGCATGACCAGCACCATCATGCTGCGCGCGGCCGGGAACTTCAGCTTCGCCATGGCATAGGCGCAGGGAATGGCGATCAGCACCTGGAAGAAGAAGATCAGGCCACAGACGAGGACGCCGTTGAAGAGCAGCGTACCCATCGAAACCTTGCTAAGCGCCTTGGCGATATTCTCGACGTAATAGAAATGCGTCGGGATCAGCTTCAGGGCCGAGGTGAAGATATCGTCCTGGGCCTTGCCGGCGGTCGAGATCATGAAGATGTAGGGCGCGAGGAAGATGATCGCGCCCAGGATCAGCAGAGAGAGGCGCAGGATGCGGCCGGGAGTGAAGCCTATCGAGGTCATGTGTAATGCACCTGCCGGTCTTGGACGCGATATTGCAGGAAGGTCAGCACCACGAGGATGGCCAGGAAGACCGTGGTCATCGCCGAGGCATAGCCGACGCGCAGATAGACGAAGCCTTCCTGGTAGATGGTGAAGAGCAGGACTTCCGAGGCATGGTTCGGGCCGCCGTCGGTCAGGGCCTTTACGGTGTCGAACACCTTCACCGCATTGATGATGCTGATAGTCGTGACGAAGAGCGTGGTTGGTCCGAGCATCGGCCAGGTGACGAGCCAGAAGCGGTCCCATGCCGATTTCGCGCCATCGGCTTCGGCAGCGGCATAAAGCTCGCGCGGGATGGCGGTGAGGCCAGCGAGAAACAGCACCATATTGAAGCCGACCGACTGCCAGACGCCGATGATCGACAGGCTGTAGAGTGCCGTTGCCGACGAGCCGAGCCAGTTCGGGCCGCGCAGGCCGATCTCGCCGAGCAGAGCGTTGATCGGGCCGATCGTCGGATGGAAGAGATATTGCCAGACAGTCGCCATCGCGACGATCAACGAGGCGACAGGCAGAAAATAGGCGGTGCGGAAGAAGCTGCGGCCGATGCCTTCGCTCTCGATCAGCAGCGCGACGCCGAGGCCGAGCAAGATCGAGACGGGGGCGACGATGGCGGTATAGGTTGCCGTGTTCCAAAGCGATTTTTGCAAGGCACGGTCACGCAGCAGATGCGCATAGTTTTCGAAGGCGACAAAGCGCAGGCTCTTGTCGCCGAGCTGGAAATCCGTGAAGCCGAGCACGACGACGGCGACGATCGGCACCAGGATGAAGAGCACGATCAGGGTGATGGCGGGCAGGGCGAAGAGCAGGGCCGTGCGGGCTTCGCTTCGCGCGCGCGCCGCAGCCGCCCGCATCGGCAGGGACGTGGCGGCAATGCTAGCCATGCGCCTTCTCCCGCGTCGCTTCGACGGTGGTCGGGCTCGCGCGCAGGCGACGGCCATCCTCGGCGAAGACCATCGCCTGTTCGGCTGCAAGCGACAGCGCAACGGGCATGCCGGCGGAAAGACCGGCAACTTCGACCGGAGCGAGCTTTACGACCATGGTCTCGCCAATGGCGTCGAGCTTGGCATAGAGGATGACTTCGGAGCCGAGGAACTCCATCCGCTCGATATGGGCGGCGAGCGCATCCTGACGGTTCTGGGTGAGGTGCACGAATTCCGGGCGAATGCCGAGCGTGACATTGTTGCCGGCGACACTGCCGTCTTCCAGGGCAAGCCGGATGCCGCCGAAGGCGACGATGCCGTTTTCGGCGAGCGCCGGCAGCAAGTTGATGCGCGGTTGGCCGACAAAGCGGGCGACTTCGACATGGGTCGGGTCGTCATAGATCGTCTGCGGCGAGGCGAGCTGCAGCAACTGCCCTCCGATCATAACCGCAACGCGATCCGCCATGGACAGCGCCTCGGCCTGATCGTGGGTGACGTAGACCGTGGGGACGCCGGCGCGGCGATGCAGATCGACGATTTCGCCGCGGGCGTGGACGCGCAGATTGGCATCGAGATTGGAAAGCGGCTCGTCCATGAGAAAGACGGCGGGACGGCGCACCATGGCGCGGGCGAGCGCCACACGCTGGCGCTGGCCGCCGGACATCTGGCCGGGCTTGCGGTCGAGCAGGTGATCGATCTTCAGGGAAACAGCCATTTCGCGGACGTCGCGGATGATGCCGGTGCGGGCCGCGCGCTGGCCGGGGATCAGTGAGCCGACGAAGGGCAGGCGCTGAACACGCGACAGGCGGCGCATGGCGAGCGGCACGGCAATGTTTTCCGAGGCCGTCAGGTGCGGATAGAGCGCATAGGACTGGAAGACCATGGCGATGTTGCGGTCCGCCGCCGCGACGCCGGAAACGTCGCTGCCGCCAAGGATGATTTCGCCGCTGTCGGCGTGATCGAGGCCGGCGAGGATGCGCAGCAGCGTACTCTTGCCGCAGCCGGAGGGGCCGACAAGCGCAATGAACTCACCGGGGTGGACATCGAGATCGACGCCTTTGAGGATGGCGTTGCCGCCGAAGGATTTGGCGATGCCGCGAAGCGAGAGCGCGCTCATTCGGCCGGCTCCTTCTTTGCCTTCGGTGCTGCCTGCGGATAGACTTCCATGACCACGTCGTCAAGGAAGTAGGCGGTCATGCCGGGCACGGCGACGAGCTCGGTCGATACGACTTCGCCAAGTTCATGGATCGCTGCGCCGATCAGGCGTTCACCCGGCATTTCACGTTCCATCTTGTCTAGGATGAAGGCGCCGGGCGGTGCCCAGACGAGGTTGGTGTCGTTGAAGCGACCTTCCCAGGTCCAGTGCAGGTGGCCGCTGCCGAAAAGGGCGACGTCGTGGGCCGCGATCAGATCGTAGAGCCTGCGGCGCTGCGCGGGGCGCACGCTCCAGTAGCCGGTATCGCCCTCATCGGGCGCATCGACGAAGAGCGGCTTATGGGCAAAGAGGGCAATGCGGCGCTCGCCACGGCTTTCGAGCTTCTCCTGCAGCCAGTCGAACTGCTTCTGCTCCTCGACATCCTCGAAGCCCATCAGTAGGCTGTTGAGGCCGATCAGGCGCCAATTGCCGATATCCTTCGCCCAATAGTCCGGGCCGACGAGGCGGCGCCAGCGGTCCAGCCGCTCGGGATTGACGGGCTGATAGGAGCCTGGCAGGTGGCCGACATCATGGTTGCCGGGCACGATCAGCATGGGCACGGAAACCTGCCGCATCAGATCCATGGAGAAAATCAGATCTTCGTCCTTGTCGGCGCCATCGACGCTCAAGTCGCCGGTATGAACGACGAGATCAGCACCGCTCGCCTCGATCCATTTCGCCAGCGGCTCCCAATTGCCGTTGAAATGCGGCTTGTTGGGGCTCAAATGCGTGTCGGTGATCTGGATGATCTTCAAGGCGCTTCTCCGCGGTCTTCAGAAAGGGTACGCCCGCCGAAGGAATGGCCTTCGAAGCCGGCGCGTCTCCGCGCTCTCTTTAGAGGGCCGCCATGTCATTTAGGTAACGGGTCTTTTCAGCCGTTTTTCAGTTTTGTCACATCACCGTCAAACGACGCTGCCGCTTGCCTCATGCCGAATGGAAGGACTGTACGCGGCGGTACCGGTGCTATAGATCGTTGTAAAAGGGATTAGACATGTCAGACGAACAGAGCCGTATCACCAAACTTGAGGAAACGGTTGCCTATCAGGCCAAGACGATTGAGGAGCTTTCCGACCAGATTGCCGAGCAATGGAAGGTGGTCGAGCAAACCAGGCAGAAGCTCGACCGGCTGACGGAGCGGTTTCTGACGCTGGAGGAGCAGTCGCTCGAAGCACCTGCCGTTACCAAGCCGCCTCACTATTGAGATCCATTCGACAGCCTCGTTCACGTTTCGGTGTTACACGCGTGCGTGTGTAACAAAAATGTCTGTCTTCCCGTATTTCCTTACGACCGGAGCATTTACAATCACGGTCGAGAGGAAATCGTCATGAAGATTCTATCGACGGACATGATCCGAATCCGTTCAGCGCGCGTTGCTCGTTTTGCCGGCATGACGGCGGCGGCGCTGTTGCTTGGCGGCGTTGTGCTGCAATTTGCCGGCCGCGCTTTCGCCGAGGATGCGCGTGTAATCCCACCGCCGAGCGTCGATGAAAAGGCTTCGTCCGCGAGTACGGAGACAGCGGTGCTTGCCGGCGGCTGCTTCTGGGGCGTGCAGGGTGTGTTCCAGCACGTCAATGGCGTCATCAGCGCCACCTCAGGTTATACGGGCGGCAGCAAGAATGCGGCCCATTATGAAATGGTAAGCACAGGCGACACCGGCCATGCCGAATCCGTGCGCATCGTCTTCGATCCCCACAAGATCAGCTATGGCCACCTGCTCCAGATCTATTTCTCGGTGGCGCATGATCCGACGGAGCTGAACTATCAGGGGCCGGATACAGGCACGCAATATCGTTCGGTCATCTTCCCAACCAGCCAGTCGCAGGCCGACATTGCCCGCGCCTATATCGAGCAGCTCAATCATGCCAAGGTCTTCGACGCGGCTGTTGTCACCAAGATCGAGCCGGCGCGGCAATTCTATGCCGCCGAGGACTATCATCAGGATTTCCTAACGACGCATCCGAACTATCCCTATATCGTCATCAACGATCTGCCGAAGATCAAGAACCTGCAGCACCTCTTTCCTGGAGATTATCGCGCCGATCCGGTTCTGGTGACGGCAAGCGCCAGCGCGAAATGATGGCCTGCCCTGACCGGCGAGCGATGTCCGCCGGTCAGGGCCGCCTTGCAAGAAATGCTCGTTACTCCCGGCTGGTCTGGTGTATTGCTGCCACACCAGATCGTCATCCAGAGTGCGTTTCGTCATGATCGTCCGCGACCGGCCGAATCTCTTCCAGCTTTTCTTCATCGTCCGCGGATCGATCATCCGGCGCATCCTGCCGCAGATCATTGCGATCTTTCTGCTATCGGCGCTGATCGTCTGGGGCCATGAGGAGAAGCCGCATCTCATCGTCTCCTTCAACGGGTCGGCTCTTTCGCTGCTCGGCATCGCCCTTTCGATCTTTCTCGGCTTCCGCAACAATGCCTGCTACGACCGCTGGTGGGAGGGCAGGCGCGATTGGGGACAGCTCGTCAATGTATCACGCAGCTTTGCCCGGCAAACGCTGGTGCTGGAGAGTGCGGGCGAGACCGGTATTGAAGCGCGCAATAACCTCCTGCGCCTGACCATGGCCTTTACACAGGCATTGGTCTGTCTTCTGCGGCCCAGCAGCGACGAGAGCAAGGTGCTGCGCCTGCTAACGCCAAGTGAGGCCGAATTCTATCATGCGGCTCGCAACAAGCCTGATCTCATTCTGCGCCTCATGTCCGCCGATCTCGCGCGAATGAAGGCATCGGGCACGATTTCGGATATCCAGTATCAGATGCTGGATATCACGATTGGCCAGATGGGAGCCGTGCAGGCCGCCTGCGAGCGGCTGCGCAACACGCCGCTGCCGTTCGGCTATACGCTGCTTCTGCATCGCACTGCCTATCTCTTCTGTTTCCTCCTGCCCTTCGGCTATGTCGATACGCTCGGCTGGGGCTCGCCCTTCGTGACTGCCCTCATCGCCTACACCTTCTTCGGCCTGGACGCGCTCGGCGACGAGCTGGAAGACCCCTTCGGCCATCGTCCCAATGCGCTCGCCATCGGCGCCCTTGCCGATACGATCGAGATCAATCTGCGCGAAGCGCTCGGTGAAACCGACCTGCCGCCCCTGCCGCAGCCCAAGGATTTCCTGCTGATGTAAAAAAATCAGCAAAAATATTCGTCGCGCGATGGAATAGAATCCGGAGTGCTTCCGTATATAGGGGTATGGAACGCAAAGGACGCACATTCGATGTTTTGGGGCAGCTCGGTTCGCTGAGACGGTACGCCCGCTCGCTCGTGCGCAATGCGGACGAGGCTGAGGATCTGGTGCATGACGCGCTGGTGAAGGCCTATGAGCGTAAGGCATCTTTCAGGCGCGACGGCAATCTGCGCACCTGGCTGCTATCAATCCTGCACAATGTGCATATCGACCGACTGCGCCAGAAGAAGTCGCTGAACCGTCGTCACGAGGAGGCCGCGGCCGATCTCGAAACGGCGCTGCCGGCATCGCAGGACCATACCGTGCGTTTGAGCCAGGTTCGCGAAGCCTTCTTCAGTCTGCCCGAGGAGCAACGCGAGGCCCTGCATCTCGTGGCGATCGAGGATCTCTCCTATCAGGAGGCGGCGTCGGCGCTTGGCATTCCCGTCGGCACTTTGATGTCCCGCATCGCCCGGGCTCGCGCGACGCTGCGTCATTTCGAGGAGGCTACCTTCAAGGTTTCGCATCTCAGGCTTATCGAGGGAGGCGGCAATGAAAATCGTTGATCCGATCATCGATACCGATCTCGACGCCTATGTCGATGGCGAGCTGACGCTTGCGCGCCGTATCGAGGTGGAATCCTATCTCTCGGAGCATCCTGAGATCGCCGCCAAAGTGATGGCTGACATGAGCATCCGCGGTGAGCTGCGCATGGCGCTGGCCGGAGAAGGCCATGTGGTCCGGGCGGAAACGCGGGAAGCCGCACGGCGGCTGGAGCGCGGGCTGGCCTATGGCCGCGTGCTCGGCTCGTTTCAGCGTGTCGCCGCCATCGCCGTGCTGGTGACCACCGGCTGGGTTGCGCATACGTCCTTCGGCGCCTTTACGGCGAGCGAGGTCAGTGCTTCCACGCGGCCGCCGGCCTTTGTCGACGATGCGGTACGCGCCTATAAAACGACCACCGTGCGCGAAGAGATCAAGCCGCAATCGAAGGCTGCAAGCTATAATCCGGAAGAAATCCGTGCTTCGACGGCAATCATATTGCCGGAGCTGCCGGGTGGCTGGCGCGTCACCGATGCGCAAATCTATCCGTCCGAATTCGGGCCGAGCGTCGAAATGATGGTCGATGCCGGCGAAGACGGGCATTTGTCACTGTTTGCCGTCCGTCCGGGCAATTTCGCCGTTCAGGATGTCAGTCACATCAAGCGTGACGATGTTCAGGCTGCCTATTGGCAGATCGGGGAAGTCGCCTATGCGCTGATCGGCAATGGCAAGGCGGGTCAGCTTGACGGCGATGCCGAAAAGCTTGCCCGCAGTCTCTACTAGTTTGGATTAAGGAGAACGACCATGAACCCGACCAATCCGCGATACGGCTACGGAGCCGCCGCCGGCTCTCAGGCGCTCTTCGACGAAGGACTGCGCCGGCACATGCTGCGCGTCTACAACTATATGGGTATCGGCCTTGTCGTGACGGGAATCGTCGCGCTGATCGTCGGCACGACGCCGGCGCTCTATGTGCCGATCTTCCAAAGCCCGCTGAAGTGGGTCGTCATGCTGGCGCCGCTTGCCTTCGTGTTCTTCTTCTCGTTCCGCATCCAGTCGATGTCGGCCGGCACGGCGCAGATGATGTTCTGGGCCTTCTGTGCGGTCATGGGCCTGTCGCTGGCCTCGGTCTTCCTGGTCTTCACCGGCACGAGCATTGCGCGCACCTTCTTCATTGCCGCGACCATGTTCGGCGCGACCAGCCTTTACGGCTATACGACGAAGCGTGATCTTTCCAACATCGGCTCGTTCCTGATGATGGGCCTGTTCGGTGTGATCATCGCCAGCATCGTCAATATTTTCCTGGGTTCGAGCGCGTTGCAGTTCGCCATCTCGGTCATTGGTATCGTCGTCTTCGTCGGACTGACCGCCTGGGATACGCAGAACATCAAGGAACAGTATGCTGAAAACTACGATCAGGAATCGCAGCAGAAGCTCGCCGTCTTCGGTGCTCTGTCGCTCTACCTGAACTTCGTCAACATCTTCCAGCTGCTGCTGAATTTCACCGGCGAGCGGGAGTAGTTTGGAATTGCCTGCTTGAGCATGGTCTGAGCTGAAGGGCACTCCACGCCTTTGGCAATCATGCTCCGGTAATGCGTCTCCCTGGGGGCTTGTTGAGACGCATGACGCGCCTGCAGTATCTGCGCCGATACTGCAGGCGCAACTTTTTTGGAGAGAGCGGCACAGCGGATGTGCAGCGATGTTCGCCGCCAGGCGGCAAAGGGGGAAGGTGCCGGAGAGCAGCACCGTCTAAAGAAAAGGCCCGATAGCGCGGATCTGCTGCCACCGGGCCTTTCATCACTGGAGATATGCCGTTTCCCGTCCGTCAGGAGACGAGCGTGGTCTTACCATTCGGCGACGCTACCGTCTTCATGACGCCAGACCGGGTTGCGCCAGCGATGGCCTTCCTTGGCGCGCTCGATGACATAGGCTTCGTCGACTTCGATGCCGAGGCCGGGGCCCTGCGGGATCGAGACGAAGCCGTCGGCATAGTGGAACACTTCCTTGTTGGAGATATAGTCGAGGATGTCGTTGCCTTTGTTGTAGTGGATGCCGAGGCTCTGTTCCTGGATGAAGGCATTGTAGCTGACGGCATCGACCTGCAGGCAGGCGGCAAGGGCGATTGGACCAAGCGGGCAATGCGGCGCCAGCGCCACGTCATAGGCTTCGGCCATGGCCGCGATCTTGCGGCATTCGGTGATGCCGCCGGCGTGGCTGAGGTCTGGCTGGAGAATATCGACATAGCCGTCCGACAGGACCGACTTAAAGTCCCAGCGCGAATAAAGGCGTTCGCCAAGCGCGATCGGCGTCGAGCAATGATTGGCGATTTCCTTCAAGGCTTCGCGGTTTTCCGACAGAACCGGTTCCTCGATGAAGAGCAGCTTGTAGGGCTCGAGCTCCTTGGCGAGCACCTTGGCCATCGGCCGGTGAACGCGGCCGTGGAAATCGACGCCGATGCCGATATATGGGCCGATCGCCTCGCGGATGGTGGCGATGGTCTCGACGGCCTTTTCCACCTTGTCATAGGTGTCGACGATCTGCATTTCCTCGCAGCCATTGAGCTTGATCGCCTTGAAGCCGCGCGCAACGACGTCCTTGGCATTGTTGGCGACATCGGAGGGGCGGTCGCCGCCGATCCAGGAATAGACCTTGATCTTGTCGCGCACCTGGCCGCCGAGCAACGAATGGATCGGTTGGCCGAGTGCCTTGCCCTTGATGTCCCAGAGCGCCTGGTCGATGCCGGCGAGCGCCGACATGTGGACTGCGCCACCGCGATAGAAGCCGGCGCGGTACATGACGGTCCAGTGATCTTCGATCAGGAAGGGATCCTTGCCGATCAGGTAGTCTTCCAGTTCGTGCACGGCCGCCTGGACGGTGAGCGCACGGCCCTCGACCACGGGCTCGCCCCAGCCGACGATGCCTTCATCGGTTTCGATCTTCAGGAACAGCCAGCGCGGGGGAACGATGTAGGTCGTCAGCTTGGTGATTTTCATGGGAATGATTCCGTTTAGCCTTGGGTTGGGTCAGCGGCGCGAGGCCGCAGATTTCGGGGTTTCGGGGTTTGCTTTCCGGCCTATGTCCAGCCGCCGTTCGACGGCGAGATCGCGGGCGGCAAGATCGAGCATGCGATGGGCGCAGGCGCGTGCGGCATCGCGGTCGCGCAAGCGCAGCGCCTCGACGAGTTCGCCGTGAACGGCGATCGCTTCGTCGCGGCTATCGGCGGCGACGTTGGAGGCGTGCAGCGCATATTTGAGGCCGGCATGCATGGCGCTGGAGAGGCGCCGAAACACCTGATTGTGGCTGGCGCCTAGCAGCAGCTTGTGAAAGGCCACGTCGGCCTCGGTAAAGCCCTCCGGGTCATCGCCGCTGTCGCGCATGCGCTCCCAGGCGTTTTCCAGGTCGGCAATTTCGCGAGCTGTCGCCCGTTCTGCTGCATATTCGGCGGCAGCGGGTTCGATGGTGCGGCGCGCTTCGAGGATGGAGCCGAGAATATCGAAATCGGTGATATAAGGGCCCATCCACTCCAGCACGTCCTGGTCGAGAATGTTCCAGTCATCCTTATCGCAGACGGTCGTGCCGATGCGCGGCTTGCCGCGCACGAGGCCCTTGGACTCCAGCACCTTGAGGGATTCGCGGATCACCGTGCGGCTGACGCCGTACATTTCGCAGAGATCGCTCTCGCGCGGCAAGGTCGAACCGGAAGGATAACGTTCGGCGCAGATATCCTCAGCGATCGCAGCCGTCACATTCTTACGCACGCGCGGGCGACGCTCAGACTTGGCTGCTGCGCCATGCTCCTGCCTATGCAGCGATTCCACGCTTTTTCCTCCGCACCATTCCGCAGCTTTCGCGGAAACCCCGCTGCGAAGGATCTGCGCGCTTTGGCGCCATCGCTCTTCGCATTGGAATGAAGATACGCCAATCATCATACATTGGCAATATTCTTGTATGATGATTTGATCCGCCGCGCACCACCCGGTTGCGACCATCCGCCACCGCCGTGCTTTCCGGAATCGGCGCCGCTACTGTTACTGCGACGTCGTCTTCGAGAGATAGAAGGATTATGGTGGCGATGCAGGCGGCCATGTCGTCTGCCGTCGATCATCACCGGGGAGGCGGTTCCGCCGCCCAAAGTTCATTCAACGACAAGGAGGACGACATGCAGATCAATCGTACAGGTTCGGCTCAGTGGTCGGGCGGTTTGAAGGACGGCAAGGGTCAGATCTCGACGCAAAGCGGCGCGCTCAATCGCTATCCTTACGGCTTTGCCAGCCGTTTCGAAGGCGTTGCCGGCACCAATCCGGAAGAGCTGATCGGCGCGGCCCATGCCGGCTGCTTCACCATGGCCCTGTCGCTGATCCTCAATGAAGCCGGTTTTACTGCCGAAAGCATGGAGACGACGGCCAAGGTGACGCTTGAAAGCGTCGAAGGCGGCTTCGCCATCACGGCAATCCATCTGACACTGACCGGCAGAGTGCCCGGCGCCGACGAGGCCACCTTCACCGAGCTTGCCAACAAGGCAAAGGCCGGCTGCCCGGTTTCCAAGGCGCTTGCTTCCGTTCCGATCACTCTGGAAGTTCACGCCGCCTAGAGCAACTCCAGGAAAGATGCGTAGCGGTTTTCCACCGTGAGTTGCGTGATAACAAAGAGACAGAGCGGTTCGGAGATTCCGTGGAAAGCTGAACCGCTCTGGGCGACCCTTCGGGCCTTCGCGTCGCGCTGGCTGACGCGGCGCGTTTCGTATATTCTGTATTCGCCGTTCCATCGATGCTTGTGGGCGCCTGATCGCCCATCAATCAGCCTTTGGCAAATGCGAACTCCGTTCCGAAGAGAGCGTTGTTGATCGTTTAACTGTTGTTTCAAGTTCTTTGCCGCATCGTCGGTTTATTCAGTAGCATCTGAAGTTGCCTGCGGTTGTGGGTGGCTTCTTGACATCGGCGCTCTGATGGATTACGAGTGACGAAAATTAAAAATCGTCACTCGTAATCCATCAGGCCTCATTCATGCTCGAGCTTCCCGATGTCAACGCCGATCCTGCCCGCCAGGAAAACATCACACGCATTCTCGATGCCGCCGAACGGCTGTTTCGCCATTATGGGTACAGCAAGACGAACGTAGCCGACATTGCCCGCGATCTCGGCATGTCGACGGCCAATATCTATCGGTTCTTCGGCTCCAAGGTGGAGATTCACCAGGCTCTTTGCGGACGCATGCTGGAGCTGAGCTATCAGACGGCCCTTGCCATCCGCAATCAGCCGATCAGTGCGACCGAGCGGCTGCGAACCTACGCGCTATCCCAGTACAAGATGATATTGGAGACCATGCTCGATGAGCAAAAGGTTCACGAGATGGTCATCGTCGCCATCGAGCGCGACTGGCATGTCATCGAAAGGCATATCGAGCGTACGCAGGCGCTGGTCGCCGAAATCATCACGGAAGGGATTGCTGCCGGCGAATTCGCCGAGCAGGACCCGCATCTTGCAGCCAAATGCTTCGCTGCGGCGACCGTCGACCTCTGTCATCCGCAGATGGTGGCGCAATGCCTCGCTAAATCCTATCAGGCGGATCCCGAAGATCTCATCGCGTTCGTCATAAGGGCTTTGAAGAAATAGCAATGCGCTCCGGGATGGCCGGCGTGTTCCCACTCTTTTGTTCGACTTTAGGAGAGCGACATGGTTTCGCTGACGACCAACACTTTACGGACCATTGCCGGCGCGGCTCTCTTTGCCGCTTTCGGGCTTGGGCTCACGGGCTGCAATGAGAAGAAGGAGGAGCCGGCGGAAGTGGTCCGGTCCGTCAAGGTCGTCGAAATCGCCCAGGCAGACACGACGCGCAAGCTCGATTATTCCGGCGCCGTTCGTGCGCGGACGGAGATGAACCTCGGCTTTCGCGTCAGCGGCAAGATCGTCGAGCGCAGGGTCGATATCGGCCAGAGGGTAAAGCCCGGCGATGTGATCGCCCGTATGGATGCCACAGACTATATTCTCGCCGTGCGCCGCTCGCAGGCTGATCTGGATGCAGCGCAGAAACAGGTGCAGACGACCGAGCTTGCCCGCACGCGCGCGCAGACGCTCTTCGACAAGAATGTCACCTCCAAGTCGCAGCTCGAGCAGGCTGAACTCTCTTATGAGCAAGCCGTTTCGACGCGTGATTCTGCAGTGTCGGCGTTGGCCGAAGCCAAGAACCAGGTCGCCTATGCCGACCTGACCTCCGACATGAACGGTATTGTGACCGCAATCAATGCCGATGTCGGCCAGGTGGTCAGTTCAGGCACGCCCGTCATCACTGTCGCAGTCGATGGCGAGAAGGAAGTGCAGGTCGCCGTCCCGGAAATGGACATCGCCCAGTTCAAGGTGGGCAAGGACGTCAAGGCGCGCTTCTGGTCCGATGCCACCCTCGTGCTGGATGGCAAGGTGCGGGAAGTGTCAGGGAGTGCCGATCAGTCGCGTACCTTCGCCGTGCGTGTGAGTGTGCCGAACGATCCGCGCGTGCTGCTCGGCATGACCGCGACGATCGAGGCGCTTGCCGACAATACCCAGCCCTATGTTTCCATTCCGCTGAGTGCTCTGGCGCAGAAGGACGGAAAGCAGATCGTCTGGCTTGTCGATCGCAGTGCCGGCACCGTGCATTCCCGCGCCATCAAGGTAGCCGATTTCGCCGATGACGGCGTAAGGGTCGCCGATGGCTTGAAGGCCGGCGATGTTGTCGTTGCCGCCGGCACGCAATTCATGACCGAGAACATGAAGGTCAAGCTTCCGGCTGCATCAGCCCAGCAGGCCTCCGCAGACATCAACGCCGCTTCGGCGGATATCGTACGCTGACCCGGATCGAGGGGACGACATCATGTCCATCAACAGCACCTCCGGCGAGAGGAAGCGTTTCAACCTGTCGCGCTGGGCGATCGCCCATCCGAGCATCGCTCGTTTTCTGTTCGGGCTCATCATCATCGCCGGCGCGCTCGGCCTGACCCATATGGGCCAGAAGGAAGATCCGGATTTCACCTTCCGCGTCATGGTGGTCCAGACCGTCTGGCCCGGCGCCTCGCTGCAGGACATGGAAGACCAGGTGGTCAACAAGATCGAGCGCAAGCTGCAGGAAACGCCGCATCTCGATTGGGTCAAATCCTATACCCGCGCCGGCTTTGCCATCACGACAATCCAGATCAAGGGCGACACCAACACCGCCGAAGTGAAGGACGCCTTCTACCAGATCCGCAAGAAGGTGGGCGATATCGGCAACGAGCTGCCGTCCGGCCTGCTCGGCCCCTATTTCAACGATGAATTCGGCGATACCTTCATCACGCTGCATTCGATCAGCGGCGACGGCTACACCTATCCGGAGCTGAAGAAATTCGCCATCCAGGCCCGCGACATGCTGCTGTCGACGCCCGGTGTCGAGAAGGCGACGATTATCGGCGACCAGGCGGAGCAGATCTATATCGACGTCTCCTCCAAGGTTCTGGCCGAGCGCAGGCTGACGCTCACCGACTTGAAGAACGCCATTATCGGCCAGAACAACGTCGATCCGGCCGGCACGGTCGATACGAGCACGCGCTCCGTGCGCATCTCGGTCGAGGGTGACGTCAACAAAATCGAGGATATCAAGAACCTGCGGCTGACCGCCGGCGGCCAGGTGACGCGCCTCGGCGATATCGCCACCGTCACCGCAGGGCTGCAGGATCCCTATACCGCCAAGTTCCTTTATAACGGCCATCCGAGCGTGCAGCTCGGTGTCGTCATGGCCAATGGTTTCAAGGTGACCGATGTCGGCAAGTCGGTGGAGGAAACCTACAAGCGCTTCGAGGCTTCCCTGCCGATCGGCGTTCAAGTTGACCAGATCTCCAACCAGCCCGATGTCGTGACCGACGCGATCAGCGAGTTCATGCATGCGCTCGGCGAAGCTCTCGTCATCGTGCTGATCGTTTCGTTCCTGTCGATCGGCTGGCGCTCCGGCCTGGTGATCGCCATCGCCATTCCGCTGGTGCTGGCCGCGACCTTCGCCATCATGTACGAGTTCGGCATCGACCTGCAGCGCATCTCGCTCGGCGCGCTCATCATCGCGCTCGGCCTGCTCGTCGACGACGCCATGATTGTCGTCGAGCTCATGGAGCGCAAGCTGGAAGAGGGGCTGGTGAAGCTCGATGCCGCCAGCTTCGCCTATTCCTCTACCGCCTTCCCGATGCTGACGGGCACGCTGATCACCACCGCCGGCTTCATCCCGGTGGGATTTGCAGCGTCGACAGCCGGCGAATATGTCCGTTCGCTCTTCTACGTCGTCGGCATTGCGCTTGTGGTCTCCTGGTTCGTGGCTGTCTATTTCACGCCATGGCTCGGCTATATGATCCTCAAGCAGCGGCATCACGCCGGCGAGCATCATGATGTGTTCGACACGCGCTTCTATCGCCGTCTGCGCTCTTCCGTCGCCTGGGCCGTGCGCCACCGCGTCATCGTTCTGCTTCTGACGCTCGCCGCCTTCGTCGGAAGCCTCTGGTCCTTCCAGTTCATTCCGCAGAACTTCTTCCCGCAGTCGTCGCGCCCGGAAATCCTCGTCGATCTCTGGCTGCCCGAAGGCACCAGCATCAAGGAAGTCGAGCGCCAAGCCCAGGCGCTGGAAGCCCGCATGGCCGACGATCCGGACAAGCGCTTCATCGCCACCTATATCGGCCAGGGCGCGCCGCGCTTCTTCCTGCCGCTCGATCAGCAGCTTACCAATCCGAACTATGCCCAGATGCTGGTCATGGCCAAGGATGAGCCGGCCCGCGAGCGGCTGATCGCCAAGATGCGCGGCATTCTGGCGGCGGATTTCCCGTCCGTCCGTGGCAAGGTCGACCGCCTGTTCCTGGGTCCTCCCACCGGCTGGCCCGTGCAGCTGCGCGTGATGGGGCCCGACCGGCAGGAGGTTCGCCGTATTGCCGACGAGGTGAAGCAGCGCTTCACCCAGAATCCGCTGCTCGGCGCGATCCATGACGACTGGCTCGAGCCCGTGCCGGCCATGAAGCTGGTGATCGACCAGGATCGCGCTCGCGCTCTCGGCGTCACCTCGCAGCGCATCCGCCAGATGCTGCAGGCCTCGATGTCCGGCGTCACGCTCGACAATTATCGCGAGGGCGAAGAAACCGTCGGGATCGTTGCCCGCGAGCCGGAGGCGAGCCGTCACCTGCTGACGTCGGTCAACTCCGTCTATATCCCCACGGACTCCGGTGGATTCGTTCCGCTGTCGCAGGTCGCCAAGATCGTGCCTGTCATGGAGCAGAGCATCGAGTGGCGCCGTGACCGCCTGCCGACGATAAGCGTGCGGGCAACCTTGCCTGACAACGTGCAGTCGAACGACGTGACCGCCAAGCTCTACAACGACATGGCCGATCTGAGGAACAGCCTGCCGGCCGGTTACAAGATCGAGATCCAGGGCGGCGCCGAGGACAGCGCCGAAAGCCAGGCCTCGATCGCGGCCAAGGCGCCGATCATGCTCGTCATCATCGTCGTGCTCCTCATGGCGCAGCTGCAGCACTTCGGCAAGGCGATGCTGGTACTCGCCACCGGCCCGCTCGGCATCATCGGTGCGGCCGGTGCCCTCCTGATCAGCGGTGCGCCCTTCGGCTTCGTCGCGATCCTCGGCGTCATCGCGCTGCTCGGCATCATCATCCGCAACTCGATCATCCTCGTCGACCAGATCGACCAGGATATCGCCGCGGGCATGGACCGGAAGGAAGCGATCATCGGTTCGGCCGTGCGTCGTTTCCGGCCTATCATGCTGACGGCGCTGACGGCCGTGCTGGCGCTGATCCCGATCTCGCGCGGCGTCTTCTGGGGGCCGCTCGCCTACGCCATGATGGGCGGCATTCTGGTCGCGACCGTGCTGACGATCTTCGTGCTGCCGGCCGGCTATGCCCTCTTCTTCGGCCGTGAGCCGAAGAACAAGTCGGCAGAACCGCCCACCAAGGATCAGGCCGACGACGACCATAACACGATCCAGCTGCCGCCGGCCGTGGCGGCGGAGTAAGACACCTGAAGGAAACGAATATCCCGGCTCCAAGCTGGGATATTCGTTTGAACCGTTCAGATCGATTGCAGGATCGTCTGTCTTCCGTCTGCGACCTTGAGGATCGTCAGGCTTCCGCCCATGGAAACGGCCGTATCGATGCCGATACGGCCCGAGCCGAAGGTGGCGTACGGATGCGGCGTGTGGCCGTGGATGACCAGCAGCGGCAGTTGCGGTCCTTCCGACAGGAAGGGTTCGCGGATCCACATTAGGTCCTCATCCGTCTGAGAGCTCAAGGGGGTGCCCGGCTTGATGCCGGCATGGACGAAGAGCGTCGAGCCGAACGTGACGGCTACGGCCAGCGAACGCAGCAGATCGACATGCGCCCGCGGCATGGCGTTCAGCGTCATGTCGCGCAGTTGCTGGATGCCATAGCCAAGGTCGAAAAGAATGTGCCTGGCATCGATGCCATAGGAGGCGAGCGTCGGCAGCGCGCCGAATTCGAGCCAGTGGCTATGGGTTTCGGGGTCGTCGAGAAAACGCAGGAAGACATCGTCGTGATTGCCGCAAAGCGCATAGCGGTCGAAGCCTTCGGGCGGCGGTGCGCTGAGATGCGCGAGCACATCGCTGGAACGCGGGCCGCGATCAACGTAGTCGCCGAGATACATCAGCAGTTTTCGGCCGGGAAGATTGCGGGCATCCGCGGTGATGCGCCTTTCGGCCTCCGCCATCTCATCATAGCAGCCATGGATGTCGCTCAGCGCATAGATCGCCGTGTAATCGCGTCCGGTGAGATCGATACGGTCTCTTCGCTGCTGCATGAAATCGGCCGCTTCCTGCCGGATCGTGCCTGAACGGCGCGGCAGTCCAATCGCTTGAATGGGGTCCAGAAACCCGCCTGGGGCGAGCCTATATGGGACGGTATTCCAAGCATCGCGTTGCTGCAAGTCTTACGGGCGCGGGCATTGGTCTGAACCGCTGAGATTGCAGAAAGATTCAGCGTCCTTTTTTGGGAGGTCGCGCTTTATGCGACCTCCCAACCTCAGGACGAAAGAGAGCGGTAAGGCCGGCAAGCTTGCGAAAATTTCCGCAAGTTCTTGCCGACTGCCGAGCAGCTAGACCAGGCGCCCGCCGCCATCGATATGCAAGACTTCTCCCGTCACGAAGCGATTCGCCATCAGGAAGAGGATCGCCTGAGCGATATCCTCCGGCCGGCCGATATTGCGGCTTGGCAGCGTCGAGGCGGTCTGTTCCAGCACCTGCCGCTTGGCCTCGCCTATCAGGCCATCGAGCAGCGGCGTATCCACCCACCCCGGCGAAACCGCATTGATGCGCGTCGGCGACAGCTCAATGGCGAGGGCGCGAACCGTGCTTTCAACGGCGGCAACGGCGGCTGCCACGACCGCACCGATCGCAGCGGGGCGGCAGGCGAATTGACCTGAGGTCATGGTAATCGAGCTTGCGCCATGCAGAAGGGGAAGAGCCGCCTTGATGGCGAGCAAGGGTCCGATCAGGCGTTCACTCACAACCTGAAAGAGATCCGCCTCCGACTGATCCTTGAGCGGCTGCAGGTGCACCGTTCCGGCCGTGATCAGCAGATGATCGATTCTGCCGATCCCCGCAAATATCGCCGGCTGCGGAGCCGCAATATCTGCGACGATCTGTGTCGCGCCGCCGATCGCTTCGGCGGCTTTCCGAAGACGTTGCGGATCGCGGGATACCAGAAAGAGATTCGCGCCGGCATTCTTGGCTTGCCTGGCGGTCGCCAGACCGATCCCCGAGGAGCCGCCGATGATGACGATGTTCTGACCCTGGAACGATTGAGGCTGTTTATTGCCCGTTTCAATGGTGCTGGTCTGCAAGACTGGTTCTCCGGTTGGATTGTTGACCGGGCCGAAGATCGTTGATCGGCACAGGCTTTGGAAGGGCGCGAATAGTGATGTCATTTATCGTAAAAGGCGATAGAGTACGGTCATGGATATGCTTTCCGCCATGCGCATCTTCACCCGTGTCGTCGAACGCGGCAGCCTTTCGGCTGCCGCGCGCGACCTCGGTCTCGGACAGCCGACCGTCAGCGAACGCATCGAGAAGCTGGAAAGGCACTTGAGCGCGCGGCTCCTATACCGGACGACCCGCTCGGTGCAGGCGACCGATGCCGGCGCGCGCTTCTACGACTATGCCAAGCGTGCCATCGAAGCCGCGGAGGAAGCGGAGGCTTCCGTCGCCTCGGCTGAGACATCGCTGACCGGAACGTTCCGGATCGCGGCGCCGCATGGGCTCGGTGAGATGACCTTGCCGAGGCTGCTCGTCGAATTCCAGAGGCTGCATCCGGCTCTGGCTTTAGATGTCACGTTGAACGATCGCTTCGTCGATCCGATGACGGAGGGCGTGGATCTCTCAATCCGCGTCGGCGAGATCGGCAGCGGCAATTTCATCGCCCGCCGGCTGGGGACGATGCGGCGGCACCTGCTGGCTGCTCCCGGCTATATCGAGCGGCAAGGGGTGCCGCGCGAACCAGCAGAGCTTGCGGCACACCCTTTCATCCGCTTCATCGGCTTCGCGGCGGATGAGCGGCTGCGTCTGATTGGTCCGGACGGCGGGACGGTGGAAGCGCCTATCCGTACCGCATGGCGCGTCAACCACTGGAGGCCGCTCATGGAGGCGGTGCTGGCGGAAAGAGGAATAGGTTCGTTGTTCGCTGCGGTCTGTCGCCGGGAAATCACCGAAGGGAGGCTCGTGCCTGTGCTGCCCTCCTATGAATTCGGGCGAGTGGACGTCCATGCCATCTATCCGCCGGGGCCGCGCCCGGCAGCCAGGACGAAGGCCTTCCTTGCGCTGCTCGCGGAGCGAATCGATCCGCTCCTCGGTGAGACACCGGCGTTCCTCTAAGGCTGCTAATAGGCAGCCGCCAGCCTCTCCGCGAATTCGATCGCCTCGATCAGGCTGCGCTCATTGGCGATGCCCTTGCCGGCGATGTCGAAAGCCGTGCCATGATCGACCGAGGTGCGCACGATCGGCAGGCCGAGGGTGATGTTGACTCCGGAAAGATCCATCCATTTGCCCGTCGCGGGATCGATCTCGAAACCGAGCAGCTTGACCGGGATATGACCCTGATCGTGATACATGGCGATGACGGCGTCATACTGGCCGGCGCGCAGCTTGACGAAGACGGTATCGCCGGGGACCGGGCCGACGATATCGAGCCCGCCGGCGGCGGCTTTGGCGATGGTCGGCGCGGAGATGTCGATATCCTCCCGGCCGAAGAGACCGCCTTCGCCGGCATGCGGATTGAGCGCCGCCACCGCGATCTTCGGGTTGGCGCTGCCGAGATTCTTGAGCGCCTTGTCGGTGAGATCGATGACGAGCCGCAGGCGCTCCGGCGTCAGACGCTTCGGCACATCCTGCAGCGCGACATGGGTGGTGACATGGCTGACGCGCATATTGCCATGGGCGAGCATCATCACGGAGCCACGCGCGCCGGTGAGCTCCGCCAGCAGTTCGGTATGGCCGGCATAATGGAAGCCGGCTTTGTTCAGCGCTTCCTTGTTGAGCGGGGCCGTGACGATGCCGCCGACCTTGCCCGACATAGCAAGCTGAACGCCCTTCTCGATGGCCCTGAAGGCCATGCGGCCGCCATCGGCGGAGAGCCGGCCGGGAAGAATCGGCTCTCCCTCGGCGTCGGCCTGAATGAAGCAGAGGTTCGGCCAATCGCTCTCCAGCCGTGTTTGCGGGATTTCCATGTCGAGGCCGAGCTGCCGTTCGGCGAGGCGCAGGGCAGGGCCGCTGCCGATGATCGTTAGCTTCAGCTTACCATCGGCAAGCCGATCCTTCAGCCGGGCTGCGGCCTTGACGATGATTTCCGGGCCGATGCCGGCGGGATCGCCCATGGTGATTGCCAGATGCCGCGTCATGGTTCTTCTCCTCCGGCAATCAGCCCGTTTTCACTCAGGAGGTCGCGCCATAGGGTAGGGCCGCCGAATGCGCCCGATTTGGAAATGACCGTCGTGCCCTCCCAAGGGCCGCCGACGATCGTCGAGCGGGGGAGGCCGGGTGCCGCTTGGCCGGTGATGCTGAGAGCTGATACTTCGAGCGCCGAACAGAGATTGCGCAGGGTCTCGCCACCGGCGACGATCAATGTGCCTGGAGCCGGCAGCGCGTTGGCCATGGTGCCGAAGCTCGCCGCGATCCGCCTTGCGGCATCATCGCGTTCAAGCCCCGCCGGCAGGTCGAGACTGACCATGGCCACGCCGCTTTGCTGGATTTGATGACGGATGGCGCCGGCATCGGCACCTTCCGCAAGTTTCAGCCAATTGGGCCCGCAGGCCTGGAGCTGCGCCAGCGTGATCGGCTGGTCCGAGCCGAACAGGCCGAGCACCGGCCTTTGCAGCCTGCGCGAGATGGGGACCGATGGCGTCGGGTGGCGTTCGTTTTTGTCCTTTATGGTGCGAGCCATAGGATGGGTCGCCAGCTCGATATTGCGCGCCAGAGCACGGGCGAGGCCGCCGGTGCCGCTCCAGAGGACGGGTCCCTCCAGCTGCGAGGACACCCATGCGATGACGGCATCCAGATCACCATCCGCATGGGCATCGAAAACATGGATGCCATCCGGAATGGGCTGGCCTTCGAGGTTATCGAGCGGCGTGTTGAAGGCCGGCAAACCTTCGGCGCGCAGGTGCGCGGCGATATCGCCGCTGATGTCGCGCCAGGCGTCCTTGCCGGCGTAAAGCACCTGCCGTCCGCCTCTTGTATGTCGCCCGTGATGAGGAAAGGCTGGCGCGAGAATGCAATGCCGCCAATGGCCGAGCCGGAAGCAGGCCGCAAGTTCCACGGCCCATGGGCCGCGAAACAGGCTATCCACCTTCTTGAAGGCGAGATCGGCGCCCTGCAGCAGCGGCGCGATGCCGGCGACGACGGCCTCCGCTTCGGCGGCCGATTTCTCTCGGGTGCCGCTGTCGACTGCGAGACAATCCGGCAGGTTTTTGGAAAGCGCGCCGCTGCGCTCCACCGCAATCGGACCGTAGACGCCGACGAATTCGACGGCGGTATCGAGCGCGCCGGTCAAATCATCGGCAATGAGGCGGAGAGTGGGCATGAACTCAACGAGCCTTGCGGGTATCGGATGTGGAAGCAACGCCTTACGGCGGCTTGAACGAAGCGCAATCTTCAGCCTTCCATGGGCCTTGTCAACGCTTGCTTTGTCACCGTTTCATTGATCGGGACGGCGACATTCGTCCTGTTCTCGCAGGCGCGTAATCGGGTGCCACCGGCGATGGCGCGCGATGCCCGCGCCTGCGAGAAAGTCAGTCTTTCCGGACGTCAGGAAAGTCGGCACTCAGCGTAACATCTTTCCAGGCATCGAAATTCGCTTTCAGCGCTTCGAGACGCCTGTAGGCGACATCAAGTGCTGTGGCGCCCAGCAGCAATCGAAGCGGCGGCTCCTTGGCTTCGACCGCCTTTATGATGGCGGCCGCTGCGCGTGAGGGATCGCCCGGCTGGTTGCCGGAGGAAGCCTTCGTGGATTGGCGACGCTTTCCGGCGGTGTCGTCATAGTCGTCGATCCGGATCGGTGACTCGACCATCGAGCGTCCGGCCCAATTGGTGCGAAATGCTCCGGGCTCGACGATCGTTACCTTCAGGCCGAGCGGTGCAACCTCGTATGACAGCGATTCCGAGATCGCTTCCACGGCAAACTTCGTTGCGTGGTAGTAGCCCGTCGCGGCGAATGCGACGAGGCCGCCCAGGGACGAGATATTGACGATATGGCCCTTTTTACGGGCACGCATACCGGGCAATACTTCCTTGGTGACATTGATGAGGCCGAAGAGATTCGTTTCGAACTGCTTGCGTACGCCCTCCTCATCGCCTTCCTCGATGGCTGCGAGATAACCATAGCCCGCATTGTTGACGAGCACGTCGATCCTGCCGAAAGCGGCAATGGAATCGGCCACTGCGGCGCGGATCGTGGAGACGTCGGTAACATCGACCGGGAGTGCCAAAGCGCGTCCTCCGTGCTCGGCGGTAAGGGCCTCCAGCTGCTCGGGGTGCCTTGCCGTGAGAACGGCTCGCCAGCCCCGCTCGAGTACGGATCTTGCAAGCTCAAATCCCAGGCCCGCGGACGATCCTGTGATAAACCATACGGGTGTGTCGCTCATGTTCTGCTCCTTCTTTTGCATGTTTTGGCAGCCTTCTGTCGAAGGATCGCCTTGAGCAAATCTAGGAGCGACTGATATCCAAGCGTTAGGGCAGAAGGACCAGACTTTCATACGATCCTTCCAATTTTGCCTGTTGGCGATATGATGGAGGGGAAACGCCGCCATCATCGAAAGCCGGATTTATGGAACCGTCGACGCAGTTGCGCGAGCTGATCAGCCGGCACGCTGCCGTTCAGAAGCAGACGACCGAGGTGCAGGGGCTGACGCTTTACAGGGTTGAGCAGCCGACGCTGCCCACGGACGCCGTCTACAGCCCGAGGATCTGCATGGTATTGCAGGGAACGAAGACGATCCGGCTGGGAGAGCGGGTTTTCAGCGTCGATTCCTCGCAATATTTCATCGCGACCGTCAATCTGCCCGTATCTGCGCGGATCGAGCAGGCCGATCCTGCCAGCCCGCATCTGGCGCTCTCCTTCGAACTGGAGAGGGAGGAGATCGCAAAGCTTCTTGCGGAAGCTCCGGCGACCCATGCGGCGGAGCCCCGCAATCATACGGGAATCGCGGTGTCGCAGCAGACGCCGGAGATCGTGAGCGCCGCATTGCGGCTCGTCTCCTGCCTGGACACGCCTGACGATATCGAGATGATGGCAAAGCTTGCCAAGCTTGAACTCTATTACCGGCTGCTGCGCGGCGAACTCGGGCCGATGCTGAGGCAGCTCGCCACGCAGGGAACCAATCTGGCGCAGATCGGCCGCGTCACCGACTGGATCAAGCGCCATTTCGCCGAGGCCATAAGCATCGGCAAACTGGCCGACATGGCGGGAATGAGCCCCACATCGCTTCATCGGCATTTCAAGGCCGTGACATTGATGACGCCATTGCAATATCGGGCGCTCATCCGGCTGCAGGAGGCGCGTCGCCGGCTGCTTCTTCACGAGGGCAGTGCGCGAGAGATCGGATTCGAGGTCGGCTATGACAGCCAGACGCAGTTCACGCGCGAATACCGCAAATTGTTCGGCCGACCACCTGCGACGGATGCGGCTTTTCTCAGCGGCGGATGAAGGCAGTTTGCCGGATATTTGTTCCGGGAGCGAACTGCAGTGGGTTTGCCGATATCTCGCCATGTTCCTGCCTTAGCGGCAGGGGCCATTCTATTTCGTCGCTTCGAGGAGGGCAGGGTGAGCTACGATTTCCATGTGGGCCAGAAGGTCGTCTGTATCGACGATACGTTCAAGCATGTCAGCATCGATCAGCTGATCCGCAAGGGGACGATCTACACCATCCGTTGGGTCGGCGAATACACGCATTATGTCGACGGCACCTTCATCGGCGTCAAGCTGGAGGAGATCCATCGCGGCAATGACGACGGCCCGGAAGGCTATGGCGCCGCCGACATGCCCTATCGCGCCAGCCGCTTCCGCCCGCTGGTGAAGGACAAGATCGCTTCGCTCAGAAAGCTTTTGGCACCGACGCCGGATGCACCGGCAGAGCCGAAGGTGAAGACCAAGAAGAAGGAAAAGGTCTGACCGGCGGGCGGCACCGAAACCTGCCGCCGCTCTTGGATTACCCCTGTCGCGCCCGCGCCAGCCCGTGCTCGATCAGCCGGCTGATAAGCTCCGGATAGGAAATGCCCGAGGCATCCATGGCCTTGGGATACATGCTGATATTGGTGAAGCCGGGCATGGTGTTGATCTCGTTGATGACGGCGCTGCCATCCGGCCGCAGAAAGAAATCGACGCGGGCCAGCCCTTCGCATCCGAGCGCGCGAAAACCATCCGCCGCCATGCGCTTCAGCACCTCCGCCGTCTGGGGCGGAATATCCGCCGGCACGGTGACGACGGCGCCGTTCTGATCGAGATATTTCGCCTCGTAGGAATAGAAGCCGTGCGTTGCCGCCGTCGCGATTTCGCCCGGCACGGAGACGAAGAGTGCGCCATCCGGCTGCTCCAGCACGGCATATTCGATCTCGCGGGCGCGCACGAATTCTTCCACCAGCACCTTGCGGTCATGCCGGAAAGCTTCGGCAAGTGCTGTCTCGAAGGCCGCGGCATCCTGCGCCTTGCTGACGCCCACCGACGAGCCCTGGCGCGTCGGCTTGACGAAGACGGGCGAGCCGAGCGTGCTCACGATCTCATCGAAATCGGGCTTGTCGCCGCGCGTCAGCGTGACGGAAAGCGCCACTGGCAAACCGGCCTCGCGCAGCAGGCGCTTTGCCATATCCTTGTCGATCGCGTTGGCCGAACCCAGAATGCCGCAGCCGACGAGAGGCAGGCCGACGATCTGGGCGAGACCCTGAATGGAGCCATCCTCGCCGTTCAGCCCATGCAGCACCGGAAAGAGCACATCAACCGCAGGCAGCTCGCGCGCACCAGTTCCTTCCAGCGCCAGCAGCCGGCCCTTGCCGCCCGGAACCAGGCAGACTTGCCGGCCCTCATAGGCAACCGGCTCCGGCAGCGCGCCGCCCTTCTCCTCCACCAGCAGCCAGCGCCCGGCGCGATCGATCAGGATCGGCACGATCTCGTATCGCCCACCATCGATCGCCTTGACGACATTGCGGGCCGACATGACGGAAACCTCATGCTCGGTGGACTGACCGCCAAATAGAACGGCGACGCGCAGTTTCGACATTGAGGCTTTTCTCCCGGGCCAGGATGGATGTGATGGGAGAAGGTTTAAACGGGGGATTGCAGCGGAATTGGGGAGGCCATCAGAGACCGGTAACGCGCGTGAGACCCGTCCCGTCAGCCATGGATAACATCAAATCGCGTCCCGAGGCCTTACGTTGATTTGCAACCTTGATTTGAATGTGCTCCTTTCATCTAGGATAAACTCAAACACACGATATAGATTCCATGCCGAGCATCGACATTCAGAAGGCCCTTCTTTCGAAAGGTTATTTTCCGAAGGAGCTGCCACCAACATTTACAACTGCCGACTTTGGCGCTTCGTCGGTTGAAATTCTCGGCGAATGGAGGGCAGCAAAGGTCTTCTCCACAAATGAGAAGGTTGGCAAGACGGCTTTGAAGAAAAAGCGACGTGATGCTTACACCTATGATGTCGATAGTGCGGAAGCAGAAATCATCACGAAACCGAAGCGTGGTTACGAGCGCCGTAATATTCATATCACGCACCCAGTCCCCCAAGCTTTGTTGACTCATGAGCTTTCGCAAAATTGGGCATCGGTGCAAAAGTGGCTTTCGAAGCAAACTTTCTCTGCAGATGAAATTCGGGTCTCCGAAACCTTCGATAGGTCGATTAAAGGGATAAATTTCCCTTTGCATCGGGCAAAGAAGGCCTATCTGGAGGCTACATCTGATTGGTTGGTGAAGACTGATATCACCCGATTCTATCCGTCCATTTATACCCACTCGATCCCTTGGGCAGCATACGGGAAAGAGCAAGTTAAATCAGCGATGTCCTCTTACAAGGGATCGCTCGCAGATCGCCTAGACGTTCTCGTACGGGCGTGTAACAGAAACCAGACCATAGGCATTCCGATCGGCCCCGAAACGTCTAGAATTCTCGCGGAAATCATCTCGGCCAGGATTGACGTGGATTTTCATACGAAATGCCCGTCAATTGGCTTCGAATCGGTTGACCGTCTCCAAGATGATTGGACGATTGGAGTCGAGACATTGGAGAGGGCGGAAAACGTTCTTTCAGTGATAACGACTATTTACCGAGCTTATGGCCTTGACATCAACGGTAGTAAAACGTCGGTTGAGAGGATTATTGCGTCACAACAGAGTGCATGGACGTCGGAAATCGGGGCGTTTCTTTCCCATAGAAGGGGTAGGCTATCGGGAGCACGCTTGCGAGAATTCCTAAACCTATGCCTGAGGCTCCAGGCTGAATTTGCATCAGACCCGGTTATCAACTACGCACTGTCTGTCATCGAGAGTTCGACGGTTCAACCATCAGATATCGAAGGTATGGAATCATTCCTTCTCAAGGCCGCTGTTGTTGCCCCAAACTCAATGGAGCGCATCTGTCGAATATTGCTGAATCTCCAGCACGTAACAAATAAGGTCTCCGCCAGGAGGATTGTAGACCGGTTCTTGGTTTTGGCTGAGCGGAACCTTGAGAATGGGCATTTATACGAGGCCATATGGTTACTCCATACGATCAGAGGACTTAAACGCCCCGTCTTTTCTAAACGTATCTGCGACCTTGCTGAAAACACCCCGTCTAGCGCGTTGGCCTTGATACTGTTGGACATAAGCAGCAAGGGATTGGGATTTGCAGCGCTTCCGAAAGCTCGCTGGGAAGCGCAAATCTCCGAAGAGAGCGTTTTAACCGATTGGACCTGGCTGTTAGGTTATGAGGGATTCAGACACGGCTGGTTGTCAGATACCAAGTCCCTAATGACGACTCCTGGAGTGCTCCCCATTTCACCGGACATGTCGGCTAGTTTGATTTAGCCCTGATGAACTGCCGTGGGGAAGCCATCTTGAGCGCGGAATGGGGATGGATTTCGTTGTAGATGCTATGGACGAGCCGCCCGGCTTATCCGCTTCATCGACAACGAGGAGGCCTCCGATGAACGAGAATGCCAAGCCCAGTGTGTCAGTGTATGCAGCCATTGAGTTGAGCAAATCGACATGGCTAGTTGCAGTGCTTTCTCCCAACTCAGATCGCGTGAAGCTTCGGCAGGTTCGAGGCGGCGATACCGCAGCGCTTGTCGGGATGCTGGAGCGCGAGCAAATGAGCGCGACCCAGGTGGATGGTTGTCCCGCCGAGATCGTGGTTTGCTTTGAGGCCGGGTATGACGGCTTTTGGTTAGCGAGGTTCTTGCGGAAGCGAGGCATACGCACGTCAGTACTCGACTCCACCAGCTTCTTGGTCAACAGGCGAAGCCGTAGGGCGAAGACCGACCGGCTAGACGCAGAGTCCATGGTTATGATGTTCAAATCTTTCGATCAGGGTGACCGAACGGTATGCCGCGAAGTTCGTGTTCCCACGCCGGAGGAGGAAGATGCCAAACGTCTTGACAGGGAACGCTTACAACTCTCGGCAGAGCGGACACGCCACGTGAACCGCATTCGTGCTCTGCTCAATCTTCACGGTGTCCGTGAGGTCAAGGCTCTCTGGGGAGGAGACTGGCGCGGATGGCTGCAGGTGGTGAGGACAGCCGATGACGAACCACTCGGCAAATTCCTTGCAGCAGAGCTAACGAGGGAGTTCGAACGCCTGGAACTGGTCCACGCGCATATTCGTGATCTCGACCGTCAACTCGAAGAAGGCCTACGGGATGGTGCATTGGGCATTCCCAATGTCGATAAAGTTCGCCGCATCGCCACGCTCAAAGGTATTGGCAGACTGAGTGCTGTACTGTTGGTGTCAGAGGTATTCCATCGACAGTTCGCCAATCGAAAGTGTTTGGCGAGCTTTCTCGGTCTGGCACCAAGTCCATATGCGAGTGGTGCTGTGAAGCATGATCAAGGGATCAGCAAAGCCGGTAACCGGTTCGCGAGGCGGCTTCTCGTTGAACTTGCGTGGTGCTGGTTGAGGTATCAGCCGACAAGCGCTTTGTCCCAGTGGTATCGGGGTACGTTTGGGGCGGGCTCGGGCAGATCTCGCAAGATCGGAGTTATCGCGCTGGCTCGAAAGCTTGCAGTCGCCATCTGGCGTTTTGTTGAAGACGGCTTAGTCCCCCAGGGCGCTTCACTGAAGCCGGAAGCCCCATAACAGTTCCAAGCGCCGACGGGCGACTGGAGAGAAGAGCGGCTGCCGAGATTGAAGATGGTCTGGATAACATCCACCGTGTTGTAGTGTAGCGCTGCTCTTCCGCACTGCTTGGCCCCCCATGAATGGGATCGTGGTTGAGATCAGATTCTCGCCGAATACAAGTCGATGCGCCGAGTGCGCTTGCATGCCAACGCAGTCCAGTCAGGAGTTAGAAGGAGAAGCCAATGACTGCTTGACAGAACCTGCCTCATACAAATCTTCAATCCATCCGTCGATGAGCCGGAGCGCCGTTTCGGAGTCCGGTAGAGCTGATAGGCGGATGTAATCCCGTTTCAGAGTTTTCACGAATGCCTCGGACATGCCGTTCGACTGAGGGCTGGCGACCGGAGTGAAGCAGGGCGTCAAATTGAGCGCCTGGGCAAACAGCCGTGTCTCCCGTGCGGTATAGGCCGAACCATTGTCGGAGAGGTGCTCGATAGCATGCGGGGCTCGGGTTGCGCCGAAGCGTTTCTCGACCGCCTCCAGCATCATGTCGCGTACGTCTGAGCCGGAGATGCCTGCATTGGCGACTGCCGCCCAGGCGATGATTTCGCGGTCGAAGGCGTCGATGATGAAGGCGAGACGAACGACTTCGCCATTCCAGCAGGTGAACTCCAAACCGTCGGAGCACCAGCGCAGGTTCGAGCGCATGACCATGACCTTGCCGTCATGGATGCGGCCCTTGCGAACGGCCGTATGCTTCTCCAGCAACATTGCGTGGTTGCCCATGATGCGATGAACCCGCTTGGCGTTGACGACAGGCTGATCGGCGGCTCGCCTTTCGCGATTGAGGAGCGCGGCGATCCGCCGATAGCCATAGGTTGGCCTTTGATCCACCAGCCTGCGAATGGCGGGCAGAAGCTCTGCATCCTCGGCCTTGTGATAGGGCCCGCGCGGCGTCGATCTGCCTTTTAACCGTTCGATGAGGTTTGAACGGGAAACGCCAAGCGTGTCTGCGACGGTCTTCATCGGGAACCGTCCTTCGGCAACAAGATCGGCCGCGATATCCGTTTTTTTGAGTCCGCTTTGGAAAGGGCTTCGCGGAGGATTTCGACCTCCATCGTTTTGCGGCCGAGCATGCGCTCCAGCTCGCGGACGCGGTCCTCCAGCTTCTTCACTTCCGAATTGCCAACAACCGGCTCGTCAGAATCCACGGCTGCAGCACCTCCCTCACTCAAGAGCCTGCGCCACCGGTAAAGCAGATTGGGCGCAACGCCATGGCGGCGAGCGGTGGAAGATACCGTCTCGCCTGGCTCGAAACTCTGCTCAATGATTGTCAGTTTCTGCTCGGTTGTCCACCGCCTGCGGCGAACATCACCCGTCAGCAATTCAACGTGTCGATACTCGTTAGACATAAGCCTGATGGAGTGGACGCCTCCTTCGCCACCGTTGTGGCAATATCGAGGATGTCCAGCACCAGGAGGTTGACCCTATGACACAGATAGTTCTCATCGGCTTGGATGTCGCCAAGCATGTTTTCCAGCTGCACGCCGTAGCTGCAGACGGACGTGTCGTTTTCCGTCGACAGGTCCGGCGACCGCAACTCACCACGCTGTTGATGTCAGTTCCCTCCTGCAGGATAGCGATGGAGGCTTGTGGCACAGCACATTATTGGGGGCGGCAGCTGGAAGAGCTAGGCCATGAAGTGCTTCTGATACCTCCGGATTACGTCAGGCCATTCGTGAAGAGGCAGAAGAACGATGCTGCTGACGCCGAGGCAATCGCGGAGGCGGCGCAGCGGCCGGACATGCGCTTCGTTCGTGTAAAGAGTGAGGCATCGCAGGCCGCGAGTGTTATCTTTCGCGCACGAGATCTGGTGGTGCGCCAGAAGACCCAGCTTCTCAATGCGATACGAAGCCATCTGGCAGAATTTGGTTACATCTTCCCGCAGGGTGCAGCCGCTTCTGCAAAGATGCTGGAGGTGATCGAGAATGATGATGATCTGCCGCCCGCAGCTCAAAGCATCCTGCGTTCGTTGTGGCAGCATCTCTCATCGTGTGAAGCTCAGCTAATAGACTTCGACAAGGAAATCCGAAAGCGGGCGCGTGAGGACCTAGATACGCGTCGGTTGACTTCTGTGCCGGGGATTGGCCCGGTGACAGCGGCAGCAATTGCGGCCCTTGCTCCCGATCCAGCGACCTTCCGGAAGGGACGTGACTTCGCGGCATGGGTTGGCTTGACCCCGCTTGAGCGATCCACCGGAGGAAAGCAGCGGTTCGGACGAATATCCAAAATGGGCGAACGGACGCTCAGACGTCTGCTGATCATGGGCGCCAGTGCCGTCGTCTCTTGGGTGAGGCGTGGGAAGATCAATCCAAGCGCTTGGCTCGCCAGCATTCTGCACAGAAAGCCACCGATGCTGGCGATCGTAGCGCTAGCGAACAAGATGGCTCGCGTCGTCTGGGCAATTCTAAAGCACGGAGGATCCTATATGCAGCCAGCCTAATGAATACCCGTGCAGCAATGAAGGTCTCAGGATCGCATGGCCGAAGAGTTTGAACGGGGCTCGGAGAACCAGATTGAGGATAAGTGCTGGCAGCACGTAAGCCTGAAGTGGATCGAGCTCGCGTAATCCATACTGGCTGGCGGCGGTGCTTCGCCGCAAAAGAAGCCGAACACATGTCCGCACCAAACTTCGACGCCATCACACGAAGATTCTTCTTGCGCACCCGGAGGCGTCCACACATGTCCTCAAGCCTGTGCTTGAGCCTTTCTGCTTATGCCGAGTGTCCGGTCGAAATTGGGGGCAGTTCAACTCCCTTTTTTAAGCCCATGGCGGACAGGAACGTCGTGTTTTACGACGATACGAAGAACATACGGACCTCGCGGAGCACGGTTGCAAAACGACTACAAGTCCGACGGGGAGACAATGCCGAAATCCGTCTAATGTGGAAGCTTATCCGAGGATTTGACACCGAGGAATATTAGTGGGCTTTATCGGGTCAAAATTACGCAGATATTCTTAGACCGCGGTCTGTGCATCTTTGCTCGGCTGGGCCATTCTCAAAACTATGCGTGTACCCGTGAGCGGTTACGGAACCCTTGAGAACCAGAATGTTCAGCATTTTCAGGGGGAAAACTGGTGCTGCTAGAGAGATTTGAACTCTCGGCCTCTCCCTTACCAAGGGAGTGCTCTACCCCTGAGCTATAGCAGCATTCCGTGGCGCCACTTAAGTGCGCCGTATTGGGCGAGGCGGCTATTGCCATAGGTCGGGGCGGAGTGCAAGCCGCAAATTGCAAGTTCTTTGAAAGATAGCTGGAAAAAATGTGTCGGTCTTTTGAAGGCAGGCGTTTTCCGCTATGGGAAAATCATGGCTGCGGACAAGACGAAAATCGATGGTGGGCGGGCTTTGCGGGGCGGTTCGGCGCCCGGTGGGGCAGGTGACGGGTTTGGCGATGAAGCGGGTGCGCCCGTGGGCGGCAAGCAGGTCACGGAAGCGGATCGGCGGCGCGAGCGTGCCGCGCAGAAGCTGCGGGAGAACCTGTCCCGCCGCAAGCAGCAGGTGCGGGCGCGGCGTGCCGGGCAGGCCGACGAGACGGATGGGCTGCCGGCGGCAAAGCCTGTGAATAGTGCTGAAACCGCCGCAAAAAGGGACGAATCGCAATGATTGATGTCGCCCATCATCAAACGAATTGATGCGTTAATCTATTTCGTCTAAAGAGCGCCTTTTACCAAGGTGCACGAAACCTGGCGCCGGCACTCAAGGCGCCCGGGACTATCAGGAAAGGCGGGCCTCGCCCGTATTGCTTATATGGATCGTATCAGGATTGTCGGCGGCAATGAGCTCAACGGTATCATTCCGATCTCCGGCGCCAAGAATGCCGCCCTGCCGCTGATGATCGCCTCGCTTCTGACAAGCGATACACTGACCCTCGAAAACGTGCCGCATCTCGCCGATGTCGAGCTTCTGATGCGCATCCTCGGCAATCACGGCGTCGATGTCGCCGTCAACGGCCGGCGCGAGCGCCAGGAAGACGGCTATTCCCGCACAATCCATTTCACCTGCCGCACCATCGTCGATACGACCGCGCCTTATGAGCTCGTCGCCAAGATGCGCGCGAGCTTCTGGGTCATCGGGCCGCTGCTCGCCCGCGAGGGCCAGGCGCGCGTCTCGCTGCCCGGCGGCTGCGCCATCGGCACGCGTCCGGTCGATCTCTTCATCGAGGGCCTGCAGGCGCTCGGCGCCACTATGGAAATCGACGGCGGCTATATCAACGCCACCGCGCCGAAGGGCGGCCTCATCGGCGCCCGCTATGACTTCCCGAAGGTTTCCGTCGGCGCGACGCATGTGCTGATGATGGCCGCCACGCTTGCCCGCGGCACTACGATCATCGGCAATGCGGCTCGCGAGCCGGAGATCGTCGATCTCGCCAACTGCCTGATCGCCATGGGTGCCAAGATCTCCGGCGCCGGCACCAGCACGATCACCATCGAAGGCGTCACCTCGCTCTCCGGCGCCCGCCACCGCGTGCTGCCCGACCGGATCGAGACCGGCACCTATGCCATGGCCGTCGCCATGGCCGGCGGCGATGTCACGCTCGAAAACACCGATGTGGCGCTGCTCGACACCGCGCTCGAAAGCCTGCGCCGCGCCGGCGCCACGGTTTCGCCCACCAATAACGGCATCCGAGTCATGCGCAATGGCGGCGGCATCCAGCCGGTCGACGTCACCACCGATCCGTTCCCCGGCTTTCCGACTGACCTGCAGGCGCAGTTCATGGCGCTGATGACCCGCTCCGGCGGCATTTCGCACATCACCGAGACCATCTTCGAAAACCGCTTCATGCATGTGCAGGAGCTTGCCCGCCTCGGCGCCAAGATCTCGCTGGCAGGCCAGACCGCGCGCATCGAGGGCGTGCAGAAGCTGAAGGGCGCCCCCGTGATGGCGACCGACCTTCGTGCCTCCGTCTCGCTCGTCATCGCCGGTCTTGCCGCCGAAGGCGAGACGGTGGTGTCGCGCATCTATCACCTGGATCGCGGTTTCGAGCGGCTGGAAGACAAGCTGACGCGCTGCGGCGCAGTGATCGAGCGCATCAGCGACTAAGGCCTGTCTCTGTCGCAAAGTCGCGACAAAGTTTTGCGCGACGTGTCCTTTTCCACCCGTCGGCGCGAAGAGAGCGGGCAAGCCCGCTTTCTTCGGTTGCGTCTTTTGCGCTCCCATTTTATGTCCATCATAGGGAAATCTCGCACAGGGAAATCTCGGCAATGGCATTTGCCGGCCGTTTGACCGGCGCGATCGGAGATGAAGGACGAATGAGCGATCTCAAGCTAATGGCACTCGACACCGAGGACCTGGATGTCATCTCTGCCTATATGCAGGATAGCGTCTTCAAGGTCGGCGACATGTCCTTTGCGCCGAAGCAGGAGCAGTTTTCGCTCGCAGCCAATCGTTTCGTCTGGGAGCAGTCGGATCGGCGCAACAAGCCTTATGAACGCCATCGTTCGGCGCTGGTGTTCAAGCGCGTCAAGGCCGTGCGGTCCACTGGCATCGACCGGCGCAAGCGCGACGAGGTGTTGTCGCTGCTCGCGATCCGCTTCGAGCAGAAGGGCGAGGGGCCTGACGGCACGATCGAGCTTGCCCTTGCCGCCAATGCCACGATCGCGCTCGATGTCGAATGCATCGAGGCGCAGCTTGCGGATATCGGCGGCGCGTGGGAAACGGCCCACAAGCCTCGACATCCGGATGCGGGTTGATAGGCTCAGAACGGTTGAATGCGGCTGCTGAAGGCGGCCTCGATGGAAGGATTATCAGTTTGGCTATCTGGCTGGATCAGGCGTCGGAAGGGTTCGAGCAGCAGTTCGCCGCATTCCTGACGACCAAGCGGGAAGTGTCCGAGGATGTGAATGCGGTGGTGCGCGGCATCATCGACGATGTGCGGTCGCGCGGCGACGCCGCCCTTGCGGACTATTCCAAAAAATTCGACGGCGTCGATTTCGCCGTAACGCCGATGCGCGTCAGCGAAGCCGAGATCGATGCGGCGATTGCCGCTGTTCCGGCCGAAGTGCTTGGCGCGTTGAAGGTCGCCGCCACCCGTATCGAATCGCATCACCGCCGGCAGCTGCCGAAGGACGATATTTATGAAGACGATCTCGGCGTCGGTCTGGGGTCACGATGGACGGCGATCGAAGCTGTCGGCCTCTATGTGCCGGGCGGCACGGCGAGCTATCCGAGTTCGGTGCTGATGAACGCCGTGCCGGCCAAGGTCGCCGGCGTCGAGCGCGTCGTCATCGTCGTGCCGGCCTCAGGCGGCGCCGTCAATCCGGCCGTGCTTGCTGCCGCCCGTATGGCCGGCGTTGAGGAGATCTACCGCATTGGCGGCGCGCAGGCGATTGCAGCGCTCGCCTATGGCACCGAGACGATCAAGCCGGTCTACAAGATCACCGGCCCCGGCAATGCCTATGTGGCGGCCGCCAAGCGCCAGGTGTTCGGCACCGTCGGCATCGACATGATCGCGGGCCCGTCCGAAGTGCTCGTCATCGCCGACAAGAATAACGATCCCGACTGGATCGCCGCCGATCTTCTGGCGCAGGCCGAGCACGATGAAAGCGCGCAATCAATCCTCATTACCGACGATGCCGAATTCGGCCGGGCGGTGGAAGCGGCGGTCGAGCGGCAGTTGAAGCAGCTCAGCCGCTCGCAGACGGCGGCAACCAGCTGGCGCGATTTCGGCGCCGTCATCCTGGTCTCCGATCTGAAGCAGGCGGTACCGCTTGCCAACCGCATCGCGGCCGAGCATCTGGAGCTGGCGGTCGACGATCCTGAGCCGCTCTTGGCCGGTGTTCGCAATGCGGGCGCGATCTTCGTCGGCCGTCATACGCCGGAGGTGATCGGCGACTATGTCGGCGGCTCGAACCACGTGCTGCCGACGGCTCGCTCCGCGCGCTTCTCCTCCGGGCTCTCGGTACTCGATTTCGTCAAGCGCACGTCGATCCTGCGGGTTGGGCCGGAGCAGCTTCGCGCACTCGGGCCGGCGGCGATCGCGCTTGCCAATTCCGAGGGGCTGGATGCCCATGCGCGGTCGGTTGCGATCCGCCTCAATCTCGAGGGGTAAGGCATGGCCAAGGGCGTCTTCCGGCTGAGCGATGTGGTCCTGGACGACACGATCGGCCGCTCGACGCCCGATGTCGAGCATGAGCGCGCCGTCGCCATTTTCGACCTCATCGAGGAAAACAGCTTCACTCCCGTCGGGCATGAGGGCGGCCCCTATCTGCTCAATCTTTCGCTGGTCGATCAGAAGCTGGTTTTCGATATCCGCATGGAAGACGGCGGTGTTGTCGCTACCCATATCTTGTCGCTGACGCCGTTTCGCCGCATCGTGAAGGATTATTTCATGATCTGCGAAAGCTATTACGAGGCGATCCGCTCGGCCACGCCAAGCCGCATCGAGGCGATCGACATGGGGCGGCGCGGTATTCACAACGAAGGCTCGCAGACGCTGATGGACCGGCTGAACGGCAAGATCAGCGTGGATTTCGATACGGCGCGCCGGCTCTTTACGCTCGTCTGCGTGCTCTACTGGCGCGGGTGACTGCTATGGACGAGCCGCAGGCGATCGAGCACAATGGCGGATCGCCCGGGGGCAAATCCCCCGGCGCCATCCTCTTCATGTGCGGCCTCAATGCCATCCGCTCGCCCATGGCCGAGGCGATCGCCCGGCAGATGCTGCCGCAGGGCACTTATATCGCCTCGGCGGGGGTGCGGGCCGGCGAGCGCAATCCCTTCGTCGATATCGTGCTTTCCGAGATCGGGCTTTCGCTCGGCCGCCGCCAGCCGCAGACCATGGAGGAGCTGGAGGATGATTTCTTCGATGTCATCATCACGCTCTCTCCCGAGGCGCATCATGCCGCGCTGGAACTGACGCGCGCCAATGCCGTCGACGTCATCTATTGGCCGACGATAGACCCATCCGCGACGGACGGAACGCGCGAGCAAATTCTGGATGCCTATCGCGGCGTGAGGGACTATCTTCTCGGCCTGATCGAGAGCAGGCTGGTGGAACATCGCGGCTCGCTATAGAGCTGCGAATGAAACTAATGCAGAAACCCTTATCAACGAGGTTCACAAAACCGCGGCGATTGTGTAGTTTCCGCGCAAATTTCCGGCGACCCCCGCTTTTTGGCATGGGCGCCGCCCCAACCGACAGGAAAAGAAGCTTTAATGCCGAAAGAAGAAGTCCTCGAATTTCCCGGTGTCGTCACCGAACTCCTGCCGAACGCGACCTTTCGCGTGAAGCTGGAAAACGAGCACGAGATCATCGCCCACACCGCCGGCCGCATGCGCAAGAACCGCATCCGCGTTCTGGCCGGCGATAAGGTGCTGGTGGAAATGACCCCTTACGACCTGACCAAGGGCCGCATCACCTATCGTTTCAAATAGTCCGCCGTTCTGGAAGCATAGATCAGAGCATGATGTCGTCCGAAAACCTCTGACACTTTTCGGCATCATGCTCCAGAACCGGCTCTCATTCCCGCATGACAGGTCGAGATCTGATGGCGTTGAAACATAAGCTGATACTGGCCTCCGGATCGCCGCGTCGCGTCGAGCTCCTGCATCAGTCAGGCATAGAGCCCGCGCGCCTCATGCCCATGGATATCGATGAGACGCCGAAGAAGTCGGAGCATCCGCGCTCGCTGGCGCGGCGTCTTTCGGCTGAGAAGGGCGATGCCGCCTTTGCGGCCATCAAGAGCGACGCCGCCTGGCAGGGGAGCTATATTCTTTCCGCCGATACGGTGGTCGCCGTCGGACGGCGCATCCTGCCGAAGGCGGAATTCGTCGACGAGGCGGCTGCGGCCCTGCATCTGCTTTCCGGCCGCGGCCATGTCGTCTATACCGGCATCTGCCTGATCACGCCGGACCGCAAGGCTCGCCAGAAGGTCGTGGAAACCAAGGTTCGCTTCAAGCGTCTCTCCCGCCGGGATATCGATATGTATCTTGCCTCCGGCCAGTGGCGGGGCAAGGCGGGAGCCTATGGCATTCAGGGGCTTGCCGGTTCCTTCGTGCAGAAACTTGTCGGTTCCTACACCAATGTCGTCGGATTGCCGCTTTATGAAACCATGCTGCTGCTGGTAGGCGAGGGCTTCGATGTCCACGCCGGATGGCAGGAAGGATAGTTGTCATGACGAAAGCTGAAGAGATCAAGGTCGGTTCGAAGGTCGAACCGCTGCGAAAGACGCGTCCCTGTCCGGAATGCGGCCGTCCTTCGCTGCGTGAACATTACCCCTTCTGCTCGGATCGCTGCCGATCCGTCGATCTTTCCCGGTGGCTCAACGGCTCCTATGCCATTCCCGTCAGCGAGGACGAGACGAAGGCCGACGGCTCCGATCAGGACTGAATACGGATTTCCAAAGAGGTTCGGTGTTGCGAACCCCTTCTTTTTGTTCGGGAATTGGCAAAATTCCATTTCCTGTCAAAAAAGAGTCATTTGCGGCTGGACATGGCCGAACAAGATGCTATAACCCCGCTCGCTTCTGGGGCGAACCAACCGCCCGGTGCCTTCTAAGGCTCCTTCTTGGACGTGAAGCACGGATGCCCAGATAGCTCAGTTGGTAGAGCAGCGGATTGAAAATCCGCGTGTCGCTGGTTCGATTCCGGCTCTGGGCACCATCTTTTCTCCCCAATCATACGGACAATGAAGCTTGACGCTGGCTTCGATCAGTTCATCGCTGCGATCGTGTATTCGCAGGAATACGCGGCCATAGGCTGACGGAGGTTGCATAACCAGTGGGTGCGTTGTGTGGCAACAACAATCCTGTGGTTGCGTTTCATTAATTCGGTGCATGACCCCATCAAGATATTGATGACATTTGGAATCAAGCGTACGAATTATTGACAGATCACCTATTGATTCGAAGCGAGTCATACCGCACTTTAGATACAGCGGGATCAAGTGATCTCGTAAAAGCCGGCGTTAATTGCAATAGCAAGCTACCGAGGCGCCATGTTAAACAACGATGTTCTGTTCAACACGTTCGCCCGTACTTTTGAAGCACGGCGCGAAGTCGAGATGTCATTCTCAGAATACCTGGAAGCGTGCCGGGACGATCCGCTCATGTATGCAAATGCAGCGGAGCGGCTGCTGGCAGCGATGGGCGAACCACTGCTGATCGATACGGCCAAAGATACAAGGCTTGGACGTATCTTCATGAACCGGACCATCCGGACTTATCCGGCTTTTTCCGGCTTTTTCGGCATGGAAGAGACGATCGAACGCATCGTCGCCTTCTTCCGCCATGCGGCTCAAGGTCTGGAGGAGCGGAAGCAGATCCTCTATCTGCTCGGGCCCGTCGGCGGCGGCAAGTCATCGCTCGCCGAGCGGCTGAAATCCCTGATGGAAGTCCATCCTATCTATGTCCTCAAGGCCGGAAACGAGCTGAGCCCGGTCTTCGAAAGTCCGCTCAGCCTGTTCGATCCCGTCACTATGGGGCCAATGATCGAGGAGCGCTACGGCATTCCGCGCCGCCGTCTGACCGGCCTGATGAGCCCCTGGTGCCTGAAGCGGCTGGAAGAGTTCGAAGGCGATATTTCCCGCTTCCGCGTCGTCCGGATGCAGCCCTCAAGGCTGCGGCAAATCGCCGTCGCCAAGACGGAGCCGGGCGACGAAAACAACCAGGACATCTCCTCGCTGGTCGGCAAGGTGGATATCCGCAAGCTCGAAAGTCTCGCGCAGAACGATCCGGACGCCTATAGCTATTCCGGTGCATTGAACCGCGCCAATCAGGGCATTCTCGAATTTGTCGAAATGTTCAAGGCGCCGATCAAGATGCTGCATCCCCTGCTGACGGCGACGCAGGAAGGCAATTACATCGGTACGGAAAATATCGGTGCCATACCATTCTCCGGCATCATTCTGGCGCATTCAAACGAGTCGGAATGGCAGACCTTCAAGGCCAATAAGAACAATGAGGCATTCATCGACCGCATCTGCGTGGTGAAAGTGCCTTATTGCCTCAGGGTCACCGAAGAGCAGAAGATCTATGAGAAGCTCATCGAGGAATCCGAGCTCAGCGACGCGCCCTGCGCGCCGTCGACCCTGGAGACACTCGCCCGCTTCACGGTTCTGACGCGGCTTTCCAAGCATGAGAACTCGACCGCTTTTTCCAAGCTTCGGGTCTATGATGGCGAGAGCCTGAAGGAGACCGATCCGAGAGCCCGCAGCGTGCAGGAATATCGCGACGCGGCCGGTGTCGACGAGGGCATGGACGGGGCTTCCACCCGTTTTGCCTTCAAGGTGCTGGCGGCGACCTTCAACTACGATACGACCGAGGTCGGCGCCGATCCGGTGCATCTGATGTACATGCTGGAGCAGGCAATCCGCCGGGAACAGCTGCCGCTTGAAACCGAAAAGCTCTATATCGAGTTTATCAAGAGTGAATTGGCACCGCGCTATGCGGAGTTCATCGGCAACGAGATCCAGAAGGCCTATCTGGAATCCTATGCGGATTACGGCCAGAACCTCTTCGATCGCTACGTCGACTATGCCGACGCCTGGATCGAGGATGTGGACTTCAAGGATCCCGATACGGGCCAGCTTCTCGACCGCGAGCTTCTGAACCAGGAGCTCACCAAGATCGAAAAGCCGGCCGGTATCGCCAATCCGAAGGATTTCCGCAACGAGATCGTCAAATTCTGCCTGAGGGCACGAGCGAGCCATGGCGGCAAGAATCCGTCCTGGACCAGCTATGAGAAGATCCGCGAAGTCATCGAAAAGCGGATGTTCTCCCAGGTCGAGGACCTTCTGCCCGTCATCTCGTTCGGTTCCAAGAAGGACGGGGAGACGGAGAAGAAACATGGCGAATTCGTCGAACGGATGATGGCGCGGGGCTACACCGAGCGTCAGGTCCGGCGGCTTGTGGAATGGTACATGCGTGTGAAACAGGCTGGATGAGCCACCAAGGAAGAAGGAATGCACATTGTTGACAGGCGCCTGAACCCAGGCGGAAAAAGTCTGGAAAATCGTCAACGGTTTTTGCGAAGAGCAAAAGCGCTGGTGCAGAGAGCGGTCTATGAATCCTCTCAAAATCGCGACATTCAGGACATTCTGAAGGGTGGCGAAGTCAGCATTCCCCTGGATGGAACCGAGGAACCTCGGTTCCATCGTGGCCCAGAGGGCCTGAAGGAACACATTCTTCCCGGTAACAAGGACTTCATCGAAGGCGATATCCTGCCGCGGCCCGAAGGCGGCGGCGGCAAGGGCCGCGCAGGTGGCGACGGCTCCGGCGAGGATGCCTTCCGCTTCATTCTGACGCGGGACGAGTTCCTCGATCTCTTCCTCGACGATCTCGAATTGCCCGATCTTGCCAAGCGCCGCCTGATGTCGGCGGATCAGATCAACCCGGTGCGCTCGGGCTATTCGGTGACGGGATCGCCCGCCAACCTCGCCATCAACCGCACGATGCGCCTTGCCATGATGCGCCGTGTCGCGCTTCACCGCCCGAAACCGGAAACGGTCGAAAAGCTCATCGAGGAGGCCGAGGAGTGCACGGACGAGAAGCGCCGCGCACAGCTCGAAGAAGAGATCAAGAGGCTGGAATCGAAGGTCCGGCGCATTCCCTATATCGACCCGATCGACATCCGCTATCGCCGCTTCGAGAACGAGCCGAAACCGGTGGCGCAGGCCGTCATGTTCTGCCTGATGGATGTCTCGGGTTCGATGACCGAGCATATGAAGGATCTCGCCAAGCGCTTCTACATGCTGCTTTATATCTTTCTGACCCGGCAGTATCGCCGCGTCGAGATCGTGTTCATCCGCCACACGGATGTCGCTGAGGAGGTGGACGAGGAGACCTTCTTCCGCAGCCCAGCGACCGGCGGCACCCAGGTTTCGAGTGCGCTCGAGGCGATGCGGCAGATCGTGCGTGACCGCTTTCCGGCGTCCGACTGGAACATCTACGCGGCGCAGGCATCGGACGGCGACAATGCCTATTCCGACAATGCGACGACGGCGGCTCTGATGACGAGCGAGATCCTGCCCGTCTGCCAATATTTTGCCTATCTCGAAGTGGGGGAATCGCGCAGCGTCGCGATATCGTCGGGCTCGGCGATCTGGTCGCTTTATGAGCGGATGCAGGCAGCCTGGCCGGTGCTTTCCATGCGGCGTGTCAGCGATCGCAGCCAGATCTATCCGGTCTTCCACGATCTCTTCCAGCGTCGGACGGCGGAAACAAGGAGCGGATGATGGCAAAGAAGGCATCGATGGAGCGGCTTTTCGAAGGCGCGGACTGGGATTTCGCCACCATCCAGCGAATTCACGATGCCTGCGAAAAGATCGCTGTCGACGACCTCGGTCTCGATGTCTATCCCAACCAGATCGAGATCATCACCGCCGAGCAGATGCTCGACGTCTATTCCTCGATCGGCATGCCGCTGTTCTACAAACACTGGTCCTTCGGCAAGCACTTCGCCCATCATGAGGCCTTTTACCGCAAGGGTCTGCGCGGCCTTGCCTATGAGATCGTCATCAACAGCTCGCCCTGCATCTCCTATCTCATGGAGGAGAATACGGCGACGATGCAGGCGCTCGTCATCGCGCATGCCGCCTTCGGCCACAATCACTTCTTCAAGAACAATTATCTCTTCAAGCTCTGGACCGATGCCGAAGGCATTCTCGACTATCTCAATTTCGCCAAGAGCTACATCGCGCGCTGCGAGGAGCGCTATGGCCACGCCGCCGTCGAGCGCACGCTGGATGCCGCCCATGCGCTGATGTCGCATGGGGTTCATCGCTATGCCGGCAAGAAGACGCCGGACCTGCGCGACGAGGAGAAGCGCGAGCGCGAGCGGCGCGAATATGACGAGAAGATTTTCAACGATCTTTGGCGCACGGTTCCGAGCGGGCCTGGCAAGAAGACCCACGACCTCGATCTGGAGCGCCGGCGTGCGCTGGCCGGTTTGCCGCAGGAGAACATCCTCTATTTCCTGGAAAAGATGGCGCCGCGGCTGAAACCCTGGCAGCGTGAGATCATCCGCATCGTGCGCCATGTCGCGCAATATTTCTATCCGCAGAGCCAGACCAAGGTGATGAACGAGGGCACGGCGACCTATGTGCACTATCGCATCATGACGCGGCTGCACGAGCTCGGCGGCATCGGCGACGGCGATTTTCTGGAATTTTTGAAATCGCATACCAACGTGGTTTTCCAGCCGACCTTCAACGATCCCCGCTATTCCGGCCTCAATCCTTACGCGATCGGCTTTGCCATGATGCAGGATATCGAGCGCATCGTGACGAAACCGGAGGAGGAGGATCGCCAGTGGTTCCCGGAGATCGCCGGCACCGGCGATGCCATGGCGGTGCTGCGCGATCTTTGGGCCAATTATCGCGACGAGAGTTTTGTTGCGCAGTTCCTCAGTCCGCACCTGATGCGCAAGATGCGCATGTTCCAGCTGACGGATGATCCGGAGGAAGAAGAGGGGCTGAGGGTTGCAGCCATTCATGACGAGCGCGGCTATCGGCGTATACGCCGCGAGCTGTCGCGGCAATATGACGTCGGCTGGATCGATCCCCATATCGAAATCGTCGATGTCGATCTTGCCGGCGACAGGCGGCTGCTGCTCAAACATACGGTGCTGAACGGCGCGATGCTTGACGACATGGATGCAAAGCGCGTCTTGCAGCATCTGGCCGATCTGTGGAGCTATGACGTGCTGATGCAGGAAGTCGACCGCTCCGGCGCAGTACTTCGCGATCATCTCGTTCATCCGCGTGCTTCGGCACTTGCGGCTTAGCCCCGACTACGGCTGGTTTTCGGCTGGCGTTGATGGCCGCTCACCTGCACGCCATCCTCGGGCTGCAGTTTCAGGAAGCCGGGTATGCCGAGCAGCGGTATGACCGCCATCAGCAGGAAGGCCAGATGGAACTTGTCCGGCGTGAGCGGCGAGCCGTCCAAAGTCACCAGCCCCAGAAGCATGGCGGCGACGGAGACGCCGAAGCTGACGCTCAATTGCTGCAGCACACCGCCCAAGCTGGTCGCGCGGCTGAGCTGTGCCGCGGGGGTATCGGAATAGGACAGGGTGTTTGACGTCATGAACTGTCCGGCCCGCGCCAGCCCGAAGATGAAGACGTAGACGATGATGAACCAGTGCGGCGTATCGGGCGTGATCAATGCAAAGCCCGCGACCACGGCGGCGCCGAACACGGCGCTCCAGGTCAGCATGCGATCGAACCCATAGAGCTTCAGCAGCTTTGCCGAGACCGGCCGTACGGCCAGCGCGCTCAGGGCGCTGACGAAGGTCAGCGTGCCCGATACGATCGGACTCAAGCCGAAGCCGACCTGCAGCATCAGCGGCAGCAGGAAGGGCACACCGTTCAACCCGACGCGACAGATACCACCGGCAAGCGTGCCGATGCGGAAGGTGCGCAGCCTGAAGAGGGTGAGATCCACGGCTGGCGACTCCACGCTTTTCGCATAGCGGATGAAGCCCACCAGCAGCAGACCTGCGGCGGCAAGCGTGAGGACAATGGCCCAGACGGGGATGGCCGGGCGGCCGATATTCTCGATGCCGTATTGCAGCAGCACGCAGCCGAGGCCGACCATGACGAAGCCGGGAAAATCGAATTTGATCGGCGCGCCGCGCTCTGTATCCTCGACATAGCGCAGTGCCATGGCCATGCCGATCAGTCCGAAGGGCAGGTTTACCCAGAAGATCCAGCGCCAGGACAGATAGGTTGTCAGAAAGCCGCCAAGTACCGGCCCGATCACAGGCCCCATGACGGCGGGCAGTGTCATGTAGGTCATGGCAGTCACGAGCTGGCTGCGCGGAAAACTGCGGATGAGGATGAGGCGCCCGACCGGCGTCATCATCGCGCCGCCGAAGCCCTGCAGCGCGCGCGTGGCGATGAGCATCGGCAGGCTGGTTGCCAGTCCGCAGAGGATCGAACCGATGGTGAAGATGAAGAGGGAAAGCGTGAAGATGCGCCGGGCGCCGAAGCGATCCGCAAACCATCCGCTCACCGGAATGAACATGGCAAGCGTCAGGATATAGGTCGTGACAGCCAGATTCATGCGAAGCGGTGTCGTATCGAGGCTCTTGGCGATATCGGGAACGGCGGTAATCAGAATGGTCGAATCCAACTGCTCCATCAGGAAGGCGACTGCGACCACAGCGGGGATGATGTAGCGCAGGCGGGGATTGCGTTCGACCGCAAAAGCCTGACCCTGCGGATTGGGATCTATCGAATCCATGAAATGAAACGGCTTTCCAACGCCCGGCCGACGGACCGGCGCGTTTGACGATTTGCATGAATCCCTTCGGAAACCGCGTTGTGCTCTCGGGAAACATGATGCTGATGGCCGGTGTTCCGCCGACCTTCGGAATCGCTGCCTATATGAACACCATCCATGGCGCAGCGCAACAGGAACCCGGCTTTTCAAATCGGCGGGAGTCCATATGGTCAGTCGGTCGATGGGGGAGAGGGCAATGTCCAGCGTGCCTTGTCGAAGACGATCGATGTTCGCAGCTGCTCGGGCGATGTTCTCCGCAATTCCAGCTGCAGGTTGAAATTGTTGTTGCTCTGGAATTCCTTGAAAAAGGCAAGCTTGGCGCCGAAGGCTTGCAGCGTCACGTCCTGCAGCTTGCCGATCGCCTCGAGCGCGGCCTGAAAGTCCAGCCAGCGGGTCTCGTTCAGCAATAGGACGACAGTGTCGACGAAGGTGCCGGCAATGGCCTTGCCGTCGTCATTGTCGGGCATGATGACCTTGATGCGGATGGCATCGATTTCGCCTGATGGTTTGCCTCGGGCGATGATAAAGAAGGATGCAGCCTTGGGATCGCCATAGGTGCCCTTCTGGATGGCATAGCTGCACTCCGAAGTACCGGCGCCCAGCTCGCTTTGCCGCCATTCGCCCACGGACAGGCCGAACTTCCGGAGATCGGCGCAAAGCATCTGACCCGATATCCGCCAGCTGCGCACGAAGGCGCTCAGCAGCGCGTCGACGGGCTCGTCCAGCAGATGGGACCTTTTCTTGACGGATGTCTTGGCGGCAATCGTCGCCGGCTTGACCCGGACGTTTCGTGCTGCCGGGGCTGATGCTTTCGGTGCCGCCGCCTGAGGCGTGACTGCATGGGATGGCTGCTGTTCCTGGACGGGCGCGGTCGGTGCGGCTGCGTGTTCTTCCGGTTTCGGAAACAGATCGAGATGATAGCGATCATCCAGCGCCCGCAGATTATGCATATCGTTAGCCAGGAGCGCAGTTGCCAGGATGATCGAACCGATGACAACGGCGGCAATCCAAAAGACAGCCCTGCTTTTCTTGCGAGGTGGCGCCACCGACATGATTCAGATCACAGCTACTCCCGAGGAAACTTACCTTGCTGCAATAACTATATGTTGCGCAGCCATGTTCATGACTACAGCATATGCGTTTATGAACGATTGATCATTCTAATGTTTCTTTTGTCAATTCATGATGTTGCTCAAAGCGGATCGCGATCTTGCGCGGCCGGTTCTCGTGTTCCGGGCTTTCCGCCTTTGGGGCTCCTGCTGCAGAGCCGCTGCCGTCCTATGCAGTCAGCTTTAGGCGAAATATGCCTTCAGCGCCCTGACGGTGGCGGCATCCGTGCGGCGGGCCGATGGCGCCGAGAAGCCGAGGGCGATGACTCGCGCATCCGTCTCGAAGACGGTTGCCGAGCAGGAGGCATGGATCTCACTGATCTGCAGGCGCGGCCATAGGTGGCCGACCGTCGCAAGCGTCACGCCGGAACCGGGCATGATGGAGATGCGGCCGGCGGCGGCCGCAATCGCCTGTTCGAGCATATCAAGCCCTTCCGCCGCGGTCTTTGCGCCGCCGGATGTCAGGATGCGCTCGAAGCCGAGGGAGACCGCGGCATCGACGGCTTCCTCGATGTCGGGTACCAGATCGAAGGTGCGGTGCAGCGTCTTGCCGAGGCCTTCCGCATGGGCAGCGAGAGCCGTGAGCGTGTCAACATCGAGCCGCCCATCCGGCAGGGAGGCACCGAGCACGACACCCGACAGCCCGGCGGCGCGCGTCGCGTCGATATCGCGCTTCATGATATCACGTTCATCCGCCGAGTAGACGAAGTTGCCGGCGCGCGGCCGAATAATTGCATATGCGGGGACGGGCATCTTGGCGGCTGCGGCCATCAGCCCGGCACTTGGCGTCAGCCCGCCGAGAGGGAGTGCACTGCAAAGCTCGATGCGGTCGCCGCCACCCTCGACGGCGGCCTTGAGGCCGGCAATATCCTCGACGCAGACCTCAAGCAGCATGGATATGCTCTCCGGCATATTGCAGGCCCAGCAGGGCGGCACCGATGAGCCCCGGTTCCAGCTTGCACTCGCTGGGCACGACAAGCGGTCTGCCGAACTTGCGCAGGATGCGGGCACGCACCGCCTCGTCCAGCCTTGCCAGGAGCGGTTCGACGTTGGAAAGGCCGCCGCCGACCGGCACGATGGTCGCCCCGGTTATGTTGACGGTGAGGGCAAGTGGCGAGGCGACCAGATCCACCATAACGTCGATCGTGCGTTCCGCGCGGCTTTCGCCCTTCAGCCATTGGCCGATGATCTCCTCGCTGGAGAGTTCCAGGCCATGAAGCGTCCTGTGCAGGCGTTCGATGCCGCGGGCGCCGCCGACGGTGTCGACGCAGCCCTTCTGGCCGCAGCCGCAGGGATAGGCGGGAATGGCAATCGGCGGATTGCCGGCGAAGGAGGCGATGATCGGGCCATGGCCCCATTCCCCGGCAAAGCCGCCCGCAGCGTTGACCAGCCGGCCATCTGCGACCAGACCGCCGCCGACGCCTGTGCCGAGAATGGCGCCGAACACGATGCGATGGCCGCGGCCTGCGCCCGACATGGCTTCGGCCATGGCGAAGCAATCCGCATCGTTGGCAATCAGCACTGGATAGCCAAGTTCCGCTTCGAGGTCGGCGGCAAGGTGCCGGCCGTGAATGCAGGGAATATTGGCGCAGGTCAGCGCCTGCGTATCGGGATCGACGACGCCGGCGATGGAGAAGGAGAGGCAATCCGGCTTGCCTTCCGCCTCCGCGATCACGTCGCGCAGGGCGGCGACGAATTCTGTGAACTCCTGCCTGGGCGTCGGGCGCCGCGTCAGCGGAACGATATCGGTCATGGAGCGGGCAATGCCGCCCTTGATGGCGCTGCCGCCGATGTCGAAGGAAACGATCATGGATACCGACCTGCTGGAAACATGGCGCACTTGCTCGCACCCTTTGCCGGTCTTTGCAAGATCATCTTTTGCGGGGCAATCCGTCCCGAGAGGGGGTGTCGTCAATCCGCCGCCGGAAGCGGCAAGGTAATTCTAGCTTCGAAACCATCGGTCCTGCCGGTCGCCGGCGACAGCAGATCGAGATGACCGCCAATCTGGCCGACGATGCGCTCGACGATCGACAATCCCAAGCCGGAGCCCGCCGCTTTCGTCTTGCCGCGCCGGAACCGCTTCTTAAGGCCGGCAAGCTCATGGGCGGACAGGACGGCTGCACGATTGATGACCCGGACGGTGCGGTCGTCGACGCTGACCGTCACTTCGTCATCGGCCGGGCCATGGATCAAAGCGTTTTCGATCAGGTTGCGCATGACGATCGCAAAGGCGTCGATATCGACATTGCGGATCAGTTTTCCCGAAGTCTCGTTCTTCAGCAGGACGCGGCCGGCCGTGCCGGTATCGCGGTCGTAATCGCCGATGACGGTTTCGATGACGGCGAGAAGATCGGCCGGTTTGTCTCCGGCGCCGATCCCGGCCTGGGCGCGGGAAAGCTGCAGCAGCTTTTCGGCCAGCCGACCGAGATTGGAGAGCGACGTCTCGATGCGGCCGGCGCGTTCCGTCAATTGCCCTTGCGGCAGCTCGGCAATCAGCCGCTGCGTCTGGGCAAGGGCGCCAGCAATCGGAGTGCGCAGCTCATGGGCGCTGTTGGCGGTGAATTCCCGCTCCGCTTCAAGGGCGAGCCGCAGGCGCTCCAGCAGCAGATTGACGGAGCGGGCGATCGGCTGCAGTTCGAGCGGCAGTGTTTCGCTCTCGATGGGCGCCATGTTGCCGCCATCCTTGGTGGCGATCTCGGAGCGCAGGCGGTCGATCGGTCGGAGCGATCGGCCGACGATGATGCCGATGGCGATGATGCTCGCCGGAATGAGCGCCAGCAGCGGCCAGAGCAGCGCGACGCCGCTTTCGCGCGATGCCTCGCGGCGGTTCTTGAAGGCGTCGGCCACGTGCAGGAAGATCGTCCCGTCGGCAGAGGATTCGGTATAGATCCGGTATCGCGACGTATTGTGGAAGCCGATCTTCAACGGCACGTCATAGGCGATTGGAGGAGCATCATGGGAGTGCAGGATGACCTTGCCGTTCCCATCGAGCACCTGATAGGTCAGATACTCCCGGTTCAGGCCCTTATTGAGCTCTTCCAGGCTCTGAGGATCGCCGGAACGGTCGCGGTTGGCGAGATCGTCGAGTACCAGCGGCAGCAGGCGCTCGGCGGTTTCCTGCAATGTGCCGTCGAAGGTCTCGGAGAGTTCTTTATTGACGACATAGACGCCGATGCCGACCGCAATCAGCCAGAAGACGACGACGGTGCCGGTGAGCGCAGTGATCAGGCGGCGGGTGATGCTGGCACGGCTTGCGGTTTTGGGCTCACTCATCGGTCGCCCAGGCAATAGCCGACGCCGCGGGCTGTCCTTATGCGGTCCTTGCCAATCTTCTTGCGCAGGCGGCTGACATAAACCTCCACCGTGTTGCTCTCGATCTCGGAGCCGAAGGCGTAGAGCGCTTCCTCTATCTTATCCTTGGAGACGATGGCGCCCGGCCGGGTGATCAGCAGATCGAGCACGGCCCATTCCCGGCCCGTCAGAATCACATCCCTGCCCGCCAGCTTGACGCGACGCTGTGGCTGGTCAATTTCGAGGTCGTCAAAGCGCAGGGTCGGCTGCGGGCTGCCGGCATAACGCCGGGCAACGGCTAGGATCCGGGCCGTGAGCTCGCCGAGGTTGAACGGCTTGACGAGGTAATCGTCAGCGCCGCTGTTCAGGCCTTCGATGCGGTCCGAAATCTGATCGCGTGCCGTCATGATGATGACGGGCGTTTCATCCGGCCTGCGGCGTAACTGCTTCAAGAAATCGATGCCGCTGCCATCCGGAAGCTGGAGATCCAGCAGGATGAGGCCGTATTGCACGGCGCTGGTAACCTCCTCCGCATCGGTCAGGTTTCTGACCAAATCCACGGCATGAGGCCCTGCCGCGATATGGTCGCGAACCGCGCCGCCGATCGTGTCGTCGTCCTCCACCACAAGAATGCGCACCTGCACCTCTCAACCGTTGAACGTACTTCAGTTAATGCCGACGAACCTATCGGGTCAATAACGGCTGAAATAAGCCATGGCTGGATACACAGTTCATGGTTCGCCGACGCATCGAAAACGTTCCCGGGACCTATGGACAGACAGAAACGTGATGGTTACTTGTTTGCGCGAAGAACGAAGCGGCACGGTTGCCGCCACAGGCTATCGGAGGATATCGGTCATGCTGAAGGGAATTTCGCCGCTGTTGAATGCGGATGTACTCTACGCACTCAAATCCATGGGGCATGGCGATATGCTCGCCGTCGTCGATACGAATTTCCCCGCTGAATCGGTGGCCAGCCAGACCGTTCTGGGCGAGCTGCTTCGCATCGACAATGTGTCGTCCGCCGATGCGGTTGCGGCAATCTTGTCGCTGATGCCGCTCGATACCTTCGTCGATGACGCGGCGGCACGCATGGAAGTGGTTGGTGCGCCGGATGAGGTGCCGCAGGTGCAGCGCGAAGTCCAGGCCGTGATCGACAAGGCCGAAGGCAAGCATTGGCCGCTGACGCCGGTCGAGCGTTTTGCCTTCTACGAGCGTGCCAAGGATGCTTTTTGCGTCATTCAGACCGGTGAGCGCCGTTTCTACGGTTGTTTCACCTTGACCAAGGGCGTCATCCCGCCGGAAGCTGAGTGACCCCGCACTCTTGATCCGGATGGCGGCAAGGGCGCTGTTTCGATAAAGGAAGGCGATGGCGAGAAAGCTGGATTCCCAGGGGCGGCTTGACGATGCGGCGCGAGCCGGTTGGCTCTATTATGTCGCCGGCCGGACGCAGGACGAAATCGCCGTCGCGATGGGAATATCCCGGCAGTCGGCCCAGCGGCTGGTGTCGCTTGCCGTCGCGGAGCGGCTGATCAAGGTCCGGCTGGATCATCCGATCGCCGCCTGTCTGGAATATGCGGCAGCGCTCAAGAAGAAATTCAACCTGCGGCATGTCGATGTCGTGCCGAGCGATCCGGACAGCACATCCTCCACCATCGGCATCGCCGAAGCCGGTGCAGCCGAAATCGAACGCTGGCTGCGGCGGGCCGACCCGATCGTGCTGGCGATCGGCACGGGGCGCACGCTGAAGGCCGCGGTCGATCAACTGCCGGCGATCGAATGTCTGCAGCATCGGGTTGTGTCGCTCACGGGCAATATCGGCCCCGACGGTTCGGCCGCCTATTACAACGTCATCTTCAGCATGGCCGATGTCGTCAAGGCGCGGCACTTTCCGATGCCGCTGCCGGTACTGGTGTCTTCCGCGGAGGAGCGCGAGCTGTTGCATGCGCAGGCGCTGGTGCGCTCGACGCTCGATATCAGCGCTCAGGCCGACGTGACATTCGTCGGCGTCGGTGAGATGGGCGTCGAGGCGCCGCTCTGCCTCGACGGCTTCTTGGAAAAGGACGAGATGCTGGCGCTGATGGACCGGGGCGCCGCGGGCGAGATCTGCGGATGGGTTTTCGATGGCAATGGCAAGCTCATGCCGAACGATGTCAATGAACGCGTCGCCAGTGCGCCCCTGCCGTCACGCGATACCTGTAGCGTCATCGGAATCGCCAAGGGACGGCGTAAATTCCAGGCAATCAAGGCTGCTGTTGTCGGCGGCCAGATCAATGGTTTGATCACCGACGAGGCAGTGGCCGAATTTTTGCTCAAAGCCTGAGCAAAAAATTTCCCTTATGGAAACAAAAGGATAGGCTCCTTGCTCGGCAATGCAGCAACGAATCTGCCTTGACATTTTGCCGCAAGGAGTGAGTAATTGCCCACGAGCAAAGCGAATGCTCATTTTAGTCTTCTGGGAGGAAGATATGAAATTGAAAACTTTACTGCTGGGCGCTTGCTCGGCTCTGATGTTTGCTGGCCTGGCGTCTGCCGAAACCCTCACGATTGCGACTGTCAACAACGGCGACATGGTCCGTATGCAGAAGCTGACGGACGATTTCAAAGCCAAGAACCCCGGCATCGACCTGCAATGGGTCACGCTTGAAGAAAACGTATTGCGCCAGAAGGTTACGACCGACATCGCGACCAAGGCAGGCCAATATGACGTGCTCACCATCGGCACCTATGAAGTGCCGATCTGGAGCAAGCTCGGCTGGCTTGCCTCGCTCGACAAGCTGTCCGCCGACAAGAACTACGATGTGGATGACCTTCTCCCGGCCATTCGCAGCGGCCTGACCACCGACGGCAAGCTCTACGCAGCACCGTTCTACGGCGAAAGCTCGATGGTCATGTATCGCAAGGACCTGTTCGAGAAGGCCGGCCTCAAGATGCCGGATGCGCCGACCTGGGATTTCATCGCCGATGCTGCCCGCAAGATCACCGACAAGGATCATGAAGTCTACGGCATCTGCCTTCGAGGCAAGGCGGGCTGGGGCGAGAACATGGCATTCCTGACGGCGATGTCGAACTCGTTCGGCGCGCGCTGGTTCGACGAGCAGTGGAATGCACAATTTGACCAGCCCGAATGGAAGGACACGCTCGACTTCTACGTCAAGCTGATGAAGGACGCCGGCCCTCCGGGCGCTTCGTCCAACGGCTTCAACGAAAACCTCTCGCTGTTCCAGACCGGCAAGTGCGGCATGTGGATCGACGCGACGGTTGCCGCCTCCTTCGTTTCCGATCCGAAGCAGTCGAAGGTTGCCGACAAGGTTGGCTTCGCACTGGCCCCGGACAAGGGCCTCGGCAAGCGCGGCAACTGGCTCTGGGCATGGAACCTTGCCATCCCGGCGTCATCGAAGAAGATGGAAGCTGCTGAAAAGTTCATCTCCTGGGCAACGAGCAAGGACTACACCAATCTCGTCGCTCAGAAGGAAGGCTGGCTGAACGCACCTCCCGGCACCCGCACCTCGCTCTATGCGAATGCGGACTACCAGAAGGCAGCACCTTTCGCCAAGATGACGCTCGACTCGATCAACTCGGCCGATCCGACCCATCCGACCGTCAAGCCGGTTCCCTATGTCGGCGTCCAGTTCGTTGCCATTCCTGAATTCCAGGGTATCGGCACGGCCGTCGGCCAGCAGTTCTCGGCCGCTCTCGCCGGCCAGATCTCGGTCGATCAGGCTCTCAAGGCTTCGCAGCAGCTCACCACCCGCGAAATGAAGAAGGCCGGCTACCCGAAGTAAGTCTTCGAACCGATCGGAAAGCAGTGCCCCCTCTCGAGCACTGCTTTCCTCTAGGCCGCCGAGCGCCGAACTGCCCTTGGCGGCCCTTTTGTTTCAGCCGGTCCGCGGTCACCTCTCCCTGCTTAAAGATAGGTCGGTCCTTGCTATGGCAACGTTGCACACCCGTTCCACCGCGCGCATCATGATGGCGCCTTCGGTTCTGCTCCTCTTTGCGTGGATGATCGTCCCGCTCGTGATGACGATCTATTTCTCGACGCTGAACTACAATCTCCTGAATCCTGTGCCGCCGGATTTTATCGGCTTTACGAACTACGAGTTCTTTCTCACGGATCCGGCCTTCTTTGGCGCTTTGATGAATACGCTCGTGCTGGTCGGAGGCGTGCTCGTCATCACGATCGTCGGCGGCATCGCGCTCGCGCTTCTTCTGGATCAGCCGATGTTCGGCCAAGGGATCGTGCGCATCCTGGTGATAGCGCCGTTCTTCGTCATGCCCACGGTTGCGGCGCTGGTCTGGAAGAACATGTTCATGAACCCGGTCAACGGGCTCTTTGCCTATCTTTTCAAATTGGTCGGCCTTCAGCCGATCGACTGGCTGGCTAGCGTGCCACTGTTTTCGATCGTCATCATCGTTGCCTGGCAGTGGCTGCCCTTTGCGACGCTGATCATGCTGACGGCCTTGCAGTCGCTGGACGAGGAGCAGAAGGAAGCGGCCGAAATGGACGGCGCCGGCTTCTTCTCGCGCCTCATCTACATCGTTCTGCCGCACATGGCCCGCGCGATTACCGTCGTCATCCTGATCGAGACGATCTTCCTGCTCTCCGTCTTCGCGGAAATCCTGGTTACGACCAATGGCGGTCCGGGAACGGACAGCACGAATCTCACCTATCTCATTTATTCGCAGGCTCTGCTGCAGTTCGACATCGGCGGCGCGTCCGCCGGCGGTATCGTGGCGGTGGTTCTTGCCAATATCGTCGCAATCTTTCTCGTCCGCATCGTCGGCAAGAATCTGGAGGCGTAAGATGGCTCGCAGCGTTTCTACCCGTCGCAAGGTCGTCGTCTCCGTCGTCGCCTGGGCGATCGCCATCCTGATCTTCTTCCCGATCCTGTGGACGCTGCTGACCAGCTTCAAGACGGAAGGCGATGCGGTGGCGACACCGCCGCAGCTGCTCTTCTTCCACTGGACGACGGAAAACTATTCCGAGGTGCAGGCGCGTTCCGATTATTTCCTGCATTTCTTCAATTCGGTCATCATCGCATTCGGCTCGACGATCCTCGGCCTCATCATCGCCATTCCCGCCGCCTGGGCCATGGCCTTTTCGCCGACCAAGCGCACGAAAGATGTGCTGATGTGGATGCTGTCGACCAAGATGATGCCGCCCGTCGGCGCGCTGATCCCGATCTATCTGATCTTCCGCAACAGCGGCCTGCTCGACAGCCGTATCGGACTGGTGGCGGTGCTGACGCTGATCGACCTGCCGATCATCGTCTGGATGCTCTACACCTATTTCAAGGAAATTCCCGGCGAGATTCTCGAAGCAGCCCGCATGGATGGCGCCAGCCTGATGAAGGAAATCGTTTATGTGCTGACGCCGATGGCCATTCCGGGCATTGCGTCGACGCTGCTGCTCAACATCATCCTTGCCTGGAACGAGGCCTTCTGGACGCTCAATCTCAGCACGTCGAACGCGGCGCCGCTGACGACCTTCATCGCCTCCTATTCCAGCCCCGAGGGATTGTTCTATGCCAAGCTTTCGGCGGCTTCGACCATGGCGATCGCTCCGATTCTCATTCTCGGCTGGTTCAGCCAAAAGCAACTCGTCCGCGGCCTGACCTTCGGCGCGGTCAAATAAAGACTCCAGGGAGAGAAACATGGGCAGCATTACCCTTCAAAAAGTCTCGAAGGTCTTCGGCGAAGCCAAGGTCATTCCGTCGATCGATCTAGAGATCAAGGATGGCGAGTTCGTCGTCTTCGTCGGCCCATCGGGCTGTGGCAAGTCCACGCTCCTGCGTCTGATCGCCGGCCTCGAGGATGTATCCGGCGGCAAGATCGTGATCGACGGCAAGGACGCCACGCAGAGCGCGCCGTCCGAACGCCGCCTGGCCATGGTGTTCCAGTCCTATGCGCTCTATCCGCATATGAGCGTGCGCAAGAACATCGCCTTTCCGCTGAAGATGGCCAGCATGCCGCAGGCGGAAATCGATAGGAAGGTCGAAGACGCCGCGCGCGTCCTGAACCTGACCGATTATCTGGACCGCAAGCCGCGCCAGCTGTCCGGCGGTCAGCGCCAGCGTGTCGCCATCGGCCGCGCCATCGTGCGCCAGCCGGCAGCCTTCCTGTTCGACGAGCCCTTGTCGAACCTCGACGCGGCATTGCGCGTCAACATGCGCCTCGAAATCAGCGAGCTGCATCAGCAGCTGAAGACGACGATGGTCTACGTGACGCACGATCAGGTCGAGGCCATGACCATGGCGGACAAGATCGTCGTGCTTAATCGCGGCAATATCGAGCAGGTCGGCTCGCCGCTGGAACTCTATCGCAGCCCGCGCAATCTCTTCGTCGCCGGCTTCATCGGCTCGCCGAAGATGAATTTCGTCAAGGGCGCCTATGCCCAGAGCCTCGGCGGCGACACGATCGGCGTGCGCCCGGAGCATATGGTGCTGTCCACCACCTCGGGCGACTGGCAAGGCAAGGTGCTCGTGGCCGAGCATCTCGGCTCCGATACCTTCCTGCATATCGATGTCGACGGGATCGGCACGGTGACGGCACGCGGCTCCGGCGATTTTCCGGCCCGCGCCGGCGATACCGTCTACCTCACGCCCGACAGGGCGCATATCCATCGGTTCAACGCCGAGGGAATGGCGATCGCAGCCTGAAGACGTTGGCCGTGCGCGATCGGCGCACGCTCAACGTACATTTCTCTCGTCCGCATCGATCGATCCTTGCGGGCGGGCAAGCATACCAGCCGGCGCGGTCCCCCAGCCCCCGGAGCCAAAGACCTTTAGAAGGACCAGAGACATGACGTGCAAATTATCGCTCGCAACTCTCCAGCAGGCGGCGGCAAAAGCGGCCATTCCTGCCTATGACCGGAAGTCGCTTTCGGCGGGCATCGTGCATTTCGGTGTCGGCAATTTCCATCGCGCCCATCAGGCCGTCTATCTCGACGATCTTTTCAATGCCGGCCAGAATCACGACTGGGCGATCATCGGCGCCGGCGTGCTGCCGTCCGATGCGGCCATGCGGGAAAAGCTTGCCGCTCAGGATTTCCTGACGACCGTCGTCGAGCAGGACAATAATCGCACGGCTGCGCGCGTGACCGCGCCCATGATCGATATCCTTCCTGTCGGCGATGCCAAGGCCATCATCGCCAAGTTTGCCGATCCCGCGATCCGCATCGTGTCGATGACGATCACCGAGGGTGGCTACTTCATCGATGCCTCGGGCAAGTTCAACCCCGCCCATCCGGCGATCGTTGCCGACGGACAGAATCCGGATACGCCGAAGACGGTGTTCGGGCTGATCGTGGCCGGCCTCCAGGCGCGGCGCGCCGCCGGCCTGCAGCCTTTCACCGTCATGTCCTGCGATAACATTCCCCATAATGGCGGCGTCACCAAAGCCGCCGTCGTCGGTACGGCGAAGCTGTCCGATCCGGCCTTTGCCGACTGGATTGCCGCGAATGTCGCCTTCCCGAACGGCATGGTGGACCGCATCACACCTGCAACGGGTGCGCGCGAAATCGACTTGCTCAAAGAAGCTTTCGATATCGAGGACAACTGGCCGGTCTATTGCGAAGAGTTCAAGCAATGGGTGCTGGAAGATAATTTCCCTGCCGGACGACCGGCGCTGGAAAAGGTCGGCGTGACCTTCGTGCCCGATGTCACGCCCTATGAGCACATGAAGATCCGCATCCTCAACGGCGGCCATGCGGCAATTGCCTATCCGGCGGCTCTGATGGATATCCATTTCGTGCATGAGGCCATGGAAGAGCCGCTGATCCGCGCCTTCCTCGCCAAACTTGAAAATGACGAGATCATCCCCGTCATCCCGCCGGTGCCGAATACGGTGCTTGCGGATTATTTCAAGCTGATCGAACGGCGTTTCTCCAATCCGAAGATTGCCGACACCATACCGCGCCTGGCTCAGGACGGCTCCAATCGCCAGCCGAAATTCATCCTGCCATCGACGGCCGATCGTCTTCGCCGCGGCGAGGATATCGTCGGCCTGTCGCTCGTCTCGGCGCTGTGGTGCCGCTACTTCGCCGGTAAGAGCGACAGCGGCAAGGAGATCGCCTTCAACGACACCAGCGCCGACCGGCTGCATGAAGCGGCACTCAAGGCGAAGGACGATCCGAATGCTTTCCTGGTGTTCGACGACATCTTCGGCGAAGTCGCCAAATCCGATCTCTTCCGCAAGCGCTTCGCGCATGCACTGAAAACGCTGTGGGAAAAGGGTACCCGCGTCACCCTGCAGCTATACTTGGACAACAAACTCGCGGAATGATTTTCGAACGGCCGGACTTCTCCTGTTCCGGCCGTTTTCCATTGTCTTGCCGGTGTTTCGGATAGGGCGGGACTACGAATAGAATTCAGGTTGGATCTGTGATGGCGGATGCGGGAACAGGGCTCGTAATCTTCGATTGCGATGGTGTGCTTGTCGACAGCGAGCCGCTGTCGGTCAGCGTGCTCATCCAGGCGATGCATGATGTCGGGGTGAAGATGAGCGAGGAGGATGTCTATAGCCGCTTCCTGGGCAAGAGCCTGGCGACGCTCGTCGATACGATGCAGACGGAATTCGACGTCTTTATCGACCAGGCGTTTCTCGATCGCATCCGCAACGATCTCTACGAGCGCTTCAAACACGAGCTGAAGCCGATCGAAGGGATCGCCGCGACGCTGGATGTGCTTCCGCTGCCGCGTTGCGTTGCCTCGTCCAGCCAGCTGGAGCGCATCCGCCTCTCGCTCGGCGTGACCGGTCTCCTCGACAGGCTGGAGCCGAATATCTTCAGCGCCAGCATGGTGAAACGCGGCAAGCCGGCGCCGGATCTCTTTCTTTATGCGGCCGAAAAAATGGGTGTGGCGCCGAAGGAATGCATCGTCGTCGAAGACAGTCCGGCGGGGATTACGGCGGCGCGCGCCGCCGGCATGACGGTGTTCGCCTTTACCGGCGGATCGCATGCTCATTCGCCGAGCTACCGGGCGGAGTTGGAGCAGCTTTCGCCGGAAGTCGTGTTTGACGCGATGCCGGAATTGATACAACTTGTCCGCAACAAGAGATAAGTGGGCGGGACCTCTTTTGCATGCGTGATCACGTGGTTGCGGTCGATATCGGCACAGGCAGCGCGCGCGCCGGTGTCTTCACGGCGGGCGGCTCACTGCTGGGCAAAAGCGAACATCCGATCCTGATGAATCGCCCGCGTGAGAACCATGCCGAGCATGATTCCGAAGACATATGGGCTGCCGTCTGCATCGCCGTTCGCGCCGCGATGAAGGCTGCAGGCGTCGATTCCTCCGTCGTTGGCGCGATCGGCTTCGATGCGACCTGTTCGCTGGTCGTGCGCGACCGGGATGGTCGTCAGCTCACCGTGTCCACCGGCGGCGAGAAGCGGTTCGACACCATTGTCTGGCTCGATCATCGGGCGCTGGCCGAGGCGGATTACTGTACGGCGACGCGGCATGCGGTGCTCGAATATTCCGGCGAGTTCATGTCGCCCGAAATGGAAATGCCGAAGCTGATGTGGGTGAAGGAAAACCTGCCGGAAAGCTGGGCGCAGGCCGGCTACTTTTTCGACCTTGCCGATTTCATGACGTGGAAGGCCACCGGTTCGCTTGCGCGGTCGCGGTCGACGCTGGTGGCGAAATGGAACTATCTCGCGCATCGCGAACCCGGCTGGCAGGCCGATTTTCTCAATGTGATCGGCCTTGGCGATCTGCGCGAGCGCGGCAGCCTGCCCGACGAGAGCGTCGCCGTCGGCCGGTCCATCGGCACGCTGACGGCCGAAGCGGCGCAAGCGCTGGGTCTCGACCGTGAATGCCATGTCGGCGCGGGCTTGATCGATGCCTATGCGGGCGCGCTTGGCGCGCTTGCAGCCCATGCCGGCGACGCCGACATGCTGGAGCATCAACTGGCATTGATCGCCGGAACCTCGAGCTGCGTGGTTTCCTTTGCGCGTGAGCGCAAGCGCAGCACCGGCATGTGGGGGCCTTATTATGAAGCTGTCTTTCCAGGCATGTGGCTTGCCGAGGCCGGGCAGTCGGCCACGGGCGCGCTGCTCGACCATATCGTCAGCATGCATGCGGCCGGCGGGCCGCCGACAGCGGCTTTGCACGACCGGATCGTCCGGCGGATCGCGGAATTGCGGCTGGAGGAGGGCGATACCCTTGGCGGGCGTATCCATGTGCTGCCCGATTTTCACGGCAATCGCTCGCCGCTTGCCGATCCACATGCGCTGGGTGTCATCAGCGGCATGACGTTGGACGCCTCCTTCGATGGCCTTTGCCGACTGTACTGGCGCACCAGCGTCGGCATTGCGCTCGGCATTCGCCATATCCTGGATCGGATGCGCGATTACGGCTACGTGCCCGACACGCTGCATGTCGCCGGCGGCCATGTAAAGAATTCGGTGCTGATGGAGCTTTATTCCGACGTGACCGGCTGCAAGGTCGTGATCCCGAAGATGAACGAGACGGTGCTCCTGGGCACGGCAATTGCTGCCTCCGTCTCCTGCGGGATTCATGAAAGTCTCGGAGTTGCCGGCGTCGCCATGTATCCGGGCGGTCATGAGCGGCTGCCGAATGCCGAAAAGAGGAAGCACTACGATCGCGACTACCGGCGTTTCCTCGCCATGTATCGCCACCGCGCGGAGCTGGACGCCATGGAATAGGCAGTTTACCGGAGCGGTGCCTGGGCGAACATGCCCCGAAGCTCTTCTATACGGCGCGCTCTTGTTTCCGCCGTTTCACCCACTGCCTGAGCAACCGAAGTTGCCAGATATTCCAGCAGCGCCATTATGGCTGAAAGATTTTCGCGGCTGTTGGCGTGCTGCGGCGGCAAGGACAGCGTGATGTTTGAGAATTCATGCGCCCATTCCGTGAATTGGCCTGTCACCAGCAATACCTTGTAGCCTGCCCGACGAGCCGAGCGAGCCAGAAGCCGTGACGCGACGAAGCTCGGGGAGTCGATGATAACGAGCAGTCCGTCCTCGGCGGGCTTGCCGAACAGCTCGATATAGCTGCCATTGGCGCCGTCGAGGAAGAGCACCTGATCGCGGGCAAAGATGAGGCGATCGCGGAAATAGCGACCGATCCCGGCGAGATTGGGGTGTGAGGTGACGAAGACATTTCCGGAGGACAGAATTGTCGAAACCGCGTCGCGCCATTGCGGCTGGCCGGCGAGCTTGTAGATATGCTGCAGCATCTCGACCAGCTCGGCAATCTGCGTTGCAAGCGGGTGCCCTTCGCTCGCATCCTTCTGCAACTGTTCCAGGATATTGGGCAATTGCGAGGTGACGCTGGGTGCATTTTCCTTGAGGTGAACCTTTATGCCGTCCAGACCATGATAGCCGAGCGACCGCAGAAACCGACCTACCGTCATCGGGCTCAATTCCAGCCTGTCGGCGACGGAGGAGGCTGTCTCGAACGGTAGTTCGTTCAAATGCTCGGAGAAATACTTAGCAATTCTTCGTTCGGCCGGAGTGCCGATCTTTATATATTGTCTAAGTTTCTGGCTAAGGTCTTCCAAAATTTGCGCCTCTTTGGTGGTCTTTTCGATGTTGTGTCGCGCCAATTTCTACGCCCCATTGGCTATTCAATTCCGATCCGGGCGCCGTTCTTGTTGCGGTTGTTATTCTTAATGTGGCCTACAGAATATATTAGTGCAAAATGTATTACAATAATTCAAATTTTTAATTGTCATAATCATATATCTTTGCGGGATATTGATATCGCTACAACCGCTTCTTACGTGTTCAGCTGCCACCACGAGAGATAGAACGAATGATTGGCCTTGCTGCCCGCCGCGCTTTCGAAAATCTTTTTGCGCCCGAGACGCGCAAGGTTTTCTGGAAGGTTCTCGGCCTTACATTGCTGGCGCTTCTCGTGCTCTGGTTCGTCCTGCGCGGCGCTTTCAATTCCTTCGTATTGCCCTGGCTGCAGGGCTTCATGCCTTCCACTTCGGATTGGGGCGGCTGGCTCTCATTGTTTCTTGCCATCTTCGCGGGCATTGCATTGGCATTGGCGATGGCGCTGCTGATTTCACCGGTCACGGCGCTGATTGCAGGCCTATTTCTCGACGATGTCGCCGAAGTGGTGGAAAGACGCGATTATCCGAACGATGCGCCGGGAGCCGCAATGCCCGTCGTCGCGGCGATGAAGAGTTCCCTGCGCTTTCTCGGGGTCGTCATTGTGGGTAATATCGTGGCGCTGTTTCTGCTGTTCATTCCGGGCGTCAATCTCGTCGCCTTCTTCCTGGTGAACGGCTATCTGCTCGGTAGGGAATTCTTCGAATTCGCCGCCATGCGCTTCCGTCCGCCGGACGAGGCGCGGGAATTCCGCGTCAAGCACGGTTTCACGGTCTTTCTGGCCGGCCTGGTGATTGCCGCCTTTCTGGCCATCCCGCTGATCAACCTGCTGACGCCGCTCTTTGCTGCCGGCATGATGGTGCATCTGCACAAGCTGATCTCGCACAGGGAGACGAGCCTGCGGTCAAGACAGGCTTAGCCTGCGGCTTCCGCTCCGATGACCTGAGGCGGGAGTTCGATCAGGGGAGCGGGTATGTCACAGGTTTTTTCCGGCGAGCGACAGAGGTCGGCAATGACGCAGCGTTCGCATTCCGGCTTGCGCGCCTTGCAGACATAGCGGCCATGCAGGATCAACCAATGGTGCGCATGATAGAGATACTGATCGGGGATGATCTTCATCAGCCGCTGCTCGACTTCGTCGGGCGTTTTCCCGGGAGCCAGCAACAGCCGGTTGGCGATGCGGAAAATATGCGTGTCGACGGCCATCGTCGCCTGGCCGAAGGCCATGGAAAGCACGACATTCGCGGTCTTGCGGCCGACGCCGGGCAGGGTCATCAACTCTTCGCGGGTGCGCGGCACCTCGCCGCCGAAATCCGTCATCAGCTTTTCCGACAAAGCCATGACGTTCTTCGCCTTGTTGCGGTAAAGGCCGATCGTCTTGATATATCCGCGGATGCGTTCCTCGCCGAGATCGAGCATCTTCTGCGGGGTATCGGCGACGGCGAAGAGGGCGCGCGTCGCCTTGTTGACGCCGGCATCGGTCGCCTGCGCCGAAAGCGCCACGGCAACGACCAGCGTAAAGGGATTGACGTGCTCCAGCTCGCCCTTGGGTTCCGGCCGCTGGACGGAGAAGCGCCGGAAGATCTCTTCCAGATCCGCCTTGGAATATAGGCTCTTTCCCGCGGGCTTGCGGCCTGCGGTCGCATTTGACTTTTTCACGGTTTGGGCGCTGGATTTGATCTTTGGATTTGCCATAAACGACCTATACTCAAGTCCTATGACGAAACGCAACGCCGATACGGCCGCAGACGGCGCCAGGCCGGTTTTCGCCGCCGAATTGTTTCCCCATCGCTCGCTGCCGCGAAAGGGGTTCAGGGTCATGCTGGCCTTGGCGGGCATCTTCTGCCTCTTCTACAGCATTCTCTTCGTCACGCGCGGCGCCTGGCCGATCGGCATTTTCTTCGGCGCGGATTTCTTCCTGCTCTATGGCGCCTTCTGGCTGAATTATCGCTCGGGGCGCGTGCGCGAAGAGGTGACGGTATCTCGCACCAATGTATCCATTCGCAAGTTCTCGCCGACTGGCCGCATGGTGGAGCATGATTTCAACCCGTTCTGGACGCGTTTCCTCGTTCGCCGCCACAGCGAGATCGGCGTCGTGTCGATGCATGTCCGCGACAGAAATCACGACACCGATGTCGGCTCCTTCCTTAATCCGGAGGATCGCGAGAGCTTTGCCAAGGCCTTCAAGCGGGCATTGGCGACCGTGACGCAACGGATATGAACGGCCTTCCCAGAGCGGCGATATCACATTTTTGCAGAGAGACCACTTGCGCAAGAAACGGGTGGTTTTAGCCCTCTTGCCGTGGTTTTCTCCTTTTCAAGGAGAAAGATCATGAATGCCATTGCACAGCTGAAGAAAGACATCACCCCGGAAGGTCAGGATTATGACACCGTGCGGGAGGTCATCGAGCTCATCACCGAGGAATATCGCGATCAGCCGTCCTTGGAGATGCTGGCCGAAAGGCTCGGCCAGTCGCCGACGCAATTGCAGAAGACGTTCACGCGCTGGGCCGGGCTGTCGCCCAAGGCGTTCCTTCAGGCCGTCACGCTCGATCATGCCAAGCGTCTCCTGCGGAAGGAAGATCTGCCGCTGCTGGAGACCTCTTTCGAGGTCGGCTTGTCCGGACCCAGCCGTCTGCATGATCTCTTCGTCACGCATGAGGCAATGTCTCCGGGCGAATGGAAGGCGAGGGGCAGCGGTCTGGTGATGCGCTATGCTTTTCATATCTCCCCCTTCGGCCTCGCCTTGATCATGGTCACCGACCGTGGCCTTGCCGGCCTTGCCTTCAGCGATCCTGGCAATGAAAAGGCGTGCCTGGCCGACATGACCTGCCGCTGGCCGAATGCCGAGTTCATCGAGGATCCGCGTGCGACGGCACCTTACGCGGCGCGCATCTTCGAGCGTTCGAACTGGTCGAGCGACCAGCCGCTGCGCGTTGTGCTGATCGGCTCGGATTTCCAGCTTCGCGTCTGGGAGAGCCTGTTGAAGATCCCGATGGGCCGCGCAGTGACCTATTCCGACATCGCAAGAGATATCGGCCAGCCGACGGCAATGCGGGCCGTCGGGGCGGCTGTTGGCCGCAACCCGATCTCTTTCGTGGTGCCCTGCCACCGTGCGCTCGGCAAGAATGGGCAGCTGACGGGGTATCATTGGGGGCTGACGCGCAAGCGGGCGATGCTAGGGTGGGAAGCGGGGGATGCTTGAGGTGAGCTATTCGAAAGTTCTGCGATTGCTGAGCCTCTGATACCCCTCTGTCCCTGTCGGGACATCTCCCCCTCGTGACAGAGGGGGTGTGCACTTTCCAAGCACTCGGAGCTGACGGCCGAAGCGCTCTCAAGCCGCCTTCGCTATACTCATCCGCAGCAGTGCCTTGGCGGCACTTTCATCCGTGATCAACGTATTGCAGCCGATGCGCTTGATGGTGGCGCTGATCGCCTGGGCACGATGGGCGCCGCCGGAGGAGATGACGATGTGCTTTGCCTTTTTCAGCGTATCGAGATCGACGGACATGACGCGCTTGTTGATCGGATGATCGACGGAATTGCCGTCGGCGTCGAGGAAGTTGAACATGGTGTCGCAGACGCAGCCCATTTCGATCAACTCTTCCAGCTCACGCTTCGAGATGAAGCCCTCCGACAACGAGGTCGATTGCGGGCCGATGTCACCACAGGAGACGATGGCGAGATCGAGGTTCTCCGCCAGGCGGTAGATGGCCTCCAGCCCGCATTTCTCGATGAGATTGCGTTTGGTCTCGACGGAGTCGACGAGAAGCGGCGCCAGGAACATGTAGCATTCGGCACCCAGCTGACTCGCCAGACGCCAGGTATAATCGATCGGATTGGTCTGATGGACGGCGACGATGCCGCCGAGCAGGGAAACCACCTTGCAATTGTCCCGGCGTGTCGGGCGAAAGCTTGCGAGCGAAGCCGTCATCGTCCGGCCCCAGCCGACGCCGATCGTATAGTTGTCGGGGATGGCTTCGGTCAGGAACTGGCCAAGCGCCAGGCCGACGCTCTTTGCCTGCGCGTTGACGTTGCCGCCGGCCGGCTCGGGAACGACGATCGCTTCATCGAGCCCAAAGGTACGTTCGAGCTTGATCGCCAATTCAACGCAGTCGTCGATGCCTTCGGTGATCCAGATCTGCACCTCGGCGCGGCGCATGGCCTCATCCAGCAGGCGGATGACGGTGGTGCGGCTGATGCCCAGCTGTTCGGCCACATCTTTCTGCGTCAGGCCCTGGTTATAATAAAGCCAGGCGGCGCGAAGCCTCAGGGACGAGGTCTCCGAATAGGCGGTGTGGGTTCCGCGTCTCAGTTTGGCCACAGGTCCTCCAGCGAGATTGTCGCATGCGCCGTTTAACGTCATGGTCCGCCTGAGATGCGAAAAGGAATGACGGCGGAGGACTGGAGCAGGCGAGATCGGCTCTTCTGCTGCCGATATTCTATGACATGAAACTTATGTCAATCGAATTGCACAAATGTCCTTGACTTTTCGGTGCGAGATTGCTGATAGTCAGTGGTGAGGAATTCGGTCTTGTCCAATCGAGGAGGACAATGTGCGAGTGCTGCTGCGAGCAGGTGCCAGACCGGACAGGGAGCTATATAGGGCGCCCGGTGCCGGTGAAAAGCCTGCTTTCGGAAGGTTGTTTCTTCACCGCTCGGCCGTTCACCGGAAATGGAACTTTCGCGCTTTTTATCCCGTTACCGACACATAGGAGAAGGAAGGCCGCACCCCTGACGCCTTCGGCCCCGTCCGACGAAAAGACCGGATCTGCCGCCAACATCTCCCAACCCTATGGGCTTCATTCAACAAGGATACCTGTTATGACTTCCAAGCTTGATCAACTCCGCGCCATGACGACGGTCGTGGCCGATACCGGCGATATCGAGGCAGTCGCCCGCCTGAAGCCGGTGGATTGCACCACCAACCCGACTATCGTGCTGAAGGCGCTCGGCACGCCGATGTTCGCCGATGCGATCAAGGAAGCCGTGGTCTGGGGCAAGAAGCAGGGCGGCACGTCGGAAGCGATCGCTGCCGCCGTCGGCGACCGTCTGGCGATTTCCGTCGGTGCAGCCCTTTCCGGCCTGGTCCCGGGCCGTGTCTCGACCGAGGTCGATGCCGATCTTTCCTTCGACACCGAAGCTTCGATTGCAAAGGCGCGCGCCATTATCGCTGCCTACAAGGAGCGCGGCATCGAGCGTGATCGCATCCTGATCAAGCTCGCCTCCACCTGGGAAGGCATCCGTGCCGCCGAAGTGCTGCAGAAGGAAGGCATCGACTGCAATCTGACGCTGCTCTTCAGCAAGGCCCAGGCCATTGCCTGCGCCGACGCCAAGGTATTCCTGATCTCGCCCTTCGTCGGCCGCATTCTCGACTGGTACAAGAAGTCGACCGGCAAGGACTACACGGCTGAGGAAGATCCGGGCGTCATCTCCGTGCGCGACATCTATCACTACTACAAGTCCAACGACATCAAGACGATCGTCATGGGCGCCTCCTTCCGCAACACCGGCGAAATCGAAGCGCTGGCCGGCTGCGACCGCCTGACGATCAGCCCGAACCTGCTCGACGAACTTTCCAAGGACGAAGGCAAGCTGGAGCGCAAGCTCTCGCCGGAAAACAAGGGCGCCGCCGGCAAGATCGCCGTCGACGAAAAGACCTTCCGCTGGATGATGAACGAAGACGCGATGGCAACCGAGAAGCTTTCCGAAGGCATCCGTGCCTTCGCCAAGGATCTCGGCACGCTGCGGGCCATGGTCAGCAAGGAACTGCAGCTCGCCGCTGCTTGAAGGTGACCGGCTTCTCTCCATCGAGGGAGCTATGACTCGAGAGGGTGCTGCAGGGATGCGGCACCCTTTTTGTTGGAGGAAAGAGCTGCTGGCGGGCATTGCCTTGATAAAAATGCGCCCGGTCTCAGAGAGACCAGAGTCGCCGTGCATTGAGGTGATAGAGCCGGTTGCGTTCGTCGGCACTGACGCCGTGCATCAGGGCATGGGTGGCGGCGACCCACGCGGAGAGGCTGCCGCCAAGTGTGCAGACCGGCCAATCGCTGCCCCAGATGACGCGATCCCAGCCGAAGCTTGCGATGCAATGTTCGACGAACGGGCGCAGCGTTTCCGGCGACCAGTTGTCCGGATCGGCATAGGCAACGACGCCGGAAATCTTCACGATGACATTCGGCCGTTTCGCAGCCTCGCTGACGCCTAAGGACCAGCTTTCGCTCCTTCCGTCCTTCACGGCCGGCACGCCACAATGATCGAGAATGAAGCGAACATTGGGGTTGAGGTCGATGGGTGCGATCGCCTTGGATATCTGGTGCGGCAGGACGCAGAGATCGAAGGTGAGCCGGGTATTGCTGAGCCGCTGCAGATTTTCGCGGAAGAGGACACCTTCCGAGACGTCATCCGGCACGACATGCAGCACGCGGCGGAAGCCTTTGACGAAAGGGTCGGCGAGCGCGCGCTCGAGGTATGCAGGAAAGTTTGCACTTTCAGGACGGCAGGCGGCGATGGCGCCGCGCAGCAGGCTGCCAGGCTCGCGGCCCAGATCTTTGACGTATTCGGTCTCGCGCTCGATATCCGCTTCGGCGACATCGACTTCCATGTGCAGCGTGTCGGTGATTCCAAGGCGCTTGGCCTCCAGCGCATAGTCTTCATAGAAGCTGTCGCGATCGAGTGCGCCGGCATCCGCCAGCCAGGGATAGGCCAGCCGCTTGCGGTCGACGATGTGGAGATGGCTGTCGAAAAGCATGGCGTTCCTCCCATAGGTGCTGGCTTTCTACATACTCACAGAAAAATTATTCATTCAAATAAAAATTATAACTCGGCCTTATCCACCGTTCCTGCGACGGTTTCGGAGATCGCCTTGGCTGCTTGCCGCACATATTCCACCACCTGCTGGCGCGTCGGCGCCTTCGGGTTCACGGCCTCAATGTAGGGGCATGTCAATGCGGCCAGCGCGTTACCATCCATCGCCAGAACGGGTGCGGAAATATTGTGAACGCCGCTTGTCTGTAGGCTGTCCATGGTTTCGAAGCCCTTCTCGCGGATCGCCGAGAGCTTCTCTTGGAGATCGGCCGGCGGCTCCTCGGGATCCGGTTCCTGGCGTCTTTGCTCATTGATCATCATCTGGCGCTGCTTTTCATCCTTGAATGCCAGGAGAATATGGCCTGAGCCGGTATTATAGAGATTGAGCTGGGCGCCGACACGGATCGAGATGCCCCAATAGGTCGGCGAATCCTGCTGGGCGATGACGACGACCGAGCCGCGATCGTATATTGCCAGATGACAGGCCTGCTCGGCCCGATTGGAGAATTCACGCATCAGTGGCGTGGCGAAAGAGACGAGGCGGCGCACCGGCGCATGGTAATGCGCGAGGCCGAAAAGCTTCAGGGTCAGATAGAAGCGATCGCCGTCTTGCCGTTGCACATAGCCGCGCCGTACAAGACGATCAAGCATGCGATAGAATTCGTTGGGGCTCTTGTTGAGCGCCTTGGCGATTTCCGCCTGCGTCAGCCCGCCATCGATCCTCGCCAGCAACTCCAGAATGTCGAGCCCCTTATCCAAGGCCGGTGCACGATAGCGGTCGCTGTCGTCTTCTATGGTCATGAACAAAGCCCTCATGCGATCAAATATAATAATCATTCATATATGAATGATGGTGTTTTACAAGGGTGCGATCACCACTTGACGACCAATGAATAAGATGTTTGCTTATAAATTATGGATTCATGAGAGGGCCGGAGCAACCGGACGAGAGGTGTGGGCTTACAGGGAGGAATTCGATGAATTGGAGGAGCCCGGTCTTGCTGATATTTCTCTCCGGGAAGAACCATTTCGGGTTCGGCCGCGGCATGACGGCTGCATGGCATTTCAACGCCGCACGTCGATCGATGGATTAGCGATGGACTGCGAAGTGGCGAGCAACATACAGTCCTCGTCGATGAGTTGAAGGGCCGCTTTGTGCAATCCTCGAAGGTGACACGAGGCTATGCCAAGTAATTGTTATTGCATGATCTATCCGAGGTGCTGGCTACGCGGCCGGCGGAACTGGATAGGATCATAGTTCCCAAGGAAAGGATCAGGATTATGGGTCACGGGTTGGAAGGCAGGAAGGTCGTCATCACGGCGGCGGGGCAGGGCATCGGCCGGGCATCGGCGGAGCGCTTCATCTCGCTTGGCGCGCATGTCTACGCCACCGATATCAACGAGCAGACGCTTTCGACGCTGGACGGCGCGACCAAGCATGTCTTGAACGTGCTCGACAGCGCCGCGGTGAAGGCCTATGCGGAAGAGCTCGGACCTATCGACGTGCTCTTCAATTGCGCCGGCTTCGTCCATGCCGGCACGATCTTGGACTGCGAGGAGAAGGATTGGGATTTCTCCTTCAACCTCAACGCCAAGGCGATGTACACCACCTGCCGGGCCTTCCTGCCGGGCATGCTGGAGAAGGGCAAGGGCTCGATCGTCAACATGGCCTCGGTCGCTTCTAGCGTGAAGGGCGTGCCCAACCGTTTCGCCTATTGCGCTTCCAAGGCCGCCGTCATCGGCCTCACCAAGTCGATCGCCGCCGATTTCGTTGCCAAGGGCATCCGCGCCAACGCCATTTGCCCCGGCACGGTCGACAGCCCCTCGCTGCACGAGCGGCTCAGGGCAACCGGCGACTACGACAAGGCGATGAAGGATTTCATCGCCCGCCAGCCGATGGGCCGCATCGCGACCGCAGAGGAAATCGCTGCGCTGGTGACTTACCTTGCCGGCGACGAGGCCGGCTTCACCACCGGCCAGATCCACGTCATCGACGGCGGCTGGACGGGCTGAAGTCCTATTTTTCTCCATCGGAGGCTTCGTGTTGCGGGGCCTCCTTTTATTTGCCACTCTCGTTTGCGAATCGGCTTGCGGTGGGCGATTTGCGATCGGGAGAGCGGTATGGATGCGAACGGATTTTTGCATCGTTCAAGGGGTTTCGTACTGTGGCGCAAGCACCATGTGATGGTGATCTCGGTCCTTGCTGGTATCGCCGTCTTTCTGCTTCTGACATCCAGAGAGATCAACGCAAGTAATCTGCTGATCGCCTGGGACGTGACCGCCGTCGTCTTCATCGTCTATAGCCTCTATCGCATGCTGACGGCCGATCCGCAGCGCATCCGAAAGCGCTCCGCCGATCTTGATTTCTCCGATGGGTTTCTGCTGTTTCTGTCGATTGCCGCGGCGCTCGCAAGCATCGGCGGCATTGCGCTTGATTTGCTTGGGGTGAAGGATGCCTCACCGGAAGTCGCCTTCTTTCGTGTGATGATGGCGATCGTGACGATCCTGATATCCTGGACCTTCCTGCATACGCTGTTCACCATCCACTATGCGCACCGGTTCTACCGTATTCCGGGCAAGGGGCAGGGGCTGAAGTTCGCCGAGCCGGTGGAGGAGCCGATCTATTGGGACTTCCTCTATTTTTCCTTCACGATCGGTGTGGCAGCGCAGACCGCCGATATCGGTATTTCCACCGTTTCGATGCGTAAGCTCGCGCTTCTGCACGCGATTCTCTCGTTCCTATTCAACACGACGATTCTGGCGCTCGCCATAAATGTCGGGGCGAGCCTGATCTAGGCCCGCCCCTTCGATAGTCGCGGCTATATTGCTAGACGACCGCATTGCCGGCCATGACGGCCAAAACCAGGAACACCAGGAAGATGATCAGGAAGATGGCGAACAGGACGCGCGCAATAGTTGCAGTTGCCGCGGACACGCCGGAAAAGCCGAAAAAGCCGCTGATCAGCGAAATCACAAAGAAAATGAGAGCCCATTTCAGCATTTAGCTGTCTCCTCTGCGTTGTACTTCTTAAAGACGCGGGAGGAGGGTGATTTGTTCCGAGGGCGGTTTGGTTAAGGCTCGATTCTGCTGGCTAAGGCTGGATCGGGCCTCGTTCATATTGGAGCTTACCGGCCCTTCGCATGGCTCAGGGCGTTCGGCGCTGTAATCGATCCACTGGATCGATTACTTCGGCGACGCCGAACCGCGCCTCACCCATGATTGATCATCACATGCCGCACAGCGGTATAGTCTTCGATCGCATAGACCGACATATCCTTGCCGTAGCCGGATTGCTTCAGGCCGCCATGGGGCATTTCGTTGACCAGCATGAAGTGGGTGTTGATCCAGGTGCAGCCATATTGCAGCCGCGCGGCCGTCTGCATGCCGCGGCTGATGTCCTTGGTCCAGACCGAGGAAGCCAGGCCGTAGTCGCTGTCGTTGGCCCAGGCAACGGCATCGTCGGTATTGGTGAAGCGGGTTACGGAGACCACAGGGCCGAAGACTTCGCGGCGGACGATCTCGTCATCCTGCGTAGCGCCGGCGACGACGGTCGGGGCATAGAAGAAGCCGCGCTCGCCGGAAATCTTGCCGCCGGTAGTGATCTCCATGTGCTTGTGCTCGGCGGCGCGAGTGACGAAGCTCTCGACACGGTCGCGCTGGCGCTTGGAGATCAGCGGGCCGATCTCGTTCTCGGTGTCGTCGGCGAGGTTGAACTTGATGCTTGACACGGCTGACGTCAGGTCGGCGACGAAGTTGTCGTAGACCTTGGCATCGGCATAGATGCGGCAGGCGGCGGTGCAGTCCTGGCCGGCATTGTAATAGCCGAAGGTGCGGATGCCTGACACGACGGCGTCGATATCGGCATCGTCGAAGATGATGACGGGAGCCTTGCCGCCAAGCTCGAGATGCGTGCGCTTCACCGTCTTGGCCGCGGCCTGCAAGACCTTCTTGCCGGTGGCGACATCGCCGGTGATGGAGACCATGCTGATCTTCGGGTGGTTGATCAGCGCATTGCCGACGCTCTCGCCGCGGCCGAGGACGACATTGACGACGCCTTCCGGCAGGACATCCGCCAGCAGCTTTGCCATCTTCAGAGCCGTCAGCGGCGTCTGTTCGGAGGGCTTGAAGACGACGGTGTTGCCGCCGGCGATTGCTGGCGCCAGCTTCCAAGCCATCATCATCAAGGGGTAATTCCACGGTGCGATCGAACCGACGATGCCGATCGGGTCGCGGCGGATCATCGAGGTATGGCCCGGCAGGTATTCGCCGGCGACCGGGCCGTGCAGGTTGCGCACCGCGCCGGCGAAGAAGCGGTAGCAATCGACGATCGCCGGAATTTCGTCATTGAGCACGGCGTTGATCGGCTTGCCGCAGTTCAGCGCTTCGAGTGCAGCGAAACCTTCGGCATCCTTCTCGATGGCATCGGCGATCTTGAGGAGATAGGCCGAGCGTTGGCTGGGTGTGGTCTGCGACCAACTCGTGAAAGCCTTTTCGGCAGCGTCGACAGCGGCATCGATCTGGCCGAGCGAGGCTTCCGGGAGGTTTAGCACGGTCTCGCCCGTCTTCGGGTTGAGGACGCGTTCTTCCGTTTCCGTACCGGCTTCGAAGCGGGCGCCGATCAGCATCCGGGTATCCATGATTATTCCCCTTTCATTTGCCGCCGCCGGCGATCTGGTCGCCGTCGCGGGTAAGATAGTAAGCTGCCAGGATCGGCAGGAAGGTGACAAGCACGACGACCATGGCGACGACGTTGGTCACGGGTCGCTGGCGCGGGCGAATGAGTTCCTCCAGCATCCAGATCGGCAGCGTCATCTGCTGGCCGCCGGTAAAGGTGGTGACGATGACTTCGTCGAAGGAGAGCGCGAAGGCGAGCATGCCGCCGGCGAGCAGCGCCGTGCCGATGTTCGGCAGGACGACATGGCGGAAGGTCTGGAAGCCATCGGCACCAAGATCCATCGACGCTTCGATCAGCGAGCCGGAGGTGCGGCGGAAACGGGCGACGGCATTGTTGTAGACCACGACGACGCAGAAGGTCGCATGGCCGAGAACGATCGTCCAGACCGAGAAGGGGATATCGAACAGGCTGAAGGCGGAGCGCAGCGCAATGCCGGTGATGATGCCGGGCAGCGCGATCGGCAGGATGACCAGCAGCGAGATTGCCTCACGGCCGAAGAATTTCGTCTGGCTGACGGCGGCGGCGCAAAGCGTGCCGAGGATCAATGCGATGATCGTCGCGATGGTCGCCACCTGCACCGAAAGCGCCAGCGCCGACCAGACATCCGGCCTGTTCCACGCGATCCCGAACCATTGCAGCGTCAGCCCCGGTGGCGGCCACTGATAGCTCTTTTCCTCCGTCGTGAAGGCATAGATGAAGATCAGGAGGATCGGCAGATGCAGGAAGAGCAGGCCGCCAGCGGCTGCGATCTTCAGAGGCAAGGAGGCGCGTTGCCCACGATCAGAGCGCATCGAAAGCTCCCTGCTTTTTGGCGATCCAGAGATAGATGGCCATGATGACGATAGGCACGACCGAGAAGGCGGCGGCCAGCGGCACGTTGCCGGCGGTTCCCTGCTGCGTATAGACGGCCTGGCCGATGAAGAGGCGCGAGGAGCCGATGATCTGCGGTATGATGTAGTCGCCCAAAGTCAGCGAAAAGGTAAAGATCGAGCCGGCAACGACGCCCGGCAAAGCGAGCGGCAGCAGTACCGTGCGGAAGGTCTGGTTCGGCGTTGCGCCGAGATCCGAAGAGGCTTCCAGCAGGTTGGCCGGGACGCGTTCGAGTGCCGCCTGCGTCGGCAGGATCATATAGGGCAGCCAGATATAGACGAAGACGAGGAAGGTGCCGATATAGCTGACCGAGAGCGAGTTGCCGCCGATGATGGGGAGGGCGAGCACGCTGTCGAGCAGCCAGCCGAGATGCAGCTTGGCGAAGATCCAGGTGAGAATGCCTTCCTTGGCGAGGATCAGTTTCCAGGCATAAACCTTCACGAGATAACTCGACCAGAGCGGCAGCATGACGCCGAGATAGAACAGCGCCTTCCATTTTCCCTGCGCGTAGCGGGCTGCGTAATAGGCAATGGGGAATGCGACGAAGGCGGAGGCGACAGTCACGAGGGCGGCCATGACGACCGTGCGCACGATAATATCGAAATTCGTCGAATTCAGAAGCTGCGCATAGGTCGAGAGGGTGAATTCGTAGTTCACCATTCCCGAGAAATCGTCGATCGAGAAGAAGCTCTGCAGCAATAGCGCGATCAGCGAGCCGATATAGATGATGCCGAGCCAGAGCAGCGGCGGCGTCAGCATCAGGAACAGCAGCAGCTTCGGGCGGCGCCAGAAGAGATCGGAGAGGCGGCCGAAGACGCCACTGCGGCGCGGCAGGATCGAGGCCGGCGCCTGGCTCGGCGAGGCGGGGAAGGCGGCGGCGTTCATGCGGCGTCGTCCATATAATGAACGTCCGCGGGTTGCCAGGAGAGGCGGACCGAGGTGCCAGCGTCCGGGGCTGATTGCCCGGCGGGTACCGTCACATGCAGGCGAGTGCCATTTGTCTCCACCGAGAGGCGGGTCGCGACACCGAGAAAGCTCGTCGCTTTCACGGTGGCCGCCACGCCGCTCTCCTCGGTCAACCGGATGGCCTCGGGGCGCAGGCTTGCCCAGCGCCGTTCGCCGCCGAGCGACGACATGACCTCGGGAGCAATGACGTTGGAGGAGCCGACGAAATCGGCGACGAAACGGGTCTTCGGCCGCTGATAGATGTCGTGCGGCGTGCCATGCTGCACGATGCGGCCTTCGTTGAAGACGGCCACACGATCGGCCATGGACAAGGCTTCGCCCTGATCGTGGGTGACGAAGACGAAGGTGATGCCGAGTGCGCGCTGCAGGCTCTTTAATTCCTCCTGCATCTGCTCGCGCAGTTTCAGGTCGAGAGCGCCGAGCGGTTCATCGAGCAGCAGCACCTTCGGCTTGTTGACCAGAGCGCGGGCGAGCGCCACGCGCTGGCGCTGGCCACCGGAAAGCTGGCCGGGGCGGCGGGTGCCATAGCCCGGCAGCTTCACCAGCTCCAGCGCCTGTTCGGCGGCCTTCAGCCGTTCGGCCTTGCCGACACCCTTTACCATCAGTCCGTAGGCGACGTTGTCGAGGATATTGAGATGCGGAAACAGCGCATAATCCTGAAAGACCGTGTTGACGTTGCGCCTATAGGGCGGGACACCTTCGGCGGTTTCGCCGAAAATCTCCAAATGGCCGCCTGTAGGCTGCTCGAAGCCGGCGATCAGCCTGAGACAGGTGGTCTTGCCGGAGCCGGAAGGGCCGAGCATGGCGAAGAACTCGCCGGGCGCGATCTCCAGATCGACGCGGTCCACAGCGCGAACCTGGCCGAAATGGCGCGACACCTGCTGAAAACGAACGGCGTTCATTGGTTTCTCCAAGGAGAGGTTGGTTTCTCCTTCTCCCGGAGGGGAGAAGGTGGCCCGAAGGATCGGATGAGGGGGCGACATAAGCTGTCCTTCGCTTGTCGCTCCAGACATTCGTCACTTCGTTCCTCATCCCCTCATCTGCCTTGTCATGCATCTTTTCCCCGTTGGGTAGAAGAGGAAGACTATCGTCCCCCAATCACGCCGATATAATCCGATACCCAGCGATGATAGGGCACGCATTCGTTCTGCGTGCTGCACTTCGCGACCGGCGTCTTCCAGAAGCGGATCTTGTCGAAGTGGTCATAGCCGTTGGTGGCGCAACCGCTGTCGGTGAGCAGTTCATTGCCTTTGCAGGCAGCGGGAACCGAGGGCACGGCGCCGAACCAGGCGGCGGCATCACCCTGAACCTTGGCTTCAAGCGAGTGTTCCAGCCACATATAGGCGCAGTTCGGATGCTCGCTGTCGGCATGCAGCATGGTGGTATCGGCCCAGCCCGTCGTTCCCTCATCCGGGAAGGTGGAGGCGATCTTCTGCTTGTCGGCCTGCAGCAGGTTCACCTGGAACGGCCAGGAGCCGGAAGCGACGACGCCTTCATTCTTGAAGTCGTCGGTCTGGATCATCGCATCATGCCAATAGCGGCTGACGAGCTTGCGCTGGCCGCGCAGCAGCTCGAGAGCGGCCTTGTACTGATCTTCGTTGAGCTCGTAGGGGTCCTTGATGCCGAGTTCGGGCTTGTGGGCCATGAGATAGAGAGCGGCGTCGGCAATATAGATCGGACCGTCATAGGCCTGCACGCGGCCCTTGTTGGATTTGCCGTCCGGGAGCGTCATCTCTTCGAAGACCACATTCCAGCTCTTCGGCGCCTGACCCTTGAAGGCGTCGGTGTTGTACATCAGCACGTTCGGGCCCCAGAGATAGGGAACGCCATAATGGACGCCGTTGACCGTGTGCCAGGGGGCATTCTTCAGGCGTTCGTCGAGGTTCTTCCAGCTGGGGATCAGATCGGTGTTGATCGGCTGCACGCGCTTGCCTGCAACAAGGCGCAGCGACGCGTCCCCGGATGCGGTCACCAGGTCGAAGCCGCCTTCATTCATCAGGGCGACCATTTCATCCGATGTCGCCGCCGTCTTGACGCTGACCTTGCAGCCGGTTTCCTTCTCGAAGCCCGTGACCCAATCGTAATTCTTATCGCTTTCACCGCGCTCGATATAGCCGGCCCATGCGACGATGCTGACGGCGCCTTCGCCCTTACCGAGCGTCTTCAAGGGCTCGGCGGCAATGACCTGCGTTGCGAAACTAAGGCATGCGAGCGCGGCCGTGCATGATTTCAGCAGATGCTTCATCGGACTCTCCCGGTTTTTAATCTTGATATAGCGGAGCCAATAGCTGGCTTCTTGTTCCCGGAAGAAAAGGTGGCGCGATTTCGCTGCATTCGCAAATTCATTTATCAGAAAGACGATATCGGAATTTCCGATAGATACAGGTAGAATCCGCCGCTCTACGGAAAGGCTCGCTGGCCAGAGATAGAGAACCGCTACCGCTGGCGTCCTGTGCGCATGCTTTCCGCAATGCCGACAAAATCGCGTGCCGTCTGCGGCAGGCTCGATCCCTTGCGCCAGACCATGCCGACCTGGACGACCGGGAGGGAGCCGGAGACGTCGCGGCTCTCGATGCGATCGCCTTCCAGCGACCAGGGACGATAGACGAGATCCGGTAAAAGCGCGACGCCGGCACCGGTTGCAACCAGGCTGCGAACCGCCTCGACAGAGCGGGTGCGGAAGGCGACGTGCGGGCGGGCGCCGAGCGCACTCAAAAGCTTGCCCGTATTCTCCTCGATCTCGTCGATGGTCAGCATGATCAGCGGCTCGCGGCTGATATCCGCGACGCTGATGATGTCGGCCGAGACGAGGGGGTGGCCCATCGGCAGCCAGAGACGATAGGGCGAGGTCTCTAGAATCTCAGCCTGCAGGGCCATGCGGTCGCGCAGATTGGAAATGACCATGACGGCAACGTCCAGTTCGCCACCAACCAGAAGATGCTCCAGATAGCCGCCATTATCCTCAATGGCGCTGACCTCAACGCCAGGGCAGGCACGGCGATAGCGCGCCAGAAGATCGGACAGGACATAGCCGGCAACGAGCGATGTCACGCCGATATTCAGGATGCCGCCGGCTTCGTTCCGCTTTCCGGAAAAGCTGGTGCGGGCATCGGAAACGGTCGCCAGGATCTTCGTCGCATGGCGCAGGAACTGGTGACCGTTATGGGTGATCGACAACCCGCGCGGATGGCGCTCGAACAGCTCGACGCCGAGATCGCTTTCCAGTTCCTTGAGCGCTTCGGTCACAGAGGATTGCGAGATCGACAGGTTCTGCGCGGCCCGCGTCACGGAGCCCTGTTCCGCCACGGCGACGAAGTATTGCAGCTGTCTCAGGGTGAAGGCCATGCTCCGGTTAGAGCATGTTCGCGCCAGCAAAGGCAAGTGCTCGTCATAGCTGTGAAAGTTTGGACCTTTTTTGGTAACGACGCCTGAGGCAGCATAAGTTTTACCTCAGTTTTAAGTATTCCGAAACGCCAATTCCCTAACGTGAGGGTTGATCATTTTTGTCGGCTTGGAGTGGTTTATGCGGGAGCAGTTGGCGTGAGCGCCTTACTGCACATTTTCCGGGTACCCCGGAAGTTTGTCGTCCTGATCGGCGGAGTGGCCCTTCTTGTGGGGTCCTCCGGCGTTTTTGCGCTTTATATCGGCAAGGACAGGCTGCTCGGTCTCGTATCCGCCTCCCCCAACGGGCTTCAGTGCACGGACGTCAATCTCGTTACCATTCGCAAGGACAACCGCTTCTGGGTTCGCAAGTATATTCGCACTGAACCGACCGACGGGTTGACGCGGGTCAGAACCGCGCTTCGCGTTGCCAAGGCCGTCTATCAGGAACAGAAGCCGGATCTCGTCCAGGTTGTGGTTCTCGACAAGAACGGGCCGACGTTGCGTTCCGACCTGCGCGGCCGGGCTCTCGGCGCCGATGTCGTCTATGTGGCCCATCCCGACCGGCTGGTCGACGGCAGCTCCGAAGCACCGCTGATGGCGCGCTATTATGATGGCGGCGCCAGCAATGCCGGCCTCTTCTATGGTGAGCAGATTACCATGCTGCCGCAGGATATCGATGCGGCGGTCGCCGGATTGAAGAACCTGTCCGACTGCGACAATTCGCTGGCAGCGGACAATGGCGGCGACGCCAAAAAGGATAAGGTGAAGGCGGCGATCGCTGCAGAAGAGAAGACGGCTTCGAAACAGGCCGAGAGCCACGATGCCAAGCCGGCATTGCCGGAGCCGAAATCCACCGGCAATGTGCAGCCGGGCTATGATGAGAACGGCGAGTTCATCGGCGCCGATGCCGGTTCCAAAGGCAAGAGCCCGTCACCGGGATTGGACCCGACCATGACGGGTGCGGCCGACCGCCGCTCGCCGGTCACCAACTGATCTGAACCGGCTTTGCGCTGCCGGGCGGAAAGGCTACTGCCTCATTCGGCCAGATGTTTCTCGCCGATAGCCTGATAGAGCGCGAAAAGCGCCTCGTGGACTTCGCCCGCGAGACGATAGAAATCGGGATTCGCCAAGATGGCGGGGTGCTGCAGCAGCTGGTCGTCGGTCATGTCGAGCATGATTGACACTGCGTGCATCGCCTCGTGGCAGCCGAACGTTCCCGGCGCGTATTGCGAGAGATCGATATCGCCGATCTCGGCAAGATCGGCCAGCCGCTGATGCTCGCTATCGTCTGCGGCTGACATCTCTTTATCCGTCATAATACGCACCTTTGATGTTCGCAGGACCCAACTGGTCTCAATCGGCCTTGTTGCGGCGTGCCGGGAAAAGGATGATATCACGGATCGACGGCGAGTTGGTCAAAAGCATGATGAGGCGGTCCACACCGATGCCGAGACCGCCCGCGGGCGGCATGCCCTGATCGATCGCGTCGAGGAATTCCTCGTCCAGTTCCTTCTGCTTCTCGCCGCGCGCATGGGCCTGCTCAAGCTGTTCGACCATGCGGGCGCGCTGCTCTTCCGGATCGTTGAGTTCGGAAAAGGCGTTACCGAGTTCCCAGGCGTTGCAGTAGGTCTCGAAACGCTCGACGAGGCGCGGCTCGCCCGGCACTTCCTTGGCGAAGGGCGAGATGTCCTTCGGGAAATGCGTAACGTGCGCCGGCTGGATGAGCGTGCCCTCGACCTTCTCTTCGAAGATGAAGGCAAGGCATTCGCCCCAGGTTGCGTCCTTCTCGACGGCAAAGCCGGCGGCCTTGGAAGCGGCTCGGGCTTCTTCGTCGGTCTTGATCGCCAGGAAGTCGATGCCGGTCGCCTCCTTGACGGCGTCAGGCATCGGCACGCGGCGGAACGGACCCTTGAAGGATATCTGCTTGTCGCCAAAGGCGAATTCGGTGCTGCCGTGGATCGACATGGCAAGCGTCGAGAACAGACGCTCGACGAGGTCCATGATGTCCTCGTAGTCGGCATAGGCCCAATAGCACTCCATCATCGTGAATTCGGGATTGTGCCGGGTGGAGACGCCTTCGTTGCGGAAGTTGCGGTTGATCTCGAAGACCTTGTCGGTGAGGCCGGAGACCAGCGTGCGCTTCAGGAACAATTCCGGCGCGATGCGCAGGTACATGTCGAGCTTCAGCGTATTGTGATGGGTCTTGAACGGCTCGGCGGTGGCGCCGCCATAGACCGAATGCAGCATCGGCGTTTCGACTTCCATGAAGCCGTCATTTTCCATGAAGCGGCGGATGCCGGAGACGATGCGGCTGCGCTGCTGGAAGCGGAGCTTCGATTCCTCGTTGGTCATGATGTCGAGGTGACGCTTGCGATAGCGCAGCTCGATATCGGATAGGCCGTGCCACTTTTCCGGCATCGGCAGCAGCGACTTGGTCAGCATGGTGATCTGCTGCGCATTGATGGTCAGTTCGCCGCGCTTGGTGCGGCGCACGAGGCCGGTGACGCCGATGATATCGCCGAGGTCGATCATCGGCAGCAGCGAGCGCGCCTCTTCCGAAGTCACGTCCTTGTGGCTGAAGATCTGGATCTTGCCGGAGGCGTCATGAATATCCATGAACATGCCGGAGTTGCGCGAGGAATAGACGCGGCCTGCCACGGTGACGACATCGCCGGTTTCGGTATCCGGCTCCAGGCCTTCGTATTTCGCAGCCAGCTCGGCATTGGTCATGGTCCGGTGGAAATGCGCCGGATAGACGTCGCCGATCTTTTCGCGCAGCAGCTTCAGCTTCTGGCGGCGAACTTCCGTTGCGTCGGAGGAGAGGGCGGAGGCTTCGGTCTTGTCGTTCATGGTTTTAAAGTCCGGTTCAATTCTTCGGGCCGACGAGGGTCGCAACGGTCTGGGCGGCCAGTTTCAGCCGCTGGCGGACGACGGACCGGCCGAGGATCGCCATGCTATCGAAAAGCGGCAGGGAGCGCGACGAGCCCGATACGGCGACGAAAAGCGGCGCGACGATGACCTTCAGCTTCTTGCCCATGCGGTCTGCAATGGCGCGCAGTTCAGCTTCGATCGTCTCGACATTCCATTCGAGGATCTTTTCGAGGTCCGGCTGCACCGTGTTCAGGATTTCCAAGAGCTCTTCCGGCGTCGACTTGATCTTCGCAAAGGCGGCGGGATCGAGGTTGAGGTCGGACTTGAACAGGAAGCCGGTGAGATCAGGCAGTTCGCCAAGCTTGGTGATGCGCGACTGAGACAGCTTCAGGCCTTCCTTCAGGCGGTCATTTTCCATCGCCCAGGTCAGCACCCGGTGCCGGAACTCTTCTTCCGAAAGCTTCTCGCGGATCCAGCGGCCGTTCAGCCAGTCGAGCTTCTGGATATCGAAGATGGCGCCGGCCTTGGAGAGGTTTTCCGGATCGAACTTTTCGGCGAGCTCATCCATGGTCAAAAGCTCTTCGCCTTCGGCGATCTGGATGAAGAACAGGCCGAGGAAGTTCATCAGCGCTTCGGGGATATAGCCGAGAGCCGTATAATAGGAGATCGAGGTCGGGTTCTTGCGCTTCGACAGCTTCGACTTGTCGGCATTGCGCATCAGCGACAGGTGCATGAACACCGGCGGCTCCCAGCCGAGATACTGATAGATCAGAATATGTTTCGGCACCGAGGCGAGCCATTCTTCGCCGCGCGCCACATGGGTGATCTTCATCAGATGGTCGTCGACGACATTGGCCATGTGATAGGTCGGCATGCCGTCGGCCTTCAAGAGGACCTGCATGTCGACGGCGTCCCACGGAATTTCGACGTCGCCGTAGACGCCGTCATGGAACTTGCAGGAGCCCTCGGTCGGGATCTTCATGCGCACCACATGCGGCTCGCCCGCCGCAACGCGCGAGGTGACTTCCTCGGCCGTAAGGTTCAGACAATGGCCGTCATATTTCGGCGGCAGACCGGCGGCGCGCTGCGCCTCGCGCATCTTCTCCAGGCGCTCCGGCGTGCAGAAGCAGCGGAAGCCGTGACCGGCCGTGACGATCTGCTCGACGTAGGGCTTGTAGAGTTCCTTGCGGTCGCTCTGGCGGTAGGGGCCGTAGGGACCGCCGATATCAGGACCTTCGGACCATTTCAGGCCGCACCATTTCAGAGCGTCGAGAACCTTCGTCTCGAATTCCGGGGTGGAGCGTGTCGCGTCGGTGTCCTCGATGCGCAGGATAAACTCACCGCCGTGTTTCTTGGCGAAGAGATAGTTGAAGAGCGCGATATAGGCAGTGCCGACGTGCGGCTCGCCCGTGGGGGAGGGTGCGATGCGGACGCGAACGCCTGAAGTGGTCATTTTGTTTGCCCGTCATAAAAGGCCGGGCCGCGCTTGGGACAAGCGCCGTCCAGCCGAAGATGTCTATCTGGATCAGGAAACCGGCCGGAAAAGGGCGTCTTGCCGCTTCTATCAGCGTTTTCCGTATGGCTGGCCTTAGGCCATATTCAAGGGATGACGTCAAGGGAAACTGCGCCGCAAGCGCGGGCAGGGGCACCGAGTGCGCTGCAATGCATCGAAAAGATCCGGCCTTCCAAAGTCACCAAGCGCATTTACTGTTCGTAAGGGCTTCGGGATAAAAGCCTCACGCTTGCCGAATTTGATTTGCAATTTTTACGGCACTGGCGAAATAGGTTTTCAATCGTTCATTCCGGGGATGCTATGAAGAAACTGATTTTGAGCTTGCTGTTGGCGGTCTCGATGATCGACGCCGCCGCTGCCCAATCCACTATTACGCGCGATGGCTCGGCGAAACTGATCGAATCCTACCGCGCCTATATCGGCAATGACGATCTCTATAATTCCAAGGGCGAGCGCCTGACGGCGCCCTGGCAGATCATCCGCCAGGACCGCGCGAACTATCACGTCTATCGCCGCCGAGACCGTGGCGACCAGGGCGATAGCTTCTTCTTGCAGGCTTCCAATCGTCAGAATCTGGAAGCCATGCTGGTAAATGGCAATATCGCCGACGCTGCCGGGAACCTCATCGTTCGCGGCAACGTCCGGATCAAGGTGGATATATTCGGACATGGCGATGTCGGCCAGTGGGTCGACATCCACGTCCAGGATTGATCGGCGTGATGAAGGCCGCGCCTCGTCACCGGTGCGGCTTTCGCCATTAGTGGACGCCGGATGCCTTTTTGCGGCGATTGCGTGCCATCATGTTGAGCACTTCGACCAGAGCGGAGAAGGCCATTGCGGCGTAGATATAGCCCTTGGGCACGTGCACGCCCATGCCTTCGGCGATCAGCGTCGTGCCGATCATCAGCAGGAAGGCAAGCGCCAGCATGACGATGCTGGGGTTTTTCTCGATGAAGCTGGCGAGCGGGTTGGCGGCGACCAGCATGACGGTGACGGCGGCGATGACGGCGACGAACATGATCGGCAGGTGCGGCGTCATGCCGACGGCGGTGATGATGCTGTCGATCGAGAAGACCAGATCGAGCAGCAGGATCTGGCCGATGGCCGAGGCGAAGGTCGAGGTCGTCGACTTGGCGATGAAATCCTCGCCCTGCTCCTGCGGATCGACATTGTGATGGATCTCCTTCGTCGCTTTCCAGACGAGGAAGAGGCCGCCGCCGATGAGAATCATGTCCTTCCAGGAGAAGCCTTGGCCGAAGATTTCGAAGACGGGCTGGGTGAGCTGCACGATCCAGGCGACGGTTCCGAGCAACGCAAGGCGCATGACAAGGGCAAGGCCGATGCCGATCTTGCGGGCTCGGTCACGATGCTCCGGCGGCAGCTTGTTGGTCAGGATCGAGATGAAGATCAGGTTGTCGATGCCGAGGACGACTTCCATGACGACGAGCGTGATGAGCGCCACCCACGCGCCCGGGTCCTGTATCAGCCCCATAATATCCATTGACGATGCCCCCTTGTCAGCATTTGCCGATGCTGACCCCCAGCACGGCCTCTTCAGAATGGCCGTAATGTAAGGAGCGTCATGGTCCGTACAAGCGGCGCCGCCATTTTCATGGCGGCGGGCGCATGTTCAGGCTTTCAGGGGTATCCAGATTTCCGTCACACCCATGCCGGTGCGCGGATCGAAGCGATCGTCGTAGCGTTCCATCATGTCGGGCGTGCCGGCATGCTGTTGACCCGATTGCGGCAGCCATTCTCCGAAGATCTGATGCACCGTCGCGGAAATGCCGGAGATATGGCCGCGATGCGTGAAGATCGCGTAGCGCTGCTGCGGCAGTTTCGTTGTTACGAAACCTTCGGGCAGGCCGTCCGCGGCGGAAACTTCGGCTGCCGACATATAACGGAAGCTTTCGCTGCCTTCTTCCGCCTGGGTGCAGACGCCATAGGCGACATTGCCGACCTGGCCGGGAATATGGCCGAAATATTGGTTGAATTTCTGCCACAGCGAGGGGATGGCCTGCGTCGCCTCATAGGCATAGGTTTCCGCAAGACCTGCAAGCAGCATTGCGGGATGGGTCTCGAAGCGCGGTGCCTCGAGCTTGGGAAGGCGGGTGTCGTCCATTCTGATCGGTTCCTGTAAAGCGAGGTTGCGAACGTGCCCTTGCTTGCGCAGGCTTTCCGGCGTCATGCCGAATTGCTCGCGGAAGGCACGGGTGAAGGCCTCGTGCGAGCCGTAGCCGGCATCAAGGGCAACCTGGAGAATGGAGGAGGAGCCGTCGGTCAGTGCGAGAGCCGCTTCGCTGAGGCGGCGGCACCGGATATAGCTGCTGATCGAGTGGCCCGTCGTCATGCCGAAGACGCGCGAAAGATGATAGCGCGAGAGCCCGGCCGTCTCGGCGATCTCGTCGAGCGAGATGTCGGATTTAAAATGGCTTTCGATAAACCAGATCGCTCTTCCGATCGCGCTCATGTTCAACTCCCCTGGTTGCCGGGCCAGTCATAGGCTTCCGGCGGTGGCGATGCTTGATCGCTATTGCGGAGTTGAATTATGACCTGCCGGAGGACAGCAGGGGAGGCCTGGCCATCCTAATCCTTGCGATCCGGACCGTAGCCGGCAAGGAAGACGCGTACGGCGCCGCGCACGACATAGTCGATCTCTTCCTTCGACGGCGGCTCTTCCATGTCGCCGAAGAGCCGCAGCTTGAAATAGCCGCCGCTGGCCATTTCCAGGAAGTGGCGGGCAGCCATGTCGAAATCGTCGATCTTGAGATGACCGGCGGCAACCTGCCGCTCGAGGAAGCCGCGCAAGACCGTGCGCAGATTTTCCGGGCCGGTGAAGAAGCGTTGACAGAGGGAAGGCATGCGCTCGCGCACGCCGATGACCGTGCGCATGGCGCTGATGGTCTTGTCCGACGTGACGTGAGTGACGAAGACGATACCGAAATCATAGAGCGAGGTGGTGACATCCGCTTCGTCTGCAAGCGCGGTGCGCACGAGGTTGACGAAATGGGTGCGCTCGCTCTCCATCATGGCGGCGAAGAGATCTTCCTTATTGGCGAAATAGACGTAGAGAGTGCCCTTGGAAACGCCCGCCTCGCGGGTGACGTCGTTCATGCTTGCCGCATCGAAGCCCATTTTCATAAAGACACGCTTGGCGCCTTCGAGAATCTGATGACGCTTGGCAGGGTCCTCCCCGGCGGCCCAGCGTCCACCGGAGCCCGGCGCGGGCGCGTTCAATACAGCGGCATTTTGCGATTCGTGTTTCATCGGCTCTTTCACTGTCTCCTTCACTCGATACTCAATCATTTTTTCCGAATCTTAAACAGATTCGCAAAATAAATCGAACCGCCCGGTTCGATATCTCTTGATATGGAGTGGAAAAGGCTCTATGTCAATTGAACCGAACCGTTCGGTTCGATTTATTTGCCAGATTTTCGGTGGTAGGGAAATGTCGTCAAGTCATGGAAACAATGTAGCGCGCATCGTGAACGATCCCGCTGATGCCGAAGCGGAAGCTCGGGACCCGGGGGTATCTGCCGATGCTCCTGTTGCCGAGACGCGCGGCAATCCTGCTCCCGCCCAGGCTGCGCCCGCTGCTCCGGCCGCAGCGGCCCCACCGCCGCCGGAGAAGAAGCGGCGCAGCCTGGTTTTTCCGATCATCATCGTCGCCGTTCTCGCAGGCGGCGGCTGGTATGGCTATGACTGGTGGACAAACGGCCGCTTCATGGTCTCCACCGACGATGCCTATATCGGCGGCGACATCGCCACGATCTCGCCGAAGGTGACGGGCTATGTCGCCAAGGTGAATGTCGTGGCCAACCAGCAGGTCAAGGCCGGCGACGTGCTCGCAACGCTCGACGACGGCGACTACAAGCTGGCGCTCGGCCAGGCTCAGGCCTCGCTCGATACCGAACAGCTCTCGCTCCATACCATCGATGCACAGATCGCTGCCGGCCAGGCGGCCCTTGCCCAGTCGCAGGCGCAGAAAGTTGCCCTGGAAGCCACGGTTCGCGGCGCCCAGATCACCCAGACGCGCGCTGCCGAACTGCAATCGAAGTCGGTCGGCACCACGGCCGCTTTGGATAGCGCCAATATCGCGCTTGATCAGGCCAAGGCCAATCTGGTCGGCGGCGACGCCGCCATCGCATCCGCACAGGCCAACATCAACCTGCTGCAGGCCCAGCGCCGCCAGGCCGAGAGCACGATCAAGGGGCTGGAAGCCGCTCGTGACAAGGCCGCCCGCGATCTGTCCTTCACCGTGCTGAAGGCGCCCTATGACGGCATCGTCGGCAATCGCTCGGTCCAGGAAGGCGATCTCGTCTCTCCCGGCCAGAAGCTGATGGCGATCGTACCGACCAAGCAGCTCTATATCGACGCGAACTTCAAGGAAACGCAGATCCAGCATCTGGTTCCCGGTTCCAAGGTCAATGTCCACGTCGATGCTTTCAGCGATCATCCGATCGTCGGCACCGTCGAATCGATCTCGCCGGCTTCCGGCTCGGTCTTCTCGCTGCTGCCGCCGGAAAATGCGACGGGTAACTTCACCAAGATCATCCAGCGGGTGCCTGTCCGCATCGCATTGCCGCAGGATGCGCTTAACACCGGCCGTCTGCGCGCAGGCCTCAGCGTCGTCGTCGACGTCGATACCCGCACGGCACCGGACAAGTAAGCGCTCAAGCTCGGGAGAGAGACGCGCCATGTCGTCCGCCAGCACTACAGCCGGGTCGCCCCCACGCGCGGCCGGCCCCGCCGCGCCCACGGCGGATCATATCGACCCGAAAAAGCTCATCGCCTTTCTGGCGATGGTGCTCGGCATGTTCATGTCGATCCTCGATATTCAGATCGTCTCCGCCTCGCTCAGCGAAATCCAGGCGGGTCTCAGCGCGGGATCGGATGAGATCCCCTGGGTGCAGACGGCCTATCTGATCGCCGAAGTGATCATGATCCCGCTATCGGGAACGCTGGCGCGCATCATCTCGACGCGCTACCTGTTCGCGATCTCGGCTGCCGGCTTCACCGCGTCCAGCGCGCTTGCCGCTACCGCGACGAATATCGACCAGATGATCATCTACCGTGCCCTGCAGGGCTTCATCGGCGGCGGCATGATCCCCTCTGTCTTCGCGGCAGCATTCACGATCTTCCCGCCGTCCAAGCGCAATGTCGTTTCGCCCATCATCGGCCTCATCGCAACGCTCGCGCCGACCATCGGTCCGACCGTTGGCGGATATCTTTCCAATGCCTTTTCCTGGCACTGGCTGTTCCTGGTTAACATCCCCCCGGGCATTGTCGTCACCATCGTCACCTGGAACTTCATCGACTTCGACAAGCCAGAACTGTCGCTGATGAAGAAATTCGACTGGTGGGGCCTCTTTTCCATGGGCGTTTTCCTGGGCGCGCTGGAATATGTTCTCGAAGAGGGCAACACCAATGACTGGTTCAACGACAATTTCATTGTCGCGGGTGCTATAGCTTCGGCGATCGGCGCGGTCATCTTCTTCTACCGTGCCTTTGCGGTCGAGTTCCCCGTTGTCGATCTAAGAGCCTTCACGAACAAGAACTTCGCGTTCGGTTCGATGTTCTCCTTCGTGATGGGTATCGGCCTCTATGGTTTGACCTATATCTATCCGCTTTTCCTGGCCCGTATCCGCGGCTACGACTCGCTGCAGATCGGTGAGACGATGTTCGTTTCCGGTCTCGCCATGTTCTTCACGGCGCCGCTTGCCGGCTTCCTGGCAAGTAGGGTCGATCTGCGCATCCTAATGATCATCGGCTTCACCAGCTTCTCGGCCGGTACCTACATCATGATGCATCTGACGGTGGACTGGGATTTCTGGGAGTTGATGATCCCGCAGATCCTGCGCGGTTTCGGCCTGATGCTGTGCATGGTGCCGATCAACAATATCGCGCTTGGAACGATGCCGCCCGCCCGCATGCGTGGCGCATCCGGCCTGTTCAACCTGACGCGTAATCTCGGCGGTGCCGTCGGGCTCGCAATCATCAACACACTTTTGACGAACAGGCAGGACCAGCATTATTTCAACCTGCGCGACCATGTTCATTGGGGCAGCCATGCCGCCGTTACCCAATTGAATAACATGGCCGCCAGCTTCAATGCGGCCGGCCTGGATGGCGAGCAGGCTGCCTTGAAGCAAATGGTCAACATGGCAACGCGGCAGGCGGTCGTCATGTCCTTCGGGGATATCTTCCTGATGCTGACCCTGCTGTTCCTCGCCATGATCCTGGGCGTTCTGATGCTCAGCAAGCCGAACGCTGCGGGCGGCGGCGGTGGCGGTGGCCATTGATCCAGCTCTCATAATTTGCTCCCAAGGCATTGGCCCCTCCTCGCGAGGGGCCTCTTTTTTGCGCTCGGATTGGAAAATTCATTGGTGCGAATTTTTTGATTTACGTACATCAAAAATGGCAGTAAGGATTGCGCAGGAGGAACGATGAGACCAACCGTGCATGACATCGCTGCCGCTGCGGGCGTCAGCCTCGCCACTGTCGACCGGGTCCTGAACCAGCGGCCGGGCGTGCGGCTGGTAACGCGGGAAAAGGTGGAAGCCGCTATCCGGCAAATCGGCTATATCCGCGATGTCGCTGCCGCCAATCTGGCCAAGGGCCGTGTCTATCCTCTCGTGTTCATCGTGCCGACCGGCGACAATTCCTTCATGCACGGGCTTCGCTTCGAAGTGAATCAGGCGATGTTGCGCGCCAGCATCGAACGCACGGATATCCGCATCATCGAAGTGCCCCCTTTTGATATCCCCGCGCTCGTTGCGGCACTGGACGCCTTGCATGGACAGGACATCGCCGGCATCGCTCTCGTGGCAACCGACGCGCCGGAAGTGCGGGCCGCCGTCGACCGTCTCGTGTCGGAGCGTATTCCCGTCGTCACCCTAGTCTCGGATCTTACCGGCTCCGCCCGCCATCACTATGCGGGTATCGACAATATTGCCGCTGGCCGCACCGCTGCCCGGTTGCTGGGGCGCTTTCTGGGCGGGCGTGAAGGCGATCTCACCGTTCTCGCCGGCTCCATGCTGGTCCGCGACCATCGCGAGCGCCTGCAGGGCTTTTCCGCCGTGATGGCCGAGGAGTTTCCCAAGCTGCGGCTGCTACCCGTTTTGGAAGGACGTGACGATCCCGAGCGGACCCAATCGCTCGTTTCCAAAGCGCTCTCCGAAAGCAAGGGTATCATCGGCATCTACAGTCTCGGTGCCGGCAACCGTGGTCTGATCGCGGCTCTGAAAGCCGTACGGCCCGAGCGTGAGTTGACCGTCGTCGTGCACGAGCTGACGCAGCATACGCGGGCGGCACTGCTGGACGGCACGATCGACGCAGTCCTCAATCAAGATGCCGGCCATGAGGTTCGCAGCGCCATCCGCGTCATGAAGGCGACTGCCGACGGTCAAGCCGTCATTGCCGACCAGGAGCGCATACGTCTCGACATTTTCTTGAAGGATAATCTGCCCTGAACATTCGCACGCGGCAGAGCATAGGGAGTACTATCTGATGTATTTGGGTCTCGATCTCGGAACGTCCGGCGTCAAAGCGATGCTGATCGACGGCAATCAGAAGATCATCGGCTCCGCCAATGGCGGGCTCGATGTCTCGCGCCCGCATCCCGGCTGGTCGGAGCAGGAGCCTGCCCACTGGATCCGCGCGACCGAAGAAGCAGTGGCCGGATTGAAGGCTGTGCATCCGAAGGAACTCGCGGCCGTGCGCGGCATTGGTCTTTCCGGCCAGATGCATGGCGCGACGCTGCTCGATACCGATGACAAGGTGCTGCGCCCCTGCATTCTCTGGAACGACACCCGCAGCTATCATGAGGCTGCGGCGCTCGACGCCGATCCGCGCTTCCGCGCACTGACCGGCAATATCGTCTTTCCCGGCTTCACCGCGCCGAAACTGGCATGGGTTGCCAAGCACGAGCCGGAGATTTTCGCCAGAGTGCGCTGGGTGCTCCTGCCGAAGGACTATTTGCGCCTGTGGCTGACGGGCGAGCACATGTCGGAAATGTCCGACTCGGCAGGCACGTCCTGGCTCGATACCGGCAAACGCAAATGGTCTTCCGAGCTGCTGGCCGCGACCAATCTTGACGAGAAGCAGATGCCGACGCTGGTCGAAGGCACGGAAGTGGCCGGCAAACTGCGCGGCGAACTAGCCTCGAAATGGGGTATCGGCGGCGATGTCGTCGTTGCCGGCGGGGCAGGGGACAATGCGGCTTCGGCGTGCGGCATGGGTACGGTGAGCCATGGTGCGGCGTTCGTTTCGCTCGGAACGTCGGGCGTGCTCTTTGCGGCCAACGGCTTCTATCTCCCGAAGCCGGAAAGCGCCGTTCACGCCTTCTGCCACGCGCTGCCCAACACCTGGCACCAGATGGGCGTCATCCTCTCGGCAACCGATGCACTGAACTGGCACTCGCATGTGACCAGCAAATCCGCCGCGGAACTCACCGCCGAGCTCGGCGAGACGCTGAAGGCGCCGACCAGCGTCACCTTTCTTCCCTATCTCTCAGGCGAGCGCACGCCGCACAATGATGCGACGATCCGCGGCGCCTTCATCGGTCTGGGCCACGAAAGCGGCCGCGCGGTGCTGACGCAGGCCGTGCTCGAAGGTGTTTCCTTTGCGATCCGCGACAATCTGGAAGCGCTGCGCTCGGCAGGCACGGATATTGCGCGCGTGACGGCTATCGGCGGCGGCTCGCGCTCGCGCTACTGGCTGGCCTCGATCGCCACCGCGCTCGGCGTACCCGTCGACCTGCCCGCGGACGGCGATTTCGGTGCTGCTTTCGGTGCTGCGCGTCTCGGCCTGATCGCAGCGACCGGCGCCGACCCGGTCTCGGTCTGCACCCCGCCGCAGACCGCCGGCACGATCGATCCGGTTGCGTCGCTGACGGATGCTTATTCGGATGCTTACAAGCGGTACCGGGCGGTTTACCCGGCGATCAAGCCGTTGTGAGCACAATTTGAGGTCAACCCCCTCACCCTAGCCCTCTCCCCGAGGGGAGAGGGGACGATGGAGTAAGGCGGTCACCCATACCTTCTCCCCGTCGGGGAGAAGGTGGCCCGAAGGGTCGGATGAGGGGGCGTCACAAGTGGCAAAACACTACCGAAACACCAAACCCAAGGAGATGAGACATGAGCACCGGATTTTTTGGTGACATCAGCAAGGTAAAATACGAAGGCCCGGATAGCACCAATCCGCTGGCCTTCCGCTATTACAACAAGGACGAAGTCGTCGCCGGCAAGCGCATGGAAGATCATCTGCGTTTTGCCGTCGCCTACTGGCACACCTTCACCTGGCCGGGCGGCGATCCCTTCGGCGGTCAGACCTTCCTTCGCCCCTGGTTCAACGAGACGATGGAAGCCGCCAAGCTGAAGGCTGACGTCGCTTTCGAATTCTTTACCCTTCTCGGCGCTCCCTACTATTGTTTCCACGATGCCGACGTGCGTCCGGAAGGCAAGAATTTTGCCGAGAACACGAAGAACCTCAACGAGATCGTCGACTATTTCGCCAAGAAGCAGGCCGATACCGGCGTGAAGCTGCTCTGGGGCACGGCAAACCTCTTCTCCAACCGCCGCTTCATGTCGGGCGCTGCCACGAACCCTGATCCGGATGTTTTCGCCTTCTCGGCCGCGACCGTGAAGACCTGCCTGGACGCCACCCACAAGCTCGGCGGCGAAAACTACGTGCTCTGGGGCGGCCGCGAGGGTTACGAGACGCTGCTCAACACCGACCTGAAGCGGGAAATGGACCAGATGGGCCGCTTCCTCAACCTAGTCGTCGAGTACAAGCACAAGATCGGCTTCAAGGGCACGATCCTGATCGAGCCGAAGCCGCAGGAGCCGACCAAGCATCAGTATGATTACGATGTCGCCACGGTCTACGGCTTCCTGCAGAAATACGGTCTGGAAAAGGAAGTGAAGGTCAACATCGAGCAAGGCCATGCGATCCTCGCCGGTCATTCCTTCGAGCACGAATTGGCGCTTGCCAATGCGCTCGGCATCTTCGGCTCGATCGACATGAACCGCAACGACTATCAGTCCGGCTGGGATACCGACCAGTTCCCGAACAACGTTCCGGAAATGACGCTCGCCTATTACCAGGTTCTGGCAGGCGGCGGCTTCAAGACCGGCGGCACGAACTTCGACGCCAAGCTGCGCCGTCAGTCGCTCGATCCGGAAGATCTGCTCATCGGCCATATCGGCGGCATGGATTGCTGCGCCCGCGGCCTGAAGGCTGCTGCCAAGATGATCGAGGACAAGGCACTCTCCAAGCCCCTCGCCGACCGTTACGCCGGCTGGGATTCGGCCGAGGGTCAGAAGCTGCTGCGCGGGGAATACTCGCTCAACCAGATCGCCCAGTGGGTCGAGAGCAAGGACGTCAATCCGCAGCCGAAGTCCGGCAAGCAGGAGCTCCTGGAAAACATCGTCAATCGTTACGTTTGATTGACAGCTTTGGGAGGCGGTGGTTCACCGCCTCCCAAGACTATCGCCGGAGGCGTGCCGGAGCTGAAACCGAGTTTCGCACCACGAGATCCGGCCGCAACAGGATCTCAGTCTCGGGCGGCTCGCCATCCGAAAGCAGTTCCAACAGCAGCGCCATGGCATGCTTGCCGATCGCAGTGCGCGGCTGCCGAATCGTCGTCAGCGACGGCGTCATGAAGACGGCCTGCGGCACGTCGTCGAAGCCCGTCACCGAGAAATCTTCCGGGATGTCGTAGCCGCGTGCTTTCAGGCCAATCATCACACCGATCGCCGTCTGGTCGTTGACGCACATGAAGGCCGTCGGCAGCGTATCGCGCATGAACAGCTGCTCGACGGAGAGCCGCCCGCTCTCGATGGTGCCGTCGCCTTCCAGCACGATGCGCAGGTCCTGTCCGATTCCGGCGGCATCCAGCCCGGCCTCGTAGCCCATGCGCCGCCGGCTATAGGCGAGGCGGGTGCGGGAATCGCCGATGAAGGCGATCTTGCGATGGCCCTCGGCAATCAGCAGATCCACGGCCTTGCGGGCGCCGGCGATATCGTCGACGCCGACATAGGGAATGCCGCCGTTGAAGACCGGTTCGAAGACGCCGACGCTCGGCGGCAGCCGCGCCGTCATGGTCTGATGGCCGAAAGGCAGGATCCCGGTGAAGAGGATCAGCCCGGCCGCCTGGTTTGAATTCAGGAACTTCAGATATTCCAGACCGCGCTGCGCGTCGTTCTGCGTGTGTCCGATCAAGATGCCATAGCCGTGCGAACGCGCCTCGTTCTCCAGACCGATCAGGATATTCGAGAAATTGGGATCGCCGATATCGGGCGCCACGACCAGAATCATGTTGGAGCGGCCGAGTCTCAGGCTGCGCGCCATGGCATTGGTGGTATACCCGGTGACGGCGATAGCCTGGTTGACTTTCAGCCGCGTCGAATTGGCGACTTTCTCCGGTGTATGGATGGCCCGCGAAACCGTTGCTATCGAAACATTGGCAATTCGGGCGACGTCTTCGATAGTTGCGGGCGTGGAATTCGACACTGCGCTCTGCCTTGGGATCTCGTCTCGGGCTGGAGACTACACAGACTTACGTGGAGGTCAAAGGTAACCGCGAAATTTTGTAGGATATCCCATGATGTAAACCTTTACACGATGTATGTAAAGGTTTACATAGCATGGAAAGCGGGTGGGACCGCAGGGAGGATTCAATGAGTTCGGAAGCCGTCGACGGTGCGGTCGTGCTGTCTGCGAGAGGGATATCCAAGTCCTTCAACGGCGTGCAGGTGCTGTTCAGCGTCAACTTCGATCTTCGGGCTGGCGAAATCCATGCGCTCATGGGCGAAAACGGCGCCGGCAAGTCGACGTTGGTCAAGGTTCTCTCCGGTTTCGAGCAGCCGACATCAGGCGAAATCCTCCTCGACGGCAAGCCCGTGAAGCTGCCGCCGAACGGTGCGGCCGAGGCGCTCGGTATCGTCATCATCCATCAGGAATTCAATCTTGCGGAACATCTGACCGTCACCGAGAGCCTGTTTCTCGGGCGGGAAGTCACGCATTTCGGCGTGCTGGATCGCAAGCATATGCGGGCGGAGACGCGGCGTGTGCTCGATCTCCTCGGTTCGCATGTCGACGAGAATGCCATGATCAGCTCGCTTTCCATCGCCGACAAGCAGATGGTGGAGATCGCCAAGGCGATCAGCCGCGATGCGCGCATCGTCTTCATGGACGAGCCTACCGCCGTCCTGTCGCGCGAGGAAACCAATTTTCTGTTCAAGCAGGTGCGCAAGCTGCGCGATCAGGGAACGAGCTTCGTCTTCGTCTCCCACAAGCTCGATGAGGTCATGGAACTGACCGATCGCGTTACGGTCTTGCGCGACGGCCAATGGGTGAAGACATCGCCGACATCGCTGCTCGATGGCGAATCGATCGCCCAGCTGATGGTCGGGCGCGAGCTCTCCAGTCTTTACCCGGCCAAGAACGAACCCGATGTCGATGAGAAGGTGGTGCTCAGCGTTACCTCGGTCTCGACGGGCTACGTCCACGATGCGAGCTTCGAGCTGCGAAAAGGCGAGATACTGGGCTTTTCCGGCATGATCGGTTCCGGACGGACTGAGCTGATGGAAGCGATTGTCGGCCTGCGTTCGCGCGTCTCCGGCGAGGTCGTCGCCAACGGCCAGACGGTGCCGCCGCATGATGTGCATGCGGCCATCGATGCCGGACTTGCCTATATGACCAAGGACCGGAAGTCCAAAGGACTGCTGCTGAATTCAGGCATGGTCGTCAATCTGACCCTGCAGTCGCTCGACCGGCACGGCAAGTTCGGCTATCTGAGCGCCTCAAGCGAAGCCGATGCGCTAGCACGGGCGCGCCGCCGTTTCGATATACGCGTGCGTGACGGAAACATCGTTGCGGGACGCATGTCCGGCGGCAACCAGCAGAAGCTGCTTCTGGCGAAGATCATGGAGACCGAGCCGCGGATCATCATCATCGACGAGCCGACGCGGGGCATCGATGTGGGTACGAAGCAGCAGATCTATCATTTCATTTCGGCATTGGCGCGCGACGGCCATTCGATCATCGTGATCTCTTCGGAAATGCCCGAGGTCATCGGGCTTTGCACGCGGGTTGCCGTGATGCGGGAGGGCCGGATCGTCGGCGTGCTCGAAGGCGAGGAAATCACCGAGCAGGAAATCATGCGTTATGCGGCGGGCCTGAAGAAAAAGACGGCCGCCTGAAAGGGCGGCGGAAAACAGGGCGAATTCCCAGCAATCATGGGACGGGAGGTTGGTTTTGGTTATGAGCGTGGGTGAAGACAGCAGCGGCAAGGCCGGTCGGCGAGGGCGCTCCTGGCGGGATGTCGATCTGAGGGCCGTGGCGCCGTTTGCAGCCCTGGTGCTGCTTCTGATCGTGGGCGCGCTGGTCAATCCGAACTTCATCGGCATTACCAATCTTACGAATGTCGCGACGAGGTGCGCCTTCATCGCCATCATCGCCGTCGGTGCCACTTTCGTCATTTCGGCGGGCGATCTCGATCTGTCCGTCGGCGCCATGGTCGCCTTCGTTGCCAGCCTGATGATCCTCCTGATGAATTCGGGCGTCATTGCCGATCCCATGCTGATGCTGGCGGCGGCGATATTGTTTTCGATCGTTGCGGGCGTTCTGTGCGGCCTCGCCAATGGCCTGATCACGACCGTGGGCAAGATCGAGCCTTTCATCGCGACCTTGGGCACGATGGGCGTCTACCGCGGCCTGACCACCTGGCTGTCGCAGGGAGGGGCGATCACCCTGCGTTCGCCGGATGTGCAGGCGCTCTACAAGCCAGCCTATTACGGTTCCGTGTTCGGCGTTCCGGTTCCGATCGTGGTCATCCTTGTCATTACCTGCGTCGCCGCCTTCATCCTCTATCGCACCCGTTACGGGCGGCACGTCATCGCCGTCGGCTCCAATAGGGATGTTGCACGCTACTCGGGCGTGGCGGTCAACCGCGTGCGAACCATCGCCTTCATCATCCAGGGATTTTGCGTCGCCATAGCCGTACTTCTCTATGTGCCGCGGCTTGGGTCCACATCGGCTCAGACGGGTATTCTCTGGGAGCTTCAGGCGATCACGGCAGTCGTTGTCGGCGGCACGGCGCTGAAAGGCGGAGCGGGCAGGGTATGGGGCACGATCTGTGGCGCCTTCATCCTGGAGCTTGTCGGCAACATCATGCTGCTTTCCAATTTCATCAGCGAGTATCTGCTGAGCGCCATCCAGGGTGCGATCATCATCATCGCCATGCTGGTTCAGCGTTCGCTTGCCCGCAAATAGCGAATAACCGGGTCAGGGGGCGCCCGGTCGTCATGGTAAGGCCCTGTCTCTATCTGGGAGGAAGAAACATGCGAAAAAGACTCATAGGTTTGGCTGTCGTGATGGCGGCTCTGGCCGGCACGGTACATGCCGCCGACAAGAAGGTAACCATCGGCGTTTCCATTCCGGCCGCCGACCATGGCTGGACCTCGGGCGTGGTATTCCATGCCGAGCGCGTCGCCAAGCTCCTGATGGCCGAGCATCCGGGACTGAACGTCATCGTCAAGACCTCACCTGATGCCGCCAGCCAGGCAAACGCCGTACAGGACCTCGAGACACAGGGCATCGACGCCCTCGTGATCCTGCCGTCGGATCCGGATCCGCTCGTCAACGCCATCAAGGAAGTCAAGGACAAGGGCAAGTTCGTAGCCCTCGTCGACCGCGCGCCGAGCAACAACGACAATTCCGTCCGTGACCTCTATGTCGCCGGCAACAATCCGGCGCTTGGCCAGGTCGCGGGCGAATACATCAAGAAGAACACGCCGGACGCACAGGTCGTCGTCATCCGCGGCCTGCCGATCCCGATCGACCAGCAGCGCCAGGACGGTTTCGACAAGGGCATTGCCGGCTCGAACGTCAAGGTTCTCGACCGCCAGTATGGCAACTGGAACCGTGACGACGCCTTCAAGGTCATGCAGGACTACCTGACCAAGTTCCCGAAGATCGATGTCGTCTGGTGCCAGGATGACGACATGGCGGTCGGCGTTCTGCAGGCAATCGAGCAGGCCAAGCGGACCGATATCAAATATATCGTCGCCGGCGCCGGCTCGAAGGACATGATCAAGAAGGTCATGGACGGCGACAAGCTGATCCCCGTCGACGTGCTCTATCCGCCGGCAATGGTCGGTACCGCCATGGAGCTGACGGCCGCAAATTTCTACGATCAGGTACCGGTTCGCGGCAACTATATCCTCGATGCGACGCTCGTCACCAAGGAAAATGCCAAGGACTTCTACTTCGCCGATTCACCGTTCTGATCGGTTCTTCGGTTGATCTTCAAAGGCGCCCGCCAGTTTTCGGCGGGCGCTTTTTTCGATGTTCCGTCAGACTCGTTGGCGGCAGGAAGGAAATTTTGCGGCACGTACCTCTTGCCGTCTGCGGCGTGCCGTGATTAGGTCACGGGGCATTCGACTTTCATCCTGACGACCCTATAGTTTTTTGGAGGCTACGGCACCTCAGCCGTCTCGAATATGGGTCCGAAAGGCATCGGAAACGTTTACAGGACGCAATTAGGGAGGAATTACTGATGAAGACGATCAAGGGACCAGGCCTGTTTCTGGGCCAGTTCGCCGGCGATGCGGCGCCGTTCAACTCGTGGGATTCGATCACGAAATGGGCAGCCGATGCCGGCTATATCGGCGTGCAGGTTCCGACTTGGGCGAGTCAGCTCATCGACCTGAAGAAGGCGGCCTCCTCCAAGGATTATTGCGATGAATTCGCCGGTGTCGCCCGCGCCAATGGCGTCGAGGTCACCGAGCTTTCGACCCACCTGCAGGGCCAGCTCGTCGCGGTTCATCCCGCTTATGATGAAGCCTTCGACGGTTTTGCCGCGCCGGAAGTGCGCGGGAATCCGAAGGCGCGCCAGGAATGGGCCGTCGAGCAGGTGAAGATGGCACTGACGGCGTCGAAGCATCTCGGCATCAAGGCGCATGCGACCTTCTCCGGCGCGCTTGCCTGGCCCTTCATCTATCCCTGGCCTCAGCGCCCGGCCGGCCTCGTCGAAACCGCCTTCGAAGAGCTTGCCCGTCGCTGGACGCCGATCCTCAACCATGCCGACGAAAACGGCGTCGATGTCTGCTACGAAATCCATCCGGGCGAAGACCTGCATGATGGCATCACCTTCGAGATGTTCCTGGAGCGCGTGAAGAACCATCCGCGCGCCAACATGCTCTACGATCCCTCGCACTACGTCCTGCAGTGCCTCGACTATCTCGAGAACATCGACATCTACAAGGACCGCATCAAGATGTTCCACGTCAAGGATGCGGAGTTCAATCCGACCGGGCGCCAGGGCGTCTATGGTGGCTATCAGGGCTGGGTCGAGCGTGCTGGCCGCTTCCGTTCGCTCGGCGATGGCCAGGTCGATTTCGGGGCCGTCTTCTCGAAGATGACCGCCAATAACTTCGACGGCTGGGCCGTGGTCGAATGGGAATGCGCGCTGAAGCATCCCGAAGATGGCGCCCGCGAGGGCGCCGAGTTCGTCAAGGCGCACATCATCCGCGTCACGGAAAAGGCCTTCGACGATTTTGCCGGCAGCGGCACGGACCAGGCGGCCAATAAGAGAATGTTGGGCCTGTCGTAATTTCCTCTTCTCCCCACCGGGGAGAAGATGTCCGAAGGACAGATGAGGGGGACGAGGAGCGTCGCGACGAGTGCCTTGAGCGGCAAGCGAAAGGCAGTGTCCGCTGAGTCCCCCCTCATCCGACCCTTCGGGCCACCTTCTCCCCGCTGGGGAGAAGGGAGGTTCAATTCAAATTTCCCAGGAGGACAAAATGGCAATCGAAGGATCATCGGAACAGACGCGGGAGCCGCGCATTCGGCTTGGCATGGTGGGCGGCGGCGCCGGCGCATTTATCGGTGCGGTGCATCGCATTGCGGCACGTATTGACGATCAGTTCGATCTTGTCGCCGGCGCGCTCTCGTCCTCGCCGGAAAAGGCCGTGGCGTCAGGCCGCGATCTCGGTCTCGATCCCTCGCGCACCTATTCCAGCTACCGCGACATGGCGATCCGCGAAGCCAAGCTGAAGAATGGCATCGAAGCGGTTTCGATCGTCACGCCGAACCATGTCCACTATGACGCAGCCAAGGAATTCCTGCGCCGCGGCATCCATGTCATCTGCGACAAGCCGCTGACCTCCAATCTCGCCGACGCCAAGAAGCTGAAGAAGGTGGCCGACGAGAGCGGCGCGCTCTTCATCCTCACGCATAATTATACCGGCTATCCGATGGTTCGCCAGGCGCGCGAGATGGTCGAGAATGGCGAGCTCGGCGATATCCGTATCGTGCAGGTGGAATATCCGCAGGACTGGCTGACGGAAAATATCGAGCAGTCCGGTCAGAAGCAGGCGGCATGGCGTACCGATCCGGCCCAGTCCGGCGCCGGCGGCTCCACGGGCGATATCGGCACGCACGCATATAATCTCGCTTCCTTCGTCACCGGTCTGGAACTCGACAGCCTTGCCGCCGATCTCGACAGCTTCGTCGAAGGCCGCCGTCTCGACGATAACGGCCATGTGCTGCTGCGCTTCAAGGCGAAAGGCAAGGAAAAGCCGGCCAAGGGCATGCTCTGGTGCAGCCAGGTGGCGCCCGGCCATGAGAATGGCCTAAAGCTCCGCGTCTACGGTACAAAGGGCGGCATCGAGTGGACGCAGGCGGATCCGAACTATCTCTGGTACACGCCGTTCGGCGATCAGAAGCGGCTGATCACCCGCAACGGTGCTGGCTCCGGTGCCGCAGCGGCGCGCGTCTCGCGCATTCCGTCGGGCCATCCGGAAGGTTACCTCGAAGCGTTTGCCACGATCTATACCGAGGCTGCGCGGGCCATCAATGCCCGCAAGAAGGGTGTCGCCGTCGATCCTGCCGTGATCTATCCGACTGTCGATGACGGTGTGAAGGGTGTGGCTTTTGTCGAGGCGTGCGTTGCCTCATCCAAGCGCAACGGCGCCTGGGTTAAGCTCTAATCCTTGGTGAGGTTCGAGGCGGACGAACCGCCCGCCTCAAACCAGCTTGTTCAGGCCGCGGCTTGCCGGCCGCGTTTTGTCAGAGCGTCGATGCTCAGCGGGCCGCCGCCGGCGCTGGCGAGAAACAGGAAGATGAAGCAGAAGAGGATGGCAGCCGTGCCGCCGTTCTGCGCAGGATAGAAGCTCTGCGGCGCATGGCGCAGGAAATAGGCAAAAGCCGTCAGGCCTGACAGCACGAAGGCGGCGATGCGCGTCTTGAAGCCGATCAGGACGAGGAAGCCGAGAGTGAGTTCGAGTAGGCCGGCGATCCAGGGCAGCGATCCGACGGCGGGCACATTTTCGGCCGCTGGGAAATGCAGCACTTTCTGCGTTCCATAGCTGAAGAGCACGAGCGAGGCGACGATGCGCAGCAAGCTCAGCAGATGAGGATGAAGGGCGTGAATCGCAGGGAGCATTTGTGTCCTTTCGTTATCAAGTTTGAGGGTACCCTCAATTGATCGGAGGCCGAAAGACAAGTCACGGCCGTTGACATTGCTGTTATCTAGCCGTGCAAAGAATGTTGCTGTTGCCGGCGAAATCCTCCGAGGTGCCCCTTAGCCGCCCTTTGGTTTACGGTGCCTGCAACGTTACAGTTTTCCTGCGCCGGCACTGTACTTTGTCATGCCGCTTGGTTAAACCGCAGCCAACGAAGCCCTAACAGACGGGATTTTCATCATGATCGATCCGAAGCTTCTTGCCGATCGCTTCCCCGGCGATTTCACATTCGGTGTCGCCACCGCCGCATTCCAGATCGAAGGCGCCACCAAGGCCGATGGCCGCAAGCCGTCCATATGGGATGCCTTCGCCAACATGCCCGGGCGCGTCTATCAGCGCAACAATGGCGATGTCGCCTGCGATCACTACAACAGGCTGGAACAGGATCTCGATCTGATCAAGGACATGGGCGTCGAAGCTTATCGCTTCTCGATCGCCTGGCCGCGCATCATCCCGGAAGGCACCGGCCCTGTGAACGAAGCCGGCCTTGATTTCTACGACCGTCTGGTCGATGGCTGCAAGGCGCGGGGGATCAAGACCTTTGCGACCCTCTACCACTGGGATTTGCCGTTGGCGCTTGCCGGCGACGGCGGCTGGACGGCGCGCTCGACGGCGCATGCCTTCCAGCGCTATGCCAAGACGGTCATGGCTCGCCTCGGTGATCGCCTGGATTCCGTCGCCACCTTCAACGAGCCCTGGTGCATCGTCTGGCTGAGCCATCTTTACGGCATTCATGCGCCGGGGGAGCGCAACATGCAGGCGGCGCTCTACGCCATGCACTACATGAACCTTGCGCATGGTCTCGGTGTCGAGGCAATCCGCTCCGTCGCGCCGAAGGTGCCTGTCGGTATCGTGCTCAATGCCGCTTCGATCCTGCCGGGCAGCCCCGAGGATCTGGCCGCCGTCGAACGCGCGCATCAGTTCCACAATGGCGCCTTCTTCGATCCGATCTTCAAGGGCGAATATCCGAAGGAATTCGTCGAGGCGCTCGGCGACCGGATGCCCGCCATCGAGGATGGCGATCTGAAGACTATCAACCAGAAGCTCGATTGGTGGGGTCTGAACTACTACATGCCGATGCGCGTTTCCGACGACGCGTCGAAGAACGGCGATTTTCCCTGGACGAAGGAAGCGCCGCCGGTCAGCGACGTAAGGACGGATATCGGCTGGGAAGTTTATTCGCCCGGCCTAAAGCACGTCGTCGAGGATCTCAACAGGCGCTACGAGCTGCCGGAGTGCTACATCACCGAAAATGGTGCCTGCTACAACATGGGCGTCGTCAATGGCGAGATCGACGACCAGCCACGTCTCGACTACTATATCGAGCATCTCGGCGTGGTCGCGGATCTCATCAAGGACGGCTATCCGATGCGCGGCTATTTCGCCTGGAGCCTGATGGACAATTTCGAATGGGCTGAGGGTTACCGCATGCGTTTCGGCCTCGTGCATGTCGATTACGAGACCCAGGTGCGCACGATCAAGAAGAGCGGCAAATGGTATCGGGAGCTTGCCTCGCAGTTCCCAAAGGGCAATCACAAAGCGGTTTGATAGGTTCTGCTTCTTCCCTTCAGGGGAGCGTCCTATCGCTCGAATCAGCGTGGCCTGATAGACATCGCGCATGACCCAGCGGCCGATTTCCCTTTATGCGCTTTGCGGCAGCCAACGGCGGGCTTCGTCCAGCCGCAGGCTGCTGGAGGCATTGCAGCTCGCCTGCCCGGACGGCGTCACCATTACGATATGCGATCTGATCGGCGATCTGCCGATCTTCAATCCGGATAATGAGGGTGAGCGAACACCAGCTATCGTCGAGAGATTTGCAGCCGAGATCCGCAAGGCAGAAGGTTTGATCGTCGCTTGTCCGGAATATGCCCATGGCATACCCGGCGGCTTCAAGAACGCGCTGGACTGGCTGGTGTCGCGCGACGAGGTGCCGTTCAAGCCGCTGATGTTTGCTCACGCGTCGCATCGCGGCGATCTCGTATTGGCGCAGCTCGCCGATGTCCTGCAGACGATGTCATTGCATATCGTTGAAGACGCTTTCTTGCGTCTGCCGGTTGGCGGCAAGAGCGATGAGGCGCAGGCGGCGATGTTGCTGGAGGCGCGCGAAAGCGGCCTTTTCTCCGCAAGTCTCAGCCGTTTCGCGGGAGCGATTGCTACCAAGGCCTGAATTCTTTCGGCTTCGGCAAATATACAACTCTTTCCTGTAGGAATCTCCAACTCGCCTTAACCGTTTGTTGAAGACCTGACGGCAGACTTCTCCCCAAGGAGAAAAGGTGTTGGGAGCAGTTTTCAGGTCATCGCGCGAAAATGCACAGATCGGTCGTCATTCCATCGTGACGGCCGTTTTGGTTTGTTTCGCACTGATCGTTGCCGTCGTGACCTTGATGGTTCTGACCGCGATCGGCCGGGTTGCCGATTACTCCAACAAGCTGGATGACGAGCGCTCCTGGGAAACGACCGTCGGTGCACTGAAGACTTTTCAGGGGCAGCTGGAAGCGACGCTGCACGACCATTCCGCCCGCAACGATGCGGCGCGAAGCGTTTATGGAACGGACGATCGAGGCTGGATCGCCGGCAATTATGGCGACATTTCCTCCAACGGCGCGCTGTTCGATACTGCAGTTATCGTTGACGATAACAACAAGCCGATCGTCGCTTATCATGACGGCGAGCCATTGACCGGGAACATCGAGGACGTCCTTGGCAGCGCTGTCTGGGCCCTCGTCGATCAGGCGCGTGCGACGCGCGTCACCGGGGTGCCGGAAGCTTCGGGCTATATCATGACAAGGGATGGTATTGCGGCGGCCGCTGCCGCGACGATCCGCGAAAGATCCGGCCGCATCCCAGTGCCCGAAGGTCAGCGGCGTTATCTGATCCTGGTCCGTTATCTCGATGCCGGCCGGATCAAGATGCTCTCCAATACCTATGTCATAAGCGGCTTGACGCTGGTGCCGCCGGAAACCGTCGCCCGCTATGCCGTCTCCATTGTCGATCCTCTCGGCAAGCCTCTTGGCCGGCTGGTCTGGACCTCCCGCCAGCCGGGAGACATGAGCTATCAGCAGGTCCGCCCGCTGGTTCTCGGAGCGCTCGGTCTCGTGGGTCTGTTCTTCATCGTGCTTTTGATCCTGGGATCGATGGCGGGACGCCGGCTGCGGGCGGAAGAGGTCCAGGCGCGTCAGGTTTCTCTTCGAGACCGGCTGAGCGGCCTCCTCAATCGCGAGGGATTGCGGCTCGATGTGGACCGCCTCGTCGAGCGGGCGCGCTCCGATGGCACCAATGTCCTGCTTCTCTATCTCGATCTCGACGGCTTCAAGGAAATCAACGATGCTTATGGCCATGGCACCGGCGATCAGCTCATCCGCGCGGTAGCCGCCGGGCTCAAGGTACTCGTGCCGCCGCAGGCTGCCCTTGCCCGTCTTGGAGGCGATGAGTTCGCCATCGCCTTCCCGACCAAGGAGCTTAATGACGCCCCGGCTTTGCACCTGGCCGAGCAGATCCTGGATTTCCTTGCCGAACCGCTGGAAATCGGCCGCCGGGTGGTCGTCGTCGGTGCCAGTATCGGCATCGCAAGCTCGCCCGAGGGCCGCATCGATCGCGAAGAGCTGGTGCGCCGCGCCGATCTTGCCATGTACAAGGCCAAGGAAGCCGGCCGCGCCCGGATGACCTGCTACGAAACGGCCATGGATGCGCATCGCGAGGAACGCAATGCGCTGGAACTCGATCTGCGCCGTGCCATTGAGTTGGAGGAGCTGACGCTTGCCTACCAGCCGCTGGTGGATGCATCGAGCTGCGAGATGATCGGCGTCGAGGCCCTTGTGCGGTGGAATCGCCCCGGTCACGGGCCGATTTCGCCGGAGGTGTTCATTCCCATCGCCGAAACCAGCGGCCTGATCGAGGCATTGGGCCTGCTCGTCCTGCGCAGGGCCTGCGAGGCGGCACGGCACTGGCCGGATCTGCGCGTTGCCGTCAACGTTTCGCCGGGGCAGTTCCGCAATCCCGCCTTCGCCGATTATGTCCGCAGCGTGCTCCACAGTACCGAAATCGAAGCTGAGCGTGTGACGCTGGAAATCACCGAAGGCTATATCATTCAAAATCCGGAGCGTACCCGTCAGTCGATCGAGCGGCTGAAGAGGCTCGGCGTCAAGGTGGCGCTCGACGATTTCGGCTCCGGCTTCTCCTCCATCGGCTACCTGCGCCAGTTCGGTTTCGACCGTATCAAGATCGATCGATCGCTGACGATGAACGTGCTGGAGGACAACCGCGCCCGCGAGATGGTGAAGGCGACCGTGGCACTGGCCCGATCACTCGACATTCCCGTTACGGCGGAAGGCATAGAAACCGATGAGCAGGGAAGGGCGCTGGAGGGCTTCGGCTGTGACGAGCTGCAGGGCTATTTCTACGGCAAGCCGATGCCGGACGCCGAGATCAGCAAACGGCTCGCGGTGCAGATCGCCGCGGCGGTGGATGCGGAACACGCCGCAGCCTGAGGTTCGTGACGGAAAGCTGCTTGCGCGGTTTTTCCGGAGATGATTTCAGCCGATATGTTCGTGGCCGCGCTTGCGAGCGAGGGCGATCTGCCGCTGCCTTTCGCGATAACGCTCGCGATCCTCCTCGCTGCGCTCATGATAGCAATGGCTGCAGGAGACGCCGACCTCGTAAAAGGGTGAGGTCACTTCCTCTGATGTAATGGGATTGCGACAGGCGTGGCAGAGCTTGTGATTGCCCTCCTTCAGCCCATGCTCGACGGAGACACGCTCGTCGAAGACGAAGCAGGCGCCTTCCCACAGGCTCTCTTCCGGCGGCACTTCCTCTAGGTATTTCAGAATGCCGCCCTTGAGATGATAGACCTCGTCGAAGCCCTGCTGCTTCATGAAGGCGGTCGCCTTCTCGCAGCGGATGCCGCCGGTGCAGTACATGGCGATCTTCGGCTTGTTGTGCAGCCCCATATTCTCGCGCACCCATTCGGGAAATTCGCGGAAGGTCTTGGTCTTCGGATCGACCGCGCCCTTGAAGATGCCGATGGCGGTCTCGTAGTCGTTGCGGGTATCGATGACGATGGTGTCCGGATCCGAAATCAATGTGTTCCAATCCTTGGGCGCGACGTAGGTGCCGACGACCTTGGTCGGATCGATATCCTCGACACCCATGGTGACGATCTCCTTCTTGAGCTTCACCTTCATGCGCACGAACGGCATTTTCGACGCGCGGCTTTCCTTGTGCTCCAGGCCGGCAAATTCCGGCTGGGCGCGCAGGAAGGTGAGTACCTTGCCGATGGCGGCATCCGTGCCCGCGATCGTGCCGTTGATCCCCTCATGCGCGAGCAGCAGCGTGCCCTTCACACCATTTTCCTCGCAGAGCGCAAGCAGAGGCTCCCGCAGGCTCTCGAAGCGCGGCAAGGAAACGAAATGATAGAGCGCGGCAACGAGGAATGCGCCGGTCGTGTCGCGCCGTGGATCTGAAAGCATGTCGGTCATGCCGGGGAAATACAATTTTGTAGGCCTTCAGGCAATCGGATTCGCATTTCGAAACTATGCGCCCGGGCAGTCTCCACCCTCGGATATCGGGCAACGGGCTATCCTCGTCCTTCGACGGGCTCAAGGATGAGGCGGACGTTCTTGCGCCAGCTTTTCTGAAAAAGACGGGCCGTGTCGCGCCGGCCGCAGTCGAAGGCTATCTCCTTCAACGCCTCGCGCGCCTCTGCGCATGTGGCGACGGGAGCTATCAACCGGTAGAGCGCCCATAGGCGCTTGATACCCTTGCGGGCGGCGCGAACTGCTTCATGCAGGCCTTGTGGCCTGTCGGTCAATGCGGCCATCGCCTTGCTAAGTTGATGCGCGGCGGCTTTATGCACCTCACCATCAAAGGCCCGGTCAGGCCGTATGCGATAGCTCATCGTATTCCCGTTCGAACTGCGTCGCCAGGGCCTGGTTGGAATAGCGATATTCGCCGGTTACCTCGCGTCCGATCCAGTCCGGCAGTTCCGGATTGTCGCTTTCGTCGTCCATTTCCACTTCAGCGATAACGAGGCCGCGATGGGTGCCGCGGAAGACATCCACTTCCCAGGTGAAACCCTTGAACTGCACTTTGTGGCGGGTCTTCTCGATGACGAGGCCGATGGCCGTTTCCAGCAGTTCCTCTGCTTCGTCGACGGGGATCTCGTATTCGAATTCGTCCCTCGTCATCGACTTGCCGATCTTGATCGTCAAGGTCGCCTTGGTGTCGTTCGTCAACCGTACGCGCACGGAACGGTCTGCCATCGAGGTAATATATCCCTGCCGCAGGATCAGCCTCTCCGAAACGCAATCACGCCAGTGATCGCCGCGCACCAGAAACTTTCGCTCGATCTCTTTTGCCATGCGTTTGACATGCTCCACCGGCACAGATGACACCAGACTATCGTATGTCAGGACGAATTCCTACCCGTCCTATCCAAAACGTGCTTTTGTCTCGACAAGCACCGTCGGGAAGGCTATTCGAAAACCGGATTTCAATCGTTTTAAGGGAGCGCACCGACCATGGGCGAGAAAACCGAGAAGCTTCTTTCCATCCTGAAACTGCAGCCTGTCGTTCCCGTGCTGATCGTCGACGATGCGAAATCGGCCGTACCGCTTGCGCAGGCGCTCGTCGCCGGCGGCCTGAAGGCCATCGAGATCACGCTTCGGACCGCTGGCGCTCTCGATGCGATCCGCGCTGTCGCCGAAGAGGTGGAAGGGGCCGAAGTCGGTGCCGGTACGATCCTCAACGTCAGGCAGTGGGATGCGGCCATCGAAGCCGGTTCCAAGTTCATCGTCAGCCCCGGCACGACGCAGGAGCTGCTCGATGCTGCGCGAGGCTCGCACGTTCCGCTGCTGCCGGGCGCTGCCACGGCCAGCGAAGTCATGGCGCTGCGGGAGGAGGGCTATACGGTGCTCAAGTTCTTCCCAGCCGAGCAGGCCGGCGGTGCCTCCTATCTCAAGGCCCTCTCTTCGCCGCTATCAGGCACGGTCTTCTGCCCGACCGGCGGCATCTCGCTGAAGAACGCCCATGACTATCTGTCGCTGCCGAACGTCATCTGCGTCGGCGGCTCCTGGGTGGCGCCGAAGGAGCTGGTTGCATCAGGCGACTGGGCCGGCATCACCAAGCTTGCCGCAGAGGCAGCAGCGCTCAAGGGCTGAGACCTGAGCCTATCGAACTCGATTTCAAAGGCGCGTGGAGCTTTCCGTGCGCCTTTTTGCATGATGTGGATTGGTATTTGCGGTTGCGCTTCCTATCTCCCCTTCACCATTACAAGGACGGAGGACCATCCATATGATCGACGCCCGGAAGCTTCTTGACCAGTTCCTGGGATCGCAGGTTCCAGGAGTACAGGGGACCGTGAAAGATAGGGCCACCCAGGCCATCAATCTTGCTAGGGACAATCCGATGGCGACCAGCGCCATTGCCGGCGTGTTGCTGGGAACGAAGACGGGTCGTCAGATCGCGGGCAATGCGCTGACGCTCGGCGGGCTCGCCGCCATCGCAGGCCTCGGCTATCAGGCCTACAAGAATTATCGCGATGGCAATCAGCCGCAGCCGGCGCCGCAATCGGCCCAGCAAGCCGAGCCGCAGTTCCTGCCGCCGCCGACGGATTCCGGTTTCAGCACGTCGCCGGCGGTTGCCAGCAATGATTTTGCGCTTTCCCTGGTGCGGGCCATGATCGCGGCCGCCCGTGCCGATGGCCATATCGACGATTCCGAGCGCCAGCGTATTCTTGGTAAAGTACAGGAGGCCGGTGTCGGGTCCGAGGCGGAAGCCTTCTTCCAGCGAGAGCTTGCCAATCCCGTCGATCTCGATGCCATCGTCGCTTCGGCGAAGACCGAAGAGCAGCGCGTGCAGATCTATACCGCATCGCGGCTGGCGATCGAGCCGGATTCGCGCGCCGAACGTGGCTATCTCGATCTCTTGGCCGGACGGCTCGGTCTCGCGGATGCCCTGGTCGATCATATCGAAGCGACCGTTGCCGGCGCCAAAGTTCAGCTCTGACGGATAGGCCGGTTGCCTTTCCTCGGCAGCTGGCCTAAGCCTTCGCCGGAACTCATGTCAGGGCGTCAGGGATGGCTATATTGACGGATAAGAAAAGCGAGACCCGTTCGGCGGCGATCGCGGCCGGTATCATTTTGCTGGTCGCAACTGCCGTGCTTTACCTGATGCCGTATGTCATCGTCTGGCTCGGCTCGATCTCGCCATGGCTCGGCACCGGCTTCGGCGTCCTGGTCATCCTGGCGTTCTTCTTCGTGTTCTGGCTTCGAGCGCGCTATCAGCGGCGCAATGGCGACAAGCTCTGAGGCAGGGCTCTCCCGAATTCTTTCGAAAATCGCTCAGTTCTGCAGCGAGGCGCCGAGCAGGACGATGCCCGTGCCGATCACGAGCAGCGCGCCGAGAATTTCAATGCCGTTGCCGACCCAAACCGAAAGCCGCGAGCCCTTGCCGGTGAAACGGACGGCGGTGCCTTTCGCGAAGACGGCGATGATCGCAAGCAGCGAGACGGTGAGCGCGGTGCCGATCGACATGGCGAGGACCGATAGCAGGCCGCCAAGATAGAGCCCATTTAGCATCGAGAAGGTCATAACAAGGAGCGCGCCCGAGCACGGACGCAGCCCGACCGCGGCAATGGCAGACCAGGCCTCGCGGGCACTGAATTTTTCGTTCGACAGCATCTTCGGATTGGGAAGATGGGCGTGGCCGCAGGTCTCGCAGTAGGCGCCGTCGCCAGTCGTATGGGCGGGATCATAGCATTGATAGCCGCCGGCGGCGGGCATAGCGGCGCTGCTGCGCGCAAAACCTCTCGCCGAATCAGTGCCGGTTGCTGCTTCCTCGAACAGCGAGAGGCTGATCGGCCCGGCCGATGTCGCAAGCTGCATTTCCTTATGCTGCGCCCGGCCGTGTATCATCGCCCGCAGCTTGCGGAACAGGAGCCAGCTGCCGAACAGGATGACCATGACGAAGCTGGTGATCTCCATGGCGTTGGTGGCCATCGTCATGGTGATGCCAGAGCCGCGTAGGACGAAATAGGCGGCGCCGACGACAAGGACGGCGACGAGGCCCTGGATGAGTGCGGAGACGAAGGAAATGCCGATGCCGCGCTTCAGCTCGATCTCATTGGCGACCATGTAGGAGGAGATGACGGCCTTGCCGTGGCCGGGGCCGGCGGCATGGAATATCCCATAGGCGAAGGAAAGGCCGATCAGCGTCCAGAGCTGCCAAGGGTCCTGGCGCATGGCCTCAATCGACTTGGTGAGTGCGCGATAGAAGGCCTGCTGTTCGTAGTTCACGTAGAGGAAGATCGGCGCCAGCGGTCCGCCCATCGGCTGGAAGCTCGGCTCGGCGGTGCCGATGCCGAGCGGCGAGCCGGCAGCATGGGCAAAACCGGCTGCCGCCAGGAGGGCGAGAGCTACGGTCGGCACAAGCTTCCCTAACCTCGAAATCAGCATTGCACATCTATCCGCGTTGCAAAGAGTTTCGACATGGTCGTTCCCGTCGGATCGTTGAAGAAGGCATCCGTCAATGTCGACCTGTTCTCGGCGATAACCTCATCCGGATTGGGGCGGACGACCTTATGTGTGCAGCTTTTGAAGGCATCGCCCTCCGTCACCAATTCATTGTCGCTCGGGAAATCGATCGAGGTATAGAGCGTCGGGTCGTAGATGCCGAAGCTCAGCTTGTTGCCCTTGGTAAGCGGCATCGGCTCGGCCGGTTTGACGGCGAAGAACATCAGGAGCTGGCCATCGCGGAAATCGACATTGATGACGTCGGGCTTGTCGATCTTGATCACTTTGCCATTCAGCGTCAGGTTCGCATAATAATCGTAATCTGCCAGCGACTCCCGCACTGTCTTGCCGACCTCCTTCAGCTCGTCGGGGTCAAGCTTCAGATTGGTGTTCTTGTCGAAATCCATCAGGACGGAGGAGGAGAATACTTCGTCGAAGCGCCACACGTTGCGCAGTTCCTGCACGTTCCCATCCGGGCCGGCCAGCACTTCCAGACGGGCTTCCACGAAAATATGCGGATGCGCCGATGCTGCGGCCGGCGCGAGCAAAAGGCCGCCGGTCAGGGCAACAGCGTAGGCGGTCGTGGATTTTCTCATGCGTCCGATATGTTTCGCGAGCATTGATTCACTTCGTTTTCTGGTCAGGAAATGAGACGGAATTGGGACCGGTCGGCGGAACCGCGGCCGTTCAGCCGTTCTTGCGGAACCAGTTGTGCAGGTAATCCACGAAGATGCGTACCTTTGCCGGGAGATAGCGGCGGTGCGGATAGACGGCGTAGATGCCGCGATCGGTCGGAAGATAATCGTTGAACAGCGTCAACAGCTGCCCGCTTTCGATCGCCTTGCGGCCGATGAAATCCGGGACGATGGCAACGCCGAGATCGGCGAGCGCCGCACGCAGGGTCGCATGCGGGCTGTTGACCTCAAGTGTGCCGTTGATGGCGACATTGAAGGTCGTGCTGTCGGCATCGACGAAGCGGATGTTGCCCTGTGAGCGAGTGTTGGTATCGATGATGAAAGGCACCTGGGCCAGATCGGTCGGATGTTCGAGCGTCGGATAGCGGTCTAGAAATGCCTGGGTTGCGCAGAGATGGATGCGGAAGTCGGAGATCTTGCGGGCGATCATGCCGGAATCTTCCAGCTTGGTGATGCGCACGGCGACATCGAAGCCCTCCTCGATCAGGTCGACGAAGCGGTCGTCGGCGGAAATTTCCAGCGCAAGATCGGGATTTTCCTTGGCGAAGTCGATCAGCGACTGCCCGACATCCGCATCGGCGAAGGTGCGCGGCACGGAAACGCGCAGCCGACCTTTCAGCTGCTGATTGTTCTCGCGCACAAGGTCGGCAAGATTGTCGATCTCCTTCAGGATATCGGAGGCGGTGCGGTAATAGGTGTGGCCGGCCTCCGTCATGGAGAATTGGCGCGTCGTGCGGTTCAAGAGGAGCGCGCCGAGCTCGTCTTCCAGTTCGCGGACATATTTCGACAACAGCGCCTTGGAGCGCCCGGTCTTGCGTGCGGCCGCCGAAAATCCTTCGGCTTCGACCACGTCGATAAAGGCGCGAATCCGGGTCAACGTATCCATGGCGAAGCCTCCCGCTAACTGTTTCCGGATGTTGAACAAAATGCTTTGATTTGTTCAATTATTTTTTTCGGGCATGGCTGAAAAATTTTCTTGATTATTACGGCGAATGTTCCTATTTCCCGATTAGCCCAAAGTCGCACGTGCCCGTGGGTGTCCGCCGATCCTCGATGTGGTGAGAAAATCGGTAAGGTACCTGGAACTAACCCCTCCAGTCGCTATTTCGGCCAACCGAAAAATGCGAGGACATCTGAAGCAACGACGGTGCGGGCCTTTTTGTTCTCTCCCGGCTTTCCATCAGCCGGGGATACTGAAGAGGCACACCTTCATTGCCGGAAGTGCGGTTGGGATATTCCCTCCAATCCAAGGCAGACAAAGCGAATTAGCGCCGCTTGCGGCACTCGTTCATCATCCGCGCTTCGCGCATTTGCACGGTACCGGGGTCTCCACCGGCTGGTTCCTGAGCGAGTGAGCGTCGCCCTTTGTCCTCTGGGTTTTCCCCGGAGCCTTTGGAATTTGAAAGGGAATTGACATGACCACGCAACGTATTCGCGATTTCCTCGCTGCCCGACGTCCGGACGGTCCTTGCCTGGTGGTCGATCTCGACGTCGTCCGCGACAATTTTCACGCCTTCCGTCATGCCATGCCGGACAGCGCCATCTATTATGCCGTCAAGGCCAACCCGGCTCCGGAAGTGCTGCGCCTCCTCGCAAGCCTCGGCTCCAACTTCGATTGCGCGTCCGTCGCCGAAATCGAAATGGCGCTGGATGCCGGCGCAACGGCGGCACGCATCTCCTACGGCAACACGATCAAGAAGGAGCGCGATATCGCCCGTGCGCATGCACTCGGTATCAACCTCTTCGCCGTCGACAGCCATGAGGAAGTCGAAAAGATTTCCCGTGCCGCTCCCGGCGCCCGCGTGTTCTGCCGCGTTTTGACCGATGGTGAAGGCGCCGAATGGCCGCTGTCGCGCAAGTTCGGCTGCGTCCCGCAGATGGCCGTCGATGTTCTCGTCTACGCTCATCAGCTGGGTCTGGAATCCTACGGCGTGTCCTTCCACGTCGGCTCGCAGATGACCAAGGTCGATGCCTGGGACGATGCTCTTGCCGATGCCAAGCGCGTCTTCGTTTCGCTCGCCAAGCAGGGTATCCACCTGCAGATGGTCAACATGGGCGGTGGGTTCCCGACCAAGTATCTGCGCGACGTTCCCTCGGCCGAAGCCTATGGCAAGGCGATCTTTGCGTCTCTGCGCGCCCATTTCGGCAACCAGATCCCGCACACGATCATCGAGCCGGGCCGCGGCATGGTCGGAAATGCCGGCGTGATCAAGGCTGAAGTCGTCCTGATTTCGAAGAAGTCGGACAATGACGCCGCCCGCTGGGTCTTCCTCGACATCGGCAAGTTCGGCGGTCTGGCCGAAACCATGGATGAGGCGATCCGCTACCCGATCCGCACGACGCGTGACGGCGACGAGATGGAGCCTTGCGTCATTGCCGGCCCGACCTGCGATTCGGCCGACGTGCTTTACGAGAAGAACCTCTATCCGCTGCCGGTGTCGCTCACCATCGGCGACGAGGTCCTGATCGAAGGCACTGGTGCCTATACCACGACCTACTCGGCTGTGGCGTTCAACGGTTTCGATCCGCTGAAGGCTTACATTATCTGAGTCCGATATCGCCGCTCCCGTAGCCAGCCGGGGCGGCACCTTCACAATAGTTCGTCACCACCGCTGATAACGGTATTGGGCACGGGAGGCCGAGATGGCCGCTGTTCTTGATTCTGTCCGCGCATTCTTTGCGCCGTCCACTTTCACCCTCGACCTGGAAAATGCAGGCGATGTCGTTGCGCGCGAAAACCTGCTGGATCGCGCCATGGGTCCCGATCGCCGCAAGAAATCGTCGGAAAAGCTGCGCCAGGGCCGTGTTCCGGCCGAAGGTCTTGCGCTGGTCGCGCGGGATCGTGCCGGCCATGTCATCGGCACGGTTCGCCTCTGGAACATCGAAGCCGGCGTCGACTGCGAAACGCGCCCAGTCGAAGCGCTGCTGCTCGGTCCGCTGGCAATCGATCCCGCGCATGAAGGCAAGGGCATCGGCTCGGCACTGATGCGCGCCGCCATCCTGGAAGCCAAGAAGCGCGGTCATGGCGCGATCCTGCTCGTGGGCGATGCGCCATACTACGAGCGTTTCGGCTTCTTTGCCGCAAAGACGCGCCATCTTGTCATGCCGGGTCCGTTCCAGCGCGAGCGCTTCCTGGCTCTTGAGCTCAAGGAAGGCTGGCTCGACAGCGCCGCCGGCATGATCGTCGCCAGCGGCCGCAAACTGGCTCAGCCGCCGATAGCAAAGGCTGGTTAAAGAGGACTGAGAGTTCTGAGCTCTATCACGCCTTCGTCCATTCGGGCGGAGGCGTTTCTCATTGAGGCTAGGGCAGGAGCCTTGCCGGAACTACGGGTTCATCAGCGCGGCGAGGAAATGCCTCGAAGACGAGGCCGCCACAGTCCTTCACGCCTAAATATTCTGATCCATCGTCTCGGCTGGAATCTCGTCGGCGCGATGGATGCGGACGACTGCAGCCGGAACGCCTGCGACGGTGCAATGCGGCGGAACGGGTTTGACGACGACACTGCCGGCGGCGACCTTGCTGAAGGCGCCGATTTCGATGTTGCCGAGGATTTTGGCGCCGGCGCCGATCATCACGCCGTGGCGAATCTTCGGGTGACGGTCGCCGCTCTCCTTGCCGGTGCCGCCGAGCGTGACGTTCTGCAGGATCGACACCTCATCCTCGACGACCGCGGTCTCGCCGATGACGATGCCGGAGCCGTGGTCGAGCATGATCGACGTGCCGATCATCGCGGCCGGATGGATATCCGGGCCGAAGACGAGCGAAACGAGGTTGGAAAGCCAGCTCGCAATTTCCTTCCGGCCTTCCGTCCAAAGCGCATGGGCGATACGGTGCGTCTGCAGGGCATGGAAGCCCTTCAGGTTCAGGAGCGCATGCAGGTAAGTGGTGCAGGCGGGGTCGCGGGTCCGCACCGCGACAAGATCCGTTTCGGTCGCCTGCAGGATGGCGGGATAGCGCGCCAGCACGTCCGACAGCAACGAAAGCATATCGCCATGCTCGATCCTGACGACGCAAAGGCGGGCGGCCAGTACGTTGGCAAGGCTTTCGGCATCGGAGCTTCCGGCAAGCAGTTGCGCCCGCAGCAGAGGGGCAAGCGTCGGCTCGCGCGCTGCCAGTTCGGCGGCTTCGCAACGGATCACGTCCCAGACGTTTTCGGCTAGGGCAGGAGAATTTTCGGCGATTGCCGTTCCTGACTGAGGCATGATCCTGTCTCTCTGCATCTCGTTGTTTTCACGCTATTCCGGACGGAAAACCGCTGCGCACTTTTCCTGGAATTGGTTTAACCGGAGATATCCACGACGCCGCAATCGCCGGCTTCGGAGGCGAAGGCGAGCAGCTTGCCGGACTTGCTCCAGCTCATTGAGGTGATCGCACCCTTGCCGGGCCGGCGCAAGAGCGCTTCCTTGGCGTCCCCGATGCGAACTGCAAGGATCATACCGTCGATAAAGCCGATGGCGAGGATATCCTCGACGGGGTGGAATTTCACCGAGGTCGCCATGATGTTGGCGCGCGTGCCTAGCTCCAGCGGCGCCTTGCCCATCGGGCCGTCTTTGCCCTGGAACGGCCAGACGATCGCCGCAGGCGCGCCGGACGAGGCGAGCCATTTGCCTTTATTGGACCACGAGAGCGACTTCACCTTGGCGGGATAGCCTGTCATGCGCATATGGCGGGCTTCGGCGCCGGGCTTCGCGTCCATCTTCCAGCCGTGCAGGGCGTTTTCCTGCATGGTGGTGACGATGAACTGGCCATCCGGCGAGAAGGTGACGCCGGTGTGTGCGCCCTTCCATTCGAGATTGGCCGGCGGCGCGCTCATGCCGACCCAATGCAGCGACACGCCGTTATAGCGGGCGACGGCGATGCGCAGGCCCTTGGGCGCGAAGGCGATGCCTTCGACCGTGCGTTCTTCCGGAAACTCTTTCGTCGTCCCGTCGGAAAGCCGCACGAAGGTGCTTTTGCCATAGGAATAGGCGACGGCGCCTTGCGGGCCGGCAGCCACCTGGCCGATCCATTTGCGTGGCGCTTCGGCCAGTACCGTCGTGCTGCCGTCGGATGCGATCCGCAGGACCTTGCCGTCCTCGCCGCCCGAAATCAAGCTCTCGCTATAGGGATCGCGGATGCAGGTCAGCATTCCCTGATGGGCTTCGGTGACCTTCTCGCCGCCTTCGAGACGGTGGATTGCGCCCGCGGCGCTAGCGAAGAAGGGGGTGTCACCTAAAAATTCGACGGCCAGAACGTGGCCGTCGATATCAAGCGGAGCGACAGTCGGCATCAGGCGGACGCCTCGCACGCCTTGAAGCTGGCTTCCAGCTTTTCGCGGTCGAGCTCGCGGCCGATGAAGACAAGGCGGCTTTCATGCTTCTCGCCGTCCTTCCAGGGGCGCTGATGATCCCCTTCGATGATCATGTGCACGCCCTGAACGACGTAGCGCTCCGGATCGTCCTTGAAAGCGATGATGCCCTTGAGACGCAGGATATTGGGGCCTTGCGTCTGCGTGACCTTCTGGATCCAGGGGAAGAAGCGTTCCGGATTCATCTCGCCGCCGCGTAGCGAAACCGACTGCACGGTGACGTCGTGGATCGGCGACAGGCCGTGGTGATCATGATCATGGTGGTGATGCTCATGATCGTGATGATGATGGTGATCGTGATCATGGTCGTGATGGTGATGATCGCAATCCGGACCGCAGACGTGATCCTCGTGCCCGTGCTCGAGGAAATGCGGATCGTTTTCCAGCGCGCGTTCCAGGTTGAAGGCGCCCTGGTTCAGCACGCGGGCGAGCTCGACGCCGGAGCGGGTCGTCTTGTAGACGCTGGCGGCCGGGTTGATGGCGCGAACGATGTCCTCGATCTGGGCCAGCTCTTCCGGAGAGACGAGATCGGACTTGTTGATGACGACGACGTCTGCAAAGGCGATCTGGTCTTCGGCCTCGCGGCTATCCTTGAGGCGCAGCGGCAGGTGCTTGGCGTCCACGAGTGCCACGACGGCGTCGAGTTCGGTCTTGGCGCGGACATCGTCGTCCATGAAGAAGGTCTGCGCGACAGGAACCGGATCGGCAAGACCGGTCGTTTCGACGATGATGCCGTCAAAACGGCCGGGGCGGCGCATCAGGCCCTCGACGACGCGGATCAGGTCGCCGCGAACGGTGCAGCAGACGCAGCCATTGTTCATTTCGTAGATTTCTTCGTCGGATTCGACGATGAGATCATTGTCGATGCCGATCTCGCCGAACTCGTTGACGATGACGGCATATTTCTTGCCGTGGTTTTCGGAGAGAATGCGGTTCAGCAGCGTCGTCTTGCCGGCGCCGAGATAGCCGGTGAGAACGGTGACGGGAACGGGCTTTTGCGTGGCTGTTTCGGTCATGGGAGCCTCGAAATATGGAAGGTTGCCCCGGGGAGCAGACATTGGTCGCGTTCCATATAAGGAGTTGGAGACGTCAGTTCAAAGGCTTTTATATGTTATAAGATCACATTGGGTTGCGGAGAGGTGAACCGGCTGCCCGCTCATGACAGGGTCGAGATATCGAAGTTGTCGACATCTTCAAGCAATTCGACAAGACCTTCGACAGCATGCGAGATGAGCCGCTCGCCCTTCTCCGCCGTTGCCGCGCCTGCATTGCCCGCGACGCCTTGCGGGCTCAGATCGGACATTTTCCAGCCGAAGGCGTGAGGGCCGTAGGCGCGCAGATGCCTGAAGCGCTCGATGAACTCCGATTGGCGCGATGGGAAGTTCGCCGCCTTCGACATGTCGACCTTCTCCGGATGGAGGGCGAGCATCACCGATGTCTCTATATCGCCGCCATGAATGTCGATGGCCTTCTCGTCGGGCGCGATCAGCCCGTTCGGCACGCCGAAACGCGTCCAGCTGGTTGCGACCGCCAGCATGTCGAAGCGCGCGCGCGCTTCGGCCGCCACGATGGTCATCAGCGGCGAGTTGCCGCCATGGGCATTCAGCATGAGGAATTTGCGGATGCCGAGATTGTTCATCTGCTCGGCAATACCGAGCCACCGCCGAACAGCTTCATCGAAAGTTAGCGTCCGGGTACCGGCGACATCCATATGCTCGATGGAATATCCAACCGGCTCGACGGCGAGAAACGTGACCGGCAGGTTTGCCGGCAAGGCAACCTTGAGGCGTGAGACGATTCCCTGGGCAATGAGCGCATCGGTTTCGAACGGCAGGTGTGGACCGTGTTGCTCATAGGCGCCAAGCGGCAGCACGGCGATCCATTTTCTTCGCTCTTCGGGTGTCAATGTTTCATCATTGTCATCGAAACATGGCAAAGGATGCGCCATCTGAGGATGTACCTCTTGTTTATGTCAGTAACCTGCGCAATGTCATAGCGTGATGACTTAGCGGCGAAAAGGTCAACGGAATCACGATGGGCAAAAAGAACAAGGTGGGGAAGAAAAGTAAGTCGGGTAAGAAGAAGGATCACCGGGACTACACGCTTGCCGATCTGTCGCCTGCCTTGACGCAGGCGGCACGGTCCATGCGCACGGTGATGACACGCAGCCTGACGGCGAGCGGTCTCTATGCCGGGCAGGACGGCGTCATTCTGGCCCTGGCGGCAAGCGATGGTCTCCCGGCCGGCACCCTGGCGCAAAAGCTCGGGGTCAAGGCGCCGACCATGACGCGCACGATCGGCCGCATGGAGGCACAAGGTTTCGTCGAACGGCGGCCGGACGCCGACGATGCCCGCCTGACCAAGGTCTATTTGACGGAAGCAGGGCGAAACAGCGTCAGCGAGATCGAGAGTTCGGCGGCGAGCTGCGATGAGCTTGCGACCCGCGGCTTCTCGGAAAAAGATATCCGCTCGCTCGTGCGCCTGCTCAAGACGATCGAGCATAATCTCCAGGCCGGCGATGACGGCGAGGATGAAGACGAATTCTGAGGATCCCCGAGAATTCGTGTTGCGCGGCGTGATTAAAGCTTTTAATTAAAGATTTTAAATTCCGGAATCGTAAAACGAACGGAATATGTTACGGCTGCGTTTCACGGGGAGGGCGCGCGTGGCGCAAAAGATAAAGCTTTCTACGATTGCGGAAACGCTGGGCATTTCAACGGCAACGGTATCTTTGGCCCTGCGCGACAGTCCGCTGGTTGCGGTCAATACGCGAGAGAAGATCAAGGACCAGGCCCGCGCGCTGGGCTATATCTACAATCGCCGGGCGGCAAGTCTCAGGACATCCCGGTCCGGGATCATCGGTGTCGTCGTTCATGACATCATGAACCCTTTCTACGGAGAAATCCTGAAGGCGATCGAAAGCGAGCTCGACCGCAGCCGCCACACCTTCATCCTTTCCAATCATTATGATTCGGTCGAAAAGCAGCGAACCTTCATCGAAACACTGCTGCAGCTCGGCGGCGACGGTGTCATCATGTCGCCGGCTATCGGGACACCGCCTGAGGATTTTGAGCTCGCGGAAGAAAACGGCATGCCGGCCATCCTCGTCGCGCGACAGATCGAAGCGCTGGACCTGCCGACCTTTCGCGGTGACGACAGTTACGGGATCTCGCTTGCAACCAACCACCTGATCAGCCTCGGTCACCGCTCCATTGCCATGATCGGCGGCACCGATCAGACCTCGACCGGACGCGACCGCTATCAGGGCTATGTGAATGCGCTGCGCAAGGCGGGCATCGAGGTCGATCCAGATCTGCGCATCCCCGGCGCCCGTTCCAAGCAGGGCGGCTTCGAGGCGGCGGTGCATTTCCTGTCGCTGCCGCAGAAGCCGACCGCCGCCGTCTGCTGGAACGATCTGGTCGCCATCGGCCTCATGAACGGCATTTCGCGTGCCGGTCTCGTCCCCGGGCGAGACATCTCGGTCACCGGCTATGACGATCTGGAAGAGGCGGCCATCGCAACCCCGGCGCTGACTACCGTCTGGAACGGTCAGGCCGAGGTCGGAAGGCTTGCAGCGCGCGCGCTTTTGGATAGGTTGGCAGGAAGCCATGAACCGGACGGTATTCATCTGATCAAGCCGGAAATGCGCATCCGCCAATCGACGGCGCCCTATAAAGCTCGCTAGCAGCGGTTCGGCGCCGAACTGTCTCTCAAGAGGAAAGATTCATGTCCGATAACCGCATCGCCGTCCTCGTTCCGGGGAAGATACATCCGCGTGTCCTCGAAAGACTAGGGAAACAGTTCGATATCGTCTCTGTCGAACGCGATGGCGGCCCGAAGGTCGATGCGCAAACCGCGGCCCGCATCCGGGGCGTTGCCGTTGCGGGCGGCTTCGACACGGGCTGGATCGATGCCTTTCCCAATCTCGAAGTCATCGCCAATTTCGGCGTCGGTTATGATGGCGTCGACGTCAAGCACGCCGCGTCCAAGGGCATCGTCGTCACCAATACGCCCGACGTGCTGAATGACGAGGTCGCAGATACCGCGATTGCCTTGCTGCTGAACACGCTGCGACGGTTTCCGAAGGCGGAGAACTGGCTGCGCGAGGGGCGTTGGGCGAAGGAAGGAGCGTTCCCGCTCTCCCCCTTTTCGATGAGGGGGCGCCGCATCGGCATCAATGGTCTCGGCCGCATCGGCCTCGAGATCGCGAGACGGCTGGAGCCGTTCAAGGTGACGATCGGCTATCACACGCGTACGCCGCGCGATTCGTTGCCCTATGACTACTATCCGACGCTGAAGGAGATGGCGCACTCGGTGGACACGCTGATCTCCATCGTGCCGAAGACGGCGGAGACGCATAAGGTCATCAATGCCGAAATCCTTTCGGCGCTTGGGCCGCAGGGCGTGTTCATCAATGTCGGCCGCGGCTGGTCCGTCGATGATGATGCGCTGATAACAGCCCTCGGCAACGGCACACTGGGCGCCGCCGGCCTCGACGTCTTCTACGACGAGCCCAATGTCCCGGCCGGATATCTCTCGCTGCCGAATGTTTCGCTGCTGCCGCATGTGGCTTCCGCCTCGGTGCCGACGCGCGATGCCATGGCCGATCTCGTTGCCGCTAACATCATCGAATGGTTCGCCAAGGGTGAGCCTGTGACGCCGGTGCCGGAAACGCCGGTCAAGCCGCGAGGCTGATCACACGGCTTTTTGCGGATATGGAGCGACCGCAGGCCGCTCCCTGCCAGCCGCATAATCGCGCACGGCATCGCCGAAGGCGGTGAAGAGTTTCAGCGACGGCGAATCCGTTTCCGCCCAATATTCCGGATGCCATTGCACGCCGACGGCAAAGGCCTTGGCGCCAATGACGGAGACGGCCTCGATCGTGCCGTCCTCGGCCAGCGCTTCCACCTGCAGTCTCGGCGCCGTATCGGCGATCGCCTGACGATGCAGCGAATTGACACGCACTTCACCTGGCCCGACCACCCGGGCGATGCAGGAGCCTTCCTTGACGAAGACGCTCTGGCGGATGGAATACATCGTATCGCGATCGACATTCGGCGGCTTGCGATGATCCCATATGCCCGGCTGGTCCTGGATTTCGCCTGCCAGCGTGCCCCCAAGCGCGACGTTCAGCTCCTGAATGCCGCGGCAGATGGCGAGCATGGGAACGGCGCGGTCGATCGCACGGCGGATGAGCGGCAGCGACGTCGCGTCGCGCGCCGGATCGAAGGGGCCGTCGCTATCCTTTGCCTCTTTTCCATAGAGAGATGGATGCACATTGGTCGCCGAACCGGAAACGAGGAGCCCGTCCACCCGGTCGAGAATGGCATCCGCATCGTTGCCGTCCTCCAGCGCGGGAACGATCAGTGCCATCAATCCCGCCGCTTTGACCGCCGCGCGGACATATTGCTGCTGCACCGCATGCCAGGCGGCGCCATCGAACTCGCGGATATCGGCGGGAATGGCGATGATGGGTCTGGACATTCGAGGCTCCGGAAAGGGCGAAACGGTTGTATGGTGGACCTCTGGACGATCATGATGTCAATCCCAGGGCGGATTTTTGCTCCATGAATTTACGCGAAGACGGTCCGGCCGGCAACGCGCAGAAGTTTTCATAAGGCTTTGTTTCAGCTCGTCGTGCGGATGTACAGGAATCGCCATAATGCGATGCGAGAGCAAACTTGAAAGACCGTGTGCGGCATGGTTAGCTCTATCGCTTGCGCCGTGACTGGGGGCGCTGTCCCCAGCAATGCTGTCCGTATGGGAGAATTCGATGGATCGCCGTTCCTTTATCACGCGGGCGGGCGCTGTTGGCGCAGGTGCTGCCGCTTCCGCGCTTGCGAGCCCGGCCCTTGCCCAGGAATATCCGAAGATCACCTGGAGGATGACCTCTTCGTTCCCGAAAAGCCTGGACACGATCTATGGCGGCGCGGAGGATATTGCCGCGCATGTTTCCGACGCGACCAACGGCAATTTCGTCATCCAGACCTACGAGGCGGGGGAGATCGTTCCCGGTGCCCAGGCGGCAGACGCGGTCAGCGCCGGCTCCGTCGATGCTGCGCACACCTGCTCCTATTATTTCTGGCAAAAGGATCCGACCTATGCCATCGGCACGGCGCTGCCCTTCGGTCTCAATGCCCGGCTGACCAATGCCTGGTTCTACCAGGGCAACGGCAACAAGCTGATGAACGAGTTCTATGCGACGCAGGGCATTTTAGGACTGCCTGCGGGCAACACCGGCGCGCAGATGGGCGGGTGGTTCCGCAAGGAAATCAATACGCTCGACGATCTCAAAGGGTTGAAGATGCGCATCGCCGGCCTTGCCGGCAAGGTGATCGAGAAGATCGGCGTGGCGCCGCAGCAGGATATTCCGGTCAACGGCATATACGATGCGCTGAGCAAGGGCACGATCGACGCGGTCGAATGGGTCGGCCCCTATGACGACCTGAAGCTCGGGCTGCAGAAGATCGCTAAATATTACTATTATCCGGGCTGGTGGGAGGGCGGTGCCGTGGTGCATGCCTTCTTCAACCTGGAGAAATGGAATGCCCTGCCGAAGCCTTATCAGGCGATCCTCGGCGATGCGTGCGCCTTCGCCAATACCAACATGCTGGCGAAATACGACGTCAAAAATCCTCAGGCGCTGAAGGATATCGTAACGCAAGGCGTGACACTCAGGCCCTTCAGCCAGGAGATCATGGAAGCCTGTTTCCAGGCAGCCGGCGCGCTTTATGCCGATCTCTCCAAATCCAATGATTATTTCAAGCGCATTTACGAGGACCAAGTTGCCTACAAGAAGGATGCATATCTTTGGATGCAGCTTTCCGAGTATACATTCGATACCTTCATGATGATCCAGCAGCGGGCGGGTAAGCTGTAATCGTATTTCATAAGTCTTTGTGGATATATCGTTCTCTTTACGGGATGTTAAATCGCACGTCAGAGCAAGGACTATCAGGAATCATTACGCCAGCGGAGCGTTGATCATAATCCGGCTTCAACTTAAGCTGCCGGTTTGATTGAAAAGTCTTTCCAAACGGGCTCAGTTTGGGCAAGTAAATTTTAAAGGGTTTCCCCTAGGGTGTCCGCCGCATCAGGGGAAGTCTGAATGAAGCCTCCAAGCCCGGACACCGTGCCGACGGATGTTTATCTGTCGTTTGTCAGCTCGCTTTTCGGAAACCGGAAAACGCTCTTTACGGGCGTATTCGTTCATATCCTCACATATGTCATCGTTTTTCTGAGCACACAGGCCAGCATCTTTCTGGCTTTATGCGTGGGGTTTGCCGTCGTCTTTGGCTTGCGGATCAATTTGTTCCGGCTGTTCGACGCAGCAGACAAGAATGGTCTTTCGCGCGCCGATATAGCCAGCTGGGAAACACGCTATGTCATCGGCGCCGCGGCGACGGCCGCCATTCTCGGCATCGGAAGCGCTTATGCCATCCTCATTCTGCGCAATCCGCTGGCGGAATTCATCTGCGTCGCCGTCACGATGGCCTCGATGGTGTCGATCGTCGGCCGCAACTACGGTTCACCTCGTGCGATCGATCTCCAGATTCTGGCCTGTTGCGTGCCGATCGTCATTGCCTGCCTGCTGTCGCAGGAGCTTTACAAGGGAATCGCGTCCCTCATGCTCATTCCGTTCGGACTGACGACGCGGGCAATGGCAAATGGCATGCGCGAATTTCTCTACAAGAACATTGTCGCCTCGCGCGAGATATCGTTGATGGCCGACAGGTTCGACACCGCGCTCAACAATATGACGCATGGGCTGTTCATGCTGGACGCCCAAAATCGGATCCTAGTCGTCAATCGGAAGGCATGCGAGCTCCTCAATTTCGCCGATCCGCAGCGACTCAAGGATTGCGAATTCGACGTCGTTCTACGCTATGGCGCCCGTCATGCCTTTATCGACGGATCGCTTCCCGGGCTCATTCAGCGGCAGTTGACACAGCTCGTCAGCGGTACGCTCTCCCGGACCCTCATTCAATTCAAGGAGGATCAGTTCCTGGAATTTTCGGCCAGCCGGCGCGCCGACGGGATCGTCATCCTGATCTTCGAAGACGTGACGGCGCGTATTCGCGCTGAGCGCAAGATCCTGCATATGGTGCGCTACGACCCTTTGACCGGGCTGCCGAACCGCGAGTATTTCCTGGAGCAGGTCAAGGAAAAGCTGGCGGCGCGCAATCGGGAAAGCCGCATCGGCATTCTGGTTCTGGATATCGATGACTTCAAACATGTCAACGATACCAAAGGGCACGTCGCGGGGGACCGTCTGCTGGTTGCCATAGCCGAGCGTCTGAAAGAGCTTGCCGGCACGACGGCGCTTGCCGCTCGTCTTATCGGCGATCAATTCGTGCTGTTCTTTCCGAATGAGGACGATGTTCCGGATATCGATGACCGCATCCGCGCCCTCCACGCGGCAATGGCCGGCACCTATAACGCGCAAGGCAGCAGCTTTCGGGTTTCCGTCAGCGGCGGGTATATGACCATGCCCAGCCGGGAATTCCGCCCGGAGGAGTGGCAGATCAAGGTCGATCTCGCACTCTTCGAAGCGAAATCCAGGACGAGGGGCGGCTGCAGTGCCTTCGAGCAGGAAATGGACGCACGCTATGTCGAGCGGCAGAAGCTGAAGGACGACTTGCGCGAGGCGGTGGAGGCCGGCAGGCTTCAGGCCGTCTATCAGCCGATGTACACGCCGGATGGCTCCCGCATTGAAAGCTGCGAGGCGCTTGCGCGCTGGATTCACCCGGAAAAGGGTTCGATCCCGCCCGATCTTTTCGTGCAGGTGGCGGAGGAAATAGGTATCGTTGCCGGCATCACCCGTTTCATGGTCAATCAGGCCTGCAAGGATTGTGCTTCATGGCCGGCGCCACTCGCCGTTTCCGTCAATCTCTCGGCGCAGGATCTGCGTAGCGAAGAGATTGTCACAACCGTCATGGCGGCGCTCGAGACCTCGGGATTGGAACCGTCCCGCCTGCATCTCGAAGTCACCGAAAGCTGCCTGATGGACGAGATGGCAACGGTACGCTCAATCCTCGAGGATCTGCGGGTCAGGGGCATCACGATCGCTATCGACGATTTCGGAACGGGATTTTCCAGTCTCAGCTACCTCGATACGCTGCCGGTGGATGTTGTGAAGATCGATCGGTCCTTCGTTCGCGACATCACCACGAACAGCCGTCGGTTCAAGCTGCTGTGCGGCATCGTCGACCTTTCCCGCGCCCTCAGCCTGCATGTAGTGATCGAAGGCGTCGAGACACTGGAGCAGCTGGCATTGGTCGTCGAGCGGAACCTGGCCGATATCATTCAGGGTTATGTATTTTCCCCTCCGATAGCCCAGGAGCAAGTCGTCGAGAAGGTCGCCAGTCTCAACAGGCGGCAGCCGGGAGCCGGTAGGCTCCTGCCGCCCGAGACCGTGAGATAGCCGGCGGCGGCGCGGTGGCATTTGGAAATCCTTGGGCAATTCGATCGGCCTGCCACCTGCGACCTTCTCGTGCATTGCATTTTTCCTCGCTTTGTGTAACGCCTCGGTGGAGGAAAATTGATTGCGGTATCCCCTGGCAGGATATCGCAGCTTTTGAGGATGAACTCCGGCCGGCAGTCTAGAACGTTTGTCGCGGAGAGGATTGAGGGGAGATTTCTGAATGGCCGAACATCACACTGGACCTGCTGAAGTGGGTGCTCCGATGGACTACAAGGAGCATGAGAAGACCTACAATCTTTTCATCTCAGGGGCCAAAGTCGGGTCTGCGATCGTCGCGTCCCTGCTGATCGCTATGGCGGCTGGTTTCTTCGGTCACGCCGGCTTTCTCGGCGGCATCCTGATATTCATCGTTCTGACCATCGCCAGCATCGTCCTGTTGCGCTGATATTGCAGCGCTGACCGATGCCGGGTCGATCGCCCACGCTTTCCCATCATTCTGCAGACCACAGCGCCGCTGCATTCTGAAGCGGCGCCGTCTGATGCGAGGTGTTGTCGTTGAGCAATCTTGTTTTCATAGCCAAGGAAAGCTTGGCCGACGAGACACGTGTTGCGGCCTCCGTCGAAACGGTAAAGAAGATGAGGAGCCTCGGTTTCGACGTGGTGGTCGAAGCGGGTGCGGGCGCCTTATCGCGCATCCCGGATGCCGAATATGAGGCTGCAGGCGCCCGGATCGGCTTGATCAAGGATGCGAAGGCGGCGGATGTCATCCTCAAGGTGAGACGTCCGACCAGCGAGGAGATCTCGGGCTACAAGAGCGGCGCCATCGTCATCGCCATCATGGATCCCTATGGCAATGAGGCTGCGCTCGCCGAGATGGCGCGTGCCGGGCTGACGAGCTTCGCCATGGAACTGATGCCGCGCATCACCCGCGCGCAGTCGATGGACGTCCTGTCGTCGCAGGCAAACCTCGCCGGCTATCAGGCCGTCATCGAGGCTGCAACCGTTTATGATCGGGCTCTGCCGATGATGATGACGGCGGCTGGCACGGTGCCGGCAGCGAAGGTGTTCGTCATGGGGGCAGGGGTTGCCGGCCTGCAGGCGATCGCCACCGCGCGGCGTCTCGGTGCGCAGGTCTCCGCGACCGACGTTCGTCCGGCTGCGAAGGAACAGGTCGCCTCGCTCGGCGCAAAATTCATCGCGGTCGAGGACGAGGAGTTCAAGGCGGCCGAGACCGCCGGCGGCTATGCCAAGGAGATGTCGAGGGAGTATCAAGCCAAGCAGGCAGCTCTCGTCTCCGATCATATTGCCAAGCAGGACATCATCATCACCACGGCACTGATCCCCGGCCGGCCGGCGCCGCGCCTCGTCGGGCGCGACATGCTGAAGGCGATGCGCGCTGGCGCCGTCGCCGTCGATCTGGCCGTGGAGCGTGGCGGCAATATCGAGGGCGCGGAATATAGCAAGGTCGCCGAGGTCGAAGGGGTCCGGGTGGTCGGCTATCCCAACATGGCCGGCCGGATCGCGGCCAGCGCGTCGGCTCTCTATGCCAAGAATCTCGTCACCTTCCTGGAGACGATGGTCGACAAGGATACGAAGAGCCTCGCCCTCAACCGCACCGATGAGCTGATCAAGGCCACGATGCTGACCGACGGTGGCGAGGTCGTGAACCCGAATTTCGTCGATCCCGACCAGCCGACGATCAAGAAGGGAGACCTCTGAGATGGCCAGCCAAGCGATGGACCAGGCACTCCAGCAACTGCATGATGCCGTTAACGCCGTCACGGCCGCCGCAGCGCAGGCCCCGGAGGCTGTGAGCGCGGCAACGGGCGGGGCAATCGATCCCTTCGTCTTCCAGCTGGCGATTTTCGTGCTGGCGATTTTCGTCGGCTACTATGTCGTATGGTCGGTGACGCCGGCTTTGCATACGCCGCTGATGGCGGTCACGAACGCCATTTCCTCGGTCATCGTCGTCGGCGCGCTGCTGGCCGTGGGAATTTCCGCAAGCGGTCTCGCCACCGGCTTCGGTTTCGTGGCGCTTGTGCTCGTTTCGGTCAATATCGTCGGCGGCTTCCTTGTCACCCAGCGCATGCTGGCGATGTACAAGAAGAAGGACAAGTGAGGACGGCATGCTGAGCAATATCGCGGCTTTCCTCTATCTCGTTTCCGGTGTGCTCTTCATCCTGGCGCTGCGCGGCCTCTCGCATCCGGCAACCAGCCGGCGCGGCAATCTCTACGGCATGATCGGCATGGGCATTGCCATCGCTACCACGCTGGTGCTGGCGACGCCATCCTTCGGCGGCTTCGTGCTGATCGTTCTCGGCCTTGCCATCGGCGGCGGAGCGGGTGCCTATATCGCGCGCGTCATCCCGATGACCTCGATGCCGCAGCTCGTGGCGGGTTTCCACTCGCTGGTCGGTCTGGCCGCCGTCCTCGTGGCCGCTTCGGCGCTCTACACGCCGTCCTCCTTCGGCATCGGTGAGATCGGCCACATCCACACCGAGGCTCGCATCGAGATGGCGATCGGTGTGGCGATCGGCGCACTGACGTTCACCGGCTCGATCATTGCCTTCCTGAAGCTCGACGGGCGCATGTCCGGCAAGCCGATCCTGCTGCCGAACCGGCATGTCATCAATGCCGCCCTGCTTGTGCTGATTGTATTCTTCATCATCAGCCTGGCGGCGAGCGAGAGCCATTTCGCTTTCTGGGCCGTGGTCTTGCTGTCGCTGGCGCTGGGTGTTCTTTTGATCGTGCCGATCGGCGGCGCCGACATGCCCGTCGTCGTGTCGATGCTGAACTCCTATTCCGGTTGGGCTGCCGCCGGCATCGGCTTCACGCTCGGCAACCTCGCGCTCATCATTACCGGCGCGCTTGTCGGCTCCTCGGGTGCGATCCTGTCCTACATCATGTGCAAGGGCATGAACCGCTCCTTCATTTCGGTCATTCTCGGCGGTTTCGGCGGCGAGACCGCCTCGGGAGGAGCCGACAATTCCGACAAGACCGTGAAGCTCGGCTCGGCCGAGGATGCGGCCTATCTGATGGCGAATGCCTCCAAGGTCATCATCGTGCCGGGTTACGGCATGGCGGTGGCGCAGGCTCAGCATGCCCTGCGCGAGATGGCCGACAGGCTGAAGGCGCATGGCGTCGAGGTGAAATATGCCATCCACCCCGTCGCCGGCCGCATGCCGGGGCACATGAACGTGCTGCTCGCCGAGGCCAACGTGCCTTATGACGAGGTCTTCGAGCTCGAGGACATCAATTCGGAATTCGCCCAGGCCGATGTCGCCTATGTCATCGGCGCCAATGACGTCACCAATCCGGCGGCGCGCGACGACAAGTCCTCGCCGATCTACGGCATGCCGATCCTCGATGTCGACAAGGCGAAGACCTGCCTTTTCGTCAAGCGTTCGCTCGGTTCCGGCTATGCCGGCATCGACAATACGCTGTTCTACAAGGACGGCACGATGATGCTTCTGGGTGACGCCAAGAAGGTGACCGAGGACATCGTCAAGGCGATGAACGAGTAGGCTGCGGCTGCGCCCGCAAGGGCGGCGTTCCCGACCTCAGTTCCTTTGACGCTCCATCGTGTTGCGCGGCGCGGTGAGTATCCAGACGAGTCCGGCCGGACGGAAATCGACCTCGACATGGCCGCTGAAAGAGGCTGCGGCATGGGTTTTGGTGACGGTGGTACCGAAGCCGGTATCGCTCGGCGGTTTGACCGGCGGACCGCCGCTTTCGGTCCAGACGAAACGGATCATGGTGCCTGTTTCAGCGGCTTCGTTCGTCCATTCGAGAGTGATCTTGCCCTCCGGTGCGGAAAGCGCGCCATATTTAACCGAATTGGTGGCAAGCTCGTGCAGGACCAGGCCGAGATTCTGCACGGCCTCCGGCTTCAGCAGGAAGTCATTGCCGAGAACGTCGAGCTGCTGAGGTCCCTGCAGGAAGGTTGCGAGATGAATATCGATGACGCGGCGCAGCGATACGCCGGACCATTGTTCACTGGTCAGCACCTCGATCGAGCGAGCCAGGCCCTCCAGCCGGTCGGCGACCGCCCGCTGGAACGTATCGACGCTGTCGGTCTGCCGTGCGAGCTGGCGTGTCATCGCCTGGGCGAGCGCCAGCAGGTTCTTGGTGCGGTGGACGAGCTCATGCATGACGAAATGCAGCCGGTCCTCGGTGACGCTGCGGTCGAAGGATGCGTTGGAAAGCGCAACGGCCACCTGGTTTGCCTCGATAACGCTGGTATCGATAGGCGACACGATTTCGCCTCGACCCATGCGGTCCGCCATGTCGGCTATGCTCTGGATGGTCGTGCGCACCTGACGCGCCAGCGCATAGACGGCAACCAGCGCGATCAGCAGCAGCGTCACGCCGCCATAGATCAGGAAACGCCAGGTGCTCATCAGCGACTGCTGGGCGGATGCGATCGGTCCCCAGACGATGGCCTTCCAGGACCATCCGGAGATCTGTGCATAGCCGAGCACCGCATTGGGGAGGGTTTTTTCGTCCTGGTAGACGCCGCTGGATGCGATCAGCTTCGGCAGAATGTCCTTGTTGAACATGTCACCCGGCGCAAGGGTCGTCGGGCCGCCGGCAGCGACGACGTGGCCCGATTTATCCACAATGGCGGCGGACCAGCCGGGCGGCAGAGCCTGCGTCGTCACGAGCTTGGCGAGCTCGTCGGCATCCTGGGTTACCGCCAGAGCGGCGCCCGCTGGCGAATGTTCGAGGGGCAGGGTGACGTTATAGACCCAACGGCGGGCGTTCGAGCCTATGAAGACGTCGGATGCCTCGATGCGGCCCGAGTTCAATGCAGATTGCAGCGCTGCAATATTGCCCGTCTTGCCGAGCGGTTTTCCAAGCGGCCAGCGGGTATTCAGCCGAAGCTGGCCATCCTTTTCCATGAGCAGCACGAACAGCGAATCGGTGCGCAGGACCGTTTCCGTGCGGGCGAAGAAGGTGGCGATGTCGTTGCGTTCGAGTTCCGGCGAGGAAGACAGGAGGCGCAACGTCGTCGCCATATCCTGCAATTGGCGATCGATGGCACGTGCCAGCGCCTGCGCATCCTGGACGGTATCACCCTTCAGCACATCGCGCTCGTTGTTCTCGAGCTGAACCAGAAGCAGCGCGACGAAGGCGAGAATAGGCAAGGCAATCGCCAGAGCGATGGCGATCAGATAGGCACCGATCGACGCTTTCGGAAAATGCGGTTTTCTCATGAAGCGATCAACCGATCGTGCCTCCACGAGAACCCGACGCGCCAGCAAATACAAAGAGAATGGTATTGGTCATCATGCCAGCGCCCCCGTGCCCCGATCCGAGCTACATGCTCCAGAAGCGCCATGTTAGGGCTCGGTAAATTTCCTTGCAACATCTGAAAAGTCATTGCTTCGAAATCATAAGCGATCTCGCATATTTAGGCTGCGGCGACGCATCCCTGCGGTTGCGCCGGCCGCCTCGCCGGGCTAGGAAAAGCGAGAGAGCCGAAACGGCGCAAGATCGTGAGCCTCGCTGCCATCGACGATTTCCTGCGCGGCGAGCAGGCCGACGAGCGGTGCGAGCGTAATGCCGGAATGCAGAACTGCGAGGTAGAGGCCGGGCGCCGCACCGGCATTGCCCAGGATCGGCAGACCGTCTTTCGGGGTTGGGCGATAGCCTACGGTGTGGAAATCGAGTTCCAGCGCCTCGCCGCCTTTCAATGCCGCTCTGACCTTGTCGAAGAGCGCGTCGGCAGCCGCCTGAGGGTTATCGCCGGGATCGGTGCCGCCGAAGTCGCTGCCGGCTATGATTCGTCCTTCCGCCGTCTGGCGCAGATGCAGTTCCGGCGCCATCACCAGACCGTTCAACATTTTCGGTGCGGGTTGGGAATGGACGATGAGCCCCGGAGGTGTTTCGAGCGGCACGAGAATGTCCGCCGAGGCGGCGAGTGCCGCCGTGCCTGCACCGGCAGCCAGAACCACATGATCGGCATGCATCGGCCCTTCGCTCGTTTCGATGCCGACAATGCGCTCCCCTTGCCTCAGCAGACCCTTGACTTGGACATTGGATGACAGGATCGCGCCCCGAAGGCGGGCATCTTCCAGCAGCAGTTTGGCGGCCGCTACGGGTTCGACAGCGCCTTCTTCAGCGACATGCAGAGCATAGTCTGGCGGATTGGCGAGGTTCGGTTCTAGCATCGCAATCGTCGCCCGGTTGACCGGCTGTATGCCATAGCCCCAGCCATGATGCTGCGCCGCATAGGCGTCCAGTTCCGCCTCGGGAAGATCCCAGCTGAGGCCGCCACACCAGGATAGCGGGATATCAGGCAGATCAGCCTTCAGCCTCGACCACTCGGCCATCGAGCGGTGACGGACATGGAAGTAGAATTCCGGATTGCCCCAGCTTGCATTGATCCAGGCGAAGGAATTCGGGGTCGCAACGCCGCCGATCTGCTGCGCGACCACCGTTACCGACGCGCCCTTGCGGCTCAGATGCCAGGCAACGGAAGCCCCGATGATGCCGGCGCCGATGACGATGATTTTCTGCGGGGAGGGCATGTCTTTGTCTCACTTGAACGGGTGAGCGGGAGACTACAGCATGTCGCGCAAAAGTGTGCAGCGGTTTTGCGATAACGACATGCGCGAAATCAAAGACCCGAACAAAGAAAAGCCGCCGGGCGAAGGATCGCCGGCGGCTGGATGTCTTGCCGGGATACGACTCTGTGTCAGGCGCCGGCGCCGACACGCGCCAGGCCGTCTCTGGCCGGCTGATAGTTGGGATCGAGATTGACCGCGTGCTGATAGGAGCGGCGGGCTTTCGCCTTGTCGCCTTTGCGCTCATAGACGAAGGCCTGGTTTGCCCAGGATTCGGCGAGCTTGTTGTTCAGCTCGATCGCATGGTTGAAATCGGCAAAAGCGTTGTCGTCGTCGTTCTGCGCGAGATAGGAGATGCCGCGGCTGTTGTAAGGCTCCGGCGAGTTCGGCGACAGCGAGATCGCCTTGGAGAAATCATCGATCGCCTTATCCTGCTGATTGCGCTTCTGGTAGATCACGCCACGGCCGTTATAGGCGCGTCCATCAGTCGTCCCGAGGCTGATGGCCTTCGAATAATCATTGAAGGCGTCGTTGTCGCGGCCGGCCTGACGGTAAAGATTGCCGCGGCCGATATAGGCGACGTCGTAGTTCGGATTGATCTGCAGCGCCGCATTATAATCCGCCACCGCTTCCGGCAGCTTGCCCATGTTGCGGTAGATGAGCGCGCGGTTGGCATAGGCCTGGTAGAATTTCGGATTGAGCTGGATCGCCTGATTGAAATCGCCAAGAGCCCGGTTGAAATCGCCGCCGCGGCCATAGGCAGTGCCGCGCACATTGTAGCCTTCCGGATCCTGTGGATTGGCATTGATGACTGATGTCAGCGAGGCAATATTTTCGGACGAGCCTTGCGCCTTGTCGATCTGGATCACGTTATCTGTGGTGGCAGTCTGGCAGCTGGAAAGGCTGATTGCGGCAAGTATCGCCAAAGCAGGCAGCACCACGGCGCGCTTCGAAACGGCTAAGGAGAGGTTCGAAGTGCGGAACTTTACGGAAGTCGTCATTGCCATTATCGGGTTCGCTTTCCCCATGCGTCATATCAGGCTGTTCTGATTTAATCCGATTTGCGTAGAGAATAAATCAAAAAGGCGGCGGCGAACGACTCGCCCCCGCCACACATGCATCTGAAAACGTCGAAAAAACGGCGATTACTTGGCAACAAGGCCTTCGCGCTGAGCGCGCTTGCGAGCAAGCTTGCGAACGCGACGAACAGCTTCAGCCTTTTCGCGAGCACGCTTCTGCGACGGCTTTTCATAGTAGTCGCGCATCTTCATTTCGCGGAAAATACCTTCGCGCTGCATCTTCTTCTTGAGAGCGCGGAGAGCCTGGTCGACATTGTTATCGCGGACAAGTACCTGCACGAGAATCACGTTCCTTTGGTTTTGGTTGATGCCAGCGGCGACGGCAGCGCCAGGAGGCAAAAATATTACGTTCGCGCAGCCGCAGCCTTGCGATTGGGAGGCGGGATAGCAGATCGGTTTGTCAAAGTCTAGCCAGATCGTGAGTTTGCAGAGGAAAAAGCGGTTTGTCGAGCACCGAATTCAGCCGGCCATGCCCGTGGCGCTTCATCGGAGCTGTTGAATAAGGGATTAGCGGACCCCGATCTTTGCGACATGGAGGTGCTTATATGAGTATTTCGGATCATAGTCATTCGCGCATGACGGCGATTGCATCGTGCGAGCAATGGTCCGAGCAAAGGAGGAATCGTTTTATGAAATCGCTTGGCTTTGCTGTCGTCGGAAGACTGCTCGCGCCGCCTATATTGGCGCTGGTCGTTCTTGCTGCAGCGCGTGCCTCGTCCGCGCCGGCGAGCTGCGTTTCGGCAAGAGTGTCCGGATCGGCGGCCACGATTTTTCCAACCAAACCTGTGACAACAAACACCGGGCAAGAATCTATCTTTACAAGGGAAAGCCGCGGAATGGGGGGTGTGTCTGGCACAAGGATGGCCATGATGGGCGGGTGAAGGTCTGCCATCTGCAACGCAAATAGATCTGCTAAGCAGTCATGGGCTGGCCACTCGACTGAATGGCAATTTTAACCGTGTCGAAAGACGGTCCTAAATGCGTCGCAAAAGAGCCGTTGTGTCGGTTTTCGATTTGCGATTTGTATGACCTACAAGAAGGGCGTCTTGCCTGAAGGAGTTGAGGGCGAATGCGTAAATACTCGGTTTTTGCCGTGGCACGGGAAGCGATGCGGGCTCACAAGGGCTGGGAGGCTCAATGGACCTCGCCGGAGCCGCGCAAGGAGTATGACGTCATCATCGTCGGCGCCGGCGGTCATGGGCTGGGCGCGGCCTATTATCTCGCCAAGGAGCACGGCATCACCAATGTCGCCGTGATCGAGAAGGGTTGGCTCGGCGGCGGCAATACCGGCCGCAACACGACCATCATCCGCTCGAACTATCTCTATGAAGAGAGCATGCACATCTACGAGCATTCGATGAAGCTCTGGGAAGGGCTGTCTCAGGATCTCAATTACAATGTCATGTATTCGCCGCGCGGCGTGATGATGCTGTCGCACAATGTGCATGACCAGCAGTCCTTCAAGCGCCATATCCACGCCAACAGTCTCTATGGCATCGACAATGAATGGCTGACGCCCGAGCAGGCCAAGGCCTATTGTCCGCCGCTCGATATTTCGAAGACGGCACGCTATCCGATCAATGGCGCCGCCCTACAGCGCCGCGGCGGCACAGCCCGCCATGATGCCGTCGCGTGGGGATATGCCCGTGCTGCTTCCGATCGCGGCGTGCACATCATCCAGAATTGCGAAGTAACCGGCATTCGCCGCGGGCCGGATGGCCGTGTGACGGGTGTCGAAACGAGCAAGGGCTTCATCGGCGCCAAGAAGGTCGGCGTTTCCGCCGCCGGCCACACCACGGTCGTCATGCAGATGGCCGGTGTGCGAGTGCCGCTGCAATCTAGCCCGCTGCAGGCGCTCGTGTCCGAGCCGCTGAAGCCGATCTTCCCCTGCGTCGTCATGTCGAACACTGTGCACGCCTATATCTCGCAGTCCGACAAGGGCGAACTCGTCATCGGCGCCGGCACGGATCAATACAACTCCTATAGCCAGACCGGCGGTCTGCAGATCATCACCCATACGCTGGATGCGATCTGCGAGCTGTTCCCGATGTTCCGCCGCGTGAAGATGATGCGCTCCTGGGGCGGCATCGTCGACAATACCCCCGACCGTTCGGCGATCCAGTCGAAGACGCCGGTGCCCGGGCTCTATGTCAATTGCGGCTGGGGCACCGGCGGCTTCAAGGCGACGCCGGGGTCGGCCAATCTTTTTGCGCATCTGATTGCCCGCGACGAGCCGCATAAGTTCAATGCCGGCCTGACGCTGGAACGCTTCCGCACCGGCCGTCTGATTGATGAGGCGGCGGCGGCCGCCGTGGCACACTGATGCCCGCCGCGGTCGGCATGGGCCTGGTCAATCTGGGGATGACCGACGTGCCGAAGCCCTACGGATCGCTTGAGGCGCTGTTGAAGCGCATACACCTTTCGTCACTATGGGACGGCAGCTTTGCGCGCAGCCTCCCGGTACAAGCCTTTCGGGCTCCGAGCTTTAACACAGGTAGAAAACGATGCTGCTGATTTACTGCCCCTATTGCGAGGAAGAGCGTTCGGAACTCGAATTCCGCAACGCCGGCGACGCGCATATCGTTCGGCCGGCCAATATTGCCGGAATCTCGGATGAAGAATTCGAGGAATATTTCTTCCTGCGCGACAATCCGAAGGGCCTGATCTTCGAGCGCTGGCGGCACATTCATGGCTGCGGCCGCTTCTTCAATGCGGCGCGCGACACGGTGAGCGATCACTTCTACCGGACCTACAAGGCCGGCGAGCCGAAACCGGATCCGGCGACGCTGCTGCCGGGCGCGGCCGAACCGGTGGCGCAGCAACGGAACGAACAGGAACAGACGGCACCAACAGAGGGATTCGTTGAATGAGCGGCGCCAATCGTATCGCGGGCAAGGGACGTCTGACGCCGGCCAGAACCGCTCGCTTCACTTTTGACGGCAAGACCTATACCGCGCTCGAAGGCGATACCGTCGCCTCGGCGCTGCTTGCCAACGGCGTCCATCTGGTCGGCCGATCCTTCAAGTACCACCGTCCGCGCGGTATCCTGTCGGCTGGAGCCGAAGAGCCGAACGCGCTGCTCGATATCTCCCGCGACGCGGCGCGGCGGCAGCCGAACGTACGGGCCAGCGTGCAGGAAGTCTTCGACGGCATGAAGGCTCAGTCGCAGAACCGCTGGCCGTCGCTCGCCTTCGATATCGGTGGCGTCAACAATCTGATGTCGCCCTTCTTTGCTGCCGGCTTCTACTACAAGACCTTCATGTGGCCGAAGTCGGCCTGGAAACATCTCTACGAGCCCTTCATCCGCCGTGCCGCCGGCCTTGGTGTCGCGCCGACGGAAGAGGATCCGGATCATTATGCCAGCCGCTATGCCCATTGTGACGTTCTCGTCGTCGGTGCCGGCGTTGCGGGTCTTTCCGCAGCACTTGCGGCTGCTGAAACCGGCGCCAAGGTCATCCTCTGCGACGAGCAGCCGGAGGTCGGCGGCGCGCTCCGCTTCGATACCGGCATCAAGATCGACGGTGTCGAAGGCTATGAGTGGGCGCAGGTGACCTTCGCCAAGCTTAAGGCGATGCCGAATGTCCAGGTGCTGACGCGGACGACCGCCTTCGGCTATTACAACCACAATTTCTTTGGTCTTGCCGAACGGGTGACCGACCATCTGGCCAAACCCGGCCGCAACCTGCCGCGCGAGCGGTTGTGGCAGGTTCGCGCCAAGCGCGCCGTTCTGGCGACGGGCGCCATCGAACGCCACATGGTATTCCCGAACAATGACCGGCCGGGCATCATGCTGGCTTCGGCGGCGCGCGCCTATCTCAATCATTATGGAGTCGCCGTCGGCGCGAAGATCGGCGTCTACACGGCGCATGATTCGGCCTATGAGGCCGCCTTCGATCTCAAGCGTGCCGGCATTTCCATCGCTGCCATCGTCGACAGCCGCGCGCGGCCGGGCGAGGCGGTTCTCGCCGAAGCAAAGCGGCTCGGCATCGAGGTCATGACCGACTATGCCGTCGTCGATACATCAGGCAAACTGCGGGTCTCCTCCATGACCGTCTCGCGCAATGGCAGCTCCGCCACCCGTAAGATCCCGGTGGATGCCCTGCTGGTTTCGGCCGGCTGGACGCCGTCCGTGCATCTCTTCTCGCAGTCGCGCGGCAAATTGAAATTCGATACAGAGAAGCAGCGCTTCCTGCCGGGCACCTATGTTCAGGATTGCCTTTCGGTCGGTGCCTGCAACGGTACGGACGGGCTGCAGGCCGCGATCGAGGAATCGCTTGCCGCCGGCGAACTGATGGCGCGCGCCACGGGCAGCACCAATGGCGGAGAGAAGATCCAGCTTCAGGCCGAACAGGCATTCGAATGGACCGGCGGCATGATCGGTGCGGCCGAGGGCGCCGGACCGGATACGAATGCGAAAGCTTTCGTCGACTTCCAGCATGATGTTTGCGCCAAGGATATCCGGCTTGCCGTGCGCGAAGGCATGCATTCCATCGAGCACATCAAGCGCTTCACCACCAACGGCATGGCCTCCGACCAGGGCAAGCTTTCCAACATGCACGGGCTGGCGATCGCTGCCGAAATGCTCGGCAAGGATATTCCTCAGGTCGGTCTCACCACCTTCCGTGCGCCCTATACGCCTGTCACTTATGGCACGCTGATCAGCCATTCGCGCGGGGCTCTCTTCGATCCTGCCCGCAAGACGCCGATGCATGCCTGGGAAGAGGCGCACGGCGCGATCTTCGAGGATGTCGGCAACTGGAAGCGCGCCTGGTTCTACCCGCGCGCCGGTGAAACAATGCATCAGGCCGTCAACCGCGAGTGCCGCACGGCGCGCGAAGTGGCCGGCGTGTTCGATGCCTCGACGCTCGGCAAGATCGAAGTGGTCGGGCCTGATGCGGCCGAATTCCTGAATCTGATCTACACCAATGCCTGGGATACGCTGAAGCCCGGCCGTTGCCGCTACGGCATCATGACCCGCGAAGACGGCTTCGTTTATGATGATGGCGTCGTCGGGCGTCTGGCCGAGGATCGCTTCCATGTGACCACAACGACCGGCGGCGCGCCGCGTGTGCTGCATCACATGGAAGACTATCTGCAGACCGAGTTCCCGCATCTGAAGGTGTGGCTGACCTCCACCACAGAGCAATGGGCAGTCATCGCCGTACAGGGTCCGAAGGCACGCGAGATCATCGAGCCGCTCGTCGAGGGCCAGGATCTTTCCAACGAGGCCTTCCCGCATATGAGCGTGGCCGAGTGCAAGGTCTGCGGCGTCCCGGCACGGCTGTTCCGCGTCTCCTTCACCGGTGAGGTCGGCTACGAAATCAACGTGCCGGCGGACTACGGACAGTCGGTCTGGGAGGCCGTCTGGGCTCGCGCCGAGCCGCTGGGCGCCTGCGCCTACGGCACGGAGACCATGCACGTGCTGCGCGCCGAGAAGGGCTACATCATCGTCGGCCAGGATACCGACGGTACGGTCACGCCCGACGATGCCGGCCTTGCCTGGGCCGTCTCCAAGAAGAAGACCGATTTCGTCGGCATTCGCGGGCTGAAGCGGCCGGATCTCGTCAAGGAAGGGCGCAAGCAGCTCGTCGGTCTCGTTACCCGCGATCCGAAGGTGGTGCTGGAGGAGGGCGCACAGATCGTCGCCGATCCGAATGAGCCGAAGCCGATGACCATGCTCGGCCATGTCACTTCGGCCTACTGGTCCGAAAATCTCGGCCGCTCCATCGCCTTCGCGCTGGTTGCTGGCGGTCGCGAGCGCATGGGCAAGACGCTCTATGTGCCGATGCCCGACAAGACGATATCAGTCGAGGTGACGGATCTGGTGTTCTTTGACAAGGAAGGAGGCCGAATCAATGGCTGATCTCGCTACCCGCAAACTGCCGCTCGCCGGCCGCCACGGTGGTTCCTCGACCGTCCGGCTGACGCCAGCGGCGCCCGCAAGCCGCATTTCGCTGCGCGCGCCGGCCGATTCCGTCCATGGTCTTTCACAGGCGCTCGGCCTGCAGCTGCCGACCCGGCCGAAGACCTCGGCCAGTGCCAATGGCCGTCATGGCCTGTGGCTCGGCCCGGACGAATGGCTCGTCATCGATGAAAACGGCGCCGAGCTGGTCGGCGTGGCTGCATCGTCAGGCGTGCTGCATTCGGCGACCGATGTCTCGCATCGCAATACCGCAGTCATTGTCTCTGGGCCGGGTGCAGAAGCGACGCTTGCCGCCGGCTGCCCGCAGGACGTGTCCTTGAGCGCATTCCCCGTCGGCGCCTGCTCGCGCACGCTGCTCGGTAAGGCGGAAGTGGTGATCCTGCGGCTCGATGAGGAGACATTCCGCGTCGAGGTCTGGCGCTCCTTCTCCGACTATGCCTTCGGCCTTCTCGCCGAGGGTGCGGAGGATGCAGGCCTTTAAAAGGCCGGCATCAGTGTAGCTCAGACCTCTTCCGGCCGATCCTTCGGGTCGAACTGCGATATGGTCGTCCATGTCGCAGTCATCGCCGGTTTGTGCTCGTTTTCAATCTCGACGGTTACATCATAGGTCAGCATCAGCATATTGGCGCCGCGCAGCCGCGTTTCGGCGAGCGTGAAACGCCCGCGCACGCGCGCGCCGCACTTGACCGGCGACATGAAGCGGATCTTCTCGAAGCCGTAATTGATGCCCATGGTCTGTTCGCGGATTTTCGGCAGGCCGCTATAATTCATCGCCGAGAGCAGCGAGAGTGTCAGGAAGCCATGGGCGATGGTGCCGCCATAGGCCGTTTCCGCTTTGGCACGTTCGGGATCGACATGGATGAACTGGTGATCGAGCGTCGCATCGGCAAAGGTGTCGATCATCGTCTGGTCGACGGTGATCCAATCGGAAACGCCGATCTCCGTTCCCACAAGCTTCATGATCTCAACAAGCGAAATTTCGCCGGGCATGCCATCCTCGTCAGTCGGTGTCGTCAAAACCCTTTCTGGCGAATCGGGACTGAAAGTGCAACCGGGATCAGTTTTCCAGAAGGAAGGCGACGGAGCGGGCGGGTAGGGTGATCTGCCCACCGGCTGCATTCTCGCCTGCCGTCGTCAGGTGGGACCAACCCCCGCTTTCGGAAGCCGGTAATGTCACGGAGCGTTCGTCTGCGGCGCGATTGAAGGCTATGGCGAGTCGCGTCGATCGGTGGGTCGCGCGATCCACTGTTTGCAGCGCCATGCCGAGCACGGCCGCTCCCGGTGCTTCCCAATCCGGCACCGTCATCGGCGTGCCGGCGCTTGAGAACCACAGCACGTCGCCATCGCCGCGAAAGAAATTCATGTCGCCAAAGGCCGTGAAGCGGCGGCGCAGGCCGGCGAGCCAGGCGGTATGGGCGATCAGTTCCTCATCCAGGAGCTTCCAGTTCATCCAGGTGATGGCGTTGTCCTGGCAATAGGCATTGTTATTGCCCTGCTGGCTGCGTCCGCCTTCATCGCCTGCGGTCAGCATGATCGAGCCGCGTGTGGCAAAGAGCGTCGACAGCATGGCTTCGATATCGGCGCGGCGTTTGGACTGGATCGCCGGATCGTCCGTTTTTCCCTCGATGCCGTCGTTCCAGGAGAAATTCTCGTTGTGGCCGTCGCGATTGTTCTCGCCGTTGGCTTCATTGTGCTTGTTCTCGTAGGAAACGAGATCCATCAGGGTAAAGCCGTCATGGGCGGCGAGGAAGTTGACACTGCGGGTCTGCGTTCGCCCGTCACGGCCGAAGATGGAGGAGGAGCCGGCAAGAACCGTTGCCAGATCGCCAATGCCGGCATCACCGCGCCAGAAGCGGCGCAGGTCGTCGCGGGCGCGGTCGTTCCATTCGAGGAAAGGCGCCGGGAAATTCCCGAGTTGATAGCCGCCGGGACCGATGTCCCAGGGTTCGGCGATCATGATGCGATCCTGCAGCAGCTCGTCCGCCAGCATGGTACGCAGCGTCATGCTTTCCGGATCGAAGCCCTTGCCGTTGCGTCCCAGCACGGTGGCGAGATCGAAGCGGAAGCCGTCGATGCCGGCATTGCGGACGAGATGGCGCAAGCTGTCGATGATAAGCTTGCGTGTCGGCGGCTGATCACATGCGACAGTGTTTCCCGTGCCGGTATCGTTGACCAGCGTTCCGGGCTGATCCGACAGACTGCGGAAATAAGTGGGGTTGTCGAGGCCGCGCAGGGATAGTGTCGAGCCGTGGCGGTCGCTCTCGCCCGTATGGTTGAAGACGAGATCGAGAATGACGGCGATGCCTTCGGCGTGAAGGGCAGCGACCGTCTCGCGCAGTTCCTTCATGCCGCCGGGGACGAGACGCGGGTCGAGCGCCATGAAGGCGACAGGATTGTAACCCCAGCCATTGGTGAGATCGAGCGGCGGCAGGTGCCGTTCGTCGATCCACGCCGTGATCGGCATCAGTTCGACGGCGTTCACCTGCAGGCGCTTGAGATGCGCGATGATGGAGGGATGGGCGAGGGCGCCGAGCGTACCGCGCTGCTTCGCCGGCACCTCGGGATGCAGCATGGTGAAGGGCTTCACGGCGATTTCGTAGATCAGCCCGCCGGGCTGAAACAATGGCTTGGCCGGTTTGACGGCGACAGGGCGCGAGACGATCGCCTTCGGCATCAAGTCCTGCGTGTCCGCGCCTAAGACGCCCAGACGCGGATCATAGCGAAACGGCCGATCGATCTCCCTGGCGTAAGGATCGACCAGCAATTTGGACGGATCGAACCATAGGCCGCGATCGGGATCATAGGTGCCGTGGGCACGCAGGCCGTAGCGTGTGCCTTCCCCCACATCTTTCACGAAGAGGCGGTGTTCATCGCCGTCGCAGGCGAGCGGCAGACGCGCAATTTCCTTATGGCCCTCGGTGTCGAACAGGCAGAGGTCTATCTGCTCGGCATGCCTGGAATAGACGGTAAATTCAACACCCGAGTCGGTAAGGGTCGCGCCAAGGCAGCGGGTTGTCGGCTCTGACATGTCTCGCGGCTTTCCATTTTCGGATGTTGGAACGAGGTGATACGATTTGCCGTCGTTCCTGGATAACCCCTCATCCGTCTTTCGGTGATTTCGCTCTGCTCAATCACCAAAATCCACCTTCTCCCTTTGGGAGAAGGTCCTGATGGCACAATTCCCCCTCCCCTCGGGGAGAGGGTAGGGTGAGGGGAGCTCGGTAAAAATGCTGTCAGGTAATCACCGTCGGTGCGTCACGGCCAGTACGGCCCTTGATGTCGGCGATATCCTGGGCAGCCCTGATGAGATCGGCCAGCGCTTCCTGGGTCTCGATATTGTGGCGGGTCGGATCGGGCTCGTAGCGCTCGATATAGACGCGCAGCGTCGCGCCCGTGGTACCGGTGCCGGAGAGACGGAAGACCACGCGGGAGCCGCCTTCGAAGAGGATGCGGATGCCCTGATGCTGGCTGACCGACTTGTCGACCGGATCGTGATAGGCGAAATCGTCGGCGGCGGAAACGGTAAGATCGCCGAATTTCGTGCCGGGCAGGGTCGGCAGCTTTTCGCGTAGCGCTGCAATCAGGCCGTTGGCAGCATCGGTATCGACGCCTTCATAATCGTGGCGGGAATAATAGTTGCGGCCATAGGTGGCCCAATGCTGCGTGACGATATCGATGACGCTCTCGCCGCGAACGGCCAGGATGTTCAGCCAGAGCAGCACGGCCCAAAGACCGTCCTTTTCGCGAACGTGGTTCGAGCCGGTGCCGGAGCTTTCCTCGCCACAGATCGTCGCCATGCCGGCATCGAGCAGATTGCCGAAGAACTTCCAGCCGGTCGGCGTCTCATAGATGCCGACGCCGCGCTTTTCGGCAACACGGTCGGCGGCGCCGCTGGTCGGCATGGAACGGGCAATGCCGGCGATACCATGCGAGTAGCCGGGAGCGAGGTTGGCGTTGGCAGCCAGGATCGCCAGGCTGTCCGACGGGGTGACGTAGATGCCCTTGCCGATGATGAGATTTCGGTCGCCGTCGCCGTCCGACGCGGCGCCGAAATCGGGCGCATCGTCGCTCATCATGTCGTCGTAGAGCTCCTTGCAATAGACAAGGTTCGGATCCGGATGATGACCGCCGAAATCGGGCAGCGGCAGAAAATTGCGAACCGATCCGTCCGGGGCGCCAAGGCGGATTTCGAAGATTTCCTTGGCATAGGGGCCGGTGACGGCGCTCATCGCGTCGAAACAGATGCGGAAGCCGAGGCTGATCAGGTTGCGGATGGCGCCGAAATCGAACAGCTCCTCCATGAGTGCCGCATAGTCCTCGACGGGGTCGATGACCGAGACGATCATGCCGCCGACATCCTCGCGGGCGATGCGGTCGAGGTTGATGTCGGGGAAATCGGCGATCTTGTAGCTGTCGATCACCTTGGAGCGCTCATAGATGGCGTCGGTGATCTTTTCGGGCGCGGGGCCGCCGTTGCTGATGTTGTATTTGATGCCGAAGTCTTCCGTCGGGCCGCCGGGATTGTGGCTGGCCGACAGGATGATGCCGCCGAAGGCCTTGTACTTGCGGATGATGTTGGAGGCTGCAGGCGTCGAGAGGATGCCGCCCTTGCCGACCATCACCTTGCCGAAGCCGTTGGCAGCGGCCATTTTGATGGCCTTCTGGATGACTTCGCGATTGTAGTAGCGGCCGTCGCCGCCGATGACCAGGCACTTGCCCTGATAGCCTTCGAGCGAATCGAAAATCGACTGAATGAAGTTTTCCGCGTAGTTCGGCTGCTGGAATACGGGAACCTTCTTTCGCAAGCCCGAAGTGCCGGGTTTCTGATCCGCGTAGGGGGTGGTCGGTACGGTTTTAATCATCGGGTTAAGCGCCTCTCGAGACTAGACTGGAGTAGAGAGCGGCGTAGCGTTCTGCGCTCCTGCCCCAGGATACGTCGGATTTCATGCCCTGCTTTTGCATCTGCGTCCAGACCTTTCGATCCTGGAAGAGGTGCATCGCGCGGCGCATGGCCTGCAACAGCCCCTCCGCGGTGACGGGCGAAAATTGAATGCCGGTCGCGACTTTTGCCTGCAGCGCGGCGTGATTGGCGTCGATAATCGTATCGTTCAGGCCGCCCGTGCGCGCAACGATCGGCAGGCAGCCGTAGCGTAAGCCATAAAGCTGCGTGAGACCACAGGGTTCGAAGCGCGAGGGAATGATAATCGCGTCGCAGCCGGCCTGCATCAGATGCGACATAGGCTCGTTGTAGCCGGCGGACACGCCGACACGACCCCGATGACGGCCGGCCGCGGCAAAGAGTGCGCCCTCGAGCGCCGCGTCGCCGGCGCCGAGAATGGCGAGCTTGCCGCCCATGTGGACAATATCGCTGGCAACCTCGGCCAGAAGATCCATGCCCTTCTGCCAGGTGAGGCGGCTGACGACGCAGAAGATCGGACCATCATCCTCATCCAGGCCGAAATGCTCGACGACCCGATGCCGGTTGACGGCACGATCCTTCAACGTCGCCGCGCTATAGGTCTGGGCGATCATCGGATCGATCGCCGGATTCCAGATGTCGTCGTCGATGCCGTTGACGATGCCGTAGAGATTGTAGGCCTTGCTGGCGATGACCCCTTCGAGACCCATGCCGAATTCCGGCGTCAGGATTTCCTCTGCATAGGATGGGCTGACGGTGGTCAGGGCATGCGCCGTCTGCAGTCCGCCCTTGAGGAAGCCGACATCGCCGTAATATTCGATGCCTTCCATGGAAAAGGCGTGGTCGGGCAGGCGCAGGCTCGGGAAAATATCGGCGCCGAACTGACCCTGGAATGCGATGTTGTGGATGGTCAGAACGCTTGGCAGTTCCGGTGTCGGATAGTAGCGCATGTAGACCGGTACCATGGCCGACTGCCAATCATGCGCATGCACGAGGTCCGGCCGCCAGCCTGGCAGGAGACCTGCGGCAATTTCCGCACCGGCGAGCGACAGAGCGGCGAAACGCCGCCAGTTGTCGGGGTAGTCCTTGCCTGTCGCATCGACATAGGGACCGCCGGTGCGGCTGTAATAGGCTGGTGCGTCGAGCACGAGGAAGGAAATACCCGCGTGCTCGACTTCGAGAATGGTGGCTGCCTCGCCGAGGAGATCCGGAAGCTCGAGACGAGCGACCGGATCGCGAATGGCTTTCATGACCGCAGGATAGCCTGGGATGAGGGTTTTGGTTTCGACGCCATAGGGCTTCAGTGCGATAGGCAGGGCGCCGACCACATCGGCCAGGCCCCCCGTCTTGATCAGGGGGAAGACTTCGGACGAAACCGAGAGAACCTTCATCGGTTACAAATCCAGCTTGTCGATCATCGATTGGGTGATGAGGCAGATGCCGCTTTCCGTTCGGCGGAAACGCTTGGCGTCGAGTTCCGGATCCTCGCCGACCACCAGCCCCTCGGGAATGGTGACACCATGGTCGATGACGACATTCTTGAGCTGCGCGCGGCGGCCGATCTTGACGCTCGGCAGCACGACGGCTCCCTCCAGCTTGGAATAGGAATTGGCGCGGACACCGGTAAAGAGCAGGCTGTTATAAAGGCTGGCACCGGAAATGATGCAGTCGCCGGCAACGACGGAGGAGACGGCCGAGCCGCGGCGGTCTTCATCGTCATGGACGAATTTGGCCGGCGGCGTGATTTCGGCATAGGTCCAGATCGGCCAGGATTTATCGTAGATGTCGAGTTCCGGCACCACGGCGGTCAGATCGATATTGGCCTGCCAATAGGCGTCCACCGTTCCGACATCCCGCCAATAGGCCTCGCGCTCGAAATCCGAGCGAACGCAGGACTGGGTGAAGCGGTGCGCGATGGCTTTGCCGTTCTTGACGATATGGGGGATGATGTCCTTGCCGAAATCGCGGCTGGAATTCGGGTCGGCCGCATCGCGCTTCAGGCAGTCGATCAGGAATTTCGTGTGGAAGACGTAGATGCCCATCGAGGCGAGCGCGAAATCGGGATTGCCGGGGATACCGGGCGGATCGGCCGGCTTTTCGACGAAATCTATAATCCGGTCCTTGTCGTCGACATGCATGACGCCGAAGCCGACAGCCTCCATGCGCGGCACTTCCAGGCAGCCGATGGTGACATCCGCGCCGGAATCGACGTGCTGCTGCAGCATCCATTCGTAGTCCATCTTATAAATATGGTCGCCGGCGAGGATGACCATGTATTCCGGACCATAGGGCTCAATGATGTCGATATTCTGGTAGACGGCGTCCGCCGTGCCCTCGTACCATTGCGTTTCCGAAACGCGCTGCGATGCCGGCAGGATGTCGAAGCTTTCGTTTCGTTCGGGGCGGAAGAAGTTCCAGCCGCGCTGCATATGGCGGATCAGCGAGTGCGCCTTGTATTGCGTCGCGACGCCGATGCGGCGGATGCCGGAGTTGAGCGCGTTGGACAGCGCGAAATCGATGATCCGGGTCTTGCCGCCGAAATAAACGGCGGGCTTGGCACGGCGGTCGGTCAGCTCTTTCAGGCGGCTGCCGCGTCCGCCGGCAAGAACGTAGGCCATGGCATCGCGCGCCAGCGGCTGGAAACGTTTTTCTACCATTTTATTCCTCCCTGTCCGTAGTGATCTCAAAATTCCGGTTCGAGCATGATCGTCGCCAACGGAGGCAGCGTTATCACCGCCTGGACGCCTCCGCCCGCGTTGACAGCCTGGACACGCCCGCCGTTCCCCTTGCCGCTGCCGCCGTAGATATCGGCATCGGTATTCAATATCTCGCGCCACCGCCCCTCAGCTGGCAGGCGCAAGGCGTAGTTCTCACGATAGACTGGCGTGAAATTGGTGATGACGGCAACCGGCTTCTCGCCCGGTGCCTTGCGCAGCCAGGCGAAGACCGAGTTTTCGAAATCGTCGACGACAAGCCATTCGAAGCCCTCGCCCTCGCAGTCGCGGGCATGAAGGGCCGGCTTGCTGCGATAGGTGAAATTGAGATCGCGAACGAGGCGGCGCATGCCTTCGTGCATGCGATATTGCAGCAGGTTCCAGTCCAGCGCGCGCTCTTCGCTCCACTCGCTCCATTGCGCGAATTCCTGCCCCATGAAGAGCAGCTTCTTGCCGGGATAGCCCCACATGAACGCGTAGTAGGCACGCAGATTGGCGAATTTCTGCCAGTCGTCGCCGGCCATCTTGGCGATCAGCGATCCCTTGCCGTGAACCACCTCGTCATGGGAGAGCGGCAGCACGAAGTTTTCGGAGAAGGCGTAGACGAGGCCGAAGGTCAGCTCGTTGTGGTGATATTTGCGATGCACGGGCTCGCGGGCGAGATAGCTCAGCGTGTCGTGCATGAAGCCCATGTTCCATTTGAAGCCGAAGCCGAGGCCGCCTTCATGGACCGGTTGCGACACTTTCGGCCAGGAGGTCGATTCCTCGGCGATGGTCATGACACCGGGATGAGCCCCATAGATCCGGGTGTTCATCGACTGCAGAAAACGCACGGCTTCCAGATTTTCGTTGCCGCCATATTCGTTAGGAATCCATTCGCCGTGCTTGCGGGAATAATCGAGGTAGAGCATGGAGGCGACGGCATCGACGCGCAAACCGTCCAGATGGTATTTCTCCGCCCAGTAGAGCGCGTTGTTCAGCAGATAGGCGAGCACCTCGGTGCGTCCGAAATTGTAGATCGCCGTATTCCAGTCGGGATGGAAACCCTTGCGCGGATCTTCATGTTCGTAAAGGGCGGTTCCATCGAACCAGCGCAGTCCATGCTCGTCTGTCGGGAAATGTGCCGGTACCCAATCGAGGATGACGCCGATGCCGACCTTATGGCAGCCGTTGACGAAGCGGGCAAAGCCTTCCGGTTCGCCAAAGCGGGCGGTCGGTGCGTAAAGGCCCGTGGTCTGATAGCCCCAGGACGGATCATAGGGATGTTCGGTGATCGGCAGGAATTCGATATGGGTGAAGCCCATGTCGACGCAATAGGGGATGAGGCGCGAGGCAAGCTCGTCCCATGACAGCATCGAGCCGTCGTCCCGGCGCTGCCAGGAACCGGCATGCACCTCGTAGATGGAGATCGGCTGGCGGCGCTGATCGACGCTCGCCCAATGTTCGCGGTGGGCGGAATCGTCCCACACCTGAAGCAGTTCGTTGGCGGTGACCGAAGCCGTCTTCGGGCGCAGTTCGCTGCGCCGGGCGAAGGGATCCGCTTTCAGCGGCAGCAATACGCCATCATGGCCGCGGATTTCGAACTTATAGGCGACACCGGCAGGCACATCCGGGGCGAAGATCTCCCAGATGCCGCTGTCGGAGCGGAAGCGCATGACATGCCGGCGGCCATCCCAATTGTTGAAATCGCCGACCACGGAAACACGCTGCGCATTCGGCGCCCAGACGGCGAAATGAAAGCCCTGCACGCCTTCGTGCTTCAGCGGATGGGCGCCCATCCTGTCGAAGAGCCGTAAATGCGTGCCCTGCCGCGCGAAGTAGTCGTCCATCGGTCCGAGAACCGGGCCGAAGCTGTAGGGATCGGTCACGGCCCATTCAACATCGCCGCGTCTGGCGCGATAGCGAACCGGCTGCTGCTTGGCGAGCTTGACCTCGCCGGAAAAGAAGCCTGCCGGATCGAGACGTTCCAGCTCGCCGATGACGGAACCGTCGAGCGCGGTCGCGGTTACAGCCTCGGCGCCAAGGATGAAACAGCGGGCCACATAGGCTTCATCCGTCTTGTGAACGCCGAGAACGGCGAAGGGATCGGAATGCGTGCCTGCGAGAATTGCAGCAATATCCTCTGCCGAAATATCCCTCAAGCTCGTGCCGTCAGCGGGTTTCTTCGGCTTTTTCATCCGGCTCTCCAGATTTCCTTGGCATATTGACGGATCGTCCGATCGGAGGAGAACCAGCCCATGCGAGCGGTATTGTTGATCGTTTTCGCATACCACTCGGATGGATCGGCCCAAAGAATATCGACTTCGCGCTGTGCCGAGGCATAGGCATCGAAATCGGCGGCGACCATGAACCAGTCGTGGCTATAGATGCCGTCGATAAGCCCGGCATAGCGGCTGCGATCGTCGGGAGAGAAGACGCCGGAGGCGATGGCCGAAAGAGCTTGAGCCAATTCGCGCGAACGCTCGATGATGGCCCGGGGATTGTGACCGTCGCTGCGCAGGTTGGCGACCTCGTCGGCCCGCAATCCGAAGATGACGATATTGTCCTCGCCGACATTGTCGCGCATCTCGACGTTGGCGCCGTCGAGCGTGCCGATGGTCAGCGCGCCGTTAAGCGCGAATTTCATGTTGCCTGTACCCGAGGCTTCCATGCCGGCCGTCGAAATCTGCTCGGAAAGATCGGCGGCCGGAACCATGACCTCTGCCAGCGAGACGTTGTAGTTCGGCACGAAGACGACCTTCAAGAGGCCGCGCACCGACGGATCGTTGTTGATGACGCGGGCGACGTCGTTGATCAGCTTGATGATGAGCTTCGCGTTGTGATAGCTCGGCGCCGCCTTGCCGGCGAAGAGTTTGACGCGCGGTTGCCAATCGAGCTCCGGATGCGAGCGGATCTGGTCATAAAGCGCCACCGCCTCGATGATGTTGAGGAGCTGGCGCTTGTATTCGTGAATGCGCTTGATCTGAATGTCGAACATCGCATTCGGATCGAGCTTGATGCCCATGCGGCTGGCGACCAGATTGGAAAGCTGCACCTTGTTGGCGCGCTTGACCGCTGCGAACTTCTCCTGGAAGGCGCTGTCGCGGGCAAACTGATCCAGCGGCTTCAGCTGTTCGGCATCGTCCAGGAAGGCGTCGCCGATGGTTTCGCGCACGAGATTGGTCAGGCCGGGATTGCACTGCATGAGCCAGCGTCGCGGCGTGATGCCGTTCGTCTTGTTGTTGATGCGATCGGGATAGAGCTTGTGCAGGTCGGCGAAGACCGTGACCTTCATCAGGTCGGTGTGAAGCGCGGAAACGCCGTTGATCGAGTGCGAGCCGACGAAGGCGAGATTGCCCATGCGCACGCGCCGATCGCCGTTTTCGTCGATGAGCGAGATCGAGCGGATTTCGGTGTCGCTGAAATTGTGCAGTTTGCGCGCTTCCAGCAGTACCTTGGCGTTGATGGCGTAGACGATCTGCATGTGGCGCGGCAAAAGCCGCTCGAAGAGCGGCACGGGCCAGCTTTCCAGTGCTTCTGGCAGCAGGGTGTGATTGGTGTAGCCGAAGGTGTTTCGGGTGATGTCCCAGGCCTTGTCGAAATCGAAGCCGTGGACATCGATCAGCAGGCGCATCATTTCCGTGACGGAGACGGCTGGATGCGTGTCGTTCAGCTGGATCGCGACCTTGTCGGCGAGATTGGTCAGATCGTCATATTGCTGCAGGTGACGGCGCAGGATGTCCTGCAGGGAGGCGGACGAGAAGAAGAACTCCTGGCGCAGGCGCAGCTCCTGGCCGGCGGGCGTCGCATCGGCAGGATAGAGAACCCGCGTCAGGCTTTCGGCCTTGTTGCTTTCACGCAGCGCGCCGATATGATCGCCGGCGTTGAAGGCATCGAGCAGGATCGGGTCGATCGGCTGCGCCGACCAGAGGCGCAGCGTATTGACGCGTGCGCCGCGCCAGCCAACTACAGGGGTATCGAATGCGGTGGCAATGACGCGCTCGGCCGGCTTCCAGACGTAACGCGGCTGATCGTCATGGTTGCCAATGGTCTCGACAGTGCCGCCGAAGCCGATTTCATAGGAGCTTTCCTGGCGCTCGAACTCCCAGGGGTTGCCATGCGCCAGCCAGGTTTCGGGCAGCTCCACCTGCCAGCCGTCGGCCATCTGCTGGCGAAACAGGCCGTGCACATAGCGAATGCCGTAACCATAGGCCGGCACGTCAACGGTTGCCATGGATTCCATGAAGCAGGCGGCAAGACGGCCAAGGCCGCCATTGCCGAGCGCCGCGTCGGGCTCGAGGCCGGCGATGACACGAATATCGACGCCGAGCGAGGCGAGAGCGTTGGTGATCTCTTCCATCAGGCCGAGATTGGAGATGGCGTCGCGCATCAGGCGGCCGATCAGGAATTCGAGAGATAGGTAGTAAACGCGCTTGGCACCGGTCTGATAGACCTTGCGGGTGGATTCGATCCATTTGTCGATGACGCGGTCGCGAATGACCAGGATCGTTGCCGTCAGCCAGTCGTGCGGCTTGGCCACCTTCGCGTCCTTGCCGATGCGGTATGTCAGGCGCTCAATGATTTCTTCGGCAAGGATTTCGGGGCGGGAACTGCGCGGGGCTGGAACGGGGAGATCAGCCTTCGTCAAGTTATTCATACTATCAACTCTCGCCATTTGTGATTTATATTCAGCGTGTTACGGCCAATTAAATCGATTTGCCTTCCGTTTCCCTATCAGTTTACGCACTGATGTAAAGCAGTTGCAACAAGCGAGTTGCGCAGATGCGAAAATTGCGGCGAAAGGTTTTGGGTGAGTGCGAAAAGACTTGATTCCGATGATATTTCGGGCTCTTATTCGCGCATCGATCAAACGAAAAGCCACGCAATACTCGCATCGCGCGGCTTTTTTATTTCGATGGCTATTTATGGTTGCTTGGCGTGAGGCCTGGGGAGGTCACTTCGTCAGGAGCGTCATCTGCTTGGATGTTTCCGTAGCGATTGTCGTAAATGCCTTGAAGAGATCCGCGGCACTCTGCGGAGTGAAATAGTCAGAGGAAGAAGTTGCACAGTACTGCAGCAACGCCTGACCGTTCTGAGGCGCCATGAAGGCAATCGTGTAAACGTGAATGCCGTTTTTGCGCGCCTTGTCGCATTGTTCCTTGGTCTTTGTATCGGCGTTTGACACGTTGTTGTCGCCATCGGTCATGAACACGATGTACATGGTCGGATTTGTAACGCCGCTCTTGTCCTTGTGCTGGAGTTGTTCATACGTCAGCCCCGACGTCGTCGACAATTTCGTCAATGCGTCGACAGCGGCTGTAAAGGCGGGGGCAGAATTCGTGGAGCCGCTTGAGGTCAGGTTGTTGACATAGGCCGTGATGCCGTTCGTACCCCAGGCCAGGGCTGTAGGCGTCTGAGCGACATTATTATAGGAGTCGGCGCCGGTGCGGACGTACATCATGTTTGGATCGGCGCTGTTTAGTTGTGCGGTCAGATTGGATGTCGCAATCTTCAGCGATTCCATTTTAGTGTAATAGTTGGTCGAGGTACCGGTGCAAGTACCCCACTCCTGCTTGCCATTCTTATTTGTTTTTATGCAGTTATAAGTGTACGTCGTCGTAGGCTGCTGGGCGTTAACCGTGTCCGTGGCTTCGTCCATCGATCCGGAGCGGTCCAGAACGAAATACATCGACAGGGCATTCTTCTGAGTTTCGGAAGTCTTTCCGCTGATTGACGTGCTGGATGCAGAAATGTTCAGGGAACGCTGCCCGATCAGGCGGGTCATGCTGTTCACCGGCATCGAATAGGATGAATTTACGACGACCGTGTAACCCGAATTCCCGGAGGAATCGGTCGTTTTTGTTACCGTCGTGCTGGTGCCCGCTTTCAGTGAATTTGTAGCATCCGTATCGCCGGCGAGATAATTCGACATCTGGCCGAGTACAAAATTGTTGGCGAGTTCCTTGGCGTTTGTCGTTGTCGTGCTACCCTCGGCCAATGCCGTCGCGGTAGCGAGCGCGGCGGCATCCGTTGCCTCTTGAAGTTGACTGCGCGAGAGCGACATGTTCGTGACATCGATTGCAACGCCGCCGGCTGCTACGAGCACAGGGACCGAAATCGCCGTCAGGATGCCGAAATTTCCGCATCTGTCGCGTAAAAGTTGTTTTGTAATCCGAAGTAAATCCGAACCGGCAATCATCATGTCCGCCTATTGAAAGAGTTAGATTCTCAAGAGTGGCGGGACTATTAGATACAAATATTAGTTGAAGGTTTAAGCGATCAGTTGTTTTTTAATAAACCACGTCATCTGGCGCGATTTGCTTCAACTTTTTACTACTCAAGATATATTTTATTTTAGTGGAATAACATTTACGGCCTGAATGGATTTCTGGCTGCCGTAGCCTTTGAGCACGCCGATGACGGGCGACACGTCCGAATAATCACGGCCATAGGCGACGACGATGTGATCCGTGCCGGCCGGGATATTGTTCGTCGGGTCGAGCTCGATCCAGCCTGCCGTCTCGCCGCACCAGACGCGCACCCAGGCATGCATGGCGTCGGCGCCCTCCAGCCTTTCCTTGCCGGGCGGCGGGATGGTGCGCAGGAAGCCGCTGACATAGCCGGCGGGAATGCCGAGGCTGCGAAGCGCGATGATCATGACATGCGAAAAATCCTGGCAGACGCCGCGCTTGAGACGGAAGGCTTCTTTCGGGGTGGTATCGACCGTCGTCGCCTCGGGATCGTAGACGAAGTCCTTGTGTATCTGCGCGCAAACCGTATGGGCGATCTGCAGGGTCGTCAGATTGGTCGATTTCCACTGTCTGCTGTAATCCGCAATCTCCCTCGTGTCGGGCAGACGCGGGCTGCTGCCTAGAAAATGGTGAGGCGAAGACGGATCGATCGACCAGCAATCGTCGATCTCTTGAGGCAGCTTGGCGAGGAGCGGCGAGAAGTCCGCCCCGACGGGCTGGCTCTCCACCTGAACACGCGCCTGCATGCGGATATCGAGCCTTTCATGCGGCTCGCGCACGAGGATCGAGGTCGCCGGATGCTGGAAGAAATCCGTGAAGTTCGACTGCTCGTCCGGACCGGGGGTTATTTTCACCGAGCCGGCGATCAGCCGCTGCCGATTGGGCAGGGAAAGCGGCATGACGCGCAATATATGCCGCGCACCGCTCGCCGGCACGTCATAGATGTAGCCCATGTGAAGCGAGAGGTCGTATAGCATCACGTCATCCGAGATAGGTGCGTGCCAGCAGATCGGACAGCCGCTCCAGTTCGCGCGCCAGCTGCTGGTAGACCTCGACGGTCATTGCTTCGGGCGTCATCACTGCCAGGCCCGAATGCAGGCGCATGGCTTCGCGGAAGAAGGGCGACATCTGGCCGTTGACGTAGGCATTCGGCAATTGCTCGACCTCGCGGTGGATCTCGTTCATCTGGAAAAGGATCGAGCGCGGGTTCAGCGGATCGAGTGCGAGCAGATCCGTCACCGTCAGACGAGCCGTATTGACGTTGTAGCGGCGGCGATGGGTCATGACGCTGTCGCCGATCTCAAGCAGCATGTCGAGCGCGCCGTCCGGCGCGTCGGGGCCGGACATATGGCCGAGCAATCGCGTCATGTGCAGGCCGCGCTCGATATAGCGGCCGAGCGACAGGAAGCGCCAGCCGGTGAAGCGGTACATGTTTTCATGCACGAGACCGGCAAAGCCCGCGAGCTTGCGCAACAGGATCGTCATGGCATGGCTGGCATCGTCGCCAGGTTTCACCCCTTCCTTGAAGCGGCGGGCCGTCTTGGCGAGATCGTTCAGCGCCAGCCAGCCGTCAGGAGAGAAGCGATCGCGGATGTTGCTCGCCGAATAGACGGCGCTATCGATATTGCGCAGCAGGTTTTCCGGTACCGCCTGCTTGGTATCGATGTCGATGGCGACGAGATAGGCGCTGACATCGGCAAGCAGCGGCTGGTTCGGATCGGCCGCTTCCGCAAAACGGCCATGCCAGGCGCGCAGGATGCGCAGGGCACCTTCGGCGCGCTCGATATATCGACCAAGCCAGAAGAGGTTGTCGGCGGCCCGGCTCGGAAGACTGCCCGGCATGTTGCGGGTGAAGGTCTCTTCGGCCGGCAGCAGGGTATGGGCTTCGACGGGCTTGTGCGAGACGATCCAGACATCGGCGGCCGAGCCGCCGGCCTGCATGGCGATGGCGGCGACATCGTCGCCGCTGCCGATGCGGGCAAAGCCGCCGGGCATGATCTGCCAGCCGTTTTCCGTGCGAGCGGCGAAGACGCGCAGGCTCATCGGCCGCGGCGTCAGCCTGCCGTTGACCCAGGCCGGCGTGGTCGACAAGGTCACGACCTCCTGGCCGACCAGCTTGTGCCCCTCGGTCGCCAACCAGTCTGCGATGGAATCGCGGGCGGTGCTGCGCAAGGTCGATCCGAGCACGGACTGGCCGTTATCGTCGAAGAACGGCATGCAGGAATAGGCCGGGCCGATGACCATCTTCTCGATATTGGCGGCAACATGCTCGCGCTCGGTCTTCTGGCCGCACCACCAGGTCGCGATAGAGGGCAGCTTCAGCTCTTCCCCGCGCAGATGCCGAGAGATGGTCGGCATGAAGGCGAGCAGGGCGCGCGTCTCGAGAATGCCGGAGCCGAGCGCATTGACGATGGTCACCGTCTGCGCCCGCAGGGCTTCGACGAGACCGGGCGTGCCGATATGGGAATGCTGATTGAGCTCGAGCGGATCGGCGTAGGAAGCGTCGAGACGGCGCCAGAGTACGCTGATCGGCCGCAGGCCCGCGACGGTGCGCACCATCAGCTGATCGTTGACGACGGTGATGTCCTCGCCTTCGAGCAGCATGAAGCCGAGATAGCGGGCGATATAGGCGTGTTCGTAATAGGTCTCGTTGGCAGGCCCAGGCGTCAGGACGGCGACACGGCCTTCGCCACCGCGCTTGCCGCCGAGCAGGGCATCGCGGAAGGCGCCGAAGAAGGAGGCGAGGCGATGAACCTTGGTTTCGGCGTAGATATCGGAGAAGGCCCGGGTGGTGCCGACCCGGGTTTCCAGCGCGAAGCCAGCGCCGGACGGCGCCTGCGCGCGGTCGGCCAGCACCCACCAGTTGCCATCGGGGCCGCGGCCGACCTCGAAAGCCAGGAAATGCAGGTAGTGGCCGCTTGCGGGCTTAACGCCGACGAGCGGGCGCAGAAACTCGGGATTGGCGGCAATCAGCGCCGGCGGCAGCAGCCCTTCGCTGACCAACCGGCTGTCGCCATAGATATCGGCGATGATCGATTCCAACAGATCGGCGCGCTGCTGCAGGCCTTCGGAGAGAGACTGCCATTCGCGCTCGTCGATGAGCACGGGAATATGGGAGATCGGCCAGTTGCGTTCGCTGACACCCGCCGTTCCATAGGCGCGATAGAAGACGCCGGCATCGCGCAGATAGCGGTCGGCGCGGGCGAAGCGCTCGGTCAATCCCTCTTCCGTCATGCGCGTCAGCGCCGAGAGGAAGTTTTGCCAGACCGGGCGGACGGCGCCGGTGTTGTCGACCATTTCGTCGGCGACACCAGGCAGGGGACGATAGGCAAAGGCCGGCGCCTTGGCAGTGCCGGTCTTTACCTCATCCCGTCGTTCCCTCGCCGGTTTTCTACCCATTCATAGTCTCGTCTCAAATTCCCGCCGGACGCCTGAGGTCGAGCGTCAGCGGGAATTCCACCGATGCGCTCTCCGGTCTTACGGCATAGCCACCTGCTGTATGCCCCCAAGGCTCGAAACGCGCAAGACGTCGCGCTTCCGCCTCGTTGCCATTGACGGGGAAGGTGTCGTAGTTGCGGCCGCCCGGATGGGCAACATGATAGATGCATCCGCCGATCGAGCGCTGTGACCACGTATCGTAGATATCGAAGGTCAGCGGCGTATCGATGGGCAGAACCGGGTGCAAGCCCGACGCCGGATGCCATGCCTTGTAGCGCACGCCCGCGACCGAAACGCACGCCACCCCCGTCGGCGTCAGCGGCACGGGACGGCCATTGCAGGTCACCGTATAGCGGGAGGGATTAGCGGTTTCGAACCGCACTTGCAGGCGCTCGACCGACGAATCGACATAGCGCACGGTGCCGCCGATCGCGCCTTCTTCGCCCATGACGTGCCACGGTTCCAGCGCCTGGCGCAGCTCCAGCTTGCTGCCCTCGTATTCGACTTCGCCGCAGAAAGGGAAGCGGAATTCGAGCTGCGCTTGGAACCATTCCGGTCTGAGGTTGAAACCGTTTTCGCGAAGATCGCTGAGGACGTCGAGGAAATCCTGCCAGATATAATACGGCAGCATGAAGCGATCATGCAGCGTCGTGCCCCAGCGCACGAACTTGCCATCGATCGGGTTGCGCCAGAAGCGGGCGATCAGTGCGCGCACCAGCAATTGCTGGGCAAGGCTCATGCGGGCATTCGGCGGCATTTCGAAACCGCGGAATTCGACGAGGCCGAGGCGTCCCGTCGGTCCATCCGGCGAAAACAGTTTGTCGATGCAGATTTCCGAGCGATGCGTGTTGCCGGTGACATCGATCAGAAGATTGCGGAAGAGCCGGTCCACCAGCCAGGGGAGCGGCTGAGTGCCGCGACCTGGCGCCGGCACCTGGGCCAGCGCGATTTCCAACTCGTAGAGGCTGTCGTGACGGGCTTCATCAATGCGCGGCGCCTGGCTTGTCGGGCCGACGAACAGGCCGGAAAAGAGGTAGGAGAGCGAGGGATGGCGCTGCCAGTGCAGCACCAGGCTCTTCAGCAGGTCGGGACGGCGAAGGAACGGGCTGTCGTTCGGATTGGCGCCGCCAACGACGACGTGATTGCCGCCACCGGTGCCAGTATGACGCCCGTCGATCAGGAATTTGTCCGTGCCGAGGCGTGTCTGTCGCGCTTCTTCGTAAACCGCCGTCGTGATGTCGACGCAGTCCTGCCAGTTCGACGCGGGATGGATATTGACCTCGATCACGCCCGGGTCAGGCGCGACACGAATGACGTTGATGCGTTCGTCCTGTGGCGGCGAATAGCCTTCGATGTGAATCGGCAGCGCAAGTTCAGCTGCGGCATTTTCGGCCGCTGCCAGCAGTTCGAGATAATGTTCGATCTTTTCGACCGGAGGCATGAAGACACACAGTCGACCGTCACGCGGTTCGACAGAGATCGCGGTGCGGACGGCGCCGCCGATTTCGCCGAGCGTCTGTTCGACCCGCGATTGAGAGCTTTCATCCACCTGGAACGAGGCTTCTGGCATGGTGCGGCCAGCCGGCACGATGACGTCGGGCAGAGGCATGCGCGGAATGGAGGGATCGGCCGTATGGATATAGGGATATCGTGATGGCGGCACATAAGGGAGCGTGCCGAGCGGCAGGCGATAGCCCACTGGAGAATCGCCGGGCACAAGGAAAATCTTGCCGCGGCGCGTGCGCCACTTTTCGCTGACCCAGCGTGTACCGCCGGCGCGCCCGTTCCATGCCTGTATGGGCAATATGTAGCCGGTTGGAGTGGTCAGGCCACGTTCGAAAACACGAGCGATACGGCTGCGCTCCTCGGGATCCTTGAGCTTCGAATTGGAAGGATCAACATTCTCTGGCAGGCTCCCTTCCTTGACGATCCATTCAGCCGGATCTTCGTAAGCCGGTTGCACCATGTCAGGCTCGATCGCCAGTTCCTTTGCAATCGCATTCAGAAGCTTGCTGGCGCTTTCCGAGCCCGCACCGGTCTGTGCTGTTTCCTCGGCGATCAAAGCTGGGTTCTGCCAGATCGGCCGTCCGTCCTTGCGCCAGTAAAGCGAGAAGGTCCAGCGGGGTAGGCTTTCGCCGGGATACCATTTACCCTGGCCATAATGCAGGAAGCCTCCGGGCGCGAAACGCTCGCGTAGGCGTCTGATCAACTGATCGGCAAGGTCGCGTTTGGTCGGGCCGACGGCGGCAGTGTTCCATTCCTCGGACTGGAAATCGTCGATCGACACGAACGTGGGCTCGCCACCCATGGTCAGGCGCACGTCATCTTCCTTGAGGATCGCGTCAACCTTTTCGCCGAGTTCGTTCAATGCATCCCAGCTTTCATCGGAAAACGGTTTGGTGATGCGCGGATGCTCGGCGACGCGGGCGACCTTCATGTCGAAATCGAATTCGGTATTGGCTTCGCCGAAATAGCCGCCCGAGATCGGCGCGGCGTTGCGGTAGTGCGGCGTGGCGGCGAGCGGGATATGGCTCTCGCCCGTCAGCAGACCGGAGGTCGGATCGAGGCCGACCCAGCCGGCGCCGGGAAGATAGACTTCTGCCCAGGCATGCAGATCGGTGAAGTCGACCTCGGTGCCGGAGGGACCGTCGAGCGCCTTCAAGTCGGGTGTCAGCTGGATGAGGTAGCCGGAGACGAAGCGGGCGGCGAGGCCGAGATGGCGCAGCACCTGAACGAGCAGCCAGCTCGTATCGCGGCAGGAACCTTTCGCCGTCTCCAGCGTCTCTTCGGGCGTCTGCACTCCGACCTCCATGCGGATGACATAGCCGATCTCCTGTTGCAGGCGCGTATTGAGGCCGACGATCATATCGACGGTCTTCTGTTCCGAACGGTCGAGCGTGGCGAGGAAGGCTTTCAGCCTGGGGCCGGGCTCCTCCGGCTTCATATAGATCGAAAGATCCTCGCGGATCGTCTCGGGATAATCGAAGGGCCATTTGGTGGCTTCCTCTTCGACGAAGAAATCGAAGGGGTTGTAGACCGTCATGTCGGCGACGAGATCGACCTCGATCTTCAGTTCGGTCACCGGATCGGGAAAGACGAAGCGGGCGAGATAGTTGCCGTAGGGGTCCTGCTGCAAGTTCACGAAATGGTTTGACGGCGTGACCTTGAGCGCATGGCTCAGCACACGAGTCTTGGAATGCGAGGCGGGTTTGAGGCGGATGATCTGGGGGCCGAGGCGGACCGGGTTGTCGTATTTATAATGGGTGAGATGATAGATGCTCGCCTTGATCGCCATATGTCTCTTTGCCTAGCCCGCATCGTTGTGCGGCGATTGCTGTTCCCTTGAGGCAGTGTGTGCAATGCAGCGAAAGAAAGCAAGGCGTCTCTCCGCGCTTCGAAAGGTGCCGCCGCATAACGCCCAAACAAGAACGGCGAGCTTTCGCCCGCCGCCCTGAAACCTCGATCTGGCTGCTTGCAATCAGCTTCTGCCGAACTCGTCGACGAGGCGGATGATGTCGTCTTCGCCGAGATAGGAGCCGGTCTGCACTTCGATGAGCTCCAGCAGGATCTTGCCCGGGTTGGCAAGGCGATGCACTTCGCCGAGCGGGATATAGACCGATTCGTTTTCGCGCAGCATCTGGACGTTCTCGCCGACCGTCACTTCGGCCGTACCCTTCACGACGATCCAATGCTCGGAGCGATGGTGATGCTTCTGCAGCGACAGCTTCTTGCCCGGCAGCACGAAGATGCGCTTCACCTGGAAGCGTTCGCCGTTCAGCACCGAGGTATAACCGCCCCATGGACGATAGGAGGTCGGATGCGTTTCGGTAAGCTTGGCGGTCTTCTTCTCGCTTGCGAGCAGCTTGACGAGCTTGCCGACTTCCTGGCTGTCCTTGAGATGACCGACGTAGACGGCGTCTTCGCTAGCGATGACGGCGACGTCCTCAAGGCCCTGCACGGCGACGTGCAGGCTATGCGACATGACGAGCGAATTCTTCGTGTTGACCAGCGTCGTCGCGCCGGCAGACACGTTGCCGCTTTCGTCACGGCTGCCGACTTTCCACACCGCGTCCCAGCTGCCGAGATCGGACCAGGTGAAGGGCGAGGGAACGACGGCGGCGTTCGCCGTCTTTTCCATCAGCGCGTAGTCGATGGAGATGTCCGGGCTCTTTGCGAAACTATCGGCGTCCAGGCGGGTGAAATCGAGGTCGCGCGTCGATTTGGACACCGCCTTGGCGGCGGCCTTTTCGACCTCGGGCGCAAATTCCTTCATTTCGGCGAGAAGCTGAGCGGCCGAGAACATGAACATGCCGGAGTTCCAGTAGAAGCTGCCGCTTCCCACCATCTCCTCTGCCTTTTCCAGGACGGGCTTCTCGACGAAACGCTTGACGGTATGGGCGCCGGTCGCGAGCGCCTTGCCGGTTTCGATATAGCCGTAGCCCGTGGCGGGCTCCGTCGGCTTGATGCCGAAGGTGACGAGCTTGCCCTGCAGCGCGGTATCGCGTGCCATGCGCACGCAATCGTAATAGGTACCGTTGGCGTCGATCTCATAATCGGAGCCGAGGACGTGCATGATCGCATCCTCGCCGAAAAGCTCGGTGACGAGCGCGGCGGCGGCAGCAACGGCGGCAGCCGTATTGCGGGCGACCGGCTCCAGCAGCACTGCTGCCAGTTTCAGGTCGAGTTCGCGCGCCTGTTCCGCGACGAGGAAGCGGAATTCCTCATTGGTGAGAACGATCGGCGCTCCGTAGAGCTCGGGATCGGCCACCCGCTCCAAAGTGTTCTGGAACAGCGTCCTGTCGCCGATGAACTGGATGAATTGTTTCGGGGCGGAAGCGCGCGATAGCGGCCACAGCCGTGTACCCTTGCCGCCTGCCATAATCACCGGGACGATTTTCGCCGCCATGCTCTGCCTCTCCTGGACATCTCAATTGAAGCCGTCCGACGACGCACAACCATTGTGCGCCCGACCATGCTCCTTCGACAATTTCCATCGCCATTGCAATGTTATTTCTTAAAGCGCCAGCTCCAATACGTCGAGATCCTAAACATTCGACGACTTTAGTCCACAAGATCCACCGAAAGTGTGTCGCGTGCACCATTCTGTTTAAAAAAAAGCAGAAGTCGCGGAGAGACTGCTTTCATTGCAGATTAAAATAGCCTTGTTTGTGAGTAATAATTTCAATGCTACACAGCTTAAGCTTCGGCCCTATCGTGCTGTTCATCCTGCGCCGGCGCGTGATTGGGGCCGTGGCGCCTGTTGTACCGGATCGATGACCAGAGCGAGATGCCGATCAGGGCCGCGCCGCCAAGGCCGGTAATGACTTCCGGGATGTGCGTCAGTGTCTGCACGTACATGATCACCGAAAGGATCAATATGGCATAGAAGGCACCGTGCTCGAGGTAGCGATAGTGGGCGAGCGTGCCCTTTTCCACCAGCATGATCGTCATGGAGCGGACATACATGGCACCTATGCCGAGGCCGATGGCGATGATGAAGAGGTTCTGCGTGAGGGCGAAGGCGCCGATGACGCCGTCAAACGAGAAGCTGGCATCGAGGATTTCCAGATAGAGGAAGGCACCTAAGCCGCCCTTCGCCGCTGCGCTCATCGTTTGCTGCGAAGCATCCAGAAAGCCCGCCAGAACCTCGACGAGCAGGAAGGTCAGGAGGCCATAGATCGCGGCGTGCAGGAAGGTCGTCGCGTCATCACCGTCGAGCACAGAGGTGAAGATGAGGACGAGGACCAGCACGAAGGCGATTTCGACGCCCTTTACGGTGGCAAAATGCGCCATCCGCTTTTCGATGAAGCCTATCCAGTGCACGTCCTTCTCATGGTTGAAGAAATAGGTCAGGCCCACCATCATCAGGAAGGTGCCGCCAAAGGCGGCAATCGGCAGATGCGCTGCCTGCATGATCTCGGCATATTGTTCGGGCTTGGCGGCGGCGAGTTTCAGCGCTTCCCACGGGTCGATCCAGGCGGCGATCGCGACGATCGCCAGCGGAAAGACGATCCGCATGCCGAAGACGGCGATGATGATGCCCCAGGTCAGAAAGCGATGCTGCCAGACCGGCGTCATCTCCTTCAGCTTGTTGGCATTGACGATGGCATTGTCGAAGGAAAGCGAGATTTCCAGCACGGCCAGGACGGCGCAGATGAAGAAGGCTGTGGCAACGCCGCTGAAGGTGCCGGTGGTGTTCCAGCCCAACAGCGCACCAAGCGCAAGGCCGCCGGCGGTTACAGCGAAGGCCCAGCTGAAATAACCGAGGACAGATTTTGAGGCGGCGGGCAATTTCATGGCTGCGCCTCGCTGCAAATGGAGTGGATATACGCGGATTGCGCGCATAGCCGCATACCGAAGACGGCATGCGGGTCAGGCATGGTCAAGCTGATCATGGAAAGAAGTCCGCCGGCTCATCTGCAGGCGGTACCGACATCGCGAGAGCGCCGTGAAAACTCTCGCCAGAGGGGCCCGGCACCAAAGTTCAATCCGCTGCCGATGTCAGGAAGGCGCGGAGGTATTCAATAGTTAGTGAAGTTAGGACTGAGGTCAAGGGTTGAAATCCTTCTGACCGTCGTTGCCCTCGATAATTGAGAAATCCAAGGAACCAAACCGAAAAGGCTGCGTTTGGCCTTGAAGTGTTCTTGCGGCCATTCGCCGTTATGGCGGCCGCGCCCTAGACGATAGCGTTCAACAGGAGGAGTTCCCCATGAGTCCCGCACCCATTCATCGCGCGCCGCAAACGCAAAAACCGGAACTGACGGAACGGCAGAAAAAGGCGCGGCCGAATAGGCTGCGCCAAGCCCAGGTCCTGCCGCCCCATCAGGTGGACCTGACGCTGCATCCCGTAACCCATGAGGACGTGCACGTTCCCGCGCATATCAACGGCTCGGACCTGTCCCGGGAAGCGCCGGCCGACGCAAATCATGGCAGAAAACAGAAAACTGCCCTTCCGCACTAATTCGGATGGCGGCGATGGTAATGGCTATTTGTGGCGGGGTGCCTTGCCGTCGGACGTAAAGCTGCCGTTAAAGCTCATTTCCGGCGATTTGGCCGAGCATTCGATGGCGATCGGCTTGCCGGCGTAAGGATTTGCAAAGGTGCATGTGCCCTTCGCTTCTACCTGGCCCGACATCTTGTTGCCCGCGCCTGTGGAGATGATGTCGATCGGCAGCTGCGCGGTTCCCTTTTGGTTACCCGGCTTGATGCCCTTGCCATCGCCCTGGAAGCCGAGCATTTTTCCGCCCGAGGTGAAAATGAAGGTCACGGATCCGTCGGGGCCCGTGACGCTGGCGATTTCGGCCTTGCATCCCTTGGAAGCATCGAGCTTGCCGACGACGAGCCTGGAGCATTTTCCGCTGACGACGGTAACACCCTTCGACGGGAAATCTTCCACTGCTGCAGCCGATGTTGCGGCCAAGACGGTCAATCCAAAAGCAATGCCTGCGAATCGCATAAGAGGGGCTCCTTTCAAGCCCACGCAGATTCGCCGATCAAAATGTGGCAGTCAACCCGACGCGGTGCGCAGCTCAAAACCTGCTGAACGTGCCAGCTCACGCCGGGCACTTCAGGATCAAGCCTCAGGATTCCGCTGCCGCAAATCACTTGCAGCCCTGATGCAACCCCGCGTCAATGTTGTTGCGGGTGCTGCGCCGATTCCGGAACAAGCGAGCCGATCAACTGCAAGAGCGCATTCTGGCGATTGCCGCCGCCGGCCAGGAATTCATAGAGGGTCATGCTCTTCTCGCTGCCGCCGTCGACGACATAGTCCGCCTGGCGGATGACGAAGACCTCGCCGCTTTCGGTGTCGCGGGCGAGATGAAACATGTATTCATCGCCGTTGGGCTTGTGGCTCTTGTAGAACTGCCGCTTCACCACCGTCATCTCCGTCCTCCCGTATGATCGATGTGCTGATATGACAGTAGGATGACGGCACGGGCGGAAGTCAAGCGGCTTGTAGCGGGAACTTGTGCCGCAGGCTGCATTCGCCCTGCATCCAGCGAACATCAGCATGTGATTGGCGATCTTTCAAAAGGCTATTATTCTCGGGTTTGCGCTCCGAACGGAAACCGCTGCGCACTTTTCCTGGAATTGCTCTAGTTGGAGATTGAAGCACATGAGAATGATGTTAACGCTGGGAGCGATTTTGAGCCTGGCATGCGTCTCCGCAGGCGAGGCGCCCTCAAACTATCAGACCTATCACGGCATTCGTGCCGACAGCGACCCCGTGGTGCTGGCAACATATGAGAGGGTTCTCGACCGCTGCGAGCCCGAGGCTTATTCCTGGCGCCGCGGCTCTCCGGATCCAAACAGTACGCTTTACTGGCTGGCTCTGCGGGATTGCCTCTACCGCCACGGTTTTGTCGACCGCGGTGCCTACGCCTATCCCACGACGGCGGTGTTCCGGCATTTCCTGGATCGCTGACCGACCTGCAATTGACTTCAGGCCGAGGGTTTGTTCTTCGGCCCGGTCTCCTTGGGGATGCCCCGAACTTTGTCCATCAATAAGAAATGAAAAAGGCCTTTCGATTTCTCGAAAGGCCTTGCTTTTCAGCGAATTAGGATGGTGGGCGTGACAAGGATCGAACTTGTGACCCCTACGATGTCAACGTAGTGCTCTCCCGCTGAGCTACACGCCCATCCGATGGCGGCGCATAGATCACAAAACCTTGGTCGCCGTCAATAGGCTTTTTTTCGGTTTTGTGACGTGGCCGCCGAAAGCCTTACGCGGCAAGGAGTTTGTTGACTTCGTCGACGAGTTCGCGAAGGTGGAAAGGCTTGGAAAGGACCTTTGCATCCTTCGGCGCTTTCGAATCGGGGTTGAGGGCCACTGCAGCAAAGCCGGTAATGAACATCACCTTCAGGTCCGGATCGAGTTCGGTAGCGCGCCGCGCCAGCTCGATGCCGTCCATCTCAGGCATGACGATATCAGTCAAAAGCAGCGAGAACGGCTCTTCGCGCAGCCGGTCGTAGGCGCTGGCTCCGTTGTCAAAGGACAAGACCTTGTAGCCGGCTTTTTCGAGTGCCTTCACGAGAAAGCGACGCATGTCGTTATCGTCTTCGGCAAGAAGTATCTTCTGGGTCATCATCTCTATCGCTAATCAATCTTGTCTTGTTGGTCTCGTCCAGCGTTTAGGGTACCGCAGCGCCGTAAACAAGCCGTGAATGGTCAGCCAAAACGCGCCATTCCGGCATTTGTTCGAAGCACAGGTTCATTCCACGAAAACGCCGTGCGTTTCCGCTGACCAGGCATCCGAAATTCCGAGTACGGTCCTTTGGATTAAGGCCATTTCGCTCAAGTCACTATGGACTTGCGGTCATGCAACTGGCAACATGATTGCTGCGACAAGTTGTTGACATGGTAAAGACGTTGATGTCCGCGGAAATGCGCAGTTTCGAGATTTTCGAGGTATTGGAACCTGCTTCCCAGACGATACCGTTTGTCTACAGTTCGCCTCACAGCGGTCGCATCTATCCTCCCGATTTCATAGCCCAGTCCCGCCTGCAGGGTATCGCTATCCGCCGCTCGGAGGATCACTACGTCGATGAGCTCTTCTGCGCGGCGAGCTCGCTCGGGGCGCCGCTGCTGCTCGCCAATTTTCCGCGCGCCTATATCGACGTGAATCGCGAGCCCTATGAGCTCGATCCGCGCATGTTCGATGGCGCGTTACCGTCCTATGCCAACATCAATTCGTTGCGGGTCGCCGGCGGGCTCGGCACCATTCCGCGAATCGTGGCCGAAAACATGGAGATCTATGCGCGCCGCGTGCCGGTGGAGGATGCTTTGAGGCGTATCGACACCATCTACAAGCCCTATCATGCCACGCTTCGGCGGCTGATCGCGCGCACCCATGTCAAATTCGGCTTCGGCGTGCTGGTGGACTGTCATTCCATGCCGGGCAATATCCGTATAGCCGGCAGCAATATGCGGCCGGATTTCATCCTGGGCGATCGCTACGGCACCAGCGCCTCGGCCGAGCTTTCGCGCGCGGCCATGCAGATCCTCGAGGAAATGGGCTTCAATGCCGTGCGCAACAAACCCTATGCCGGCGGCTTCATCACCGAGCATTACGGCCGCCCGTCCCGGGGGCTGCATGCCCTGCAGATCGAGGTCAACCGGTCGCTTTACGTCGATGAGACGACGCTGGAGAAGCGCCCGGATTTCGACAAGGTCGCGGCCGCCATTACGCTGTTCATGAAGCGCATGGCCGAGCATGTGGAATCCTATACGGGCGATCCGGCGCTGGCGGCGGAGTAGCGGTATCTCACCTACCAGAACCCAGAGATCCTCCGGCGTTCGTCGCCCGTTCGGCTGAGGCTTGCCACCAAAAAAAGAACCGCGCTTGTGGCGCGGCTAAGTCTAGGGAGGAAACACCCAAGGAGGGTATTTACAGTCGAAAGACTGCATGACGATATTGCTGCTGCACTGCACAAATGTCAAGCACTTTATTGCGGTGCAAAATATTTAGGCAAATTCAAAAATCCTGCCTGATCCGCAGGCATTGCGCCCGGCGCGTCATCGTCCGGTTTGCTTCACGAACTATATGCGTTATGACATCGCCATACCGCCACTTATCTGGATTCACCATGCTTCCCGATCGCTCGTTCTTCTACCGTCTGGCCGAGGCGGCCAAGGCCGAAACCTTGCCGCGCTTTCGTACCGGCATCGATGTGGTCAACAAGGAAACCAAGGGCTTTGATCCCGTGACGGAAGGAGACCGCGCCGCCGAAGAGGCGATTCGCGCGCTGATCGAGGCCGAGTTCCCCGAGCACGGTATCCTTGGCGAGGAGCATGGCAATGTCGGGCTCGACCGCGAGCATGTCTGGGTCATCGATCCGATCGACGGCACGCGCGCCTTCATCTCGGGCGTCCCGGTGTGGGGAACGCTGATCGGCCTGCAGAAGAACGGCCGCGCCATCATGGGGATGATCGACCAGCCCTTTACCGGCGAGCGCTATTTTGCCGACGGCAACGGCGCTACCTATTCCGGTCCGGACGGCGAGAGACGGCTGCAGGTTCGCGACTGCGGCAGCCTCTCGAACGCCATCCTCTTTACCACCTCGCCGCATCTCTTCGTCGGCGACGAGCTTGCCAAATATCGCGAGATCGAAAGCAAGGTGCGGCTCTTCCGCTATGGTTGCGATTGCTATGCCTATGCGCTGTTGGCCGCCGGCCATATCGATCTCGTCATCGAGAATTCCCTAAAGCCCTATGATGTCGGCGGCATCATTCCGGTCATCGAGCAGGCCGGCGGCATCATGACCACTTGGGATGGCGGTCGGCCGGAAATGGGCGGAACGATCATCGCAGCCGGCAGCCGCGCCGTTTATGAGCAGGCTCTGGCAGTGCTGTCCCGCTGAGAATCAGGCTTCCGCTTCGATTTCGTAAGGATGGGTCTCGGCGTCGCTGCCGGGGATGAAGGCGTGGATCGCTGCAAGTGCCTGGTTGCGATAGATATCCCGTTCCTGCAGGATTTCATGCTTGGCGCCGTGGACAGGCACCAGCTGTGCCGCGCGGAAATAGCGCGACAGCCGCTCCTGATCGGCATAGGGCACGACGCCGTCGCGCGTTGGCGCGATCAGAACCGTGGGAATCTGAATCGAAAACAGATGTTCGGGCATGTTGACCCGTTCGATCGCCCGCAAGGACTGCGACAGCCAGCGTGCCGTCGGCGGCCCAATGCAAAGTTGTGGGTAGGCGGTGCCGATGCCGGTGTTGCGCCGGTAGCGCTGCTCGTCCGTGGTCAGCGGGTTTTCGGCAAACGGTCTTTCCTTGAACTTCTTGCTGAACTGCATGCGGCCTAGGCCGATGCCGCTGACCACGCCGGAGAGGAAGCGGATAAAGCCGGGGGAGGCGCCGTGGCCGGTCAAGCCGATGAAGGGGGCGGACAGGACCATGCGTTCGATTCGGCTTGCAAGTCTCGGCGCGGCGGATAGGGCGATCAGTCCGCCGGTCGAATGAGCGAGCAGAAAGAAGGGCAGGCGTGTATCCGGCAGGACGATCTTGTCGAGGAAGGCGGTCAGATCCCGCTCATAATCGGAAAAATGGCGGATATGGCCGCGCAGCGGGTCTTTCAGCAGCCGCTCGGATCCGCCCTGGCAGCGGAGATCGAAGGTCGCGACCCACAGGCCCTTGGCTGTGAGATCGCGGATCGTCTCGAAATATTTCTCAATGAATTCGTTGCGGCCCTGCAGCAGCACAACGGTTCCCTTCGCGACCGGCTGCTCGCAGCGGAAGATGGCGTAGCGGAGCTTGCGCCCGTCGAAACTTTCGAAGAAGCCTTCGGTGCGGTTTTCCGGCACCGGATTGTCTGCCGTGGAATAGAGGATCGAATCCATGACGGTGTCGCGCCTCGCTGACCCATGTCTCATCCCAAGGGGATAGCGCAGGCTGGGGGAATTGCAACAGGTTTGTTGGCGGTTCCGGCAATCGAAATCCGGTGCGTCTAAAATACTCCTCCATCGGAGATTCCGATGGTGCCATCGTTTTTCTTCGTTTCATCTTCTTGTGCAGCTTTGCGAATGTTCGGCCGTGGTCATCACCTGCTGGAATGGAAACATGGCAATCACTGAAATTGCAAATTCGAGAATTCTTATTGTCGGCGGCAGCTCCGGAATGGGGCTGGCGCTGGCGCAACGCGCGCTCGCAGCCGGGGCCGAGGTCATCATCGCCGGGCGGAGCGCGGATAAGCTCAAGCGCGCTTGCTCGGAACTCCAAAGCCCATTGCTTTCCGCTGAGCCAGTCGATATCACGCAGGAAAACCAAGTGGCCGGTCTGTTTGAGCGCATCGGCCGGCTTGACCATATCGTATGCACCGCCGCGGATATTGAAGGCGCTTACGAGCTGCTGCCTTCGCTGGACCTCGGGGCTGCGCAGAGAGTCGTGGAAAGTAAATTCTACGGTCCGCTGCTGCTTGCGAAATATGGGTCGCCGTTGCTCTCGGCCACGGGCTCCATCACGTTCACGTCAGGTATCGCCGCCTATCGTCCGGCTGCACGGGGGTCGGTGGTCGCAGCCGTCAATGCTGGCCTGGAAGGGCTGGTTCGCGCACTCGCCGTCGAGTTGGCGCCCATTCGCGTGAACGCCGTTTCACCAGGCTGGGTCGATACGCCGATCTGGACGTTCGTTGTCGGTGACCGGAAAGAGGAAACATTGGATGCCATGGCAAAAAGGTTGCCGGCCGGACGAGTGGGACAACCAGAAGATATCGCCGATGCTATCGACTTCCTGATGGGCAACGCCTTCACAACGGGGACGGTACTGCATGTCGAGGGCGGGCATCGGCTGATTTAGCGGGTGCCAAGCCGGTGCTTACAAATTTCAGGAACAGCTTCAAAGCTGGCGGCTGAACACGCCTGCGCCGCCAGATCATCACAAGCGAGGCTGTTCGCATTGGTCCCGGCCAGGGCATTTCGTCGATTTCGCCACGATGAAGAGCGTCCGCGACGGCAAACCGCGGAACGAAGCTCGAGCCTGTACGGGCTGCGACGAGCCTGGCAATGGTGCCGATGCTGCCGACTTCGGCGGCAAGCTTCGGTGCTGCCGTTCCTGACGCCTCGAATGCCTTGTCGAACAGGTGGCGGTAGACGCAGCCGACTTCGGTTACTACGAAGTTCATCGAAGCAATTGCTGCCAGATCGCTTGTCTTCAATGATGCCTCCTGTGCTGGAGGGGTGATGAGGATCAGCGGCTCCATCGATATCACCCGTTTTGCAAGGCGCTCATCGAGATCGCCTTTGTCAAAGCAGAAGGCGACATCGATCTCACCGGTTTCGAGTTTGCGCGTCAGATCGCCACTGCCCTCAACCTTCACCCGCAGATCGATATCGCGATGATCGCGCTGAAAGACCGGCAACCATTGCGGAAGCTTCATGGAGGCAATGGTCTCGAGCGCGCCGATCGTCACCGTCCCAGCCGTAGCGACCGAGGCTGCTTCAACGGCAGCGCGCGCCTCGTTGGCGATGGCCAATAATTCCTCGGCATAGGGTCTCAATGCCTCGCCAGCTGCCGTCAGCTCCAGGCCCGATCGCGACCGGATAAAAAGTGCGGCGCCCAATTCGGCTTCGAGCGACTGGATCTGATCGCTGACGCTCGATTGCGCGAGATGGACCTCTTCGGCTGCGCGGGTGAAGTTCCGGTTCCGCGCGACCGCCAGGAATGTCTTGAGTAATCTGGGGTGCATCGAGCCGTGCCGAACCAATGTGAACAAGCGTCATCTAATTGCGAGACGGCGCCAATGCCGGTCAGGCTGCCACATCCCTTGTATCGACGTCAATGCACCACGGAATAGTCGCCGGCATCCGCAATTATTGCGCCTTCGGAAGCTTCCGCTGCATGATGCCGATCGGGTCAAGCTTTCGGTGCGGCGCCCCGTCGTTCCAGCGCGGTCTTGCGGATGATCTCGGCGATCTCGGGGCTGCTGCTCGAGAGCATCTGGAAATCCGATGAATAGAGCGACAGCAGCGACACCTCGGTCGCGGCGCTGACGGTTGCCGAGCGGGGTTCGCCGGTGATCAGCGCCATCTCGCCGAAGAAACTGCCGGAGCCGAGCTCCACCGGGTTCGGCGTGGCGACGCTGACGCGGCCCTCGACGATGAAATACATCTGGTCGCCGGCCTCACCCTTGCGGCAGATGATGCCGCCGGCCGGCACCACACGGGGTCTCAGCGCCCGTACGATCTCGATGAGCGCGCCTGAGCCAAGCTTCTGAAACAGCGGCACTCCCGCCACCAGCTGCCAGTTGCGCACGAAATCCTGGCGGCGAACCTCTTCGTAGAAGCCGGTAGCGAGGATGCCGGCCCATAAGGCAAAGATGCCGATCCCGCACATCATGACCAGCCCCGCAAGGGTACGGCCGGCAAAACTTTGCGGGATCTCGTCGCCATAGCCCGTGGTCGACAGTGTCGTTACGGCCCACCACATTGCAAGGGGGATGCTGCCGAACTTGTCGGGCTGGACGTCGCGTTCGATGATGTAAGCGGCCAGCGCTGCGGCGAACAGAACGATGCCGAAGATCGAGGTGACGCCGATCAGGTTACGCGCTTCCTTGGTGATGACCCTGCCCAGCAGCCGGAAGAAGGTCGAGCCGCGCAGCGGCTTCAAAAGCCAGATGGCGCAATAGAGGCTTTGGTCGCGCCCGCGGATGAGAAGGAATGCGGCCAGAGGAACCAGAACCGCCAGCACGTCGACGGCGATTTCCGGTATCCTGCCGCGAACGTCCCTTGCGCGATGTATGACCAGCGTCTCGATCAATTGCAGAACATAAATTGCCCAAACGCCAGCAAGCAGGAGTTCCAGGATGAGCCTCGTCTGTCCGACGATATCGGGCGTCGTGAGCACCGCCACCGTCAGCAGGCCGATGGCAGCCAGAAGCGTATTCAGCGATGAGGAAATCTTCGAGAAAGAGAGCGCCGACATTTTAGACCCCGGGGGATGCCCTGGGGGGGCAGCCACTTGCCCGAGAATAGGATGGCTTCGATCCAAACGTAAAGAGCACAGGGATGGCTGCCTTCCTCCATGTCTCGCCTGGCATTTCGTGCCTTGCCCGCTATCGCCGGCCGACTTCGAGCGGAAAGCCCTTGAAAGGCTTGATTTCCTTCAGCACGAAGGTGGTCTGCATCTCCTTGATGCGCGGCAGGCGGCGCACCACCGCCATGGCGAAATCGGCATAGCTGTCGAGATCGGCGGCCACGACCTGCAGCAGGAAATCCGCGTCGCCGGCGATGCTGTAGCAGGCAACGACCTCGCCGAGCTTCAGCACGTCGCGGGAAAATTCCTCGGCTTCCGCCTCGCTGTGGCTGCCGATCTTGACTCTGATGAAAGCAAGCACGCCAAGGCCGATTTGGCGCCTGTCGAGGGTGGCCGTATAGCCTTGGATCACTCCTGTTTCCTCCAGCTGGCGCACGCGTCGCCAGCACGGAGATGTCGAGAGCCCGACTTGGGATGAAAGAGCCTGGTTCGTCAGGCGCCCATCCTTCTGGAGGGCGCCGAGAATCTTCAAATCGATGGGCTCAAGTGTATCGGGCATATTTAACCTTGTATCTGCGGATTTTAGGTGAATCCTACCACGTCACTCGCATATGTGGCAATGAAAGGTAAGATTATCCGCGTCAAGAGAGATATCCTGCGAGCATATGTCAACAGCAGCAGGTCTCCATGCTTCTTGATATCCGTTTAGCCATCGTCATCAATCCGGCATTGCCGCTCGGTCTGATCGCCAACACTGCCGGCGCCATCTCGATCGGGTTGGGCGCAAAGTTTCCTGCGCTCGCAGCCAGGCAATTGACCGATAGAGAGGAGCGCACGATCGACATCAGTTCGAATATGTCCGTTCCGATACTGCAGGCGGATGCGGAAACCATACGATCCCTGTTGCTGAAGACCTTGCCGGTGGGAAACGACCGCGCGATCGTTCCCTTTCCTGCCTTCGCCCGCTCGCTGCATGATTACCGGGAATATGAGGCGGCGTTTCCGGATCGCGATCTCGCCGACGAGGCGATCGACGGCCTTGGGTTGGCGGGGCCTTCGAAATGGGTGAAATCGCTGACCGGTTCGCTGAAGTTACTGCGGTAGTGTCCGCAAAGAAAAAAGGCCGGCTGGCGGAGATAGAGAGATCCGCTTCGCCGGCCGAGCAAGGACTGAAGAAGAAGGGACGATACACTTCAGTCATCGGACGATGGTGTTCCGATGGTTTTGACCATAGGCCCGCCAGCCTGAACGGGTTCCGAACCATTCGTTCATCTGCGGTTCACGCAGCGCTTTTCTGCAGAATGGGGGGCGAGGACAGGGTCTTGAACTCCTGAAAAGCGATCCCCATCTTTTTCTTGCGGGTGCCAAAAGGGCTCGCGGAACCGTCCCGAGGCCGCCGAGAGCGGGGTCGTGGGACAAGAACTGAAATCGCAATTGTCGCTCACAGGAGGACTTCCATGCGTCACGTAGACTTCTCTCCCCTTTACCGTTCCACCGTCGGTTTCGACCGTCTGTTCACCATGCTCGACAGCCTTGGCCAGCCGGATCAGGCCCAGTCCTATCCGCCCTATAATATCGAGCGCACGGGTGAAAACACCTATCGCATCACCATGGCTGTTGCCGGTTTCGATGAAAAGGAACTGAGCATCGAGGCCCACGCCCATGTCCTTCAGGTCAAGGGTGAAAAGAGCGAAGAGCCGGCTGAAACCAGCGAATATCTCTATCGCGGTATCGCCAAGCGTGCCTTCGAGCGTCGTTTCCAGCTTGCCGACCATGTCGAGGTTCAGGCTGCTTCACTGAAGAACGGTCTGCTGCACATCGATCTGTTGCGCAACATTCCCGAAGCCATGAAGCCCCGCCGTATCTCCATCGCGGCCGAGCCCGTGGAAACCCCCAAGGCTATCGAGGCTCACATCAACTAAGTAAGGCTGGCGGTCTCTGACCGCCAAGCCCGGGCTGACGGACTTGTGCCGTCATGCCCTTGATCCTCCCAAGATCAAAGAAGCGGCGTCCGATCGGGCGCCGCTTTCGTTCTGCCTTGTGCCGGAGAACTCAGGCTGCGTTCGGCGCTTCGCCGGACTTTGCGCCTGCCTTTGCCTTCGCAGCTTCGCGCCGCTTGGCGGCATCCGCATATTTCTGGGCAAGCACCGCACAGGTCATCAACTGGATCTGGTGGAACAGCATGAGCGGCAGCACGATGGCGCCGATGCCTTGGCCGGCGAAGATCACGTTGGCCATTGGCACACCGCTCGCCAGCGACTTCTTCGAGCCGCAGAAGGTGATGGTGATCTCGTCGGCTTTTTCAAAACCGAGGGCGCGGCTGCCGAACATGGTGATGCAGATTACCGTTGCGAGCAGCACCATGTTAGCGACGATCACGGTGGCGATATCCAGCACCGAAAATGTATGCCACAGACCCTCGACCACAGCCTCGCTGAAGGCTGAATAGACGACCATGAGGATAGAGCCGCGATCGACCGGCATGAGGATCTTTTTCTTCGAGCGGATCCAGTCGCCGATCCAGGGCTGCAGGATCTGGCCGGCGATGAAGGGGGCCAGCAGCTGCAGCATGATCTGCCACAGAACATCCCAGGAAAAGCCACCGCCCTGGCCGCCGACCGAAAACAGGATGCCGACCAGCAGCGGCGTCAGGAACATGCCGAAGATATTGGAAGCGGACGCCGAGCAGATCGCGGCCGGCACATTGCCGCCGGCGATGGAGGTGAAGGCAATCGAGGACTGCACGGTCGACGGCAGCACGCTCAAAAACAGCAGGCCCGTATAGAGCGATACAGGCAGAATGCTGTTCGGAACCACTTGGCCCATGGCCAGCACCAAGAGCGGGAAGATGCCGAACGTCGTCAAAAGAATGACGAGATGCAGCCGCCAGTGCAGCATGCCGGCAATGACGACATCGCGCGACAGGCGTGCGCCATGCAGGAAGAACAAAAGACCGATGGCGAAGTTGGTGGCAATGCCGAAATAGTGAGCGCTCGCCCCCTGCACCGGAAAGAAGGACGCCGTCAGGACGGTGAGCACCAGCAGCATGGTGAAGGTGTCTGGAAGAAAGCGGCGCATCGTGCCTACCCCAATCGCATTGCAAGTCTTGATGATGACTCCTTGCAGATAGACCTATTGTGATCCACGATGCAAGGAATAACAGTTATCGCGATACAGGATAAGATATGCTGGATCTCACGCAGTTGCGCAGCTTCGTCGCCGTCGAGCAGATGGGCAGCTTCACGCTTGCCGCGGAGCGGCTGGGGCTTGGGCAATCGACTGTCAGCCAGCATATACAGCGGCTGGAGGCGGAGCTCGGGCGAAAGCTTTTGGCGCGCGACACGCATCGCGTCGTCTTGACCGGTGATGGCGAGGCGCTGCTCGGCCATGCGCGCCAGATGCTGTCGATCGAAGGGGAGGTGCGTCAGCTTTTTGCCGGCAACAGTCTGCGCGGCAATCTTCGGCTCGGTGTCTCCGAGGATTTCGTCACCAGCCAGCTGCCGGACGTATTGGAGGAGTTCGTGCGTTCGCATCCCTCCGTCGATCTCGAGCTGACGGTTGCACTCAGCGGCGTGCTTTATGAAATGCAGGATAATGGCGATCTCGATCTCGTGCTTGCCAAGCGCCGGCTCGGCGATGCGAGAGGCAAGCTCGTTTATCGAGAGCCGCTGGTCTGGCTGGCGCGCGATCCCGATCGCATCCGCAGGCTTGCAGGGCCATTGCCGCTGATCGCCTTTCCCACACCAAGCGTTACGCGCGCGGTGGCGCTGGAGGCCCTGCGCCGGCAGCAGATGCCCTGGCGCATCGTCTGCACCTGCGGCAGCCTCAGTGGTTTGACGGCGGCAGCGCGCGCCGGCATGGGCGTTCTCGTGCAGCCGAAAAGCATGGCGCCGGCGGGATTGACCGAGATCGCGCCGGGCTGGCTGCCGATCCTTGAAGATGTGGAATTCGTCCTCGTGCCGCGCAAGGGTGCGGACCAACTCCTGGTTAATGCACTCTCGGACGACATACTCTCCAAGGTGCGAGGGCCACGGTCAGGCTGACGACGAAATCGTCTACCAGCTATCGTTAAAAGCCATTTCCTATCATGTGGATGAGATCCGCATTTATTTTGCCGGCTGATTTTCCGTTGCGCTCGTTTTCAGGCGGAAGTCAGCTTCCCTCGCTATCTTAGGTGGCGATGAAAGAATTGCGGAGGAATAGTCGTCCGGTGATATATGGTGCCATCTTCATTTCCGGGCTTGTCGCCTGCGTCGTGGCAATGACGATGATTATACACAACGCACCAGCATCCGATCGCGACGATCTATCGAACTTCACAATGATCGCTCATCGGAATTAAAATTGATCTCGTGCCCCGTAGTGAGCGCCGTCTGGCCTTGTAGGCCGGCTCCGGCGCTCTTTTTCATCAGGCCAGGCAGGCGAGGAAATTCGCTACATCGGCCTCGGTGGTGGCGAAGCTGGTCACGAGCCGGATCAGCGTTTCATCGCTGCCGACCAGATCCGGCTGCGACTCCGGGATCGGCCACTCGTAGAACTTCGCTCCCTTGTCTTCGGCCGCCTTGGCGGAGGATTTCGGTATGATCGCGAAAACCTCGTTCGAGGTGGTTGGCCATGCCAGGCGAGTGCCAGGGGTCTTTTCCAGCCCGGCGCGCAGGCGATCGGCCATGCCGTTGGAATGGTGGGCGAGATCGAGCCAGAGGCCATCCTGGAAGTAGCCGTCGAACTGGGCGGCGATGAAGCGCGACTTGGAGAAGAGCTGGGCGGCCCGCTTGCGGATGAAGTGCATTTCCTTCGCCTTCTCCGGATCGAAGAAGACGATCGCCTCGGCGCACCAGCAGCCGTTCTTGGTGCCGCCGAAAGAGAGGATGTCGACGCCGCGCTTCCAGGTCATCTCGGCGGGAGTGGTGCCGAGTGCCACCAGGGCGTTGGCGAAACGGGCGCCATCCATATGCAGCGGCAGCCCCTTCGCCTTGGCGACGGCGGCGATGGCATCGATCTCATCCAGGGAATAGACCGTGCCGATCTCCGTCGCCTGGGTGATCGTCACGGCGGCGGCGCGCCCGTGATGCACGGCATCCTGCGGGAAGCGGGCGATCTTGGCGGCGAGCGCCTTTGGATCGATCTTGCCGAGAGCGCCTTCGACCATTGCCAGACGCGCGCCGCTGAAGAAATCGGGCGCGCCGCATTCGTCTTCGGCGACATGCGCCTCGGCGTGGCAGAAGCTGATGCCGCCAGGTTTCTGGACGCTGGCAAGCGACAGCGAATTGGCGGCCGTACCTGTCGCAACGAAGAAGACGGCGACCTCGCGCCCGAAGATGTCGCAGAATTTGGCTTCGACGCGCTGGTCGAGCTCGCTCGTGCCGTAAGCCGAGGCAAAACCGCTGGATTCTGCGAGCAGACGTTCGGCGACTTTAGAATGGGCGCCGGCCCAGTTATCGGAAGCAAAGAACATGGAGATGCACCAGATGAAGGATGAAATTGCGGTGAGATCAGATAGGGGCGGCAGGACATTACGCCAATGCAAAAACCTATCAAGAGCATGAGCTTGAAGAATGCATCACAGAAATTGATTGACGCAATCAACAAATAAAATGGTGCGCCACGGCGAAACTTTATTGCTTGATTTATGCAACATAGGCAATCTTACGTCTTAGGTTGACGAAATTTTGCCGTTTTGCTCTTGCGAAAGCAGAAGCTTTCTGGCATAGAGCTGATGAATTAGGACAGGGTTGCTGTCCTATTTTGGCCGCCAAGGCCGAAGATGCGCCAGGGGTCCTGACGATATCGGGATTTCGAGCTATAGTTACCGGGAGCATGTTCCTTTCCGCCTCTTGGGCGGCAGGCAATGCGGCGGTGGAATAGCAGGGCGCGAAACGCTGACGACGGGCTCAATATAGAGAGCCGCGGTTCGCGGCCGGATCTTCACAATGCAACAGCGCAGTCGCGCGTCGGCCCCGGAAACGGACCGCGCGGGACGAAGGAGCGCTCGCGATGCGGGCCTTATCGGAGGGAAGACCATGACGAACAGGACGACGTTCACGAGTTTTGACCAGACTGCTGCAGCCAATGCTGCCGCTACGGCCAAAACGTCGAAACGCGCCAATCGTTCGACATCGGGCGGCATCCCGCCGAAGCAGGGCCTCTATGATCCGCGTAACGAGCATGACGCCTGCGGCGTCGGCTTCGTCGCGCATATGAAGGGCCAGAAGTCGCACCAGATCGTGCGCGACGGCCTGTTCATTCTCGAAAACCTGACGCATCGCGGCGCCGTCGGCGCAGATCCGCTGATGGGCGATGGCGCCGGCATTCTCGTGCAGATTCCCGACCGCTTCTTCCGTGAGGAGATGGCGAAGCAGGGCGTCATCCTGCCGAAGGCGGGAGAATATGGCGTCGGTCATTTCTTCCTGCCGCGCGACGAGGCGCTGATCGAGCATTTCAAGACCGCGATCAAGCAGGTTGTTGCCGAAGAAGGCCAGGTGCTGCTCGGCTTCCGCGACGTCCCGGTCGATAATTCCTCGCTGTCGAAGGCGCCGGACATCGCCGCCACCGAGCCGCACCATGTGCAGGTCTTCATCGGTGCCGGCCGTGATGCCGGCACGAACGAGGAATTCGAGCGTCGCCTCTTCACCCTGCGCAAGGTGATCTCCAACCGCATCTATGCGGAATACGAGGGCGAGGAGAGCAGCTTCTACCCGGTCTCGCTGTCGAGCTCGACCATCGTCTATAAGGGCATGTTCCTCGCCTACCAGGTGGGCGCCTATTACAAGGATCTGTCCGACCCGCGTTTCGAGACGGCGGTTGCCCTCGTGCACCAGCGTTTCTCGACGAACACCTTTCCGTCGTGGAAGCTTGCGCATCCCTACCGCATGGTCGCGCATAACGGCGAAATCAACACGCTGCGCGGCAACGTCAACTGGATGGCGGCGCGTCAGGCATCGGTATCCTCGCCGCTGTTCGGCGAGGACATTTCCAAGCTCTGGCCGATCTCCTATGAGGGACAGTCGGACACGGCCTGTTTCGACAATGCGCTCGAATTCCTCGTGCGCGGCGGCTATTCCCTGGCGCATGCCATGATGATGCTCATCCCCGAGGCCTGGGCCGGCAATCAGCTGATGGCGCCGGAACGCAAGGCATTCTACGAGTATCACGCCGCCCTGATGGAGCCATGGGATGGTCCCGCCGCCGTCGCCTTCACCGATGGCAAGCAGATCGGCGCAACGCTCGACCGCAACGGCCTGCGTCCGGCCCGCTATCTCGTCACCAGCGACGACCGCATCATCATGGCGTCCGAAGCCGGCGTTCTGCCTGTCGAGGAAGAGAAGATCATCCAGAAGTGGCGCCTGCAGCCGGGCAAGATGCTGCTGATCGACATGGAGAAGGGCCGCATCATCTCCGACGACGAGGTGAAGTCGGAACTGTCGACCAAGCACCCCTATCGCAGCTGGCTGAACCGTACGCAGCTGATCCTGGAAGACCTGAAGCCGGTGGAGCCGCGGGCGCTGCGCCGCGACGTGTCGCTGCTCGACCGCCAACAGGCCTTCGGCTACACCACTGAAGACACCAAGCTCCTGATGTCGCCGATGGCGACGACCGGTCAGGAAGCAGTCGGCTCGATGGGCACGGATACGCCGATCTCGGCCATGTCCGACAAGCCGAAGCTGCTCTACACCTATTTCAAGCAGAACTTTGCGCAGGTGACGAACCCGCCGATCGATCCGATCCGCGAGGAACTCGTCATGAGCCTCGTCTCGTTCATCGGCCCGCGCCCGAACTTGCTCGACCATACCGGCATGGCCAACGCCAAGCGCCTGGAAGTGCGCCAGCCGATCCTGACCAATGGCGATCTCGAAAAGATCCGCTCGATTGGTCATACCGAGGATCGCTTCGACACCAAGACGCTCGACTTCACCTATGACGTCGAACGCGGCGCCGAAGGCATGCCCGAGATGCTCGACCGTCTCTGCGAGCGGGCGGAAGCGGCCGTTCGCGGCGGCTACAACATCATCGTGCTTTCCGACCGTCAGATCGGACCGGACCGCATCGCAATTCCGGCGCTGCTGGCGACCGCCGCCGTGCACCATCACCTGATCCGCAAGGGCTTGCGCACTTCGGTCGGTATCGTCGTCGAAACCGGCGAGCCGCGTGAAGTGCATCATTTCTGCCTGCTGGCCGGCTACGGCGCGGAGGCGATCAACCCCTATCTCGCCTTCGACACGCTGCTCGACATGCATCAGCGCGGCGAATTCCCGAAGGAAGTGGACGCGACCGAAGTCGTCTACCGCTACATCAAGGCGGTCGGCAAAGGCATCCTCAAGGTCATGTCGAAGATGGGCATCTCGACCTATCAGTCCTATTGCGGCGCGCAGATCTTCGATGCCGTGGGCCTGCAGCAGGAGCTGGTCGACAAGTATTTCTTCGGTACGGCGACCATGATCGAAGGCATCGGCCTCGAGACGATCGCCGAGGAAACCGTTGCCCGCCACAAGGCTGCTTTCGGCCGCGATCCGCTGCTGGCAAGCACGCTCGACATCGGCGGCGAATATGCCTACCGCATGCGCGGCGAAAGCCACGCCTGGACTCCGGATGCGGTGGCCGCCCTGCAGCATGCCGTGCGCGGCAATGCCGAGGATCGCTACCGCGAGTTCTCCGAAATGGTCAATGAATCGGCGCTTCGGATGAACACCATCCGTGGGCTCTTCAAGATCAAGGGCGCGGAAGCGCTCGGCCGCAAGCCGATCTCGATCGACGAGGTCGAGCCGGCCGTCGATATCGTCAAGCGCTTCTCGACGGGCGCCATGTCCTTCGGTTCCATCAGCCGCGAGGCGCATACGACGCTGGCAATCGCCATGAACCGCATCGGCGGCAAGTCGAACACCGGCGAAGGCGGCGAGGAATCCGACCGTTACATGCCGCTCTTCGACGGCTCGCCGAACCCGGAACGTTCCGCCATCAAGCAGATCGCATCCGGCCGCTTCGGCGTGACGACCGAATATCTCGTCAACGCCGACGTGCTGCAGATCAAGGTGGCGCAGGGTGCCAAGCCCGGCGAAGGCGGCCAGCTGCCCGGCCACAAGGTCGATGCGACGGTTGCCAAGACCCGGCATTCGACGCCGGGCGTCGGCCTGATCTCGCCGCCGCCGCACCATGACATCTATTCGATCGAAGATCTGGCACAGCTGATCTACGACCTGAAGAACGTCAATCCCACCGCGGATGTCTCGGTCAAGCTCGTTTCGGAAGTTGGCGTCGGCACGGTTGCCGCCGGCGTCGCCAAGGCGCGCGCCGATCATATCACGGTCTCGGGCTATGATGGCGGCACCGGCGCTTCGCCGTTGACTTCCCTCAAGCATGCCGGCTCGCCTTGGGAGATCGGCCTTGCCGAGACCCAGCAGACGCTGGTGCTGAACGGCTTGCGTTCTCGCGTCGCCCTCCAGGTGGATGGCGGTCTGAAGACCGGCCGCGACGTCATCATCGGCGCGCTGCTCGGTGCCGATGAATTCGGCTTCGCCACTGCGCCGCTGATCGCGGCCGGCTGCATCATGATGCGCAAGTGCCATCTCAACACCTGTCCGGTTGGCGTCGCCACCCAGGATCCGGTGCTGCGCAAGCGCTTCAAGGGCACGCCGGAGCATGTCATCAACTACTTCTTCTTCGTGGCCGAAGAAGTGCGCGAGATCCTCGCCTCGCTCGGCGTCGCCAAGCTGGACGATATCATCGGCGCTTCCGAGCTTCTGGAAAAGGACGACATGCTCGCTCACTGGAAGGCGAGGGGCCTCGACTTCAGCCGCATCTTCCACAAGGTCGATGCGCCGAAGGAGGAGACCTATTGGACGACCGTGCAGAAGCATCCGATCGACGATATTCTCGACCGCAAGCTGATCGAGAAGGCGGAGCCGGCGCTTGCTTCCAAGACGCCGGTCGCCTTCGAACTCGGCATCAAGAATGTCGACCGCTCGGCCGGCGCCATGCTGTCGGGCGCGGTCGCCAAGCGCTATGGCCATCGCGGCCTGAAGGACGACACGATCAACGTTACCCTGAGGGGCACCGCCGGTCAGTCCTTCGGCGCGTTCCTGGCGCGCGGCGTCACCTTCAACCTCGTCGGCGACGGCAACGACTATGTCGGCAAGGGCCTTTCGGGCGGCCGGATCATCATCCGTCCGCCGGAGAATTCGAAGATCGTCGCTGAGAACTCGATCATCGTCGGCAACACCGTGCTTTACGGTGCGACCGAGGGCGAGTGCTACTTCCGCGGTGTTGCGGGCGAGCGCTTCGCGGTCAGAAACTCGGGCGCGATCGCCGTCGTCGAAGGCGTCGGCGATCATGGCTGCGAATACATGACCGGCGGTGTCGTCGTGGTGCTCGGTGAAACCGGACGCAACTTCGCGGCCGGCATGTCGGGCGGCGTGGCCTATGTTCTCGACGAGAAGGGCGATTTCGCCCGTCGCTGCAACATGGCGATGGTCGAGCTGGAGCCGGTTCCCGAAGAGGATGAACTGCTGGAGAAGCTGCATCATCACGGCGGCGACATCATGCACAAGGGACGCGTCGACGTTTCCGATGACATGACGCGCCATGACGAAGAGCGTCTCTTCCAGCTGATTTCGAACCACTTCCACTATACGGGCTCGACGCGAGCCAAGGAGATCCTCGATCACTGGGCCGACTACCGCCCGAAATTCCGCAAGGTCATGCCGGTCGAATACCGCCGCGCCCTTGAGGAAATGGAGCGCAGCCGGATGAGCGTGGCGGCGGAGTAATCCGCCCCGGCTCTGAAGTCAGCCGAGGGTTTCGCCTCGCATTGCGATCGCCATCATGGCGATCGCGACTGTCGAACAGCGGAATCGGATTTGAATTAAAGTGCCGGACAGGGAAACCGAGATGACCCTCAGGCACGGGAGCCATGAGCTCTTCTTTTTGAGTGAGGAAACGAAAGCATGGGCAAGGTAACAGGCTTCTTGGAAATCGACCGGCAGGTGGCGAAGTATCAGCCGGCGTCGGACCGCATCCGGCATTTCCGCGAATTCACGATCCCCATGTCGGACCAGGAAGTGCAGAAACAGGCAGCGCGCTGCATGGACTGTGGCATACCCTATTGCCACGGCCCGACCGGCTGCCCGGTGCACAACCAGATCCCCGATTGGAACGACCTCGTCTACAACAACAATTGGGAACAGGCGATCCATAACCTGCATTCGACCAACAACTTCCCGGAATTCACCGGCCGCGTCTGCCCCGCGCCCTGCGAGGAAGCCTGCACGCTGAACCTGGAAGATGCGCCCGTCGCCATCAAGACGGTGGAGCAGGCGATTGCCGACAAAGCCTATGAGCTCGGCTTCATCCGTCCGCAGCCGGCAACCGTGCATACGGGCAAGAAGGTCGCGATCATCGGCTCGGGTCCTGCCGGTATGGCAGCCGCCCAGCAGCTCGGTCGCGCCGGTCACGACGTCCATGTCTACGAGCGCGAGAGCAAACCGGGCGGTCTGCTGCGCTACGGCATACCGGATTTCAAGATGGAGAAGAACTTCATCGACCGCCGCGTCGAGCAGATGAAGGGCGAGGGTGTCACCTTCCATTGCGGCGTCAATGTCGGCGTGGATATCAAGGTCGAGCAGCTTCTGGCCGACTACGATGCCGTGCTCTATTGCGGCGGCTCGGAAACCCCGCGCGAAGCGGGCATTCCTGGCACGACGCTCGCAGGCGTCCATGACGCCATGCCCTATCTCGTGCAGCAGAACCGCCGCGTCGGCCGCGAAAACATCGACAGCGTCGGCTGGCCCGCCGATCCGATCCTGGCGGGTGGCAAGCACATCGTCGTCGTCGGCGGTGGCGATACGGCATCCGACTGCGTCGGCACGGCATTCCGTCAGGGTGCGGTGAAGGTGACCCAGCTCGACATTCGTCCGCAGCCGCCAGAGAAGGAAGACAAGCTCGCCGTTTGGCCGTTCTGGGCAACGAAGATGCGCACCTCGTCCTCACAGGCCGAAGGCGCAGTTCGCGAATTCCAGGTCGCGACGCTCGAATTCATCGGCGAAGACGGCGTGCTGACGGGCGTGAAGTGCTGCGAAGTGGACGATCGCCGCAAGCCGATCCCCGGCACGGAGTTCGTCATCCGCGCCGACCTCGCCTTCATCGCCATAGGCTTCCGCGGCCCCTTCACCGACAGCGTGCTCAAGGAACTCGACGGCAAGCTGACTGTGAATACCGACCGTCGCGGCTCGACCAACGTCGTTGCCAACGACAAGGACTACAAGACCTCGGTCGACAAGCTCTGGACCGCCGGCGACGTTCGCCGCGGCCAGTCGCTGGTGGTCTGGGCGATCCGCGAAGGCCGTCAGGCCGCCCGCGCGATCGACGAGGCTTTGATGGGCTCGACGGTTCTGCCGAACTGAGGTTCGCTGTCTTCGGGCAAAGTGATTGAAGGCCGGGTTCCCGATGAACCCGGCCTTTGTCGCTACCGGCTTGCGGCGATATTCCAATTGTAGATGCAGCGATCGAGGCCGATGGCGATTTCGAGCACCATGATGTCATGGTCTGTCGCCGGCCCTTTCTTCGGCTGGCTGCGATAGCGTTGAGGGAAGTCTGTTCGTCGCGAAATCGAGCAGATCTCCATCCATTTGTCGCCATTATCGACCTCGATATCCATTGTAACCTCGGAATAGGCCGGCAGGCGATCGGAGGGCACGATCCTCGTCGGCAAATGGATGACGGAGGCGATCATCCGGCGGACCGGTTCCAGCGAGGCGGCATAGTAATCATTGCCGCTATCGGCAGTGAAAGCGCATTGGAATTCGAGCTGCCAGAATTCCTTGAGCCGTACATGCTTGCTCGGCTGGTCCTGTTCCCGGCGATAGGATTTTCCGGCCTGCCAGACGCATAACGGCAGCCGCGTTCTGGAATGATTTCCGAGAAGATGCTGCATGTAGACATAGGTTGAAGGTGTCGTTTCCGGCCGCAGGACGAGTTCGGTCTCGGAGTTCGACATTCGCTTCTGCACCCATATGTCCGAGTTGGAATAGGCGCTTGAAACGAGGTTTCGCGGCATCAGGGTCGGAGCCTCGACCCTTCGTATATCCCAGGCGGGGTTTGCGGATCGTAGAAAGCTTGCCACTTCATCGGAAAAGAAGCGGACGAAGTCGTCGCGCAGTTTAATGTCCCGCTCTTCCCAGTGAACGAGCGAATTGACGTTATAGATATTGAGCACGTGCCTTTCTCCATGGGCAACGTTGATGTCTTGAGGCGAGGGCTTTACGTCCAGCAGCCGCCGGACGCACCAACGCCTCCGGCCGTCACGACTGGACGCGGAGACCTCGGCCGGAGAAAGAGCGCAAAACCGCAACCTGCGGGCAGGTGTGGTAACGATCGATCTGATCAGCGCTCTTGGTGCTCATGCAATTCTTCTATTGGTGGGACGCGGCGTTGTCAAACCGCCTCTACGCCGCCTACCGCGCGATCGATCCCGGCAAACGATAGTCATCCACGCGCCCTGTCGGCGCCGGGTCCATCAGGCCTTTTTCGACCAGAAGATCGCGTGGCGATGAAGTCGTTGGGGTAGGCGCAGGGCTGCTGCCCAAAAGCTGCGAGCCGCCGTCGAGATCGGGATCGGAGAGGCTCATCGGCTGGGTGCGGGTGATCCTCTCCGGTTCCGCGCCCGGAGGATTGGCCTGCTGCACCGGCAGCGGATTGTTCGTGTCGAGGCGCGTAATATCGGGACTTGCCTGATCGCCCAGGATTCGGCGTGCGGATTTCTCCAGATAGAAGGCGAGTTTGCGCTTGCCGGCGGCCGTCAGGTTGACACCGTCAGCCGTTCTCAATCGAACCTGCTGGCCGTTGACATCGGAACCGGTGACGATGAACTCGCCGTTCTGATCGGTAAAGCCATCCCATATGTCGATGAACTCACCGCCGACGCTGGTCGTCTGGCTTTGATAGATCTGGTTGAGCTTGACGGCGCTGGCGGTCAGTTGATCGGAGCCGAAAGACGGCAGGCCGACCCAGAGCAGCGGGATATGGCGGCTTGTCACCAGCTTGGCGAATTGCTGTACGCGCTCTTCATAGGCGAGGAACCATGGATCGGTCCCATATTTCTCATTCAGCCCGTCGCCGATCATCTGCTGGCGGTCGTTGGCGCCGATCATGACGACGACCATGGCCGGTTTCAGCTGGTCGATCATGCCAGGCAGTTGCTGCGGCCAATTGTAATAATCCTGGCGCACGAGACCGGAGGCGACGTTGCCGCGGGACTGGATCACGACGCCGGGAGAGCTGGAGAAGGCATCCTCCAGCCCGGTCGCCAGCCCGCTCGCCAGAAAGTCGCCGACCACGAGGATGGTCTTGGCATCGCGGAGCTTTTCGGCGGGCGGCGGTGTTTCCGGCTGCGCGACCGGCTGGCGCGGCGGCGGGGTTGGACGCTTTTTCGGCTGCACCTTGCGCCGGGGCGGCGGCTGCTCGACGGGCTGATCCGGGTAATCGGGCTCGCGGGTGCCGAACAGCATGTCGAACAGGTTCCGCCGGGGCCGCTCTTGCGCTTCGGCCATGTTCGGCAGGCAGCCAAGCGCGATGAGGGCGGCGAGGAATGCCGTCAGAACAATCCTTAGAGTTGCCTTAGTCGCGCGGGCAGGGTGTTTCATCATCGTTTCTTTTCCGCTGACGAGTCCCGGCCGCATAAGGACGATTTCATCGTCCGGCGATCCCGGATTCGCTCGAGGCGGCCTACTTGCGCAATGCTTTCAGCAGGTTCATTGACGGCTCGCCGTCCGCATCTATGCCCATGCGCTGCTGAACGGCTGATATCGCGGCCTTCGAGCCCGAGCCGAAATTGCCGTCGACCACGCCGTCATAGTAGCCGAGCTCCTTCAGACGCGTCTGCAGCTCGAATTTCTGCTTGACATCGAGCGCACCGCTCGGGCGCGGCCATGATTGCTGCATGCCGCCATATCCGGCGATTTGATCCGCGAGCAGGCCGACGGCCAATGCATAGCTGTCGGAGGCGTTGTAGCGCTTGATGGTGAAGAAGTTGCCAGTCATCAGAAAACCGGGACCGTTCGGTCCGCCGGGCATCTTCAGCTGCGCGCGGTCGGAGGTGCTGCGGAAACCCCTGCCGTTGGGACGCACGAAGCCGAGAGCCGCCCATTGTGCGATCGTATGCGTCTTGCCGGCCTGGGCGCTGCCGCCGGGCGGTACGACGACTTCATAACCCCAGGTACGGCCGGTATTCCAGCCGTTCTTGGCGAGAAGATTGGCTGTTGTCGCCAAGGCGTCCGGAACGGAATTCCAGATATCGGCATGGCCGCTACCGTCGGCATCCACCGCATAGAGCAGATAGCTCGTCGGGATGAACTGCGTATGGCCCATGGCGCCGGCCCAGGAACCGTTCAGATCCTTGCGCGAGATATCGCCCTTCTGCAGGATCTTCAGGGCAGCGATCAGCTGTTTCTTGGCATAGTTCGCCCGTTTCGGATCGGCATAGGCAAGGGTCGCCAGCGCGCGGGGCACGTAATGCAGCCGATCGTTCTTGGCGAGGACCTCGCCGTAATTCGACTCCATCGACCAGATGGCCAGCATGATATTGCGGTCGACGCCGAAGTGCTGTTCAAGCGTGCGCAGCGTGGTCCCGTATTTGACCGCCATCTTGCGGCCAATATCGACCGTATAGGGATTGACACGGGAGTCGAGGTAATCCCAGATCTGGGACTTGAATTCCGGCTGGTACTGCGCCTTTTCAAGCACCGTGGGGTCCGGGTCGGTTACGCCGGCAAACGCATTGCGATAGGTGGATTGCGTAATCCCGCTCTTTGCGGCGGTAGCGTAGAAGCCCGCGATCCATTTCTGGAACCCAGGGTCAGCATTGGCGTTAGCGGGAAGGAAGCCAGCGAAGGCGCCGAGCGCGAGCGCCAGAGCGAGACCACGAAGGGAGTGTTTGCGGTTTACGGTCATCTACAGCCTTGTCCATCAATCGTTGGATTTCGGTGCGGCGATGCGCGTGGCATCGGCCCATGCGTGACGCTAAACGAACGAAGTCAACAAATTCTTTACCATGGAAGTTTGCGTCAGTCATTATTTGCAAAACAGTAGCAAATTTAATCTACTGACCTTTAGAATGGCTTTGTGCCAACTGATTTATTGCCCAGGAGGTATGCGTGGGACAGCATAAGAAGGTTCGTAAGGCAGTATTTCCGGTCGCCGGACTAGGGACGCGGTTCTTGCCGGCGACCAAGGCGGTGCCGAAGGAAATGCTGACCGTCGTTGATAAGCCGGTGATCCAGTACGTCGTCGACGAGGCGATGGAAGCGGGCATCGAGCATTTCGTATTCGTCACTGGCCGCAGCAAGCATGTCATCGAGGATTATTTCGATATCCAGTTCGAGCTCGAGCAGACGCTGCGCCAGCGTAACAAGAATGCCGAACTGTCGCTGCTGAACGGCTTGCTGCCGAAGGCGGGTACGGCAAGTTTCACGCGCCAGCAGGAGCCGCTCGGTCTCGGCCACGCCGTCTGGTGCGCCCGCGAGATCGTCGGCGACGAGCCCTTCGCACTGCTTTTGCCCGACATGGTCATGCGCGCCGAAAAGGGCTGTATGAAAGGCATGATCGAGCTTTACGAGCATAGCGGCGGCAATGTCATCGCCGTCGAGGAATGCGCGCCCGATCAGGCCCATAAATACGGCATCGTCGGTGTCGGCGAGACGATCGGCAACGGCTTCCGCATCACGGAAATGGTCGAAAAGCCGGCCAAGGGCACGGCTCCTTCCAACTTCTTCATCAACGGCCGCTATATCCTTCAGCCGGAAATCTTCCGCATTCTGGAAAGCCAGGAGCGCGGTGCCGGCAACGAGATCCAGCTGACGGACGGCATGCTGAAGCTTGCCAAGACGCAGGATTTCGCCGGCTATCACTTCCGGGGCCAGACGTTCGACTGCGGTGCCAAGGACGGCTTCATCCTCGCGAACATCGCCTTCGCCTTGGCGCGCGACGATATCCGTCCGACTATCGAGGACGAGTTCAAGGCGCTGATCGCTGCCCTGAAATAAGGATTCGACCTTTTGGGGAAAATCTTGAGACCTGGCACATGCTGGGCCTCAATTCATTTGAGTGGGTGCTGGGATTTAAGCGAAGGCGGTGCTTAGCGTTTTACCGTCAGGCCCAGGCCGGCCTGGAACTGACGGGTGCTGTCGCCAACATCCCTCGTCGTCAGCTGATAGCCGACATTGCTGGTGAGATCGAGGTAACGATTGATCCCCCAGGTCAGACCGAAGGCGGCGTCATATTCGGTTTCATCGGCGGCGCTTCCGTTCGACGGATAGTCGCGCCAGATCGTTCCGCCCGTCAACTTGGCGGTGAGATCGTCACGCAGCTGATGGGCCACGGTGCTCGTCAACTGATAGGCGGTGTAGCCGCTGAGGCCGGCCGTGGTCGAGGGCTGGACCGTCGTCGAAAGGCCGATGCTGATATCGGTGCCGCGCTGGGGTGACCAGGCGAGATTGCCGTCGATCGTCGGTGAGTCGACTGATGCGAGACGCGAATCGTCGAATTCCGTGTGCTGGTAGCCGAAGCCGAGCTCGCCCCTGAATTTTTCACCGAGGTCGAATTCGACACCGCCCTTGCCGCCGTAGCTCTGGTTCGAGCGGGCATAGCCGTTGCTGTCGCGTGTCTGATCGTAGATCGTGCGGCCGAGATCGACTTCCACAAAGGGTATGATGGCCGGCGAGAGCTCATAGCCGATGCGTCCGCGCCAGGTTCCGGCCGTCTGGTCGCGGTCACTGAGCGTGACCGTCGTTCCATCCGACAGGACGGCATTGGAATAGACGGTGCGCGTCAATGCCACGGCCGTCGTGCCGCGCAGCACACCGAAGTCACGTTCCAGTGAGAGGCCCGTGGTGAACTGGTTGACGGCTGACTGTTTCGTGGCGCCAGCAATCGCGTTCGGATCGCTCGTGTCTTCCCGGTAGAACTGATAGCCGGCGGTGATATGCGCTGTCGTGTTGGCGGGAAGATCCAGGCGCAGATCGGCATTGAGGTTGACGGTCGGCTTTTCCTGGCCCGTGCCGCTGACGTTCCTTTGCCAGACGCCTTCGCCGGTGACGGTCAGCGCGTGGCGGTCCCAATCCGATGTCAGGGTGCTGCGCAGATCGGTTTGCAAGAAAGTGCGGTTGTCCTTGACGTCGCCGGTGCGATCGCGCTCGATATTGATCGACTGATTGATCGAAGGACGCAGGGTAAAGGTGCCGAGCGGTATGCCCTGAGCATCCGCCCGATCCGGATACCGGCGGGCTCTCAGATCATCAACGCTGGGTTCGCGCAGATTTACGCGGCGCAGGTCGTTATCCAGCGTCGAGCCGGTGGTTGTGGGGTCGATGCCGGTGAGGCGCAGCCGCGCGTTCAACGGCTCGTCGCTGGAGGTCGATGTCTGGTTTGCCGGTTGGATCGCCTGATCACCCGTGGTGGTGGCACCATTCGGATCGGTCGGGGAAGCCGATGTCGGGGTGGGTAAAGTATCGTCAAGGTTCTGGTCTGGCGGCAATGATTGCGCATTGACCGGCAGCGGCGCGGCGAATGCCATACCCCAGCCCAGCAGGGCGGAACTTGCCCATGCCGCCAGCCGGAGGGCACCATGACCCGCCTTATCCTTGCCGATGCCCATGTTGGTTATATCTGACCTGTTCGAACTGACCTAAATTCTTACCCAAGTGTAAAGCCGCGTGGTTAACGCTTGGTTGCCAAGCAGTGGCGACAAGAAAGGTTCGATCATATTTTGCAGCGATGCATTGCATGCTGCCGCCTTGTTATCGGTCGATCTCTGGTGGACAGATTTGCGGAAAAGCGTTAGGGCTCGCTCATGAATAAGAGAGCTGTAAGACTCATCGAGAACGGTGCGATCGAATCCGCGATGCGAACGATCGAGACCGAGAGACGGGGCATGGAGGCGCTGGAACGCGCGCTGACCGATGGTCTGGCCGAGCCTTTCAGCCGCGCGGTGGAGATCATAGGCGATATTGCCGGCCGCGTCGTGATCACCGGTGTCGGCAAAAGCGGTCATATCGGCAACAAGCTTGCCGCCAGCCTGGCGTCCACCGGAACGCCGGCATTCTTCGTCCATCCGGTCGAAGCCAATCACGGCGATCTCGGCATGATCACGCAGGATGATGTCATCATCGCCATTTCCTGGGGCGGCGAGAGCGCCGAACTGCGTGGGATCATCAGCTATTCCCGCCGCTTCTCGATCCCCATGATCGCGATCACCGCCGGTGAAACCTCGACGCTTGCGCGTGAGTCGGACGTTGTGCTGCTGCTGCCCAAGGAGCAGGAGGCCTGCCCGCATGGGCTCGCGCCAACCACCTCGACGCTGCTGCAGCTTGCTATCGGCGATGCGCTGACCGTCGCGCTGCTGGAGGCGCGCGGCTTCACGGCCGAGGATTTCCGCACCTTTCATCCCGGCGGCAAGCTGGGCGCCAGCCTCTCGCATGTGGCCGATATCATGCACAAGGGCGACCGCGTGCCGCTCGTCAAGCTCGGAACCGGCATGCCGGAGGCGGCGATGACGCTATCGAAGATGCGGTTTGGCTGCGTGGGCGTGGTGGACGATGACGGTTGCCTGTGCGGCATCGTCACCGATGGCGATATCGCCCGCAATCTCGGCACCAGTCTTGCGGAGAAGCTGGTGGACGAGGTGATGACCCCCAATCCGAAAACGGTGAAGGAAACGACGTTGGCGACGAGCGCCATGGCCGTACTCAACCGTCACAATATCTCGGCGCTCATGGTCATCGATGAAGCGCGCCGGCCGATCGGCGTCGTGCACTTCCACGATCTACTGCGGATCGGCGTCGCCTGATCAGACGGGTTCGACGGTCAGATCGCGACCGTTGCTGGCGACCACCCTGACGCGGGTGCCGACCGGCAGGTCCGGCCCGCTGACGGTCCAATAAGTATCGTTCAGGCGAATGCGTCCGCGGCCTTCGGCGATGGGCTGGTCGAGCGTTGCCGTGCGTCCGACCAGGCTGGCGCCGCGCTGGTTCAGGAAAGGCTCGTCGGTCACCTGGCTGTTGTTGTAGAGATAGCGGCGGCCGAGCAGGGTGACGATGACCGCCACGGCCGCGAAGACCAATCCCTGTGCTTGCCAGACCCAGAAGCCGCTCTCCCAGAAAAGGAGCGATAGGGCACCGACAATGATGGCAGCAAGCCCGATCCAGACGAGAAAGAAGCCAGGCAGGATCAGTTCGGCGGCAAGCAGCACCAGGCCCACGAGCCACCAGCTCCAGGGGCCGAGTTCGACGAGGAGATTGTCGAACATGTCAGCTCTCCTTCGGCGGCAGCGGATTGATCGAGGGCGTCGTGCGGGCAGAGCCGGAGCGCGGGCGGGGTGGTTGCGGCGCGCCGCCGCCATCGCCATTGTCGCCGAAGACTTCGCGGGCGATGGCGCCGATGCCGCCGAGCGAGCCGATGACCGAGCTCGCCTCCATCGGCATGAGGACAATCTTCGAATTGCCGGCGGATCCGATCGCGGTCAGCGCTTCGGTATATTTCTGGGCAATGAAGTAGTTGATCGCCTGCACATTGCCCTCAGCAATCGCCTCGGACACCACGCGGGTTGCCTTGGCTTCGGCCTCGGCCAGGCGTTCGCGCGCTTCGGCATTGCGGAAAGCCGCTTCGCGCTGGCCTTCGGCCTGGAGGACGGCCGCCTGCTTTGCACCCTCGGCCCGGAGAATCTGCGCGTTGCGCAGGCCTTCCGCCTCCAACACCTGGGCACGCTTTTCGCGCTCAGCCTTCATCTGCCTTGCCATGGCGTCGACGAGATCCTTCGGCGGCTGGATGTCCTTGATTTCGACGCGGGTCACCTTGATGCCCCAGGGCTCTACCGCCTCGTCGACGACCCGCAGCAACCGTTCGTTGATGGCATCGCGGTTCGACAGCAGTTCGTCGAGGTCCATCGAACCCATGACGGAGCGGATGTTGGTCTTGGTGAGATTGAGGATCGCGCTTTCGAGATTGGTGATCTGATAGGCGGCCTGCGCCGCATTCAGCACCTGATAGAACGCGACTGCATCGGCGGATATACTGGCATTGTCCTTGGTGATGACCTCCTGCGTCGGCACGGCGAGGACCTGTTCCATCACATTCATTCGCGCGCCGACCGTTTCGATGAAGGGCACGATCAGATTGAGCCCCGGTTCCAGCGTACGGATATAGCGGCCGAAGCGCTGGACCGTGTACCTGTAGCCCTGCGGCACGGTCTTGATGCCTGCGAACAGCACCAGAATGACGAAGACCACCAAGGCAATCACAACGATGCTGAAACCACCGACGACCATCGAACTCCTCCATGGACGCGCCCGCTTCGACAGGTTCGCGTCGCCTAAACCGCTGCTGCTCAGCTCCCCCTCGCTCGGGCGAGCTCACGAGACGGCAGCTCAATCAAATGTGGTGGGTTAGCATGTTCTCGGCAAGTGAGGAATGGGGATCGCAGCGGGTGTTTTGCTGCGAGACCGATCAAGCAATCGCCGTCCGGGTCTTGCGCCCGGCGATTGATATTCATACCTTATATGGGATTTCCGGCTCGCTGCCTCGCAGCCTTTTCGGGCCAAGTCATCGCGCATCATCAGGGTGAAGCTATGAACTTAGATAGGACCTTGCGGTCGGTTGTGGCCGTGCACGCTTCAATTCCGGAAGACGCCTTTACGGCGGCAACCCTCGGCACCCGCAGGGAAGGCAGTGGCGTCGTCATCCGCGGTAACGGCCTGGTACTGACGATCGGTTATCTGATCACCGAAGCGGAAGAGGTCTGGCTCACGACCAATAGCGGCCGGGTCGTTCCCGGCCATGCGCTCGCTTACGATCAGGAAACGGGATTCGGTCTTGTCCAGGCGCTCGGGCCTCTCGATGTGCCCGCACTGGAATTCGGCGATACCGACAAGGCGGAGATCGGCGATGAAGTCATCGTCGCCGACGGGATCGGCCAGTTCGTCGAGGCGAAGATCGTCGCCAAGCAGGAATTTGCCGGCTATTGGGAATATCTGCTTGACGAGGCGATCTTCACGGCGCCCGCACATCCCTCCTGGGGCGGCGCGGCTCTTATCGGCGAGGATGGCAAGCTTCTCGGCATCGGTTCGCTGCACTTGCAGATGGCGACGCAGAACGGCGATAGCGCCGATATCAACATGATTGTGCCGATCAATCTTCTGATGCCGATCCTGGACGATCTGATCAAGCGCGGTCGGGTCAACAAGCCGCCGCGGCCCTGGCTCGGTGCCTTCTCGGCCGAAAGCAATGGCGAAGTCGTCGTCATGAGCGTCACCGAGGGCGGCCCGGCCGCCAAGGCTGGCTTGCGCCGCGGCGACGTCATTTCGGAAATCCGCGATGGCGAGGTCGATGGACTCGCCGATTTCTACCGCAAGGTCTGGGAGAGCGGTCCCGCCGGCTCCGAGATACCCATGCGCGTATTGCGCGATGGCCGCGAGGCCTGGCTGCGCGTCAAATCCGCCGATCGCGGCAGCTTCCTTAAAAAGCCGCAGCTTCAGTAGGCGCGTGTCGCCGGGATCAATCCGGCGGTCCGGTCAGGCCCAGCCGAGCAGTTCCCGCCGCACGACTTTCTCCAGCACGTTCATGCCGTCTTCGCTGTCGTTGAGACAGGGAATGTGGGTGAATTTCTCGCCGCCATTGTGATGGAAGGATTCCGCCGCCTGCTCGGCGATCTCCTCCAGCGTCTCCAGGCAGTCGGAGACGAAGCCGGGATTGAGGACGGCGATACGTTTGGTGCCGGTCCTGGCAAGCTCTTCCACCGTCTTGTCCGTATAGGGCTGCAGCCATTCCTCAGGGCCGAAGCGGGACTGGAAGGTAACCATGAACTGATCTTCGGATAGGCCGAGCTTCTCGCGCAGCAACCGGCCGGTCTTCTGACAGAAACAGTAATAGGGATCGCCGAGTTTGAAGTAGGACATGGGGATGCCGTGGAAGGAGGCGATGATCTTTTCCGGCTGCCAGTCCAGCGTCGAGAGGTGCCGGTTGACCGAATTGGCGAGCGCTTCGATATAAGTCTCGTCGTCGTGATATTGCGGCACGGTGCGGATTGCCGGCTGCCAGCGCAACTTCTGGAGCTTCTCGAAAGCCTTGTCGTTGACCGTCGCTGTCGTCGCCGCCGCATATTGCGGATAGAGCGGGAAGAGCACGATGCGCTCGCAGCCATCGTCCTTCAATGCCTGGATGCGATCGGCGATCGAGGGCTGGCCGTAGCGCATGGCCCAATCGACCTTGACGTTCGGCAGGTCGCGCAGCCGTTCTGCCATCAGGTCGGACTGGTTGCGCGTATAGGTGCGCAGATAGCTCTCATTCTTTTCCTTGTTCCAGATCGTCTCATAGGCCTTGCCGACCTTCCGCGGCCGGGTGTTGAGGACGATGCCGAACAGGATCGGGTACCATTTCCAGCGTGACCACTCGATGACGCGGCGGTCGGTCAGGAATTCGCGCAGGTAGCGGCGCATGGAGGAATAATCGGTGCCATCGGGCGTTCCGAGATTGATGAGCAGCACGCCGACCTTGCCGTATTTCACGCTGGCGTGACCGGGAGAAAGCGTGGTCAGGTCTGCTGTCATCGATTGAATTCCTCTCAAGATACGAAGCACTTCACATAAGAACAAAAGCCGGCCCGAAAAAGCCCGGGCCGGCCTTTTCATACGAGACAATTGATCCTTACTTGGCCGGAACCCTCAGCTTTTCGCCGACCGTCAGACGATGCGGCTTGATATTCCGGTTGGCGGCCACGAGTTTGTGCCATTGCTTGGCATTGCCGTAATAGGTCTTGGCGAGATCCCAGAGCGTGTCGCCGGCGACGACCACATGGGTTATCGGTGTTTTCGGCGGCTCGCTGGCTTTGGCTTCCGGCGCTGCTGTTGCCGGAGCCGTGGCTGCGGGCGCAGCCGGGGTATCCGCCGCTGGAGCTGATGTGGCGGGTGTCGAGGCTGCCGGATCCGAATTTGCCGGGGCAGACGGCGTAGCCGTCGGGTTTGCCGGCATGGTGGTGCCTGGCGTTGTCACAGTGGGAGGCGAGGAGGGCGGCGGGGTCGTCGTGGACGGAGCGCCGCTGCCACCTGTAGCGGCCGCTGCCGGCTTCTGCTCCGGTGCTGTCTGGGTGGTATCGGCGGGCTTTGCGGGTTCCGGCTGCGCAGCTGGCGCTGCCGCGGCTATCTGGGTTATGCGGCCGTCGGTATAGGGCTTATAGGGATTGTGCGCGCCCAGATAATCGGCGACCACCGATTCCAGGTTGGGGCCGAAGTCATAGGCATTCTTGCCGTCCTTGGCGAAGACGGTATAGCCGTCGCCGCCGGCGCGCATGTAGTTGTTGCTGACGACGCCATAGGTCTTTTCGGGATCGATCGGCTTGAATTCGGTGCCTTCCTGCACCTCGACGGAGACCAGACGGCTGCCGAGCGGCTTCGATTTATCGAAGCTGTATTTGAGGCCGGCGACCTGCGGGAAGCGGCCCGCCCCGTCGTCGATCTGGCTGAGACCGTTTTCGAGAGCAGCCTTCACGTCGGCTCCGGTCAGCTGGAAGGTCGCAACCGTGTTCTGGAAAGGCAGCACGGTCAGGACATCGCCCATGCTGACATCGCCGGCGCCGATGGAGGCGCGCAGACCGCCGCCGTTCTGGATGGCGATGGAAATGCCCTGCGCCTTGGTGCGGTCCAGCATCGCATCGGCGACGAGATTGCCCATCGAGCATTCCCGAACGCGGCAGACTTCACGCGCACCTTCGATCGGCCCCTCAGAATTGCCGATGACCTTCTTGCGCAGTTCCTCGATCGGTTTTGCCATTTCCTGCACGCGCGCAAGGATCGCCGGATCGGGCTTGATGGAGGAATCGAGCAGGATCGGGTCGCCCTTGGCATCCTTGACGGCGCCGTTGTCATCGAAGGTAACGACGAGATCACCAAGATATTTGCTATAGGAGGCGGCCTGGACGACGGGCACCTTATAGCCGGCCGGATTGTCGACCATGGTCGGGTAGGGGCCGGCCGCCTTCGGATCGGTATTCGACAGCAGCGTATGCGAGTGGCCGCCGACGACGACGCTGACGCCGGCGATCTTGGCGATCTTTTCGACATCGCGCGGATAGCCGACATGGGTGAGCGCGATGATCTTGTTGACGCCTTGGGATTTCAGCGCATCGACTTCGGCGCTGATGGCGGCGGCATCGTCGGTGATCTTCACATGCGGGCCCGGCGAGGCGAGTTCGGGCGTTTCGGTCGTTACCGCGCCGACGATGCCGATCTTCTGGCCACCGATATCGAGTACGATCGACTTCTTGATGCGGTTGCCGAGCTTCGACTGGTCGTCGACCACCAGATTGGCCGTTACGATCGGAAACTTCGCTTTGTCGAGAAAGGCGGCGAGCGGGCCTTCGCCATCATCGAATTCGTGATTGCCGACCGTCATGGCGTCGATCTTCATGTCGTTCAGGAATTCGACTTCGGCCGCGCCCTTGTAGGTGGTGTAGAACAGCGAGCCCTGGAAGTTGTCGCCGGCATCGAGAACGAGGACGTTCTGGCCGGCAAGGGCGGCATGCCGCTGGTCGATGGCCGCCTTCAGCCGTGCCGCGCCGCCGAAGCACTCGTTCTTGGCTTCCTCAGCCGCGGAGCAGGTAGCGTCGAACTTGTTGATCGATTCGACGCGCGAATGGAAATCGTTGAAGTGCAGGATGTTGAGCTGATAGTCCGCGAAGGCGGCGCTGGTGCTGAGCGCCAGCAGCGTGGCGGCCAAAAGACCCACTCCGAAGGGCTGCTTCATCTGTCTCTCCTGTTGGTCATTGCAATCCGGCCCGCCTGTGCCCCACGGCGGTCCCCCATGCCGATGTTTTCATCCCGGCGGAGTGAGCGCAAGCAAAAGCTGTTGGCTTCATTAGGATTTTACAACGCGGCGGAAAGGAGTGCCCAATCAGGCGCAGGCCTCGACCGAGGATGCGCCGTAGGATTCGCGCAGCGCCGCAACGGCATTCCAGCCGACAGACGAGAGGACGAGCAAACAGCAGAGGGAGGCGACAAGATGAAGGCGCCGACTGCGCTTTCGGTAGAGCAGGATAGCGCCGGCACCATAGATGAGCAAAGCCGGTACGGCGAAAAGGAGGACACTCGCCGGGCCGTCGCAATCGAGAGCCTTTATGCCTTGTGCGCGGTAGCTGTTGACGGGGAGGACCGCCGCCAGAAGGGCGACGGGCAATGCTGCGAAAAGAGGCAGATAGAGGACCAGCATTCCGCGCATGATGCCTATCCGTCCATCAGGCCTCTATCAGCCCTGGCGATTGAGCGAGAAGTGCCCGCCGGTTTCGGAGGTGCAATTGAGCTGGCTGGGATTGGCCAGGAAGCAATTCACCTTCGATGAGGTGCGCTTGATGTTCGAATAAAGATTGATCTGAATCATGCCGGATGGATCGGTCGTATAGGTTCCCGAGGCCATCTGCTGGTTCGTGCCATCCGTGGTGTGCGTTTCGAAGCGACCGCCATTGAAGGTCGAATTCAGGCCGTTCGAATCGGCCCAGCTTCCCTCCACCGAATTCATGCGCGGCTGGGAGCCGCCCGGGTTCATCGCCATCGGCGGCGGCCGGGAGCCGCCGAAATCGACGCAGGCAGAGAGGGCTGCCGCGGCAGCAACGAGAGCAAGAACGGTTCTTATCTTCATAAATATCTCCCGCGAATAGGGGCGGCCTAAAGGCGTATCGGTTGCAAGGAAGATGCCGCGACCATTGCGCTAAAGCAAGACTTCACAGGCGATCTGCTTGATTTATCTGGCTTGCGTAACAAAAATGCCCGCACGACCTGTGCGGGCATTCGGTCTGGCATCAAGCTGACACTATACCCTTAGCGAACCAGAATGTTCCGGAACTGCCAGGGGTCCTTGGTGTCGATGTCCTCCGGGAAGAGGCCCGGACGGCCGTCGAGCGGGGTCCAGTCGGTGTAATGACCTTCGACCGGGCCAAGATAGGGCAGCTGCACTTCGAGGCAGCGCTTGTAATCGATTTCGTCGGCTTCGACGATGCCGGCCTTCGGGTTTTCCAGTGCCCAGACCATGCCGGCGAGCACGGCGGAGGTCACCTGCAGGCCGGTGGCGTTCTGGTAGGGGGCGATGCGGCGGGTCTCTTCGAGAGACAGGCGCGAGCCGTACCAGTAGGCATTCTTGGCATGGCCGTAGAGCAGCACGCCGAGTTCGTCGATGCCGTCTTCCAGCTCGTCCTCGTCGAGAACGTGATGGACCGGCTGCGGCGTGCCGCCATTGCCGAACATCTCGTGCAGCGAGAGCACGGCGTCGTTGGCCGGATGATAGGCGTAATGGCAGGTCGGGCGGAAGGTGACCTCGCCGTCCTTGTCGCGCACGGTGAAATAGTCGGCGATCGAGATCGACTCGTTGTGGGTGACGAGGAAGCCGTATTGCGGGCCGGGGGTCGGGCACCAGGTGCGCACGCGGGTGTTGGCGCCCGGCTGTTCGAGATAGATGGCAGCCTTGCAGCCCTTCTTGTGCTTCTTGGCGTTCTTCGGCATCCACTCTTCATGGGTGCCCCAGCCGAGTTCCGCCGGTTGCAAACCTTCGGAAATGAAACCTTCGACCGACCAGGTGTTCCAGAAGACGTTGAGCGGCTTCGGATGCTTGGTGCGCTGCGTGTCGCGCTCGGCGATGTGAACGCCCTTGACGCCGACCTTCTTCATCAGCTTGGCCCAGCCTTCGCGGTCATGCTGATCCGGCTCTTCGAACTTCAGGCCGATATCCTTGGCAAGGTTGACGAGCGCCTGCTTGACGAACCAGGAGACCATGCCCGGATTGGCGCCGCAGGTGGAAACGGCCGTCGTGCCGCCCGGGTTCTTTTCCTTTTCCTTGCGCATGGTTTCGCGCAGGGCGTAGTTGGTGCGGTCGGCGTTCTTCAGGTTCTTGTCGAAGTAGAAACCGAGCCAGGGCTCGACGACGGTGTCGATATACAGCACGTCAAGTTTGCGGCACAGCTTGACCAGATCGAGCGAGCCGGTGTCCACCGAGAGGTTGACGCAGAAGCCCTGGCCGCCGCCTTCCGTGAGAAGCGGCTTCAGGAGATCCTTGTAATTATCCTTGGTGACATGCTCCTGGATATGGCGGACGCCATGCTTTTCCAGGATCGCCAGGTGCTCGGCATCCATCTGCGGGTCGATGACGACCATCCGGCTCTTGTCGAATTTGAAATGGCGCTCGATCAGGGGCAGGGTGCCACGGCCAATGGAGCCAAAGCCGATCATTACGATCGGACCGGTAATTTCGGCATATACCGGATAGTCTTGTTTCGTCATTCTTTTCTCCTTCGAAAGGCAGGACGCCGTTCGGTTCACGAAATCTAGTTAGAGTTTGCGCGAAAACGCGGGGTGAGCGGCTCTAATCATAATTTGATGTCACAATAAAGAGCTGTCGAGAGTTAGCCAGGCAAAGTCAAGTGGGCCCAACATACACGCCTTATGCGACGGGTTTGTTGCCCTCAAGGTTGGTTTTGGCTGACATTAACGGAATGCGATGGAAGGCAACCGCATTCCGTCGCTTAGGCCTTCAGGCCTTCCAATCCGTCGACGACGGTGGTGAGGGCGATTTCCTGGACTTCATAAGCGGCGACACCGTGGATCGTGAAGGGGTCGGCGGCGACATAGGTCTCCAGTTCGGCACGCTCGCCGCGGGCAAAAATGATGCCGCCGGTGCGCGGCACCTTGCGGCCGGAAGCAAGAAACCAGCCTTTGGCATAGCCCTCCTTCACCCAGGCCATGTGCGGTTCCATATGCTTGTCGGCTTCGTCATTGCCCTTGAGGTAGGTGAGCGAGAGAATGAGCATCAATCAATTCCATAGAGTTGCGCGCGGATCAGGCCGCGCAGGGAATTTCCGACATAAAGGGGGCGATCTTTCAGGTCTTCGAGGCGGATGCGGCCGACGCGGGCCTTGCGCTGGCAGATGAGCTCGGTGCGCAGAACGCCGGCAAGCAGGCCGGCTGATATGGGAGGGGTGCGGAACAGGCCCCCACCGTCTTCAAGGAAGATCGAGGTGATCGTTCCCTCGCAAACCTCATCCTTCTCACTGAGCAGCAGCACTTCGTCTGCTTCGTCGGGCCGGTATTCCGCGCGCGCGGCTTCATAAACGGCGCGGCGCGTGGTCTTGACGCGCAGCAGCTTGTCGGCGGAATCGAGCCGGGTTGCGGCGATGCGGACACGCCAGACGGTGTCGGGTGGCAGCGGGACAAAGGGAGCAGTCGTCACTTCCGTCTTGCCGTCGCGGTCCAGCGTCAGCCGCACTCGCAAGGGCGCAGCGGCGCCTGTCACCGCCTGCTCCAGCTTGCGAAGCACGTTCTGCGGCGCGGAAAAGCCGAGGCGGCGGGCGGAACGCTGCAGCCGGGCGAGATGCAGGCGCAGACGCACGAAGCCGGTTTCCGGCTCGTAGCGCAGCGTCTCGATCAGGGAAAAATCCTCTACCGGTCGATCCATCTGTCCCCCACGGCGAAGCGAGCCTTGAGGAGGCATTCCTCATATTCCGCCTCCGCCGTCGAATCGAAGACGATGCCTCCGCCGACATTGAACACCGCGCGGCCGTCTTCGAAAAGCGTGATCGTGCGGATCGCCACCGAAAAGCGCATGGCTCCATCAGGCGAGATCATGCCGATCGCGCCGCAATAGGCGTCGCGCGGGCCGTCTTCGAGATCGTGCAGGATTTCCATTGCCCGCATCTTCGGCGCACCGGTAATCGAGCCGCAGGGAAAGAGCGCCGCAAGGATGTCGCGGATCGATATGCCCGAAAGCAGCTTCGCCTGCACATGGCTGACCATCTGGTGCAGGGTGGGATAGGTCTCGATCTCGAAGAGCTTTGGGACATCCAGCGTGCCGACTTCGGTGATGCGCGAGATATCGTTGCGAAGCAAGTCGACGATCATGCGGTTTTCGGCCTGCGTCTTCTCGTCGGCGAGCATGGCGGCGATGATAACTTCATCTTCGGCAGCATTCACGCCCCGCTTGGCCGTGCCCTTCATCGGATGCGTCTCGATCCAGCCGTCCCTGTCCGTGCGGAAGAAAAGCTCCGGCGAGCGCGACAGGATGATCGGGCCGCCGAGATCGACGAGCGCGCCGTATTTCACCGGCTGCCGTTCGATCAGCGACCAGAAGGCGGCGCGGGGATCGCCGTTCCAGCGGGCATGGATCGGCATGGTGAGGTTTGCCTGATAGCAGTTGCCGAGGCGCAGATGCTGGTGCAGCCTGTCGAAGCGCTCCTGATAGGTCTCGAAATTCCAGGCCGCTTTCGGCTCTGTGAGAAATTCCTGGTTTTCCGGGCGCTGCGCGGGCTGAGCAACCGGATGATCATCCGCCGCCGGGGCATCGAAAACGCCAAAGCAAAGCAGAGGCGTTTCCCTGTTTTCCTCGGCGAAGGGCGCGAGTTTTTCCTCGAAGAGATGGCCGGCCTCATAGGCGATATAGCCGGCGAGCCACTGTCCCCGTTGCCTGGCATCTTCCATTCGATGGAGGGTATCGAAGAATTGCCCGCGCGTATGGGCCGTAATGATCTCGGCCGGTTCGGCAAAGAGCATCACCTGTCCTGTGCTGTCGTCCCTGAAGAGGACGTAGGGTATGGCGTCGGCCATGCGCGGGTGTCTATCGGGTCGTTGTTATGTCGATTGTCAGGTACGTCCGCCATTGCCGCAACTTCCGTGCCTGGCCCCTCACCCCAACCCTCTCCCCGTCAATGCGGGGAGAGGGAGTTACCGCAGCTGCTACACCGTCGTCTGCAAAGAACGATGCGGTGAATGCTGAGCCAGTCCCCTCTCCCCGCAAGCGGGAAGAGGGCTAGGGTGAGGGGCATGCAGAAAGCTGCAGCAATGGCAGACGCGCCTGTCCTGCTTCTCTTCAGCTCAGTTCTTATCTAACGCTTCCAGCTCGTCGATCAGCCCTTCGATCATCGACAAGCCCTTGCTCCAGAACGACGGATCGGTTGCGTCGAGGCCGAAAGGCTTCAGGAGTTCGGAGTGATGCTTGGTGCCGCCGGCCTTCAGGAGCTCGAAATACTTTTCCTGGAAGCCTTTTTCGGCGTTGCGGTAGACGGCATAGAGCGAGTTCACTAGGCAATCGCCAAAGGCATAGGCATAGACGTAGAAGGGCGAGTGGATGAAATGGGGGATATAGGCCCAGTAGGTCTCGTAGCCCTCGGAGATCTTGATCGCCGGGCCCAGGCTCTCCTCCTGCACGGAGAGCCACAGCTCGCCGATATTCTCAGATGTCAGCTCACCATTCTTGCGGGCGGTATGCACCTTGCGCTCGAATTCATAGAAGGCGATCTGGCGCACGACCGTATTGATCATGTCCTCGACCTTCTGGGCGAGCATCGCCTTGCGCTCGCGCTTGTCGGTGGTCTTGTCGAGCAGCGCGCGGAAGGTCAGCATCTCGCCGAAAACGGACGCCGTTTCGGCCAATGTCAGCGGCGTCTGGCACATCAGCGCGCCCTGGCCGCCGGCCAGCACCTGATGCACGCCATGGCCGAGTTCGTGGGCCAGCGTCATGACATCGCGCGGCTTGCCCATGTAATTGACGAGGACATAGGGATGGGCCGACGGGACGGTCGGGTGCGCGAATGCGCCCGGCGCTTTGCCGGGGCGCACCGGCGCATCGATCCATTCCTCATCGAAGAAGCGCTTGGCAATGGCGGCCATTTCCGGCGCGAAATTGCCGTAGGCGGAAAGAACCGTTTCCCTGGCGTCCTTCCAGGGGATCAGCGCATTGGGCGTTTCCGGCAGCGGCGCGTTGCGGTCCCAGAAATTCATCCGGTCCATGCCGAGCCACTTGGCCTTCATCTTGTAATAACGGTGCGAGAGGCGCGGATAGGCGTCGCGCACGGCAGCCGCCAAGGCGTCGACGACCTCGCGCTCGACGCGATTGGCGAGATGCCTGCTATCGGCAATATCCTCGAAGCCGCGCCAACGGTCGGAAATTTCCTTATCCTTTGCAAGCGTATTGGTGATCAGCGTGAAGGTGCGCAGGTTCGCCTTGAAGGTTTCGGCAAGCGCGATTGCGGCCTTGCGGCGCACTTCGGGGTCCTGCTCCTGCAGCATGTTCAGGGCGACCTCCAGCGGCTGCTTCTCGCCGTCGATCTCGAAGCGCAGTTCCGCCATCGTTTCGTCGAACAGCCGGTTGAGGGCGGCAGCGCTCGTCATCGACTTTTCAAGGAACAGTTGCTCGAGCTTGTCGTCGAGCTGATGCGGCTTGTCCTGGCGCAGGTCGACGATCCACGGGCGGTAGTGACCGGCGATGGCGTCGTTCGCCATGCAGGCATCCATGACAGCGTCGTCGATGCGGTTCAGTTCCAGCGGGAAGAACAACAGATGTGCGGCGTAGTCCGTCAGCTTCGCCTGAACGTCGCCATAGAGTTTGCCGTTGGCCGGATCGATGGTGTTGGAGAAATAAGTGAGCCCGGCATAGGAGCCGAGCCGGCCCATGATATCGTCGAGCGCCTCATACTCCTTGATGGCGGCGCCAATGCCGGCGTCACCGGATTTGGCGGCAGCTTCGGTAAGCTTGCCCTTCCATTTTTCCTCGAAGGCAATCGCCATTTTGCCGGCCTTTTCGATGTCTCCAAGGAATTCCGGCGAAGTCGCGGATGGATAGAGATCGCTGAGCTTCCAGGCGGGCAGCTCGCCGAGCGCCTGGCCGGCGGCCGGGCTTGCGGAGAAGTTAAGGGAGTGGCGGAGCGAGGTCGGGCTCATGGGCGATATTTCCTCTGCTTTTATTTTTCGGATCGTCCGATCCGTTCGTGTCTAGTCGGCTGGATAGGCCGCCGCAAGGCCTGATTTCCCTGCATCGGCGGTTGAATCATAAGCAATTTTATATTCGTCATAATGATTAAAATGCGATGATTTGGCAAAACTTCATGTTCAAGCCTTTCTGCGAATGTTCGTGTCAGGTTTCGCATGAAGTGAGGCACCAATGACCGTTTACAATAGCGCCAAGGGGGGCGCGCAGATTCTCGTTGTCGAGGATGATCCGATTCAACGCCGTCTGCTGAAGAATGCCATCGAGCGGCACGGACACGTTGCCCATTTGGCAGAAAATGGCCGTCTCGGCCTAGAGTTCCTGAAGCGTGGCAACGATCAGATCAACGTGATCGTGCTCGATCTCATGATGCCGGAAATGAACGGCCTCGAGTTCTTGGGCGCGCTGAACGATATGGGCATAGACCTGCCCGTCATCGTGCAGACAGGGCAGGGTGGCATCGATACCGTGGTGCAGGCTATGCGCGCCGGCGCCTTCGATTTCGTCGTCAAGCCCGTGTCGCCGGAGCGCATCGCCGCGTCGATCGCCAACGCCCTGAAGCTCGACCAGCGCGAGGCGAAGGCTCGTGCCGGACGCAAATCGCGCTCGAGCAGCATCACCTTCGACGACATCGTCTCGGCAAGCCCGGCGATGATGCGCGTGATCGATCTCGCCCATCGGGCGGCGCAATCGAACATTCCGGTGGTTCTGGAGGGCGAATCGGGCGTCGGCAAGGAACTGGTGGCCCGCGCCATCCAGGCCGCCAGCGATCGTGCCGGCAAGCCGTTCGTGACCGTCAACTGCGGTGCGATCCCGCACAATCTCGTCGAAAGCATCCTTTTCGGACACGAAAAGGGCGCGTTCACGGGTGCGACCGAACGCCATGTCGGCAAGTTTATGGAAGCCGATGGCGGCACGCTATTTCTCGACGAGATCGGCGATCTGCCGCTGGAGGTCCAGGTCAAGCTTTTGCGCGCCGTGCAGCAGGGCGAAATCGAGACCGTCGGCGCACGTGTCGCGCAGAAGGTCAATGTCCGGCTGATTTCGGCCACCAACAAGGATCTGATCGAAGAGGTCAAGGCAGGGCGATTCCGCGAGGATCTCTATTATCGCCTCAACGTCTTCCCGATCACCATGCCGGCCCTGCGCCGCCGTAAGGAGGATATCCCGCATCTGGCGCGCGCTTTTGTCGACCGGTTCGCACTGGAACAGAAGCTCGATCGCCCGCTCGGTATCAGCAAGGATGCTCTTGCATTGCTGACGGCCTATGACTGGCCGGGCAACATCCGCCAGCTCGAAAACGCGATCTTCCGCGCGGTCGTCCTGTCGGAAGGGCCGGAACTGCTTGATAGGGATTTTCCGCAGATCGCCGCGCAGCTGCCGGGTTATTTTGCCGCCGAGCATCCGACCCTGGTTGTGGACAATTCGCATATCTCTTCTGCGGATGCTATCGCGGCTGAAAGAAGCGAACGGATCCCTTACGAGGTTTCGCAGGGGTCAGCTGCAACTCCTCCGCTTGTTTCTGCCGAGGCCCCGGCCGGTGCTTCCGACAACGTCATCGTCAGCACGAACACTTTAGGCGACGTGAGAAAGCTGGCGGATGTCGAGGAGGAATTGATCCGATTTGCCCTCAAATTCTACCGCGGACAGATGAGTCAGGTGGCCAGGAAGCTCGGTATCGGCCGCTCAACGCTCTATCGCAAGTTGAAGGACTATGGCATCGACCCGGATGATCCGCAAAAAAGCGCGGCATGAGGAAAAGCTTAACGTTTAGGCAAGCATATTTTGTTACCCGTCGTAAAGCACTTGTTAGTGCATCGTTCACCATGTATGAAGGGGGCGACTATGTGTGGCATTTTTGCCATCGTGTCACCGCAATTGACAGCCATTTGGAACACGATGCGACATTGTCTGTCGGACGGGGATCGAATTGCCGAATTTGAGTGCAAATACCAAGCCTAATAGCTTGAGCTGGCATTCTGCGTGCTCTCACCTATTTAGCAAGGTGGCCAAGGTTGCAGCCATTGGCCTCCTTGCTTTGGCCGTTTCTACTCCTGTTTTCGTCGGCACTCCCTCGCAGGCTGGTGGTGAAACCCGCAGCCTGAAGATCTATTACGTTCACACCGGCGAAAAGGCCGTCATCACCTACAAGCGCAACGGCAAGTTCGATCCGGACGGCCTGGAGAAGCTGAACCGCATCCTGCGCGACTGGCGCAAGAATCAGCCCACCAAGATGAACCCGCGCCTGTTCGATCTGATCTGGGAAGTTTACCGCGAAAGCGGTTCGCACGAATTCATCTACGTGATCTGCGGTTTCCGTTCGCCCGGCACTAACGAGATGCTGCGCACGCGTTCGGCCCACACCGGCGTTGCCAAGAAGAGCCAGCACATGCTCGGCAACGCGATGGATTTCTATCTCCCGGACGTCAAGCTTTCCAAGCTGCGTGAAATCGGCATGAAGCTGCAGGTGGGCGGTGTCGGCTATTATCCGACTTCGGGTTCGCCTTTCGTCCATATGGATGTGGGCGGCGTGCGCGCATGGCCGCGCATGGATCGCCAGGATCTCGTCCGCCTCTTTCCGGATGGTAAGACCATGCATATCCCAGCCGATGGCCGGCCGCTGCCGGGCTATCAGCAGGCGGTCGCCGATTACAAGCGCCGCATGTCCTCCGACGATATCCAGATCGCCAGCTCCTCTTCGCCGCGCCGTGGCTTCTTTGCCCGTCTGTTCGGAGGCGGCGGTGCGGATGAGGAAGAGGATAACGCAGATACCGGGACGACGGCGGCACCGGTGGCCGTCGCTTCGGCTGCTCGCAAAGGCCAGCCGGCTCCGGCCGCCAGCGATGATGGCGACGATAGCGCAGCTCCAGCCCAGGTTCAGGTCGCCAGCGTAAACGCGCCCGTTCCGCAGGTTCGCCCGGCCTTCGGCAATCAGCCTGCCGGCAGCGATGTTGCTTCCGCTCTCGTCTCGCCGTCTCGTAGCGCTGCTCAGGATGCGCTTGCCGCCGCCATGCCGGATACGGGAGATCAGCCGCAATATGCCGATCTTCGCTCTTATCATGTGCCCGTGCCGTCCTTGCTGGATCGACGCTCGCCTGGCGATGCCGAAGTTGCATCGGCAGAGGCTGACATGAAAGGCCAGCTGGCGGCCGTTCCGGTGCCGGCGCAACGTCCGGAATTGGCCGAAAGCCTGCTGGCATCAGCCGATGCCGATCAGGAGGCTGCCGACGACCAGGCCGATGCAGGCGCGCTTTCGCCTTCGGTCATTGCGGCTCTGGAGCAAAGCCGTCCGGATCGATCGGATACCAACAATGCGGTTGCGGTGACCCAGCCATCCAACAATCTTGCGTCCAAGGATGAGCTGCCCCCGGCAGGCAATGGTCTGACCTCCGGTAACGATGCGGCGCAGGCAATTGCTGCCGTCCTGCCGCAGCAGAGGCCGGCTCAGCAAATGCCGATGCAGGTTGCCGCGCTTGCGCCGGTTCGTAACGAGGTGAAGGCCAGCAGCCGTCGCTTCAACGACGGTTTCGAGCCGACGACACCTCAGGAACGTCCGATTGCCGCCGGTATTGCCACCAAGGGCGGTCGGCCGAACAAGCAGGACGCCGTTGTGGCCGATTCAGGCCGAGCAACGGTGACGACCGCGCCGACGCTGACGGAGAAAATGATCTCGCAATGGGCGATCGCGAAGGCTCGGGTCGAGATCGTGAACCGTCCTGTCAAGGCGCCGCGCTTCGTGAGCCCGACGCTCCGGGCGCAGCCGACTGCCGTTTACACCGACGGTTTCAAGATGCAGACGGCATCGATCGATCCCGAACGCTTCAGCGGAACGGCAGTGAATTTCCTTCAGGTGAAGAAGTTCAATTCAGTCGAATAGGCGAGGCGCATCGTCATCGCTTCGGGGAGCCCGTTTGGGCTCCTTTTTGATTCGGCAGGAGATCATCCCTTCGAGGTCGCAATCGGGCTTGCGCGCTCGCAAGCTGTCGATAAATCTGAGCTGAAGTTCGATTCTCAGGCACTGCTGTTGCTTGCGGGTGACATCGCGACGGCTTTCAGGTTCGTGTCAGGAATTATGTATCCTTGCCTGACCGTCATTCAGTTTCGCTTCATTTGGCTTCGTTAGGTCGGCGGTTTTAGACCTGGTGGATGTCCATATTTGACCCGCAAGACGGCAATTATCATCGGCAATGGCAAGCTGGACCGCGACCTTTCCGAGGTCGTGGACAATGCGGAATTCGCAATGCGCTTCAACGAGCCGAAAGCCTCGATCGGGATGAGCGGATCACGCACCGATATTCTCATGCTTGCGGCTTCCAGCAAGCCGATGCAGCGTCGATTGACGGACCCTGCCTTTCTGACAAGTCCGACTTTCATTGCCGCTAAAGAGGTCGTGCTGGCCTATCATCCCGATATCATCCGCAGATATCACCCCAAGCCCAATCTTCTCTCGCGCCTCAAGGGTAGGAGGAGCGATTGGACGATGCGGACGATCGAATTGGTCGGCGCGGCCGGCAAGGAAATCCGCATCATGCCGCCGCAGTTCTACATCGAAGGCTGCAAGGAACTCGGCGTGAACCAATGCCGGATGCACCAGCTCTTCCCGAGCACCGGCTTCTTCGGCATTCGATATGCCCTGTCACGATTGCCTGCCGACGAATGGGACGTGAAGCTGTGCGGCTTCAGCTGGGAAGGCTGGAGGCGCCATGCCTGGCTGGATGAGCGCCGCTGGGTGGAAGACAAGGTCGCGAGCGGCCGTATCGGCATGATCGTTTAAGTGTGTCGCGATCCTTCAGATTCGCTTCCCACACTTTTGCGCATGCCGTCGTGGCAAAACCGCTGTCCACATTTGCGTGACATGCTCTAGCCTTCCTTCAGTTGTTTAGATCACTTGAAAACAACCATTTTCAGTTTCGGCTCAGGTTTGCCTAAGCTCGCTTTCATTCAGGGTTGCTAGAGCCTCGCGGAATATGACCTCGAGGTATCCATTCATGCAAGCCCACGAATTCAACCCGTCTTCGGCGATGCCGCTCGAAAGATCTCATACGGGATTCGAGTTCGCTCCTGCGTCCAATCCGGTCGGTGTTGTTCCGGACGCGCCGGGCCAGCCGGTCATTCGTGGCTTCATCATCCATCTGGCTCGCGCCCGCGATCGTATGCCTCAGGTCGAAAGGCTTGCCGCAAAGCTTCCGGTGCAAAGCGAGATCGTCGAGGCAGTCGATGGCCGCACCCTGAGTGCCGCCGAGATCGATAACGTCTACCGTCCTCGGCTGCAGAAGCCATATTATCCGTTTGCGATGAGCGCGGGCGAGATTGCCTGCTTTCTGTCGCACCGCAAGGCTTGGTCCGCCATCGTCGAGCAAGGCATCGATGCCGGTCTCGTCTTTGAGGACGATGTCGAGATCGACGATGCGTTCCATGCCGCTTTCGCCGCCGCCAAGGCCTGCCTGAAGCCGGGTTCTTTCATCCGCTTCCCGTTTCGTATGGGCAAGGAGCATGGCAAATGCGTGCTCTCCCAGGGAGCGACCAATGTCATTCAGCCGACGCGGATAGGACTTGGCATGGTGGCGCAGCTTGTCAGCCGCGACGCCGCTATTCGCCTGCTGGAAGCGACCTCCGTCTTCGACAGGCCCGTGGATACCACCGTTCAGATGAGCTGGTTTACCCGCGTGTCGCCCCTCGCGGTCCTGCCAGGCGGTGTGCGGGAAATTTCTCCCCAGCTCGGCGGCAGCACGATCAAAAGCCGCAAGACATTGACGCAGACTCTCTCCAGAGAGGTGTTGCGGCCGCTCTATCGTGCCAAGATCGCGCTCCGCTCGCGCCGCTTCATCTGAGACATCCATCGTGGCCGTTCCGATCCTCGCGTATCATCAGATTGCGGTGCCGCCGTCGCGCAAGGCGCCGTTCAGAAGCATGGTTGTCCATCCGGAAGCCTTCCGCCGTCAGATGGAATGGCTGAAAAGGCTGGGAATCCACGGCATGGCGCTGCGTGAAGCAATGCCATACATCCGCGGCGAGAAGGCCGGCAAAGTCGCTGCCATCACCTTCGACGACAGCTATGCCAATGTCTATGAGAACGCCTTGCCGGTGCTGCAGGAGTTCGGCTTTACCGCCACGAATTTCGTCGTGGCGAACCAGATCGGAGGCAGCAATATCTGGGATCTCCCCCTCGGCGTTGCACAGGCGCCCTGCATGTCGGTCGAGCAGTTGCGACACTGGCACAGCCTGGGGCATGAGGTGGGATCGCACACCCTCGATCACGTTCGCCTGCCACAATTGCCGATGGAGGAGGCGCGCCGGCAGATCACGCATTCGCGCGATCTGCTCGAAGACCTGTTGGACGAGGGGATTTCGTCCTTCTGCTTTCCCTATGGCGACGAAACGCCGCTCGACCGTGTGCTTGCCTATGAAGCCGGTTACAGCGCAGCAACGACGACGCGACGGGGCCGGGCGCGCTCAGGCGACGATCCGTTCGGCCTGCCGCGCGCAACCATCCGGCGCAACGACAGCTGGCTGCATTTCGTCAAGAAATGCGTCGTCGGCTAGCCGGCCCTTCGATCACCGTCCGACAGTAAAGCTGGAACTGCCGTCGATCTTATGGACGGCGGTGGAAAGTACCGCGCCTGCCCCGACCACCTCGGTCCTGGTCGATCACCGTCCACGCATCTTGATCTTCTCATGCCTCATCGGCGGCTATGGCTGCTTTTTCGGCGCCGGATCGGCAATCGGATGAGCATTGCTGTCGCTGAGCGTGGTAGGTCCACCCACATGGATCTGCGCTGTTGCCGGCGGCATGAGGGTCCAGGTGAAATAGGCGATCAGACCGCAGACGCCGAGCAAGAAGATGGTGAGGATCGCGGGGATGGACCACTCCTTGGTGAACATCGGTGTTTCCGGACGCGGTTTGAAAAAGCTGCGGCGTGCGGTTGCGGTCTTATTGAGCTGTGTCGGCAAGGTCGCCTCCCATGCTGTGCTTCGCGGCCGAAAGTGTCGTTCCGAAGTCCGTTTCCGCACGATCGTCCTCATTATGTGCCTCGATGAAGCACGTACGACATTCGTCATTTCGGCTCAATGCGGCAATTTGGTATGCCCATCGCGGCGCCCGTTTACAGGCCGCGCCGTGGTCGGCTACAGATGGTCGCAAGGGTTCGCGTTGGCGGATTGGCGAGCCTCATCACCAAGTCGCGCGGCTGGATCACTCTCCGATGCCCGGGCGAAAAGGAATTGGAATGCCCATCGAATCCTGGAAAGGCGGCGAGGTCGACGTTGCCGTGATCGGCGCCGGCGCAGCCGGTGTGGCCGCAGCCCGGCAATTGCAATTGCTTCGGCCGGATCTCTCGATCCTCTTGCTCGAGGCCTCCGACCGCGTGGGCGGCCGGGCCCGCTCGATCCATCCGTTCGGGGCCGATGCCGCCGCGCTCGATCTCGGCTGCGGCTGGCTGCATGGCGCGCGGACCAACGCCTGGACAGAGATTGCCGGGGAAGTGGGTCTGACCGTCGATCGCACGCCTGCACCCTGGAGCGACGGCGGCCATCGGCTCGAACAGAGCGATCCCGATGCAAAAGCTGCGGCTGCAGCCGTCAACGCCTTCTTTGCGCGCGTCTATGATTATGAGGGCGATGCAGACGCCGATCTCTCGGCCATGCTGTCTCCGAATGATCCGTGGAATGAAAGGATTTACGCTGTCGGCGCCTTCATGACCGGGGGAGAGCTGGACAAGTCCTCGGTGATCGACCTTGGCCGCTATGATCCCGGCCCTGGTCCCGACTGGCGCGTGCGGCAGGGCTACGGCACATTGGTCGCCACCTACGGCCTGCCGGTGCCGACCGTTCTCGGCGCCGAAGTCAGCCGTATCGACCACAGCGGCGCCGGCCGTATCGTGCTTTCGACAGGCAAGGGCGAGCTGCGGGCGAAGGCCGTCGTCGTCACGGTTTCCACCAATGTGCTTGCGGCAGAACGAATCGCCTTCTGGCCGCCTTTGCCGGAGAAGATCGACGCGGCGGCCCGCCTGCCGCTCGGCTTGGCAAACAAGCTTTTCCTTCGCGTTGCTGAACCAGCGATGTTTCCGGAGGATACGCATGTGATGGGATCGCTGCATAGCCGCCGGACGGGCGCCTATCAGCTGAAGCCGTTCGGTGCGCCGGTTATCGAGGCCTATTTCGCCGCCGACCTTGCGTTCGATCTGGAGCGGCAGGGCGTGGATGCGATGTTTGATTTTTCGGTGGAACAACTGAAGCGCGTCTTCGGCGCCGATATCGGCAAGACGCTATCGCCGCTGGCGGCATCCGCCTGGGCGGGAGAGCCCTTCTTCGGCGGTTCTTATTCCTATGCGACGCCCGGTGCGTCCGATCTGCGCGGCGTCCTCGCCGCTCCCCTCGATAAACGCTTGTTCTTCGCCGGGGAAGCCTGCTCGAAGACGCGCTATTCTACCGCGCACGGCGCGTATGAAACCGGTGCTGCCGCCGCCGAAGCCGTTGCGGAAGCCCTCTGACGGAAGGCCGACGAGATAGATAACCAACCTGCCGGCAAGAAATCGCGATTGGCCTCGTAATTTTATGCAAATCGCTCTTAAACTTGCGTGAGAACAGGCGTAAACGCAATCAAATACCACCCGATTTGATTTACACCATTCTTCGGGAGATGGGCGGCGAATGCCGCGGCAAAGAAGCATTGGAGGAGCCATGAGCACCGGCGAAAAATTAACCTTCGACATCCAGAAAAATCCCAATCCAGCGACGGCGAGCGAGCGGGAAGCGCTGCTGCAGAACCCGGGCTTCGGCCGCATCTTCACCGATCACATGGTGACGATCCGCTATTCGCAGGATCGCGGCTGGCACAGCGCCAAGATCGAGCCGCGCAAGGCACTTGCTCTCGATCCGGCTACCGTGGTGCTTCATTATGCCCAGGAAATCTTCGAAGGCATGAAGGCCTATCACCTGCCTGACGGCGGGGCGGCGCTTTTCCGCCCGAGCGCCAATGCGCGCCGTTTCCAGAATTCGGCCGAACGGCTGGCGATGCCGCGCTTGCCGGAAGAACTCTTTGTCCAATCCGTCCGCGAACTGGTCAGAATCGAGCGCGAATGGATCCCGACTGCGGAAGGGGCTTCGCTCTATCTCCGGCCGTTCCTGATCGGTACGGAAGTCGCTCTCGGCACAAAGCCGTCGGCAGAATATATTTATTGCGTCATTGCTTCCCCGGTCGCCTCCTTTTTCAAGGGCGGCGGATCGGCCGTCACGCTCTGGGTCTCCGAAAATTTCACCCGCGCCGCGCCTGGCGGCACGGGTGCGGCCAAGTGCGGCGGCAACTATGCCGCAAGCCTTGCCGCATTGGCAGAGGGCCAGCGCGAGGGCTGCGATCAGGTCGTCTTCCTCGATGCCGTCGAAAAGCGCTGGATCGAAGAGCTTGGCGGCATGAACGTCTTCTTTGTCTTCGACGACGGATCGCTGCAGACGCCGCCGCTCACCGGCACGATCCTGCCGGGCATCACCCGCGATTCGCTGATCAAGCTTGGCCGCGACATGGGCCTGACGGTGCGTGAGGAGCCCTATTCGATCGAGCAGTGGCAGGCGGATGCGGAGAGCGGGCGCCTGCGCGAATCCTTCGCCTGCGGCACGGCGGCTGTCGTGACGCCGATCGGCAAGGTGAAGGGCCGCAAGCACAGCTTCACCATCGGCGACGGCAATGCCGGCGCTACGACACAGCGCCTGAAAGCAGCGCTGACCGACATCCAGTTCGGCCGCGCGCCGGACAAGAACGAGTGGCTGGATCGCCTGTTCTAAACGAACCATGAACCCATATCCGGCGGGAAGGCATATGAGCTCTCCCGCCGGCTTCTGACATCAGAGTTCGCATAGTCACCCGAACCATCGGAGTTGTTATGATGACCAGCGTCAGCGAACGTCCCGGCGCGGTGCCGGGCGAGGAGATAGGTTTTGTCGGTCTCGGCGTCATGGGCCAGCCGATGGCTCTTAATCTCGCGAAGGCCGGCACCAGGCTTGTCGTGTGGAACCGATCGCCGACAGCGGCCGATCCGCTGCGGCAGGCGGGCGCAGCGGTTGCTGCAAGTGTCGAGGAGGTGTTCAAACGCGCCCGCATCGTCATCCTGATGCTTGTCAACCAAACGGTACTGGACGAGGTGCTGCGGCGCGGGACTGCGGACTTTGCCAAGCTGGTGTCCGGGCGCATCGTCGTGTCGATGGGATCCAATCCGCCCGACTATTCGCGCGGGCTAGCCGCCGATATTCTCGCTGTCGGCGGGCGCTATGTCGAAGCTCCAATTTCGGGCTCGCGCAAGCCCGCCGAGACGGCACAACTCGTCGCTCTGCTCGGCGGGGATGCGGAGACGGTTGCCGAGGTGCGGCCGCTGCTTGCGCCTATGTGCCGCGAAACGATTTTGTGCGGTCCGGTCGGCAATGCGCTGCTCATGAAACTGGCCGTCAACCTCTATCTCTGCACGATGCTCGCCGGCCTTGCCGAAGCCGCGCATTTTGCCGAGAGCAACGGGCTCGATCTCCAAACGTTTCAGGCTGCCATCGATGCCGGCCCCATTGCCAGCGATCTGACGCGGGTGAAAATTCCGAAGCTTGTAGCGCGGGATTTTTCAGTGCAAGCGGCGACAGCCGATGCGTTCAACAGCACGAAGCTGATCTCGGTGGCGGCCCGCGCCGCGAATATGGCATCGCCTGTTCTCGATCTCTGCCGTACTCTCTACGGGGAAAGCGTCGAACTCGGCAATGGCCGGCTCGACATGATATCGGTGGTTGCGGCCATCGAGGCTCGCACCGAGGCGCTCAGGCGGAGCTGATGGACCCGTAATTTCCTCAAGCTTATGCTTGGGAAGCCGCCTTGCGGCACCTATGTTGCATGGAGACCTGAACAGACCTTTCTGAAAGGAAGCCGGACATGTCTGCCCCTATCGATAGCAATCTTTTTCAACAGCTCGGTTTGAAGCATCCGTTGATCGTCGCGCCGATGGCGGGCGGCCCTACGTCGGTGGAGCTGGTGGCGGCGGCTTCGGCTGCGGGCGCGCTCGGCGCCGCGGGCGGCGCCTATTTGAGCGCCGCGGCCATCGAAACCTTTGCAGCTCAGGTGCGTCAACAAACCGATAAGCCCTTTTCGATCAATCTGTTCATTCCGCATTCGATCCCGGAGGTCGCCACCGATCGGGTCGAGCGCGCGGCGGCGGCGACCGCACGATATCGCCAGGAGCTGGAACTGCCTTCGCCGCAGCTTTCTCCTCCCTATGAAGAGGATTTCGATGGGCAGTTCGAAGCTGTTTTGCGTATCAAACCGGCTTGTTTCAGCTTCGTCTTCGGCCTGTTGCCGGCGGACCATGTACGAGAGGCGAAAAAGGCCGGTATCCCGCTGATCGGCACGGCGACGGCTCTCGAAGAGGCGAGGGCGCTGGAAGAGAGCGGCGTGGATGCGATCGTGCTGCAAGGCTTCGAAGCGGGCGGTCATCGCGGCATTTTCAACGCCACGGCAGAAGATCCGGAAATCGGGATGCGCGATCTCCTAGCGCAATGTGTTGGCACCATTCGCGTGCCGCTGATCGCGGCCGGCGGCATCATGACCCCCAGCGATATCCAGGCGGCGCTGCAGGCGGGCGCGCAGGCCGTCCAGATGGGCACGGCCTTCCTTGCCTGCGCGGAAGCCGGAACATCGGCGCCCTATCGCAAGAAGCTGCTCGAAACGCCGGAGCGGAAGACGCGGACGACACGCGCCTTCTCAGGCCGTTTCGCGCGCGGCATCGAAAATCGCTTCATGAATGAGATGGATGGAAAACCGGCCGCCATTCTTCCCTTTCCGGCACAAAACAAGTTCACGCGGGACATACGCGGTGCATCGACGGCGAAGGGATTGCCGGATTTCCTATCCCTATGGTCGGGGACGGGCAAGGGCGAGCTTTGGCAGGGAAGTGCCGCCGAATTGATCCATCGCCTTTTCGCCGAGTGACCCTCAAAAGGAAGGAGCCGGCAAACCGGCTCCTGATCGTTCTGCGAGCTTGAGAAGCCTCGATCATTCCATGCCGAGTGCGGCCATGTAGGTCTGCAGGATGGATTCTTCTTCCAGGCGTTCGTTTGCGTCCTTCTTGCGAAGGCGAATGATGGTGCGGATCGCCTTGGTGTCGTAGCCGCGGCCCTTGGCTTCGCCCATGACGTCCTTGATGTCGGACTGGATGGCGGCCTTTTCTTCTTCGAGGCGCTCGATGCGCTCGATGAATTGACGCAGTTCCGCCGCGGCCACGTTCTCGACGCTGTTCTCTTCCATGCACTTCTCCTAAAGGGTCTCAAGGGTCGCTTGCAGCCGGTCGCGGATGAGATCGGTCGGTCACCGATAGGGGCACATCGCTTCGGGGCTTGCGCGGGATTTCGAATTCGATCGGGCAGTTGACGTGCCGCGAATGGCGCGCAAGGTCAAGCCGAATTGGTGAAGGGAGCGTTAATCTTTCGGCTTGTTCTGCTCGAAAGCGGCTTTTTGCACAGGCGAGGCTTCTTTCTGATGCAGGTTCTTCCAATCCTCGTAGGGCATGCCGTAGATCATTTCCCGGGACTCATCCTTGCTGACGGGCAGCCCGGCCTCTTCGGCCGCTTCGCGATACCAGTTGGAGAGGCAGTTGCGGCAGAAGCCGGCAAGATTCATCAGATCGATATTCTGAACGTCGCTGCGTTCGCGCAGATGCGCAACGAGGCGGCGGAAAGCAGCGGCCTCTAGTTGGGTCTCTTGTTCCTTGGTGAGCGTCATCATCTCTTTCTCCTCAATTCGCCTGCCGGCTTACGCCTCATAAGGGCCGGTGCGCGAAGGATACCGCTTATATTCATGGAGCGCCGCATCGGTATTGATCTCTGTGAAGATCGGTGCCAGGCGATCTGCCCATTCGACAATGCCGGCCTCGTCGCCGATCAGATCCTGCCGGACCTCCAGCAGCGCATGCGCAATGCCCTTCATCATGCAATGGCGGAACATGGTGTCGTTGCGCAATGCACCGTCATAGGGCTCATTGTCTCCGATAACGAGATCGGTATCGGCGCCGAGCTTTGCAAGAAGCGGCACGACGGCACGGTCGTCGCTATCCCAGAGCACGCTGGCATGCCAGGGTCGCGGCATACCCTTCCACGCTGGCGTGAAGGAGTGCATCGAGAAAACCAGGGGCGCCTTGCCGCTGGCTTCCGCCACCGCAGAAATCGTACCATCCACCGCTTGGTGATAAGGCCGGTGGAAGGCTTCTATACGATAGTTCCATTCCTCATCAGTAATCGGATGATTGCCGGGGATGATCGCGCCATCCGAGATCTTCATGATGAGGGTCGGGTCATCTTCGCCCCGGTTCGGATCGATCAGCAGACGGGAAAAGCCGCCGAGCACGCCGGGTATGTCCAGCCGTGCGCAGAGATGGCGGCATAGGCTCTCGATCCCGATGTCATAGGCGATGTGGCGGGAAAATGCAGCTTCCGGCAGGCCAAGGCTGCCATAGCGCTCGGGCAGGCGCCGCATGGCGTGATCGCCGAGAATGACCATGCCTTTGTCACGATTGCCGGGTATGAGTTCGTAGGGTCTGAAATCAGTCATGCAGATTGTCGGTTATTGAAATTTTCAACTCTTTGTCTGATTGCATGTGCGGATGGAAGGTGCAAGGTTCGCAATTTCGATCGGATGAGGAGCGGCGCATGGTGCCGTCACCATCCCGTGAAGAAAATATAATCGATTAGAGTTGCGTTGACATTCATGGGATGGCGGCGCAAGAAGACGCAACAACGAATAACCGGGAGCCAATTGGAAGCCGTGTCCAGCCAAGTCGCGCCACGTTTCGTTAAGCGGTCAGGCCCGCTCGCCCGAATCGCCTTCCTCATCCTCGCTGCGGCGGCGCCGTTCTTCTTCATGCCGAATGCCGCCCATGCCGATTTCCGAACGTGCAACGGCACGCAGAACCTTGTCGGCGTTGCCATCGGCTATCGCGCCAAGGACGGCTGGGTGACGGAGGGCTGGTGGCAAATTCCGGCCAATACCTGTGCGACTTTGATCGAGGGGCCGCTTCAATCCCGCTATTATTATCTCTACGCAGAAGATGCGGCCCGCGGCGGCCGCTGGACGGGCGACGTCGAAATGTGCGTGGCGGAAAATGAATTCAAAATCCCAGGCGTCAAGGATTGCTACGCGCGTGGCTACCAGAAGATGGGATTCAAGGAATACGACACCGGGCGCCAGGCGAGCTGGATGGTTCAGCTTTCCGAGCCCTCGGGCAGCCAAGAAAGCCAGAATTGATGAGACGAAACCGAAAAGTCAAAATCCTCGCAACGCTCGGTCCGGCTTCCTCCACGGAGGAAATGATCCAGAAGCTTCACGAGGCGGGGGCGGATCTTTTCCGCATCAACATGAGCCACGCCAGCCATGATGTGATGCGTACGCTGATCCAGCGCATTCGCGCCGTCGAAAGCCGCTGTGGTCGTCCGATCGGTATTCTCGCTGACTTGCAGGGTCCCAAGCTGCGCGTCGGCAAGTTTGCCGAAGGCAAGGTCGATCTGAAGCCCGGCCAGACCTTCACGCTCGACAATCAGGATATTCCCGGCGACAACACGCGTGTCTACCTGCCGCATCCGGAAATCCTGGAATCGGTTCAGCCCGGCCACCGTCTGCTGATCGATGACGGCAAGCTGGCGCTGCGTGCCGAAAAATGTGATGGCAAGAGCATCGTGACAACAGTCATTTCGGGCACCAAGATTTCCGACCGCAAGGGCGTCAGCCTGCCCGATACGCTGCTCGGCGTCGGTGCGCTGACCGACAAGGACCGCAACGACCTCGACGCCGTTCTCGCCACCAATGAAGTCGACTGGGTCGCTCTTTCCTTCATCCAGCGTCCGGAAGATCTGACGGAAGTCCGCAAGATCTCGCACGGCCGCGTTGGGCTGATGTCGAAGATCGAGAAGCCGCAGGCCGTCGAGCGCATCGAGGAAATCATCGAGCTTTCCGACGCTCTGATGGTGGCGCGCGGCGACCTCGGCGTGGAAATGCCGCTGGAATCCGTGCCCGGCATCCAGAAGCAGTTGATCCGCGCCTGCCGCCGTTCCGGCAAGCCGGTGGTCGTCGCCACGCAGATGCTGGAATCGATGATCTCCGCGCCGGTCCCGACCCGCGCCGAAGTTTCCGACGTCGCGACCGCCGTCTTCGAAGGCGCCGATGCCGTCATGCTCTCTGCAGAATCCGCATCCGGCGACTATCCGGTCGAAGCCGTTTCCATGATGGCTTCCATTGCCGGCACGATCGAGCGCGAGCCGCATTATCCGGGCATCATCTATGCCCAGCGCGCCCTGCCTGAGGCAACTGGCGCCGACGCGATCTCGCTCGCCGCCCGCCAGATCGCCGAGACTCTGAAGCTCGCCGCCATCGTCTGCTATACGTCCTCCGGCACTACCGGTCTGCGCGCCTCGCGCGAGCGTCCGCAGGTTCCGATCCTGGCGCTGTCGCCGATCATCCAGACGGCACGCCGCCTGTCCGTCGTCTGGGGCATGCATTGCGTCGTCACGCATGATGCAACCGACCTTGACGACATGGTCAACAATGCCTGCCGCATCGTTGCCGAAGAAGGCTTCGGCAAGCCAGGCGACCGCATCATCATTTCGGCCGGTGTGCCGCTCGGCACGCCGGGCGCTACCAACATGCTGCGCATTGCCTATATCGGTTCGGACGGCCAGTCCGGCGTGTGATTGCCGAATTTCGATCGCGGCAGCATCCTGAAACATCCGAAACCCGCTGTCCAAAGACGGCGGGTTTTTTCTTGAAGCCGAAACGTCTGCAATCCTCCAGCAGGCGGATTGAGAAGGAGATATGCCAATGAAAGTCGGATTTATCGGATTGGGCCAGATGGGCACCGCCATGGCCCTCAACCTTATCAAGGCCGGGCATGAGGTGACCGTCTACAATCGTTCGCGCGACAAGGCCGAGGCCTTGGCCGGCGAGGGCGCCAAGGTTGCGGCGACCGTGGCGGAAGCCTGTGGCGGCGAAGCTGTCTTCACCATGCTCGCGCATGACGATGCGCTATCGGCGGTCGCCCATGGCAATGGCGGCGTTCTGGCAAGTCTCGGCAAGGGCGCGGTTCATATCTCCGCCAGCACCATCAGCGTGGCGACGTCCGAGCGGCTCACCAAGGAGCACGCCGCGGCAGGCCAGCGCTTCGTTGCCGCACCCGTTTTCGGCCGTCCGGAAGCGGCGGCCGCGGCAAAGCTCTTCGTTGCTGCGGCGGGTGCGCCGGATGCCATTCAATCGGTCACGCCGCTCTTCGACGCCATTGGTCAGCGCACCTTCGTGCTCGGCGACGAGCCGAAATCCGCCAACCTCGTTAAACTCAGCGGCAATTTTCTCATCGCTTCGGTGATCGAGTCACTCGGTGAGGCCATGGCGCTGGTCGAGAAGGGCGGCGTCGACAGGCACGCCTATCTCGATCTCCTGACCGCCACGCTGTTCAACGCGCCCGTTTACAAGACCTACGGAAGATTGATCGCGGACCGCAAGTTCCAGCCGGCCGGCTTTACAGCTCCGCTCGGCCAGAAGGACATCCGCCTGGCATTGGCCGCCGGCGAGGCGCTGAACGTGCCGCTGCCGCTGGCGAGCCTGTTGCGCGATCGATTCCTGAACCTGCTGGCGCATGGCGGCGAGGAGCTGGACTGGTCGGCGATTGGCGCGTTGGCGGCCAAGGATGCGGGGTTGGTGGAGTGATTGTCGGGCCTTGGAGGTGCCATGGTCGGCGATTGAGTTCGTGGAGGGTGTGCACCCCCCCCTGTCACTTTGTGAAATCTCCCCCACAAGGGGGAGATCGTTTGGAGTTTGCCGACGTTCCTTTCGAACCGGCGCACTGCAGTTTCTGTAGATACAATGTGCGCTTGGGGCTCGTGGGTGCCGCCCCAATCTCCCCCTTGTGGGGGAGATGTCCCGACAGGGACAGAGGGGTATCACAGGTGCGGCAGACTGAAAGCCTCCACCAAGCCCCTTGCTAACCACCTTCCCACATGCAACCCTCCTCCCTTCCAGAGGAGAGACCTCATGCATGTCACCACGCTGCTTGCCTTTGCCGCCGTTTCCTTCATCGGTATCGCCACGCCGGGGCCGACCGTGCTTCTGGCGCTGACCAATGGTTCGCGTTTCGGCGTCAGGCGCGCCTTGCCGGGCATGGTGGGGGCCGTTCTTTCCGATGCTGTGCTGATCGGCGCCGTCGCCATCGGCCTTGGCGCCCTGCTGGCTGCTTCCGAATTCTGGTTTTCGGCCCTGAAATGGGTGGGTGCGGCTTATCTTGCCTTTCTCGGCATCATGATGCTGCGCTCGAAAGGAAGCATAAACGGCGCCTTACAGGCGAGCGCGAGCCAGTCGAAGGGAACCGCCTTTTCCATCGGCCTCAAGAGTTTCATGGTGGCGGTCACCAACCCGAAGGGCTATCTCTTCTTCTCGGCTTTCCTGCCGCAGTTCATCGATCCCTCGGCGCCGCAGATGCAGCAATATATCGTGCTCGGTGCGATCTTCGCCGCGCTCGATTTCATGATCATGTTCGGCTATGCGGTGTTCGGCTCGCAGGCCGTGCGTGTCCTGAAGTCGGAAGGGGCGAAATGGCTCGAGCGCGCCTGTGGCGGCGCGCTTTTGGCCCTTGCCGGATCGCTGGCGCTCTATCGCCGAGCCATAAATTAAAGGCTCAGCGCCGCCTCGAAGACTTCCCGATCGACGTTGCCGCCGGACGTGACGGCGATCACGGTATCGCCGTTGAGGTCGTTGCCGTGAAAGAGCGCTGCGGCGAGCGCGACGGCGCCGCCCGGTTCAACGACAATCTTCAAACGAGTGAAGGCGAGCGCCATGGCCTTTTGTGCTTGCTCGTCCGTCACGACGAGGCCGGGGCCGCAGAGGCGCTTCAGGATTGGAAAGGTGATGTTGCCCGGCTGCGGCGTGATGATGGCGTCGCAGATCGAGCCCTGCAGCGCGGCATTGCGCTCGATCTTGCCCGAGGCAAGCGAGCGGGTGGTATCGTCGAAATTTTCCGGCTCGCATGGGCGTGCCCTCAGGGCCGGAGCGCGGGATTCGAGCGCCAGAGCGATCCCCGAAGTCAGGCCGCCACCGCCGCAGGGGACCAGCACGTCGGCTGTCTCGATGCCTTCCTCCGCTGCTTGTTCGGCGATTTCCAGCCCGGTTGTTCCCTGGCCGGCGATCACCTGCGGCTCATCGAAGGGCTTGATGAGCGTCAGGCCACGCTCCTTGGAAATGCGCGCGCCGATCTCGTCGCGATCTTCCTTGATACGGTCATAGAGTACGACCTCGGCACCGAAGGCGCGCGTGTTGGCGATCTTCAGCTTCGGAGCGTCGGTCGGCATGATGATGACGGCGGGAATGCCGTGCAGCTTGGCTGCCAGCGCCACGCCCTGGGCATGATTGCCGGAGGAGAAGGCGATAACGCCTCTTGAGCGCACGGCCGGCTCCAGCGCGGAGACTGCCGACCAGCCGCCGCGGAATTTGAAGGAGCCGGAATGCTGCAGGCACTCGGCTTTCACGAACAGGCGGCGTCCGGCGATCTCATCGAGAAAGGGCGAAGAGAGGAGCGGCGTGCGCCGCGCCCGACCGCCGAGGCGAGTGCGGGCGGCTTCGATCATTGCAATATCGACCATGGAGGGATCACTCTTCTGATTTAAAAAGGTTTTCCATCCATAAAGCGCCCACCTCACCTTTAAAACAAGGAGATTGTCTCCGTGACACTTCAGGCGATGCCGGGCAGCGAAAGATGCCCGACATTGTAGACTTGGAGTCCCGATCTGGCCGGATCTTTTTGCGGTTGGGCGAGCAGGCGGAAACGCACCAGCGTCCAATGTGTCGGTTCGAAGGCGGCGACGGAGGCGAGGGCGTCGCCATTCAATAGGGCCTGCGCCGCTGCCTCGGCTTCGTTCGCGCGGAGTTCGGCAAGCGATGTTTCGGCATCGATTGCGACCACCTCACGTGTCGCGAATTTGGCGCGGCGGATATCCTGAGACGTCTCGGCGTGCCAGGCTACCCAGGTGTTGACCTGAGGGCGGCCAAAGCTCTCGGTCAGGGCTGCGAAGCCCGGCCCGCAGACGAAGTCGCTCAGGCCCTCTTCTTCATGCCAGACGTAGAAAGGGGAATAAAGGTTCTGCCGGCTCCCCGTGACGGCATCGCCCTTTCTTGCCGTCAGGTAGGCCTTGAACTTCAGGCCCGGAAGATTGTCGAGCAGGGGACCTTTGTCGCGAATACGGCGATCGATGATCGCCATGTCGTAATCCGCGGGGAGGGGGAAGTTATATTGCATGGCGATCATCGGTCATTCCTCCAGCCAGGTTACGGCGCTTCCATCCTGCGCCGCCTGGATGCTGATATAGGCAAAGGCGTTCTCCGGCGCCGCGCCGTGCCGATGGCGTTCGTTCGGCGCGAAGCTGATGCAGTCGCCGGCACGCAGCTCCTCGGCAGGGCCGCCAAAGCGTTCGGCAAGTCCGACCCCGGACAGAACATAGAGGATCTGCCCATGCGGATGCGTATGCCAGCGCGTCATCACGCCGGGTTCGAGTTCGCAGCGCATCGCCGTAAGGCCGCCGTTTTCGGCGTTCTCCACGAGCGGCTCCACCAGGAACGAGGCGGTAGCAATACCCTCGGGCGATGGCTGCATATTCGTGCCGGCGCGATGAATGGCGGACAGTTGCGTCGATGTGGTCTGCGGCATGGCTTTCAGCCCTGTTCGATCATCTGCGCGCGGCCATCGGAGAAGGACCAATCTTCGCGAGTTGCCGTGGTGATAGTGATCATGATGTCTTCGGGACGAATGCCGGGTGCATCGGCAAGAAGCTCGGCGACGCGGCGATAGAAGGTCTTCTTGACCTCAGTACTCCGCGGCTTGCCGATGGTGACATCGAAGAAGACGTAATCGTCCGAACGCGGCTTGCTGGCGAAATAGGTGCGATCGAAAATGAGCTCATGCGGCTCCAGCTGATGAATGGACTGGAAGCGATCCGTCGGCGGTACCTCAAAGGCTTCGGCCAGGGCGCGGTGGAAGTTGTCGGACAGCACCTTGAGATATTCCGGCGGCTTGCCGCGCAGAAGGGTGATGCGGGTGAATGGCATGGGATTGCTCCTGTTTCCGTGTCACTTGACGAGCACAGAATGCCAGCGGATAATCATCCTGAAAATCAGATAATTCGGTATTGATAATTCTAAAAAGATGGACGGTTTTCCATGCGGAAAGTCATCTTCGATCTCGATGTGCTGCGCAGTTTCGTTACCGGCGTGGATCTTGGCAGCTATGCCAAAGCGGCGGACCGGCTCGGGCGTTCAACCTCCGCCGTCAGCGCCCAGTTGAAGAAGCTGGAGGAGCAGGCGGGTACGCCGATCTTCCGCAAGGTGGGGCGAGGGCTGGCGCTGACGGAGGCCGGTGAGACGATGCTTGGCTACGCACGGCGGCTGCTGGATCTCAACGACGAGGCGGCCACGGCGCTGCATGGAACTGACCTTGAAGGCTGGGTGAGGCTAGGTTTGCAGGAGGATTTCGGCGAGACGCTGCTGCCGGACGTCCTGGGCCGTTTCGCCCGCGCACATCCCAAGGTGCGCATCGAGGCGCGGGTGGTGCGCAATGCCGAGCTTGTGGAGCGGGTGACATCCGGCAAGCTCGATCTGGCGCTTGCCTGGAGCGACGGTTTCCGCACCGCTTATACCGACCGTATAGCCGAGGTGCCGCTCTGCTGGGTCGGTCCGGCCAATAGCGCCGTGCAATGGCACGCCGATAGCGGTGAGATCATGCCTCTGGCCTCGCTGGAAGCGCCATGCCTGCTACGCAACATTGCCACGAGGACGCTCGATCGCGCCGGTATCGGCTGGCGGATATCCTTTGTCAGCCCGAGCCTCGGGGGGCTTTGGGCTGCAACGGCGGCGGGTCTCGGTCTGACACTGCGCACCCCCCTCGGCCTGCCGCAGAAGGTGCGGCAATTGACGCCTGACGAGGCCGGCCTGCCGGCTTTGCCGAAGCTCGATCTCGTGCTGCATCGTGCCGAAGCGGAGGCAAGCCCGGCGACGGAGCGCTTGGCTTCGATCATGCTGCAGGCGGTGCGGCAAACGATCGAGACGGTGCCGCAGAGCCGGATATTCGAGCATGTGCCTGGCTACGATGTCGTGATGGCCTGAGCTGCAGGGCTAGGCTGCGAGGTTTCCTCCGTCGGGCTGGCGATGCGGATTTCTGCCTGCGCAGCCAGCTCGTACAGGTCACGCGGCTGGCCTGCCAGCCGTTCCATGGCGGCGATCGCGACATCCGTCGCGACATAATCCGGCTTGTGGCCGAGATTGCGGATGGTGACGAGTTCGGCGCCGGGGATATCCCGCGCAAGCCCGCGCGAATGCAATTCTTCAAGCACGATATCGTCGCTGTCGCCGGTGATGATGACCGTGGGTGCCTTGATCTCGCGGTAGCGCGGCGCATGGGCGGAGACATAGGCGAAGAGATTGACCACGTCGATCGCATTGTTGCGGAAGGTCCGCGGCCGCAGCACCAGCTCAGGCACCGTCCTCATGATATAATCCGCCGGCCGTGCGTTCGGGCGGAAGATGCTGAGCGTGCCATTTTCGACTCGGCGCAAGCCGATCGGAATGACGAAAAGCTGAGTGAAGAGCCAGCCGAAAACGGGTAGGGCGGCAAGCGTGTAGTACCAGTCGACGCCGCCCGGCCAAGGGTGAGTCGCCGGAGCGAGGAAAAGCAGACCCTCCGTCTTTTCAGGATGCCGCATGCCGAAGGCGGCGGCGATTGCGCCGCCGAAGGAATGTCCGATGATGATGGCGCTCTTGATGCCGCGTTTGTCCATCAGCTTGGCGATGGCATCGGCCTGGCCGGAGGGAAGGGCGTTTTCGGCCGTCCCGCGTTCGGAATAGCCATGGCCCGGGCGGTCAACGAACAGCATTTCAGCGCGGCCGGCTAAAGATGCCGCGAACGCCGTGAACTGATCGCGCAGGTTGCCGCTGGCGCCATGGATAAAGACCAAGGCAGGCAGATCGGCGGTTATCGGCCGCGGCAGATGCACGGCATTGAGGCGGTAGCCGCCGATATCGGTCAATTCGCCGATATTGGGATAGGTCTGTTCGATGGCGCGGGTCTTGTAGGCGGAAAAGCCCGTAGCGGCGATAAGAAGCAAGACAATGGCGAGGAGGAGAGAATCGATCATTGCGGCACGGATCAAATATCTAAGACCCTAACATAGCGCGATATTGCGGCGTTTCATTCCTCCAAAGTTGATTTGAGCGGAGGTTACGGCATAAAAATCAGGTGCGGCTGCCGGCAATCTTTTCCGAGAGCTTGTCCGCTTCTTCCTGGGCCGATCGATTCGCGGGATAGACTTCGAGGAAGCGCTCCCAGGCCTTAAGCGCGAGGACATCGTTGCCGCGTTCTGTCAGCATCGCCGCCATGCCGGCCAGCGCTCCGAAATGGCGCGGTTCGATGCGCAGGACCTGGTTGATGTCTTCCATCGACTTGCGATAGTCGCCGATGGCGAAATTGAGGGTGGCGCGGCGGTTCCAGCCTTCGACATAGTCGGGCTTCAGCGCGATCACCTGATCGAGATAATCCATCGCGGCGGCATTGCGCTTGTCCTGAATGGCCTTATCGGCCCATTGCATCAGGAGATTGACGGTGGCGCTGCCGGAATCGTTGAACTCGGCATTGATCTGCTCGGCGATAAGATTTGCCTGATCGGGATCGCGTTGCCGCTTCAGCGCAGTGAACAGATTGTCGAGCTGCTGTTTAGGCGACAGTGTGCCGGAGGAGTTGCCGGGATTCTGCTTTTCCACAGGGTTTGGCTCATCGGCCAACGCATGGGGCGCAGAGGCAGTCAGAGCAAGAAGAATCGACAGGGCCAGATATGGCAAAGCAAAAACGCGCATGGCGGGCATAGTAGCCCGCCAATGTCGAAGATCAAAAACAAATTTGATGCGATCAACTAAAACTGAGGCCCGATCCATGGGACCAGAGCCACGCGCTATACTATATCAGCCCTGACGAGCCTTGTAGCGCGGGTTCAGCTTGTTGATGATGTAGATACGGCCCTTGCGGCGGACGAGACGGTTGTCACGGTGGCGCGCCTTGAGCGACTTGAGCGAATTCTTGATCTTCATTTTTCTGATCCGCGATCTCTGAGGGGGAATGTCACATTCGCCCGGGTCTTTAACAATCAAAAGCGCGCTCAGGGCGCGCTCTTTAGGGTGGGGAGCAAATACCCTGTCATACCCGGCCTGTCAACCATGTCAGGGCTTTTTCCCGCTGATCTCAGCGCAGAAGCTGTGTGACATGACCCATCTTGCGGCCCGGCCGGGCTTCGGTCTTGCCGTAGAGGTGCACGAGCGTATCGTCAAGGCGCAGCCATTCCGGCAGCGCCAGGATGTCGTCGCCGATCAGGTTGGTCATGACACAGTCCGAATGACGCCGAGGATTCCCGAGCGGCAGGCCGGCGACGGCGCGGATATGCTGCTCGAATTGCGAGATGACGCAGGCGGCTTCCGTCCAATGGCCGGAATTGTGGACGCGGGGCGCCATTTCATTGGCGATCAGGCTGCCATCGGCAAGGACGAAGAATTCGATTCCGATGACGCCGACATAGCCGAGCGCCGTCAATATTTTCTCCGCAGCGTCGCGCGCGGCGTTCGCCGTATCCTGCGAAATGCTCGCCGGCAGCGTGGAGGTGTGGAGAATGCCGTTGCGATGGACGTTCTGGGCCGGGTCGTAGCAGGCAACCTTCCCGTCGCTGCCGCGGGCGGCGATGATGGAGACCTCGCGCTCGAAGGATACGAAACTCTCCAGAATCAGCGGCACGCTGCCCAAGGCCGCGTAGCCGCCCTCAGGGCTGTCGGCGGCGGAGCGATAAAGGCGCTGGCCCTTGCCGTCATAGCCGAGGCGCCGCGTCTTCAGCACGCCCTGGCCGCCGAAATCGGCAAGCGCTTTTTCCAGGTCGTCCTGGCTGTCGACCGCATGGAAACGGGCCGTCGGAATGCCGCAGCCATTGATGAAGCGCTTCTCAATCAGCCGGTCCTGGGCCATTTCAAGCGCCTTCGGCGGCGGATAGACCGTTATCTGAAGGGCAAGATCCTCGGCGGCGGTCACGGGCACGTTCTCGAACTCATAGGTCACGACATCGCAGCGCTTCGCCAGTTCGGCAAGTGCTGCCGCCTCGTCATAGGCAGCGACAATCTGTTCGTTGGCAACATGAGCTGCGGGACAGTCAATTTGCGGCTCGAGAATGACGGTGCGGAAATTCAGGCGGGCGGCCGCCATGGCCAGCATGCGGCCGAGCTGGCCGCCGCCGATGATGCCGATCGTCTTCGCGTTCATAGGTCGTCCATCGGATATTCGGCAACCGCGGCGCTCTGGCGCGCGCGCCATTCGTCGAGGCGGTCGGCAATCTCCTCGTCGCCGAGCGCCAGGACGGCGGCGGCGAGAAGGGCGGCGTTGACCGCGCCGGCCTTGCCGATCGCGAGCGTGCCGACGGGGATGCCGGCCGGCATCTGCACGATCGAAAGAAGGCTGTCCTGCCCGGAGAGCGCGCGCGACTGAACCGGCACGCCGAAGACGGGCAGCGGCGTCATGGAAGCAGCCATGCCCGGCAGGTGCGCCGCGCCGCCGGCGCCGGCGATGATGACCTTGAAGCCCTCGTCCCTTGCGCCCTTGGCGAAATTCACCAGCCTGTCCGGCGTGCGATGCGCGGAAATGATGCGCGCATCATAGGTGATCTCAAGCGCTTCCAAGGTGTCCGCGGCATTCTTCATGGTTTCCCAGTCGGACTGGCTTCCCATGATGATGGCGACAGGCGGTCTTTCGGTCAGCATCGTTGCGCTGTGCTCCTCAGGCGATGATATCGGGAATGATCTGGTCTTCCAGCTTGGTCAGCTTGTCCTTGATGACGAGCTTCTTCTTTTTCATGCGCTGGATACGAAGGGCGTCGCAGCCCGTCTCGATCATGGCATTGATCGCGGCATCATAATCCTCGTGTTCCTGGCGCAGCCGCGCCACGATCAGCCTGATTTCCGCCTGTTCCTGATCGGCCATGTTCATTTCCCCAGCATATCGCGGAATCGCATTCGTTCCGCCTCCTGAATTCCGCAAGCTCCTATCACCAAATGGCGATAACGGGAAGTTATCCTTCTTCACGAATTTGCCGCCTATAGGACACGTTTTCGCCTTCGACAAAGGCTCGATCTTGTGGCACAGTAAGAAGGTTGACACCTAGAGCCTTGGCGAATGGATGGTCAGGGCTCTTCAGAGGAAGGAAGGGTCATATGACTGTTCAAGCTCATCTTGAATCGCTCGAAAAGAAACATGTTGCGCTCGAGGAGGCGCTGCATGCGGCAATGTCATCTCCCTCTAGCAATGATACGGAAATAGCCGACATCAAACGCAGGAAACTGCGCGTCAAAGACGAAATCCAGCGTCTGCGTTCCTCGGTACACTGAGGTAACGTTCCAAAGTTCAAAAAGCCATCGATCTTGAGGGCAAGAGAGGCGAATCGAAAGGTCTTTAGCAAATTCCCAGCCAGGATCGATGAGCATTTCCGTCAAACGGATGCGCCAACTTCGTAGCGTCGAAAGTAGGGGTTGGCGCAACTTTCCCAGCTTAATGAAGTATATGCCGTCGCTGACCACATGCCGCTTGTCGCCCTCGCGGCGCTGATCCATCCCGAAAGTCAGGTCACTTTTATCTCTCGCTTAGCTCGAGGGACTGCTTTTCACGCCGCCGTTCATGACGCCATTGGCCGCGCAATTCCTTAAGTTTCTAGAAGACCGAAGGTGAAGAACTTTCAGGACCAGAACTGATCAAGCCAGAGATTCAGCTTGTCGAAACCGCGGCTGTTGACCGTATAGATGCGTTTGGTGCCTTCATTGGTGACGGAAACGAGATTGCTGTCGAGCAGCGTCTTAAGATGCTGCGAAACGGCCGGGCGGCTGATCGGCAAACCTTGCGCCAGTTCGTTGACCGTCTTGGGTGCGCGGCGCAACTCTTCCAGCAGATGACGCCGGTTCGGGTCCGCGATGGCTGCGAAAGGATCCATGGTCGACATGGCGGAAAGCTACGTCAAACACCAGGGGGCGGCAAGTTAATTGTGCGCTGCATGATATATTGTGCGAATGGCTGCTCGCGGAGGTTGGTGGGCCCGATGTCCCTCACCGTGAACTGCCCGTTTCGGCCACGGCCCCTTGTCAGAGAGAGCTAACGGATTTACTCACGATTATCGAACCGGTGCGCCATCGCTGACGATGGAGGCCGAAACCATGGAAGCTCGCATGACCGTGCCCGAAGATCGTTGCCGCCTCGTACTCATCGTTCCCGACATTGCCGATATCGAGCAGAGGGCGAAGGCAGTGGCCGATGCGCTGAGGGGCGGGGACGTCGCTTCGGTGATCATTCCCCAATATGGCCTCGACGACAGCACCTTCCAGAAACATGCGGAAAAGCTGGTGCCGGTCATTCAGGCCACGGGTGCGGCCGCGCTCATTGCCGGCGACAGCCGCGTGGCGGGGCGTGCCAAGGCCGACGGGCTTCATATTGCCGGCAATCTTGCCGAGCTTACGGGAGCCGTCGAAAAGTTCGTGCCGAAGCTGATCGTCGGCGGAGGCAGCGCGGCCGACAGGCATGGCGCGCTGGAGATCGGCGAGCTCAGACCGGACTATATTTTCTTCGGCAAGCTCGATGGCGACATCAAGCCCGAGGCGCATCCGAAAAATCTGGCGCTCGGCGAATGGTGGGCTTCGATGATCGAAATCCCCTGCATCGTCATGGGCGGCACCGATCCGAAATCGGCACTGGAGGTGGCGCTCACCGGTGCCGAGTTCGTGGCGCTGCATAAGGCGGTTTTTGCCGACCCCGCTGCAGCCCCTTCGATCGTTGCGGAAGTGAATGCGCTTCTGGACGAAAAAGCGCCACGGTTTGAGGATTGATAGCGATTCATGTCGTCAGCGCCTCGATTCCGCCATCGATCCTTCCTTGCCGTGCTTGCAGCCGGCCTTGCAGCATTTCCGTTGCCGGCCTCAGCGCAATCCGGCAATGACAATACATCGCTGCCGGGCGTGTCGCAGCCGGCGGACAAGGGGGCGCGGCCGGATTACAATGCACAATCCGACGACGATACGGCCATTCCGGATGCGCCGCAGCACAATGATAACGTCATGACACGGCCCTTGGGCGCCGATGCCGGTACCTTCAAGACCGACAAGATCCAGCCGAGCGCCGAACCGAAAGCCGATAGCGACATCAAGCCATCCCAGGGCGTCGGCGTTTTCGAGCGCATGGGGGCAAACTTACCCGACCTGCCGCCGGAAAAGCCCTTCACCGGCAAAGTGGACGATGCCTATGGTGCCTTCCAGCGCGGTTACTACCTGACCGCCTTTCAGAAGGCATTGCCGCGGGCGCAGCTTGGCGATCCGGCCGCACAGACTTTGATCGCTGAACTGATGGCACAGGGGCTGGGCGTCAAACGCGATACCAAGGACGCCGCTTTCTGGTACGGCAAGGCGGCCGAAGGTGGCGATCCCACGGCGATGTTCAAATACGCGCTGATCCTGATGGAAGGCCGCGATGTGCCTCGCGACCAGAAGAAGGCCGACGAATGGATGAGGAAGGCGGCCGATGCGGGTCAGCCTTCGGCGGAGTTCAACGTCGCCCAGATGCTGACGGCCGAAAATCCCGGCCTGAAGGGCCTGCAGATGGCGCTTCCTTATTATGAGAAATCCGCCGAACAGGGAATTGCCGACGCGCAATATGCCGTGTCACAGCTCTATTTGAACCTGCCCGATCTGCCGCCGGAGAAGAAGGCACGTGCGCGGGAGTGGTTGTCGCGTGCCGCCAATGCGGGCTTCGATACCGCGCAGCTCGACATGGGCATCTGGCTGATCAACGGCACCGGGGGCACGCAGGATCTCGAAAACGGCTTCAACTGGATGCGGGTTGCAGCCTATCGTGGCAATGTCGTCGCGCAAAACAAGCTGGCGCATCTTTATATCAACGCCATCGGCACGAAGCAGGACCCGGTGGCCGCCGCCACCTGGTATGTCATTTCCCGTCGTGCCGGCCTGAAAGACCCCGAGCTCGAGGATTTCTATCAGGGGATCGAGGACTACCAGCAGAAGGCGGCCATCGACGCAGCCAACAAGTATCGGCGCGCGCGATAATAAAGGTGACGGATTGAGCCTTGGCGGACCTGATCTGAGGTCAGTTTGCGCCTGCCATAGCCTCGCCACTTGAAATTCCCGCGATTTTATGGTCTTGAGGCCGCCAATCTTTTATCTCCGCTGACGCTCCCGCTCCGTCGGGGCCTGCTTTCGGGCCCGATCAGCGCTTTCTGCATTATCCAAGGAAACCCGATGGCCCGTTCTGCTCTTCTCAATGTCATGGTTCAGGCTGCCCTCAAGGCAGGCAAGTCGCTCAGCCGCGATTTCGGCGAAGTGCAGAACCTGCAGGTTTCGGTAAAGGGACCGGGCGATTTCGTCAGCCAGGCGGATCTGAAGGCGCAGAAGATCATCCGCGAGGAGCTGATGAAGGCTCGCCCGACGTATGGTTTCCTCGGCGAGGAAAGCGAAGAGGTGAAGGGCACGGACGGCGCTCATCGCTGGATCGTCGATCCGCTCGACGGCACCACGAACTTCCTGCACGGCATTCCGATGTTTGCCGTCTCGATCGCGCTCGAGCGCAACGATGAGATCGTCGCCGGCGTCATCTTCAATCCGGCGACCGACGAACTCTATACGACCGAACGCGGCGGTGGTGCCTTCCTCAACGACCGCCGCCTGCGCGTCGCCTCGCGCCGCGTGCTGTCGGACAGCGTCATAGGCTGCGGCGTACCGCATCTCGGCCGCGGCAACCATGGCAAGTTCCTGGTGGAGCTGCGCCATGTCATGGGTGAAGTCGCCGGTGTGCGCCGCCTTGGCTCCGCATCACTCGATCTCGCCTATGTCGCGGCAGGCCGCTTCGACGGCTTCTGGGAAACCGGCCTGTCTGCCTGGGACATCGCAGCCGGTATTCTGCTGATCCGCGAAGCTGGCGGCTTCGTATCGGATTTCCATGGCGGCACCGACATGCTTGCAACGAAATCGATCATTTGCGGCAACGAGCATATCCAGAAGGCGCTTGCCGAAGTGGTCAAGCGGCCGGTCCCGACTAAGTAAGCCATTCCGTCATACGCCTTTTCGAGTGACAAAACAGTCTGTTCCCAACAGGCTGTTTTGTGCTTTCCGTCTCTTCAATTCGGCACAATGTTGCTCTAGTCTCCGCGTGCGGAAAATGCGGTGGCGGAGCCTGTGATGGAAAATGTGAAATTGGCGGATCTGGGATCGACCGACAATGTGTCGGGCGGCTACGCCTATAAGCTCTCGAGTCCAATGGCCTTCTTCTGGACGATGGTGCTTTTCCTCGTCATCGTCGGCTTTATCGTGGCTATCCTCTTTCGTCAGGCCCAGGTTGCGTTCCTGCATAATCCGGGCCTCAACGGCCTGATCGTCGGCGTGCTGGTCGTCGGCATCCTGCTGGTCTTCAACCATGTGCTGATGCTGAGACCGGAGGTTCGCTGGTTCAATCATTTCCGCGCCGTCGGCAATGCCGATAAAGTCGGCCGCAATCCGCGGCTGCTGGCGCCGATGCGGGCGCTGCTCGGCAACCGTCGGGCAATGCAGCTTTCCACGGCGACGCTGCGCTCGATCCTCGATTCGATCGCCACCCGCCTCGACGAATCGCGCGATACCTCGCGCTATCTCATCGGCCTTCTCGTCTTTCTCGGGCTACTCGGCACGTTCTGGGGCCTGATCGGCACGATCGGCTCGATCAATGACGTCATTCAGGGCCTCGATGCTGGTACCGGCGACACCGGGGATATCCTCAGCGCCTTGAAATCGGGTCTGTCCGGCCCGCTTGTGGGTATGGGCACCGCCTTCTCCTCCTCGTTACTCGGTCTTTCCGGCTCGCTGATCCTCGGCTTCCTCGATCTGCAGGCCGGCCGTGCGCAGAACCGTTTCTACACCGAGCTCGAAAACTGGCTTTCTTCCGTCACCGATGTCGGCTCCGATATCGCGCCTGTCATCGAAAATACCGCCGGCGCTTCCTCGGAGGATGTCCGCGCGCTATCCGATTATCTGCGCAAGATCGCCGAGGAGGGCGGCGGCCAGCGCTCGGTGACTGCGATGGCGAACCTTGCCGAAGGCATTCAGGGTCTGGTCAAGAACATGCGCAACGAACAGCAGATGCTGCGCGACTGGATCGAGGCGCAGCAGGAAGAGGCCAAATCGATGCGCCGCACGCTCGACCGCCTTGCCGACCGGATCAGCCATACAGAGAAGACCGGGAGCAAGTAAGCCATGGCGCTCGCCCGCAACCGACGCCATCAGAGAAGCGTCGACTATTGGCCCGGATTCGTCGATGCGCTGTCGACGCTGCTGATGGCGATCATGTTCCTGTTGACGGTATTCGTCGTCGGCCAATTCATCCTCAGCCGCGAAATTTCTGGGCGCGACGAAGTGCTCAATCGCCTCAACAGCCGCATCAACGATCTGGTGCAGCAGCTGGCGCTGGAAAAAAGCGGCAAACAGGACCTTGAGGATGCCGTCGCCAATCTGCAGGCATCGCTCTCCTCCGCGGAGACTGAGCGCTCGCGGCTGCAGGCCCTGCTCGCAGCAGGCTCCGGCAACAGCCAGGCCGCGGAAAAGCGCGCCGGATCGCTTTCGCAGGAGCTTGACGAGCAGAAGCAGGTGAGCGCGCGGGCGATGAGCCAGGTCGATCTGCTTAACCAGCAGATCGCCGCCCTGCGCACGCAGATCGCTGCCATCGAAGCCGCACTTCAGGCATCGGAAGCGAAGGACCAGTCATCGCAGGTGAAGATTGCCGATCTCGGCCGGCGGCTGAATGTGGCGCTGGCCCAGCGCGTGCAGGAGCTGAACCGCTATCGATCCGATTTCTTCGGCCGCTTGCGCGAAATCCTTTCCGACCGTGATAATATCCGCATCGTCGGCGACCGCTTCGTGTTCCAGTCGGAAGTGCTCTTCCCGTCCGGTGCAGCCGATCTCAATCCGGCGGGACAGGCGGAGATGACGAAGCTTGCCGCAGCGCTCATCGACCTCGCCAAGGAAATTCCGCCTGAAATCAACTGGGTGCTGCGCGTCGACGGTCATACGGACAATGTGCCGCTTTCGGGCAATGGCCGTTACCCGGACAACTGGGCGCTATCGTCGGCACGCGCGATTGCGGTCGTCAAGTTCCTGATCTCGCAGGGCGTTCCGGCCGACAGGCTCGTTGCTGCCGGTTTCGGCGAATTCCAGCCGATCGCGCCCGGCGACACGCCGGATGCTCGCGCCACCAACCGCCGTATCGAGCTGAAGCTGACGGAGAAGTAATCGGTCATCACTCGGGCGATGCGATGCCATCGAGGCGTGCCTGCAGGAATTGCCGCACGGCTTCGCTGTCGCTGAGGCCGATCGCCGAGCGATAGGCGCACGCCGCCTCCTCTGTATCGCCGGTTTCGGTCAGCAGATGCGCGCGCACGGCCCAATAGGGCTGATAGTTGACGATTTCGCGTTCCGCTATCCGGTCAAGGAGAGCCAACCCGGCAGCCGGACCTTCCACTTTGCCCACGACGGCCGCGTGGCCGACGTGGGCGCCGGCGGTCGGCTTCATGAACACAAGTGCTCCATATAGTTTGCCCAGTGCTGTCCAGTCGGTCATGCCGGAGCGCCGCCGGTCGGCATGCACGGATTGGATCGCAGCCTGGCATTGGAACGGACCGAAACGCCCGAATGCACCAGCCTTTCGCAACAGATTGTCGGCCTCCACGATCATTTCGGCGTCCCAGAGGGCCATGTCCTGTTGGTCGAGAGGGACATATCGTCCATTTGCGTCGCGCCGCGCTTCACGGCGGGATTGGCTGTAGAGCATCAGCGACAGCAAGCCGGCGGCCTCCGGCTCCCGGGGCAGCGTCGCAAGCAGCGTGCGACCGAGCCAGATGGCCTCCTCCGCCAAGGATCTTTGCTTGCCAAACTCTCCGTCGGCGCCGTCCCAGCCGAGGCCATAGGCGGCATATATTGCCGAGAGCACGCTTTCCAGTCGATCCGGCAGCACGGACCGTTCCGGAACGATAAAGGGAATATGGGCATCGCGGATCTTGGTTTTTGCCCGCACCAGCCGCTGACTCATGGCTTGCGGCGAAACGAGGAAAGCCTTGGCTATGGTTGCGGCATCGACGGCCAGCACGGATTGCAGCATCAGCGGGGTATGAGCCGAGCGATCCAGAGCCGGATGGGTGCAGACGAAAAGGAGCTTCAGGCGCTCATCCGGAAAGGTGGAATTGTCGGCGTTCATGCGTTCCTCCGCTTCTTCGAAGGCCATCATGATCCTGTCGCGCGCTCCGGCCCTGACATTCTCGTGCCTGACCCGGCGAAGCAGGTTGCGCTTGGCTGCAACCAGCAGCCAGGCTTCCGGATTGTCGGGGACACCCCGTTCCGGCCAGGTACTCAGCGCTGCCGCGATCGCATCGGACAAAGCGTCCTCGGCCGCCGGTACATCGCGAAAGCGTGCGGCGAGAAAGGCGATCAGCTTGCCGTAGGATTGACGCGCCGTTTGCTCGGCGGCGCGTCCTGCATCCAACGCCATGATGGCTACATCTGCAATCGCGGCCGTATCTCGACCGAGCCTTGCTGCGAGATCGGGACGCGCAGCGCCCATTCCAGCGCGGCATCCAGATCCGGCACATCGATCAGGTAGAAGCCGCCAAGCTGCTCCTTACCATCAGGGAAGGGACCGTCCTTTACCTCGTGATCCTCGCCCTGGCGACGGATGACCGTTGCCGTCTCTGGTGCCGTCAATCCCGCGCCCCCCGTCATGATGCCGGCCTGGACGAGCGCCTGCGTGTAGGCGATCCAGCCGTTCTTATAGGTCGGATCGGCACGACGCCCAAAATCCTCGGCTGATTCACGGATGATCAAAGCATATTGCATGAGATAAGTCTCCCATTTGCAGATTTGACGATGGCCGGACGGCGTAGCCTGCAAAGCTGAATGCCGGAATATACAACACCGCTGGCAAAACGGCTTCCTGCCGCTTCGACATAATGAGCCGCAAGACCGGTCGAGTTCGACACTCGCGGAAAGATTTTTTTGAAATTGACGGCCGAAATCAAAACGGCCGGCACGCCCAAGGGCAGCCGGCCGTGAGTGGCTTTGCAGCGAATGCGTGACGCGAGTATTATGCGGTGGCGGTGGTCTGGTCGTCGATGACGGCGCCGCCGACGTGAGCCTTGATCGATTCGATAGCATGCAGGGCCGAGGCCTTCGCCTTGTAGCCTTCCGAACCGAACATGGTTTCGCCGTTCGAGGCCTTGAAGCGGAAGCGAAACTCGCCGGCCTTGTCCTTGTAGACTTCAAATTTATACATGGTTCTCGTCTCCTAGAATCGCGTCAGCGCGGGATAACGCCGAAAATCTAGCTCAACTTCAAAACTATTGCCACAAGGTTGTATTTGAGACGATCTACCCGCTATTTCGCGATGAGCATGTGATCCTCGATGCCGGCATCGAATTGCAGGCGCGCGAGCTTGGCATAGATGCCGCCGTGGCGGATCAGGCTCTGGTGCGTACCTTCCTCGACGATGCGGCCCTGATCCAGCACCAGAATGCGGTCGGCCTTCAAGACGGTCGCCAGGCGATGAGCGATGACGAGGGTCGTGCGTGTCTCCATCAAGCCCTCCAGCGCCTTTTGAACAAGCGTCTCGCTTTCGGCATCGAGAGCAGAGGTTGCTTCATCGAGCAGCAGGATCGGCGCATTCTTCAGAATGGCGCGGGCAATGGCCACGCGCTGACGCTGGCCGCCCGAAAGAGTGACGCCGCGTTCTCCGACCTGCGTATCATAGCCTTTTTCGAGACGTGAAATGAACTCGTCCGCCTGCGCGGCGATCGCGGCGGCGCGCACTTCGTCGCGCGAGGCACCAGGCCGGCCGAAGGCGATGTTGTCATGGATGGAGGCGGCAAAGATGGTGGTGTCCTGAGGGACGATGGCGATGCGTTCACGCAGGGTATCCGGCAGCACATCGCGCGCATCGATGCCATCTATGGAGACGCAGCCTCTTTGCGGATCGTAGAAGCGCAGCAGCAATGAAAAGATGGTGCTCTTGCCGGCACCCGATGCGCCGACGATCGCGACGGTCTCTCCCGGCTTCACAGAGAATGAAAGCCCATGCAGCGCCGATCTGTTCGGCCGGGACGGGTATGAGAAGTGGACATCGGAGAATTCCACACGGCCCTGCGGCGGCTGCGGCAAGGGCAGGGGATTGGCGGGGGCGGCGATGGGGGACACTTCGGCAAGCAGTTCGCCCAGGCGATCGGCGGCACCTGCGGCCTGGGATAGCTCTCCCCAGACTTCAGACAGCGAGCCGAGCGAGGAGCCGGCGATGACGGAATAGAGCAGGAACTGGCCGAGCGTGCCGGCAGACATGGTGCCGGCAAGCACATTCTGTGCACCGACCCAGAGCACGGCGACAATGCTGCCGAAAACCATGGCAATGGCAAAGCCGGTCAGCAGCGAGCGGGATTTGATCGCCGCGCGTGCCGCCTGATAGGCGTCCTCGACGGCGCTGCCGTAGCGTTGCGCCGCTGCGCCCTCGCCATTATAGGCCTGGATGGTGCGGCTGGCCGCGATGGTCTCGTTGGCATAGGCCGATGCCTGCGCCAGCGTCTCCTGCGCGGCCCGCGAACGCTTACGCACGGAACGGCCGAAACTGACAAGCGGCAGGACGATGACGGGGATAGCGATCAGCACGATGCTCGAGAGCTTCGGGCTGGTGACGATCATCATGATCACCGCGCCGAGACAGAGGATCAGGTTGCGCAGCGCGACGGAGGCTGTGGCGCCGACGGCGGACTTGATCTGCGTCGTATCGGCCGTCAGCCGCGAGACGATCTCGCCGGATTGATTGACGTCGAAGAAGGAGGGCGACAGCCGCGTGACATGGTCGAAGACCTCGCGGCGCATGTCGGAGACGATGCGCTCGCCGATGGAAATGACGAAATAGTAGCGTAGCGCGCTCGCCGCAGCGAGCAGCAGCGCCATGATCATGATCACGACGAAATAGCTGTCGATCAGCCCGCGGTCGGCCTGATCGAAGCCGTGATCGATGATGCGCCGGACGGCGACCGGCAGCGCGAGCGAGGTGACGGCGGCGATGACGAGCGATATGATCGCGCCTGCCACCATACCCCGATATCGCCTGAGGTAGGGCGTCAGTCGTCCGAGAGGGCGGATTGAACGGGTTTTCTTTTCCTCAGCCTGGCCAGTTTCCGACAAGTCGTCTCCAATCCCCATATCAGCAAGGGACTCGGCGTTTCGCCCCTTGTTATCGCCGCTGCCTTCATGTATAGGCACGCCATCTTAATTGGAAGCCGTGGCCTTTAACGGACTGCGGCTTCATTTATTCAATCGGTTCGGTTGCCGCAATGCCTTGCGACAAATGGACCCTGGCATGACAGGAAGATTGTTATGAAGGCCAACATTCATCCCGACTACCACACTATCAAGGTAGTCATGACCGACGGCACCGAATATGAAACCCGCTCGACCTGGGGTTCTGAAGGCGCCGTCATGAACCTCGAAATCGACTCCAAGTCCCACCCGGCTTGGACCGGCGGCAACCAGCAGATGATGGACCGTGCCGGCCGCGTTTCGAAGTTCAACAAGCGCTTCGGCGGTCTCGGCATCTAATCGCATTGCGATTTACCGCTTGAAAAGAGCCCGGTTTTGCCGGGCTTTTTTGCGTTGGTCGAATGTGCGGCGCCTCATCGCATGCGCCGCAGGTAGTCGGCACGATCGAACGGATTTACGGCTGTGCGCTCGCGTACATGATGTGACCCAGATATCGGCGCATAATGATCGAAGGCGTGCTCCAGGACACCGGCCCCGCCCGACAATCCCGGCAACTGCCTTTGGATGGTCTGGATCATCGATGATGCCACCGTGCCTTCCAGCCGGGCCATACCCTCTTCGATCAACGATCTTCTCATCGCCGCGCCGGATTTCGCAAGCAGGCCCTGCACACCAGGTAAAGCCGCGGCCGGTATCTCGATGTGAAAATGCTCGACGGGTTCGCAGAGGATCGTCTTTGCCGATGAAAGCGCGGATGCGAGGACCAATGGCGTGAGCTTGCGGAAATCCACCGCCGTGCTCGCGGGCGGACTTTGCCGCGCCGCTGTCATGGCGACATGGCAGTCGATGATCTGCCAGCCGAAAAGACCTTCCTTCAGCGTTTCGAACGTGGCCTCCTCGACTGCCCGATAGAAGCTTGCGGGCATCTGGCCGACATCCACCTCCAGGGCAAAGCTGTTGCCGGCGTCTTCCGGCCGCGGCTCGACGCGCAAGCCTACGGTCGCGAGAAACGGATTAGGCTCCTTGAAGATCAGCTCAACGGCGCTTCCCGTTCCGGCCAGCCTCTCGACATAGATGACAGTGCTTTCCTCAAAAGCGATGTCCAGGCCGAACTCGGCCGAGAGCGTTGCCTGAATGACCTCCTTCTGCACCTCGCCGTAGAGCGAAACATATATGTCGCCGGTTTCTTCATTGGTACGCAGGTTGATGAGCGGGTCCTGCTCTGCAAGTTGTCCCAGAGCCAGCCAGAGTGCAGCGTTTTCCGAAGAGCGCATGGCGCGAATGCGGGTTTCCAAGGTCGGCGGCGCGAAGTGGCGAAGCGTGCCTTGCGGGCTTTCGGTGCCGATCCAATCGCCGATACGGGCATTTGGAAGGCCGCCGACTTTGGCGATCTGGCCGGCGCCGATTTGTGCGACCTTGTCCGCCCTGCCGCCCCGGAAGAGCCGAAGGCTGCTGATCGTTGCCGGGCCGTTCGCGGTCCCGATATCGTCGCGAAGGCCAACCGTGCCAGACGCCAGATAGAGATAGGCGAGTTTCTCGCCGCCCCATCCGCGTTCGATCTTGAAGATCGTTCCGGAAACCGGGCCGTCAGGATTCGGCTGCCGGCTTGGCAGCAAAGTCTGGACCGCCGAGATCAGGGCAGGGATGCCGAGGCCTCGTGTCGCCGCACCCGCAAATGCCGGGTGGATCAGGGACTTCGCTACCTGATCGGCAAGGGCCTGCTCCAGCCTTTGCGGCGTCAGGCGCTCCGAAGCCAGAACATAATCTTCCAGCAAGAGCTCGTCGTTGACTGAAAGTGCTTCGCAGAACCGCGAGAAATGCGGATCGCTTCCGAGATCGGCGGTTTCCACGGTGGCGAGCCTGCTGCCGGCGTCATGGACGATCGACATCGGCACGGGTCGGACCGCCAGCTGGGTGGCGATATCCTCGAGCACCTCATCATAGCGCGCGCCAAGACGGTCGATCTTGTTGACGAAGAATATGAAAGGGATGCCGAGGCGGCGCAATGTCCTGACGAGCACGCGGGTCTGCGATTGCACGCCCTCGACCGCGGAAATCACAACCACGGCCGCATCGAGCAATTGCAGGATCCGTTCGATCTCGGCAATGAAGTCCGGATGCCCCGGTGTGTCGATGAGGTTTACCGAAACGTCGCCGATGGTGAAGGCGACCACCGCGGCGGCGATGGTGATGCCGCGCTGTTTCTCGAGTTCGAGGCTATCTGTCTGCGTGCTGCCGGCATCGACGCTGCCGAGCTTGTCGATTATGCCGGTGTCGAAAAGGAGTCGTTCGGTGAGGCTAGTCTTGCCCGCGTCTACATGGGCGAGGATGCCCAGATTCAATGTGCGCATGGTTCATCATCTTCTCAGAATTTCGGATTTGATTTTCGTGAGAAGTGAGTCGGCGCATTGGGTCCTCCACGCGGATGCGATACGGTTCCTCCATCCCCCGAAGGAGACGGGCATTTCTTTTTACAGACGTTTCGCGGAATCCGTCAAGCTTTGTCCGGTTTCTACTCAGGGCTTAAATTCGCGCGCCGGTTTTCCAAGCAAGGAGTGATTGCGCAAAATAAAACCGGCCGCGCCGTGCGCGACCGGTTGGAATTCATAGGCGAGGCTTGGGGTTCAGTTGCCGCCGAAAGCCGTCTGCAGCAGGGTCAGCTGTGCCTTGACGCTGTTCTGGTTGTCCGGAACGATGGCAGTTTCCGTCGGACGGTAGATTTCGCGGTCGAGGATAGCAACGCGGTTTTGCAGGCGCAGCGAACGCTCCACGAGATCGCGGAAGGATTCCGGCAGGTCGTTCCAGCCCGGTGCCGTGCGGTCGACATTGAAGCCGTCAAGACGAACCTTGTTCTTTTCGGCCAGCACCTGATCGCGCGACATTTCGCCGTTGTTGACGGCGCGCTGAAGGAGCAGCCAGGAGGCCATCTGCATGAGGCGGGTCGTCAGGCGCATCGATTCAGCGGCATAAAGCACTGAGGCCATGCGCGGCAGAACCTTGGAAGCCGCGCGGCCCTGACCGTCGAGATAGCCGGCAGTTTCCTCAACCAGCGACATGCCTTCAGAATAGAGCGCCCTGAACTGCGCCGACGATGCGGCGTGGTCAGCAAAGCTGATCGTGTTCAACCCAAGTTCCGACATCGAATAAATCCCTGCTTCACGCAACACTTTTGTTCAGGAAAAGCCGGTCAAGTCCCTAAGAGCTTTCGGCATCCGCTTTTATGACTTTAAGATGGTTGTTTTAACTGAAATTCGCAAGGCGTTTCTTAAGAAAGGGTTAATCTCCACAGTTTCGGCAAGGTCCGTGATCCAGGACAAAAAAGAAGAGCCGCAAAAGCGGCTCTCAAGGTAAAACAGGGAGAAAAATCAGACCAATTCGCCAAGTGGAGGAACTGTCTGAGTCCAGAGCGAATCTGGATGGTCATAGTAATATGTCGTAAAGCTTAATATTCAGTTGAGCATGCCTTAATGCTGGATTGCACAGTACAGATTTCGTGCTGCGGCAAGGCACGCCGGAACGGTGCTTCAGAAGCGGAAAAGGCTATCCGCTGCCTTGCGGCCGGAGGTCTTGGCAGCGATTTCCTCTTCCAGCCGGACTATCTCGCCCTGGAGCAATGCGACGCGGCTTTTCAGCTCGTCCACCGATAGCAACGACAGATCGCTGCCGATCTCGTGGGCGGATGGCTGCTTGGGACGATCATCATCGAATAGGCTCATTTCGGCTCCTCCTTTCCCTTCACAAGGATCAGGTGCCGTAATTTACAGTTATATCGTCCTTTTTTGAAGTCTCGCTCCGCGCCAGCGCCATGCTCTCCGGGGTGATCATCTGCGCGTTGGCCGACGGCATGGTCGTGTACGCGTCGCGATCGCCCGCCGGCTTTGCGGCGCGCATGCGGCTGCGGAAGATCGAATAGGAGGTAATCAGCACATGAGCAATGGCGGTGACGAAGAATAGCGAGTAGGGGCCGATGGAGGACATGACCGGGCCGCTCAACGTCGGGCCGATGATCGTGCCGATGCCGTAGAGCAGCAGCAGGCCGCCCGAAACCTTGACGAAATCTTCCGGCGCCGCGAAGTCGTTGGCGTGGGCGACGGCGATCGGATAGAGCGTGTTTGCGACGGCGCCGTAGATGACGACCATGCTGATGAGGAAAGCCGGGCTGCCCGGCTTCAACAGGAAGAGCAGCAGGCCGTCGAGGGCTGCGATCGCCGCCATGCCCGCTAGTACGTAGCGACGGTCGATGCGATCGGACAGGCGGCCGGCCGGCAGCTGCATCACCGCGCCGGCGAAGATGGTCGAGCTCATCATCAGCGCGATATCGCTCTCGGAAAGGCCGGCCTTGGCGCCGAAGACGGCGCCGAGCGTGCCGTATGCGCCATTGGCGATGCCGACGAGCAGAATGCCGATCGAGGCGACCGGCGAATTGCGGTAGAGCGCCTTCAGGTCGAGGCTGACGGCCTTCAGCGGCTGCGGCGAGGCGGCGGTCGACAGCGTGGTCGGCAGCATGGCGACGCAATAGCAGATGCCGCACATCATGAAGAGGATTGGCGTGTGGATATCGGCGAAGGGCACCATCATTTGGCCGGCGACGGCGCCGATCAGCGTGATGCCGATATAGAGCGAGAAGATCGCTCCACGGCTTTCATTGGTGGCGCGTTCGTTGAGCCAGCTCTCGATGATCATCGAGGTTCCGGCCGTGCAGAAGCCGGTCACGGCACGCAGCGCCACCCACCAGATGGGGTCGACGATGATGCCGGTCAAAAGCGCGATGATGGCGATGACGGAGATGAAGCCGGAAAAGGCGCGCACATGGCCTATGCGCCTGACCAGCTTCGGCGCCGTCAGGCAGCCGAGGACGAAGCCCGTCGCCCACGTCGTGCCCAGCAGGCCGAGCGTCGTCGTCGCATAGCCTTCGGCCGTGCCGCGCACGGGCAGCAGCAGGCTGTGCAGACCGTTGCCCGTAAACAGGAACAGCGTGCCGAACAGCAGAGCGAGTACCGGCAATATGTTTCGTTTCATGCTCCCCACCTTCACGCGGCTCGTTTAGGAGCCGGCTAGACAGGTCCTGCCCTGTCCGCATTCGCTATTGATTGTGTCCCGGATTGCCGCTATCGGCGTGTAGAAACAGTCTGTTGGCGCGGAAAAATGTCCGTCCTATGACGATTAGAGCATGATCACGAAAGGCGCGCAGCGGTTTTTGGTCGCGGCTGCTCTCAACTCTTGCATAAACGGGGAAAAATAGCGTGACAAAGGCCATAGCGGTGCTGCTTCTGCTCGCCATGGCGGTGCATATCATTAAGCCTTTGGGGCTGCCGGGCCTGAAGCGCAGGGCTGATTTCTGGAAGATCGCCCTCTTCGCCTTTGCCATCTGGACGGTGGCACTCGTTATCAACGAGGTGTTTTAGCGCATTTCAGGCCGAATTCGAGGCTTCGGCCCCGGCATGGGTCGCTTGCTAGATCCCGATCTCTCCACGCATGACGAAGACGCTGCTTCCGGACAGCAAGACTTCATTTACCGTACCGGCAGATTTTTTGACATTGACGCCGATGACGCTGCGTCTTCCCATTTCCACGCCCTGCTCGATAGCGATTTTTACTTCCGCGTCCTGTGCCGGCAGCAGGGAAGTCAGATAGGCGCCGATTGCGGCGGAGGCGCTGCCGGTCGCCGGGTCTTCCGTCACATTGTCGAGCGGCGCAAACATGCGGGCGCGGATGGCCCAAGGATTTTCGGCGCAGCGAACGTAAAGAAAGAGCGAAAAGCCCGTCTTGTCTTCCCTGTGCCGCGCAGCCGCCTCGGCAAAAACGGCAGCATTCGGCCATGCTTTGCCAAGCGTTTCGAGGCTGTCCAGCTCGGCAAAGGCGAAAGGCAGGCCGACGGATGCGAAGATGGGAGCATGGGTCGTATGGCGGATCGATTGCGGGTCGATCTGCACGCAGCGGGCAATCAGTTCGCCTGCGATCGCCTCGCCGACTGAAAGTTGGCCCGGCGCGCGGATGCTTGCGCCGCAGACTGCGCCATCGTTGCGCAACAAGGCGATTTCCACAAGGCCGGCATCCTCTTCGAAGATCAGCCGGTCGCCGGCGGGTCTTCCGAAGATCGCCCGCTGCTGCCCGAGAACGAAGGCGGTGCCGACATTCGGGTGGCCAGCAAAGGGAATTTCCGATGTCGGCGTGAAGATGCGGACGCGTGCCGTGTGATCGGGATTTTCAGGCGGCAGCACGAACGTCGTTTCCGAGTAGCAGAACTCGGCTGCGATCTTCTGCATGGCGTCGCTGCTGAGGCCACGCGCATCGGGGATGACGGCCAGTGGATTGCCAAGGAAGCGTTCGGACGTGAAGACATCCACGGTGACATAGGCGACGGTGTTCATAGCGGCCCCCGGAGCTTTTACAGATCTACGAGGATTTAGCCGCTGCCCGGCGGATGCTAAAAGCGGGAACTTGTGCCGGTGACAACTTCAGCAGCGGTCTCCTTTGGGAAGTCTGCCTTTAAGCATCGGCTTGAAAGCCGCCTGGCAATGGCGATCGCGTCAATTGTTCTGAAACTGCTTCAACACGCTGGACCAGAGTTCGACAAGCTCGGCACTGCCCGTATCGCCGGGTTTCGCACGAACGGCAGTGTGCACCAGCACCAGATGCGTTGCCGGGTCGACGAGAATGCGCTGGCCTGCCCGCCCGTCCAGAAAGAATGTTCTGCGCGGACCGGGCATCAGCCAGGTCTGATAGCCGTAGCCCCATGGGTTCGTTTCGTGATTGACTGCCAGGAACGAGCCTTGCTTCACCGGCTGCGTGGCATCCAGCAGCCATTGGCGCGGGATGATCTGCCGTCCGTTCAAGGCACCGTCATGGGCAAGCAGCATGCCGAAGCGGGCATAGTCGCGAAGCGTCGCGCTGAAGCAGCAATAGCCGACTTCCTGGCCTGTTTTGTCGACCTGCCAGTTCGCGCTGGCTTCCGCACCCATCGGCTGCCAGATGCGGGTCTGTAGATAGTCCCCCATGCTCATATGGGTGGCGTGGGTCAGGACGAGGCTCAGCCCCTCCGTATCGAGATTGCTGTAGTGCCAGACCGTATCGGGAGGCGCTACCCGCTTGTTGAAGCGGGATATGGCTGTGATGGGGTCGAGTTTTTCCGGGCCAAGCAGGGAATTGCTGAGGCGGATGTTGTCGTCGGGATTACCAAAGTTTTCGGTGAAGGCAATGCCGGAGGCCATGTGCAGCAATGCGCGGATCGGCGTGCCGCCCATCTCCGTGCCCTTCAGCTCCGGCACATAGGTCTGCACGGTATCATTGATCGAATGAATGGCGCCTTCGGAAATCGCGATCCCGATCATCATGCCGGTCAATGTCTTTGCCAGGGATTGCGAGACGAAGCGGTCGTGATCGGTGCGGCCATATTGATAATGTTCGAACAGGATCGTGTCGTTGCGGGCAATCAGCAATCCCGTGGTGGGATTGGTGTCGAGATATTTCGGCAAGGAAGCGGTTTCAGCGCCAAACGTGAACTTAACCGAAATCTCGGATGGGGCGCGCAACAGCGTTAGCGGATGTTCGGCGGCGGCGATCGTGTGAATTGGCGCAAGCTGATCGGCGTGGGTGAAGTTGCCGATCATGTTGTGTTGTTCGCTGAGTGGCAGGCCGACTGGATAGCCGAGTTTTTCGCCGTAAGCTTCTGCGTCCGGTCCGGTCGGGGAAAAGACGGGAACAGCTGCGCGCACCTGTTGGGCTTGAGCAATATTTATTTGAGTGACCCAGGCTACAGCAAGAACGGCAATAAAACTGCGCCAGGCCAACATGTGGCAACCCCTCTATTCAGCCTTCATCATAATTGGCCTAAAGCGTGTCGCGATTTTTCAGATTCGCTTCCCACGCTTGGTCTTTGATTTTGCGCATGCCGTTGTCGCAAAACCGCTGCACACTTTTGTGCGGCATGCTCTAGTGCCGCGTTTTTGTTACATCCGTTTGACACGGTTGCTTTCCGATATCACAGCAAAGCTGATCTTGCCATTGTGGCAGATGTAACTTGCTCTGTTCTGAACGTTCGGACGTTGTTGCATAAAGAAAAAAAGCCCCCCGGCCGGGGGGCTTTTCATTCATTCGAAGTGCTGCTGATTTACTTGCCGGCCTGCAGAACGGCAACGCCGGGAAGGACCTTGCCTTCCATCCATTCGAGGAACGCGCCGCCCGCCGTCGAGACATAGGTGAAGTCGTCGGCAACACCGGCATGGTTCAGCGCCGAAACCGTATCGCCACCGCCCGCGACCGAGGTGAGCTTGCCGGCCTTCGTGCATTCGGCGGCATATTTGGCAGCTGCCACAGTCGCGGCGTCGAAGGGGGTGATTTCGAAGGCGCCGAGCGGGCCGTTCCAGACGAGCGTGGTGGCGCGGCCGATCCAGCTCTTGACGGCTTCGACCGATTTCGGGCCGACATCGAGCACCATGGCGTCGGCGGGGATGGCTTCGATCGCGACGACCTCGTTGTCGGCGCCGGCCTTGAATTCGCGGGCGACGACGCCGTCTTCCGGCAGCACGATCGCGCAGCCGGCTGTGGCGGCTTCGATCATGATCTGCTTGGCTGTGTCGGCAAGATCATGCTCGCAGAGCGATTTGCCGACATTGGTGCCGCGGGCGGCGAGGAAGGTGTTGGCCATGCCGCCGCCGATGACAAGCGCATCGACCTTCTTCACGAGATTCATCAGAAGATCGATCTTGGTGGAAACCTTGGCGCCACCGACGATCGCGACAACCGGACGAACCGGATTGCCGAGGCCCTTTTCCAGGGCTTCGAGCTCGGCCTGCATCGTGCGGCCGGCATAGGCCGGCAGCAGGTGGGCGAGGCCCTCGGTCGAGGAATGGGCGCGATGGGCGGCGGAGAAGGCGTCGTTGACGTAGATATCGCCATTGGCGGCGAGCGCCTTGGTGAAGGTACCGTCGTTCTTTTCCTCTTCCTTGTGAAAGCGGGTGTTTTCCAGCAGCAGGATGTCGCCATTGTTCATCTTGGCAACCGCCTCGGCTGCCGGGGCGCCGATGCAGTCGGAAGCGAAGAGAACGGCATGGTCCAGGACTTCTTCGACGGCCGGTACGATGAGGCCGAGGGAAAGATCCGGGGAAGGGCCATCCTTCGGGCGGCCGAAATGGGCAAGCAGGATGACCTTGGCGCCCTTTTCGGACAATTCGAGAATCGTCGGGGCGACACGTTCGATGCGGGTCGCATCGGTGACCTTGCCATCCTTGACCGGCACATTGAGGTCGACGCGCACCAATACGCGCTTGCCGGTGATGTCGGTGAGATCGTCGAGAGTTTTGAAGGCTGCCATGGGAGGATCCGATATTGTTGGTGGCGAAAAGCGCGCCGACCATACTACGGATGATCGCAGACGCAAGAACCGTTCAGCGTTTCTTGGGATCGCCGAACGGTTCTATTTCCCTGGAGTTGTTTCGTCCGAAACCGCCTCATTCACGCGGTCGCGGCGCTTCTGCAGGTAAGCGCGGATGCTCTTCAAAATATCATGGAGATTGATGAAGATCGGCATGATGACGGGCGGTTCCACCGCCTCGAGCGACATGCCGACGGATTGGATGTGATCGTTCTCGTCGAGATCGCGGACGATGAGGATAATCTCGCCCAGACGAACGCGATCCGCATAGTCGGCCTTGCCGCCGAGGCGATGGCGCATGAGCTCCGCTATGGTCAATCCCTTCTCCTGTTCGCTCAGCAGTCCCGGCCCATAGGCAGCGTCGAGATCGGCGGCGGGGCGCAGCGGTGAGATCGAGAAGGCCCCGAAGAACTCGGCATCCTCGGGATCGACCGGCGCGCGGCTGGCGAAAAGGCGGTCGAGCAGGCGCGAATAATTGGGGGAGACGAAAAGATAGACGATATCGTTTTCGCGCATGCGGCCGGCATATTGATAGCGCATGGACTTGCCGTCACGAACGATGAGCGAGGGCGTCGCCCAACGCGGGATGCGTTCGCCGCGCAGGACGGGGCTGTCCTTCACGACACGATAGGAGAGGAGTTCGTGGTTGACCGTGCCCGGCAGGTCGACCTCGACCTTGTCGATCGCCCCCATGCGTGGGGGAACGATGAGGCCAAGCCGGCGCGCCATGGGTTTGATGGTCCAGCCCTGGATCAACAGCGAAACCAGCACGACGATGAAAGCGACGTTGAAATAGGTCTGGCCCGCCTGCAAGCCGCCGAGGATCGGCATGATGGCCAGAAGAATGGAGACGGCGCCGCGCAGACCGACCCAGGCGACGAAGCCGGTTTCCCGCTGTGTGTAGTCGAACGGCAGCACGCAGAGCCAGACGGCAATCGGCCGGGCAACAAAGATCAGGAACAGCGCCAGCGCGACGGCAGGGATGGCGATCGCCGGGAATTCCGATGGCGTGGCGAGCAGGCCGAGCACGAGAAACATGATGATCTGCGCCAGCCAGGTCATGCCGTCCTGGAAGCGCTTGATCGAGGCGGATGCGGGCAGCTTGCGATTGCCGGCATAGATGCCCGCGACATAGACGGCCAGGAAGCCGCTGCCGCCGACAGCGCCGGTGAAGGAGAAGACGAGGAGCGCCAGCGCTAGCACGAAAATCGGCGTCAGTCCGCGATCGGTTTCCAGGCGGCTGACGATGAGGACGATCATCATGCCGCCGAGGAGGCCGAGAATGAGGCCCAGTCCCATCTGCTGGACAAAGGTGGCGAGCATGGCGAGGTTGATGCCGGCATAGCCTTCGCCGTTTGCCAGAAGTTCGACCAAGGCGAGCGTGAGGAAGATCGCCATCGGGTCGTTGGTGCCGGATTCGACTTCCAGTGTCGAGCGCACCTTGTCACGGATATTGATGCCGCCGATGCGCAGAAGGAAGAAGACCGCCGCCGCGTCCGTCGAGGCGACGATGGAGCCGAGCAGCAGCCCCTGCAGCCAGGTGAAGCCTAGCAGCCAGGTTGCGGCAAGGCCGAACAGCGCCGCCGTGACGATGACGCCGACGGAAGCGATGGTCAGCGCGGGTGCCGCAGCAAGCTTGAAGGCTTGGATCGGGGTGCCATAGCCGGAATCGAAGAGAATGATCGCAAGCGCCAGCGAGCCGAGAATATAGGCGAGATAATTGTTGGAGAATTCGATGCCGAGGCCGTCGGTGCCGGCGGCAAGGCCGATCATCAGGAAGAGCAGCAGCAGGGGAGCGCCGAAACGAAAGGCGAGGAGGCTGGAGAAGGCTGCAATGAGTATGAGAACCGTGCTGATCAGCACGATAATGTAAAATGCCTCCACTTTTTTCCCTTTCCGTGCGCCGCCACCGGACCCGAAGCCCGGAACACTGGAGGTCTTCCCCAGTTTCCATCATGCCGCCGTGCCTGGCCAATTGGCAAATACGGAAATCGTTCGGAGGAGAGTTCAAGGAGCGAAACTCTTTCCGACGACTGCATCGTCATGGTGTGATGCGCCTTGCCAGAACGGCAAAGCGGTGGAATGCCTGGGAGACTTCCTGATTCAAAATTTACTGGTAAATCTGGACGATAGCAGGGCAGGCAATGAAAAAATCGAAATGTTTTTAAGACGATGCAGGATTGGTGCTGCGGTCTCCTTAGGTGCTTGCCGGCGGAGCACTTTCATCAAAATAGCAATGCCGGCGGCGCCTGAAATCGCACCGCCGGCATCAATGTCACTTTGGATCGAGCCGTAATCAGATCAGCTTCGCGAAGGCAACGGCCGTGTCCGACATGCGGCTCGAGAAGCCCCATTCATTGTCGTACCACGACAGGACGCGCACGAAGTTGCCTTCCATGACCTTGGTCTGATCGGTCGCAAAGATCGACGAGTGGCTGTCATGGTTGAAGTCGCGGGAAACCAGCGGCTCGTCGGTGTAGCCGAGGATGCCCTTCAGCTTGCCGTTCGATGCAGCCTTGATAGCTTCGTTGATTTCGCCGACCGTCGTTGCCTTCTTGGCCACGAACTTGAAGTCGACGACCGAGACGTTCGGCGTGGGAACGCGGATCGACGTGCCGTCGAGCTTGCCCTTCAGGTGCGGCAGAACCAGGCCGACAGCCTTTGCGGCGCCCGTCGACGTCGGGATCATGGACAGGGCTGCGGCGCGGGCGCGGTACAGGTCCTTGTGCATGGTGTCGAGCGTCGGCTGGTCGCCGGTGTAGGAGTGAATGGTCGTCATGAAGCCATGGTCGATGCCGACGGCGTCATCGAGAACCTTGACCACCGGTACCAGGCAGTTCGTGGTGCAGGATGCGTTGGAGATGACCAAGTGCTCCTTGGTGAGCTGGTCATGATTGACGCCGAAAACGACGGTCAGGTCGGCGCCGTCGGCAGGAGCCGAAACGATGACGCGCTTGGCGCCGGCCGTCAGGTGGGCGGCAGCCTTGTCGCGGGCGGTGAAGATGCCCGTGCATTCCATGGCGATGTCAACGCCGAGATCGCGGTGCGGCAGGGTCGCCGGGTCCTTGATCGCCGTGACTTTGATCGGCTTGCCGCCGCCGACGATGATCGTGTCGCCTTCGACCTTCACTTCGGCGGGGAACTTGCCGTGGATGGAATCGTAACGCAGCAGGTGCGCATTGGTCTCGACCGGACCGAGATCGTTGATGGCGACGATTTCGATATCGGTGCGGCCGGATTCGACGATTGCACGCAGAACGTTACGGCCGATGCGGCCAAAGCCGTTGATGGCTACTTTTACAGTCATGAATGTCACTCCCTTTCACTCAGGGTGTTTATCTATTGGATTTGAGAGCGCTTGTCAGCGCACTCAGGAAAGCTTTGCCTCAGCGGCGGCGACAACGGCTTCGGCGGTGATGCCGAAATGCTTGTAGACATCCTTGTACGGAGCCGAAGCGCCGAAACTCTTCATGCCGATGAAGGCGCCTTCCGGTCCGATGAAGGCATCCCAGCCTTCACGGACGCCAGCTTCGACGGCAACCTTGACCGGCGAGTTGCCGATGACTTCCTTGCGGTAGGCGTCCGGCTGCTCGAAGAAGAGTTCGGTGCAGGGAACCGAAACGACGCGCGTGGAGACGCCTTTGCCTTCGAGAACGGCGCGGGCGGCGACGGCGAGTTCGACTTCGGAGCCCGAAGCGAAGATCGTCACCTTGGCGTCGGCATTGCCGGCCAGTGTGTAGGCGCCGAGTTCGCAAAGGTTCTTCTCGCTATATTCCGTACGGGCGGCCTGGAGGTTCTGACGGGTCAGGGCAAGGCCGGAGGGACGGTTGGTCGTCTTGATGGCGATCTGCCAGCATTCCGCCGTTTCCGTTGCATCCGCCGGGCGGAAGAGCTGGAAGTTCGGAATGGCGCGCAGGCTTGCGACCTGCTCGACCGGCTGGTGGGTCGGGCCGTCTTCGCCGACGCCGATGGAATCATGCGTCAGGACATGGATGGCGCGGATGCCCATCAGGGCGGCGAGGCGCAGCGGCGGACGGCAATAATCCGAGAAGATCAGGAAGCCGCCGCTGTAGGGGATCAGACCGCCGTGCAAAGCGATGCCATTCATCGCGGCAGCCATGCCGTGTTCGCGGATACCCCAGTGCATATAACGGCCGGAGAAATCGGTCGGGGTGATCGACTTCATCTGGCTGGTCTTGGTGTTGTTCGACGGCGTCAGGTCGGCGGAGCCACCAAGCGTTTCCGGGATGAAGCCGTTGATGACTTCGAGCGCATCCTCCGAAGCCTTGCGGGTCGCAACCGTCGGCTTGGTTTCCGCGAGCTTCTTCTTGTAGTCGCTGATGGCGGCATCGAAGCCGGCGGGCAGCTTATGGTCGAAGCGGCGGGTGAACTCCGCCTTCTTGGCCGGGTCGGCGGCAGCAAGGCGGCCTTCCCAGGCTTCGCGGGTGCCGACGGAGCGTTCGCCAGCGGCGCGCCACTCGCCGAGAATGTCGTTCGGGATGACGAAGGGCTCGTAAGGCCAGTTGAGCGCGATGCGGGTTGCGGCAATTTCCTCGGCGCCGAGCGGCGAGCCATGGACCTTATGGGTGCCCTGCTTGTTCGGCGCGCCGAAGCCGATGATCGTCTTGCAGGCGATGAAGGTCGGGCGGTCGGACTTGTGAGCGGCTTCGATGGCGGCGGCGATGGCAGCCTGATCATGGCCGTCGATCTCGATCGTGTTCCAGTGAACGGCCTTGAAGCGTGCGACCTGATCGGTCGAATCCGAAAGCGAGACGGCGCCGTCGATGGTGATGGAGTTGTTGTCCCAGAACAGGATCAGCTTGTTGAGCTTGAGATGGCCGGCAAGCGCGATCGCTTCATGGCTGATGCCTTCCATCAGGCAGCCGTCGCCGCACATGGCGTAGGTGTAGTGATCCTGAAGCTCGGCGCCGAACTCCTCGCGCAGCTTGCGCTCGGCGATCGCCATGCCGACGGCATTGGCAATGCCCTGGCCAAGCGGGCCGGTGGTGGTTTCGATGCCGGTGGCGTGACCATATTCCGGATGGCCGGCGGTCTTGGAGCCGAGCTGGCGGAAGCGGGTGAGCTCATCGACCGTCATATCCGGATAGCCGGTGAGGTAGAGAACCGAATAAAGCAGCATCGAGCCGTGGCCGGCCGACAGGACGAAACGGTCGCGGTCCGGCCAAAGCGGGTTCTTCGGGTCGAAGCGCAGATATTTGCTAAAGAGAACGGTGGCGACATCAGCCATCCCCATCGGCAAACCGGGGTGACCGGAATTGGCCTTCTCGACAGCATCCATGGCAAGGAAACGGATCGCATTCGCCATCCGGTCGTGTTGTTCGCGAGAGTTCATGGGTTTTTCCGCAGTGTTCCGGGTTCGGGGATGGCCGCACGCTTGGGAGGGAGGCCATCGGTTAAAGGCGGGTGAAGGGAGGCGCTCTTCCGAACGCCATTTCCAACGTCGCCTCAGGCGGTCGAGACATAGCAGTTAGGGCGAGCAAGTCAATAAATCGAGGGCTCAATCCGGCCCTCCTGCGGCAATTTTTTGACATTTGCCCGTTCACTTTTACAAAAGACGACAATCATGCGACAAGGCGTGCGCAGGCGGCAAAGGCGGCATTCATCCACAGAATAGGGGCACTGCCACATGACGGCCTTTATTGACGTGCTGTTGCCGAGTTGAATATTGTTGCGAAATCAGACAAGTGGCCGGATGTTTTGATTCGGGCCTTGCGCGGAGATGCGAAGGGTATGACACCTTCAAGCAAAACGGTGGACACGGCGCTCGCCCGGTTGCGCCAGGCGCTTTCGACTTTGGAGAGTGCCGTCGACGGACGGTTCGAGCGGGAACGGGCTCAGAGCGATATAGAAGGCGAGGTCCGCAGGGTTCACGCCGACCGGTCGCGCCTTGCCCAGGAATTGGATCAGGCCGAGTTCCGGGCGAACCGGCTCGAAGAAGTCAATCGTGAAGTGTCGCGCCGGCTTGTTACGGCGATGGAAACCATAAGAGCCGTGCTGGACCGCTGATCCCTCGGGAGGCAGCCGTTCCAGAGCGGCAGTGATCGGAAAGTCGAATGGCGCAAGTAACGGTAACGATCGACGGCAAGGCCTATCGGATGGCCTGCGAAGAGGGGCAGGAAGACCATCTGACGGATCTTGCCAGTCGCTTCGACCGCTATGTCCTGCATTTGAAGAGCCAGTTCGGTGAAATCGGCGATCTCAGACTGACCGTCATGGCCGGGATCATGATTATGGACGAGGTATCGGAATTGACGCGCCGCATATCCGCGCTGGAAGCCGAACTGGAATCCCTGACCAGTAATCGCGATACGGCGCTTGCCGCCAATGCCCGCGCCGAGGAAACGCTCGCCAGCGTCATCGACGAGGTGACGACGCGCATCCACGGCATTACCGAGAAGCTCCTGGAGCGCCCGGGTATCGAGCAGGCCTAAAGCGCGCATCGCGAGCTTTCAGCCTCGCTTCTCTCGCTTTAGATTCGATTTCACGCATGTCGTTATCGCAAAACCGCTTGTCTCACTTTTGCGCGACATGCTTTGAGTTATTTCTGCGGATGCCGGCTGCGGCCCTCTGGTGCGGCGACACAATCCGCTCTATATAGTTCAGGCGGTCTGCGCTTCCCGACAGGAACCACAATCCCTGGGGCCATACTCGATCCAAAGGGAGCTGTCCCTGACCAGGCCCGTGGGCCTGGACACACGGTGCCCACCTACGTTTGTAGGCACCCAGGATCGTAAACATCCATCGGTCGTCGTGGATCGCTCTTCAATTTTTCGACAATGGTCAAGGAAGGCGCCGCGCAGTTCTTTTGCCGCGCTGGCGCCACTCCTCCTCCCCTAACCTTTAGCCCGCAGATAAGCCCCGCGTTCGAGTTCGGCGCGGTTGGCTGCGCTGCGCAGCCGCAGCAGATCCTTGCGGGCGATGAGGCCGACGAGGCGGCCGGTCTGCGGTTCGACAACGGGAACACGTCCCGTATCAGCCTGGATCATGATGTCGGCGACGCGGCCGACGGTATCGTCCGCATGCGCGACCGGAAGGGACGTATCCGAAATTGCGTCATACAGCGATTGATCCATGAGTTCCGGTTTGCTCTGCCAGCGCAGGGCGTCGGAGCGCGAGATCATGCCGACAAGGCGATCGTTTTCGCCGACGACGGGATAGAAGCGATGCGCGTCCGGCCGCTCCGTCATCTGCGCCAGCGCTTCCGATAGACGCATGGATGCGGGCAAGGTGTCCACCTTGGCGATCATGATGTCGCGGGCGCGGGTGAGCTCAAACGGATCGATGCCATATTCGCGGGTGATATGCTGGCCGCGCCGCGCGATCTTTTCGGTCAGAATTGATCGCTTCAGCAGCAGGACGGTGACGGCATAGGCCGCGACCGTTGCCGCAAGCAGCGGCACGAGCGCGCTGGTATCTCCCGTCAGTTCGACGGCGAAGAAGGTGCCAGTCAGCGGCGCGCGCATCGTACCGCCCATCATGGCGGCCATGCCGAGCATCGCCCAGAAGCCGGGATCGCCGGGCAAAACCAGGCCGACGAGCCAGCCAAGCGTACCGCCGAGAATGAGCAGCGGCGCCAGGACACCGCCTGATGTGCCCGAGGATAGCGCCACGAGCCAGATGCCGGCCTTGACCAGCAGGATCGCCAGCACTGCGGCGAGAGTGACGTGGCTATGCAGCAGATCGGCGATGATGTCGTAGCCGACGCCCAGCGCACGCGGCTCGATCAGGCCGCCGAGCCCGACGACGAGGCCGCCGAGTGCTGGCCACCACATCCAGTGGATCGGCAGCTTCTCGAAGGCGTCCTCGATCCTGTAGAGCAGAGTCGTGAGCAGGCCGGATTGCAAGCCGGAGACGATGCCGAGGCCGGTAGCGAGCAAGATGCCCCACCAGGAGAGCGACATTTCGAAATGGGCTGGGAAGAGCGCGCCGCTGCCGAGCAGCAGCGGACGCCAGACGACGGAAACGCAGGCTGCGACCGCGACCGGAATGAAGCTGCGCGGCTTCCATTCGAACAGCAGCAGTTCGACGGCAAGCATGACGGCCGCGATCGGCGTGCCGAACACCGCCGTCATGCCGGCCGCGGCACCGGCGACCAGCAGGGTCTTTCTCTCCGCCGCACTCATGTGAAAGAGCTGGGCGAAGAGCGAGCCGATGGCACCGCCCGTCATGATGATCGGACCTTCCGCACCGAAGGGACCGCCGGAGCCGATCGAGATCGCCGACGACAGAGGTTTCAGGACCGCCACTTTCGGCGACATGCGGCTGCCGCCGATCAGAATCGCCTCGATGGCTTCCGGAATGCCGTGGCCGCGGATCTTTTCCGAACCATAGCGTGCCATCAGACCGATGACGAGGCCGCCGAGGATGGGGGCGGCCACCATCCAGGGCGAGCGCGTCACCATGGCGAAGGATAGCGGCTCCGTGCTGATCTTGAACAGCCAGACGGCATTGCTGACGAGTGCGATGAGATTGATGAGCACCCAGGCGGCGAACGCGCCGCCGGTGCCGACAACGAGCGCCATGGCAATCAGCACCAGAACGCGCTTGTCCGTGGTGAAATCGCCATTGTCCTTGCGGGAGGCCCCGCCAGAGAAATCGTGGGTGTGACTTTGTGAGGTGGGTATGTCCTGCATGGGAGGCCTTCTGTGCTAAGCGCGCGCGGCCATCCTTCAGCCGCTCCCCGCTTCGAGATGGCAAATATATCGTAATGCGATATAAATCAACCGACGCGCGTCACGATCTGCAAGATTCGTTTTCGGCACTATAGTTCCTTGATCTGGAGCACGGTGTTGCCGCAAAACGCTGAAGATTTCGCGCGACTGCTTTAGGACCGCGAACGGCGGCAATGAGGACGATTTGATGGTGCGACGTTTGGACAAAACCCTTTCTCAGGCGGATTACGAGGCGCTGGCAACCTTGCGCTATACGCTGCGCAAATTCATGGATTTCAGCACTTCGGCCGCGCATGAGGCAGGCCTGCCGCCGCAGCAGCATCAGGCACTGCTGGCCATCAAGGGGAACGGTGTCCGCGAAGCCATGACCATCGGCATGCTGGCGGAAAAGCTGCTGATTGCGCCGCATACGGCAACGGAGCTGGTGGGGCGGCTGATCGATGGCGACTATGTCACCCGCCATCCCGATCCGACGGACAAGCGTCGCCAGACCCTGCAATTGACCGAGAAGTCCGAAGAGGTTCTTCAGCAGCTCAGCTCGATCCATCTGGTCGAGATCCGTGATATGGCGCCCAAGCTGATCGAAATCCTCACGCGTTTGCAGGCGGGTGTCCGCCAGGATTGAGAGCGCGATCGCCGGATGATGCCGGCAACGGCGGGGATTATTGGCCCAGGCGGATGCCGCCGTCACAGATCAGCGTATGGCCGCTGGTGAAGCCATTGCCGATCAGGAAGGCGATGGCTTCGGCGATTTCCCCTGGGTTGCCGACGCGGCCAACCGGCGTGCGTGCCGCAAAACCGGCAAAGGTCTGCTTCCTCCGCTCAGCGGTAAAATCCCACCAGGGGGTGTCGACGACGCCTGGAGATACGCAATTTACCCGGATCGGCTTGAGCTCGACGGCGAGAATCGGCGCCAGCGCGGCAATGGCGGCGTTTATGGCTCCGAGCCCCGCGGTTCCCGGCATGGCCGCCTGTGCCGATACGGCGGAAACGAAGGTGATGCTGCCCTGTTTCGACAGATAGGGAAGGCAGGCCTGGGCACAGGCAAAATGGGCCATCGTCTTCCGCTCGAAACCTCTTCTGACGTCGGCAAGATCGACCGTGGCGAAGGGACCGGCGCCATTGCCCCCGCCCAATGCCAGCACGAGATGATCGAACGGGCCGATTGCCTCGAATGCGGCGGGAAGGCCGGCGAGGTCGGCGGCGTCCATGGCGATCGCCGTGAGATCGCCATCCAGGCTTTGAGCGGCAGCCTGAAGTTTCGCCTTATCGCGACCAGTGATCGTGACGCGATAGTCTTTTTCGAGAAGATGGGCGGCAGTCGCAAGGCCGATACCGGAGGAGCCGCCGATAATGACGACACGTTGAGACGACATGGGTGTCTCCTTCTAAGGGCTAGGGAGGGGGAACAAGGAATAAGGTCTCAGACCAGGCCGGTAAGGCTTTGGCTGAGTGTTCGCAGCTCACGGCGCGCAGCCACGTCATAGGCCTGAGCATTGGCGCGCGACGGACGCATTCCGTCGAAATAGAGACCGGTGCGTCCGTCCAGAGCATTGCTCAATGCCAGATTGAGAATGGCGTCGGCGCCTTGCTCGACCGTGCTTAGCGGTGCAACGCCAGCCTGACGCACCATCGTCGTATCCATATAGGTCGCCGGGTGCAGGCAATTGACGGTGACGCCGGAACCCATCAGTTCCTCAGCAAGATCGAAGGTGAAGAGGATCTGCGCCAATTTGCTCTGACAATAGGCGCGCACGCCGCTATAGCCGCGCGTCATCATGACATCGGAGAAGTCGATGGCTTGCTGACCGGCGGAGGATACGTTGACGATGCGGGCGGGAGTACTTGCCTTCAACAGAGGCAGGAGCTGGCGCGTCAGCAGAAAGCCGGCAAGATAGTTCACCGCAAAGCGCAGCTCGTATCCGTCTCGGCTTACCTGGCGCCCGGCGCCGCCGCCAGTGGTGCCGATGCCGGCATTGTTGATCAGCAAATCGAGGCGATCATGATCGCGCTCGATGGCTTCCGCCAGAGTGCGGACCTCTTCCAGCGAGGAAAGGTCGGCAAGATAACAGACCGCTTTGCCGCCCTTGTCCCGGATACGAGAGACCAGCTCTTCAGCGCGGGTCTCGTCGCGGCCGTGAACGATCAGCGTAGCGCCTGCCGCTGCCAATCGTTCCGCAACTCGGCGCCCGACACCATCCGTCGAGCCTGTAATCAGGGCTGTCTTGCCGCTCATGTCCATAGCAATCGCCTTCTCGTTGTCTGCATGATGATATTTGGCAGCTTGCGGAACCGGCAAACAGTTCTGACTTTATCCTAGTATTGATCCTGCTATGATAGAGCATGACCATCAATCAGAGCCAGACCCTCCTCGAAGCCAGGCGTCGTGAGTTCGGCGCCTTCCTGCGCTCGCGCCGGGAAAAGCTGACCCCTGCCAGCGCCGGACTACCGGAAGGGTTTCGGCGGCGTACGCCGGGGCTCAGGCGCGAGGAAGTGGCGCTGCTCGCCGGTGTCGGCACCACCTGGTACACATGGCTTGAGCAGGGCCGGGATGTCCGTCCCTCCGCAGAGGTTCTATCGGCGCTGGCCGACGCGTTGCGCCTCGATCCGGCCGAGCGGCGGCATCTCTTTACGCTGAGTGATCGGCCGTCTGCAGAAGCTCCGTCGCGCGGACCGGAGGATGTGCCCGATGCGCTGCAGCGCATGCTGGCGAGCCTTGCCGGCCAACCGGCCTATGTTCTCGGCCGACGCTGGGATGTGCTGGCCTGGAATGCGGCGGCTGTTGCAGTTTTCGGCGACTACAATCTGTTGCAGGGCGATGCGCGCAACAGCGTCCATCGGGTATTTACCGACCCGGCCCATCGGCAGCTTCTTGTCGATTGGGAGATCGTGGCCGCGAATTCGCTGGCGATGTTTCGTGCCGACAGTGCCCGTTATGCCGGCGATCCCGATTTCGAGCGGCTAATCTCCACCTTGATGCAGGCGAGTCCCGAATTTCGTGCGTGGTGGCCCAGGCAGGACGTGCTGCGGCCGCTGACGGGTCACAAACGTCTGCGTCATCCGAAAGGCGGGTTGATGACATTCGAATATACCGCGCTCGCGGTCATGGATCGGCCCGATATGAAGCTGGTGGTCTATACGCCGCTTGACGAGGACGGAACGGGCGACAAGCTGAAAAGACTGTTGAGCCGAGCCCGCGCAGCCTAAATCGGCTTTCGCCGGCTGCGGTCATCCCTTTCCTCTTAATCTTCCAGATCCTTTTTCAGCTGATCGAGGATGGAGAGCGCATGGCCGGCATAGGCGCTGATCCAGCGGTCGTGGATCTGCTTGATCGGCAGGCTATTGAGATGGTTCCAGCGCTCGCGGCCATCCTTCTTGGCGATAACAAGATCGGCTTCTTCCAGCACCTTCAGATGCTGCATGACGGTGCAGCGGTCCATATCCGTGAATGCCTCGCAGAGCGAGCCCGTCGTGCGCGGTGCATCCTTGAGCATGTCCAGGATTTCGCGCCGGCGACGATGCGCAAGGGCCTTGAAAATAGCGTCGCTATCCGATTCGTTTGACATGTTATATTTTTATAACATAATGGTGTTGCTCGCAATCGAGGAATGGCAACCAGCGGATAATGGAGGAGATGTCATGACGTTGAATGTTCGGATTTCAGGGCGGATCGGCCGTAAGGTCGAAGATGTCTTCGATGCGGTCGTCAATCCGAAGAAGCTCTCGAGCTACTTCACCACAATCGGCGGTGCCAGCGCACCCCTCGTGGCCGGAACTACGGTCATCTGGTGGAAGAATGCGCCCGTCGAGGTCAATGAGGTGGAGGATAACAAGCGCATCGTCTTTCATTGGGACGGCGGCACGGGGGAAGACGGCGTTCGTTATAGAACCAAGGTTGAGATGACTTTCGATGCACTGGAGGATGGCGGCACGCTTGTCGTCATCGAGGAAAGCGGCTGGCGCGAAGACGAGGCCGGCCGGCGCGGCACCTATCTGAATTGCGAGGGCTGGACGCAGATGCTCTGCTGCATGAAGGCCTTCGTCGAATACGGGATCAATCTGCGCGAAGGATTCTTCCTGAGTGAAATGCGCGGCGAACCGGCGGAAGCGCCCGATCGCTGAGTTCCGGCATGGGCATACCGCAACTCGGCTCTTTCCGGCTTGGCCTTGAGCCCGGCGCCGATATTGGTGCCGGGCCGATTCGTTTGCCAGCCAGGTGCCGGTTGACTCGCGAGGTGGATATCTATTCCACGTTGTAGTAGGCTTCCGCAATCAGAAGCAAGGCTCGGCTTCAGCGGTCGAAAATTGCCTGGATGAGGTCTCTGGGGGAATAGCGATTCACGCGGGCTGGCCGACGGCCGCGATGCGCTTGAGTGAGGAATGGGTACACAGGTGACCGGATCGCGAATTCCTGATAGAGGCCGCCTTCGGGATGGAAGGGGAAATCATGTTATGTATGGATAAGCTCGAAAGCCGGCTGAATGGCAAAATCCTCTGACTAACGGCAGATTCATAGCTGCCGGTCCCGGGCCTGCGCCAAAATTGCCTAAATTTAGAATAATGGGAGCACGCGTCATAACGGACCTGTGAAAGAAGTGTATACGGCCACACCAAACATATGACCGGTGTACCGAATATCCCAATAATCAGGACCGCAAGGTCAATATAAACAGGTAGAGCATGTCGAGCCCAATCGATCTGGAAAATGCCGACGAGGAATTGGAAGAGCGTGGTGGCATCGTCGGGCTGTTGAACCGCTATCGCGCGCTGATTGTCGCCGTTCTCACTGTCGCCGTCTTCTGCATCGCCGCCTATGCGATCTACGACCTGACCACCGAAGTACGCTATGACGATGTCGTCCACGCCTTGACGACGACGAAGATCTCCTCGGTGCTGCTCGCGCTGTTGTTTACCGGCCTGAGCTTCGCCTCGCTGATCTTCTACGACCAGAATGCGCTCGAATATATCGGCAAGCGGCTGCCCTTTCCGCATGTCGCGCTGACCTCCTTCAGCGCCTATGCGGTCGGCAATACGGCCGGCTTCGGCGCGCTCAGCGCCGGCGCGATCCGCTATCGCGCATATACCCGACTCGGGCTATCGCCCGACGACATCACCCGCGTCATCGCTTTCGTCACGCTCGCCTTCGGTCTCGGCCTGGCCGCCGTCGGCGCCATCGCGCTTCTGGTTATCGCAGATGAAATCGGGCCGCTGATCAGCGTCGATGGCTTGTGGCTGCGGCTGATCGCCATCGCCATTCTTGCCGCGTTGGCTTTCGTCGTTTATGCGGGCCGCAATGGCCGCGAGGTGCGCATCGGGCCGGTCGAAGTTCGGCTGCCGGATTCGCGCACATGGTCGCGGCAGTTTCTCGTCACCGCATTCGATATCGCAGCATCGGCCTCCGTGCTCTATGTGCTGCTGCCGGAAACCTCGATCGGTTGGCCGGGCTTCTTCGCGATCTATGCGATCGCCGTCGGGCTTGGCGTGCTCAGCCACGTTCCGGCCGGCTTCGGCGTCTTCGAGACGATCATCATCGCCTGGCTCGGCAGTTCCGTGAATGAAGACGCCGTTCTGAGCTCGCTGGTCCTCTATCGCGTCATCTACAATGTCATCCCGCTCGTTATCGCCATTGCCGCGATCTCGGTGGCGGAGCTGCGCCGCTTCGTCGATCATCCGGTGGCTTCAAGCATGCGCCGCGTGGGCGCGCGCCTCATGCCGCAGCTATTGTCGGCCTTTGCGCTGCTGCTCGGCATGATGCTGGTCTTTTCGAGCGTCACGCCGACGCCCGACCATAACCTGATCGTGCTGTCGGATTATCTGCCGCTCTCCTTGGTCGAAGGCGCACATTTTCTCTCGAGCCTTCTCGGTCTTGCGATCATCGTCGCGGCGCGCGGTCTCAGCCAGCGTCTCGACGGCGCCTGGTGGGTCTCAACTTTCTCTGCGCTGTTCGCGCTGTTCTTCTCGCTGCTGAAGGCCATTGCCATCGTGGAAGCCGGGCTGCTGGCTTTCTTCGTCTTCAGCCTTGTGGTCAGCCGCCGCCTATTCAAGCGGCCGGCTTCGCTGCTTAACCAGACGCTGACGGCCGGCTGGCTTACCGCGATCGCGGTCGTCTGCATCGGCGCCATCGTCGTGCTGTTCTTCGTCTATCGCGATGTCGGATACAGCAACGAACTTTGGTGGCAGTTCGAATTTGCCGATGAGGCGCCGCGCGGGCTTCGTGCGGCGCTCGGCATTTCCATCCTGTCCTCGGCGATCGCGATCTTCAGCCTGTTGCGCCCGGCAACGAAGCGGCCGGAGCCTGTCAGCGACGATGCGCTGGCGCGCGCGGTCGAGATCGTGCGCAAGCAGGGCATTGCCGACGCCAATCTGGTGCGCATGGGCGACAAGAGCATCATGTTCTCGGAAAAAGGCGATGCCTTCATCATGTACGGCAAGCACGGCCGCTCGTGGATCGCCTTGTTCGATCCGGTCGGTCCGCGCCAGGCGGTGCCCGATCTGATTTGGCGCTTCGTCGAGACGGCACGCGCTGCCGGCTGCCGCTCGGTCTTCTACCAGATCTCGCCGGCGCTTCTCTCCTACTGCGCCGATGCCGGCCTGCGGGCGTTCAAGCTCGGTGAACTTGCCGTGGTCAATCTCGCCAATTTCGAGCTGAAGGGCGGCAAATGGGCCAATCTCAGGCAGACGGCGAGCCGCGCGGTGCGGGATGGACTAGAATTTGCCGTTATCGAACCTCAGGATATACCCGACGTGCTGGATCAGCTCGCCCATGTCTCGGACACATGGCTTGCCGATCACAATGCCAAGGAAAAGAGCTTCTCGCTCGGGGCGTTCGATCCGGATTATGTGTGCTCGCAGCCGGTCGGCGTGTTGAAAAAGGATGGTAAGATCGTCGCATTTGCAAATATCCTGATGACGGAGACCAAGGAGGAGGGATCCGTCGACCTGATGCGTTTTTCCCCTGATGCCCCGAAGGGTTCGATGGATTTTCTGTTCGTGCAGATCCTCGAATACCTCAAGGGTCAGGGATTTCAGCGTTTCAACCTCGGCATGGCGCCGCTGTCTGGCATGTCGAGACGGGAATCGGCGCCGGTGTGGGACAGGGTCGGGGGAACTGTGTTTGAACACGGCGAGCGTTTCTACAATTTCAAAGGGCTTCGTGCCTTCAAATCAAAGTTCCATCCCGAATGGCAGCCCCGCTACCTGGCTGTTTCGGGAGGTGTCAGTCCAATGATCGCGTTGATGGATGCCACATTCCTCATCGGGGGCGGACTTAAGGGGGTCGTGAGGAAATGATCTTGAAATACGCAATGTCATTGGCTTTTGCATGCGTGCTGTCGGCGGGCCTGCTGGTGTCGGGCCAGGCGCGGGCTGAGGCCGATGATACGAAATATGATCTGGGCGTAATCCCGGCGCCGCACATCATGCGACCGCATGGCAAGGTTTCGAACGAAGTCGTCCTGATTTCCGATCTCGCCGGCTGGGGCGACAAGGAGAAGGCCGTTGCCGACAAGCTCGTCGCCAATGGTTCGCTCGTCATCGGCATCGACTATCCGTCCTTTCTGGCTTCGCTCAATAGTTATGATGTCAGCAAGAACGACGGCTGCATCTATATCGTCGCGGATCTGGAATCGCTGAGCCAGCAGGTGCAGCGCTCCTTTGCCGACAGCACCTATCAACTGCCCATCATCGCCGGTGTTGGCGCCGGCGGCGCCATGGCGCTCACGATCGCGGCGCAGACCCCGGATGCGACCGTTGCCGGTACGCTGGCCGTCGATCCGACTGCCGGCATCGGCCTGAAGCAGGAACTCTGCACGCCGGCCGAGAAGAAGACCGATGGCGATATGGTGTCCTTCGGTCTGCAGGAGGGTGCGCTACCCAATCCTATTCTCGTGACCTTTACGGCAAATGCCCCGAAGGATGGCCGCGACCATGTTGCAGACATCCAGAAGGATCATCCCGAAGTCCAGACTACGGATTCCGACAATGCCGACACCTATGCGACGCTGGAGGCTTCGCTCGCCGATCTGATGAAGACGATCGACAGTTCCAAGTCGCCCCTCGGCCTGCCCCTCGATGTCATGGAAACGACGCCGACCGAGGACACGCTCGCGATCGTCTATTCGGGCGATGGCGGCTGGCGCGATATCGACAAGGAGGTCGGCAGCTACCTGCAGGATCAGGGCATCCCGGTCGTCGGCGTCGATTCGCTGCATTATTTCTGGTCCGAGAGGGATCCGCTGCAGACCGCCAATGATCTTGCCCGGATCATCGACTTCTACACCAAGCGCTTCAAGGTCAAGCATGTGGTGCTGGTCGGCTATTCCTTTGGCGCCGATGTGCTGCCGGCGAGCTATAACCGCCTGCCTCAGGCCGAAAAGGACAAGATCGTCCAGATGTCGCTGCTGTCCTTGTCGCAGAAGGTCGACTACGTGATCTCGGTCATGGGCTGGCTAGGGGCTTCGAGCGAGGGCAAGGGCGGCGATCCCGTCAACGACCTCAAGTCGATCAATCCGAAGATGGTGCAATGCGTCTACGGCAAGGATGATGACGAAGATGTCGCCTGCCCGCTGCTGAAGGGCACCGGCGCGGAGGTCATCGCCATGGATGGCGGCCACCATTTCGATGACGATTACGAAGCCCTGGCGAACCATATCATCAACGGCCTGAAGAGCCGCCTCGGCGAATAATGCTCACGGCGCGCGGCCTCTCTTGCTGCCGCGTGCCTTTTCTCGTCTTTCCTCAGTCACTGTCTCAAATTCACTTTTCCCGAGCGTCCTGCGCAGCATTTATTTGCTTCTTGCGATGGCTGCCGCTAGTCGAGAAGGGCTCACAGTAAGAGCGTCGCGTTTGCCGCAGTCGCTCACCGTCTTATCCAGAAAGGTCCGCCCTTGTCCGCCGCAATGAATTCCGCCTTCACCAAGACCTATTCCGGCTTCCTGTTCGACATGGACGGTACCATCATCAATTCGATTGCCGCTGCCGAACGTGTCTGGGGCAACTGGGCGCGCGCTCAGGGTCTTGATGTCGAGAAGTTCATGCCGACCATGCATGGCAAGCGCGGGGTCGATACGATCGGTCAGTTGAATCTGCCTGGCGTCGATCCGGTCGCAGAGGCGCTGAAGATCACCGAAGCCGAGATTGCCGATGTCGAGGGTGTGATCGCGCTGCCGGGCGCCGTCGATTTCCTCGCGTCGCTGCCGCCGGAGCGCTGGGCGATCGTCACCTCGTCGCCCTATCGTCTGGCGCTCGCGCGTCTGGACGCCGCCGGGATCCCGGTGCCGCGCTTCATGGTCACCGCCGAAGACGTGAAGGTCGGCAAGCCCGATCCGCAGGGCTATATTCTCGGCGCGCAGCGCCTCGGCCTCAGCCCCTCGGAATGCCTGGTGTTTGAAGACGTCTTGGCCGGAGTCAAGGCGGGCGAGGCGGCAGGTGCGGATGTGGTGGTCATCACGGCCACGCATTCGCATCCGATCGAGACCAATCACACCACATTGCAGAATTATGAAAATGTTCGCGCGCATGTGGATGGCGACGGAAAATTGTCGATCATCCGCAAAGGCTGATGCAGTTCACTCCTTTGCGCGACCACTGCATGTCGCTTTCGCGCTTTGCAACGGGCGACCGGCTCATTATGGTTTCGCGACAATATAAATTTCGCGAAGATCCTATGACTCCCAAAGAGCTGAAAGCCCGATATCGCAACGAGCGCCTGGCGGCGCGGGACGCCATTCCGGCAGAAGACCGCATCGAAAAAGGTCTGGCCATGGTGGCGCACGGCGGTGACGCCATCGATATCGGGCCAGGCGATATCGTCTCCGGCTTCCTGCCGATCCGTTCTGAAGTGGACATAAGGCCGTTGATGGCGCGTCTGCGGGAGCGTGGGGCGCGGCTTTGCGTGCCCGTGATCCTTGATCGTAGCACGATCGTCTTTCGCGAGCTCGTTGCCGGGGTACCGTTGGTTCCGGTTGGATTCGGGACCTCCGGTCCCGGACCTGATGCGGCGGTGCTGGATCCGGACGTCATGCTGGTGCCGCTTTCGGCCTTCGACAGAAGCGGCCATCGCATAGGTTATGGCGCCGGCTATTACGACCGCGCGATCGAGCAGTTGCATCAAAAAGGCCTGGATCCGCGGCTGATCGGCATTGCATTCGATTGCCAAGAAGTGCCATCAGTACCTGCGGAGCCGCATGATGTCCGTCTTGACGCGATTTTGACCGAGAGCGGACTCAGTTTCGTTTCGGAAGTGATTGGATAGCGAATGCGGCTGCTTTTTCTGGGTGACATGGTCGGCAAGACCGGACGGACCGCTGTGTGGGACCGCCTGCCGGGGCTCGTATCCGACCTGAAGCTCGATTTCGTCATCGTCAACGGCGAGAATGCCGCCGGCGGCTTCGGTATCACCGAAGACATCTTCCTTGAGACGATCAATGCGGGCGCCGATGTCGTGACGACCGGCAACCATGTCTGGGACCAGAAGGAAGCCGTTGTTTTCTGCGACCGCCACGACCAGTTCCTGCGCCCCGCCAACTATCCGGCCGGCACGCCCGGCCGGGGTTCCGGCCTCTATTATGCCCGTAACGGCGCGCGCGTGCTCGTAGCCAACATCATGGGCCGCGTCTTCATGCATCCGGAGCTGGACGACCCTTTCAAGTCGGCAGAGGCTATTCTCGATGCCTGCCCGCTGAAGGAACAGGCCGACGCCATCGTCTTCGACTTCCATGCGGAAGCGACGAGCGAAAAGCAATGTTTCGGCCATTTCGTCGATGGCCGCGCCAGCTTCGTCGTCGGCACGCATACGCATGTGCCGACCGCGGACGCGCAGATCCTGAATGGGGGTACGGCCTATATGTCGGATGCCGGCATGTGCGGCGATTACGATTCTTCGCTCGGCATGGAGAAGGAGGAGCCCCTCAACCGCTTCATTTCGAAGATGCCGAAGGGCCGCTTCGAAGCGGCTTCGGGGCCAGCCACCATATGCGGCGTCGGCGTCGAGATCTCCGACGCGACCGGGCTGGCCGAAAAGATCGCACCGCTGCGGCTCGGTCCGCGGCTGGCGGAAACCATTCCGGAGTTCTGGCGCTAAACGCCGGCCGATAATTCATCATCGCCTTATGATGACGCGATTGTGAGCAATCGCGTCCGATTGTCGCTGGACCTGTATCAACTCGTGCCGCATCCTTTCGCCACTATCGGGCTTGAGGGGATGGCGTCATGCCGCGATTTCCTGTGCTTGCCGTGTTTTTTCTGTCATTGGCCTTCTGCTGGAGTGCGGTAAATGCCCAGCAAATACCTTCGCGCCCGCAGCCCAGCCAATGTCAGGCGATCGCGCAATCCGTCCCCAAAGCGACTTTCGCCAGCTTTTCTCGTCCTGGCCCGACACTTGCCAATGATCCCGTCGACGGTGATGTGAAGATCACATTCCTCGGCCATGCCACGCTTTTCATCGAAACGCCTGGCGGCGTTTCCATCGCCACGGATTATAGCGGCGCTTATCAGCCGCCTTATACGCCAGAGGTCGTGACGATGAATAAGGCGCATCCGAGCCACTATACGTTGACCCCAGATCCGGCGATCAAATATGTGCTGCACGGGTGGAGCGACGTGCCCGGAGAGCCCGCAAAGATCCGCATGGCAATCGGTGATACGCTCATCCGCAATGTCGTCACCGATATCCGCTCCTGGGGTGGCGGCATCGAGGCCAACGGCAATTCCATCTTCATCTTCGAAGTCGCGGGCCTTTGCATCGGCCATCTCGGACATCTGCATTTCGAGCTCACCGACCAGCAATATGCCGAGATCGGCCGGCTCGATGTGGTGATGGTGCCGGTCGATGGCGGGCTGACCATGGGGGCTGACAGCATGAGCCGCGTCGTCAAGCGTCTGCGTTCGTCGCTGATCCTGCCCATGCATCGCTGGGGGCCGCCGATCGACCAGTTCCTGGCCCTGTTCGGCCCAGACTTCGACGTTGCCTATGCGCCGACACCGAGCGTCACGGTGTCGGTGAAGACCTTGCCGCATAAGCCGCTGATCTATGTGCTCAAGGGGCTATGACAATTTTCGTTGAGATATATCCCGCCATCTATGCAACTTCCGCTAGCCATGATTGATTGTGCCGTACCATTGGGGGAGGCGCATGAGCCGGGTTCTTTTGACTACAATCATAACTGCGACACTATCGGGGTGTGTCTCTCCGAATCCGGTAAGCACTACATCGGATGGCTACCGCATCGAAAAATTCAGTCAGGGAACGGTTTCTGTTGGCAAAAGCGCAAACCTGTTGGCCGCTGGCAATTGGAGCGTGTCATGCCCAACCGATGCAATGACCGATAAACGCAATTGCAGCATTACGTCCCTGTCGGGGGCCTTGTTCATTGATTACGGCAGTTCACCAACACCCCAACGCGTCTGTGCCTTGTCGCATGATGGGCCGGGCATGACTGCATTGATCAGAGTTGATAGCCATCCGGCGGTGGCTACGGATACACAGGGTTGCGTTCCGGCAGGCCGGATCATTCAACAGATGAGAAGCGGCAGCACTTTCCTGGCGCGTATTGGCGCCATCAATGACTGGTCGCCCGATCTACGGCCGGTAATCAAGGACGAACGCGCCTCGCTCGAGGGATTGAACAAGGCCATGGAAACCGTTGCGGATATTCGGGCGGGCAAGCTTGCGGTCAAGCTGTAGGAATGTGGCGCAAGGCTTCTACCGCCGCCATTACCCGGCTTTTTGCTTGAATGAAGGCTGCTTCGCTCTTATAAGGCGGCCATTCCAACAAAAGACGTGAACAGGGGTGCCATGGCTGGCCATTCACAGTTTAAAAACATCATGCACCGCAAGGGCCGTCAGGATGCCGTGCGGTCGAAAATGTTCTCCAAGCTGGCGCGCGAAATCACCGTCGCCGCCAAGACGGGCCTGCCCGACCCGACGATGAACGCGCGTCTGCGTCTGGCTATCCAGAACGCCAAGGCCCAGTCGATGCCGAAGGACAATATCGACCGCGCCATCAAGAAGGCGTCCGGTGCCGACACCGAGAATTATGATGAAGTCCGCTACGAAGGCTACGGTCCGGGCGGCACGGCGATCATCGTCGAAGCGCTGACCGATAACCGCAATCGCACTGCCTCGAACGTCCGCTCGATCTTCACCAAGGCCGGCGGCGCGCTTGGCGAAACCGGTTCGGTCTCCTTCTCCTTCGACCATGTCGGCGAAATCACCTACAAGCCAACCGTTGGCGATGCCGACAAGGTCATGGAAGCGGCGATCGAGGCCGGAGCCGATGATGTCGAGAGCGACGAGGAGGGCCATGTGATCATCTGCGCCTTCGAATCTCTCGGCGAAGTCGCCAAGGCGCTCGAGGCCTCGCTCGGCGAAGCCGAGACGGTCAAGGCGATTTGGCGTGCGCAGAACAACGTGCCGGTCGATGAAGAAAAGGCGCAGTCGCTGATGAAGCTGATCGACAGCCTTGAAGACGATGATGACGTTCAGAACGTCTATTCGAACTTCGAAGTTTCGGATGAAGTGCTGGCCAAGCTCTCGGCCTGATCCTTTGCAGTTATTCAACAAAGCCGGCTGCAGCGATGCGGCCGGTTTTTGCGTTATGGATTTGTCGCGCGGATAAAATTGTCGCGAAAGGCGGCAAGGTCGGCTGCGGCGACGTCGGAGATGGCCCAGAAGACCAGCCCGTCCGCATGCCATTCGGCGAAATTGTAGCCGTCTTTCTCGGCATTGCGGCCGGTACCCGAGGCGGCAGGCCAGATGAAGAGATTGATCACATGGCCATGCCGGCGATAGATCAGCGCCGCAACCACCCGGCCGTCGAGATAATCTACCCTCCCGCCGACCAAGGGGAAGCCTTGTGCCGCCAGATCGACCACCGGCGGTGAGAAATCGATCTTGCCGTTGAACCATGGCTTGACCGTGTGCTGGTCTGAGGTCAGCACATCGGTCAGGTGATCGGCCAGCATCGAGCGCACGTGGCTTGCAAGAAGCTGATCCTCGATCGTTTGGCTCTGCTGCGGCACGTTCAGCACGAGCATGAGGCTTGCGGCCAGAACGGCGAGCGAGGGCACGAAACTCCATTCGCGAACCCATCGCCAAAGGCGCCGCAGTGAGCTCTCGGCCCGATGCGGGGCGACCGCGCGCCTTGTCATGGCCTGTTCCAGCGAAAGTGCCGCTTGTACGCGCGCGTGGACGGTGTCCGGCGCCTGCCATTTGACGCCTTCGCGTGCGGAAAGACGCTTGACCATCATGGCATTCTCCATCTCGCCGGCACATTCGGCGCAGCTTGCCAGATGCGCCTGGAAAAGGGCGGCATTGGCTGCGTCCAGTTCGCCGTCGATGAAGCCGTGCAGCAGGTCTGCCCACTCGCTGTGGTCATTGAGTTCTCCGCCGCTCATCGCGCCGCCCCTGTTCCTTCGAGGCTACGCCATGCCTCGCCGAAATCGCGGCGGGCGCGGGCGAGGCGCGACATGACGGTGCCGATCGGCGCATCGATGATCTCGGCGATTTCCTTGTAAGAGAGATCTTCGAGTTCCCGCAGGACGAGGACCTCGCGCATGGCATCGGGCAGCCTGTCGATGACCTCGCGCACGCGCTGCGTTTCCGATTTGCGGAGGAAGGCTGCCTCCGGCGTATCTTCTTCAGAAGCGGGATCGGGAGAGGCGGCGCCTTGCTCGAGATCTCGTCCGTCGGTCAGCGGCTGCTCATAGCGGGTCTTGCGCCGGCCCTCCTGCAGCCAGGCATGGTAGCAGTTGCGGACGATGGTGAAGGTCCAGGCGCGGGCATCGCCGTCGCGAAAGCCGCCAAAGCCGCGATAGGCGCGAAGATATGCCTCCTGCACGATATCCTGCGCCGCATCGGCGTCCCGGCTCAGAAAGCGTGCGAAATTATAGGCGGCGTCCAGATGCGGGATGATGGTGCGCTGGAAGCGGCGCATGGTCTCGTCGGGCGAGGCGGGCGCGCGCTGTGAAGACACCGCATGCGTCGATGGTTCTGCCGTCGCCGTGAGGACAATGTGCCTCTCCGGTTTCATTGCGGCGAGGAAGGCGCGCAGGCGGTGGAGAAACCAAGCCAGCCTGCCAGCCGCGGTGTCTTGCGGCGAACGCCAGCTCCATGGTGCGAACTCGTCATCGCGCGTCATCGAAGTCATAAATCGGGCGTCTGTCATCATGATCCCCGCAAAACGCCGATGTGGACTGTAAGCCGCTGATACGGTGCTTGCAATGTTGCCTGCAACACTAGATCGCGCCCGCGCGGGCTTTATTCCCGATCGGATACAAAAAATCGCGGATGCCGAATGCGGACGCCCGCCGTTCTCACGCTTCAATCCGATCGTTCAAAAATAATACCATATACCTCAATGGCTTGTGGGAATTTTTCGAACTGCAGGGAATAAGCGCTCATCGCCATCGATCTTCTTCCTCAGTGGAAGGCCGCAATCGCTTGCGACTTCTGCCTAGCCCGAAAGCCATAACTTTGAGGAGATATTGCGATGTTTGATATGACCCGCCGCGCCGTTCTCGGCACGGCCGCAGCTGCGGCAGCCTTCGGTCTGTCGTCGAAGCTCGAATTCATCCCGCAAGCCTTTGCCGCCACGCCGCTGGAGCCGGCGATCGGCTTCTACAAATACAAGGTCGGCTCAATCGAGGTCACGGCCATTTATGACGGCATCTGGCACAAGCCGCATGACCCGGCCTTCATCAAGAATGCTTCCGTCGAAGACACCAAGGAAGCGCTCTCCAAGGCCGGCCTGACCACGGATTTCATGCCCATTCCGCTGACCGTCGTCGTTCTCGATATCGGCGGACGGAAGATCATGATGGATGCCGGCTCCGGTGTCGGGCAGTGGCAGACCAATGCCACGCATCTGCCGGCCAACATGGCGGCCGCCGGCATCGACTACAAGAAGATCGATACGATCATGATCTCGCATTTTCATCCGGACCACGTCTGGGGCCTGATGGAAAAGGGGACCAATGCCGCCGTCTTCCCGAATGCCGAACTGATCGTCAACGCGGCCGAATACAATTGGTGGACCGATCCCGGCCGTGTCGGCAAGCTGGCGGAAGGCCGCAAGGAAGCTGGCCGGCGCATTGCCTCCGTCTTTCCGACATGGAAGAACTGGAAGCTCGTCGAGGACAATGCGGAAGTCGCACCCGGCGTCCACATGCTGGCCGCATACGGCCATACCCCCGGCCATTCCGTCTTCCTCGTCGATGGCGGCAGCGAGCAGCTGATGGTCTCGGCCGACATCATGTATGTGCCGGCGCTGCTTGCGCCCCATCCGGAATGGGAAGGCGCCTACGACCAGGACGGTCCGATGGCCGTCGCCACCCGCCGCAGGCTGATCGATCGCGTCATTGCCGACAAGATCAGGATCTGCGGCTCGCATTTCCCATTCCCGGGCTCCGGCACCTTCGTCAAGGACGGCAATGCCTACGGATTCACCCCCACCATCCAGGCCTGAGCGGCCAAAAAGAGGAGCAGTATCATGTTCAGACATGCCATTTTCGGGATCGCCGGGCTTTGCGCCGTTACCATCCTTCCTGCCGCAACGTCAGGAGTCGCTTTTGCCGTCGACAATATGGAATCGAGCGATGCGCCCGATCTGACTTCGGTGCGCACCAAGATCGACGCGAAGGACTATGCCGGCGCGCTCGCCGAGCTTCGTGATATCGCCGAGGAGCACCAGCAAGCCGATGTCTACAATCTGATGGGCTTTACCCTGCGCAAGACCGGCGACTTCAAGACATCGCTGACCTACTACACCAAGGCCCTGGAACTGCAGCCGGGCCACAAGGGTGCGCACGAATATCTCGGCGAACTCTATGTCGAAACCGGCGATATGCCCAAGGCCCGCGAGCAGCTCGCAGCACTTGCCAAGCTTTGCCCGTCGGGATGCGAGGAGCTTGAAGATCTCACCAAGGCAATCGCCGCCAAGGGAACCAACTAAAGCCCCGGCCGCAACCGATCCGGCGGCATTTCACTCGATGACGTCGAGGGGATGCTGCCGGACGGGATCGGAAGCCGCGCGGATTTCGACGGGAAGGAGAAAGGCCATGGAATTGGAAGAGGAGAATGCCGTTCTCGTGAATATGGCCGACATGGCATTGCTGTTCGGCCGTCTGCTGCTATCGCTGCTCTTTCTCGAAGAAGGCATCGAACTTGCCAGCAATCTCGACACCGCATTGGAGGCGATGGCGAGGCTTGGCGTCACTGCTCCCATCGCCATTGCCACCATCGTGCTGCAGCTTGGCGCCGGCTTTGCCATCGCGCTCGGGTTCATGACCCGCCTGGCGGCATTTGGCCTTGGCCTGTTCTGCGTGCTGACGGCACTGCTGTTTCACACCAATTTCGCCAGCCACAACGAATTGCTGCATTTCGAAAAGGATTTGGCGATCGCAGGCGGCATGTTCGCCCTGATCGTTGCCGGCGCCGGCAAGCTGTCGCTCGACATGCTCATCCGGCGTCATTGGAAGACGAGGCTGGTGGCTTGAGCCCGTCGATCGCCCGGTGAGCCCGAATATGAGATCGGCTCACCGCATAGACCGCCTGAAAGTCAGGAGACCTTCTTGAAGCTTGGAAGCGTCGCGAAGAGTTCCACCGACTTCAAGCGCGCCTCGATGTCGTGGATCGGCATCGAAATGATGACTTCGTCTGCTTCCGTGTCCTTGATGAATTGCGAAAGCTTCGCCTGCGCCGTTGCCGGCGAGCCGACCACGGCATAGCGCAGCGTATTTTCCACATTCAGCTTTTCCATCGGCGTCCAGAAATCATCCATGTCACGGCGCGGGCGCGGGAAGGGGCCGCGCACGTTGCGGCGGAGATTGACGAATTGCTGCTGTGCTGAGGTGAAGTGATACTGCGCTTCTTCGTCCGTATCGGCCACAGCGCCCATGGCGCCGACCATGACATAGGGCTTATCGAGCGTGGCCGAAGGCGTGAAGCGCTCGCGGTAGATGGCGATAGCATCCATCAAGGCTTCTGGCGCAAAATGCGAGGCGAAGGCATAGGGCAAGCCGAACATGGCGGCGAGGTGGGCGCTGTAGAGGCTGGAGCCGAGCAGCCAGATGGGGATGTTGGCGCCATGGCCGGGAACGGCGAGGATGACCTGGTTGTCGTCAGCCGGGCTGAAGAGGTGCTGCAGCTCGACGATATCGTTGGGGAAGCTTTGTGCTCCTGCTTCCATATTCCGCCGCAGGGCCTGGGCCGTGCGCATGTCGGTGCCGGGCGCGCGGCCGAGGCCGAGATCGACGCGGCCGGGAAACAGCGCTTCCAGTGTGCCGAACTGCTCGGCAATCACGAGCGGAGAATGGTTCGGCAGCATGACGCCACCCGAACCGATGCGGATGCGCGAGGTTGCCGCGCCGACATGGCCGATGACGACTGAGGTCGCAGCACTTGCGACACCCGGCATGCCATGATGCTCGGCGAGCCAGAATCGGTTGTAGCCCAGTTCTTCCGCCTTCTGCGCCATGCGCTTCGAACTCTCGAAGGACTGGCTGATAGTGCTGCCTTCGGCAACGGGCGAAAGATCGAGGATGGAAAAGGGGACCATGGCAAGAAACCTGCGTGGTGGAAGGGAGGGTTGCTTGCACATGTAGGAGCGCTGCACGCCTATTCCAAACCCGCCGCCGCAATTTCGTCACGATGTTTTCAGCGTGGCTTCGGCGATCCAATCCAGGGCTTGTTTTTGTTTTGTTCACATTTTGCTGGCACATGTCGGGTCTGAAAGATAGGTTGGCTTATGCAGAATACGATTCGCATCATCGGCATCGATCCGGGCTTGCGCCGCACCGGCTGGGGTATCATTGATACGCTTGGCAATTCCCTGCGCTTCGTCGCATCGGGAACCGTGACCTCGGACGGCGACATGGATCTCGCGTCCCGCCTGTGCCAGCTTCACGACGGGCTTGTCGACGTCGTTCACAGCTATCAGCCCGACGAGGCTGCCGTCGAACAGACCTTCGTCAACAAGGATGCGGTGGCGACTTTGAAGCTCGGCCAGGCGCGTGGCGTAGTCATGCTGGTGCCGGCGCGCGCCGGTCTGCCCGTCTCGGAATATGCGCCGAACGCGGTCAAGAAGGCCGTGATCGGCGTCGGACACGGCGAGAAGCAGCAGATCCACATGATGCTGAAGATCCTGATGCCCAAGGTCGAGTTCAAGGGCAATGACGCCGCGGATGCGCTCGCCATTGCCGTCTGTCATGCCCACAACCGCGGCGCCAGCCGGATAGTTTGTTCTTGACTTGTTCCTATGGTAATGATAATTCTTACTTTGTGACGGGAGAGTAAGAATGCGTGTGACATCCAAGGGACAGGTGACTATCCCTCGCGATTTGCGTGAGTTGGCTGGCATAGAGCTCAACAGCGAGGTCATATTCTCCATCGAGAATGGAAAGCTGGTTGTTTCACCCAAAAACGGCAAGCGGGAGATCGAGGATCGGCAACGGCTCGATCGGTTCATGGCCACTCTCAAGCGCCTGGAAGGCACCGGCGATCAGGATATCGACGCCGAGACTCTGATGTCGATGACTCGTGACCGGTAGCATGGTCACCATCGTCGATACGAATGTGCTGGTTGATCTGGCGATATCTGGTTCAGCCTGGCACGGCTGGTCCAGTGGGCAGATTCTTTCCGCTTTCAAGCGAGGACCGGTCGTTATCAACCCCATCATTTATGCGGAATTCTCTCTGCGTTACAGCAGCATGGATCAAGTGGACGAGCTGCTGCCGCAAAGCGAATTTCGCCGTGAAAGCATTCCCTGGCCAGCAGCATTTGCCGCAGCGGCGGCTTTTAGGGTTTATCGCCAGGCTGGTGGTGAGAGAGAGCGCATTCTTCCAGACTTTCTGATCGGAGCGCACGCTGCAGTGCGCGGCTATTCCATATTGACGCGAGATCTCAAGGGCTACCGCTCCTACTTTCCCTCACTCGACCTCATCACTCCAGAAACCCATCCCTGACGGACGCAATTCATGATCGGCAAGCTGAAAGGCACAATCGAAGAGATCGGCGAAGACTATGTTCTCGTGGATGTCCATGGCGTCTGCTACGTCGCCTATTGCTCGGCCCGAACGCTGTCGAAGCTCGGCTCCGCCGGCGAGGCCTGCATTCTATTCATCGAGACCTATGTGCGAGAGGATCAGATCCGGCTTTTCGGCTTCATGACGGCGCTGGAGCGCGAGTGGTTCAATATCGTGCAGACGGTTCAGGGCGTCGGTGCGAAGGTGGCGCTGGCGCTGCTGTCGACGCTGACGCCGGCCGAGCTTGCAAATGCCATTGCGTTGCAGGATCGCGCCGCCGTTTCGCGGGCGCCTGGCGTCGGCCCGAAAGTTGCCATGCGCATCGTGACGGAACTGAAGAACAAGGCACCGGCTTTTGCCGGCGACGCCGCCAACATCCAGCTCAAGCAGGAGTTGGGCGAAGGAGTCGCATCGGCACCCGTGGCAGACGCCGTTTCGGCGCTGACCAATCTCGGCTATTCCCGCGATCAGGCGGCCAATGCCGTAGCGGCAGCGATAAAGGCGGCCGGCGAAGGTGCCGATAGTGCCAAGCTGATCCGCCTCGGACTCAAGGAACTCTCGCGGTGAGGCTTTGCACCTTCCGCAATCCTGACTATTGTCGCAAAGCCGAGAGATTGAGCTTCTGCACTCCTTCGTCGAAGAGTATTTTTGATGCGGCGGATGTGATAACGCCTTTGACGCGCGAGCCGCAAAACGCATACCGGAAATGGAACCTCTGACATGAGTGAAGCCGCACGTCTGATATCGCCGGAGAAGCGGGGCGAAGACATCGACGCGACGCTCAGGCCGCAATCGCTGGACGAGTTTACGGGCCAGGCTGAAGCGCGCGCCAATCTGAAGGTCTTCATAGAGGCGGCCAAGGGGCGCGGCGAGGCGCTGGACCATGTGCTGTTCGTCGGTCCGCCCGGCCTCGGCAAGACGACGCTGGCGCAGATCATGGCGAAGGAACTCGGCGTCAATTTCCGCTCGACATCAGGCCCCGTCATCGCCAAGGCGGGCGATCTTGCCGCACTGCTCACCAACCTCGAGGAGCGGGACGTCCTCTTCATCGACGAAATCCATCGTTTGAACCCGGCTGTCGAGGAAATTCTTTATCCGGCGATGGAGGATTTCCAGCTCGATCTGATCATCGGCGAGGGCCCGGCGGCACGTTCGGTGAAGATCGATCTCGCCAAGTTCACTCTGGTTGCCGCGACGACCCGTCTCGGCCTGCTGACGACGCCGCTGCGCGACCGTTTCGGCATTCCGGTGCGCCTGAGTTTCTATACGGTCGAAGAACTTGAACTGATCGTCCGGCGTGGTGCGAGGCTCATGGGTCTTGGCATGACCGATGAGGGTGCGCGGGAAATTGCGCGTCGCGCCCGCGGCACGCCGCGCATTGCCGGCCGGCTGCTGCGGCGCGTGCGCGATTTCGCCGAGGTCGCCAAGGTCGAAGCGGTAACGCGCGAGATTGCCGACGAGGCGCTGAGACGGCTTCTCGTCGACGATGTCGGTTTCGACCAGCTCGACAAGCGCTATCTGAACATGATCGCGGTCAATTTCGGCGGCGGCCCTGTCGGCATCGAGACCATTGCCGCCGGCCTTTCCGAGCCGCGCGACGCGATCGAAGATATTATCGAGCCCTATATGATCCAGCAGGGCTTCATTCAGCGTACGCCGCGCGGCCGTGTCTTGACCGCGATCGCCTGGAAACATCTCGGCATGCAGCCGCCCAAGGATTTGGAGGCAGCACAGTTCGGGTTGTTCCGGGAGGACGATTGAATGCTCGGCCGTCGTGCCTTCCTGAAGCTTTTCGGCGGCAGCATATTTGGTTTGATGGCATTCGGGGGATATGCGCTCGGCTATGAGCCGGTCGTTCGGCTGAATGTCACCCGCTATGCGCTGACCCCGCCGGGATGGACGCCCGGGCTGAAGCTGAGGATCGTTGCGCTCGCCGATTTCCATGCCTGTGAGCCCTGGATGAATGCCGAGCGCATCGCCTCGATCTGCGCCCATGCCAATGAGCTCGGCGGTGACATCATCGTACTGCTCGGCGATTACACATCGGGAACCGATCTCATTACCAGCCGTGTCGATCATCGCATCTGGGCGGCGGAACTGGCGAAGCTGAAGGCGCCGCTCGGTGTCCACGCCATCATCGGCAATCACGATTGGTGGCATGATGCGACGGCCCAGAGAACCGGCCATGGCCCTACTTTCAGCCATCGGGCGCTGGCCGCCGTTGGCATCGAGGTCTATTCCAACCGGGCAGCGCGCCTGGAAAAGGACGGGCAGGGTTTCTGGCTTGCCGGCGTCGAGGATCAGCTGGCCTTGCGCCGCAGCATCCGCTGGAAGAGGCCGCTCACCAAAGGGCTTGACGATCTCGGCGGCACGCTGGCGCAGATCGGCGATGACGCCCCGGTCATCCTTATGGCCCATGAGCCCGATATCTTTCCTGCCATTCCCCGTCGCGTGGCGCTCACCCTGTCAGGGCATACGCATGGCGGGCAGGTGAGGATTTTCGGCTGGTCGCCCTATTCGCCCTCGCGCTATGGTGACCGGTATGTCTATGGGCATATCGTCGAAGAGGAGCGCCATATCATCGTATCGGGCGGCCTCGGCTGCTCCATTGCGCCGGTCCGCTTCGGCGTTCCGCCCGAGATCGTGGTGATCGATGTGGGATAGAGGATCATGCCGAAACGCAAACATATCAGATTGAATGCCGGCCGAGCGCGCTTCCAGGTGCGTGTCGGGGGCCTTGGATTTCGCGACGGCCATGTCCTGGTGCATCGCGCCGTACATGAAGCCTTCTGGACCTTTCCAGGCGGCCGGGCCGAGATCGGTGAGACCTCGGAAGAGACCCTGCGGCGCGAGATGATGGAGGAGCTCGGCGTGGATGTCACGGTCGGGCGCCTGCTCTGGTCCGTAGAGAATTTCTTCCATTACGAAGAACTGGACTGGCATGAACTCGGCCTCTATTACCTGATGGAAATTCCAGCCGGATTTCCTTTCGATCCCGAGAGGATCGTGCATCGAATCAAGGACGGCGACAACGATCTGGAATTCAAATGGGTGCGGGCGACGCGCAAGGCGCTGGTGGCGCTCGACATCCCGCCCTATTTCATCGCCGAGGAAATCGAGAATCTGCCGCTGACGTCTCGTCATCTCGTCTGGCGGGATGGCGATCTCGACAGGACTTAGGGGATTTGGCTTTGGGGGATTGGATGGCCGCTTTCGATTCGGTTCGCAGCTTTCGTAAGCTTGCCTATAATAACGCATTGGCGAATGTCCGGCTGTATCGTGCTTGTGCGGCGTTGCTGCCCGGCGAATTCGAGGCGAGGCGTATGAGCTTCTTTCCGTCTATCAAGGCGACCCTTAATCATATCCTGACGGTGGACTGGTTCTACGTCGACGCGCTTGAAGGCGGTACTCTGGGCCTGAAGGCTTTTGACATCGAGGAGCCGTATGACCGGCTGGACGAGTTGAGCCGGGAGCAGGCCGATGTCGATCGCAGGCTGATCGTGTTCTGCGAGGCTCTGACGCCGGAGACGGCTGTGCGGATCGTCGATATCCAACGTGAGGGCCGTATTCAGCGGGAGAGGGCGGACGATGTGCTGAACCATCTGTTCCAGCATCAGACGCATCACCGCGGGCAGGTGCATGCCATGCTGGCCGGAAGCAGCGTTGCGCCGCCGCAGCTCGATGAATTCATCGTTTCCGACGATGCGCGGTTCAGGGGCGAGGAACTGGCGGCGCTTGGTTGGGACGAGACGAAGCTGATGCGCTGAGGATAACCTGTGGCGACATCGTCTTCGCCAGCGTTTCGATCGTCTGCCGCAGCAACGCCTTTCCGCCGCCTTGCCATCCGAGTGCGCGGATTTTCGCCGTATCCATGACAGAGATCGCATCGCGCTCCGCGGGCGCCGGCAGCGCATGCGCACAACCCATTGCGCTTTGAAGATGCCCTAGGATTTCGCACGTGTCTGTCAGGATATCCGAGAGATTGAAGGCTTGGCCGTCAATGCGGCCGGTTTCCGTTTCCAGCAGAAGACGAACCGCGCGGCCGAGATCGCGGCCGTGAACCTCGGTTCCGGCGCGGGAAGGAACTGGCTTGCCGCTCAGATGGTCGCTGAACATCTCATCCCATTTGTTCGGCCGCAGGTCGCCATAGACGCCCGTCGCTCTAAGGCTCGCCGTGGCAAAGCCCGGCATGGACAGAGAAAACAGGGCGTGCTCGGCATCACGCTTGATTTCACCGTAGAGCGTATTCGGCTTCGGCGCGGCCGTCTCGGTCAGCTCCTCCCCGGCAATGCCATCGCCATAGACGGCGCGGGAAGACAGAAAGATGCAGCGGCGAATGCCGGCCCTTCTGGCCGTCTCGAAAAGCTTGACCGAGCCGTCGAGATTGAGGCGGCGAAAGCCTTGCGGATCTTCCCCTTCGCCGCCGCGATATTTGCCGGCGACATGGCTGAAGGCGGCATGCACGAAGAAATAGGCATCGTCGAAGGCGCTGCTTTGATTTTCCGTTGGGTTAAGGCTCAGGGGGACGAAAGAGACGGGCTGGGAAAAGAGGCCCGGTGGGGGCGGATTGCGCCCACCGATGACAACCTTATATCCGGCCGACAGCAGTTCCTCGGCGATGTATCGGCCGACGAGGCCCGTTCCGCCTGATACAAGGACTTTCATGCCGCCGCTCGCGGGTTTGCGAGCGTGGCGATATCGGGCATGTTCCGGCCGGAATGGAAGCTATGCCACAGCTCGATCAGCGGTTTCAGCAGCTCGGCCTTGGGATGATTTTCCTCCCAGGGCTTCTCATACTGATAATGCAGGATCGAAACACTGCTCCAGTTCCAAAGCTCGGGCATGCTGAACCACACATATTGCAGCATGTTCATGAAGATGGGCAGTCCGTGCCAATCCGGGAAGAAGGTCTCGAGGAAGGTCTGGTCGGTGCGCCGCCAGAAGACGTCAGGGCGGTCGAGGTGCTCCAGCATGTGCTGAAAGGTCGCTAGCGACGGCTTGGCGACGAAGACGCCGGAATTCAGCCGATGGAAATCGGTGAGGCTTTCGTAGACATTCGGCGCGGCCGAAAATTCCGGATAGTCGAAAAGCCTGTCGACATTACGCAGCACCAGCGCATCCGCATCGATGAAGACGCAGGTATCGTATTCGATCAGCTGCCAGAGCCTGAGCTTGCAGAAATTATCGAGCGGCGTGTGGAAGGAGGGCTTGCGGCCCTTGGTGAAAGGCGCAGCGGCGTGAAGATTGCCACGGGCATGCCGCTCGTTGAAGGCATCCGAGAGCGGAAGATGTTCGACAGCGACCAGCCGGCAGTCGAGCGCGGCCAATGGGGCGAGGTCGCCTTCGCCGACCCCTTCCGTATGCAGCACGACGATATCGGCTTTCGTACCGCTGCGCACGATCGAGCGCGCCAGCGCCAGAGCGCCCATGGCGTAGTCGGCATTCGTGACGAGCGTCACGAATGCTTGTCTGGCACGAGGACGGGTCTGCGGGCGCAGGCCCTGCAGTAATTCGCTTCCCGGCATCATGACACGGACTTCAGCCTCTTGCCCTCGGGATCATGGTTGACTGTCGCGGCGAGATCCTTGGTCCAGGCGGAAACGGCGGGAACGCGCGAGCGATCCACACGATAGGCATATTTCCTGGCGACATCGACGATTTCGCTAAGAAGACCCGCCTCCAGTGTGATCGGCGCCAGCCCGAGATCGAGGAACTTGTCGTTTTTGACGATGAGATCGTTTTCCGGTGCCTCCTTGCGCGGGTTCGGCAGGCGGACCACCTCAGCGCCGCTCATCTTGGCGATCATATCGGCAAGATCGCGCACGCGATGCGTTTCCGTCATCTGGTTGAAGATTTCGACGCGGGCGCCGCGGGCCGGCGGATTCTTCAGCGCGAGCTCGATGCAGCGCACGGAATCCTGGATATGGATGAAGGCACGGGTCTGGCCGCCGGTGCCATGGACGGTCAGGGGATAGCCGATCGCCGCCTGAATGAGGAAGCGGTTGAGCACCGTGCCATAGTCGCCGTCATAATCGAAGCGGTTGATCAGCTGTTCATGCCGGCGCGTCTGCTCGGTATGCGTGCCCCAGACGATGCCTTGATGCAGGTCGGTGATCCTCAGCCCGTCGTTCTTGGCATAGAATTGAAAGAGCAGCTGATCGAGGCATTTCGTCATGTGATAGATCGAGCCGGGATTGGCTGGATAGAGGATCTCCTGGCTCGCCGTGCGGCCGTCGGTCGTCTCGATGCCGACGGGCAGATAGCCCTCGGGGATGGCGGCGCCGATCGTCGAATAGCCATAGACGCCCATCGTGCCGAGATGCACGAGATGCGAGTCGAGATTGAGCTCGACCAGCGCGTTCAGAAGATTGTGGGTGGCGTTGACGTTGTTGTTGACCGTGTAGTTCTTGTGGCGGTCACTCTTCATCGAATACGGAGCGGCGCGCTGCTCGGCGAAATGGACGATCGCGTCGGGGCGGTGCTCGGCCAACCATTTCTTCAGAAGTTCATAGTCCTTGGCGAGGTCGATCAGGTGGAAATGGATGCGGCGGCCGGTTTCGGCGTGCCAGATGCGGGTGCGTTCCTGAATCGAATCCATCGGCGTCAACGACTGCACACCCAGCTCGGTATCGATCCATCGGCGGGAGAGATTGTCGAGGATGTGGATCTCATGACCGGCGTCGGAGAGGTGAAGCGAGGTTGGCCAACCAATGAATCCGTCACCGCCCATAACCGCAATTTTCATAGGATCTTCCTTCCATGCCGATCCGCTAGCCGGCACGATTCCGGATAGTCGGAGTTTATGACAATTGTTCAAAGCTTGCTTGATGGCAGAACTTCGGCCAAAGAGATGCCGGACATTCAAGGAGATGCGGCAACGATGAACAGCCCCTTTCTGATTGCTGGGGAACTGGAAGCCGGAAGCCACCGGCTGGTGCAGCGAGTCTATTATGAGGATACGGATTTTTCCGGCCTCGTCTATCACGCGCGCTACCTGCATTTCCTCGAGCGCGGACGCACGGATTATCTGCGTTGTCTCGGCGTGGAACAGCGCGAACTTCTGAATGCCGATGAAGAGGGGTTGGTTTTCGTCGTTCACCGCATGGAGATCGACTTCAAAGGGCCGGCGCTCATGGATGACCTGCTGACGATCCGCACAGTCACCGAAAAGGCCGGCGGTGCCAAGATGGTCCTGTCCCAGGAAATCCGGCGCGGCGAAACGCTGCTGATTGCCGCGAAGGTCATCATTGCCGTGATCAATGCGAAAGGGCGTCCGCGCCGCCTGCCTGAGAAACTTGCCGCGCAGATGCTCATGGCGTCGGAAAATGCTGGTTAATCAATAATTTGGCATGCTCATCGTATCAGGCCGCCTCGCATAGGGGTAGCATGATGGACAAGAGACAGCTTGCAATAACTTGAGTTATATGTGAAGGAATTCCGCGCGCAAGCTTGTCTGCGTTTGTCGCCGGTCTCGTCCGGTCCGTTCTTCCCTCGAGCGAGAATAACCTTCGCCGCTGCCAAATCCTTCCTGTTTCGACGCTAACATTCTTTTAACCATAATAGTGTCTTACTGATTATGTCGGAGTTTGTGCGGTGCACGCCTTCCTTTGACCAAATTTGACGGCAAGAAGGCAGTTGTAAGCTTGGAAGGCTTGACCAGGGCGTTCAGCGGCGGCTGCCAAACAATTCTTGTGAGATCACTTTTAGCCGCCCGGTCTAGCACCGGGCGTTTGGATTCGGGGATTTTGGATCAATGGAACAAGTAGCATTGGCAGCGGCCACCACACCGGATATCACCCTCTGGTCGCTCTTCATGCAGGCAGGCCTGGTGGTCAAGCTCGTCATGATCGGCCTGCTGGCAGCGTCCGTATGGACCTGGGCGATCGTCATCGACAAATATCTGAGCTATGCGCGGGCGCGGCGGCAGTTCGATCACTTCGAGCAGGTTTTCTGGTCCGGCCAGTCGCTCGAAGAGCTGTACCGCACGCTTTCGGAGCGCAACAATACCGGCCTCAGCGCCATTTTCGTCGCGGCCATGCGCGAATGGAAGAAATCCTTCGAGCGCGGCGCCCGTTCGCCGATCGGTCTGCAGATGCGTATCGATCGCGCCATGGACGTGACGCTGGCGCGTGAATCGGAACATCTGACGGCCCGTCTCGGATCGCTTGCGACCATCGGCTCCGCCGGTCCGTTCATCGGTCTCTTCGGTACCGTCGTCGGTATCATGACCTCGTTCCAGGCGATCGCCGGCTCGAAGTCGACCAACCTTGCGGTCGTCGCGCCGGGCATCGCCGAAGCGCTGCTCGCAACCGCGATCGGTCTGGTTGCCGCTATTCCGGCGGTTATCGCCTACAACAAGTTCTCGGCCGATGCCGGCAAGCTCTCGGGCCGCATGGAAGGCTTCGCGGATGAATTCTCCGCCATCCTTTCGCGCCAGATCGATGAAAAGCTGCAGCCGCGTCAGGCTGCGCAGTAAGTCGCGGACAGAACCGGAGTATTCACATGGGAATGTCTGTTGGAGGTAGTGGTGGCGGCGGTGGCCGCCGTGGCGGTCGTCGTGGTGGAGGCCGTGGCGGCCCGATTTCCGAGATTAACGTAACGCCGCTGGTCGACGTCATGCTCGTGCTGCTGATCATCTTCATGGTGGCGGCGCCGATGATGACATCGGGCGTGCCGATCGACCTGCCGCAGACGCAGGCCGGCGCACTGAACGCCCAGACCCAGCCGATCACGATCTCGATCAAGGCCGATGGCCAAGTCTTCCTGCAGGAGACGCAGATTAACGTGACCGAGATCGCCGACAAGCTGAAGGCGATTGCGACGACCGGCTATAACGAGCGCATTTTCGTGCGTGGCGACGGCAAGGCGCCCTACGGCGTCATCGCCGACGTCATGTCTCGCATTCAGGAAGCCGGTTACAAGAATATCGGCCTGGTTACGCAGCAGATAACGGACCACTGACGAACCGACATGAAGCGCAGTCTTGCTACCTCTGCTGTCATTCACATCCTGGTGCTGATCGGCGCCATGGTGACGCTGAGTGCGCCGGCGCCGCTTGAGACGCCGGAAAGCACGGCAATGGATGTCGATATCGTGACTGCGGACCAGCTTCAGCAGGGTGAGAAGAAAGCGCCCGTGACGGATCACGCCGCGCGCAAGCCGACCACCAAGCAGGACCAGGTCGCCAACGCCCAGAATACCGGCGAGAACAAGGTCGATATCAAGAACCCGGTCGTACCGACGCAACGGCCGGAGAGCGAGACTGCGGCCCTGGCGCCGAAGAAGGTGGATGCGCCCGTTCCGCAGGACGATCCGAGGCCGAACGACGTCAAGACGATCGAACAGAAGGAAACGGAAGCCGCCCCCAAGGAAGTGGCCGCCATTCCGCAGCAAAAACCTGAGGTGACGCCGACCCCGAAGCCGGATCCCACGCCCCCGACACCGAAGGCCGATGCAACGCCGACCCCGCCGGCGCCGCAGCCGACGGAACAAGCCGAAATTCAGCTGCCAAACAACGTCCCCGTGCCGGATGTGAAGCCCCAGCCGACGCCGCCGAAGGCTGCCGAGCAGAAGCCGGAGGCCAAGCCGACGCCGAAGCCGGACGTGAAGGTCGCCGACGCAAAGCCGACGGATAAGACGACGACGCAAAGCACAAGCAAGAATACGTCGTCCGACGACGGCAAGAAGGACGCCGACAAGAAACGTGAGTCCGCCAAGGGACCCAAGTCGAGTGCCAGCGATTTCAACGAGAATGACATTGCTGCCATGCTGAACAACACATCGTCGAAGGGCGGTGCGAAACGTTCGTCCCAGCAGGCTTCCGCCGGTGCTGATACGCCCGTTACCTCGCGCGGCGGCATGAAGTCGCTCGGCGGCGGCAAGCTCAGCCAAAGTCAAAAAGACGGTTTGCGCGATCTGATCAGTAAGAACTGGCTTGTCGTCCCCGGCATGGAAGGGGCAAGCGATGTCACGATCAAGGTTCATGTTCGCCTCGACAAGTCAGGACAGATTATCGGCACACCGGAAGTCTCCGTCAGCGGTGGACCGACAACCACCCAGAATGCCCTGAGGGGGGCTGCTGAGCGTGCGGTGATGAAAAGCCGCGCCGATCTGCAGAAGGAAGTAAATGCCGGAGGGTTGTTGCCGCCGGACAAGTACGATGGCTCGGACGGCTGGAACGAGCTGGTGCTCAACTTCGATCCGAGAGACTTGGGAATGTGATGCGGGGGGTGCAGCTTTTGACAATTCACTGTCCTCGCTTCGGCATGAGCTTGCTTATGGCCTTGGGGATGATGTTGGTTGGTGCCGTGTCAGCACAGGCTGGAAGCGCTACACAGCCTCGCGGAAATTCGATTGGGGCCAGCATCCGCGACGACGTGGCGAAGAATTGGAATATCGTGCCCGGCATGGCAGGGGCGAAGCATGTCCACGTCCGAGTGCATCTCAAGCTCAGCCGAAGCGGAGAGATCGTGGGCGAACCGAAGGTTACCGCGGCTGGTGGACCCAAGGCGACGCAACAAGCCATGGAGGCCGCCGCTGTGCGAGCCGTGCTCCGGGCCGCTCCGTTCAAAAACCTACCAATAGATCAATATGACGACTGGAAAGAAGTGACGCTTCGCTTCGATGCCAGTGATCCAGCGAATTAATGCTGAAAGGCTTGATACATATGATCAGAAAATCCTTCGTCCGCCTCCTGGTGGTGCTAGCAGGCCTGATGGCTGTGGCATCCACTCCGGCCTATGCCGTGGTCGAGCTCAATATCAACAAGGGCAACGTCCAGCCCATGCCGATCGCTATCACCGACCTTCTGTCGAACGATAGCCTCGGACCGCAGATCTCGAGCGTGATCGCCGCCGACCTGCAGCGCTCCGGACTGTTCGCTCCGATTAACAAGCAGGCCTTCATCGAGAAGATTACCAATCCGGATTCGACTCCGCGTTTCCAGGACTGGACCTCGATCAACGCGCAGGCGCTGGTGACTGGCCGCGTGACGCAGGAAGGCGGCCGCCTCCGCGCCGAATTCCGCCTCTGGGATACGTTCGGCAATAGCCAGATGATCGGCCAGCAGTTCTTTGCCCAGCCTGATAACTGGCGTCGTGTCGCGCACATCATCGCCGATGCGATCTATCAGAAGATCACCGGCGAGAAGGGCTATTTCGATACCCGCGTGGTTTTCGTTGCCGAAAGCGGCCCGAAGACCGCCCGCAAGACGCAGCTCGGCATCATGGACCAGGACGGCGCCAACGTGCGCATGCTGACCGACGGCAGCGACCTGGTATTGACGCCGCGCTTCTCGCCCAACCGCCAGGAAGTGACCTACATGTCCTTCGCCAACCAGCAGCCGCGCGTCTATCTGCTGCAGCTGCAGACGGGCCAGCGCGAACTGGTCGGCAACTTCCCGGGCATGACCTTCTCGCCGCGCTTCTCGCCGGACGGGCAGCGCGTCATCATGAGCCTTCAGCAGGAAGGCAATGCCAATATCTACACGATGGATCTGCGCTCGCGCACCACGACGCGTCTGACGTCTACGGCGGCGATCGATACCTCGCCGTCCTATTCGCCCGACGGCACGCAGGTCGCCTTCGAAAGCGACCGCGGCGGTCAGCCGCAGATCTATGTCATGAATGCCGATGGCTCCAACCAGCGCCGCATCTCGTTCGGTAACGGCTCCTACTCCACGCCGGTCTGGTCGCCGCGCGGCGATCTGATCGCCTTCACCAAGCGGGCCGGCGGCAACTTTTCCATCGGCGTCATGAAGCCGGACGGCTCCGGCGAGCGAATCCTGACCTCCGGCTCCTACAGCGAGGGACCGACCTGGGCGCCGAACGGCCGCGTCATCATGTTCTTCCGCGCGCCGTCGGGCGCGAGCGGGCCGCAGCTCTACTCGATCGACCTGACCGGTTATAACGAGCAGAAGATCCCGACGCCGGGCTTCGCTTCCGACCCGGCATGGTCGCCTTTGCTCGAGTAGTGGAAAGACCTGCCACTTTATCGCCGCAAAGTCCTGTGAGTGGACCGTTTGGGGACAATCTTAGGACATTATTAACCATATTTGTTGGAATCCGATTAACCGAACCCGGTTACAGTCTGGCAACCCTGATAGAGACTTAAGGAGAGACCGGCCATGAGCCGCACCGCAATCCAGGCCGCTGGCCATATGCAGAACCTCGCCCGCAACCCGATCATGATCGCGCTTTTCGTTGGCCTTTCTCTGGCCGGCTGCGCTTCCAAGAAGGGCCTGCCGAACGATGCCAACGGTCTTGGCCTGAACGGTGCCGGCAACGCTACTCCGGGCTCGCCGCAGGACTTCACGGTCAATGTCGGCGACCGTATCTTCTTCGTCGTCGATAGTTCCTCCATCAGCTCCGAAGCAGCACAGACGCTCGATCGTCAAGCTCAGTGGCTTGCTCGCTATCCGAACTATTCAATCACGGTCGAAGGTCACGCGGACGAGACCGGCACTCGCGAATACAACCTCGCTCTCGGCGCCCGCCGTGCAGCCGCGGCGAAAAATTACCTCGCTTCGCGCGGCGTTCCCGCGAACCGCATGAAGACGATTTCCTACGGCAAGGAACGCCCGGTCGCTACCTGCGACAACGAGTCCTGCTGGTCGCAGAACCGCCGCGCGGTCACCGTGCTCAACGGCGCCGGCTCCTGATTCCAAAGACCAGTCGAAATGCAAAAGGCGGCCTCGTGCCGCCTTTACTTTTTTGACCACACTTTGGCCGAACTCCGTTGCTTTTTGAGAGCAATTGTAAAAATCTCCTGTTCGAGCCCTCCGGCCCGAAGAATCAATAGGACAGGAAGATCCATATGAGAAAACTTGTCGTGGCGAGCATGCTTTGTCTCGCTGCCGTCGTGGGTAGCGAGCGCGATGCTTCTGCCTTGTCGTTGTTTGGACTCCATTTCGGGGGCCGCGATGCTTCCGCGCAGGCGGCGCACGGCAACGCGTATCAAAGACAAGCGCAATACGGCCAGGCACCGGTCATCAACGTTCAAAACAGCGATGCCGAAATGCGCCTGCAGCAACTCGAAGACCAGATGCGCCAGTTGAACGGACGCGTCGAGGAGATGAGCTACCAGCTTCTCCAGATGCAGGAGCAGATCCGCAAGGCGCAGGAAGACAACGAATTCCGCTTCCAGCAGCTTGAAAAGCGCGGCAGCGCGCCGGCATCGGGCGGCACGATGAAGAAGAGCGAGGCCGATGTGCCCGCGCAGAGCGGCGGCAAGCAGGACGATATTGCCGGCGTTATCAGCAGCTCGCAGAATGGCGGCACCGCAGCGCCGCGTGGCGGCGGCAAGCCGCCGAGCGAACTCGGCTCCATCCAGTTCGACCAGAGCGGCGACCAGATCGGCTCCTCGATGAGCGGGGCCAACAATGGTTCGGGTGCGCCGCCAAGTGCAGGCTCAGGCTCGCAGACGGCATCGCTCGGCAGCGAGAACGACCAATACAAGGCCGCCTACGGTCACGTCCTGTCCGGCGATTATAACGTTGCCGAACAGGAATTCCGTCAATATCTCGACAGCTATCCCAGCAGTTCGCGGGCTGCGGATGCGAATTTCTGGCTCGGCGAAGCGCTCTATTCGCAGGGCAAGTACAACGAAGCCGCCAAGACCTTCCTGAATGCGCATCAGAAATATAGCACCTCGGAAAAGGCGCCGGAAATGCTGCTGAAGCTCGGCATGTCTCTGGCCGCCCTCGACAACAAGGATACCGCCTGCGCCACGCTTCGCGAGGTAACCAAGCGTTATCCGAAGGCCTCCAAGGCTGTGACCAGCAAGGTTGCTAGCGAACAGAAGCGGCTGGCCTGCTGACCGCCATGTCCGTTGACGCTGTGACCGGCGATGCCACAGCCATTACGCCCGAAGCGGCAGCCAGCAAATTTCTGGATTCTCTCTCGAAGCCTGCTCATATTCTCGTCGCCGTTTCGGGCGGCAGTGATTCCACAGGGCTTCTGATTGCCCTTGCCGAGCGGCTGAAATCCCATTCTCACGAAGATATCACCCTTACCGCAGCAACGATCGACCATGGATTGCGCGACGCATCCGCGGACGAAGCGCAAGAAGTTGCGGCATTCTGCGCTTCGCGCGGGATTTCCCATTTTATCCTTCGCTGGCAGGGGGAAAAGCCCGAAACCGGCATCATGGCCGCAGCACGCGAAGCGCGTTACGCGCTGCTTGCGGAGCTCGCCTCGGAGATCTCGGCCGACGTGATCGTTACGGCCCATACGCTGGACGATCAGCGCGAGACGATGGCCATGCGCGACGCGCGGAGGGGGCAGAGCGGTTATGGCACGGGCATCGCCGATGCGGTTCTCTTCGATCGGCGTATCTGGGTTATCAGGCCGTTTCTCGCATGCCGGCGGGCCGATATCCGGACCTACCTCCAGACGCATGGCGTATCCTGGCTCGACGATCCCAGCAACGAGGATGTGAAATACGAGCGCGTACGCACCCGCATGAGCCTTTCCAGGCAGCCTGTGGCCGAACTGCCTGCTGATGGAGGCGCCGATCGCGCCGCGCTTTCGACGCGGGCGGCAGCATGGCTGGACGAGCATGTCACCATCCATGCGGACGCGCTCTGCGCCGTCGGCCGGCCTGGCCTTTCCGCTGATGCAGCGGTCGTCGCCTATGCCCTGTCTTATCTTGCCGCCGTCTTCGGCGGCAAGTCTTTTCCGCCGGGGCGGGCGCAAATGCAGCGTGTTCTCGAATTTGTGAGCGGAGGGAACCTCGGCCGGCGCACGGCGGGAGGAGTGATCTTCGACCTGCGTCGCGATGCGCTTTATCTTATGCGGGAGAGCCGCAACATCGCTCCGGTTTCGGTCCTGCCTGGCGAAAAACGCAATTGGGATGGCCGCTTCGACGTCGAGAATTTCGGCTCGACTGCAGTCCGCATCAGCGCTCCTGAAGCGGGAAACGCGACGATTTTCCCGGCGAATCTGCCAGGAGGCGTGGTGAAACGCGCTCAGGCGGCGATGCCGTCGATTGTGGCGGATGGCAACGAAAAGGCGGCGACCGTCGCGCTTCAACCCCGTCTTTCGCCCTTCGACCGCTTTTTGACACGATTTGACCTCACATTCGCCGACCACCTATCCGCCGCTTTCGGACGTGAAGCCTATAGGCGGCTGCCGCTTTTCGGCCCTATAGACGGAAAAAACATGCGGCGATGCGGTTTGCCTTGGCAAGGGCTTGGCGCAACCCTATGTTAGGGATCAAGTAATACCGCCGCTTGACGGCGGGAGTTTCAGTGCTGGGGAGTTCGATGAACCCTAATTTTCGTAATTTCGCTCTGTGGGCAATCATAGCCTTGCTGTTGATTGCCCTGTTCAGCATGTTTCAGAACGCGCCGGCACAAACAGGCTCCAGGGAAATACCGTATTCGCAGTTCCTGCGGGAAGTCGATTCCGGACGCGTCCGTGACGTGACCGTCACCGGCAACCGCGTCGTCGGCAGCTATGTCGAAAACGGCACGCCCTTCCAGACCTATGCTCCGGTCGTGGATGACAGCCTGCTTGAACGCCTGCAAAGCAAGAACGTCAACATCGTCGGCCGTCCGGAATCGGACGGTTCTTCGAGCTTCCTGAGCTATCTCGGCACGCTGCTGCCGATGCTCCTGATTCTCGGCGTCTGGCTGTTCTTCATGCGTCAGATGCAGGGCGGCTCGCGTGGCGCCATGGGCTTCGGCAAGTCGAAGGCCAAGCTTCTGACGGAAGCGCATGGCCGCGTTACCTTCGACGACGTCGCCGGTGTCGACGAAGCCAAGCAGGATCTGGAAGAAATCGTCGAATTCCTGCGCGATCCGCAGAAGTTCCAGCGTCTCGGCGGGCGTATCCCGCGCGGCGTTCTGCTCGTCGGACCTCCCGGCACCGGTAAAACGCTTCTGGCGCGCGCCATCGCTGGCGAAGCCAACGTGCCGTTCTTCACCATCTCCGGTTCCGACTTCGTCGAAATGTTCGTCGGCGTCGGTGCGAGCCGTGTGCGCGACATGTTCGAGCAGGCCAAGAAGAATGCGCCTTGCATCATCTTCATCGACGAAATCGACGCCGTCGGCCGCCATCGCGGTGCCGGTCTTGGCGGCGGTAACGACGAGCGCGAACAGACGCTCAACCAGCTGCTGGTCGAAATGGACGGCTTCGAGGCCAATGAAGGCATCATCCTGATCGCCGCCACCAACCGTCCCGACGTTCTCGACCCCGCGCTGCTGCGTCCGGGCCGTTTCGACCGTCAGGTCGTAGTTCCGAACCCGGATATCGTTGGCCGCGAGCGGATTCTCAAGGTTCACGCCCGCAACGTGCCGCTGGCTCCGAACGTCGATCTGAAGACGCTGGCCCGCGGTACGCCCGGCTTCTCCGGTGCCGACCTCATGAACCTCGTCAACGAAGCCGCCCTCATGGCCGCCCGACGCAACAAGCGCCTGGTGACGATGCAGGAATTCGAGGACGCCAAGGACAAGATCATGATGGGTGCCGAGCGCCGCTCTTCGGCCATGACCGAAGCGGAAAAGAAGCTCACCGCCTATCACGAAGCCGGTCACGCGATCACGGCGCTCAATGTCGCCGTCGCTGACCCGCTGCACAAGGCGACCATCATTCCGCGCGGCCGTGCCCTCGGCATGGTCATGCAGCTCCCCGAGGGTGACCGCTATTCGATGAGCTACAAGTGGATGGTCTCCCGCCTCTGCATCATGATGGGCGGCCGTGTCGCGGAAGAGCTGACTTTCGGCAAGGAAAACATTACTTCGGGTGCCTCCTCCGATATCGAGCAGGCGACCAAGCTTGCGCGGGCGATGGTCACTCAGTGGGGCTTCTCCGACGAGCTCGGTCAGGTCGCCTATGGCGAGAACCAGCAGGAAGTCTTCCTCGGCCATTCCGTTTCGCAGTCGAAGAATGTCTCGGAAGCAACCGCTCAGAAGATCGACAACGAGGTTCGCCGTCTGATCGATGAAGCCTATCGTCAGGCCAAGGATATCCTCACCGAAAAGCATGACGAGTTCGTGGCTCTGGCGGAAGGACTGCTCGAATACGAGACTCTGACTGGTGACGAAATCAAGGCGCTGATCCGCGGTGAGAAGCCTGCGCGCGATCTCGGTGACGATACGCCGCCGAGCCGCGGCTCGGCCGTGCCAAAGACCGGCGCGAAGAAGGACGGCTCGCTCGGTGCCAAGGGTGATGAGCCCGAAAGCGGCTTCGAACCGCAGCCGCGTTAAGGCGCGGGAGACGAAAACCTCGAGATTGAAGGGCCAGTCACCTGAAAAGGCGGCTGGCCCTTCTGCTTTGAAGGCGAAGGAGATAGTGCTTGGGAATGGCGGCCGAGCCTTATGACAAGCCCAGTGCCTGGGCGAAGTAATGCGAGCGCGATGGGCTGTGGATGACTGTCTCCATGAGGATCTGATGCAGTTTTTTAGTGCTTATTAATGGTAACGCGGTGTAATAGGCGTTCTCGGTAATTTAAGTGCCGAGTTTTACAATCTATGGCATGAGCCAGAAGCATCGATGTTTGCAGTGCCGCTGGCTTCCAGGCGGCGATATCGATGCCGCCGCATTCCTTGCCCGAATGCGGCAACGACAGGAGTGCATATGAAACGCCGTTATTTCGGAACTGACGGAATTCGCGGTCAATCCAATATCTATCCGATGACGCCGGATCTTGCCATGCGCGTGGGTATCGCTGCCGGCACGATCTTCCATCGAGGCAGCCATCGCCACAGGGTTGTCATCGGCAAGGATACGCGCCTTTCCGGCTATATGCTCGAAAATGCCATAGTGGCAGGCTTTACCGCGGCCGGTGTCGATGCCTTCGTTCTCGGTCCTATCCCGACGCCGGCAGTCGCGATGCTGACGCGCTCGCTGCGCGCCGATATCGGCGTCATGATCTCGGCTTCGCACAATCCTTACCAGGATAATGGCATCAAGCTTTTCGGCCCTGACGGCTATAAGCTCTCCGACGATCTCGAAATGAAGATCGAGGACATGCTCGACAAGGACATGTCGGAGCATCTGGCCAGATCGGAAAATATAGGCCGCGCCAAGCGTATCGACGGTGTCCATGACCGCTACATCGAACATGCCAAGCGCACGCTGCCGCGCGATGTGACGCTGCAGGGGCTGCGGATCGCGATCGATTGCGCCAATGGCGCCGCCTACAAGGTCGCCCCGGCCGCCCTTTGGGAGCTTGGTGCTGACGTTGTGACCATCGGCAATGAGCCGAACGGCACGAATATCAATCTGAATTGCGGCTCCACCAGCCCGGTTGCCTTGCAGAGGAAGGTGGACGAAGTGCGCGCCGATATCGGCATTGCGCTGGATGGCGATGCCGACCGCGTCATTATTGTCGATGAAACCGGCACGATCATCGATGGCGACCAGCTGATGGCTGTCATTGCCGAAAGCTGGGCCGAGAGCCAGACGCTGCGCGGCAATGGCATCGTCGCAACCGTCATGTCCAATCTCGGGCTGGAGCGCTTCCTGGGCGATCGCGGCATGTCGCTTGCGCGTACGGCCGTCGGCGACCGCTATGTCGTCGAGCATATGCGCCAGCACAATTACAATGTCGGCGGCGAGCAGTCCGGTCATATCGTGCTCTCCGACTATGGCACGACGGGCGATGGTCTGGTGGCTGCGCTGCAGATCCTTGCCGCGGTGAAGCGCACGGGCAAGCCGGTCAGCGAAGTCTGCCGCCGCTTCGAGCCGGTGCCGCAGCTGCTGCGCAATGTCCGTATTTCCGGCGGCAAGCCGCTGGAGGACATTCACGTGCGTCAGGCAATCGCCGATGCGGAAAGCGAGCTGTCCCGCAACGGTCGGCTGGTGATTCGCCCCTCCGGCACCGAGCCCCTGATCCGCGTCATGGCGGAAGGCGACGATCGCGGCCAGATCGAGCGCATCGTCGGCGGATTGATCGACGTGATATCGAGCGTGCGTTCGGCCGCCTGAGCAGGCAAAAGAAGTTACTGGTAATATATTATGGCCGTCCTGTCAGGCGGCCATCATGTTTTCAGTTTCGGAATGACGGGCGGTCTACTGAAACATTTCTCCGGGATAAGCGCCCCAGAGCTTGTCCTGCCGGATATAACCTCTGACGGAGTGCCCGCGGACGGAGACGCGACACCACGTTCCGGTGCAGGATTGCAGTGAAACCAGCACCCGCGGCTGCAGCTCCGCGATCGCCCTGGCGGCGGGATTCGGATCGGCGCGCAGCATGGCATTCTTGGTCAGCCAGGGGGCGATCACGCCCGTACGCGTCCCGGAAAGCAGTGCACTGTGCATCCAGCCGGTAACGCCGGTATCATCACGGACCTGCCGCCAATGGCCGTATTCGTCGATGATCTCAAGGGGAAGACCGGGCTTCATATAGATCCATTTCGTGGCGTAGATCGTCGATGGCCCGACGCGCATGCGGGCTTTGTGAGCGCGAAGAGAAACATAGCGCGGGATCGGCAAGCCCGTTTCGCGCCCCTTGTTCCATGGGGCGGCTGTGGCCGCTATCGGCTTGACCGGCATCGCGCCTGCGAGGGGGGCGGAGCTCAGAAAGATAAGAGCAAGGCCCAAGGTGGCCCATATCGTTCGATGGTAAGTCAATGACTCCCTCCTGCGTTACCTCCCCGGCGGCAGCACTGTAATGGTTCGATACTTGCCAAACGGTTTAGGAACCCCGCCTTCGGTGATCCGCGGATCCGGTGCCTGAATGGAAAAAGAAGTTGGGCGGCACGCCTTATCTCATTCTTTTCACTTATATATAAAAATTGCCTTATATGTTGAATGAAGTATAATTCTGAATAAACACGGTAAATATTCGTAGTTAATCAGGTTTTAACTCCTTTTCATCATTATCCTGTCATGTCTTTTCAATTGGCAAGCATTTGCTGTGCCAAGGGCAAGAAATTTGGAGCCAAAGCCATGATGAAAACCCTGATTGGGGCACTTGCCACTTTGCTTGTTGGCACGTCGGCCTTTTCTGCTGATCTTTATACGCCCGAACCGGTACAGCCGGCGCCGGAAGTGACCGTCGCTCAATCCAGCGGCTGGTATCTGCGCGGCGATGTCGGCTATGCCTTCACGAATCTGCGCGGCGCGAACTACTTCCAAGGCTCCAATGCCAGCCTGGTCGATTTCGATCGCGCCAAGCTCGATGGCAATGTCACGCTCGGCGGCGGTGTCGGCTACCAGATCAACAACTACCTGCGCACGGACTTGACGCTCGACTATCTCTTCAAGTCCGACTTCAAGGGTTCTACGAAGGGCGATTGCGGTGCCTGCGGCCCGGGCTTTACTCCGGCGGCGGCGACCTCGCGTGATCTTGCCTCCCTGACGGCCTATAGCTTGCTTGCCAATGCCTATGTCGATCTCGGTACCTACGGCATCTTCACCCCCTATGTCGGTGGCGGCCTCGGCGGCACTTACGTCAAGTGGAGCAATCTGAAGAACACGTCCTGCTCTGACGCCAATCCGGATTCCTGCGACGGGACGGTCTCGCATAATGGCCGCGGCGGCTGGCGCTTTACCTACGCGCTGATGGCCGGTACCTCCATCGATCTGAGCTGCAACCTCAAGGCTGATGTCGGCTATCGTTATCGCCACGTTCAGGGCGGCGACATGTTCGGCTACAACGAGAATGGCGGTCCCGGCTACGACAAGGGCCTGAACCTGCACGAAGCCCGCATCGGTGCCCGCTATACGTTCGGCGGCTGCCAGACGGCAAGCTACATGCCGCCAGCTGACATTCCGGTCCAGGCGCCGGTCTACAAGTAAGCCATATCCATTCAAGCTATTGAAAAGCCGCCTGGTTCTCGCCGGGCGGCTCTTGTTTTTCCCCCTATCCCGTTAAGCAATTCTCCGTCGCCTTAAAGCTTCATTAACCATGAATTCCTTATGGTTAATGAAATGAGAATGGCAGCCTTCCCGCCAGACCTGACTGAAGGGCTATCGAAGGGATGGGCAGGCCAGCCGGTTCGGCATGCGGCGCGAGCCCGAGGATGGAAGGCGAGGGGTAATGATCCGTTTTGACGCTTTGGCGCTGGCGGCAGCGATGGCAGGCGCATCGGCGGGTATTGCACTTGCGGCCGATGCGACACCGCCGGAAATCAAGATGTCGGAGGTGAGCGTCAAGGATGCCAGGGGATGGTATGTGCGTGGCGATGTCGGCTATGCCGCCAATGCCAGCCGCACCGCCACGAAATTTCGCGCCTATGATCCTGCCGGTGGCGATTATAGCTCGAACAGCTTTGATTCGACCCGCTTCGGCGGCGATTTTTCCGGCAGCCTTGGTGTCGGCTATCAGTTCAACGATCTATTCCGCGCTGATGTCACCGGCGATTTCTTCAGCGGTGATTTCAATGGCCGCATTTCCAGCGATGCGCCATGTTCCGGCGGAGCCGGTGGCACGGGATGCTCCATGAAGGCACGATCTTCCTTCAGGGCGGGCAGCCTGATGGTCAATGGATATATCGATCTCGGGACGCTTGCAGGCTTCACGCCCTATGTCGGTGCCGGCGTCGGCGCCACGCGGGTTTCCTGGAGCAGTGTCAATGCCATCGGCTCCTGTGTCGATGGCACGTCGGGCTGTGGCGGTACTGCTTCAGTCAGCGCACGTTATCCCGGTGACAGCGACTGGCGCTTGACCTATGCCTTGATGGCTGGTGTCGCTTACGAGGTTGCGCCCAACATCAAGGTCGATCTTGGCTACCGCTTCTCCCATATCGCCGGCGGAGACATGTTCGGCTATTCCGCCGCAGATTCGGCTGCAGGCGCCGGCGGTACGGCAGGCCGCGACGGCGCGTTGTCACGCCATGAGATTCGCGTGGGGTTGCGGATCACCACCTGGTAGCGTCCGGCGCTCACGGCGTCGTCAGCACATAAGCAATGCGCCGGAAAAAATCCACTGTTCTGAAGATGTGCGCGGGTATGCGCCGCCATGCAGGCGCCTTGGCTGCGCGATAGTCGCGGCGCCAGCCGATCATCGTCGTTCGCTGCAGCCGGCTGAAACCGGCTATATTCGCACGCGTGCTGACGATGGATATATTCATGTCCCAGCCGCGTTCCACCGCCACATCCCAGGGCAGCGACATGATGGCCAGCGATTTTACGATCTTTTCGGCGCCTTTACGCGTGACGAGATAGCAGGCCGTGGAGCCCTGCGGACCAAAGAGGCAGCGGCCGACGATATCTCCCTTGCTGCTTCGGCCCATGATGCGAAAGCCGTTCCAGCGATGATTGACAAGCTTGATCAGGTCGGCGTTGGGCGCAGCGTCCTTCGCCGCCACTGCGCGTGCGAGGAAATCGATGTCCAGCGCAACATCATCCTCTATGACCACGGCCATTTCCTCGCCGCTCGCCAAAAACCGATGCAGCGCCAGCAGGTGACTGCGGTAGCAGCCATACTCTCCGGGCAGGATGGTACGGCCGTGCCGGCGCTGGAAGCGATTGTGATCCACGTCGGTCCACTCGTCGCGCGGGATGAGGGCACCGTCGATACCATGGACGCGCTCGAACCGAAAACCGACCTCGTCGCTCTGCCGCTGAATCTCCGCGAGCCGTTCGGTTGCCCGATCAATATTGATAAGATAGACCGGCATTGTTTGCGACGGCGTGAAAGAAGTTTCGGCAAGCGCAGTTAGGGACATCGAGCACACTTGATTTTTTTCATCGGCGCAATCGGCGAGCGCCAGGCCATATATGATTGCGTGTCAGTACGGAAACCAGCTTTTGTGGCACCAAATTTGGCATATTTCCGTTGCGCGTGACTTACGCGCTATCAAAAATCTCGCACGAAATCGTGAGGGAGCGCCATGCGCGAATTTAACTGTTGCGCCGGCAGGCGGCTTCCAATATATCCGGCGGCGGGACACCCTTCCCCAACGAAGGGCTTTCTATCTGAGAGGATAGCATCATGACTAAGCTCGCCAAGCCGGACATCCGTCCGAATAATACCCATTTCTCTTCTGGTCCATGCTCGAAGCGTCCCGGTTGGACGCTTAACGCTCTTTCCGACGCGGCTCTCGGCCGTTCGCACCGCGCGAAGGTCGGCAAGGCAAAACTGAAGCAGGCTATTGATCTTACTCGCGAAATTCTGGAAGTGCCGGCGGATTACCGTATCGGCATCGTTCCGGCTTCCGATACCGGCGCCGTCGAAATGGCGCTCTGGTCGCTGCTCGGCGAACGCGGCGTCGACATGCTCGCCTGGGAAAGCTTCGGCGCCGGTTGGGTCACTGACGTTGTCAAGCAGCTGAAGCTCAAGGACGTCCGCAAGCTCGAAGCCGGCTACGGCGAGCTGCCCGATCTTTCCGCTGTCGATTTCGATCGCGATGTGGTCTTTACCTGGAATGGCACCACCTCCGGCGTGCGCGTTCCCAACGGCGATTTCATCCCAGCCGACCGCAAGGGCCTGACGATCTGCGACGCCACCTCGGCCGCATTCGCTCAGAACCTCGATTTCGCCAAGCTCGACGTCGTCACTTTCTCCTGGCAGAAGGTTCTGGGCGGCGAGGGCGCTCATGGCGTCATCATCCTGTCGCCGCGCGCTGTCGAGCGCCTGACGACCTACCAGCCGGCCTGGCCGCTGCCGAAGATCTTCCGCATGACCAGCGGCGGCAAGCTGATCGAAGGCATCTTCACCGGCGAGACGATCAACACGCCTTCGATGCTCTGCGTCGAGGACTATATCGACGCTCTCCTCTGGGCCAAGGATCTCGGTGGGTTGAAGGCGCTGATCGGCCGTGCCGATGCCAACGCCAAGGTCATCCACGACTTCGTTGCCGCTCATGACTGGATCGCCAATCTCGCCGTCAGGACCGAAACCGCATCCAACACCTCCGTCTGCCTGAAGATCGTCGACAAGGATGTCGTCGCTCTCGATGCCGATGGTCAGGCGAATTTCGCCAAGGGTCTGGTGGCGCTCCTCGAAAAGGAAGGCGTCGCCTATGATATCGGCCATTACCGCGACGCGCCGTCGGGCCTGCGCATCTGGGCCGGTGCGACGATCGAAGCTTCCGACATGCAGAAGCTGATGCCCTGGCTCGCCTGGGCTTTCGAAACGCAGAAGGCGACGCTCTCCCCGGCTGCTGCCTGAGGCTGAAGCGTTCACGGTTCCGCCCGGACAGGCGGAGCCCAGCATCCCGAAATTCTCGTTGTTTTTCTCGCAATTCCAACCGGATAATCGTTTCGCATTTTTCGTGGAATTGCTCGTCTTAGCTGACCTTTTTCAGGAGGCCTCCATGGCACCTCGCGTTCTCGTATCCGATGAACTGTCGGAAACCGCCGTCCAGATCTTCCGCGATCGCGGCGTCGAAGTCGATTTTCAACCGCAGCTTGGCAAGGACAAGGACAAGCTGTTCGAAATCATCGGCAATTATGATGGTCTTGCCATCCGTTCCGCCACCAAGGTGACGGAGAAGATCATCGCAGCGGCGAAGAACCTCAAGGTCGTCGGCCGTGCCGGCATCGGCGTCGACAATGTCGATATTCCGGCCGCCTCGCGCCGCGGTATCATCGTCATGAACACGCCGTTCGGCAATTCGATCACGACGGCCGAACACGCCATCGCGCTGATGTTTGCCGTTGCCCGCCAGCTTCCGGCCGCCGATGCCTCGACGCAGGCCGGCAAGTGGGAAAAGTCGAAGTTCATGGGCGTCGAAATCACCGGCAAGACACTTGGCATCGTCGGCGCGGGCAATATCGGCTCCATCGTCATTGCCCGCGCCCTCGGCCTGAAGATGCATGTCCTTGCCTATGACCCGTTCCTATCCAAGGAGCGCGCCGAGGAAATGGGGGTCACCAAGGTCGAGCTCGAGGAGCTGTTTGCCCGCGCCGACTTCATCACGCTGCATGTGCCGTTGACCGACAAGACCCGCAACATCATCGATGCCAGCGCCATTGCCAAGATGAGGCAGGGTGTGCGCATCATCAATTGCGCCCGCGGCGGTCTCGTCGATGAAGCGGCCCTTGCTGCGGCCATCAAGTCCGGCCATGTCGCCGGTGCCGCTTTCGACGTCTTCGAAGTCGAGCCTGCCAAGGAAAGCCCGCTCTTCGGCCTGCCCAATGTCGTCTGCACGCCGCATCTCGGTGCGTCGACGACCGAAGCCCAGGAAAACGTCGCGCTGCAGGTCGCCGAACAGATGTCGGACTACCTGATGAAGGGCGCCGTCTCCAACGCCATCAACATGCCCTCGATCACAGCCGAGGAGGCGCCGATCCTGAAGCCGTTCATCAAGCTTGCCGATGTTCTCGGCGCCTTCGTCGGGCAGGTCACGGACGATCCGATCAAGGAAATCGAGATCCTCTATGACGGCGTCACAGCCGGCATGAACACCAAGGCCCTGACGAGCGCGCTGCTCGCCGGCCTGATCCGCAATCAGGTCGCCGACGTCAACATGGTTTCGGCGCCGATCATGATCAAGGAAAAGGGTATCGTTCTTGCCGAGGTCAAGCGTGACAAAACCGGCGTCTATGACGGCTATATCAAGCTGACGGTGACCACCGACAGTATGACGCGCTCCGTCGCCGGCACCGTTTTCTCGGACGGCAAGCCGCGATTCATCCAGATCAAGGGCATCAACCTCGATGCGGATGTCGGCAACCATATGGTCTATATTGCCAATACCGACGTTCCCGGCATGATCGGCTTCATCGGCACGACGCTCGGCTCTGCCGGCGTCAATATCGCGAACTTCCAGCTCGGCCGCGACAAGCAGGGTGGCGACGCCATCGCGCTTCTCTATGTCGACGGCCCGATCGGCGATGATGTACTTGCCAAGCTAACGGCGCATCAGGCGATCCGCCAGGCCAAGCCGCTGGTGTTCAACGTCGACTGAGTCTGCCCCGCCCTGATCGAGGGCGGCAGCCACAGAGTTTGCTCCTCCCAAGAGCCAACCGAAAGCCCGGTGCGACATGAGTTGCGCCGGGCTTTCTTCATGGTTGTGAGGGTTGTGGATAAGCTGGGCCCGCAGACTATCGAGGCCGAGGAAACGCGCCTATCTCTATGTCATGGAGGCTTTGCGGAAGAATATCCTCGGGGAAGGAATGGGTACGCCGATCGGATGGCTGGCGAAGCCGGTCTCGGTGGCGATCGTTCTGTTCGCACGGGCCATCACCGCCGTGCGGGCCATCTGGCCCGAAAGCGGCATGCAAACCCGCCGCTGCGTCTATTTCGCCAATCATTCCAGCCATGGCGATTTCCTCCTGATCTGGACTGTCCTCCCGCCGCGATTGCGCCGCCGCGTCCGGCCCGTAGCGGGCGCGGATTATTGGCTGAAATCGCCGCTGAACAGCTTCATCGGCCGGGATGTTTTCAACGCCGTGCTGATCGAGCGGGATCGCGAGGCGCGCAAGGAAGATCCCGTCACGCAGATGACGCAGGCGCTCGATGCCGGTTCCTCGCTGATCCTGTTTCCAGAGGGCACGCGTAATCTGACCGAGCAGCCGCTGCAGCCTTTCAAGAGCGGGCTTTTCCACCTTGCCCAGGCTCGCCCCGATATCGATCTTGTTCCCGTCTGGATCGACAATCTCAATCGCGTCATGCCCAAAGGCGAGTTCGTACCTATTCCGCTTATCTGCACCGTGACCTTCGGCGAGGCGCTGTATATCGGTGAGACCGAAGAGAAGGCGGAGTTCCTGGCGCGAGCCGAAACGGCGCTGCTGGCGCTCGCGCCCAAGCGGGCGGGAGACTAAACATGGGGGCGGCAAGCGCCGATCTGATCCACCTCGTTCTTGGCATTTTCGGCGTCCTGATCGTCGCCTCCATCATCGGCTACGTGCTGCAACGGCGCCTTTCGCCGGATGGATCGAATGCCGCGATCGAAAATCTGAATGCGCGCATCAAGGCTTGGTGGGTGATGGTGGTGCTGATCGGCATCGCCTTCATTGCCGGGCGTGCCGGCGTCATCCTGCTCTTTGCCTTCTGCTCCTTTGCGGCGCTGCGCGAATTCGTGACGCTGATCAATACGAAGCGGGCGGACCACTGGGCGCTTGCCGCGGCCTTCTTCGTGGCGCTTCCCGTACAATATTACCTGCTGTGGGCCGAGCAATACGGCATCTATTCGATCTTCATTCCCGTCTATGCCTTCCTCTTTATGCCGATCATCGCGGTGCTGCGCGGCGACACGGAGCGTTTTCTCGTGCGCATAGCCGAGGTGCAATGGGCGCTGATGATCTGCGTCTTCTGCGCCTCGCATGTGCCGGCGCTGCTGACCCTACATATTCCCGGCTATGAAGGCCGCAACGTGCTGCTGATCGCCTTCCTCGTGATCGTCGTGCAGCTCAGCGACGTCCTGCAATATGTCTGGGGCAAGCTGTTCGGGAAAACCAGGATTGCGCCGCGGCTTTCGCCATCGAAGACGGTGGAGGGTTTTGCCGGCGGCGTGATCAGCGCTTCTCTGATTGGCGCGGCGCTCTGGTGGGTAACGCCGTTCACGCCGCTGCAGGCCGGGCTTCTCGCCTTTGTCATCACGCTCATGGGCTTCTTCGGCGGGCTTGTCATGTCGGCGATCAAACGGGATCGCGGCGTCAAGGACTGGGGGCATCTCATCGAGGGACATGGCGGGCTGATCGATCGGCTGGACTCGGTCGTCTTTTCCGCGCCGGTTTTCTTCCATCTCGTGCGCTACTGGTGGTCGCTGTCATGACAGGAAAGCTGAGAGCGCTTGCCGGCAGCAGCATCGTGCATGTGCTTTTCGCCTTCCTTGCCATGGGCGGCTGGGCTTTCTTCGCCAACCGCATGCATCCGATGCCACGGCCACTGATCGCGGGCCTCGTGCAGGGCGTGCTTTCCGGCTGCCTGACACTGTTTCTGAAGTCGGCCGTCGAGGCCTTATCGCGGCGGTTCAGCGGCCTTATGCGTCTTTGGGCGCCGCCGCTGATCGCCTGCCTGAGCTCGGCGACCATCCTGATTGCCATCCACGCGCTGAGCGGCACACCGGAGATCCTGAAGACCATCGCCGTGCCGCTGCTGGTCTCCTCCAGCTACGCGGCGATCTACAATTATTCGATATACGCAAGGCTGCGAAATCATGAAGGGTGAGGGGACATGACAGGCGAGGGGGTAGGCGACAGGCGGCCGCTGGCGAGCCGCAACACCCGATGGGCGCAGATGCTGGCGCGGCGAATGACCGCGCTTTCGGTGACGCCGAACCAAATATCGCAGGCGAGCATGCTCATGGCGGCCTTGGCGGGGGCTTCGTTCTGGCTCTCTGGCGCCGCCGGCGGTATCGGGGTGCGGGTGGTCTTGCTGTTCCTTGCCGCCTTGTTCTGCCAGCTGCGTCTGCTCTGCAATCTGCTTGACGGCATGGTGGCGGTCGAGGGTGGAAAGGGTGAGGCCGACGGGCCGTTCTGGAACGAGTTTCCGGATCGGATCGCCGATATCTTCATCTTTGCCGGCATCGGCTATGGCATTGCAATGCCGGGGCTTGGCTGCGCGGCTGCCGCCTTTGCCGTGCTGACGGCCTATATCCGTGAACTCGGACGCGCCACAGGCAGCCCGAGCGATTTCTGCGGTCCGATGGCCAAGCAGCATCGCATGGCGGTCGCGACAGCTGCGGCTTTGCTCTCGATCATCGAGGCGCTATGGAGCGGCGGAAGCTGGGTTTTGACCATCGCGCTCTGGATCGTCACAATCGGATCGGCGGTGACAGTCCTGCGGCGCAGCCGCAATCTGATCCGGCATTTGAAAGCAAGGGGATGATTCGCAATTTCGCCCACCCCTTGCATGGGTCGGCAATCCTTTCTATATCCGTCCACAATTGAGGCTGGCTGCAAAGAGCGCTAAAGGCCCTGTATGATGAAAATTCGCCGCTTTTGCATCGCATGCGGCGACGAGAAGCATGATCCGGAAAAGTGTGCAGCGGTTTTGGATCAGGTCATGCGAAATCAAATTGTGAGAGCGTGACGATTTCTCGAAGAAAATCATCGCGCTCGGCAGCATCGAAGATCGTTCAAGACTGGCGGCAACGACCGTGAATACACTGGATTTTGACAAGAGGCCGGAAGATACCCGGGTCGTCGTCGCCATGTCGGGCGGTGTCGACAGCTCCGTCGTTGCCGGCATTTTGAAGCGGCAGGGCTATGATGTGCTCGGCATCACGCTGCAGCTCTATGACCATGGCGCAGCCGTGCATCGCGCCGGCTCCTGTTGCGCCGGCCAGGATATCGACGATGCGCGCCGCGTCTGCGAGACGCTTGGCATTCCGCATTATGTGCTCGACTATGAAAAGCGCTTCCGCGAGACGGTGATCAATCCTTTCGCGGAAAGCTATGTCGCCGGCGAAACGCCGATCCCCTGTGTTGCCTGCAACCAGACGGTCAAATTCGCCGATCTGCTGGCGACGGCGAAGGAGCTTGGCGCCGATGCGCTGGCAACCGGCCATTACATCCGCTCGCGCCCGAACCCATCGCCGGAGCATCCGCATCGCCGCGCACTCTATCGCCCGGCCGATGCCGATCGCGACCAGAGCTATTTCCTCTTCGCCACGACGCAGGAGCAGATCGATTATCTGCGCTTTCCGCTGGGCGGCATGCCGAAGGCGGAAACGCGGGCGCTCGCCGAAGAAATGGGCCTTGTCGTCGCCAAGAAGGCCGACAGCCAGGACATCTGTTTCGTGCCGCAAGGCAAATATTCCGACGTGATCGCCAAGCTGAAGCCGAATGCGGCGCTTGCCGGCGAGATCGTTCACCTCGACGGCCGCGTGCTCGGTCAGCACGAGGGTATCCTGCATTACACGATCGGCCAGCGCCGCGGCATCGGTGTGGCCACAGGCGAGCCGCTTTACGTCGTCTATCTCGACGCCCGCTCGCGCCGCGTCATCGTCGGCCCGAAGGAAGCGCTGGAAACGCATCGCGTCTATCTACGGGATGTCAATTGGCTAGGCGACGAGCCGCTAGAGCAGGCCGCTTCCGCCGAGGGCTTTGCCTGCTTCGCCAAGGTCCGCTCCACCCGCGCGCCGTCGCCTGCCGTGCTGCATGCCGATGCCAGCGGCATCTATGTCGATCTCACCGTCGGCGAGGCCGGCGTGGCTCCGGGCCAGGCCTGCGCGCTCTATTCCGCACCTGGCGATGATGCCCGCGTTTATGGCGGCGGCTTCATCGAACGCTCGGAACGCGAGCCGATGGCGGAGGCGTCGTTGAAGGCGTTGCTGGCAGGTCCGGTGGCTGCCTGAGGGAAGGCGGCATCGGCGCCAAGAGAAAGCACTGATTTTTCCAAATCATCCGCTTGACACCAAGCCGAACCGCACCTTATAAGCCGCTCAACCGACGGGCCAGCGCTTTTCGAGTGGCGGTTCGTTTGACCTTTGCATTTGATGTTCGACATCAAATGCGGCGTGGCGGAGTAGCTCAGTAGGTCAGAGCAGAGGAATCATAATCCTTGTGTCGGGGGTTCAAATCCCTCCTCCGCTACCACCTTTATCACCGACAGTTCGGGGCTGACCAAACTAGCCAAGCGGCCCTTGAGTCCGATGTCATATGGTTGACCGGGATCGGTCTGGTGGACCACCACGGCGGCGACAATCTCCCGGAACGGCCCGATAAGCTCGGGCGATGGTTCTGCCCCCTCCTTAGCGACAATCTGCGCCAAGCTTTCAATGTTCTCCCGAAAACGGGTAACCGCCTTCGGCTGAAGCTCAATGACGTTCGTAGGCTCTTCGATGGATTCGAGGATAGCCTTCTGGGCGTCCCTTTGTTCGCGCAGCGGCGTCAGCAATGCAACGCCTTCCTCTTCGCCGATCAATTCCTTTGCCATCATGCTGATGATCTTGGTTATCTCTGCCTTTGCTTCCTCAAGGAGGCGGGTGGCGCTCGCGCGATCACGCAGCGCGGAGCTGCGCAGTTTCTTTTGCTCTTCCTGATAAGCCTGAATGTAGGACTCGATATATTTCGTGTCTGAGAAGATGGACCTCAGCCGGTTCATCACTAGAGCCTCGATGCGCCCGAGATAATAGCGCCTGGTATTGTGGCAAACCCCTGATTCCCGATGATCACTGCACTGGATACGATGGCCGTTTCGATCCGGGCCGATCATAACCATTCCGCCCCCGCATGCGCCGCAGCGCAACAGGCCCGACAGCAGACGCTTTGATCGCGGAGCCTTTGGCCCGACCTTTGCCGCCGCAACCTTTCTCCCCTGTACAGCCTCGAAAATATCCTCGTCGATGATCCGCAGATGAGGGGCATCTATGGTTTCGATCTGTTCGTGATCGTTGGCCCTAGACAATCTTTTGCCGCTGGTGGGGTCTTTCACCATGTGCGTGCGGTTCCACATGATCTTCCCGGCGTAGATGCTATTCCTGAGAATGCCGTTGTTCCGTTGATTGCTGCCATTGATGGTAGAGGCATTCCATTGCCGCCCACGGGGTGCAGGGACGGCCTCCCGGTTCAATATGCCAGCAATCGTACGAGGCGAGATCCCTGCGGCGTACATCTCGAAAATGCGCCGGACTGTTGATGCCTCGTCTTCGACAATCTCCAGCTCGCCCGGCTTCCCCACTACAGGTCTATAGCCATACGCTTTGCCGCCGGCATTGCGTCCCGAGCGGACGACGCCGATCATCCCCCGCTTGACCTTCCTAGCCCCTTCCTCGCGCTGCATTTGGCCGACGAGGCCGTACATCCCGATCTGAACGGTATCCATAAGACCGCCATTGACGCAGTGCATTTCAATGCCGCGAAATTTCAGGACCTTGTGGATATGCCCCAAATCGGAAATGTCGCGTGACACGCGATCCGCATGCTCGGTGACAAGGATATCGAACTCGCCGCGCTCAGCGGCCGTCATGAGGTCGGCCAAGCCTTGGCGGCCGAACATCGATGCGCCGGATTTCGCCCTGTCGGAAAACTGCTTCACAACAGCGGCGTCGAGGCGCGCGGAGTACTCATGGCAAAGACGGAATTGGTCCTCGACCGATCTATCGTTCTGCAAATCGGTCGAGTATCGCCCATACAATGCCGCGCGCTTCATTTTTGCCTCGCCTGCTCGTCCTTTGGAAGGTTTTCATTTGCTGGCTGCTTCGGCGCGGCGTCAAGTCGCGCTTGACGCCGAGCAAGTGCCTTTACAAACTCGATAAAGGGGTCTCGGGGCTCCATCGGTCAGTTCTCCCCGTTATCCACAGGGCCAGCTCCATAAAATGCGCCGCCTTTCAGCGATCTCAGGAAGAGGAGAGCCCCATGGTTATCGGAGCGATCTACGAGCTCTTCAAAAAGGTTTGCATCACTCTCAATGAGCTCAATCTTCCGGAAATGCTCTTCTCGGCTCAGGCAGCAGTAGCCGAGAATTTCACCCGTCAAGGACATGTAAGCCGCCCATTCGGGAGAAGTGGTGGCACTGGCGCAATCATGTTCGAACTGCGCTTCCCAGACCTTCTTGGCATCGGTATAGCGGGCGATAAGGTCGGTCAGCATGAGCCTTCCTCCCCAATTCGATCAAAGGCGGTGAGCGCCTTGTTGATTTCTGTCTGCGCCGCTTCGGCGAGAAGTTGGAGGGCGCAATAATCCCTGCCGCCGCCTCCAAGCGCTTCGCTGCCCTCAGTCGCCATTTTTATGGCGTGAAGGAAGCTATGGGCTGCACCCAAGGCATCTTCGATTTCGGTATTATGCACGGGCGTTCTCCCCAGCTGGGGCACGCTCACTGTGGCGCGCGTCCGAGAAGCCACCTTGAATGCGCTCGCTTAGATCGCGGGCAACCCAGACAAAGGCTGAAGCCCGGTCGATATAATGTTTGGTATCGGCGGTGAGCGTGTGGCGATCGATTTCCAAAAGCTTATTCATGGTCTCGTCGATCAGATGGCCGAGGTGAATGACATCGCTTTGGATATCGTCGAGCGTGTACGGCTGAGCGGAAATCATGCGAGCTCCTCCCCAGCTTCGATCATAGCTTCGATTTCGGAGATGAGATCTTGAGCGATAATCGCGCCTCGTTCCATCGCGTTGCGCTCATGCGACATTTCAAGGGAACGCGCTCCAAGGTTCAAAAGGAGGAGGAGATCACGAAGGTCGTGGACCTTATCCAAAAGGCCCAATGGACGCTTTTGTTTAGCCATAGCTTCGCCATCCGACTGAATCGGGTCTGTCATTTTCTTGCTCCGTTTTCAGAAAATTGCCGTGGATCAGCCACGGCGCCGCATCAGTGCTCGAGGACCATCTTGAAGCGGCCCTCGACAAAAGGATGGGTATAGAAGGCGGCAGAAACCGGCCTGCATTCGTCGATGAAGCGTTCGAACGCCGCAGTCACATCTTTCTTCCAATATACGGCATAGGTTGCGCCATCCGCCTCAGCGCGGTCGTTCCGGACCATTCCGGCCGGCTTTGGTGCATACGGTGATTGGCGCATAACGGCGTCGATCGTGGCGTCCGAGAGTCCGTAAAGCCGCCAGATGCGCTTGCGGATATGCATGATGCTTTCGGAGTTCGCCGGCCGCGCGCTCAAGACGGTCTGCGCGGTCTCGATACGTTCGACCTTTGCATCGATAAGGTTCAGCCGCTCGTCCCGTTGCGCTTCGCGCTGCTCGGCATCCGCAATCATGCGGAAGGCGTGGGCGAAGGCCTCGGCTGTCGTCGGGATCTGTGCGGGCTGGCTCTTATGTGTTTGCCAGTAGTCTACCAGCCGCGCAGTGAATTCGGGGGAGAGCTGCGCGACGACGACGTAGCTGTCGCGCTCGTTGACGAGGTAGACTTCGACCGGGCGCGCGCCGGCGCCATCATGGGAGGTTTCCTCAAATTGAGTAAACCTCACCAAGCCCTTCTCAGCCAACGTCTCGATTGTACGCTTCACATTGTCGTGGCGCTTTTGAACGACGTCCGAGATCTCGCGGCTGGACATCATAGCCGATGCATTCATTTGGATGAGCGGATTCATGTTCACTCCATCGGGTTGATGGAGTCTTAATTAACTCAGTTATGTGTGGTGGTCAACACGAAAAATGGGTTAAATAGATCGACCGATTTTAGCGACGACAAGTTGCGGCATCGCGTACTCATCTTTTTTGAGGTCGGTCTTGATCAGCGGCTTCCATTGCTGGACCGACCATACCGTGTCGCTCTCACCGATAAAGGTCCTGATCGTTGGCTTTCCGTCAATCGTAACGACTACTTCGCTTTGCCATAGAGGCGGCAAATTCGGGTTTACGATAGCAATCTCGCCATTACGAATCGCTGGCTCCATTTCCGTGCCAAACATCACAAGGCCATATGCATCCTCCGAAAATTCGACCGGGTACGCCTTGGGGATAGCGTTAATCAAGCGAGGACCTGTGCCGTCTCCTGGAGCATATACGGGCATTCTTCCCTTTGTGACGATGTCAGAAGCGTGCTTTCCTTCTTCCATGAATCGCCGATAACTCTCGGCGCTGTCGGCTTTCATTCTCTCCACGGTCTTCTTGAAGCGTTCTAGATTGAACCCCTCATTGGGGATACCCAGCACGTCTAATATTCGTGGGTAGGCTCGCGAGTGCTCGACAGCGCCGCGCTCAATTCGATCGACCGTTTGCTGTGACGTATTGGCGAGCTTCGCGAGTTCGGTCTGGCTTAATCCGCGCTCCTCGCGCGCACGGCGCACGGCTGTACCTTTTCCTTCGCGCAGGCGGTCAATGAGGCTTTTTTCTTCTTTGTCTGCCATGGGAGTCCCTTTTTCTGATGAATGCCTCCTTTGTGTAACCAGTTCAAGTTAAATATGTGTTGCATAATAACTCAGAAATGGGTAATTCTGAGTGGCCATGAAGCGAAAATCCAATTCACAACAGATTACGCGGCTCCTAGAGGCCGCAATCACAATCGCTGGCTCCGAAGCTAAGCTTGGGACGCTAGCTGGGTATTCTCAGAATGCCATCTGGTACGCGAAACGGAACGGTCGCGTATCTGCCGAACTCGCGAGTGCGATTGATCATGCGACGAAGGGTGCTATTTCGAAGACCCAACTTCGCCCAGACATCTTTCCGCCCGCCACGACAATATCGGGAGCGTCCCTGTGACGGCGCCCTCCTTGGACAGACGTGAAAGTGTACGGAATTACGTACACCGCGCCGCCCAATGGCTCGCCGATCGCCACGAATGTTCCGATCCGGAACGTTCGCCGACCCTCCCAGAAATCGCCTCTCGCTTTGGTCTGACGGACGCTGACGCGGCCGAAGCGATATTGCTCGCCGGAAACTTCTCCGTCTGCAGGAGGGCGTTCGGATGAGCAAATATCGCAAGGTCGATACGAGAACTCTCTATGACGAAAAATTCCGTGATCTCGGTGACGACGGAAAGCTCGTCTTCCTCTCAATCCTGATCCATCCCCATATGACTGCCCTTGGCGCAATGCGAGCTTCGTTCGCCACCTTGGCTGAGGATCTCGAATGGTCGACGGAACGGTTTACGAAAGGGTTTCAGGAACCGTTGTCGAAAGGCATGATCCGGTTCGATGAAAAAGGGCGGCTCGTCGCGCTCCCGAATTTCCTCAAATACAATCCCGCCGACAATCCCAACGTCATCAAAGCATGGGCAAACAGCGCCGATCTTCTTCCGGAGTGTGATCTCAAAGAGGAAGTCATTTCATGGGCTTATGACAGCCTAGCGGACCGCCCGCAGTCCATGATCGACGCGTTCAAGAAACTGTTTGGCAAACCGTTACCGAAACCTTCTCGAAACCGTTTGGCAAACAAGGAACAGGAGAAGGAGCAGGAACAGGAACCGAAACAGGAGCAGAATTCTCGCTCTGAAGGAAGAAAGGATACGTATACACACGCACATGCGCGAGAGACGGACAGTGATCATCCCTTCGATCCACCAACCTCGGCTGAAGACGGTGTTGCCTTTCTCGTAAGCAAAGGTGTTCCACGTCAATTCATGGATCAGGCCCTTCACCGCCTGATGCGACATGCCCTTTTCCAGTGCGATATCGATGACTGGCGCCAGGAAGCGGCGGGAGGGGTAGCATGATAGTTTTTCCCTATCATCGTCGTCGCGCTGTCATCAATCGGATCGCTGACACCTTCGTCAATGAAGGTTTCGAGGCTGGTAATTCGCTCGCGTTGCTTACGGGAGCCCAAATGGTCGCCGATCTCATCAACAATGGCGCATCAGATGCTGAAGTCGAGGCCTCGATCACCCTTTTCATCAACGCATGGCGCGGCGCGGCGATTCCTCGGCTCGTCGAACAACAGCGAAATGGAGGCGTAGCATGACAGCTTTCATCGACATCAAGCCGGGCCAATGGGTTCTGGCGTTCCAACAGCCGTTTGGCCCCTACGTTCGGGAAATGCCCGATGTGCTCGAAGGCTATGCCGTTAAGCACTGGATGGACAGCTTCACCAAGGATGAGAATTTCTTCATCGCTCAGGTCGAGACAGTGAAGCCGAAGACATTCACGGCCACGGAACCAGTTCGATACGAGGGCAGCAGAATTCCGCGCTGTCAGGTCATCGCTGCTTGCCGATCGAAGGAGGCCGCTATTGCCCTCCGCGACAAGTTTTTCGCGATAGGCGAGGAGGCTGGCGAGGCGATCGAGAAAGAGATGCATAGGCGCATTGAGAAATTCGCCGAGCGCAAACGCGCGGCCGGTGAAAAGAAGATCCGCAAGCTGTTTCCAAGCTTCTTCGCAGAACCCAAAGGAGCTGCAGCATGACTTCAGCAGACGACCGAAATATGCGGGATATGTTCCTCGTTTGCAGCCCTAATCAGCGCCTCTCTGACTTCGCTGGCCGGCACGACGTCGTAGTAGGCGTCCAAGCATACACGAACCGCGATGATGTATTGCTCGCCATCATGCGACGGCCAGTCGCTTATGAGCGTTTCCGCTGCGTCTCTGACTGTTCTCACCACCCTGTATTTTTGCCGGCCATTCAGGACGAGCCGAAGTGCCGGAAACTGATGCGAAGTGTGCCGATTCATTACGGTTTGCCCTCACATGGTTATGATATTAGTAATCATGCAAGTGCTGTACCATTCGAGGTTGCGGCATGACGATGAACCAGATCCTCAACGTCAGCCGAAACGACGACGGCCAATTCGAAATCGTCGACCAGCGCGGCAAAGTCGTCGAAGGGCCGTTCGATACCAACGCAGCCGCATGGAAGGCGCTGGACCGTCTCGATCATCGGGATGTCAACGTCCCTGAGAAGCGCAGTTCGAACAAGAAGGTGCTTTGGGGCAAGCCTGAAAAGGGAAAATCGAAAAAGAGCCTGAAGCGGGAGCAGAAGATTGCGGCGCGGCAGGAAAAGCAGATGAAGCGCGATGCCGCAAAGGCGCCAGGCTGGGTGCGTTCGATTGCCGCCAAGAAGTTCGATCCTGCCGGCGAGCGTGCATTTCGCGATTATCGGTTGGGCACATTCGGGCCAGCATCCGAGGTTCGAAGGATCGATCCAGAACAATATCTTCGCGAGAGAGGTGGAAAGCTATGAGCAACATCCCGGACGATTTGAGAATGATTGCCACTCACCTTTCACATAGGTTCCATCAAAAGGACCTTGACGACGATTTGCCGACGGCGATTGCGAAGCTGTTGCTTGATGAGCGTAATCGCTGTGCCGCAGTTGCGGAGACTATGGCTGATACGATGGAAACGGCGCCCGGCATCTATCGAAAGACGCGGTTCAGCGATATCGCTGCGGCAATCCGCAAACCCGTCACGTCTCCGCGTCTGCCGTCCAAGAGATAGTGCTCGTCAATGAACCCAGTGATTTCACTGCTCCTTGATCGGTATCTTAGCTTCTTCGACAGCGGCGATGAACGCTCGGCGGGCATCCTCTGGGGTTCGCTTGCCGCTGATCACGTCGGCGCAGACGGTCAAGGCTCGATCCAATGCGGGCGCCTCCTCCAGTGGCCAATCCGCGATAAGTGCCCAGCTGGCGGCTTGGGTCGTATCGATGACGACCCACTCGTCGGGGCCCTCAAGCGCGATCGTGACCGCCTTGCTCCATTTTCTATGCGTCCCCGGAAATCCTCAGGTTTGTGGATGCTCATCGTCGCTCTCATAGGCCGATTTGTTTTGTGTGGCGAGGCGGCCATATGATCCAAACCGGCGCCCATTCCTGCGATATCCATAAGGTAGCCCGTCAATGTGGTGTGCTGCTACGGGATTGGCGACATCACAGTCCCAGCAGCCGCAAGGCTCGAGAATGCTATTGCAAGCCGACTGTCAGAGAAATCGGCCGGCGCTACGGTGAAGAGCATCTTCGTCTGGTGTTGATGCTCGTCACTGGCAGCCAGCGCAATGCCGACGAACTCTTTGCCGATGTCCTGAAAGCTGTATCGCGTCTTCTCATCGCCAATCCGGAACTGGTTAGGCGCCCTACCTTGATTTCCGACTTCAACGCTATCGACCTTGGCGCCCTCCGACGCGGTGCCAAGGCCATGAAATACGGGATGGCGACGAGTGACGAGATCCTCGTTGCCCTGAGAATGCAATTCGGCCTGTGGCCCTATCGAGGAGAAGCAGCATGACGATGGTTTTCGCTGAGTGGACTTATGAGCAGGTGCGGGCACAGATTATCGAGGGCGCTTTGACGCTCAGAGCCTCACCTGCAGCGTTGGGGCCACGGATGGGGCTTGGTGCCATGTCGGACATCGTTCGCGAGATGATGGAAGGCTACGGGTACAACGAAACGACGGTTAGAAGGATACCTTCGGCTGGCGCCATTAGCCGGATGTACGAGACTTGGGACTGGATCAACACGTACCTAAACGAGGAAGAGCGCAAGCTCGTCTACGATTACGCGTTCATCAAAATCCGGAAGGGCGTCTACTTCGATGCCTATCTGAAGAAAATCGACGTGTCGCGAAGAACTTTTGAGCGTCGAATAGCTTCGCATTGTCAACGTATTGCGGACAATCTGAACCAAAAGCACCGCGTCCGGTTGACAGTGACCTTTGACGACGTGACGCAAATTGCCCTAGAAGACATATCAATAACGGTAGCTTCGAAGAATTGCGCGACGAACTGGCGCGATGACGAGGTGGGCGGCCAGAAGAAGCAGGTGAGGGCAGACGTCCTAGCGCATGCCAACTGGCGAAACGAACGCCGGCGGCAGCTCTTGGAGCGCGTCGAACGGTAATGCCGCAATCGACCCTTCCTATTCGGGAATTCGAACACCGGGTGACCGGGCGCGGCGCTTACTTTTACTCGGAAGTAAACGGGTGAGGATAAGTATATAAGCGAGAAATATCCCCATCGTCTATGCAATCGAATGGTTGCCAAGAATCGAATCCGGCGCGATGCTTTCTCTACTTAAAGGAGAAAGCTATGTCCGACGATCATCTGAGTACTGAGACATCAATTTCGGCGGAATTGACTGAAACGGGTGTGAAAGCGGCAGCTAAGAGCCGCGCTGTGTCAGCGGTTGATCGTCTCATTGGAAACGTCGCCGACCTTGGGAATGCATGGCTTGAAGGCATTTCCGCGCGCAGGCGCGCAAAGACGGAGGGGGAGCGTCAGTTGATCGAAGCTGCCGCGAAGTACGGTGTAGAGCGCATGAATGCCGATGATGAGTTTGCAAATCGAGCTCTCGAAAATCACTTCAAAAAGATCGCGCAGCAGCAAGTTAACAAGGATGCCGTGGTTGCCGAGGCATTGGAGGATCTTCGCCAAAACCCACCGTCGGAGGAAGAGTCGTTGGCTGGGCCTGCAAACGTCAGCGACGAGTTTATGAATCGTTTCGAACAGTATGCGGAATCTGCGTCGACTGATGAGCTACGTCAGAGATGGGGACGCGTGCTTTCTTCGGAAGTCCGAAAGCCCGGTACCTTTGGTGCAAAAGTGCTGCGGGCAACCGATGAGCTGGATGCTCCAACGGCGCAGTTGTTTGAGCGCGTCTGTGCTTCCCGAGTTCGCCCGACTGCACTGGCCAAATCTCTCACGGGAGTGTTGTCGTTTGCGGAATTGACCGCATTGATATCAGCTGAATTGGTGGTCGACCCAGGAATTGCTGGTCATCTGAGCTTATTTATCGAAGGAACGATGAATTCGACAGATCCGGTTTGGTTATTCGGTGTTGGCAACTTCGCAATTGCCTTTAAAAAAAGCTGCACTATTACTTACACTGAAGATGGAGCGCTGGAAGGCCACAATGGGACGCCTGCTCTCCGGTCTTACATTCTTACTGACGTAGGTCAGGCGCTTGCTACGATCTTGCCGCATGATGACTTTGACGTATTCAAAAGGCTTATCGCCAGCATAAGGCCTGCGCTGCCTGACGGCGAATTGAAATACTTCCGAATTATGCCAGACGGCAATTTGATCGAAATACCACCTCAGAGCATTGGGCTGGTCTAGTCATCTTGCGGCGTCACTGAAGTTGCCAGATAGCCGTTCCTCAGATAGGGTTTGATAGCCGAAGTGCATCTCGGTCCCCCATCACAATTCGCCAAAATGGGCAACGAAATTGGGAAGAGCTGACATCTATGCGCCCTCGCTACGGCGAGGCTTCCCGGTACCCGTCCGAGCGGCTGCATTCATCAGCAGAACCGGAACGCAGAATGATGACTGCTCCGGCTAGTCGGTTAAATGGCAGGGGAAAGCCCACGTAGACAGCCACCCTCCGGGGCCTATTATGGTGCGCTCGGTAATTTTGGCCTTCATGCTCGATGCAATTACATCATCAGCATTGTTATCAGCGCTTCGATAGTCCCCCTCGGGGACCAAGCAAATGGCCCGCCGACTACGAGACCAACGAACCCAAGCGCAATGGCTGCAACCAGGCCATGCTTATGCCAGCCATAGGCGGCGCCAAAGCCTACAGCGGCCGCGATGATGATAAATGCCCAAACACACCGAAAGATGATCCGGATCCACCACACGGCAGCATCTGAGGTCATCGAGTTCTCCTGACGGTCTCGTATGGTTTCCACATGGGAGCGCACGCCATGAGTTGCAAGCCGCCCGATCGGCATAACCGCTGGGCGGGCTTTTCAATGACTAATTTGCTTCACCAGTCTGATTGCAATACTCATTGATGAGCGCATTTCTTTCGGAATTTGTTAATCCAGTCGCCGATGTCACCGCTGTGTCGATAGCCAGCGAGTTTTTTAACAACTTATCGCACCAGCCATCCATTTCAGCAATGGAATAGCTTTTCTCGACCCAAGGCTTAGCTCTCGCAGCGGAGAGTGCCATAACCGTTATTTTCCCTTGTCCACCATTGGAAATGATCGAATGACACAGCGTATCGCGATGTTTCTTGACCTCAGAAAGACGCTCCGTGGCCTTTCGGATGGTTTCCAGCAGCTCGTCCCCGAATGGAGCAGCAGCATTTTTCAATTGCTTGCTCATGGACTCAAACCCACCGGATCCAGTGTAGTAGGCCACACTAAGAAACGTTAGGGGATTGAATTCGACTTTTGTCTGATTGGGAGCGGTAGCGGCTAGTCTAGCGATCTGAATCTTCAGTCCGTGTTCAACAACGGCCCACGCTGAAACGACGCGGCCAACGGCAGCTTGCGTCTCCTTATCCAGAGGGCTTGTGTAATTCTGAATGCCTTCTTCCATAAAAGTGCGTTTGCCTCCGTATAATTAATTTCACTCCTGAAAACGCTTGGCGTGAGACTGGCTGAACTTCGAACGATAATCAATGCAACCAGCCGACTGGCAATGCAGAACGTTGCACTTTCTCGCGGCCCGGCCGGCATAACTGCTAGTCGGGCTTTTACGTTGGAAAGTGAGATGAGTTGGAGCCGACGCTGGCTTTATGTTCCTGCATCGTCTCGACCCGCACATTTACAGAAACCACCAGCCGCAGGCCCTGCCGCGCAGCTTCTGCAGATATTTGCTTGAGGGTGAGAGCCTGGTTTGGATGTTTGTCCATCATTTCATCGACAAGCCGCTCGAACGCCATGTCACCTGTCACTTCCAAAATATCGTTCCTCGTATCGATCTGGTAGGAAACGCGGATATCTAAATAAGAGACCATAAGCTGGCGTGGCAGATGGTGAAAGCCCGCTTAGCTGGTATCGCATTCAGACCATCTTTGCCAAGGAGCGCGTTCACTCGTGGCGGAGGATGCCGCGCGGCCGCTCGAGAATCTGCATTCCCAGGTGACTAGCGGATAGTGGATCAGTCTTGGATACGCTTGATGACATCAACTCGTTGGCAAGTGCCGGTAGCCGGAACGACGTCGAGCTTCTGTCCGACTGCAAAACTGTCCTTCGGCACGCCCAACTCGATTGTCATTTCGCATTGATATGATTTCCCCGCATGCGTTCGAGTAAATGAGATTCTACCTTCTGTGATGGTTTTACGCCCAGTCTCGAAGCCTAACCGATCTGTTATGATGAGCTCGTGGTTCCATACTTCGGCGATCGTCGCGACTGCATGCGGGAAGTGATGGATACGCCATGACCAGATCCCAAAGACAAGAATGCCGAAGATCAGGCAGCTGCCGACAATCACAGCCAACAGCCAATATTGCCCAGTGGACTCGTCGCGCGGAACGTCATCGATCGCTTCTCTCATCTCGATGAAATCGATGTTGGGATCGGACGGATGATCCATATCTGCCGCCGTTCGCCTTTCCGGCTCTTGAGAAGTGCACGGCATGAGTGTGGCTGAACTTCGAACGACAATCAACGCAATTCCAACTGGCCCACCAGAAGGCGCAGACATGACAGGCAGACCTTCAGACTTCACCTCAGAGATAGCGGAACAGATCTGCGAGCGCCTTGCCGAAGGCAATAGCCTGAGAAGCATCTGCGAGGCAGAAGATATGCCTTCGAAGACGACGGTCTTCCGTTGGCTCAATGCATTCCCCGACTTTCGGGACCAATACGCCCGCGCGCGCGAAGCCCAGGCCGACGCTCTCTTTGACGAAATCCTCGACATCGCGGACACGCCGATCACAGGCGAGAAGACGAAGGTCGACAAGGACGGCAATGTCATAGAGATGACGAAGGCCGACATGATCGAGCATCGCCGGCTGCAGATCGAGGCCCGCAAATGGATGGCCGGCAAGCTTCGCCCGAAGGTCTATGGCGACAAGCTCGATATAGACCTGAACAGCAAGGTCAACTTCGTCATAAATGCCAAGCCCATGACAGAAGCGGATTGGCTGAAGGAACATGGATCAGACGACGATAAGTAGGACGGCGTGGGCGCCTCAGGCTGGCCCGCAGACCGCTCTTGTCGATTGCCCGTTTCGTGAGGTGTTCTTTGGCGGCGCGCGCGGTGGCGGCAAGACTGACGGTGTTCTCGGCAAGTATGCGATAAAGGCCGCGACCTACCGATCTGCATTCAATGCCATTTTCTGCCGGCGCGAGTTGCCGATGCTTGATGACGCGATCGAGCGCAGCAAGGAAATCTACGGCAAGATCGGTGCCGACTGGAATGAGCAGAAGAAGACGTGGGTGTTTCCCGGTGGCGGCCGTCTGCGCTTCCGCCCGCTTGAGCGTGTCCAGGATGCCGACAAGTATCAGGGGCAGAACGTAACGGATGCCTGTGTCGAGGAAGCCGGCCTTTATCCTGACCCGAAGCCGATCGACAGAATGTTTGGTGTCCTTCGATCTGCAAAGGGCGTACCGACGCAACTGATCCTGACCGGTAACCCCGGCGGCGCTGGGCAGCATTGGATCAAGCAACGGTATATCGATCCTGCTCCTGGTGGCATGAAGCTTCTGACCCGCAAACTGCCGAACGGTAAAGAGCATCGTTATGTCTTCATCCCGAGCCGGATTGAAGACAACAAGCTCCTGCTGGAGAATGACCCGGACTACATCAACAACCTCTATCTGGTCGGCTCCGATCAGCTCGTAAAGGCATGGCTCTCTGGTGACTGGAACGCAATCGAGGGAGCATTCTTTGACTGCTGGGATACTCGAAAGCATATCGTTCGTCCTTTCACCGTCCCGAGCGACTGGACACGTTTCCGATCAATGGACTGGGGATCTGCCAAGCCGTTCTCGGTCGGCTGGTGGGCAATCGCTGGCGATGACTATCAGACGGAGACCGCTGTCATTCCTCGTGGTGCAATCGTCCGATATCGAGAATGGTACGGCTGCAAGGCTGGCGAGGCCAACGTAGGCCTGAAGCTGACGGCAGAAGAGGTTGCCCGCGGCATAGCCCAGCGCGAGGGCGCGAAGTTCGATCCGGACACGAAGGCGATGATCGAGAACCCAACGGAGAGGGTCTCCTATGGTGTTCTCGACCCCGCGGCCTTTGCCGAGGACGGCGGCCCGTCGATTGCCAGCCGCATGATGCGGGAAACGAAATTCAAAGTGATGTTCAAGGGCGCTGATAATTCCCGCGTGTCGCAGCGCGGCGCTATGGGCGGCTGGGATCAGATGCGCGCCAGGCTGAAGGGCGACGGCGAGCGTCCGGGATTGTTCGTGTTCTCGACCTGCACGGATTTCATTCGCACAGTCCCGCTTCTGCAGCACGACAAAGACCGGCCCGAAGATCTGGACACAGACGCTGAAGATCACGTTGCCGACGAAGCGCGCTACGGCTGCATGTCCCGGCCGTATCTGCCGCCAAAGAAAGACGAGCAGCCAGCGCAAAAGCACAAAGACTACACGCCGCGCAACAGCGATGCCGATGCCGGGGATTGGATGACCTACTGATGAATCAAACAGGCTATACGGCTGGTTCGTCTCCGTCACAGGGGCCGACAGCCTCGACCCTTCCGTCTGCCCAGTCGTTCGCCAATCACGCGAAGCTGAAGAAGCAATATCTAGATTATCTCGGCTTAAAGAACGAGGAAATCAAAGAGCAGCAGAACGCACGGCGCTATTACCATGGGGCGCAATATACGGCTGACCAGATCAAGATTCTGAACAAACGCAAGCAGCCGGTCGTCACCTACAATCGCATCGGTCGTAAGATCAACAGCCTCGTCGGGCTGCTTGAGCAGCAGAAGACGGACCCGCGAGGATTCCCGCGCACGCCGAAGCACGAAGAGGGCGCCGAAGTTGCGACTGCCGTGCTCCGGTATGTCTGCGATGAACAGGACTGGCAGACGAAAGCGCTTCTGAGCGGTCAGGATGGCGCAGTTGATGGCTTGGCCGGTGTCGAGATCATTATCGAGCACGGCGATCAAGGCGATCCCGAGATCGGTATCGAGACGGTTGACGCTGCCTCGTTCTTTTACGATCCGCGCTCCCTCAAGCCCGACTTCTCCGATGCTCGTTATATGGGCGTTGGGAAATGGGCTGATGAAGAAGCGGCAATGGAGATGTTTCCGGACAAAGCCGATGAGATCAGCGCCTCGTTGGAGAACGGCTCCGAGCTGACCAGCAACCCGGACAGCGACAATAAATGGTTTGCCAATGGTGAGACGTCGAAGCGCATTCGCATCGTCGATCATTGGTACATCAAGAACGGCGAATGGTACTGGTGCATCTATACGGGCTCCATGATCCTGGCCGAAGGGCCGTCTTATCTTCGAAATGAGAAGAACAAGACGATCTGCAAATACATCATGTGGTCGGCGGCGATCGATCAGGATGGCGACCGGTACGGCTTCATCCGCAACATGAAGTCAAGCCAGGACGAGGTGAATGCCCGGCGCTCCAAGGGGCTGCACACGCTTAACTCTCGGCGCATCATCGTCGAGAAGGGTGCTGTTGATGACGTCGAGCAGACAAGACGCGAGGCTGCGCGCCCTGATGGGGTGATCGAAGTTGCCCCGGGCGCTACGCCTCCTGTTTTCGACGATGCCGCTCGCGGCCAAGAGCTGCAAGGGCAAATGGCATTCCTTGAGGATGCTAAGAACGAAATCGAGAACTACGGCTTCAACCCGGCTCTGATGGGGCAGGGCGTCCAGGACATGTCAGGCCGCGCGATCCAATTGCAGCAGCGCGCCGGCGTTGCCGAGCTTGGGCCTTACCTGTCATCCAACCGGGGTTGGAAGATCCGCGTCTATCGGGCGATCTGGTGCGCGGTTCAGCAGCACTGGACAAGTGAGCGGTGGATTCGCGTCACGGATGACGACAAGGTTGCGCAGTTCTTCGCGGTCAATCAGCTGTCGATCGATCCCCGGACTGGTCAGCCGGCCATTGTGAACGCTCTCGGCTCGCTCGATGTCGACATCATCCTCGATGAGGGTCCCGATAGCGTTAACATGCAGGGCGACGCGTACGACACCTTGTCCATCATGGCGCAAAAGGGAATCGCGGTTCCACCAGAGCTGTTGATAGAACTCTCGCCATTGCAGGGCTCGATCAAGCAGCGGGCGCTTGCCATCATTCAGGAAGCGAAGCAGTCGGCCGCGCAGCCCAACCCGATCGCTGTTGCCCAAGCACAGGCTGAATTGCAGCAGACGCAGGCCGGCGCGCAGCTGAAGCAGGCACAGGCAGCCAAGGCCATGTCCGAAGCGAGCAACCCGAAACAGCCGAACGTTCCGAATGACCTCGATGTCGTGCGCAGTGTTGCCGAGATCAGAAACACCAACGCGCAGACGGCGAAAACTCTTGCCGATGCGCGCAAATCGAATGTCGAGGCCGAATTGAAGCCCGTTCAAGCCGCCAATGAGGCCGCGCGGACGCGTCAGCAGGCTCAAAGCAACCTCACATAGGAGCCGCCATCCTCAAGGGCGATCATCGGGCGCTGGTCCGCATCCAGCAGAGTGCCGCCGACTTCATGGGCGATAGCCGCCGCCAGGCTCAAGGGCGATCCGTGAAACCTCCCACGAATTGGAGACTACAATGTCCGTAAACTCGGAATTGAATGAGCTGTTGTCTGATAACGCCCCGGCGCCTGAGATCACAGCAGATGCACCAGCACCAGTAAATGAGCAGCCAGCCGTCGCTCGCGACGATCAGGGCCGCTTCGCCACCAAGACGCCGGCAGAAGCGCCGGCTCCTGTTGTCGATCAGCCAGTCGCAGCTACGCCGACCGAACAGCAGCCCATCCCCGGCAATGTACCAGTCGGCGCCGTCAAGGCTGAACGTGAAAAGCGGCAGGCAGCAGAGGCAGACGCCGAAGCCCTGCGCCGTGAAGTAGCGGAACTGCGCGGAATGGTCGTTGCGCGCCAGCAACCAGCTCCGCAGCCACCAAAGGAAGAACGTCCGATTGCCCTGTGGGACGACCCGGACGCCTACCTGCAGAACCAGCTAACGCCGTTCCAGCAGCAGATGCAGGAAATGCGTGAGGAACTGTGGGAGTCGAAAGCAGCAGCCGTGCATACACCTGAAGCCGTGCAAGCGGCCAAGGCAGCGGCTGAAAAGCTCTTCGGTACTCCGGAAGGCAACGCTCTGCATCAGCAGATCACGGCCTCCGGCAATCCCTTCGATAACCTGGTGAAGTGGCACAAACAGCAGCAGGCGATTGCTCGGGTTGGAGACGACCCGGAAGCGTTTATCCAGGCTGAACTTGAAAGGCGTCTCGCTGATCCAGCCGAGCAGGCGAAGATCCTCGAACGCATCCGCTCTGGTGCAGCATCCAATCCGACTACGGCACAGCCCGTCACAAGCCTTCCGCCCTCTCTCAGTCGTCTTCCGTCCGGTGGGAACGCCGCGGCCGACAATGACATGAGCGACAGCGCGCTATTCAGCCACGCAACCAGCGGCAAGCGGTAAAGCCACGAGAGGCGCCGCGCCCGTCTTGAAAGGACCATACCATGGCCGTCTCTACGGTTCAGGACAACAACAAACTTGTCCAGTACACCAAGGAAATCAACCGCGAGTTCGTTCGCGAAAACCTGTTCTCGCCCTACATGGGCCAGGATCTGACCGCTATCATCCGCATTCGCCAGGAGCTGAAGAACGGCGGCGAGCAGATGAACATTCCGCTTGTCACGAAGCTTCGCGGCAAAGGGCGAGGGGCCGGCACGCTCGTCGGCAACGAGGACAAGATCGACAACTACGGCATGCGCCTGTGGATCGATTGGGCGCGCAACGCGGTCACCATGAAGAAGAACGAGATCCAGAAGGACTCTGCTGACCTGTTCGGCGAAGCGAAGCCGCTTCTCGCGGATTGGGGCAAGGAGCGTCAGCGCGACGACCTGATTGCCGCCTTCATGGCTCTTCCTTCGGAAACCGCTCCCGCAGGGCTCGGCTCTGACGACGGCAACACCGTCAACGGTATCAGCTATGAGGCAGCTACTGCCGCGCAGCGCAATACGTGGAATGCCGATAATAGCGACCGCATCCTCTACGGCAATGCGATTGCCAATTACAATGCGGTCCACGCCACCGCTCTCGCCAACATCACCACGGCAGCCGGCAAGTCCAGCGCAGCGTCTCTCACTCTGGCAAAGCGCATGGCTGAAAATGCCGTGCCGGCGATCCGGCCGTTCAAGACCGCTGACGGCTATCAATGGTACGTCTATTTCTGCGGCTCGAACGAATTCCGCGATTTGCAGAATGACCCTGACATCAAGACGGCGAACACGAACGCCCGCGCCCGTGAAGGCAACGGCATCGATAAGAACCCGCTCTTTGTCGACGGCGACTTGCTCTATGACGGCATCATCATCCGCAAGGTGCCGGAAATCACCTTGTACGTCACTCAGATTTGGACATCGCTCCAGACGGCCGGCAACAGCGGCTCGCGCGTCGAGCCAGGTTTCCTCTGCGGCCAGCAGGCGGCCGTCCTCGGCTGGGGCCAGATGGCAAAGCCAACCTTCCGCAAGGAAGATGATTACGGGTTCATCCAGGGCGTCGGCACCGAAATGGCCTACGGTGCTGCGAAGATGTTCAAGAAGCACCCGATGGACGGCACGGCACTGAAGCAGTGGGGCGTCGTCACCAAGTTCAGCAGCGCCGCGCAGGACTCTTGATGAACGGCTAGGGCGGCTATGGCCGCCCGTTTACCTTCCCTCATTCATGAAAGGGCATGACGATGCCTCTCAATGCCAACACCACGGCGCGCGACGCCGGTTTCCAGAACGTCCAGTACTACCGCAAGCGCATCCAGTATTCGGACGGTGTTTTGACGTGGAAGTTCAAGATTCCCGCCGGCTCGATCATCCTGGCGCCCATCTCGGGTGTGGACGTTCAGACGGTTTTCAACTTCGGCACCAACAATCGCGTCCAAATCGGTGATGCCAGCAACCCATCCAAATACGGGCTGAACGTATCCCTGGCGGCGTTGGGTTTTGCGCCAATGGCTGTTGCAGTCGGCCACAAGGTCACGGTTGACACGGATATCGTGTTCACCGTCGACAACAGCGGCACGGCGGCAACAACCGGCGATGCCGAGCTTGTCCTTGCCTATATCCCGGCCAACTGAGGATCACGCTGATGGTAAAGGTCAAATACTTGCCGGAACCGGGCACCCCTGACGATACCGAGACGCTGAATCACAAGTTCAGCGCTCGACGCGCGGCCGATGTCACCGATGAAGCCGTTCTGGCCGTTCTTCGGGGAAATCCGTTCTTCCAGGTTCTGGATGACGAAAAGGGTTCCAGGACGCCCACTCCGGCGCCCAAGACGGCTGAGGTTGTCCTCACTGCCCTGGAGCAGGTTGATGGCACGTTTGCCATCATGAGCGGCCCCGATCTCATCAAGGAAGGCCTGACCAAAGAAGACGCAGATGCATTCAACGCCCTGTCCGACGAGGACAAGGCCGAATACGTCGCGGCATGACCATAAGGCGGCTTTCGGGCCGCCTTTTTTCTCTCCATAGATTGAAGGAAAAGATCGATGTCCAAGGATGAAGCTCAGATCGAAGCTGAAATTCAGGCAAAGGGCCTCAATGCCCCGCGGGTGACGCCAACGCAGATCGACGAGACAATCGTCTCCGAACAGTACCATGTCTTTCCGAACACGACGCTGACCGTGTGCGCACTGACGCTGCGCAATGGCTATATCGTGACCGGCGAGAGCGCGGCCGCGTCTCCCGAGAATTTCAATCAGGAGATCGGACGCAAGATCGCTCGCGACAATGCTCGCAACAAGATTTGGGCGCTGGAAGGTTATCTGCTGCGCGAGCACCTTTCGCGCGTTTCCCATGGCGTTGCTCAATAAAAGCTGGAGCGTGGCGAGATGAAGACGAGACAAGACCTGATCCTTGCCACGCTCAAGCTCCTGCAGGCCGATGGCGGGGTAGGGCAGAACCCGCCGCCGGAGAACGTCGAGGATATCGACGGCATTGTCGACGGAAAGCTCGCGGAACTGAGCCAGCGCCAGATCTATGGCGCCAGCGATCCGCAGCAGTTTGATGACGAGGTGATCGAGCCTCTATCGACCATCCTCGCCAATTCTATAGCGCCCAGCTATGGGCAGCCCCGCAATGAAGCTTCGAAGCTGGCCGCCGAAAACACGCTGCGCCAGCTCAAGCCTTCCACTTACGTTTCCGGCTCCGTTCTACCGGTGGAATATATCTGATGGTTGACATCATTTTTCCCACCAGCACGGCGCCGGGCGCGCGTCCGGGTGAAGGCTCCGGCAGGCTTATCAACTGCTATGCCGAACCACTCGAGCAGGGATCGCGCAACAGCTTTGCGCGCCGCCGTGTGCCGGGTCTGTCGCCAGTGGCGAATACGGCGCATAGCGGCTGCCGTGGCTTCCACTATTACAATGGTGATCTTTTTGTTGCGCAGGCCGATCGGCTCTCTCGAGTTAATTTCGTCTCGGGCGCCTTCACAGTAACCGACATCGGCGCGTTGACCGGCACAAAGCGCGTGACATTCGCCCGCAATAATAAAGCACCGATCCCCGATATCGTCTGCGTGACCGAGAACGGCGCTTTCGTCGTCACCCGCGATGCCCCGCCAACGGCGTATCCGGACGGTGATCTGCCGCAGCCGATCAGCGTAACGTTCATCGACGGCTATTTCGTCTTTCCGATCCGTGATGGCCGATATTTCGTGTCGGCGCTCAATGACACTGCCGTCAACGCCGTGGACCTCGGTAAAGCGGAGAGCCATCCTGGCGGTCTTCTGAACGCCTTCGGCTTCGGTGAGCAGTTGGTGCTCTTCGGACCTTCGGGGATGGAGTTTTGGCAGAACGCCGGTAATGCCACCGGCACGCCGTTTTCGCGCGCCGCAGTGTTTTCGAAGGGCTTGGCCGATACCTACGCGATTGCCGGCAATGAAGAGGGCTTTTCGAGCCTTATTTTCGTCGGTGACGACAATGGCGTCTATCGGCTCGATGGCGGATATCAGCCGTCCAAGATTTCTGGACCTGATCTCGATCGCCTGATTGAAGCCGTCGCGGACAAATCGACGATCGACGTCACGGTAGCTGTCACCTCCGGTCATATGTGGGCGACGGTGACTGGACCGACCTTCTCGTGGACCTATGAGCTTGCGACTGGCTTCTGGCATGAGCGCGCAAGCTATCTCGACAATCATTGGCGCGGCGTCTGTTCTGTCAAGGCCTTCAACGGATGGGTGATCGGTGATCGCACCTCGGCCGACATCTGGAAGCTTGACCCGGATTACAGAAAAGAGGGTAGCAATCCGCTCGTCATGAGCGCGATTTCGCTGCCGACGACGAGCTTCCCGGATCGCATCGCCATCCCACGCGCTGACTTCGACCTGATCGTTGGTCAGGGCCTTGTGACCGGAGACGAACCGATCGAAACCGATCCCGTTTGCCTGATCTCATGGTCCGATGACGGCGGTAATTTGTTCGGGACGCCATTGGTACGCCCAATCAGCCGCTTGGCGGCGCATCGTACGCCCGTCGTCATCAACCGCGCCGGCATGTCGAGCAGATATGGCCGCGTCTGGCGTATCGACGTATCCGACCCTGTTTATGTGTCGATCTTGGGCGGTTCACAGCAAGCAACACCGGTTTCGAACTGATGTCTTCCACACTCGCAGCGCTTCCGCAACTCCCGGTCCCGACCGAGCGGATTGCAGACCCACAGACGGGCCGCGTCAATCAGAACTGGTACCAGTATCTGAAGGCGCTCGATCAACATATCCGCGAAGCTGAAAAGCGCATCGCTGCCTTAGGAGGCTGACTATGGGATTTCTTAGCTCTCTGACCGGCAGCAACATCGGCAAGGCAACGACGAAGGCGATTGGGCAGAACGGCGTTTTGCTCAACAACTTCCAGAACGCCGGCAACAGCATCATCGACACGGGCGAACAGAAGTCGGCCGGCGCGCTAGATCAGGCTGTCGGCAACTACGATCCCTATCTTACGGCCGGCAAGAGCGCGACCAGCATGTATTCCGACGCGCTGGGCCTTAACGGCGCGGACGGAAACGCCGCCGCGACAGGTGCCTTCCAGGCGAGCCCTGGCTATCAGTTCTCGCTAGATCAGGGCACGCAGGCGGTTTTGCGCGGTGCATCTGCCGCTGGGATGCTCAATTCTGGAAATACGCTCACGGCGCTATCGCAGTATGGTACCGGCCTTGCAAATCAGGAATTTGGAAGCTGGCTTGATCGACTGAACGGTCTCTCCGGTCAGGGGCTTACCGCTGCCAACGGCGCAGCCGGTTCCCTCGGCAATCTCGCCAGCCTCTATCAAGGCACCGCAAATGATCGCCTCGGGCTCGAAAGCTCTGTAGCTCAAGGACAAATGGGCCTGAACAACGACCTGGCAGCGGTCAAAGAGCAGCAGGCGCAGAACAGCGGCGGCTTCCTTGGAAAGCTGCTGGGCACCGGCATTAGCCTTGGCACGAAGGCGCTGACTGGAGGATTGTTCTGATGTCGGTGACGCTTCCAAAGCCTGATTTCTCTTGGATGGGACAACTCGTCGGAGCGATTGGCCCACAGCAGCGGACGCTACCTGCTGGCGGCCAGATGACGGCAAACGGATACTTCCCGCCCGCACCTGGTATCAATCAAGGTCAGCAGCCCGGCGGCTTCTTGAGCCAACTCATGGGCAAACTCCCGCAAAATCAGTTCTCGATTAACCCCAGCATGAACCCCAACATTCGTCTTGGAGGGTGACCCATGGCCATCGCGAGCCTGCGCGTCCCGATTACCGCGCTTCCGACGCCCGACCGCTCCTGGCTCGATAGCCTGACAAACTCGCTTGGCAGTGCGATTGACACGGCTGCGCAGAACAAGGCATTCGAGCAAAATGTGATTCCGGCAATCACCGGCACGCCGGCACCCCAGCAGCAACCGGGTTTTCTCGGTCGTCTGTTCGGTGGAAGCCGCATTCCCGCGCCCGGGGCACAACAGCAAGTCGCGGCCACCAATCCCGCTCCGGTGCAGGGCAGCGCCGCAGTTGGCTCGCCGAACGATATCCAGAACCAGTTCATCAACACGGTGCGCAGCGGGGGCTTGACGAACCCTTACGGCTTGGCGGCGGTTGCCGCGACTGGCCGTGCGGAGAGCTCGTGGGATCCGTCGAAGGTCAATGCTGCTTGGCCCGATCCGTCGCAAGGCGGTGCTCCCGGTACTGCGGGTGGCATTCTGTCGTGGCGGAACGAACGACTGGCAAATCTACGCAACTTCGCGCAGTCGCAGGGCGCTGATCCTTCGAACATCAGTCCAGAGCTGCAGGCGAAGTTCTTCCTTCAGGAAGACCCGACGCTGATCCAGCGCCTGAATGCCGCCAAGAGCCCACAGGAAGCCGCCAGCATCATGGCGAATGCCTGGAAGTTCGCCGGATATGATCAGCCTGGAGGGGAAGCTGCGCGGCGTGCTGCCATGGCGCAGAACTATTATGCCAACCAGTTTGCCAATGCTCAGCCCCCGGCCGCGGCGCCTGCCGGTCCAACACAGGTTGCGAGTCTTGACCCGTCGATCGGTCTGCCTGCGCCTGGTGCTGCCGCTGAAATCCGTGCCACCAATCCGGCTCAATTAGCAGCCGGCTTCGATCCTGCCAGCGCAACGCCTGCACAACTGAATGCAGCGCTTGGCCCAAGCCAGCCGCAGACCGGCTATGTCGACCCTGTCGTGACGACAGCCTACCGGCAGACGCCGCCGGCAGCCGGGAGCTCACCGGTCAATCCTCCTGTGCAGTCAGCCGCCGTTCCCGCGACAGTTGCTCCGGCGGCGAGTGTCAGTCCCGATGTGATTGCCGCAGCCCAACCCGCAACCCGGCAGAACGTCACCAATGACCAAATCGCCGCCATGGTGCGCAATCCCTACACGCGCCAGGTCGGCTTGCAGCTCTGGCAGCAGGTTTTGACCGGCAAGACAGCGCAGCCGTGGTCATTCGTCAAGCTCGACGACGGCACGCTAGCACGGGCGAACCAGTCAACAGGCGAGGTCCAGAGCCTCGGCAAGTTCGCGAGCTCGAAGAAGGAAATTCTCAGTAACGGGAAGGGCGCCTTCTACGATACCAGCACCGGGCAGTGGATTGCTCCTCCTGAGGGAATGGCCGGCGGCACGGAATATGGACTTGCGCCGATCTATGGCACGGATGCAGGCGGCAACACCGTTATCGGTCAGCTCGCCAAAGACGGCACGTTCCAGCAGACGAAATTGCCGCAGGGCTTCGTTCCTACGCCTGGCGTCAGCAACACCGATCTGGGAACATCGGTTATCACCCGGAACAACAAGACTGGTCAGATCATCGATACCCAGGCGAAAGATGTTCGCGGGGAGGCACGGGATAAAGCTGGCGGCACAGCTCAGGCAGCGGCACAAACTGCGTTGCCAGCAGTCGAAGGCGCTGCAAATCAGATCCTCTCGTCGATCGATAGCCTCGCGAACGACCCGTATCTCCCGAAGATGCTGGGCAAGAGCAGCTATCTGCCGAACGTCACGACGGATTCCCAGCGCGTCCAGTCGAAAATGGATCAGATCACCGGCCAAACCTTCCTGCAGGCCTACAACACGCTGCGCGGTGCCGGTCAGATCACCGAAGTCGAAGGGCAGAAGGCAACAGCCGCTATGGCGCGCCTGAACACGGCCCAGAGCGAAAAGGACTACCGAGACGCACTCAACGATCTGCGCGGCGTTGTTCAGAATGCTGTCCAGCGCGCTCGCCAGCAGGCAGGCCAATCCGCGGCACCCCAAGCCACAGCGCCGGCTGGCAACACGACGTCTTCGGGCGTCAAATGGAGCATTGAGCAATGACCGTTCTGAATATCGCCGGTCATAGGGTGACGGTGGACGACAGCTTTCAGCAGCTCTCGCCCGACCAGCAGAACGCGACCGTCGCGGAGATTGCGAAGACGCTTGGCAGTCAGCCCGCGACCCAGCCGGACGGTAGCGCCGTTGTGCCTCGCACGCCCGACACTGGGATCGGTCAGCCGGCCGATCCTCGCGATAGCATCGCCGGCCGTGTAGACGCGTTTGGGCGCGGCGTCGCCGATACGCTTTCGTTCGGTCTCGCCGACGAAATTGCCGCTCAGGCAAAGAGCGGCCCGCTTTCTGTCCAACGGCCGCCCGACGAGTATTACAACAGCGGCATCTATGCCGGCGAGTATAACCCGCTCGGCGCCGTTGCTCGTTTTATCAATGCCCCGTTCGCATCCGATAGCAAGGACGCTGATTACAATCGTGTTCTTGCCGAAGAGCGCGCGACTAATGCTTCTGACGAGCAGAACCGCGGCGGCTATCGTCTAGCGGGCCAGCTTACCGGCGGTGTTGCCGGCGGCGCTGGGCTCGCCAAAAGCGGACTATCCGCAACTGCGAACGCTATCAATCGCGGCGCGAGCCTCGCGCGAACCGCAACGATCGGCGCTGGTGAAGGTGCGGCTCTCGGCGGTGCGCAAGGCTTTGGCAGCGGGCAAGATGGTTTCCTGAATAGGCTTCAAAGCGGGGCGGCAGCGGGAGCCGTGGGTTTAGCCGCTGGCGGCGCGACCCCCTATGTCGCTGCAGGCGCGGGCTCCTTCCTCCGGTCGCTTTTTGCGCCGGTCACATCGCGCCTGAATCCGACGCCGGCGGCAAACCGCGCTCTTGCCGTCGCTCTGCAGAGATCTGGAAAAACACCAGATCAGATTGCGAATATCATCCAGTCGGCAATCGACGACGGACAGCAAGGTTATGCCGTAGCGGACGCCATTGGTAATGCGGGTCAGCGGATGCTCTCGTCTGTCGCCCGCACGCCGAACGATGCGAGGCAGGAAGTCGTCAATCAGCTTCTGACGCGCCAGGCAGGGCAGGGCGAGCGCTTATCCAATGCCCTCGCGGAAGGCTTTGCCGCTCCTGACACCGCTGCGCAGCGCGCCGCTACGCTAACGGCGGCCCGAGATGCTGAAGCCAATCAGCTTTACGGCGCCGCGCGTCGAGACGCCGGCGCGGTCAACGTCTCACCTGTCCTCGATACAATCGATCAGACCCTTTCGCCTGGCGTCAATCAAGTCGCGAACCCTCGTGACAATATCGGCTACGACACGATCGAGGGTGCGCTCGCTCGGGTCCGGAACATGCTCTCCGACGGCAATTCGCAGGTCACGGATTTCAATACCCTATTCCGTGCGAAGATGGACGTTGACGACATGATCCAGCGCGCCACGAACCAGGGCGCAAACTGGCGGGCGAATGCTCTCGGTCAGGTACAGCGGCAGATCAACAACGCGCTTGCCGAAGCATCACCTTCCTACCGCCAGGCCGCTGCAAACTATGCCGAGCGGAGCGGCGTCATCGATGCCGTTGATGCCGGCACTGCAGCCGCTTCGGGTCGCACCCGCGCCGCCGACAATATCGCTGGGTTCAATGCGATGACGCCGGACCAGCAGCAGGCTTTCCGGGCAGGCTATGCTGATCCGCTGATCACCCGTGTCGAGGCCGCCGCTTCGTCTCCGACGACGAACAAGGCGCGCATGCTCATGACGCCGAAGTATGAGGATGAGTTTCAAGCCATTGCGGCCCCAGGAATGGCCCAGCAGCTCGGAAATCGTATCGGTCGCGAGCAGCGAATGTTCGAAACGATGAACCAGGCGATCGGCGGCTCGCGCACCGCCGATAATCTAGCGGACATGTCTGACATCGCGAACTTTGATCCGGCCGTGCTGACGAACCTCTTCAGCGGGAACCTCAAGACAGCCGCCATTCAGGCGGCCGTTCGGGTGCTAAACGAGGGAAAGGGCATGCCGCCGCGCGTCATAGAGCGTATCGGGCGAGGGCTGATGGAGACCGATCCGCAGGCCGCGAGAAACTTGTTGACGGTGGCGTCAAGTAAGATGACGTCTGATACCGCAAAGAGGGGGTTGGCGACGGCGATATTGAACAATCTGGTGTCGACGGTGCCGGGACGTATTGCCGCTCCGAACTAAGGGCCATCCCTGCGTGAATTGGCTTTCCACGAGCCCGGAACTTTGTTGCCGGTGATCTCGATTGCCCATCCGGCAAGCGTGCAGCCCATTCCGAGTCCAAGGCATAGAGAGATCCAATCAATCTGCCGGGTCAGCAGATTCGCCAAGAATAAAACGGCGATGATCGGAAACACCCAGCGCCACGGGCCAGGCGTCCGGTCAATCTTCGGCTCTTGGGGATCGTGGTCGATTGTTTGCATGCCGGAACATTACATGAATGCCGCGAGAAGGAAACAGGCGAACTGTTTCCTTCGGCCGATAATGGCAGCCACTTATCGTCTCCGGTGACCGTAGTGATAGGGGTAATGGTAGGTACCGCCGGGATGTTTCGTATAGCAGCTCGCCCTTTTGCAATGGCCAGTGGCCCAGCCGTTGTAGGGACGAGTGTCACGGTACCGAGCCTCGGCAGCGGAAATGCTGAACGCGAGGGTGCAAAGCGCAATTACTAAGATCTTCATGGGGCTCTCCGTTAAAGGCGAGCGTCCAGATACCATTTTCTCGTTAAAGGCGAGTTAGCAAAGGCGGTTCTTCGGAGCCGCCTTTTTCTATGGAGAAGCGAATGGCCGGTTTCTGGAACCAGTCTAATACCCAGATCCACGACGCAAACGGCAAGCCGTTTATTGGCGCCCGGGCATATTTCTATAAAGGTGGTACGACGACGCCGATCACGGTCTACAAGTCGTATTCGCTCGGCTCGATCAATGCGCATCCAAACCCGGTCCAGACCGACGGAAATGGGTATTTCCCGCCAGTTTTCTTCGATGAGGCTGACGGCTTCTATCATGAGCGTCTGACCAGCGCGCAGGGCGTCATCATCTATGACGTCGATGGGCTGCCGATTATCGGGCCATCGGCGGGCGGCGGTGGTGGCGGCGATACGCCGGTTGATCCAAGCTCAGTGCTGATCACTGGCGACATGATCATGGGCTACGGGAATGGAACTCGAACAGGCTTCGTCCGAGCTAATGCGCGGACGATCGGAAATGCCATCTCCGGAGCGTCGGAGCGGGCAAACTCCGATGCTCAGGCGCTCTTCTCCTGGCTTTGGAATGCCGATCCCAATCTAACCGTCGTCGGTGGCCGTGGCGCGAATGCGCTCGCGGACTGGAACGCGAACAAGCAAATGACGCTTCCGGATTGGCGCGGCCGCGCGATCGTCGGCACTGATGTCATGGGAAACATTGCGGCCAATATTATCCCAGGGGCCGGTCTGGGCTGGGCCGGAGGTGAAGCGGCGCATACCCTGTCCGTGGGTGAAATGCCGAACCACGCGCATCCCCTTAGCGATCCTGGTCACGTCCATAACTGGGGCAATAGAGCCCAGGGGTTTCCGCTTGGCTCTGGCAATGTGGGTGCCTTTGCCCAAGGCGGCCCAGATCCAAGCGCCCTGAATACCCAGAATGCTTATACCGGCATCACAATGTCGCCGGTCGGTGGCGGCCAAGCGCATAACAATATCCAGCCCTCCCGCGCCCTCACGATTTACATAAGGCTTTGACGATGTACGAAGCGAATTTTGCTCCTGTGTCGAACCGCGCGGATTGGTTCGGCACAATCGAGCTTGTCTATGACGATACCGGTGAAATCCTGACCGACCTGACAGATCTCTCGGTTCTCTTGGAGATCAGGAGCCGCAACCCGCCTTGCCGCGTGCTGTCAGCCTCAACCGATGACGGCCATATCGAGCTGACTGCCGCGGGCATCATCCAATGGCATTTCACCGCCGACGAAATGCGACGCCTTACGCCTGGCACATATGAAGTCGGCATCACCATCACGCGCGAAGACTTCACCGAACAGGAGCTCATTGGCTCTGTTCCGGTCATTGACGGGATTGTCAGAACATGAGCCAAACTTCTCTACGTCTCCGCGTCGTTCCGCGGTATCCGGCAAAAGTTACCGCGACCGATGGACTAAAAGCTGTCCGCACTGGTGTCGATCTCGTCGTGAAGTCTGATTATAGCAATCTCGTGCAAGTCCCGACGGTCACCAATCCCGACAGGACGTTCATGCTCGCGTGGGATTCCGACCTCGACAATTATCAGTCGATGTCCTTCACGAACATCATCAACAACATCCAGGATGCTGTGATCGGGCCGCCACTGGCAGCGATCGATGCCACCAATCCCGGCGCTAATCAGGCTGTCTATTTCACCGGTGTAGGTGTCGCTGCCACCTATACAATATCGCCCTTCGTGCGAGGCATTTCGAATGCGCCGGACCAAGGCTCGTTCGTGACTGCGGCCGGAGCGGCAACTGCAAGTCAGGGTGCGAAGGCAGACAGTGCGCTGCAAGCATCTACGCTGACTATTCCTGGTAACCGTACGTTCGGAGATTTTGCCTTCAAGAAGGCAGACCAGATTTACGGCGCCGTATACCCAGATATCACCGTAGATGGTGGGTTTTTCGACCAAACCTCCACCATCTTACACATTCCCTCCAGCGACTCGTTGGTCAATAACTACGGTGCCACGTCATCCTATATTTGGAATGAAAGCGGTAGCAATCAGAGTTCTACGCATGCCGGAAATGGCGTTAACTTCTTCGGCGTGCAAATTCTAGGCGCGGCGCATTCGGCAGCATGGGGCCTAAACACCCTTCTACAGGATGCGCCGACAAGAGCAGTGAGCACTCAGGCCGGCGGCATCTTGATCGGAGCTGAATTCGATAGCAATGTCATGTCGCCACTAACTCAGGTTATTGGTGTATCTGTTGGTGGTAACGGACTAAGGCAGCCTGCGTCCGCGAATGCGTTTATTGCAAATAGTTTGGGAACAATTGATGCAGGTGGTATTACACCTATCCGATGGGAAACCGCGTTCATCAGCTTCAATGGTTGCGCTCAGAGAATTCTATTCGGCGGCTCCGCTTCGCTGACTGCGAACAGTGACAGTCAGTTGATTACTCTGCGAGCTTTAGATGCGTCAAGAAATCCCATCGATACCAATATATACAACAGTGGTGGGTTCTTGGTCGCTGATACCGTCAATGGCCTGGCAGTTCGTAATGGCGGCATCTTTCTCGATGCCGGGAAGACGTTATTGATCGGTGGCGTGGGTGTCATCGGCAGTCGCAAGACCGGATGGGCCGCTGACACCGGGACCGCCAAACGGTCTGCCAACACCACCTACTCCGCCACAGCCGAAGCGGCCTATACGCAAGCCACTATCCAAACGTTGATGAACACCGTTCGCGATCTCAGCCAAACGATCAAGGCGTTGAAAGACGATATGATCGCGCACGGCCTGATCGGCGCGTAGTTTCCCTTAGGACATCCCATGAAACCGAAACTCGTCCCGAACGCGGGCCGGGTGCTTCGCCGCGCGTGGAGCATCCGGCTCATCATCTTGGCCGGCATTCTGTCCGGCTGCGAAGTCGCCCTCCCGATCATCGATCAGTTCGTCACCATCCCGCGCGGCACGTTTGCTGCACTCACGGGTCTCGTCACCTGCGGCGCTCTGATTTCTCGCATCGTCGCCCAAGAAAACCTGAAAGGTAACGCTGATGCCGATCAATAAGATCGTCGCCACCAAGCGCGGTAAGACTGCGATCGCCGCCGCTCTCGTCGCCGCTGGCGCCGCCGGCTGGCAGTCCGTTAAAGACACCAACCCCGCAAAGCACGTCTATCCTCCGGCCGTTATCCTCGCGACGGACAAGCTGATCAAACCCTGGGAAGGTCTGGTGCTCAAAGCCCATCGGGACCCGTACGCCAAGATCTATGACATCTGCTACGGCAAGACGCGGATCAACGGCAAGCCTGTCACCGCTGGCATGACCTTCACCAAGGCCCAATGCGATGACTTCCTCGAGCGGGAAGTCTACGAGGAATATTACCTGCCGCTCACCAAGCAAGTGCCGAAGTTCACGAGCTTCCCTGTCAGCTTGCAGGCCTCACAGATCTCCGGCGGCTATAACTTCGGGCTGGGAGCGCTGTTGCGATCGAGCGCCATGCGGGAGGCTGGAAAGGGCAACTATCGGCCGGCCTGCGAAATGCAAGCCCGGTTCAATCAAGCCGGCGGCCAAGTCGTCAATGGGCTGGTCAAGCGGCGCGAGATGGGTGATGCCCAGCGGCTCGGCGAAGCTGAAATCTGCGTGAGTGGTCTCTGATGCTCGGTCTCCTCGATTACCTCAAGCTCGGCGCCGGCATAGCGGTCGGAGTCCTGATCACCTCCCTGTATTGGACCGGCGTTCCGATCCTCAACGACTACCCGATCCTCAAGAATATCCCTCTGCTCGGCGACATCGCCGTTGGGCATGTGCAGGCGGTGAAGGACGAAGCGCTGAAGGGCTACGTGCTCGAAAGCGAGAAGACGACGGCAGAAGCCAAGGTGGCCGAGATGGAGCGCCAGCGCAATGCCTCCGCACAGGCCTTGGAAGAAGCCAGAAAGCGCCAGGCGGCCGACGATGCCGCCGAGCTCGCCAAAGACGCTCAAACCGATATCGAGATCGCTGACTATGAAAAGAAGCTCGCTGCTGCAAATCGCCAGTGCCTTGCCGATCCTGCTGACGTTCAGTTCCTGCAGTCTCACTGACCGGCTCCAAAGGGTGTCGTCGGCAAAGGGCATCATCAAGGCCGGCACCAATCTGCCGCCACTGCCCGACGACTGCCGGAAGAAAGAACCGCACACCGCCGTCAGGGTGGGGGACGAGCTGCGTTCCGTGCTTGTGCGGGAGCGTGGGGCTCTCGACCGGGCGAACGCGCGTGGCGAGCGTTGCGCGTCGTTTTATGACGATACGAAAGCCGGCTTCGAACGGCGTCCATGATGTCGGCCCGTCTGACCCTCCTTCTCTTCCTTCTATCTACCGGCGCATTTTTCTGTGTGATCGCACCCGGTTTAATTTCCCTCCTTCAGTGAAAGCTCCCACGGTATGGCGCCTCCCGACGACAACTACATCCATCAGCAGATCGGCACCCTCACGGCCAAAGTTGATATGTTGATCGAGGCTACGCGCCGTCAGGAGGAGAAATCCGATGTCAGCCGGTCGTCAATGCACCGCCGCCTGGATGAGGTCGTAGACCGTGTGAGTAAGGTCGAGACGAGCATCGTCACGGTTCAGGAAGATGTCTCGGAGATGCGTCCAGTCACGGATGATGTGAAGAGATGGAAGCTCATGGGGCTCGGGGCACTAGGCATGATCGGGATCGCCGGCATGGCCATGGGCGTAACCTTTGCTGACGCCATACGACGTATAGGCGCTGTAGTACTCGGAAAATAGTCAAAGCCAGTATGAGACATCGCTAGAATAGGTATTGCCGTGATTTTCACTGCAATTGAACCTACTGAATGATTTTGCCGTAATCTTTTGGGTTCTCTACCGGTGTGGTCGTGGATCTGCTTTGCGCTTTATCAAACCGGTCGGCCTGCTTGCGCTCCACCGCTCGGACAAAGAACTCTGCTTGAAGATCAACAAGGCCGACATCTCCCTCAATGACCGCTGTCACCCTAACGAGGATGTATGAGAGGAGAAGGCCAATCAAGCCTGAAATTCCAAACTGGAAAGCATGTGAAGCACTCGGCCATTGTGCAGATGCAGCTACAGCTAATCCCTTCGCCAAAACGAGACTTACCATCGTAAATAAGATCACCAGAATCAGAACGCGCAAAGCACGGATCGATTGCTTAATCGCTGCTGAAATTCTGCGCGCCTCATCTACCTGAAATTGGTCGATATTTGTAAACGGTAGACCACGGGCCAGACGCACAAGCACGCCCGCGCCGATGACTGACAACGCAGTCAAGATCGACGCTTTAGATGTGTCCCAGAAATCGACCGAAGCTGCTGCGATTGCGATCGCAGCTCCGAGCGTTGGGACGAGCACGTGGGTAGGCTTTATTTTCATAAAACCGATTCTACACCTATTCGGTGATTTTACCATCATGCAAGAAGCGCCGATGGACCTCTAAAATCTGCTCTATAACGTCTGGAATATCCAAGAGATTGCTCTCCTTGGAGAATTTCTTAATGCTCATGTCGGCCGATAGGCGGGCATCATCCCCTTTGATTTCGCCGTCCGTTCCGCGAACACGAAGCTCACCGTCGGGGGCGTTGCGAAGTCCGGAAGCCAAGTTCTTCATGAATTCTTTCTGGAACTTTCGCTTCTTGGCGCGATAGCCGATATTTACCGTAACTTCCAGCGCCGCATCGGGTGGCATCTGGGCCAAAAGCTTATCTGCCTCGACTTCGCCCAGTAGCTCAACAATTACGCCTTTCGCCTTTCCCCAACTCGCGGCCAACTTTTCGCCCAGGCTTTCGTGTGTCACGACATCAACAGCCGTCGCGGTATAAGTTGGAGGCGCTTCAGGTCTAATCGTTTCAGGAACCAAGCCCCCAATCTCGATCGATTTAACGTCGCCTAGGTCAGAACCAATTTGGGCGCGGTCAAACTCGGCCTGCAGTTCAACGTGCTGATCGTGTGCAATTACCCCGGACTGGTCTCGAAGAAACCAGGTTAGATATTCTTCGCTCGCTTTTGTCTGGAGCGCCACGTGTTGGATTTGATAAAAGTGGTCACCGACGGCCATCCAATAGGCCATCCCGTGCAAATACTCATGCCCTGCCGGCGCTTTAGATTCCGCGATCGCCCATGCCTTCAAGACTTCATCGAGGGAAGAATGGCTAGGGTCTGTCGACAGTTGTAGTAACGCCTGCATCTGGCCGGGAGAGAAAAGGCAAAGGTCGCCGAATACGTAGTTTTCGTTTATGTGAAAATTATTTAAGACCCGCTGATATCCGTCTGCACGCGGAACTTCGGAGATGCGCTTTTGAACACTTTCGCCGAGGACTATACCCTCTTTCTTGCTGCTTAACGCGGCCGCGATTTTCTCACTCAAGGTTTCGGCCGGAAATTGTCCGTTGTCCCGACGCAGTCGTCTATATTGAATTTTCACCCTCTTGCTGGTTGCCATGAGCCCCTCCCTGTCTTCTTTATGGGAGGTTGTATTATTTAATAAAATAGTCAACCTAGATTAGGGGTACACCAGGGATTACTTGCGGATAACGAAAGTGGTTTATCTAGCTGGCAGTCAGATTTTCTGGAAACGGACTCGGAAGGGCCAATCGTTTCAGTTGGTGAAACGTGGGCCGCGCAAAAAGAAACCCGCCGAAGCGGGTTTCCATGGGCTAGCTAGTTACCGGCGATTGTCTTCGGCCTGAATGCGTCTATCGCCTTCGTGGCGATTGCTGGCTTGACTTTCCCAAGCTTCGCCTGATTGCTGAGGTAATCAGGCAAATGAACCTCAATGTACATTTTTCTAAACCACTTGCGGAATTCCCCAAGGGCTTCGTCTGGATAGCAGTACGGCGTCTGCGGGTTGGAAAGTGCTTGGGGGAAGTAAACTGGATAATCATGCGAGTACTGCCGCCGCTCGCCGTACAGTACCTCGAGATTTTCTGTTTTCCAGTGCTTGGCCCACCGCTGTCCCACGCTGATGTCGGGAACTATGTGAGGCCCAACATCAATGCCAGCGTTAATCATCGGTACAATCATTCCGGCAATTTCTTGATAGATGCTGAAAAATCCGGCGGGGACCGCGTTGGCGACGAGGCTTACTCTATCGTGAAATTGCTGCCAGGCGAGGCTTACTTTACCATCTGGATTGTAGCCGACCTGCGCATAGACAAAATCGGTGAAGCCCTTTTTCGCCAGGGTACGGTAGCTCTTGATCGCATGATCGTTGCCAGCAACCTCGAACGCGTAGTATTCCAACGCCGCCATACAGACGTGAGCTGGTACCGCATGGTGGATAGTGCCGTTCTTTTTCACTGCGTGGAAGAAGACAGTATCATCAAATCCTTGCGCCTTTATCAGGTCGCGGATTTTCTGCTCCCGACCTTTTGTCGGGATTTGCCCCCATTCATCGGTGAGTTTCACCAGTGTAGAAATGGCGACGCCGCACATTCTCGATAGGCCGCGAAGCGTCAAAAATGGCGTCCCGTCACCCAAGACGCCCATCCCTACGCCATCAATTTCGGCTTCGACGACGATCTCGAGGTCGAATGCCAATTGTGAGGGGGTGATCGCCAAATCGCTGTTCTGAGTCATTTTTTCTAACCTTTTCAATTGGTTGAGGTGATGCCCAACGAGGCTAGAAATCTTTCCCAAAAAGCTTATCTTAAGGGTGCGTAGAGAGATCAAGCCTAGTTGCTGATCTACTCGCTAAAGCCGCTTTCCTTGGCCGGGGGCGGCTTTTCGTTTTTGATCGAGCAAATTGTACTCGATCCTTGCTTGATCCGCCAGTGGGGTTCCTCTGGGCCGACTCAGGTTGCGATTGCATCGTTGCGATCAACTCTCGATCTGCAGCAAAGACGCCGCTGTTATCGCTAATCGGGAGATCGGAACCCTGGCTCTTCCATCACTCGGCGCACGAGCGCAATTACCGCGACCGTCACGCCTTTATCAGCCGCGCGAACGAGCCTTGCGGCCCATGAACGGCTCAAACTCATCATTGCCATCGAGATATTCCAGCTCATGGTCGATATGATCGATTGCCCAGCCCAGCAGCTCGATCTGACTTTTCAGGTGGTCGGCCAAGTCTTCGGTGATAATGGCGAGATCAGCCGCCGGCAGCGATGCCCTGTTATTGATGATTTTGATCGCATCAGCCTCTAGGCGCAGCAGATGGCAATTGGCCTGCTTGATCTGGAACAGCAGCTTGTCGCGGTGGTCGAGCAGGTATTCTCTCGTTTCGTCGAGCATCGAGGCGTCCTCTATCGGCAAGGAAATCACTTGCGAAGATAGCTCTTTCGGCCGTCGTCGGTAAGGCAGTAGTGGACGCCGCGTGGCCCGACACAATAGGATCCCCCTCGGCACGAGCACTCGGACGACCCGGTTGATTCCATTTCAGCCGGCGTCGATCCGAGTAGTGCAGCTCCGCCCATGCGCGCGCAGATGGCGTCAAGCAACCTGCAGCGTAGGGATCGTCGATAAATCCTGGTCTCGCTCCGCATGCCAGGCATCATAGGCAGCCTGCATGCGAAGCCAAACTCCGGTCCCGTCTCCAAACAACTTGCCGAGGCGGGCTGCGACGGTCGGAGAAACACCCTTCTTCCCGCGGAGGATGTCGTGAAGATGCTGCCGCGAAATGTCCAGCATTTCGGCGATCTCGGACTTGCTCTTGCCGGTATCAATGATGACATCCTCAAGGAGCGCGCCCGGATGAGTAGGGCACCTGTCGGGCGAACGGCGAGCTACATATTCGGTCATTTTGTTACTCCTAGTGATATTGCTCATAGTCGACACGGGTTGCGTCTTTGCCATCAAATTCAAAAGTGATGCACCATGGTCCGTTCACATGAACTGTATAGCGTGCAGGATTGAAGCCATTCAGCGGATGAAAATCGAAGCCTGGGAGATCCATTTCATCCGGCTTTTCGGCTACATCTAAGCGGTCAAGGCGTTTCAAAATTCGGGAATGCATCTTTTTATCTATTTTCCCAGTCTTGCCGGTATCAAACAGATCCGCGAGGCCTTTGTGTCGAAACGTCTTGATCATGCTCTGGAATATGTAAGCAAAAAGGCGACAGTGTCAACTGTTTGTTGACATATTTTTTAGGCCTCAGATCCAGCCAAGGTACTCCATTAGAGCCGCTCCGCCGATGATAAGGGGCGCCATCAGGATCATGATCGCGAATATCAGGCCACCTATGTCCCTGGAATTGATCATCGGATATCAATCCTCCCAATTCTCTCGCCCATATGGTGCTCCGTTTCGGGCGGTCCCATAATCTTCCCAATTCTCTTTCCCATCGGGCGCAAACCCCGTGAAGGGATCGATCTTTTCCTTTTCCGGACTTGGGTGGATCGTCACGACCAGCGTCCGCAAATCGATCTGCACTACGGCGCCGGTGGCCTTCGCGGCCCGTATTATGCGTTCGATATCGACCTGGCGGAAGGCGGCTTTGGTCATCCACCTATTTTCCCGACCAATTTTTCTGCGAGAGTTTCTGGAAAGCCTCCTTCAAATCGACCATCGGAAATAAACCGAGGCCGAAAATAAAGAGGAAGGATAAAACGTCCACGAAGAAGGCATCTTCGAAAATATAAATTATTAGGATGCCGATCGGAAAATACGGAATTAGGTATTTTCGATTGTTCTTCCAGTTTTTACGCTCTTTCGGCCCAAAGGGTCCCATCATCAGCTTTTCCAGTGTCTGGTCGAAGCTCGGCTGTCCGGCAGAAGTTTTCTTTTTGTCAATTTGCCTGTTTGCTTTCTATGGCCGCTAGCTCTTTACGTGCGCGTTCGAGATCTTTCCAAGCTTGCCACTGCGCCAAGGTCGCGAAATCGTTTGGCTGGCGATCACGGGGCGCCTTACTTTCGACGGGAGCTTCGGGAGTAATTCCGAACCTTTTTCCATCGATCTCTACCCACACGGTCACACCCTCAAGCTTAGCAACCTTCGCCATCCGCTGCAGCTCGGCTTGGCTAACGAATGCTCGTTTGGTCATTGCTTCGACTTCCACGCCTCGTAACCAGCCTCGGTCAACATATAGAACCCGATCCGATCAGGAAATTTTTCATTGGGGAGCGTTTCCACAAAGCCACGCGCTTTCAGCCGGTCTTCCGTGTCTGGGCCGCAGTTTTTCACGTCCCGCCAATGAACTTTGACGTTAGGGCCATGTGCAGCTAGCTGTTGCAACGCCGTAACCTCGCGTTTCTGAAGCGGTGTCCCAGGAATGGAGGCCGCCCAACGGTCTTCCGCTTCCTTCTGCAGCCTATTCATATCTTCCCTACCCATTGTTCGCGCATCGAAGCCGAGCCGGTCGTACCAACGCCGAAGGGGATGGGACTTGTCATCGATGATGGGGTATCCGGAAGGACCCTTCTCGGGCTCAGCCGACCGAGTAGGAGATAAATCGAACTCTTCTACATCGCTCCAGTCTTCCTTGCCGTCCGGCACTTGCGTAGCCAGACGCGACCATCCAATTTCAGGCGCGGCGATAGGTAGTACGGTGACAATGAGCGATCTGAGATCGATCTGGACCGTCGACCCGGCAGCCTTGGCGGCCTTGAGTATCCGTTGAAGATCGGCTTGACGGAAACTTGATTTGGTCATGCCTCAATCACCCTCGGTTCCGGCACAGGCTTCGATTTCGGAATTCGAATTTAGATCTGCGGTTCTCTAAAATGGCTTAAAAACTGACCGGACTTGATAGGATCAATTCGGTCGGCCTGCTCCAAGGCCCATTCTTCCCAGGCCTGCAATTCTGATGGCTCGATATCGCTTGCGCCGCTAACCATTGCAGCGCGGACGCGCTCAACCAGCATCCGGATATCTTGAGATTTCCGCAATAATTCGCCCGAGGCGATGAGGTTTTGCAAGCGCTCTTCATTCAGCGCCTTGAGGTGTTCTTGGCGTTGCCTCTCAGCCTCAAGCCGCTTTTTCTCTTCTTGCTCCTCCATCTCACGAAGAGAATCTCGAAAGCTCGCTTCGCCAGCAACGATAACCGAGGCGGCGATGATGGCAATCTTATCCTCTAGTTGCCCGTCCTTATCGTCTTGCCACCTTCTTGTTGAACGTTCTTCGTACCGCGGTGAAATTGTAAGAGCGAGCGGTGTGGATAGAGGCAAGCCATCGGGGAGCGGTTGTCCGCGTTGTCGACGCGGATCTCTTCCAACAAGAGAAACATCAATACCCACCCCAGTATCGCCGATTGTAGCGGACGCGTAAATCGTCCCGTCATGCTCGTAGGCTTGGCAATCATGTCGACGTTTCGCAAGGGCCAAAAATAAGCCATTGAGAATTCTCAATTGGCGTTTTGCGACCGGGCTATCGAAAAGAGGGCCACCCCAACCGCGCACAGCGAATTTCGCCCGCTTCTTATCTTCCTTATTCAATAACTGGACGAGGCTACGGTGTGGGCGATCGAGCGATCTAGGAACCGTCACTTTGCCAATCGCCTCCAACTCCCGGGTATAAAGCTCGTTCAGATCCTCTGGAACCTCGGTTGACGCAAATGGACCTCCGGCGGCGATCGGGGGGGCGGCCGGGACAACGTTTCGAAATCGATGGTCGATGCGAAATCGCCCAGATTGGCCCGGTCGTCTTGGTTCGGGTTCGGGCACCGCAGGCAATGGTTTTCCCGCGTGTACCTTGTTCCAATATCCTTGCGGAGGGAGGGGAACGCCAAGGCTGACGAGTTGTTTCCTTAAGCCGACGTCAGAGAGCTCGACTTTAACGGCAAGCTCGCGCAACGGCGCAGACCAAGCAAAGGCTATAAGATCTTCAGGAAGAACAAGTATTTCATTTCCGAAGTATCTGCTCATCTCGATCTCTTGGCGGACGTCGAGGAAAATAATTTCCAGCTCAATTGCCTGATTGGAGACAATTTGGCAGACGAGAAAATTGGCGGGTCAAACTGGCCGAGTCAAGGATTCTGGCTTTCCTCTGCGGCATAGCTTTCGACATGCCATGCTTTGGACACGCTTCCTCAGCCTCTGTTTTCCACCGATTGCACCACTACTGATCATCAGCCTGTGGATGTTAGGCATTGCGAAAGCCTTTGGCTAGGTCTCTGTGGGATGTAAACCACGCACGCCCCAAGCTTGGTCCCGTTGTCAGCTTCCAAGAGGGAAAGCCATGCAGGATCAAATCAGACAGATTGCGCCCATCAATACCGCGGGTCTCGTCCCGCAAAAGCCTCCCACGGGATGCCGATCTGCGAGCACGTCGACCCTATCACTTTATTTGTCGACCCGGCATACCAACGAGATATTGGCGAACGCGGGCTCCGGCAGATAAGGAAGATTGTCGAGAAATTCGATTGGTCAAAATTTAAGCCCCCGATTTGCGCGTACGCTGATATCGAAGGAGATACCGTCCTAAAAGTCCTCGACGGCCAGCACACCGCCATCGCTGCGGCCAGCAACCCATTTATCAGCCAAATTCCAGTCATGATCGTCGAGGCCGAAGACACCATGTCCCAAGCCAAGGCGTTCATTGGGCAAAACGCCGATAGGGTAGGGGTAACCCACCTACAACTTCACCACGCTGCGGTAGCCGCAGGGGAAGAAGATGCCAAAACGATTGAGGAAGTTTGCGCAGCTGCAGGTGTCAAAATCCTGAAACGACCTGGTGCTTACAATCGGGAAGCGTCCAGGGAGAGCATCGCTGTGGCGGCGATTAAGCAATTGATTGCCCGACGTGGCGACAAACTGGCTCGCGAGATTCTCGAAATCATAGCGAATGCTGAGAGAGGCCCGATCACAGCCCAGCACATCAAGGCCGTGGAATTTCTGATGACGCACTCAGAATATAGCGAGCTTATAATTCCCGAGGATCTGACGGCCGCGATCGTCGATCTATTGATGAGTGCTGAGGAAGATGCCCAGCAACTGGCCATGGCACGACGGTGGCCATTCTGGAAGGCGCTCGCCATCATCTGGTATAAGAAATGCAAGAAGCGCAAACAGCCGCTCACCCGGGCCGCTTAGGCTTTTCAAGGATGGATTGGGGCGCGGCGACATCGTTCGCTGCGTCGACTTCCTTTGTCTTTTCAAGATATTGCTTGATCGCCCTTTTGAGTTCGACTTGCCAGTTGCCAAGATCAATAAGGCTCGGACTGTCGAGGCGGAGGAATAGATTGAAGCGGTCCTCCGCTACCAAAACTAACTTGTCCAGCTCGGAGACATAGGTAACGAAACGTATGTAGCCGGACGCGACTTTCCGGTGTAGCCGGACGCGACTTTCCGGAATTTTGACAGGGACTTCCGGAATTTTTGAATTCCAAGCTTAGCGACTGTGATCGCCTAATCATCGAAGTCATTCCACATGATATCCGGATATTTTTCCACCTCGTGCGCCTTGTAACGAGCTGCTGTGATGTTTGAGTTCGCGTTGATCCAGATTATACTCCTCGTGCCGGGCGGAGCGTGATGCACACGGGCTTCCAACAGCGTTGTGCGATGTGGCCGACGAAGTGAAGCACCGATTATCTCATCTGGAGAAAGAGTTCTGCAGGCGAGGCGCTGTATAATAGCGACGACTTCCTTGTCGCTTACACCGGCTGACAAGCGTCGCCGAAACACTGTTTTATTGGCGCGATCTGCAACGGCGGCGCTCGAATATTGGAGGAGCTTTAACAGCCGCATTCCTCGCAATTCTCCGGCAGTCGAGGAATGGCTCAGGAAGGAGATGTCCACGACTGACACTGTTCGCATAGAGCGAGTTGTCGCAACCCCTGAATATGCTTTAGAGGGTCTGGCTCAAGAAGTCAGAAGATTGCGCCAAGGCGTTCGACGTCATCGTTAAGCATCCCTCCGCCCCGGCGCTGACTGAACTCTATTTGTGGACAAAGACCCTCCGCTGCTATCGATCACCGAACGATCTGCTGATCGATCTAAAGCAAGCGGGATTGTCCGATGGCCGCGTGGATGGCGCTTTCAGCGCCCAACACTTCAGTCTTTTCCATCTAACTGTGACCGGCCCGCTCGCAAATGCAATAATGGAAGAAGGGCAAAAAGAAAAAATGAGAAGGCTTCGGATCATTAAGCCGCCTTCGCCATCCGCATATACCATCGCGGTGCCTTGAGATGTTTGGCGAAGTTGTAGGCGGTTACGAAGGTCATGATCGTCAACGATCAAGCTGTCACCAGCGTTGAAATTGCCATCGGCCTCGATACCTAGACTTCAGGAGCCGGCTGCGCCAATCCCCTTGGGGCCATCGAGCTGTGCGACGTCGTCATTCAGGGTCCGTACGGCCGCTGCTAAGGTCGCCAGTGCGGACATCATCAGGGCATGGTCCTGGCCTTCCTGGGATTGCGACTGGGACAGGGCAAGAGCGCGATCATGCAGCTGTTGGCCGATTGTATCGAGCCGATCGATGATGTCTTGGTTCATAGCCGTCTCCTTCACGGGGCATTGGGCAAAGTGCCATATGTTTTGGGAATGCCCGTTGCGGCTTATTGTTCCGGCCTCATCGACAGGGCAGCGGTTGCGATCCGGGACGGCATCAAGCGGAGGTGCAGCCGGGAATGCGTTGATATGTCAGAAAAACCGGGTGAACGAAGGCTCCGGCGAACAAGCCGCCGTCCGTTGCGTTGTATTTTCAAATGGCCCATGAAAATCCACGCGACATATCTTGCAAGACGAAATCTGCTCTGGCACCGTGCTGCCATAGGGGATCGGGGTTTTCAATGAAACTGTTTTTGGCGGCGGCCACCATGCTGGTGGGCGCTAATTCCGCGATGGCAGCAGACGATGCCGTGAACAATGCGTTCCGCGTCTGCAAGATGATCGACAATACGGGCCTGTTTACAGCGCCGTGCCAGGTATCCAGCCGGAGGTACGCCGTCATAGGGACGATTGATCTGCCGAGCGCCGATGCCAGAAAGGCCTGCGCGCAGATTGCCGGCGTGGTTTCGTCAAAGGGCTTCCATTTTCCGGGAGGAGAATGGACCGTGCAGATCAAGTCACCGACAAGCGGCGACAAGTCCATCGCATTTTGCAGATTGCCGAAATAGAGCAATCGCGCGGAGCGCATCGCGTTTTCGTTCGGAATCGCGTGAAAGTCCAGGAAGGAGAGCGTTTTCGCGGTTCGAAAAAGCGAAAAGGCTTCAACACCGTCAGGCCGACGCGTTCAGTTCCTCTTCGGCAAAGGCGAGCTGCAGTTCCATCTGCACCGCATGCATGAAGAGACCGGCCTGCCGCGAGATTTCGCCGTCTTCCACCCCCTGTTCGCGCAGGGCATTGGCAAAGATTGCCATTTCCGAACGCCAGAAGCGGTTTGCCGCCTCGCCATGTAGCTGCTGAAGGGCTGCGGCACACCGCCTGACATCACTGGTACGCCTGTCGGCCGGGAATGGTAGAAGCGACATATTCTCTCCGTCATTGGCAGGGCGAATCGCCTGCCTCCATTGGCAAGATCGCCGGCACTCGTTCATAAAAAGTGAATAGTGTCAGAGAGATCCCGCCTGCTGCGGGAGGAGCGGGGTGATTTCACTGCATGACGGATATGCCGGCTTCCCGCGCAGCCTTGATCAAGGCCTCCCTTACGGCTTCGGCAGGGACGGCACCCAGCATCGCTTCGAGGCAGATCCGCACTGCCGCGACATATTCCTCGCCATTTTCCACCGGCCAATATTCCAGCAGCAATTCCGCCGCCTGATGCACTGAATTGATACGGCGCGTTCCGCCGTTCTCTCCCATGACAAGCGTGATAGCCGGGAATGGGCGTAAACTGTTTCGTTTCAAAACGTATTACCTCCGAAACATTCATGCTTCGGTAAGATTGCAAGAAGCGTTCCGCTCCGAGGGCCTTGTCCGATTTCATCGAAGCTGATGTCATTCTTCCCGGCAGGCGGGTACATTGCGCTCCTGTATTGCAGCCGAGACCGCTTCGGTGTTGCATCTTATGGAGCGAATGGAGGTGCCATTCCCGGGTGAAAGCCGTGATTGTCTCACAGCGGTTTGCGAGTGGATTGAACGTCGCGCGAGCGCTAATCCAATACGTTCGCTTCCACGCAGGCCGCGATGAACATCTTCCTGGCTTTATCGCTCAGCAGAGGATCGGTATCGGCTTGGAGACAGAGGCTTCGGGCGGAATCATATTTTTCGCCTCTGATGGCCGGCCAGCGGAAAAGAAGGTGATTATGGGCTTCCTTGGGGCTGCGGACGACCTCCGGCATTCCATAACCGATGCGCAGATAAACCGGTTCATGCCAGCGGCATTCGCCGGCATTAAAAATACTGTTCATTTCGTTGACGCTCCGACATTGCGTCTCCAAACTCCCGCCGAACCGAAAAGTTTCGCAATATCCGCAAAATTGATCTTTATATTATGAGCCGGTTGCCGTTCTGCGCGGAAAGCGATCCGGCCATACGGCGATCACAGGGGGAAGGGCGGCCGCGGCAGTCCCGCGATCGATGCGCCCAGTCCAGCCGGCTGCTTCGTCGAACCATTCCACGCCGAGACATGCGGCATGTCCATCTTCGAATGGATGAGAGAGGTCGAAAGGCTTTATTGAACTACCGGCATGTCAAGAGGGACCCCAGCCTCCGACGCCGCGGCTACAAAGCTGTTGCGGGCCTCGAGTGGCTGTCCTTGCCCGCTTTCGACGTCGGCGCAGACTTGCAGTGCCATCATGAACGCCTTGCCTTCCGCAACAGGCCATGCGTTCAACAGCATATCCAGCGCTTCTTTCGTGTTCGCCACCGTGTAGACTTTTCCGGTGCGTTTGCAGATGACCATGATGGGATAATTCCAGTCTTTATTATTCATGGCAGGAGGCTCCGATCCGACGTCGCCGAAATTAACGTTACAGTGCGTAATATCTCAAGTTAATTTCAAGACGATATCTGGAGCAATCGGGATTTGTTTCAATTGTCGGGGAGCCAATTCGAACGCCTATGCAATCAACTTTCGAGTCGTAACTTTCAATAATTTGTTTTTCACGGAAAATCATCGCACGAAATTACGTGCACGCGCCAATGAGGTCATAAAAGACTTGTCGCGTCGCATGACTGACGGGAGAGGATGATGGGAAGCTTTGCGGAGATCAGGGAGCGTGCCGAGAAGCGCAAGGACGGCGCCGACGGATTGAGGGCGCTGATGCCTGGAATGCCGAACCATGACGTGCTGCGTACGCTCCCCGACGATCGGATATTGTCGGAAATGACGCGCTATATCTTCTATGCGGGCTTTGTGCGTAATGTCATCGATTCGAAATGGACAGGTTTCCAAGCTGCCTTCTCCGGCTTCGATCCTGCCTTCCTCAATCTCGCACCGGACGATTACTGGCATGACCTGACCTCCGATGTCCGGGTCATCCGCAATGGCGCAAAAATCATGTCGGTCAGGGCCAATGCGCAGTTCGTCCGCCGGCTTGCCGACGAGTATGGAAGCGCCGGCCGCTTCTTCGCCGATTGGCCGCTGGAGGATCAGATCGGCCTGCTGGCTGTCCTGGACAAGCAGGCCAACCGGCTCGGCGGCATGACCGGCCAATATCTGCTGCGCGCCATCGGCCGCGACAGCTTCGTCATGAGCCATGACGTCCTCGTCTGCCTGCGGCTCGCGGGCGTGCCCATTTCGGACAGCAAGCCCACCAAGAAGGATCTGCGGCTGATCCAGGATCAGTTCAATGCCTGGCACGCGGAGACCGGTCTGCCACTCACCTATCTCTCACGCATCTGCGCCTTCTCCGTCGGAATGCCAGGGAAGGAGGACGAGGCCTGATTGATCTCATCCGTCGAATGATATTGGATCGTATCGCGATATCGGAGGAGCAGAATGACGACCGACAGCAGACCCTTGGCTATCAGTGCGCCGGAGCCGCGCTCGCTTGAGCTTATCTTCACCAAGGATGCATTGGCGCTCCTTCATTCGAAATACCGCATCGTCGAGGCGGATCCGGATGATATCGCCGGGTTGGACGACGAGGTGCTCGCTGAGGCGCGCTATATCATCGGCCAGCCACCCTTGTCGAAGGAGACGCTCGACCGCATGCCGCAACTGCGCTGCATCCTGAATGTCGAGAGCAACCTCATCAACAACATGCCCTATGAGGTGCTCTTCGAACGCGGCATCCATGTCGTCACCACGGGTCTCGTTTTTGCCGAGCCGGTCGCCGAAATCGGCCTCGGGTTTGCGCTGAGCCTGGCGCGCGGGATCGTCGATGCCGATCTCGATTTTCGGGAGGGCAGGGAGCTTTGGGGCGGCGATGGCAATGCCAGCGCCCGGCTGCTTTCAGGCAGCGATATCGGCATCGTCGGCTTCGGCGATCTCGGCAAGGCCTTGAACCGGGTTCTCTCCGGCTTCCGCGCCAATATCAGGGTGTTCGATCCCTGGATGCCGCCATCGATCCTGAGGGAACATGGCGTGCAGCCCGCCGGGCTGGACGAGGTGCTGTCCGCCAGCGACTTCGTCTTCGTTGTTGCCTCCGTCACCAGCGAGAACAGGGGCTTTCTCGGTGCCGAGGCGTTTGCCACGATGCGCAGGGGCGCGGCCTTCATCCTGCTCAGCCGGGCCGACGTCGTCGATTTCGACGCGCTGATGGCGGCGGTTGCATCCGGCCATATCGTGGCGGCGAGCGACGTCTACCCCGAGGAGCCGCTTGGCCTCGATCACCCCGTCCGCAAGCTCAAGGGCTTTCTGCGTTCGGCCCACCGCGCCGGCGCGCTCGACAGCGCTTTCAAGAAAATGGGCGAGATGGTGCTGGAAGACATGGATCTGATGGATCGCGGTTTACCGCCGATGCGCTGCAAGCGCGCCGAACGGGAAACGGTGTCGCGCATGCGTTCGAAGCCGGTCACGCGCAACTGATCACGGTTCTCCATTCCCGGCACAGTGTTTCCCCCGCGCCGGGAATAGGTTTGATTCGACAGAGCTAGCGGCGGTCGAGCCGGTTGGCCAGGTGGTCGCCCAGCCATTGCATGCCCCAGACCAGAACGATCAGGATGATGACGACGGCGATCATGACGCTCGTCTCATAGCGTTGATAGCCGTAGCGGATGGCAAGGTCGCCGAGACCGCCGCCGCCGATCGTACCGGCCATGGCCGAAGCGCCGATCAGCGTCACCATGGTCACGGTGAAGCCGGCGACGATGCCGGGCATGGCTTCCGGTATCAGCACCTCGCGAACGATGGTCCAGCGATTGCCGCCCATGGCGCGCACTGCATCGATCAGGCCGCGATCGACATCGCGCAGCGAGACCTCGGCGACGCGCGCGTAATAGGGGATCGCGGCGATGGTCAGCGGCACGATCGCGGCCGTCGTGCCGAGCGCCGTGCCGACAATCAGACGGGTCAGCGGGATGAGGGCGATCAACAGGATGATGAAAGGGACGGCGCGGAAGCCGTCGACCAGGACCCCCAGGACGCGGTTGATTGCGCCCTGCTCGGCGATGCCGCCGCGGCTGGTGACGACGAGGCCAAGGCCGAGAGGCAGGCCGATGATGAGGGAAAGAAAGCCGGATGCGCCCGTCATCCAGACGGTCTGCCAGAAGGAGCGCCAAAGCAGGCCGAGGATTACATCAGTTGTCATAGCCTAGAACCTCCACCCGGGCGGAACGGGCTTTCAGAAAATCACTGACCTTAGTCGGCAAGGTCGCGTCGCGCGCCGGCACCGCCACGAAAAAGCGGGCGACGGGCTGGTTCTGGATATGGTCTATGCCGCCATGGACCAGCCGGAATGAGCGGGGAAGAGCGGCCGAAAGTTCGGCAAAGAGCGCACCTTGCGCGGCAGGACCGGCAAGATCGACGCTGAGGATGGCCTCGGCACCCGATGTCGAGGAAAGGCGGGCGGTAATATGGTCCGGAAGCTGGGGACGCGCGCCGCTGAGCAGGCTGGCGGTGATGTCCTGCTGCGGATTGGCGAAAACGGTCCACACCGAGCCCTCTTCGACGATCCGGCCGGCATCGATGACCGCGACGCGATCGGCGATCGAACGGATCACCTCCATCTCATGGGTGATGAGCAGGATCGTCAGGCCGAGCTTGCGGTTGATGTCCTTCAACAGGGCCAGAATGGATCGGGTGGTTTCGGGGTCGAGCGCCGACGTCGCTTCGTCCGACAGGAGGATGGCAGGCCGAGCGGCAAGGGCGCGGGCAATGCCGACGCGCTGTTTCTGGCCGCCGGATAGCGCCGATGGATAAGCCGTGGCCTTGTCGGCGAGGCCGACGAGATCAAGCAGTTCGCGGGCGCGCTGCAATCGCTCCGCCTTGGCGACGCCTTCGATCTTCAGCGGCAGCGCGATGTTTTCCTCGACGGTTCTGGAGGAGAGCAGATTGAAGTGCTGGAAGACCATGCCGATACGGCGACGCAGGGGCTGCAGTTCCTTTTCCGAAAGGCGGGCGATGTCGCGGCCCTCGATGTGGATCTCGCCGCTATCGGCGCGCTCCAATCCGTTCAGGCAACGGATCAGCGTCGATTTGCCGGCACCGCTGCGGCCGATGATGCCGACGATCTCGCCACGTCGTGCGGTCAGCGATATGCCGTCCAGCGCCGGTGTTGCGCCGAACCGGCGGCGGACATCGATCAGGCGGACGATCTCGTCGCCTGTCGATTCAGGTGGGGCCTGCCCGTCGATCGACGTGGCTGGGGTGAAGGAATTCATAGTGTGTCTCTTCGTATAAAAGTGGCCTTCGAGTTCGTTGAGGCCATTGTACCCCCTCTGTCACTTCGTGACATCTCCCCCCAAAAAGGGGGAGATCGCTGGGAATATGCCGCGCACTCTGTGAAATAAATCAGCCGGGTGTCAGCAGATGCGATGTTCGTTTCTGGCGATAGCTTGCCACGAGTTTCCGATCTCTCCCCTTGTGGGGAAAGTGACAGGGGGGGTATGTACCCTCCGCGAACTCCATAACCAACTATAAACTTCATCGCATCTAACGGGAAAACATCAAAGGCGGCCCGGGCAAGATGCCCCGGCCGCCCGCCGTTCAACGCCGTCCCAGCACTGTTCTGATATCAGTAAGCGCTCTGGCCTGTGCCCTTGTAGACCTTATCGAACTCTGCCTTAACGGTATCGTTCTGGTAGGCGGCAACCAAGGTCTTTACCCAGGGCGCGTTCTCGTCGCTCTGCTTGACGGCGATGAAGTTGCGGTAAGGGTTATCTTTCGTCTGCTCTTGCGCGATACGGTCGTTGGCGGAGAGCCCAGCTTTCAGCGCCCAGTCGGTGTTGACGACGGCTGCATCGAGATCGTCGATCGAGCGGCCGACGATGCCGGCATCCAGCTCCTTGATGTCGACGTTCTTCGGATTTTCCGCGATGTCGGCGGTGGTGGCGAGGATGCCGGTACCGTCCTTGAGCTTGATGATGCCCTCATGCTGCAGAACGAGCAGCGCGCGGCCTTCGTTGGAGGGATCGTTCGGCACCCCGATGGCGGCCCCCTTCGGAAGCTCGGCCACGGTCTTGTACTTCTTCGTGTAGAGGCCGATCGGCCAGATGCCCGTATAGCCGGCAATGACGATGTGATAGCCGTGCTGCTTGATCTGGTTGTCGAGGTAGGGCTTGTGCTGGAAGGCGTTGGCGTCGATTTCGCCGCGTTCCAGGGCCTCGTTCGGCTGGGTATAATCGTTGAAGACGACTGGCTCGACCTTCAGGCCCTTCTTGGCGGCTTCGGCGACAACGACGCGCCAGACATCCTCGTCCTCACCGCTCATGATGCCGACCTTGATCGTCTTGTCTGCGGCGAAAGACGGCATGGCGGTAGCCGTCAGGCCGAAGAGAGCAACAGCGGAGGCAAGGATGGCAGCAAGGCCGGCGCGGCGGGAAAGGCGCAGCGCGACGAAACCTCTAGAAAGCTTTTCAGTCATGGGAAATCCTATTCCAGATGATCGAGATCGTTCTCTCGTTGACATCCGGATCATTTCAGACGCGCGTCCCCTCTACCAAGCAGGATCATGCGTTGTGCACTGCGGTTCTGAAAAACTCTTTTCGACGCAACGCAAAAGAGCAAACTAATTTTCTATAAATACCATAGATTACTTATGCGGCAAATAGGCATTTGCTCAAAAATTAATCGATTCAGCGATGAATAGGGTCTTTCCAGAGGACCTCTTCCGGTTTTTCGACTGGTTCGATATCCAGATTGACGACAACCGGCTCCTGGCCGGAGCGGACGAGAACGCATTCCAGCGTTTCGTCGCGGCTCGCATTGATTTCCTGGTGCGGCACGTAGGGTGGCACGAAGATGAAGTCGCCGGGACCGGCTTCGGCGACGAATTCCAGATTGTCGCCCCAGCGCATCCTTGCCCTGCCTTTGACGACATAGATGATGCTTTCGAGATCACCGTGATGTGCGCGCCGGTCTTGGCATTGGCGTGGATCGTCACTGTTCCTGCCCAGATCTTTTCGGCACCGGCTCGTGCATGGTTGATCGCGGTCGCGCGGTTCATGCCGGGGGTTTGCGCGGTATTCGGATCGAGCGCATTGCCGGGAATGATCTTGATGCCGTGTTCGCGCCAATCGATGGACTGATGGCCGTGATCGTGCCCGTCGTGATGCTGATGTTCATGATCGACGCACATGACGTTCCCTTTGGGAGAGAGAGATTCGCGCGCCTTTCCTCGGCCGCAGCGATTTTATACTACGCGAAGTCATTCAAAAATAAAGAGAATTGCAGAAAATTTATAAAAAGGCTTTTCAAGTCACGATTAATCTATAGACTTGATCAAGTTACATGACCGGTGGGAACATTTCGTGTGTATCCCGCGTTGCGCCGGTCACAAGATAGTTTGCCGCGCCACGCCCCGTTTCTGGCGCGCCAAGCTGAAGAAGCAGCGCTTGGGTCTCGGACGAGAGGCCATCCACTTTCATACATGCGCCGGACTTCCAATTGAAAGGAGACAGACATGTCGAATGCCTTGCCGCCCCTTCATGAGGGTCATGCTCCCATCACCCTGCAGCAGCTCTTCCGCGAAGCGCTCTATGCCTTCGAGGAATGGGACAGCGAAGTAACCGAACCGATCGTGACGTTCGAAGGACGCATTCATCCCATCAGCGTCGTATTCGAAGCCATGCGCGAATGCACAGATATCGTACCCAACAATATCGTCACGGCTGTGACCGAGCGGCTGACCAAGCCCTGGGAGGGTGAGGGTCCGCTTGACACGATGACCTTTTCGACAGCTGCCCGCGTAATGGGCGTTCTGGTTCGCAAGAGACTGCTCGCCGTGAACAACGGCCTAAACGTTGCCGCCATTGCTGCGGACGTACAGGCGACGGAAAAATCCGACCGCTAAAAGCGAAACACCGTTTAAGGCCCGCCGGCATGCCCGCGGGCCTTCTGCATTTTCAGCAGCTGCCGACGTCGAATTCCGGATCGACGGGGATCTGCATCGCCGTAACCAGATGGTTGGTCTGTCCGGCCAGTCCGATGACATCAAGCAGTTCTGCATGCTGGGCATCGGTCATTCCCTTAGCCCTGGCAGCGGCCGTGTGAGAATGGATGCAATAGCTGCAGCCATTGGCGGTCGATACCGCGATGTAGATCATCTCGCGCACCAGCGGATCGAGCGCACCTTCCGCCATCATGACAGTTTCAAACCCTCCCAGGTGCGCTTGAGTAGCGCAGGATCGTTCGCCAGACCGCGCCAGAAATTATCGACGAAATCGGATTTTTGCACTGCGCGAATATCATCGAACACAGCCTTTACCGCCGGGATTGCCTCCGCTTCCGCATCATCGAGCAATTTTACTGTCGCCATTCTTTTGGTTCTCCTTCAGCAAATCCGTTTAGGTCGGACAGTAGCGCATTTTTCCATGGTGTCGGCAGTGGGGAGCTTGAATTCCCTTTGCGTTTTCGATTGCAAAAATCATGCATATGTGAAAATACTATTCACCTAAGAAATTTGAGGATGATGCCGGCATCGATGATGAAGTGAGGGGAAGGTGTGCTCGCTCACCTATCCGTATCGGCGGGTGGCTGCTGAAATTCAACCGAACGGCCCCGCATGTTGGCGAGCATATGCGGCACTCTGGGAGGAGTTCGGCCTTAAGAAAGGGGTCCGAGGGGTTGCGATGAATATAGAAGGAGTTTTCCAATGACGCGCATCACCAATCTTCGCGTTTTCGATTTGCGCTTTCCGACATCGCAGAGCCTCGACGGTTCGGATGCGATGAATCCGGATCCGGACTATTCGGCAGCCTACGTCATCCTCGATACCGACAGACCGGGCCTTGCCGGCCACGGCCTGACTTTCACCATCGGCCGCGGCAACGACATCTGCTGCATGGCGATCGAAGCGATGCGGCATCTGGTCGTCGGCACCGAGCTGGGGACGGTTCTGGAAAACCCCGGCAGATACTGGCGCCATCTGACCAGCGACAGTCAGCTGCGCTGGATCGGCCCGGAGAAGGGCGCGATGCATCTGGCGACCGGCGCGGTCGTCAATGCCGTCTGGGATCTGCTGGCCAAGGAAGCCGGCAAGCCGGTCTGGCGGCTGGTGTCAGAGATGGATGCCGAGCACATCGCCGATATCGTCGACTATCGTTACCTGACCGATGTTCTGACCCGCGACGAGGCCGTTGCCATCCTGAAAAAGGCGGAGACCGGCAAGGCCGACCGCATCGCCACGCTCGAGCGCGAGGGCTATGCCTGCTACACGACGTCTGCGGGCTGGCTCGGCTATGACGACGCCAAGCTGCGCCGCTTGTGCCAGGAGGCGATCGACGCCGGCTTCAACCACGTGAAGATGAAGGTCGGCTGCGATCTCGAGGACGATATTCGCCGCCTGACCATCGCCCGCGAGGTGATCGGTCCCGACCGCTATCTGATGATCGATGCCAATCAGGTGTGGGAAGTCAATCAGGCGATCGACTGGGTGGGCAAGCTCGCCTTCGCCAAACCCTTCTTCATCGAAGAACCCACCAGCCCGGATGATGTCGCCGGACACCGCAAGATCCGACAGGCCATCGGCCCCGTGAAGGTCGCGACCGGCGAGATGTGCCAGAACCGCATCATGTTCAAGCAGTTCATCGCCGAGGGTGCGATCGACATCGTGCAGATCGATTCCTGCCGGATGGGCGGCCTCAACGAAGTGCTGGCGGTGCTATTGATCGCCGCCAAGTACGGATTGCCGGTGTGGCCGCATGCCGGCGGCGTCGGGCTTTGCGAATATGTGCAGCACTTGTCTATGATCGACTACATCGCCGTATCCGGCACCAAGGACGGTCGCGTCATCGAATATGTCGATCACCTGCACGAGCATTTCATCGACCCCTGCATCATCCGCGATGCAGCCTACATGCCGCCGAGCCTGCCGGGCTTCTCGATCGAGATGAAGCCGGAATCGATCGCGGAATATACGTTCAAGGGTTGAGTACAGCCGTAATTTCCTTCTCCCCTCGGGGAGAAGGTGGCCCGAAGGGTCGGATGAGGGGGATAGCTGCTTCCAATCCACAGACTTTCGTGCTCTTGACACGCCCCCTCATGCGCCTGTCGGCACTTCTCCCCGAGGGGCGAAGTGGGCATGTCGGCGCTAATCATGCCTCGTCAACCAGGCCCGAATAGCCGGCACGTCGGCATCGTCAAACTCGTGACCGGCAGGCACCGTCGCCAGCTCGACCTTTGCGCCGCCATCACGTAGCCGTTCGGCGAGAGGCTGGGCGTATGGGCCGTATAAATCCTTTTCGCCCGCGACCACCAGCACATCGGCATCCGACATATCCGCAGCTGGCGGATTTTCAAGGACGGCCATGGAGCGCAGCAGCACAGCGCGGCGGACAAGATGCGGGTGCAGCGACAGCATGGCATTCAGTAGGTTGGCGCCGTTCGAATAGCCGATATAGACGATGCGGTCCGGATCGAGCCCGTAGGCATGGACCGCGCCGTCGATGAAGGCGGCGAAGGCTTCGGCCTCGCTGACGATATCGGCCCGATCGAAGGACATCGGTCCATTGCGGCGGAACCAGCGTGGCGCACCTTCCTCCAGCGCACGGCCACGTACCGAGAGCAAGGTCGCATCGGGATCGATCTTGTGGCCGAGCGGCAGCATCGTCGTTTCGTTGGCGCCGGAGCCGTGCAGCAGAACGAAGACATTGCCGTTCGGCTGCTCCGGCGTGAAGAAGCGATGGATGAAGGGCAGATCGCGATAGATGACGCGCGGCTCACCCGGCATGGAGAACTGCGGCAGGATCACGTTCAGCTCAGCCAGAAGCTTCGGACTATCGCCGGGAGCGAAGAGGCGCGTGCCAAGCGTCGCTTCGTCCTCGTCGATCAACATGCCGGGCGCATCCGTTGCAAGTTCGAACAGGATGCGGCCGGGCTCGCGGACATAGAGCGAGCGGAAATATTTGCGGTCATGCATTGTCGTCGGCCCGGAATCGATCGCCTGCAGGGCCGTGTGGACCGACTGCAATTCCGCATCGTCGGTAACGCGAAAGGCAACGTGATCGACCGTACCAGTACCCGGGGCGCTCGCCCAGAAGCCGCGTGCATCGCGGATGTCGAGGATATCGCCGGGCTCCGAGACGAGCCTGTTGATCGCTCCGCTGGTGGAGAGCGGCTTATAATCGAAGTGGTCCACCAGAATGGCCTGCGTCTCCTCCGGCGTTTCGCTGAACAGCGTTGCACCGCGAATGCGGCGGATCGCATGCTCCGGCGGAATAGCCTCACTCGTCCATGGAGCCGCAGACTGCAGAGCATTGGTCCCGACAAGCTTGACGATGACGCCGTCGGGGTCCTTCAGCCGAAGCACAGGCTCGCCGAATTCGTCTGACGGGCCTTCCGGTTTAAGGCCGGCACTCAGGGCGCGCGTCAGCCAGAAACCGATGCTTGCGGGATCAATGGCGAGCGAGATTTCGCCGATCTGGCCGACGCCGGCGCGACCGGGTGAACCGTCTTCCCAGGCAAGGAAGGTAATCAGCGAGCCGGGTGAACCCACGGCGTCGCCATAGAGGAGGTGAAGCTGCGTGGAGTCCTCGAAGCCGCCAGTGCGCTTGACGAGACGCAGGCCTAGGAAGCCGACGTAGAAATCGACGTTCGCCTGTACCTTGCGGGTGATCAGCGTGATGTGATGGATGCCGGCGACCATGAGATGCTCCAGACCGTTATTCGTTCTGGTCGCTATGTAGGCGGTGGGCATTGTTCAATGCAATGCGCTGCCCGTGGAGGCACTGTTCACAAAAGACGCTATTGCCTTGATCGGCAGGCGGCGAGCAATCAATGCCCGCCGAGGCCGTCTTCCGGCGATTTGCGGCGGTGGCCGCTGATTTCCGAGCCGGCGGTACGCGAGAAGCTGGCGTTCCAGATCACCGCGAGCAGCGCAATGGCTGTGACCACGATGAACGCGACGGAGAAGTCGATCATCTGGGCCTTCGTCTCTCCACGCAACTGCATCGAACCATGCAGAGCAAGGGCGGCGACGCAGATGCCGAGGGACAGCATCAGCTGCTGGAAGGTCGAGTAGAAGCTCGTCGCAATGCTCATGCGGTCGCGTTCGATCTCGTCATAGGCGATCGTGTTGTAGGCCGTGAACTGGAACGACATGAAGAAGCCGCAGAAGAACAGGATCACGAAGATAATCGGCAGGGGCCAATCCGGCTTGAAGATGGCGCACATGCCATAGCCGAGCGTGCCGATCAGGCCGAAGATGATGAGGGCGGTGCGGAAGCCGAGCGTGCGAAGGATGCGGACCTGCAGCGGCTTCATGGCCATGGAGCCGAGCGCGGTCGCAATGGCGATCTGGCCAGCTGCCGCAGCCGAAAGGCCGAAGCCGAGCTGCAGCATCAGCGGAATCAGGAAGGGATGGGCGCCCTGGCTGATACGCGTCAGCGAACCGGCGATGACGGAGGTGCGGAAGGTCGGCACCTTCATCAAGGAGAAATCCATGATCGGCGAGGGGTGCTTGCGGGCATGGCGCAGATAAGCAATGCCGAAGAGCAGGCCGATGGAGATGAGGAAGACCGCTAGATAGCCTTCGCCCTCACGGCTCGACATTTCGAAGCCGAAGAGCAGCGATCCCAGCGAAATGCCCGAGAGGATGAAGCCCGAGAGGTCGAAGCGGCTGGTACGCGGGCCTTTCACTTCCTCGATGAACATGGACACGAGGATGAAGCCGATGATGCCGATCGGCACGTTGATGTAGAAGATCCAGCGCCAGTCGAGGTAGGTCACGAACATGCCGCCGACAGGCGGGCCGAGGATCGGGCCAACGAGCGCCGGAATCAGCAGCCAGGACATGGCGTTGACCATGTCCTTGCGCGCGACGCTGCGCATCAGCACGAGACGGCCGATCGGCAGCATCATGGCGCCGCCGAGGCCCTGCAGAAGCCGGGCAAGGACGAGGAAGAACAGGTTCGGGGCCTGCGCGCACAAAAGCGAGCCGATAACGAAAACCGCGATGGCGCTGCGAAAGACGGTGCGCGAGCCGAAGCGATCGGCGATGGCGCCGCTGGCCGGAATGAAGATCGCGAGGCTGAGAAGATAAGAAGTCAGCGAGATACTCATCGCCGGCGCGCTGACGCCGAAGTCTCTTGCCATGGTCGGAAGGGCTGTTGCGAGCACGGTCGCGTCGAGCTGTTCCATGAACATCGCACTTGCTACGATAAGTGCTACTACACGAAAATTCGGTGCGGCCCTCCTGGCGGGGGCGGCCTGGAATATCTGATCCGACATTGTCGGGAATCGCTCTCGATGGTGCGGTGGGGTCCTAAGACAGAACCGCAAGTCTGGTCACGGCGCGAAGGCCTATTTGAACGGCGGCTTGTATACTCCTGCTTGCGCGCGATTGCTATATCAGAAATCGCAAATCCTATTGATCGGAATAGAAAAAATCGCTCACATACGCGTGAGTGCAGCAGCAAATGAACGTAAGATGAATGGATAGGACGATATCGCGCTGAAATGCTCACGCTTGGTTTTGCCGCGTAAGATAATGTGCTCGTCTTGACGCCCGTTTAAGCCCGAAAAAGACCGGCGCCGACGATAGCGACACCGGTCTGATTCATTGTTCTGCAGGCTGCTGCGATCAGTAGCCGGCCGCCAATCCGGAGCCGGCGCGGCTGTCCACAGCGCCGTTGTAGCGGGCGCCGCCGCCCTTGGCGATGTCGCTGAGGCTCTTGCCGCCGACAAGGATACCGGCGGCCTGGCCCCAGATCGGCCAGCTATTGTCGACCTGAACCGTGTAGCCCATGCCGGTTAGAAGCTTGATCGTATCGGGCGAAAGCGCGCGGGGTTCCATGTAGACCTTATCCGGCAGCCATTGGTGATGGATGCGCGGCGCGTCGATGGCTTCCTGGATGTTCATGCCGAAATCGATGACGTTGATGATCGCTTCCAGCGTGATGGTGATGATGCGCGAGCCGCCGGGGCTGCCGATCACCATGAAGGGCTTGCCATCCTTGGTGACGATCGTCGGGCTCATGGACGACAGCGGCGTCTTCTTCGGCTGGATGGCATTGGCCTCTCCCTGCACCAGGCCATAAAGGTTCGGCACGCCAGGCTTGGAGGTGAAGTCGTCCATCTCGTTATTCAGGAGGATGCCCGTGCCGGGCGCCACAACGCCGGCACCGAACGAGCCGTTCAGCGTATAGGTAACGGCGACGGCATTGCCGTCATTGTCGATGATCGAATAATGCGTCGTCTCATGGCTTTCGCCGAGGCCCTTCGGCATCAGATCCTGGGAAACGCCGGCCTTGTAAGGAGAGATGCCGTCGCGGATCTTCTGGGCATAGGCCTTGTCCAGCAGCTTGCTGACGGGGTTGTCGACGAAATCGGGGTCGCCGAGCGCCGAGTTGCGGTCGACATAGGCATAGCGCATGGCTTCGACCATGTAATGGATAGTGTCGGCCGAGCCATAGCCCGTATAGGAGAGCGGATAGCCTTCCAGCACATTGAGGATTTCGCAGATGATGACTCCGCCGGAGGATGGCGGTGGCGAAGAGATGATCTCATAGCCGCGATAATTGCATTTCACGGGCTCGAGTTCGCGGACCTTGTATTGTTCGAAATCCTGGTTTGCGAGAATGCCGCCCTTGTCCTGGCTCGCCTTGACGATGGCGTTGGCGACCGGCCCTTTGTAGAAGCCATCCGGCCCCTGATCGGAAATGCCCGATAGCGCGTTGGCGAGATCCGGCTGCACCAACTTGTCGCCCGCCGCGAAGGGCTTGCCGTCGGATTTGGTGAAGATCGCGGCGGTGGCCGGATCGCGCGAGAGCCAAGCCTTGCCCTCATTCAGCTCGGCGGCATCGGCCTGGTTCAGCGTGAAGCCTTCCCTGGCATAACGTATGGCCGGCGCCATGAGATCCTGGCGGGACTTGGTACCGTATTTCTCGCGGGCGGTCTCGAAACCCATGACCGAGCCGGGAACGCCGACGGCGAGATAGCCGTCCGTGCTTGCGCCTTTGACGATATTGCCCTTGTCGTCGAGATACATGCCTTTGGTTGCCGCCAGCGGCGCACGCTCGCGGAAATCGAGGAAGGCTGTCTTGCCGTCGCGCAGGCGGATGGTCATGAAGCCGCCGCCGCCGATATTGCCAGCGGTCGGGTAAACCACCGCCAGTGCATAGCCGACCGCAACGGCGGCATCGACGGCGTTGCCGCCGTTTTTCAGCACCTCGACGCCGACGTCCGTGGCGAGATGCTGGGCGGTGACCACCATGCCATGCTCCGCTTCGACCGGTGGCGGCGCGGCGGCTCTGGCGGTGATGGAAAAGAGAGCAAATGTGACGAGGGTTACAGACGAAATCGCCCGTTGGCGGAAGTGGCGCATGATGAATATGCCTCCCATTATTGTCTTGGTGGAAAATCGCCTCTGATGACATGGGATCACGCGCGAAAATGGCGATATCCGCTGTCACAATTTTTTAATGGAGCGATCGGCTAAAGGCCGGAATCGGGCTCACTATGTCTTCCGTGCACTACTGCGGATAATTTCGATCCACCGACAGCGCAGAAGCTTGGTTCGCACTTGCAAGACTTGTTTCATTAGTTGAGCCTATTTTAGATTTTTGCTTGTCGAGGCAAGTATTGCGTGGAGGGTAATCATGGCCGTGACGAAGCTCGAGCAGTGGAAGAGCGAGCGCAGGATCAAGACCAGGCCGTTCATTGTCGGCGAAGGAACGCATGTCGTCGAAATCGAGTGCGATCATTGCAGCCGGCATTTCCTCCGGTGGGTATCGACGGCAGCCGCCTACTGGCGCTGCGACGATTGCATGGCAATCGTCTAAGCCACCTGTTCCGGTCGCTACGCGATCAGGATGGCACGGAAATCATTGACGTTCGTTCCCGTCGGGCCGGGTACGAAGAGATCGCCGATGGCGTTGAAGGCTGTCCAAGCATCGTTGTTTGCAAGCATCTCGGCCGGCACCATTCCGGCCTTGCGCAATCGCGCCACCGTACCTGCATCGGCAAAGGCACCGGCATTGTCCTCGCTGCCGTCAATGCCATCGGTATCAGCGGCCATGGCGTGAATGCCGGCGTGACCGTCAATGTCGATGGCGAGGGACAGCAGGAATTCCGAGTTCCGTCCGCCCTTACCCTTGCCTTTCAGCGTTACGGTCGTTTCGCCGCCGGAAAGCAGCACGACCGGTTTGGTAAAGGGGCGGTTGCGATGAAGCACTTCGCGGGCAATCGCGGCGTGGACATGGGCGGCTTCGCGGGCCTCACCTTCGATGGCGTCGGAGAGAATAGCCGCTTCGATGCCGGCGCCGCGTGCTACCTCGGCAGCGGCCTCCAGCGAGACGCCGGCAGAGGCGATGACATGGACTTCATTGCCGGCAAAACGAGGATCATTCGGGCGCGGCGCATCGGCTTCCACCTTTTCGATATGGGCAAGAACGGCCGGTGGCAGTTCGATGCGGTAGAGGCGGATGAGATCGAGCGCTTCGGCGCGCGTGCCGGCGCCGGGTATGGTCGGGCCGGACGCCACCAGGGCAGGGTCGTCGCCGGGGATGTCCGAGACAACGAGCGATACTATCTCGGCGGGATGAGCCGCGGCAGCCAACCGGCCGCCTTTGATGGTCGACAGATGCTTGCGAATGACGTTCATTGCCGAAATCGGCGCGCCGGAGGCGAGCAGCGCCTTGTTGACGGCGATCTCGTCGGCAAGCGTCAAACTGCCGGCCGGCGAGGGCAGCAGCGCCGAGCCGCCGCCCGATATCAGTGCGATCACCAGATCGTTCTCGGTTAGACCCTCGACGAGTTTCAGGAGCCGGCGGGAGGCGATCAGGCCCGCTTCATCCGGCACCGGATGGGCGGCTTCGATGATCTCGATCTGGCGGCAGGGGGCGGAAAAGCCGTATCGCGTCACGACAAGGCCTTCCAGCGGACCATCCCAGCATTGCTCCAGCGCCGCCGCCATTTGGGCCGATCCCTTGCCGGCGCCGACGACGATCGTGCGGCCCTTCGGTTTGGCAGGCAGATGGGCGCGAATGCCGGTCAGCGGATCGGCTGCTCGGACGGCGGCATCGAACAGCGAGGTCAGGAAGGCGCGGGGATCGGAAACGGTCATGTCGAACTGCCTGTCTGCTGGAGCGTTTGTACGCAATGCCGGACGGAAAACCGCTACACAGTTTTCCTGGAATTGCTTCTCAGAACTTGTAACCATTTGGTGGCTTAATTGGCTGGAAGACGCAAGGGCCAGGAACTGCAATTGTGCCCTGCGCGATGAATCCCTATGTAGAAGGAAAGGGTTTCATGCTTTTATTCAGGGGTTTTTCGATATGGCCGAATTGAAAGTGAAGACGAGGCAGACGGGTGCAACCGCCACGGTTGGCCGCACCGGCTTTCCGCATGTGACGTCGGTGACGGGCGGTGAGATCGATATCGTCACTTCGCCGTCGCAGCCGGGCTTCAATCCGCTCGATCTGCTTTATTCGTCGCTCTCGGCCTGCCTGGTCTTGAGCGCCCGCATGGCAGCCAGCAGCCTCGGCGTGCTCGACAAGCTTACCGAAGTGACCGCCGTCGTGACTGGCGAAAAGGCGACCGAAGGTCCCTCACGTGTCGAGAAATTCAACATCGCCTTCACCATCAAAGGCGATTTCGGCGATGAAATCCGCAACGCGATTGCGCATGCCGCCGAAGATGAAATTTGTACGGTGAGCAACACGATCCGCGGCAATCCGCAGTTCGAGACGACGATTTCGGGGTAGGGTGCGAGCCCTCATCCGCCCTGTCGGGCACCTTCTCCCCGTTTTGGCGGGGAGAAGGGGATAGCGGCACCATCAGCGTTCCTTCTCTCGCGCTGAGTTTGGCGAGGGTGAGTAAATCATCCTATTCCTACATACGGCAGAAGAGATTTAGGCGGGGTAGTCCCCTCTCCCCGGCGTGCGGGGAGAGGGTTAGGGTGAGGGGCTATTTCGTCACTCCGCCGGAAACTCAAATCCCTCAAGATAAGGCCCAAGCTCCGGATCGATATCCACCTTCACGGCATTGTTGTAGATGGCCGTTGCAATCATGATGCCGGCGAAGGCGACGAGGTTGGCAAGCGTCGGCTCGTCGTATCGTGCCTTCAGCCGCGCCCAGACTTCCTCGGGAATGGCGTTGGAATCCTTAGCGATCGCCTTGCCGAAATCGATCAGCAGCGCCTCTTCCTCGGTCGGTACGACCGTTTCCGGCGTCAGGCCGGCATTGATCAGCGCACGCCGAAAGAAACCGACCGGAATGATCGAGCGGCATTCGATCGCGATCGCAAGGCAGAGCAGCCAGACGGCGCGATCGTCCAGAGCCGGGCGCAGCTCTTCGCGCAACGGGAACCATTCCGCATAGATGCGATGCGCGACCGGCGAATGGAGCAAAGTCCGCTTCATGTTCGTCATGCGGCCGCGCAGCTGCACTTCGCGATCGTGCTCGGCGCGCACGGCCTCGGAAGCGGTCTCGTAGTCGATCGGCGTAATATGGCTCATGTCGGTCTCTTTTCTTGGGCGCTCTTACTGCGCCGCCGCTGCCGTTTTCTGGAAGAAGCGGTTTTCCGGGCGCGGCAAGCCGAGGTGTTCGCGCAATGTCGTGCCTTCATAATCGCGGCGGAAGATGCCGCGGCGCTGCAGCTCTGGAACGAGGCGGGTGGTTACGTCAAGCAGGCCTTGCGGCAGGAAGGGGAAGACGACGTTGAAACCGTCAGAGCCTTCCTCGTCCAGCCACTGCTCCATCTCGTCGGCAATGCTCTCAGGCGTGCCGACGAAGGCGAGCCCGGCATAGCCGCCGAGGCGCTGCGCCAGTTGGCGCACGGTGAGCTTTTCGGCTTCGGCAAGTGCGATGACACGCTCGCGGCCGCTCTTGCTGGCATTGGTTTCCGGAATCTCCGGCAACGGGCCGTCAGGATCGAATTTGGAAGCATCGTGTCCCAGCGCGATCGATAGGGATGCGATGGCGCTATCGTAATGGACGAGGCTGTCGAGCTTCGCCCGCTTGGCCTTCGCCTCCTCGATCGTGTCGCCGACCACGATGAAGGCGGCCGGCAGGATCTTCAGATGATCCGAATTGCGGCCGATCGCCTTCATCCGTCCCTTGATATCGGCAAAGATCGACTTGCCGTCTGCGAGGTTGCGCGGAGCTGCGAAGACCGCCTCCGCCGTTTCGGCAGCAAGCTGGCGGCCGGCATCCGATTGTCCAGCCTGGACGATGACCGGCCAGCCCTGCGGTGGCCGCGCGATGTTAAGGGGGCCGCGGACGCTCAGTTCCTCTCCCTTGTGCCCAAGCACATGCATCCGGTCCGGATCGAAGAAGATGCCGCTTTCGGGATCGCGAAGGAAGGCATCGTCGGCGAAGCTGTCCCAGAGGCCGGTGACGACATCATAGAATTCGCGGGCGCGATGATAGCGTTCGCCATGTTCCATATGTTCTTCGAGGCCGAAATTAAGCGCGGCATCGGGATTGGACGTGGTGACGATATTCCAGCCCGCGCGGCCGCCACTGATATGGTCGAGCGAGGCAAAGCGGCGGGCAATGTGGTAGGGCAGGTCGAAGGTGGTCGACGCCGTGGCGACGAGACCGATCCTGTCGGTGACGGCGGCGAGCGCCGAAAGCAGGGTGAAGGGCTCGAAGGAGGTGACGGTCTGGCTGCGCTTCAAAGCCTCGATCGGCATGTTGAGAACCGCCAGATGATCGGCCATGAAGAAGGCGTCGAATTTCGCCTTTTCCAGCTCCTGCGCGAAGCTTTTGATATGCTGGAAGTTGAAGTTGGCGTCCGGGTAGGCGCCCGGATAACGCCAGGCACCGGTATGCAGGCTGACGGGACGCATGAAGGCCCCGAGCTTCAATTGCTTCTGTTCGGTCATCGGCTCTCTCTCGAAAATCGTCAGGCTGTCATGACGTCGGAACTACGACGTAGGCGTGCCTGCCGTGCATTCAAAGAGCCGATTTCATTTATTTGATCGCTTTCGCGGAATATTCATCCGGCCTCGGCTCCGGTGCCGGCCTGTCCCGCAAAAACCTTCACGAGCCAGTCTATGAAGACGCGGACCCGCGGCGAAAGCTGGCGGCTGCGCGGATAGAGCATCGAGACGGGCGTTCGGGTCGGTGGGTAGTCCTCGAGGACATGCAGCAGTTCACCCGATCGTATGGCTTCCTCGGCGTGATAGCGCGGAACCTGGATCAGCCCGAGGCCGAGTTTGGCCGCGGTGAAATAGCTCTCGGCTGCGTTGACGGTGATGGTTGCAGGCAAAGTGATCTCGCGCACCGCGCCGTCGATCTGGAATTCCAGCGGCAGCAATCCGCCCGTCGCAGACGAGCGGAACCCGATCATCCGATGTCCGTCGAGCCTATCCGGATGGGTTGGCATGCCGAAACGATGGACATAAATGGACGCGGCAAGCGTCACTTCCTCCAGCATCGCGACGCGCCGGCCGATCATGTCGCTATCCTGCAGCGTGCCGACCCGCAGCACGCAATCGATGCCCTCGCGGATGAGATCGACGAACCGGTCGCCCTCGGTGATCTGCAATTCGATATCGGGATAGGTTTCGAGAAAGGAGGGGAGGTTCGGCAGGACGAAATGCCGCGCAAGCGTGCCGTGCACATCGACGCGCAGGACCCCCTTCGGCTTTGCGCCGGCAAAGGCGCCTTCAGCATCCTCGATGTCGGAGAGGATGCGCAGGCAGCGCTGGTAATAGGCTTCGCCGTCGAGCGTCGGGCTCACATGCCGCGTCGTGCGCTGCAGCAGGCGCACGCCAAGGCGGGTCTCGAGCTGCTTGATGGCATCCGTCACGGTCGAGCGGGGCAGGCCGGTGTCTTCTGCCGCCAGCGTGAAGCTGCGCCGCTCGACGACCCGGCAGAACACCCGCATTGCATCGAATCTGTCCATATTATTTGTTCGCCGATTTCGGATAGTGATGCCGATTATTGGCCGATTATCCGTCGCATGAAAAGAGGCATCTTCTCCTCATCGAAACGCGCTGAGGCGCACATCAACGAAGGATGATGAAATGAACAGCGATTCCAATAAGGTAGCAATCGTCACCGGCGCATCGCGCGGCATCGGCGCCGCGATTGCCGAGCGTCTGGCCGAAGACGGCTTCACCGTCGTCATCAACTATTCCGGCAGCGAGGCCGCCGCCGAGGAGCTCGCCCGCAAAATCGAGGAAAAGGGCGGCAAGGCCTTGACTGCGAAAGCCGATGTCTCCGATGCGGAAGCCGCACGCCGTATGTTCGACGCTGCGGAAACTGCCTTCGGCGGCGTCGATGTCCTTGTCAACAATGCCGGCATCATGCAGCTTGCCAGGATTGCCGATGCCGGCGATGAGCATTTTGATCGCCATATCGCCATCAACCTCAAGGGCACGTTCAATACGCTGCGCGAAGCCGGCAAGCGCCTGCGGGACGGCGGCCGCATCGTCAACCTCTCGACCAGCATCGTCGGCCTCAAGCTCGAAACCTATGGCGTCTATGCCGCGACTAAGGCTGCGGTCGAGCTTCTGACCGGCATCATGGCGAAGGAACTGCGCGGCCGCTCGATAACGGTCAATGCCGTCGCCCCCGGCCCGACGGCCACCGATCTTTTCCTCAACGGCAAGAGCGACGAGCTCATCGACCGCATGGCCAAGATGAACCCGCTGGAACGCCTGGGCACGCCGCAGGACATTGCCGCCGCCGTCTCCTTCCTCGTCGGTCCCGATGGCGGCTGGATCAACGGCCAGACGCTGCGCGCCAATGGCGGCATGATCTGAGCAGCCAATGAGGCGGCAGGCAATCCCTGCCGTCCTCCACTTCATCGTCAATAACAGCCAAGCCAGTAAAGGAACAAGATCATGAGCAAGCAAGTCATCGTTATTACCGGCGCATCGAGCGGCTTCGGCGCTTTGACGGCACGCGCCCTCGCCAAGGCAGGCCATATGGTCTATGCCGGCATCCGCGAAACCAAGGGACGCAATGCGGCGCAGGTCGAGGCAGCGGCGGCGTTCGCCAAGGAGAACGGCGTCGATCTCAGAACCGTCGAGCTCGATGTTACATCGGACGTTTCCGTCGAAGCCGGCGTTGCCGCCGTCATCGCCGAGCAAGGCCGCATCGATACCATCGTCCACAATGCCGGCCACATGTCCTTCGGCCCGGCGGAAGCCTTTACGCCCGAGCAGTTTGCCGAGCTCTACGACATCAACGTGCTCAGCACCCAGCGGGTCAATCGCGCCGTGCTGCCTTATATGCGCAGGCAAGGAAAAGGGCTGGTCGTCTGGGTTTCCTCTTCCAGCACGCGCGGCGGCACGCCGCCGTACCTCTCGCCTTATTTCGCAGCCAAGGCGGCAATGGATTCGCTTGCCGTTTCCTACGCGTCGGAGCTGACACGCTGGGGCATCGAGACCACCATCATCGTGCCCGGCGCCTTCACTAAGGGAACCAACCATTTTGCCCATTCCGGTTCGCCGACCGACAAGGCTCGCGCCGCCGAATATGACAATGGTCCCTATGCCGGCGTTCCCGATCAAGCGCTGAAGGGGCTCGCCTCGCTGGAGCCGGCGGATGCCGATGCCGCGTCGGTCGCGACCGCCATTGTCGATGTCGTCGGCATGCCGTTTGGCACGCGGCCATTCCGCACCCACATAGACCCCTCGGAAGATGGTGCGGAAATCGTCAACGGTGTTGCCGACCGGGTGCGCGCGGAACTCTTCCGGCGCATCGGTCTGGAGGATTTGCTGAGGCCCGCCGTAAAGGGCTGAGACCGTGTTGCCATCCCCCAGCGTCAAATCGCCGCTTCTGTGCCACAGGAGCGGCGATGACTGACGTGCATCGAAACTATTTTGTGCAGGACGGCATTCCAAGCCTTAGAGTTTCGTACTAAAGCGAATCCTTCAGAGGGTCGGGAGATATCCATGGACGCGAAGGACATTGGTGAAATTGCCAGCTGGGTCATACAGGCCGGCCTCAAGGGTATGACGGAAGTCGATATCCTCTCGGGTTTCTGCGAGCAGTGCCGTCAGCATGGCCTGAACCTCGATCGCGCCATGGCACTAATGGATACGCTGCACCCGGTCTATGAGGGCCGCGCCTTCCGCTGGGACGGCAACCAGATTATCGAGCGCGAGTTCGAGTATGGCCCGACGCAACAGGGGATCGCCTCCGAAAACTGGCAGCGTTCCGCCTTCTATCACATGCTGACGACCGGTGGTGACGAGGTGCGCCGGCGTATCGGCTTCGGCGATCCAACAGATTTCTATGGACTCGATACGCTGCTTGCCGATGGTCATACCGACTACATCGCCATGGTGCACCGTTTCGAAGAGGGCGGCACGATCGGCGAGATGGATTGCTTCTATTCCAACTTCGCCACCGCACATGAGGTGGGCTTTCCGGAAGAGGATTTGCGTGTACTGCGCAAGCTGACGCCGGCACTTGCCCTCGCCATCAAATGCACCGGCATGAGCCGCATTGCCCGCACCATTGCGGAAGTCTATCTCGGGGAAGATGCTGCCAGGCATGTGCTTGAAGGCAAGATTACCCGCGGCAAGACCGAACGGATTTCGGCCGCGCTCTGGTTTTCCGATCTCGCCAACTACACGCGCATTTCGGATACGGCCGAGCCGGATGAAATCATACCGATGCTGAATGCCTATGCCGATGCGGTGATCTCCTCGATCCATGAGGCGGGCGGCAACGTGCTGAAGCTCATCGGCGACGGCACGCTGGCGATCTTCAAGGCCCGCAATTCCGCCGATGCCTGCGCCGCTGCGCTGATGGCGGAATCGTTGCTGCGCCAGCGGCTGCGCGATCTCAATTCGCAGCGGCAGATCGAAGGCCGGCCCGTAACGGACGTCTATCTCGGCCTGCATATCGGCGATGTCTTCTATGGCAATATCGGCAGCATGGACCGGCTGGATTTCACGGTCATCGGGCCGGCTGTCAACGAAGTCAGCCGCATCGCCTCGATGTGCCGATCGGCCGACCGAAACGTCCTGATGTCGTCGAACTTCGTCGAGGCGCTGTCAGGCCAGCAAAGCAACGATCTCGTTTCCGTCGGCCGTTACGCGCTGCGCGGCGTCAAGCGGCCGCAGGAATTGTTCACGCTGCTTTCTTCAGCGGCCTGACCCTGCGTGACCTGTTTCAGCGGCGACCGGCGGCAAACATCGGGCCACCCTTGCTTGCCGGGAAGCCGTAGCCGTTGATCATCACGAGATCGATATCGCTGGCGCGCGCGGCGATGCCTTCCGAAAGCAGGGTGTCGCCTTCGTCAACCATGGCTTTCAGCAGACGGCTCACGATCTCATCCGCGGTGAAGCTCTTCGGCACGATGCCTTTCTCGGCGCGAGCAGCTTCGATCATGGCCGTTACCTCGGGATCAACAGTGCGGTTGCCCTCGGGATAGGCGTACCAGCCGCGGCCGGTCTTCTGGCCGAAACGGCCGGCTTCGCAGAGCCGGTCGGCGATGACGACGTAGCGCTCCGAAGGATCGCGCGTCGCCGCCTGCCGCTTGCGGCGCGCCCAGGCGATTTCCAGACCCGCCATGTCGAACACTGCAAAAGGCCCCATCGGAAAGCCGTAGGCTTCCAGAGCCGCGTCGATCTCCTGCGGCGAAGCACCGTCCTCGACCATGTATTCGGCCTCGCGGCGATAGGCGGAAAAGATACGGTTGCCGATGAAGCCTTCGGTGACGCCCGATACGACAGGCAGCTTGCCGAGCCGCTTTGCGAGGGCAAGGGCTGTTGCCAGCACATCCGGCGCCGTCTTCTTGCAATTCACCACTTCCAGGAGGCGCATGATATGCGCCGGCGAGAAGAAATGCAGCCCCAAGACGCGCTCTGGCAGTTTGGTGGCCGCAGCAATGACATCGGGATCGAGATAGCTGGTATTGGTCGCAAGGATCGTGTCGGCTCGAACGATGCCGTCGAGGCGCTGGAAGAGCTCCGTCTTGACGGCGAGATCATCGAAGACGGCCTCGATGACGATGTCGGCCTGGACGAGCTGCTGCATATCGGCGGTAACGGTCAGCCGGCTGAGGCGATCTTCGCGGCCAGCGGCGTCGACACGGCCGGATTGCACGGCCTTATCAAGGAGACCGGCGATTCGGTCGCGGCCCTTCTCCGCTGCTTCGGCATTCTGCTCGATGCCGATGACGCGGTAACCGCCATTGAGGGCGGAGACGGTAATGCCCGATCCCATCAGACCGGTGCCGACAATGCCGATGGTTTCGATCTTGCGTGGAGCGACGGCCTCCAGTCCCTCGACCTTGCCCGCGGCCCGTTCCGCGAAGAAGACATGACGTAACGCTGCCGCCTCTTCGCTGTCGCGAAGGGTAATAAAGGTACGGCGTTCTTCGGCCAGTCCCTCTAAAAGAGGCGCGGTCGCTGCCAGGCGCACGAGACGGACGGCCTCGGCCGGTGCGCGCTGGCCGCGGGCCTTGCGCAATGCGTCCGATGCCGCCTTCTCAATAGCTTCCACCGTTCCAGAAGGAATGGATAGATAACCGGTGCGGCGCACCGCAGCGGCGCTGATTGATTTCGCATCAGCGATGGCGTCCGCGAGCAGAATATTATTAGACACGCTATCGACGATACCGAGCTTCAACGCTTCGGCCGCCGATACGATGCGGCCACTGGCGATCATGTCGATGGCGGCGGCGATCCCAATCAGGCGTGGGAGGCGCTGCGTGCCGCCGGCGCCGGGTACGATGCCGAGCTTGACTTCGGGAAAGCCGAGCTTCGCGGACGGCGCGGCAAGGCGGCGATGGCAGGCAAGCGCCACTTCCAGGCCGCCGCCAAGCCCTGCGCCATTGATTGCGGCGACAACGGGTTTGGCAAAGGCTTCGATGCGCGAGATGACGTCAGGTAGATGCGGCTCGACCGGCGGTTTGCCGAATTCCTTGATGTCGGCGCCGCCGATGAAGCTGCTGCCCGCGCCGGTCAGCACGACGCCGACCACTGCGTCATCCTTCTCCGCATATTCGAATGCGGCCGCCAGGCCGGCCCTGACATCGGAGGAGAGCGCATTGACGGGTGCGTTGTCGATGGTGACGACGAGGATCCCGTCGGTCAGCGCCGCCGAGATAGTGTCCGAAAAGCGCAATGCCGACATGAGCTACTACTCCGTGCGATATTATTCCGGGATGACGGCCGTCGCCTGGATCTCGATCTTCGCGCGATCCTCGACGAGGGCGACGACCTGCACGGCGGCCATGGCGGGGAAGTGCCGGCCGATGATCTCGCGATAGGCCTGACCGATCCCCTTCAGATTGCCGAGATATTCCTGCTTGTCGGTAAAATACCAGGTCATCGAGGTGATGTGCTTCGGCTCGGCGCCGCCTTCCGCGAGGATGGCGACGACATTCTTCAGCGTCTGACGCACCTGCTCGACGAAATCGTCGCTTTCGAATTCGCATGCGGCATTCCAGCCGACCTGACCGCCGACGAATACCATGCGGCCCGTCGCCGCCATGCCATTGGCATAGCCGATCGGCTTGGCCCAGCCCTCAGGTTGCAGGATCGTGTGCATCGGTCGTCTCCAGATGAGAGGTCAGCGCGGCGCGGAGATCATCCGGCCATTCAATGGATCTATGCGTATCGAGCGAGGTGGCGACCACACGGTGCTTGGCCGTCCATAGCAGATGGCCGTTCGCCGAAACTTGATGTTGCAGATCGAGCGAGGAGCGGCCGATACCATGGACCGAAAGTGCGAATTCGAGATTGTCGCCCTGCAGACCCGGCTTGATGAAGGTCAGATCGAGCCGCACGGTGGGAACACCGATGCGGCGGTCGTCGATCAGCTTTCGCCAGGAAAAGCCGATCGAGGCGAAATAGTCCTCCAGCACCCCGACGAGGATGTTCAGATAGGAGGGGAAGTAAGCGATCCCGGAGGGATCGCAATCTCCGAACCGCAGGGGTCTGGTGGTCTTGAATGCCAAGGCGGGCCTCAGTTCGAAAAAGCGGCGATGCCGGTGATGGCGCGGCCGAGGATGAGGGCGTGGATGTCGTGCGTCCCCTCATAGGTGTTGACCACTTCGAGGTTAACGAGGTGACGCGCAATGCCGAACTCATCCGAAATGCCGTTACCACCCAGCATGTCGCGGGCGGCGCGGGCGATATCCAGCGCCTTGCCGCAGCTGTTGCGCTTGAGGATGGAGGTCAGCTCGACCGGCGGATGGCCTTCTTCCTTCATGCGGCCGAGGCGCAGGCAGCCTTGCAGGCCAAGCGTGATCTCGGTCACCATGTCGGCAAGCTTTTTCTGGATCAGCTGGTTGGCGGCAAGGGGACGGCCGAACTGTTTGCGGTCGAGCACATATTGGCGTGCCCGGGCATAGCAATCCTCCGCCGCGCCGAGCGCACCCCAGGCAATGCCGAAGCGTGCGGAGTTGAGGCAGGTGAAGGGGCCCTTGAGGCCGGATACGTTCGGCATCAGATTTTCTTCGGGCACGAAGACATCGTCCATCACCACTTCGCCGGTGATGGAAGCACGCAGGCCCACCTTGCCGTGAATGGCGGGTGCCGACAAACCCTTCCAGCCCTTTTCAAGGATGAAGCCGCGGATGAGGCCATCCTCGGTCTTTGCCCAGACGACGAAGACATCGGCGATCGGCGCATTGGAAATCCAGGTCTTGGCACCGGTCAGGCTGTAACCGCCATCGACCTTCCTTGCGCGTGTGACCATCGAGCCGGGATCGGAGCCGTGATTCGGCTCCGTGAGGCCGAAGCAGCCGATCCATTCGCCGGTCGCAAGCTTCGGCAGGTATTTCTGCTTCTGCGCATCCGAACCGAAAGTCTCGATAGGCACCATGACGAGCGAAGACTGAACGCTCATCATCGAGCGATAGCCGCTGTCGACGCGCTCGACTTCACGGGCGATCAGGCCATAGGCGACGTAGCTGAGGCCGGCGCCGCCATATTCCGGAGAGATCGTCGGGCCGAGCAGGCCGAGTTCGCCCATCTCGCGGAAGATCGCCGGATCCGTCTTTTCGTGGCGGAAGGCTTCGAGTACGCGAGGGGCGAGCTTTTCCTGCGCGTAGGAATGCGCGGTATCCAGCACCATGCGTTCGTCGTCGCTCAGCTGTTCCGTCAGCCGAAACGGGTCGGCCCAATCGAAAATCTCGCGGCTCATGCTGGTATCTCCCATTAATTGGTCTTCAAAAGTTCGCGCGCGACGATGAGTTTCTGAACTTCCGTCGCACCTTCATAGATGCGAAGCGCGCGGATCTCCCGATAGAGTTTTTCCGTTATCTCGCCCGATTTCACACCGCGTCCACCGAAGAGCTGGACGGCGCGGTCGATGACGCTCTGCGCGGTTTCCGTCGCCGTCATCTTGGCCATGGCCGCCTCGCGCGTCGTCGGCAAGCGCTGCACGTCGCGACGCCAGGCTGCCCGGTAGGTAAGCAATGCCGCCGCGTCGATGCCGGTCGCCATATCGCCGAGGGCGGCCTGCGTCAACTGAAGGTCGGCAAGGGCGGCGCCGAACATCGGACGAGACCGCGCATGGGCCAGCGATTCATCGAGGGCGCGGCGGGCAAAGCCGAGGGCGGCAGCGGCGACCGAAGCGCGGAAGATATCGAGCGTGCGCATGGCGATCTTGAAGCCTTCGCCCGGCGAGCCGAGGCGGCGCGAAGCGGGAATGCGGCACTTGTCGAAGCGGATCGTCGCCAGCGGATGCGGCGCGATCACCTCGATGCGCTCGGCAATCGAGAAGCCGGGATCATCGGCAAAGACGACGAAGGCAGAGATGCCCCGGGTCCCCGGCGCTTCGCCGGTGCGCGCGAAGACAGTGTAGACGTCGGCAATGCCGCCGTTGGAAATCCAGGTCTTCTCGCCGTCGAGGATATACTGATCACCTTCGATGCGGGCAGCGCAGCTCATCGCCGCCACATCGGAGCCGGCATCCTTTTCCGATAGCGCGAAGGCCGCGAGCCAGTCACCCGAGCGCACCTTGGGCAGAACGGCGGCGCGCAATTCGGGCGAGCCAGACAGGCCAATGGCGCCGGTGCCAAGGCCCTGCATGGCAAAGGCGAAATCGGCGAGGCCATCATGCCAGGTCAGCGTTTCGCGGGCGAGGCAGACCATGCGGGAATCGATCAGCGGCTCGCTGTCGGACGAACCGGTTGCGGCGGTGAGAAGCCCGGCTTCGCCCAGCCCCTTGACCAGCTTCCGGCAGGCGCCATCGACATCGGCATGATCGATCGACGCCATGACGCCGGATCTTGCGAAGGTATCGACCTCTACGGCAAAGCGATGATGGCGCTCCTCGAAGAAGGGCCACTCCAGATGATCGCGGGTCGGACGGGGGAGGTTGCTTGCCGTGGACATTCCCTCAATCCCCCTGGAATTCCGGCCGGCGCTTGGCGGCGAAAGCCTCGAAAGCGCGGCGGAAATCCTGCGTCGCCATGCAGATCGCTTGGGCTTGCGCTTCGGATTCGATCATTTCATCGATGCCCATCGCCCATTCCTGGTTCAGCATGGTCTTGGTCATGCCGTGGGCGAACCACGGACCGTCGGCCAGCGAGCGGGCAAGCTTGATTGCTTCGTTCTCCATATCGGCGCCGGCATGCAGGCCGTTATAGAAGCCCCAGGCCTGTCCTTCTGCTGCCGTCATCGAGCGGCCGGTGAAGAGGAGTTCGGCGGCGCGACCCTGGCCGATGATGCGGGGCAGGATGCCGCAAGCGCCCATGTCCGCACCGGCAAGGCCAACGCGGGTAAAGAGGAAGGCCGTCTTGGCTTCGGGCGTTGCGAGCCTCAGATCGGAGGCCATGGCGAGGATGGCGCCGGCGCCGGCGCAGATGCCGTCGACTGCCGAGACGATCGGCTGGGGGCACTTACGCATCGCCTTGACGAGATCGCCGGTCATACGCGTGAAGGCCAGAAGCTCGGGCATTGCCATGCGGGTCAGCGGCTCGATGATTTCGAAGACATCGCCGCCCGAGGAGAAATTGCCACCGGCGCCGGTCAGCACGATGGCGCGGATATCGGACGCATAGACGAGATCGCGGAAGAGATCGCGCAGTTCGGCATAGCTGTCGAAGGTCAACGGGTTCTTACGCTCGGGGCGGTTCAGGCGGATGGTTGCGACGCGGCCGTCTTCGCTGATATCCCAGAGGAAGTGCTGCGGCTTATAATCCCTGAAGGGCCTCAGATGCCCCTTCATCGTCATATCTAGATCGCTCATCGCTCAAATCTCCCCACCGGCAACCGCAATCGCCTGTCCATTGATCGATGCCGCGGCCGGAGAGGCCAGCCAGAGCACGGTATCGGCCACTTCTTCCGGCTTGATAAGACGTCCCTGCGGATTGAACTTCGTAAACTCGGCAAGCGCCTGTTCGGCCGAACGCCCGGTCTTGGCGACGATCGTCTCGATCGAACGCCGGATGATCGGCGTATCGGTAAAGCCGGGGCAGACCGCGTTGACGGTGATGCCGGTCTTCGCCAGCTCCAGCGCCAGCGAGCGGGTGAGGCCGACGACGCCATGCTTGGCGGCGACGTAAGCCGAGACGTAAGCGTAGCCTTTCAGGCCAGCCGTCGAGGCGATGTTGATGATGCGAGCACCGGAGCCGCGGGCTTTCAGGTCCGGAAGGGCGGCCTGGGTCACCACGAAGACACCGGTGAGGTCGACCGAGAGAACGTGGTTCCAGGCCTCCAAGGTCGTTTTCTCGAAGGGCGCACTCGGCGCTTCACCGGCATTGTTGACGAGGATATCGACCGGGCCGAATTTTTCGCGTGCCTTGACAAGGCCTCGGGCAACGGCGTCGGTGCTGGTGACATCGAAGCTGTCGACCACGAAACCAGCTGCACCGATTTCGGCGGCAACCGCTTCCAGCGGCTCGCGGCGGCGGCCGGCTAGGCTTACATGCGCGCCTTCGGCGGCGAGCGCCTTGGCGATCGCGGCGCCTATGCCGCTGCCCGCCCCGGTGATAAGGGCGTGACGGCCGGCGAGTTTGCCCGAAGTCGTCATCTCATCCTCATTTCGCCGGTGCTGCCGTGGCAGCGCGGGCGAGGTTGGTTTCATACTGAGTCTTGCCGGAAAGATATTGCTTCGGCCAGGGAATGGAAGTCAGGCCGATCTTCGCCGCTTCATGCAGCGACCAGGCCGGATCCGCCAGATGCGGGCGGGCGATGGCGCAGAGGTCGGCACGGCCGGCGGCGATAATCGAATTGGCGTGATCCGCTTCTGAAATCGCACCGACGGCGATCGTCGGGATACCGATCTCGTTGCGGATCTTGTCGGAGAAGGGCGTTTGAAACAAGCGGCCATAGACCGGCTTTTCCTGTTTGGAGACCTGGCCCGAGGAGCAGTCGATCAGGTCGGCGCCTGCTTCCTTGAACATGCGGGCGAAGATCGCCGCATCTTCGGGCGTATTGCCGCCATCGGTCCAGTCATGGCAGGAAAGACGAACCGATATCGGCTTGCCCGCCGGCCAGATCGCGCGCATAGCCCTGAAGATCTCCAGCGGGTATCGGGCGCGGTTTTCATGGCTGCCGCCATATTCGTCGTCGCGCAGATTGGTGAGCGGCGACAGGAAGCTCGATAGCAGATAGCCGTGGGCGCAGTGCAGCTCCAGCCAGTCGGCGCCGGTTTCGATGGCAAGCTCGGTCGAGCGGATAAAATCGGCTTTGACGCGCTCCATATCGGCGCGATCCATGGCCTTCGGCACCTGGCTGTTCTTGAGATAGGGGATCGCCGATGCCGAGATCAGCGGCCACTCGCCTTCGGCTAGCGGCTGGTCGATGCCTTCCCAGGCGAGCTTCGTCGCGCCCTTACGTCCGGCATGGCCGAGCTGGATGCCGACCTTGGCGGCGCTATTCGTGTGAACGAAGTCGACGAGCCGCTTCCACTGTGTCGCCTGCTCCTCGTTCCAGAGGCCAAGGCAGCCAGGCGTGATGCGGGCATCTGGAGTGACGCAGGTCATTTCCGCGAAGATCAGCCCCGCGCCGCCAAGCGCCCGCGAGCCGAGATGGACGATATGGAAGTCGTTCATCACGCCATTCTCGGCCGAATACATGGCCATCGGCGAGACGACGATACGGTTGACGAGTTGAACGTCGCGCAGGCGATAGGGTGTGAACATCGGTGGGAGGCAGCGGTCGTTGCCGACGGCTAGACCGGATTTTTCCGCGAACCAGCGCTCGTATCCTTCGAGCCAGTCCTTGTCCCGCAATCGCAGATTTTCGTGGCTGATGCGCTGCGAGCGGGTCAGCATCGAATACATGAATTGCGGCGGCTCGAGCGTATCGGCATAGCGGCGCCCGACGACCTCGAACCATTCCATGGCATTGCGGGCGGCATTCTGGATACGTGCGACATCGACGCGGCGGATTTCCTCGTAGGTTTCGAGGACGGCCGGTATCTTGTCCTTCTCATGCCCGTGGATCTGGAACTGGCGAGTGAGCTCGATAGCGTCATCGATGGCAAGCTTGGTGCCGGAGCCGATGGCGAAATGGGCGGTGTGGGCGGCATCGCCCATCAGCACGACATGGGAATTGCCGTTGAAATGGCTCCACTTGCCGCAGATCAGGCGGTTGAAGTTCAGCCAGGCCGAGCCGCGGATATGGCGGGCGTTGGTCATCAGCGAAGCGCCCTCGAGCACTTCGGAGAACAGGTTTTCGCAGAAGGCGATGGAGCCGTCCTGGTCCATCTTGTCGAGGCCATGGGCGAGATAGGCTTCCTCGGTCGTCTCGACGATGAAGGTCGAGGTCTTGTCGTCGAACTTGTAGATATGCGCCTGGAACCAGCCGTGATCGGTGCGGCGGAAATCGAAGGTGAAGGCGTCGAAGAGCTTTTTGGTGCCGAGCCAGATATAGCGGTTCGGCCGGGTGATCATATCGGGCTGGAAGACTTCCGGATAATGATTGCGGATCTTCGAATTGAGGCCGTCGGAGCCGATGACCAGATCGGCATCCGGATAGTCGAGATCGGAATTCACTTCCGTTTCGAAGATCAGTTCGACGCCGAGGGCCTCGCAGCGGCGCTGCAGGATGTTCAAAAGCTTCTTGCGGCCGATGCCGACGAAGCCGTGGCCAGAGGTGCGCTGGCGCGTGCCCTTGAACAGGACTTCGATATCGTCCCAATGGTTGAACGCGTCCTCGATTTCGGCGGCACTTTCGGGATCCCATTCCCGCATGGATACCATGGTCGCATCGGAGAAGACGACGCCCCAGCCGAAGGTATCATAGGGCCGATTGCGCTCGACGACACGGATCGAATGTTCGGGATGGAGCTTCTTCATTAGAAGCGCGAAGTAAAGCCCTGCGGGGCCGCCGCCGATACAGACGATGCGCATCGCTTTTCCCTCCTCGTTCGGCAGAAGCCGGTCTCAAAATAATTTAAGTTTAAAATATCTTGTTGGCGCCATTCGTCAAGGCTTTTCCTGCCTGAATCTGGGGAGGGGTGACGGCCATGATCCTGCGAAAACCGGGAATTTTCCTTCTAAATCAATGGGAATTCAAAGGTAGTTTAGGCTTAAAATTTCTTGCTTGAACATTCCGCGCTTCAGTGCGATCTTTTTAGCAACGCCACATGCGCCGCGGGGAAACGGCGGTCGTGGCGACTTGATCGATAAGAACGCGGGAGCAAGGCAATGCTGGGACCGACCGGTCATACCGATACATTCACGCGAGACAATCTGCCGCCCTTCGATGAATGGCCCGAGCTGCGGATGGAGGGTTTCGACTATCCGGAATGGCTGAATGCCGGCTTCGAACTCAGCGACCGGATGGTGGAGAAGGGTTTTGCCGATCACGTGGCCCTGATCGGCAACGGCCGCCGCCGGACTTACAAGGAGCTGGCGGACTGGACCAACCGCATCGCCCACGCTCTCGTCGAGAATTTCAGCGTCAAGCCCGGCAACCGCGTTCTCATCCGCTCCGGCAACAACCCGGCCATGATTGCCTGCTGGCTGGCGGTGACGAAGGTCGGCGCTGTTGCCGTCAATACCATGCCGATGCTGCGGGCGGGCGAGCTTTCGAAGATCATCGACAAGGCGGAAATCTCGTTTGCGCTTTGCGATACCAGGCTGCTGGAGGAACTCGTCGCCGCAGCCAAGGACAGCCGCTTCCTGAAGCAGGTGGTTGGCTTCGACGGCACCGCCAACCACGATGCCGAGCTTGACAGGATCGCGCTCAACAAGCCCGTCCGCTTCGAGCCGGTCAAAACCGGGCGGGATGACGTGGCGCTGCTCGGCTTCACTTCGGGCTCGACAGGCGTGCCAAAGGCGACGATGCATTTCCATCGCGATATCCTGATCATCGCCGACGGCTATGCGAAGGAAGTGTTGCAGGTGACGCCGGATGACGTCTTCATCGGCTCGCCGCCGATTGCCTTCACCTTCGGGCTCGGCGGCCTGGTCGTCTTCCCCTTGCGCTTCGGCGCATCGACGGCGCTGCTGGAAAACGCTTCGCCGAAGAACATGGTCGAGATCATCCAGGAGTACGGCGCGACCATCAGCTTCACCGCACCAACGGCCTATCGCGCCATGCTGGCGGCGATGGAGGAGGGGGCGGATCTATCCTCGCTTCGGGTTGCGGTGTCCGCCGGCGAGACACTGCCGGGTCCGATCTTCGAGGAGTGGACGCGCAAGACCGGCAAGCCGATCCTCGACGGCATCGGTTCCACCGAGATGCTCCACATCTTCATCTCCAATCATCTCTCCGATGCCAAGCCGAACTGCACGGGAAAGCCGCTGAGGGGCTATGAGGCTCGCGTGGTGGATGACGAGATGAACGAGGTTCCCTGCGGCACGATCGGCAAACTCGTCGTTCGGGGGCCGATCGGCTGCCGCTATCTCGCCGACCGCAGGCAGGCCGATTATGTGCGGGATGGCTGGAATGTGACCGGCGACAGCTTCATTCAGGACGAGGAGGGTTATTTCCATTTCGCCGCCCGCTCCGACGACATCATTCTTTCGGCCGGTTACAATATTGCCGGGCCGGAGGTGGAGGCAGCCCTTCTTTCGCATGCCGATGTGCTTGAATGCGCCGTGATAGGCAAGCCGGACGAGGAGCGCGGCCATATCGTACAGGCCCATGTGGTGCTGGCGCCGGGTGTCACAGGATCGGATCTGCTGGTCAAGGCGCTGCAGGATCATGTCAAGGCCGTTATTGCACCCTACAAATATCCGCGTTCCATCGTCTTCGTCGAAGCTTTGCCGAAGACGGAGTCCGGCAAGATACAGCGCTTCCGCCTGCGTAACTGAGGATACCGTCAGGCGAAGTCTTGCTTTACTTACCCGGATCCTTCGGGCTCCACAGCACGGTTTCGGCATGTTTTTCATAAGCCATGCCCTTGGGATAGCTGATGGCCTCGAACTGCAAACCCCAAGGCGCCTGGAAATAAAGGATCGACTGGCCGGCTGCGGGGCCGTCTGTGATTGAGAGCGGCCCCAGCCGTGTTTCGACGTTCCGGCTGTCCAGATAAGCCTTTGCTGCATCAATGTCGTCTACATAGAGCGAGATGTGAAACGCGCCGATATCGCTGTTCTTCTGCTTGAGGTCCCGTTGATCGGGCGCTGAATATTCGAACAGTTCGATGTTCGAACCGAAACCGCACCGCACCTGGGTTATCTGTTTTATCTCAGCCTTGGGATGGACGCCGAGCAGATCGGTCATGAATGTGCCCTTATCGTCGGCAAACGGGCCGAACGACATGATGATTTCGCAGCCGAGCACGTTTTTGAAGAAATCGACCGCCTGCTTCATGTCCGGCACCGTCAATCCCGTATGGTCGTGACCACGAAGACCGGGCAGGCCGGTGGCCTTTGCTGCTGCTGAAACAGGATCCTTCATGGGGTCTTCCCTTTCCTTATGCCGACGCTGTCGCAGTCTCGCTGACACCTGCAGCGCAATTGATGATCTTCATGCATCGGACGCTTCCATGAGGCTTTCGCGACCGAGCCAGTGCGGGTCCACCTCCGGCAGGGGGATGGCGTCGAGCAGCATGCGGGTATAGGCGGAAGCGGGCGCGGTGAAGACGCGCTCGCAATCGCCTTCCTCTTCGACGCGGCCGTGGCGCATGACATAGACGCGGTTGCAGATGGCACGGATGACCGAGAGGTCGTGGCTGATGAAGGCCATCGAGAGGCCGAGATCGCGCGAAAGCTCCTTCAGCAGATTCAGAACCTGCGCCTGGGTCGACACGTCGAGGCCGGAGACGATCTCGTCGGCGAGCACGAAATCCGGCTTCAGCAGGGCCGCACGTGCGATGCCGACGCGCTGGCGCTGGCCGCCTGAGAGTTCATGCGGATTGCGGTCGAGGCATGCCTGCGGCAGCGTCACACGTTCGAGAATTGCAGCCGCATGGTGCTCGGCTTCTTTCCTGTCTGAAGCCAGCCTATGCAGCAGCAGCGGCTCGACGAGGATGCGGCGGATCGTGTGGCGCGGATTGAGCGAAGCCATCGGGTCCTGAAAGATCATTTGCATGCGTCGACGCAGCGGCCGCATCTCCGAGTCCGGCAGACGCGTGATGTCTCGGCCGTCGAAATGGATACTGCCTGCGGTTACATCGACCAGCCGCAGCAAGGCGCGGCCGAGCGTCGTCTTGCCCGAGCCGCTTTCGCCGACGATGCCGATGGTTTCACCGCGGCGGACACCGATATCGACGCCGTGCAGCACCTTGATGCCAAGGCCCGGCGGTCCGAAAAGGTGCCTCTTGGCGCCATAGGTGACCTCCATGCCTTTAGCGGACAGCAGATGATCGGAAACGCTCATCGGCCACCCTCCGACATGCCGATTTCGCGACGCAGCTGATCGAAGACTGCCTGTGGGACCGGCGTCAGCCCCGCATCCGGCCGATCGTAACGAGGACCGGCGGCAAGAAGCGATTTCGTGTAGATGTGCCGGGGATGGGCGAGCACCTCACTCGTGCGCCCCTCTTCGATAATCTTGCCGGCGTAGAGCAGCGTGACGCTATCGCAAATCTGGGCGACCACGCCGAGATCGTGCGTGACGAAGATAACGGCGGTGCCGTGCGCTTCCTGCAGGCCGCGGATCAGCCGCAGGATCTGCTTCTGCACGGTGACGTCGAGCGCGGTGGTCGGCTCGTCGGCGACAACCAGTTTCGGCTCCAGCGCGAAAGCGGCGGCAATCAGGATGCGCTGGCGCATGCCGCCGGACAATTCGTGCGGGTAGGCATGCAATACACGTTCGGGATCGCGGATATGCACTTCCTCCAGGAGCTTCAGCGCACGACGGCGGGCATCGCCTGATGACATGCCCCGCTTCAATCGCAGGCCGTCGGTCAGCTGTGCCTCGATGCGGCGGCCGGGATTGAGGGCGGTTTGCGGGTCCTGCGGGATCAGCGAGATCTCGTTGCCCATGATGCCGCGCAATTCCTTGGAGGACAGCGTGAGGAGATTGCGGTCTTCGAACAGGATCGATCCGCTCGTGATGCGGACGCTGCGCGGCAGGATACCTAGCAGGGCTTTGGCAATGGTCGATTTTCCGGCGCCGCTTTCGCCGACCAGCCCGCGTACTTCGCCGCGCTCAAGCGTAAGGGAAACATCGCGGAGAATCGCTGAGCCGCCATCGCGGTCGGAGACGGCGTTGAGGCCGGCAATGGAGAGAAGCGGAGATGTCATCGGCGCATTACCGGATCGAGGGCGCGGCGCAGGCCGTCACCGAGTTGATTGAAGGCAAGCACCGCCGCAAAGAGCGCGATCAGCGGCACGACCAGCACCCACCAGCCCTGATAGATCATCTGCCGCCCCTCGGCGATCATGCCGCCCCAGGTCGGTGTGTCCGAAGCGACCGACAGGCCGACGAAGGACAGAATGGCTTCGACGATGACGGCTATACCCATTTCCAGGCTGACAAGGGCGATCAGCACCGGCGTCACATTAGGCAGGATCTCGCTGAAGAGGATTTTGGCCCGCGAAAAGCCGATCGTATGGGCGGCGGTCACATAATCCATCCGCGCCTGTGCCTGCGTTTCGGACCGCACGACGCGGCAGAAGCGCGTCCAGTCGATGATGACGATGGCGGCGATGACCGAATGCACTCCGGAGCCGAAGACGGCGACGAGCAGGATCGAGAGAAGCACCGGCGGAAAGGCCATCCAAATGTCGACGAGGCGGGAGATCACCTTGTCGATCCAGCCGCCGTACCAGCCGGAGAGAAGCCCGAGCAGCGTACCAATGAAGGCTGCGAGGCCGGCTGCGACGAAGGCGACCGTCAGCGCGATGCGCGTGCCGAAGATGGCGCGGGAGAGCACGTCGCGGCCGAGATCGTCCGTGCCTAGCAGGAAGCCCGGATCGGAACCCTCGATCCAAGCCGGCGGCAAGGTGCCGGACATCAGATCCTGCTCCAGCGGATCCTTCGGCGCGATATAGGGCGCGAAGATCGCGAGGATGAGGAGGATGAGAATGAAGCCGCCGCCCAAGATCACCTTCGGCTCGGCGAGCAATGCGCGCAGGCGTTTCGCCATCCTGGAGGGCGATCGAGGCATGGCGTGCGGGGTGGCGTCAACCATGGGCGAGCCTCGGATTGAAGGCCGCGACCAGGAGATCGACCGCCAGATTGACGAGAATGAAGAGGGCGCCGAAGACCAATACCAAGCCCTGGATCAGCGGCAGGTCGCGATTGATGACGGCATCGATCGCCATGTTGCCGATGCCGGGATACGCGAAAATACGCTCGACGATGACGGTGCCGCCGATCAGGAAGGTGAATTGCACGCCGGTCAGTGCGATCGTCGGCCCAACGGCATTGCGCAGCGCCTCCTGCAGCACCAACCGCAGCTCGGACATGCCCTTCAGCTTGGCGAGCAGGATATAGTCCTGCACCATGGCCTCGGAGAGTGCGGCTTTCAGCACACGGGCAATAATTGCGGCGAGCGGCAGGCCGAGTGCCAAGACCGGCATGACCATATGGGCACAGATATCGGCGAAGATCCCAAAGCGAAGCGTCAGCAGGCTTTCAACCAGGTGGAAGGGGGTCGCGAATTGCGCGTCGATGCTCGGGTCGATGCGGCCGGAGAGCGGGAAAAGCGGAAAGAGGACGCCGAGGACAAGAACTAGCGCCAATGCCCAGACGAAATCCGGAACGGCAAGAAAAAGGCCGTTGAGGCTGTCGATCACGGGCTCGAAAATCGTGCGCCGGGCAAGCGTGCCGATGATCGCGACCGCGCCGCCGAGAAGGACCGCCAGGACGAGTGCTGCGAAGGCGAGTTCCAGCGTTGCGGGAAGGCGCTCTCCGAGCAGAGAAAGCACATCGCGTTTGAGGGAGATCGAGGTGCCGAAATCGCCTATCAGAACCGATTTCAGCCACAGCCAGAACTGCGTGGTCAGGCTCGCATCAAGGCCGTAATGAGCGCGGAGTGCCGCTATATCGGCGGGGCTTGCGCCCGGCGAGATCATCATCGCGATCGGATCGCCTGGGACGACGCGCAAAAGGACGAAGACGATCACCGCCACTCCGAAGAGGGTGATGGCGGCCATGATCAGCCGGTTGAGAATGGAGATTGCTATCATGCGTTATGGGTTCCGATCGCACGGCTATGGCGCTGAAGAGTCCTAAAGCCCCTCATCCGCCCTGTCGGGCACCTTCTCCCCGTTTTGACGGGGAGAAGGGGGAAGGAGGCACCTGCAGCCTATCCCCAACCGCCTGTTCACGCGAGGGAACAGAGATCGTTGCCTCTCCCCGCGGGCGGGGAGAGGGCTAGGGTGAAGGGCAAGGCTACACGCTCAAAAGCATCAAGCCTTCGACACCAGCGTCGGCTGCAGAGCGCCCGAGACGTTCGGCGTGACCTTCAGGCTCGATTTGTAGACGATCGGCTGGGCATATTGCAGCAGCGGGATCACATAGCCCTGTTCGGCGATGTATTTGATCGCCGCCTTCCAGCCGGCAATGCGCTTCGCCTCGTCCTTTTCCACCCAGAGCGGCCCCAGCATATCGTCGACATCCTTGGTCTTCCAGGCCGAGTGCGGCGAAGGGCCGAACATGGCAAAGCCGGCCGAGGTCGTGGGATCACCGATGGCGTTGCCCCAGTTGTAGAAGGCGGCCGGGCCGAGCTGATGGGCGGCGCGCAGCTCGTAATGCTTGGCGATTTCGTAGACTTCGATCTCAGCCTCAATGCCGACCTTGCGCCACATGCCGACGATCGCCTGAATCATCTCGTAATCCTTCGGCTTGAAGCCGCGGGTGGTCTTGATGCCGAACTTTACCGGCTTTTCCGGCGAGTAGCCGCTGGCCGCCAGCAGCTTCTTGGCCTGCTCCGGGTCGTAAGGAATCTTCACGGATGCGTCATAGGCTTCGTATTCCGGCGCTTCCAGCGTCGACAGCGGCTTGCCGTAGCCGCGCAGGAGCCGCTTGATGATCGCTTCCTTGTCGATCGCCATATTGGCGGCGAGGCGGACATTCTTGTCGAGCATCGGATCGACATTGCTGATGAAGATCATGCCGATGTCGGAGACCGGCGTGGCGACACCGGCAAGGCCCGATTTTTTCTTCAGACGGTCGAAATCCTCATAGGGAATTTCCAGCGTCACGTCGGATGAGCCGGATTCGATTTCGGCGACGCGGCTCGTCGTATCCGGCACGAACTTGAAGATGACCGTGTCGAAGGCAGGCTTACCGCCGAAATAGTTCGGGTTTGCCTTCAGGCGCAGGTAGGAATTGCCCTCATAGGCATCGACCATGTAGGGGCCGGTGCCGATCGGCTTCTTTTCGAAGCCTTGCGCGCCTACCTTGGTGTAGTAATCCTTCGGCAGGACATAGCCGGTGAGGAAGGCCATCCATTTGAAGAAGGTCGGCTCAAAGCGGACGACATCGCCGGTGATGCGGTTGCCTTCCACCTTGTAATTGTTGGCGGTCGACCAGATGAATTGGATCGGATTGCCCGTCTCCTGCTTGGCGGCGCGCTCCAGCGACCAGACGACATCGTCTGGGGTGAACTTGGAACCGTCGTGCCAGGTCACGCCCTCGCGCACGTCCATCCAGACCTTGGTCTTGTCGTCGTTCCAACCCCAGGCGGTCAGCAGGCCCGGCTGGAATTTCAAGTCCGGCCCCTGGCCGATAAACTGGTCGAAGACCGAGCGATAGATCGCCTGGATCGTCGGGTTGACGGCGGACGGGCCGGTCGTCGGGTCGAAGGATGGCAGGTTGACGTTGAAAGCGATGGTGAGCGTGCCGGCTTCGGCAGCTTCGACAGGCGTTCTGCCGGCCAGAATCCCGGTTATGAATGCGGCTGCGCCGAGGCTCAGGGCCTCGCGCCGAGTAAGTGTTGTCATGGTCACTCCGTTCCCCTGTTAAGCGACAGAAAAGCATGACGCCCAACTGCCGCTGGCGATTTATTGTCGGAATGTTTTAATCTTAAAATACGTATTTCTGAGCGGCAAGCGCTTTCTCTCGTGTTTTCAAAGAATCCGACGCTTTTGCGGCATTCATATTATATGCATATCCATATATGTAGGCTGCTGACTATGTACTGCAGGCTCCAATTCGGAATAATAGAAATGACAGTTCCCGGCTTCGGCCAGTACCGCATTAAGCCGCATGTCATATTTGTTCGTTGACAGCTTAAGGAAGTTCAAAATATGATTTTGCAAATGATTTAAGACAAGCCCGGAAGGGCAAAGGGGTAACGTCATGGCCGAGCGATCGTTTGCGCGCGAGGTCGAGGATCTGAAGCTCGGGGAAGGCGACATCTTCCGCGGCGAGGGTATTCTCGCGATCACCAAGGCACTTCTGCAGTCCGGTGTTTCCTATGTGGGCGGATATCAAGGCTCGCCGATTTCCCATCTCATGGACGTGCTGGCCGACGCCAAGGACGTGATGCAGGACCTGGGCGTTCATTTCGAGACATCGGCATCGGAAGCCGCCGCGGCCGCCATGCTATCGGCTTCCGTCATGTACCCGGTGCGTGGCGCCGTCACCTGGAAATCGACGGCGGGAACGAACGTCGCCTCAGACGCGCTTTCCAACCTGTCTTCCGGCGGTGTGACCGGCGGCGCACTGATCATCATCGGCGAGGATTACGGCGAGGGCTCCTCGATCATGCAGGAGCGCAGTCATGCCTATGCGATGAAATCGCAAATGTGGCTGCTCAATCCGCGCCCGAACCTGCCGTCGATCGTGAAGGCGGTGGAGGAGGGATTCGAGCTTTCGGAGGCTTCGAACACGCCGGTCATGCTGCAGGTCGGCATCCGCAGCTGTCATGTGCATGGCCAGTTCGTCGCCAAGGACAACAAGCGTCCCGCCTATACGCTGAAGCAGGCGCTTGAAAATCCGGTTCGCGACGTCAACCGGATCGTGCTGCCGCCAGCCTCCTTCGTGCACGAGAAGGAGAAGCTGGAAAAGCGCTGGCCGGCGGCGGTTGATTTCATCGGGAAGCGTCAGCTCAACGAGCATTTCGGACCCTCCGAGGGCGATGTCGGGATTATCCTGCTCGGGGGGATGTATAATGGCGTGCTGCGCGCGCTGCAGCAACTCGGGCTTGCCGACGTCTACGGCAATTCCGCTGTGCCGCTGTATGTCCTTAACGTCGCCTATCCGCTGGTCGACGATCAAATCGCCGAATTCTGCGCCAACAAGAAGGCGGTGCTGATGGTGGAGGAGGGGGCGCCCGAATATATCGAGCAGTCCCTGAACACCATCCTGCGCCGCCGCGACATACAGACCAAGGTCGCGGGCAAGGATGTCCTGCCGATGGGCGGCGAATATACCGCGCCGGTGCTGATGAAGGGCATCAAGAATTTCCTGGAGGTCCACCAACGCGTGCTGCTCGGCAACCAGCCGCCGCTCCCGGACCCGACGCCGATCCTCAACGATCCGAAAATCAAGGCGCTCGCCGAAGTGGTGCCGCCGCGTCCGCCCGGTTTCTGCATCGGATGTCCGGAGCGGCCGATCTTCGCTGCCATGAAGATGGTGGAGAGCGAACTCGGCCAGCATCACATATCGGGCGATATCGGTTGCCATCTCTTCTCGATTCTGCCGCCCTTCAATATCGGCAGCACGACCATGGGCTATGGGCTCGGGCCGGCCGCCGCCTCGGCCTTCAATGTCGAGGCCGACAAGCGTGTGATCTCGGTCATGGGCGACGGCGGCTTCTGGCACAACGGCCTTGCGACGTCGGTCGGCAATGCCGTCTTCAACAAGCAGGATGGGGTCATCCTCGTTGTCGACAATTATTATTCGGCGGCGACTGGCGGACAGGATATACCGTCTTCGCGTGCGCTGAACCCGCGCCGCAAGACCAACAATTCCATCGTCAATGCGGTCAAGGGCATCGGCGCCACCTGGGTGCGCCAGATCGACCGGACCTACGATGTCGCCAAGATGCGCGATACGCTGCGCGAAGCTTTGACCTCGAAGGAACCGGGGCCGAAGATCATCGTCGCCTCCTCCGAATGCATGCTCAACAAGCAGCGCCGCGTGAAGCCGCAATTCGCCAAGGCGGTGAAGGACGGCAGGCGCATGGTCAAGGAGCGCTTCGGTGTGGACGAAGATGTCTGCACCGGCGATCATGCCTGCATCCGCCTTTCCGGCTGTCCATCATTGTCGGTCAAGCATACCGATGATCCGCTGAAGGACGATCCGGTGGCGGCGATCGACAATAATTGCGTCGGATGCGGCAATTGCGGCGAGGTCTCGGAGGCGGCGGTGCTCTGTCCCTCCTTCTACCGGGCCGATATCATCCACAACCCGACGGGCTGGGATCGCTTCGTCGCCCGCATGCGCTCCGGCATCATCGGCTGGCTGCAGGCGCGCCGCCGCGCCGGCCGCATCGTCTTTTCGGATTGAGAGGGCGATATGAACGAGTACGTGAGCATGAGTGATCTTGGCGCTAACAGGCTTTCGACGGACAAGCCGCTGTCGCTTGCCATCCTCGCCATGGGCGGGCAAGGCGGCGGCGTACTGGCGGACTGGATTGTGGGTCTGGCCGAAGCGGAAGGATGGATGGCGCAGACGACCTCCGTGCCGGGCGTTGCCCAGCGGACGGGTGCGACGATCTACTATATCGAAATGCTGCCGCCGAAGGATGGTCACGCGCCTATTTTCTCGCTGATGCCAACTCCGGGCGATGTCGATGTCGTCATGGCCGCCGAACTGATGGAGGCTGGCCGATCGGTGTTGCGCGGCCTCGTCACGCCGGACAAGACGCTGCTGATCGCATCGACGCACCGCTCCTTTGCGGTAGCGGAAAAGGAGAAGCCGGGCGACGGTATCGGCAATGCCGAGGTGGTGGTCGACGCAACGGATTTCGCCGCCAAGCGCACCATCGCCTTCGATATGGAAACGATGGCCGTTAGGAACGGCAGCGTGATTTCGGCCTCCATGTTCGGGGCGCTCGCCGGCTCCGGCGCGCTGCCGTTCGGCAAGCAGGCTTTTGAAGCGATGATCCGCGCCGGTGGCAAGGGCATCGAGCCCAGCCTGAAAGCCTTCAATGCCGCCTTCGATCGCGTCAGGGAGAAGCCGCGCGATCCGGTTTCCGCAACGCCGCCCAAGCATTTCGATGCCTTGCCCGAGACGGCCGGTCACCCGGCCCTGGATCGCCTGGTCAATCGTATCCGCTCCGACTTCCCGGAAGTTGCCTGGCCGTTGCTGTTTGCCGGCGTTAAGAAGCTGACCGATTATCAGGATCCGGCCTATGCCGACGAATATCTGGGCCGCGTTGCGGCACTTCATGCGCTGGATCGTAAAGCCGGCGGCGCGGCCAAGGATTTCGCCTTTACCGTGCAGGCGGCGAAATATGTGGCCGTGGCCATGGCCTATGACGATGTCATCCGTGTTGCCGATCTGAAGGTCCGCAGCTCGCGCTTCGAGCGTGTGCGCAAGGAGGTCGGCGCCAAGGACGATCAGATCGTCTACATGACCGAATACATGCATCCGCGCATGGAGGAGGTCTGCGGCACGATGCCGAAGGCGATGGGTCTCTGGATCGAAAGCCGGCCGCGGCTGTTTGCCCGGCTCGACCGTTTCATCAACAAGGGGCGCCGCGTTCAGACGGGCACGCTTTTCTGGTTCCTCGCGCTCTACACGGTCTCGGCGCTGCGCCGCACCCGTCGCGGCACGTTGCGGCACGCGCGCGAGGTACAGCATCGCGAGGCCTGGTTGACGGCGGCTTCCAATCTGCTGGCTGCAAATTACGATCTTGCCGTCGAGGTGCTCGGCAACCGCCGCCTCGTCAAAGGCTATTCCGATACGCATGCGCGCGGACTTTCCAAGTTCGATCGCGTCATGTCGGCCTTGCCGCTTCTTCGCGAGCGCGAGGATGGAGCCGCCTGGATGAAGCGGCTGCGCCAGGCAGCGTTGCTGGACGAGCAGGGGACGGCGCTTGATGGCGCGTTGAAGACTGTCGAGACGCTTTGACACGATCACGCCGGTGGCCAGCGCGGATATCCGCCCGCGCTGGCTTCGGTTGCAAATAATATCGGCCGAGACCGATAGATTCCAAAAGGGAACAGTCGCATGGACAACATTCGAAATGGCGCTGCGAGGGACCTTTCAAGTGCTCGCGGCGGCGAAATCTCGCATGCCAAAAGCCTCGTCGTCGTGCTCATCTGCTGGCTGGCGATCTTTGCGGAAGGCTATGATGTCGGCGTTCTCGGCGCTATTCTGCCGGCTCTCTCCACGGATAATGTCTGGCATCTTACGCCACTCCAGCTCGGCGCGATGGGCAGCTATACCGTCTTCGGCATGCTTGTCGGTGGCATCGTCGTCGGCACTCTCAGCGAGCTCTACGGCCGCAAGCCGATGTTTCTAGCCTGCCTCTCGCTCTTTGCCGTCTGCACGGCAGGCACCGCCTGGTCTCCGACGCCGACCTGGTTCGGCGTCAGCCGCTTTGCGGCCGGTCTAGGCCTCGGCGGCATTATCCCTCTGGCGGCAGCGCTGACCATCGAATATTCGCCGGCAGCGAAGAAGAATCTCAACTACGGGATCATGTACTCGGGTTATTCTCTCGGGCTGTTTGCCGCCGCCCTCGTCGGTAGATGGCTGCTGCCGGACTATGGATGGCGGCCGGTCGTTCTCGTCGGCGCGCTGCCGGTGCTGTTCGTACCCGTTATGGCCTGGCTGCTGCCGGAGTCGCTTGATTTCCTTGTGGCCAAGGGGAAAGGCGAGAGGGCAGGGCGGCTTGCTGCCCGGCTTGGCGTTCCCGTTCCTGCGGGAAGTGCGCCGCGGGAAAGGGGGCTCGGCTGGCGCGCAGTGTTGGGCGAGATCTTTTCGCCGCGAAACGCCTTTGCCACAGCCTGCTTCTGGATCGCCCTGTTCATGGGACTGCTCCTCGTCTATGGGCTCGCTCAATGGCTGCCGCAGATCATGCGCAAGAGCGGCTATGATCTCGGCGACAGCCTGCTGTTTCTCGCGGTCTTCAGCTTCACGTCGGCGATTGGCGGCATCGTGCTCGGCCAGTGGGCGGATCGTTTCGGCGTGCGGCTGACCGTGACGCTGTCCTATGTGCTTGGCGCCGTCGGCATTGCGCTGCTCGCCTTCAAGGGTTCCATCTGGCTGAACTATACGGTCGTCGCCATTGCCGGTTTCGGCACGGTCTCGGCATCGCTGATCCTCACCGGTTATCTCGCCGCTTATCTGCAACCCTTCGTGCGAGCCGCCGGCACCGGCTGGGCGCTGAGCTTTTCGCGCATCGGCGCGCTCTCCGGCCCGCTGATGGGTGGATACATCGCCAGCCTGAATGTCGGACCGGAATGGAATTTTTACGTTTTCGCCATCGTTGCCGCCATCGCCGCACTGGCGACGGCACTCATTCCGAACAGGCGATGATCCAATCCGAGCGGCGCCTGTTTCGGTCCGCTCAGATCTCATGCTTCCTGATATTGTGCAGCACCTTGTGCAGCGTCGAGATGAAGGTGCGATATTCGGCCTCGTCGACTCCGTCGAACATTTGCAGGAACAGGTCGTACATGGTCGGCCACACCTTCTCGAAGGCGGCGCGGCCTTCCTCGGTGATCGAGACGTCGCGGATGCGCATGTCTTCGGCGCGGGGCTGGCGGCGGATGTAACCCTGCTGTTCGAGTGAGTCCAAGGTGCGGCTCATCGTCGATTGCTCGGTCACCGCGAAGACGGAGAGCTCGTTGATCGTGAGGCTGGAAGAAACGCTGAGAACGGCGAGCGCCCGCATCTTCGCAGTCGTCACGTCGTATTCGCGCAGCTCTTCCAGCAGATTGGCGTTCCAGCGCGCCATCAGCCGGTTCATCAGATAAGGCGCGAAGTGGTTGAGGCCGATTTCGCCCATGGTCGGGCGCTTTGCGTTCTCATCCCGATTGCGCCGCAAAACGGTGCCTGAAAACCGCTCCTCCATCGACGATGCTCCTCCGGAAACCTGTTATTTCAGCGATGATGCAAGCAGGAAGCCGGAGCCTCCACCAAGGCCTGGACCGGGATGCGCGGAAGCGCCAATGTGGTACAGGCCTGATATGTGGGTGCGGTGGTTAACAGATGACTTGAAGGGACGCCAGATGAAAAACTGGTCGAGGCCGCAATAGCCCCCATAGGGATCGCCACCGACAAGGTTCATGTTCATCGTTTCCAGATCAGCCGGGGAATAGGCGCGGCGCGCAAGCTTGATGCTTGCAAAATCCTCGATATGGCTTGCAAGCAGAGTTTCGATGCGGTCGGCGTAGCGCTCACGCACCTCCTCTGTCCAGCGGCCGTCCTCAGGCGTTTCGATTGCGCTCGCGGCATCGCCCTTGATGCGGCGCGGCGCTTCGGGAAGCTGCAGCCAGAGGATCGATTTTCCTTCCGGGGCGCGGGTGGGATCGAGTGCGACAGGCTGGCCGACGCAAACGGTGGGTTCGGCGGGCAGAAGCCCGCGCTCGCATTCGTTGGCGGCGCGCGAGACGCCATCGAGACCTGGGGTCAGGTGCAGCAGCGCCACCTTGCCGAGCTCGGCATTGGCTTTCCAGCGCGGCGGCTCGGAAAGCGCATAATGGATCTGCATGTCGCCCTTGCCGTAGCGATAGCTGGCGACGCCTGTTTTGACCTCCGGCGGCAGCAGATCAGGCCAATCCTTTATAAGCCGCTCATAGAGCTGGTTCGGCGTTACCGAGCAGATTACGCCCGCCTTCGCCTTCAACGTTTCGCCATTCGCAAGCCGCACGCCGTCGGCGCTGCGATTGTGGTCCGGAATAATGGCCGTGACATCGGCGTTCACACGAATTTCACCGCCATGATCGGCAATCAATCGTTCGAAGGCCGTGAGCAGTTTGCCGGCGCCGCCCTTGACGATCGGTGCGCCGCCGAGTTCCAGCGCAAAACCGATTACCTTCAGCATCTCCGCGGAATAAGCGCTTTCGGGGCCGAGGCCGCAGTGAAGCACCCAGGGCGCCCAGAGCGCATGGATATCCTCCGACCTGTAGCTGGTTTCGAGATAGCCGCGCGCCGGCATCAAGGCCTGGCCAAACCACGCCGCAAGCTTCCGCAGTCCGCGGCTCCAGCCTTGCTTGCCAACGGTCTTCAGGGTCGATCCGGACCATAGCGCACCGCCAAGCAGGGAAAACAGGAATGGCGCGTCGGCGGCAAGAGCCTCCATCTCGCGGGAGAAGGTCTGCCCGTCGCCGGGCGACAATTTTTCGAAAGCGGCGATATTGCGCCGCCTGTCCTTGGAGAAGACGACATGGGAACCGTCGGGCCGGAGCACGCCTGTGGGAAAGTCGGCATGAGCGAATTCCAGGCCTCGCGCCTCAAGATCCTTACCGATGGCGCCATAGGCCGGCGAGGTGAGGAACAATACCATGGTCGTTGCCATGACATCGAGGATGAAGCCGGGTTCGGTGATCTCCTCGGTGCGCAGGCAACCGCCGATGCGGTCGTTGCGCTCGAGGATGAGGACCTTGTGGCCTTTTTTGCCGAGCATGGCGGCAGCGACAAGCGCATTTATGCCGCTGCCGACGATGATGTAATCATGATCGCCCATTGCCGTTGCCCCTCGCTGACAAGATGAACGAAAGGCTGGAAGCCCGGTCTCCAGCCTCCCCCTCAGCCTATCACGCAATCAATGCCAGCGCGCGGACCGGCGAGCCGGTGCCCTTGACGAACTTCAGCGGGGCGGCGATCAGCACGGCGCCTTTGGCCGGAAGCTGGTCAAGGTTGGAGAGGCTGGCGAGTCCATAGCGGTTAGCCTTGTGCATGAGGTTGTGCGCCGGGAAGGGCGGGTTCATGCTACCGGCGGAACCGGCATCGGTGCCGACCGTTTCGGAACCCCAACCGATGATACCCTTGCTCAGCAGGTACTCGATGGCCTCGGCCGTCGGGCCGGGCGAATGAGGGCCGTTTTCATCGGCGTTCAGGAAGGTCTCCGTCGAGCCGTTGCGCTTGTACCAATCGGTGCGCAGCAGCACCCAGCTGCCGGCCTCGATCGCGCCGTTCTGGGCCTCCCATTCTTTGATGCTGTCGACCGTCAGCAGGTAATCCGGATCGGCGGCGGCTTCCTTGGAACGGTCGATGACATTGACAGGCGCCACGAAATTCTGCGGGGGGATGGTGTCGGTCGTGTTGTTCGGATTATCCTTGCCGGTAATCCAGTGGCATGGCGCATCGAAATGCGTGCCGGTATGCTCGCCGAGTTCCAGCCAGTTCCACGCCCAGAAGGGACCGTCCTGGTTATATTCGGAAATCGTGTGAACCGCGACCTTCGGCGTGTTCTTGCCGAACTGCGGCGGCAGATAGAGCACCGGGGTGTCGGGCCCGAGCGGAGCGGTGAGATCCACGACCTTGACGGAGCCCGAAAGCAGGGCCGAGGCGAGGCTGGCGAGTGTAGTAGCAGTCATTTTCTAGTTCCCCTTGTTGTCGCGTGAGCCCATGCGAAAAGCCGGCAGGCGGACCTTCCGAGAGAGATCGGGCTTGAAGTCGATATCACCAGGCGCGGGGTGCCCTTCCTCCTGGCACCGGGTCCGCGCGGCGGCGGAATGAAGGGAGCCTATGTCACAATATATGATATTGCAAGCATTCCGAGATGCTTCCGCGGATCAAAATTGATACATCTTTCAGGACACGAGGAGGACTTTAAGTCGCTGCGAGAGAATAATGAATCTCGGCAAAATCCAAGCCGATACTATCGTGGATTGTTCACCTTGCGAATGATTCGTGTCACTGGATACTTGAAGCTTAAAGCTCAAGATGTATGCATGTGACGATAATAAGAAATCGACAAAGAGGGCAAGCGATGAGCTATGATGCGATCATAGTGGGGGCCGGCCATAATGGCCTGGCGGCGGCGGTGCATTTGGCTGCCAAGGGCTGGAAGGTTGCCGTTATCGAGGGTAATGAAGAGCCCGGCGGTGCGGTCAAGACCCGCGAGGTGACGCTGCCAGGCTTCCGGCACGATCTTTGCGCGATGAACCTCTCCATGTTTGCCGGTTCGGCTTTCTTCGCGCAGTATAAAAACGAGCTTTTGGCCGAAGGGCTGGACTTCGTGCCTGCCGCGGATTGTTTCGCCAGCGTCTTTCGTGACAACACCTATCTCGGCGTCAGCACCGATATTGAGAAGACGGCAGGCGCGATCGCCGACATTTCGGCTAAGGATGCCGCCGCCTGGCGCGAAATGCTGTCGCAGTTCGGTGCGGATGCCCCGCACATCTTTGGGCTGCTCGGTTCTCCCATGCCTTCGTTGGCCGCAGCCAGGGTCGTATGGAAAGCATGGCGCGAACGGGGGATCGGGTGGGTCTACGATACCGCGCGCATGCTCTTTGCCTCGCCGCGCGATTTTCTCGATGGACGCTTTCAGAACACCAAGCTGAAGACGATGATGGCTGCCTGGGGGCTGCATCTCGATTTTGCGCCTGACGTCGCCGGCGGTGCGCTGTTTCCCTATCTCGAATCCATGGCCAACCAGGCATTCGGGATGGTGATCGGCAAGGGCGGTGCCGATACGATCGTCAAGGCGATGGCAGCCGTGCTGAAAAGCAAGGGCGGCGAGCTGATGCTGGGCACACGCGTCGAGAAGATCGTTACCTCGGGCGGCAAGGCGACCGCTGTCGTTCTGGCGGATGGAAGCCGGTATGAGGCGAAGCGCGCCGTCATTGCCAATCTCCATCCGCAGATCCTGTTCGGCAAGCTTATGGATCAGGATCCGGCGCGCGATGAGTTTGACGGCAAGGTCAAGCGCTTCCGCGCCGGACCGGGCACGATGATGATCCATCTGGCGCTGTCGGGTCTTCCGGACTGGACCGCAGGCAAGGCGCTCCAGAATTTCGCTTACGTCCACATTGCGCCCGATCTCGATATGATGTCGCGCGTCTATGCCGAGGCTATGGGCGGTCTGCTGCCGGCCGAACCCGCGCTGGTGGTCGGACAGCCTACGGCCATCGATCCCTCGCGCGCACCTTCTGGGCAGCATGTGCTCTGGATCCAGGTGCGCGTCCTGCCGGCGCAATTCCATGGCGATGCGGCCGGTCAAATCACCGGCGCGGGCTGGGATGAGATCAAGGATAACTATGCCGAGCGCGTTCTCGATATTATTGAACGCTATGCGCCCGGCTTGCGCGGCAAGATATTGGGGCGCTCGGTCTTTTCGCCCGTCGATCTGGAGCGCGAGAACCCGAATCTCGTCGGCGGCGACAACCTTTCGGGCAGCCATCATCTCGACCAGAATTTCCTGTTCCGCCCCGTCGCCGGCTACTCGCGCTACAGGACGCCCGTGGGATCGCTTTACATGTGCGGGGCTTCGACATGGCCGGGTGCGGGAACGGGCGCGGGTTCCGGTTTCATGCTGGGGAAAATGCTGGCCAGGTGACGGTCATATCACTTGACGTCCAAACCTTTGACATTTCAAATATCGTCCCCTAGATCGCTCAGGTTAGCGATGCGGAACGATAGATCGAGGCGACGTTTATGACAGAGTCGGAAAGTGCAAGCGTTGATCTGGAGATCATCGTTCAGGGCGCGCAGGAAGGCAAAAAGCTGGAGCTGCGGCTTTGGCTGCGCATGCTGTCGACGACCAAGCTGATTTCGCAGGAAATCCGCCGCCGGCTGCGCAACGAGTTCGGAGCGACCTTGCCGCAATTCGACCTGATGGCGCAGCTTTATCGCGAGCGCGAAGGCTTGCGGCTTGGGGAGCTGTCGAAGCGCACCATGGTGACCAACGGCAATGTCACCGGTCTTGTCGAGCGGCTGGAAGCGGATGGTCTCGTGCTGCGCGTAACGCCCGACGGTGACCGGCGCGTGACGGTCGCGAAGCTGACGGCGAAGGGCGAGACCTCGTTCAGCGCCATGGCCGCTGCTCATGAAGGCTGGCTGAGGGACATGATGGCGGATGTCGATCCTGCTATCGTCAGTGAGCTGTGGCGGGATATCGGCGCGGTAAAGTCATCGGTGAGCAACCATCTTTCCGGCACCGACTTCGATTGATGGAAACGCTTTACCGGTTGGTTCATACGCATTCCGGACGGAAAACCGTTACACGCTTTTCCTGGAAATGCTCTATCTCGCGCGCTCGTCCTTGAACTTCTTCTCGAGCACGCTGACGAGGCGCACCATCGGCCAGAGCAGGATAATATAGATCAGCGCGGCCATGATCAGCGGCGAGGGGTTGGCGTAGAACCCTTGAGCGTTCTGCCCTTCCTTGAGCAATTCGGGCAGTGCCACGGTCGAGGCGAGCGACGTATCCTTGAACATCGACACGCAGTTGCTCGTGGTCGGCGGAATGACGATGCGTACCGCCTGCGGCAGCACGACCTTGTAAAGCGCGATCAGGAACGGGATGCCGAGGGCGGCAGCCGCTTCGAACTGCCCGCGCGGCACGCTCTCTATCCCGGAGCGGAAGACCTCGGCCGAATAGGCGGCAAGCACGATCGAGAAGCCGAGGATTGCCGACCACCAGGCGGAAAAGCTGATACCGACGAAGGGCAGGGCGTAATAGATGAGGATCAGTACGACCAGCATGGGCATGGCGCGCATGATGTCGATATAGGCGATCGTCAGCAGCTGCAGAGGCTTGGGGGCATAGAGACGGATCAGGCTGATGACGAGACCGCCGGTCACGCCGATGAGGATGCTGACCACGCCGAGCGCAATGGTCATCCAAAGCCCGCGCAGCAATTGCGGGAAAGCCGAGATCATGACGTCGGAATTGAAGAAGGTATCGACGAAAGACATTGGCACTCCCGCGTGCGGAACGAAGACGAGGTTTCTTGCATCAACGCCGGTCGTTGCGACCGGCGCAGTTTCATTTCAACGATGATCTTTTGATCAAGCCTTGGGGATAGGCAATTCAGTTACGGTGGAGGAGCCTGCCGGCGCCTTGCTGCCGAACCACTTTTCATGGATCTTTTCCAGCGTGCCGTCTTTCTTCATCGCGGTGATGGCATCGTTGATCTTGGCGACGAGCGGCGAATCCTTGGTCATCATCAGGCCATACTGCTCGCCGGTCTTGATGCGATCCCTGATGGCGAAGCCTTTGGTCTTGACGAAGAGATACTGCATGCCGGGAATGTCGCTGACAACAGCGTCGATGCGCCCCGCGCCGAGATCGAGGAACATGTCCTGCTGCGAGTTGTAGCCCTTGACGTCGCCAAAGCCCTGTGCGGCCTTGTTTTCGTTGACCCACTTTTCGCCCGTCGAGCCGGACAGCACGCCAACGACGGCGCCCTTCAGATCGGCAAGCGTCTTGATCGAGCTGCTTTCCTTCGTGGCGACGCCCATGTCGGAGTCGTAGTAGGGCTGGGTGAAGGACTGCGACTTCAGGCGTTCCGGGGTAATGGTGATGGACGAGATCGCCACGTCGATGCGCTTGGAGCTGGTTGCCGCGAACAGGGCCTGGAAGCCATAATCGGCGATATTGGTCGTCATGCCGGCGCGCTTGGCCGCTTCGTTGACGACATCGACCTCGAAGCCTTCGAAGCCGCCATTGGCGGTCTTGTATTCGAAGGGGGGATTGTTGGGGTAAGAACCGACGTTCAAGACATCGGCAGCATAGGCAAAGTGGCTTCCGCCGGCCAGGCCGACGGCGGTCGCAAGGACCAGCAGACTACGACGGGTAATGGGCATTTTCTTGGTCTCCCTCTGGTTATGGCTGCGGGCTTTTCCTCTCACCCGCGGGGGTATTTCCGTCCGCCCGACCGGCGGCCGTCTCATGTCATCGCGTTGACCATACGATCGAGCGCGATGCGCATCTGTTCGGTTTCGCGGAACGTACACATGCGCAGGAATGCGCGGGACGCCTCGCCGAAGTGATATCCAGGCGCCAGGCCGACGCGGGCCGTTTCGAGAATGCGCTCGCAGAGCGCCGTCGCATCGGGCTCGCCCTGCAGCGCGAAGAAGGCGTACATACCGCCGCGCGGCTTTTCCGGCAGGATGATGCCCGGTATCTTCGGCAGCTTCTCATAGGCAAGATCGAGGCCGGCCTTGATCCGGCCGCGGATTTCTGCAACCAGCGGCTCGCCTTCACGTAACGCTGCTGCTGCACCGGCCTGAACCATGGCCGAGGTGCCGCTGTTGATATATTGCGTCATGGCGCCGAGCTGATCGGCGACGGCCGATGGGTGCGTCAGCCAGCCGACGCGCCAGCCGGTCATCGCCCAGGCTTTGGAGAAGCTGTTGATCGCGATCACGCGATCGCCATCCTCGGCCACCTGCAGGATCGATGGCGCTATGTCACCATCGAAATAGAGGCGTGCGTAGACCTCGTCGGAAATGATCCAGATGCCGGTACGGCGGCTGAAATCGAGCAGCGCCTGCATCTCTTCGCGCGAGGCCGTCCAGCCAGTGGGGTTGGAGGGCGTCGACAGGAAGATAGCGCGCGTGCGGGCATCGCAGCGGGCGAAAAGCTTGTCGAGGTCGAGGCGCCAGTCGGTATCGAAATCGAGCGATACGGCGCGCGGTTCGCCGCCGATGAGATGAATGGCGTTATGAATGTTCGGCCATTGCGGCGCGACATAGACGACATTGGTGCCGACATCGACGAGCAGTTCGAGCGCCATGTAAAGCGCCTGCATGCCGCCGGGGGCGACCGTCGTGCGCTCGACCGGGATGGGGCGGCCGTGCCAGTGCGTCTGATAGTCGGACAGCGCCTCGTTCAGGGTTGCGAGACCCCGCATATTCGGAACGTAAAAGGTGGCGCCATCGTCGAGCACCTTCTTCGCAGCATCGCGGATGAACTCCGGCGTCACGATATCGCCTTCGCCAAACCAGAGCGGAATGACGCCGCCAAGCTCGCGGGCGCGCTTGGCCAGCACGGCGATATTGTCGGTGCGCATATCGCGGATCTGAGCGCGAATGCCTTCGAGGGCATCACGGCCCGTCATCGCGTTCGGCAGGTTATGCTGCGGTAGAGACAAGAAATTTCCCCTGGGAATTCGGTGTGGAAGGGTTCAAACGGCTCTGGAAGCGTTCGCTCTCGCCACCTGTCGATCTCGAATGGTTATCCAAAAGCTTATGCATTTCAAGGACAAATTTTAAGCTTAAAAAGTCCATCTCCTTGCTCGATTTCACTTCACCATTCGAAATGACAACCTACTGATACACATCATCTTTCCTTCTTGTTTACGCGCTCCCCGTCCACTCGTGCGGCATCGACCCCCGCGGCCAGGCCGGCGCCGAGAAACATCGTGTCGCTTGCGAGCATGAAGAAGCTGATGCCGGCTTCCGACCATGCGCCGATATCGTCTGCCGAAGGGCGGAAGATGCCGACTGCGCGGCCGGCGGACAAAGCGGTCTTTGTAATTGTGCTGATCGCTGCATGGAGCCTGTCCTCGCCGGCCGGTCCCATGGCATCGATCGAAACGGAGAGATCGCCGGGGCCGATGAAGATGAGGTCGATACCGTCGACGGCAACGATCTCGGCGATATTGGCAAGCCCCTCGGCCGTTTCGACCTGGATCGCGAGCACAAGTTCCACATTGGCTTTGGCGAGATAGTCCGGAATGCGGTAGCCATAGGCGGCCGCCCGACCCGGGCCGACGCCACGTGCGCCGAGTGGGGGATAGCGGGTCGCCTTCACCGCGGCGCGGGCCTGCTCCGCCGTCGAAACACGGGGCACGAGGACGCCTGCCGCACCTGCATCCAGAACGGTGGCAATATCTTCCGCCGCATGTCCCGGCACGCGCACCATGGCGGGAACGCGATGAACATCGGCGGCGCGGATCAGATCCTCGATGCGTTCGCGGCCGATCTGCGAATGCTCCCAGTCGATGCAGAGGAAATCGACGCCCGAGGCTGCCGTGACTTCGATAGCGACGGGATGCGGAATCGCCGCAAACGTACCGATGAGCAGCGTCTGCTCGATACAGCTTCGGCGAAAATCGCTCATCGTCATCCTCATTTTAGCGGCCTCTCGACGCGGGATGGGCCGAAAGATACAACTGCGAAACGGCACCTGCTCTGCTTTCAGAACAGCTTTCCGCGCCATCAAACAGCGGCACGGAGGCATCGCGGTGGCGGAGTTGTTCGGGCGCCGCCACCGCTCTGAGGCACGGCTTATTTGCGCCGGGCCATGATCTCGGTCAGGACCGCATCGAACCGGGCGATCTCTTCGACCTTGTTATAATGCACCAGCGACACGCGGATAGCGCCCGTTTCCATGGACAGGCCGAGACGCTTCATCAGGCGCGGTGCAAACATGTGGCCATCGCGCAGGCCGATGCGCTGCTTGCCCATTTCGTCGGCGAATTCCTGCGGCGTGATGCCCGGCATGTTGAAGCAGATCGTGGGAACGCGCTGCTCCAGCCGGCTCTCGTCGGAAATGCCGTAAATCACAGCACCGTGGCGCTTCAGGACCGCGATCATTTCCCGCGACAGCATGAGTTCGTATTGGCGGATCGCGCCCATGGCGGCTGCAAGCGCTTCACGGCGGCTATGGTCGCCGGTCGGCAGGAAGCGGCGGCCGAGGCCTTCGAGATATTTGACCGCCGCATTCATGCCGGCGACGTTCTCATAGGTGAAGGTGCCGACTTCGATCTTGTAGGGCGGGACGTCCGGAATGAAATCTTCCTTGAATGTGGGAAGCTTGACCAGCGCGTCATAACGGCCCCAGAGGAAGCCCATATGCGGCGAGAAATTCTTGTAGCCGGAGCATACGAGATAGTCGCAGCCCCAAGCCTGTACGTCGATGAGGCCATGCGGGCCGTAATGGACGCAGTCGAGGAAGGTTTCGGCGCCGGCCGCCTGCGCCAGTTTGCAGACGCTAGCGACATCGACGAGCGTGCCGATGGAATGCGCCGTGACGGTGCAGGCGACGAGGCGGGTCTTGTCGTTCAGCAGCGGCTTCAGGTCTTCCACATGCAGCATGCCGTCCTCGCGCATGCGCCACCAGACGATCTTGGCGCCGTCGGCTTCCAGCGCCATCCAGGTGGCGATGTTGGCGTCGTGATCCATGTCGGTGACGACGATCTCGTTGCGCTCGCCGAGCAGCTTGGCGATGCCGAGGCTGACGAGGCGGATGAAGGAGGTGGCGTTCTGGCCGAAGGAAATTTCCTCCGGGCGATAGGCGTTGACCAGCATGGCGACGCTTTCGCGCGCTTCTTCGAGATTGCGGTCGACGCCCTGGCTGTGCTGGTATTTCGCCATACGCTGGACGTTGAAATCGATCAGGTGATTGGCAACCGCATCGACCACGGTTTGCGGCACCTGCGCGCCGCCCGCATTATCAAGAAAGACGAAATCGCCAGCCTTCCGGATGGCCGGAAACATGGCGCGGATCTCGTCAACCGGAAAGCTGTTGTGGCCGGAAAATTGCGATGCGGAAGGGGCGGAGCTCATGGGGATCTCGCTCTGGGTGCTGGGATTGAAACCTCGATTGTGATCATTTGATCACAAAATACTTTAAGGTTCAACCAAATTCCTCGATCTCTTTTTTGGAGTTAGCGGCGGCTGGAGCTCGAGCCCTTGCGCGGCTCATCCTGCGTGGCCGGGCAATAATCCTGGAGGATTTCGTGGGTGCGGCTTATGTCGGCGACAATACCCTCACGGGCGGCGGTGAAGTCTCCCGCCTTCAACGCGTTGACGATGACAACATGCTCGCCGGCGGGATCGAGCTCGCCGCTGCGCATCAGAGGCTCTACCGAGGCGGAGAGCATGCGCATATAAGGGCCGAAGCGCAGCCAGAGGGTCTCGATCAATTGCAGCAGTACCTCGGAGCCGGAGGCGCGGTAGATGGTAAAGTGAAACTGCTGGTTCCTGGCCATAAGATCATAGACATTGGCGCCGCGGCCGATCACATGCTGCTCCCCGGCGATGCGATCGAGCGTCGCGATGTCGCTGACGGTGAGATTCGGAAAACCGAGTTCGGCGGCCAGACCTTCGACGGCGATGCGGGCGCGGCAAAGATCGTTCAGCCGGGCAAGGGTGACAATTGGGATGCGGGCCGAGCCATTGGCTGCGACTTCGAGCGCATTTTCGGCCGCCAGCCGGCGCAGCGCCTCGCGCACGGGCATATTGCTGGTTCCGAAGGTTTCAGCAAGCGAGGCGATAGTCAGGGTCTGGCCGGGATCGAAATTGCCTGCCATGAGCGCGTTTCGGAGCTGCTGATAGACGCTCTCCTGGATCGTCGTTCTGGAGGACACCGGTTCCAGGGCTATGCGCACGCTTGCTTCCTCTCCGCTTCTCGGGACTCGTTCATGGTAGAACGAAGGGCAGGCGAAAGGAAAGGGGCCTCTCGGAGCGGCGGTCAGGCTTCCTCGGTTTCCCAGCTTGCCTCATCGGCCGGACCATTTTTTGCCCGAGGCTTGTGTAAGCCAAGGCCAACGCCGATGAGGGCGAGGACACCGCCGATGGCGTGGTAGGAATGCAGATGTTCTCCCAGCAGCGCCCAGGCCAAAGCTGCAACGACGATCGGGAGCAGATTGATCAGCAGCGACGTCCGGCCTGCGCCGAGCCTCTGAATGCCGATCATCCAGCAGAGGGGCGCGATAAGGGAGGTCGGGATCGCGGCATAGAGGATCAGCGGCAGGTTCGCCGTGGTGACGGGCGAGATATCGCCCATCAGAAAAATCGGGATCAGCAACAGGGTCGAAAAGCCGATCTGCCAGAAAAGCTGCTGCCACACCGGAAGCGGCATCGCCCAGCGCTTCAGCATGACGCCGTAGAGCGCATTCGAAAGGACGGCAACGATCATCAGGCCGTCGCCGATATGGAATCCGCCGTTTGCAAGACGCATCGGATCGCCTTGCGAGGTCAGATAGATGAGCCCGATCAGCGAGATGGCTCCGCCCGCCAGACTTGCCAAGGTGAGCCTTTCGCCCGCCAGCACGCCGGCGAGCACTGTCGAGAGAAGCGGCATCAAGGCGATCATGACGCCCATGTTGACGGCGGAGGTGGTCTTGGCCGCCTCATAGGCGAGGCTCTGATAGATCACCATGCCCAACGCACCGAGAATGGCGAGCTTCAGCCAGTGCTGGCGAAGTAGGGAACGATTACGCCATGCGGCGCGGCCGACGAAGGGCAGGAGCACGAGAAAGGCCAGCAGCCAGCGATAGAAGGAAATCGAGCCTGGCGAGATCACGCCGGCGGATGCCTTGGTGACGATGGTATTGCCGGACCAGATCAGCACCGTCAGTAAGGGCGCGAGGCCGGCCGCGGTGACGATGGATGCGGAAGCATTCTGCTCAGTGTTCATGTGAATGGTCTCCGCGGCTTCCGGGGGGAGGCGAAATAAGGGAGGGCGGATTGGAATTCGCCATCCCGAAGTTTTCTATCGCCTGTCCGAATTCCGGTATATAGTGAGATTAAGACAACAGTAGCGAAATGACGACATGTCCACCAGGTCTCCGCGCATTGAGGGCGACCCGCCGAAGCCGGTTTCCTTCCGAACCGAGAATTATAGGGCGGGCACGGTCTTCCCCAAAAAAAGCCAGCCCTGGGGGGAACTCAATTATGCGCTTATCGGCGTCTGCGAGTTCGACATTCAAGGCATGCGCTATCTGTCGCCACCACATTATGCCATTTGGCTGCCGCCGGATACGATGCACGGTGCTTATAACCAGCACGACTTGCGCTATGTGACCGTCTATATTGAACGCGCCCTTTGCGCCGATCTGCCCGCCAAGCCGTCGACGCTCAGCATCAGTCCGCTGCTGAAGGCAATCCTGGCGGATTTTGCGGCGCGCGACGTCACCATACCTGAAACAGCCGAAGATTTACGGCTTGCACAGGTTCTGGTCGATCAGATTCGTCTGGCGCCGCAGTGTGAGAGCTACCTGCCGCTTTCCGACGATCCGCTGCTAGGTCCGCTACTGAGCGCCTTGCAAGCCGACCCCGGCGACCGGCATTCCCTTGCGGAATGGGCGCGAAGGATGGGGACGACCGAGCGTACCTTGTCGCGCCGGTTCCAGCACGATCTCGGCCTTTCTTTCAACGAGTGGAGGCAGCGACTGAAACTCGTTGCCGCGCTGTCGATGATCGAGGCCGGAGAGCCAGTGCACCGGATTGCAGCGCAGCTGGGTTACAGCAATGCGTCGGCCTTCATTGCCATGTTCCGCAGGCTGACCGGTACGAGCCCGACTCAGATGCGCTAATTTCAGTTTTCGATGAGAACGATCTCCAGCTTGCGCAGCTCTTCCGGGTCGGCCATCGCGTCGATGACGGTAATCATGCCATCCGCACTGAGGGTGCAACGGAGGGCGATGCGCAGTTGTCCGTCGATGACGACGATGGCGCCGACCGCGCCGTTGATAACCGCCAGCCGAGCTCCCCGGGCACGGCCCTGGAAGGTCTTGGCGACATCCGCCCGCCCGCGGATTTCGCCGGCCGCTCCCATGCGGGCGGCAACCGCGTCCGGCCGGAAGACGGCGTCAGGATCGAGGACGGCGAGCAACGCCTGCAGGTCGCCATCCCGCGAGGCTGTGAAGAAGGCGTCGACGACGTGGCGCTGGCGGGTGAGATCGGCCTCCGTCGTTGATGGCTTATCCTGCACGCGGCGGCGGGCGCGGCTCGCAAGCTGGCGCGTCGCGACCGTCGTGCGTCCCAGAATCGGAGCGATGTCATCGAAAGAGACATCGAACATATCGTGCAGGACGAAGGCGAGCCGTTCGGCCGGGTTCAGCTTTTCCAATACGACCAGAAGAGCGAGGCCGACGGAGTCCGCGAGCAAGGCATCCTGTTCCGGGTCGGTGCCGTTGCCAGCCTCATGCACCACCATCGGCTCGGGAATGTGGATGGTCAGCGGCTCCTCGCGACGGGTTTTGCGCGACCGCAGCAGATCGAGGCAAATGCGGGCGGTAACCGTAGTCAACCAGCCGCTCAGATTTTCAACGTCGGACGCATCGTTCCTCATCAGGCGCAGCCATGTTTCCTGCACTGCATCTTCGGCCTCCGTGCGCGAACCGAGCATGCGGTAGGCGACAGCGCGCAGATGCGGCCGATTTGCCTCGAATTTCTCTGCCTGCCATTTTTTTCGTCCATCGGTCACATTCCCTCATCCTGTTTCGTCAAACCCATGACGAATGAAATTCGGCCGGTGTGACATCGGATCGGCAGGAAAGTGCATCGTCGGGAGAGGAGCCGCAACAGGCTCTGACAATCAGAGGAAAGAAATATGCAAGCTCGTATGAAGAATCCGGTTCTCGTCCTGCCCGAAACGCTGCAGGCGCTTCTCGCCGTCAGCAATTCCATCAAGGATCGCGGCCTTTCGGAAAATACCATGGATCTCGTCCATCTGCGCGTCAGCCAGATCAATGGCTGCAGCGTCTGCACCGACATGGGCTTTCGCAAGCTGCAGAAAGATGGCGAGACCATGGAGCGCATCGTCGGCGTCTCCGCCTGGCGGGAAATGCCCTACTTTTCCGATGCCGAACGCGCCGCTCTGGCACTCGGGGAAGCCGTCACTCGGCTCGCCGACCGGCCGGATGCAGTTACCGACGAGATATGGAACGAGACCGCGAGACACTACGACGAAAAGGCACTCTCTGCCCTCATCGTTGCGATTGCGATCGACAATGTCTGGAACCGGCTGAACTCGACGGTCCGTCAGCAGGCGGGAGCCTCCTGGAATTGATTGTTCGCAATCGGCACCACCTTCTTCCCGCACAGAGAAGAAGGTGGCTTGCTTCTCAAGCTTCGCCGACTCGTGAGCTTGTCAGCAGTTTCGCCAGCCAATCGACGAAAACGCGCACCTTGTTGCTCAGATGCCGGTTTGGTGGATAGACGATGTGCATGGGTAGCGTCGGCCTTGTCCAATTGGAAAGAACTGGCACAAGCTCACCTTTGGCAAGAGCCTCGCGCGCCATGAAGCTCGGCACCTGCGCAATGCCCAGCCCCATCAGTGCCGCCTGAACGTAGCTGCGGCTGTCGTTCACCGAAAGGATATAGCGCGGGCTGATTTCCAACGACTCATTGCCTCGCTCGAACATGAACGGAATCGTCCGGCCGGTTTGCGCGCGGAAATAGCTGACCGCATAGTGGCTGGTCTCCAGGTCTTCCGGCCGTTCCGGCAGGCCATGCTTCTCGATATAAAGAGGTGCCGCACAGGTGATGAGGTGGATCTCGCCGACACGGCGAGCGATCAGCGACTGGTCGCTCGGCATGCCGGCGCGCAGCGCGCAATCGACATTTTCGGCGAGATAGTCGACCAGCCGGTCGCCGACGCCGAGATCGATGTGGATATCGGGATAACGCTGATGGAAATCGCAAAGCGCCGGCATGACGATCTTCTCGGCGAAGGCGCCGGCCATTTCCACGCGCAGACGGCCGCTCGGCAGGCTCTGCGAATTGCTGATGCTGCCGTCCAGCTCCTCTATCTCAGAGAGGATCTGAATGGCGCGTTCATAATAAAGCGCGCCATCGGTCGTCACCATGACGCGCCGTGTCGTGCGATTGAGAAGTTTGGCGTGCAGATGTGCCTCAAGCGACTGGATGAGCGTCGTCACCGTCGCCTTCGGCATGGAAAGGGCTGCCGCGGCGCGGGTAAAGTTACCCGTCTCCACCACACGCGCGAATGCCCGCATTGCTGACAACTGGTCCATTCCATGATGCCCCTCGGCCGTAAAAGAAAGAGGCCGATTGTTTGTTATGCTGAATAGTCTTATCGAATATAGGCTACTTATTCTCAAAGCGGAATAACAATATGTTGTTTCGTAATTTGTTGCAATGCGGCATGGGGCGCCGAAGACCGCATTTCGGGAATATGATCGCAAAGCGTGGTAACCGCTTTTGGATTGGGACATATTCGCTCGAGCAGACAGGGATTTGGGTCGATGAGTGCGCCGTGGAAAGATGTTGTGCTGGAAAACGTGCCTACGGGGCCGGTGGCAGCTCGGATCTACAACGGTGATGGTTTGAAGAAGGCGGCGCCGCTGGTGCTTTACCTGCACGGAGGAGCCTTTCTCGATACCGACCACGCGACGAACAGACCGGTGGCGGCAAGCCTTGCCGAGGCCGGCGCCATCGTGGTTGCAGCGGATTATACCAGCTGCAATCAGAATGCTTTTCCGAAGGTGCTGGAATGCGCCTACGGGCTTCTCGCCTACCTCAGCAACAAGCGGAACATGCTTGCGCTGGGTGGGGCGAAAAAATCGCTGCTGTTTGTCGCCGGAGAGGAATCGGGTGGCAATGTCGCAGCGGGCGTTGCTTTAAAGGCGCGCGATCAGATACCGGGTTCGTTGGACGGGCAGGTGCTGATATCGCCTTTGCTTGATCCCTTCATGGGGTCGAAATCTTTCCTCCAGGCGGAGGAAAGCGGCATGCGCGAGCGCTGGACGGAGGGTTGGAACCGTTACCTGGGTTTCCTGGGCGGTGTCTGTCACCCCTATGCAGCGCCTCGATACTGTTCGCGGCTTTCGGGCCTCGCGCCGGCATTGGTGCTCACGGCCGAGGACGACCCGCTCCGCGACGAGAGCATGGAATACGGCAGCCGGCTGAAAGCGGCTGGCGTCCGTGTTCGCCAGCAAGTCCTTCCCGCCGGGACAGGCTGGCCCACCCTCTATGGCGGGCAGTCGAAGGACAGGCCTTCATGGCAGCAGGATATCTGCTGTTGTTTCAAGGGTTTTGTCGAAGACGTGCAGGCTTGATCGGCTAGGATGTCCCGTCCGCGAGGGATGAGCGCGGATTGGACTGATGTCGAGCGCATGAGACCGGAGCGATGGTCACGCGGATGCGCGGTGCTTCGGCCCCTGATTTTATTGAGACGATAGGAATTTGCGGTCCCGTATCCCAAGACGGGGCCAAAGGAGAGACTGACATGAAGTCCAACGATAAGCGCTGGGCCCTGTGGGGCGCCGGCATGGGTGTTGCTGCGGCTGTTGCCGGCGCGGCCTTCTATCTGGAGCTGCCACGCGGCGCTCAGGCAACCGAGGCGGCGAGCCCGGCCGCAAAGCCGGCTATTCCCGTCACGGTTGCGGCCGTCGAGCCGCGCGACGTCACATCCTGGCAGGAATTTTCCGGCCGCCTCGAGGCCATCGACCGCGTCGAGGTCCGTCCGCGTGTCGCCGGGGCCATTCAATCGGTGCATTTCCGCGAGGGCGCGCTGGTCAAGCAGGGCGACCTGCTTGTCACGATCGATCCGGCTCCCTATGAGGCGGCGGTCGCTCAGGCACAGGCCCAGGTCGGAGCAGCCAAAGCCAAGCTCGACCTTGCCAAGGTCGAAGTCGATCGCGGCCGGAAGCTCTTCGACAGCAAGACGATTTCGCAGAGCGACGTGGACACCCGCACCAGCAACTATGCCGAGGCGGAGGCCAATCTGAAGGCAGCGCAAGCGGCGCTGCAGACCGCGCAGCTGAACCTCGACTATACGCAGGTCCGTGCTCCCATCGCGGGCCGCGTCGGCAAGATCGCCATCACCGTCGGCAATCTCGTCGCTGCCGGTTCTACGTCGCCGGCATTGACGACGCTGGTTTCCGTCGATCCGATCTATGCGAGCTTCAGCGCCAACGAGCAGACCGTCACCCAGGCTCTCGCCGAACTGCCGACAACCGGAGGCGCTGTTCCGCCAGTCGAGCAGATCCCGGTTCAGATCGGTACGGCAAGCGACAACGGCACACCGATCAAGGGCAAATTGCAGCTGATCGACAACGAGGTCGATGCAGCAAGCGGTACCGTCAGCGTTCGCGCCGTTTTTGATAATCCGGGCGGCCGTCTTATCCCTGGTCAATTCGTGCGGGTCCGTATGGGTCAGCCGAAAGCCGAGAATAAGATCGTCATCGACGACCGTGCAGTCGGCACCGACCAGGACAAGAAGTTCGTCTTCGTCGTGGATGGCGAGAACAAGGTCAATTACAGGCAGGTCCAGCTCGGATCGCTGACCGACGGCCAGCGAGTGATCGAGAACGGCCTGAAAGCCGGCGAAAAGATCGTCGTCAACGGGCTGCAGCGCATCCGTCCCGGTGCAGTCGTTGCGCCGCAGTTGGCGGAGAAGGTCGCGACCGCTCAGTAAGACTTCGCCTTCTGCCCGTGGGCAGAAGGCCGGCATTCCGAAATCACATGATCCGCCGGCGGCTCTCAAATCGTCGGACAGGAATTTTGCATCCGTTCTCACCCCGGAGGGGGCTTTGATATGAACATCTCCAGATTCTTTGTCGATCGCCCGGTCTTTGCCGGTGTTCTTTCGGTCCTCATCGTGGTCGCCGGCCTGATCGGCCTCAGAGCGCTGCCGATCTCCGAATATCCGGAGGTCGTGCCGCCGTCGATCGTCGTGCGCGCCACCTATCCGGGCGCCAACCCGACCGTCATCGCCGAAACGGTGGCGACGCCGCTCGAAGAGCAGATCAACGGCGTGGAGGGCATGCTCTACATGTCCAGCCAGGCGACATCGGACGGCGTTCTCAACGTGACGGTCACCTTCAAGCTCGGCACCGATCCGGATAAGGCGCAGCAGCTCGTGCAGAATCGCGTTTCGCAAGCCGAGCCGCGCCTGCCCACGGAAGTCCGTGCCCTCGGCATCACGACCGTCAAGAGCTCGCCCGACTTCATCATGGTCGTCAACCTCGTCTCGGACGGGGCAGACCACGACATCACCTATCTGCGAAACTATGCGACCCTGAACATCAAGGATCGGCTTGCCCGGATCGAGGGCGTCGGACAGGTGCAGGTCTTCGGCGCCGGCGACTATTCCATGCGCGTGTGGATCGATCCGCAGAAGGCGGCCGAGCATAATCTTGCCGCCAGCGACATCAGCAATGCGATCAGCTCCCAGAACGTCCAGGCCGCGGCTGGCATCATCGGTGCCTCACCCAGCCGGCCGGGCGTAGATCTGCAGCTCAACGTCAATGCTCAGGGCCGCCTGCGCACACCTGAGGAGTTCGGCAACATCATCGTCAAGACGGGCGCCAATGGCGAGATCACCCGCCTTCGCGACGTCGCTCGTGTCGAGCTCGGTGCGGAAGACTACACGCTGCGTTCGCTGCTCGACGGCAAGCCGGCCGTCGCCGTTGCCGTCCTCCAGGCGCCCGGTTCGAACGCGATCGAGATCGCGAACAACGTGCGCTCGACCATGAATGTGCTGCAGCAGGCCATGCCGGCGGGCGTCAAGTACGAGATCGTCTACGATACGACGAAATTCGTCCGCGCCTCGATCGAGAAGGTGATCGACACGCTGCTCGAAGCCATCGCGCTCGTCGTCCTCGTCGTCATCCTGTTCCTCCAGACATGGCGCGCCTCGATCATCCCGCTGATCGCCGTTCCAGTATCGATCATCGGTACCTTTGCGGTGATGTATGTCTTCGGCTTCTCGATCAACGCGCTTAGTCTGTTCGGCCTGGTGCTGGCGATCGGTATCGTCGTGGACGATGCGATCGTGGTGGTCGAGAACGTCGAACGCAATATCGAGAGCGGGCTCAGCCCGCGAGACGCCACCTACAAGGCCATGAAGGAAGTCTCCGGACCGATCATCGCGATCGCGCTGGTCCTCGTCGCGGTCTTCGTGCCGCTCGCCTTCATCTCCGGCCTGTCCGGCCAGTTCTATCGCCAGTTCGCACTGACGATCGCCATCTCGACCGTCATCTCGGCCTTCAACTCGCTCACCCTATCCCCGGCACTGGCGTCCCTGCTCCTGAAGGGCCATCATGCGCCGAAGGATCGGTTAACGAGGGTCATGGACGCGGTCTTCGGCTGGTTCTTCCGTGGCTTCAACCGGGCGTTCGGAGCAGGTTCGAAGTACTACGGCAAGGGCGTCGGCCGGCTGGTGTCGCGCAAGAGCATCGTCATGGTGGTCTATTTCGCGCTGGTGGGAGCGACCTACAGCCTATTCACAACGGTTCCAGGCGGTTTCGTGCCGTCGCAAGACAAGCAGTATCTGATCGGCTTCGCACAGTTGCCGGATGCCGCAAGCCTAGACCGTACGGAAAGCGTGATTAAGCGCATGACTGATATCGCGCTGAAGCAGCCGGGCGTCGCCAATGCGATCGCCTTCCCGGGCCTGTCGATCAACGGCTTCACCAATTCCTCGAACGCAGGCATCGTTTTCGTAACGCTGAAGGACTTCGATGAGCGTAAGACGCCGGACCTTTCGGGCGGGGCGATCGCCATGGCACTGAACCAGAAGTTCGGCGCCATCCAGGATGCCTTCATCGCCATGTTCCCACCGCCGCCGGTCAATGGTCTCGGTACGACAGGCGGCTTCAAGCTGCAGATCGAGGATCGCGCCGGCCTCGGCAACCAGGCGCTCGACCAGGCGGCCAAGGCAGTGATTGGCAAAGCTTACCAGACACCGGAACTCACCGGCATCTTCTCGAGCTTCCAGATCAACGTGCCGCAGCTCTTTGCTGATCTCGACCGCGCCAAGGCCGAGCAGCTCGGAGTCTCCGTCACCGACGTCTTCCAGGCGCTGCAGATCTATCTCGGTTCGCTCTATGTGAACGACTTCAACGCCTTCGGCCGCACCTACAGCGTCCGCGTGCAGGCCGATGCCAAGTTCCGCGCTCAGCCGGAAGATATCGGCCAGTTGAAGGTTCGTTCGGCATCGGGTCAGATGATCCCGCTTTCAGCCCTGCTGAAGGTGAATGCCACGACCGGTCCTGAACGCACGAACCGCTATAACGGCTTTCTGGCGGCCGACATCAATGGCGGCCCGGCGCCCGGCTACTCGTCGGGACAGGCACAAGCAGCCATCGAGAAGATTCTGCATGAGACGTTGCCCCCCGGTATAGACTTCGAATGGACTGATTTGACCTATCAGCAGATCCTGGCTGGCAATTCCAGCGTCGTCGTCTTCCCGCTGGCGCTGCTTCTGGTCTTCCTCGTGCTGGCCGCCCAATACGAGAGCCTGACCTTGCCGCTCGCCATCATCATGATCGTGCCGATGGGTGTCTTGGCGGCGCTGACCGGCGTCTGGCTGACGGGTGGAGACAACAACATTTTCACCCAGATCGGCCTGGTGGTGCTCGTCGGTCTATCGGCAAAGAACGCGATCCTGATCGTGGAATTCGCCCGCGAGCTGGAATTCGAGGGCCGCACCCCGGTCCAGGCGGCGATCGAAGCCAGCCGCCTGCGTCTGCGCCCGATCCTGATGACCTCCATGGCCTTCATCATGGGTGTCGTGCCGCTGGTCACCTCGACCGGTGCCGGTTCCGAAATGCGTGCTGCCATGGGTATCGCGGTGTTCTCGGGCATGATTGGCGTGACCTTCTTCGGCATTTTCATGACGCCGGTCTTCTACGTGCTGATCCGCAGCGTCACGGGCAATCGTCCGCTGAAGCAGCACCCGCATAACGATAACGAACATTCGGCGGAGGTACTCCCGATCGCCGCCGAATAGGGCCGTGCCGAGACTTAACTCCAGTACTCGACATGCCAGGGCGGGACCGAAAGGCCCCGCCTTTTCTATGTTTATATTTTCGCATAGCTAATTCCTCCCTATTTCGAAGAATTTGCTGCGCGGCCGCCGATTTCCTTTGCATGCTGGCACCAGAGGTTTATCAAGCTGTTGGAGGAGTTGACTGACGTACATCGGGCGGGGAGGCGCCCGTGGAATTTGGGAGTTGAGGCCATCGTAACCGGAAGATTCTCGGCTCATCCGCACGGCGAAAAGGCTCTGTTATTTTTTCGGTGTCCGATGCGTTCCAATTCGGAGGATAGTTTATGCACGGCAGGAAGATAGCTTTTCTCGGAACGGGATTGATGGGCGCACCCATGGCGCGGCGGCTGCTTGCCGCCGGTTTTACGGTGGCCGTCTGGAATCGCGACCGGAGCAAGGCCGAACCTCTGGCTGCCGATGGTGCGACGGTTGCCGATACTGCTGTCGAGGCTGCGCGAGGAGCATCCGTTCTTTTCACCATGCTGACGAATGGCGGCGCCGTTGGCGAAATCCTGTTCGGCAGCGGTGTCGCCGATGTGCTGGAGGCTGGAACGATCGTGATCGACAACAGCTCGATATCGCCGGCCGTTGCCCGCGAGCACGCCTTCAAACTCGCCGAGCGCGGCATCCGGCATATCGATGCGCCGGTCTCCGGCGGCGTGGTGGGAGCGGCCGCCGGGACGCTGGCGATAATGGCTGGCGGCGATGGCGCTGTCATCGATAGCGTTCGTGATATCATGGCGCCGCTCGGACGTGTAACCCGCGTCGGCCCCAGCGGTACCGGCCAACTCGCAAAGCTCGGCAATCAGCAAATCGTCGCCGTCACCATCGGCGCGGTCGCGGAAGCGATGCTGCTGGTGGAGGCCGGCGGCGGTTCGCGCGAGGCGTTTCGGGACGCCATTCGCGGCGGCTTTGCGGAAAGCCGGATTCTGGAGTTGCATGGTCAGCGCATGATCGAGCGCAACTTCGAGCCGGGCGGCACTGCCCGTAATCAATTGAAGGATCTCGATACGGCGCTGGCGGCGGCCCAGAATCTGTCGCTTCATCTGCCGCTGACCGAAGCCGTCCGAGCCGAGTTTGCAGAATTTGTCGAGAATGGCGGCGGCGAGCAGGATCACAGCGGTTTGCTGCAGCATCTGGAAGACAAGAATGCCCGAGGAAAGGCTTGAGAAAGAGATGAGCGATAAGGGTGCATCCAAGCGTCGCCTGCGGTCGCAGGACTGGTTCGACAATCCCGATCATATCGATATGACGGCGCTTTATCTCGAGCGCTTCATGAACTACGGCATCACGCCGGAGGAGTTGCGCTCCGGCAAGCCGATCATCGGCATTGCCCAGAGCGGCAGCGATCTTACGCCCTGCAACCGTCATCATCTCGATCTTGCGAAGCGCGTGCGCGACGGCATTCGCGATGCAGGCGGCATTCCGATCGAGTTTCCGACCCACCCGATATTCGAGAACTGCAAGCGTCCGACGGCGGCGCTCGATCGCAATCTCGCCTATCTCGGTCTCGTCGAAGTGCTCTACGGCTATCCGCTCGACGGTGTCGTGCTGACCACCGGCTGTGACAAGACCACGCCCTCGGCGCTGATGGCGGCTTCGACCGTCAATATACCGGCGATCGTTCTCTCCGGCGGTCCGATGCTCGATGGCTGGCATGAGGGCGAGCTTGCCGGCTCCGGCACGGTGATCTGGCGTTCGCGCCGCAAGCTGGCGGCGGGCGAGATCGACGAGGAGGAGTTCATGGAGGCTTCCCTTGCCTCGGCGCCTTCGATCGGCCATTGCAACACGATGGGGACCGCCTCGACCATGAATGCCATGGCCGAAGCGCTCGGCATGTCGCTGACCGGCTGTGCCGCCATTCCCGGCGCCTATCGCGAGCGCGGTCAGATGGCTTACCGCACCGGACGGCGGGCCGTGGAACTGGTGCTGGAGGATATCAGGCCCTCGGATGTGCTGACGCGCGAAGCCTTCCTCAATGCCATAAGGGTCAATTCGGCCATCGGCGGCTCCACCAATGCGCAGCCGCATCTCGCCGCCATGGCCAAGCACGCCGGCGTCGAGCTTTATCCCGACGACTGGCAGGTACATGGCTTCGACATTCCGCTGCTCGCCAATGTGCAGCCGGCGGGCGCGTATCTGGGCGAGCGCTTCCATCGCGCCGGCGGCGTTCCGGCCGTCATGTGGGAGCTGCTGCAGGCCGGCAAGCTCGACGGCGGCTGTCCGACCGTCACGGGCCGGACCATGGCGGAGAACCTGAAGGGCCGCGAGGCGACCGATCGCGATGTCATTCGTCCTTTCGCCGAGCCGCTGAAGGAGCGCGCCGGCTTCCTCGTTCTCAAGGGCAATCTCTTCGATTTCGCCATCATGAAGATGAGCGTCGTCTCGGAAGAGTTCCGCAGCCGCTATCTGCAGGAGCCGGGGCACGAGGGGGTGTTCGAGGGGCGGGCCGTGGTCTTCGATGGATCGGAGGATTATCACAAGCGCATCAACGATCCCGATCTCGGTATCGACGAAAGGACCATTCTCGTCATTCGTGGCGCCGGGCCGATCGGCTGGCCGGGATCGGCCGAGGTCGTCAACATGCAGCCACCCGACGCGCTCTTGAAGCGGGGTATCCGCAGCCTACCGACGATCGGCGATGGACGTCAATCCGGTACTGCCGACAGCCCTTCGATCCTCAACGCGTCGCCGGAAAGCGCGGCCGGTGGCGGCCTTGCCTGGCTCAGGACTGGCGACATCATCCGCATCGATTTCAACCAGGGACGCTGCGACATGCTGGTGGAAGAGGCGGAGATTGCACGCCGGAAGGGCGAGGGTATTCCGGCGGTGCCGGCGGATGCGACGCCGTGGCAGCGCATCTATCGACGTTCGGTCACGCAGCTTTCCGATGGAGCGGTGCTCGATGGCGCTGCCGATTTCCGCGGCATCGCTGCCAATCCGCCCAGGCATAATCACTGACAGGCATGGCGGGCGCAGGGATTGGGGGCGCTGCTGTTAATTTGGGTAGCTTGCATAGCCATTAAAGTTCGCGAAAGGGAGTAGTGCAACTATCATTGGCTGCGGTTGGCTAGTCTCTTCAGTTTCCGAAGGGGGTGGAGCTCTTTGGCAGGGACGACATCAGGGCGAAGCGAAGAAGAGTTCCAGGACCTTTTAAGAAGGCTGGAGCTGGCGCTGGAGGCATCTCAAATCGGCGTTTGGCAGCATAATGTCAACGAGCAGGAACTGCTCTGGGACCAGCGGATGCACAAGCTCTACGGGACCGGACTCCAAGAGCGCCGGGTCTCGTCGGACGTCTGGATGAACGCCTTGCATCCGCAGGATGTCGAAAGGGCCATCCAAGACTTCGATACCGCGCTGGCCAGGAAGGGTTTCTATAACTCCCAGTTCCGCATCATCCTGCCGGGAGGCGAGGTGCGCCATCTGCGTTCGCGCGCGCATTACTATGAAGATGCCAAGGGGGCGCCTTCCTTCATCGGCGCGGAGTGGGACGTCACTGCCGACGTTCAGCTCAATCGGGAGCTGTCCGATCAAAAGGCTATCGCCGAAGCGCGTGCCGTTGCGTTGGAGCATAGTCGCGCGCGAATAGAGCATGCCGCCGATCACGATTATCTTACGGGTCTTCCGAACCGCCGCTATTTCGACCGCCGTCTGGCCGAGCTGCGCAACGACGCCTCTGTCGCAACCTTGGCGATACTCCATATCGATCTCGATGGATTCAAGGAGATCAACGACAAATGGGGCCATGCGGCCGGCGATGCCACGCTGCAAAGCGCGGCTGCGCGCATTTCAGGAGCGATCACCCCCAATGACGTCGTTGCCCGGATCGGCGGCGACGAATTCGTGGCGGTGCTGGTCAATATCGGCAGTATCGAAAGGCTCCAGGCGATCGCCGACGATATTTTATCGCGCTTGCGCCGGGAAGTGCGTTTCGGCAACGAGATGCTGAAGATCGGCGCATCCATCGGCGTGGCGGTAGGCGAGACGAGCGGCACCGGCAATCTTCTGGCGGAATCCGACGTCGCCCTTTTTCAGGCCAAGAAACTCGGCCGCAACCGCGTGGAGTTTTTCACGCCGCAGCTCCAGTCCGACCTGCATGCCGAGCGACGTCTGGCCGACGAGTTGCGATTGGCGCCGATGCTGCGGCAGATCGAACCCTTCTATCAGATTCAAGTGAATGCGCAGACCCGCCGCATCGTCGGACTGGAGGCGCTGGCGCGCTGGCGCCACCCGGTAAGGGGGTTGCTCAGTCCCGTTGCCTTCCTCAAGGTCGCCGATGAATATGGAGTCACACCGGAGATCGACGCGGCGGTGTTGAAGCGCGCGTTGGCGGATCGGGCGGCCTGGGCTTCGCGGGGACTTTCGCCGCCCCGCATCGCGGTCAACATCTCCGGCCGCCGCCTTGCCGATCCAGATCTGATCGATGGATTGCGTGCGCTCAGAATACCGCGTGGCGCCATCGCCTTCGAACTGGTGGAGACCATCTTTCTGGATGAGCCGGACGAGGTGGTGCTTGCCAATATCGCTGGTATCAAGGCGATGGGGATCGATATCGAGATCGACGACTTCGGCTCGGGTCATGCTTCGTTGATCGGGCTCGTCAAGCTGAAGCCGAAGCGGCTGAAGATAGACCGGCAGCTGGTGACCGCCGTAACAGTGTCCGAGGAGCAGCGTCGCCTTGTCGGCTCGATCGTTGAAATCGCCCGCGCATTGAATGTCGAGGTGGTCGCCGAAGGGGTGGAGACCGAGGATCATGCGCGCGTTCTGGCCGAGGTCGGCTGCGATGAGCTTCAGGGCTATGCCATCGGCTATCCTTCTTGCGAAAGCGAGACCGCGGCTTTGCTGAAATCTGCCGAACCACCGAGCCGGAGCTGATCCTCGGCCGATGGTTGGGTTCCATGCTATTGGATCTGCAGGGCGATGATCAGAGCGTAGCTGATGGCGCCAAGCGCCAAAAGCGATAGCGTCGCTGCCGCGATCACCCTGCCGCCGGCATGGGCGACGGAGCGGATGTTCACCGACAGGCCGAGAGCCGCCATGGCGATGACGGTGAGAACGCCGGAAACCGTTTGCATAGGCGCCACCAATGCATCGGGAATGAGCCCGAACGAGCGAAGTGCCATAAGTCCTAGAAAGCCGCAGATGAACCAGGGGACCAGCGAATGATGATCGCCGTGGCGATCGTCCGGCGCTGTCGTCTCGGTCTTGGTGAGGATGCCGAGCAGAAAGATGACCGGGCCCAGCATCAGAACGCGCACCAGCTTGACGAGCGTGCCGGTCTGGACGGCGAGCAGGCCGACAGGGGCGGTCGCCGCCAACACCTGCGGCACGGCATAGACCGTCAGTCCGGCGAGAGTTCCGTATTGCGGCGCGCTCATGCCGAAGTGGAAATAAAAAAGCGGCAGCAGAAATACGGCGGCAATGCCGAGCACGGCGGTGAAGGCCAGCGCGGCGGCGATCTCCTGCGAGTCAGCCTCGATCACCGGCGCCACGGCGACGATGGCGGAATTGCCGCAGATCGAGTTGCCGCAGGCGATCAACGTTGCAAGCTTCGGCGGCAGGTCAAGCGCCCGGCCGATGAAATAGGTGACGGCGATCGACAGCACGACGACGATGGCGATGCCGGCGATCAGCCAGATACCGGCGCCGCGGATCGCCGAAAGGCTGATGGAGGCGCCGAGAAGGACAATGGCGATTTCCAGAAGGAGTTTGGCACTGAAATCGATGCCCGGCTTCATGGCCGGCTTTAGCGGCTTGATCGTGCAGACGACAATCCCAAGGGCGATGGCAAGCACCAGGCTTTCGATCCACCGCCCGCCGAGAAGACCGGTTTCCACGTGTTCGGCGGCGTAGGCCAGAAGCGCTATCGCCGAGCTGAGCGCGAGGCCGGGGAGAATTTCGTTTGTGCGTTGAGCCAGAGACATCGCGTGCCGTCATTCGTTTCTGATGATTCCTAACGGTTGGAAAGTCTCATCTGCCGATGTCGACATCCATCGAATATTATCCTATGTATCATTCGATAAATTAGAATGATTTCCCATGACCTTCGAACAGCTCGCAATTTTCGTCGCCGTTGCCGAACGAGAACATCTGACCAATGCCGCGGAAGCCATCAACCTGACGCCTTCCGCCGTCAGTTCGGCGATCAAAAACCTTGAGGCTTATTACGGCGTGGAGCTGTTTCATCGCGTCGGCCGACGGATCGAGCTGACAGAGACGGGCCGATCCTTCCTCGGAGAAGCGAGGGCGACGCTCGCGCGCGTACGCTCGGCGGAACTCATGCTGTCCGAACTCGGCGGATTGCAGCGCGGCCGGCTCAGCCTCTGTGCAAGCCAGACCATCGCCAGCTATTGGCTGCCACCCTTGCTGATGCGGTTTCGCCGCGATTATCCCGGCATCGAGCTGGATCTCACGATCGGCAATACCCGCACCGTCACCGAGGCGGTTATCGACGGTGCGGCCGAACTGGGTTTCATCGAGGGTGAGGTGGATGCGCCGGCGCTGTCGATGAGGATCGTTGCGCAGGATGCGCTTGTCATCGTCGTCCCGCCGCGCCATCCCTGGGCGGACGGACGTAACCTCACCGCCGCCGAGCTCGCAAGCGGAACATCCTGGGTGATGCGGGAGGAGGGGTCGGGTACGCGTTCCGAATTCGAGAATGCGGTTGCCAGGCTTGGCGCTTCGCCGCGCGATCTCGACGTGACGCTGGTCCTTCCTTCCAATGAGGCAGTGCTCTCCGCAGTCTGCGCGGGGCAAAGCGCTGCCGCCATTTCCAGTGCCGCGGCAAGAGCTTATCTCGGACAGGGGCTGCTGGTTCAGGCCACCTTCGACCTCCCCGCCCGCAGTTTCCGACTGCTGCGCCACAAGGAACGGCATGCGAGCAAGGCCGCCCAGACGCTGGAGGCGATGTGCAAGGGCTGAATAACGGCGAACCTGTTATCGCCGCTCTACCCGTTGCCGGTTGGCGATAATGAGCTCGATCTCGTTGCGCTCCAGCATGGCGCGAATGTCTGCCGGCGGTTGTTCGTCCGTCACCAGAACGTTGAAATTTTCCGGCTCATTCAAAACGATCGGCGCACTGCGGCCGAACTTGGCACTATCGGCAACGATGATGCAGTTTTCGGCGCGGCCGGCCGCTTCCCGCGAATATTCCGCTTCTTCCAGATCGTGCAGCATGAAGCCCGAGGCAGCGTTGATGGCACCGACCGAAAGAATCGCGTGGCGCACATTGAAGCGGCGCAGGAAATTGGCCGCTTCCATGCCGAAGGTGCCGCCATCGTGACCGCGCAGTTCTCCGCCCGCAAAGAAGACGCGGTTGCCGTTGCGTGTGGCAAGCGCATGGGCAACGGCGACGGCATTGGTGACGACGAAGAGATTCTGATGTTTCTGCAGGGCCGCGGCGATGAAGGCGGTAGTCGAACCGACGTCAAGGAAGAGCGCATCGCCATCTTCGATCATCGCGGCGACCGAGGCGGCGATCATCCGCTTGGCTTCCGCATTCTCGTTCATCCGCAGATGCAGCGGCGGCTCGATCATCGAATCCTTGATGTGGACCCCGCCATGCACCTTGGTCACGAGCCCGTTGGCCTCAAGGCTGCGGATATTGCGGCGGATGGTTTCTTCGGAGACGCCGAGCCGTTCGGCCAGGAATTGTATGCGGCTTGCGCCGCCGGCAAGGCGCAGCTCTTCCAGAATCTCGCGCTCGCGATGGTTGGAGTGCAGCGGTGGCTGGGATGTGCCCGGCATGATTCCTGATCCTGTTGTGGGTATCGATCCCAAATTTTCGGGCCTCCGACCGGCTAGTTCGGTTGCCGCAGGGGCCATAATGCGCGCAACCTTTGTCCGGTTGCCTCGCGCCTGAGTTTTTTATGGCAAATCTCACCTATGGTGAAGCGCAGTCTTCAGAATATCCATAGTCATCCGATGGGAGTTGGCTCCTCGATTCCAACAAAAAGCCAAACATTCGTTTCATTTTGTGGGTCGCATCTTGACAGCATTGCGTTTGTGAGGAACTTTTCAGATCCGAAGGATGCTCAGCAGCAGGACCGGAGGGGGAATGACTGCGACGGCGGAAGACTGGATACATTCTCTCAGCATCTGGAACGGGCCGATCGACATCGAACCGCTTGTCGGCGGCATTACCAATCGCAACTATCTGGTCGGTAATGACGGTCGTCGCTTCGTCGTGCGGCTCGGATCGGACATTCCCGTTCACCACATCAGCCGCACAAACGAGGTGGCGGCAAGCAGGGCTGCACATGCCGCCGGTCTTTCGCCTGCAGTCGTTCACCACGAGCCCGGCATACTGGTGCTGGATTATATCGATGCAAAACCGCTGTCCGCCGATGATATAAGAAATCCATCCGTGATGAGCCGGGTCGTGCCGCTTGTCCGGTCCTGTCATCGGGACGTCGCCCGGCATTTTCGCGGACCGGCGGCCATCTTCTGGGTCTTTCATGTGGTCCGGGACTATGCGGCTCTTCTAAAGGACGGCGATAGTCGCCACGAGCCGCGGCTGACTTCCTTTCTGGATATTGCCGAGCGGCTGGAGCGCGCAGCCGGACCTTTCGAAATCGCCTTCGGCCACAATGATCTGCTGGCGGCGAATTTCCTCGATGACGGCAAACGGCTCTGGCTGATCGATTGGGATTATGCCGGTTTCAACACGCCGCTTTTCGATCTTGGTGGCCTTGCCTCCAACAATGAATTCTCGGAAGCGCAGGAAGAGGCGATGCTGGAGGCTTATTATGAAGCTCCCATTGGCGACGGTCTGCGTCGGCGCTATCGGGCGATGAAATGCGCTTCACTGCTGCGTGAGACGATGTGGAGCATGGTTTCGGAAATCCATTCCGACATCGAATTCGATTATTCTTCCTATACAGCTCAAAATCTCAGGCGCTTCGAAAGCGCCTGGCAGGATTTTCGCAATTCTTGAGGTGAGATGATGAAGGAACTGCCTGCTACCGCAAAGACCGTCGTCATCGGCGGCGGCATTATCGGCTGCTCGACCGCTTACCATCTCGGTAAACTCGGCTTTACCGATACCGTGTTGCTGGAGCGCAAGAAGCTGACCTCGGGCACCACGTTCCATGCCGCCGGACTTGTCGGCCAGCTGCGCACCAGCGCCAATATCACGCAGATGCTCGGCTATTCCGTCGATCTCTACAAGAAACTCGAAGCGGAGACGGGGCTTGCCACCGGCTGGAAGATGAATGGCGGCCTGCGCCTTGCCTGCAATGAGGAACGCTGGACGGAGGTGAAGCGGCAGGCGACGACGGCGCAATCCTTCGGCCTGCAGATGTATCTTTTGACGCCGCAGGAGGCGCGGGATCTCTGGCCGCTGATGGATGTCGACGATCTCGTCGGTGCCGCCTTCCTGCCGACCGACGGGCAGGCCAATCCCTCGGATATCACGCAGGCACTGGCGAAGGGCGCCCGCATGAGCGGTGTCTCGATCTTCGAGGATACCGAGGTTCTCGATCTGGAAATCGACAAGGGCCGGATCCGCGCTGTCATCACCGAGAAAGGCCGCATCGAATGCGAGCGCGTCGTCGTCTGTGCGGGACAATGGACACGGACATTTGCAAGCCGCTTCGGCGTTAACGTGCCGCTCGTCTCGGTCGAGCATCAATATCTCATCACCGAATCCTTCGGCGTGCCCTCCAACCTGCCGACATTGCGCGATCCGGACCGGCTGACCTATTACAAGGAAGAGGTCGGCGGGCTGGTCATGGGCGGCTATGAGCCCAATCCCATCCCCTGGGCGCTCGACGGCATTCCGAAGGATTTCCACTACACGCTGCTCGACAGCAATTTCGATCATTTCGAGCAGATCATGGAGCAGGCGCTGGTGCGTGTGCCCGCGCTGCAGACGGCCGGCATCAAGCAGCTGCTGTGCGGGCCGGAGAGTTTTACCCCCGATGGCAATTTCATTCTCGGCGAGGCGCCGGAGCTGAGGAATTTCTTCGTCGGCGCCGGCTTCAATGCCTTCGGCATCGCCTCGGCGGGCGGGGCCGGTATGGCGCTTGCCGAATGGGTTGCCAAGGGCGAGCCGCCCTACGATCTCTGGCCTGTCGATATCAGGCGCTTCGGTCGCCCGCATTTCGACACCGACTGGGTGCGCACGCGGACGCTGGAAGCCTATGGCAAGCACTATACCATGGCCTGGCCGTTCGAGGAGCATTCCAGCGGCCGGCCCTGCCGCAAGTCGCCGCTCTATGATCGCCTGAAGGCGCAGGGAGCCTGCTTCGGCGAAAAACTCGGATGGGAGCGGCCGAACTGGTTTGCCGATCTCTTTGCCGGCGAGGAGCCGAAGGACGAGTACACCTATGGACGGCAGAACTGGTTCTACGCCGTCGGCCGGGAACATAAGGCGGTGCGCGAGGCGGCCGTCATTTTCGACCAGACCTCCTTTGCCAAATTCGTGCTGAAGGGCAGGGATGCCGAGGCGGCGATATCCTGGATCGCTTCCAACGACGTCGCCAAGCCTGTCGGCGCCCTGACTTACACCCAGATGCTCAACGACCGTGGTGGCATCGAATGCGATGTCACGGTCGCCCGCATTGCCGAGAACGAGTTTTACATCACCACCGGCACGGGCTTCGCGACCCATGACTTCGACTGGATCGCCCGCAATATCCCGCCGGAAATGCATGCCGAATTGGTGGACGTGACCTCGGCCTACTCGGTCCTGTCGCTGATGGGGCCGAAGTCGCGGGAGATATTGCAGGCCGTGACCTCGGCGGACGTTTCCAACGCCGCATTTCCCTTCGGCAAGGTTCGCACCGTCGGTATCGCCGGCTGTCCTGTCCGGGCGCTGCGCATCACCTATGTCGGCGAACTCGGCTATGAGCTGCATGTGCCGGTGGAATATGCGGCCACCGTCTATGACGTCCTGATGGCCGCCGGCCGCGAGCACGGCCTTATCAATGCCGGCTATCGCGCCATCGAAAGCTGCCGGCTGGAAAAGGGCTATCGCGCCTGGGGCTCGGATATCGGGCCGGATCACACGCCTGTCGAAGCCGGGCTTGCCTGGGCGGTGAAGACGAAAAAGGATATTGCATTTCGCGGCAGGGAGGCGATCGAGCGGCAGCTGGCGTCCGGCGTGAAGAAGATGCTTGCCTGCTTCGTGCCCGACGATCCCGAAACCGTGTTGCTCGGCCGCGAGACGATCTATCGCGACGGCCAGCGTGTGGGCTGGCTGTCGAGCGGCGGCTACGGCTACACGATCGGCAAGGCGATCGGCTACGGCTATGTCCGCGATCCCGGCGGCGTGACGGAGGATTTCGTGCTTTCGGGGCGCTATGAGCTTGATGTCGCGCAGAGCCGCGTGCCATGCCAGGTGTCGCTGAAGCCGCTTTATGATCCGCAGATGGTACAGATCAAGGGGTGACTGGAGAAGGTGATTACGGGCTATCTCCTTGATAATGGTGGTCTGGGGCTTTATGAACCTTTGCTAGCGTCGCAATGAGGGCCAGGTGCGGTGAGAAGCTTTTTCGATGCAGCAAGGCTGCTGCTTGCCGACCTGGCCTCCAGCCTGTTTTTCGTCGTTTTGCTGTCATTGACGCATAATGCGACCCTGTCGGCATGCTTGGCGATCATGCTTGGTCTTCTCCAAATCGGAATTCAGTTCATTCGAGGCAAGCCTATCGACGCTATGGAGTGGCTGAGCCTTTTTCTGGTCATTGCCGCCGGCGCGGCAACACTGTTGACGGATGATCCACGCTTCGTGCTGTTCAAGCCGAGCGTCATCTATTCGATTGTCGGCGTCGTGATGCTCAAGCGCGGTTGGATGAATCGGTATCTGCCGGCCATCGCGCGGTCGGTCGCATCGGACGTCGCCACCTATGTTGGCTTCGCCTGGGCTGGCCTGATGTTCGTGTCTGCTGCGCTCAATGCTTTCGTTGCGATCGCCTTTGATCTATCCACATGGGCGGTCGTGATGACGGCCTTCGGCATCGGCAGCAAAGTGGTGCTGATGCTGGCCGGATTTGCTGCGATCCGACTCACGGTGAGGCGACGGGTGCGCGCCATGCCTGACGCCGAACGCAACGCTTTGCTGATCTCGACGGGCGTGAGGACGCAATCGCTAGCAACGTCCGCTTGAGCCTATCGCCTGCTCGGCAGATCCCAAGCGCGATAAAGGCTATTGAGCGCCTCCGCTGTGTGGCATTCCACCATTGGCAACCCGCATTCCTGGAGGATTTTTGCATATTTAGCGCCGCTGTTGCGGGTCTTCACGAGTATCCAGTGAATCATTTCCCATTTAACGCTGTCCTTGGCGCCTTCGAGATGGCCTGCGCGATCTGAGCGGTTGATCAGGGTCCGCTTCAGATAGCGGGAAAAGCGCAGCCAATGATTGGAGGTGATGAGAATGGCGCCCGTAGCGCGGGCCAAACGTTGCGGCATCAGACGCGTATAATTGCCTTCCATAATCCATTGGTCGCCCAGACTCGCCGCGTCGTGAAGCGCAGCGAATTCCGCTTCAGGGCGCTGTTGCCAATCGGTATGGGGGAGGTGATGAAGCTGATCTAGGTGTATAGCCGGAAAACCCAGCTTTTTAGAAAGGGCGACGGCCAGGGTTGATTTGCCGGCATTGGAAGGGCCGAGCACAACGATGCGCTCGCCAAGGGAATGCAAGGGAAGCATGAGACACCGGTCGGAAAATTGAGATGGCTTCCATTGGCGGAAGCGAGTGGCCTTGTCAATGTTTGCGTGTCCTGCCGTTATTACTACGTCATTTACGAGACAACCTGGAGGCAGGCCACACCACTTCCAAAAACTGTGATCTCTCTTGCGCAGCCTCTGCCATTTTCTTGACACGCCGGCTCTTTCATTCTCAATCGACATGCTGGCAACAGACGGAGGCCCGAGACGATGGCTGAGGCGAACATAAAGCTGGAGGAGAGCTGGAAAGAGGCGCTGTCTCCGGAGTTCGAAAGCCCCTACATGCAGCAGCTCAAGGCTTTTCTCGTCGAGGAAAAGCAGCGCGGCAAGGTGATCTTTCCCCGGGGCAGCGAGTATTTCCGGGCGCTGGATCTGACGCCGCTCGACGAGGTGCAGGTGGTCATTCTCGGGCAGGATCCCTATCATGGTTTCGGGCAGGCACACGGGCTCTGCTTCAGCGTGCGCCCCGGCGTGCGCATTCCGCCATCGCTGGTCAATATCTACAAGGAACTGGAAACCGATCTCGGCATCCCGCCGGCGCGCCATGGCTTTCTGGAAAGCTGGGCGAAGCAGGGCGTGCTTCTGCTTAACAGCGTGCTGACGGTGGAGGAATCCCAGGCCGCGTCGCATCAGGGCAAGGGCTGGGAGCGCTTCACCGACGCCGTCATCCGCAGGGTCAACGACGAATGCGATGGCGTCGTCTTCATGCTCTGGGGCTCCTATGCGCAGAAGAAGGCCGCTTTCGTCGATACCGACCGCCATCTGGTGCTGAAGGCGGCGCATCCTTCGCCGCTGTCGGCCCATAACGGCTTCCTCGGCTGCCGGCATTTCTCCAAGGCCAATGCCTATCTGGCCGAGCATGGCCGGGATCCGATCGATTGGGCGCTGCCAAGCAATCCGGATGCTCAGTAAGGCGCTTGATCCCAGGGGTTGACGATTAAAGCGCCGGTGTCGTCGAAATCGCCGATGTTGCGGGTGACGACGATGAGGTCATGAACGATCGCCGTTGCCGCGATGATCCCATCGGCGTCACCACGCGGTCGCTGTGCCGCGATACGTCCCCATTCGACCGCAATCTGATCGGTAATGGGAAGAATGCGATTGCGGTGATCGTGCCGGAGCTTGCGCAACCATTCTTCCAGATGTGTTGCGGTACGCGGGTCCGATTTTCGCTTGAGCGCAATCCCGCGCATGATCTCTCCAAGTGTGATGACACTCAGATAGATAGTGGAGGGATCGACCGAGCGCAGCCACGTAATCGCTTGGGAATTGCCGCGCCGGATTTCCGATACGACATTGGTATCGACCAGATACATCAGAAAAGAACATCCCGGCTTGGCGTTTTATCTCGCTTAGATACGGCCTCAGCCATTTCGTTGTCCCAAGCCGGCCCCGCCAGTAGATCATCGGCAAGGCTTGGTTTGCCAGCCAGAAGTGCATCATAGTCTTCGGCAGACAGAACGACCGCCGCGGGCTCGCCGCGCAAGGTGACGATTTGCGGCCCTTCGCTGCGGGCTTTCTGTACGACTTTGGAAAACTGGTTCTTTGCATCCTGCAATGGCCAATTCATCGAATCCCCGCTAGCTAGACTGTCTAGCTTAAAAGGTAATGCTGCTCCTGTTTAGAAGCAAGAGATGAAGGGCGACACGGTGTTTGTGTGAACGATTAGAATTTCTCGTTCACTCATTGAAGACAATCCGTTTGGCTATTGAGGGCTATCGAAACGCGGCCGACAAGACCATCTTTGCCCATGAGAAATGCCTGCCGGTGCAGGCGAGACAAGGGGTTTAAGATGCTCAACCAGATCAAAGGTCTTCACCACGTCACCTCGATGGCGGAAGACGCCCGGACCAACAACAAGTTCTTCACCGATACGCTCGGCCTTCGCCGCGTCAAGAAGACGGTGAATTTCGACGCTCCCGATGTCTATCACCTCTACTATGGCGACGAAATCGGTACACCCGGCACGATCATGACCTACTTCCCGTTTCCGAAGATGGCGCGCGGCCGCCCGGGCACCGGTGAAGTCGGCAATACGGTCTACTCCATTCCGGAAGGCGCCATCGGCTATTGGACCGAACGGCTTGGCCAACACGGTGTCCAGGGCCTGAAGGCCGACGAATCCTTCGGCCAGAAGCGCCTGCATTTCGCCGGCCCCGACGGCGATGGCTTCGCGCTCGTCGAGGTCAAGGACGACAAGCGTCAGCCCTGGACGCATGGCGGCGTCGATGCCGAACATGCCATCCGAGGCTTCCACTCCGTTGCCATGCGGCTCAGGGATGACGGCGCTACTGCCGAGCTGTTGAAGTACATGGGCTATGAGGTGGTCGATACGCATGACGGCATCAAGCGGCTTGCCATTCCCGGCGGCAACGGTGCCGATTATGTCGACCTCGAAACCATGCCGGACATCAACCGGGCGCTGCCGGGCGCCGGCTCCGTCCACCATGTCGCCTTTGCCGTCGAGAACCGCGCAAAGCAGCTCGAAGTGCGCCAGGCGCTGATGGATACAGGCTATCAGGTCACTCCGGTCATCGACCGCGACTACTTCTGGGCGATCTACTTCCGCACGCCGGGCGGTGTGCTGTTCGAAGTCGCCACCAACGAACCAGGCTTCGACCGCGACGAGGATACGGCCCATCTTGGCGAAGCACTGAAGCTGCCCGAACAGCATGCGCATCTGCGTGGCCTGATCGAGCAGCATCTCGAGCCGCTGGAAGGCTAACCCGGGAGAGATATCATGACCGATACGACTTATGTGCACCGGCTGAAGGCCGGTGCATCCGGCAAGCCTATTTTCTTCACCTTCCACGGCACCGGCGGCGACGAGAACCAGTTCTTCGATTTCGCCGCTCGCCTGCTGCCGGATGCAACCATCGTTTCGCCGCGCGGCGATGTCTCGGAATATGGTGCGGCACGTTTCTTCCGCCGGACGGGCGAAGGCGTCTATGACGTGGTCGATCTTGCCCGGGCGACGGAAAAGATGGCGACGTATGTCTCGGAACTGGCGGCGGAATATGGCGCGTCGCAGGTTATTGGCCTCGGCTTTTCCAACGGGGCGAACATTCTTGCCAATGTGCTGATCGAGCATGGCAATCTCTTCGATGCGGCCGTGCTGATGCATCCGCTGATTCCGTTCCAGCCGAAGGATAATGCAAGGCTGGAGGGCAAGCGCGTGCTGATCACGGCGGGCGAACGCGATCCGATCGCACCCGCACCGGTCACGAAAACGCTTGCCGATTACTTTATGCGGCAGAATGCCGAGGTCACGCTCGAATGGCATCCTGGCGGGCACGATATTCGCCCCAACGAAATCGAGGCAATCCGCGGTTTTCTTGCGCCCTACGCTTAGGAACCCGCGCTAAACACCGGCTGCGCGGCAGAGACTTGCTGCGCAGCCTTCTATTTGCCGATCAGGCGCATCATCGCCTTTGCCTGTGAGGCAGCCGCGCGCCGAGTCTCCTGATCGATATAGTCTGTTCCGCAGAAACGGTTGAGATTGGCGAAATCCATACTGTCGGGTAGCGCATGCCTCGTTTCGGCAATGACTATGCGCCACGCGCAGCCGAGCATCTTGTCGGGTTGGATCGCCTCGTCGCAGCCCGTGCTGAGGCACAAAGCGACATGTTTCTGTGCCCGATACCCGCCCGCAATGGCCTCCTCGTAATCGACCTTCCAGTTATCGCGTGTATGCTCACAGCGGGCCGTATTGCTGCTCTGGCTGCATTGCGCCGTCTTGTCGATATAGGTTTGCGCCGGCGGCCATAGCGGACCGTCGGCCAGGCTGACGCAGCCGCATGCAAACAAGGTGGCCGACAGCAGGTGCAATTGATTCTCCTTCGATGAAGCCGCCAGAACCGTAGAGCGATCGTAAAGATGTGCAAGATCAATGTGATCTTGCTAACACCAACGGGAGGCGGTGCGCCTCAATTGGCCGCAGCGAGGCGTGACCTTCCTGCAACCTTCACCATCTTCCAGCAGCCGCGACGCGCAACGGCGCAAGCTTTGCTTGTGGGCATCGCCGTCGCCCGCTAATGCTCTGCCGCTAGAGGGCGGAGGATTTCATCGTGACGCTGGCGGAACAGCAGCAATACAGGTTGGGCGTGATTTATGTGGCGCTTTCGGCGCTCGCCTGGTCGACGTCCGGTCTCTTCGTGCGTGCGATCCACGCCGACCTCATGACCATCTTGTTCTGTCGCGGAATCGTGTCCGGTTTCGGCGTCTTTGCATTGTTTTTCTACATCGAACGCCGCAACGCCTTTCGCATTCTGCGCTCCATGCGCGGCCCTTCATTGGCGGCGACGGTTTTTTCCACCGCCTCGATGATCAGCGGCATCGGCTCGATCTATTATACCTCGGTCGCGGATGCGATGGTCATCTATGCGACGGTGCCTTTCGTTACGGCCGGGGTCGCTTTTCTCTTCATTGGCGAGCGTCCGAATATGAGGACGCTGATTGCCAGCGGCGTCGCGTTTATCGGCGTGCTGGTCATGCTTTCCGGACATGGGGCAGGAGATGCGAGCGATGGCGGAAGCTGGCTCGGCAAGGGGCTTGCCGCCATCATGACGCTGACGGTCGCCGGTCTTGCGGTCGTCATGCGCCAGCACCGCAATGTGCCGATGCTGCCGGCCATGGCGCTTTCCGCCTGGCTGTGCTCCTGTGTTACCTTCTGGTTTGCTTCGCCGCTTTCGATCTCCGGCCAGGATCTCGGCTTAATCGTCGCCTTCGGCATCATTCAGAATGCCATGGGTCTTAGCCTCTATACCTTCGGCTCGCGGCTGGTGCCGGCCTCGGATGCAGCGCTGCTGACGGCCCTTGAGGTGCCATTGACACCGCTCTGGGTCTGGATGGTCTTTGCCGAGCGTCCGTCGATGGCGACACTCATCGGCGGGCCGATCGTGCTCGCCGCGCTTTTCGGACATATCCTATTGGAAATACGGCGGAATCGTGCGGTGGCAGCAGTGGGTGGGCACTGACGGACTTGCCCCTTCCATTACAAAATGCTGATATCGGCACGGTCATAAGGAGTCGGAATCGATGAAAAAGGTCTTCAATCCCGCATCTGTCCGCCGCCCCTTCGGCAATTACAATCACGGCCTGCTGGTGCCGCCGGGCGCCAGCCTTCTCGTTACCTCCGGCCAGCTTGGGATCAGTCTGGATGACCGCATCCCGCATGACGTCACGGCCCAGGCCGAGATGTGTTTCAAGGCGATCGGCGCTATCCTCGAGGAGGCCGGCATGGGATTTGCCGACGTCATCCGCATCGCCGGCTTCATCACTACGCGCGAGGATTTTCCCGCCTACATGGCCGTGCGCGATCGTTACGTCCATAATCCCGCACCGGTCTCCACGCTGCTGATCGTCGGCGGGTTTACACGGTCCGAGTTTCTGGTCGAGGTCGAGGTTACGGCGGCGAAGGTGATGTGATCTTAGCCGTAGGCCGCCTTATCGGGTTGGCCTTGCCGATCTGCGGAGATACATATGACGCAGAATATCTACGACGATCCAGGTTTCTTCGAAGGCTATAGCCGCCTGCAGCGCTCCATCAACGGACTGGCGGGTGCCGCCGAGTGGCCGGCGATCCGTGCCTTGATGCCGGACATGAACGGCCTCGAGGTCGTTGATCTCGGCTGCGGTTTCGGATGGTTCTGCCGCTGGGCGGCCGAACAGGGCGCAGCCAGCGTGCTTGGACTGGATGTCTCCGCAAATATGCTGGAACGTGCCCGGGCGGAGACGGCGGATGCGCGTATCCGCTATGACCGTGCCGATCTCGAGAAACTTCAGCTTCCGAAAACGAGCTTCGATCTCGTCTACAGTTCGCTCGCCTTCCATTATGTCGAAGGCTTTGCCGGATTGCTGACAACGATTCGGCACGCGCTGAAGCCGGGCGGTCGGCTGATCTTTTCGATCGAGCACCCGATCTATATGGCGCCCCGGCGGCCAGAATGGCTCGACGATGCTGACGGCGGCAAGATCTGGCCGCTCAGTGCCTATCAGATCGAGGGGCCGCGCGTGACGAACTGGCTTGCCGAAGGCGTCGTCAAGCAGCATCGCACCATGGGCACGACGCTCAACCTCCTGGTTAAGTCCGGTTTCATCATTGCCCATGTCGAAGAATGGTCGCCGAGCGACGAGGATCTTGCAGCCCATCCGGACTGGGCAATCGAGCGGGAGCGGCCGATGTTTCTGCTGATTTCCACCCGGACCTGAGGCGTGCTTCGGCATGCCGTGGTGGCCCAGAACGACGAGTCGATCTGTTTTTCTTTTTGTTGATAGATTTTATAGAAAATTAATTGCTCGTGAAGGCATACTTCCGCAAAATGTCGTTTCTTGAGGCGCATCCTTCCCAACGATAGTGTGAGCTATCGGCGCGATTTAGGGAAGAGTGCGATGAACATGAAAACTTCCGTGGCAATCGAGAAGGCGGTGCCTGTCGCCGATCCCGATATTGCGCGCACCGAGTTTCGCAATGCCATGGCACGGATGGCGGCGGCGGTTAACATTGTCACCACCAACGGCCCCGCGGGGCTCGCCGGCTTTGCCGCGACCGCCGTCTGCAGCGTCACGGACAGCCCGCCGACCCTGCTCGTCTGCCTCAATCGCGGCGCTTCCGTTCATCCCGCCGTCACCCAAAACGGCGTGCTTTGCGTCAATGTGCTGTCGGAAGCGCATCAGGACCTGTCGCGGCTTTTCGGCGGCAAGACCCCGGTTGCCGAGCGCTTCGCCGGTGCCTCCTGGTCGGAACTATCGACCGGTGCGCCGGTGCTTGAGGATGCTCTGGTTTCGTTCGATTGCCGCATCGTCCGCCAGGCCGACGGCGGAACGCATGATATCCTGCTCTGCGAAGTCGATGCTATCCGTCAACGTGACTCGGGGCAGGGGCTTATCTATTTCGACCGGGCCTATCATCCTGCGGGTCGGGCCGAGTAAACCCGGCATTTTCATTCACGTCAGAAAGGTCTCGATCGCTTGCAGGACCTGGGCCGGACGCTCCCGATGCGGCGAATGTCCGGTGTCCGGCAGGATATAGGAAGATCCGCGTCCGGCCGCGATCCGGCGAGGATGAGCCTCGGAGCCATATTCGTCACGCTCCCCGTGAATGGCGAGCACCGGGCAACGGAGCTTCTCAAGAGCCGGATCGAGCGACCAACCGGCGCGTTCGGGAGCGAGCCACGTATCGATCCATGCATGCAACACCCAATCGGTCTTGCTGCCGTGATATTTCTCAAGCCGGGCGAAAGTCTCGGCCGATTTGAAGTCCTGCTGCGCGATCCTGATGCCGTGCAGGGTTCTCTCTTCCACGAAAGCCTGTGCGGCGATGGTGATGACGGCCTGGCAGCGCTCGCCAAAGCGCGCTCCCGTTTCAACCGCCATGCCGCCGCCGACGCTATGCCCGCAGGCGATGAACTCATGGATGGAGAATCGCTCGCATAGGAACGGAACGGCCTGCTCGGCCTCCTGAGCCACGAAATTCTGCTGCAGAAGGTCTGTACGAGCATCGGATCGACCGAAGCCCAGCCGATCATAGGCGATCACCTGCCGTCCAAGGGAATGGGCAAGCCGTTGCGGGAAATCTCTCCAGAGCGCGATGCATCCGAGGGAATCATGAAACAGGATGATCGGCGCCCGGGAAGTCTCGATATCCGGTCTCCAGGATTTGGCGTAACGCCGCCCGGCGGAGCTTTCGATCCAGTGTTCCGTTTCGAGGATGTCGGCCATTTTCGTCAATAATTTTCCTGATACCACTCGACGAAGCGCTTTACGCCCTCGTCGACTTCGATCTGCGGCTTGAAGCCCGTCAGCGCTATCAAGAGGTCCGGCACGGCATAGGTGTTGTGGACGTCGCCGGGCTGCATGGGTAGCATCTTGCGGATTGCCGGCTTGCCGAGCATAGCCTCGATGGTTTCGACGAAACTCATCAACCCGACCGGCTGGCCACCGCCGATGTTGACGACGCGGAAGGGCGCATTCTTCGACAAGGTGTCGATGACCGTCTCCGATACCACGCGGTTTTCTTCCGACGGCACGACGCCGATGAGGCGCACGATGCCTTCGACGAGATCGTCGATATAGGTAAAATCGCGGCTCATCTTGCCTTCGCCGTAGATCTCGATCGGCCTGTCGTTCTTGATGGCATCGACGAACTTGAACAGCGCCATGTCCGGACGGCCCCAGGGGCCGTAGACTGTGAAGAAGCGGAAAGCGGTCGTGGGCACGTTGAAGAGATGGGCGTAGCTGTGCGCCATCAGTTCCATGCTCTTCTTGGTCGCCGCATAGATCGTCATCTGCTCGTCGGCCTTGTCGCTTTCCGCAAAGGGGATCTTTTCGTTGGCGCCGTAGACGGAAGAGGTCGATGCTAATAGCAGGTGTTTCGGCTGCAGGTTTCTTGCCAATTCCAGGATGTTGAACGAACCGACGAGATTGGAATCGACGTAGGAGCGCGGGTTTTCGAGGCTGTAGCGTACACCGGCCTGTGCTGCGAGATGGACGATCACATCAGGCTCGGCGAGTTCGGCGGCGCGATCCAGCGCTGCCTTGTCTTCCAGCATGCCGGTCACGGCCTTGAAGCCGTTGGAGCGGGCGAGGATGGCCGTGCGCTTTTCCTTGAGCCTGACGTCGTAGTAGGGCGTCATGCCGTCGAAGCCGACGACGAAATGACCCTCGTCAAGCAGACGCCTGGCAAGGTGGAATCCGATGAAGCCGGCGGTGCCGGTGATGAGGTAACGCATTGATCGGCCTTTGCTTAAAAGCATTTCGAGGAAAGGTGCGTAGCGGTTTTCCGTTCGGAATGCGTAAACGCCCTAAAGTGTCGCGTCGCTCGAGGGTCTGCCGACGCTCGTATAGGCAAAGCCGTGCTTTGTGACCTCGTCATGGCGATAGATGTTTCTAAGGTCGACGAGGACCGGAGCCTTCATGATGGATTTGAGCCGGACAAAATCCAGCGCGCGGAACTGGTTCCATTCCGTCACGATGACGAGCGCATCGGCGCCGCGGGCGGCGCTATAAGCATCGTCGGCATAGGCAATGTTGTCGATGACGAGCCGTGCATTGTCCATGCCTTCGGGATCGTAGCCGGTCACCGTGGCGCCGGCATCCTGCAGCGTCTGAATGATCGAGATCGCCGGGCTGTCGCGCATGTCGTCGGTATTCGGCTTGAACGTCAGACCGAGGACTGCGACCGTCTTGCCTCGGATATCGCCGCCCATGGCCGTGACGACCTTGCGGCCCATGGCGCGCTTGCGGTTGTCGTTGATCGATACGGTCGTTTCGATGAGGCGCACGGGACTGTCGTAATCCTGCGCGGTCTTGGCAAGCGCCAGCGTATCCTTCGGAAAGCAGGAGCCGCCATAGCCCGGTCCGGCATGCAGGAATTTCGAGCCGATGCGGCCATCGAGCCCGATGCCGCGCGAGACCTCCTGCACATTGGCGCCGACCTTCTCGCAGAGATCGGCCATCTCGTTGATGAAGGTGATCTTCATGGCGAGGAAGGCGTTGGCTGCGTATTTGATCAGTTCAGACGTGCGGCGGGAGGTAAAGAGCAGCGGCGCCTGGTTGAGATAGAGCGGGCGGTAAACTTCTGTCATGACGCCGCGGGCGCGCTCGTCATTGAGGCCGATGACGATGCGGTCGGGACGCTTGAAATCCTCGATTGCGGCACCCTCGCGCAGGAATTCCGGATTGGAAACGACGGCGACGTCGGCTTGCGGATTGGTTTCGCGCACGATGCGCTCCACCTCGTCGCCGGTGCCGACGGGCACCGTGGATTTGGTGACGATGACGGTAAAGTCCTTCACATGCTCGGCGATCTCGCGAGCGGCGGCATGGACATAGGAGAGGTCGGCATGACCATCGCCGCGCCGCGAAGGCGTGCCGACCGCGATGAAGACGACATCGCTGGCGGCAACGCTTGTCTTTACATCCGTCGCAAAAGAGAGGCGGCCGGCGCGCACGTTTTCGGCGACAAGCTGTTCCAGACCTGGTTCGAAGATCGGTATTTCGCCGCGCTTCAAGGCCTCGATCTTGCTGGCGTCCTTGTCGACGCAAATGACATCGTGGCCAAAATCGGCAAAGCAGACACCCGACACAAGCCCCACATAACCCGAGCCGATCATCGTGATGCGCATGAAATTTCAATCCTTTTGCTGGCGCTGGATCTTGCGTCGAGACACAAACCCGGCATGGGCGAATATCTGCGTTTATACACGGGATCGCCGGCAACGCCTATATGCGATGCCAGCTTTAGGCGAGTTACGACGGAAGTGTCACAGAAGCTTCGTTGATCTTCTGCTTGCGCGATCATCTTGTTTTTCAAGTGAAACGAAGCCTTTGCACTTTAGGTTTATCGTAGCCTCTTGCTTGTGATCGGCGGCGTGTTGCCACATGATGAATAGGGTGCGGCCGTTCCGCAGGGGCGGCAGTGTAGTGGGCGGTTCGGGACTCTTGCATGAAATCGACTTTCGCCGTGCGGACAATGCGGGCTGGCGAGCTGGAGCTCGCTTTGGAATGGGCTCGGCAAGAAGGCTGGAATCCTGGCCTTGACGACGCGCATGCCTTTTGGGAGGCAGACCCTGCCGGCTTTCTGATCGGCGCCATCGGCGAGGTCCCCGTCGGCTGCATATCCGTCGTCCGCTATGGCGAGGCTTTCGCTTTTCTTGGTCTTTACATGCTCCATCCGGAGTTCCGTGGGCGAGGATACGGCAAGCAGCTTTGGAACAAGGGCATGGTGCTTGCCGGCAATCGCGTCGTCGGGCTGGATGGGGTCGTCGCGCAGCAGGAATATTACCGGCGGCACGGTTTCGAGATGGCCTATCGGACGCTCCGCTATGGCGGCATCCCCAAAGTGCCCGAGGTGGACGAACAGCAGGCAAGGCAGGTGATGCCGGTCGCGGATCGCAAGCTCGAGGCGCTGGTGCAGTATGACGCGGAAATTTTCCCCGGCCTGCGTCACTCCTTCATCCGGGCCTGGTGCGGTGCTCCCGAAAGGCGGACATCCTTCATTGTCGGCGGCGGTAGCAGGGTTCGCGGTTACGGTACGATCCGCCGCTGTTTCGAGGGTTACAAGATCGGTCCGCTATTTGCCAACAAGCCGGAGGTCGCGCTTGCATTGATGAGCAAGCTGCTCGCCAAAGCCGATGGGCAGCCCGTCTATCTTGACGTGCCGGCCGATAATGCCCCGGCGATCCGGCTTGTTGAAGAGTGCGGCCTGTCTCCGGTATTCGAGACGGCGCGCATGTATCGGGGCAAGGCGCCGGAAATCCCGCTCGACCGCGTCTTCGGTGTCACCACGCTCGAGCTTGGTTAGCTGTTGTCGACCCGGTGCCGCGCGGGGTGTCAACGATAGCGTTGCCCTGCGGGACGATCTGGGTTTGGACGAGCGTGGATCATCCCCAGGGAAGGCCGTCGAAAGGGCCGCGGAACTGCAACACGGGAAAAATCCTGTTGGAGGGGCTGATTCGTCATGCAAAAAGCCGATTCTCCTGAGACAACAGGGTCGCTTTCCCAAAAACAAAGCTTTATAGATGCGCGGGTTTGAGCAAGGCGCGCCGCCGCGCGCAGGAAGCGGGATTGGATAAATGGCGAATGTTGTAGTGATCGGCTCGCAATGGGGTGACGAAGGCAAGGGCAAGATTGTCGACTGGCTTTCGGAACGCGCCGACGTGATTGTACGCTTTCAGGGCGGTCATAATGCCGGTCATACGCTTGTCGTCGACGGTGTCAGCTACAAGCTTGCGCTGCTACCCTCCGGGCTCGTGCGCGGCAAGCTGAGCGTCATCGGCAATGGCGTCGTAGTCGATCCCCATCATTTCGTTGCCGAAGTGGAAAAGCTGCGCGCCCAGGGTATCGCGGTTACTCCCGATGTTCTGCGCGTTGCCGAGAACGCGCCGCTGATCCTGTCGCTGCACCGTGATCTGGATGCCATGCGCGAAGATGCCGCCTCCAACAGCGGCACGAAGATCGGTACCACGCGCCGCGGCATCGGCCCGGCCTATGAGGACAAGGTCGGCCGCCGCGCCATTCGCGTCATCGACCTTGCCGAGCCGGAAACGCTGCCCGCCAAGATCGACCGGCTGCTGACGCATCACAACGCGCTGCGCCGCGGCATGGGCGTCGACGAAATCTCCTTCGACGCCCTGCACGAGGAGCTGAGCTCCGTTGCGGAGCATATCCTTCCCTATATTGATCAAGTCTGGCGATTGCTCGACGAGCAGCGCAAGGCCGGCGCCCGCATTCTTTTCGAAGGTGCGCAGGGCGCGCTCCTGGACAATGACCACGGCACCTATCCGTTCGTGACCTCGTCCAACACAGTCGCCGGCCAGGCCGCAGCCGGCTCGGGCCTCGGCCCGACGGCGCTCGGCTATGTGCTCGGCATCACCAAGGCCTACACGACCCGTGTCGGCGAGGGGCCGTTCCCCTGTGAACTGCATGACGAGATCGGCAAGCATCTGTCGACCGTCGGCCGCGAGGTGGGCGTCAATACCGGCCGTCCGCGCCGCTGCGGTTGGTTCGATGCCGTACTGGTGCGCCAGACCGTGAAGACTTCTGGTATTACCGGCATTGCGCTTACTAAGCTCGACGTGCTCGACGGCTTGGACGAGCTGAAGATCTGCGTCGGCTACAAGCTCGACGGCAAGGAGATCGATTATCTGCCGGCGAGCCAGGCAGCGCAAGCCCGCGTCGAGCCGGTCTACATCACGCTCGAAGGCTGGAAGGAATCGACTGTCGGCGCCCGCAAATGGGCCGATCTGCCGGCGCAGGCAATCAAGTATGTGCGTCAGGTGGAAGAGCTGATCGGCGCGCCCGTGGCGCTGCTTTCGACCAGCCCGGAGCGCGAGGACACCATACTTGTGACCGACCCCTTTGAGGGCTAGAGTTGCGTATCTATGACGAATCCCGGCCCGGCTGCGCGCCGGGCATCATGAGAAAGTACTGATGGCGGATTTTGTAGCAGTTATTCGACGGGCCGTTGACGGCCTGACGGACAATACTCCCGAGATGCGGGTCAAGGTTTACGATCGAGCTCGTGGGGCCGTGCAACGGCAGCTCGAGAGCATGAAGCCGCGCCCGCCCGAGGAAATGCTGCGTCGCCAGCTCGACAAGCTTGAGGCAGCGATCGTCGAGGTCGAGGCCGAACATGCCGAAGCCTTGCCGGGCGGCGAGGAGCCGCCGGTTGCGGAAGCGCCTGCGCCGCATGAAGAGATCGCTCACGATTATCATGGGGCCGAGGAAGTCCACACTGAGCCGCATGAGGAAGAGCCCGCTCCGGCACCTGCCGAGGCTCATGTCCATGAGGAACCGGCCGCCGCTGCGCCGGTCGAGGAAGAGCCGGATTATGACGCGCCAGCCGCGCACGTCGAAGAGAGCCATGCGCCAGAGCACCAGCCCGCTGAGGAATGGAGCGAGCCGCATGGGGCAGATGAGCCTTTTGCTCCGGTTGCCGAGCATGCCGGCGTCGAGCACCATGCCGAGGTTCACGAGGAACCGGCTCTTGAGCCGGTTTACCATGAAGAGCCGCAGAGGCACTGGGAAGAGCCGCAACAGCATACGGAGCCGCACCATGTGGAAGAGGCACCGGCAGTCGCTGCAGCAGCCGCGCCGCATGTGCCGCCAAGGCCGGCTGACGATGTCATAAGCCAGGTCGAACAGATCTGGGCGGAGGTGGATGCGCCGGCGTCCCACGCCGCGCCGGGATCGGCGGCGGCCCGTCACAACGAGCCGGTCATGCCGGCCGCAGCTTTTACGGAAGCGCCCTTTGGCCAACCGGTAGAAGGGCCGGTCAATTCCAAGGCGCCTGCCGTCAACACCGGTTTCGCCTGGGATGCGGATGTCTTCGAGGAACTGCAGCCTATACCGGCGGTCTCCAAGCCCGCGCAGCAGCTAGCCCGGCAAATGCCTGAAAATGCCTTCGACGATGTCGATCTCTTTGCGGATGTGCATCCGTCCAGGAAAACCGCGTCCGAAGCCGATGCCACCAATGACGGCTGGCGTGAATTGAAGGAGCTTGCCGGCTTCGACAAGCGCGCCGAAGACGAACGTCGCGGGGGTTCTGCCGTTCCCCCTGATCTCGATCAGGCGATGGCTGCGAAACTGCAGGGCCGCAGCTTCCGCATGGAGCCGAAGCGTCGCCGGATCAATGTCACCGGTATCATCGTCACGCTCGTCTGCCTTGCGGTCGTTGGGGGCGGTGGCTATGCAGCCTGGCTGAACCGCGACGCACTCAATAATATGGTGACGAAGCTTGTCAGCTCCGCGCCGAAGAAGGCGGCGACGCCTGCGACTTCGGATACGGCAAGCAGCAACACGCCGAACAACGGCAATGCTGCAGCGCCTGCCCAGTCGACGGCCGCGCCGCAGCAGGCCAATACAGCCGCTCAGCAGCCGGCGGGAGCGGGCAAAACGGATACCGCCGCGTTGGGCAGCGATCCGAATACGGTCAATACGAAATTCACCCAGCGTCTTCTGGCGAATGGCACCGAAGAGGACGAAGGCCCTGCTCCAAACGGGCAGCCCGGCCTGGTCGAAGGCAAATCCGTAGCCGAGCAGAACGTTGCCTCTGCCGCGACGCCGCCGGCTGCCAACAATGCCGGTACGGTTCAGAGCCAAGCTCCTGCGACCGCCGCCCCGGGCACTCCATCCGCTTCGACCGACCAGCAGCCGCCTGCCGCCGGCCAGCAGCAACAGGCGGTCGCCAATCAGCCGCCGCCGGTGACGCAGCAGACCGCTCCGTCAACCGACGGACAGAAGGTTTTCCTCTACGAGGAGCGCCTCGGTCAGACGTCGCCCACGGCCTTCCAGGGCACGGTCAGCTGGTCGTTGCAGGAAGGCAAGGGGCCTGACGGCCGGCCGGAGCCTTCGGTGCAGGGTCTGATTACCGTTCCGGATCGCGGCCTGACTGCGACGATCACCGTTTCGCGGAATTCGGACTCTTCGCTGCCGGCCAGCCATCTGATCGAGCTTGCCTTCCAGGTGCCGCCGAATTTCGAAGGGGGGGCGATCGACAACGTCCAGCGCGTGGCGTTGAAGGCGACGGAGCAGGATCGCGGCGATGCGTTGATCGCGGTTCCGGCCAAGGTTACTGACGATGTCTACATGGTCGCGCTCAACGATTTCCCGGATGCCCGCAAGACCAATCTCGATCTTTTGAAGAGCCGCAACTGGATCGATATCCCAATCGTCTATCGCAATGGCCGGCGGGCGCTGTTGACCATGGAAAAAGGCCCGACCGGCACGGATGCTTTCAACAAAGCGATTGCGGAGTGGCAGGCCCTCGGCGGTGTTGCTTCGAGCGGCCAGTAAGTCATCTTAAATCGATGAATATGAAAAAGGCGGGTTTTGGCCCGCCTCTTTCTTTCTAGACTGCGAATGTGCGAAGCAGAGATCGTTATGCGGTCGCCTCGACGACGCGCAGCGCCTTGGCGCGCTCCAGAGCGTCCTTCTGGACGGCTTCCTGCACCTTTTCGAAGGCGCGAACCTCGATCTGGCGCACGCGCTCGCGGCTGATGTCGAACTCGGACGACAGGTCCTCCAGTGTCACCGGCTCCTCGGCGAGACGGCGTGCCTCGAAGATGCGGCGTTCGCGGTCGTTCAGGACGCCCATGGCGCGTGCCAGCATGCGGCGGCGGGTATCGAGCTCGTCCTGTTCGATCAGTACATCTTCCTGGCTGTCGTGGTCATCGACGAGCCAATCCTGCCACTGACCGGAATCGCCTTCTGAAGCCTTGATCGGCGCATTCAGCGAAGCGTCGCCGGACAGGCGGCGGTTCATCGAAACGACTTCTTCTTCCGAGACGTTCAGCTTGGTGGCGATCTCGGTGACGTGTTCCGGCTTCAAATCGCCGTCGTCGATGGCCTGGATGCGGCCCTTCAGACGGCGCAGGTTGAAGAACAGGCGCTTCTGGTTGGCCGTCGTGCCCATCTTTACCAGCGACCACGAGCGCAGGATATATTCCTGGATCGAGGCCTTGATCCACCACATGGCATAGGTGGCCAGGCGGAAACCGCGTTCCGGATCGAATTTCTTCACGGCCTGCATCAGGCCGACATTACCTTCGGACACGACTTCGCCGATCGGCAAGCCATAGCCGCGATAGCCCATGGCGATCTTCGCCACGAGGCGCAAATGGCTGGTGACGAGCTTATGCGCAGCCTGGCGGTCGGCATGTTCCGCATAGCGCTTGGCGAGCATGTACTCTTCCTGCGGCTCCAGCATCGGGAACTTGCGGATTTCGTCGAGATAACGATTGAGGCCGGCTTCTCCGGCAGCAATGGACGGTAAGGTATTACGGGCCATGATCTTGCACCCTCCTATTCGAGATTTGGTTCCTTCTGGGGGCGTATTTTGCGCGCCTTCTGCGAAGCGGACCAAGGTGTACGGGTCCTGCGACCCCGCACTTAACCAATGTAAAGATAAGTACGGCGAAACGGTGATTCAAGGATGCGGTCACGCAAGTGTTATATCGGCGTGACCGCAGGTCTCGCCGGAACATCGCCCTTGGGATGATCCTCCCGAATAATCCAGCGCCACGCGGCATGACCACATCGACCTCCCAAACGCGGTCGCGTTTTCGGTCAGCACAGGCGCTCGGACATCGGTCCTTCATACGCGATATTATAGGGCGGGAGACGGCTGGCGTCCAGTCATTGCGACGTTCGACGCCTAGTCCCTCAATGCAGCCGCCAATTCCTCCATGTCATCGGGCAGCGGCGCTTCGAAGCGCATGACTTCGCCGGTACGAGGATGCTCAAACTGCAGCATATAGGCATGCAGTGCCTGGCGCGTGAAGCGATGGACGGCCTGCTTTGCGGCTTCCGGCAGGAGATTGGCCTTGGTCTTGAAGCCCCCGCCGTAAACGGCGTCGCCGAGCAGCGGATGGCCGATGTGGGCCATATGCACGCGGATCTGGTGCGTGCGACCTGTTTCCAGGTGGCACTCGATCAGTGAGGCAAGCGCAGTCGCGTCCGGTGTTTCGTGAAAACGTTCCAGTACTTCGTAATGTGTGATCGCCTCATCGGCATCCTGCGAATCCGGGCGCTTGACGGCGCGGCGCGTGCGGTCGCTGCTCGACCGGCCAAGATGGGCATCGATGGTGCCGATGAGCTGGCGGGGGCGGCCCCAGACGATCGCCTGATAGGCACGCTCCAGGGAGGTGGTGCGGCCGTGATCGGCAAATTGCAATGAGAGATGCCGGTGCGCGACATCGTTCTTGGCGACGACCATGACACCGGTGGTATCCTTGTCCAGCCGATGCACGATACCCGGCCGGCGAACGCCGCCGATGCCGGAAAGGCTGCTGCCGCAATGGTGGATCAGCGCATTGACCAGCGTGCCCGTCCAATTGCCTGCGCCGGGATGGACAACCAGGCCGGCGGGCTTGGAGATGACGATGACATCCTCGTCCTCATAAAGCACGTCGAGCGGGATATCCTCGCCCTGCGGTGTCGGATCTTCCAGTTCGGGCATCGTGATCTCATAGACGTCGCCGGGGCGCACTTTGCGCTTGGCATCCGTCACCGGCGTGCCCTTGAGCAAAACGGCACCGTCCTTGATTAGCGCCTGCACCCGGCTGCGGGAAAATTCCTCGCCGATCTCGGCCGTCAGCCATGAATCCAGCCGTCCTTCGGCATTTTCATCGGCGGTTAGGACTTTTCTGTTGTCCGCGGCTTCTTTAAAGGGGTCGCTCAAACATATTCTCCGGCGCGCAAAGCGCTCTACTGGAAGCAAGGACGCATCAATGACGAATCTCGAGCCAGACGATCAAGAGGAAAAGCCCCTCGATCCGGCCCTGGAGAAAGTCCGACGCAAGATGATCCGCCTGCAGATCGTCTCCGCGGCCGTCATGGTGGTGAGCCTTATGGCCGTCTTCGGCGCCGTTGTCTACAAGACGATGAAGCCGGCGGCCAAGCCCGCGGGCCAGGCGGCGTCCGGTATCCCGTCCGATGCTCCCGTTGCCGTGACGGCTCTGCTGCCGGCGGGCTTTACGGTGCAGTCCACAGCTCTGTCGGGCAATCAGGTGCTGTTCTACGGCACGCTTGCCGGCGGCCAGCGCCAGGCCATCGTCTTCGACTACGGTATCGGCCGCATCGTGGCGACCATATCGCTGTCCAATTGACGGTTCGAGGATGATGAGCGGGCGGCTGATCGAGATTACGCATCCCGACGATCCGCGCATCGCCGAATTCCGTGACATCCGCGAACGCGATCTCACGGGCCGCGACAGCCGGTTCATCGCGGAAGGAACTGTCGTGCTGCGGCTTCTTGCCGACGCACATGCGGCCGCTGGCGATTTCGCCGCCGAAAAGGTGCTGCTCCTCAAGAATCGCGTCACGGGACTTGGCGATATCATCGATAGTTTCCCCGACGACGTTCCAATCTATGTCGCCGATGCTGAGGTGCTCGACGGCATCGTCGGCTTTCATCTGCATCGCGGTGTTCTGGCCCTGGGGCATAGGGCGGCGGAAAGCGGGATCGACGCCTTTCTTGATCGTCTTCCGAAGCAGTCGCTCGTGCTCGTCGGCTGCGGTATTTCCAACCACGACAATATAGGTTCCATGTTCCGCAATGCCGCGGCCTTCGGCGCGGCTGCGGTGCTGCTGGACGAAAGCTGCTGCGATCCGCTCTATCGCAAGGCGCTCCGGGTTTCGGTCGGCTCGATCCTGACCGTGCCCTACTGCCGGCAGTTGGGCGGGCCCGAATTGCTCGCATCGCTTGCCGGATACGGGTTTGCGATCTGGGGTCTGTCGCCGCGTGGCGCGTCGGATATTCGCGACGTCCCGGCTTCGGAGCGCATGGCGCTCGTGGTCGGCGCGGAAGGGGATGGCCTGCCCGAAAGCGTTCTTTCCGCGTTCGGCAGCGTGCGGATTCCGCAGGTTCCCGGATTGGATAGCCTCAATGTTGCGACAGCAAGCGGTATCGCCCTTTTCGAGATGGCGGCAAAGAACGGGCGCATCTAAGCGGGCTTGTGCCCCTGCGTTCAGGGATGCTTCGGCAGTATGGCGGCGACACGGTCGGCGAGGCTGATGCGAGCGCCGGGCTCAACTGGTTCTCGATTCTTCGGCAGCAGATCGAAGATCGGCGAGCCGTCGCCCTCTTTAAGCGCCGTCAGGGCGACCATATTGGCGGCGATCTTGGCGATTTCTTCGCGCATGGCATCGTCATGGGCCGGCGTGCGGGCCTTCAGCAGGCGGTCCGACAGAGCGGCGGCCCGATTGCGAACCTCTTCCGTCATCTGGGCGATTTCATCTTCCACTATTCGTTCCGGTTCCATTGCCTGCGGCGGCGCGGCTATGGACCCTTGCTCGCTGGGGCTGCCGGCAATCATCGGCGCGGCAGCGAGTTTCGGTGTTCTTGCCGTCTTCTTCGGTGGCGTGAGGCCTGCGGCGCGCAGCGCCTTGCCGGCTTCCTTCGATTCGGTGATGGCCGCCTCGAGCCGTTCCCTGAGGCGGGTAACATCCTGGGCCTGGCGTTCAATCGCGGTTTCCTTGTCGGCATTGCCGGCGATCTCGCGATCGAGGCGTTCTTCGAGCCGCTTGTTCCTGTCGCTTTCCTGGCGCAGCGATTGTTCGGCATCCGCAGCGCGCAGGTTTGCTGCGTTCAGATCCCGGCGCAGCGTATCGCGCTCGTCGCGCAATGTGTTGATGCGCAGCTTCAGGCTCTCGATTTCGGTTTCGCGGGCCGCCAGATCGATCCTGAGATTGTCCGCATCGGCACCCATTTTCGTCATCCGCTTGCGCAAGCTGTCGATATCTGCCTCCTTCTCGGCGCTGGCCTGCTCGGCGGCATGGATGCTCGATTTCAGCTGGCTGATATAGCTCTCTTCGTGACGCAGGCGCGAGCGCAGTTCACCTGCCTCCACCTCCAGATCGTCGATGCGCGTCTGCAACTCCGCGCTTGCGGCGGAAAGACGGCTTGCTTCCTGCTGAAGCTTGCCGTTCTGGATCTGCAGCGCGACGGTCTTGTCGCGCTCCTGCGTCAGAGCATGTTCCGTCCGCGCGTTTTCGGCTGCGAAGAGGGCGCGTGCCATGTCCTTCTGCGCGCGCACTTCCTGCGGGCTCAAGGGCATGGTCGCCCTAAGGCGTTTTTCGGTGAACCAGACGATACGACGATGGATTGCCGGCGCGATGAGAAAGACCAATAGAGCGGCCGTCAGAAAGCCCAATCCGAACAAGAGAGCAAATTGAATCACGACGCAGCCAGTATCCTGGAGTTATGTTCAAGGTCTATGAAATGATTAATCATGGGTTAGCCACACGGGCAAGCGTTTAACGCGGATATGGTTTATCGGCGTAGAGCCTGATTTACGAAAAGAAAAGGCCCGCAAGTGACGCGGGCCGAGGCGTGTGCTGCTTGGGAGGCCGTATGGGAAGATCGGTTCAGAAGGGGTTCCAGGTCGGGTTCGGCGTGACCTTCAGATAACCCATGTTGATGCCGAGGCGTGCGCCGAGGCCCGTGCGGATCGGAACGAGCACGATGTTGTTGTTCTTGAGGACCGTCATGCCGAAGCCGGCAACCACGAAGGCCTGGCCGCTGACGCCGCCGAAGCGGGTATAGACGCTGTCGACGCTGGGCAGATCATAGACCAGCATCATGACGCGGGTGCCCTGGCCGCCGTAGTCGAAGCCGAGTGATGGTCCCTGCCAGTAGAGCGGATGCTCGCCGGCATTCTTGGTGTTGAGCTGGCCTTCGCCATAGGTCAGGCCGGCGAGGAACGCACCGGAGCCTTCCTGGCCTAGGATGTAGCCGTTCGGCAGGCCATATTGCTGGAAGGCTCGCTCGACCACCTTGGCAAGGCCACCGCTGGTGGAGCCGAAGAAGGAGTGGCCCGCATCGACGATTTCCTGGGCCGAATACTGATTGGTAGGCGCGGCAGAGGCCTGACGGATCGGCAATGCGAAACTCACGAATGCGACAATGGCCAGAATCAGGCCGAGACCGAGCGTTCTGGTGCCGAAGCTTGGCATTCTCTTCAGGAATTCATAGCGCATGGAAGTCTTCCGTTCATCATGGTCGGTAGTCGGGGCAAGGATGCCGGCGCATTCGAAAAAACGCCCCAGCACGACATGCCCCTGATCTCAGACTTTCCGCCCTTCCATCGCTGGACGATTCGCGCGCGAACGAGTCTGATGGTGATGAACGCATTTTGCGTCGATGGTCTTAACAATCGGTTTACCAAATATGGTGTCATTATGGCGCGCGGTACACTGGCTGCGAAACCCTCGAGCAACCTTACCGTGGCAAGGTGGACCATTCGCTTTGCCCTGCCAGCATTCAGGAGACAATGAATGTCGAAAAATCCCAATCTCACTCTGACCGGACCGGATCTGGCCGCGCTGCTGTGCAGCCGCGTCTGCCATGACGTGATCTCGCCGGTCGGAGCGATCAACAATGGCCTGGAGCTGCTCGACGAGGGTGGTGCCGACGCCGACGCGATGGATCTGATCCGCACCAGCGCGCTCAACGCTTCCGTCCGGCTGAAATTCGCGCGGCTTGCCTTCGGCGCCTCCGGCTCCGTCGGTGCTTCGATCGACACCGGCGAAGCGGAACGGGCCGCCAAGGATTTCGCCGCTGCCGAGAAAAAGACCGAGGTCAGCTGGGTCGGTCCGCGCGCTATCATCGCCAAGAACCGCGTGAAGCTGCTGCTCAATCTCTTCCTCGTTGCCTATGGCGCCATTCCGCGCGGCGGCAACATCGAAGTGACACTCGAAAATCCCGAATTCGAGGCAAAATTCAGGATCACCGCCAAGGGGCGGCTGATGCGCATTCCGCCGAAGTTCGCCGAGATTTGCTCCGGCACGCTGGAGGAGGCCATCGATGCACATTCGATCCAGCCCTACTACACGGTGCTTCTTGCCGAGGAGAGCGGCATGGAGCTTTCCTATAATGCGACGCCGGAGGAATTGACCTTCGTTGCGGCGATGGCAGCCGAATAACGGTTCGATCCATCCTCGTTTTCGCCCGCAGTCGGTCACCGGCTGCGGGCTTATTTTTTCGTGTGTCAAAAATTCTGTGCAATCTTGAGGTTGTCCGCTCAATTGACAATGTAGCGGTAACGAATCCTTAGCTTGCTGCTCCTATCGTTTCAATTTGAAGCCGACATCGGACGATGGCGGTGACGTAAGGGAGCTCACACATGCAGCGGTTCATGATTACGGATACGTCGGATGTCGTACGCAAAGTCGGCAAACGGATCCTGTCCGAACTGGATTTTCTCGTGAGTGAAGCCGGGGATGCCCGCGAAGCGCTGATGCGCTGCCAAGCCGAAATTCCGGATTATCTGATCGTCGACGCCGGCATGGATGGGGCGCTCGATCTCATCGCCAACATCCGCGCCATGCCTGAAGGCAAGGATGTGAAGATCTATTACTGCGTTGTCGAGGCCGATCTTCGCAAGCTGATGGCCGGGAAGCGCGCGGGCGCCACGGATTTTCTGCTGAAGCCCTTCGATCGCAAGATTCTCACGGCCATCTTCGGCAATCGCGCCGCCGCCGCCTGAATGAGACGAGATAGATTGCAGCAGACAGCCGCCCCTTTGAGGCGGCTTTTTTCGTTCCATTTTCAGGAACCAATAAAAATCCCGCCTCGGAAGGCGGGATTTCTGCATGCCGGCGGTAAAAACGGGGAGGCGGCTCAGGCGCTTTCGGCGAAATCGCTGCTGTCGGGCTCGCGCAGCACGTAGCCGCGGCCCCAGACCGTTTCGATATAGTTGGCGCCGCCGGCGGCGTTTGCCAGCTTCTTGCGCAGCTTGCAGATGAAGACGTCGATGATCTTCAGTTCCGGCTCGTCCATGCCGCCATAAAGGTGGTTGAGGAACATTTCCTTGGTGAGCGTCGTGCCCTTGCGCAGCGAGAGCAGCTCCAGCATCTGATATTCCTTGCCGGTCAGATGCACCCGCTGGCCGCCGACTTCGACGGTCTTGGCGTCGAGGTTGACGATCAGTTCGCCGGTCATGATCACGGACTGGGCATGGCCCTTGGAGCGGCGGACGATGGCGTGAATGCGGGCGACCAGCTCGTCCTTGTGGAAAGGCTTGGTCATGTAGTCGTCGGCGCCGAAGCCGAGGCCGCGAACCTTGTCCTCGATGCCGGCCATGCCGGAGAGGATGAGGATCGGCGTCTTAACCTTCGAAAGGCGCAGCGTGCGCAGCACTTCGTAGCCGGACATATCGGGAAGATTGAGATCGAGAAGGATGATGTCGTAGTCGTAGAGCTTTCCAAGATCGACGCCTTCCTCACCGAGATCGGTGGTATAGACGTTGAAACTTTCGGATTTGAGCATCAGCTCGATGCTCTGCGCCGTCGCGCTATCGTCTTCAATGAGTAGAACCCGCATAATTGTCCCCTTTACCGCCGCCGAAAGGTCGTCAGCCCCTTAACGCGATACCGATCAAATCACTGCTTGATTTGGAAGCTGCCATGTAATGGTTAACAAATTCTGATTCACTCTGGCAAGTCGTATCGAATTTATTAAATAATTTTTCCATTACACTGTTTTCCAACGATAATCAGTGAAATCGACTCCTAAAGTATCGCATTAACAACCAACGCCAAGTGATTCATCCGACTCACCAATGCCGATATGCCGAATTCCGACCGCAACATTTACCGAGCCTTAAATCATTGCGCCTATCATTAACGATGCCCGTAAACGAAAGGTTACCAGCGGTAGGCTTTTATTAAGATCGCTGGAAATTTTTTTAACCAAGCCGTCTCAAAGCGGTGCGGCGAACGGGGATATCGAGAGCCGGGGTCTCGCATCACGGGAGTAATGCGTATGAAGTCACGTGAGAGCCTTGTTCGCCTGAAAGAATTTCAGGTGAACGAAAAACGCCGTCAGCTGCAGCAGTTGCAGATGATGATGGCGGAGTTTGACCGCATGACGAAGGAGCTGGAAAGCCAGATCGTCGTCGAGGAGAAGAAGTCCGGCATTTCCGATCCGAGCCACTTCGCCTACCCGACCTTTGCCAAGGCTGCACGCCAGCGTGCGGACAATCTGCAGGTGTCGATTCGTGAGCTGCAGGTTCAGGAAGAGGCACTGGAAAACTCGCTCGAGGAAATGCAGGCCGAATATGCCAAGGCCGCAGCACTCGAAGAGCGGGATGCTTCGGGTCCGGCGCGGGCACGCGCCTGAGATCCCAATTGCGTCATCTCCTTCGGATCAAGCATCATGGCGATGCGGGTCCATCGTTGGAATGCGAAGGGGTATGGCGGCGGTATTGAAGGCTGCGCATGACTGGCCGTGACGGGGCCGGCCATGCGCAGCTTTTGCATTTTGAGAAGCAATCCGGCCGAGCGGACGGATTTTTGCCTGCACATTCGCGCGATATACTGCCTTTGCCTCCGCGCATCAGAGATTGACGACGTCGCGCCAGTCGTCATGACGTTGCGCCTGCGCCTTGAAGAAGGGGCAGAGCGGGATGATCTTCCAGCCGCCGCGCCGCGCTTCCTCGACGGCGTGAAGCGACAGCGCCTGGCCCACCCCTCTGCCACGCAGAGCATCGGGCACGCCGGTGTGATCGATAATGATCAGCTTGGGAGATGTGCGGGAAAAGGTCATTTCCGCCTCGTGGCCGTCGACGGTTGCGACATAACGGCCGCCGGATGCATTGTTTTCGTTGCGAATATCCATGATTTTCTTCCTTGTCGCGTCTGATGGAGCAAGGATTGCATGTGCTCTGGCATCTGCCAACCATCGAGATTGGTAACGGATCGTTCCGTTTAAGTTGATGTCGAAAATACGGTCGGGCCAGGCCCTTTAGCGCTGGGCAGGCTTAACCGTTAGGGCACACTTCGACAAATAATTCGGGCCTCTTCCGTGAGAAAAGAGGCCCGAACACAAAAAAGGATTAGTGGTGCTGTCGCTGCTGTCAGTGGCGATACTGCTGTATGCGCGTCGTCCGGAGGCCAGCCAGGCCATGGGTATTGATGGACGACTGCCAGGAGAGGAACTCTTCGACGGTCAACGTATAACGTTCGCAGGCTTCTTCCAAGCTGAGCAGACCACCACGCACGGCGGCGACAACCTCTGCCTTACGACGAATGACCCAGCGGCGCGTATTCGGCGGCGGAAGGTCTGCTATCGTCAGCGGGCTGCCATCGGGGCCGATGACATACTTCACTCGGGGACGTATCATTTCGGTCATTGGACTCTCTACACACACTCAAGACCACGTGTGGCACTCTAGCTTGCCACATTTAAAAATTGCCTAAGCCCCGGGTAAGACTTTGCTAATAATTTTAATCAATGTGGCGAGGTGCTGATTTGCGCATGTTTCGCCTGAGCAAAATACCCAAAACCCCTTGTGACTTCGGGGAAAATCGCATTCGTTCTATGATTTTTCGTCAGTAAAAACTTACGCTTCCGACGCGAAAATCGCGGAAGCCGGTACCCGCTCTCGGAGTCAGGAGAAGGCACAAGAATAGCTTTTTACTTGCAAAAGCAAACTTACGCCGAGACGTCGTGCTTCTGTCCGCCCCAGCAGATGAAGTGCGGATTGGCGAAATCGGCATCTTCGCTCTGGTCGGTCTTGCCATAGGTCAGAAGGCCGCCCTCAATGGTGACCGTCTTGCCGCCCGCGGCCCGCAACACGGCATCGCCGGCTGCCGTATCCCATTCCATGGTGCGGCCGAAACGCGGATAAACATCGGCTTTGCCCTCGGCGAGCAGGCAGAATTTCAGCGACGAGCCGATCGACGTGCAGCCGGAAACCGCATTGTCGGTCAGAAAGCCTTCGGTCTTGGCGTTGCTGTTGCAGCGGCTGGCAAGCGCGGTCAGCCTAGCCGGCGGTTCGCGCACGGCGATGGTCAGGCGGTCGGCAATGGAAAATTGCTCGTCGACGATCAGCTTGCTTGCCCTGCCGGGCTCACCGGTAAAAGCGACACCGAGCGCCGGAGCGTAGACAATGCCGATGACTGGGATACCATTCTCGACATAGGCGATATTGACGGTGAACTCATCCCGATGTTCGATGAATTCCCTGGTGCCGTCGAGCGGATCGACCAGAAAGAAGGCGCGGCCGCGCACATCCGGAATCTTGCCGGCTGAAACCTGCTCTTCGGCAATGGCGGGAATATGGGGAAAATCGCGTTCGAGGTGTCTGAGAATAATGGTTTCGGCGCGTTCGTCGGCGAGCGTGACGGGGCTCATGTCTTGCTTCAAGGCAACCGAATAGCCGGCACGATAGACCTCCAGAATGGCCTTTCCTGCTTCGAGCGCCGCCTTTTCGAATGTTGCAAGCATGTGCTTCTTCGTCTTCCGCGCGCTGTCCGCGCCTGAATTCTCCGGACATTATATATAGGACGTTGCGATTGCGAAGTTTAGACTTCCGATGTCCCGGCTTTCTTCGCTTAGCGCTTGCGCGAGGGTTTAGCAACAGCGCTCCCCTTGCGTGCAAAACGGGCAGACCTTTCGGCTGGCCGGCGATGTATTCTTCTCGGCAGCCGATGCTCTCCGTCACTGCGCATTCGGAAAAGATCATGTTCTGTTTGCGAAGCTTTTTCGTCCTTCCGGGACTTGTCGTTTTTATTGCATATGCGAATGTGCGGCCGGACAGCATCGGGATGAATGCATGCGATATTCGGCATATCAGCTTCTAAAACAGGCGTTTTCGGGCAATCGTCATTGGCAGCCGGTGTGGCGGACCCCGGAGCCGAAGCCGCATTATGACGTAATCATCGTCGGCGGCGGCGGCCATGGGCTGGCGACCGCCTATTACCTCGCCAAGGAATTCGGCATTACCAATGTCGCGGTGCTGGAAAAGAGCTATATCGGCTCCGGCAATGTCGGCCGCAACACGACGATCATCCGCTCCAACTATCTGCTGCCCGGCAACGAGCCCTTCTACGAATTCTCGATGAAGCTCTGGGAAGGGCTGGAGCAGGACTTCAATTACAATGCCATGGTGTCCCAGCGCGGCATCGTCAATCTATTCCATTCCGATGGCCAACGCGATGCCTATGCCCGGCGCGGCAATGCCATGCGCATGCACGGCGTCGACGCGGAACTGCTCAGCCGCGAGCAGGTTCGCCGCATGATGCCTTACCTGAACTTCGATCATGCCCGTTTTCCGATCCTCGGCGGCCTCATGCAGCGGCGCGGCGGCACGGCGCGCCACGATGCGGTTGCCTGGGGCTATGCCCGTGGTGCCGACAGCCGCGGCGTCGATCTGATCCAGCAATGCGAGGTGATCGGCATTCGCCGCGAAAACGGCATCGTCACCGGCGTCGAGACCAATCGCGGCTTCATCGGCTGCAACAAGCTGGCGCTTGCGGCTGCAGGCCACACGTCGATCCTCGGCAAGATGGCCGATCTGGAATTGCCGATCGAGACGCATGTGCTGCAGGCCTTCGTTTCCGAGGGGTTGAAGCCCGTCATCGACAACGTCATCACCTACGGCGCGGGACACTTCTATATCTCGCAGTCGGACAAGGGTGGCTTGGTCTTCGGCGCCGATATCGACTACTACAGCTCCTATGCGCAGCGTGGCAATCTCGCCACCGTCGAGCATACGATGGAGGAGGGAGTGTCACTCATCCCCGGCCTGTCGCGCGTGCGCGTGCTGCGCACCTGGGGCGGGGTCATGGATATGAGCATGGACGGCTCGCCGATCATCGATCGCACGCCCATCGAAAATCTTTATCTGAACTGCGGCTGGAACTATGGCGGCTTCAAAGCGACGCCGGCTTCGGGCTTCTGCTTCGCGCATCTGATCGCCAGGGGCGAGAGCCACGACGTCAGCCGCCTTTTGCGGCTTGACCGCTTCGAGCGCGGCTTTGCGATAGACGAAGGCGGCAAGGGTCCGCAGCCGAACCTGCATTGAGGGCACAATACCAATGGCAAGCTTGATCAACTGCCCGCATTGCGGCGTGCGAGCCAAGGAGGAGTTCTCCATTCGCGGCGCCTCCGTGGTTCGTCCCGCGCCGAACGCGCCGGATGAGGACTGGAACCGTTACGTCTTCATCCGCGACAACGAGCGCGGCCGGATTGAGGAATATTGGCACCATAGCGCCGGGTGCCGCCGCTGGCTGGTCGTCGACCGCAGCAATGTCACCCATGAGGTCTTTTCCGTTACGGATGCCGAGGACAAGGCGAGGGAGGCGGCACGATGACGGCCTATCGTCTGTCGACCGGCGGCCTGGTCAATCGCAGCCGGCCGCTTTCCTTCCAATTCGACGGCAAGGAGATGAAGGGATTAGAGGGCGATACGCTTGCCGCCGCTCTGCTTGCCAACGACCAGCTGCTGGTTGGCCGCAGCTTCAAATATCATCGGCCGCGCGGCATTCTGACCGCAGGCTCGGCCGAGCCCAATGCACTCATCACCATCGGCAAGGATGGCCGCACCGAGCCGAATACGCGCGCCACTGTCGCCGAGCTTTATCAGGGCATGAGTGCGGTGAGCCAGAACCGCTGGCCGTCGCTGAAGTATGATTTCGGCTCGATCAATGGTTTGTTCTCGCCCTTTCTTGGCGCCGGCTTCTACTACAAGACCTTCATGTGGCCCGCCGCCTTCTGGGAGAAGGTCTATGAGCCGCTGATCCGGCGTGCCGCCGGCCTCGGCAAGGCCGTCATGCAGGCGGATCCGGACCGGTACGAGAAGGCCTGGGCGTATTGCGACCTGCTTGTGATCGGCTCCGGTCCCGCAGGCCTGATGGCGGCTCTGACCGCTGCCCGCACCGGCCTGCGCGTTGTCTTGGCCGATGAAGGTTTCCGGCTGGGCGGCTCGCTCTTGTCGGAAAGGCTGACGATCGGCGGCGCTTCCGCTGACGTTTTCGTGCAGGCAACGCTCGAGGAGCTGCAGAGCTTCGAGAACGTGACCTTGATGCCGCGTACCACCGTGTTCGGCTGGTATGACGACAACATCTTCGGCGCAGTCGAGAAGGTGCAGAAGCATCTGGCGATGCCATCGCGCGACCTGCCGGTCGAGCGGCTCTGGCGCATCGCCGCCAAGCGCGCAGTTCTCGCATCCGGCGCCGAGGAGCGGCCGCTGGTGTTCGGCGGCAACGATCGTCCAGGCGTAATGATGGCGGGCGCCATGCGCAGCTATCTCAACCGCTATGGTGTCGTTGCCGGGCAGAAGGTTGCCGTCTTTACCAATGGCGGGTCCGGCTACCGGACCGCCGCCGATCTCGCCGCTGCAGGCGCCGAGATTTCGGCAATCCTCGACACGCGCGCCGCATCGGCCGATGCTGCTCCTCAGGGCGTGCGCGTGGTTCATACAGCAAGCGTGCATGCGACCAAGGGCAAGTATCGCATCACCGGCGTCATTGCAGACCGCGGCGGCTTGGATGAGCTGATCGCCTGCGATGCGCTGGCCATGTCGGGCGGCTGGTCGCCGATCATTCATCTTGCCTGCCAGCGGGGCGCCAAGCCGGTCTGGTCGGACGAGAAGCAGGCCTTCATGGCGCCGATCGTCTCTGGCGAGTTGGAGATTGCCGGTTCGGCTGCGGGCATCGAAAGCGTTTCCGGCTGTCTTGCCGACGGGGCGGAAAAAGCGCGGAAAATCGCTGAAGGCTTCGGCCGCAAGGCTCACGGGGTCGAACTGCCGGAAGTGGAGGGCGAATATGATCCGTCTTTTGCGGCGATCTGGCATGTGCCGGGCGCGAAGGACAAGGCATTCGTCGACTTCCAGAACGACGTCCACGCCAAGGATCTTGGTCTCGCTTTGCGCGAAGGCTTTGGCCATGTGGAACATGCCAAGCGCTACACGACGAGCGGCATGGCGACGGACCAGGGCAAGCTCGGCAACGTCAACGCCGCCGGTATCATCGCCGGCATGCGCGGCGTCAGCCCGGCGGCCGTCGGCACGACGACTTTCCGGCCGTTCTACACGCCGGTTTCCTTCGGTGCACTGGCGGGAACCGCGCGCGACAAGCATGCGCAGCCGGTTCGGGAATCGCCGCTGCATGGATGGGCAAAGAAGAACGGTGCCGCCTTCGTCGAGGCCGGCCTTTGGTATCGTTCGTCGTGGTTTGCCCGACCGGGCGAAAAAGGCTGGCGCGACAGCGTCGATCGCGAAGTGCTGAATGTCCGCAGCAATGTCGGCATCTGCGACGTGTCGACTCTCGGCAAGATCGAGATTTTCGGCAAGGATGCGGCCGAGTTTCTCAACCGCCTTTATTCCAACGCCTTCCTGAAGCTGCCGATCGGCAAGGCGCGCTATGGCTTGATGCTGCGCGAAGACGGCATGGTCTTCGATGACGGCACGACGAGCCGGCTGACGCCCGACCACTTTTTCATGACGACCACGACGGCGATGGCCGGCGAAGTGATGACGCACATGGAATTTGCGGCACAGACGCTCTGGCCGCAGCTCGACGTTCGTTTCGTCTCATCTTCCGATCAATGGGCCCAGATGGCGATTGCCGGTCCGAAGGCGAGGCTGGTGCTGGAGCAGATCGTGGAAGACGATATTTCCGACGCGTTCTTGCCATTCCTCGCCGCAGCCGAGATCATGCTGAAAGGTGGGCTGAGGGCGCGCCTGTTCCGCATCTCCTTCTCGGGCGAGCTCGCCTATGAACTCGCGGTGCCGGCCGGCTACGGCGAGGCGGTCGCGGACGCGATCATGGAAGCGGGCAAGGCGCATGGCATCTGCCCATATGGCGTCGAAGCGCTCAACGTGCTGCGTATCGAGAAAGGGCATGTCACCCATAATGAGCTCGATGGCCGCACCACGCCTGATGATGTCGGGCTTGGCCGCATGATGTCGACGCAGAAGCCAGACTTCATCGGCAAGCGGCTGTCGACCCGCTTCGGTCTGACCGCCGCCGACCGTAGCCAGCTTGTCGGCTTGAAGCCGATCGATACGGCCAAGGAAATTCACGCTGGCGCACATATTTTGAAGGAGGGCGCGAGACCTTCGACGGTAAATGATCAGGGGCATGTCTCCTCGGCGTGCTTCTCGCCGACGCTCGGTCATTCCATCGCGCTCGCTTTCCTGAAGTCGGGTCGGGAACGCATCGGCGAGCGCGTGGTCGTCTGGGACGGGTTGCGGAGTGAAGAGGTGGCGGCGGAGGTCTGCAGCCCGGTCTTCGTTGATCCGGACAACAAGAAGCTTTTGGGGTGATGGACTGATGAGCGTCGCGTTTCAGAACAGGCATGTGCTGGAAGATCATATTTCCGGTTTCGAGGCTGCCGCAAATCCGAATCATCTCGCCATCGTGCGTCGCCCCGCGATCTTCTCCGTGCTCGCGAAGGCGGGGGATCGGGATGGCATTCTGGCGGGCCTGAAGGCGCTGAAGGATGTATCGGTTCGCGATGTCGGGCCGAGGGAATGGTTCGTTGTGTCGGACATGCTCGGAGCCGATAGCGTGGCGCGGGATCTCTTCATGCTCGATCCGGCCAAGGTCTCGTTTTTCGAGCAGAGCGACGGTCGCGTGCTGCTGCGCATTTCCGGCCCCAGCGTCCGCCGTATTCTCGCCAAATGCGTGGCTGTCGATCTGCATCCGCTGGTCTTTACCGAGGGAAAGTCGGCCAACATGTTGTGCTGCCATATCAGCGCCAATGTCGCCCGAACCGGCCCCGACCGCTTCGACATCATCGTGCCGCGCTCCTATGCCGGCAGCGTCTTCGAAGAGATCATGGAGATGGGACGGGAGTTCGCGCTCACGGCCGGTTTCGCCGATTGAAAATCCTTATATCGCCTGATGCCGGATGCTTGCCTGCGGGGTTGCGCCGCCAATAACCGATGACGCGATCCGAACAATTGCGATGGCGCAAACAGACATATCGGTTTCGCAGTTCGGGCTATTTGGCCTATCGGATAGTCTCTAGGTTTCCTCTCAAATAAGGCCGGTCGCGCGGGAAGACACCCGGCGGCTTCGTGCCGAAAACAGGGGATTCCCAATGAAAAGCCATGCCAAGGTCGTCGTCATCGGTGGCGGTGTCGTCGGATGTTCGGTGCTCTATCACCTGACGAAATTCGGCTGGACGGATGTGGTCCTGCTCGAGCGCTCCGAGCTGACATCCGGCTCGACCTGGCATGCAGCCGGCGGTATGCATACGATCAATGGCGATCCGAATGTCGCCAAGCTGCAGAAATATACGGTCGAGCTCTACAAGGAGATCGAGGAATATTCGGGCCAGGACATCGGGCTGCACCTGACGTCCGGCCTGATGCTGGCGGCCACCCCTCAGCGCTTCGACTGGCTGAAATCCATTCTCGCCAAGGGCCGCTACAACGGCCTGGAAGCGACGCTGCTGACGCCGAAGGAAGCGCATGACATGATGCCGCTTCTCGATCCCGATCAGTTCGTCGGCGCGCTCTACGACCCCGTCGAGGGCCATCTCGATCCCTATGGCACCACGCATGCCTATGCCCGTTCGGCCAAGAAGAACGGCGCCGAGATCTACCTGCACACCAAGGTGGAAGAGCTGGTGCAGCGTGAGGATGGTTCCTGGCGGGTCATTACCAACCAGGGCGAGATCATAGCCGAGCACGTCGTCAACGCCGCCGGCCTTTGGGCGCGCGAAGTCGGCCGTATGGTGGGGCTTGAGCTGCCGGTGCTGGCCATGGAGCATATGTATCTCATCACCGAGGACATGCCCGAGGTCATCGATTTCAACAGGACGTCGGGCAAGGAGCTGATGCACTGCGTCGATTTCGACGGCGAAATCTATCTGCGCCAGGAGCGGCAGGGCATGCTGATGGGCACCTATGAGAAGGCCTGCCGCCCATGGTCGCCCGTGACGACCCCTTGGGATTTCGGTCACGAGCTGCTGGCCGAGGATATCGAGCGCATTACGCCGGAGCTGGAAGTCGGCTTCCGCCATTTCCCGGCCTTCAACAATGCCGGCATCAGGAGGATCATCAACGGCCCCTTCACCTTCTCGCCGGATGGCAATCCGCTCGTCGGCCCGGTGCGAGGCTTGAGGAACTATTGGTCGGCCTGCGCCGTCATGGCCGGCTTCAGCCAGGGCGGCGGCGTGGGGCTCGCGCTCGCCAACTGGATGATCTACGGCGATCCGGGCTTCGATGTATTCGCCATGGACGTTTCCCGCTATGGCGACTACGCCACGCTCGCCTATACCAATGCCAAGGTGCGCGAGAACTATGCCCGCCGCTTCTCGATCCGCTATCCGAATGAGGAACTGCCGGCTGCGCGTCCGCTGCTGACGACGCCGATCTACGATAAGCTCAAGGAAGCCGGCGGCGTCTTTGGCGGCTACTATGGCCTGGAGCAGGCGCTGTGGTTTGCGCCGCAAGGCGAAGTGGATCAATTCTCGTGGCGCCGTTCCAACGATTTCGATGTCGTCGGCGCCGAAGCCAAGGCGGTTCGCGATAGCGTCGGCTTGATGGAGACATCCGGTTTTGCCAAATATTCGGTCAAGGGACCGGGCGCCGAGGCCTTCCTCGACACGTTGCTCGCCTGCCGCATTCCGGCCGTGGGCCGTATGACGCTGGCGCCGATGCTGAAGCATGACGGCAAGCTGATCGGCGATTTCACCCTGGCCAAGCTCGGCGAGAAGGATTTCCTTCTCATCGGCTCCGGCATCGCCGAAGCCTATCATATGCGCTGGTTCGAACGCCTGCTGCCGAAGGACGGTTCGGTGGAGCTCAAGGCACTCGGTCTTTCCCTGCTTGGCCTTTCGATCGCCGGCCCGAATGCCCGCAAGCTGCTGCAGAAGCTGACCCATCAGGATCTTTCCACGGCCGCGTTCCCTTTCATGTCGATCCGCCGCATGGATATCGGCATGGCGCCCGCGGTCGTCGGCCGCGTCTCCTATACGGGAGATCTCGGCTACGAGATCTGGATGAAGCCGGAGTACCAGCGCTACATTTTCGACCTTCTGATGCAGGAAGGTGCCGAATTCGGCATCCGGCTCTTTGGGTTGAGAGCATTGAACGCACTGCGTCTCGACAAGTCCTATGGCAGCTGGGCGCGCGAATACCGGCCGCTTTACGGGCCGTTGGAGGCCGGGCTCAACCGATTTGTCGCTCTGTCCAAAGAGGCCGATTTCATTGGCAAGACCGCCGCTGCTAAGGAAAAGGCGGAGGGCGGAACCTTGCGGCTGCGTACCTTTATCGTGAGCACAAGGGATGCAGACGTCATCGGCGACGAGCCTATTTATCACAAGGGCGCGGTCTGCGGCTGGGTGACGTCGGGCGGATATGCGCACGCTTCCGGCCTTTCCGTTGCCGTCGGCTATGTTCCGAAGGAAATTGCCGACGAGACGCAGGATTGGGCGATCGAATTGCTCGGCGAGCTTCTGCCGGCAAGGCTTCAGCCCGAGCCACTGTTCGATGCAGACGGCGCCCGTATGCGCGCCTGAAGAACGCCATTCACGCGTCAGCGGCGATCATGGCTGATCTGCCGCTGACGAAAGCTTTTCAGCACGGCGGCGTCCTGGACAGCTTTGGCTAATTTTGAGCCATGGACTGCCGTTTTCATGTCATTTTTGGTCGGATTCGCATCAGCCCACGGTGATTTGAAAAGAATTTGTCAATTTCTCGCCTTTTTGGCTTCACATTTCCTTCGAAACCAGTATGGAATCGCGGCCATAGGCCTTCAGAAGGAGCCTAAAAAAGTAATAAGAGATGCGGTCGCATGACGCCGCATCCAGGGGAAATGATATATGGATTATTTTATCCAGCAGCTCTTAAACGGGCTGACTCTCGGGTCGATCTACGGCCTGATCGCCATTGGTTACACCATGGTCTACGGCATCATCGGCATGATCAATTTTGCCCACGGTGATGTCTTCATGCTTGGCGGTTTTGCCGCGCTCATCACCTATCTCGTTCTCATTTCGCTCTTTGCCGGCCTGCCGGTTGCCATCATGCTTTTGGTGATGCTGATCGTCGCCATGCTGATGACGAGCCTCTGGAACTGGGTGATCGAGCGCGTTGCCTATCGGCCCTTGCGCGGGTCGTTCCGCCTCGCGCCGCTCATCACGGCAATCGGCATGTCGATCGTTCTGTCGAACTTCATTCAGGTCGCGCAGGGTCCGCGCAACAAGCCGATCCCGACGCTGGTGGGCGATGTCTATAATTTCGGCGGTGTCTCGCTGTCCTTGAAGCAGATCATCATCTTCATCATCACCGTCGTGCTGCTGGCCGCCTTCTGGTACATCGTCAACAAGACGGCGCTTGGGCGTGCCCAGCGGGCGACCGAGCAGGACCGCAAGATGGCGGCGCTGCTCGGCATCAACGTCGACCGGACCATCTCCATCACCTTCATCATGGGGGCGGCGCTCGCCGCTGTCGCCGGCACGATGTATCTGATGTATTATGGCGTTGCGAACTTCACGGACGGTTTCGTGCCGGGTGTCAAAGCCTTTACGGCGGCGGTTCTTGGCGGCATTGGCTCGCTGCCTGGCGCTGTTCTCGGCGGTCTGATGATCGGCTTCATCGAGTCGTTCTGGTCGGGCAATTTTCCCATCGCGTATAAGGATGTCGCGACATACGGTATCCTGGCCTACGTGCTGATCTTCAAGCCGACGGGTATTCTCGGCCGGCCGGAAGTCGAAAAGGTATAACGCCATGGCAAATTCAAACTTCGTTGCAGGCAAGACCGCACCCGGCCTTGTCCAGAAAGGGATTACGGACGCTCTCTGGGCGGCCGTCATATCCTTCGGCATGTTCGTCCTCTATATCGGTCTCAAGACCGATCAGAACATGGACAACAAGCTGATCATCGTGCAGCGCTGGGGCCTTCTGGCGACCATCGTTGCGATCGCTACCGTCGGCCGCTTCATCATGACGGTTTTCGTTCAGCCTTATCTGGCAGCGCGAAAGGCCGCCAAGGCGAAGGTCGTAAAGGTGGGAGGCGAACAAAGTTTCGCCGCCAGGCATTTCAACAAGATCGCGCTCCTGCTGCTGCTCATCTATCCGCTGGTGGCCGTTGCAATGTACGGTCCCCAGGGATCGTTGACCTATGTCGATAATTTCGGCATCCAGATCCTCATCTACGTGATGCTTGCCTGGGGCCTGAACATCGTCGTGGGCCTCGCAGGCTTGCTTGACCTGGGCTATGTCGCCTTCTATGCGGTCGGCGCCTATTCCTATGCCCTGCTGTCGACGCATTTCGGGCTGTCCTTCTGGCTGCTGCTGCCACTGTCGGGGATTCTTGCTGCACTTTGGGGGATGATACTGGGCTTTCCGGTGCTGCGCCTCAGGGGTGATTACCTGGCGATCGTGACACTCGCTTTCGGGGAAATCATCCGCATCGTGCTGACCAACTGGACCGATGTGACGCAGGGAAGCTTCGGCATCTCCAACATCACCAAGGCATCGCTGTTCGGCCTCTATACCTTCGATATGAAGGATCCGCACAATTTCGTGCGCAGTTTCGGTCTGCCGATCTCGTCGGCCTGGTACAAGATCTTCCTGTTCTACGTGATCCTGCTGCTCTGCATGCTGACCGCCTATGTCACCATCAGGCTGCGCCGCATGCCGATCGGACGTGCGTGGGAAGCGTTGCGCGAGGACGAAATCGCCTGCCGCTCGCTCGGAATCAACACGGTGACGACGAAGCTGACGGCTTTTGCCACCGGCGCCATGTTTGGCGGCTTTGCCGGCTCCTTCTTTGCGGCGCGTCAGGGCTTCGTCTCACCGGAATCCTTCGTCTTCCTGGAATCGGCGATTATTTTGGCGATCGTTGTTCTCGGCGGCATGGGCTCCTTGAAGGGTATCGCTATCGCGGCGATCGCCATGATCGGCGGCACCGAAGCGCTGCGTAATATGGGTTTCCTGAAGACCGGCCTGGTTTGGGGCGACACGACGCTCATTCCCGGTTTCGGCCCGGATTTCACCCCGGAACTCTACCGCATGCTGATCTTCGGCCTCGCCATGGTGGTCGTCATGATCATCAAACCGCGCGGCTTTGTCGGCACGCGTGAGCCGACCGCCTTCCTCAAAGAGCGAAAAGCGGTTTCCGGCAGCTTTACCAAGGAGGGCCACGGCTGATGAACGCTGTGACCGCAAACCATAATGACATTCTGCTGAAGGTCGATCACCTGTCGATGAGGTTCGGCGGCCTGATGGCGATCAACGACTTCTCCTTCGAGGCGAAGCGTGGCGACATCACTGCGCTGATCGGGCCGAACGGCGCTGGCAAGACGACGGTGTTCAACTGCATCACCGGCTTCTACAAGCCGACGATGGGCATGATCAGCCTGCATCAGAAGACCGGTAAGGAATATCTTCTGGAACGGCTTCCGGATTTCCGGATCACGCGTGAGGCAAAGGTCGCGCGCACCTTCCAGAACATCCGCTTGTTTTCGGGCCTCACCGTGCTTGAAAACCTGCTGGTGGCGCAGCACAACAAGCTGATGCGGGCCTCCGGCTATACGATCCTCGGCCTGCTCGGCATCGGTCCCTATCGCTCCGAGGCGAAGAATGCGATCGAACTTGCGCGCTTCTGGCTCGAGAAGGCTGATCTCGTCGATCGTGCCGACGATCCGGCCGGCGATCTTCCTTACGGCGCGCAACGCCGCCTGGAAATCGCACGCGCGATGTGCACGGGTCCCGAGCTGCTTTGCCTGGACGAGCCGGCCGCTGGTCTCAACCCTCGCGAATCCCTGGTTCTCAACGAATTCCTGCGCAGTATCCGCAAGGATACCGGTACATCTATCCTGCTGATCGAGCACGATATGTCGGTGGTCATGGAAATTTCCGACCATGTCATCGTACTCGAATATGGGCAGAAGATTGCCGATGGTACGCCGCAAGAGGTGAAGAACGATCCTCGCGTGATCGCTGCCTATCTGGGCGTTGAGGATGAGGAAGTGGAAGAGGTGATTGCCGAAGTCGAACACCTCCAGGAAGGTGAACATTGATGACGGGGCAGCCACTTCTCAAAGTTGCGGGTGTGGAAACCTATTACGGCAATATCCGCGCCCTTGCCGGGGTCGATATCGAAGTCAACCGTGGCGAGATCGTCAGCCTGATCGGCGCTAACGGCGCCGGCAAGTCGACACTGATGATGACGATCTGCGGCAGCCCCCAGGCTCGCACCGGGTCGGTCATTTTCGACGGCCAGGATATTACGCGCATGCCGACGCACGAGATTGCCCGGCTTCGCATCGCGCAATCGCCGGAGGGGCGGCGCATCTTTCCGCGCATGACCGTCTATGAAAACCTGCAGATGGGTGCGAGCCTCGACAAGCTCAAATACTTCAGCGAGGATGTCGAGAAGATCTTCACGCTCTTCCCGCGCCTGAAGGAGCGCCAGTCGCAGCGCGGCGGTACGCTTTCCGGCGGCGAGCAGCAGATGCTCTCGATCGGCCGTGCGCTGATGGCGCGCCCGAAGCTGCTGCTGCTGGACGAGCCCTCGCTCGGCCTGGCGCCGCTGATCGTCAAGGGCATCTTCGAAGCGATCAAGGTTCTGAACCAGAGCCAGGGGCTGACCGTGTTCCTGGTCGAGCAGAATGCCTTTGCTGCGCTGAAGCTTTCCGACCGCGCCTATGTGATGGTCAACGGCCGGGTGACGATGAGCGGTTCGGGCAAGGAACTGCTCGCCAATCCGGAAGTGCGCGCCGCCTATCTCGAAGGCGGACATCATTGAGTTTCGTTTCGCGGAGAATTTGAGATGCAGGGACTTCTCTTCGACAGCGATACCGGCGGCCGCATGGTCATCCGAGCCGTTATCGTCATCCTGGGGTTCTGGACCGCATGGCGCGCAGGCCGCGCTGTTGCCTCCAACTGGGAAACCTATCCGTTCGCCGTGGTCTACAGCTTTCTGATCGGCCTTGGGCTGCAGTTTCTGCACCACGCGCTGTTCAATGGCCCAGTGTTCGACATCACCATCTACATCATCGATGTCGTGCTGCTGCTTGTTTTTGCGACGGCAGGATACCGGTATCGGCGTACCGATCAGATGGTGAATAATTACTACTGGCTTTATGAAAAGACTTCGGCCTTTTCTTGGAAGAAGAAGAATTGACACTGGGCCTAAACTAGGCACAGTCTGCGTACAACCAAGAGCGTCACCCAGCCCATAAAACAGATGGGAACTGGCTGGGTCATGCCTCCAGAGTTCGGAATGCAAGCGTTACCGGCGTGATGATTGGTGGGTATCGCGCAGGGCAGATTAAACGGAACCCGCTCAAAAATTGGGAGTAATAATATGAAGAAGTATCTTCTGTCGGCGGTGGCTTTGTCGGCGATGATCGCTTTCGGCGGCGTTGCGAAGGCCGACATCATTGTTGGCGTTGGCGGTCCGTTGACGGGCCCGAATGCTGCGTTTGGCGCGCAGCTTCAGAAGGGTGCGGAGCAGGCTGCAGCCGACATCAATGCGGCAGGCGGCATCAATGGGGAAAAGATCAAGATCGAACTCGGCGACGACGTCTCCGACGCCAAGCAGGGCGTCTCGGTCGCCAACAAATTCGTTGCTGACGGCGTGAAGTTCGTCGTCGGTCACTTCAACTCCGGCGTTTCCATTCCGGCTTCGGAAGTCTACGCCGAAAACGGTATCCTGCAGATCACTCCCGCTTCGACGAACCCGCAGTTTACCGAGCGCGGTCTGTGGAACACGTTCCGTACTTGCGGCCGTGACGACCAGCAGGGCGAGGTTGCCGGCAAGTATATCGCCGACAATTTCAAGAGCGCTAAGGTCGCCATCGTTCACGACAAGACCCCGTATGGCCAGGGTCTGGCCGACGAAACCAAGAAGAACCTCAACGCCGATGGCGTGAAGGAAGTTCTTTATGAAGGCATCACCCCTGGCGACAAGGACTACTCGGCCCTGATCGCCAAGATGAAGCAGGCCGGCGTCGATTTCGTCTATTACGGCGGTCTGCATACGGAAGCCGGCCTCATCATGCGTCAGATGGCCGACCAGGGTGTGAAGGCTCACTTCATGTCGGGTGACGGTATCGTCTCGAACGAATTGGCTTCGATCGCCGGCGACGCCGTCGACGGCACGCTGATGACCTTCGCTCCGGACCCGCGCAAGAACCCGGCTTCCGCCGATCTCGTCGCCAAATTCCGCGCTGCCGGCTACGAGCCGGAAGGCTATACGCTGTACTCCTACTCGGCTCTGCAGGTCATCGCTGCCGCCGCCAAGGCTGCCGGCTCCAACGACCCGATGGCCGTCGCCGACGCGATCAAGGCAAAGGGTCCGTTCAAGACCGCTATCGGCGACCTCGGCTTCAACGCCAAGGGCGACATCACCCGTCCGGACTATGTCATGTACAAGTGGGCCAAGGGTTCCGACGGCAAGTACAATTACACCGAAATCACGAAGTAAGCTTTGCGATGCCGGTTTTCCGGCATAGGCAGGATCTGGGAAGCCCGGCCAGCGCGCCGGGCTTTTTCGTATCCGCGATTTCGGTTCGCCATTTCCTTCATGCCGAGGCTGCTTTAAATCTGACCCAGATCGGCAGGAGGATGGCAGCATGAGCAAACCCCGTATTCTTGTGACCCGGCGCTGGCCGGCCGCAGTCGAATCGGTGCTTTCTGGGCGTTTCGACACGACGCTGAACAGGGATGACATCGCGCTGGATGCGGGGCAGCTGCGCAAAGCATTGCTCACCTACGACGCCGTCCTGCCGACCGTCTCCGACAAGCTTCCGGCGGCGCTTTTCGAAGGCCAGGCGATCAGGACGAAGATCCTCGGCAATTTCGGCGTCGGCTTCAATCATATCGATATTTCCGCGGCAAGGCAGAAGGGCGTGATCGTCACCAATACGCCCGGTGTGCTGACCGATTGCACGGCCGATATTGCCATGCTGCTCCTTCTTTCGGTTGCGCGCCGTGGCGGCGAAGGCGAGCGCGAAGTCAGGGCTGGCGCCTGGAGCGGCTGGCGGCCGACACATATGGTCGGCACCAAGGTCACCGGCAAGACCGTCGGCATCATCGGCTTCGGCCGCATTGGCCGGGCCTTCGCGCAGCGCTGCCATTTCGGCTTCGGCATGAATGTCGTCTTCTACAATCGCTCCGCCATCGATCCGATGGAGGCGGCGCGCTATGGCGCCGTCCAGTTGCCGACGGTAGAAGATGTTCTGGAAATTTCCGACTTCGTCTCGCTGCACTGCCCGGGCGGCGCCGAGAACCGCCATCTGATGAATGCGGCCCGTCTTGGGGCCATGAAACCGGAGGCTTTCCTGATCAATACCGCAAGGGGCGATGTCGTCGACGAGGGAGCATTGATTTCAGCGCTGGAGCAAGGGACGATCCGCGGCGCCGGCCTCGACGTTTATGAGGCTGAACCGCATGTTCCGGAGCGGTTGAGGGCGATGGACAATGTCGTGCTTCTGCCGCATCTCGGCAGCGCGACGGAGGAGACGCGCACGGCCATGGGGATGAAGGTGGTGGACAATATCACGGCCTTCTTTGCCGGGCACGAACCACCGGATCGTGTTATCTAGGCTGATGCTTACGGCCCCACAGGGCCAAGGACCAGACAATCCGTTGGAGATGATTGCCTTTCTTTTGAGCGTTTGACGAAAAATGCAGCCGATGCAGCTGGCATAAGGCGGCTATCGCACGTCGTCGAATAAGGCACAGGAATTGCTTGCATTTATTCCTTGCCGGGCTTCAATGACCGGCTTGGCATGGTGCGATGCGTGGAGAGATTGATGGTGATGACGGAGGCAGGCACGAGACCGCAGAGGGCACGGGGTCGCGGCCATCTTGCGGCGAAGTCGCTTGGCGGCCGCACGCGCCTTTCCGAGCTCTTTCAGGAGGGGGCGGCCAAGATCAGGCTGCCGGAAACTTTCGATCATTCCATGGAGGCCGTCATCATCAACACGGCCGGCGGCCTGACCGGCGGCGACCGCATGGATTGGAGCATTTCCGCCGCGTCGGGCACACGCATCGATGTGACGACGCAGGCCTGCGAAAAGATCTACAAAGCTTCGGCTGGGACGGCGGAGGTCGAAACCTCCATCAAGGTCGGCCACAGCGCCCGGGTCGATTGGCTGCCGCAGGAGACGATCCTGTTCGACCGCGCGTCGCTTTCGCGCAGGTTGAATGTGGACCTTGACGATGCGGCCGAATTCCTTGGCGTCGAGGCGATCCTGCTTGGGCGCAAAGCCATGGGCGAGGCGATGGAGCAGGGGCTATTTCGGGATCGTTGGCGCATTCGCCGCGGCGGACGGCTGGTTCATGCCGAGGAGCTGCGGCTGGATGGCGACGTGGCCGCATTGACGGCGAAGATGGCCGTGCTTGATGGTCAGGTCGCCTTCGCGACCTTGCTCTATGTTGGCCCGCTGGCCGAGATCTATCTCGGCCGTATCCGGCCACTCCTCGAAACCTGTATGGGAGGCGCAAGCCACTGGGGCGAGAAGCTCGTCGTGCGGCTTGTCGCCGCCGATGGCTTCGCGCTCAGAAAAATCCTTATCCCGATCATTTCCGCCTTGCGCGACGGAGCGCCTGTGCCGAAAGTCTGGAATCTGTAAATTGAGCAAACAGCAATCACATAGGTAGGCGATGAACCTCACTCCGAGAGAAAAAGACAAGCTGCTGATTTCGATGGCGGCGATGGTGGCGCGGCGGCGGCTGGAGCGCGGCGTCAAGCTCAATCATCCCGAAGCCATTGCGCTGATTACCGATTTCGTGGTCGAAGGCGCGCGCGACGGCCGTCCGGTCGCCGAGCTGATGGAGACCGGCGCCCATGTCATCACGCGCGATCAGGTAATGGAGGGCGTTGCCGAGATGATCCATGACGTTCAGGTCGAGGCGACATTCCCCGACGGCACCAAGCTCGTCACCGTCCACGAACCGATCCGGTGAGACTGCCATGCTGGAATTGAGGCCCAATTGCGAATGCTGCGACAGGGATTTGCCGCCGGAAAGCCGGGAGGCGATGATCTGCACGTTCGAGTGCACCTTCTGCATGGATTGCGTCGATACTGTATTGGGCGGCGCCTGCCCGAATTGCGGCGGCGACTTCGCGCCGCGTCCTGTCCGTCCGGCAGCCATGCTCGCCAAATATCCTGCTTCGACCAAGCGTGTTCTGAAAGCTGAGGGATGTGCGCCCGTCCGGGCCGCATGAGGAGAGAACCATGATTCCAGGTGAAATCATTGCCGCAGGCGGCGACATCGAACTCAATGCCGGAGCGCCGACCGTGACGCTTGAGGTTTCCAATACCGGCGATCGGCCGGTGCAGGTCGGCAGCCATTATCATTTTGGCGAGACCAATGCCGGGCTTTCCTTCGATCGCGACAAGGCAAGGGGCATGCGGCTCGATATTCCCGCCGGCACCGCCGTTCGCTTCGAGCCTGGGCAGACGCGTTCTGTCACTCTGATCCCGCTGTCGGGCAAACGCGAAGTCTACGGCTTCCGTCAGCAGGTCATGGGCAAGCTTTAGATTTTTTCGGGGGGATTGATGTCTATGAAATTGCTTGCGCCCGCTGCAGCTCTTGCTGCGGCCCTGATTTGTGGTCCTGCCTTTGCGCAGAACAATCCGGATGAACCGAAGGTCGATTGCGCCAAAGCAGAGGCGCAGACGGACCTGAATATTTGCGCCGCGCTCGATTTCGACACTGCCGACAAGGCGTTGAACGTACAATACAAGAAGACCCGCGCTGCCATGATCGCCCTAGACACGGATCTCGACAACGATATGAAGGGCGCGGAAAAGGCGCTCGTCAAGGCGCAGCGCGCCTGGGTTGATTATCGGGATGGCGAATGCGAGGCGCAAGGGTTTCAGGCCCGCGGCGGCTCAATGGAACCCATGCTCGTTTCCGGCTGCAAGGCGGAGCTGACCAAGAAGCGAACGAAGGAATTGAAGGATCTCGCGGATGGGCCGGAGGGCGGTCAGTGAGCCTCAGGCGCCACGTGATGATCGTCGGCAATGGTGAGATTGCGGCCGGGACAGCCGCTGTCATCGATGCCGCCGATCTCGTGATCCGTTTCAACGATTGCCGATCGGTGGGGGCCGGCGGCAGCCGGACCGATGTCGTCGCGGTGTGCAACACAGGCCGGCCGGCCCGCGCCATGCTCGGCTCGGCGGAGTGGCGCAAGAGCTCTGCCGTTGCCGCCGCATCGGAAATCTGGAGTGTGCGCGATCCCGGCAAATTCGCTGAGCTGCGCGCGCCTCTGGCGATTTCGCATCCTGAGCTCGACGATTTCTGCGACGATTATACCGAGCAGTTCACTGCCTTCTGCCAGGCCGCAGGCAAGCGGCATATGGTGATCGACCGAGCCGTTCATGAAGGCGCCGATACGGCGCTGGCGGATTACGATCCCGGCTCCTACGTGGTGCCGAGCAGCGGCATGATCGTGATTGCCTATGTGATGGCACGCCATCCCGACGATGACATTGCCATTACCGGCTTCAGCCACACAGGCTGGGAGGAACATCCGTTTGCCGCCGAAAAACGGCTGGTGGATGCTTATGTTTCCCTAGGTCGCCTTAGGCGCCTTGCCGCCACGAACCTCATCTCTGCCTCCCAAGGAGACTGATTCATGCCTTACAAGATTTCCCGTGCCGCCTACGCCAACATGTTCGGACCGACGGTCGGCGACAAGGTTCGTCTTGCAGACACCGAATTGTTCATCGAAGTGGAGAAGGATTTCACCACCTATGGCGAGGAGGTAAAGTTCGGCGGCGGCAAGGTCATCCGCGATGGCATGGGACAGAGCCAGGTGACGCGCGCTGGCGGAGCCGTCGATACAGTCATCACGAATGCGCTCATCCTTGATCACTGGGGGATCGTCAAGGCGGATATCGGCCTGAAGGACGGCCGCATCGCCGCGATCGGCAAAGCCGGCAATCCGGATACCCAGCCCGATGTCAATATCATCGTCGGACCCGGCACGGAGGCGATCGCAGGCGAGGGCAAGATCGTCACCGCCGGCGGCATGGACAGCCACATCCATTTCATCTGCCCGCAGCAGATTGAGGAAGCCCTGATGTCCGGCGTCACCACCATGCTCGGCGGCGGCACCGGGCCGGCGCATGGAACGCTGGCGACGACCTGCACGCCCGGACCCTGGCATCTGGCGCGAATGATCGAGTCCTTTGACGCCTTTCCCATGAACATCGGCCTGTCGGCCAAAGGCAATGCGTCCGTTCCTGCCGCACTGGAGGAAATGGTGCTCGGTGGCGCCTGCGCGCTGAAGCTGCATGAGGATTGGGGCACCACGCCTGCGGCAATCGACTGTTGCCTCAGCGTTGCCGACGAGTACGACGTGCAGGTGATGATCCACACGGATACGTTGAATGAAAGCGGCTTCGTGGAAGATACGATCGGTGCGATCAAGGGTCGCACGATCCATGCCTTCCACACGGAAGGCGCCGGCGGCGGCCATGCACCTGATATCATCAAGATTTGCGGCCAGTCGAACGTCATTCCATCTTCGACCAATCCGACGCGGCCCTACACGGTTAATACGATTGCCGAACATCTCGACATGCTGATGGTCTGCCATCACCTGTCGCCTTCGATTCCCGAGGATATTGCTTTCGCCGAAAGCCGTATCCGCAAGGAGACGATCGCCGCTGAGGATATTCTCCACGATATCGGCGCTTTCTCGATCATTTCCTCCGACAGCCAGGCGATGGGCCGCGTCGGCGAAGTGGCGATCCGTACCTGGCAGACCGCCGATAAAATGAAGCGCCAGCGCGGCCGCCTGACGCAGGAGGTCGGCGACAATGATAATTTCCGCGCGAAGCGTTATATCGCCAAATATACGATCAATCCGGCAATCGCCCATGGCGTCAGCCATGAGGTCGGTTCGATCGAGGTCGGCAAGCGCGCCGATCTGGTGCTCTGGAATCCGGCCTTCTTCGGTGTGAAGCCGGAGATGGTGCTGATCGGCGGCTCGATCGCCGCAGCGCCCATGGGTGACCCGAATGCTTCCATTCCTACGCCGCAGCCGATGCATTACCGGCCGATGTTCGGCGCCTACGGCAAGAACCGGACGAATTCGTCGGTGACCTTCGTTTCCCAGGCAGCGGTCGATGCCGGGCTTGCCGGCAAGCTTGGCGTTGCCAAGACGCTGCTGCCCGTCCGGAACACGCGTGGCGGCATCTCGAAGGCATCGATGATCCACAACAGCCTGACGCCACATATCGAGGTCGACCCGGAAACCTATGAAGTGCGGGCCGATGGCGAGCTTCTGACCTGCGAACCGGCGACGGTGCTGCCGATGGCGCAGCGCTACTTCCTTTTCTGACGCGTTTCGCCGCTCGGTCATCGGCACACGAGAAAGTCCTGCTACGGGGCTTTCTCATGGTGCGCGTGGTGTGCAGCTTTATCGAGACCTGGGACGGCAGTGTCTGTCCTTCATTGCTGCCGATCCCTTCAGTGTTTCGTTGACGTCGTTCACCGTTCATAACCTCGCAATGCGGTGCATTTTAATTGTTACATTAAAGGGCTGGAAGCTCCTTCACCCCTATCTCACCTAGTTGAAACGATAGGTTGAGGAAGGTGAATCGCATGAAGCAATGGATTTCGCTGCAGGCCGAGTTCGGTAATTTTCAGCAGCGACGTGCGATTTTTATCTTCGCGCTTAAGATGAGTTTCGTTGCCGTCATCATGTCTTTGGCGATCATCGTCGCAATGCTGTTCGTGCTGGAGTGGCTCGACCTTCTGCCATTGCCGATCTTCGAGGCGATGCGCTTTGGCGTTTTGCTGGCATGGGTCATCGGCGGCACCGTATCCGGAGCGCTGGCAGTGATGGCCGGCTTCTTCATCCATAAGCTTGCCGTCTCGCGGGCCGAGTTCGAGCGCCTGAGCCGCACTGACATGTTGTCAGGCCTGCTCAATCGCCGCGCTTTTACCGAAGTCCTGAATACGGCCAAGGACGGCGCGTCATTGGTGATCTTCGATCTCGACCGGTTCAAGACGATCAATGATCGCTTCGGGCATGCCTCCGGAGATGCCGTCATCGTTGCTGTATCCCAGATATTTTCCGATGAATTCACTGGCGAAGATGTGATTGCCAGGCTCGGTGGCGAGGAATTTGGCGCCATCGTCCATGGCGGCGATGTCGCCGAGCGGATCGCCCGTATCGAAGCGATCAGGGAGCGGATTGCCGAATATCCGATCGCCATTGAAGGCGGTTCGGTGAAGATCACCATTTCGGCCGGAATTGCTGATATCACGAAGGATCGCAAGACGGAGGCCGTCTATGCCGCCGCCGACAAGGCGCTGTATCTCGCCAAGACGCTCGGCCGCAATCGCGTCATGCACGAGCGCGAGCGTCTGTCGCAAGTCTGGCATCGCTGCGCCTCCGAGCAGGAGCAGGAGGCGACGACGGATGTCAGGGAATTGCAACGCTATGTGCAGCGGATGTAATGCTTCCTCATGTCATTGAGCTTGCGCAGGCGGCGACAATTCTGCATGGTCTGACCAAATATTGAACTGGAACAGTCATGCTACGCGTCACTTCCTATCTGCCGGCCGGCACCCCTTCCTCCAATCCGATCGATCGTGTCGTTCTGCCTCATGATCTCAGGCATCTGCGCCGCAAGCTCCTGCATCTTGAAAATGGCGAGATGGTGATGCTAGACCTCAAGGAGCCGGTGCTGTTTGCGAGCGGCGATCTGCTGGTGCGCGAGGATGGCGAGCTGATCGAGATTGTCGCCGCCGACGAAAAGCTTTTCGAAATCCGTCCGCGTGACCGCCGGCATCTGATCGAGCTGGCCTGGCATCTGGGCAACCGGCATCTTCCCGCCCAGATCGAGGAAGAGCGTATCCTGATCCTGCGCGATCATGTGATCCGCTCCCTGCTCGAAGGCTTGGGTGCGACCGTGAGCGAAGTCAGCGAACCTTTCCAGCCGGCGCGCGGCGCCTATCACTCCCATGGCGGCCATTCGCATGGTCACGACCACCACCATGGTCACGATCACCACAACCACTCGCACGATTGAACTGCGATGACCGACACGGCGGTTTCGGACGACCACGATCTGCAGGCGCTGCTGCGGCTGATGGCGTGGCTGTCGCCGGCATTTCCGGTGGGATCGTTTGCCTATTCCGGTGGTCTCGAGCGTGCGGTGCATGACAGCGTTGTGCGAGACAGTATCGGCCTTAACGATTGGATTGCTGCGCTCATCGAGCATGGCTCCGCGTGGAATGATGCAGTGCTACTTGTCGAGGCGCACCGGGCAGGTACGGATGAGCAGCGGGTTGCGGCCGTGGCAGAGCTTGCGGAGGCAGTGGCCGGCTCGAAGGAGCGGCATAACGAGACCATGCTGCTTGGAGATGCCTTTCTTTCGGCGGCTGCCGCATGGCCGCATGCGATCTTTTCCATGCTTCCGGCAAGGACGGCCTATCCGGTTGCGGTTGGCGCCGTCGCAGGTGCGCATGGCATTGCCGCCGAGAAGGCGGCTGCCGCCTTCCTGCATGCGCTCGCTTCGCAGATGGTATCCGCCGGCATTCGCCTTGGCGCCAGCGGGCAGAAAGACGGTGTTGCAATTCTCGCACGGCTTGAAGCTCTCCTTGCCGATGTCGCATGGCGGGCCGCCCAATCCAGCCTCGACGACCTCGGCGCTGCGACTGTGCAGGCCGATATTGCGAGCCTGCGTCATGAAACCCAGGGCACGCGGCTCTTCAGGTCATGAGGGGCGTCACAAGGAAGATATTGAAACTGCGGCATCGCCTACGTCATTCGCCGCTGTGCGGCCGCCCGACGCTTGGCTATGCTAAAGCCATTTCGTCTTTCTTCGAATTGCGAAACTGCTCTATCTCTTTTTTACGCAATTCCGGACGGAAGACCGCCACGCGCTTTTCCTGGAATTGCTCTCTTGCTTTATCGGAGTTGCGAACATGAAATCGAGACATGGACCTTTGCGCGTCGGCATCGGCGGCCCTGTCGGGTCGGGCAAGACGGCGCTGACGGAGAAGCTGTGCAAGGCGATGCGCGACGACTATTCCGTCGCCGTCGTTACCAACGACATCTATACGACCGAGGATGCGGAAGCGCTGGTGCGAATGCAGGCGCTGCCATCCGATCGTATTGTCGGCGTCGAAACCGGCGGCTGCCCCCACACGGCGATCCGCGAGGACGCGACGATCAATCTGCAGGCTATCGCCAGCCTCAACGAGCGTCTCCCTGATCTCGACGTCGTCTTTATCGAATCCGGCGGCGACAATCTGGCGGCGACCTTTTCGCCCGATCTTGCCGATATCACCATCTACGTGATCTCGGTATGCCAGGGCGAGGAAATCCCGCGCAAGGGCGGCCCCGGCATCACCAAATCCGACCTTCTCGTCATCAACAAGAAAGATCTGGCGCCCTTCGTCGACGTGGATCTCGAGGTGATGGATCGCGATGCGACCCGGATGCGGCAGGCGCGTCCCTTCGTGTTTTCCGACATGAAGCGCGGCGATGGCGTCAGCAAGATCGTCGATTTCCTAAAGGAACAGGGTGGTCTTTGAGCCACCCCGTCCTTTCCGATATCCTCTGAACTGCTTTATTCTGCCGCAAAAGGCGGCAGCTTCAGGACATTCGTGCCTACGGACCTGTTTCTTCCATCCTTGTTTTCGATGGCCTCCAGCCGCTCTTCCAGATTGGTGAGCGACTGCCGGTTTTCGTTGACGGCAGCCGCCAACCCTTCCTTGGTGATGACCTCGTCGTCCACATCCTTCCTGCCGACAAGCCTGCCGAAGAGATAGCCGAGCAGGCGGGACAGGTCGTCCATAATCAGGAAGAAGGACGGCACGACCACTAGGCTAAGCACGGTCGAGACGATGATGCCGCCGATCACCGCAATCGCCATCGGTGCACGGAAGGAGCCGCCTTCGCCGACGCCGAGAGCGGATGGCAGCATGCCGGCCGACATGGCGATCGAGGTCATGATGATCGGACGGGCGCGCTTACGGCCGGCTTCGACCACTGCTTCCAACCGGGGCATGCCCTGATGCATCATCTCGATGGCGAAATCGACCAGCAGGATCGCATTCTTCGTCACGATACCCATGAGCATCAGAATACCGATCATGACGGGCATGGAAAGCGCATTGCCTGTCAGGATCAAGGCCAGCGCCACGCCACCGATCGCCAATGGGAGCGAGAGCAGGATGGTGAAGGGCTGGATCACATCCTTGAACAGCAGGATGAGCACCGTCAGAACAAGCATCAGGCCGAGCAGCATCGCATTGCCGAAGCTCTGCTGCATTTCCTTCTGGACCTTGGTATCGCCGCTCTCCGCCAGATGCACGGTTGCCGGGATCTTGGCGTTGTTGACGATATTGAGGAAGTGTTCTGATGCCGTATCCAACGCCACGCCCTGGGGCAGGTCGGCGCCGATGGCGACGACGCGGAAACGGTTATTACGCTTGATGGAGGACAGGCCCTCCGAATAATCGATGTCGGCCACGCTCGATAGCGGCACGGTGGTGCCCGTGGACGTCTGTCCGCCAGTGGTACCCATGGACGTCTTGATGCGCAACGCACGAATTGCTGCCAAATCTCGGCGCATGCCGAGCGAGGCCTGAACGCGGATCGGGATCTGGCGATCGTCGAGCGAGATCTTCGCAAGCGAAGCGTCGATATCGCCGATGGTGGCTACGCGGACCGTGTCGGAAATCATCTGCGGCGTGATGCCGAGGCGCGCGGCCTCGTCCTTGCGAGGATAGATCTGCAGTTCCGGCCGTGGCAGGGCGCCGTCGGCGCTGACATTGGCGAGTGCCGGATCGGTGCGCAGCTTGGCTTCCAGGATGCCGACCGCCTGGTTCAGATCCTTTTCGTTGCGCGAGAGGAAGTTGTAGGTCAGGTCGCGATCGCCGCGGTCGTTCAGCTTGGTGATGCGGACGTCGGGGATCGATCGGAGCGTGGCAAAGACTTCCTTTTCGATCTCCCATTGCGGGCGTACGCGGCCATGGACGGCGACCTTCGGCAGATGGGGGCCGATGACCGGGATCGAGCCGAGGACATCGTTCACCAGCTTCTTCATCAGCGACTGGTCGAGCTTGCCAAGTGTCAGCGTCACGGTTGCGCGGCGCAGTTCCAGATCGCCTTTCGGCGAGGCGCCGCCGAGCACGAAGACGCTTTCAACGCCGTCGATGCCCTTCACGCGCCGATAGATTTCATTGGTCGCCTGTTCCGTATCATCGAGCCGGGCGTTCGGCGGCAGTTCCGCCGACAGAACGATGCGTGAGGAATCTTCCGGCGGGATGAAGCTGCCGGGGACGAACATGATGAGGGCGAAGACCGAAGCGATCGAGAAGGCGAAGGCGGCAAGCAGCGTCGGATATCGCGTGTACCAGCGCTTTGTCGTCTGCCGCACCAGCCAGCTGTAGCCGCGCATGAAACGGCCGTCATTGTCGTGATGGTCGTCGACGCCATCTTCCGCGCGCATCAGATAGGCGGCCATCATCGGCGTGATCAGGCGCGCCACCAGCAGCGAGAAGAACACCGAGAAAGCGACCGTCAGGCCGAACTGGATGAAATACTGGCCCGGAATGCCCGGCATGAAGGAGACGGGCACGAAGACCGCGATGATGGTGAAGGTCGTCGCGATAACAGCGAGACCGATTTCATCGGCGGCATCGATGGCGGCGCGATAGGGCGTCTTGCCCATCTTAATGTGGCGGGCGATGTTCTCGATCTCGACGATGGCATCGTCTACGAGGATGCCGGTCGCCAGCGTCAGCGCCAGGAAGCTGACGAGATTCAGCGAGAAGCCGATCTGGTTCATGATCCAGAATGTCGGGACGGCAGAGAGCGGCAGAGCGATCGCAGATATCAGCGTCGCGCGCCAATTGCGCAAGAACAGGAAAACGACGATGACGGCCAGTATGGCGCCCTCGATCAGCGTGTGCATCGCTGATTCGTAGTTGCCATAGGTATAATACACGGCGTCGTCGATCATTTCGATCGAGACATTCGGGTTTTCGGCGCGGACCTTGCCGAGCGTGTCGGCCACCAGCTGCGCCACGGTCACTTCGCTGGCGCCCTTGGCGCGGAATACGCCGAAAGTTACGACAGGCGCGCTGTTGAACCGTGAGAAGGACTTCGGCTCTTGATAGGTATCCTTGATCGCACCGAGATCCGAGAGTTTGACGAAGCGGCCGTTGGTGAGCGCGATCGTCGTATCGGCGAGCTGTGCGACATTGCGGGCATCGCCGAGTACGCGGATTGCCTGCTCGCTGCCGGCTACCTGGCCGCGGCCGGAGCCGAGGTCGATGTTGGTGCTGCGCAGCTGCTGGCTCACCGAGAGCGCGGTAATGCCATAGGCGTTCAGCTTGTTCGGATCGAGCTCGATGCGCACTTCGCGATCGGCGCCGCCATAGCGGTCCACACGGCCGATGCCTGCCTTGCCCTGCAAGGCGCGCTTGACCGTATCGTCCACGAACCATGACAGCTCTTCCAGCGACATGTTCGGCGACGAAACGGCAAAGCTCTGGATCGCCTGGCCGACGACGTCTACCTTGGAGACGATCGGCTCGTCGATGGTGGACGGCAGGTTGCCGCGGATACGGTCGATGGCGTCCTTGGTATCCTGAACGGCCTGCGCAGTCGGCACTTCCAGGCGGAAGACGACGACAGTCTGCGATTGGCCGTCCGTGACGGTCGACTGTATCTCGTCGATGCCGTTGATGCTGGCGACGGCGTCTTCGATCTCCTTCGTCACCTGCATTTCGAGCTCGGACGGCGAGGCGCCGCTCTGCGTCACGGTGACGTTGACAACAGGCACGTCGATATTCGGGAAGCGGGTGATGGGCAGATTGAAGAAGGCGTGCGCACCCACCACCATCAGCAGGAAGAAGCCGAGGAGCGGGGCGACCGGATTTCGGATGGACCAGGCGGAGAAGTTCATCTTGCCGTTCTCGCTCAGTTGGAGGCTTGCGACGCGTCGCGGACGGGTGTGATGTGATCGCCGTCGCGAACATAGGCACCGGCCTTGGCAACGACATCATCGCCCGCTTTCAGGCCCTTGACGATCTCGACATAGCCAGCGTCCTGAATGCCGGTCTCGACAGCCACGAACTTGACCACGCCGTTTTCGACCTTGCGGACGGAGGAGCCGTTTTCCTCGCTGTTGACTGCCGTCAACGGCAGGGCGACGCCATCTTCCTGGCGAATGATGATCTCGGCGCTGCCATACATGCCAGCGCGCGCCTTCTCGCCATCGTCGATCGTGATATGCACCGCACCGAGGCGGGTGACGGCATCGACGATCGGGGCGACGAGGCGCACGGTTCCGGCAAGCTTTTCGCGGCTGCCGGAAAGCGCGATGGACGCCTTCTGGCCGATCTTGATCTTGGTAATATCGCTTTCGGAGACATCGACCACTAACTCGAGCTGGCTGTCGCGGATGATGGTGAAGAGCGGATCGCCATTGCCGTTGGCAATGGCTCCGACGCGGGCGTTGCGCGAGGCGACGGTGCCTGCGACCGGGGTCTTGATGCCCGTTCTGGCAAGCTTGAGGTTGGTGTCGGCGATCTGGCTGTCGGTGACCTTGAGATCGGCCTCCGCGACCGCGATCGCCTGCTCGGCGGAAACAACGCGCGCCTTGTTGGCGGCAGCCGAAGCATTGGCCTGTTCCACCGAGGAGGTCGACATGGTGCCCTTGGCACCCATGGCAACGGCGCGTACGCGCTGCAATTCGGCCTCTTCGGCATTGGCGCGGGCCTCGGTGAGCTGCGCGTGCAATTGCGCCAGGCTTGCCTCGCCCTTGGCGCGCGTCGCCTGCATCTGGCTCTTTTGCAGGATCAGCGCGTCGTCGTTCAGCGTGGCAAGCGTGCTGTTCGCCGTCACCTTGTCGCCGACATCGGCATTGAGAGAGCGGATTGAGAGGCCATCCACCTGCGGCTGGATATAGACCTCCTCGACGGCCTTTACCGTGCCGGTCGCGACGACCTTGTCGGTCAGGTGGCGCATCGCGGCTGTGGTGATGACGATTGCGGGCAGGTTCTGCTTCGGCGTGGTAACGGCAGCCTGCTCCGCCAAGGCGGCGGGAGCGGTCAGCAGCGAAAGCAGAATGGCAGTCGTGCTCAGTAGTCTAAACGGCGTGAAGGCCATGCGTCCGGTTCCAGTTCGGCATTGGTGAAAAAGATTTCGCTGTCTTCCGTCGCGAACACGGGAGATCACTGCATGCGAGCCGGCTTCCCCCGGCGGATTACTGCATAATTCCTTAAATCGAATCGATTTAAGGAATTATGTAGAAAATTTAATGCGTTACAGCCACCTTTTGCGCGTCACATTGGACGCGCGGCGCTGTAATATCCGTCTGTCATGCCTTGCAGGTCCTCATCCTAAAATCGCCCTTGTAAATGGGAGCGGTTTTCAATTCTCGCAAGATCACGAGAAAATGATTTCGCGGGCATTTCTATCCTCTACAACCATGCGAAGCAATCACGGCATTGTGATGTCAGCATTCGAATATTTGATAGCCGAAGGCTTTTCAGGCAATTGTTGCGGGAAAGCGAGCCTTTTGTTGCCTCTGTTACAAAATGAAAAAAACGCGCGAGGCCGGAAACCTCGCGCGTTTTAGTCTCTGTGGATGCTTCAAGCTATTTCAGAGCAGCGTCCGTGATCTCATGCGTGTAGGCGCCCGACGGCTTCTTATTGATGATCTTCTGATCGAGCAGGGCTTCGACCGTGCGATCATAGGTCTTCATGTCGAGCTTGCCGTTGCCGATCAGCTTGGCGACTTCGGCCGCCATGCGCTTCTGATGGTTTTCATCCTGGCCGCCATTGTCCATGACGATTTCGGCAGCTTCATCCGGATGCTCGACGGCATATTTCCAGCCTTTCATCGAAGCGCGGACGAATTTCACCATATCGACCTTGAACTTCGCATCCTTCAGCTTGTCTTCCTTGACATAGAGGCCGTCTTCCAGAAGGTCGTTGCCGAGCTTGGTGTAGTTGAAGACGGTCAGGTCTTCAGCCTTGAAGCCGGCATCGATCGCCTGCCAGTATTCGTTATAGGTCATGACGGAGATACAGTCGGCCTGCTTCTGGACGAGCGGTTGCACGTCGAAGCTCTGCTTCAGAACGTTGACGCCATCCTTGCCGCCGTCGGTCTTCAAGCCGAGCTTGTGCATCCAGGCGAAGAAGGGATATTCGTTGCCGTAGAACCAGACTCCGAGGGTATGCCCCTTGAAATCCTTCTCCGTCTTGACCGGGCCGTCCTTCGGGCAGATCAGTTCCAGGCCGGATTTTTCGAATGGCTGGGCGATATTGATGAGCGGCACGCCTTTTTCGCGGGCAACCAGCGCACCACCCATCCAGTCGACGATGACATCGGCGCCGCCGCCGGCAATCACCTGTTCCGGAGCGATATCGGGGCCACCCGCCTTGATATCGACATCGAGACCTTCCTCCTTGTAGAAGCCCTTGTCCTTGGCGACGAAGTAGCCGCCGAACTGAGCCTGGGCCACCCATTTCAGCTGCAGGGTCACCTTGTCCGCCGCCGTTGCGCCCTGGGCGGCGGCAAGCGTCATGGCACTTGCCATCAATGCAAACATTATTTTTTTCATGTCTTCACCCTTTCCCTCTGAAGTTATGCCTTGATCCCTTGGAAGGGATCCTGGATTACGTCTGCCCACCACGGATAGACGGATGCCAGAACGTCACCATTCGTTCGATGATGGCGACGATACCGTAAAAGACGGAGCCGGCGATCGCGGCAATCGCGATCTCGGCCCAGACCATATCAAGGTTCAACCGGCCATTTTCGGTTGAAATGCGGAAGCCCATGCCCGACATGGGCGTGCCGAAGAACTCCGCCACGATGGCACCAATCATCGCCAGGGTCGAGTTGATCTTCAGCGCATTGAAAATAAAGGGAGCGGCCGCTGGCAGCCGCAGCTTGAAGAGCGTCTGCCAGTAGCTCGATGCGTAGGTGCGCATCAGGTCGCGTTCCATGTTGCCAGCCGCGGCAAGGCCTGTCACCGTGTTCACCAGCATCGGGAAGAAGGTCATGATGACGACGACGGCGGCCTTGGATTGCCAGTCGAAGCCGAACCACATGACCATGATCGGCGCGACGCCGATGATCGGCAGGGCCGAGACGAAATTGCCGATCGGCAGCAGGCCGCGACGCAGGAAGGCGAAGCGGTCCGCGAGAATGGCGACGATGAAGCCGCTGGCGCAGCCGATGACATAGCCGATCAGGACGGCGGTGAGGATCGTCTGGCGCACATCGATCCACAATGTCGGGATCGAACTGGCGATCCGGGCGCCGATGGCGCTTGGCGGCGGCAGCAGAACCAGGGAAACGCCGGCGCCGCGGGTGACCGCTTCCCAGATGATCAATATCCATATGCCGAAGATCGCCGGGATCAGCAGCCGCAGCGTATAGCCGCCGGCGGTCGAGTGCGACCGCATCGACGACAGGACGGAAACGCAGCGCCAGGCCAGCAGCCAGGCGGCGGCAATCAGAATGAAGAAGGATAGCTGCGCTTTGCCTTCATTGCCGGAAATTCCGGCAAGCAGCAGCCATGCCGCAGCATGTGCGCCAAAGAAGAGGACCGCTGCACTGAGCTCATCGGAGAGGCGCATGAAGGAGAGGGCGGCGGCCGCCGCGATGAGAATGAAGATGACGAAGGTCGTTCCGCTGCTGACGGGTGCCGCGGCATCGGCCGCAAGCAGCGGCAAGGCGGGGATCGCCAAGAGACAGAGAAGAAGTGCAAGCACGCCTTGCCAAGAGAAATGAAAGGACTTCATGCCGTTCTGCCTCCCATCGAACGGTCGACGATGCGCGCGGCAACGCTGACGATACCGACAAGGATAGCCGCGAGAACGGAGCCTGCGACGAGAGCGGCCCATATATCGATCGTCTGGCTGTAATAGGAGCCTGCGAGCAGCTTTGCGCCGATGCCGGCGACCGCGCCCGTGGGCAGTTCGCCGACGATCGTTCCGACCAGGCTTGCGGCGATCGCAACCTTCATCGAGGTGAAGAGGAAGGGAATCGATGCCGGTACGCGCAGCTTCCAGAAGGTCTGCCAGCTGCTGGCATTATAGGTGCGCATCAGGTCGAGATGCATGATTTCCGGCGAGCGCAGGCCTTTCGTCATGCCGACCGTGACCGGGAAGAACGACAGATAGGTGGAAATCAGCGCCTTGGGGATCAGTCCGTCTATGCCAAGGGCACTGAAGACGACGATGATCGTCGGGGCAATGGCGAGGATCGGGATCGTCTGCGACGCGATGATCCAGGGCATCAGGCTGCGGTCGAGCGCCACGAGATGAACGATGCCGACGGCGAAGAGGACGCCGAGGATCGTGCCGAACGCGAAGCCGACCGCCGTCGGCGCCAGCGTCACCCACGCATTGTAGACGAGGCTGCGATTGCTGGTGGGCACCCGCAGGAAGGTGTTTTCAAAGACATTCTGCGCAACCTGATGCGGTGCCGGCAGGGTCGGCTTCGGCTGCGCCAACGTCTTGCCGATGAATTCCATCGCTGTCGGGCTGGCATTGCCGCGCCGATCCATATCGCGCTGAAACGGTGCGTTGAGGATGATGGCGAAGACATACCAGAACAGAATGATCGCCAGGACGATGGTCGTGACCGGCAGGAACTTGTGCTTGAAGAACTGTTCTTTCTCCATGTCATGCCCTTCCTTGCGCGGGAAGCAGCATGAGGATCATGGCGACGATGCCAAGACCCACGCCGGCAAGCTGCTGCAGACTCAGCCGTTCGCCGAAGACGATGAAGGCGATGACATTGACGACGACGAGCTGGGCGATGGAGGAGGCGGAGATCGCCAGCCCCAGCCCTCCCTCTCGCATCAGCCGCACCATCATCAGATTGCCGATGCAATAGAGCGCAAGCGACAGGATCAAGACCAACATGTTGTTGTTGGCGATATAGGCGCGCGAGGCTGTGGCAGCACCGATGAAGATCGCCATCGCACCGACAAGCCAAAGGAGGAATTGCGGGTTCATGGCCTGATCCTATTCCTCGTAGCTATGTCCGGCCCGCAGGCCTTCTCGGACGCGGTGGGCGATTTCCAGGAATTCGGGCGTTTCGCGAATGCCGAGTGGCCGCTCTGCCGGAAGCGTCGATTCGATGACATCGGTCACGCGGCCTGGACGCGGCGACATGACCACGATCCTGGTGGAAAGATAGACTGCTTCCGGTATGGAGTGGGTCACGAAGCAAATGGTCTTGTTCGTCTGCTTCCACAGCTTCAGAAGCTGTTCGTTCAGGTGGTCGCGGACGATTTCGTCGAGCGCGCCGAAGGGCTCGTCCATCAGCAGCAGATCGGCATCGAAGGCCAGGGCACGGGCGATCGAGGCCCGCTGCTGCATGCCGCCGGAAAGCTGCCACGGAAACTTATGCTCGAAACCGTTGAGATTGACGAGCTCCAGCGTCCGCGCGATGCGGTTGGTCTGCTCTTGCCTGTCATAGCCCATGATCTCGAGCGGCAAGGCGATGTTCTTCTCAATCGTGCGCCAGGGATAGAGAGCCGCGGCCTGGAAGACGTAGCCGTAGGCCCGGGTTTTACGCGCATCTTCCGGCGACATGCCGTTGACGCTGATATCGCCCGATGTCTTGCGCTCGAGATCGGCGATGACGCGCAGGAAGGTAGTCTTGCCGCAGCCCGAAGGGCCGATGAAGGAAACGAAATCGCCCTTGCGAACATCGAGATCGACATTGCTCAGCGCATGCACTGGCCCGTCGTTCGTATTGTAGGTGAGACAGAGATTCCGCGCGGAGACGACGGAGGAAGCGGATGACGTCATTAACACCTACCAGTCCTGTTTTCGCCGCATGTTTGTGGCGGATTGCGTGTTATCCTGTTTGGCATTGCTGCAGTCCGTAGAGGCGAGGGCGCCTTGTGGCTGCTGGACAGAGGGGAGCAATGCCATGAATGTCTCATCGAAGCCCACCTGCCGCGTCGTGCGGCCCGGCAGCACCTATGCCGGAAAACAGGGCCTCAATTATTTCGAAGGGATTGCCGCTGAGACAGTGGGCTCGACGGGGATCTGCATGCATCTTTTGACCATACCGCCGGGCGCCCGCGCCAAGGCCCATCTTCACGCCTCGCATGAAACGGCGATCTACGCGATTTCCGGCGAGACGCATTGCTGGTTCGGCGACCGGCTGGAAGAGCACGTGATCGTGCGGGAGGGCGAAATGTTCTATATCCCGGCCGGCGTTCCGCATCTTCCCGCCAATCTCAGCGATCGGCCGGCCACAGCGGTCATCGCCCGCACCGATCCGAACGAGCAGGAAAGCGTCGTCCTGCTGCCGGATCTGGAGCGGTATGTGCCGCGCTAGAACCGTTTCGCTTTTCTTCGAATCGCGAAAATGCTCGATCTCTTTGTTTTTACGCAATTCCGGCCGGAAAACCGCCACGCACTTTTCCTGGAATTGCTCTAGGCGGCCGATGAGCCGAAGCGCCGTGCCCAAGCGTCATACCCCGCTTGCGGGGATGCCGCTGCGCTGCACCTTGCGCGGCGCGGTGACTTCTTTCCAGGTGGAAAGCGCCCGGTTGACGGCGGTGAAGGGTTCGCGCTTGACGAATTCGCCGTGGCCCTCCCTGGTCTTGACCGCGCCTTCCTCGATGGCGACGACGCCGCGCGTCAGCGTATAGCGCGGCAGGCCGGTGACTTCCTTGCCTTCGAAGACATTGTAGTCGATCGCCGATTGCTGCGTCTTCGCGGCGATGGTCTTCGAACGCTTCGGGTCCCAGACAACGATATCGGCATCGGCGCCGACGAGGATCGCGCCCTTCTTCGGGTAGACGTTGAGGATCTTGGCGATGTTGGTCGAGGTGACGGCGACGAATTCGTTCATCGTCAGGCGGCCGGTGTTGACGCCATAGGTCCAGAGCATCGGCATGCGATCCTCAAGCCCGCCGGTACCGTTCGGGATCTTGGTGAAGTCATTGAGGCCGAAGCGCTTCTGCTCGGTCGTAAAGGCGCAGTGGTCGGTCGCCACCACCTGCAGCGAGCCGGAGGCAAGGCCAGCCCAGAGGCTGTCCTGATGCTGCTTGTTGCGGAAGGGCGGCGACATGACGCGGCGGGCAGCATGGTCCCAGTCCGGATTGGCATATTCGCTTTCATCGAGCGTCAGGTGCTGGATCAGCGGTTCGCCGTAGACACGCATGCCCTTCTGACGGGCGCGGCGGATGGCTTCATGCGCCTGTTCGCAGGAGGTATGAACGATGTAGACGGGCGAGCCGGCCATATCGGCGATCATGATGGCCCGGTTGGTTGCCTCGCCCTCGACTTCGGCCGGGCGGGAATAGGCATGCGCTTCAGGCCCGTTATTGCCTTCGGCCAGCAGCTTTGCCTGCATCTGTGCGACCACATCGCCATTTTCGGCGTGGACGAGCGGCAAAGCGCCAAGCTCTGCGCAGCGCTGGAAGGAAGAGAACATCTCGTCGTCATCGACCATCAGTGCGCCCTTATAGGCCATGAAGTGCTTGAAGGTGTTGATGCCCTTCTCGCGGACGACCGCTTCCATCTCGTTGAAGACCTGCTCGCCCCACCAGGTAATCGCCATGTGGAAGGAATAGTCGCAGGTCGCGCGCGTGGACTTGTTGTCCCACATGGTCAGCGCCTCGAGCAGCGACTGGCCGGGCGAGGGGAGCGCGAAATCCACCACCATCGTTGTGCCGCCGGCAAGGGCCGCGCGCGTGCCGCTCTCGAAATCGTCGGAGGAATAGGTGCCCATGAACGGCATTTCGAGATGCGTATGCGGATCGATGCCGCCAGGCATGACGTAGCAGCCGGAAGCGTCGAGCACTTCGCTGCCCGAGAGATTCTGCCCGATTTCGACGATCTTGCCGCCTTCGATCTTCACGTCGGCCTTATAGGTCAGGTCGGCGGTGACGATAGTTCCACCCTTGATGACTGTGCTCATGGTGTTTGTTCCCTGTTTTTGAAGCTCTGGCGTCCGTGGTGCCCCCTCATCCGACCCTTCGGGCCACCTTCTCCCCGAGGGGAGAAGAGGATTCTTGCCGCACCTTCGCTGTCAAACAAGAGCTTCTCAGCCTGGGCTGCATGTGCGAAAGCGAAGGGCACAGCGAGCCCCTCCTTCTCCCCTCGGGGAGAAGGTGCCGGAAGGGCGGAGTAGGGGGATGGCTGGGCGCGAGCCGTGATCAAGCTACGATCTCCGCCGTCTCGACGACTGCGTGGAACAGCACATCCGCGCCGGCGGTCGCCCATTCCTTAGAGATTTCTTCCGCCTCGTTGTGTGAGAGGCCGCCGACGCAGGGGCACATGACCATGGTGGCGGGAGCGACCTTGGCGGCCCAGCAGGCGTCGTGGCCGGCGCCGGAGATGATGTTCATGTGGCTGTAGCCGAGTTTTTCAGCCGCATTGCGCACGGAGGTTACGAGCTTCGGGTCGAAGGTGACCGGCTCGAAATGCCCTATGGCTTCGACCGAGCAGCCGACGCCGAGGGCATCGGCGATCTTCTTGCCTTCGGCTTCGATCCTGGTGCGCATGCGATCGAGCTTTTCCTTGTCAGGCGTGCGGATGTCGACGGTGAAGACCACCTTGCCGGGCAAGACGTTGCGCGAATTCGGCGAGAAGAAGACCTGGCCGACACCGCCGACGGCGCCCGGCTGGTTTTCCATCGCGACGCTCTGCACCATCTCGATGATCCTGGACATGGCGAGGCCGGCATTGACGCGCATCGCCATCGGCGTCGAGCCGGTATGCGCTTCCTTGCCCGTCAGGGTGAATTCCAGCCACCAAAGGCCCTGACAGTGGGTGACGACGCCGATGGTCTTGTTCTCGGCCTCGAGGATCGGACCTTGCTCGATATGATATTCGAAATAGGCATGCATCCTGCGGGTGCCGACCTCTTCCTCGCCGAGCCAGCCGATGCGCTTGAGCTCGTCGCCATAGGTCTTCCCCTCCGGATCCTTGCGGCCATAGGCGTAGTCCAGTGTATGCACGCCGGCAAAGACGCCGGAAGCGAGCATCGCGGGTGCGAAGCGCGCACCTTCCTCGTTGGCCCAGTTGGTGACGACGATCGGGTGCTTGGTCTTGATGCCAAGGTCGTTCATCGTGCGGACGACTTCCAGCGCCGCGAGGACGCCGAGCACGCCGTCATACTTGCCGCCGGTCGGCTGCGTGTCGAGATGCGAGCCGACATAGACGGGCAGCGCATCGGGGTCGGTGCCGGGACGGGTCGCGAACATCGTGCCCATCTTGTCGACGCCCACGGTCAGGCCCGCCTTGTCGCACCAGGTCTTGAAAAGGCTGCGCCCTTCGGCATCGGCATCGGTCAGCGTTTGGCGATTGTTGCCGCCGGCAATGCCGGGGCCGATTTTCGCCATGTCCATCAGCGTATCCCAAAGGCGATCGCCATTAATACGCATGTTTTCTCCTGGCGCTGCCACCATGATGCAATCCTCACCTGTTTGTCCCAGGGCATGCAAGGCGCATGCCCAAATTGTTCCCGTTGGTCTTATTTCAAATTCCGGAGCATCGTCTTGTTTTTCTTGCCCGGAAATCGCCGGTTGCCTTTAGGAGACATCTGACGGATAATTTGACCGATTGGTAAACATTACAACTTCCGTGGCGCGGCTCAAGACGAAAAGCACGAAAAATTCCGATAAAATTTCAGGCGATTGCCTAAATCCGATGCATCGACAGGATGAATGAGGGAACGGCCGAAAGGCTTGGATTTCAAGGAGAAACAGAGCAGACATGGCCATCCCCAGAGCCGCCAGGACGCAGCGCCGCACCCGTATCCAGGAAGAGAAAGAGGAAATCATACTGGAAGCCGCGCTGGACGTATTTTCCGTCAGCGGCTTTCGTGGCTCGACCATCGATCAGATTGCCGAAGTCGCGGGCATGTCGAAGCCCAATCTGCTTTACTATTTCCGCACCAAGGAGGCGATGCATCGGGCCTTGATCGACCGGGTGCTGTTTACCTGGCTGGAGCCGCTGCGCGCTTTCGACGCCAACGGCAACCCCGAAAGCGAGATCCGCTCCTATATCCGCCGCAAGCTTGAGATGGCGCGGGATTTTCCCCGGGAAAGCCGGCTTTTTGCCAATGAAATGCTGCAGGGCGCGCCGCATGTGGAGGACGAGCTGCGCGGGCCGCTGAAGGCGCTCGTCGACGAGAAGGTGGAGGTCATCCGTGCCTGGGCAAAGGCCGGCAAGATCGCCCAATGCGATCCCTATCACCTGATCTTTTCGATCTGGTCGACCACGCAGCATTATGCGGATTTCGACGTACAGGTGCGCGCCGTGCTTGGCGACGAGCATTCGGGCGAGGGACGCTTCGAAGATGCCGCGCGCTATCTGGAACAGCTTTTCGTCGACGGGCTTCGGATTCGTCAGGGCTGAGCGGCGGCGTCATGCCCGAGGCATAATGCTGCATATCGCGTCTGGTTGAGCTCAAGTTTTCTGATGCGATTGGTCACGAAGAAGGCGACCGCAGCAAGCTGCGACCGCCTTTTGAATGCCTGCGGACTTTACTGTTATTATTCCGCCGCCTGCCGCGCCATCGGATTGTTCGGATGGGTCGTCCAGTTGGCATAGTTGGGATCGACGATCTTGCCGGTGCGCTTGTCGAGGGCGCCGGCCGGCAAGGCTTCCATGGTGATGCAGTTCTCGACGGGACAGACGTTGACGCAGAGATTGCAGCCGACGCATTCCTCTTCCAACACTTCGAAGCGCCTGATGCCATCGACCATGTTGGTGATCGCCTGGTGCGAGGTGTCCTCGCAGGCGATGTGACAGCGGCCGCACTTGATGCAGGCATCCTGGTCGATCTTCGCCTTGGCGATGTAGTTGAGGTTCAGATATTGCCAGTCGGAGACATTGGGCACTGCACGGGCGATGACATCGTCCAGGCTGCGATGGCCCTTTTCGTCCATCCAGTCGGAAAGGCCCGTGATCATCTCTTCGACGATCTTGAAGCCATAGGTCATGGCCGCCGTACAGACCTGCACGTTGCCGGCGCCAAGCGCCAGGAATTCCGCCGCATCGCGCCAGGTCGTGATGCCGCCGATGCCCGAGATCGGCAGGCCATAGGTTTCCGGATCGCGGGCGATCTCGGCTACCATGTTGAGCGCGATCGGCTTCACCGCCGGGCCGCAATAGCCGCCATGGCTGCCCTTGCCGCCGACTGTCGGGTTAGGGGCGAAATTGTCGAGATCGACCGAGACGATCGAGTTGATCGTGTTGATCAGCGATACCGCATCGGTGCCCCCGGCCTTGGCGGCGCGGGCGGGCTTGCGGATATCGGTGATGTTGGGCGTCAGCTTGGTGATGACCGGCATGCGCGTGTACTGCTTGCACCAGCGCACGACCATTTCGATATATTCCGGCACCTGTCCCACCGCGGAGCCCATGCCGCGCTCGGACATGCCGTGGGGACAGCCGAAATTGAGCTCGATGCCGTCGGCGCCGGTTTCTTCGACCAGCGGCAGGATTGCCTTCCAAGCCTGTTCCTCACAGGGCACCATGATCGAGGCGATCAACGCGCGATCCGGCCAGTTCATCTTCACCTGCTTCATTTCGCGCAGGTTGGTATAGAGATCGCGGTCGGTGATCAGCTCGATATTGTTGAGGCCGAGCAGGCGCCGGTCGGCACCCCAGATCGCGCCATAGCGCGGGCCGTTGACGTTGACGACCGGTGGGCCTTCCTCGCCGAGCGTCTTCCAGACCACGCCGCCCCAGCCCGCCTTGAAGGCGCGCTCGACGTTATAGGCCTTGTCGGTCGGCGGCGCGGAGGCCAGCCAGAACGGGTTCGGAGACTTAATACCAACGAAATTATTGCGGAGATCAGCCATGTCGGTTCTCCTTTCAGGCGACTGCAGCGGCCGGGATGGCCGAGCCAAGCGCACGGTTGATGGATTCGGCTGCATCGCGACCCTGCGCCACGGCCGAGACCGTCAGGTCATCGCCGCCAACCACGCAGTCGCCCCCGGCCCAGACGCCTTCGATCGAGGTCCGGCCTTCGCCATCGATGGCGATGCGGCCGGATTCCATGCGCAGCGCGCCGAGCCCCGACGCTTCGAACGTTTGGCCGATCGCCTTGAAAATCTGATCGGCGGCGATGACGCCGATATCACCGGTACCAACGAGCTTGCCGTCACGCAGCTCGGTATATTCGACCTCGATACCGGCAACCTTGCCGTCCTTCTCGAGGATGCGCTTCGGGGCGAGCCAATGGCGGATGATGACGCCCTTGGAGGCGGCGAGATCCTGCTCGAATTCCGAGGCGTTCATGTGCTCCTTGCCGCGGCGATAACAGATCGTCACCTCTTCGGCGCCAAGCAGCTTCGCCTGCACGGCGGCGTCGATTGCCGTCATGCCGCCGCCGAGAACGACGACGCGGCGGCCGACGGCGATATCGGCCTTGTTGCCGGCCTGGCGCAGCTCGGCAATGTAGGCGACGGCATCAGCGACGCCCTCGAGATCCTCGCCTTCCGCCCGCAGCGCATTGACGCCGGCAAGGCCGAGGCCGAGGAAGACGGCGTCATATTGCTGGGAAAGGTCGGAAAGGCTGAAATCGCGGCCGAGCGCCTGGCCGTTCCTTACCTCGATGCTGCCGATGGCGAGCACGTAATCGACTTCCTTCTGTGCGAAATCGTCGACCGCCTTGTAAGTGGCGATGCCGTATTCGTTCAGGCCGCCGGCCTTCTCGCGGGCGTCGAAGATGGTGACGTCGTGCCCCTTGACGGCGAGACGGTGCGCGCAGGCAAGACCAGCCGGTCCGGCGCCGATGACGGCGATCTTCTTGCCGGTATATTCGGCGCGCGTATAGAACTGCTTGTTTTCCGCCATGGCCGTGTCGGTCGCATAGCGCTGCAGCCGGCCGATCTCGACCGGACGCTCTTCGGCAGTGTTGCGCACGCAAGCCTGCTCGCAGAGCTCTTCCGTGGGACAGACGCGGGCGCACATGCCGCCGAGGATGTTCTGATCGAAGATCGTTTTCGCCGAGCCGATCGGATTACCCGTCGAGATCTGGCGGATGAACATCGGAATGTCGATGGAGGTGGGACAGGCCGTCATGCACGGCGCGTCATAGCAGAAATAGCAGCGGTCGGCTGCGACCAGCGCCTCGTGTTTGGTAAGGCGCGGGTGAAGATCGGAAAAGTTCGCATCATATTCGGCGGGCGTGAGCCTGCCTTTATGAATCCCAGTTTCCAGTCGTCCCATTGAAGTTCCCTCTTATAGTAAACGGCTAGTACTGGAACGGTAACTCAGCTGAAAAAATTTATCAAACGGTAAAATTTTGACCGCAAAGCGCGTCGCGGAGCATCGTCAGCTATGGAATAATTATTTCATGGAGCACCGGCTCATGAGCCTTAAACTTATGATTTTAATGGATTTCCTGCTTTCGGAGAGGAGAACTGCGAAAGCTTGAATGGCAATGATGACAGCGGGCACGTGCCCGGGCGCCGATAAGCGTCATCTCCTCAGCCGCGCTGAAATGTGAAAGACTGATGAATTTTTTTGGCTCTGCACGGAACCAAGGCTGTGCAGCATCGTTATGTTGATGTCCTGATGATGATCGCATCTCCCGATGCACGCCCAATACATCTCAGGACTTCTACTCACGGTCCCCTCCCGATGAGTGCAAAGCAGCCAGTGCGCCGCCCTCGCACTGGCTGTTTTATTTTGCCTCAGCCTTAACGGCGTCTCAGGATTTCATATTCGGTTTCGGGAATGATGATCCGATAGCCGATGCTGCCGTCGTCGATGGCGAAATCGGCGCGGCCGTTCATGGATGTCGGTACGACGCGCTCGAGTACCGTGCGGCTGAAGCTGTTATCTTCGAACTCGTGATCGGAGGGGGCATAGAATCGCTCCGACCAGGCGACTTCGATCGCCTTCTTGCCATCGAGTTCGGCTTCCCTGCAGTTCAGCGTGATGCTGGTTGCGCCCGTCGAGATGGCGCCGTGCGATGCGGAATTGACGATGAGCTCATGCAGGGCAAGGCCCAGATGCACGGCGGCATTGGGCGTAAGATGGGCATTGATGCCATAGATCGGCATGGGTACGCCGGCATCCGGCCAATAGGGTGCGAACTGCTTCTCCGCCAGTTCGAAGAGATAGGCGCCCCGCCAGCTGGAATCCGTAATGAGGTCCTGCGAATTTGACAGGGATTGCAGGCGGCCGCGGAACTTGATGAGGAAATTGTCGACGGAAAGCGTGTGGCGGGCGGTCTGCGTAGCGATGCCCTGAATGATGGCAAGCAGGTTCTTGGAACGGTGCGACAACTCGCGCAGCAGCGATTTCAGCACTTTTTCGCGGTGGCGGCTTTCGGTGACTTCGGAGATGATCGACAGCACGCCTTGCGGCTTGCGCCCGCCGACCCGCTCCATTTTCAGTTCATAGATGCGTATGCCGTCGCCGCTGGGAATCTCGACCTCGGCGGTTGCCGGCTTGCCGCTATCGAGCACGCCCCGCTTCAATCGCGAAAGGTGCTCGCCGTCCTTGTCGCCAAAGAGATGCGAGTCGTTGCCGCCTATGACGACAGACTGCTGCAGATGATCCGGCAGATTGTCGGCATAACGGATCGAAAGATTTGCGTCCTGAAACAGGATGGACACACTGGCGCTCGCGAGCGCCCGCTCCATCAGAGCGGCCTTGCCTTCCAAACTCAAAGGCGCGCCGGGTAATGGTTCAGACGTATTCACCGGCTTGCCTTTCACACGCATTTCGAGAACCCCGCCGATAGGGTATTCTCAGTCGCAACAACTTGAACCGACCTATAGAATCATCCCGGATAACAGTCGGTAAACCGGCCGTTTCGCACACAAACGCCCGGTCATTGTCTTTGTTCCGCCGTAAGGTTTTCACTTGACTCAGGCGGCCACCTTTGTGGTTTCGTTAAAGAAGAGCGCCTGGCTGATGAGGGCCTTTACCATGTCTGGGTTGAAAGGCTTGGTCACAAGGAAGGTCGGCTCCGGCCGCTCGCCGGTCAGCAGCCGCTCGGGGAAGGCGGTGATGAAGATCACCGGTATGCTGGCAGTCTTGAGGATGTCGTTGACGGCATCGATGCCGGAGCTGCCGTCGGCAAGCTGGATATCGGCAAGCACCATGCTCGGTTTCGTCGCATTGTAGAGGGCGACCGCTTCGGCATGCGTGCGTGCGATGCCGGTGACGCGATGGCCGAGGCTTTCCACCATCTGTTCGATATCCATCGCGATCAGCGGCTCGTCCTCGATGATCATGATATCGGTCGCCACCTGCCGGGAGATTTCCTGGGAAGCCGTGTCGAGCAGGTGCATCGCATCGCTTTCCGAAACATCGAGGATATCGGCGATCTCGCCGAGGCGGAAACTTTCAACGGAGGCAAGCAGGAATGCCTGGCGGGCGAGCGGCGAAACCTTCGAGAGGTTGACGGTGGCCCGCTGTTCCCAGGCGAAAGGAGAGGTAGGCTCGGGAATCTGAAGTGTCACGGAACCGAACAGCTTCGTGAACAGTTTATAAAGTGCGACACGGTCGCTGTCCGTGTCCGGAAAGATGGATATGTCGGCGATGATGGCTTCCAAAACCGCAGCAACATAGGCGTCCCCCGATGTCTGCGTTCCGGTCAAGGCACGTGAATAACGCCGCAGGTAAGGAAGATGCGGCGCAATGCGTGTGGAAAGTGTCATCAATGGCTCCCGCCTTTTATCAAATTCTAATTAAATACAGCCCGCAGGCCGCAACGACTAACAAACGTCAGTTGAGTAAAAAAGTTCCTCTTTGTCGGAACTTTTTTTAGGCAGTCGCATTACAATGCTTACAATCGGTGGACCTCAACCTTTACGATTCGTCAGGCAATTGTTTTTGAATGAGGTCGATCGGCCTTCCGGACGGGAGACAAGGGCGTCTTATCCATGAACGCGAGAAAAATGAAAAGCGAGCGGGTTAAATGACTATCCAGAATCACGAGGACGCAGACAAGAAGACATCGGACCTGCGCGCGGTGGATATCCTCGATCCCAATAATCAGATCGGCAACCGGTTGCGTTCGTTCTACGCCGCCGTGCAGGACGAGGCCATTCCGGATCGCTTTCTCGACCTTTTAGAAAAGCTCGATCAAGCTGAGCGTTTGGCCTCCGCAAAGGTCTCCGAATAGGAGGTGGATGCGATGGAAACGCAAACGAGTTTCAAACGCGAACTTCTCGCAGCTCTACCCAGCCTTCGGGCCTTCGCCATTTCGCTGACCGGTCGGCACGACCGGGCCGATGACCTTGTCCAGGATACGATCATGAAGGCTTGGGCCAAGCAGGATCATTTCGAGATGGGCACCAACATGAAAGCCTGGCTCTTCACCATTCTCCGCAACGAGCTTTATAGCCAGATGCGTAAGAGCGGCCGCGAGGTGCAGGACAGCGACGGCGTGTTCACGGAATCGATGGCGACGCACCCCTCTCAATATGGCGCCGTCGATCTGCAGGACTTCCGTAAAGCCCTGGATCAGCTGCCTCCGGATCAGCGTGAAGCTATCGTCCTGGTAGGTGCGTCGGGATTTTCCTACGAAGAAGCGGCCGAAATCTGCGGCTGCGCGGTCGGCACCATCAAGAGCCGGGTCAATCGCGCCCGCCAGCGGCTGCAGGAACTGCTGGATATTTCCGGCGAGGCGGATTTCGGACCGGATGCCACCTCCGCGCCGTTGACGTCAAAGGCATTCGCTTTCTAGAACGGGTTCGCTTTTCTTCGAATCGCGAAAATGTTCGATTTCTTTGTTTTTACACAATTCCAGGAAAGCCGCTTCGCACTTTCCTGGAACTGCTCTAAGAAAAAGGTCCGGCGCTATCGACCGGACCTTTTCTCATTCCTACTCATTTCCGTGATTCATGCGCTTCGTGGATGCCGGCTCAATCGTCTTCGTCGCGCGTGCCGAACAGATTTCCGAAGAGAAGAGCGGCGGCAATGGCAGCAGTCATCAGCGGTTGCTTGCGCACGAGACCGAGCGCCGCGGCCGCAAGCGATTCGGTCGCCAGCAAACGTTCGCGGGCCCGGCGTTTCTCCTGCTGATTGATGATGGACATGACGACCAGGACGATCAGCCCGAGCAACAGCGCACCTGCGGCAATCAGCAATGCGGAGAGCGCCGCGCCATAGATCGTTGCCAGCCAGATGGCTGCCGCTATTAGCGCGAAGGCATAGGCTGTCAGCAGGAGAAGGGCCGCGACGGCGATGAAAATACCGCTGCGCTTGGTTCGCGCAACGGTGCGGGTGAATGTGCCTGACAGGAGCAGGCCGAGGATCGGGGCGATCATCCCGCCACCCTAGCGGCGAGACAGAAGCAGGGCAACCGCAAGGCCGAATGCAGCCGCCGCGCCGATGGTGGCGACGGGATGCTGACGTACGGTCCTGCGCACTTCGCGCGAACCTCTCGCATAGCCGCGCTGCAGATCACGCAGCAGCTCTTCGCCGCGAACGGTCAGATCGTCCAAATTGGACTCGGCAGTTGCGCGCAACTTCCTACCATGCCTTGCGCCGCTCTCCCCGAGCAGCTTGGCGAAGGCTGCAACTTCTTCGCGCAGCGATTCGATCTGATCTTCGATGCTTGCCTCGACATCGTGCAGGCTGCTGCCATTGCGCTTGCCGCGCGCCGAATGAAGGATGGATGTAGCCATGTTCAGCTCCCTTTCGCTTTGCTTCGGCACCTGAAGGCACCTGTTATTCGCGATGATCGGAGGTCCCTTGACGCACCGATAGCCTTCGGAACATCGATTCCGATCACCCGCTCTCAACGCGCGGATGCAACAAAAGGTTCCAGGAGCCGGCGGACGGAGAGTTCTCAGTCCTCCAGCGCGCTATGTGCGAGGACGAATGGAGCACCATCGGCGGGAACGCGATTGACCCGTAAATTGCATCCGAACACATCCTGAAGATGCCGATCGGTCAGCACGTCCTGGACCGAACCCTTGGCCTGCAGCCGGCCGCTCTTCAGCAGAACTATCCGATCGGCAAAAAGTGCAGTAAGGTTGAGGTCATGCATGACGGCGATGACGCCGCCACCGCGCCGGCAGAATTGCCGGGCAAGTGTCATGATAGTGAGCTGATGGGATATCCAGGCTGGAGACCGGCTCGTCGAGAAGTAGCCAACACGGTCTCCCGTCCATGACCGGCTCGGAAATCTGGCACAGCACGCGGGCGAGCTGCACCCGTTGCTGTTCGCCGCCGGAGAGCGCCTGATAGAGCCGCCCTTCGAAGCCGCCGAGATCGACGGCGGCGAGCGCCTCCATCGCGATACGATCGGTTTGATCGGGATGACGGTTGCGCCCGCTTGTCAGGCCCATGCGCACGATCTCGCGGACGGTGAAGGGAAAGGATATCGAGCTTGCCTGCGGCAGGACGCCGCGCATTTCGGCAAGCTGCCAGGCCGCGAGGCCGGCGATCTCGGCGCCGTTCATTCGAGCGCTGCCGCGATAGGCGAGTTCACCGGAAATGGCTTTCATCGTGGTGGTCTTGCCGGAGCCGTTCGGTCCGCAGATTGCCGTCAGCGTTCCGGCCTCGGCCGTGAAGGATATGTCCTGAACGACCGGCTTGCCGGCAAGCCGGACGCTCAGATTGGAAACATCGATCATCGCGAACTCACAGGCTGAGGCGCGAGCGCTGTCTCAGCAGCATCCACAGGAAGAAGGGACCGCCGACACCGGCCGTGAGAATGCCGATCGGCAGCTCGGCCGGAGAAACGATGGTGCGGGCAACGACATCGGCCACGACCAGCAACGAGCCGCCGAGCAGCGCGGAGGCAGGCAGCAGGAAGCGATGATCCGGCCCGATCACCATGCGCAGAATGTGCGGTACGACGATGCCGACAAAGCCTATGCCGCCACTGACGGCGACGGAGGCGCCGACCGCCGCGGCAACGCTGACGATTGCAATATTCTTCAGCCGCTGCACCGATATTCCCATGTGGAAGGCGGCCGCTTCACCGAGCGTCAGCGCATTCAGCCCGCGCGCCATGAAGGGCAGGGGCATTAGGGAAAGGATGATGATGGGGCCGGCACCCGCGACCTTGCTCCAGGTCGAGCCCGCCAGCGACCCCATGCTCCAGAAGGTGAGGTCTCGCAATTGCCGGTCGTCGGCCATGTAGATCAGGATTCCGGTCACCGCCAGCGCAAGCGAACCGAGCGCGATGCCGGCGAGCAGCATGGTCGCGATGGAGGTCTGCCCGTGCCGCGTCGCGACTTTATAAAGCAGTATCGTCGTTGCCAGCCCGCCGATGAAGGCGGCGATGGGCAGAGCGTAAATGCCGAAGAAATGTGCCACGGATGCAAGTACGCCGCCGCGGAGGACGATCATGGCGACCGCCCCGAGACTGGAGCCAGCGGAGACGCCGATCAAGCCGGGATCGGCGAGCGGATTGCGGAAAAGGCCTTGCATGACAGCACCCGAAACCGCCAGCCCTCCGCCGATCAGGAAGCCGAGGACGGCGCGCGGCAGGCGGATGTCGAAAATGACGATGCGGTCGCGGATGCTGAGGGTGCTTTCCGCGCCGCCGCTCATCATACCCGTTATTACGTCGATGACCGAAGCATTCGACGCGCCCGTCGTGATCGAGAAGAGAAGGGCAGCGGCCGAAACCAGGACGAGGCCGGCGAGGACAAGGATTGCCAGGGCGGTGCGATCCCCTTCGGGTCGGCGTGCCGTGATTTGCGGCATCTGCTTCAGCCCTGCCGTGGCATGGTTGAATGCCACGTCAGCCTCCGTAGATCGCCGCGTTCAGCTCTCGGATGGCGCTGGCCGTGCGCGGTCCGAAGCCGAGCAGGTGCAGGCCGTCCATGCGCACGATCGCCTTTTGACTCGCGGCCGGCGTCAACGAAATGGCGGGCTGTTTCAGCAGGTCCTCGTTCGATATCGATAGCGGCCCCTCGCGATCCATGATCAGGATGACGTCCGGCTTGGCCTCGATGATCGCTTCGTCCGTCACCGGCTTGTAGCCGGAGAAGCCGCTGATCGCATTGATGGCGCCTGTCAGCTTGATGATGCCGTCCGCAGCCGTGTTGGTGCCCGAAGCCATGATCTTGCCGTTCTGGCTGCTCAGCACGAAGAGCACGCGCTTGCGCTCGGCTTCCGGGCGCTTGGCGGAATCGTTGATCGCGGCATCGAGATCGGCGGCGACCCTGTCCTTCAGGGCCTCTGCCTTGTCCGGCACGCCAAGCAGTGTGCCGACGACGACGATCTTCTCCAGAATGCCATCGCGATCATAGGCCTGCGGCACGGTCTCGAAAGGCAGGCTGGCATTGCGCAGCACGGCCAAGGCTTCCGGCGGGCCGGAGCCTTCGACGGCGATGATGGCGGTCGGATTGACGGCCAGAATGCCTTCCGGCGATAGCGCGCGCATATAGCCGACATCGGGAAGCTTGGCCGCTTCCTTGGGATAAAGGCTGGTGGAATCGCGGGCGATGAGCCGATTCTCTTCGCCAAGCGCATAGACGATTTCGGTGACATCGCCGCCGATGGTGACGAGGCGTGAGGTACCGATCTTCGGTGCCGCCTCGGCAGCATGCGTGTGACGCACGAAGCTGCCAAGGCCGGCGGTCGGATTGGCCGGCAGGAGCGGCAGAGCCATCACCCCTATGATCAGGGCGATTTCCCGTTGTCTGATGTGCTTAAGATTCTTAAATATCATCATGCACCATCTCTTATGCGGCGACGCAGGTGCCGGCTCTTGTCAGGCTTTCCATGATGGCACGCCAATCGGGGCGTTCATCGAAGCCTTCCTTCCGCTTGCCGAAGAACTGGATGATCATCTCGCCCTTGGCATTGTAGGCCTCCAGCGAGGTGACATGGCCGTCCTTGGTCGGCTTGCGCACGGCCCAGGTCTCGGCGATGTGATCCAGCCGCAGATGCAGATGGAAGGTCGGATCCATGACATTGATCCATGGACCCATGGTCTGCACGTTGTGGATTGGGCCGGAATGGATTTGTACGGTGCCCTCGTTGGCGACGAAGCACATGATCGGCAGGCCCTCGCGCACGCAGGCGTGCATCATTTCGGCAACACCGCCGGCGTCCAGCTTCCACGCATAATCGTCGCCGACGGTGCGGATCGCGTCCTGGCGGCCGATCTTCAGCTTCTTCAGCATGCCGAAGAATTCGTGCGTATCGGTCATGCGGCTCCAGTGGTCGCGCAATTCGTCGCGGCTCACGTCGCCATCCGTTGCGCCATTGTCATGGCCTGAACGATCTTCGACGAACTCCTGCGACTGATCATCGACGCGCAGCTCGGCGACCATAGCGTGATAGGCATCGACATTCGAGGCAGGGCGCAGATGCACCTTGTGGACGGCATCGCCGGCCTTGTCGAAGAATTGCAGGCTCAGCCTCTTCTGATCGCCATCCGTCTTTGTGACGGCAAAGCCGTGCACCCAGCGCTTCGGGAAGATGCGAAGATCGATATTCTCGCCAAGCACGATCGCCGCCTGCGCGCCGAATTTCATGTTCTCATAGACGCCGATTTTCTCGTGCACGGCGCTTTCGTTGCGCGACAGCGCCATGATCTCGCCGAGCGAGGCGATCCGCTCCAGGAAGCGATCGACGCTGGGGTCGATGCGGATGGCAGAGATGCCGACTTCCGCCGCCACAAGAGCGGCTTCGGAAATATTGAGGCGGGCGGCGATGTCGCGCTCGCGCATCTTGGGGTTCTCGGTGCGGAAGGCCCGGATTTCGGCTGGGGTCGGTCTGGTCGTCTCAGTCATCTGTCATGCCTATTTGTTCAGTATGAGTTTGCCCTGGCGCGTAATCTTCATGCGGTAGATGACGCCCTCGTGCTTGATCATGATTTCGCTCTGGCCCCGGAAAATATCCGTGCTCTCGACAATTCGTATCTGTGGTGCGGCCATGCATTGCACCGGCGGCGTTGGGGTCTTTTCAGCAATCATCCTGTTTAGTTTTGCCTGAAAAATTCATCGGGGGCCGAACCATTGCGCGGCCAAATTTATCTTGACTCTCATACTCATGGTTTCATAAACACACAATAGGATACTTACAGAGTCAAGTTTAAATTTTTTGACGATACACGCCCAGGCCGCGCTGGGTCGGGCGAGTGGTGTCAAACCTTCAGGAGACATGCCGATGCTGACGAAAACGATCTTGGCGCTCGCTGCCTCGGGGCTGTTTGCCGCCGCATCTTCTGTTTCCGCTTTCGCTCAGAATGCGAATGCTGCGGCACCCGCATCGGCTGCGCACAAGCTCACTGTCGAGCTCAATGCATTGGCTCCCTCCCAGAAGGGATGCATGATGACCTTCGTTGCCGAAAACGATATGGCGACACCGATCAACAAGATCTCTTTCGAGCTTGCCTTCTTCAACGACAAGAATGCCGTCGACCGGGTTACGGTGCTTGATTTCCGTGACCTACCGCTCGGCAAGAAGCGGGTGCGGCAATTCGATATGCCGGGCCTCAAGTGCGAAACGGTCTCCCGCATCATCATCAATGACACGCCGGTCTGCGACGGTCCGGCGGCGGGTGAGTGCAAGGCCGCTCTAGCCACGCGTTCGCAGACATCGGTTCCCTTCGAAGGCTGAAGCCATGGCAATGCGCTCGGCGAAAGTTTCCATGAAACGCCGCGCCAACGGCGGCTTGAATGACAACTATCCGAGCGTGCTGCCCGGCCACGAACTGAGCGGCCTCGATGGCGTAGCGCGACCCCCGGCGGCCGAAGCCGTGGCGCACTACAGCCGTTTCACACAAATCAGCTCCTATCCGGAGCATCCGGCAGAGGCTGCGCCGATTGAGACGGCCGAGCACCTGCCGATAGAGGCGCTGCCTGAAAGGTCGGGTGAAACCGTTGCTGGGCGCAGGACGTCGCTGCTTTTCTCCGGCGTCGGATCCTGCCTGTTTCATGCTGCGATCATCACGATATTGTTGTTCACTTTCGTAGCGACGCCTGAGGAAGCGCAGGAAGAGGCGGGCGATACCGTCAGCGTCATCATGATCGGCAATTCCGACACCGACCAGATGGCTACGGGCGAGGAACCCCCGCAGCTCGAACCAGAACAGGTAGCGGCCGTGCAGCCGCAGCCGGTGCAGCCGACTGAAGTCACGCCCGAACAGGCGCAACCGCCGCAGCCGAATGTCGTTCAGCCGCAGGAGGCGGAAACACCGCAGATGCAAACCGTTGAACCCGTCCAATCCGTCGAGCAGGCTCAGCCGATGGAGGTGGCTCCGGAACAGCCGCAGATTTTGGCGACGCAGACACCGGCCGAGACGACGATCGTCCAGCCAACTGAACCGGTGCAGCCGGTGGAGACCCGGGTTGCGGAGGCGCAGCCGATCGAACCGCCCGCAGCGGTCGTAACCCCTGTCGAGAAGCCGAAGCCGGTTGAACGGCCGAAGGAAGTGAAAAAGCTCGCCGCAAAGGTGGCTAAGACGAAATCCGGATCGCGTGGACAAAACGATCAGGATTCCAAGAGGGGATCGGTCGACGGCACGGAGAACGCGCAATCCGATAACAATTCACAGCTGAATGCTCGCAGGACCGGCTCAGGCGATGCGGCGATTGCAAACTATACAGGCAAGGTGCAGGCCCGCATCAAACGCTATGTGCAGCGCGTATCATCAAAATATGAGAAGGGCCTGACGCTCGTCGTGCGTTTGACGATCGGTTCGGACGGCGAGCTTCGGTCTCTCTCCGTTGCGCGCAGTTCCGGAGATTCCGGCTTGGACCAGGCTGTGATCGAGCAAGTGCGGAAGGCCGCTCCATTTCCATCGCTGCCTTCCGAATGGGGTAGGCCGACCTGGCCGTTCACTCAGGCGGTTCAGGTCGGAGGGCGATAACAGCCGCTTCTCTCGTCTAAATATGATTTAAATTCTCAACTTTATACTTTACTCCCAAACTCATGTTTATTAAGGTCGCCCCATGCTCGGTGGAATCGAGCATGGAAGAGCAACCAGCAAACGGGTGATGCATGGCGCGTAAGGGGAAGAGGGATTCTGGCAGCGAGAGCCGCGAGGCGCAGACAAGGGCGCAGGTTTCCGGGAAATCCACTCTCGATGTGCGCAGCTTCCTCTATGTCGGCGGTCGCGATTGCCAGGTGGCGCATCTGCGCCAGATCGCCAGCAACTTCGGTGCCGAGCTCATCCATCATGATGGCGGTCTGCGCGAGGCAGTCTCGCGCATCGACACGGTGCTACCATCGGTCGACTGCGTCTTCTGCCCGATCGATTGTATCAGCCATGATGCCTGCCTGCGCGTGAAGACTGGCTGCAAGAAATTCGGCAAGGCGTTCATTCCCTTGCGTAATGGCAGCAAATCCAGCCTCGAACGGGCGCTGCAGACCATGAAAGAACGAGACGCTTCAAGATGATCGATAATGGCCCTGACGGGTTCATGCTGATCGGCCTGCACAAGCTGGCCGCACAGAATGGCGATGGGCTGGTGCCCGAACTCCATGAATTGCTGATGCGCCGGGCCGAGGAACAACGGCGGGCTTCGAATGTCACGACATTTCCCGTCTGGAAGACGCGGCAGCCAGGAGAGGCGCCGGAGCAGCCGCTCGATGACGCGAGCCGCAATGGCGCAAATGTCGTTGCCTTTGGGCCCGCCGTGGATAAGACTGCCGCACGCCGCAAGAAGGTCTGATCGTCGAACGAGGTCGCCATGTACATCGCCATGAACCGCTTCAAAGTCGTCATCGGTTTGGAAGGCGAATTCGAAGAGGTTTGGCGCAGGCGCGATTCCCGCCTGTCGGAAGTCCCAGGTTTATCGAGTTCCGCCTTCTGCGCGGAAAATCGAGCGTGGAGGAGGGCTATACCCTGTTTTCCTCGCATACGACCTGGCACAGCGAAGATGCTTTCATCAATTGGACGAAATCCGAACATTTTCGCATGGCGCATCGCAATGCAGCCGACAACAAGCGGCTCTACTGGGGGCCTCCGCAATTCGAAGGTTTTGCTGTCGTTACAGGTATTTAGGCCGAGATATAGTTACGCCTTTGCCGGGCTCGTCCTGAAGAATGTGCCGAGCGCTATCGCCGCCCAGCCGGCGATCATGCCTATTCCTCCTGTCGGTGCAGCCAGTGGAAAGAGCGAGCCGCCGCCGAAATGCCTGATGATCAGATCGCCGGCAAAGATCAGCGTTCCCAATCCGAGCAGGACTGCGGCCACAGGCGCTGTGCGAATGCGATCGTAGCCGGCATAGAGCGCCAAAAGGGCAGGGGCGTGGGCAAGGCTCATGGTGGAGGCTGCCCCGAGGAAATGCGTGTCGCCGCCATGAGTTGCGGCTGCGGCAAGTGCGACACCGCCGCCGCCGAGGATGCCGGCGATAAACAGGGTGGCCGGACGGATTATCCCGCCAATGCTCATGTTTTCCTCATTCCCTGTTCTGCATGTGGAAGGCCAGACGCTCTACCGGCTCCCAGATGATGGCCCGCAGCTTTTCGTTCCCGATGGTTTCATCCATGGCGCGGCGGAAGCACAGCAGCCATTCGTCTCGCTCCTGTGGTCCGATGGCGGCAGCGAAGTGGCGGCTGCGCAGGCGGGGATGGCCGCGCTTCTTGATATAGAGCTGCGGTCCGCCGAGAGAGCCGGTCAGATACTCGTAGAATTTCTCCCGTGAGCCCTCGAGGCTCGGCGGATGCACGGCGCGGCAATTGGCTGCCTCCGGCAACGTGTCCATCAGGTCGTAAAAGCGCGCCGTCAGCGCCCGCACGGTTCGGTCGCCGCCGATCGCCTCGTAGAGTGTGATGGTTTCGTCGCTCAAGCTCGCGCCTTTCTTTTGCGGTGTTCTACATGGCAATTGAAAGGCGAAGCTGCAACCGTCGAAGCGGCCAGTGCGGCGTTTCGGCGCTAGTTGCTCGGGCTCGCAAGCTGGAACGCGTCGCTTTCGCCGGGAATGAGTTCGAGCGGCCACACCGTCTGGCGCGATCTTCTAGGATATTCCTCACTATAGGCTGGCATGCAGGAGAGCAGGATTTCGGCGAGTTCGACGCCGAGATCGTGTACCGAGGTGCGAAAGCAGGTCAGCGCCGGCTGGAGGAATTTGGCGCGCGGCGCCTCGCGGAAGCTGACGACGGCAATGTCGCGACCTGGAACGACGTCGGCTTCCATGAGGCGGCGATAGAGGCCGATCGCCATCAACTCGTAGATCAGGATCACGGCGGTCGGCCGGTTTTCGAGACGCAGCAATTCGTCGCCTACCTGATAACCGCCCTGTTCGCTCGATTTCGCACGCAGGACCAGGGCTGGGTCGTAGGAAATGCCATGCCGCTCAAGCGCGCGGCGATAGCCCTCCACGAAGACGAAGCCGAGATTGATCTCGCTTGCGGGCGCGCTGATGGCAATGCGGCGATGCCCATGCGCGATAAGCCGGTCGATGGCGGCATTGGCGACGCCGTCAAAATCGAGATCGGCCCAGGGATGCTGCGCGCCCGACAGGCTGCGGCCGAGCGCTGCGAAGGGGATTTTCGCCTTGGCAAGCAGGTCGAAGCGCTTGTCGACGCGCTGCGTCTCCGAAATGATCAGCGCATCGACGATACGCCTTGCCACCATGCGCTTCAGATATTCATAAGGGTCCTCGTCATGCGGGCAGGGGAGCATGATGAGATCGAGCTTGTGGCGCGAGAATACGCTCTGCAGCCCGCCCGTCACAGTCAGGAAGAAATTGTCGCTGTTTTCAACCGTTTCCCGGCTGGACTGGATCATCAGGCCGATAACGTTCGTCGTGCCCTGCCGCAGGCTGCGACCGGATTGGTTGGCGACATAGCCAAGCTGCTCGGCAGCGGCGAGAACGCGCTTGCGGGTCTCCTCGTTGACATCAGGCTTGCCATTCAATGCGCGTGATACTGTGCCGATCGAAATATCGAGATGCTCGGCAAGCTGACGAATTCCCTTCATCGGCCGCAGTTTTCCTCCATGCGCCATTTTCCGTAGTCCTCCTCTATTGACACAGGAAAATCTTTTCGCATAGTATCGTAAACGTTTACGGAGCGCGTGTCATGAGGGGTTTACGCACCGCCCGCTGGAGGACATCGTGAAATTTAATGCCATTTTGTGCGGGTGCGGAGCTATGTCCAAGGGCTGGCTCAGGGCCATCGCCTCGACGCCGGCGCTTGCCGAATCCATTCAGATCGTCGGCCTGGTCGATCTCAATCGAGTGACCGCCGAAAACCTTGCGAAAGAATTCTCTCTCGAAGGCGCCGTTATCGGTTCCGATCTTGCTGACGTTATTGCGGCGACCAAGGCGGATATCGTCTTCGATATCGTCATTCCCGCCGCGCGCTTCGGCGTGGTGTCTACGGCGCTGAAGTGCGGCTGCCATGTCTTGAGCGAAAAGCCGATGGCGACGTCGCTTGCCGAAGGTGCTGCTCTGATCGACCTTGCGGCGGAAGTGGGCAAAGTCCATGCCATCATCCAGAACCGCCGCTTCATCTCCGGCATCCGTCGCATGCGACGTCTTGTGGAGGAGGGGACGATCGGCGAACTGACGGGCGTCCATTGCGATTTCTTCCTCGGTCCGCATTTTGGCGGCTTCCGCGAGGAGATGGACAATGTGCTGCTGCTCGACATGGCGATCCATACGTTCGATGCGGCGCGCTTCGTGTCCGGCAAGGTGCCTCTCTCTGTCTATTGCATCGAAAAGAACCCAGTAGGCTCCTGGTACAAGCATGGCGCATCGGCCCATGCGCTCTTCGATTTGTCCGATGATGTCGTCTTCAGCTATCGCGGTTCCTGGTGTGCCGAGGGAAGGCGCACCAGTTGGGAGAGCCAATGGCGGCTCACCGGCAGCAAGGGCATGCTGACCTGGGACGGCGAAGAGAATTTCGAGGCCAGTGTCGCCGGCAATGAGCCAGGTCTGCTGCATGGCTTTACGCCGATCGAGGTCCCCGCGCCGAAGCACGAGGAGGAGACGCATGGCCATGCCAGCGTCATCGCGTCCTTCATCGAGGCGATCAAAACCGGCAAGCCGCCGGAAACGGCGAGCAGTGACAACATTCGCAGCCTCGCCATGGTCTTAGGCGCCATCGAAAGTGCCAAGACCGGCCGGCGCGTCGACATTTCAGCACAAGGACAGTGACATCATGACAAATCCGGCAAAGGCCATCCGCATCGGCACGATGATCAGGGCGACGAACGAGGATGCCGCCCAGAACATCGCTAAGATCGCCGATCTCGGCTTCGAAAGCTTCGAGCCTTTCTTCTGGCAGACCACCAACGGCCAGAACCTTGCGGAGCTCGGCAAGCGCTGCCGCGACGCTATCGGCGACCGCGATATCACGATCTCCACTCTCGGCATGTTCGGCAATCCGCTTGAAGAGCGCGAGATGGACCTGCAGACGCTGCAGGGCTGGAAGGACTGCATCGACAACGCGCATCATTTCGGTGCGACCTGCGTTGCCGGCTTCACCGGCCGTATCCGCAATCAGCCGCTCACCGACAGTCTGCCTCGCTACAAGCGAATCTGGAGCGAGCTGGCGAAGCGCGCCGCCGACAAGGGCATCAAGATCGCCTTCGAAAATTGCGCCATGGACGGCAACTGGGCGACCGGCGATTGGAACATCGCTCATAACCCGGATGCCTGGGAACTGATGTTCAATGAGACCCCCGACGACAATCTCGGCCTGGAATGGGAGCCGTGCCATCAGATGGTCTATCTGATCGAGCCGCTGCCGCAGATCCGCAAATGGGCGAAAAAGATTTTCCACGTCCACGGCAAGGATGCGACGATCCGCTGGGATGTCATCAAGGAGCACGGCATCTTCGGCAAGGAGAAGTTCGTCTTCATGCGCACGCCCGGCTTCGGCGACAGCAACTGGACCGATATCATCTCCGAGCTGCGCTTGGCCGGCTGGTCCGGCTCCATCGATATCGAGGGCTGGCACGATCCGGTCTATCGCGATGCGCTCGAAATGACTGGCCAGGTTCACGGCCTGAACTATCTCAAGGCAAGCCGCGGTGGGGACTTCGTCGAGTAACGCACGCATCTGCAAAACTGCATCGATTTAAGAGGCAAGTTGTGCGTTAATGGAAATGCCCGGGGCGGTCGGCGCTTAGGGCAGGACGGATACCTGAACGGAGGAACTGCCGAGCGTCCGCACATTGTCCCACGGGGCAGGCGGGCGCTTGGCGCAGGTGAGAGGAAAACGCCGGTGGCAGCGCGGGCCATGTCATCGGACAGATACCGTCACGGTTCGCATGGTGGAGGAGAATATATGAATATTTTTTCGAAGCTGGCGATCTCCGCCGGCATGTCGCTTCTGTTGGCCGCCGGCGTGGCACAAGCGCAGGGCAAGACATTTAACGTCTGGTGGTTCGAGCTGCCGGACACTTCGCAAGCCAAGGCATGGACCAAGGCGCTCGAAGAGCTGAAAGCCAGGCACCCCGACGTCACGATCAATTTCGAACAGAAGACTTTCGAGCAATTGCAGAAGGCAGGCAGCCTCATCCTCAATTCCGATCAGGCGCCTGATGTTCTGGAGTACAACAAGGGCAACGCCACGGCTGGCCTCGTCGCCTCGCAGGGGCTGCTGACGCCGCTCGATGACCAGTTCAAGGCGCGCGGCTGGGACAAGATCCTCAACGAGACCAACAGCCAGCTCAGCAAATACGATGCCAACGGCATCTACGGTTCCGGCCCGATTATCGGTATTCCCGTCTATGGCGAATTCGTTTCGGTTTTCTACAATATCGACATGTTCCAGGCCAATGGCGTGAAAGTGCCGACCACGCTAGACGAATTCGAAGCTGCTCTCGACACTTTCAAGAAGAAAGGCATTACGCCGCTTGCCTATGGTACGGTGGATTCCAACGCGCAGCACCTAGTCTATACGCTTGCGCTGACGCAGGCTGACGACACCTGGGTCAAGAACTATCAGGGCCTCAAGGCACCGCTTGATACCAAACCTTTCCTCTTCGCCGCTCAGAAGATCGCCGACTGGGTGAGCAAGGGTTATATTTCGAAGGATTCGACCGGCCTGAAGGGTACGGGCGGCGCTGACAATCTCTTCTCGTCGGGAACAGCTCCGATGTTCGTCAGCGGCACCTGGAACAATGGTAACTTTGCAAGCTCGATCAAGAAGTTCAAGTGGAGCCAGTTCATCTTCCCGACCCCGAAGTACAGCGTGGGTTCGACCGGCAACCTGTTCATGGTACCGAAGAGCGCCAAGAACAAGGATCTCTCCTACGAGTTCATCGATCTCGTCCTGAGCAAGGAAAACCAGAACCTGCAGGCCAATCTCGGTGGCGTTGCCATTGCCGCCGATCCGGCTTCGGTCACCGACGAAGTTGGCAAGCGCAATGTCGAGCTCTTCAACCAGATCTCCGGCAAGGGCGGCCTCGGCTTCTACCCGGACTGGCCGGTGCCCGGCTACTACGAACTGTTGATCCAGGCGACCACCGGCCTTGTAAACGGCTCGACCACGCCTGACCAGTTCGTGGCGCGCCTGAAGAAGGCTTATGACGACGTGCAGGCAGCGCAATAGCACCATCGGCGACAATCACAACGGCAAGACGGCTTCCATGCCGCCTTGCCGTATCGGACTGGAGGATTTCGATGGATAAGTCGAAGAGCGCCGGCAGGGCGGGGTATTATTTCTATATGCTTCCCGGCGTGCTGGGCTTTGTTCTTATCGTGCTGGTTCCCCTGATTGCCAATTTCGCGATCAGCTTCACGACATGGAAAGGCGGCGTCATCCCACCGCGATATGTTGGCTTCGAGAACTACCAGCGGCTGCTTCATGATGCGGCTTTCTGGGGCTCCATTCAGCATACGCTGCTGTTCATCATCTCGATGACGATCGTGCCCATCCTCTTGGGGCTGGTGCTGGCGGCCGTGCTGTTCGACTATATCAGTGCGCAATTCAGTCAGACGTGGTCGAGCTTCTTTCGCGCAGGCTTCTACCTGCCGCAGATTCTGCCGCTGACCGCAGCCGGCGTATTGTGGGCGTGGATTCTCAACCCGATCGGCATCATCAATGCGGTGCTGAAGGCGATCGGCCTCGATTTCATGGCGAAGAACTGGCTCGGGGATGCCACCTATGCGCTGTGGGCGGTTTCGGCCGTTATCGTCTGGGTGCAGGTGGGTTATTGCCTGGTGGTGTTCATGTCCGGATTGGCGCGCGTCGATCCTTCGCTCTACGAGGCCGCCGAACTCGACAATGCGAGCTGGTTCGCGCGCTTCCGCGCCATTACCATTCCCATGCTGATGCCCGAAATTTTCGTCGTCGCGCTGACGACGCTGATTGCGGCGCTCAAGGTCTTCGCGCCGATCTACGTGTTGACGTCAGGCGGACCGGACAATGCGACGACGGTCCCATCCTATCTGTCGTACTATCATTTCTTCACGACGAACCGCGTCGGATATGCGGCAGCCATCGCGACGCTGCAGACGGTCATGACCATCATACTCGGCGTCGTCTTCCTGCGCATGCAGTCGAAGCAGGCCGAAGGAGGGCATTGAGATGGCAACGGCATCCTCGATTTCCACACAGGTCGTTTCGGCGGAACATCGCGCAAGAAGAGGCTTCGGCCGCTGGGTCGTCCTGGGCATCCTGCTGGTTTTTCTTGCGGGCACGCTCTTTCCGTTCTTTCTCGCGGCAATCAACGCCGTCAAGACGCCCTCTGACTATGCCGCCAATGGTCCGCTTGCAATTCCGCACAGTTTCGATCTGACGGCGCTCAAGAACTTCTGGGCGACCGTGGATTTTCCCCGCAAGCTCTTCAACAGCGTTCTCATCAGCGGATGCACCGCCATTCTGGCCGTCGTCCTCAGCCTGCTGAATGCCTATGCCATCGGCATAGGCCGGGTGCGGGGCGGGCAAGGGCTTCTCGTCCTGCTGCTGATATCCATCATGGCGCCGCAGGAGGCTTTGGTCTATCCGCTCTACTATATGTCGAAGCAGGTCGGCCTGTTCGACTCGATGCTCTCGGTTATCCTGATCATCGGCGTGCTGCATACCGCATTCGGAACCTATCTTCTGTCTTCGGTGATGGCGACCTTCCCGCGCGAGATCATCGAGGCGGCGCAGATCGACAATGCGACGCGGTGGCAGATTCTCTGGATGGTGATCGTGCCGGTGCTGCGCCCGACGCTCGCGGTGCTGGCGACCTTCTTCTTCATCTGGACGTGGAACGAATTCCTGATCCCGCTTGTGTTTCTGGTTTCCAACAACAATCAAACCGTCTCGGTCGCCATGGGCGTGCTGTCAGGCGCCAATACGCAGGACCCGACCGCGATTGCGGCCGCTTCTCTGCTTGGCATAACGCCAACGATCATCTTCTTCCTTATTTTCCAACGGACCCTGACGCGCGGCGTCGCGGTAGGTGCCGTCAAATAACCAATGCGGAAGCTCCGTTCCGGCGGCAGGCGCCGGGCGGAGCGCGATGAATGGCAAGTTCGATGAATTCGATTTTTCCGCAGGAGGCGTGAAGTGGCAGGAATCAATATCAAATCCCTCACCAAGCATTTCGGTGCCGTGCAGGTTCTGAACGACATCGATCTGACGATCGAGCGCGGCGAGTTCGTCGTCTTTCTCGGCGGCTCGGGCTGCGGCAAGTCGACCTTGCTGCGTATGATTGCGGGTCTCGAGACGATCACCAGCGGAGAGATCTGGATCGGCGGGCGCCGTGTCGATCAGCTGCCGCCGGGCGAGCGCGGGGTGTCGATGGTCTTTCAGTCCTACGCGCTCTATCCGCACATGACGGTCCGCGAGAACATGTCCTTCGGCCTGAAAAATATCAAAACGCCCAAGCACGAGATCGCAAGACGCATCGAAGAGGCCGCGAAGATCCTGGAAATGCCGCATCTTCTCGATCGCAAGCCCTCGGCATTATCAGGTGGTCAGCGCCAGCGTGTCGCGATCGGCCGCGCCATCGTGCGCGAGCCCGACGTCTTCCTGTTCGACGAGCCGCTCTCCAATCTCGATGCCGGCCTGCGTACCCGCACGCGCGTCGAGCTGGCGCAGCTTCACGAGCGGCTGGGCGCAACGATGGTCTTCGTCACCCACGACCAGGTGGAGGCGATGACGCTCGCCGACCGTATCGTGCTCCTGAACAACAAGAAGATCGAGCAAGTGGCGACACCCGTCGAGATCTATACGCGGCCTGCAACGCGCTATGTCGCCCAGTTCGTCGGATCTCCCGGCATGAACTTCATCAATATAGAGGGAGTTGGCGAGGCAGGTGGGCTTGCGACCGCCAGGTTGCCGGACGGTTCGGTCATCAAGACGGCGGTCGCGCTCAATGGCCTTGCGAATTCCGGACTGACGCTCGGCATCCGGCCGGAGCATCTGGTCGTTACGACGGCGGAGAAGGGCGACATCGGCGGCCAGGTCGAGACCGTCGAACGCTTGGGCGACCGTTCGCTCGTTCACGTCCGGCTCAAGGACGGCTCGAAGATCATCGGCACGGATCCCGGCATGACGAGGATCACGACCGGCTCGCCGATCGCCTTCGCCGTCGACGCAACAAAGGTTAGCATCTTCGATGAGAACGATGCCGCCCATCATTCCGTAAACTAAGGAGGAGGAACAGAAGGATCAGTCATTTCGATAAGCTTTAGAGGCGATCAAGTAGGTCGTTGACGAAACCGTCCAACTGGTATGTTATGTCGCCATGTCTACCGCGCACCACAGAAAGAAGCAGCCATTGTTCGTCCGCCAGCAGTTGCTGGAGGTAGCGGCGCGTCTTGCTTCCGAAAAGGGAATGACGGCGGTGACGCTGGATGCCGTCTCCGGCGCTTCTGGTGTCAGCAAGGGTGGATTGCTGCATCACTTCCCCAGCAAGAACATGCTGCTGGAAGCGCTGTTTGACAGCCTGCTGGAGCGGCTGGATGCTGCGATCGAGGAAGCAATGCGGGCCGATCCCTTGCCGCATGGCCGCTTTACCCGCGCTTATCTGCATGCCTGTCTGGCGCTGCGGGACCAGCCGCAGGGCACCAAGGATTGGGCGCAGGTGACGATGGTGCTGCTCACGGAGCCGCAATTGCGGCAGCGGTGGCACGCATGGGTGCGCGAGCGCAGCGAGGAATATGTCGGCACGGACTCTTCGGTGGATGCGGCGATCGTCAGACTGGCGGCCGACGGGATCTGGCTTGCCGACCTGCTCGGCAGCCACGACTTGGACGAGAGCGCCCGCCAAAGGCTGATCGACCGGCTGATCGAGCTCACACGGCTCTAACCTTATCGGAGAAACCATGGCGAACGCATCGGTCTATGCAATGCTGCTGGTTGCGATCGTGCTTGAAGTGATCGGCACGACGGCATTGCAGATGTCGCAGCAATTCACCCGCCTCGGTCCCACAGTCGTTCTGGTGGTCTGCTATGCGGCGGCGTTCTATTGTCTTTCGATAACGTTGCGGGTCATCCCGGTGGGCATCGCCTATGCCATCTGGAGCGCGCTTGGAATCGTGCTGATTTCCGTGGTGGGGGTGGTGCTTTTCCGGCAGAAACTCGATCTTGCCGCGATCCTCGGTCTCGCGTTGATCATCGCCGGAGTGCTTGTCGTCAACCTCTTTTCAAAATCCGTGTCGCACTGAAAACAGAGGTGTTGTTCGTGGCTCCTTTTGCCTTTGTCAAATCGCTTTGAACCCGTTATGTCATGGGCGAATGGGCTGATGAAGGCTTGAAATACGGCGCTTTCCCAAAGCGCTTTGAATCGCATAACCTATTCAATTCAAATGGTATCAGAGGAGTGCCGTAATGACTATTCGTGCCGTCGTTTGGGGCGAGAACATTCATGAGCAAACAAATAAAGTCGTCGCCGGCATCTATCCGGACGGCATGCACAACACCATCGCCAAGGCACTGAATGCCGATGTCGGCATCCAGGCGACTACGGCAACGTTGCAGGAGCCGGAGCACGGCCTCAGCGAAGCGCGTCTGAAGGATACCGACGTCCTTCTGTGGTGGGGGCACAAGGACCATGGCGCCGTCAAGGACGAGGTCGTCGAGCGCGTGGCGAAGCGGGTGTGGGAAGGCATGGGCCTCATCGTCCTGCATTCGGGTCATTTCTCAAAGGTCTTCAAGCGCCTGATGGGTACGCCCTGCGCGCTGAAGTGGCGCGAAGCCGGTGAGCGTGAGCGCCTCTGGGTCATCAATCCCCGCCACCCGATCGCCGCCGGCCTCGGCGAGCACTTCGAGCTCGAGAACGAAGAAATGTACGGTGAGCAGTTCTCCGTTCCGGAGCCGCTGGAAACCGTGTTCATCTCATGGTTCCAGGGTGGCGAAGTCTTCCGTTCGGGCATGACCTGGCGCCGCGGCGCCGGCAATATCTTCTATTTCCGTCCGGGCCACGAGACCTATCCGACCTATCACAACGGTACAATTCAGAAGGTTCTGATCAATTCCGTGAAATGGGCCCATAACCCGCTCGGCACTCAGGCCAGCATCCATGATGCGCCGAACGTGCCGGTCGAAAAGGCGTTGGAGCCGATCGTCGAACGCGGCCCGAAACTGCACCAGGCCGGCGAAGCCGGTTATCGCTGAGGTATCATATGCGTCTTATAGTAGTAGGCACGGGCGGCATGGCGAAGAACCATGTGGAGCATTTCGCCCGCATTCCCGGCGTCGAAATCGCCGGTGCCGTCGATACGGATGCGACGAGGCTCACCGCCTTCTGCGATACGTTCGATATCAAGAAGCGCTTTTCGTCGCTCGACGAGGCGCTGGCCTGGGGTGAGTTCGATGCGGCGACCAACGTCACGCCGGACAAGGCGCACCATCCGACGACCCTGCCGCTGCTTGCCGCCGGCAAGCACGTTCTCTGCGAGAAGCCGCTTGCGGAGAATTACGAAAAGGCACTCGAGATGACGGAGGCTGCCGAAAGGGCAGGGGTCGTCAACATGGTCAACCTGACCTATCGCAATGTCGCGCAGTTGCAGAAGGCACGCGAGATGGTGATTTCAGGCGAGATCGGCACGGTCAAGCATGTGGAGGCGTCCTATCTGCAGAGCTGGCTCGTCTCGAAAGCCTGGGGCGACTGGCGCAGCGAGTCGAAGTGGCTGTGGCGACTGTCGACCGGACATGGCTCGAACGGCGTTCTTGGCGATATCGGCATCCATATCTGCGATTTCGCCGCCTATGGGGCCGCAACGGATATCGATCATGTCTTCGCTCGTCTCAAGACCTTCGCCAAGGCGCCCGGCGAGCGGATCGGCGAATATACGCTCGATGCGAATGACAGCTTCTCGATGTCGGTCGATTTCGCCAATGGCGCGCTCGGCGTCGTGCATGCGAGCCGCTGGGCAACGGGGCACTTGAATGAGCTGAAGCTGCGCATCTATGGCGAGCGCGGCGGCCTGGAAGTGTCGCACAGCCCGAACGGTTCCGAACTGCGCGGTTGCCTGGGCGACGACACGGAAACGGCGACGTGGCGTGTGCTCGAAGTGCCTCCGGTGCCGACCAACTACCAGCGCTTTGCCGAAGCTGTCATGACCGGCAGCAGCCAGGATCCGAGCTTTCGCCATGCCGCCAACTTGCAGCGAGTGCTGGATCTTGCCATGGTGACGGAAGTTGAACGGCGCGAACTGAAGGTCTGATATCATCGCCAGCTTTCGGGCCAAACCTTGGGAGTGCACGCATGTCTACCGAGGAAAAAGTGGCCAGCCACTACACGCATGGATCGCTGGAAGCGGCGATCCTGCAAAGCCTTGCGGCCGACGGCAAGGATGTCGACAATCTTCGCATCCGCGATCTGGCTGATATCGATGAGTTCCATCTGGGGCGTCATGCGGCCACGGTGGATTTCGCGAGAGATCTCGATCTTTCCGCCGGCTTGCGGCTCGCGGATATCGGCTCCGGGCTAGGCGGGCCCGCCCGCCATTTTGCGGATTCCTATGGATGCGTCGTTTCGGGAATCGATCTCACCGAGGAATTCGTTCAGGTCGCCAATTCGCTGACGGCTCGCTGCGGTCTGGCGGACCAAGTCTCTTTCCGGCAGGGGAGCGCTTTGGCGCTGCCCTTCGAGAGCGGCAGTTTCGATCGGGCGACGCTCATTCACGTTGGCATGAACATAGAGGACAAGGCGAGACTATTTGCGGAGATCAGGCGCATTCTCAAGCCGGGCGGCCGTTTCGGCCTCTATGAAATCATGCAGATGCGCGACGGCACACTCCCCTTTCCGATGCCTTGGGCGATGGAGCTCGAGACGAGCTTCGTGTGCAGCCCCGATGTTTACCGCCGTTTACTTGAGGAAGCCGGTTTTGCTGTGGAACTGGAGCAGGACCGCAGCGCCCTCGCGATCCGGCTGGCACATGAGGCGCGCGCCAAGGCTGCGGCGGGTGGGGCGCGAAATCAGGGGTTCCGTACGCTGATGGGGCCGCGGGCCGGCGAGCGCAGCAGCAACGTCAACGCGTCGGTCGAAGCCGGCCTGCTTGCGCCGATCGAAATGATGGCCCGCGCGATGTGACGGGAAGTATGCGGCACCTCAGCTGTGGCGCATTGACAGCGGCGGGCCTGTTTCGGTATGGAAAATACGACGGTAATGGATTTCTGCCGGGCCATGGTGGCCGAACCGCTGCTCTGATTTTTCCAGGGAAGCTGATGACTCCTACTCAACACGCCTGAAAGGCGAAGGAGTAGAGTCGTGCCTGTTATCTTGCCGTTGCTCCATTCAGTTTTCGTAGTCACCGCCTCAACCGGTCTGTGGGCGGGCGGATTTTGGCGCCGGCATTTGCGATAGCCGATATCGCGACGCCGCCAATTCGGGTCTTTCGATCGGGAATGTTGCGGATGATGACCAATAAACACAGCGGGAGATTGCCGTGATCTATCTTATTGTTTTTCTGGGGGCCGGACTGGGCGGCGCGTTCCGCCTCGGTATCAACGAGCTCGTTGCCCGACTGCTCGGGGTCGAATTTCCATTCGGTACGCTCATCATTAATATCCTCGGAGCCTTTATCATGGGACTGCTGACGGAATATTTCGCCTTTCGCGGCGGTATGTCGCAGGAGATGCGATTGTTTCTGACTACAGGCGTTCTAGGCGGATTCACGACGTTTTCGACCTTCGCGCTGGAGAGCGTTGCGCTTTGGCAGCGCGGCCAATGGACGCCGGCCATCGCTTATGTCGGCCTGTCGGTTTTCCTGTCGATCGGGGCTCTGATGGGAGGACTTGCAATTGTCCGGCTAATAATTCAGGCTCAAACTGCGCAGTGATTGGAGGTCGGCAGATTTCGCCGCATTTTTGCCGATTCCGAGGTGAATCCCTCTTGAGAATCTCTGGAGATTCCTTGCACGACCAACCACCGCTCGTCGCGAACGGATTCTCTTGCGAAAATCGACTAATCAACTCATATAATCGGCTATCGTAATTACCGCATAACAAAGGAGTCGGGCGTCAATCAGGAAGGGATAGGCAAATATCTCAAAGCTTTGTGCCTGTTGCCTTCGGGATTTCCATGCAGATTCCTCCCGGGCCAATACTTCCTCCTAGGCAGCCCCTTAAAAACAGACATGACGGAGAGTCCCTTGAGCGCACCTGCTCCCACTTCCAACCAATCTCCCGCTCCGGAACAGACTTTCGGCACCGCTGGCATCGCGCCGATGGACCGTCCCAGCGCGATGACGCGCTTTTTCATGGGCATCGTCGCCTGGGCTGAAAGCCTCAATCTGAAATATGCCAAACTTGGCAACCCGCCGGTCTATGACACCGCGACTTTCCCCTGGGCGGCCGAGATCGAAAAGGATTTTCCAGCCATTCGGGCCGAGCTTGAGAAGGTACTATTGCGCCAGAGCGAACTGCCGACGTTCCAGGACATCTCCACCGACGTGAAGACCATCTCCACCGACACCCGCTGGAAGACCTTCTTCCTGCTCGGTTTCGGCGTGAAATCCGAACAGAACATCAAGGCGTGCCCGAACACCTGGGCGGCCGTGCAGAAGATCCCCGGCCTGACGACGGCGATGTTCTCGATTTTCGAGCCGGGCAAACATCTTCCTGCGCATCGCGGCCCCTATAATGGCGTGCTTCGCCTGCATCTCGGCCTCATCGTGCCGGAGCCGAATGACAAGCTTGCCATCCGCGTCGACAAGCAGGTTTGTCATTGGCAGGAAGGCAAGGCGCTGATCTTCGACGACGCCTATGAGCACGAAGCCTGGAACCATACCGACAAGACCCGCGTGGTCCTCTTCGTCGACTTTGTCAAGCCGCTGAAATTCCCGGCTCGTTTCGTCAACTGGGCTTTGATGAACCTGGCGATCTTCACGCCTTTCATCAAGGAAGGTCTCGACAATCACAAGGAATGGGAAAAGAAGTTCTACGCCGAAGCAGAGGCGTTCAGAAACCGTCCGAAGCGCTGATCACATCGACTGTTCAGCTTCAAAACCCCGACTCCCTGAGGAGCTCGGGGTTTTGTTTATTGGTCATGCGCAGCCGCTGAAGTGCGCAAATTGACGATGTGGCATTCGTCATTCTCGACGCGAGGATACCCGCAGAACGGAACCGCGACTACTTTACGGTCCGTACGATGGCAGCGCCCGCCGTCATGCCGCCGCCGAAGGCTACCAGGCCAAGGTTCAGCGGCTCGGAGCGTTCGCTGGCGACATGCAGCATGGCAAGCGGAATGCTTGACGAGCTGGTGTTGCCATAGGTCTCGATGACGCTGAGGGCAGGGCGGCCGCTGCGCTTGGCGATCGTATCGATGATGCGCTGGTTGGCCTGGTGCGGCACCAGGAGATCGAGATTTGCAAGCTCGATGCCGGCATCGACGCAGGCGTTTTCGATCGATCGGGTCATCGAATGTACGGCTTCGGTGAAGACCGAGCGGCCATTCATCGCGATGACGCCATCATCAGGAAGCGGAACATAGAGCAGATCCCCCGGCTCCGGCCGGCCGCTGACGATCGGGCGGCTCGCGGTAAAGAGCGGGTTGCGCGCCATGTCGCGGCTGGTCACGAGGCTGGCCGTGGCGGCATCGCCGAAGAGGATTGCCGTGGAGAAATCGTTCATGTCGAGCAGCGGCGATAGGACTTCCGAGGTGATGATCAGCACCTTGGCGTCGTTCTGCTGTGCAATGAAATCATAGGCCTGCTGCAGCGCATAGAGATAGCCGGAGCAGGCCGCGCCCATGTCATAGGCGGCGAGCGACGGCCGAACGCCATCCTCGGCGACGGCAACCGCGACGCGGCTTGCGAGCGACGGCGTGGCGATATCGGGCGTGCCGGTGGCGGCGATCACCAGATCGATATCGTGGATCGACATCTGGTTCTGCTTGAGAAGATCGCGCGCCGCCTTGGTGGCAAGACTCAGCGTGCCTTCCTCTGGTCCGACCCAGAAGCGGCTCTTGATGCCCGTCAGCGCGAGGATTTCGTCGGCGCGGCGGTTCGGCCAATTGTGGATGATCTCTTCGTTGGTGACGCGGCGGGCGCCGGTTGCAAATCCGATGCCGTTGATGGCTATTTCCGAAAAGCTGCCAGTATGACGGCGCAGCGTCTGGATCACATGCGACTTCAGGCGCCGCAGCACGAATTTGTTCTGGATTTCGGAGGCGAGGGCGAAATTCTGTTCGCTGAGATCGCGGTTGGCATCGACGGTCAGAAGCGGGCTGTCGGTGGCGATCTGGTCGCCGACCTTGGCGAAGACCTCCTGCACGACGCCGCCGATATTGGCGCAGATTTCGACGGAGGCTTTCGTCGCTTCAACGACGGCAACGAGCTGGCCGACCTCGATCTTGTCGCCGGGCTTGACGAGCAGATCCGTCACGAGGACGTTTTCGTCGGCGGGACCGGAGCCGATCGCCTTGATCGCCGCCGTCGGACCGCTGTCATCTTCTTCCTGCCAGGTGACCTCGCATTCAAGCACTTCGGCCATGAGATCGACCAGCTTGCGATAAGAGGGCAGCGTTTCGAGCTGATTGCGGAAGTTGAAGGGAATGTGGGCGTCCGAGCGGGCAAGCCGGCGCACGACAACAGGCACATCGGTCTTTTCGGTGACGGTGGCAATGATTTCCGCGCCCATGCCGACGGTGCGGTTATCTTCGTGGACGACGATCAGGCGGCGGGTTCGCCGTGCGCTCGCCAGCACTTCCTTCTCGTCCCAGGGGGAGATCGAGCGCAGATCGATCACCTCGACGGAGAAGCCCTGAGCCTCGAAGGCGCTTGCGGCATTGGCGCAGAGCGAAACGGTGTTGCCGTAGCTGACGAGCGTGATATCGCGGCCGCGGGTAACATGGCGCGACAGGCCGGGATGGACGAAATGCCTGTCGATATCCTCGGAGGTGCGGCCGTCGGAATTGTTGAGCACGGCCTTCGGATAGAGGAAGACCGTCGGGCGTCGCGACTCGAAGGCGGCATTCAGCAGGCCGGCGGCATCGCCGGCGCTGGAGGGCATGACGACGTCGATGCCGGGCGTATGTGCCAGCATCCCTTCGAAGCTCTGGGCATGGAACGGGCCGAGGCCGGGCTTGTAGCCGCCGCAGCTCACCATCAGGATGACGGGCGCTTCCCAGGCGCCATTGCTGCGCCAGAACATGCTGCCCATTTCAGAGACGATCTGGTTATAGGCAAGCGGCAGGAAATCGGCGAACTGCAGGAAGGCGACGGGGCGCTGGCCGGCCAGCGCGCGGCCGACGGCCGTGCCGACGATCGTCGATTCGGTGAGTGCGGCGTTGCGCACGCGGTCGGGATATTTGGTGCTGAGGCCGCGCGTCACACCAAAAACGTCGCCCTTCGGATCCTCTATATCCTGGCCGAACAGGACGACGTCGGGATTGGCGGCCAGCTGCTTGTCGAGAACGACATTCAGCGCCTCGCGCATCGTCAGCTTCGATGCTTTCTCGTTGCCGCGATATTCTGCCTTCTTATCGAAGGAAGCGGGGTAGGGAGCCTTGGCTTCCGGCTCGACCGTCGGTGCGTCTTCCTTGCGGGCAAGGGCGGCTTCCGCCTGCACTTCCGCAATCAGTTCCTGTTCGATCTTCTGCAGCGCATCGGCGTCGACACCGGCCTTATGGAGCATTGCCCGCAGGTTCGGCAGCGGGTCGCGCGAGGAGCCGGCCTCGATTTCCAGCAGGGTGCGATAGGTCTTCTGATCGTCGGCGTTAGTATGATCGGATAGGCGCTCGACGTTCAGAAGCACGATGCTTGGGGTGCGGTTGTTGCGGCTATGGCGGACGGCTTTTCGAAAGGCGTCGCGCGATGCGGTGAGATCGTCGCCGTCCGTGCGGATGATATCGATGCCGTAGAAAGAGGAGGCGGGGCCAGCCGGCAGGTCGAAGAAGGTCTGCTTGCCCGTACGCGTCGAGATGGAGAAGCTGTTGTCCTCGATGACGAAGACGACCGGATACTGGCTGCGCACGGCTTCGGCGACGGCTTCGAGGAATTCGCCCTGCTGCGTGGTACCGTCGCCGACGCAACAGATGGCGATCGGCAGGCCCGGCTTGTGCTTCAAGGACGCCGCGACGCCGACGGCATGCAGAGCATTGTTGCCGACCGGTCCGACGATCGATGTGATGTTGAGGGCGCGGGAGGAAAGATGCGCGCTCATCTGACGGCCGGCGGAATGCGAATTGGCTGTTGCGAGCAGGCTGGAGAAGAACTCACGAATGGGCATGCCGCGCGCCAGCATCAGGGCTTTGTCGCGATAATGCAGATGCAGCCAGTCGTCGTCCTGAAGGAATTCGTTGAGCAGCGCCGTGGACTCGTGGCCGGCGCCGGAAACATGAAAATGTGCTATGCCTTGCTTGATGAACTCTCGCTCAAGGCGATCTATTTCTCTGGAAACGAAAAATATTCTGTGAAGTTGCTTAAGGTATTCTGTGGCAAACCTCCCTTCCATCTCAATGATTTTCCTGATCTTTCGTCTAAATCAACTGCAGGGACCTAGGTAGACCCCTGGACTACCTTTTTCAATACACGTTAGATGACAATATCTTCCCGGTTTGAAACCGAAATACGTGAATTGCCGGGCAGCAATTTTTCGCGATGTTTCTATCCACAGGCATACATTGATAAATGCACCCGGTCCGGGTGATAAGATTGGCGCATTTTTCGAACCGATTTTAGCCGGATTTGCGGATCGTGATGCTGCCGCTCCGCCTTGCCACAGCGGCCTTTGCGGCCTGTTCTTCCTGCAGGATCAACTCCTTCGGCTTCTTGCCCATGATCTCCTTGCGGCCCTTCTTCGAGAAGGGTTGAACGAGCTGCGCGAGGAAGCCCTTGGCGACCTTGCCGGTGATGCCGATATCAGTCGAGGATGGACGCGGCGGGTTATAGAAGGTGCCGAGAAGCTGGTCCCAGATCACGAGGTTTTCCCCGTAATTCGTATTTCCCTCGGCCAGAATCTTGGAATGATGCCAGCGGTGCAGGCGGGGAGTGGAGAATATGAGGTCGAGCGGACCAGTGCGCATATCGACATTGCAATGGGTCAAGAGGCCGATGAAGGCCGTGACCGCGCCGATCCAGAGGAAAACCGGCAACGGCGCACCAAGGAGATAAAGCGGTATCTGACCGAGCGCGATCTTGAACAGCGTATCGATGACGTGAAAGCGGCCAGTATTGATGACCCAGAGACGCTCGACGCTGTGATGCAGTGCATGGAAGCGCCACAGCGACAGATGCTCATGCGCCAGGCGATGCGCCATATAAAGACCGAACTCGGCAATCACGAGGCCGAGCACCACCTGCAAGGCCATCGGCCATTGATTGGGCCAGAAATGCGAATGGTAGCTCAGCGCCGGTTGCGCGACCGTTGCGACGGCCATCGGGAAGGACGTGCCGATCGCAGCGGCGATCTGCACGCCGCCTTTGTTCAGCAGCGTGTGTGCGATATCGTTGAAGGTCTCGCCATCGCGCTTCTGCCAAGTCTTCTCGTAGGGCATCAGCCGCTCGAAGAGGGCAATGATGGCTACCGCCGAAAGATAGACGACATTGAACCAAAGAAGATGCATATCCGACTGGAAGGCGAAATAGCCTCCCGCTAGTCCCCCGCAGAGGATGCCAGGCCACAGCAGGGAGGAAACAGCAGCGTAAAGACGCGAACTGCTTTGAAATGTCATTCCATCAACCTCAGATTCTGATCGGCGAAATAGCGCATGAATATGCGCGATATGTAGCGCGATGATTGTGGAGTCGAAAGCGAAATTTTTCCGTTGGCCGGCAAGAGGCAGTTGGACAGGAGATCAAGACATGCGCATAGAGCAGGCGGCAACTGAACATCTGGAGGCGTGGGCGCGGTTGCGCGCCGAACTTTGGCCCGATAGTTCGCTCGAACATCATCAGGCGGAACTGGCGCAATTTCGCGCCGATGAAAATGGTACTGCGTTTGTTGCGATCGATTCTGTCGGTCATGTCGTCGGTTTTGCCGAAGCGACATTGCGGCACGATTACGTCAATGGCTGCGAGACCTCGCCGGTCCTGTTCCTGGAGGGCATCTATGTGCGGCTGGAAAATAGGCGGGAGGGGGTAGCGGGGGCGCTTTGCCAGGCCGTCGCCGCCTGGGGGCGGGCCGCCGGCTGCACGGAATTTGCCTCGGATGCGCTGATCGACAATCTTGCGAGCCACGCCTTCCATGACGCGCTCGGTTTCGACGAAACCGAGCGCGTCGTCTATTTTCGGAAGCTCCTATAGACGGAGCTGCCGGGAATATCCGGCCTAGCCGAAGCTCAGCTTGGTCTTCTGGTGGCCGGCCTCGTCGAAGTTCTCCGGGCTCAGCCAGCGCTCGTAGCCGGCCTTCAGACGCGGCCAGTCGGCATCGATCATGGCAAACCAGGCGGTATCGCGATTCTGGCCCTTGGCGACCATATGCTGTCGGAAAATGCCTTCGAAAAGGAAGCCGAAGCGTTCGGCCGCCCGCTTCGACGGTTCATTGAGATTGTTGCACTTCCATTCGAAACGGCGATAGCCGAGCGTGTCGAAGACATAGGATGCGAACAGATAGAGCGTCTCGGTCGTCACGCGGCTGCGGGCAATGGAAGGTCCCCACAGGATGCTGCCGATCTCGATGACGCCATGCGTGCTGTCGATGCGCATCAATGCCTGCCGCCCTTCGGCGCGTCCCGTACGCTTGTCGATTGTCGCGAAGAACAGCGGATCGGTGCTGGAAGCCGCTTTCTCGAGCCAGGGCGAAAAGGCGGCGCGATCGGCCGGCGCATCCTCAAAAAGATAACGAAAGCGATCTTCCGCGCCGGGTGCGCGGGCCGAGGCAAGAAGATCGTTGCCATGACGGGTCGCGTCGAGCGGCTCGATCCGGGCGTAGCGGCCTTCAAGGGTAATTCGCTCGGGGCGAGGGGCACCCTTCCAGTTCGTGAGATCCATGTCAAAGTCCTTTGGTCATCAAATATAATCTAGCGGAGCCGGCCGGATTGTATCAGGTCTGCAAGGGATTGTGGCAGTTCCACTCCGTTGGGCAAGCCGGGAGCGGGCTGCGGCGATACCAGACGGCTTTCGATGGGCAGGACGCCAGCCCATACGGGATGATCCGCCTCGTCCATATCGCCTGGCGGTCCATTGCGGATCTTGGCCGAAGCCTCGTCGATTTTCATCCGCATGACCGAGGTCGCCTTGACCTCCTGCTGGGTCATCGGTCTGAGACTATCCCAGCGGCCTGGAAACAGGTCTTCGATCAGGCGGCGCAGCGCATGGGTCTTTTCGTCGGGATCATCGACCAGCCGGGCCGTACCGAAGACCATGGCCGAGCGATAGTTGACCGAGTGATTGAAGGCGGAACGGGCCATCACATAGCCGTCCATGATGCTGCAGGTCAGGCAGACGGGCATGTCCTCCGCGGCGCGCAGAAAGCGGCTGGCGGATGATCCATGCCAATAGACGTAATCGCCCTCGCGCCAATGCAGGGTCGGCGTCACATAGGGCGCGCCGTCGATGACATAACCGACATGGCAGAGCGGGGCGGCGTCCAAAATGGCGTGGACATCGGCATGGGCGTGACTGCCGCGCTTCGGGCTGCGCCGGACCCGGGTGCGCTCCGTTGTGGGATAGGTCTTGGTATCGGGCGGATAGAGATCGGCCATGTCGTCCTCGTCGATTGAGCGTTGATCTCTGGCAGCAAAGAGGTAGGCTATAAACAGCCAGTTTCTTGATTTCTGACAGACCAGTTGAGGTTTCATGGCATCGGTTGCGCAATGGCCGGCACTCGACAGGATTTCGGGTGATCTGGAAGGGCAAGTCTATCGCCTGATGCGCGATCGCATCCTGCATGGACAGATGCCGGCAGGACAGCGCGTGCCGTCCACACGGACAATGGCACTCGCGCTCGGTGTCGCGCGATCGACCATCATCAATGCCTATGATCGCCTGAAGGCGGAGGGTTACCTGCAATCGGCGGCCGGCGCCGCAACGCGTGTCGCGGCCTTTCCATCGGTCCCCTTGCCGGGGCAGACTGCTACGCCGCTGCCGAACCAGCCGCGCATGACCGAATTCAAGACCGGAGGATTGTTCGAACCCGGCCTGCCGGACGTTTCCGCCTTTCCGCATGCCGCATGGGCGCGTTGTCTCGGTGCTCGCGGCCGCTCTTTGCGGGTTCACGACCTCGGCTATAGCGATCATGCCGGCATCCGCGAACTGCGCGATGCCATCCTCGACCATATCGCTGCGACACGCGGCGTCATCGCCCGGCCCGAACAGGTGGTGATCGTACCGTCCACCGGCGCAGCGCTCGGCCTTCTCGCGAGCGTGCTGATCCATCCAGGCGATCCGGCTAGCGACCTCGTCTGGATGGAGGATCCCGGCTATGCCACCGCACAGGCGATCCTGCGGATGGCGGGTGCCAGGCTCGTGCCGGTGCCTTGCGATGCCGAAGGTCTCGATGTGGCCCAGGGCGCCGGGCCGTCACCGCGGCTGATCTATGTTACGCCGTCGCATCAATATCCGACAGGCGTCACCATGAGCCTGCAGCGCCGTCTCGCCTTGCTCGAAGTTGCCCGCGCCGATGGCGCGATCGTGCTGGAAGACGATTACGACAGCGAGTTCCAATATGCTTCGCGGCCGATCGCCGCCTTGCAGGGCATCGATCGCAGCGAAGTGGTTGTCTATGTCGGCACTTTCTCGAAAACGCTCGCGCCTGGTTTGCGTGTTGCCTATGCCGTTGTGCCATCCAGGCTGGTGGCAGCGATCGAGGCCGCGCAGCGGCTGAGGGGCACCATCGTGCCCGTTCACATTCAGGCCGCTCTGGCCGACTTCATGCGGGAGGGACGGTTCCGTGCACATCTGCGGCACATGAACGGCATTTATGCCGAGCGCATGGCGGCGACCGTCGAAGCGCTCAATCGTCACTGTGGCAATTGGCTGGAGGTCGGAGCCGGTGGCGGCGGGCTGCAACTGGCAAGCTGGTTCCGCGACGGAAAGACCGATGATGTCGCCGTCGCGCGTGCAATCAACTCCAATGGTTTCGCGGTGCGGCCGATATCGGCACTATATCTTGGACCTGCCCGACCCGGGCTGCTGCTTGGTATCGCCCGCATGGAAGCTCAGGCTGCGGATGCTGCGGCTGCAAGGATTGCCAGGCTGCTTGCGACGTTGCCCGTCAACGCCTGAGAAACATCGCCCTGTATTCGCGTGGCGTCATGCCTTTGAGTGCCTTGAACTGCCTGTTGAAATTGGCAAGTGAACTATAGCCCACGGCATCGCTGATGTGATGAATCGCCTGATCGGTGGAAGAGAGGCGAGCGCAGGCATCACCGATGCGGATGCGCATGAGGTACTCCGATATCGTCCCGGCGGTATGGCGACGAAACATGCGATGCAGGCCGGATACACTGAGGGCTGCTATATCCGCCAGCTCATCGAGACTGATCGTACGGGCATAGTGAAGATGCAAGTGCGTGAGAACGCGGTCGATGCGCTCGCGGCTTTCCTTGAAATCCGGTGCTTGCGCCGGCGCGCTGGCGAGCGGCGTTGCCTGCCGGTCTTCCGCAATCCTCACCAGAATGTCGAGCAACGATAAGAGACGCTCGACAGGCGGCTTTTCGAAAACGGTTTCGAAGGCAGGCGGACGGCGGTCGAGGTCGTCTGCGAAAAACGCAGGCCTTTGTCACCACGCTGCAGCATCGCTTCCATCGACCGGAATTCGACGGCACCGCCCGTTATCTGCAAGAGCCATTCGCGGTTGAACCAGAGCACCAGGGCGATATGCGGCTTTTCTTCCTCGATCTTGGCGCGTGAAACCCAGCTGTGCGGCAGATTGGGGCCGACGAGAACGAGATCGCCGTCTTCATAGTCGCCGCTGTGATCGCCGATGAAGCGCTGGCCGATGGAGTTCAGCGTCAGCGTCAGTTCGAATTCCGGATGGTGATGCCATTGGAAGGGGATGCAGTCGTCAAGCCTGCGGTTCAGCATGCTCCAGGATGCCTCCGGCGAACGGGGCAGGACTTCGAGATAGGGCCTCATGGGGCGTCCATAACACGATTGAAGCCAGAATAGTATCAGAATTGGCCAGAGCCAGGCAACATGAGCGCGAGCTTCGGCGCCACAAGTTTTCTGTCACCCGAAATCAAAAGGGGTAGCCAAGATGGAGGAAACTTATGCAGCCTGCCTTGAAACGAGACGCGCACCAGACCGCATCCGCGGTCACGACGCAATTGAAGGATATCCAGAAGACATTGCCGCTCAGGGTCCTGTCGAAGGACGATTGGCAGCATTGGATCACGAAGGGTTATGTTATCGTGCGGCAGGCTGTGCCGGCTGTCAATGTCGAGCGGCTTGTCGATCTCTTGTGGCGTTTTGACGAGAAGGATCCGAACGATTCCTCCACCTGGTATGCGCCGCAGCGGCGCGAGCACAAGATGAAGGAGCTCAACAACACCGGCATGGTGGAGATCTACAATCACCAATATCTCTGGGACAACCGCATGGAAAAGCGGATCTACGATGTCTTCGTCGATATATGGGATCGCGAGGACCTCTGGGTGACCATCGATCGCGCCAATCTCAATCCGCCGAAGAAGGTGAAGGGCAATCCGGACGGATTCATCCATTGGGATGTCGATACCTCGGTCCGGCCTCTGCCGATCGGCGTGCAGGGTGTGCTCAGCCTCAAGAAGCAGGATGGCGATGTCGGTGGATTCCAGTGCGTGCCGGAACTCTTCGAGCATTTCGAAGAATGGGAAAAGACGCAGCCGGCGGATCGCGATCCGATGCACCCCGACATGACGGGTCTCTCGGTCGTCAACATCGACATGGAGCCGGGCGATCTCATGATCTTCAATTCGCTGCTGGCGCATGGCGTCCGTCCCAACCATTCGGACAACCGCGTTCGCATGGCGCAATATATCTCCATGCATCCAGCCGAGTACGACAATGTCGCCGAACGCGAGGAACGTATCCGCCTGTGGAGGGAGCTGGATTCTCCGAAGCGCGACGCCTTTCCCGGCGATCCCCGCGAATGGGAAAAGCACAATGCGACGACGGCCGAACTGACGCCGCTCGGTGAAAAGCTGCTGGGCCTCAAGGCCTGGTAAACGGTTGAAAGCACGCTCCCGAAGACATCGAGCGGCCATGGTCGCTCGAAATTCTTAAACAGATGTGATGGTAAATGCGCGGCCGTCAGGTCTCATTCCAGCGGCGGATGACCGGTTCGGTCAGATCATGTTCGTAGCCGAGCACGCTGATGCTGGTGGTATCGAGAACCAGATGCGCACCGCCTTCCGGCGGCAGGCCGACCCAGCGGGCGGCGAGGACCCGCAGGAAATGGGCGCTGGAAAAGATCAGGACGGAGCCATCGATGCCGCGAAGTTCGCTGATGATCCGGTCGGCGCGGGCGCCGACATCGGCCGCTGTCTCTCCATTCGGGCAGCCGTCGCGAAAGACCTGCCAGCCGGGGCGTTCAGCCAGGATCGCCTTGGTGGTGATGCCCTCATAGGCGCCGTAGTCCCATTCCGCCAGATCCTCTTTGACGACGCGCCGATCACCGAAGCCGGCCAGGGCGCAGGTGTTTTGGGCCCGCTGCGACGGGCTGGACCAGACGGCGGCGAAATCGATAACGAGCAGGCGGCCGGCAAGTTTGCGGGCGGCATCCTCTCCGGCAGCGGTCAGGGGAATATCGGTCCGGCCGGTGTGTCTGCCTGAGAGGCTCCACTCCGTCTGTCCGTGGCGTACCAGATAGACTTCGGGATAGGCGCTGCTCATGCCGTTTCTCCTTGCATTTGCCGTGCGAAATTCTTCGCATCTGCGAAAGCTTCTGTCGAGAGTTAAGGCTGTTGGATACGTGTCGCGACAACCCTCGCAAATTCAACCTCTTGCAGAGGGTCGTGAATCTCACCGTTTCACGGCGCGACGGACGCTGTAGAGCAGGATGGCGAGGCAGCCCACCAATAGCAGAATCCCGCCTGCGAGCGGCGGCATGGCGAGAAACTCCACCGCGCCGGCAATCACGAGGATGAGGATGAGGCAGAGCGTGGCGAGGCTACCATCGTCGATGAACATGCCGATGAGTTCGGACAGGGCGATACGCAGGACAGTCATTGGGCCGCCTTTGCTGTTTGGTTGCCGCGCAAGCCGCGGATGATGGCGTAGGAGGCGAGCGAGACGATCGCGAAGATGGCGATCAAGGCGAGGTCCTCTCCCGGCCAGTGTGCGCCGATGCCTTCGCCGGTCCAGAAGATGCCGAAGCTGGTGAGCATGAGGCCCACGACGAATTTGAGGGTATTTTCCGGGACGGTGGCGAGCGGGCGATGGACCAGCAGTCCGATCAGCATGACCAGCACGAAGGCGGCAAGCGCGCCGAGGCCGGCATAGTGTGTCAGGCCATGCGCGCCGCCGACTGCGATGACGATGAACACCACTTCGACACCTTCGAGCAGTACCGCCTTGAAGGCGGCAAGGCCGGCGAGATAATCGGCACGGCGGTCGGACGATTGAGCCTGTAATGCCGCGGTCTCTTTCGAAAAGGCTGCTTCCTCGTCATGCAGGGCGATAACGCCGAGCGAGCGCAGAATGGCTTTGCGCAGCCAGCGCATCCCGAACAGGATGAGGAGAACGCCGACGACGAATTGCAGGATTTCGATCGGTATCAGCGCCAGTAGCGGCCCGAAGATGAGAACGAGAGCTGCCAGTACCGCAAGCGCAAGCGCGGCACCGGTGAGTGCCGGCCGCCAGCTTCGCGTGACGCCGACGGCAAGGACGATGGTGAAGGCCTCCACGACCTCGACAAAAGAGCCGAGGAACGATGCCGTCACGGTGGAGAGAATGGGTGTGAGGCTGTTCATGAATTGATTCCCGAATGGCGATTAGGGCATTGAATGTAAATGGTATTTCCGGGCGATTGTTCTTCATGTCCTGGATGAGCTTACGCCAGGGCAGGTGCTGATATGATGCGCGCTGCGCTTTGCATCGTTCATTTGCGTTTCCTCGTGCCGCGCTTGCTCCATGTCTTGTCGATGGCGCCGCGCAGCCGGCTGAGCCGATCAAGGCTGTCGATGGCGGCGTCTTTCCTCTTGGCGGCGAGGGCGACGATCAGGGATTCGATCAGCACCATGGTGCCCGCATGCATGGCGAGATGGCCGGCATTGCCGCGCGGAACGGGCAGGACTTCCGCCACCTTGCCATCAAGCGAGAGGCCGAGATCATCGCTGATCAGGATAACCGGCACCTCGTGCTTGCCTGCCTGCTCGATCAGCACTTCCACTTCGCGGTAGAGCGGCGCATAGGCGATCATCAGCACCACGTCACCCTTGCCGATCCAGAGCAGTCGATCGGCAAGCGCGATGCCGGAAGCCGAGAGTGCATTGGTCGGCAGGCCGATGCGGTTGAACTGCAGGCTGGCATAGTCCGCGACCGCGCCCGAAGGGCCGATACCGAAGACATGACGCCGAGCCGCGTTTGCGAGACGATCGACGCAGCGTTCGAAGCTTGCGGCGAATTCCTCGCGCCGTAGAACGTCCAAAGCCTGCTCGTGCATGCCGATGACGTGGTGAAGCGCATCGCTGGCCTGGTTGCCGGTTTCAGCCAGCGTGCGTTGCATCCGCGTTCCGGGGGATGGCGCTCCGGTCAGTTCCTCAAGCAGGGCGACGCGCAGCGTCGACAGGTTTTCGAAGCCGAGGGCACGGGCGGTGCGGACGACCGTCGCGTCGCTGGCGCCGGCGAGCTGCGCGATTTCGGCAGCCGAATTCAAGAGCGCCGCCTGCTTCTGATCGACGAAGAAGCGGGCGACGCGCTGCTCTGCGGGCGCGAGCGTCTCGATCACACCGCGAACGCGATCTTCGAAGATGCGAGATTTCTGCATCTTGTCTGCCATGGAGATCTTTACGTAGTAAATGCTACCATTTCCATTATCTGTAGCATTTACTGCAAAAGAATGACAGCGCAAAACAAGGGGCGCTTCGCCGTGCCGCGAAGCGCCCGCTGACTTGATCGAAAAGCCCGAAGGAATATCCGGCCGCGATTATGCCGCTAGTGCGGCGCGCACCGCTGGGATCACTTTCTGTCCATAGAGTTCGATGCATCGCATCATCTTCTCATGGCCAAGCGCACCGGCGCTATACTTCAGCTGGAAGCGGTCGATGCCGAGGGTCTTGATGACGGGGGCAAGCTTGGCGGCGACTGTTTCCGGCGAGCCGACATAGAGCGAGCCCTTTTCGATCTCATTGTCGAACTCGGCGCGCGTCATGGGTGGCCAGCCACGCTCGCGGCCGATGCGGTCGCGCATCGCCTTGAAGCAGGGCCATAATTCCTCGCGGGCCTGTTCGTCCGTCTCGGCGATATAGCCCGGCGAATGGATGCCGATCGGCTGCACGGGCTTGCCGAGCTGCTCGAAGGCGCGGTGATAGAGGTCGACATAGGGCTGGAAGCGATAGGGGCTGCCGCCGATGATCGCCAGCATCAGCGGGAGATCATAGTGAGCGGCGCGCACCACCGATTCCGGGCTGCCGCCGACGCCGATCCAGGTCTTCAGCTGACCGCTCTCGATGGTCGGGAAGACCTTTTGATTGCGCAGCGGCGGGCGGATGCTCCCCTGCCAGTTAACCGGCTCGTTCTTGAGCAGGGCCGCGAACAGATCCAGCTTTTCCTCGAAAAGCTGCTCGTACTGCGACAGCTCGAAGCCGAACAGCGGGAAGGACTCGGTAAACGAGCCGCGGCCAAGAATGACTTCGGCGCGACCGTTCGAAACCGCGTTCAGGCTGGAGAAGCGCTGGAACACGCGGATTGGATCATCCGAACTCAGCACGGTTACGGCCGATCCCAGATGGATTTTTGATGTACGGCTGGCGATGGCGGCCAGGATCGTCTCGGGCGAGGAGACCGCGAAATCCTCGCGGTGATGCTCGCCGATGCCGAAGAAGTCTATTCCAAGCCGGTCGGCAAGGACGCCTTCCTCGACGACATTGCGAAGGACCTGCGCATGCGGCAACGGCGCGCCGCTGTCGTCAAAGGTCACGTCGCCGAAGGTATCCAGGCCGAATTCGACATTGTTTGTCGTCATGATTTTTCCTGCCATGTGTCGAAATGATAATGTTGAGACAGCATGTAGTGTCACTTCCGGCCATCCACTACCCGGAAAGTTTCGGCTGAAATCTTCGAAGAATTCGATATGCGAATGCGGTGGCCGGCGTTGTCTTCGGTTCTGCTGATGCCAATATTGGTGGCGGCGGCGTCAGCTGTTTGGACGCGCAAGGAGGAAACATATGGTCGCACTGAAAAAGGTTAATCTCACCAAAGCCTTTGCAGCCTTCGATGAAACATGGAGTCCGCGCGTCGGCGGCGACATCAACGATTTCCAGGTCAAGCTCACGAAGCTGGAGGGTGCCTTCCACTGGCACCATCATGAAGAGGAGGATGAGCTGTTCCTGGTCATCAAAGGCACGCTGCGCATGAAGCTGCGCGAGGAAAACGGCGGCGACGTTGTCCTCGGCCCTGGCGAATACATCATCGTTCCGCATGGAGTGGAACATTGTCCGGTCGCCGAACCGACCTGTGAAGTTCTACTGTTCGAACGCAATACGACGCTCAATACCGGCAATGTCGAAAATGAGCGGACGATCCGCGAGCCGAAGCGTCTTTGAGTGAAGCCCGATGTCCGGCGACCTCGTTAAAAAGGAGGCCGCCGGACGTCGTCCAGCCTATCATTTCAATGCCAGCTTGTTCGATGGCGTGCGGCAGGCGGCGAACACGTCGAGGCTCGGATCATAGACCTTCGTCGAGACGTCCATCATGCCAAGAACGCTGTGGAAGATGTTGTCGTGAGAGTAGGTGCCGTCGGCCGCGCGTTTTGCAAGGCAGGCCATGTCGAAACCGGCCGCCTTGGCAAGATCGTCGGCCATCCACACCAGCATCGGCACATGCGTCTGCTGTGAAGGGGCGATGATATAGGGCGTGCCGTGCAGATAGATGCCGTTTTCGCCGAGCGATTCGCCGTGGTCGGAGAAATAGAGCACGGAGCCGGATATCGAGTTCGAGCGCTGCTTCAGCTTGTCGATGACCATGGCGACGATATGATCCGTATAGAGGATCGTATTGTCATAGGCGTTGGTGATTTCCTCCTGCGAGCAGGAGCTAAAGTCGTTGGAGCGGCAGTCCGGCTGGAACCGCCGGAATTCTTCCGGGTAGCGCTGATAGTAGGCGGGGCCGTGACTGCCGAGCTGGTGCAGCACCAGCACGCTATCGCCCTTCACCTTGTCCAGCCAGTCGTCGACCTTGTCGACCAGGATCTCGTCCTTGCATTCGCCATCCTGGCAGAAGCGCGGATCGGCGGAGTGCGGCAGAAAGGTGTAGGAAACGCGATTGGTGACATCGTAGCTGCCGGTGTCGTTGTCGAGCCAAGTCACATCGACCTTGGCATGGGTGAGCACATCGAGCAGGTTTTCCGTCTCCAGACCCTTGCGGTGGCTATATTGTTCGCGCGTGTAGACCGAGAAGAGGCAGGGTATGGAGGTGGCCGTCGCGGTACCGCAGCTGCTCGTATTCGGGAAATAGACGACGTTGCGCTTTGCCAACTCCGGATTGGTCATCTTGGCGTAGCCGCCAAGCGAGAAGTTCTGCGCACGCGCCGTCTCTCCGGCAACAATGATCGTCACGCGCGGCTTGCCGTTGTCGACGGCGCCGACCCTGTGCGCATCCGTGCCGAGTGGCTGTGCCACGACGTTTGCGTTCCTTTGCGTATCGATGACGTAGCGCACCGCGCTGGTGATCGGCATCACGGGATTGAGCGTATCCATCATATCTCGGTGAGCGCGGCCGACGCCGGCATAGGTCTTGTAGTAAGTCGTTCCAGCGACGACGAAGATCGCCGAACAGGCGAGGATGACCGCCGTATTGGAGGCGAGCTTCTTAAGGATCGGACGATGGACGATCCGAATCCATACGATGACCAGGGACGGCAAGACGCCTGTCAGCAAAACATAGGTGATGAAGCGCGCCGTGATCAGATGGCCGCTTTCCGCGCCGGTCGAAACGGCGGCATTGCGGATCATTTCCTTGTCGATAATGACGCCGAACTGGTCGTTGAACCAGGAAGATATCGAAGCCACCAGAATGAAGAAGATAAGGACTGGTTTCGTCACGTATTTGGCGGAGAAGAACGTGAACAGCGCCATGATCGCCGCAGAGATACCGATGACGAAGGCGGCAAAGGCTGCCGGCTCGGCGGTGAAATAGCCGTAAGCCTTGGTCCAGAACATCCTGTTTGTCACAAGAAGTACATAAAGCGTCGCTACGAAGCATAGCGTAACGCTGCCGACTGCTGGCCTGAACTTTTGTCGGCCAGGTGCTGCTTTTTCGTTGGTCAATGATCGTCTCCGAGGCATGGGCTGGCGGTAAACGCAGAAAAACCCATCGCTGCAGGTGTGCTTTAGCGGCTAAAGCTGGCCACCATGGTGATCAATCCTGACATTTACCTGAACGGCGATTTGCTGCGCGGAGCTATTTCGGCGCAAACTCCCGTCATCCTTCCTTTTTGCCGGTGTCATATCGAAAGTTCAGGTTGTCGTCAGAAATACGTCTCATAGGTTCCCGATTGCAATCGGGGATGCAATCGTGCGGCTTCTATTGGTCGAGGACAACACACTCATAGGTAATGCCGTGCAGGATCATCTGACTGCGGACGGCTGGGCGGTCGACTGGTTCATGGATCTGGAATCCGCCAAGCTCGCCGTTACGGCCGAAGCTCATGACGTGATGCTTCTCGATCTTCGATTGCCCGATGGCAGCGGGCTCGATCTGCTAAAGCTCATGGAAGCGCGCGGAGATACCACCCCAATCATCGTCATGTCGGCCTATGATCAGCTGTCGGATCAGATGACGGCCATGGATATCGGTGCCGTCGATTATCTTGTGAAGCCTTTTGCGCTGAGCGAAATGGCGGTCCGTGTCCGCAAGGCAGCAAAACGCGGCCGCCTGATCCGCATGCGCAATGCCGGGTGAACAGGGCCAGCTTCAGGATCAGGGCCGCATTCCCGATCGCAGGAAGTCGATCGTCGCCATGGCCGCGGCAAAGACCACCAGAGACAATAGCCAGCCGAGCACTGCGTCCGAGAGGTAATGGGCTCCGGTCATCACGCGCATGACCGGCATCGTGATCGAGATGACGGCGAGCGGAATACCTACCGGGAAGCGCAGGCGCGGTGGCAGCAGCAACACAAGACAAAGTAGCCAGCCGCCAGACGATGCCTCGCCCGACACGAAGGAGCAGTTTGCAAGACATCGGCCGGCAAACGAACCTGCCTGAACGAAATCCAGCGAGCCGCCGAAGAGATCAGTGCTGCGTGGTCGCGGCCTGCCGCCATAGGCTTTTAGGAGCGCGTTCACGATAAGGCCGCAGCCGACGCCAAGCGATATCAGTGCGGCGATGTACCGGTCCGTTTTCAATGTCCGCCATCCTTCACCGTATTTGTACCAGGATGCAATCAGGGCGGCGAATAGGACAAGAATGGCAGTGTATGGCAGGGCGAGCGTCACCTCTCGCACGATCTTGAGGAGAGGGTTCTTGGCGAGCGTAAAGCTACCGCAGACGTTACCGATAGGGGTGGCCGATGTGCACGGCTCCGCCGTGAAGACGTTTTTTGCAACAGCGAGATCGATGCCTGGAAATCGATAGAAGACAAACAGCAGCGCCCACCAAAGCGCGAACAATGCGAGAAACACAAAGAAGTATCTGCTTACCGGCGCGTTCCGTTTCGTATAGGCAATGGAGTTGTCGTACATCTAAAAGGCCGGCCGCTGTCTAAACACGTTCCAAATGAATGCCCGTCCGCGTTGAGGGCGTCAGGAAGTCACAATCGAGCGACTATTATGATAGAAGCCTTAAGGCAGGCTGAAGGTCAATGATCGGGAAAGTCTTTCGAGGGCATCCCGATCGCGTCGCGCGCGGCGATCTATTCGCCCGTCTTGAAATAGGCTTCCAGCCGGTAGCCGTCGGGATCGATAACGAAGGCGGCATAGTAGAACTGGCTGTAGTCCGGCCGGATGCCGGGTTTGCCGTTGTCTTCGCCGCCATTGGCGATGCCGGCGGCATGGAAGGCGTCGACGGCAGCCCGGCTTGGCGCCACGAAACAGAAATGCAGGCCGGAACCGCGATCGGCGGGAACGGGACGCTCCACCTCGCTCACCCAGAATTGCGCACGCTCCGCACCATATCCGACCGTGCCGTCGAAGTTGGTGACGCGCTCGTAGCCAAGAGGAGAAAGCGCCGCATCATAAAATTTCTGCGCCCGCGCCAGCTCTTTGACGCCGATCGAAACATGGTCGAACATGAAAACAAGCTCCTGCCGTGTTGTCTGCGAAGCTTGCGGAAGGCCTGCTCGTGGGGAAGCGCGCTTTCGAAAGTCCGCGGGGTCGAGTTGGCCCCACCATCTTGCAACGATCATGGGAAGTCAACAAAACGAAGAAAGGGATCGTCGGGTCGCTTGATCCAAGCGCTTCATCTATGAGGCGGTGGGATGCTGCCGTTCCGCTGAGATAACCGGATCGGGCCTCGGATTTACTGCTGTTTGGCTGTGATCTAAATTTTTCGCAACGACTGTCGATTTCCAGAGAGTTGCTTCGTCGTCAATATGAGCGGGTTAGTAGAGCGGCAATGGTGCCGGTACCTGGCTTCCGGAGGACACTTTCCATGCGTTTCATGTCTATCGTCACCGCCAAGGATTTCATGCATCCGACGCCGGAGCTTGCCGAGGCCATGCACAAGCTTGCCGATCGGGAAATCAAAGCCGGCCGCATGATCGATACGGCGGGGCTGATGCCGCTTGCGACGGGCGCCCGCGTCACCATCAAGGATGGCAAATTGAGCGTGGTCGACGGTCCTTTCGTCGAGGCCAAGGAGGTCGTCGGCGGCTATGCGATCTTCGAGCTGCAAAGCAAGGAGGAGGCCGTGGCGCTGGCGGTCGAGTTCATGCAGCTGCACAAGGATTTCATGCCAGGCTGGGAAGGCACATGCGAGGTGCGCGCCTACTTCGAGCCAAATGCCGACGGTGTGTGCGACCCGCTCGCCGAAGCAAGGGCATGATGCTTTCAATCTGTCATCAGGGCAGGCGGCCTTGACAGCCGCCGGCGCCCATCAGGCGATCCTGGCCGTCTGGCGGATCGAGCAGCCGAGGCTTATCACCAGCTTGTCGCGACTGCTGCGCGACGTACCGCTGGCTGAAGATCTGACACAGGAAGCACTTGTTGCCGCCTTGGAACGATGGCCGGAGACCGGCATCCCCGAGCGGCCTGGCGCATGGCTTATGACCACGGCCAGGCGCCGGGCGCTCGATCATTTGCGGCGGCGTCGGATGTTGGACCAGAAACACGAGATGATCGTTCGCGAAATGGAGGAGGACGAGCAGATCATGCCCGATCTAGACACTCCCCTCGACGACGATATCGGCGATGAGATGCTGCGCCTGATCTTTACGGCATGTCATCCGTTGATCTCACGCGAGGCGCGGGTGGCGCTTGCCTTGCGGATGATCTGCGGTCTGACGACCGAGGAAATCGCCAGAGCGTTTCTGGTGACGGAGGCAACGATCGCCCAGCGTATCGTCCGCGCCAAGAAGACCTTGTCGGAATCCGGGCTTTCCTATGAGACGCCGCACGGCGAGCAGCTGTCACAGCGTCTCGCCTCGGTGCTGGAGGTGGTCTATCTGATCTTCAACGAGGGATATACGGCGGCGCGCGGCGAGAATTGGATGCGGCTGCAATTGTGCGGCGAAGCGCTGCGGCTTGGGCGAATCTTGACGTCCGTGGCGCCGCAGGAACCGGAGGCACATGCATTGCTGGCCCTGATGGAGCTGAATGCATCCCGTTCAGCGGCCAGGACGGATGCCGACGGCAATCCGATTCTGCTGCTGGATCAAAATCGCGGCCTCTGGGATCGGCTGCAGATCCAACGCGGCCTGAAAGCGCTGATGCGGGTGCATGAACTCGGCGGTGCCGGCGGAGCTTATGCCTTGCAAGCCGCGATCGTCGCCTGTCACGCAAGGGCAAGAACGGCCGATGAAACCGACTGGAGGCGGATCGCCGATCTCTATGCGGAGCTCGCCGGCCTCGTTCCGTCCCCGATCGTCGAACTCAATCGCGCGGTTGCGGTCGGGATGGCGGCAGGTCCCGGGGCGGCGCTTGATATCATTGAAAGCCTCCGCGACGAGCCTGCATTGAAGGATTATCATCTTCTGCCGAGCGTTCGCGGCGATCTTCTTTACAGGCTCGGCCGATACGATGAAGCGCGGCATGCCTTCGAGACGGCAGCCGCGCTTGCTGAAAATCAGAGGGAGCGTGATCTCCTGCTGCGCCGCGCCGGCGAAGCTGCCCGCGCGGAGAGGGGGTGACCCGCCGGTCGGGCGGGCCATCTTGCTTTGAACTATTCCGCAGCCTGATAATTTGCGGCCCTGACGGCGGACGAACGCGGGCCGACGGCTGCGAGCAGCGTGATGGCGGCCGCGAGGATCGTCACGAAACCGATGCCGGCGACGTAGGGGTTCCAGCCGAAGTTCGGAGCTGCACTGAAGACGGCCGAGGTTGCTGCCAGAATGATGCCGCCGCCGATCTGGAAGGAGGCAAACAGCATGCCTGAAGCCAGACCGGATTCATCGTCGCCGACATCGGAGAGGGCCGCGACCTGGATCGACGGATAGGTCATGGCATAGCCGACGCCGAGCAGGAGCTGCGAGATGGCGACGAGCACCATCGTATCGATATGTCCGGCCGACAGCACCCAGAAGAGATAGCTGATGGCCTGCAATCCCACGCCGAAGGTCATGAGCAGGGTCGTGCCGCGGCTCTGGCCGATCGTTGCAAAGCGCGGTGCCAGGAACATCACGCAGGTGCCGCCGATGGCGAAGGCGAAGCCTGTGGCAAAGGCCGACCAGCCGATGACGGTCTGATAATAGAGCGTCGCGATGAACTGGAAACCGACATAGGCTCCCTGGTACAGCGCGGCGATGGCATTGGCATGGCTAAGCTTGGTGCGGCGGAACATGGCGAGCGGCACCATCGGATCGTGATGGCGCGACTCGACGACCAGGAACAACAGGATCAGGATCAGCGCGGCAAGGAGCGAGCCCCAGGTTGCGAAGGCCTGCCAGCCATCGGCGGCGGCATTGGTGACGCCGAAGACGAAGAGGAGCAGGCCGGGAGTGATCGTCAGGGCGCCGGCCCAATCGAAGCGGGCGCGTGGGCCGCTTCGCTTGTGATCGGCAGGCAGGACCAGCGGAGCGACGATCAACGCCAGAATGGCGATGGGAGCGCCCATGACAAGCGTCGCGCGCCAGCTGATGAGGGTTGCCGCTCCACCCAGCACCATGCCGAGCACGAAGCCGGCAGCGCCGGTGGAGGAGAAGACGCCGAGCGCCTTGGCGCGCGCATTGCCTTCTCCAAAGACGGAGAGAAGGAGGGCGAGTGCCGCCGGCGCCGTGAAGGCCGCGGCAATGCCCTTGATCAGGCGGGCGGCGATCAGCGTCGGTGCGCTATCGACGAAACCGCCGGCGATGCTGGCGGCGGCGAAGACGCCGAGCGACCAGAGGAAGACGCGACGGTGGCCGAAGAGATCGGCAACGCGGCCGCCGAGCAGCAGGAAGCCGCCGTAGCCGAGCACATAGGCGCTGACGGCCCATTGCAGCGAGGTCGCCTGCATGCCGAGCTCTTTCTGAATTGCGGGCAGGGCCACACCAATGGTGGAGACGTCCATGGCGTCGAGGAAATTGGCGGCGCATAGCAGCAGCAACGCCAATCCCGCCCCGCTTCGGGTTTGGGAAGAAGTCATCGGGATCGTTCCTTTCTAGACTGCCATCTTTTGGGAGGTTGAAAACGGCAGGGAACGAGAAAATGTACATCTTCAAACCCTATTGCAAATTGATAGTAACCATGTCAGGTATTACTGACGATGATGAATGATGCGATACTTCGAAAGATCGATCTCAATCTGCTGCTCGCCTTTTCCGTGCTGATGCAGGAGCGGAATGTCAGCCGCGCGGCCGAGCGCCTGCTGCTCGGCCAGCCGGGTCTTTCCGCGGCGCTCCGCCGGCTGCGCGAGACGCTGGATGATGAATTGTTCGTGCGGGTCGGACGCGGCCTGCAGCCGACGCCGCGGGCGTTGGCGATTGCGCCGGCGATCGAGGATGCACTCTCCGGCATTGAACGCGCCATCCGCCCGCCGGCAGCCTTCGATCCGGAAAACTGGCATGGCGAGTTCCGTATCGGGCTCTGTGACAATCTCGAATCGTCTTTCTTCGGGCCGCTGGTGGCGCGGCTGCGCCAGCTCGCGCCGAATGCCCGGCTGACCAGCATTGCCTTCGACCGGCGTGATGCCGTGCGGCTGCTGGACGAGGGCGCCATTGACTTCAGCATCTCCGTGCATGACGAACCGGTCTCCTGGCATGTTCGCGCGCCGCTTTTCGAACAGGCTTCGCTCTGCATCTACGATGGCCGGCATCTCAAATGCGCGGCGCCGCTGAGCCTGAAGCATTTCGCCAGCGCGCCGCATGTCACCGTTTCGGTGGAAGGCGCCATATCCACCGGCGTCGACGTCGCGCTTGCGCGCCTCGGCCATCGCCGTCAGGTCGTGGCGACGGTTCCCCGCTTTTCCGCACTGCCGCCGACGCTCCGGGCCATCCCAGCCATTGCGACGGTTCCCGAAGCCATTGCCCGCTGTATGGCGCAGCTGCACGACCTGACGATTTCGGAGCCGCCGTTCGAGCTGCCCGCCGATCCGGTGACGATGCTCTATCGCCGCGTCGATCAGGCCGATAGCCGTTCGGTATGGTTCCGCCGCCTTTTCGTTGAGGTCGTCAAGGAAGCGCTCGAGGCCAGCGGGTGCCGCATGGGTGTTTCCACGGATGCCTGCTGCTACGATCCGCCTGAACTCGCAGAAGCTGTTTGACCCTTCGAGCGGAGGCGCCATGATCCGGCATACCTCACGCCTTTCCCTGCGGAAGCCGGAAGAGCGGGACATCGACTTCCTCACGGCCCTGTTCTTACGGCCGGAACTGGTCGCTCACAGGCCCGATCCGAAACCGGATTCTCCCGAAGAGAGTGCTCGGCGTCTGGCCCGTGACCGGGCACACTGGCGCCTGCATGGGTTCGGGCGTTGGGCTATCGAAGCGGAGGGACAACTGATCGGTTTCGGAGGTGTTACCGTGTCAACGGAATTCGAGGGGCTTAATCTCTCCTATCATCTGCATCCCGATCACTGGGGAAGCGGCTATGCGACGGAGCTGGTGACCGAGGCGCTGGCTTTTGCCGGCAACGATCTGCAGGCGAGGCGCGTGATCGGGCTTGTGCGCCCCGTCAATATCGCTTCGCGGCGCGTGCTGGAAAAATGCGGCTTCCGTTTCGAGCGTGAAGTCATGCTGCACGGAGCACCCACTCATCTGCTTTCCTATGAGATGAGAGCGGCTGACGTCGACGAACGCGCTTAGCCGTCCGGATAGGGCAAGCCGTCCTTGTGCACGAAGCGGCCATCGGTGCTGGAGCTCATCATATCGACATCCGAACAGGTGATGATGTCCGTCGGCGAACGTGTGCCCGCCTCCAGATAAATTGCCATGGCGCTCGACTTGTTGATCATGTGATGGCCGTTGCCCGAGCCTTTCGGGAAGGCGGCACAATCACCCGCGCGCAGCACGGTCTCGCCATCATCCTCGATCAGCGTCAGTTCGCCTTCAAGCACATAGATGAATTCGTCCTCCTCCGAATGCCAGTGGCGCTGGCTCGACCAATTGCCCGGCGGCAGCCGCATGAGGTTGATGCCGAAATCCGTGAGGCCGCCTGCATCGCCCAGCCGCTGACGTATGCGCTCGGCGCAGGGTTCATTAAACGGAGCGGGATAACGCGTGCCCTTGATCTCGGGTATAGCTGCAATATCGATCTTCGGCATGACGATCCTGCCTGCGATTTGCGATGGATGAATGGGTTGCTTGTCGTTTGAAGTCTAGCAAGACTTATCGCTTTCAGTCCAGCGGTGTATTGCGCGACAGCATGGCAATTGAGCCGTCAGTTGCCTCGCTTTGTCATCTATTTGTTACGTCGCTGTCATCGTTCATACACATGTGCGACGTTTGCGCAACACGGCATATGTAGGTGCTGTCACATATGTTTTGGGACCTCTCCAAGCCCTTGTAAAAGCAAAATACTAAATGCAGCTTATTAATCGAAGTGAAGCTTGTGCTTCGTATTAGGTACTGGAACTTGATGTCGAGCGACCCCCAGGTTCGTCCATCGCGCAAGTTCATTCGACGGATGGAGTTACCATGAACATCAAGAGCTTGCTTATCGGTTCTGCCGCTGCCCTCTGCATCGTATCCGGCGCGCATGCGGCCGATGCCATCGTTGCCGCAGAGCCGGAGCCGCTGGAATATGTCCGCATCTGCGACGCTTTCGGCGCCGGCTACTTCTTCATACCCGGCACGGAGACCTGCCTGAGGGTCGGCGGCAAGGTCCGCACCGAAGGCCAGTGGAAAGATCCTTACAATCGCGCCAGCAGCTTCGGTACCAAGTGGCATACCCGCGCCGAGCTCAACCTCAATACCGCAACCGACACCGAATATGGTCCGCTGAAGACCGAAACCATCGTGCGCTGGGACTGGAACGATGGTGGCTCTACCGGCACGAACCTGCTTTGGGCCTACATTACCCTCGGCGGCTTCACCGTCGGTAAGACCGATTCTCAATACAACCAGTTTATCGGCTACGCCGGCGATGTGATCCAGGACGACGTCATCTATGACGGCCCATATGAATTGAACCAGCTCACCTACAACTACGACAGCGGCACGGGCTTCACGGGCGTCATCTCGCTCGAAGACAGCAATTCGGGAACGACGACCAGCGCCTATGGCGGCAGCTGGCAGCTCTCCAAGAGCGACCATTACGCTCCGAACGTGGTTGCCGGTCTCGGCTACAAGGCCGGTGCCTGGCAGTTCCGTGTCGTCGGCGGTTATGACTCCATCGTCGAAGAAGGTGCCATCAAGGCGCGTATCGATGCCGATTTCGGCGTCTTCTCCGCCTTCCTGATGGGCGGCTGGAATACCGACGGCGACAAGCTCAACCAATATGCCGGCTCGAACCAGAACGTCTCGGCCTGCACGACCTCCGACGGCGTCGTTCACGGCGCGGATTGCGGCTGGGGTGACTGGGCAGTCTGGGGCGGCGTCGGCGTCCCGATCAATGACAAGCTGAAGTGGAACGTTCAGCTCGCCTATACCGACTCCAAGATCTTCGAAGCGACCACGAACGTCAAATTCAACCCGGTCAAGAACCTGCTCATCGAGCCGGAGTTCACCTACGTTCATTACGATCTGCCGAGCGACGATAGCTTCTCGGGCATCCTGCGCTTCGAACGGACCTTCTGAGGCTTTTCGTCCAGGCTGATCTTCACAGAAATAAGGCCCGGTCTTCTTATCGGGCCCCATCTATCTTGACGGAGGATTTCTAAATCTCCGTCCGCATCGCATCCTGCCGGCAGGCACCATGCGGTGCATAGTGATCCCCAGCGCAATCGTACCCAAACGGGCGCCCGGGTCACCCTTGGCAGTGGTCAAACAGCCGATAAAGGGAAGTCGGTTCACTGTCATAAATCCAATGCTCATCAACGACTATCTCATTTTCGATAGCGCCCTTCGCGCGACCAAAGGAAGCCCCATGAAGACGATCATCATCCTTGCAGCAATCGGAATGTTCTCCACGAACGCGGTGGCCATGTCGGCCTACAATTCCAAATCGATGACCTGCGCAGCCGTGCATGAAAAGATGGCCCAGGAAGGGTCTATCGTGCTGAGATACCCCTCACACCATCCGGGCTTGATGATGTACAGCCGGACGGTATCGAATTCGATGGCGTGCCTCGGGCAAGGTGCCATGGCCAGCGCCAGCGTGCCCACCAGCGACGACCCCAGTTGCAAGATCAAGACCTGCAGCTTTGCGACCGGCAAGGGGCCGAACAAGAACCATTGAGGTGGTGGGACGGAGGCTAACTAGCGCCTAAAAGAACGTCGCTGCGGCGGGAGATCTATCCTGTCGTCGGGTGATCGCTAAGATGATCGGTACTTCGCTCTTCTTTGCTCTGCGCTCGTCAAATCCCTCAAGAATCAAATCGAATTTCTGCAGGCCAAAGTCCAACGTTACGCCGCCGGCGTTGATCGGCTGGCGGCATAACTTGAGCCGTTCCTCATAGCCCGGGAGACGCTGGCCGAGGTCTATACCTCGCAGATGGTGCCTGCCGGCGAACGCCAGATGAAAGAGCCGGAATCGGACTAATTGAGAGGCAATATGGTCGCCCGAAAAACGAGCGGTCGTTGCGGTACGCGCCGTAACCGCGACGGCATAAATGCTTGGAGGCAAACCCTTCCTATAGTGCAAAGAGATAGCTTTGGCCAGGGGCTCACCTCATGCAACCCGCGCCATCTCTTCTTTTGTTAATTTACACGCGCCTCTCGGTTTTCCAGCAAATATTGTTCGATGCTCTTATGAGTGGCATGGTACTTGGTCGGGAAACAGGGCTGATCCGATGATAAACAACTTGCCGACAGAGATGTTGAATACATTCTACGATTTGTTGCGGGTCGAGTACGCAAGTTTGGACAAACAATTGCACGGTGAGATCAGGGCGATTGAGCACCAGGCCGCCGCGCGTGGAACTCTTGTCTCCGGGGGCACGATCCAGCTCGCTTGCGAAGCTGGCGCCGTTTCGCTCACGGCCAGATGCCGTCAGGCATGGGAACAGCTTTCCAGGACGATGACCGCAAATGGCATTGAGATCGATCGAGAGTCTGGGCAACTGTTCCTATCGGAAGTAGGATCGCAGGCGGAGAATTCGTCGATCGCCGTTAAGGCCATCGTTAAGGGCTGCGCCGTTTTCCGCTCCGAGCTCCCGGCCAATGCAATGCAAGCCGGAATGGACATCATCGAGAAGGCGCTTCAACATGAGTTCGCCCGCGCGAAAGCCGAGGTCCAACTCCTCATCGCGGCTTCGGAGAACATGAAACCCACGGCACACCAACCAGGCATCACGATCAACGGCGACGGTAATGTCCTCAACACCGGTAACGGGAACCAGATCAACGTCGCAACTACAATCGACACCAATGCGGCCACCGCGCTTGCGAATGCGCTGAAGGCTTCGCTCGATCACTTGGCCGTGCTGCCCGCTGGGACGCCAGTCGACGCAGACGAGATCAAAGAGCTTGTCGAGGACGCGCTTGCCGAAGTCCAGAAGCCCAAGCCAAACAAGATCAAGATTGCGAGCGTAATCAAAGGATTCGCGGAGGCGATCAAGTTCGTTCCGGAACTAAAGGCTGCCTATAACGTCATTAAGCCCGCCGCTGCCGTTGCCGGCATCTATTTCCCGTGATCGAATGGAACCCGTTTGAAACACCACTATATTCCAAAGTTCTATCTTCGAGAATGGCTCGGAAACGACCATAAGCTTCTGGAATATAGGCGGGAACAGCGTAAGGATGAGCTTCGCCCGCGTCTCGAAATCAAGCGTCGTGGCTTGAATGAGACTGGATACGAGGAAAATCTTTACACGCTCCCAGGCGCATCCAAGGAGACCCGGCAAAACGTCGAGCAAATATTCATGGGCGCGGTCGATAACAAGGCCAGCCTAGCGCGCAATTTGCTGTTGAATGGTGTCATTCCTGATGGCGAACTGCGGTTCGCGTGGGCGCGTTTCCTCCTATCGTTGATGCTGAGGACGCCTGACCAAATCCATCTTTTTAAGGAAATCATGCGCGCGTACTGGGACAACCCTTCTGCGGACTTGCTAGAGCGTTACAGCGGCGCCCGTGAGCAGAACTGGCCTGAAACGTTGGCAGAATGGCTCAAGGGCGAAGATCCGAAATCGTTGGAACGGAGCGCGATCATCGCTGCCACACAGATGATTCAGAATGAATTCGTCTTAAAGATGCTCATGCAGGCAAGATGGTGGGTGCTTGACACAGGTGCGGTTCAACGGCGCCTAATGACCTCAGACCATCCACTTTTCATGACGAATGGTCTTGGTCGTCGTGATGGCCATTTTGGTATTCCAATCAGCCCAACCAAACTGTTTCTCGGCTTTATGACAGACGACATATCGAAGACGGTTCGCGCTCAGGCGGTTGGCAAGATCGTCCGTCAGGCGAACGACCCAGTGATCGGTCAGGGGCGAAGATGGGTATATGCTCTGAATGAAAACGGTTCGCAGCTTGTGAAGCAGCGAATGGGCAAGCGTGACTACTTTCAGCCGCTACCGCAAGTGAAATGACTTTTATGCCTCTGGCTTACGACTGAAGCCGGAGAACGCCCACATAAACCACCAACCTAGGAGCAGAACCGCAAGAGGGAACCCGAATGCGAGCGAGACGATGCGGGCGAGATTGTTCCACGGATGGGGCGGTTTTAAATGATTGATGGGAATATTCATCTGCCAATGGAGCCGGTCAGAGAGGTCGGTGTCGGACAGGGCACTGTCTTCAGGGTAAAACGTCCGGTACTTTGGAATGTCATACCAGCAGATGTCGTAGGGGTTTGGTTTTGCAAGGCGCTTTTCTGTGGTGTAATCGACGTTCGCCGTCCCTCTGGCTTCTCCACACATAACCGGCACCACCACTGGGGCGTTGGCGTTGGCCACGTATTTGGTTAAGGCCGCGCGGTCGAATTCCGCTCTCATGCTCGACCATGTAATCAGAAAAACGAGCCCGGCAAAAATCACCGAAAGAACCAACCAAAGCCTGAAGAGACCACGCTTGATGTTCATGAAAAATCCCCCGCGGGTAGTGCTGATTAAGCACACCGTAGAGAGGTATCGATAGCGCGCTGCACCAGCGTTGGCGATTCAATTTTCTGTCCTGAAGCTAACGCCAGTCCGTCCAGAAGGTGCCGCCGCGCCACAGTTAGCGACCAGATTTGCCGTGCCAAAGCTGAGCCCGATCTGCGCCAAAGGTCGCGCCGCGCCACAGTCTCAGGAATAAACCGTAACCTATGTGTCCAGAATGGACACTTGGAAAATGGCGCACCCGACAGGATTCGAACCTGTGACCTTTGGAATCGGAATCCAACACTCTATCCAGCTGAGCTACGGGTGCATGCCTTGGCGGTTTTGAATCGCCTGTCCGATGGCTGGTTCTTAGCCCAGGAAAGGTTTGGCTTCAATGCGGAAAATTCAGGAAAGCGTGAGATCGGACGTTTTGTTGGGATAAGGCCGCGCCTTTGGGCGCGCGGCCTTGCTGTCATGGGCGGTATCGCCTCATTCCTTCATGGCGCCGGGGCCGGGGGTGGCCTTTGGCGGCACCTTGCCGAGGATGATCATGCCGAGCACTTCGTCCTTGGTGACGTCTTCCGTGCGGGCGTGGCCGACGACCTGGCCGTTTTTCATGACCGACACGCGGTCGGCAAGGTCGAAGACGTCGTGGATGTCGTGGCTGATGAGGAAGATGCCGATGCCCTCCTTCTTCAGCTGCTTGATCAGCTCGCCGACCTGCGCCGTCTCCTGGGGGCCGAGTGCCGCCGTCGGCTCGTCCATGATCAGGATGCGGGCGTTGAAGAGGATAGCGCGGGCGATCGCCACCGACTGGCGCTGGCCGCCGGAAAGCGCCTTCACCGGCTCCTTGAAGCGCTTGAAGTTGGGGTTGAGGCGCCCCATGACCTCACGCGCCTTGGCTTCCATCGCGACGTCATCGAGCGTACCCCAGCGGGTCTGCAGCTCGCGGCCGAGGTAGAGGTTGGCGGCGGCGTCGACATTGTCGGCGACGGCAAGCGTCTGGTAGATCGTCTCGATGCCGTATTTCTTGGCGTCGCGCGGGGTGCGGATATCGGCAGGTTCGCCATTGATCAGGATATCGCCGCTGTCGCGCTTGTAGGCGCCGGAGAGAATCTTGATCAGCGTCGATTTGCCGGCGCCGTTATGGCCGAGCAGAGCGACGACTTCGCCGGGGTAAAGGTCCACCGAGGCGTTGTCGACCGCGTGGATGCCGCCGAAGGAGATGGAAATGTTCTTCATTTCCACAAGCGGAGTGGTTTGATCCGTCATGGTTCAGAATTCCTTTTACTTGGCGCGCGAGCGGTAGACGATGTCGAGCCAGACGGCGATCACCAAGACGACGCCGACGACGACGTTCTGGATCGGCGTATCGACATTGGCGAGCCCCATGCCCGATTGCAGCGACTGCATGACCAGGGCGCCGAGCATGGCGCCGGCGATCGTGCCGCTGCCACCGGCAAGCGACGTGCCGCCGATGACGGCCGCAGCGATGGTGAAGAGCTCGTAGGTCGTGCCCTGCGAATTGGCGGCGGCATTCAGACGGGCGGTGGAAATGGCGGCGGCCACGGCTGCCAGCAGGCCCATCAGCGCGAAGATGCGCACCGTCACCCAGCGGGTCTTGATGCCGGCGAGTTCCGCTGCTTCCGGATTGCCGCCGATCGCGAAGACGTAGCGGCCGAAGCGCAGGCGGGTGGCGATGAAGGTCATGATGATACCGATGCCGACGGCGATCAGCACAGGCACGGCGATGCCGTAGGGGATATCGAGGCCGGTTTCCGGCCAGGGGATATTGTGCTCGGTCGCGTATTTCTTGGCGATACCGGTTGGCCAGTAATAGATGTTGAAGACGTAGATCGTGACGAGGACGAGGGCGGAGCCGAGAATGGCGAGGAAATATTCCGCCCAGAGCGGCCGGCGCGGAAAGTTGAAGCGCTTGCGCTGATGGCGTCCGCCGATAATGCCGAGAACGATGAATACGCAGGCGAGTACCCCGAGGATCCAGCTCCATGTCGCACCGATCGAACCTTCGGCGCCGCCTCCCATGATACGGAAGGTGGCGTCGAGCGGAGCGACCGTCTGACCGCTGGTGACGTACCAGGCGAGGCCGCGCCAGGCGAGAAGGCCGCCAAGGGTAACGATGAAGGAGGGGACATTCAGGAAAGCGATGATGACACCCTGAAAGGTGCCGAGCAGCGTACCGATGACGAGGCCGCAGATCAGCGTGATGACCCAGGTCCAGGAGCTGTCGAAGCCGAGATAGGTCGGCAGGTACTTTGCCTGGATGACGCCCATGATCATGGCGATGAAGCCGAGCAGGGAACCGACCGAAAGGTCGATGTTGCGGGTGACGATGATGAGCACCATGCCCGTCGCCAGCACGGCGATCTCGCAGGTCTGAACGGAAAGATTCCAGAGGTTTCTGGGGGTCAGGAAGAGGCCGCCGGTATAGACGTCGAAGCCGATCCAGATGATCAGCAGCGCGCCGATCATGCCAAGCAGGCGCGTATCGATTTCGGTCGCGCGCAGGAAGCGTGTAAACGCACCTTCCTCTGCCTTGCGCGGACCGCTCGATGTTGTGGAATGTGTCATGTCGGCCATCGCTTTGCCGTTCTCCCACTTGTTGGGCGCAGGCCCGCGAATGTTCTTTCTTGATCGCTGGGCAGTATCCGCGCTGGTCACAATAGACGTCATCGCTCGCCCATCCGGTCTCTCCCCGGTTCCACGACCGCCATCCGGCAGGCCGGTCGGATATGCAATGACGCAACACATGCGGGAAGGCTTGCGTCTCCATTCTTGGCGGAGCTGCGGGCCTCTTATCCGCACTCGACGCCGCAACGGAAAACCCCTTGCGGCGTCGGCATTATCTTCGGGTCAAGCCTTGCTTACTTGCAGGCAGCGACGCTGCCGGCCTTGACGCCCTGGCAGGCTTCAGCCTTGCTGATCCAGCCTGCGTCGATGACGACGTTCAGGTTATCCTTGGTGATCGGGATCGGGGTCAGGAAGACCGACTTCATGGCGACGTGCTTCGGGCCACCGTTGAAGGTCTGTACGCCGGAGATCTGATCCATCGTCTTGCCCTTGGCGAGGTCGATGGCGATTTCGGCGGCGCGCTTGCCGAGTTCGCGCGAGTCCTTCCAGACCGAAACGGTCTGCGTGCCGAGCGCGATGCGGTTGAGTGCTGCCTTGTCGGCGTCCTGGCCGGAAACCGGCACGGAACCGGCAAGACCCTGGGCGTCGAGAGCAGCGACTGCGCCGCCGGCGGTGCCGTCGTTGGAGGCGACGACCGCATCAACCTTGTTGTTGTTGGCGGTCAGGAACTGCTCCATGTTGCGCTGCGCGTTCTGCGGCAGCCAGCCGTCCGTATAGGCTTCACCGACGTTCTTGATCTTGCCGGCGTCGATGGAGGGCTTCAGCACTTCCATCTGGCCGGAGAACAGGAAGTCGGCGTTCGGGTCGGACGACGAGCCCTTGATGAAGACGTAGTTGCCAGCCGGCTTCGCCTTCAGGACTTCGCGAGCCTGCATACGGCCCACTTCCTTGTTGTCGAAGGTGATGTAGAAGGCGGCCGGATTTTCGATCAGTCGGTCGTAGCCGACAACCGGGATGCCTTCATCGGCGGCCTTTTCGACGGCCGGGCCGATGGCGTCGGAATCCTGTGCCAGAATGATGAGGGCGTTGGCACCCTGCGAAATCAGCGATTCGACGTCGGTCAGCTGCTTGGAAGCGGACGACTGGGCGTCGGCGGAAATATACTTGGCGCCGGCGGCTGCCAGAGCCTTCTTGATGGCTGCTTCATCGGTCTTCCAGCGCTCTTCCTGGAAATTCGACCAGGAAACGCCGACGACGAGATCCTTGGCGAAGGCGGCCGTCTGCATGGTCAAAACGATGGCCGCGCCCGCAGCCAGCTTGATGAAAGCTTTCATGTGAATCCTCCCGAGTGAATGCGACCGCACGTATCCTGAACTCCCGTCGGCCGCGGCGAAAACGCTGACAAGAAAAGTTTTGGACTTTTTTCTCGACAGTCGAGAAATTTAGTGTCAGAGATTTTTTCAGCTGTCAACACCCGCGCCACCAGCTTTCATCGGTCGTCCGAAAAAGCTATCAGGGCTGCGGAGAAGGAGGGTTGAATGAGCAGGGAGTTTGCCGATGCTGGCCAAATCGAGCACCGAATTGGTCCGTCAAAAGAACAGCGCCTTGGTCTTGTCGGCGCTGCGCCGGCATGGCCCGCTCGCCCATACCGAACTCTCTGATTTCACCAGGCTCTCATCTGCGACCGTATCGGTCATCACCGCCGATCTCGAGCGGGCGCAGATCATCGAAAAGGCGGAGCAGCAGCCTGCCAGCGGCCGCGGGCGGCCGCGCGTCTTGTTTTCGCAGCGGCGGGATTGCGGCTATCTGATCGTCGTCGTCATCTCGTCGGATGCGGTGCAATATTCCCTCGTCGATTTTGCCGGTCGTCTGATCGACCGCTTTACCGAGGACAGGCAGCAGAACGTTGCGGGAGTGGAGCGCTTCGTGGCCGCCTTGCGCGATGGTTTGAACCGTATTGTCACCCGATCGCAATTGCCGCGCGACAAGGTGCTGATGATCTCGATCAGCAGCAAGGGGCTGGTCGATGCTTCGGCGCCCGTGCTGCGCTGGTCTCCGATCCTCGGGCACGACGAGATCGATTTTGCCGCCGTGCTGCGCGACGATTGGTCCGCGCAGGTCGTTCTCGGCAATGAAACCCTGCTGGTGGCCGCAGCCCTTGGACGGCAGGAAGAAATCAGCACGCGGGGCGATTTCCGCTCGCTGGCGGCGCTATCGCTCGGCCATAGTATCGGGCTCGGCATCGTGCGCCGGGAACATGAGGGCGACCATCATATATCGGCGCCCAATTTTGGGCATATGATGCATGTGCCCGGCGGCGGTCTTTGCCGCTGCGGCGCGCGCGGCTGCATCGAGGCCTATGCCGGTTTCTATGCCATGCTGCGCACGGCCTTCGACGTGCCGCTCGACACGATCCCGGCGAAGTTCGTGCCGATCGCCGAGCTCGACAAGATCGCCGCGAGCGCGCGCCACGGAGGGCGCCGCAACGTGCTGGCCTTCCGCCAGGCCGGACTGGCGCTGGGCAACGGCCTTTCGCGTGTCCTGAGCCTGCATGAGCGGATGCCGATCGTCATCACCGGCCCCGGGGTCCGCTACTACGATCTTCTGATCGAGGGCATCATCGAAGGCCTGGCGGAATCGCATGTCGTGCGCATGGAGGGCATGCCGGAGCTGCGAGTCATCGCCGACGAGCCGACGCTCGTCTTCGAAGGGCATCTGAACCGCGCATTTTCGATCATCGACAATGATATCGTGAAGAGGGGGGCCTCGGTCGTCGAACTGCGCGGCCAGGCGGGTTGAGAGGTGTGGGCGCAGGGCGTGGCCATGCGCTTGGCCGCAGGGTATTGTCCTAATCAATCTGCCGGGCCCAGAGGCCGCTCGTCTTCGCGGACCCGAAGAATACGGTCGATCAGCCCCCATTCCAGAGCTTCTTCCGCCGTCATGAAGTGGTCGCGGTCCATGGCGCGTTCGAATTCTTCGTAGGAGCGTCCGCAATGCTCGGCGTAAAGCCGCGTCATGCGATGCTTCGTTCGCCTCATTTCCTCCGCGTGGATAAAGATATCCGATGCCTGTCCCTGGAAACCACCCAATGGCTGGTGAATATGGATGCTGGCATTTGGAAGCGCGGTGCGCTCGCCCGGCTGGCCCGACATCAAGAGGAATGAGCCCATCGAACGGGCGGTTCCCATGCATAGCGTATGCACCGGCGCCCGGATGTAATGCATGGTGTCATACATCGCGAGACCGCTGGTCACCACGCCGCCCGGCGAATTGATGTAGAGATGGATCGGTCTCTTGGGATTTTCGGCCTCGAGAAACAGCAATTGCGCGCAGACGAGGGCCGAGACGTCATCGTTCACCTCGCCATTCAGGAAGATGATTCTCTCGCGTAACAGGCGGGAGTAGATATCGAAAGATCGCTCCCCTCGGCTGGACTGTTCGACGACCATAGGGACGAGTTGCATCGCTTCGCGCATCGGCGAACTCCAATGTTCTTGAAATTTGAGGTGTATTCGACGCCGTCAGGCAGCGCGCATGACGGTCAGGCTGTTCGTGTTCGCCGCAGTTTTTTCCGTTTCGCGAAGCCGCGCATCGTCGAGCTCGTGGATGATGCGCAGGCTCGTGCCGCCGTTTGCGTTCGAAGATATTTTGAAAGTCACGGTGCTTTCGAGGAAGGGCGGTACATCGTCCCGCAGCCTGTAGCGGACCTCTTTACCCGGCGTGACCGCTATCGCCTCGGGATTGGCCAAGGCGTCCTGCGGCAACCAGTTTTGGCGAAGCTCAGGGGTGCTGATTGCACGCCAGACTTTCTGCGGCGGTTCGCTGAGCTGGTATTCCAGCTCGATACCGTTCTTTCGCTCGGGGATCTTGAGATTGTTCATTGATCCATGTCCTTCAGCAATACCTTGAGAGCTTCGATGCGGGCGGGCCAGTATGCGCGGTATTTCGCCAGCCAGCGGGCGATGAGGGCAAGTCCCTCCGGATCGACTTCGTAGTTCACGAAACGTCCCTGTCGTTCTTCCCTGACCAGCCCGGCACTCCGCAGAACCGCAAGATGCTGGGACATGGCCGGCTGGCTGATGTCGATACCTTCGCGCAGGGCACTGGCATTCATGCCGCCTGCCGCCAGCTTCTCGAAAATCGTGCGGCGGGTCGGATCGGCCAAAGCCTTGAATATCTCATTCTCTATCATGGAAACAAATAAGCATGGACTTATGTGATTCGCAAGAGATTTCGATCCAAGTCTGTTCGGGTGCTCCGGATGCGCCAAAAGAAAAGTCCGCCGCAATGGAGATCGCGGCGGACTTTCGGGAGGATCACATTCCCTGGGGAATGGAGAGGACTTAGTCGATCCTTATCAGCCGGCCTTCCTTGACCGACTGCAGCGCGGCATCCGCCAGCTTCAGGGCGGCAAGACCATCGGCGCCCGATGGTGTGATGGCGGTGCCCTTTTCGATAGCGGCGATGAAGCTTGCGATCTCATTGGCATAGGCTTCGGTGTAGCGCGTCATGAAGAAATCATGGAGCGGCGGGCGGGTATAGCCTTCACCGTTGGCGACTTCGATGGAGAAGGGACGCTGGTTTTCAGCGGAGACCAGGCCGTTCGAGCCGTGAATTTCGATGCGCTGATCGTAGCCATATGTGGCGCGACGCGAATTGGAAATGATCGCCTGCTTGCCCGATGCCGTCTGGAGGATGACGGAAACGCTGTCGTAATCGCCGGCTTCGCCGATCGCCTTGTCGACCAGAACTGCGGCCGTTGCAGTGACGGCGACCGGTTCTTCGCCGAGCAGGAAACGCGCCATATCGAAGTCATGGATCGTCATGTCGCGGAAGATGCCGCCGGAGCGCTTGATGTAGTCGACCGGGGGCGCGCCAGGATCGCGCGAGGTGATCGTCACCATCTCGACCGTCCCGATGCGGCCTTCGTCGATGGCTTTCTTGACAGCCATGAAATGCGGGTCGAAGCGGCGGTTGAAACCGACCATCAGCTTGCCCTTGGTCTCGTTGACGACCTTGATGCAGGCTTGGACGCGGGCGACGTCGAGATCGACGGGCTTTTCGCAGAAGATAGCCTTGCCGGCGCGGGAGAAGCGCTCGATCAGATCGGCATGGGTATCGGTCGGCGTGCAGATGACGACGGCATCGATATCCTTGGCGGCCTCGATCGCCTCGATGGTACGTACTTCACAGCCATAGGCGGCCGAAATTGCTTCCGCAGCCGCCGGAAAGGCATCCGCAACGGCGACGAGCTTGGCGTTGGCATCGCCGCTGACGGCTTTCGCATGCACCTTACCGATGCGTCCGGCGCCGAGCAGACCAAATCTGACAGTCATGATTACCTCCCTGGATTCGGAATAAATAGACCGAACATCAATCACTGTGGAATTTTCATTCCATTTTCCGGCGACGTCGTCAAGCCGCCCGGACTTCACAATTCTGAAAATTCCGCATCCACATCACTTAGCCGAAATCCGGATTCGAAAGCTTATTTATGCGGATGACTTCACAATTTTCCCGATGATGCGCTAAAGACATGTCTTCTTGAACAGGCAAAGAGACCCATGCAACTGATCGATCCCAGCCATCCCATCTACAAGCCGCTTTGGGTGCGCATTCTCATCGTGGCCGTCTGCTTTGGCTGGGCAGCCGTCGAAACGCTCGGCTCGCAGCCATTCTGGGCAATGCTTTCGGGTGCGCTCGGCGCCTATTCGGCCTGGATGCTGCTTCTGAATTTCAAGCCGCAACCGCCTGCGGCAGAGAGCGATGCGACCGCGCGGGACGATGCTGCCGAAAATGATGAGCCGCCCTCCGAAGGCAAATAATCATCGTCGGAGGCGGCGTATGGCTTCGTCGATCAGCTGATTGGCGAGCGTCATACGGGTCGTCGCCTGTTCGCGGAAGGGGGCTGCGACGCCGTCCGGGTGATTGGCCTTGGCGAAGCTGCGGCGCTTTTCCTGCAGGGCTTCGCGCGTGAGGTCGGAGGTGAGTGCGAGTTCGGCGGCGACTTCTTCCCGTGACGTTCGTGCCAGATGCTTTGGCATGACCGGCGGCTTCGGCTCTTGCGGCGCCGATTCCGGCTCCGGCTTCGGCAGGATGATGGGGTCGCCGAGATTGTCGCGGTAGGCTTCGTCCGGACGATGTGCGTCCGGTGTTTCGCCTCCCGGCACCGTTGCGGCAAAGCTGACGTTCAGGCCGCGGATGCGATGCGCGGCCTCTTCCTGTTCCGCAGGCTCCTCTTCGCTGTCGAAGCGATCGAGCACGGATTGAAACAATGATTGTTTGAACAGCATGCGTGGTCTCCACGCCAAGCGTCATAGGAGCGCAAGTTGGCGTGGAGCTTATGGCGGCAACCGTTCTTCGTTCATGTCGGCGAGAGATGCCGGCTTTCTTCCAGGATCATGTCGTGCAGCAGCCGTGCGCTCGGCGGCATCGCGCGTTCGCGGGCGGTGATGAGGCTGTAGGGCCTGACGTCGATGTCGAAATCGATCGGCAGGATCGAGGATTCGCCCGCCTGGGACGTTTGTCCGCAAATGAATTGCGCCATGTCGAGCGCAATCGGCGCGATCGCATCCGTCTTGCAGACCACCGCCAGCGTCAGCAGCAGGGACGAGGTGTTGATGACGTTTTCGGGCAGGGGCACGCCGGAGGCCAGAAAAATGTCTTCCACCTTGCGGCGAAGCAATGTGCCCGGCGGTTGGAATACCCAGTCGTAACCGGCTAAATCGTGCAGGCTGGCCACACCTTTTTCAAGCAGCGGATGTCCGTTGCGAACCACCAGGCAGGCTTTTTCGACGCCGATCTCGTGGGCGGTGAACAGGCGCGGATTGAGATCGTCCGGGATGCGGCTGATGATGAAGTCGTGGCGGGCCGCCAGTAGCTCGCGCGCGAGCACATTGCTGTTTTCCACCTCGATATTGATCTCTATGCCGGGATAGGTGCGCGTCACGCGCTGGATCGCCGGGACGACAAGGCTGATTGCCGGCGCGGTTACCGCCCCCAGAAAGACCGAGCCGCCCTTGCCCGTCCGCAAGGCGCCAAGCTCCCGGCCCGCCTCGCGCAGCTCCAGCAGGATCTTGCGTGCCCGCTTGGCCAAGGCGAGGCCGAAAGGGGTCAAGACGACGCCTCTGGCGACACGCTCGTAAAGCGGGCTTTTGACAATCGACTCCATTTCTGAGAGCATGCGTGAAGCCGCAGGTTGTGACATGTTCATGGACTCGGCGGCCGCGGAAATTTGCCCGTGATCCTCGATCGTGACGATCATCCGCAGGTGATTGAGCTTCAAACCGGCTTTCAACAACGCATCGTCGCGAAAATTGTCGGAATGAATCTCAATGCCGTCGCTGAAATAATCGTTATATATTTTCTCCATAGCGGCCAATTTTCCCCTTCATCGGCAAAAAAGTACTATTTTTTAACATTATATCAAAGTTGGTATATGTTTAGCCAGTTATTCTATTTGACAGTTATACGAAATCGTACGAGTTTGCCGATTGTGCGCTGGGTACAGCTCATAAACCGTGAGAGCGTGGAGGAGACCTACTTCGTTTCTCACAATTAGAAGTAAATCATTCCTTCTACGGAACCTGCCGCAGTTTCGGGCGGGCATTTTTTGTCCGCCGCATTTATTCAACAAGGGAGAGAGTAATGAAATCCATTATCTCATTGATGGCCGGCGCTGCGTTCGGCGTCGCTACGCTGGTGGTACCTGCCTTCGCGGCAGACAAGGGCACGGTAGGCATCGCCATGCCGACCAAGGCTTCGGCCCGCTGGATCGATGACGGCAACAACATCGTCAAGCAGCTCCAGGCTGCCGGCTACGGCACCGACCTTCAGTATGGCGACGACGATATTCCGAACCAGCTCTCGCAGATCGAGAACATGGTCACCAAGGGCGACAAGGTCCTCGTCATCGCTTCGATCGACGGCACCACGCTGTCCGACGTTCTGCAGAAGGCTCACGACGCCGGCATCAAGGTCATCGCCTATGACCGCCTGATCCGCAACAGCCCGAACGTCGACTACTATGCGACCTTCGACAACTTCAAGGTCGGCGTCCTGCAGGCAAACTCGATCGTCGACGCTCTCGGCCTCAAGGATGGCAAGGGCCCGTTCAACATCGAGCTGTTCGGCGGTTCTCCGGACGACAACAACGCCTTCTTCTTCTATGACGGCGCAATGTCGGTCCTGAAGCCGTACATCGACAGCGGCAAGCTGGTCGTAAAGTCCGGCCAGATGGGCATGGACAAGGTCGGCACGCTGCGTTGGGATCCGGCAACGGCCCAGGCCCGCATGGACAACCTGCTGTCGGCCTACTACACCGACGCTCACGTCGATGCCGTGCTGTCTCCGTATGACGGTCTGTCGATCGGTATCCTCTCCGCGCTCAAGGGCGTCGGTTACGGTTCCGGCGGCGTGAAGCTGCCGATCGTGACCGGTCAGGACTCCGAAATCCCGTCGGTCAAGTCGATCATCGCCGGCGAACAGCACTCCACGATCTTCAAGGACACCCGTGACCTTGCCAAGGTTACCGTCAACATGGTCAACGCTCTGATGGAAGGCAAGACGCCCGAAGTCAACGACACGAAGACCTACGACAACGGTGTCAAGGTTGTTCCGTCCTACCTGCTGACCCCGGTCGCAGTCGACAAGACCAACTACGAAAAGGTTCTCGTCGAGAGCGGTTACTACAAGGCTGATCAGCTGAAGTAATCTTCCGACATAGCGGTCAGGGCTCGCTCAATGCGAGCCCTGGCTTTGATATTTAAGACGATCGCGCGGTCTGCTATGTTCGATCGCGGCGTTGGATACGGACAATGGACAATACCATTCTCGAAATGCGGAACATAACCAAGTCGTTCCCCGGTGTGAACGCCTTGGAAAATGTCAATTTGAAAGTCCGTCAGGGCGAGATTCATGCTTTGGTCGGCGAAAACGGAGCCGGCAAATCCACCCTCATGAAGGTGCTATCGGGTGTCTATCCGGCCGGCACGTATGACGGCGATATCTATTACGATGGGGCAGTCCGTCAGTTCAAGACCATCAGGGATTCCGAAGATATCGGCATCATCATCATTCACCAGGAACTGGCGCTCGTTCCGCTTCTGTCGATTGCCGAAAATATCTTCCTCGGCAATGAGATCGTCGCCAATGGCATGATCAATTGGCAGGAAACCTTCAGCCGGACGAAACAGCTTCTTTCCAAAGTGGGTCTCAAGGAATCTCCGAACACGCTCGTAACCGACATCGGCGTCGGCAAGCAGCAGCTCGTCGAGATCGCCAAGGCCCTGTCGAAGAGCGTCAAGCTGCTCATTCTCGACGAGCCGACGGCATCGCTGAATGAAAACGACTCCGATGCGCTGCTCAATCTCCTCATGGAGTTCCGCAATCAGGGCATCACTTCGATCATCATCACGCACAAGCTCAACGAAGTGCGAAAGGTGGCCGACCAGATCACTGTCTTGCGCGACGGCATGACGGTGAAGGCGCTGGATTGTCATGAGGAAGAGATCAGCGAAGACATCATCATTCGCAACATGGTCGGGCGTGAGCTGGCCGACCGCTATCCGCCGCGCTCGGTGCCGATCGGCGAAACGATCTTCGAAGTGAAGAACTGGAACGCCTTCCACCAGCAGCATCGCGATCGCCAAGTGCTGCACAATATCAACATCAATGTGCGCAAGGGCGAGGTGGTCGGCATTGCCGGTCTGATGGGCGCAGGCCGCACCGAATTTGCCATGAGTGTCTTCGGCAAATCCTATGGCCACAAGATCAGCGGCGAAGTCTTCCTGGACGGTAAGCCAGTCGATACCAGCACGGTGCGCAAGGCGATCGATGCCGGTCTTGCCTATGTGACCGAAGACCGCAAGCAGCTCGGCCTGGTTCTGACCAACAGCATCCTGCACAACACGACGCTTGCCAATCTGTTTGGCGTTTCCAAGGCGACCGTCATCGACGACGTGCGCGAGCTACAGGTGGCGACAAACTATCGTTCCAAGCTGCGCATCCGTTCGGCCGGCGTCTTCCAGGAGGCGGGCAATCTTTCCGGCGGTAACCAGCAGAAGGTGGTGCTGTCGAAATGGCTGTTCTCGAATCCGGACGTTCTGATCCTCGATGAGCCCACACGCGGCATCGACGTCGGCGCCAAATACGAAATCTATTCCATCATCAACCAGCTTGCCGCCGACGGAAAGGGCGTTCTGATGATCTCATCGGAAATGCCCGAGCTTCTCGGCACTTGCGACCGCATCTACGTCATGAACGAAGGCCGGATCGTCGCCGAATTGCCAAAGGCAGAGGCAAGCCAGGAGAGCATCATGCGCGCTATCATGCGCTCAGGGGAGAAACAACAATGAGTTCGGCCAACCCAGCCACAGAAAGCAGCCACGTCGTTTCCATCGGCGACCACATCCGCAATAACATCCGCGAATACGGCATGTTGATCGCGCTTGTCGTCATCATGTTGCTGTTTCAGTATTTGACGAACGGCGTTCTCTTCAGGCCGCAGAACCTGACCAACATCGTGCTGCAGAATTCGTTCATCGTCATCATGGCGCTCGGCATGCTGCTGGTCATCGTGGCGGGCCATATCGACCTTTCCGTCGGCTCCGTCGTCGGTTTCGTCGGGGCGGTCGCCGGCGTCCTGGTCGTGCAGATGCATATGAATCTCGCGCTCGCGACGGTCCTTTGCCTGCTGATGGGTGCCGCGGTCGGCGCCTGGCATGGATATTTCATCGCCTATCACCGCATTCCGTCGTTCATCGTGACATTGTCGGGCATGCTGGTTTTCCGCGGCCTGACCTACGCCATCATCAACACGACCGGCAACGGCAGCAGCATCGGCCCGTTTCCGCCGGCATTCCAGATCGTCGCTACGGGCTTCATTCCCGATTTCACCGATATAGGCGGTATCCATTCGACGTCGATTTTGCTGACGGTCGCCATTCCGATCGTCATGTTCCTGCTGTCATGGCGGCGCCGTGCCGTCAATGAAAAGCACGGTATCGATGTCGAGCCGTTCAGCTTCTTCCTTGCCCAGAATCTGGTGGTTGCTGCTGCGACTATCTTCATCGGCTATCAGATCTCTTCCTACAGAGGCATGCCGAACGTTCTGGTTCTCATGCTGCTTCTGATCGCGCTCTACAGCTTCGCCACGCAACGCACGACGATCGGCCGCCGCATCTACGCCATGGGCGGTAATGAAAAAGCCACGAAGCTCTCGGGCATCGATACCCGCCGCCTGACCTTCTATACATTCATCAACATGGGCATCCTGGCGAGCATCGCCGGCATCATCATCGCGACTCGCCTGAATTCGGCAACCGCGAAGGGCGGTGACGGTCTCGAACTCGACGTGATCGCAGCCTGCTTCATCGGCGGCGCTTCGGCTTCCGGCGGTGTCGGCAAGGTGACGGGTGCCGTTATCGGCGCGTTGATCATGGGCGTGCTGAACCAGGGCATGTCGATCCTCGGCTACCAGACGGACTCCCAGAAGATGATCAAGGGTGCGGTGCTGCTCGCCGCCGTGTTCATCGACGTCTACAACAAGAACAAGGGCTGATCGCCTAAGCGACCAGCCGAGACTTTTAAAACCAAATCCATGACAGAGTCCGGCTCTCGCTGAGAGCCGGAACGGTAGAACGTGTCCGATCTCTGTCTGTTAGGAAAGGATGAAGGATATGCTCATCTCGCAGATCAAGGGTTCGAACGGCGAGATCGTCGTTGCGGTCCGCAACGGCCCCGGTGAAACCGCCAAAGCTGTCATCAATGGCGGCAGCGTCTATGCTCTGGCGATCGAAGCCGCCGATAGCGGCAAGTCGCTGGCATCGGTGATCGAAGCCCATGGTCTCGGCGAGCCGATCGATCTCGACAAAGCCTATGCCGAAGGCCGCTTCCTGCCGCCGATTACGCATCCCGACGCAGCTCACCTGCACCTGACGGGCACCGGCCTGACGCATCTGGGTTCTGCCGCGACGCGCGATTCCATGCATAAGAAGACGACGGAAGCCGCTGAGGAAACGCTGACCGACTCCATGAAGATGTTCAAGATGGGCATCGAGGGCGGCAAGCCGAAGGCGGGTGAGAAGGGCGTGCAGCCCGAATGGTTCTACAAGGGGAACGGCTATGGCGCTGCGGCCCCGGGTGCGGCACTCGTGTCTCCGTCCTTCGCGCTTGACGGCGGCGAAGAGCCGGAAATGGCCGGCATCTATGTCATCGCCAAGGACGGCACGCCATTCCGCATCGGCTTCGCGCTCTCGAACGAGTTTTCCGATCACGTCACCGAGCGGATCAACTATCTTTATCTCGCCCATTCCAAGCTGCGTCCGGCAAGCTTCGGGCCGGAAATCCGCATCGGAGTGGCGCCGGAGGATATTCGCGGCACCTCCCGCATCAAGCGCGGCGACAAGGTGATTTTCGAGAAGCCTTTCCTCTCCGGCGAGGCGAACATGTCGCACACCTTTGCGAACCTTGAATATCACCACTTCAAGTACGGCATCTTCCGCGTCCCAGGCGATGTGCATGTGCACATGTTCGGCACGGCGACACTTTCCTTCGCCGAAGGTATCAAGCCGGAAGTCGGCGATATCTTCGAAATCGAAGTTGGCGAATTCGGCCTGCCGCTGCGCAATCCGCTCGCGGTTGCTGCCGAGGACGACGTGGCTGTTCGCCAGCTGTAATGCATCGAGCCCGGCCGCAAGGATCGGTCGGGCATCTTCAATACGATCCAGGAAGGCATGACGCCATGACCATTCATCAGAACCTGATTGCCGGGGAATGGACGGGAACGAACGGCACCGAGAACATCAATCCGTCGGATACGAACGAGGTCGTCGGCCTCTATGCGAACGCAAGCGCGCAGGATGTTACGGATGCGATCGCTGCCGCCAAGGCCGCTTTTCCGGCCTGGTCGCGTTCCGGCATTCTGGAGCGCCACACGATCCTGAAGAAGACCGGCGACGAGATCCTCGCCCGCAAGGACGAGCTCGGCGCGCTGCTTGCCCGCGAAGAAGGCAAAACGCTGCCCGAGGCGATCGGCGAGACGATCCGCGCCGCGCAGATCTTCGAATTCTTCGCCGGCGAGGCACTCCGCCTGGCAGGCGAGGTGCTTCCTTCGGTGCGCCCGAACATCGGCGTCGAGATCACGCGCGAGCCGCTCGGCGTCATCGGCATCATTACGCCCTGGAACTTTCCGATCGCCATCCCGGCCTGGAAGATTGCGCCAGCGCTCTGCTATGGCAACACCATCGTCTTCAAGCCGGCCGATCTCGTGCCGGGCTGTTCCTGGGCGATCGTCGATATTCTCCACCGCGCCGGCTTGCCGAAGGGCGTGCTGAACCTCGTCATGGGCAAGGGCTCGGTCGTCGGCCAGGCGATGCTGGACAGCCCGGTTCTTTCGGGTATTACCTTCACCGGTTCGGTCGGCACGGGCAAGCGCGTGGCACTGTCCTCGGTCGAGCACGGCCGCAAGTACCAGTTGGAAATGGGCGGCAAGAACCCGATGGTCGTGCTTGACGATGCCGATCTGACGGTTGCCGTCGAAGCGGCTGCCAATTCCGCCTTCTTCTCGACCGGCCAGCGCTGCACGGCTTCGTCGCGCCTCATCGTCACCGAAGGCATTCACGACAGGTTCGTGGCGGCGCTGACAGAGAAGCTGAAGACGCTCAACGTCGACAATGCCATGAAGTCGGGCACGCATATCGGCCCGGTCGTCGATGCGAAGCAACTGAAGACGGATACGGACTATATCGAGATCGGCCGCCAAGAAGGCGCCAAGCTCGCCTTCGGAGGCGAACTCGTCAAGCGCGATACACCCGGTTTCTATCTGCAGCCGACGCTCTTCACGGAAGCGACGAACCAGATGCGCATCAGCCGCGAAGAGATCTTCGGCCCGGTGGCTTCCGTCATCCGCGTTAGGGATTACGAGGAGGCTTTGGCCGTCGCCAACGATACGCCGTTCGGCCTGTCCTCCGGCATCGCCACCACCAGCTTGAAGCACGCGACGCATTTCAAGCGCAATGCGGAAGCCGGCATGGTGATGGTCAACCTGCCGACGGCGGGCGTCGATTTCCACGTGCCGTTCGGCGGCCGCAAGGGCTCGTCCTTCGGCCCGCGCGAGCAGGGCAAATATGCCGCCGAATTCTTCACCACCGTCAAGACGGCTTACACGCTCGCCTGATCATCGATTTCAAAGTCCAGGCGCGAACGAGGCGGCCTGTGCGACGCAAAGGGTACTGAGATATGAAAAAGAAAGCTGAATGGCCGCGCAAGCTGCGCTCCTACGACTGGTTCGGCGGCACCGGCAAGAACGCAATCATGCACCGCTCCTGGATGAAGAACCAGGGTCTGCCGGCCGATACATTTGACGGCCGTCCGATCATCGGCATCTGCAACACCTGGTCGGAGCTGACGCCCTGCAACGCGCACCTGCGCGATCTTGCAGAGCGCGTGAAGCGCGGCGTCTACGAGGCGGGCGGTTTCCCCGTCGAATTTCCGGTCTTCTCCGTCGGCGAGAGCACGCTGCGCCCGACGGCGATGATGTTCCGCAACCTCGCTGCCATGGATGTGGAAGAGGCGATCCGCGGCAATCCGGTCGATGGCGTCGTGCTGCTCGGCGGCTGCGACAAGACCACGCCGAGCTTGCTGATGGGTGCGGCTTCGGTCGATATCCCCGTCATCCTCGTTTCCGGCGGCCCGATGCTGAATGGCAAGTGGCGCGGCAAGGATGTCGGTTCCGGCACGGCGATCTGGCAATTCTCGGAAATGGTGAAGTCGGGCGAGATGTCGCTGGACGAATTCATGGATGCGGAGCAGGGCATGGCGCGCTCGGCCGGTAGCTGCATGACCATGGGCACGGCCTCCACCATGGCATCGATGGCCGAAGCGCTCGGCATGACGCTGCCCGGCAATGCTGCCATCCCGGCCGTGGATGCACGTCGCCGCGTCATCTCGCAGCTTTCCGGCCGCCGTATTGTCGACATGGTCAAGGAAGACCTGAAACCATCAGATATTCTGACCAAGGAAGCCTTCGAAAACGCCATCCGCGTCAATGGCGCCGTCGGCGGTTCGACCAATGCCGTTCTGCACCTGCTGGCGCTTGCCGGCCGCGTCGGTGTCGATCTCTCGCTTGACGATTGGGATCGCCTCGGCCGCGAAGTGCCGACGATCGTCAATCTGCAGCCGTCGGGCAAATACCTGATGGAAGAGTTCTACTATGCCGGCGGCCTGCCCGTCGTCATCAAGGCTGTGGGAGAAATGGGCCTGCTGCATAAGGACGCCATCACGGTCACCGGCGATACGATCTGGGCCGGCGTGAAGGATGTCGTCAACTACAATGACGATGTCATCGTTCCCCGTGAGAAGGCGCTGACGCAGTCGGGCGGCATTGCCGTTCTGCGCGGCAATCTCGCACCGAAGGGTGCCGTCCTGAAGCCGTCGGCGGCTTCGCCGCATCTGATGCAGCACAAGGGCCGCGCTGTCGTGTTCGAAAGCATCGAGGACTACCACGCCCGCATCAACCGTGACGATCTCGACATCGACGAGAACTGCATCATGGTGCTGAAGTACTGCGGCCCGAAGGGTTATCCGGGCATGGCCGAAGTCGGCAACATGGGCCTGCCGCCGAAGGTGCTGAAGAAGGGCATTACCGACATGATCCGCATTTCCGATGCGCGCATGTCAGGTACGGCCTATGGCACTGTCATCCTGCACACCGCTCCGGAAGCTGCCGACGGCGGTCCGCTGGCGCTGGTCCAGAACGGCGACATCATCGCCGTCGACGTTCCCGCCCGCACCATCCAGCTCGAAGTGTCGGATGAGGAACTGGCAAAGCGCCGCGCCGCCTGGGTTTCCCCGGTCAAGCCGCTCACGGGCGGTTATGGCGGTCTCTACGTGAAGTCGGTCATGCAGGCCGACACCGGCGCCGACCTGGACTTCCTCGTCGGCCCGCGCGGCTCGGAAATCCCGAACAACCGCGACAGCCATTAAAATCATTGTCTGAATCAAAAGGGGCGGGCGAAAGTTCCGTCCCTTTTTCATTGCCGCATCTTGGAGTTATTGACGGCCTCGCGTTAGATGACCATACGTTATGTACATCTGTACAGGAAAAATGGACATGTCTATCAAGTCTGTCGGTGCAGCCGAATTCAAGGCAAAATGCCTTCATCTGATCGATCAAATGGGCGACGACGGCGAGCCGATTATCATTACGAAGCGTGGAAAGCCCGTCGCTTTGCTGACGCCCGCATCGGAGAAATCAGATCGCCGCAGCATTATCGGCGCGATGAAGGGCAGTGTTCTTCGATATGACGATCCGTTTCTGCCTGCTGTCGATGTTGGCGAATGGGATGCGACGCGTTGATCGTCATCGATACCCATATTCTGATCTGGGCCATGCATGACGATCCGAGGCTGAGTGCTCGGGCTCGTGAACTTATCGATGAAACGACGGCGCGCAGCCGCATTCTGGTCTCGGCGATTACGCCTTGGGAAGTCGCCATGCTTGCTGAGAAGGGACGCGTCGCACTTGGTGACGACGTCGGCCGTTGGCTCGCCTCAGCGCTGGCTTTACCCGGTTTGCAATTGGCTCCCATAGAGCCGCAAATCGCGGTCGATAGCGTTCGCCTGCCGGGCGAATTCCATGCCGGCCCGGCTGACCGGATTATTGTCGCGACGGCACGCTTCCACCGTATCCCGCTGCTGACGGCCGACAAAGCGATCCTTCACTATGGCGACAAAGGCCATGTCGCGGTTTTCCCTGCCGGATGAATTGCCTCTATCAGCTCTGGCTCTGACTCTGCCCCTGGTTCGCGACCGTCACCTTGACGGTAAGAGTTTCGCCCGGCGTGCCGATCCGCATGCCTGAAACCGGTGCTGCGTCGCGGTAGCAGAGGCCGGTCGCGACGCGGACGTAGCGGGCATCGGGGCAGACGTCGTTGGCCGGATCGAAGCCGACCCAGCCGAGGCCGGGAATATGCGCCTCGGCCCAGGCATGGGTGGCTGCCTGCTCGTTCTTGCCTTCCATCATCAGATAGCCGGAGACGTAGCGGGCAGGGATCTGCAATGCACGGGCGCCGGCGAGGAAGATGTGAGCATGGTCCTGGCAGACGCCACTCGTGGCTTCCAGTGCCTGCTCCGCCGTCGTCTCTGTATTGCTGGTGCCCGGCTTGTATTCCACGGCCTCATGGATCGCTTTCATCAGCGCATGCATCCTGCTGAGTTCATTGTCACCGGAAATACGGCGCAACAATTCCTTGGTCAGCTTGCCCGCCTTGGTGCGCGGCGATTCCCGCAGGAAAAGCCAGAGCGGGCTGAAGCCCTGATGCAGGCCGACGACGCCGTTGAGATCCTGGGTCTCGACTTCGCCTGACGCGATGATCTTCGTTGCGTCCTGCTGCCCGTCGAGGGAAACAAGGGTGGCGCGATTGCCGAATTGGTCGTCATATTCGACCTCGGGCTTCGCGCCTTCGACAGTCAGTTTCCAGTCGATGACCGTCTGACCGACGTCCGTCAATGGTGTCAGGTGCAGCCGCTGCAGGGAAAACTGCGCCGGCTCGTCGTAGCGATATTCCGTGATATGGCTGATCGTCAGTCTCATGATATCGCCCGCCTATTCGTAGAATCGGTAGCCGTCGGAGATCTCGGCGCCCAATTGGTTGTTGCGCGCAACGAAATCTTCGAGGAACTCATGCAGGCCCTGGTCCATGATGCGCTTGATCGTCAGCTTTTGCAGCGACTGACGGATGGCTTCCGCGGTATCGTGCGCCAGCAGCCGTTTTTCATATTCGGCGCTGAGATAACCCATGTTGCTGACGATCTTGTCATAGCAATAGGCAAGTGAGCGGGGCATCTGGCCGTTGAGGATCAGAAAGTGGGCAATGTTGGCCGGCTTGTATTCCGGATCGTAGGCCCATTTATACGCCCGGTGCGCCGAGACCGATCTGAGGATCGATTCCCATTGGGCATTGTCGAGCGAGGAGCCGACATGAGAGACGGATGGCAACAGGACATAGTATTTCACATCGAGAATGCGGGCCGTGTTGTCGGCGCGCTCGATGAAGGTGCCGATGCGGGCAAAGTTATAAAGCTCGTTGCGCAGCATCGAGCCGTGGAAGGCGCCGCGGATCAAGCCGGCGCGCTGCTTGATGACGTCGATCGTCTCGGGCAGTTCGGCCGTCTTCAGCTTCCGGCCAAGCAGGGCCTTCAGCTCGATCCAGCATTCATTGGTCGCTTCCCAGGTGTCGCGCGTCAGCGCCGTGCGCACCATGCGGGCATTGTTGCGGCCATATTCAATGCAGGACATGACGCTCGAGGGATTGGAACGATCGCGCATCAGATAATCGATCGCGTCGGCGCCGGTCAGTTTGTTATGCACTTCATTGTAGGCCTCGCGCACGCCGGCGCTTTGCAGGACGCCGTCCCAGTCGTCATCGGCAGCATCGCTGCGGGTCAGCGACATGCGCTGGCCGGCATCGACTAGGCGCGCTATGTTTTCGGCGCGCTCGATGTAACGGAACATCCAGTAGAGGCCATTCGCGGTTCTTCCCAGCATGTCCGATCAGTCCTCCAGAACCCAGGTGTCTTTGGTGCCGCCGCCCTGGCTGGAGTTGACCACCAGCGAGCCTTCCTTCAGCGCCACGCGGGTGAGCCCGCCGGGGATGATCCGCACCTTGTCGGAGACGAGGACATAGGGCCGCAGGTCGACGTGCCGCGGGGCAATGCCCTTGTTGACGAGGATCGGCACAGTCGAGAGCGAAAGGGTTGGTTGCGCGATGTAGTTGTTCGGCTTGCTCCTGAGTTTTTCGGCAAAGGCCGCCCGCTCTTTCTTCGTCGCCGTCGGTCCGACGAGCATGCCATAGCCGCCGGAGCCGTGGACTTCCTTGACGACGAGATCGGCAAGATTATCGAGCACATATTGCAGGCTATCGGGCTCCGAACAGCGCCATGTCGGCACGTTCTCCAGGATCGGTTTGCGGCCGGTATAGAATTCGACGATCTCCGGCATGTAGGAATAGATCGCCTTGTCGTCGGAAATGCCGGTGCCGGGCGCATTGGCGATGGTGATGTTGCCGGCGCGGTAGACATCCATGATGCCGGGGATGCCGAGGGCGGAATCCGGACGGAAGGTGAGGGGGTCGAGGAAATCGTCGTCGACGCGGCGATAAAGCACGTCGATCGCCTCGTAACCGCGCGTCGTGCGCATCTTCACCTTGCCGTCGATGACGCGCAGATCGGAGCCTTCCACCAGCTCCACGCCCATCATGTCGGCGAGGAAGGAGTGCTCGTAATAGGCGGAATTGTAGATGCCGGGCGTCAACACGGCGACGCGCGGCTTGCCGCTGCAGCCGGGAGGCGCAAGAGAGGCCAGGCTCTGGCGCAGCAGCAGCGGGTAGTCCTCGACGCGCTGCACCTTGTTCTGGTGAAACAGCTCGGGGAACATCTGCATCATCGTTTCGCGGTTTTCCAGCATGTAGCTGACGCCGGAAGGCGTGCGGGCATTGTCCTCAAGCACGTAGAACTGGTCTTCGCCGGTGCGGACGATATCGGTGCCGACGATATGGGTGTAGACGCCACCCGGCGGGCGGAAGCCGATCATTTCAGGCAGGAAAGCCACGTTCTTCTCGATCAGCTCGCGCGGGATGCGGCCGGCGCGGATGATTTCCTGTTTGTGGTAGATATCGTCGAGGAAGGCGTTGAGGGCGATGACCCGCTGCTCGATGCCCTGGGCGAGCTTGCGCCATTCGCGGCCTGATATGATGCGGGGGATGATATCGAAGGGGATGAGCTTTTCGGAGGAGTCTGCGTGTCCGTAGACCGCAAAGGTAATGCCCGTCTTTCGGAAGATGGTTTCCGCATCGCGGGATTTGGCAATGAGGTGGCCCCTGTCCTGGCCTGAGTACCACTCGAAATATTTCTCGTAAGGCGCGCGCGGACTTTCATCCGCAGTCATCATTTCATCAAATGCCAAAGGTGCGGTCCCCGTGTTTTTATCCATTTGAATACAACGGTTTTTACAATGCAAGAACTATGCGCAGTTGCCGTCGCGAATTTCGCAATATCAAAAAATGAGGGATTTACAGGCAGTTAAGAATAAGGTGGCCATCGTCTGCCGGGTCTTGTCGCAATCTGCGGATCAAAATTTGAGCATCTGCTTCTTTCGCGGACTGAACGCACGGGTGGCGGCCGAGATTTCTGAAACGAGGACGGCGGTTCACCGGAGGTGAAGAAAAATTGATTGCTGTTTTCAGCGGATCGATTTTGACCGCTCTACCGCCATCGGCTATCAGCCCTCAACCCTTCGCGCGGCACCCTGAGTCGACCAGGATTCCGGATCTCAAGCGCCAAATATATCGGTCCGATTCCCATGTCTCTCGATAAACTTGCGCCGGCAATTTTTGTCCTTCTCTGGTCCACCGGCTGGATCGTCGCCAAATATGCCTCGTTGCATGCAGGCCCTTTCACCTTCCTGATGATCCGTTACAGTCTGTCGGCGCTTGCCTTCGTGCTGCTTTGTTCGATCGCGGGCGCCCGATGGCCGCGCAACTGGACGAGCGTGTTTCGCGCCATCTATTCCGGCATTTTCCTCCACGGCATTTATCTGGGCGGTCTCTGGTGGGCGATTGCCGAGGGCGTGCCGGCCGGTATTTCCGGCATCATTGCGGCGCTGCAGCCGCTGATGACCGCTATGGCCGCGCCGCTTATCGTCGGCGAGCGGCTGCGGCCGATCCAGAAAGCCGGCCTGCTGCTCGGCTTCCTCGGCATTGCTATCGCGATCTCGCCAAAGCTCCTGGCGATGGATACGGCTAATCTCTGGCAGTCTTCCGTTCCGTTGATCGTCAATCTGCTGGCGATGGTGTCGGTAACTTACGGCACGCTCTATCAGAAGCGTCATCTGCAGACCGGCGACCTCAGAACCATCGCGACCTTGCAATATGTCGGCGCGCTGATCGTCACCGTGCCGCTCGCCTTCATTTTCGAAGGCTTGCGCTTCGATGGCACGCACGAGGCGATCCTGGCAATGTTCTGGTCTGTCTTCGGCCTGTCGATGGGCGCAGTTGGCCTGCTGCTCTATCTCATCCGCCGCGGACAGGTATCGCGCGCCGCATCGCTGATCTACCTGATGCCCCCCGCCGTCGCCACCGAGGCCGCGATCGCCTTCGGCGAGCCCCTGACGCTGCCGATCATCGTTGGTACGGTGATCGTGGTGATTGGGGTTTACCTCACCAACCGGCGCGCGGCGGATGCCGTGCCGGAATAGGTTAGCAGCATTCTTAAAAGAAAGGGGGCCAACCAGCCCCCTTCATTCATTCAGGCACGTTCGCGGCGCTGGCCGCCATTGCTGGGGCCACGGCGGCGCATGCGGCCGTTGCCGCCATTGCGCTGTTCGCCCTGGGCGCCACGCTCGTCATTGTGGCGGCCCGCAGGGCGGCCATGGGAATGACGCTGGCCGCGATGGCCCCCGCCCTCATGTGCGGCACCGTTGCCGCTGGACTGGCCGTTGTGCTGCTTGCGAGCGGGGCGGAAATCCGAGGTGGAGGCGAGGTCGTTATCGATCTCCGGACGCGGCGTCGGTTCGTTGCGGCGCTGGCCACGGAAATCGGCGTTGCGATTGTTTTCGCGCTGCGGGCGATCGTTGCGCGGGCGGCGATCCTGGCGCTCGCCAGCCTCACCACGAGCCTCGCCGTTTTCCCTGTCGAAGAACGGACGGCGGGCCGGGCGTTGCGGGCGTCCTTCGCCGCGCTCGCGTCCCTGGCCATTCTGCCCTCTGCCTTGATTGCCATTACCTTGGCCACCACGGCCCTTGCCGCGAACGGGGCGGCCGCGATCGGCCGGTGCTTCACCGCTGGCAACGGCGATCTCGATGCCCATCAGGCGCTCGATGTCGCGCAGCAGGCGGATTTCATCCGGAGCGCAGAAGGCGATAGCAATGCCGTCGCGGCCGGCGCGGGCGGTGCGGCCGATGCGGTGAACATAGGCATCCGGAACTTCCGGCAGGTCGTAGTTGTAGACGTGCGAGACGCCGGGGATATCGATGCCGCGCGCCGCAACATCGGTTGCAACGAGAACGCGGACATCGCCATCACGGAAGCCCTTGAGCGCGCGTTCGCGCTGGCCCTGGCTCTTGTTGCCGTGGATGGAGGCAGCGGCAAAACCGACGTGATCGAGGTGCTTCATCAACTTCTCGGCGCCATGCTTGGTGCGCAGGAACACGATGGCGCGGCCATCCGGATTGGCAGAGATGGTTTCCTTGAGGATTTCGGTCTTGTGGTTCTGGCCGGCAACGAAGTGGACATATTGCTCGACCTTGTCGGCCGCCTTGCCCGGAGGCGAGACTTCGACCTTGACCGGATTGGTTAGATAGTCGGAGGCGAGATCGGCGATCGCCTTCGGCATGGTGGCCGAAAACAGCAGGGTCTGGCGCTTGGCCGGAACAAGCTTGGCTATCTTGCGCAAGTCGTGGATGAAGCCGAGATCGAGCATCTGGTCGGCCTCGTCGAGGACGAGATGGGTGACATGGCCGAGCGAGAGGGCGCGGCGATTGATGAGATCGAGGAGACGCCCCGGTGTCGCGACGAGAATGTCGGTGCCGCGCTCGAGCTGAAGCTGCTGCTTGTTAATCGACGCGCCGCCGACCACCAGGTTGATGCGCAGCGGCGACTTACGGACGAAGAGCTTGAGGTTGTCCGCGATCTGGTTCACCAGCTCACGGGTCGGAGCGAGGATCAGCGTGCGGACGGTGCGATTGTCCGGGCGCTTGGCTTCCTTCAGCAGCATTTCGATGATCGGTAGGCCGAATGCGGCCGTCTTGCCGGTGCCGGTCTGGGCGAGGCCGATGAGATCACGGCCCTGGAGAACGAGCGGGATGGCCTGAGCCTGGATGGGCGTCGGCGTCGCGAAGTTGTTCTGCGACAGTGTATCGACGATCTGCTTGGAGAGACCAAGCGAGTGAAAATCGGTCAATTCAATACCTTTCGGGGCGCCAAAGCAAATAGGCCGGATCGCACCATGCGGTCCGGTCTGTCTCTGGCGTCAAGAACCCCGCGTGAAGTGGGAACTTGTAAGTTGGAAATAGCTTTCCAGCGCATCTGGCCGCAGCGCCTGGCGCGGCCTTATTCATAAAAGCGCTTTTGTCCTTCTCTTGCGTACAGATTGTCCCGCAGGGCACGCTCACGCGGCGGCCGGAAGGTGAAAGCTGAGGCGCATTTGGTCTTAAACGCGGACAATGTCAAGAGGTGTGAACGAAAGCTTTTCAACAGGCGGACGAAAATGCCGCCGGAATCCGGCGGCATTGGGTGGACAGATAAGAAAATCATCAGCAGCTTCGTGCCTCAGCGGCAGACTTCGACGCGGTAGGGCCGGCCCCACCCGTCGTGACGCCATGCCCAGTAGCAGCTGGGATAGCGGCGCATATAGACCCGCTCGTAGACAGGGCCGTCGTAATAGGCAGGATACGCCGGATAGTAGGCCGGATAAGCGGGTCGCGCGGCGCCGGCTACCAAGGCGCCGCCGACGACACCGGCGGCAAGGCTGCCGAAGAAGGCGCCGCGGTCGGAGGCGCTGGCAGTGGTGGTGGTTACGGCGGCGGCGCTGCCAAGCGTCAGCGCGATCAAACCGGCCGTCGTAAATGTGCGAAGCACAGACATTGACATCCCTTTCCAAAACACAGGCCGGCTCTCAGCCGAAGCCGAGTTAGACGTTGTTTGGGAAAGGGGGCGAAGTCGCGGCTAAAAAGCGGGTCGCGATATTAAATTTCGTTCATAATTTGAGGGCTAAAAACCTTTATTTTCAATCAGAAATCGGTGGGGACTCCACCCTCTGCCTTGCGCCGGGCGACAAAGGCGTCGAGCTCTTCCTCGATTGCCGCATCAAGCGGCGGGCGTTCATAACGCGCCAGCGTTTCCTTATAGACGCGGTTGGCGTGATCGTAAGTTGTGGGCCGCCCAGCTTCCGCCCAGGTTTCGTTGTTTCGCCAATCCGACAGGATCGGCGAGTAGAAGGCGGTTTCGTAGCGGGCGAGCGTGTGCGCCGTGCCGAAATAGTGGCCGCCGGGACCGACATCGCGCACGGCATCCAGCGCCAGGGCGTCGGCGCTGACATCGAGCGGCTTCAGGAATTCCGCGACCATCTGCAGCATGTCGACATCGAGGATGAACTTTTCGAAGGATGCGGTCAGCCCGCCCTCGCTCCAGCCGGCCGCATGCAGCACGAAATTGCCGCCACCCTGCGTCAGTGCCCATAGGGACAGCGCCGATTCGTAGGCGGCCTGCGCATCGAGCGTATTCGAAGCGTTCGTGTTTGAGGTGCGGTAGGGGATGCCGTAGCGGCGGGCGAGCTGGCCGCCTGCAATGACCGCCTTCATATATTCCGGCGTGCCGAAGGCGGGCGCACCCGTCTTCATGTCGACATTGGAGGTGAAGCCGCCATACATGACCGGCGCGCCCCTGCGCACCATCTGGGTGAAGGCGATGCCGCAGAGCGCTTCGGCGTTCTGCTGCACCAGAGCGCCGGCGATCGTCACCGGCGCCATGGCGCCCGCCAGCGTGAACGGTGTGACGACCACGACCTGGCCGCGCGAGGACATTTCGATGATGCCCTGCAGCATCGGCCCGTCGAGACGAAGCGGCGAGGAGGAGTTGATGATGGTGAAGAGCGAGGGTTCGCGTTCCATCTGTTCCATGCTGATGCCGCGCCCGATGCGGGCGATCTCGATCGCGTCGAGATTGCGCTGCTTGCCAAGCGAATAGCAGTGGAAGGCCTTGTCGGTGAGCTTTATGATATCGGAGAGGCAGTCGAGATGGCGCACCGAGGCATGGATGTCGATGGGTTCGACCGGATAGCCGCCGGTCATATGGATGACGTCGAAGGACTGGGCGAGCTTGATGAGCTTGCGGAAATCTTCCTGATTGCCGGCTCTCCTGCCGCCTTCGCGATCGGCGACGAAGGGGGCCGAGGCAACCTGCGCGAAGACGAGATTGCGGCCACCAATCTCCACGTTTCTGATCGGATTGCGGGCATGCAGGGTGAAGGTCGAGGGAACGGACGCGATCAGCTCCATGATCATGTTACGGTCGAAGCGCACGCGTTCCTTGCCGGGCGTGACGTCGGCGCCGGCGGCCCTCATGCGCTCGCGCGCCTCCGGCAGGATGATGTCCATGCCGATCTCTTCGAGGATGGTTAGGGATGCCTCGTGAATATCGTCGAGCGCTTCGGGCGACAGCAGTTCCGTGTGAGCGAGATTGTTGACGAGGTTGAGATATTTCGTGCCGCTCGGCTTGCGGCCGCGTTCGGCGCCGCGTCCTCCGGCCCGCCGCCGCCGTTCGCCCGTCGCCGTTGCGATCTGCGCTTCGTTCAAGGTCAGGCTTTCTTCGTCGCTCATGGCGCTCGCTCCCAATGATCCATCGACGGATTCTTGGCAGAGTTTCCTTCGGTGTGCCGCCGTCGTTTGCGACCAAGGCATGACCGTTATAGAACAGTCCATGGTCTGAACGCGACGTCGGCGCGACGGTCAACATGGTTAAGGCTTTGTTAAAGCCATTTGTGCTAGAGCGTCGTTTCATGAACTATCATGCGCGGTGAAAAGAGAGGCTCCGTTTGACCGTGGACGGTGAACTGCTCGACATAGTGTGCCGTCGGATCGCCAGTCTGGACAGGCCCGCCTACATCAAGAACAGCGAGCTTCGTTATGTTGCCGTCAACGATGCCTATGCGCGGTTTTTCGGGCGCGATATTTCCGATTTCATCGGCAATCGCAGCCGTGATCTTCTCGATGCGGGCGAGAGCGCCGACAGGGAAGACAGGGAGCGCCGCGCATTGGTCTTCGGTTCGGAAGAGGTGGCACTCTGCTTCGACGCATCGGGCCGTGAGCGTTCGCGCATCCAGATCGAGAGTTTTTCCCCTTCGGAAGACCGCGTCTATATTTTCGGCATGTTTCTCGAAGCGCCTGCCAGAGGATTGCATCAGGATCTCGACAATATTCTTCGCTCGATGCCGATCGGCGTCCTGATCCACGACAGCGGCTACGTTGTCGAATATGTGAATGACGCCTTCTATGACATTTTCGAATTCTCGAAGGATGAGCGCTTCGAAGGGCGCCCCTATCGGGATCTCATCGCCAAGCACTATGAACTGGCGCGCTTCGGCTCGGACGATCGTAGCGTCGACGACATCTATCAGGCGCGCCTGGCAGCACTGCGCAAGGCGGGCGGGCATCTGCAGACAGAAGTGAATTTTGCCGACGGCAAATCCGTCATCATCGATGCGCGCCGCATTGCCAATGGGCGGACGCTGATGTCCTACACGGATGTTTCCGCCGTCAAACAGCAATTCCGTGAGATCACCGAGGCCAGGCTGGCGTTGGAGCGCCTGGGCGAGCTGATGGCCGACGCCATGAAGGCCATGTCCCAAGGCCTGCTGATCGTTCAGGACGGTACGATCATGCTGGCCAACGACCGGCTCAAGGACATGCTGAAGCTGCCGGCCGAACTTCTGGAGGTCGGCAAAGACTGGTCTGCGGCGTTCGATTATTGTGCGCAACGCGGCGACTTCGGCGAGGATGCCGAGGCTGTGCGGGCATCTTGGGGGGAAAGCGTCGTTGCCGGCAAGCCGATCTCCTGCGTCTTCCAGATCAAGGGCGATCGCTGGATGCAGCTAGACGCCGCCATTGGCGAGCATCGCCGCTGGACCGTGGCCCTGACCGATGTCACCGAGATGAAGGGACGCGAGGCGGATTTGCAGCTGCTCCTGGCGCGCAGCAATGCCGCGGACCGGGCGAAATCCGAATTCCTGACCCATATGAGCCATGAAATCCGCACGCCGATGAACGGCGTTCTTGGCATGGCGGAGTTGCTTGGCAAGACCGATCTCGATGCGCGGCAGAAGACTTTCGTCGATATCATCGTCAAGTCGGGCAATGCGCTACTGACCATCATCAACGACATTCTCGACTTTTCCCGCATCGATACCGGCGAAATGCATCTGCGCAAGATGGCATTCGATCCCGCCGAGGCTGTCGAAGACGTTGCGACCTTGCTGGCAGCTGCCGCGTCGGAAAAGAATATCGAGCTGATGGTGCGCATCGCTCCCGGCGTGCCGGCGGCGGTACTCGGCGATGCCGGCCGTTTTCGACAGATCGTGACCAATCTCGTCGGCAATGCGATCAAGTTCACCGAGCGCGGTCATGTGCTGGTGGAGCTGGACAGCCAGCCGGCACCAGATGACAATATATTGCTGATGCTGCGGATCGAAGACACCGGGATCGGCATTCCCAAAGAAAAGCTCGATACGATCTTCGACAAATTCTCGCTGGCGGATTCGTCCTTTGCGCGGCGGCTTGAAGGTTCGGGTCTTGGTCTCGCTATTACTGCCGGCCTCGTCGATCTTTTCGGCGGTTCGCTGTCGGTGGAGAGCGAATGGGGCAGGGGATCGGTTTTCACCGTCCATCTAGCGGTGCCGCTGGTCGCGCCGCGCGGCAAAATCGCCGAGCTGCCGGCCAATGTGAGGGATGCCCGAGTTCTGATCGTGGAAGACGATGCTATCCATCGGCGCATCTTGACCGAACAGTTGCTGCAATGGGGCTTCGACGGGCATGTCGCCGAAGATGGCAGGACCGCGCTCGCCATTCTGAATGCTGCTTTCGATATGGGTGTATCGGTCGATGCGATCATCGTCGACTACAGCATGCCCGGCATGAACGGCTATCAGATCGCGAGCGCATTGCGCGCCGATCCGCGTTTCGAGGCACTTCCCATCGTGTTTCTCACGTCGATGGGCGTCGCGGGCAGCGATAAGGAGTTTGTCGCCGTCAATGGTCAGGCGCATCTCATGAAGCCCGTGCGGGCCAATGTGTTGCGCAGCACGATCATCGATGTTGTCCGTACATCGCGGCGGAAGAAAATGGCCGGACAATCGGGATCCGCGGAGCTGCCGCTACCGGTGGCGACCGAGGCGGCAGCAGCAATTGAGGCGGTCGATCAGATGGTATCCGCCGAAGCCGGCAATGCCATCGACGTCCTCGTGGCCGAGGATAACGAGGTGAACCAGATCGTCTTCACGCAGATCCTGCAGGCGACCGCCCTACGATTCCTCGTTGTGGAGAATGGCCAGGCGGCCGTGGACGCATGGCGCCAGCTACGGCCGTCGCTGATCCTCATGGATGTGTCCATGCCGGTCATGAATGGTCATCAGGCGACCCGCATGATCCGGCAGTTCGAGGCCCAGGCCGGGGAGGGTTGGCATGTGCCCATCGTCGGGGTGACGGCGCAGGCGCTGGATGTCGATCGCATCATGTGCACGCGCTCTGGCATGGACGATTGCATGTCCAAGCCGATCAGCCCCGAACTTCTCGAAACGAAGATCCGGCGCTATCTGGGCGATACCGCTCTCGTGGCCGATCGCTCGAAGAACTAGGGTCCAATCCAGACCCATACGCGTGACTGGCTGCCAACCGTCGCGGCGATCAGCCATCGGTGGAAACGGTAACGGTTTTCCAAGCTTCGATCTCCTGCTTGAGACGCTCGATCCTGTCCGTCACGAGTGCAAGGGCATCGCTGCCAAGCAGGAGCTGCGGCGGAGGGGCGTCGGATTCGATCAGGTCCAGAACGGCCGTCGCAAGCTTGTCCGGATTGCCAAGTTGCTTGCCGCTTTTGGATTGCCGCGCCTGCCGGATCGGATCGAACAATGCGTCATAATCCGCGATCGATCGTTCGGTTCGGACCATCGAGCGCCCGGCCCAGTCGGTCCGGAAGGAGCCGGGGCAAAGGGCGGTCACCCGAACGCCGAATGGCGCCATCTCCGCTCGCATGACCTCCGAGATGCCCTGAAGCGCGAATTTGCTTCCGCAATAATAAGCGATGCCGGGCATGGTGATCATGCCGCCCATGGAGGTGACGTTGACGATGAAGCCGCTGCGCCTTTGGCGGAAGCGCGGCAGGAAGGCTTTTGCGACCGCAACGGCGCCGAAAACATTCACGTCGAACTGGCGGCGCATTTCCTCGATAGGCGACTCTTCAAGAATTCCCTCGTGGCCGTAGCCGGCATTGTTGATCAGCACGTCGACAGGTCCATGATCTTCTTCCGCCTGTCGAACGACGTCGGCTATCCGGTCGAACTCCGTTACATCGCATAGGACGGATCGCACTGCCGGCAAGCGCTCCGCCAGGCCTGCCCGCGACTGTTCCGAGCGGACGGTGCCAATAACCTTATGGCCCTTCCGGATCGCGGCGGCTGCGATTGCAAAACCGAAGCCGGAATTCGTTCCGGTGATGAAAAAAGTCTTCTGTGACATGATCGATATCTCGTCTTGATTGCTCGATAGTCATGACTGATAATCTTCGAAATCATCCCCGGCGATTGCAAAAATTATGAATATCTTGCCAAATCCTATGAACCACACCGACAAGGGGTCAAAGCGCCGGGAATTGGTGGAACTGGCGGGCCTTCTTGCTCCCAGCCAGGGATACAATTCAACGGCGCTTGCCGGTGTCCGCATTCTCAGGACCGAAGCGGTCCTTCACGACGTCCCGGTGCTCTACAAGCCGGGCGCGGTTTTCGTCCTGCAAGGCCAAAAGCAGGGCATGCTGGACGGTGAGATCTATCTTTACAATGAGGAGCATTATCTGGCCGTATCGGTGCCCGTTCCGTTCCGGATGGAATCCTCAGCCAGCTCAGAACGCCCTTTGCTTGCCGTTTATCTCGAGTTCGACATGCTTCTTGCTGCCGAGATCGCCTCTGAGGTGGGGGCGAGACAGCCGGAGCCAAGGGCCGGCAAAGTGAGAAGCCTGATATCGAGCAGGATGGAGCCGATGATCGAAGATGTCGTGCTGCGCCTGCTGCGGGCACTGCGTGATCCTGTCGAGCTTGCGGTTTTGGGAGCAGGCATCCTGCGCGAGCTGCATTACCGGGTTCTCGTTGGCCCGCAGGGCGGAGCGGTGATCTCAGCTCTTCGACAGCAGGGCTTGTCCGGGAAGATCGTGCGAAGCCTGGCGCGATTACGTGAAACCTACAATTCCGAAATTTCAGTTGCCGCGCTGGCGCGTGAGGCGGGGATGAGCGTTCCCTCCTACCACGTCCATTTCAAAGCCCTAACGGGCAGCACTCCTATCCAATATGTAAAGGCGCTGCGGCTTCACGAGGCACGGTTGATGATTGCGCGTCAAAGAGGGACGATTGCGGAGGTGGCGGCATCGGTCGGCTATGCCAGTGCCGCCCATTTCAGCCGGGATTTCAAACGGTACTTCCGGCGGACGGCCTCGGAAGAGGCCAAGTGGGTTCGCCAGCATCTTGGCGAGCTCATTTGAGCCCTCGCGATGGTTGCCGCCTGACCCGGCACATCAGCTCCGGCTTCAGGCCGGCTTTATGCCGCAGAGCATTTCGCGCTTGCCGGCAAAGCCCTTGCGCCGTTCCACGATAAATCCCGCCGCCTGCAGGTTTCGCCTCACGAAGCCGGCGGCCGCGTAAGTGGCGAAGGTGCCGTTCGGAACCGTCTTGTCGTGGAGTGCCTGCATCAGTTCCGGTGACCACATGTCGGCATTGCGGGAGGGTGCGAAACCGTCGAGATACCAGGCATCAAAGCCCTGTTCGGCGCGGCTGACACCTTCGAGAGCCGGGCCGCAGACGACGCTGAGGCGCGTATTTGCATCTAGCCTCAGCGATACGACACCCTCGGGATGGCTCGGCCAAGTCGCGACAAGCGCCTGTCGCTCGCTGTCAATTTCAAGCCAGTGCGACAGCGCGCGGTCGATTTCATCGGCCCGCATGGGATAGAGTTCGAAGGACATGAAGTGCAGGGTCGAAGCCGAAACGGCCGACTCTCGCCATCGGCGCCAGGTCTCGCAGAAATTCAGGCCGGTGCCGAAGCCGAGTTCGCCGACGAGGAAATCCTGCCGTCCCTGCCAGCGGGCAGGCAGTCCATTGCCGGCCAGGAAGACATGGCCGCATTCCAGCCGGCCGTCCGTCTGGCAATAAAAATGGTCGCCAAATGCGGTCGAATAGGGCATATCGCCGTCGCGCCATTCGAGCTCCGGGCTTGCCGCATTGGTTTCGGACGCCTCGGTCCGATCGGAAACTGGATCTGTCATGGAAAGAGCCGATAATCCTCCAAGCCGCGCCGGTCAATCGTCCGTCGATCTGCTGATTGTTGGGGGCGGGATCATGGGGCTATGGGCCGCCGTTCATGCCGAGCGTCTTGGTATCCGGACATTGCTTGTCGAAGGCGGCCGCTTTGGGCAAGGGGCGAGCGGCGGTCTGCTCGGCGCGCTGATGCCGCACATGCCGGACAAATGGTCGGACAAGAAGCAGTTTCAGTTCGACGCGCTTGTCGCGCTGGAAGAGGAAATTGCTGTCATGGAGGCGGAGACCGGGCTTTCAGCCGGTTATCGCCGCGCGGGCCGGTTGATTCCGCTGCCGAAGCCGCATTTGAGGCAGATCGCCCTTGGCCATTCCCAAGATGCGGAGGTGCATTGGCGGCATCGGGATCGGCAGTTTCATTGGCACGTGCTCGATGCGGCGCCCGTCGAAGGCTGGATCGAGCCGTCCCTTGCCGAAAGCGGATTTGTCCACGATACCCTGGCGGCCCGCGTCGCGCCGAGGGCCCTGCTGGAGGTGCTTTGCAGGTCTCTGGCTGGGGCAGGGGATGTCCGGCTCGCCGAGGGCGTTGCCGTCGGCAGCATCGATCCGGACAAGGGGCTGGCACGCACGAATCAAGGCGACATCCGCTTCGGGCACTGCATTCTTGCCGCCGGCTACCGTTCGTTCCCCATTCTTGACGCGCTGACGGACAATCGCAAAGCCTCGCTCGGTCAGCCGGTCAAGGGGCAGGCGGCGATGCTGAAGGCGGATATCGACGGTGGCATGCCGGTTATCTTTCGGGATGGTCTCTACATCGTGCCGCATGAGAATGGATTGGTTGCGGTCGGCAGCACGAGCGAGAACCGATTTGACGATCCCTTATCGACGGACGGGCAGCTCGATGATCTGCTCGACGCGGCGCGCGCCATGGCGCCGGTACTCGCCGGCGCGGAAGTCGTTGAGCGTTGGGCGGGCCTACGTCCGAAGGCCGTGGATCGTGATCCGATGGTGGGCGCGCATCCCGATCATCCCTCGCTGATTGCCCTGACCGGTGGCTTCAAGGTGAGTTTTGGTTTGGCGCATCGACTGGCGGAGGCGGCCGTGCGTGAGGCGGTGGGCGTCCCCGGTCGCTTCGACTTGCCGCAGAGTTTCACTTTAGCAAGTCATATTTCAGTCATATAACATAAAAGGTGAGTTCAGACCTCTTCCGGGTCGTCAATCTGTCACGCAAATCACCTATCTCCTTGGCCATCGGTGCCGGTTCCATCTGCCTGATGTCACGCCCTGGAGGAGATTTCATGCGCTATGCCATTTGCTTCACGCCGTCTGCGAGCGATCCGCTGACGCTTGTGGCGGCGAATTGGCTCGGCCGCAACGTCTATTCCGGCGAGATGGTGGACCCGCCGGCAGTCCGTGGACTTGGTATCCATGAAATCGCCTTCTACACCGCAGTCCCGCGCCGCTATGGCTTCATGGGAATGCTCAAGGCGCCGTTCCGGCTGGCCGAAGACATGACCGAGGCAGGGCTGCTGCGCGACCTGATGCGGTTCTCCGGCACGGTGGCGCCCTTCGAAATACCGAGGCTGGAGGTCGCGCGGCTCGGCGGTGCGCTGGGCCTCGTTCCCTCCGCACCAAGCCAGCAGATGCATTTTCTGGCGGCATCGCTGGTGCAGACCTTCGATCAATACCGGGCTCCTTTGAGCGAAGCGGAAATAGAGCGCATCGATCCGGACGGCCTGTCGGCGACGCAATTCGCCAATCTGCATCGCTGGGGCCATCCGCATGTCATGGACGAATTCCGCTTCCAGATGATGCTGACGGGTACGGTAAGCCCCGGCGACATGGCGCGCATCGAGCGCGCGCTGCGCGATTTCTTCGAGCCTGCCTTGGCTGCGCCCATCCCCGTTTCCAATATCGCGCTCATGATGGAAGAAGGCGCTGGCGGTCCTTTTCGGGTGCACTCGCTGCATCCGATGGGAAAGGTCAGCGCCCGCAAGATCGCCTAGATTAGCGAATGGCGTTCACGCCAATACCTCGCTTTGAAGCGAAAGTGATTTTCCCATTTTCCGTCTCGACTTTCGCGGCGCGGATGCTACCGTTCCGCGATCAGAGAAGGTGCTTCAATGTCGGAAATCTATCCCCGTAATCTCATCGGCTACGGCCGCAACACGCCTGATCCCAAATGGCCGGGTGACGCCCGCATCGCGGTGCAGTTCGTGATCAACTATGAAGAGGGCGGGGAAAGCTGCATTCTCGACGGCGATCCCGGATCGGAAAACCTGCTGTCCGAGATCGTCGGCGCAGCCTCCTGGCCGAACCAGCGCAATCTCAACATGGAATCGATCTACGAATATGGTGCGCGCGCCGGCTTCTGGCGGCTGTGGCGCATGTTCACCGAACTCAAGGTTCAGGCGACCGTCTATGGCGTAACGCTTGCGATGGCGCGCAATCCGGAAGCGGTTGCCGCCATGAAGGAAGCGGGCTGGGAGATTGCGAGCCATGGTTACCGCTGGCTGGAATACAAGGATTTTTCCGAGGATCTCGAGCGCAAGCATATCCTCGAGGCCGTGCGGCTGCATACCGAGCTTACCGGTGAGCGGCCTTACGGCCTGTATCAAGGCAAGCCCTCGGACAATACGCTACGGCTCGTCATGGAGGAGGGAGGCTTCCTCTATTCCTCCGATTCCTACGCCGACGATCTGCCTTTCTGGGTCGATGGTCTGAACGGCAAGCCGTTCCTGATCATCCCCTATACGCTTGAGACCAACGACATGCGCTTTGCGACGCCGCAGGGCTTCAATTCCGGCGATCAGTTCTTCACCTATCTCAAGGATGCCTTCGACACGCTCTATGAAGAGGGCAAGCAGGGCAGTCCCAAGATGATGTCCGTGGGCTTGCATTGCCGTCTCGTCGGCCGCCCCGGCCGCGCCGCGGCGCTGCGTCGGTTCATCGAATATGTGCAGAAGCATGACAAGGTCTGGATTCCAAGGCGCATTGAAATCGCCAACCACTGGTATGAGAATCATCTTCCCGGGGGCGCGCGCTAACATGATCTCGCGGGATGATTTTGTTAGCCGCTTCGGCGGCGTCTTCGAACATTCGCCCTTCGTTGCCGAACGCGCCTACGATCAGGGCGCCATTGCTGAGCCGTTGACCTCCGGCGGCGTGCATGCCGCGCTGGTGCGGGCCTTCCGCGCAGCCAACGAGGCGGAACGACTTGGCGTGCTGCGGGCGCACCCCGATCTTGCCGGGCGCCTTGCGATTGCCGGCCAGCTGACCGAGGATAGCCGCAAGGAGCAGGCCGGTGCCGGGCTCGATCGGCTGAGCCCGGAGGAGCACGCCCGGTTCACCGAACTCAACGCCGCCTATGTGACGAAATTCGGCTTTCCCTTCATCATCGCGGTCAAGGGACTCGGCAAGGACGATATTCTCGCCGCCTTCGAAACGCGGATAAACAATGGCAGGGATGCGGAGTTAGCGACTGCGGCGGCGCAGGTCGAAAAGATCGCTCTGCTGCGGCTACAATCCATGCTGCCGGAAGCCTGACGCTCGGCCTCTGGGCTGCATCCTTGCTGCGTCTGTCCCTGCGCGGGTTTTCCCGTTGATGTATGCGCTGTTTTTCGGTTCACTCATGGCCTAGTATCCCCCGGCGGGATACTGAGCCATGGGGCCACGGAAAGAATTGGACAGAGATAGAAGCGGACGGATGATTGGTGACGCCAAGAGGCGCGTCATCGTAACGGAAACGGGTGTTGCCGGCGAAAGGAAGCCGGCATGAGCGTGGATCGGCTGATTACCTACCTTGAACGCATGCAGCAGGCTGCATCCGAAACCGGTCCTTTCCTCCGGGAAATTGATCAAGCGGTGTTCTCCACGAATGTTGAGAAGCAACGTGCCGTCGGCATGAATCTCATGCTGATCGGCGAGGTGGCCGCGCGCATTGCCGAGGATTATCCCGAGTTTGTCGTTGACCATCCCGACCTGCCTTGGCATGTGATGGGCGACTTCCGGAATCGGATCACGCAAGGGTACTTCGACATCGAGCCGGCGACCCTGTGGGATATCGCTCACAAATCTCTTCCGGAGTTGCTCCTGCAACTGGACTCTATTCGCCACTGGCGAGCGGAAGGCGAATAATCATTCAATGACACAGCATCTCGATATCAATCCTTTGACAAGGGCCGCATTCGCGCCGTTCGGCGATGTCATCGAGGCCGATCCGGCAACCATGCGATTCATCAACGGCGGTACGACCGAGCGCTTCCATGCCTTGTCCCGCGCCGAGGCTATCGGAGAGGGCGCGCGGGTCATCCTGAACCTCTTTCGCGGCCAGCCGCGTGCCTTTCCCTTCTCGATCGACATGATGGAGCGCCATCCCTTCGGCAGCCAATGTTTCGTGCCGTTGAACGGCCGGCCGTTCCTCGTCGTTGTCGCAGAGGATGAGAACGGCAAGCCCGGCAGACCGCAAGTCTTCCTGGCGCGGGGCGACCAAGGCGTGAACTATCGGGTCAATGTCTGGCATTATCCGCTGATGGCACTCGACGAGCCGAGCGATTTCCTTATCGTGGATCGCGATGGGCCTGGAAACAATCTGGAAGAGCACTTCTTCGACACGCCCTTCATCATCGGAGCACCGACGCTATGACGGGACTGACCACTCATGTACTCGATACCGCTCTGGGCAAGCCGGCCGAAGGTCTGGTGATCGATCTCTTCAGGATCGAAGGCGATGCCCGCAGGCATGTGAAGACGGTCACGACCAACTCGGACGGCCGCGTGGATGGCGGTCCAATCCTCGTCGGCGAAAGCTTCGTCGCAGGTACCTATGAATTGCTGTTTCGGGCCGGGGACTATCTGCGCGCCAGCGGCACCAAGCTGCCGGAGCCGGCTTTTCTCGATCTCGTACCCATCCGCTTCGGCATTGCGGATACGACGGCGCATTACCACGTGCCGCTGCTGATCTCGCCCTACGGCTATTCCACCTATCGCGGGAGCTGAGATTTGCGGTTTACCAGAATGAGGCCTATCTCTGCCACACGACCTCGGCTACCGCGAGGAGTGGGCGAGTGACCTGGCGACAGCTTGGCTGCGTTGGGTTGTTCCTTGACTTCAAGTTGGACTTGTACCATTTATTGTACAAGTGTAGGCACAGGAGCATAACATGCGAACGGTCATGTTTTCAGCAGCCCGAAATGAACTTGCTAGCTTGCTTGATGAAGTCGCGCAGGATCGTGTCGCCGTGGAAATTGTTCGTCGTGATAAGCCATCAGCCATTCTGATCGACAAGGAAGAATATGAAGGAATCATCGAGACGCTTCATGTCCTGTCGACACCGTCAAATGCGGCGAGATTGATGGAAGCGATCACCGACGCAAACGAGGGAAAGAACCTCGTTTCTCACGATTTGCTCGATCCGAAGTAAGCTCGTCATGTTGCTTGCCTGGCACGCACATGCTTGGGAAGACTATCTATATTGGCAGGAACGAGACCGTAAAATAGCCGTTCGAATCAACGACCTTTTACGGGACGCGCTACGCCACCCTTTTGAGGGACTCGGCAAACCAGAGCCCCTGCGCAATCAACTCAAAGGGCAATGGTCACGTCGCATCACGCAAGAGCATCGGCTGATTTACAAAGTTGAAGGTGAAGGCGATCGGCAAACCCTTATAGTTTTGCAATGTCGCTTCCACTACTAAATTCAGCAAGAATCGACCGATCCACCGCGTTGATATCCCGCTTGCCGCAAAGGGCCATGGAAATATCCAGTTCCTTGCGGATGATCTCGAGCGCGAGCGTTACTCCTTCCTTGCCCATGGCGCCGAGGCCGTAGAGAAAGGGGCGGCCGATGAAGGTGCCTTTGGCGCCGAGCGCGATGGCCTTGAGCACATCCTGGCCTGAACGGATGCCGCCATCCATATGGACCTCGATCCTGTCGCCGACGGCATCGACGATCCGCGGCAGCATGCTGATGGAGGAATGGGCGCCGTCGAGCTGCCGGCCGCCATGATTGGAGACGATGATGGCGTCTGCGCCGGTATCGACGGCCGCCTTGGCATCTTCGACGTCGAGAATGCCCTTGATGACCAGCGGGCCGCCCCATTGCTCCTTGATCCAGGCGACATCGCTCCAGGAAAGCTTGGGGTCGAACTGCGAATGTGTCCAGTGCGACAGCGTCGTCATGTCGGAAATATCCTTGGCATGGCCGATGATATTGCCGAAGGAATGCCGCTTGGTCTTCAGCATGTTCATGCACCAGCCGGGCCGGGTTGCCATCTGCCACAGGTTCTTTATCGTCATTTTCGGCGGTGCCGAAAGCCCGTTGCGAATGTCGTTGTGGCGTTGGCCGAGGATCTGCAGGTCGGCCGTCAGCACCAGCGCCGAGCATTTCGCCGCCTTGGCGCGATGGATCAGGTTCAGGACGAAATCGCGGTCCTTCATCACGTAGAGCTGGAACCAGAAGGGCTGCTTCGTCACCGAGGCGATGTCCTCGATCGAGCAGATACTCATCGTCGAGAGCGTGAAGGGGATGCCGAATTCCTCCGCCGCCCGCGCCGCCAGCATCTCGCCATCGGCGTGCTGCATGCCGGTGAGGCCGGTGGGCGCGAGCGCCACCGGCATCGAGGCCTTCTGGCCGACCATGGTGGTTGCAAGCGATCGGTCGGACATGTCGACGAAGACGCGCTGGCGCAGCTTGATCTTGGCGAAATCAGCCTCGTTTGCGCGATAGGTTGATTCCGTCCAGGAGCCGGAATCGGCATATTGGAAGAACATTTTCGGCACGCGCCGCTGCGCAAGCGTCTTCAGTTCAGCGATGGTAAGCGGCGCGGTCATGGCTATCTGCCCTCTGAAAGATTATCGTGCGGCGGGTTCGGATTGCCTCATTGCAGGATCGATTTCATCGGCTTTCCGGCAACATAGGTTTCGACGACGGCGCGATCGTCGCCCATCGTCTGCAGCAGGAACAGCTCTTCGGTGAGGCTTTTCGTCACCTCCATCTTCAGCGCCATGGCCGGCGTTGCGGCGGCGTTAAGGACGATAAGATCGGCTTCGGTGCCGGCATCGAGCGTGCCGATCTTGTCGACGAGGGAAAGGGCCTCAGCATTCCCTCGGGTCATGTAATAATAGCTTTCCAGCGGATTCAGGCGTTCGCCGAGCAGCTGCTGGATCTTGTAGGCCTCATCCATGGTGCGCAGCATGGAATAGCTGGAGCCGCCGCCGATATCGGTGGCGACGCCGATGCGAACGGGCTTCTCGCGGCGCGCCAGCGCCTTCAGCGGGAAGAGACCGGAGCCGAGAAAGAGGTTCGAGGTCGGGCAGTGGACGGCGACCGCGCCGGCTTCGCTCATGGCATCGGCCTCACGATCGGAAAGGTGGATCGCATGGCCGAACAGGCTCTTTGGGCCAAGCAGCCCGTAGCGGGCATAGATATCGGTATAGTCGATCGCGTCCGGATAGAGCTCGCAGGTGAACTTGATCTCGTCATCGTTCTCGGAAAGATGCGTCTGAATGTGCAGCTCTGGGAATTCGCGGGCAAGCGCGGCGGTCGCCTCCATCTGCGCCGGCGTCGAGGTGATGGCAAAGCGCGGCGTGATGGCAACGTGGTTGCGGCCCTTGCCGTGCCAGTCGGCGATGACCTGCCGGGTCTCGTCATAGCCCATCTCGGGCGTATCGAGCAGACCCTGCGGGGCGTTGCGATCCATCATCACCTTGCCGCCGACCACGCGCATGTTGCGGCGCATGGCTTCGGCAAAATAGGCGTCGGCGGAGGTCTTGTGAACCGAGCAATAGGCTACCGCCGTCGTCGTACCGTGGCGGATCATCTCGTCGTAGAAATGCCTGGCGATACGCTGCGCATGCGCGCTTTCCACGAAGCGGCATTCCTCGGGGAAAGTATAGGTGTTCAGCCATTCCAGGAGATTGGCGGCGTAAGAGGCGATGACCTGCATCTGAGGGAAATGCAGGTGCATGTCGATGAAGCCGGGCAGGATCAGATGCGGCCGATGGTCGATTTCGGTTGCACCTTTCGGCGCCTGCGCCTTGATATCGGCATAGGGGCCGGTCGCGACGATCAGGCCGTTTTCGACCAGCAGACCGCCATCGCTTTCATAGGCGTAGCTGTTGGTATCATCGAGGCCTTGCGGCAGGCGCTTGAAGGAAAGCAGGCGGCCGCGCAGAAGGGTAGTCATTGGCTCTTTTCTCCGATGGAGCTTTCGAACCAGGCAACCAGCAGCTTGCGTTCCTCCGGCGTGACGTCGGTGACGTTGCCGGGCGGCATGGCATGGCTGCGGCCCGCCTGGATATAGATCTCCCGGGCATGCATAGCGATTTCCGCGTCATTTTCCAGCGTTACACCCTTCGGCGGGCGGACAATCCCCTCATAGAGGGGTTCGGACGCATGGCACATGGAGCACCGCGCCGAGATCATCTGCTTGACCGCCGGAAAATGCGCATCGGAGGCGAATTGCTGGAAGGCAGGCGAGACAGCGTTGGCTTCTTTTTCGCCGGTCAGCACCTTTGGAACGGTCGAAAGCCACATGATGACGATGAAGAGGACGACTGTGACGATCCAGGTCCAGGTCGGGCGGCCTTTGCGCGCATGCGTCGTGTTGAACCAGTGACGGATGGTGACGCCCATCAGGAACACCAGCGCTGCAATAATCCAGTTGAACTGCGTGCCGAAGGCCAGCGGATAGTGGTTCGACAGCATGAAGAAGATGACGGGCAGCGTCAGGTAGTTGTTGTGCAGGGAGCGCTGCTTGGCGATGCGGCCGTATTTCGGGTCGGGCGTGCGGCCGGCAATGAGATCGGCGACGACGATCTTCTGGTTGGGGATGATGATCATGAAGACGTTGGCCGACATGATCGTTGCGGTGAAGGCGCCGAGATGCAGGAAGGCGGCGCGGCCGGTGAAGAGATGCGTGTAGCCCCAAGCCATGAAGACCAGGACCGCGTAAAGCACGATCATCAATCCCCAGGTATTGCTGCCGAGCGGCGACTTGCAGAGCAGGTCATAGATGATCCAGCCGCCAGCGAGCGAGGCGAGCGAAATCAGGATCGCGACGGGAACGCTGACATCGAGCACGTGCCGATCTATCAGGAAGAGGTTGGCGCCGCCGTAATAGACGATGCACAGCATCAGAAAGCCGGAAAGCCAGGTGAAATAGCTCTCGTATTTGAACCAGGTCAGGTGCTCCGGCATCTGCGCGGGGGCGACGAGATATTTCTGAATATGATAGAAGCCGCCGCCGTGAACCTGCCATTCCTCGCCATGGGCGCCGGGCGGCAGATGCGGGCGCTTCACCAGTCCGAGATCGAGCGCGATGAAGTAGAAAGACGAACCGATCCAGGCAATGGCGGTTATGACGTGGAACCAGCGGGCGGCAAAGGCCAGCCATTCCCACGTTATGGCGTATTCATACATTCAGTTCCCCTTTTCTTCCTCCGACTCGGTACCTTGCAGAATGTTGAGAGCGGATGGAAGAGGGGTGTTTGATGTGCCGGTAAAAAGCCGCGGTCTTGTCTAGCGCCGAGGGCGCATTAGATCAGATTATGGCAGTTTTTTAATAAAATGCCCTTGGCTGCTTGGAGCGGGCCGTGTCCGCGGCAGCCGTCTATTTTTTCGACGGAGAATTGCCCATGCGTGGTATTCTGACGTTCGTATTTTTTCTCCTCTCCGCAGCCTTCGCCCTGGCGCACGAGGCGCCCTCCGGCTGGTCCTACGACCCGTATTGTTGCAATGGCGACAGCAAGACGGGCGATTGCGAGATGATTCCCTCACGTACGGTCACCATTGTACCCGGCGGCTACCGAGTGACGCTCAATCCCGGCGATCATCGCTACATAACGCACGCACATATCTTTAATCTGCCGCAGCAGAAAACGATGCGTTCGCCCGATGGAGCTTATCATCTCTGTCTGTTCCCGGACGAGAATACACCGCGTTGCTTTTATGCACCCGACATGGATTATTGAGCGCTATTCCAGCGGCATGCCGAATTCGCAGAGGAGCCAGTCCCTGAAGGCGCGGATTCGCGGCGTATGACGCCTGTTTTCCGGATAGGCGATCCAGTAGTCGGTGTTGTCGGATGAGAGAATATCGAAGGGCTGGATGAGCCGGCCGGACGCCAGGTCATCCGCATAGAATTCCGGGGTCAGGATGGCGACGCCCTGACCGGCCAATGCCGCGCTCGCCTCGAAGGACTGGGCGCCGAGCCTGCTGCGCGGCCGGCCCTGAAGACCGGGGTCGGGAACGCCGGCTTCCCTAAACCATTGGGCCCACCAGGGGTCGCCTGCGTCGATGATGCGGAGCTTCAGGAGGTCTGCCGGCTCATGTATGCCGCCGATGGTGTCAGCGAGCGCGGGACTCAGCATCGGCGTAAAATAGACCTTCATCAGCAGGTGCGCGCGCAGACCCGGCCATTGGCCACGGCCCGCGCGGATGGCGATGTCGGAGCCCTCCCGGGCGAAGTCGATGATCGAGGCCGAAGTGTCCAGCCGGACGGCGATATTGGGATGCTTCAGCTGAAAGGAACCGATATGACGGGCCAACCACTGAGAGGCGAAGGTTGGAGTGGAATGGATGCATAGCGTCGTTTCGGATTCGCCGCTGATCGAGGTCATGGCCTCCTGCAGCATGGCAAAGGCTTCCGCCACTTTGGGTGCAAGCTGTTCTCCGGCCTTGGTCAACAGGATCTGCCGCGGGCGACGCAGGAATAGCGGTTCGCCCACGGTCTCCTCCAGCAATTTTATCTGATAGCTGACCGCCGTCTGCGTCATGCCAAGCTCTTCGCCGGCGCGTGTGAAACTGCCGTGCCGCGCGGCAGCCTCAAAAACGCGGAGCGCATTCAGCGGAAAGCGTTTGGAGAGCTTCATGGATAAGTTCTCTTTATGTATGCAGACGATAGTTCGATTGGAATTTCAGCATTTTCCGCGACAGACTGCAATTCACATCATTGATCGGACTGAGGTGTTATCATGGATTGCTATGTCGTGGAGGAGGTGGAAACCGCAAGGCCAAGGATTCTGGCTCGTCTTGTGGAATCGTTGGCGCAGGCCTTCGGCAAGCACGCTGAGCCGTCGCCGCATCTCGATCTCGACGAGATGCCGGACCGGCTGAAGCGGGACCTTGGATTTCTGGATGGGCGTGAGCCGCGTTATGATGACAGCCGACCGCTGTAGGTGGCAGAGGCAGTCGAAAAGTTGGTTATGAGTCGAGACCATGGGTTTGTGGGGAGGGGGTGCCCGCCAAGACTACGAAAACCCATGAATTCAAATCGGTAACCCCCTCAGCCGACCCTTCGGGCCACCTTCTCCCCGCTGGGGAGAAGGAATTTTCGGTGCCGATCCGCCCTATATGCGACAGCCCTGCCCTTGTGGGGGAGATGTCAGAGGAGGACTGCGTCAAATGCAGCTCCCTTGTTTTGCAGGAGGGCAATCACATCCGTTTCAGCCGCTCGACAGCCATCAGCACCCGTTCGGGTGTTGCCGGCGCATCGAGGCGCGGGCAGATGCGATAATCCGCGACACTGGCAACCGCCATCGATAGGGCCTCCAATACGGATATGCTGAGCATGAAGGGCGGTTCGCCCACAGCCTTCGAGCGGCCGATGGTCGCCTCCGTATTTTCAGACCATTCCGCCAGTCGGACGTTGAAGATCTTCGGCCGATCGGAAGCAAGCGGGATCTTGTAGGTGGATGGCGCGTGGGTGCGTAAGCGGCCCTTCGCATCCCACCAGAGCTCTTCGGTCGTCAGCCAGCCCGTGCCCTGCACGAAGGCACCTTCGACCTGGCCGATGTCGATCGCCGGGTTGAGGGAGCGACCGACGTCATGAAGGATATCGGTGCGATCGATCAGGTATTCGCCGGTCAGCGTATCGATCGACACTTCCGAGCAGGCGGCGCCATAAGAGAAATAGTAGAAGGGCGTGCCGCGGCCGGCCTTGCGATCCCAATGGATCTTTGGCGTCTTGTAGAAGCCGGCGGCCGACAGCTGGACGCGAGCGAAATAGGCCTGCTTGACGAAATCGGGGAAGGGGATCTCCGTTTCTCCGACACGCACGCGGTTCGGCAGGAACTGCACTTCCTCGGTGCCTACGCCCCATTTCTCGGCCGCGAAGACTACCAACCGCTCCTTGATCTGCCGCGCGGCGTCATAGGCTGCCATGCCGTTCAGGTCGGAGCCGGACGAAGCGGCCGTCGCCGACGTATTCGGCACCTTGCCTGTCGTGGTCGCTGTGATCTTCACCCGGTCGATATCGACCTGGAAGCTGTCTGCAAGAACCTGCGCCACCTTCGTATAGAGGCCCTGGCCCATTTCGGTGCCACCGTGGTTCAGGTGAATGGAGCCATCCTGATAGATATGCACCAGCGCGCCCGCCTGATTGAAGGCGGTCATGGTGAAGGAGATGCCGAATTTTACCGGCGTCAGCGCAATCCCCCTTCGGATGAAGCGGCTGGAGCGGTTGAATTCGATGATGGCGTTGCGCCGCGCCTGATAGTCGGAGGTTTGTTCGAGTTCGTCGACGATGCGGTTGATGATGTTGTCCGTGACTTCCTGATGATAGGGGGTCAGTGTCCGGCCGGAGCCCGGCTGGCCATAGAAATTGGCGCGCCGAACCTCCAACGGATCCTTGCCGAGCGCATAGGCGATCTCCTCGATCATGCGTTCGCCGCCGACCATGCCCTGTGGGCCGCCGAAGCCGCGGAAGGCGGTGTTGGAGACGGTATGCGTCTTCAGCGGCTTCGAGACCAGATGCACATGCGGGTAGAAATAGCTGGAATCCGCATGAAACAGCGCTCGGTCGGTCACCGGGCCTGAAAGGTCGGAGGAGAAGCCGCAGCGTGCGGCATAGGTGGCGTCGACCGCATGAATGCGGCCTTCGTCGTCGAAACCGACTTCGTAATCCACGAGGAAATCATGGCGCTTGCCGGTCGCGCTCATGTCTTCGTCCCGGTCGGGCCGGAATTTCACGGCACGGCCGAGTTTCTTGGCGGCGACGGCGGCAAGCGCCGCAAACTGGTTGCCCTGTGTTTCCTTGCCGCCGAAACCGCCGCCCATACGGCGGACGTTGACGGTCACGGCGTTGGAGGGAATGCCGAGGACATGGCCGACGATATGCTGGATTTCGCTCGGATGCTGGGTCGAGGACCAGACGGCGACTTCGTCGTCCTCGCCTGGGATTGCCATGGCGATATGGCTCTCAAGGTAGAAATGCTCCTGACCGCCGATGCGCATCTGCGCCTTGATGCGGTGCTTGGCATTTGCCATCTCGGTTTTGGGTTCGCCGCGCTTTAGCGTCATCGGCTCGTAGACGAGCGGAGCGCCGTTGGCGAGCGCGCCATCGATATCGCTCCAATGCGGGAGGTCGTGATAATCGATCTTGGCAAGGCGGGCGGCGCGGCGGGCAGCATCGCGGGTCTCGGCGATAACGGCGAAGATCGGCTGACCGTGAAATTCGACTTTGGTCTCGGCCAACAGCGGTTCGTCATGCATGCCGTTGGAGCTGGTGTCGTTGATGCCGGGGATATCGGCGCCGGTGAAGACCCAGACAACGCCTGGATAGGCCTTTACGGCCGAGAGATCGATGCCAGCGATCTCGGCGTGGGCTCGGTCGGAAAGGCCGAGCGCGCCGTGCAGGAGGCCGGCAGGTTCGGGAATGTCATCGATGTAATCGGCGGCTCCGGTCACGTGCTTGTGCGCGGAGTCGTGGCGCAGCGATCCATGCATCGAGCCGTTGATGACAACCTTGGCTTCTTCGAAGGTGGATTTGTCCATGGCTTAGGCCTCCGCGGTTTCCCTTCTCCCCAGTGGGGAGAAGGTGGCCGGCAGGCCGGATGAGGGGGATGCATCGCGAAGCGATGCGTGTGTCGAGACCAGATGGAAGGATGGTTGCTCTTTGCTGCGTAACCCGCTCATCCGCCCTTCGGGCACTTCCTCCCCGAGGGGAGAAGGGGGAAGGAAGCGGCTGCCGTCATCCGGCGAAAGGTGCCGTGCCGTGTCAAAGAAATACGGTCGAATAAATTCGAAATCCCTCATCATGCAAGCACCTCGAAACGCTTCAGTTCCTGCGGTGCGCCTGATGTCTCCAGGTAGAAGCGGATGAGAAGATTTTTGGCGGTCAGCTGGCGGTATTCGGCTGAGGCGCGCCAGTCGGTCAGCGGCGTGTAATCGGCGTCGAAGGCATCGCGTGCGGCAGTCACCGTCGTCTCCGTCCAGGGTTTGCCGATCAATTCCGCCTCGACGGTGCGGGCGCGCTTCGGCGTGCCGGCCATGCCGCCGAAGGCGATGCGGATGTCGGCGACATTGCCAGCGGCATCCAGTGACAGATGGAAGGCGCCGCACGCAGCCGAAATATCCTCGTCGCGGCGCTTGGAGATTTTGTAAACGGCGAAATGAGCCTCGTCGGCAGGGTAGGGTACGAAAATGCTTTCCACGAACTCGCCGGTATGCCGGTCCTGCTTGCCATAGTCGATGAAGAAATCTTCGAGCGGCAGGCTGCGCGTCCCCGCCGTCGAGCGGAGCTTCACGGTCGCGCCGAGCGCAATCAGCGGCGGCGGCGTGTCGCCGATCGGCGAGCCGTTGGCGATATTGCCGCCGATCGTGCCCATATTGCGCACCTGCTCGCCGCCGATACGGTTGATGAGGTTGGCAAAGGCCGGGATCTTTTCGCCAATGACAGCAAAGGCGCGGCTATAGGTGACGCCGGCGCCGATGGTCAGGCCCGCATCGTCAGCGGTAATTTTCTGCAGATCGGCCAGGTGGTTGATGAAGACGACCGGGTTCAGCCGGCGCATCTGCTTGGTGACCCATAGACCGACGTCGGTCGAGCCGGCGACGATGGTCGCCGTGGGCTCGTCGGCAAGCACCTGCGCCAGTGCCGATACTGAACCGGGCACGATGAGACGATCCTCGCCCTCGGCAATCTCTATCGTATCGCCGCCCTGCATGGCCCAGAGGCGGGCGATGATATCGGCTCTCGTCTTTTCGAGGGGATCGAAGAGCGCGCTCGGCCGCTTCTGGCTGACCTGTTCGGCCGCCTTGACGATCGGCTCGTAGCCCGTGCATCGACAGAGATTGCCCTGGAGCGACTTTTCGATCTGGGCCCGGCTGGGCTTTTCCGTCGTCAGCCACAGACCGTACAGCGACATGACGAAGCCAGGCGTGCAGAAACCGCATTGCGAGCCGTGGCAATCGACCATGGCCTGCTGCACCGGGTGAAGCGTGCCGTTCTGGGCGGCAAGATGCTCGACGGTAACGATATGGGTTGCATGCAGCGAGCCGACGAAGCGAATGCAGGCATTGACGGTTTCATAATGCAGCCCGCCATCGATCAGCCGTCCCACAAGCACCGTGCAGGCGCCGCAATCGCCCTCCGCGCATCCTTCCTTCGTTCCTGTCAGGCGCCGGTTGAGACGCAGGAAATCGAGCAGCGTCTCGGTAGGGCGCAGACTGGATAGGGTGATATCCTCGCCATTGAGGATAAAGCGGATGCTGTCGCTCATGTCGTTCCCGTTTATCTGTTGGCCGGGCCGGATGCGCGAACGAATCCGGCCCTAACGGCAAATGGTTATTCCGCGGTCCAGCCACCGTCAATCGAGACGTGTGTGCCGGTGACCTGGCGTGCCTCGTCGCTTGCAAGGTAGAGCGACAGGGCACCGATCTCCTCGGCCTTGACGAATTCGTGCGTCGGCTGGGCCTTGAGGATGACTTCGTTCTTGACCTGCTCCTCGGTCATGTCGCGTGCCTTGGCGGTATCCGGGATCTGCTTTTCCACAAGCGGGGTCAGGACGTAGCCGGGGCAAATGGCATTCACCGTCACGCCGAATTCGGCAAGCTCCAGCGCTGCCGTCTTGGTGAGGCCCAATATACCATGTTTTGCCGCGACATAGGCGGATTTAAAAGGCGAGGCGACCAAGCCATGCGCAGAAGCGATGTTGATGATGCGCCCGTACCTCTTTGCCTTCATCAGCGGAATGGCGGCACGGATCGTATGGAAGGAGCTGGAGAGATTGATCGCGATGATCTGATCCCATTTCTCGATGGGGAAATCCTCGATCTTTTCGACATGCTGAATGCCGGCATTGTTGACGAGAACATCGACGCTGCCGAAGGTGGAGTTGGCGGTCGCGATCAGATCGGCGATCTCGGCGGGCTTCGTCATATCGGCCGGATGATAGATTACCTTGCCGCCGCCGGAAGCTTCCAGCTTCGTCTTGATCCCATCGATTTCCTCTGGTTTTCCAAAACCGTTGATGACGACGTTATCGCCCTTGGCGGCGAAGGCGGCCGCGATGGCGAGACCGATACCGCTCGTGGAACCGGTGACGACAACTGTTCTTGCCATGATCTTCTCCCTGGACAGCGCAGCTTCCTGCTGCGGTGCAAAACTGTTTCAGCCTAGTCCTAAACCTCGGGATATGGCAATCGCGTTGCCACAGACAGCTTTCGCGGGCGCTCAGCGGGATGCAACGAACGGGAAAGCGCATATCCAGCGAAAAATTTCGTTTTGCTTTCTTTTCACATTCGTTTTGCTCGCGTATCTGTTGCTTCGGGATGCAACAGGCGGGAGGACTGTATGAGCGGTTATGTCTTGGCGATCGATCAGGGAACGACGTCGACGCGGGCCATCGTTTTCGACGGCAAGATGAAGGTTGCCGGTGTCGGGCAGCAGGAATTCACCCAACATTATCCGAAGCCCGGCTGGGTCGAGCACGATCCGGAAGAAATCTGGTCGTCCGTTCTCGTCACCGTCGGAAAGGCGATCGAGGCTGCCGGCATCACCGCCCAGGATATTGCAGCCCTCGGCATCACCAACCAGCGCGAGACTGTCGTCGTCTGGGATCGCGAGACCGGCAAACCGATCCACAATGCCATCGTCTGGCAGGATCGCCGCACAGCGAGCTATTGCGAGAAGCTGAAGCGGCGGGGCCTGGAAAAGCTCTTCACCCGCCGCACCGGCCTGCTGCTCGATCCCTATTTTTCCGGCACCAAGCTCTCCTGGCTGCTCACCAACGTGAAGGGCGCGCGGGCGCGTGCCGCCAAGGGCGAGCTTTGCTTCGGTACCGTCGATAGCTTCCTCATCTGGCGGCTGACCGGGGGCAGGAGCTTCGTCACGGATGCGACCAACGCCTCGCGGACACTGATGTACAATATCGGCGCGAACGAATGGGACGAGGAGCTGCTGGATATCCTGCGCGTTCCCGCCGCGATGCTGCCCGAAGTGAAGGATTGCGCCGCCGATTTCGGTGTCATGGACACTGCGCATTTCGGCGCGGAGATCCCGATCCTCGGCGTTGCCGGCGATCAACAGGCGGCGACGATCGGCCAGGCCTGCTTCGAACGCGGCATGATGAAATCCACTTATGGCACCGGCTGCTTCGCGCTGCTCAATACCGGCGCGGACATGGTGCGCTCGAAGAACCGCCTGCTGACCACCATCGCCTATCGGCTGAATGGCGAGACGACCTATGCGCTCGAAGGCTCGATCTTCATCGCAGGCGCTGCGGTACAATGGCTGCGCGATGGCTTGAAGGCCATCCGGCGGGCCTCGGATTCCGGCGAACTGGCGGCAAAGGCCGATCCGCTGCAGGAGGTCTATCTGGTGCCTGCCTTCACCGGGCTCGGGGCGCCGCATTGGGACCCGGATGCTCGCGGCGCAATCTTTGGGTTGACCCGCAACACAGGCCCGGAGGAGATCGTCCGGGCGGCGCTGGAGGCCGTCTGCTATCAGTCGCGCGACCTCCTGGATGCCATGCATAGGGATTGGCGCAACGGCAACGGGCAAGGGACAGTACTGCGCGTCGATGGCGGCATGGTCGCCTCCGACTGGACGATGCAGCGGCTTGCCGATCTGCTCAATGCTCCGGTCGACCGCCCGACGATCCTCGAAACGACCGCGCTGGGTGCCGCCTGGCTTGCTGGCAGCCGCGCCGGCGTCTGGCCGGATCGCGCGGGCTTCGCCAAGGCCTGGGCGCGCGATCGGCGGTTCGAGCCCGGCATGGATGACAAGACCCGAAACGCGAAGCTCAAGGGCTGGAAGAATGCCGTCTCGCGCACTTTGAGTACACGGCAGAGGTGATCGGCCCTCATCGGCCGCTCACCCCAGGTTATATCGTGTAAGATTTCTTTATTTTGCTTATATAAGTGTGCGCAGCGATACTCGTGTTGTTCGTAGCTCGATGAGGATTCTGGGCCGCATTTCGCCGGACCGCGCCTCTTGAGGGCGGACGCCCTCTCAAGAGACGATAAAGCGAATAATGGCTGCTCCATTTTCTGAACTGAAAAAACATTACTATCGGCAGATCAAATATCACCTGACCCGGCCGAAGCCGCCGATGCTCGCCGAGCGGTTCTATGGGCCTGTCCTGGTCGTCGGCTCGGCGCCGGTTTCGAACAAGCCGGTGGATTTCGATGAAAGCTTCAAGGTCATCACCATCAACGGTTCGCAGACGGTGACGAAGGGCTGGGGCATAGAGGCGCCCGATGTGACGCTTGTCCAGTTCAATCAGATCGAGGGAACGAATACAAACGCCGTCGAGGTGCGCCGCGTGCTGAACGGCGAGCGCACGAAGATGCTCTATGTTCTGCTGTGGCGGAAGGAGCTTCAACGGCTGGAAGATGGGCTGAAAGCCTTCAATTACGGCTATGACAAGCTTGAGATCGTCGATCGCTACAAGCGCATGGCGCTGCTCGACCGGGTCGGCGGGGTGAAGTGCAGCGAGCTCTGCGCCGACGACAAATGCTCGAACGGCATCAATGCCGTGCTCTTCGCCATCTATAACGGCGCGACCGAAGTCATCATCACCGGCATCAATCCCGATTCCGGCGGACATGTCTATAATCAGGAAAACCTCGCCCGATTGCATGTCCGCAAGGACCGCGAGGTTCTCGAACGGCTTCTCGAGCGCGGCTATCCGGTATTTACAAGCGATCCTGCCGTGTCACGATCGATCGGCCTTCCTCTATGGAGGGGCAGGGCGGAAGCGGGGCGCGCGGAGGAAGCGGCGACGCATATGGCAAGACCGTCATCGCCGCAGGCGACCGCTGCAAATCCCCAGCCCAGCTGATGCGGGCGCGGCTTGATGGCTGTCGTCCCCCCCAACCATAGCAATAGCCCCGCTAGCGTTTTTATCGGCGCTGTGGCGGAGCTTGATACGAAGGCTGGTATTCTGGCGATCCGGCGCGGGAGCGCCTGACGTCCTCTTCGATATTTTTTGACGTAGCCTGTCGGTGCAGGTGATATTCCTTCGTCTTTAAAGGGAGAAGGGAATATCCATGCTTTATGCCATCCTGTGCTACAATGACGAAGATACCGTGTTTGCCTGGTCCAAGGAACAGGAAGACGCGACGATGGCACGGTTGATTGCCGTGCAGGAGCCGCTCAGGGCGGCTGGAAAGCTCGGCCCCGTGGCACGCTTGATGCCGACGACGGCGGCGACGACCCTGCGCAAGGGCAAGAACGAACCGATCGTGATCGACGGTCCCTTTGCCGAAACGAAGGAGCAGTTGCTCGGTTTCTACGTCGTCGATTTTGAAACCCTCGACGAAGCCATCGGTTTTTCGAAGGAGCTTGCCGCGGCCAATCCCGGCGTCGGCTCCTATGAAATCCGTCCGCTTTACGTCTTCCGGCCGGGAGCTGTTGCAACATGACCGATATTGACTGGATCGACATCGCGCTTACCAATGCCCGGCCACAGGTTATGGGCGCGCTTTTGCGCTATTTCCGCAATCTCGACATTGCCGAGGAGGCCTTTCAGGAGGCCTGCCTCAGGGCCTTGAAGACTTGGCCCGACAAGGGGCCGCCGCGCGATCCCGTCGCCTGGCTGATCTTCGTCGGCCGCAATAGCGGCATCGATACGGTGCGCAAACAGGCGAAATTGCAGAGTCTGCCGGATGAGGAGACGATCTCCGATACGGGCGATGCCGAAAGCGATCTGGCCGAGCGGCTCGATGGCTCCGGATATCGTGACGATATTTTGCGATTGCTCTTCATCTGCTGCCATCCGGATCTGCCGGCCACGCAACAGATCGCGCTGGCGCTGCGCATCGTTTCCGGCCTTTCGGTGCAGCAGATCGCCCGCGCCTTCCTCGTCAGCGAGAGCGCAATGGAGCAGCGCATCACAAGAGCTAAGGCGCGCGTGGCCGCCGCAGGCGTTCCTTTTGAAGCGCCGGGCGCGGTGGAGCGGAGCGAAAGGCTGGCGCTCGTCAGCGCCATGATCTACCTCATCTACAATGAAGGCTATTCGGCCGGGGGAGCGCATCGTGAGGCTGCTGCCTTCGCCGACGAGGCGATCCGGCTTGGCCGGCTGCTGTTGCGGATCTTTCCCTCCGAGCCGGAGACCATGGCGCTGCTGGCGCTGATGCTCCTGCAGCAATCGCGAAAGGACGCGCGGTTCGATGCCAATGGACAGATCATTCTTCTGGAAGATCAGGATCGTTCGCTTTGGGATCGGACACTGATCGACGAGGCGCTGGCGCTGCTGGACAAAGCGATCCGTCACCGCAAGCCAGGCCCCTATCAGGTACAGGCGGCAATCGCGGCGCTGCATTCCAGAGCGAAGCGCGCCGCCGATACGGATTGGGAGGAGATCGATCTCCTCTACCAGATGCTGGAGCGGCTGACGCCTTCTCCCGTCGTCACGCTCAATCGTTCGGTTGCGCTCTCCAAACTCAAGGGGCCGGAAGCGGCTCTGGCGCTGATTGCGACGCTGGAAGTGCCGCTCGACAGCTATTTCTATTTTCATGGCGTCAGGGGTGGTCTGCTCGCGCAGCTCGGCCGCGCGCAAGAAGCCCGCGTTGCTTTCGACAGGGCGATCGCACTTGCCCGTTCGCCGGCCGAAGCAGCCCATATCCGTTATCAGCTCGATCGTCTCAGCGCGGACGCTCTCGCCTCTGTGAAATAATCAGCAAATTTGTACTTGTGCTGTCGGGAAGCGGCGGTTCCGAACGTCGTTAAGGTATAGGCCGAGCGGGCCGCGTCAAACCATAGAGGAGCAAGACATGACTGAGCAGACCGAGCGACACGAACTTTCCCTGACCCGCGTCATCGATGCGCCGCGTGAAAAGATCTTTCGTTGCTGGACCGACGTGGCGCTTCTCAAGCAATGGTTCGCGCCTCTGCCATGGGCGGTATCGGCAGCCAGTGTCGATGCTCGAGCCGGCGGTTCAAGCTCCATCACCATGCGCAGCCCCGAGGGCGAGGATTATCCGGGCAACGGCGTTTATCTGGAGGTCGTTCCCAATGAGCGGCTCGTCTTTACCGATGCCTTCACCAGCGCCTGGGTGCCGTCAGCGAAACCTTTCATGGTGGTGACGATCCAGCTCGACGATCTCGGCGGCGGCAAGACCCGTTATACCGCGACCGTCCTGCATTGGTCGGCGGAAGATCGCGAAGCGCATGAGAAAATGGGCTTTCATCAGGGATGGGCACAGTGCGCCGATCAGCTCGCGGCATTGGCGGCGAAGATCTGAATTTCCGATTCAATTCCGGGGGATACGACAATGTCTTACGCAGGCGATTCATTTCTGCCGTCAGTCACACGCGCTCAGCGCGTAGCCGGCATGATCCTCAGCGGCTTGGTCATCGCCTTTCTTGTCTTTGACGGCGTGATCAAGCTCATTCCGTTGCCTGTTGTGACGGAGACGATGGCGGGGCTCGGCTATTCCGTTGATCCGGCGCTTGCGCGGCTTCTCGGTGTCATCACGCTCGGCTGCGCCATTCTCTATGGGATCCCGAGAACGTCGGTTCTCGGCGCCATCCTGTTGACCGGTCTTCTCGGCGGGGCGATTGCGACGCATCTGAGGGTCGGCAGCCCGATCTTCTCGCATCTGCTGTTCGGCGTCTATATCGGCGTGATTGCCTGGGGCGGCCTTTATCTTCGTTATGAAGCGCTTCGCAAAATGATTCCGCTCCTTCAGCGAAGCTTTTGATTTCGGATTCGATTTGCTAAAGCTCGCTCCCGAACAAGGACGGAGCGAGCCATGCCGCAAGTGATCATCGCACCGGTCAGGCAATCGGATGCAGACGAGCTGATCGCCGCCAACATCGCCAGCCGCGCCCATCATGTGCCATGGGCCTATCCCTTTCTCGATCGCGACGGTTTCGATGCCTGGCTCGGCCAGACGGTGACGGGGCCGAATATAAGTCTTGTGGCGCGCGAGCCGGGCTCCGGCGGCATCGTCGGCGTCGTCAATATCAATCAGATGGTGTGGGGCGGGTTTCGCAGCGCCTTTCTCGGCTATCACGGCATGGTCGGATTTGCCGGCCAGGGCTTCATGACGGAGGCGGTCCGCCTGGCCGTCGCCCACGCCTTCGACGCAATCGGCCTGCATCGGCTGGAGGCCAATATCCAGCCGGGCAATCATCCATCCATTGCGGTGGTCAAGCGGCTCGGCTTCCGCAAGGAGGGATTTTCGCCCAAATACCTGAAGATCGGCGGCGTCTGGTGTGACCATGAGCGCTGGGCATTGCTCGCTGACGATCCGCGTTCCTGACCCCTTTCAGATTTCGAAAGCCGCGCTATCTGGCGGAAAACCTCACAAAGACATTGACTGCGCGGAGGGAAGGGGCGAAAGCCAGCTTGAGCCTCTCGCCGAACCGCTGCCGAGAGAGCGCGAGTGCCGGAAGCCTTAAATGATCGTTTCGACCGAAGAAGAACTGACCAAGCTCAAAGATATCGGCCACATCTGCGCCAACGCGCTGGAGGCCATGGCCACGGCTCTGGAGCCGGGCATCACCACGCTGGAGCTGGACGCGATCGGCCGCAAGGTACTGGAGGATGCCGGCGCGCAATCGGCGCCGGAGCTGGTCTACAAGTTTCCCGGCGCGACCTGCATCAGCATTAACGAGGAAGTGGCGCACGGCATTCCGGGTCCGCGCGTGATCAAGGCGGGGGATCTGGTCAATCTCGATGTATCGGCGGAGAAGGACGGGTTCTTTTCGGACACCGGCGCATCCTTTGCCGTGCCGCCCGTCAAGCCGAAGATCGAGCGCCTTTGCCGGGACGGCAAGCGGGCGCTCTGGGTCGGCCTCAATCAGGTGAAAAGCGGCGCGCCGCTTGCAAAGATCGGGCAGGCCGTCGGCGCATTCGCCCAGAAGAACCGCTACACTTTGATTGCCAATCTCGCCAGCCATGGCATCGGCCGCTCGCTGCATGAAGAGCCCGCCGAGGTTTCCACCTGGTCGGACCCTTCCGAGACCAGGATCATGGAGGATGGCCTGGTCTTTACCGTCGAGCCATTTCTTTCGCTCGGCGCGATCTGGGCAGAGGGCGGCGACGATGCCTGGACGCTCTATGCCGATCCGCAGGCGCCCACGGTTCAGTACGAGCACACGATCGTTGCCACCCGCAACGGTCCCGTCATCCTAACTCTGCCGGACAAGTGAGATTTCGGCTCAATCATCAGCCTTTGGCTCGTCCTGGCCCTTCGTCTCGCCGCGGATGATATCGGCGGCGGCGCGCTCCAGAATTGCCGCGATGCGTGCGCCTTCGGCCCTACTCCAGGGGAACTTCGAGCGAAGTGCGGTGCGGAGCAGATGGCGGGCGCGATGCACGTCGCCGCTGCCATGGCGATCGAACGGATTGTCGCGGCCATCCTCGTCCTCACCGCCGAAAACCTCGCGAACACGGGCCATTTTCTCGCCGATGGACGTGAGCTTTGCGAGTGTCACCTCGACCAGATCACGATTGTCGTCGACACGCTTCTGGCCGCTTTCGGTGATGCGGTAGAGCTTCTTCGTGCCGCTGACCTCGACCTCTGCCTGCCCTGTCTCTTCGAGATAGGTGAGGGCAGGATAGATGACGCCCGGGCTCGGCACGTAAAAGCCGCCCGAGCGCTCTTCGAAGGTCTTGATCAGTTCATAGCCGTGGCGCGGCTGCTCGGAGAGCAGGGCAAGAATGATGAGCTGCAGATCGGCCGCATCGAACTTGCGGCCGGTGCGAAACCCGCCGCCGAACATGCCGCCCTTGAAGCCTCTCATAAAGTCTCTCCTATGCTCGCCGCGCGATTCACGGCCTCGGCCATGTCGTAGGATATATGCCTCGACCATGTCAAAGCTATCTCCGAACATGCGATCTCTGAAACCTCTCATATCGTTTCTCCTTTTAAAGTGTGAGAGCTTATATCGTTCGTCATGTCGTAAGATATATATCGTAAGATAGAATTCTGCAAGGGGGCGATATGCAGATTGAGTAATCGACGAAGGAGATGCGTCTCTATGAGGAGGGGCTCATCCAGTGGATGAAAATTCGCTGCTGAACAACTGCATCACGATCATGGGATAAGCGGTTACATCTACGTAAGAATAGGGCTCCGACGGTTGCCGCTCCCGGCGAACTGTCTTAGGCTCGCCGCAAATTGACGCCATTGCGGTCGTTCGAACCAACAGGAATCCTAACCGTCGTGTTTCATTCTTTCTTCCCGAATCCGAGATTGTTTTTTTCCTCAGCGGTCGTGTGGGCGCTTGTCTGCGTTTTTCTGTGGTACTTTGTCGGTGCCCATGTCGTGGCGTCCATGGGCTATCCGCCGCTTCCGGAAGAGCAGCAGCCGGTCGGAGCAGCGTTCTTTGCTGCCCCCACCAATTTCCTGTTCTATATTTACTTTATTCTCTGTGCCGCCGTCTTTTGCGGTTTTTGGCAAGTGGTTTCCAAGAACAACCCCTGGGTCCTCTGGTCCGTGTGGGGATCCGCTTTCATCGTATTCATTACCTATTTCGGTGTTCAGATCGACGTCGCCGTGAACGTATGGCGCAGGCCATTTTTTGATCTTCTGCAAAATGCGCTCGGGGGAAAGCCGGGCGTTACCAATGCGGATTTCTATGCTTTGCTATGGGCGTTCACGCAGCTCGGCATGGTGGGCGTCACAGTGAGCGTCATTTCATCGTTTTTCCTGAGCCATTATCTCTTCCGTTGGCGTTGGGCGATGAACAATTTCTATATGTCGAAATGGGAAAAGCTCCGACATATCGAAGGCGCATCGCAGCGTGTTCAGGAAGATACGATGCGCTTTGCGACGAACCTCGAAGGGCTCGGGGTTAGCCTGATCGGCTCTGTCATGACCCTCATCGTGTTCCTGCCCATCCTTTTGGAACTCTCACAATATGTGACTGATTTGCCGATTATTGGCGCAATCCCGTATTCGCTGGTTTGGCTGGCGCTTATTTGGTCGGTATTCGGTACGTTCCTGCTCGCGCTCTTCGGTATAAAACTTCCGGGATTGAACTTCCGAAATCAGCGGGTGGAAGCGGCCTACCGAAAGGAGCTCGTCTATGGCGAAGATCGAGAAGACCGGGCGCAGCCGCTGACTGTAAAGGAGCTCTTCTCCAACGTTCGGCGTAACTATTTCCGGATGTATTTCCACTACGCCTATTTCAACATTGCGCGCTATTCCTATGGGCAGCTCGATGCGATCTTTCTCTATTTCGTGTTGGTGCCGACGTTCGTCGCCCACAAGATCACGCTTGGCATCTGGCAGCAAATCGCCACCGCCTTCGGTCAGGTCAGCAATTCTTTCCAGTATCTCGTCAGCTCCTGGACGACGATCATCGAACTGCTGTCGATCCACAAGCGTCTGAAAGCCTTCGAGGCCGCTATCTATGACGAGCCGCTGCCGCCGATCGATCAGCGCTATTTGGAACGTGAGGCCGGCGTCATTCACGCGGATGGTTGACGGCAAAAGGTTCTGACCTTCCCATTGGTCAGAAGATCCGAGTCATCCTCTCCCTTTGACAAAACTCTGGGTGAGGATGGAGTTGATTTCGCAGTGAATCCGAGGAGTTGAGCCGTTGGAGGTGAGGCCCTCATGGAGAGGCCTGAAGGGCCGTCTCGAACCACGGCGTCCGCCGCGGCAATCGATTCACGCGATCGATTGCTCGGGCTTTGCCCAACCGCTTTTCACCCCTGCTGCGGCTTGCCTCTTGCCGCGATGAGCGGGATCGCTTCGGAATAGCTGACGCAGGCGACATCCTGTTTGTGGCAGACGTCACTGACGAAACGGTCGAGGGCGCGCCAGTAGGCGCCGTCATTCATTTCGACGAAATGGAAGCCGAGCTGCAGCGGGATGCGCTCGCCGTCGTACTGCTTGTTGAAAGCCGCCTCGAAGGCTTCGAAGGCGCGGTCTTCATAGGTCTTGGCGTTTGCCTTGTCCTCGGCGCCCTTGGAGTGGCGCACATAAAGATTGTAATCCATGCCGATGACCGGGCGCTGCCCGGGGCCTTCGGGGATCAATGGCAGGCCGAAGCGATAGATGCCGTCGACGACCTGCGGCAGGGCAGGTCCCTTGGTGACGAGGCTTGCGTCATACTGAAAGCCCATCTCTTTTTCCGCCGGCACGAGACCATCGCTGGTAGAAAGATAGGGTGCGCGGAATCCCTTGACGTCATTCGTGGCGAAGTCCGCCCAATCCTGAGGTTCCTTATCGGCGAGGCCGACATTCTTCCAGGCGTCGCGAAGCGCGATGCGGGCATTCGTGAATTCCTGTTTCCAATCGGCAGCACTCCAGCCCTTGCCATCGAAATGACCACAGGCATGGCTGGAAATATCGTGGCCTTCCTGATGGGCGCCCCAGATGTTGGCGATGCGGGTGCGGACATCGTCCTCGCTCTTGGCGAAGCCGACATTGGATTTGCCCGGCCGCTGCTTCGGTCCCTGATAGGCCTTGGCCTGCGCCTGGTTCATCAGGAAGGTGCACGACAGAAAGTAAGTGAAATGCGCGCCGTTGCGCGAAGCGATCTCGCGGCTCTTGGTCCAGAGTGCATTGTCATGAGCGCCATCGAAGGAAATCATGACCAGCTGCTTGGGCTTGGCATCCGCCTGGGCGGCGGCGGGCAGGCCCAGGGAAATGGCGAGGGAGAGACAGGTAGCAAAGCGAAACATGGGCACCAAATACTGATTGGGTCGAGCACGGCTTGCCAAGATCGTCTGGCGATATGGGGATGGCGCGCTCCGGGTCACATTCTTCCTTTCGCGCAATTGCGGCGAAGCTGCGGTGATGCTGGCATTTTTTTGCGGCAGCCGATAAGGATGTGGCTACAAGACCATAGAGGATTTCATCCATGGCATTGCTCGTTCTCGGCATTGTTCTTTTTCTCGGCCTCCACCTGATCCGCGTCGTGGTACCCGGCCTGCGGACCTCATTGATTGCCAGCCTTGGCGAAGAGGGCTGGAAGATCGCCTATTCGATTGCCAGTATCATCGCGCTGATCGTCCTGATTTACGGCTTCGGCCAGGCGCGCGACATGACGCCGATCTGGTCGCCGCCGATCTGGATGAGCCACATCACCATCCTGCTGATGCTGTTCGCCCTGATCTGTCTTGTCGCCTCGCTGCTGCCGGCCGGACACATTGCGGTCAAGACCAAGCATCCGATGGTGCTGTCGGTGAAGATCTGGGCCCTCGCGCATCTTCTATCGAATGGCGACGGTGCGGCCATGCTGCTCTTTGCCGCCTTTCTTGCCTGGGGCGTGATCCTGCGCATTTCGCTGAAGCGGCGCGAGCGGGCGGGCGAAATCACACTGCGTCCCTTCGTCTCGGCCAAATACGATCTTTATGCGATCATCATCGGTGCGATCGCCTGGATCTTGATCATTTGGAAGCTTCATGCGTGGATTATCGGCGTTTCGCCGCTGGTTATGTGACGATTTCCGCCGTTCCCCCTTACATAAGCCGTAAAATGGAGTAGAAGGCCCAACTAACCCCTAAGCTTGTTGGAACTATTTGGCCTGGGCCGGAGACGAGAATGGCATTCAATGACGATAGCTTCATCCGCGAGGTGAATGAGGAACTGCGCTCGGACCAGTTGCGGTTCATATGGCGCCGTTTCGGCAAGCTCATCATCGGACTGGCCGTGCTCATCGTTCTCGCCACCGCGGCCTATAGCGGCTATCGCTATTGGGCCGGCAATCAGGCTGGCAGCGGCGGCGATCAGTTCATTGCCGCGCTGACGCTTGCCGATCAGAACAAGACGGATGAGGCGCTGGCCGCATTCGCCGCCATCGAAAAGAGCGGCCCTGGTTCCTATCCGGTGCTGGCACGACTGCGCGCCGCAACGCTGCAGGCGCAGAAGGGCGACAAGGCCGCTGCCATCGCCACATTCTCGGCGATCGGCAAGCAGACGGACCTTCCCGTCGTTATCCGCGATGCGGCCCGCTTGCGCGCTGCCTATCTGCTGGTCGATACCGGCACCTACGATCAGGTCGCCGCCGAAGCGCAGGAGCTCGCCGTCCCCGCTGATGCCTTCCGCCATTCGGCGCGCGACGTTCTCGGCCTTGCTGCCTACAAGGCCGGGGATTTCGCCAAGGCCCGGCAGTGGTTCCAGGCGATCGTCGACGATCCGCAGAGCCCGCGCAACGTTGCCAACCGTGCCCAGATGCTGCTCGACCTTATCACTGCATCCGGCAAGGCTCCGGTCGCAAAAGGCTGAAGGATCGCTCAATGAGTTTTACGGTCGCGATCGTCGGTCGCCCGAATGTCGGCAAGTCCACGCTGTTCAACCGTCTGGTTGGCAAGAAGCTGGCACTCGTCGACGATACGCCGGGTGTCACGCGTGACCGCCGTCCCGGTGAAGCCAAGCTGATCGATCTTCGCTTCCGCATCGTCGATACCGCCGGCCTCGAAGAAGCTGGCGAGGAGACGCTGGAAGGCCGCATGCGCGCCCAGACGGAAGCGGCGATCGATGAAGCCGATCTGACGCTCTTCGTCGTCGATGCCAAGATGGGCCTGACGCATGTCGACAAGACGCTCGCCGAAATGCTGCGCAAGCGCGGCCGGCCCGTCGTGCTCGTTGCCAATAAATCGGAAGCCCGCGGCTCCGACAGCGGCTTTTACGATGCCTATACGCTCGGTCTCGGCGAACCTTGCCCGATCTCGGCCGAACACGGCCAGGGCATGATGGATCTGCGCGACGCGATCGTTGAGGCCATCGGCCCCGAACGCGCCTTCCCGGAAGAGGAAGACGAGGCGGAGACGAATGTCAGCATTCCGCGTCCGGCCACCGGCGAAGATGGCGAGGAGATCGATGAAGAGCCGGCCTATGACGAGATGCGCCCGCTGCGTGTGGCGATCGTAGGCCGCCCGAATGCCGGTAAGTCGACGCTCATCAACCGCTTTCTCGGCGAAGACCGGCTGCTGACCGGCCCGGAAGCCGGCATTACGCGGGATTCCATTTCGGTCGACTGGATTTGGCGCGGCCGTACCGTCAAGATGTTCGATACCGCCGGCATGCGCCGCAAGGCGAAGGTGACCGAGAAGCTGGAAAAGCTTTCAGTGGCCGACACGCTGCGTGCCATTCGCTTTGCCGAAACCGTCGTCATCGTCTTCGATGCGACCATTCCCTTCGAGAAGCAGGATCTGCAGATCGTCGATCTCGTGATCCGCGAAGGACGTGCCGCCGTGCTTGCCTTCAACAAGTGGGACATGATCGAGGATCGCCAGGCCGTGCTTGCCGATCTGCGTGAAAAGACCGACCGCCTATTGCCGCAGGCGCGCGGGATTCGCGCGATACCGATTGCCGGCCAGACGGGCGAGGGGCTCGACCGCCTGATGCAGGCGATCGTCGATACCGACAAGGTCTGGAACAAGCGTGTGTCGACCGCGCGCCTCAACCGCTGGCTCGAGACGCAGCAGGTTCAGCATCCGCCGCCGGCCGTTTCCGGCCGACGCATCAAGCTGAAATATATGACGCAGGTTAAGGCGCGGCCGCCGGCCTTCATGATCTCCTGCACCCGTTCGGACGCTCTGCCGGAGTCCTATGTACGCTACCTGATCAACGGTCTGCGCGCAGATTTCGCCATGCCCGGCGTACCGATCCGCATCCACTTCCGCTCGTCGGAAAATCCTTACGAAAACAAGAAGAAGCGGTAATCCGCCGATCCTGTGATCGCGCGCGTCAGGCCGCATTTCTGCTCAGCGCTTCGCGCAGCATCGTGATTTCCGTCTTCAGCCGCACCAGTTCTTCGGGCGTTTGTTCCGTGGCTTCGAGAACGCACGGGGGAACTGTCGCCGCCTTCTTCTTCAGCGCCCTGCCTTCGCCGGTCAGCTGAATCAGGACCTGGCGCTCGTCTTCCTTGCTGCGGATGCGCTTGATGAAGCCGGCTGCCTCCAAACGCTTCAACAGCGGCGTCAGCGTGCTCGATTCGAGGAACAGCTTTTCACCGATGCCGCCGACGGTCTGGCCGTCTTCTTCCCACAGCGTCACCATGACGAGATATTGCGGATAGGTGAGATTGAGCGCGTCCAGCATGGGTTTATAGAGCCGGTTCATCGCATGGTTCGCCGAATAGAGTGCGAAGCAGATGAAGTTATCCAGCTTTAACAGGTCGTCGGTCATCTCAAGAACTCCCTGAGAGGTCTTATGTAAGTCGTGCGATAAATAATTGTACACCCAAATTTATGCTTGGGCTACGGGGTTTCTTCCTTTTCTGAGGATACCGTTCGCTGGCCGATATCTTCCGGCACTCGCATCTGGGCTGCGGAGATTTGACACCGGGTGCTATGGCGAGGTCTCGGGTGCTGACTTTGAAACCAAGGCCGAAATGACATTGGTTCTGGCGCGTCGGGTCAATAACATTCAATGCTGAAGGAAGCGGACCGCCAGTTCAGCGGGGATGAGCTCGGCCTCGATGGTTGGCAATCCGGACATTGCCGATAAATTGCGCTGTTGCAGCTTCCCAGGAATAGTTCAGTGCCAGCGCGCGTGCAGCATCACGCGAGCAGGAAAGGGCAGCAAGACAGGCAGTCGCCAGGTCGGTATCCACGACGCCGGCTGTCCTGTTTCCTCCCAGAATGTCCGCGGGGCCGGTGACTGGGTAGGCGGCGACCGGGACGCCGCTCGCCAGCGCTTCCAGAATGGCGTTGCCGAACGTGTCGGTCCTGGACGGGAAGACGAAGACGTCGGCCTGTGAATAGGCGTGCGCCAGTTCTTCCTCGAATTTCGCGCCCAGAAAATGGACATCGGGGTAGAGCTTCTGAAGTTCCGCCCGCGCGGGCCCATCGCCGACCACCACTTTCGATCCGGGCAGATCGAGTTCAAGGAAAGCGGGCAGGTTCTTTTCAAGCGCCACGCGGCCGACGGTCATGAAGATCGGGCGCGGCAGGCCGAAGGGTGCGTCGTCCTGGGGCTGTGGCCGGAACAGGGAGGAGTCAATGCCACGGCTCCAGGGCAGCAGATTGCGGATGCCACGCTGCCTGAGCTCGTTTGCCAGGCTTGGTGTCGCCACCATGCAGCCATAGCCCGCATTGTGAAACCATTTGACGAAGGCATAGAGCCAGCTTTCCGGTATCGGCAGGCGCGCGGCGACATATTCAGGGAAACGCGTATGGTAGCTGGTCGAAAACGGCATGCCATTTCTCAGGCACCAGCGCCTTGCCGTGAGCCCGAGGGGTCCTTCGGTGGCAATGTGGACATAAGTGGGCCGGAGCGCTTCTATTCTCGCGGCGATCTTGCGATAGCTGGCGATCGAGAGCCGAATTTCCGGATAGGTCGGGCAGGGGATGTTGCGAAAGGCGTCCGGCGTGATCATCGAAACCTCGACGCCCATGCGTGCCAGTTCGCGATTGGTGTTCTCGATAGAGCGGACCACACCGTTGACTTGCGGATGCCACGCGTCGCTGACGATGAGCAGCCGTTCAGGTACTGCGACAGGTGTCGCCGCCTGCGTCCAGGTGGTTTGATCGATGTCTGACAAGCGTTGCAACATGCCCAAAACAGTCCATCCGCACCGCATCCTCACGATGGCGGTGTCAGCGATTGCGGTGCTTCAAACATGATTCCCGCGCCCACTCTATTGTGGGGCGTCTCCATGATGGAAATATTACAGCGTTTAGCGGATGGACTTCAGCTTCTCAGGCGAGACGAGCGCGCCGTATTCCTGAATGACCCTTGCCGCGATCTTGGCCGCGAATCCGGCGGCGGCAACCGCATCCTTGTGCTGCAGATAATGTGCCAGAAAGGCGCCGTTGAAGCTGTCGCCGGCACTGGTGGTGTCGATAACCTTGACGACCTTGACCGCCGGAACGAGCGTCTCCTGAGTGCCGTCGCCAATGGTTGCGCCGTCGGGGCCATTCTTGACGATGACCATGGGGGCTCCATATTGCCGATAGCGGCGTATGGTGGCGGCAATCGAATCGTCACCGAAATGTGCGGCTTCATCGTCGAAGCTCGGCATGACGAGCGTCGCGGCACGCGCTCCCTCCGCAATCATCGTATGCATTGCGTCGAGGCTGGACCACAGGCGAGGGCGCAGGTTGGGATCGAAGGCGACCAACTTGCCGGCAGCCTTGGCCCGGCGCAGTTCCGCGAGCAAAGTGAACGCGTCTTCGCGCGCGAGGATTGCCAGCGTAATGCCGGAAAAATAGAGGACGTCGGAGGCTTCGATTGCCGTGCGCAGGGCATCGCCATCGGTCGCAAGCTGTCGGGCGGCAGAGCTGTCGCGCCAATAGCTGAAGGAGCGCTCCCCGTCCTTCAGATTGATCATGTAGAGGCCGGGCGTCTTGCCGCGAAGGCGGCGGATGCTCTGCGTGCCGATACCGGCGCTGGCCATGAAAGCGATCATCTCGTCGGACATGGCATCGTCGCCGAGTGCGGTGAAATAATCGATCGACCAGTCCGCCGGCAGGCAGGCGCGGGCATACCAGGCAGTGTTGAAGGTGTCGCCGGCAAAGCCCTTGCGCAGGTGTCCGTCATCGGCCTGCGACAGTTCCACCATGCATTCGCCGATCGATAGAAAACGCCCGCCCAAGACTGCCTCCTGCATTTTGCCTCGGTGCTGCATACGCGCAAGCAGAGGCGGGGGCAAGGTGGACGGCGGCAGCCGCCGTCCACTTTCGATGGACGCGCTTTACGGCCGATCCATGTGATAGCAGGCCGCGGTCTGGCCCGGACGCACCTGCTCGGTCGGCGGCATCTTCGTGCGGCAGATATCCGTCGCCTTCCAGCAGCGGGGCGAGAAGACGCAGCCCGGCGGCGGATTGAGCGGCGAGGGCGGATCGCCCTGCAGGCGGATACGCTCGCGGCCACGCGCCAGCTTCGGATCGGGGATGGGGGCTGCCGAGAACAATGCCTGCGTATAGGGGTGAGCCGGATGGTCGAAGACGGTTGCTGCTTCGCCGGCTTCGACCACCCTGCCGAGATAGAGCACCAGCACGTCATCCGAGATCAGGCGCACGACCGAAAGATCGTGGCTGATGAAGATCAGGGTAAGGCCAAACTCCTTGCGCAGGCGGCGCAGCAGGGTGATGACCTGTCCCTGGATCGAGACGTCGAGGGCCGAGACCGGTTCGTCGCAGATGATAAGTTTCGGCCGGGTGATGACCGCGCGGGCAATGCCGATGCGCTGCGCCTGTCCGCCCGAAAATTCATGCGGATAGCGGTTGATCATTTCCGGAACGAGGCCGACTGCCGCCATGATCTCGCGCACCCGATCCTGCCGCTGCGCGCGACTCAGTTTCGGCTCGAAGACGGTGAGCGGCTCGGCGATGATGTCACCCACGGTCATGCGCGGATCGAGCGAGGCGATCGGGTCCTGGAAGATGATCTGCATGTCGCGGCGGGCGGCGCGCATTTCCTCATCGGTGAGATCGAGCAGGTTGCCGCCTTGCCACATTATACGGCCCTTCTGCGCTTTGATCAGCCGCAGGATGGAGCGGCCGAGCGTGGACTTGCCGCAGCCGGACTCGCCGACGATGCCGAGCGTGCGGCCGGTCTTCAGCTCGAAGCTGACATCGTTGACCGCAGTCAGGATCAGCGGCGGCCTGAAGAAGGATTTCGATGGCAGTTCGAATTCGGTCGTCAGATGCTCGACCTTCAGAAGCGTTTGCTCAGCCATGGACGAGGCTCCGTTCCTGATTAGCCGAAAGGGGGTGGAAGCAAGCTGCGCAGCGTCGCGATGCCAGCCGATCGAGCGGAGGCGCCGCGTTCAGACAATCGTCCTGGACATGGGCGCAGCGCGGCGAGAAGGAGCAGCCGCGCGGCAGATGCATCAGGTTCGGCGGACGGCCGGGGATGACGGTGAGATCGTCGACATCCTGATCCGGCCGCGGGATCGCCGAGTGGAGCGCCGCCGTATAGGGATGGGCCGGATTTTCGAACAGCTCTTCGACCGGCGCTTCCTCGACGATGCGGCCGGCATACATGACGGCAACGCGGTCGGCGAGGCCGGCGACGACACCGAGGTCATGGGTGATCATCACCAGCGCCGTGTGCATTTCCGCGGTCAATTCATTGAAAAGATCGAGGATTTGCGCCTGGATCGTCACGTCAAGCGCGGTGGTCGGCTCATCGGCAATGAGGAGCTTCGGTTTGGTCAGCAGCGCCATGGCGATGACGACGCGTTGGCGCATGCCGCCCGACAGCTCGTGCGGATAGAGGCTGAAGCGGCGTGTCGGATCAGGGATGCCGACCCGCTTCAGCATATCGAGTGCCGCTGCAGAGGCTGCGCGCGCCGTCAGGCCGCCATGGACCTCGAGCTGCTCCGTCAGCTGCCGCGAGATGCGCAGGGACGGGTTGAGGGCGGTCATCGGGTCCTGGAAGACCATAGCCATGTCCTTGCCGCGCACATGGTCGAGCTCGCGCGGTTTCAGCGTCAGCAGGTCCTTGCCATCGAGCAGAGCCTGGCCGCTGGTGCGGCCGTTCTTGGCGAGCAGGCCCATGAGGCCGAGGAAGGTCTGGCTCTTGCCGGAGCCGGACTCGCCGACAACGGCGATACGTTCACCTCGGCCGATCTTGAGGTTCATCTTCGAAACCGCCGCCACTTCGCCTTCCGGCGTGCGGAAGGTGATGGAGTAGTCTTTGAGTTCGAGAAGTGTGTCTGTCATGTCAGCGATCCTTCGGATCGAATGCGTCGCGCAGACCGTCGCCGATGAAGAGCAGGCTCATCAGCAGCGCGACCAGGAAACCGGCCGGGAAGAGCAGCAGCCAGGGCGTCGTCTCCATGCCCGCAGAGCCTTCGGCAATCAGCGTGCCGAGAGACGTCAGCGGCTCCTGAACGCCGAAGCCGAGATAGGAGAGGAAGCTCTCCGTCGCGATGATTTCGGGGATGGTGAGCGTCGCGTAGATGACGACCGGACCGACGAGGTTCGGCACGATATGTTTCAGGATGATCTTGAACGATCGCTGCCCCGACGCGCGGGCGGCCTCGATGAACTCCCGCTGCTTGATCGACAAGGTCTGGCCGCGCACGATGCGGGCCATGGTGAGCCACTCCAGCGCACCGATCGCCGCAAACAGCAGATAGACGTTGCGGCCGAAGATCACCATCAGCAGGATGACGAAAAGAACATAAGGCAGGGCGTACATGATATCGACGAAGCGCATCATGATGGCATCGACGCGGCCACCGAAATAGCCGGCAACGGCGCCATAGAGCACGCCGATGACGACCGAGACGAGGGTTGCGACAAGTGCGACCGTCAGCGAGACGCGGGTGCCGTAGAGCGTGCGCGCCAGCAGGTCGCGGCCGTTGCCGTCGGTGCCGAAATAGTGGCCGGCGGCGAAGTCCGGAGCGCCGCGGAAGGAGGTCCAGTCCGGATCCTCGTAGTTGAAGGGCAGGAAATACGGGCCGAATATGGCGGCCAGGACCAGCACGGCCAATATGACCAGCGAAAGTGCCGCCGCCTTGTTGCGCAGGAGACGACGCATCGCGTCGCCGCTGAGGGACCGCCCCTTGGGTGCGAGCCCTTCTGCCGAAAGCAATTCCGCTTCCAGCAATTCTCTCTTGGCGGAATTGAGGATCATCGCATTCTCACTTTCGGATCGAGCCAGGCATAGGCGATGTCGACCAGCAGATTGAGGACCACGATCAGGACCATGTAGAAAATGACCGTACCGAGGACCATGCCGTAATCGCGGTTGAGCGCTGCGCCGACGAAGTAGCGGCCGACGCCGGGGAGACCGAAGATGCTTTCGACCACCAGCGAGCCGGTGAGCAGATAACTCGCCGCAGGCCCGAGATAGGAGACGACGGGCATCATGGCCGGCTTCAGCGCGTGCCGCATGATCGTCAGCCGCGGGCCAATGCCCTTGGCCTTGGCGGTGCGGATGAAGTTCTGGCTCATCACCTCGATCATCGAACCGCGCATCAGGCGCGAAATACGGGCCGCATGCGGCAGGGTCAGGACGACGATGGGCAAGATCAGGAATTTGAACGAGCCATCGCCCCAGCCGCCCACCGGCAGCCAGCCGAGCGTATTGCCGAAAACGAGCTGAAGGATCGGCGCTATGAGGAAGTTCGGCATGACAAGGCCGATCAGAAGGCCGCCGCCCAGCCAATAATCGGCCGCGCGGTTCTGATAAAGCGCCCCAAGACAGCCTATGAAGACGCCGACGACCGTCGCGAGCACGAAGGCGGAGCCCCCGATGGTCAGCGTGTAAGGGAAGCCGGACATGATCTGCTGTGTGACGGTGAAGTCCTGATTGGCGAAAGAGGGGCCAAGGTCGCCCTTCATGACGTCGCCGACATAGATCAGGTATTGCTCAACCAGCGGCTTGTCGAGGTTATAGTGAGCCGCGAGATTGGCTTTGACTTCGGGCGGCAATGGCCTTTCGCCATCGAAAGGGCCGCCAGGAGCGAGGCGCAGAATGAAAAAACACACTGTCACGGCAATCCACAAGACGGGGATTGTCGACAGCAAACGACGGAGAGCGTAGCCAAACATGGTCTTAGACGGCTCCCTCCCGGTTGTCTCCGGGAGAGAGCCTGTTCCCAATTATTCTTTGATCGACAGCCAGCGCGTGCGGTGGATGTCCTGGATATTATCGACGAAGCCCTGGACCTTCGGGGCGACGATGTTCTGGGAAACGTAGTAGTAGATCGGAATCGCGGCGCTGTCGTCGAGGGCGAGCTGCTCGGCCTTCTTATAGATTTCGGCGCGTTTCTTCAGGTCGGTCTCTTCATTGCCCTGCTTGATCAGAGCATCGTAGTCCTTGTTGCTCCAGCGGCCGTAATTCATTTCGACGCCGGTGGACAGCAGGTTCAGGAAGTTGATCGGATCATTGTAGTCGGCGAGCCAGCCGGCACGGCCGATCTGCACCTCGCCGCGCTGCATTTCATCGTAATGCACCTTGGTCTCGGTGTTATAAAGCTCGATATCAACGCCGAGCGGCTTCCACATGGCGGCGATCGCAACGGCGATGCGCTTGTGGTTGTCGTTGGTATTGTAGCGCAGCTGAGCCTTCAGCGGATGATCGGGGCCGAAGCCGGCCTCCTTCAGGAGCTTCTTGGCCTCTTCGACCTTCTGCTTGTAAGGCTCGTCCTTCCAGCTGACATAGGCTGGCTCACCGTAATTGGCCGTGCCCGGCGGGACCCAGGAATACATCGGCAGTTCGCCGGTGCCGAGGATCTTCGGGCCGATGACCTCGCGGTTGACGGCCATGGAGAGAGCCTGGCGGACGCGCTTGTCGTTGAAGGGCGGCTTGGTGGCATTCATGACGTAATAGTAGGTGCCAAGGAAGGGCACCACATGTGCCTGGCCGGGGAGGTTCTTCTGGATCCATTCGAACTGGTCGGCCGGGAAGGAGGTCAGAATATCGAATTCGCCGGCGCGATAGCGCTTCAAGGCGGCGGCCTGATCTTCCAGCGTGTAGAAGTTGACCTTGTCGATCTTCACGTCCTTGGCGTCATAATACTGATCGTTCTTGACCGTGGTGACGTGCGAACCCGGCACCCATTCGACGGGCTTATAGGGGCCGTTGGTGACGATGTTCTCGATCTTGACCCACTGATCGCCCTTGGCTTCCACGACATGCTTCGGCAGCGGATAGGCCGTGTAATGCATCAGGGCGTTGAGGAAGTAAGGCGTTGGGTTTTCAAGCGTGATTTCCAGTGTCTTGTCGTCGATTGCTTTGACGCCGAGCTGGGTCGGATCCTTGATCTCGCCCTTGTTGATCTTTTCCGCGTTCTTGATCGTGTACTGCAGATAGGCGTACTGGGCGGCGGTCTTCGGATCCATAAGGCGCTGGAAGGCGAAAACGAAGTCCTGTGCCGTCACCGGCTGGCCATCGGACCACTTGATGCCGTCACGCAGCTTGAAGGTATAGACCTTCTGGTCGGGAGAGATGGTCCAGCTTGCAGCCTGGCCGGGAATTGGGTTGTCCTTGGGATCTTCGGTCACCAGTCCTTCGAAAATATCGCCGTCGATGCGGTTTTCCCAATCGCCGGAAATCTTTTGCGGGTCGAGGGAAGTCGGGTCGCCGCCGTTGTGGATATTCAGTGTGGCAGCGTGCGCGGAGAAGCTCAATATCGTGCTGACGAGAGCTGTCGCTAGGAATTTTCTGGTGAAATGAGTCATACCTTTTCCCACCTTTCTGGAGTTATTGTCCTTGTTTTACAAGGGTGTTTTTGATCCCGCAGGTGACCTGTACGTGCAGGTCAATGCGGGAAGTTATCGAAAGCGACGTCGCATTCAAGTTAAAAAAAGTCGGGCATGCTTAGCGTGTGAACTTTCATATTGATAATTCTCTAAAATTGATACTGCGAATTTATCGTCCGTGGGTTGGGTTTACCGGAGCGGCCGATTTGCGGCTTGCCGCCTGCGTCCGAGTGTGCAAACTGGGAGGCCTTGTGCGATATCGAGGCGGTTTTGATGAAATCGACGAATAAAGCGGCGGGAGCCGACTGGTGGCGCGGCGCCGTAATCTATCAGGTCTACCCGCGGTCGTTTCAGGACACCGATGCCAACGGGCTTGGTGACATCAAGGGGATCACCCGGCGCCTGCCTCACATTGCCGCCCTTGGGGTCGATGCGATCTGGCTGGCGCCCTTCTTCACCTCGCCGATGGCCGATATGGGCTATGACGTCGCCGATTATTGCGATGTCGATCCGATCTTCGGCACGCTTGCCGATTTCGACCAGATGATGTCGGCAGCGCACGACCTCGGTCTGAAAGTCATCATCGACCAGGTTATCTCGCACACCTCGGACCGGCATCCCTGGTTCGTGGAAAGCCGTGCAAGCCGCGACAATCCCAAGGCGGACTGGTATGTCTGGGCCAATCCGAAGCCGGATGGCACTGCGCCGAACAACTGGCTGTCGATCTTCGGCGGCCCGGGTTGGGAGTGGGATGGCGTCCGCCGGCAATATTACCAGCATAATTTCCTGACCTCGCAGCCGGATCTGAATTTCCACAATCCGGAGGTTCAGGATGCCGTGCTCTCGGCCCTGAAATTCTGGCTTGATCGCGGCGTGGACGGTTTCCGCCTGGATACGGTCAACTATTATTTCTGCGACAAGAAGCTTCGCGACAATCCGCCCGCCATCGTTGCGACCGGCGGGCTCGACTCGCCCGAAACCAATCCCTACGGGATGCAGAGCCATCTGTACGATAAGACCCAGCCTGAGAATATCGGTTTCCTGAAGCGGTTGCGTGTGTTGCTCGATCAATACGAAAACCGCACGACCGTCGGCGAAGTGGGTGACGGCGCACGCTCGCTGGAGACGGTCGCCGCCTATACGACCGGCGGCGACAAGCTGCATATGTGCTATACGTTCGACCTGCTCGGGCCAAATTTCACGCCGGCTCATTTCCGGCGCTGCGTCAGCGATTTTCAGGACAATGTGGTCGATGGCTGGGTTTGCTGGGCGTTTTCCAACCACGATGTCCGGCGTCACGTCAGCCGCTTCGCCAAAACGCCGGAGGAGCAGCCGCGCGTTGCAAAGCTTGCGATTTCGCTGCTTTCCACCTTGCGCGGTTCGATCTGCCTCTATCAGGGCGAAGAACTCGGCCTGCCGGAGGCGGAGCTAGCCTTCGAGGATCTGCGCGATCCCTACGGGATTCGCTTCTGGCCCGCATTCAAGGGGCGTGACGGATGCCGCACGCCAATGCCCTGGGAAGCGGGCCGCGCTCATGCGGGCTTTACGACGGCCGACAAGTCATGGCTGCCCGTTCCCTATCAGCATGCGGCCCTTGCGGTGGACAAGCAGGAAGCAGATGGGAATTCCGTGCTGCATCACTATCGGCAGACGCTGGCCTTCCGCGCGGAGCATGCGGCCTTGCGCGACGGCGACATGACCTTCCTAGACACGGAGGAAGACGTTCTTGCCTTCACCCGCTCCAAGGGCGAGGAGACGCTGCTGTTCATCTTCAATCTTTCGCGCAAGCCGGTGAAGGTCGCGCTGCCGACGGACATCAAGCTCGGCAAGACGATTGCCATGCCAGGCTTCGCCACGGCCGATGCGGGATCGTTGGTGGCGCTTGCCGCGCTGGACGTCTATTGCGGCCGGGTGGAATGATCGAAGTTGGCCGAAGGCCTATTGTTTGACAGGGGCGAAGGCGCCGGCGGGTTCACCGTTTCGCGATAGAATCTGCGCGGCACCCTGAAGCGCCGCGCGGAACGCATCGTCGAAACTCACGCCTCGCACCTGCCACGTCACGTCATGCGGTTCAATGCCGTTTTGCTGATCGCTCAGCGTCCATGTCGCGACCCAGCCCAGGGCGCTCTCATTCCACTCCAAATCGCCTGATAAGGGAATCGCGCCTGCTGTCGAATCGGCTTGCAACCTCCCTTCGGAAGGGAAAACGACGTCGATGCCCGTGAGATCGGACGCTGCGGTGAATGCTTCGCGCATGGCCAGATCGCGGCCCCTCCCGGCCGTTACCTGATAGCTCAAGTCACCACGACGGACGGTCAACAGGATTTCGAGCACAGGCCGCTTGGCGAGCCACGGGCGGGTGCCAAGCCTCTCGAGCAGATCATCGAGGCGTTCCTTGCGAAAGCGGCATATGAGGTCGAAGGGGCGGTCGTGGGTGCCTTGCTCATCATGGATAGGACGGCCCGCGAGCCTGTCGCGATACGTGAAGTTCTCGATGTAGTCGGCCGCATGCTCGCGAGCGGTCCGCATGAGAGGGCTATCAGCCAATCTCGAGTTACCGGAAACGCGCGGCAGAACCTTATCCAGACAATCGGCAAAGCCCTTGGCTCGATTTTCCGGTCCCTGGCCGGTAACGACGCAGACGCTCGTGTAAACATCATCAGGCATGAAGGCTCGCGCCTGAGATGCAGGAAAAGTCGCGATCAACAGCAGCGCAAGTAGCTGCCAACTGGTCGCATAAGCGAAGTTTCGCACCATCCCCTCCCTGCGGTTTCCGAGCCTATAAGCGGACACGATAAGACAGCCTCGGGGATCGAGACAAGGATGGACGAATAAGTGTCGCCGTCAGCCGATCAGCATGAACTTGTCGACATCGACCAGGCCCCGGTCCGATATCTTCAGATGCGGGATGACGGGCAGGGGCAGGAAGGCGAGCTGCAGGAAGGGCTCTTCCAGCGTCGCGCCCAGGGCATAGGCTGCCTGGCGCAGATGGTGCAGCGTGTCCCGCACGCTTTCATAGGGCTCCAGGCTCATCAAGCCGGCGACCGGCAGGGCGATTTCGCCTGTCACGACGCCATTCTCGACGACGACGAAGCCGCCATTGATCTCACTGAGGCGGTTGGCGGCAAGCGCCATATCGTCCTCGCTGACGCCGACGACGCAGATATTATGGCTGTCGTGGCCGACGGTCGACGCGATCGCACCCTTCTTCAAGCCAAAGCCTTGGACAAAGCCGTTGGCATGATTGCCGTTCTTGCCGTGCCGCTCGATAACGGCGACCTTGATGATGTCGTTGCCTAGATCGATATCGGTCTGGTTGCCTTTGGCCGGCAGGCGATGGCGGCGATGTTGGGTGATGATCTTGCCAGGCGTCACGCCAATGACCGAGCTTTCGCCTTCCGTTACCGGCACACCGAAATCGGCAGCATTGATCGGGCGGGCCTCGACGCTGTCGAGGCCGACAGGTGCGACGGAATTTCGGGTCGCGAAGAGTTCGGGGGTAACAAGACGGCCTGCCGAGAAGACGATCTCGGCCTTGCAGCTTTCGAGACTGTCGATAACGACGAGATCGGCGCGCCAGCCCGGTGCCACGAGACCGCGATCCTTGAGGCCGAAGGCACGGGCGGCGGAGATGGAGGCGGCGCGATAGATCGCCAGTGGCTCGACGCCATGGGCGATCGCCGTACGGATCATGTAATCGAGGTGGCCCTGTTCGGCGATATCGAGCGGGTTCCGGTCATCGGTGCAAAGGGCGAGATGAGGCGACAGGCGCTCGGTGATGATTGGCATCAGCGCGTGCAGATCCTTGGAAACCGATCCCTCGCGCACGAGTATATGCATACCCTTGCGGATCTTTTCCAGCGCTTCCTCTGATGTCGTCGATTCATGCTCGGTACGGATGCCGGCCGCGAGATAGCCGTTGAGATCATTGCCGCGCAAAAGCGGTGCATGGCCGTCGATGTGGCCGCCCTGAAAGGCCTCGAGCTTCGCCATGCAGACGGGATCCTTGTGGACCACGCCGGGGAAGTTCATGAATTCGGCAAGGCCGATGACCTTGGGATGACCGCGGAACGGCAGGAGCTTCTCGATCGGCAGGTCAGCGCCGGAGGTTTCCAGATGCGTTGCCGGCACGCAGGAGGAGAGCTGGACGCGGATGTCCATGATCGTTTCCAGCGAGCAATCCAGGAAATAGCGGATGCCTTCGGTACCGAGCACATTGGCGATCTCATGCGGATCGCAGATGGCGGTGGTGACGCCGTAGGGCAGGACGCAGCGATCGAACTCGAGCGGGGTCACCAGCGAAGACTCGATATGAAGATGGGTATCGATGAAGCCCGGCACGACGATCCGGCCGGCAATATCGATTTCCTGACGACCATGATACTCGCCGCAGGTGCCGACGATGCGATCGCCGGAGATGGCGATGTCCGAAGCGACCAGCTCGCCCGTCACAAGATCGAAGAACCGTCCGTTCTTCAGCACGATATCGGCAGGTTCCCGGCCGACGCCCTGGTCGATATAGCGTTCGAGTTTGGTGGTCATTCGTCCCTCGCATATGGATCGCCCCTCACGCCGGCTCTCTTGCTCATACAAGAGGAGGCGTGAGGGGCGGAGATTGTTTGAGCTTAGGCCTTAGATATTATTCTGCAAGATCTCTCTCAACTTGCCGAACAGCTCGTCGACGTGGTGCTTCTCGATGATCAGCGGCGGCGAGAGCGCGATGATGTCGCCTGTAGTGCGGATCAGGAGGCCCTTTTCGTAGGCCTTCAGGAAGGCGGTGAAGGCGCGTTTGGTGGGTTCGCCGGCGATCGGGTCGAGTTCGATGGCGCCGATCAGGCCGGTGTTTCTGATGTCGATGACGTTCGGACAGTCCTTTAGGGAATGCAGGGCATCGGCCCAGTAGTCGGAAAGTTCGGCTGCGCGCGTCAGCAGGCCTTCTTCCTTGTAGGTGTCGAGCGTCGCAAGCGCCGCGGCCGAGGCGATCGGATTGCCGGAATAGGTGTAGCCGTGGAAGAACTCGATCATGTGCTCGGGTCCCTGCATGAAGGCGTCATGGATCTCCGAGGTGACGAAGACCGCGCCCATGGGGATGACACCATTGGTGAGGCCCTTGGCTGTCGTGATGATATCCGGCTTCACATCATAATACTGAGCAGCGAAGGGAGTGCCGAGGCGGCCGAAGCCGGTAATGACTTCGTCGAAGATCAGCAGGATGCCGTGCTTTGTGCAGATTTCGCGCAGCTTCTGCAGATAGCCCTTCGGCGGGATGAGCACGCCGGTGGATCCGGCAATCGGCTCGACGATGACGGCTGCGACCGTGGAGGCGTCATGCAGAGTGACGATACGCTCCAGTTCGCTGGCGATATCGCCGCCATGCTCTGGCTCGCCGCGCGTGAAGGCGTTCTTGCCGGGAACATGCGTGTGCGGCATGTGGTCGACGCCGGTCAGCAGCGTGCCGAACATCTTGCGGTTGGTGACGATGCCGCCAACGGAGATGCCGCCGAAATTGACGCCGTGATAGCCGCGCTCGCGGCCGATGAGACGGAAGCGTGAGCCATTGCCCTTCACGCGGTGATAGGCAAGCGCGACCTTGAGCGCGGTTTCGACCGATTCCGAACCCGAATTCGTGTAAAGAACATGATCCATGCCCTCGGGGGCAATATCGACCAGCCGGTTCGCCAGCTCGAAGGCCTTGGGGTGGCCGAGCTGGAAGGCAGGTGCATAATCGAGTTCGCCGGCCTGCTCGCGGATGGCCTCGGTGATCTTCGGGCGGCAGTGCCCGGCGTTTACGCACCAAAGGCCCGCGGTTCCGTCCAGCACCTGGCGACCGTCATGAGTGGTGTAATACATATCCTTGGCGCTGACGAAGAGGCGCGGTTCCTTCTTGAATTGGCGGTTGGCCGTAAACGGCATCCAGAAGGCGCGCAAATCGTTAGGGGTGGCATTCAAACGGTCCGACATGCTGTTCTCCAATGGCCATTCGGGGGCCTGTTTCCCGGCCACGGCCCCACGCCGCGCTATTATATTTACTGCTTGGTCAAATTATCAGCCGCCCCTTTGGCGTCAAGGCAAAGATAGCGCTGGGGGAGGCAGGTTGAGCGTCGAACTACGCGTATCGACAGTCGCGGGCAAGGAATCGCGCGACGAAGCATCGTGGGCGTCTGAACATGAAAAAACTGGCAAATCCTAGGATTTGCCAGTTAAAGCAGCAAAACGGCTGGTAATGAAAGCAAGTCGATCTTCCGAGGTTTAAAGTGTCCCCTAAAGATCATGTGCCGGCAGGCCAGGAGCCATCTTAGCTCTTAGGCAGCCGATCTACTTTTTTCCGGCTCGCAATAAATGTCTTCCAGCGTTTCGAGAACACGGATCACGGATTCCGATGTACTGGAGTAGTAAATCGTTTGAGCATCGCGACGCGTCTTGACCAGCTTCTGGGCGCGAAGCTTCGAAAGATGCTGGGAAAGTGCTGATTGGCTCAGACCGACCTGATTTGCAAGAACGCCAACTGGAACTTCGCCTTTAACGAGGCTGCAAAGGATCAAAAGGCGCTTCGGGTTCGCCATTGCTGATAATAATGCTGCCGCAACATTAGAGTGTTCGGCCAAATTTCTTGTCTTCATCTTCTAAACTTCCAAATACGGAGCTTACATCGGAAATTTTGCTATTTCCAACCCGGCTCTTACCGATATCTAACAATACCAAGACGGGGCAAAGATTGTATATACCTAAATTTAAGGTATCGAGTATGCTGTTTTAGGTATGTACGTATGATGCTCCTGCGATGGTGCGGGCGTCTCCAACACCCCAAGGGGAGGCTCGATTAGACCAAAATAGGTCGATTCTTATCGCTTTGGTGAGGCTAATGTACCAAATTTGGTCACCTGAGATTTGCAATCTGCCAATAATAGCCATTTCTACTCCGAGCTCTCCGACTACTAATTCTCGCACTATTGTATGACTTATTCCGGCGCGCTTTGTTTTCGGTTTAAAGCATCGCAAGGTCTTGCGAGGACAAGATATAAGCCCTTCCGAAGCCGCCATTCAGGCTGGCGTCCAGAGGAACAAGGCGGAAGAAGCAGAAGTCCGGAAAGTCGATATAGAGCTTGGACTTCGGATGGCGGTTGAGGAAAAGTGCGCGAATGCGCTCATGTGCCTGGCTCCGGCGATCGACGCGTTGCGCGTTGCATCGCAGGGTCAAGCGAGGATGAGCGAGAGGGTCGCCCTTACCGGGGTCACCAAAAAGCGCGGAAGCGCGACCGTCCTTCATCAGCGCTTTGGTATGCGAGGAAAGGCCAGAGACCAGAATGGCCGGAGCACCATCGGCGTCGATGACGGTCAGGACGCGGCTGACGGAGGGAAAGCCGGTGTCGGGATCGATAACGGCCAAGGCCGCATGTCCGGCAGAGCGCATAAGGTCGCGCGCTTGTTTGCGCGCATCCTCATCCGTTTCCCTTATCACCGATGGCTTGTCGTTCATTGCCTGCTCCGTGAATTGAGGAGCAGTGGCGAACGACTACTCCTTTCGCCGATGGCTGGTCAGGCCCGCCACCACGTCTTGTGCCGAGATCGTTCCGATAATCGTGCCGTTGTCAACAACGCCGATGTTGCCAGGCTGGCGCGTCAGAGCGTCGAGGATGTCGACAAGCGGCGTTGTCGCGGTTGCAGTGGCGGTGACGGAACCGGCATTGGCCGAATGTCCGATGCCCTGCTGCATGATGTCCCGTGCCGTCAGCATGCTGATCGGGTTCATGTGCTGCACGAAATCGGCTACGTATTGATCGGCCGGGTTCTTGACGATCTCCTGCGGTGTTCCGCACTGGATGATATGGCCGCTTTCCATGATGGCGATGCGGTTGCCGATGCGGAATGCCTCGTCCAGATCGTGGCTGACGAAAAGGATCGTGCGCTTCAGGCGACGCTGGAATTCCAGAAGTTCGTCCTGAAGGCGGGTGCGGATCAGCGGGTCGAGCGCGGAGAACGGCTCGTCCATGAGCAAGATCGGCGCCCCGGTCGCAAAGGCGCGGGCGAGGCCGACGCGCTGCTGCATGCCGCCCGAAAGCTCATTCACCTTGCGATTGGCCCATTGTGCGAGGTTGACGAGCTGGAGCTGCTCGTCGACACGCTTCTTGCGCTCCGCATCCGGCACGCCGGCGAGCTCGAGCCCGAAGCCGACATTGTCGGCGACCGTCCGCCATGGCAGCAGAGCGAACTGCTGGAACACCATGGAGACCGTATGCATGCGCAGATCGCGCAGAGCCTTGGGGCTGCAGGAATAGGGGCTGACGGCGCCGTTCTTGGTGTTGACGGAGACTTCGCCGCGCACCACCGGCGCCAAGCCGTTGACGGCGCGCAGCAGCGTCGATTTGCCGGAGCCGGACAGGCCCATGAGCACGAGGATTTCGCCTTCTTCGATCTGCAGCGAGGCATTTGCGACGCCGAGCACCATGCCGGTGGATTTGCCGATCTCGTCGCGCGACTTGCCTCCGTCGACGAGTTTCAGGGCGGCGTCGGGACGGTCGCCGAAGATGATGCTGACATTTTTGAAATCGACGGCGACGGTCATGAGCGGTCTCCTTCGCCGGGCGCGCGGAACATACGGTCGAGAATAATCGCGAGGATGACGATGCATGCGCCGGAATCGAAACTCTTGGCGACATTGACGCTGTTCAGCGCGCGCAGCACGGGCACGCCGAGGCCGGGAGCGCCGACGAGCGCTGCGATCGAGACCATCGAGAGCGACAGCATGATGGTCTGCGTCAGGCCGGCCATGATCTGCGGCGTGGCAAAGGGCAGCTCGACCTTGCGCAGAACCTGGCGAGGCGTCGCGCCGAAGGATTCGGCTGCCTCCACCAGCGAAGGGGGAGTGGAAATGATGCCGAGGCGGGTCATGCGGATCGGTGCGGGAAGAGCAAAGACGACGGTGGCAACCAGGCCCGGAACCATGCCAAGGCCGAGCAGGATCATTGCCGGCACCAGGTAAACGAAGGTCGGGATGGTCTGCATCAGATCGAGGATCGGCCGCATGATGGCGTAGAGCCACGGTCGGCGTGCAGCCGCAATGCCGAGGGGAACGCCCACCAGCATGCATACGAAGGTGGAGGCCAATACCAGTGCCAGCGTCTCGGTCGTCTCTTTCCAGTAGCCCTGGTTGATGGTGATCAGCAGGCCGATCAAGGTAAGGACGGTGATCGTGACGCTCCGGCGCATCCAGTAGGCGATTGCCGTGAAGACAACGACGACGATCAGCGGATGCGGCGCCTGCAAGAGGAACAGCAGCCCGTTGATTCCATGGGCGACAACGAAGGAAAGGCCGTCGAAGAACCATGTGACATTGCTCGTCAGCCAGTCGACGACGGCTTTGGCCCATGGCCCGATGGGGATGCGGTAATCGGTTAACCAGTTCACGTCTTTGCCCATGATTGGGGCGGCGTTTCCGATTGTTGCGTATGATGCCGGAGGTGCCGCCGCAGAATAACGATCTGTCACGCCAGGCGGACCATTGTCCTTGATATGGCGGGACGCGAAAGCAAGCAGTCCGTTCAAGGAAGAGAAAGGGGCGGTTTGGCCGCCCCTCCATGCATCCTCGTATTACAGGCCGAGCTTGGCCTTGACCGCCTTCAGGCCGTCACCACCATCCTTGGTGGTGACGCCCGCGAGCCACGGCGTGATTGCTGCGGGGTTGGCCTTCAGCCATTCGGTCGCTGCAACTTCCGGGTCCTTGCCGTCGTTCAGGATCTTGCCCATGATTTCGTTTTCCATCGGCAGCGAGAAGACCAGATTTTTGACGAAAGTGCCGACGTTCGGGCATTCCTGGAGGTAGCCGGCCCGGACGTTTGTATAGACGGTCGCACCGCCGAAGTTCGGTCCGAACACGTCGTCGCCGCCCGTAAGATAGGTCATCTTGTAGGTGGTGTTCATCGGATGCGGTGCCCAGCCGAGGAAGACGATCGGCTTGCCTTCCTTATCAGCGCGGGCGACCTGGGCGAGCATGCCCTGCTCGGAGGATTCAACCACTTCGAAGCCCTTGAGACCGAAGGTGTTCTTGTCGACCATGTCGATAACCAGACGGTTGCCGTCATTGCCCGGCTCGATACCGTAGATCTTGCCATCGAGATCGTCCTTATGGGCGGCAATATCCTTGAAATCCTTGATGCCGAGCGCGGCGCCCTTTTCGTTGGTCGCGAGCGTGTATTTCGCGCCTTCCAGGTTGGGGCGCACGGTTTCGACCGACTTGTCCGCGGCGAATGGCTTGATGTTCTCGGCCATCGACGGCATCCAGTTGCCGAGGAAGACGTCGATATCCTTGTTCTTCAGCGACTGATAGGTCACCGGCACGGCGAGCACCTTGACGTCGGTGTCGTATCCGAGCGCCTTCAGAAGAGTGGAGGCGGTTGCCGTGGTGGAGGTGATGTCGGTCCAGCCCACATCGGCAAAGTGCACGGTGCCACAGCTTGCCGGTTCGGCTGCGGAGGCCGTGGTGGCTCCCAATGTCAATGCGGAGAGAGTTGAAGCGAAAGCGAATGCAGTAAGGGTCATTTTTATCATTGCGTGACTCCCAGTCTAACGTTCCCAAGCAACCATCAATAACTGACATTTTCAAGCGACCACAGTGCATTTGCGGCGGTTTGAGGGGGCTGAATGCGACGCCTGTCTTTTTCTGTCCGCCGGTGGTCAAAGCTTTTGCCCCTTGGTGAAGCGCGCCTGAATCCTGTGGTTTTCGCCGAGACCATCTTTCCTTATCGTCGCGCAGCAACCATGAAACATTCAAGGAGAATGTCATGGCCAAACTCTACTTCCATTATTCGACGATGAATGCCGGCAAATCGACGATGCTGCTGCAGGCGGCCTATAATTATCAGGAGCGCGGCATGCGTACGGCGGCCTTCATTGCAGCCCTCGACGATCGCGCCGGGCGCGGTACGATTTCCTCGCGCATCGGCCTGACGATGGATGCCTTGCCCTTTGAAACCAGCGACGATCTCTATGCGATGGTCGATGAAATGCATGTGAAAGAGCCGCTTGCCTGCGTTTTCGTCGATGAGGCCCAATTTCTCACGCGCGAGCAGGTCTGGCAGCTTGCCCATATCGTCGATCGTCTCGGTCTTCCGGTCATGACTTACGGTCTGCGTACGGATTTCCACGGACGTCTGTTTCCAGGATCGCAGGAACTGCTGACCATCGCCGACGAGTTGCGGGAGGTGCGCACCATCTGCCATTGCGGACGCAAGGCGACCATGGTGGTGCGGCTCGATGCCGCCGGCAAAGTCGTCCACGAAGGCGCGCAGATCGAGATCGGCGGCAGCGACAAATATGTTTCGCTTTGCCGTCGCCATTGGGAGGAGGCGATGACCTGCGAGTGAAGGAGCCGCCCTGCCGGATGGCGTTCCCGGCTATGAAAAGCGAAAAAGACCTCGACACTCGCATCGCCCATCTGAAGAACCCTGCCGCTGCCCAATAGTTTTCGTGCATTTCCTTCTCCTCCGGAAGCGGCTAGTCTTGCGTCAAAGGTAGGGGAGGGAATGCTTTTATGCTCAGGCCTCATTCCTTCGATGGCATGCTCGACAAGGCGCGCACGACGCTAGACGACGCCATCGGCGACGCAAATTCGGCAGTGGCGACGCTCGCCGGCCACGCCAGGGACAGCGAGCGCGTCGCAGCCGTCAATTTTCCTGTCGAAGAAGCATTGGTCCGCGAAGCGGTCGAACTGCTCGACCGCTGGAAATCAGTCGCCCTCTCGCTGGTCAAGGAGCTGGATCATGCGACGGAGGAGCTCGATCTGCAACATCGGCGATTGTTCAATGAGAAGATCGGCCTTGAAAATGCAAGCCTGCTCCGACGGAGGCTGGCGCGCAAACCCATGAAGCCGGATGAGATCATCGTCAGTCTCGAAGCAACCCTTGCGGCATCGGCCGAACTCGATCTTCTTTTCAAGCAGGCAAAACCCGTATTCTCGCGGTGCTTTCACGAGTGCGAACTTCAACTCGAAGGCGCCATCGAGCGGCGGCGGAAACTCGATATTCAGATCGAGGAGGTGCAGCGCCGCGCCAATGCCCTGGCGGAAAAGCTCATGTATCAACGGCGCAACCGCCCATCCTCGCGCCATGCCGATCTCCAGTCCGAACTAGAAGCGGATTATCGCGCTCTGGTGGCCGAGCAGGACGATATCCGGCGGCAAGAACAGGAGCTTCAATCCCGCCGCACCGTGCGGCAGCGCCTCATAGACATTTATGAAGGGCTGGCGGCCGCCCTGAACAATCAGATCGCCGCCATCGGCGCCATGGCAGCCAAGCTGACCGTCGATATCGAGCAACGGATCGCCTTGCTCAAGGCATTGGCGACAGAAGCGGAGCCGGCATCGGCCACGGGTTCGCGAACGGCGGCGGTCGAGAGCCTGATCCAGGCGTTCGAGGCGAATGTGCTTGCGGGACATGATCTCGCCGCGCGCAAGGCTCACGTCGATGCCGTATTCACGAGGCGGCTGGAGCCACATCTGCTGCCAGCATCCGCGGACCCGGGCGGAGTGGCGGAAGAGACGCAACCTGAGGGATGATTGCCATCCGGCACTGAAAATTCCATACGGACGGTTGTTGTTTTTCTCGACAACACATATTTGCTGGAACGCGAGTGGCGATAAGGACTTAATGATCCGAGAACCGCGGCGATTTTTCGCGACGTCAATTGCGCAGGTTGGTGTGGTGCGTCCTTCGCATGTCGGCGGATGCGCGATAGGGTTTAGGAGGCGTGTCCATGCTTGACTCGATCACGGCGTTCTTCAAGCGGATCTGGGCGGCTATTGCACGCTGGGTGGGACTGGTTTTCGTCGGGCTAAGCTGGCCATTTCTTGCCGCTCATGGCTGGTATCGGCAGGGCAACTGGCTGATCAAGCTGCCGCTTGCCGCCTTCGTGGCGCTGATGGCGCTGCTTTACGTCTATTTCGTTTGGCAAACGCAGGTGTGGACCGGGTTCAATCCGGCCTATCCGGACATCTACAAATTCTCCGAGCGCAAATATTCCGCAGGTCAGGAACTGTCTGCGGCGGACGGTCAGCAGGCGGCCGCAACGGCGCCCAAGACCTGCCAAACCTCGGCTGTCGTCGACGTTGCCACCGACCTGATCGATTTCAATGTCAACCAGAATGCCTGGATTTCCTCCATGCTGCTCTACAAGCTCGGCTTCTTCGGCATTTCATGGGATGACACGCCCTTCCTCGACAACAAGGCTTCCTTCCAGCGGGGCATCAATTCCGTGGTTCGCCGCACCTCGGCGGAACTGGTCGATACGCTCGGCCGCGTGCGCGGGACATCCGGCATCAACAGCGATCTGCAGAAGGCGCGGGGCAATCTGCAGTTCGACGAGTCGAGTTGGTATTTCGGCCTGCACCCCTTCGGACCGAAAACACCGAGCCCAAGCTATTATCGCGCCGCAATGAGCAATCTGCGCAGCTTCAATAGCGACCTTGGCAACTGCAAGGCGATTTTCGACGGACGTGCCGACAATCTCCTTCAGTTCGTCGATCATATTGCCAACGATCTCGGCAGCACGGCGGATATATTGGCCAAAAGGGCGGGGGATCACAGCTATGGCTGGCTGGATATGCGGGCTGACGATCGTTTCTGGTTTGCCTATGGTCAGCTTTACGCGAGCTACGGCATCCTGACGGCGGCCCGCTCGGATTTCCAGCAGGTGATCGCCGAGCGTAATGTCGGCGCGCTTTGGGCTGATGTCACGACGCAGTTGCAGACGGCTTTGCGCATTCAGCCCTTCATCATTTCCAATGGGCCTGAAGACAGCTCCTTCATGCCGAGCCATCTTGCGACCATGGGCTTCCATATTCTGCGGGTGCGCTCGAGCCTTGTGGAAATCCGTACGGTCCTGGGTGGCCGCTAAACGAGCACGGCTGCCGGATTCAATTTAGACAGTACTGGAAGGGGAGTTCGGCTAGCTTATCAGCTTCAGGCGGATGGCTTTTGCGACGAGCTGCGTACGGTTGACGCAATCGAGCTTCTTGATAGCGCTCATCATATAGGCGTTGACCGTATGGTCGGAGAGCGAAAGAATCTGGCCGATCTCGACCGAGGTTTTCCCTTGGGCAGTCCAGCGAACCACCTCCAGCTCACGCGCCGAAAGCGAATGCGATGCGGCACCACCGTTGCGCTTGAGGCAATTATAGGAATCAAGCGCCTCCAGCATGAGCATGGTGAGCTCGTTGGTTTCACTCTGGCCGAGACTGCCGCGATTGCCCATAAACCAGAAGACGAGGCGCTGGCCATCCGGAGCATTGACCGGGATGATGACGCTCAGCGGACAATTGTAGCTGATCAGGAGTGCGCGAAGCTCATCCGGCAAATCGGCGTCCGGTTCGGCATCTTTTTCGAGCAGATGCCACGCGCGCGGCATTACCGAATCACGCGTGCGCAGCAGCATCGGACAGCGGCGAACCAGATGATGCCGATCGAACTCGCGTACGAACTGTGCTGGCACGGTGCCGTCGATAAGCAACGGCGTCATCATCGTATCGTCGGGAACCGGCGCGTTCATCATAGCCATATGGCTGAAGCCGAAAGCCGATCCTGTCCGCTCCAGCGCTAATGCAAACGCCGCCTGGGTCCGAGCGGCAGCCAACTCGGCAGAAAGCAGCAATTGTCTCTCGGCAGCAATGAGATAGGACATATGAGTTAAGGCGCCCGCAGCGTGTTATCGTTATCAAATACTGAATTTATGAGTGAATGCTAGACTCAAAAATACCACACGGCTAGAAATAATTTTCATTTTCATATATTTTAATATTTAAATCTATCTTCCCGAGGGCTTCGCCCAAAATGGCAATAATGCGGAGCGATCTTTAGCCGGCGGGACCTCCGTTCCATCATACATTTTGCGCCACCGCCAGGAGGGCGGAGCCGCCTTATGATGCTTTCTCACTATCTCGAATCGAGCCAAAAACGCAGGCTTTGAACTGGGTTCCGTGCTCGAGGGATATGTCAGGGATGCCTGTTGGCAGTTTTACCGTCCCACGGAACGAGCTGACGTAAGATTTCACGCTTTTGAGTTCGCCGCGGCCAATTTCCTGGAAATGTGCTTCTTGCGTGCGGGACTTTGCTGCAGGCGGCGTGGGAGCTTTAGCAAATGATGCATCGCCGCGTCGGTGCGCCTTGCGAAGGCCTAAAGCGGTTGCTATCCGTCTTGCCAAAGTAATCGCTTGCAGGCGTATAGCTTATGAAATTTCGCTTCTTCCCGCGGTTTGCGGCGCGCTGTTGTCACATGCTGTTGTGGTTCGCCACCAGCATTTCGCTTCTGCTGGTTTCGCCTGAACTGGCCGATGCGGCCGGCGCTGCCACTGGCACGCCGATGCGGTTTCTGCTCGTTCACGGCGAGATGGGCCAGTGCCGAGCCGACGATACTTGTCCGGACTGGATCTCCGCCGAAGGGCAGATCATGGCGGATACGCCGCGGAAGCTGCAGAAAGTTCTGAAGCAGGTGGGCAGCCGTAAACTGCCCATCGTTGTCAGTTCGCCGGGTGGCGATGTCAAGGCGGCCATGGAGATGGCTCGCATCATTCGCAAGCAGAAGCTCTCGATCGCAGTCGGCCGCACCCGCTCGCGGGCGTGCCCCTATGCCGAGCCGATCTGCCCTGCGGCTTTTGCCAAGGACGGCTCGATCACGGGGCAGCCATTCTCCTATGGGGCAATCTGCTTTTCGGCCTGCCCGCTGTTTTTTACGGGCGGTGTCCAGCGCGTTTCCAGCCCTTTCGCACTGCTGGGCGTTCATCAGATAACGACGACCTATAGCGAGGTGCGCGTCCAGTACCGCACCGAATACGAGATGGTGGACGGCAGGCGCAGGGTCATCTCCAAGAAGGAAATCGGGCGTAAATTCGTCGGCAAGTACGACACGACGAAGCTCGACAAGGCGCAGAGGGCGAGGCTGGTGGCCTTTCTCGACAAGATGGGCGTAGACCGGGGGCTTGTCGATCTGATGCTGGGAACCGACCCGAACGGCATTCATCTGATTTCGCGGATGGACGCGTTGAGGCTGAGGCTGACGACGGAGCCTGCCGATGCCGACGCCCTGGTTTCGGCGCGCAACTGCAAGGAAAATCAATCGATATCCGATTGCGCCGCGTCCGCACCCTCGACGAACGAGGCGCCGACGACCGGTGCGCCGATGACCAGCGCATCGGCAATAGCCGGCAAGTAGCCGCCGATCCGGCCTCAGCTATCCTTGGCTTTGGCTTTCGCCATGATCTTTTCCAGAAAGCCCAACAACAGCGCGGACACGACGAAGGCCAGATGGATGATGGTGAACCACATCAGCTTGGCATTGTCGTACTGCGTGGCGTTCAGGAAGATCTGCAGCAGTTGGATTGAAGAAATGGCGACGATCGACGAGGCGACCTTGATCTTGAGGCTGCCCGAATCGAGCTTGCCGAGGAAGGACACCTCACCTTCGGCTTCGTCGAAACGGCTGACGAAATTTTCATAGCCGGAAATCATAACCATGACGATGAGGCTCGCCACCAGGGCGGCGTCGATGAGGCCGAGAATGGCGAGGATCATGTCCGCTTCGTCATAACCGAAGACATTGATCGCCACCTTATAGAACTTGTAGGCGAATGAAACGGCATAGACGGCGAGCGAGGCGGCAAGACCGAGATAGAAGATCACCAGAAGCCAGCGACTGGAGAGAATGATGCGCTCGACCAGCAATTCCAGGGATTTTATATCTCTTCCTCTTTCTCGGTTCGAATTGGATGCCGAAAATAGGCACGCCCGCGCCATGAGACAAGCGGCGCTTTCCGATAGGGAGGGGCTTCGCCAACTATTCACACCCGATGGATATTGGTTTATCCCGACAGGGAAATGACCGTATGTTCGGGGCGAGACTTATGGCGACTGTGGCATCCGATATCGAGATCGCGCGCGCGGCAAAGAAGCTGCCGATTACGGAGATCGGCGCAAAACTCGGTATCCCGGCGGAGGAGCTCGCGCCCTACGGCTACGACAAGGCAAAGATCGGTGCCGGGTTTATCGAGGCTCAGGCCGGCAAGAAGGACGGCAAGCTGATCCTCGTTACGGCGATCAATCCGACGCCGGCGGGCGAGGGCAAGACCACCACGACGGTCGGCCTCGGCGATGGCCTGAATCGCATCGGCAAGAAGGCAGTAGTCTGCGTGCGCGAGGCCTCGCTCGGCCCCTGCTTCGGCGTGAAGGGCGGGGCTGCCGGCGGCGGCTATGCGCAAGTCATCCCGATGGAAGATATCAACCTCCATTTCACGGGCGATTTCCATGCGATCACATCGGCCCATAATCTGCTCGCTGCGCTGATCGACAATCATATCTACTGGGGCAACGAGCAGAATATCGACCTCAGGCGCATCACCTGGCGGCGCGCGATGGACATGAACGATCGGGCGTTGCGCGATATCGTATCGTCGCTCGGGGGCGTCGCGAACGGTTTTCCGCGCGAGGGCGGCTTCGACATCACTGTCGCCTCCGAGGTGATGGCGATCCTCTGTCTGGCATCCGACCTCAAGGATCTCGAAAAGCGGCTCGGCAACATCATCATCGGCTATCGCCGCGACCGCACACCCGTTTATGCCCGCGACCTGAAGGCCGACGGTGCCATGGCCGTGCTCCTGAAAGACGCCATGCAGCCGAACCTCGTGCAGACACTGGAGAACAATCCGGCGCTGGTGCATGGCGGTCCCTTCGCCAATATCGCCCATGGCTGCAATTCGGTGATCGCGACACGCACGGCCCTGAAGCTTGCCGATTATGTGGTGACGGAAGCCGGCTTCGGCGCCGATCTCGGAGCGGAGAAATTCTTCGACATCAAATGCCGCAAGTCCGGACTTTCGCCGGATGCGGCCGTCATCGTCGCGACCGTGCGGGCCTTGAAGATGAACGGCGGCGTCAAGAGGGACGATCTCGGCAAGGAGAATGTCGAGGCCCTGGTGAAGGGCTGCGCCAATCTCGGCCGGCATGTCGCCAATGTCCGCAAGTTCGGGGTGCCTGTCGTCGTCGCCATCAATCATTTCGTTTCGGACACGGAAGCCGAAGTCGAGGCGCTGAAGAATTATGTCGCACGGCTCGGCGCCGAGGCGATCCTTTGCCGGCACTGGGCAGAGGGTTCGGCCGGGATAACCGACCTCGCGCACAAGGTGGTGGAGCTTGCCGAATCCGGGCAGGCGAGGTTCCAGCCGCTCTATCCGGACGACCTGCCCCTCCTGGAGAAGATCGAGATCGTCGCCTCGAAGATCTACCATGCCGGGGAAGTCACGGCCGACAAGTCCGTGCGTGATCAACTCCGGTCCTGGGAGGATCAAGGTTACGGCCATCTGCCGGTCTGCATGGCGAAGACGCAATATTCCTTCTCGACCGATCCGAATGTCCGAGGAGCGCCCGAGGGCCATATCGTGTCCATTCGCGAGGTACGGCTTTCGGCCGGCGCCGGCTTCGTCGTCGTCATCACAGGCGAGATCATGACCATGCCCGGCCTGCCGAAATCGCCGGCGGCCGAGAGGATTTTCCTCAATGATCAGGGCTACATCGAAGGTCTGTTTTAAGTTCAGAATCCGGTTCAACTTGCCGGTCATGAGGCGCTGGTTCGCCAGCCGCGCGCAACTGTTGTCATCCGATCCCGCTACGGTATCTAATGCATTGATCTTGGCAAAATCCGAAGGCAAATCGGCACGGTCCAAGCGTGGTTAAGGTGGAGGCGGATCGTGACTGCTGACAGCCGTGCAAGTTTGGATGAGATACGGGATTTCCATGCGAAGATGATGGCGGCTGCCAGCAATTCTTCGGATGAAAGGCTGGAGCAGGCCTTTCGCCTCGTCAGGCGCGAGGCCTTCATGGGGCCGGGGCCCTGGCAGATCGGGGCCGGTGCCCGCTACCTGGAAACCCCAAATGCCGATCCTGCGTTCCTTTACCAGAATGTGCTCGTCGCATTGGACAAATCCAAGGGCATCAACAATGGAGAGCCGTTTCTTCATGCCGCCTTCATGGGCGCCGTCGCACCGCAACCCGGCGAGACCGTCATCCAGATTGGCGCGGGAACTGGATATTACACGGCTATTCTGTCGATGCTGGTGGAACCTGGCGGCGAAGTCCACGCTATCGAGATCGACGAGGCTTTGGCCAGCCGCACCCGTGATAATCTCGCCCCATTCGAAAACGTGTCCATCATCTGCGCCGATGCGACGGAACTGGAGCTTCCGGAGGCTGATCTGATCTACGTGAGTGCGGGGGTGGTGGCGCCGCCGATATCGTGGTTGCAGGCCCTGCGCCCCGGCGGCCGGATCATCGTGCCCTGGCAGGCGAATGAAAAGGTCGGGCTTGCCGTCCTGATCACACGTGCAGAGCAGGGGTTCAGCGCCCGCGCCTTGATGCCCGCCTATTTCATTCCCTGCATCGGAGCTTCGGATCCCACGCAATCCATGAAAATTCCACATGACGGCGAGGCTCGCTCCATCCAATCGGTCTGGCTCACCCAAGATCGAGCGCCGGATGAAACCGCAGTTGCGATCTATCGGGACCTATGGTTCTCGAACGCAGGCCTCGGGTGTGATTAGGTTTTTAGGATCAAAGTGCCCGTCGATTCCGGGACGCATTTCTAATGGCAATAGCGAAAGCCGCCATTCCTCTCGATGACGTCGAGATGGAAATGGGTTTCGTGCGCGGCGTCGCTCTCCGGGTCCAGAACGGTCGAGAAATAAAGGCAGGCGGAGGCGCTGGTTGCGCGCTGGAACGCACCCGTCAGCGTCGGATCTTCGCGCCGCGGCTCGATTGCGACGGTCTTGCCGTTTTCGAAGGTGAAGCTCGCGACATCTATGGCGTTGCCGCGGGCATGCTCGGAGATCTTACCGGTGGAAGCATTGTTGCGCAGCCGGCAGACATAGGTCGAGGCCTGGTTGATGGCGACGATCTTGCCATTATCCAATGCAGCGGCAGAGGGGATAACGCTTTCCTTCACCCATTGTGCCAGGGCGAGAGCCGCTTCGCAGCGCATTTTCCCTTCCGGCTTGAACTCAATACCCGGCAACGGGGAGCTAAGTGCGATCGGCTTGTCGATGCCGCAGCCATTGCCCTCGTCGATGCGGGGGATCTCCTTGAAGGTTGCTCCGATGGCGGTCAGCGCCTTCAGGCAAGCCTGGTGTTCGTCATCCGGCTCGGACGCGACGGTCAAAGGCGGGCGGGGTGGGCCTTGCATCTCGCCTGTCGTCTGTTCCTCTGGCTGTGATGCCGGTTTCTCCTCCGGTTGCGACGCCGGCTTTTCCGTTGGAACGACAGGGGCGTCCGGCGACGCAGCAGGTTTTTCTACCGGAATCGGCGCCTTGTCATCCGGTTGAACCTGTTGTTGATCCGGTTTTTCCTCGGGTACCGGTCCGGCCTGCGGGAGAGAGGCGGCCGCGAGAAGGACGACGGCAGAGCTCAATGAAACAATCCTAAACAGCATCCGGTAAAACAGCCAATTCTAACGACGATTCCCTCAGAACGCTTGAGACTGTCATTTCGTTGCAATTCAGCAACGCTCGCTGCTTGTCTTAAAATATGACAATTCTGTTCATGATTGTGTGTATCGAATATATTGACAAAAACAGTCATGTTTTTTATGCGGCGGAAAGAAGGCGAAATATTTCCGCCTGTCAACAGATCCAACCTAGCCAGCCCCTTGCCTGCATTCGAAGCAGCAACCAGCCAGCCCGGTGAAGCAATTCGAAAGGAATGGTTATGGTTGTCCGGCGATCCCGCTCGGTCCTCTTGGCATGCACCGCGTTTCTGGCCCTTGGGCTAGCCACAGTTTCTCTTGCGCAAACCGCGGCCCAGAATGATGAGGCGGCAGGCGAGGCCGTCAAGGGTGATCGCGTCACCAATCTGAAACCGATTGTCGTGAAGGGCAAAGGCACGGCGAACAAGGATGTGCTTGTCGACTCGCCGACCGCCAGCGAGACGACAGCCAAAGAGATCGAGGACAAACAGATCACGCGCATCGAAGATCTAGGCCGCAGCACCGAGGTCGGCGTCGGCTTCAGCCGCACGACCGGCGGCGTCAACATTCGCGGCCTTGGCGATGACCGCGTGCTGACGACGGTCGACGGGATCCAAATTCCTTTCCTTCTCGATGCATCCCGCGAATCCGACGGTGGCATCAATAGCTTCGATTTCAATGCGCTTTCGAGTGTCGATGTCGTTCGCGGCGCCGATTCCAGCCGTGCCGGTTCGGGGGCTCTCGGAGGCGCCTTCGTGCTGCGCACGCTGGAGCCGGAAGATCTGATTACGCCCGGTTCGACCTGGGGCGGCATCTTCAAGTTCGGCTATAACGGCGACGACCGGAGTGTCGGCGGTGCCGCGGCCGTCGCCAAGCGTATCGACGACACCGCCGTTCTCTTCCAGGGCGGCTATACGCATGGGCATGAGCTCGAGAACAGCGGCGATGTCGGCGGCTATTCGACCAAGCGGACAAAGGCCAATCCGGCTGATTACAATCAGAGAAGCGGCCTGTTCAAGATCCGCCAATATACCGATGTCGGCACCTTAGGCATCACGGCCGAGCACTACAACAAGGATAAAGACACCGATCTGATGACCCTGCAGAGCCCGACCGGAAACTTCCGGCCCGGCAACTATAATGGGACCGACAATATCGAGCGCAATCGCGTGTCACTCGATTACAAATATGAAGCCGATAGCGCCGAGTCACTGCTTGATACGGCCAATGCCGTTTTCTATTGGCAGAATCTCGTGCGTGAAACCGGTACAGCAGGCTATCGGTACACGTCCGTTATCGGAGACTACTCCCGCCTCAATGAAATGGAAGACCGCAGTATCGGCTTCAGCGGCAATGCGTCGAAGTCTTTCGACACCGGCAACCTGCATCACCAGGTGACCTTCGGTCTCGATGTCGCCTTCGACAAGGTTCACCAGTATTCGGCCGGCAGGGATAGCTGCAGCAACCCGCGCTGGCGTGCTTCTTGCGCCTTCCTGCACACCAATCAGTCCGATATGCCCGATGTCGACGGCAATCGCGTCGGCGTTTTCGTCGACGACAAGATCGAGTTGGGCTCCAGCAATTTCTATCTGACGCCGGGTCTGCGCTTCGACTGGTATGATTACGCGCCGAAGAACACGGCTGCCTATCGCGATAGCGCCAACTACGATGGCCTGCCACCTGGACAGTCCGACAGCCGCTTCTCGCCGAAGCTGCGCGCCTCCTATCAGCCTCAGGACAGTGTCGAACTCTATGCGCAGTGGGCGATGGCCTTCCGTGCGCCCAGTGTCAGCGAACTTTACGTCAACTACGGCGTGCCCGGCGGCTACGTTAACATCGGTAACCCCGACCTGAAGCCCGAGACCAGCAATGGCGTCGAAATCGGCACCAACCTTGGTGACGACGATTTCGGCGGCCATATCGGTGCGTTCTATAACAAGTACAAGAACTTCATCGACACGCTGAATTATCGTGATCCGACAGGCATCTATCCGCTCGGGATTACCGAATATTTCAACCGCGCCAGCGTCCGCATGTTCGGTGTCGAGGTGAACGCGCACAAGAAGTTCGACAACGGCATCCACATCAAGGGTGCGCTTGCCTATGTGAACGGCAAGGACTCCGATACCGGACAATGGATCAATTCCGTCGCTCCGGCCAAGGCGGCCTTTACCGTCGGCTATGCGACGGAAGTCTGGGGAACGGATCTGACCTTCGTCACCGCGGCTCGCGAAGCGAAGAAGACGGGCGATACGCTGCAGACCCCCGCCTATGGCATCTTCGATCTGACTGCCTGGTGGGAGCCGGAGCAGGTGAAGGGTCTCAGTATACGCGGCGGTGTCTACAACATCTTCAACAAGACCTACTACGACGCGCTCAATGCTCCGTCCTACAGCGGCACGCTGACCCAGCCCGTTTCCTATTATTCGGAACCCGGCCGAACCTTCAAGCTGACGCTGACGCAAAGGTTCTGAGCCGACATCGATGCAGCAAACTTGGGCGATGCTTCGGCATCGCCTCTTTTTGCCCTCATGTGTGGCGTCTCGCGGTTTGTGCAATTATAAATCGCAATATTCGGTGTTATTCGAACCCCGTAGTCTTTAACCGGGGAGAGAAAGAGAGGAGGACCATATGATCAAGATAGTCTGGCATATTCGCCAGTTCGGTCCGACTCGTGCCCTGCAGATGCGTTTGCAGGGCTGATCAGAGGCTGTTACTCGCTCATTCCTTCTGGTCTGCCCTTTGGGCGACGTGAGCCTGAGCATCCGCGTGGCCGCGTCACGACATGTTTCGAGCATTGGCCTGCTTGGGCCTTCGGCATCGGTTTGGCGCGGCAAAAGGAGCCGCTGGCGATGTCTTGAGATGCTCGATCGAGACCGGAAAAGACCATGACTCTGATCAATCTCCGCAATCTGGGCGTCACCATGGGTGCGCCGCTATTTTCCAATCTCAACTTAACGGTGGATACGGGTGACCGCATCGGCATCGTCGCCGCAAACGGGCGCGGCAAGACCACGCTGCTCAATTGCCTAACCGGCCAGCTGGAGCCGACGACGGGCGAGATCACCCGCGCGCGAGGCTTGCGTGTCGGCTATCTCGAACAATATGTGCCGGCGGACCTGCTGGATGTCTCCTTCTATGAGGCCGTCCTGCAAGCCTTGCCCAAGGAGCAGGTTGCGAGCGAAAGCTGGCGCGTCGATGTCGCTCTCGATTCGCTTGATGTACCCGAAGCGATGCGGGGTAGGACGTTGGCTCAGCTCAGCGGCGGCTGGCAGAGGCTTGCCATGCTTGCCCGCGTCTGGGTGACAGAGCCTGATGTGCTGTTGCTCGACGAGCCGACCAACCATCTCGATCTCGCCAAGATCGTGCTGCTGGAGGATTGGCTGAACGCCTTGCCGCGCGATGTGCCCGTCATCATCGCCAGCCACGACCGCGCCTTTCTCGATGCCGTCTGCAATCGGACGCTGTTCCTTCGTCAGGAGCAGTCGCAAACCTATGGCTCGCCATATAGTCGGGCGCGGGCGGCGCTCAATGAGGTCGATGCCTCGGACGAGCGCCGTTATCAGAAGGAGATGAAGACGGCACAGCAGCTGCGCAATCAAGCGGCCAAGCTCTACAATCTTGGCGTCAATTCCGGCAGCGATCTTTTGACCGTCAAGACGAAGCAATTGAAGGCGCGGGCAGAGACCCTGGAGGACAGCGCGAGACCGAGCTACCGCGAGCGTTCCTCCGGCTCGATCAAGCTCGCCAATCGTGGCATTCACGCCAAGGTGCTGCTGACGTTGGAGGATGCTTCGGTGACGACGCCTGATGGTACGCTGCTGTTCAAGACCGGTCAGCAATGAATTTTGCCAGGGTGATCGCATCGTGCTGCTCGGGCAGAACGGCGCGGGCAAGACGCGGTTCGTGGAGATGATCCGCAAGGCGATTGCCGATCCGTCTGGCGGCGGCGCAATCAAGCCGACGCCGTCCCTCGTGCTGGGTTACAGCGATCAGGCACTCTCCAATCTCGGTCAGAAGGACACGCCGCTCTGCATGATCACGCGCCTGTTCGAGCTTGGCGAGCAGCGAGCCCGCACGCTGCTGGTCGGTGTCGGCATCGGTATCGATATGCAGGGGAAGGAGATCGGCCGCTTGTCCGGCGGGCAGAAGGCGCGGCTTGCCATGCTGGCGCTGCGGCTGACCAATCCCAATTTCTACCTGCTGGACGAGCCGACAAACCATCTGGATATCGACGGCCAGGAGGCGCTGGAGGGCGAACTCACGGCGAACGAGGCCAGCTGCCTTCTCGTCTCGCACGATCGCAGCTTCGTGCGTTCGGTCGGCAATCGCTTCTGGCTGATCGACCGGAAGCGGCTGGTCGAAGTGGACAATCCGGAGCAGTTCTTCGAGGCGGCGCGAACGCAACAGTAACGAAAGAGGGCAGAGACGGAAAATCGTTTCTGCCCGTTCGCCAAGATTGCGGCTTGCGCATCCCCTCATCTCACGCTAACAATTCCCGCCATGAACACGTCTTTGAACAACATTGCAGTTTGGTGGTGGGCACGCTGAGGCGGCCTCGACCAATCGTGTTCAAAGACGACGAGTGAGCCGCCCGAGATTTCGAGGCGGCTTTTTTGTTATATTGGCCGCCTGTCATCCGGGCCCGACGACGGAGTGAGGAACAATGGTAACGATCCTTCGGGATGATGGTGCGGAAATCTACGAGACGAAGGGTGGTATCACCGTCACCCGGCAGCGCCGGCCGACGCCCTATGCGGATGCCGTATCATCCTATATCGACAAGCTCGATGAGCGCCGCGGTGCGGTCTTCTCCTCCAATTACGAATATCCCGGCCGCTATACGCGTTGGGATACCGCAATCGTCGACCCGCCGCTCGGCCTGTCCTGCAACGGGCGCGATGTCTGGATCGAAGCCTATAACGAGCGGGGCGAAGTCATTCTCGGCTTCATCGCGGAGAAGCTGAAGACGGTTTCGGAGGTCGTGCTCGGCGCTTCGACGCCGCGCCGGCTCGATCTGACGGTCAAGACGCCCGACCGGGTTTTTACCGAGGAAGAGCGCTCGAAGATGCCTACGGTCTTTACGGTGCTGCGCGCCGTGACCGATCTCTTCTACTCGCAGGCCGATGCCAGCATCGGCTTCTACGGCGCCTTCGGCTACGATCTGGCCTTCCAGTTCGACGCGATCGATCTGAAGCTCAAGCGCCCGGACGACCAGCGTGATATGGTGCTCTACCTGCCGGACGAAATCCTGGTAGTGGACAACTATTCCGCCAAGGCCTGGATCGATCGGTACGATTTCGCCAAGGGCGAGGTTTCCACGGAAGGCAAGTCGGGCGAGATCGCGCCCGAGCCGTTCCGGCATACCGATGCCATTCCGCCGAAGAGCGATCATCGCCCCGGCGAATATGCCGAGCTGGTGGTCAAGGCGAAGGAGAGCTTCCGCAAGGGCGACCTCTTCGAAGTGGTGCCGGGCCAAAAGTTCATGGAGCGCTGCGAGAGCAAGCCGTCCGATATTTCCAAGCGCCTGAAGGCGATCAATCCGTCGCCCTATTCCTTCTTCATCAATCTCGGCCATCAGGAATATCTCGTCGGTGCGTCACCCGAGATGTTCGTGCGCGTGTCGGGCCGCCGCATCGAGACCTGCCCGATTTCGGGCACGATCAAGCGCGGCGACGATCCGATCGCCGATAGCGAGCAGATCCTGAAACTGCTGAATTCCAAGAAAGACGAGTCGGAACTCACCATGTGCTCCGATGTCGACCGCAACGACAAGAGCCGCGTCTGCGAGCCGGGTTCGGTCAAGGTCATCGGCCGCCGCCAGATCGAGATGTATTCGCGCCTGATCCACACGGTCGACCATATCGAGGGCCGACTGCGCGACGATATGGATGCTTTCGACGGTTTCCTCAGCCATGCCTGGGCGGTCACCGTCACCGGCGCGCCGAAGCTTTGGGCCATGCGCTTCATCGAAAACCACGAGAAGAGCCCGCGCGCCTGGTATGGCGGCGCGATCGGCATGGTCGGCTTCAATGGCGACATGAACACCGGCCTGACGCTGCGCACCGTCCGCATCAAGGACGGCATTGCCGAGGTGCGTGCCGGCGCGACGCTGCTAAACGACTCGATCCCCGAGGAAGAAGAAGCCGAAACCGAACTGAAGGCCTCCGCCATGCTTTCCGCTATCCGTGATGCCAAGACCGGCAATTCCGGCAAACAGCAACGAGACGTCGCTTCCGTCGGCAAGGACGTGAAGATCCTGCTCGTCGACCACGAAGACAGCTTCGTCCATACGCTTGCCAATTACTTCCGCCAGACCGGCGCGACGGTGTCTACCGTGCGCACACCGGTGCCGGAAGAGGTCTTCGACCGCCTCGATCCGGATCTCGTCGTGCTGTCGCCCGGTCCCGGCAATCCGAAGGATTTCGATTGCAAGGCGACGATCAAGAAGGCGAGGGCGCGCAACCTGCCGATCTTCGGCGTCTGCCTGGGCCTGCAGGCGCTCGCCGAAGCCTATGGCGGCGAGCTGCGTCATCTGGCGATCCCGATGCATGGCAAGCCCTCGCGCATCCGCGTGCTCGAACCCGGCCTCGTTTTCTCGGGTCTTGGCCGCGAAGTGACGGTTGGCCGCTATCACTCGATCTTTGCCGATCCGTCGAGCCTGCCGCGCGACTTCGTGATCACGGCCGAAAGCGAAGATGGCACGATCATGGGCATCGAGCATGTGAAGGAGCCGATCGCGGCGGTACAGTTCCACCCGGAATCGATCATGACGCTCGGCGGCGATGCCGGCATGCGGATGATCGAGAATGTCGTGGCGCATCTGGCGCGGCGGGTGAAGACGAAAGCCGCCTGAGGCCGCATTTAGAATTCGGAAGTTTGATAGCCCTGTGCACTCGGAAAAAGTGTGTGGGGCTATTTTATGCCTTGAAAGAGCCAGCAAACCGCTGAGGCATCGTATGCCGGTAGGCTAGCCCTCACATGTCCTCGCAATCCTGCCAGCCTTCCTCGAAGACGAGCTTGTCGAGCGGCAGGCGGTCGCGCCATCCCTTCACGGCGAGTTCCGGCATGTCGTAGAGCTCGTCGACATAGCCGACGCAGAGCCATGCGACGATCTTGACGTGCTCGGGTATGCCGAGGATTGTCTTGATGGCATTCTCGTGGAAGATGCTGACCCAACCGACGCCGACGCCTTCCGCCCTTGCGGCAAGCCAGAGGTTCTGCACGGCGCAGACGGTCGAGTAGACATCGGTATCCGGATTATGGGTGCGGCCGAGCACGACCGGGCCGCCGCGCTTGGTGTCGCAGGTGATGCAAATACTGAGGGGCGCCTTGCGGATGCCCTCCAGCTTCAGCCGCTGATACTGCGCGCGGCGGTCGCCTTCGAACATCGCGCAGGCTTCCTCATTGGCCTGATGGAAGGCCTGCCATGCGCGCTCGCGCATCTGTGGCTGGCGGACCAGGATGAAGTTCCATGGCTGCATGAAACCCACCGACGGCGCCGAATGGGCTGCTTCGAGCAAACGCCTGACGAGATCGTCTGGCAGGGGATCGGAGCGGAACTGGTCGCGGACGTCGCGGCGGGTTTCGATGGCGCGATAGACGGCGTCACGTTCCGCTTTCGAAAATGCGCCAGCTGCGACGAGATGATCCGATGCGCCCGGAGGGACGTCGGCGGTGGAGAGGGCAGCATGGGCAGGTTTTTCAAGAGCGGGCATATTCAACCATGATTTCTAAAAGAGACGCCGGCACGTCGGCCAATATCGCGACCCTTGCACACCAGGCTGAAGCACAGCTTAGTGCGGGATAGCGTGCCAAACTAGCAGCACAAATTTTCACAGGCGAGCGTATGATCGGCTTCCAATTGTCGCGGAACGGCGATCTGCGCAAAGTCTTCCTCATGTTTTGCGCATGGGCTGCGGAAATTGCGTTTCTTTCCATCCGCGGGCAGGGATGAATTGTCATGCGAAAGCGGCGGCCTCCTTTGACAAACTCGGCGTCCTGATCCATATGAGCGTCAATGAACCGCCTGCGCGAAATTCGCGCGGGCGGTTTTGCATTTCAACGACGCCTTTCTTGCAAATCATTCGCATGAGCAGGCGTGGACGACATCGGAGAAGGGCATGAGCGGACAGGGAAACGATACGATCAAGCGGCTTGCCCTTTGGGGCATTCCGCTGTCGCTCGGCGTCATGGGGCTGAAGATGCTCGCCTGGTGGCTGACGGGCTCGGTGGCGCTTCTGTCCGATGGACTGGAATCGCTGGTCAACGTCGTCGCCGCCTTCATCGCCTTCTTTGTCATCCGTTACGCGCAGAAGCCGGCCGATCATGATCATCCCTTCGGGCACCACAAGGCGGAATATCTTTCCGCCGTTACCGAAGGGGTGATGATCGTCGTGGCAGCGCTGATGATCGTGCAGGAGGCGGTCGGCCATCTCGCCAATCCGCAGCCCATGCAGGCGCCGGTGCTCGGTCTCGCCATCAACTTTGTCGCGGGAGTCATCAACTGTATCTGGGCACTGACCCTGATCCGGGCCGGAAAGACGCACCGCTCGCCGGCATTGACGGCGGATGGCCAGCACATCATGTCGGATGTCTATACTTCGATTGGCGTGCTCATCGGTCTGTTGCTGGCGCTTGGCACCGGCCATCCGATCTTCGACCCCGTGCTTGCCATTCTCGTTGCGATCAACATTCTCTATCAGGGCTGGAAGGTCATCTCCAGTTCGATCGATGGACTGATGGATAAGGCCGTGCTGCCCGATGAGGAGGCTGTCATCAAGAATGCGATCGCAGGGAATGCCGAGGGCTCGCTCGGCGTGCACGATCTCAAAACCCGCAGGGCAGGGGCTGTGACCTTCGTCGATTTCCATATGGTCGTGCCCGCCGCCATGCCGGTGCGTGAGGCTCATCGAATCTGCGACCGCCTTGAAGATGCCATACGGACGATCCATGCGGGCGCCGAAATAACCATTCATGTGGAGCCGGAGGGCGAGAAGGCCCATGGTATCCGCGTCAAAGTGATCAAGGAGACCTGAGATGCCAAAGACCGATGTGTCCGGCCTGTCGATGCTCGGCAACCAGACGGAGACCGCCAGCAATCCGGAAGAAGCCGTTCTGGAAAAGGTGCCGTCCGGCCATGCCCGCACCGATTATGTCGTGCGCTTCACCGCGCCCGAATTCACCTCGCTCTGCCCGATGACAGGACAGCCGGATTTCGCCCATATCGTCATCGACTACATTCCGGACGAATGGCTTGTCGAATCGAAGTCGCTGAAGCTCTTTCTGCATTCCTTCCGCAATCACGGCGCGTTCCACGAGGATTGCTCGATCTATATCGCCAAGCGCCTGGTGGATCTGCTGCAGCCGAAGTGGCTGCGCATCGGCGCCTATTGGTATCCACGCGGCGGCATTCCAATCGACGTCTTCTGGCAGACCGGCAAGCCCCCGGAGGGCGTCTGGCTGCCGGACCAGGGCGTCCAGCCCTATCGCGGCCGAGGCTGAATGAAAAAGCCGTCATCCGGAGATGGCGGCTTTTCTATTAGATCGGCGATGGGCCGGACTTAGGCGAACGAGTTGTCATCGCCATCGTCATAGGACGAGCCGTCATAATCATCGTCCTGAGCGTCTTGGGCCGCGTCCTGGGCGTAATCGGCCGCGCTCTGATCATTCTGATCGCTATTATCGTCATTGCCGAAATAGTTGTTGTTGATGATCGTTTCCTGAACGGGCTGTTCGGCTGCATTGGCCGTGCCTCCGAAGAGACCGCTACCGGCGCCGCCGCCGAAGAGGCCGCCGCCTGTGCCGCCCAGATGCGGGCTGAAGAGGCTGGAGAGCGATTCCGCCAGCATCACGCCGCCGGCCACGCCGGCCGCCGTGCCAAGGGCGCCGCGCAGAAAACTGCCGCCGGCCGAAGGTGCCGCGGCCTGCTGGCTCCACGGGCCGGACGGCTGTGGTTGCGGCTGGCTGGCCCACGGGCCGGGCTGAGGCGCATTGCGAGCATAATCGTCATAAAGACGGCCCTGCTGCTGCGGATTGCCGCTCTGTGGAGCTACGGCGCGTTGCTGGCCGCCGCCAAAGAGCGAGCCGATCCCGCCCAGGAAACCGCCGCTCTGGCCCTGCTGGTGATTATCGGCGCCCTGCTGCTCGAGCTCGTGTACACGAGCTTCGAGCTGCTGGATGCGATCGGCAGCCGCCTTCATGCCCTGTTCCTGCATGATGACGGCCTGCGCCAAGTAATAGGGCGCATAGGGCTGGTCGCGGACCGACTGATTGATGAAGGCCTCCGCATCGGCGTCGCGCTGCGTGCTGGCGGCACCGCGCACGCGATCGAAGAGAGAGGCAAGCAATTGACGTTCTTCAGGCGACATGATGGCCTCCTTGGCGATCTGTTGCTGTAAATTCGGGGCGCGATTCTTGACCACGCTCACCTGACGTAGGATCCAATCTCGGCTTTTCAAAGCCATTCAAGTTACATTTCGGTAACCCGCAACCATAACACCATGTTGTCAGCCGCTATTCCCGCCTTGTCTTTTTCCGGCATTGTTTTACGCATTGAGTCGCACTATGTGCGGTGAACGACGCATCATGCTGGAGAGTTGAATGAACGACGAAGACGAACAGGAAGACAAGAAGACCGAGCAGCCCTTGGGCAAGGACGCGGAGGCGAATCTTTTCAAGTCGCGTTCGATCTTCATCTATGGCAGCATCACGCAGGAACTGGCGCAGAAGGTCTGCTCGCAGCTCGTGGCGCTTTCCGCCGCCGGCGACGACGACATCCGCATCTATGTGAACTCGCCCGGCGGCCACGTCGAGTCCGGCGATTCCATCCATGACATGATCAAGTTCATCAAGCCGAAGGTCTGGATGATCGGCACGGGCTGGGTCGCTTCCGCCGGAGCGCTGATCTATGTCTCCGCTCCCAAGGAGCGCCGCATTTGCCTGCCGAACACGCGCTTCCTGCTGCACCAACCGTCCGGCGGCACGCGCGGTATGGCCTCGGACATCGAAATCCAGGCACGTGAAATCATCAAGATGAACGAGCGCCTGAACAAGATCTTCTCGGAAGCCACCGGTCAGCCGGTCGAGCGCATCGCCAAGGATACGGATCGCGACTATTGGCTCTCCGCGGAGGAAGCCAAGGCCTATGGCCTGGTCTCGCGCATCGTCACCTCGCAGGCGGAAATCTGATCTAGCAGGTTTTCCGATGGAATTGAGCGCCCTCGTCTGCCGGAAGGCAAGCGGGGGCGTTTTGCGATGGCTCAGCTTTAATCGAAAGCCAAAAGCTGGCGGCGGAAATCTCCGCCGCCAGCCGTCGCCACTCGGGAGGTTGCAACGTTCCGGGAGCGGCGAGCTCGAAAGCGCAGATTGCAGGCCGGGTGCGCTCCTATCTGGTAATCTCCACCGGCGTTCCGTCCGGCATGGTGATGACGGCCTCATAGAAGCCGTCGCCGGTGGTGCGCGGTGCGGATTTCAGGCAATCATCCGCCCTGCATTGTTCGGCCAGCGCATCGACGGCAGCTTTGCTGCCGAGCGATATGGCAATGTGATCCCAGCCCACGCGTTCACTTTGCGAATCGCGGGGAAGCCAGGGGCCGGTCATCAGTTCGATCCGGTCGTCGCTTCCAGGCAAGGAAATGAAGCGAGAGACGAATCCAGGCCGCCGCTGGCTTCGATAGGGTTCGCCGACGGTCGCGCCGAAATAGATCTTCCAGAAATCGACGGCGGCATCGAGATCATGCGTCCATAGAGCGGTATGAGCGATCCGCATTTGCCTCTCCCTGTTCCTGTTCGTGATTGCGGGTGACGATGCCCGCGCAGAGAGGTGCGACGCAGAGCAATAGAGTGAGCATCCAGAAGGCGCCGGGCAGGCCGAGATGATCCGCCGCAAAACCGACGCCGGCCGGGCCGACAAGCACGCCGGCATATCCGGTCATCGTGATCGCCGCGACGGCCAGGCCTGCCGGCATGACCTTCTGCGAACCCCCCTTGCGGAACAGCACCGGGACGATGTTGGAGGCGCCAAGGCCGATCAGCAGGAAACCACCCATCGCAACGATCGAAATCGGGCTGACAAGGAGGACGGCAAAGCCGATCACTGCAACTACGCCACCCCAAAGCATGATCGCCCTGTCACCGACCCTCGCGGCAATGGCATCGCCGCTCAAGCGTCCAGCCGTCATCGCGATTGCAAACAGCATGTAGCCGAGGCCGCCATGGCTTGCATCGACCCGGCCCTGCGTGGTGAGGAGCAGAGCGCTCCAGTCGAGGATGGCGCCTTCGACAAGGAAGGTGATCGCCGCAAGAGCCGCGAGCAGCAGCACGAAGCCGCGCGGCATGACGAAGAGCGGTGCGTCCTCCGATTGCACTGTCCGCAGCAGCCGTGGCCATGCGACGATCATGGCGATTACCATGACCGCCGAGCTTAGAAGCGTGGCGGCAAGAGGACCGGCCTTCACGGACAGGAGCAGGGTGACGTGCAGGGAGCCGATGAAGCCGCCTATGCTGAACAGGGCATGGAAGCCGGACATCAATGGCCGATCCGCGCCTTTCTCCACTTCGACGGCGTGAATGTTCATGGCGACGTCCAGCGATCCAAGACAGGCGCCGAAGGCTGCCAGCGCAAGGCCGAGGGTAAATGGCGTGCTGGCTACGGCCAAAGTCGGCAAGAGAAGTGCCAGGCCGAGGCCGCCCGCGATGATGATCGGCTTGCTGCCATATCGCGCGCTCAATATGCCGGTCGCAAGCATTGCCGCCACCGAGCCGAGGCCGAGGCAGAGCAGCAGCATGCCCAGCACGCCATCATCGACGCCGAGGCGAGCCTTGGCGAAGGGGACGAGGGGAGCCCAGCAGGCGAGAGCAAAGCCTCCGACCAGAAAGGCAAGTCGTGTTGCCAGCCGGGTTTCCGGCCGATCTGTGGATTGCATGGTCATTCCTTGTCTTTCGAAATCAGGAGGAAGAGCTGATGTCGCGTGCCTTCACGAGCGAGAAGCCGGCGTCGGCCGCCGCCTTTTCGTCTGCGGCGGGCAAGTCATCCTCGACAACAAGCCAATCGATATCGCCAGCGCCGCCGATGCGGTGCGGCGCGCGTTCGTGAAATTTCTCCGAAGTAATCAATGCGATGCGCGCTGCGCTTTTCTTGAGCAACGTCCGCTTGAAGATGGCATCGGCATGTTCGTACACGCTGATGCCGTTTCTTGCCGAAACGGCGCAGACACCCAGAAAACAGCGGTCGATGTTCATGGCTTCGATGGCTGCAACAGCCGAGGCATCGACGCTGCCGCCGACGGTAGGATCGACCGTACCACCGATCAGGACGAGCGGGATATCGCCGCGTTTCATGACAGCACTGGCGATGTCGATGGAGTTCGTCGCGATCGTCGCCTCCAGGTTTTTGGGCAGGAGATCGATCATCGCGAGATTGGTGCTGCCGCTGTCGAAAAAGAGGAATTCGCCCGGCTCGATCATCGCAGCGGCGGCTTTGGCCAAGGCTCTCTTACGGCCGGAATCCTGCCCGACGCGTGCGGCCATCGGCTGCGATGGTGTCAGCAGGGGGAGCGCGCCGCCATAGACGCGGCGGCATTTGCCCTCCGCGGCAAGCGCCCGCAGATCGCGGCGCACGGCATCCTCGGACACGTTGAACTCGGCCGCCAAGGATGCGGCGACGATCTGCCGCCCTTCCGCAAGCCGCGCTTCGATGACGTCCCGGCGGGACAATGGAAGTGAATTGCTCATAAACTTGAATTAGCGTGCATAAATCAGAGAGTCAATATGCACGTTTATGCACGATATGCTCCGCGACCGATTTGCTTAGTGACACCGTCATTTTGCGCGAAAACTGCACTTGCACCTCCGATGCTTGTGATGCTCCATTCGACTTCAATCGATCATCGCCCTCCGAGTCTCTGCCGCCATGCTCAAAGATTTCTCCGTTCAAAGCCTGTTCATGGGATGCCTGACCGCCTTCGTCGGCTTTGCCAGTTCCTTCGCGGTCGTCTTCCACGGCCTGCAGGTGGTGGGCGCTTCGGATGCAGAGGCTGCCTCCGGCCTGACGGCGCTTTCCGTTGCGATGGGCCTCTGCGCGATCGTGCTCAGCGTCGCGACAAGGCTCCCGATCAGCATCGCCTGGTCGACGCCAGGTGCCGCGCTGCTGGCGAGCGCCGGAGCGATCGAGGGCGGCTTCCCGGCGGCTGTCGGTGCGTTCTTCATTTGCGGCATATTGATCGTCATTGCCGGGCTTTTCCGGCCTTTTGGGCGGGCGGTCGCCTCCATCCCGGCGCCGCTCGCCAATGCGATGCTGGCCGGCGTTCTGCTCGGCCTCTGCTTCGCGCCGGTGAAGGCGATCGCCTTCAATCCTGCCTTCGGCCTGCCGATCATGCTTGCCTGGATCGTGGTCGGCGCATTCAAGCGGCTTTGGGCCGTCCCGGCAGCACTTGCCGCTTTTGCGCTGGTATTGGCCTTCGGCGTGAAGATACCTGATGGCGCCTTTGCGTCGCTCGAACATTCGCTGTTGCCGGCGGTCGAATTCGTGAAGCCGGTCTTCACGCTTGCCGGCATCGTCTCCATCGCGCTGCCCCTGTTCATCGTGACGATGGCGTCGCAGAACATTCCCGGCATCGCCGTGTTGAAGGTGCATGATTACGATCCGAAGCCTGGTCCGCTGTTTGCCGTGACCGGCGTGTTCTCGCTTCTCGCCGCTCCCTTCGGCGGCCATGCCGTCAATCTTGCGGCCATTACCGCTGCCATGTGCGCCGGACAGGATGCGCATGCCGATCCCAAGCGGCGCTACTGGGCGGCGATCGTCGCCGGCGCCGGCTATATCGTCTTCGGCTTGCTGGCGAGTGCGGTCACGGCTTTCGTGGCGCTGGCGCCGCCGATTCTCATCGAGGCGGTCGCCGGCCTGGCGCTCGTCGGCGCGCTTTCCAACTCGGCCTTGAATGCCTTCCAGCAGCCGGAATTGCGCGAGGCGGCCGCTATTACCTTCCTGGTGACGGCATCGGGCGTTTCCTTCGGCGGGATTTCAGGCGCCTTCTGGGGCCTGATCGCCGGCGGGCTGATGCTGGCCCTGTCGCGCGGCGTGCAGATGCTGAAGAAGTAGGCGAGGGCTTGCTTCTTTTTGATCCGGCGGCTATAAGCGCGGCCATGAAGCTGAATGGCGCAAAGATTTCCGAACAGATTGCACGTGGGCGCGTTGCCCTGCGTGACAACACGCGCGCCCTTACTTCGCTTCTCCTCCTCGGCCTTACGCGCGGTTGCCGGGTCCTTTGAGGAGCGCCCGGCGGCCGAAAAGCCCGCTGGCCATCGCTCCTCGCGACTTACCCTAAAATCGACAGCTTACCCGCAAACGGGTCCGCATTTATCATCGCCAAGCCGCATCCGATCGGCTAAGACGCGGGATAAAATGACGGGAAAGGAAGAGACGAAACCATGGACGCGAACAGCCATTCCCCCAAAGGCATGCCCGAAGCTGCGGTGAAATACCGCGCCTATCCCCAGATCAATATTCCGGACCGGACCTGGCCGTCCAAGACCATCACAAAGGCGCCGATCTGGTGCTCGGTCGACCTGCGCGACGGCAATCAGGCACTCGTCGATCCGATGGGCCATGACCGCAAGGCGCGCATGTTCCAACTGCTGCTGGACATGGGCTTCAAGGAAATCGAGATCGGTTTCCCTTCGGCTTCCCAGACCGACTTCGATTTTGCCCGCTGGTGCATCGAGCAGGGCAATGTGCCTGCCGATGTATCGCTGCAGGTTCTCGTCCAGTGCCGCCCGGAACTGATCACGCGCACCTTCGAGGCGCTGGAAGGCGCCAACAAGCCGATCGTGCATTTCTACAATTCGACCAGCGAATTGCAGCGCCGCGTGGTGTTTGCCAAGGACGTCCAGGGCATCAAGCAGATCGCCGTCGATGCGGCCAAGATGATCACCGACATGGCGGCAAAGGCCGGCGGCGGCTACCGTTTCGAATATTCGCCGGAGAGCTTTACCGGCACCGAGCTGGACGTGGCTTTGGAAATCTGTAACGCCGTTATCGACGTCGTCAAGCCGACGCCTGACAACAAGCTGATCATCAATCTGCCATCTACCGTCGAAATGGCGACGCCGAACATCTATGCCGACCAGATCGAATGGATGTGCCGCAATCTCGATAACAGAGAAAGCCTGATCATTTCGCTGCATCCGCACAATGACCGCGGCACGGGCATTGCTGCCGCCGAGCTGGCGCTGATGGCCGGCGCCGACCGGGTCGAAGGCACCCTGTTCGGCAATGGCGAGCGCACAGGCAATGTCGATGTCGTCACCATGGCGCTGAACATGTTCACGCAGGGCGTCGATCCAGAGCTCGATTGCTCCAACATCGAGCGGATGAAGGAAGTTTACGAATATTCCAACCAGATGGCGATCGGCGAGCGTCACCCTTATGTCGGCGAGCTCGTCTATACGGCCTTCTCCGGTTCGCATCAGGATGCGATCAACAAGGGCATGAAGGCCGCCAAGGTTGCCAACGACCCGGTCTGGGAAGTGCCTTACCTGCCGATCGATCCGCAGGATGTCGGCCGCACCTATGAGGCGATCATCCGCATCAACTCACAATCCGGCAAGGGCGGCATCGCCTATATCATGCAGCAGGATTACGGGCTGAATCTGCCGCGCAACCTCCAGGTGGAATATCGCGAGGAAATCCAGCGCATCACCGACGAAGAAGGCAAGGAATTGCCGTCCAGGCGCATCTACGAGCATTTCATCGAGCGCTATGTGACACAGTCCGACGCGCGGCTCCGCTTCGTCGATCACCACACCTTCGCCGACCCCGAGCACAAGGGACAGCGTATCGTTGCGGCCGAGATTACCGACAATGGCGAGGTGAAGCGCATCGAGGGCAGGGGCAACGGCCCGATCGACGGCTTCATCAACGCGCTCTCGATCTATCTCGGTATTCCGATGTCCGTCGAGGATTATTCCGAGCATTCGCTCCAGCATGGCTCCAACGCTTCGGCAATCTCCTATGTCGAGATTTCCTATCCGGGCGGCAAGCTCTTCGGCGCCGGCATCAACACCAATATCGTCGCTGCATCCCTCGAGGCGATCGTATCGGCGGCGAACCGCGTACTTGCAATCAAGGCGGCATAAGGTTCCGGCTTGGTGCAGCCCTGATTTGAGAGGCCCCTCGTTTTCGAAGGGGCCACTTTTGTTGCACATCAGTCGGCTGCCGGCTCGTCGTCTTCGATGAAGCCGCCGGACTGGTGTGACCACAGCGTTGCGTAAATGCCGTTTTGGGCGATCAGCTCCGCATGCGTGCCGTCCTCGACGATGCGGCCGTGGTCGATCACGACGATGCGATCCATGCGTGCGATGGTCGACAGACGATGTGCGATGGCAATCACCGTCTTGTCTTCCATGATGCCGTAGAGCGTATCCTGGATTTCGGCTTCGACTTTGGAATCGAGTGCGGAGGTTGCTTCATCGAGCACCAGGATCGGGGCGTCTTTCAGGATAGCCCGCGCAATCGCGACGCGCTGCCGCTGGCCGCCGGAAAGCTGGACGCCACGTTCGCCGGCATGCGCATCGAAGCCGGTCCGTCCTTCCTGATCCCGCAGGCCCGCGATGAAGTGGCTCGCGGCCGCCTTTCCGGCTGCGGCCAGAATTGCATTCTCCGAAAAGCTGGGATTGCCATGGGCGATGTTGTCGCGAATGGAGCGGTGAAGAAGCGATGCCTCCTGGCCGACCACGGCAATCTGCCGGCGCAGACTGTCCTGCGTCACCTGCCGGATATCCTGCCCATCGATTTCGATGGTGCCGGCTTCCGGATCGAAGAAGCGCAGCAGCAGGTTGACGAGGGTCGATTTACCGGTGCCGGAGCGACCCACAAGACCGACCTTTTGGCCCGCAGCAATTCGAAGCGAAATGCCGTCCAGTCCGCCATCTCCCTTGCCGTAGTGATGCGCGACCTGACGGAAGACGATCTCGCCCTTGGTGATGGCAAGCGGCTTGGCATCCGACGCATCGGTAATCGCAAGCGGCTGCGAGACGGTCAGCAGCGATTGCCGCATGGCGCCGAGATGAGCAAAGAGCGAGGACACTGCATCCAGCATCCATTCGGCCATGCCGGTTATGCGGAAGCTCAGCGCTAAGGATGCCGCAATCAGCCCGAGTGGTGCGCCGCCGGACTGCCAGAGAACGACCGCATAGCCGACGAGCGCGACAATGAGGAAGCTGCCGAGGAGCAGCATGCTCGAATTGACCTGCACCTCGAACCTCTGCACCCGGACGAATGTTTCGCGCGTTTGAGAGAAACGGCGACGGGCTTCTTCGTCCTCCGCCTTCGCATCGGCAAAGAGCTTGATGAGGTCGATATTGGCATAGCTGTCCACCAGCATGCCCGTCAGCTCGGCATAAGCTCCCTGGTATTGCGCAGATGCTTTTTGCAGGCGTGGGATGACATAGGCCATCAGTCCGAGATAGCAGAGCAGCCAGACCGCCAGAGGCCAGATGAGGCGCGGGTCGATCGTGGCCATCAGCCAGAGTGAGCCGGCCACATAGATCGTGACGAAAGACAGCGTGTGCAGCACGGCATAGGCGGCTCCTGTTGCCGCCGTGCCGATGTCGCGCACCTGGCTCGCGATACGCCCGGAAAAATCCTGACGGAACCAGCCGACCGATTGCCGAAGAACGTGACGATGAGCCCGCCAGCGGAACAGGGTCTCGGCATTCGGCCGGAATGCGATGTCATCCAGGCTTTCGCGGAGATAGCCGGCAAGCGGTCGTCCGATCAGAACGAGGGCGGCCGCAGCGAGCAGGCCGAACCCTTCGGACATCCAGAAATCATCCCGTCGGGCGGCGGCGAGATCGTCCACCAGCCGGCTCGAAAAGCCGATGAGCCAGATCTCGATGATGGCGCCGATCACGGTCAGGCCGAGACTCGCCGCCATGACTGTGCGAAACGGGCGAAGGTTGGTTAGGAGATAACGCCAGGCCTTGGATGATGGTTGCGGCTCGTCATGATCCTCAAACGGATCGACAAGCTCTTCGAAGCGACGAAACATGAGTGCCCTCCACGGGCGAAAGATAGCAATCTGATGGTCGGGCCGATAAGCAGCCCTTCACGGCACTGCCTTTCAGCGGTGGTTTCCTGTGCCGTGATTTTTCATCCGAGTGCTCTCCTCATTGGTCGCTGCAACCCATATAGCGTGTATCGGCGCCGATGTCAGCTGCAATGTATCGTGATCGTTCGACATAGATGGGCGGGTGCTATCCCTTGCAGGCCTCACGTCGAGGTCGTCCGAAGCCAATCCTTGAGGATGGATCTTGCTCAAGCCTTGCCGTTGGCAAGCAGATCGCGCGTCTTCGTCAGACGCTCGAGCTCTTCTTCCTGTTCGGTTATCCGCTCGGACGCTCGCTCCTCGTCGGCGGCGCCGGAAAAGGCTGCCGCCTGCTCGATCAATTCGCTATAAGTCAGATTTCCGAGGATACGCGATTGGCGATCTGATCGAGCATCGCATTCGAGGAGGGGCCGACAATCGCATAGGTTGCGCCGTTGCGGTGCCACGATACGATACTGATATCGTCCTTTATGGTTTCGCTGAAATCGTCATCGGCAGTACCATCCGTCTTGGTAAAACAGATGGCGACGACATCGCCGTCGAGATTTTTATAGATCAGCTGGCCGACTGGTTTGCCGGCGGCGACGGACATGCGCGCGCCCTGGAAGACCAGGCCATCGGCAGCGAGATCCGGAAAGTTGAATTTGACGCCGACCGTGCTTGCCAGCCATTTGGCGATCTCGTCCAATTGGCTTGCCTGCAGCTCGACCATATGCTGCGGCTGGCGCGAATAGATGCGATGATAGGCGGCAATATCGTCCAGCCAGTTGCGTAACATAAGCTGTGTCGGGGTCGGCGGAGCGCCCACGGGAACATCCGCTGGCTGCATGCCGAAAAGATAGCCGATGCCGCCGCCGACGACGAACAGGATAAGGGCTGCAGCCAATGATTGCTTGCCCGTGGGCGCCAGCTTCAGCGATTGCCGGGTGAGGCGCGGAGAGGGCTCCCTGGTCTTCGGAGGCTGGGTGCTCTTGATGGAGCGGACGAGCGCCAGCGGTACCGGCTCCTTCAGAACCTCGTCGAAAGCCTTGCGGCCGACATCGGAGCCGTGCTTCAGCTCATCGTAAATACGCCGGGCGTCCGCGTCGGAGGCAATGAGCTTTTCCAGCTCTTCTTTTTCTTCGCGGCTCATCTCGCCATCCATGAAGGCGGACAAGCGGACTTCAAGTGGCGTTTTCTTCATGTCCTGCAATGCTTAAAACCTTCGAGGCGAGCGGCTATGGCCGTGGGAGGCGAGGTAAAGGCGTGCGCTGGAGAGCCTTGACGTCACCGCCGACAACGGGATGCCGAGAACGTCGGCCGCCTGCTTGTAGCTGTGTCCTTCGACGTCAACCAGCAGGAAGACACTGGCAAGTCCTTCTGGCAAAGATGTGACGAGGCGATGTGCTTCACCGGCTTCCACCGGGTTTAAATGGGTTTGCGATGCCGGATCGCCCTGTTCCAGCGCATTGCTCTTTGCAGCAGGACGCAGCTTGTGGCGCCGTGCTTCGTCCACCCATTGGTGCCGGGCCATGGTGTAGAGCCAGCTTTCCAGCTTGCCGCCGCTGTTCCAGAGATGGAATTTGGCTATGCCGCGCTGACAGACGTTTTGAACAAGCTCGTCTGCCTCGGCGAGGTCGCCGGTCAGCGTCACCGCAAAGCGGCGAAGTTTCGGAAGAAGGCCGACCAGATCGCGTCTGATATCGATGGCTGCTACCGGCGTTGGCATGATCGTTCCAAGAGGGCGTTGGGGGTTGTTAGATCGGCAATTTGCTTCCGCGATCGACGGTCTTCCCCGTTGGGAAGATGATGCGGGCGGAATAATCGTCCTGTGTTGGTATGAACCATTTCTCTGCCGTTTCGCAAGTCTTCAGAAGCACCCGCGCGTTTGACCGTTATCCTTATCGCAGTGGTCCGGAAACGTGCCGGTCCGTCCCGTCCCCCGCGTGGCCCCAACCATCCAAGAAGCAGCCCTGGTCCATACGGGCTCAGAAAGCCGGCATGCGGTGCTCCTTGTAGCGGCTCCAAAACCCACCGCCACCCGTCGGGATTCCAATGGCCCGATTGTAGCTCCGTATCTTAGAAAACGCTACCGAAACGATGTGCACCACGACGCCAAAGAGCTCATCATGTCGCCAGAATATCGAAGCCTTCAGGGTCGACGCCGCTGCCATTGTTGCTGAGGCTATAACGCTCCGCTTTCAGTTCCCAGGCACCCGGCCGGCCGGCGATGGTGAAGAGATTATAGGCAGCGCGCGGCTTCAGTCCGCCGACCCCTTGCGATGCGGAGGCAATCCCGACGACCGGAACCGGACCCATGTGGCCGCGCAGCCAGTGCAGGGTGTTGAGATGTGTATGGCCATGCAGGACAAGTTCGGCGCCGCCGGTGGATATGACGGCTGCGAAACGGCGAATGCCGATCATCCGCTTGTAGAAGCTGGTCGCGCCGCGGATCGGCGGGTGATGAATCATGACCACACGAAAGAGCCCGGCATCCTCGGCTGCGCGCAGGATGTTCACCGTCTCGCGGGCCTGGCGTGAGGAGTAGAAACCGCTCGCGGAAAAGGGGGGGGTAGCGACGGCCGTGGAGCAGCCCACCAGGGCGACCTGACCGCGGATACGCAGATAGGGGAAAATGCGCTTGTCCTCCTGCCATTCCGCTGGAGCATCGTCGCCGCGGACATAGGGATACCAGGCGCGCATCGCCTTTTCGTAGGCGCCGGGCACATAGGCATCGTGGTTGCCGGGGACGACGGATGTGTGAAGGGGATCGCCGACCGTCTTCAGCCATGCAGCCGCTGTCTGAATTTCGATGCCGCTTGCCAGATTGACGAGATCGCCGGTTACGGCCAGATGATCGGCCTGCCTGGCCTTGATGTCCTCAAGAAGGAGATCGAGCGTATCGCCAAAAAGATGCTTGCGCCGGTTCCGGTGCCAGTTCACAAATCCGGTAATGCGTTTGGAGGCGAGTTCTCTGATCGAAAGGCGCGGCAGCGGACCAAGATGAACATCGGAAATATGCGCGAGCTTGAACATGGGATGAGACATAGTCCACTCTGTTATCAAAACAAACACATCCCTCATCGGATTGTCGAGGTTCGGTCATGAGCGAAGACGAGCGACGCGACGAAAGACAGGGACTGGCGGTGCGTTTGTTCGGCCGTGCGCTGCATGTCTATTTCGCGCTGACCCGCAGTATGACGCTTGGCGTGCGTGCCGCCTGCTTCGATCGCGAAGGGCGAATTTTCCTGGTGCGTCACTCCTATATTGCCGGCTGGCACATGCCCGGCGGCGGCGTCGAGCGCCATGAGACGGTGGAGCAGGCGCTTGAGAAGGAGCTGCGCGAGGAAGGCAATCTGGTGATCTCCGGCAAGCCGCAGCTCTTCCATGTTTATTTCAACAATTACACCAGCAAGCGCGATCACGTCGTCTTCTATCGCGTCGAGGTCACTCAGACCGCGCCGCGCAAGCCGGACCGCGAGATCGTCGAAAGCGGCTTCTTTCCTGTCGATGCGCTGCCGCCAGGCACGACCAAGGCAACCTATCGCCGGCTGCAGGAGCTGGAGGGTGCATCGGCCCCCTCCAGTTACTGGTAGGCTCCGGCGCTTGGATCAGGCCGCCTTTGCCAGCCGCTCACGCTCATGCGGGCGATCGGAATCCAGTTCCGGGCCGATCGGTACGATGCCTGTCGGATTGATGGTCTTGTGGCTGCGATAGTAGTGATTCTTGATGTGCGCGATGTTGACGGTCTCCGCAACGCCGGCAACCTGGTAGAGATCCCGGAGATAGGCCGAAAGATTGGCATAATCGGCGATGCGGCGGATGTTGCATTTGAAATGCCCGACATAGACGGCGTCGAAGCGGATAAGCGTCGTGAACAGCCGCCAATCCGCCTCCGTCAAGCGGTCTCCGAATAGATAACGCTGCGCCGCCAGCCGCTGGTCGAGCATGTCGAGGGTTTCGAAGAGACGGTATGCGTTTTCCTGGTAGGCTTCCTGCGTCGTCGCGAAGCCGGCCTTGTAGACGCCGTTGTTGACCGTATCGTAGACGAGCTCGTTCAGTGCATCGATATCGGTTTGCAAATCGGCAGGATAGAAATCCGTCTTGGAGCCGGTCAGGTCATCGAAGGCCGTGTTGAACATGCGGATGATTTCGGCCGACTCGTTGTTGACGATCGTGCCGGTGTGCTTGTCCCATAGAACAGGAACGGTTACCCGGCCGGAATATTGCGAATCTGCCTTGAGATAGACCTCCCAGAGCTTCGTCGCGCCGAAGAGATGGTCGACAGTGCCGCCGTCCGCGCCTTTGAACTCCCAGCCATTTTTCAGCATCAGCGGATCGACGATAGAGACGGAGATCAGCTCTTCCAGCTTCTTCAGCTTGCGGAAGATTAGGGTTCGATGCGCCCAGGGGCAGGCGAGCGACACGTAGAGATGATAACGGCCGGGCTCTGCCTTGAAGCCGCCGGTGCCTGTAGGGCCGGCGCTGCCATCCGCTGTCACCCAGTTTCGAAACTGCGAGGCGGCGCGCTTGAAATGCCCTTTCGTCTCCGTGGTATCGTACCAGACGTCATGCCAGACGCCGTCCACCAACATGCCCATTGCTCGATCCTTTCGGGAAACTGCCGAAACCATACATCTACAGATACGGCATGCACGCCGGATTTCGAGGTGGCAAATGATGAACACTGCGTCATGGGTGCTGCTGGCGGGCTCAGGTGGCAGGACCGAGCTCGAAAAGACAATGATGCCGGCACATCCTGCATGAATGAGCGGCAGGATGCATTTTGCATTGGACGCGCCGAATATTTCCTGCTATCCGGCTCTTCACCCTTGAGGACCCTTGTCATGAAGGTAACCAGAAGCCTGCGACGACGCCGATGATCTTGAACGCTCGATGAGCGCTTTCGGGAACAATATTGTCCGTCTACTGGTTTTCTGGGCTAATGTACAAGCACGATCTGGTCTATCTCACCGAGGATGCGTCGCACGACGCTGCTATCGAACTCATCAACGAAGAAGCTTTCGGTCCGGGGCGGTTTACCCGCGCTGCTGCTCGTATTCGCGAGCAGGGGCCGCATGACCGCTCGTTATCCTTCATCTGCGCCGATGATGGCGAGACGATCGCCTCTGTACGGATGACGCCGGTGCTGGCCGGATCGGTCAAGGGACATCTGCTCGGCCCGCTTGCCGTGCGCCCCTCGCACAAGAACAAGGGGATCGGCCGTGAGCTCGTGCGGATTGCGGTGACGGCCGCTCAGCGCAAGGGATCGGAAGCCATCATCCTGATCGGCGATCCGCCCTATTATTGTCCGCTCGGTTTCGAGAAAGTCGCTTACAACGCGCTCGTCTTTCCTGGGCCGGTCGATCCCAACAGGGTTCTCGTCGTGCCGATCGCCGCCGATACGCATGCACGGCTGAAGGGCACAATCGCCTGGCGCGATGCCGGCATTCCGGTTGTCTCCGATGAGGAGAATGATGATGAAGACCTGCCGCTAAGAGCAATCGCAGTCTAAAGCGCATCGCGATCTTTCAGTTTCGCTTCCTACGTTTCAGGTTCTGATTTGTGCATGTCGTCGCAAAACCGCGGCACACATTTGCGCGACATGTCTCTACGATTTCCACAGGCAAGGATAGCGCGGCGCGTGCGCGCTACTCCCGCGGGCATTTTTCATCCACCTGTCATACGGCCAACCTAGAGTTTCCCGGTTCTAAGCTAGGACCGTTGCTAAACTTGGGGGTAAAGCAATGACCGGAAATTTCACGCAGAAAGACATATTCCCGACCAGCCAACTGGAAGAGGCTGACGGCGAGGGGCACAATGGCACCGACAATCCGACGATGGGGGAAATCATCGGACGCCGCTTTTCCCGGCGTGGCTTCCTGCAGGGATCGCTCGCCGTTTCCGCGATCGCCGCGACGGTGGGGCCGCTCGCTTTGGTAAGTGCCGAGAGGGCGCGCGCGGCTGGTGGTTCGGCTTTCGCCTTCAAGGAAGTCGAAGCCGGTGTCGATGCCGACCACCACGTCGCCGAAGGTTATGACGCGAACGTGCTGCTGCGCTGGGGCGATGCGCTCTTTGCCGATTCGCCGGCCTTCGATCCCAGGAACCAGACGGCCGAGGCCCAGCGCCGACAATTCGGCTATAACAATGATTATGTCGGCTATATCCCGCTGAACGGCTCGTCCGAGCACGGCCTGCTGGTCGTCAATCACGAATATACCAACCCGCATCTGATGTTTCCGGGCTTGGTGACCATCGCTGACGGTAAAATCAAGCAGGCGCCCCTCAGCAAGGCGCAGGTCGACATCGAAATGGCGGCGCATGGCGGTACGATTGTCGAGATCAAAAAGGTCGACGGCAAATGGCAGATCATGCCGGACAGCCAATATAACCGCCGCATTACGGCAACGACCGAGATGCAGTTGACCGGCCCGGCGGCCGGGCACGACCGGCTGAAGACCTCGGCCGACGCGACGGGCACGAAGGTGATCGGCACGATGAACAATTGTGCCGGCGGCGTCACGCCATGGGGCACCTACATCATGGCCGAGGAAAACTTCCACGGGTACTTCTCCGGCAAGCTGCCGGAAGGCCACAAGGAGGCGGCCAACTACAAGCGTTTTGGCGTCCCGGAAGGCGCCTATGAATGGGCGAATTTCCACGGCCGTTTCGATCTTTCCAAGGAGCCGAACGAACCGAACCGTTATGGGTGGATCGTGGAAGTCGATGCGTTCGATCCGCACTCGGTGCCTAAGAAGCGCACCGCGCTCGGCCGGGTCAAGCATGAAGGGGCAGCCAATATCGTCTCTAAGGATGGTCGCGTCGTTCTCTATCTCGGCGACGACGAGCGTTTCGATTATGTCTACAAGTTCGTGACCGCGGGCATCTACAATGCCACCGACCGCGCCGCCAATCTCGATCTGCTCGACGATGGCACGCTTTATGTCGCCAAGTTTTCGGAGGATGGTACGCTGAAATGGCTGCCGCTGACCTTCGGACAAGGCCCATTAACGGCGGAAAACGGGTTTGCCAGCCAGGCCGACGTCCTGATCGAAACACGCCGCGCCGCAGACCTGCTCGGCGCCACCAAGATGGACCGGCCGGAAGACATCGAACCCAATGCCGTGAACGGCAAGGTCTATGTCATGCTGACCAACAATACGAAGCGCAAGCCGGAGCAGATCGACAGCGCCAATCCCCGCGCCGATAATGCCTTTGGCCATATCATCGAGATCAGCGAGGATGACGGCGTGTTTTCTGCGACGTCGGGCAAGTGGGAAGTGCTGCTGAAATGCGGCGATCCTTCCGTCGCCGACATCGGCGCGTCCTTTTCGACGGACACGACGAAGAACGGCTGGTTCGGTATGCCGGACAACTGTTCGATCGATGCTGCCGGCCGCCTCTGGGTGGCAACCGATGGCAACAGCAACAAGGCGACCGGCCGCACCGACGGCCTCTGGGCCGTCGATACGGAAGGCAATGCGCGGGCGACGTCGAAACTTTTCTACCGCGTGCCCGTCGGCGCCGAGCTTTGCGGCCCGCTGTTCCTTCCCGATGACCAGACGGCCTTCGTCGCCATACAGCATCCCGGCGACGGCGGTGATGACTGGTCAGGCCATGGCCGGCCGTCCTATTATGAGGACCTTTCCACCCGCTGGCCGGATTTCAAGCCCGATATGCCAGTCCGGCCGGCGGTGGTGGTCATTACCAAGACCGGCGGCGGCAAAATCGCCGTATAGCATCTGACAGCAGACTATCGCCCGGTTTCCATCAGCGGGGCGATAGTCTTTTCTGCAGAAAGTAGCGGCTGCGCCCGACGGGAAAGTCCGGCAGCTCGCCGAAGATCGCATAGCCCTGCCGTTGATAGGCTTTCAGCGCCTGCGGATTGAAGGTGTCGATCCAGGCGCCTTGGCAGCCTCGTGCGCTTGCTTCCGCTTCCGCCGCCTCCAGCAGCTTTCCGGCCATGCCCTGGCCGCGCAGGCTTTCGGGCACGAAGAGCCATTGCGTGAACAGCCATCCCCAGGCCGTGTAGCCGGAAATCCCGCCGATGGTCCTGCCCGTATCGTCGCGGATCAGAACGGCCAGGGATTGCCGGCCGGACGGGCCGACATCGGCGGTATTGAAAGCCGTCAATCCCTCGTTGATGGCCGCAAGGTCGCTTTCCAATGGCATATCGGTCACATCGATCTTCATCGTCACCGTCCTTCGCGCCACCATGTGGCGGAGAAAGCAAAGAGGAGGGCGGCAAGGCCGGCAAAGCCCGCAAACAGGGGCAGACTATTGATCCCCTTCAGCACGGTTTCGTCGGTCATGCGGATAGTCAGGCGCTGGCCGTCGGCGACGCGCACGGCGCCGTGCACCGGCAGAACCTGCGGCACCGTCACGCCGCCATTTGCACCGGCAACTCGGGTGACGAGACCCTTGGTCTTCTGTGCGAGCGGTTTAAGCGTCTCGGTAGTGGAAATCATCGCCTTGAATTCCGGGGCGTCAATGGCGCCGATATGAACCAGCGTCGACAGATTGGCGCTGGCGATCTGATAGAGGCCGATCTCGCCCATATGTTTCTCCGCCTGATAAAGGCCCGGCTGCGTCTGCTTCAGCGGCAGGGTCTCCGTCTTCCCCGACGGCGTCTTGATCGTGGCGGGACCGGGATCGCTGCCGATCGTCTGGCGCGTTACCTGCAGCGTGCGCCCGGCGGCATTGGCCGTCAGGGCTTCCTCTTCCAGCGCCGGCTCCTTGAGCAGCCAATGGGCAATACGGCGGTAGAGCGACACATGCGGGCCGCCGCCTTCGAAACCGCGTGCCCAGAGCCAGCCTTCGTCCGAGAGCAGCATGGCGACACGTCCCTGGCCGACGCGGTTCAGCACCAGCAAGGGACTGTTGTCGGCACCGACCATCACGGTCTGGCCTTGAGGTCTTTCGACATCGACGCTGCGGAACCAGCGGCCCCAGTGCGGCGGCTCGGTTTCGGAACCATCCAGCCCGCGCGTCACGGGATGTTTTTTGCCCTGGTCCGACAGGCGCGGGTAGAAGGCCTTCTCGATCATCTGGCCCGTCGGCTCGGCCGGCAGTACCGAGGCAAGCGGCGTCAGTGCGATCGAACTGCCGCCGGCATGTTCGGGACCGGCCGCGACCAGCAGCGCGCCGCCATTTTCGACATATTGCGCCATGTAATCATAATAGATCGTCGGCAGGACGTTCTGGCGGTCCTGATAGCGGTCGAAGATGATCAGATCGAAAGAATTGATCTTGTCGACGAAAAGCTCGCGCGTCGGGAAGGCGATCAGCGACAATTCGTTGATCGGCGTACCGTCCTGCTTGTCCGGCGGACGCAGAATGGTGAAATGGACGAGATCGACCGATGCGTCAGATTTCAAAAGGTTGCGCCAGGCGCGCTCGCCGGCATGCGGTTCACCCGAAACGAGGAGAACGCGCATGTTCTGGCGGATGCCTTCGATCAGCTGGACCGTCTGATTGTTGATGCCGGTGACTTCGCCAGGCACTTCGGCGACTGCGAATTCGAGGACATTGTTGCCGGCGCGCGGCACCTTGAAGCTGAAGGGCGTGTCCTGACCGGGCGTGGCCTGCAGCGTGGCGACCTCGTCGCCGTTCATCTTGACCGTCACCGCTGCGGTGCCGCCGGGGCTCTTGCCGTCGTCGACGACCCGAAAGACGAGCTGTTGCTCGTCATTGACGATGCCGAAGCGGGGTGCGCGAACGATCTCTATGCGGCGATCGAATTCGTCCGGCTTGCCGGTGATCAGCCCATGGATAGGCGCGTCGAAGCCGAGCTGCTGGTTGACGCCGGGAATGTCGTGGATCTGGCCGTCGGTCAGGAAGATGGCACCGCCGATGCGGGCGGGCGGCACGTCGGCGATCGACGAGGACAGGGCGGAGAAAAGCCGTGTCGATGGCGATTCCGATTCCGCCGGATCGCGGAATTCCACAATGCGCGGCTCGATGCGGGGGAATTGCGCCAGCCGATCCTTGAGCATCGCGAGCGCCTCATCCGTCATCTTCGCACGTTCCGGCGTCTGTTGGCTGAGGCTGCGGTCGACGATGATGGGAACGATCGTCGACAACTGATCCCTGTCCTCCTGCATGAGCACGGGATTGGCGAGTGCTGCCAGCAGGGCGATGCCCGCCAAGGCGCGTATCCAGCCGCCGCGCAGGCGCCTGTAGATCGCCAGCGCAGCGATGGCGAGCGTCAGCACCGCCAGAGCGGCAAGCACGGGCCAGGGGAGGAAGGGGGCAAAACCGATATTCATATTATTGCCCCAAGCGCTGCAGGATATCGGGAACGTGGACCTGATCGGACTTATAGTTTCCGGTCAGCATGTACATCATGATGTTAACGCCGGTGCGGTAGGCATATTCGCGCTGGGTCTCGTCCGGGGGCACGGTTGGCAGCAGCGGCGAACCATTGTCGCCCACGGCCCAGGCACCGGCAAAATCATTGCCCGTGATCATGATCGGCGTCACCCCGTCGGAGGTGGCGACCGCATTCGCGTCGCGACGCGCATCCTGGCGCGCCTCCACCCAGAGCGGGCTGTCCGCATAGCGCCCGGGGAAGCTCGACAGCAGATAGAAGGACTTGGTCAGCACATGGCCGGCAGGCACCGGCTCCAGGGGAGGGATGTCGAGATTGGCAAGGATCTGCTGCAGCCTCTGGCCGTTCGGGCTCGGCGACGACGTGTCGCCCATCGTGTCGATGGCATCGCGCGTGTCGAAGAGCACGGTGCCGCCGTTGCGCATATAGGCATCGATGCGATTGATGGCGTCATTGGACGGCATGGCTGCCGTCGCGGAAATCGGCCAATAGATCAGCGGATAGAACGCGAGTTCATCCTTTGCAAGATCCACACCCACCGGGGGGCCGGGTTCGAGCGTCGTGCGATAGGTGAGATAATCGGAAAGGCCGGCAAGCCCGCGCTCCGAAATGTGATCGACATCCGTTTCGCCTGTCACGACATAGGCAAGATGCGTCTTGTCCAGCCGCGAAAAGATGGTGTCGTCGCCCGGTTTGGAATCGTCGGCGAGCGCACCTGTGGGATGAAGGAACATGGCGAGCGAGGCGGCCAGCAGCAGCATTGCCGCACCCCCCGCGATCGTCTTGGCCGGTCTGCCCAAGCGCGGGAGGGCGCCGTTCATGAACAGGACGATGATGCTGTCGGCCAGCAGGATAAGAAAGGCGATAGTGAAGAGGATCGGCTTTGCCGACCAGGCCTCGCCGCCGATCAGGCCCTCGCGTGCAACCGCACTGGCTGCCGAGGCATCCAGCGGTTTGAGCGCTGCGCCGCTCGGCAGGGTATTGAGTGCGGTGAAGCCCTCTTCGGAACCATAAAGACCAGGCGGGTTGTCGAAGCTTGCGACGGGAGTTCCCTTGCTGCTTGGTTCCAGCGGGCGGGCGCTGCCGATCTCGCTGGTCAACACGCCCTTGGCGGTCAGGAGCCGGTAGGGCGGCATTGCTTCACTTGCCTTCGACGCCCCTCCTTGCCCCGGCGCGACGCCGCCGGCGCGCGACAGTTGGACGATGCGGCGCAGCATCTCGACGAAATCGCCTGATATCGGCAGATCGGACCATTGCGGCTCGGCGCTGACGTGGAAGAGCACGATGCGGCCGGCCCGCATCTGCTTTTCTGTGACGAGCGGTGTGCCATCGGCGAGGCTTGCCCAGGTGCGCTCGGCCAGATCCGGCGTCGGCTCGGCGAGAACCTGCCGCTTGATCAGGACATCGTTCGGCTTCGGCATGCCGGCAAAGGGGCCGAACGATGGGAAATCGGCAAGCGGCTGCGGCTCGGCCCAGGAAAGAGCGCCGCCGAACGTGCGCTCGCCCTGCCGCAATGTGACGGGGACCAAGGGATCGTCGGCCGGTGCCGCGGCAAGCCGTGGTCCGGCAAAGCGGACGAGCGTGCCGCCGTTTTCGATCCACTTCTGCAGCGGCGCGTAGGTTTCCTGCGGTAGGCGGCCGACATCGGCCATGATGATGACGGAGGGATTGCCCGCAAGCAGCTGGGGGATCGCTTTTGCAAGATCGGCGCTGTTGGGCTGAGTCAGATCCGCATAGGGCTGAAGGGCGCGCTGGATATAGTAGAGCGGCGACAGGATCGGCTGGAATTCGTCGGCGGCCTGGCCGGAGAGGAGCGCCACACGGCGGCGGCGAAAGCCGTCGTCGAGCAGGTATACGCTGCCGGCGCTTGCCTGACGGTCGATGCTGATGCGGGCGAAATCATTGCGCATTTCGAAGGGAGCGGCGATGGAGCCGGTTGCAACCGTCTGCCCGCCCGCGAAGTCAAGCGAACCGGCGGCGATCGGCCGTCCCTGATTGTCCTGCGCCGTCAGCCCGAGGTGCATCGGGCCACTGCCGTTCAGCCGCGTGGCGGTGACGGTCATGTTGCTGGCGGTATTGGCTGCGCCGGTAATGGCAACGATGTTTTGACCGTCTCCCTCAATGAGCCGCAGCTCGCTTGGCTGAAGCGCGGCAAGCCGGCTGACGATATCGTCCTTGTCCCTGCTCTCGACGCCATCGGAGATGAAGGCAATGGTGCCGGGCTTGCTGCCGTTGAGCGCAGCCTTGACTGCGTCGGCAGCGCGTTGGCGATCCGGCACCAGCGGTCTTGGGTTCATCGCATGCAGCTTGTCGCGGGCCGACGTCGCGGCACCCGGCGTTGCATCGTTGCTCTGCTCGGCGGTGAAGGCGATCGAAACGGGGATGCCCTTGGCATCGGCGTCGTCGATCAGCGCGTCGGCGGTGCGCACGCGGCGCTCCCAGTCGGAGACGCTCGCCCAGCTATTGTCGATCATCAGCACCAGCGGGCCGCCGCTCGAGAGCGTGTTGGTGCGCGGATTGAACATCGGATTGGCGATGGCGAGAATGACCAGGGCGGCAAGCAGCATGCGCAGCAGCGTCAGCCACCATGGGCTGCGCGCCGGCGTTTCCTCGCGCTTCAGAATGCTTGCCAGAATGCGAAGCGGCGGGAAGACTTCGGTGCGCGGCTGCGGGGGCGTCAGGCGCAGCAGCCACCAGATCGCAGGGAGCAGAAGGAGCGCTGCCAAGATGGCAGGCGATGCGAATGCGAAGGAGAGGCCGCTCATGGCTGCCCTCCAGAAGCTACCCTCGCGGGCATGCCTGAGAGATACATATGCACGGCCACCAGGGCTTCGGAAGCCAGCCGATCTGTGCGGTGACTGAGGAAGGTCCAGCCGAGCTGACGCAGCGACTGGCCGAGATTTTCACGCCGTGCGAGATAGGCGCGCTGATAGTCCTCGCGCAGGTTTTCCGCGCGGCCGGCGATGAGCTTCGAGCCCGTTTCGGGATCGCTGAATTCGGTGCGTCCGCTATAGGGAAAGAGTTCTTCGGCGGGGTCGGCAACCTCGATTACGTGGCCCCGCAGACCACGACGGGCCAGCGGCCCGATCCTGCCCATGACGCTATCGGCATCATCGAGAAAATCGCCGATCAGCACGATATCGCTCCAGCCGCGGATCATTGATGTCTGCGGAAGACCGCCTTCGAGCGGTGTATGCATCAGGGCTGCAGCAAGACGCTCGGCGGCGTTGCGAGTCGAAACCGGCTCCATGATGCCAGGGCAGCCGATGCGTTCGCCGGAGCGGGAAAGAATTTCCGCCAGCGCCAGCATGAGGACGAGAGCGCGGCCCTCCTTGGACACATGGCCATAGGTAGACTTATACATCATGGATGGCGACAGATCCGCCCAGAGCCAGATCGTGTGGGCGGCTTCCCATTCATGATCGCGGATATAGGTATGATCGTCTCGGGCCGAACGTCGCCAGTCGATGCGCGACAGGCTTTCGCCTTCGGTATAGGGGCGGAACTGCCAGAAATTCTCGCCGATGCCGCGCTTGCGCCGACCGTGCCATCCGGCAATCACAGTGTTGGCGATGCGCTTGGCTTCGACTAGGCAATCGGGCACGAGGGCGGCGCGGCTGCGGGCTCGGGAGAGGGCATCGTTGCCTGAGGTCGGTCTGACGGTCTGTCCGATGGATGCCACGCGCTATACTCTCCTCGACATCCGCATCATGATCTCGACTGCTTGACCAGCCCTGCAATGACATCCCGCACGGACATGCCTTCGGCGCGAGCTGCAAAAGTCAGCGCCATGCGGTGTTCCAATACAGGTTCGGCAAGCGCATGAATGTCGTCGATCGACGGAGCAAGCCGGCCTTGATAGAGCGCGCGAGCGCGGGCGCAGAGCATCATTGCCTGACCGGCGCGCGGGCCCGGACCCCAGGCGACGTGCTTGTCGGTCGAGGTATTGCCTTGACCCGGGCGAGCCGAACGCACGAGCGACAGGATCGCATCGACCACACCGTCGCTAACGGGCATCTGGCGGATGAGCTGCTGAATTTCCAGAAGGCGCTCGGCGTCGATGACAGCCTGCGGCGTCGCTTCGCTCAAGCCCGTGGTTTCGAGCAGGATGCGGCGCTCGTCGGCAAGCTCGGGATAATCGACGTCCACCTGCAGCAGGAAACGGTCGAGCTGGGCTTCCGGCAGTGGATAGGTGCCCTCCTGCTCCAGCGGGTTCTGCGTGGCGAGAACGTGGAAGGGGGCAGGCAGGTCGTACCGCTGGCCGGCGATCGTCACATGATATTCCTGCATCGATTGCAGCAGGGCGGATTGCGTGCGCGGCGAGGCGCGGTTGATTTCGTCGGCCATCAGCAATTGCGCGAAGACCGGCCCCTTGACGAAACGGAAGGAGCGGCGGCCGGTTTCATCCTGGTCCATGACTTCGGAGCCGAGAATGTCCGACGGCATCAGATCCGGCGTGAACTGCACGCGATTGGAGGCAAGACCGAGGACCGCGCCGAGCGTGGTGACGAGCTTCGTCTTGGCGAGGCCCGGCACGCCGACCAGCAGGGCGTGACCGCCGGCAAGCACCGCCAGAAGCGTGTTTTCGACGACGCTTTCCTGACCGAAAATGACCTTCGATACCTCTGCGCGGACGCGGGCAATATCGCTGAGCGCCTTTTCGGCGGAGGCGATGATGGCCTGCTCGTCGAGGCTCGTTTCGGTCGATTTGATCATGCCCATTTGCGTCTCCAATGGCAGAAAAACGGTGCGCGCGATTCGCAGACGTTACACATTTGCCTCATAATCAATACAACTTATCGCCAGCAAGACCGCTGACAAGCACGTTTCAAATGACTATCTCGTGAGAACTGTCATATTCCTGACTAACGACCAACCGGGACAGAAGAATGGCAACCGAGGAAATCAGGACAACGGGCGATGCCGCAAGCCTGGCGGCGCTGATTTCGCGCGCGGCCGGCGATAGCGGCGGTTCCAAAAAGGGTCTGCCGCCCGTCGATCGCTGGAATCCGCCGTTCTGCGGCGATATCGACATGGAGATCCGCGCCGACGGCACCTGGTTCTATCTCGGCACGCCGATCGGCCGCGCGCCCTTGGTGCGGCTGTTTTCCACAGTTCTGCGCAAGGACGAGGATGGGAAGACCTATCTCGTCACGCCTGTAGAAAAGGTAGGCATTCGCGTTGTCGATGCGCCTTTCGTGGCTGTCGAGATGAGCGTGACGGAGCGCGAAGGCAGACGAGTGCTGACCTTCCGCACGAATGTGGGCGATGTCGTCGAGGCGGGCAGGGATCATCCAATCCGTTTCGTCATCCGCGGCGAGAACGACGAGCTGAAGCCTTATCTGCATGTCCGCGGGCGGCTCGAGGCTCTGGTGACGCGTGCGGTCATGTACGATCTCATCGAGCTCGGTGAGTCCGTCGTGATTGCCGGGCGCGAGATCTTCTGCGTGCGTTCCGGCACCTCTATCTTTCCCGTCATGCCGGTTGCCGAACTGGATGCGCTCACTCGATGAATGAATTCCCCCTTTATTCCGCGGACGAATTCCGCCGTCGCGCCCTCCATCAGAGCGGAGGGCCGGTGGAGCTTGCCTGGCGCGATCACGGCGATCATCTCCTCAACCCCGAGACCATATCGCAGGTCGCGGACCTGAAGCTCAAGGATGCCGCCGTGCTTGTGCCTGTCGTCGACAACGGCGACGATGCCAAGGTCATCTTCACGCTCAGGACATCGACCTTGCGCAAGCATTCCGGCCAGATCGCCTTTCCGGGCGGGGCTATCGATCCGGAAGACGCGTCGCCGGAAATGGCGGCGGTGCGTGAGGCGGGCGAGGAAATCGGGCTTGCCGATATCTTCATCGAGCCTGTCGCGCGGCTGCCGCATTATCTGGCGGCGACCGGATTTCGCATCACGCCCGTTCTTGCCGTGGTGAAGCCGGGCTTTCATCTGGCTCTCAATCCCACCGAAGTGGAGGATGCCTTCGAGGTGCCGCTCTCCTTCCTGATGAACCCCGACCACCATGTGACCGACACGATGCTTTGGCAGGGGACGGAACGCCATTTCTATCGCATGCCCTATGGACAGCGCATGATCTGGGGCATAACGGCGGGTATCGTCCGCACGCTTTATGAAAGGCTTTATAGATGACGTCCGTTGCCGATGAGGCCTGGTTTCGCGATGAGGCATTGCAGCGGGTGCTGACGCTGCTCGATGCCGACGGCGGCGAGGGGCGCGTGGTCGGCGGTGCCGTCCGCAACAGCCTGATGGGATTGCCGGTCGCCGATATCGACATAGCCACAACTCTCCTGCCGGAAACGGTCGTGGAGAGAGCGGAGGCGGCCGGGATCAAGGCGGTGCCGACAGGTATCGCGCATGGCACGGTTACTCTGGTGATCAATGGAAAGCCGTTTGAGATCACTACCTTGCGGCGGGATGTTGAAACGGACGGACGGCGTGCCGTAGTGGCCTTCAGCAGGGATTGGCAGGCGGATGCCGAGCGGCGGGACCTGACGATCAATGCGCTCTATGCGTCTGCCGATGGCGAGGTGGTGGATCTCGTCGGCGGGCTTGCCGATCTGGAACGCCGCAATATCCGCTTCATCGGTGATGCTGCGACGCGGATTGCCGAGGATCATTTGCGTATCCTGCGCTTCTTCCGTTTCTTCGCTTATTACGGCAGCGGCCGCCCGGATGCGGATGGTCTGCGTGCCTGCGCCGCCGCAAAATCAAAGATTTCAATGCTCTCGGCCGAGCGCGTCTGGTCCGAAATGAAGAAACTGCTGTCGGCTCCGGATCCCGGCAGGGCGCTGCTCTGGATGCGCCAGATCGGCATTTTGACCGAAGTGCTGCCGGAAACCGAGAAGTGGGGGATCGATGCCATTCCCGGGCTGATGGCCGCTGAGAAAGCGCTCCATTGGCCGGCGGAGGCTCTGCTTCGTCTTGCCGCCATCGTGCCGCCCGATGTGGCAAGGCTTGCCGAGCTTGCCGAGCGCCTGCGCCTCTCGAAAGCGGAAGGCGCCTACTTGCAGGCCTGGGCGAGCGCACCAACCGTCAAGGACGATATTTCGGAAGCGGGCCTCGACCGCCTGCTTTATCGCCATGACCCGACCGGTATTGCGGTTCGCCTGAAGCTGACGCTGGCTGCTGCGCGGAGCAAGGCGGAAGGGGATTTTGAGGAGATGGCGCGCGTGGCGCGCCTTGGGAAATTGCTGGAGCGTGCCGCAAACTGGAAGAAGCCCGCTTTTCCGCTCAATGGCGCGGATGCGCTTGCTGCGGGGGTCAATGCGGGACCGCGCGTGGGCGAGCTTCTTGGCAAACTCGAACAGGAGTGGCTGGACGGGAATTTTGCAATGAACCGGGCGAGCCTTCTCGCCCGACTCAAGGACTTGGCCAGTGCCTGATCCCGAAGCCTGATCCGCGGGACTGACTGGCCGGGCTGCCGATCAGGCTGCGTTGGCCTCGTCGCGAATCCGGGCCTTGATATTGTCGACCATGTTTTCGCGGATGATGGTTTCGCCATGCGCTTCGCGCATGTGCTCGACCGCACGGCGAACCACCTCGGCGTCATCCTTGGCGCGGGTGTGCCAAGCGCAACCGGGCACGAGCGTACCACATTCGAACAGTCGCATATCTTCCTCCTCATCTTCAACGGATTCTCGCCCACAAAGGACCTGATGGCCTAAACGCAACGAACGAGAAAAGGTTTCTGCCGTCCGGCAAGTCTCCCGCTTGCCGGCGGCCGCCTTCCGGACATCAATCCGGCATCGCCCAGGATTTGAAGCAATCCGAAGATTGATATCGGGTGATAGACGCCTGCTTGGCCGCACGATCGGCCGCGAAGCGAGCGATATCGCTTGGAGATTTGCCCGCCAACTGCATTCTCACCTGCTCTATGAAGCAGGAGAGGGGCAGATCGGATCCACTGCGGGTCCGCATATCCTCCGCCAGCCGGATGATGAACTCCGGGCTATCGACCGTGCGCGATAGTTTCTGTTCTTTCGACGCTTCCGTGACTTGTTTCTCTGCTGCCATTACAACCTCCTCCGATCGAACGAGCATTAGGTCACTTAGGCACTCCTCCCGCTGATTTCAGGGCATTGTCCGATCATTTAATGTTGAACGGTTCAAGCGCATCGCGATCTTTCAATCGTTTGCTGCGCTTGAGGTTTCCCATAGGTCGCGATCGCAAAATTTCCGCCCTAGTATGCGACGCGCTTCAGGGCCAACGCACCACCGGCGGCAGAGACGATAGGATCGACTCCACGTTGCCGCCTGTCTTCAACCCGAATATTGTACCTCTATCGTAGAGCAAATTGAACTCCACATAACGTCCGCGGCGAATTAATTGCTCGTCACGGTCTTCTTCCGTCCATGTTTCATTGAAATTGGAGCGGACGATGCGCGGATAGACCATCGTGAAGGCACGACCGACATCGCGGGTGAAGGCGAAATCCGCGTTCCAGCCGCCGGCTTCCTCCGTCGAATGCAGCCAGTCGAAGAAGATGCCGCCGATGCCGCGCGGCTCGTTGCGATGCTTCAGAAAGAAATATTCGTCGCACCAGCTTTTGTATCGCTGATAGTCGGCGACGGCATGACGATCACAGACGATCTGCATGGCGCGGTGGAAGAGGGCGCTGTCGGGATCTTCCTGGGTGCGCCGGCGATCGAGCACTGGTGTCAGGTCGGCGCCGCCGCCGAACCATTGGCTCGTCGTCACGACCATGCGAGTGTTCATATGCACCGCCGGCACATTCGGATTGACAGGGTGGGCGATCAGCGACAGCCCCGAGGCCCAAAAGCGGGGATCTTCCTCGGCGCCGGGAATCTGGCTGCGAAAGTCGGGGGAGAATTCGCCATGGACCGTCGACGTATGGACGCCGACCTTTTCGAACACGCGGCCTTCCATCATCGACATGCGGCCGCCGCCGCCCTGACCCTTGTCCCTCTGCCAGTCCTTAGCGACGAAGCGGCCCGGTTCCTGGTCGGAAAGCGGGCCGGTCAGCTCGTTTTCCAACTGCTCGAATTCCGCGCAGATCGTGTCGCGCAGGCCTTCGAACCAGTGCCGTGCGGCCTCTTTCTTTTCTTCAATATCCTCGGGTAATCCCTTGGGAAGATTAGGTCGTTCCATTCACGCTCTCCGACGGTGCGAGCAGCCGGCGGCCCGCGATTCGCACCGCATGTATCGTGATTTGGAATATCAGCAAGATTGCGGCGCAGCCAGTGCTGCAGCGCCGCAGGAGAATCGACTCGCAAATTTCACAATGCGGTATTATGTTCCCTCTCTCAAAGGCGAGGTTTTATCATGAAGATACCTGGACCGCCGCCCCTGGATGGGTTGAGAAACAGAATATTCCGCTACCGGCAGGATCATCCTGCAGGCGGGAAGAGCGAATTTGTTCGCGAGACCTTTTGTCTCAGTCGCCCCGAAGCGCGGGAAAAGGCCCGTGAATGGTTCGATGAATTCCCGAAAGCCGCTTATTGGACCGAAGTCGAAAGCTGGCGTCAGGTCGACGGCGATCGTATCGAGTTCACCATGCGGCGCCTGCCATCGGCGGATTGAACTGGAGGCATCGCGAGTGCCGCGATCGACCAGGCCGAGACACGGTCTCGTGCCTGATAACCGGCCTGGCGTATCGTAGCCTGCTCAATGCGGCGTCGGTGATCGTGGATCATCCAACGAGCCGGATGCGGGAAGCTGAATTCCTGGCCTGGCGTCTGCGGAGAAAGCTTTCCTGACTTTCTCGATCGTGACCGCGTTTTCGCCGCCCAGTCCCGCGGGTGTAAGCGGCTTCGTCTCTCGTGTTGCCGACGGCTCGGTCGCGACGTCGGGATTTGCCGTTCGATGTTCTCCAGCCTTCTGATCTGCGGCAAGGGGAGATGCCGCCAGGATCTCCATTAGCGTGACGGTCACCGGCAGATGGCCGCTCAAATCAGTATTGGTATGATGCCATGCCTGCGCAACGCGCCGATCGGCATGAATGAACGCTCGGGAGTTGATCTCGCCGAACCAGTCCCATTCGCCGATGACGTCGACGACGTCGGTAAATATTGGCGGCATGGCGATACGCGTGCCGATCGTCACGATCTTCATTTCCCGCGCCAAATCGGCGACCCGCACTCCGTCCTGTTTCCAGAGGTTATACAGTGCGGCTGACAGCACGAGATTTCCCTTGGAATGGCCGGTCAGCAGACGGAAGGAGAGGCGAGGGTCGGCAAGAAGCGCCTGCACGGTTCTCGTGTCGAGGCTGGTGCGAGCCGCCGCCGTGTCAGTCTGCGCTCCGACCTTGGGACGGCCGGCAAGATCGTCCAGACTTTCGAGAAAGGGCCGTAGACCCCGCATGTGACCGAAGAAAAACAACCCGCCGAGTGCCTCGGTGATGACATCGGCGATACCATAGCCGGAGACGACGACGGCGACCGGCGCGTCGATCGCATCGGCCACGTTGCGGGCGAAAGCGGCGGCCCCGAGTGCCGAACCGCCGATGCCGGCGGCTGCGAGCGCCCGTGTCTCAGTGCCGCCGCGCAGGACGAACTCATCGATGGTTTCGCAGAGGGTGAGCGCCCCGAGGCCGCTCGGCGGCACGATCATGATCGCGCCCTCGGCGGCCAGCGAGTCGCTGATATAGAAGGCTTCCTCCGGCGTGATGACCTTGACGTCGTAGAAGAGCGCGTCGAGGGCGACATTGCGTTGGCGCAGGCCTTCGAGAGCGAGGTTGCGCACTGGGGAATGCTGCAGCCGTTCGGGCAGGCTCAGCGTGCGTGCGAATTGCGTCAGGGAAAGCGTGAATGCTGTCTGGAACATGGGTCACCTCGCCAAGGTCGCCTGAGTTAGAGCATTCCAAGGCAAAGCTTCTCACACTTTATCCGGCCTGCCAACGCCTCTTCGGTGCGACATTCCTGCCCGGTGCAGAGAACGGCTGCAACCATAATTCCTTAAACCGGAATCGATCTAACGGTAAAATTGCGCGGCAGCTTTAAAATGCTGCAGCGATCCTTGCGCGTCATATCTGACGCGCGGCGCCGTAGTATGTCTGTCGCAGCGCCTCACCTGAAATCATGGCCGCCGACATCGCGACATTGATGGAGCGTTGACCCTCGACCATGGGGATCAGGATGCGGGCATCGGCCTTTTCGTGTACGTGCTCCGGCACGCCGGCACTCTCGCGGCCGAAAAGGAGAACATCGCCGTCACGGAAGGCAAAGTCCGTGTAGCGTTGCGCCGCCTTCGTCGAGGCAAGCACGAGCCGCCGTCCGCTTTCCTGCCTCCACGCCTCGAAGCGTTCCCAGTTGACGTGCCTGGTCAGGGTGACGGCGGCGAGATAATCCATGCCGACACGCTTGAGATTGCGGTCGGATATGTCGAAGCCGGCAGGCTCGATAATGTCGACACCGAGACCGAGGCAAGCGGCAAGGCGCAGGATCGTGCCGGTATTGCCGGGAATGTCGGGTTGGTAAAGGGCGATGCGCAGTTTTGTCATGTGCTGCAACTAGCGAAATCGCCTCGACTTGTCTCCGGTTTTTCGCAGGCCCCTCGATTTCCGTGATGTCTCCCATCAGCAGAATTGAAGAATTCAGCCTATTTTTGCGGCATATTTCGCTTTTCAAACGACAAAAGTCGCGCTAAAAGTCAGGCGCTCTACAACTTGCGAAAGAAGGAGGCTCAGATGGATATCTTGTTTATGATGCTGCGCCTCGGTGCCGTGAACCCACGGATCTGATGAGCGCTATAAGGCGCGTATTCGCAAGTACCCCCCTTCTTTAAGTCATCGCGCGGCCGGCATGGCCTCGTTGTTTTATCACCCGGTCACCATATGAGTCCGCGATCCTTGGGCGCAGTGGGTGGTTGAAGGGTCGAGTCTCTGGAGCATTTCAATGTTTAGCTGGTTCGAACGCCGACTAAATCCATTTCCGAGCGAGGTGCCGGATACGCCGCCGCGCGGCCTCTTCGCCTTCTGCTGGCATTATTCCAAACCGGCCCTGCCGTGGCTGATCGCCATGAGCATTCTCACCATGTCGATCGCGATCGGCGAGGTGGCGCTGTTCCAATTCCTGGGCGATATCGTCGATTGGCTGACGCATGCGGATAAGGCGACCTTCCTGCAGACGGAATGGCCCAAGCTGTTCTGGATGGGGGCGATGGTGCTGATCGGCTTGCCGCTCGCGGCGATCCTAGACAGCTTCATCATGCACCAGGTGCTGCTCGGCAACTATCCGATGATCGCGCGCTGGCAGATGCACCGCTTCCTGCTGCGCCACAGCATGACCTTCTTCGCCAATGAGTTTGCGGGCCGAGTCGCCACCAAGGTGATGCAGACCTCGCTTGCCGTACGCGAAACGGTCATGAAGATCCTCGACGTCTTCGTCTACGTCTTCACCTATTTCCTGTCGATGATCCTCGTCATCGCGGCGGCTGACTGGCGGCTGATGATCCCTATACTGGTCTGGCTTGGCGTCTATGTCGCCATCGTCGCCTATTTCGTGCCCGTGCTGCGCAAGATCGCGGCACAGCAGGCCGATGCGCGCTCGATGATGACGGGCCGCGTGGTCGACAGCTATACCAACATCGCCACGGTGAAGCTTTTTTCGCATGCGGGCCGCGAAGAGAAGTATGCGAGGGCCGGCATGGAGGAATTCCTCGATACCGTGCACAAGCAGATGCGCAAGGTGACGCTGTTTCACGCCTCGGTCTATTTCAACAACTGCGCCGCGCTGTTCATCGTCTCGGCTCTGTCGATCTGGTTCTGGCTCAGCGGCTCGATCTCCGTCGGCTCGATTGCCATCGCCATCGGCCTTGCGATGCGCGTCAACGGCATGTCGCAATGGGTGATGTGGGAGGTCTCAGCACTCTTCGAAAACATCGGCACCGTCTATGACGGCATGGAGATGATGACGAAGCCGCACGATATCGTCGACAAGCCGGCGGCACCGCCGATCGTTGCCAAGCAGGGCGCGATCCGCTTCGACCACATCCGCTTCCATTACGGCAAGGCGAAGGGTGTCATGGAGGATCTGACCCTCGATATCCGCGCGGGCGAAAAGGTCGGCCTTGTCGGCCGCTCCGGTGCCGGCAAGACGACGCTGATGAACCTGCTGCTGCGCTTCTACGATCTGGAGGGTGGCCGCATCACCATCGACGGCCATGATATTGCGGGTGTGACGCAGGACAGCCTTCGCTCGATGATCGGCGTAGTGACGCAGGATACGTCCCTGCTGCATCGCTCCATCCGCGACAACATCGCCTACGGCCGTCCGGACGCGACCGATGAGGAGATCGTCCAGGCGGCCAAGCGCGCTAATGCCTGGGACTTCATCGAAGGTCTGGTCGATATGCATGGCCGCAAGGGGCTCGATGCGCAGGTCGGCGAGCGGGGCGTGAAGCTCTCCGGCGGCCAGCGGCAGCGTATCGCGATCGCCCGCGTTTTCCTGAAGGACGCGCCGATCCTGGTGCTCGACGAGGCGACCTCGGCGCTCGATTCCGAAGTGGAGGCGGCGATCCAGGAAAACCTCTTCGCGCTGATGCACGGCAAGACAGTGATCGCGATCGCTCACCGCCTGTCGACGCTGACCGAGATGGATCGCCTCGTCGTTCTCGACAAGGGCCGGATCATCGAAACGGGCACACATCAGGAACTGGTCAAGAATGGCGGCATTTACGCCGAACTCTGGAGCCGCCAGTCCGGCGGTTTCCTCGCCGACCACGAAGAGGTCGAGACGGCAGCACAATGATGAGATGAACAACTGGGGCGCCAAGGTGCCCCAGTTGTTGTTTTCCTGAGTGACTATTTTTCAGAAATCCCAAACGTAACAAGAAGTCTGGAAGACGGCGATGTGGGCTAACGGCTTGCCAGGGCAAGTTGCGCCGCAAGCAATCCGAACGCGGTCGCAAAGCTTCGCCGCATCCACGATTGTACCGTTGGATTCGAGACGATATGGCGGCGTAGATAGGCTGCGAAAACGCCATAGGCTGCGAAAATGATGAAGGTGAGCGCCATGAATATCAGGCTCAGCTTCAGCATCAGTATGATCGGGTTCGTCTGATCCGGCGTCACGAATTGGGGCAGGAAGGCAAAGAAGAAGATCGACAGTTTCGGGTTGAGCAAATTGATCAGGATTGCCGAGACAATTACTTGCCGCGTGCTCCTGCCGGTCGGAGCGCCGTCAATGCGCAAGATGCCCTTTTCCAAAAACATCGACCAGGCCATGTAGAGCAGATAGGCGACGCCAAGCCATTTGAGCGCTTGAAACGCCACGGCGCTGGCGTGCAGGAGTGCGGCAAGGCCGCTTATCGCGGCAAGCAGATGCGGGATTATGCCAAGCGTGCAGCCGAATGCAGCGACCGCGCTTGCCCTCGCGCCGCCCGATAGTCCGGCAGCAAGCGTGTAGATTGCGCCGGTGCCGGGAGACGCCACGATGATGAGGGTCGTTATCAGAAACTTGATGCTCATACGACGGCCCCCCCCGGAAGAATGGAGTATCGGCAGTGAGGCTTGAGCCGAGGTGCTTGTTTCCGCCACGGTTCCGCGCGAGATGTGCAGGAGGACTTCAGGCGAAACTTTCTCGACGGCGGCCGCCGCCGCACGATTTCGCGCGATAAAATATTCAACCGGCGGGTTTGTCGCGGGCAAGGTGCGGATCGACTGCGGCTGACGATCGATCCCATCGGCTTGAGGGAAAATAGCGGGCATGACTCTCACTCGATTATGGCTTCCCCGCAATATCGAGGCATCGCGTTTTCCGGTCTTGAATGAAATTGCAGTTCAACCGGCATTTCGCTCGACGCTCAATGCATCGGCTCACGAACGTTGCCAAACTCGACCGTTCGATCCAGGTCCGTTTTGTGGTTCTTACAGAGTCGCGCGTGATATGGCGTCCGCTGATAAATCGCGTATGAAATACAATCTCCTTCTGGCGGGAAAGGAGAGGCTGAGATTGGAATCTCGAGGGATTTTCGTCGCACTTGTCGCAGCGCTGCATTGCGCCGACTGCTTATTTTGTGCCGCAACAGAAAAATTAGATGCAGAATTTCCTAATATTTCAGATGCTTAACTTCTCTCCGCGCGGAAAGGGAGATTGCGCTCCAGGCTTGCGGCGCATTAACGCAGTTTTGCCGCGACATTGTGCCCTGACCCCTTGCCAAGACTGGACATAATTTGCGATCAAGCTTAGAACGCAGCGGGTTACGGAGGAATCTATGGCGGAATTATGGTCGCATTGATTCGCCGTTGAGTGAGAGGGGTACCGCGGTGTTTGCCGTGGTTTGCGGGAAGAGGATGTGCAGCTTTGAGCGAGCATAGTACGACAGTTGAGTCCACCGGCGAGCCGACTCGCCGCGATTTCCTTTATTTGACGACAGGCATGGCCGGTGCGGTGGGTGCAGTTGCCGTCGCATGGCCGTTTATCGACCAGATGCGGCCCGACGCATCGACACTCGCTCTTGCATCCATCGAAGTCGATGTGTCGAGCCTTGAGCCCGGCATGTCGTTGACGGTGAAGTGGCGCGGTAAGCCCGTTTTCATCCGTAACCGCACCCAGAAAGAAATCGACGATGCCAAGGGCACGCAGCTTTCGGATCTTAAGGATCCGATCGCGCGCAACGCCAATCTTCCGTCCGATGCGCAGGCAACCGACGTTGCCCGTTCGGCTGGGGAGGGCAAGGAAAACTGGCTCGTCATGATCGGCGTCTGCACCCATCTCGGCTGCATTCCGCTCGGTCAGGCGGGGGAATATGGCGGGTGGTTCTGTCCCTGCCATGGCTCGGTCTACGACACCGCCGGCCGCATACGCCATGGGCCTGCGCCGATGAATCTTGCGATTCCGCAATATACGTTCACGTCGGAAAAGAAGATCAAGGTCGGTTGAGGGGGAGCTGAAACATGAGTGGTCATTCGTCTTACGAGCCATCGACAGGGCTCGAAAAATGGGTCGACGCGCGGCTTCCGCTGCCGCGCATGGTCTATGATAGTTTCATTGCCTATCCCGTCCCGCGCAACCTGAATTATGCCTACACCTTCGGCGCCATGCTGACGGTCATGCTGATTTTGCAGATCCTGACCGGTGTCGTGCTGGCCATGCACTATGCAGCCAACACGGCGATCGCCTTCAATTCGGTCGAAAAGATCGTCCGCGACGTCAATCATGGATGGCTGCTGCGCTACATGCATGCCAACGGCGCATCCTTCTTCTTCGTTGCGGTCTATCTCCACATCGCCCGCGGCCTTTATTACGGCTCCTACAAGGCGCCGCGCGAAATCCTCTGGATCCTCGGCGTGATCATCTACCTCCTGATGATGGCGACCGCCTTCATGGGTTACGTTCTGCCCTGGGGTCAGATGTCCTTCTGGGGTGCAACGGTCATCACCGGCTTCTTCTCGGCCTTCCCATGGGTCGGCGACTGGATCCAGACCTTCCTGCTCGGCGGCTTCGCCGTCGATGATCCGACGCTCAACCGCTTCTTCTCGCTACATTATCTGCTGCCGTTCATGATCGCCGGCGTCGTCATCCTGCACATCTGGGCGCTGCATGTGACCGGCCAGACGAACCCGACCGGCGTAGAGGTCAAGCTGAAGACCGACACCGTCGCCTTCACGCCCTATGCGACGCTGAAGGATGCGCTTGGCGTTTCCATCTTCCTGCTGGTCTTCGCCTATTTCGTCTTCTATCTGCCGAACTTCCTCGGTCACGCCGACAACTATATCCCGGCCAACCCGCTGAAGACACCGGCCCATATCGTTCCGGAATGGTACTTCCTGCCGTTCTACGCGATGCTGCGCTCGATCACCTTCAACATCGGCCCGATCGACTCCAAGCTTGGCGGCGTTCTGACCATGTTCGGTGCGATCATCGTGCTGTTCTTCCTGCCCTGGCTCGACACCTCGAAGGTTCGTTCGGCCGTCTATCGTCCATGGTACAAGCTGTTCTTCTGGCTGTTCATCGCCGACGCCATCCTGCTCGGCTGGCTTGGCTCTCAGCCGGCGGAGGGCATCTATACCACGGCCGCACAGTTCGCGACGCTGTTCTACTTCCTGTTCTTCCTCGTCATCATGCCGATCCTCGGGATCGTCGAGACACCGAAACGCATTCCGAATTCAATTACGGAGGCGGTTCTTGAGAAGCAGGGCGGCAATAAAAAAGACGCCGTCGCGATGAGCGCCTGAGCGGTTGGAAGGAAGAGAACGATGAAAAAGATTGTTGCCGGCCTTCTTTCGCTTGCCCTGATCGGCGGCTTGGCCACCGTTTCCGCCATTGCTGCGGAAACGAAACCTGCCGCGGAAGCCGAGACGCCGCATTATCCGCTGAAGGAGCCGCGCGAGCAGCATTGGACCTTCTCCGGACCGTTCGGCTATTACGACAAGGCGCAGCTGCAGCGTGGTCTCAAGGTCTATACGGAAGTCTGTTCCGCTTGCCATTCGATGAAGCTGGTGGCTTACCGCACGCTGGAAGACCTCGGCTATACGGAAGCCCAGGTGAAGGCCTTTGCCGCCAATTACGAAGTGCAGGACGGTCCGAACCCTCAGGGTGAGATGTTCACCCGTAAGGCGCTTCCGTCCGACCATTTCAACTCGCCGTTCCTGAACGACGAAGCGGCTGCGGCCTCCAACAACGGCGCCGTGCCGCCCGACATGTCGCTGCTTGCCAAGGCACGCGAAATCGAGCGCGGTTTTCCGCAGTTCATCTTCGATATCTTCACGCAGTATCAGGAAGGCGGGCCGGATTATATCTACTCGCTGCTGACCGGATACGAAGAGCCGCCGGCCGGTTTCAAGGTGCCGCAGAACTCGCACTACAATCCGTATTTCGATGCGGCGGCGACCTTTGCGATGCCGAAGCCGCTTTCGGACGGGCAGGTGACCTATGACGACGGTTCGCCGCAGACGGTGGACCAATATGCGCGCGACGTGGCGGCGTTCCTGATGTGGACCTCCGAACCGCATCTGGAAGATCGCAAGCACCTCGGCTTTATGGTCATGGTGTTCCTGCTCATCTTCTCCACGCTAATCTATCTCACCAAGCGCTCCGTCTATGCCAAGGCTGGCGCTCACTGAGCATTGCGATGTTTGAGTGAAAAGGCGGCCCGTCGAGGCCGCCTTTTTTGTTGGTATAGCGCCTGCGTCTTGATAGGGTGCGGCCGGCCCTATCATAGCCTGAGAGTACGTATTTCATGAACACTATCGCTTCGGAGCTCGCCGCCAGCATCCGTTCCATTCCGGACTATCCCAAGCCCGGTATCATCTTCCGCGACATCACGACGATGCTTGGCGATGCCAGAGCATTTCGCCGCGCCGTGGATGCGCTCGTCCATCCCTACGCCGGTTCCAAGATCGACAAGGTCGCCGGCATGGAAGCGCGCGGCTTTATCCTTGGCGGCGCAGTGGCGCACCAGCTGTCGTCCGGCTTCGTGCCGATCCGCAAGAAGGGCAAGCTGCCGCACGATATCGTCCGCATCGCCTACAGTCTGGAATATGGCGTGGACGAGATGGAGATGCATCGCGATGCGGTCAATCCGGGCGAAAAGGTCATCCTGGTCGACGATCTAATCGCGACCGGCGGTACTGCCGTCGGCGCCACCAAGCTCCTGCGCCAAATTGGTGCGGAAGTGGTTGCCGCCTGCTTCGTCATCGATCTGCCTGACCTTGGCGGCCGCAGGAAGCTTGAGGAGCTTGACGTGCCGGTGCATACGCTGGTGGAATTCGCCGGGCACTAAGCGGTTCGGCTTTTCACGGAATCTCCGAACCGCTCTATCTTTTTGTTTTGACGCAACTCCGGACGGAAAACCGCCACGCACTTTTCCTGGAATTGCTCTAAGCGGTTTGGAAGATCGGCGGAGCCGTCATGAGCGGCCCCGCAGATTGCTATTCAAAGGCAAGCACGCTGCTTTCGAAGCGCAGGGCCGGGGTGCCATGCTGGTTCACCCCATCACAGGCAAGCGTGTAGAGCATCCAGCCAGGGCGCGAGGTCAATGGGCGGCTGCCGAGGATGGCGACGCCATAGCGGATCGTGTCGCCGGCGAAGACCGGCCGCAGCCATTGCAGGTTCTTGAAGCCGGGTGAGGGGCCGAGATTGGGGGGCGTCTTGCCTTCGGCAATCAAGCGGGCCTGTTCGGACGTCCAGAAATCGACGAAGTTGCGCATCCACATGGAGCAGCTATGCCAGCCGGAAGCGCACAGGCCACCGAACAGGGAGTGCTTGGCCGCTTCGGCATCCATATGGAAGATCTGTGGATCGAAGCGCGAGGCGAAGTGGACGATGCCTTCGGGCGTGAAGGTGTGGCTGCCGATCTCGACGCGTTCGCCTAGGGGATAGAGGTCGCTCATCTTCATGCCGGAACCTCCACGGCGCTGCGCATGCGGATCATTGTCGCGTTCTCCCCGAGGCAGACGAGTTCGCCGCGCTGGTTTTCGATCTCATGGCGGAACTTGACGATGCCGATGCCGGGACGGGAGCGCATCGGGCGTGCCTCGACCACGATGGATCGGCCAGACAACGTATCTCTGGCGAGAACCGGCTTCTTCCACTCCATGAAATCGATGCCTGGCGCACCCTGCGCGTCGGTAGCGAGGAGATAGGAATCGCACATCATGCGCATGAACACTGCCGAGGTGTGCCAGCCGGAAGCGGCGAGGCCGCCGAGAATGCTGGCCCGGCCCGCTTCCTCGTCCAGATGCATCGGCTGCGGGTCGAATTCCCTGGCGAATGCGATGATCTCCGCCGCCGTCATGTGTTTGGGACCGAGCGGAAATTCCCGCCCCGGCTGGAAGTCCTCGTAGACGAGTTTCGTCATGCCCTCTGTCATCCTCCACGTCTTGCCTATCGCCAATCGCATAGCCCGCTGTAGTGGCGCAAGCATTTTCACGATCATAGGGGCACCGCTCAGGATGATTGTCCATCGGTGTCGGCAGCCCTTGATTGTGCGATGATGATATGGTGAGGCTTGATCATGGTACCGTGAAACGAGAGCAAGAATGAGCGAACTCAAGATGGCATTGGACGAAGCGGCCGGCGAGGGGATTATCTCGTCGAGCCAGGCCGAGAGATTGCTGCCCTATCTCACGGGGAAGAACATCGGCGCTCTGTCGGTAGATCGGGGGCTCTCGGCGCCGCGCTCGCTTGGTGATTCCAACCCGGTTGAAGATACGGAAGCGCCGCGTTTCGTGCGCGGTTTTCACGACGTGCTCATCACGATTGGCGTCGTCGTGCTGCTGGTCGGGCTCTGGGGCGTGGCGAACCGCTACGTGTCCTTGCTGGCAATTGTCATCCTGGCGGAAATCTTGGTGCGGCGTCAACGACTGGCGCTTCCGGCCGTTGACCTGACTGTCGCGCTCATCGCCTGGGTTTTCCATACCGTGGTCACCTATGTCGCCTCTACGCCGGCACTGAGCAACAATTTCACCATCGGTGCGATCGTCATAGCGGCGCCATTTCCGCTATCGCTGGCATTGTTTTACTGGCGCTATCGCGTGCCGCTCTCGCTGGCACTATTCTTGTTTTCGTTGTTCGGCCTGTTTCTCGCAACGGTCTTCTATGTCGCCGGCACGGTGACGGGATCTACGAATGTGCCGGCAGACTATCCGATTCAGACGTTCATGATCCTGCTCGTAACCGCGCTCGGCAGCTTCGCCTTGGCGATGCGCTTCGATCTCAGCGATCCGCAGAGGGTTACGCGCCGTTCCGACGTGGCGTTCTGGCTGCATCTCGCAACCGCGCCGGCGCTGCTTTATTCGACCATCCTTCTGGCCTTGCGCCTGGAGCTTGCCAGCGGCGGCACCGTTTTTAACAATCTTATCGATGTACCATTCGGCAGCTATCAGCAGGCCGTAACGGTGCTGGTTGTCGTTCTGGTCATGATGCTGATCGGGCTTGTCATCGATCGCCGCGCTTTCGTGACCGCCGGACTCGTCTCGCTGGGCCTTGCGACCGCGGCCCTCCTCACGCACAGCAATGCCGGCTTCGACAAAATCGCTTTTCTGGTGCTGATGATTGTCGGGCTGGTCGTGCTTGTGATCGGTATCGGCTGGGCCGATCTGCGCCGCCTCATCGTGCGGCGTTTGCCCGCCGGAATGCAGGCGAGATTGCCGGCGCTGAGATAGAGCTTTTCCGCTTTTCTTCGAACCGCGAAAACGCTCCATCCTTTTGTTTTAACACAATTCCGGACGGAAAACCGCTTGGCACTTTTCCTGGAATTGCTTAGGCGTCGGCAGCGGAAAAGCAATCAGGTGTTGAAGCGGAAGTGGATGACGTCGCCGTCCTGGACGACATATTCCTTGCCTTCGTCGCGGGCCTTGCCGGCCTCTTTCGCGCCGGTTTCGCCGTTATAGGCAATGTAATCGTCATAGGCGATCGTGTTGGCGCGGATGAAGCCGCGTTCGAAATCCGAATGGATGACGCCGGCTGCCTGCGGCGCCTTCGTGCCCTGTTCGATCGTCCAGGCGCGCGTCTCCTTCGGTCCCACCGTGAAATAGGTGATGAGATGGAGGAGCTTATAGCCGGCGCGGATCAGGCGGTCGAGGCCGGCTTCGTCGAGGCCAAGCGCGGAGAGGAATTCCTTCGCCTCTTCGTCGGGCAGCTGCGCCACTTCCGCTTCGATGGCGGCGGAGATGATGACGACTTCGGAATTCTGCTCCTTGGCCATGGCGGCAACGGCTGCCGTATGTTCGTTGCCGGTCGCGGCGTCAGCCTCGGCGACGTTGCAGACGTAAAGGACCGGGTGCGAGGTCAAAAGGTTCAGGCCCTTGAGGATGCGGGTCTCTTCCGCATCGAGCTTCGAGAGCAGCGTGCGAACCGGCTTGCCTTCCTGCAGCAGCTTCAGCGAGGCTTCCATGATCGGCAGCATCGCCATGGATTCCTTGTCCTTGCCGGTGGCGCGCTTGCGCGTCTGCTCGGTGCGGCGTTCGAGGCTCTCGAGATCGGCGAGCATCAGCTCGGTCTCGATCGTCTCAGCATCGGCGACCGGATTGATGCGGCCCTCGACATGGGTGATGTCGCTATCTTCAAAGCAGCGCAGCACATGCACGATGGCGTCGACCTCGCGGATGTTGGCGAGGAACTGGTTGCCGAGACCTTCGCCCTTGGACGCGCCGCGTACGAGGCCGGCAATATCAACGAAAGAGATACGGGTCGGGATCAGTTCCTTCGACTTTGCGATGTCGGCGAGCTTGCGCATGCGCGGATCGGGCACCGCGACTTCGCCCGTGTTCGGCTCGATCGTGCAGAACGGGTAGTTCGCCGCCTGCGCTGCCGCCGTCTTGGTCAGCGCGTTGAACAGAGTGGACTTGCCGACATTCGGCAGCCCGACGATACCGCATTTGAAACCCATGGCACCTTGTCCATATCTTGAAAATCTTTGCAGTGCCTATGGGGGAAGGGCCGTTGCGGGTCAAGTCTTGTGCGGGCAGGGAGCTGTTTTTCTGCCGATAGAGGAGGGGTGGCGGGGATATTGGCACGTTGTTCCTCTCACATGACCATCCTTGAAGGATGTGGTGCGCTGCACTATAATCCCAAGCTATCAGCCAAAAACTCTTTCCCCTGTCGTCAACGGTGATGCCGATGAGTGACAATGATGTTGTCCTGAAGCCAAAGCCCAAAACCAAGCCGAAGGTCGAAAGGCCGAAGCTCTACAAGATCATTCTCGTGAACGACGATTATACGCCGCGGGAATTCGTGATCATGGTGCTGAAGGCCGTCTTCCACATGAGCGAGGAAACCGGTTACCGCGTCATGATGACCGCGCATAAGCTCGGAACTTGCGTTGTCATGATCTGCGCACGGGATATCGCCGAGACGAAGGCGCAAGAGGCGGTCGATCTTGCTAAAAGCGCTGGGTTCCCGCTGATGTTCACGACCGAACCGGAGGAATAGGAACGGCCGTTCTCACTAACGCGCGTCGCGATCTTCAGATTGGCTTCCCACGCTTTAGGTCCTTGATTTTCCGCACGTCGTTGTCGCAAAAGCGCTGCACACTCTTGCGCGATATGCTCTAAGCGGGCCGGCGCACCTGAAAGCCGGTCTTATCCTGCTTGAAGCCGCAATTGGCGTAGAAGCGTAGCGTTGCCGGATTCTTCGAGCCGGTCAGCAGCATGACCTTGTAGCAGTGCCTTTCCCACGCGTTTGCTATTGCCGCGCGGATGACCGTGCCGGCGAGGCCGCGCTGACGGTAATCGGCGTGGGTTACCACGTTCTCGATCAAAGCATAGGGTGCGCCGCCGCGCGTGAGATTGGGAATGACGACCAGCGTGACGGAAGAGACCGCCATGTCGCCGTCAAAGGCGGCGAGGATCGTCATGCCGGGATGGGCAAGGATTTCTGCAAGGCGGCTCTGCGCCAGCTGCAGCTCCAATACCGGATCTTCGACGTTCAGATGCCGATAAAGTGCAAGAAGTGTCGGCAAGTCCGCCATTGTGATGGAACGGATAGGAAGATTTGCGGCGTCTGTGATTGCTGGCTGCGGCATTCAACTATCCTTCTTGCCGAACATCCTCTTCAGCATTTCCGCCATAGGCCCGGTTTCCGGAACCTTCGGCTTGATCTGATTGCGTGCCTGATGGATGTGGGACTTTGCTGGCGCCTTCTTTTCCGGCTTGGTTGCGTCGCCTTCCGCCTTGCCGCCGAGAGCAAGCGCGATCTTGTTCATCAGCTGCGAATCTTCGCCGCGCACCAGCATGTCGGCGTTGTCGGCGAGGGCATCGAACAAGGGGTCAAGCCAATCCCTGTCCACTTTGGCGAAGTCGCCGAGAACGTGATTATGGACTAGTTCCTTGGCGCCGGGATGACCGATACCGAGCCGCAGGCGGCGATAGTCCTTGCCGCAATGGGTGTCGATCGACTTGATGCCATTATGGCCGCCATGGCCACCGCCGGTCTTCAGCCGCGCCTTGCCAGCCGGCAGATCGAGCTCATCGTAGATGACGACGAGATCTGACGGCTGGAGCTTATAGAAGCGCATGGCTTCGCCGACGGCTTCGCCCGAGAGGTTCATGAAGGTCTGCGGCTTGATGAGCAGCACCTTCTGGCCCCCGAGTTCGCCTTCGGCAATCTCCGCCTTGAATTTCTTCGACCAGGGCGAAAAGCTGTGGCGGCGGTAGATCGCGTCCACGGCCATGAAGCCGATATTGTGGCGGTTGCCCTGATATTTGGCGCCCGGATTGCCGAGGCCCGCGATGAGAAGCATGCGCTTCACCCCTTGGAAAATACCGATGCCCTTCACCACAGCGATTTGACGGCAAAGTCAAGGCGGCATGCGGTCAGTCGCCGAGGTGCAGGCCGTACTTCAGGAAAATCTGCCGTTGGGTGCCGTTTGCGATCAGCATGTCGAGCGCGGCCTGCATTCTGCCTTGAAGATCGGCGGGGAAATCCTTCTGGCATGCAATGGCCATGGGCTGCTGAGAAAGGATCATCACTTTCTCGACGGCATTGCCTTCCTTGCGCAGCTTGTCGAAATAGAATTCCGAAATCGGCATCAGGTCGATCCGATCGCTCATCAACTTCTTCAGCGTGGCCTTGAAATCGCTGCCGATGTCGATGCGCGAGAAATCGTTCCGGCGCAGGATCGCTTCCGTATAATCTTCGCGCCAGGTGCCGACGATGTATTTCTTCGCTTCGGCGATGGTCGTTGCTGCAACGTTTGAGCCGCTATGCTTGATGAGAACGCTACGATCGATCAGCAGCGGCTGTATCCATTTGAAGAGCTTGTCGCGTTCCTCATTGTGCGCGGTGACGAATACGCAGGTCATGGGTTCCACCAAGGCCTGATTGTAGGCCCTCACCCAGGGCATGACGTCGATCGTATAATCGACCCCGATATCGGCCATGAGCTTCTGTATCTGCTCGGTGGCTGCGCCGACCGGTGTCTTGCCTTCGCGATAGTTGAACGGCGGATATTCCTCGGTAGTGAAATGAACCGTTTGGGCGTGGGCCGGGAAGAGGCACGAAAACGAAAGCAGGCTGGTGGCGATCGTGAAAAGCAGCCCTCGCATCCAGCCCTCCATCGCTATGACGCCTGCGCTACGAGGAAGGAACGGTCTTCCTGCAGGTTCGTCAGAGTCTTCATGAGGTTGTCGGGGTGCATCGGACGGTAGAAAAGATAGCCTTGGCCATAGTCGATGCCCATCGTGCGCAAGGTTGCACATTCCTCTTCCGTTTCCACGCCTTCGGCGATCACCGTACAGTTCATCTTGTGCGACAGCGTGGTAATGCTCTCGACCAGCATGCGGCTCTTGGCGCTGACATCGGAGACGGTATCGTTGATTGCGCGGATGAAGGATTGATCGATCTTGATGATATCGACCGGGAAGCGGTTGATATAGCTCAGGGATGAATAGCCTGTGCCGAAATCGTCCAGCGCGATGCGGCAGCCATAGCGGCAGATCTCGTTGATGACCATGCGCGTCTCGGGATTGTCGTCCATGAGTACCGCTTCGGTGATTTCGACGACGATGCGCCGGGGGGCAATTTCGTAGTGCGACAGCAGAGCCGCAATGCGCAGCGGCAACTCGGGTTCGAATTGCAGAGGTGAGAAATTGATGGCGAGATAGGTGTCCTGCATGCCCTCCAGGCGCGAGAGGCGGGCAAAATTGGCGACGGCCTTCTCCATGATGCGATTGCCGATACGAATGATCGAGCCGGTCTCTTCGGCGAGATCGATGATACGGGCAGGGGGAAGAATGCCTTTCTGCGGATGGTTGAGGCGCATCAGCGCCTCGAAGCCAGCAATCGAGCGGTCGTCTATATTGACGATGGGCTGCAGATAGGCTTCGAACCAATCTTCATTGAGGCCGGCTTCGATGTGGCTTTCGAGTTCGGCGCGGCGACGCGAGTCGTCCAGCATCCCATTGTCGAAGATCTGGGCGCCGTTCTTGCCATCCCGCTTCTTGGCATACATGGCGATATCGGATTTCAGCAGCAATTCGGCTGCATTGGCGGCATGGCGCGGATAGATGGCGATGCCGATACTGGCACTCAAGCGTGCATCGCCTTCGAAAGGTGCTTCGAAGATTTCCGCAATCCGGGCGGCCATCTCGATTGCTCTTGCTTCCGCATTCTCGGCCAGCAGCAGCATGGCAAATTCGTCGCCGCCGAGGCGGGCGGCAATATCGCCGGGCGTCAGGCATTTCTGCAGGCGCGATACCAATTCGCGCAGCGCAGCGTCGCCGGCAGCATGGCCCATATTGTCGTTGATCCATTTGAAGCGGTCGAGATCAACGAAGAGGCAGGCGAGCTCGCGCTTGCGCAGATCGGCCTCGTTGATCTTGGCATCCAGGGCGCTCTCGAAGCCCTGACGGTTGAGAAGACCGGTCAAATGATCGGTAATCGCCTGCCGCAGGTTGCGGTCTTCGGATTGCTTGAGCTCTGTGACGTCGGTCATGACGGAGAGGGAGAGCCCGTCCTGGATCGCAGTTGTCTCGAGGATCAGCACGTCCATGACCCTCCCATCCCGGCAGAGGAATTTCACGGTCACGTCAATGCGGGCGGCGCTCTGGGTGTTGCCGCGTTTGCGCTGGATATATTGCATGCGCGAATCCGGCGATACCAGGCTCGCAAACTCGCGTCCGATCACTTCGGCGCGATCATAGCCGGTAGTGGCAAGCCAATAGTCGCTGACGGCTGCGATGCAATCGTTCTTGTCGAGCGAAAAGAGCATGGCAGGCGTCAGATTATAGGTGTCGGTTGCCCGGCGATGGGCAAGCTTCAGTTCGTTTTCCTCTCGCTGCAGCTTGCTCTGCATGTCGTTGAAACTGCTGGCAAGCCGACCCATTTCATCATTCGACTGCCAGTCCACATGATGGCGCGAACCGAGCCTTCGCGTCGCCTCTATGGCATGCGTCAGCCGCATCAGCGGCTGGATGACAAAGATGCGATTGCCGATCAGTGCCGCGCCGAAGACCGTCAGGACGGCGAAGATGAAGATGGAGATGAAGACGATCTCCTCGCTCTTCAGGCCGTCGAAAAGGCCGAGCTGAGGATAATAGACCGTGATGGTTCCGAGCCGCTTCGCACCATCGATGCCGTTGTAGATGATCGGGCGCTCGATGGACTCCAGATTGCCCTTGTATGATTTCGGAATGGTCGATTGCGTGACGTCGAGCTGGCCGGAAAGATCGCGGACGTTAACACGAACGATCGCGCCTTCCGCAACGGTCGTCGCACTGATCTGGGTTACGCTGTCTTCGTCCAGATCCCATAGCGGTTTTGCGAGGGCCTGAGCATTGGCGACGAGGAGAACGGTTATATGGTCCTTGATTTCCTTTTCCGCGCGTTCGGACGACAAAAAAAGGAAAAGGACGAAGAGTGGCGCCACGAAAATCAGCAGCGCACCGGAAACGATCGCGAAAAACCTGTTTTCGACCGAATGGCTCATAATTCCGTTAGCTCCCCAGCCGTAGACCAGCGGATCTTTGGGGGCCGCTTTCTACAACTCTTTCGCGCAGGTTTTCATGAATCAGTTAAATGTTGCTGAAACGGTGGGGTTAACGGAAATCAATAGTAGTATAGATTCCAAGTCGTCTTACTTTTACTTCCTCTAATATTTGCTTTCGGACATAAAAAACCCGCCGTCCCAGAAGGAGGCGGGTCTCAATGCGCGAGCTTGAAGATGCCGATCAGGCGCCGGCTTCTTCGCCGCTTTCGGTTTCGTCTTCAGCAAGGCCGGCAGCCGGGGCAACGATCGTTGCGATCGTGAAGTCGCGGTCGGTGATGACCGGGGTCACGTTCTTCGGCAGCTTGACGGCGGAGAAGTGGATGCTGTCGCCGCTCTTCAGGCCGCTGAGGTCAACGGTGAAGAATTCCGGGATGGCATCGGCCGGGCAATGAACTTCGACTTCGTGACGAACGATGTTCAGCACGCCGCCAGCCTTGAGCCCCGGGGACTTCTCGTGATTTTCGAAGTGAACCGGGATTTCGACGGTCACCGCGGTGTTGCCGGAGACGCGCAGGAAATCGACGTGAAGCGTGAAGTCACGGACCGGATCGAGCTGGTAGTCCTTCGGCAGAACCTTGATCTTCTTGCCGTCGACGTCGATCGTTGCGATCGTCGTGAGGAAGCCGCCGGCGTGAATGCGCTTCGTCACCTCATTGGTGTTGAGAGCGATGGAAATGGGGGCCTGCTTGTCACCGTAGATGACAGCGGGGATCAGACCATTGCGGCGAAGTTCACGGGCGGACCCCTTACCAACCCGTTCGCGCGCCTCGGCCTTGAGCTCGTAGCTTTCGTGGCTCATAGCTATTCCTTTCGAGGTTATTTGGAGAGTTCATCCGGTCGACCATATGTCGCTTCGGCTAAACTGGAGGAGGGCGTGCCCTGCCTCATCTGCGTTGCCTCCAAGGGTGTCTACGCGGACGCGTGGCGTATAATACAAAGCAGCCGAAGGTGCAAGCACCTCGGATTGGAGGCCTTGTGATGACATTGCAACTGCCGCCGACAAGCCTTAGGCGCCACTTCTATCGGCAGCTTGACATATACCCTTGACCCCATCAACAGTCGAATTTGATCGACGGGATCAGAAGGAGAGGTCGGGCATGCGTTCCAGAGCAATCGCCGCCGCGGTTTTTTCCGTAGGTCTTGCCAGCGCGGCGCAGGCGGCCGACGTCAATGAGCAAGGCGCCAAGGAACTCCGCAACATCCTTACTCATTCGCTTTCGCAAGATCTTGTCCGCAGCGATTTCGTGACGGTCAAGCCGGCTGGCGATCAATATGAGATCACCTACGATCTTGCGAAGTTCTTCGACAAGATAAATTCGAGCGCATTTTCGGTGACGGGTTTCAAGCCGCTCTCCCTCTTCGCGCAGCCTGTCGAACAGGGAAGGTGGCATCTGACGGGCGACAACAGCTTCGATGTCGCGCTGCATTCGCCGACTTCGGATATTGCCTATTCGATCGCTTCGAGCTCTTTCGACGGTATTTTCGACCCCAGCATCGAAATGATGCGTTCGATGGGTATCAAGAGCAGCGGCGCGAAGTTCTCGAGCGCTGGCAGCGGTCCGAAAAGTGGGCGCAAGATCGATGCCACCATCGACAGCGCCTCATTCGCGCATACGGTCACCGACAGTAGTGAAGCGGGTAAGGTCGACCTGCAATTGCAAGGTACGCTGCAGCGTTTGCGCGAGCAGGTCACGGTGCGGCCGGATGGGGCGCCCATCACTTTCAGCGCCGATAGCGTCGACACCAAGCTCACCGTCACCAGCTTGCCGGTGAAGGATCTGCGCGCGCTCTTCCGTTTCTTCGTTCAACACGTCAAGGCCAAGCAGCTCTCGCAAAGCGGCAGCGAGAAGTTCGAGCAGCTGGTACATCAGGCCCTGCCGGTTTTCGGTTCGCTCGGCAAGACCGTGATCGTGAACGATGCGCTGGTGGCGACGGAGAAGGGCAAAGTCGGCATCAAGCGCATCGACTACAGTTTCAAGATGGACGGACTGACCAAGGCGTCGAACGTCAATCTGGGCCTTAGGGCCGAGCAGTTTACGCCTGACGCGGGTCTCGTGCCGGCTGCCTTCCTGCCCTTCCTGCCGGCGATGGTGGATGTTCAGCTCGGCGTTCCCAATATCAATTTCGCCGGCCTCATCGATGCCGGGCTCGATTCAATTGTCGCAAGAGAGACGCCGGTCTCCGGCGAGGCTCTGAAACGGACGATGTTTCCAAGCGGTTATGGAACGCTGGAATTTCCGAAGATCAGTGCAAAATCCGACGTCTACGACCTCGAGGTTTCCGGTGAGCTGAAAGGCTCGATTAAACCGCATTCCGGCTTTTCGCTGCAGGCGACGATCCTGGCGCGTGACTTCGACAAGACGGTCGCTGCCATGCAAGAAGCTGCCAAGACCCAGCCTCGCTTGAACAGTGTCTCCTTCAGCCTGATAGCGGCGAAGGGTTTTGCGAAGACCGACCCGGACGGCCGCCTGCGCTGGGACGTCACCATGGATGAAGACCGGACTGTGACGGTCAATGGACAAGTGATGAAGAAGCCTTGAAGTTTGAGGGTAAGCCCATGTATCAGGGCGAAGATAAGTTCCATGCAAGGCCGGTCGGCCTTTTCCAGATTTCCACATTTCTTTTTATCGTATTTGGGGGTGAATTATGCGTTTCAAAGCGGTTGCCATGGCGGCTGTTCTCGCTGCCGGCGTGGCCGGCATTGTGCAGGCGGCCGATGTCAGCGAGCAGGGGGCCAAGGATCTTTACGGCAATCTGACCTATTTCCTGCCCGACGATATCGCGAAGAGCGGGGCGATCGCGGTCAAGCCGGTCAGCGCGCACTACGAAGTCACCTATGATTTGCAGAAGCTGCTCGATAAGCTGAATTTGAGCGGTTTCGACATCAGCGGCCTCAAGCCGCTGATGATGCTGGCGACACCGCTTGATAGCGGCCTCTGGAACATCGAAGGCAACAATGCTTTCGATATCACCGCGAAGTCGAAGCCTGGCAACGGCCCCGACACTGAAGTCCGTTATGCCCTGGCGTCGTCGACCTTCCAGGGTGTGTTCGATCCGGCGCTTCATTATCTGCGTTCCATGGATATGAAGGGCAACGGCATCACCGTCGCGACAAAGACCATCGACGAAGATAAGAGCGTCCAGAAGAACGACGCCACAGCCGACAGCATCGCCTATAATGTGTCGTCCGCGGACAGCGGCGAGCCGGGCAGGCTCGATCTCAAGATGAACGGCAGCCTGCAATCGCTCTACGACAAGATCTCGGCCGACGATGCGACGCTCGGGGAAGTCAAGATCGCGGCGATCGACTTCAGCATGGGGGCGACGAAGCTACCCCTGAAGGCACTGAATTCCCTGCTGCAATTCGTCTCCGAACACAAGGATGAGAAGACGCTTTCCGATGCCGATAGCAAGGCGATCAAGGCCTTGCTGATGGATGCCATGCCGATCGTCGGCTCCTTTGAAGAATCCGTCGCCATCAAGGATATCGCTGTCACGACGCCATTCGGCAATGGCGGCCTGCAGAAGATGGGCTATTTCTTCAAGGTAGCCGGGCCAGCCAATGCCATGAATGCCGATTTCGGGCTGAATGCCGAAAAGCTTGCCCTGGAAACGGGCCTGATTCCCGAAGACTATATCGCCTTCATTCCGGATACGGCCGATATACAGGTGCAGGTGCCGAACCTGAATTTCTCCGCTCTGGTGGATGTGTTCCAGCAAGCCGATTTGAAGAAGCCGGACAGCGACACAGCCATGGACGAGAAGCTGCAGAAGGCCATGTTCCCCGATGGGACGATGACGGTCAACTTCCCGAAGATCAGCGCCGTGTCGGGTCTCTATGATGTCGAGGCGTCCGGCAGCTTGCGCGGCTGGCTGAACGAGAAGGACCGCGTCGCCATGAAGATGACGGTTCTTGCCCGCGATCTCGACAAGACCATCGCTGCCATTCAGGAGGCAGCAAAGACCAAGGAGGATCTGTCTCAGCTCTCCTTCGGCCTGATGATGGCCAAGGGCTTTGCCAAGACGGATGCAGATGGGCGCTCGCGCTGGGATATCGATCTTTCCGACGATGGCCACGTGTCGGTCAACGGTCAGGTCATGAAGTAAATTACTCTGAAATCAGAATGCGATCATGTTTGTCCTGAAGCCGCTGAGCCAGCGCTCGATCTCTCTTTTATGGACCGGCCAGGTGCTGGCGGCTACAGGCTCCGAATTCTACATGGTCGCAGTCGTCTGGATCGCGGCTGATTTCATCGGCAGTGATGCGGGATATGTTTCCGCATTGCAGTCCGGCGCACTGCTGCTCGGCAGCCTGTTCGGCGGCATCGTTACGGATCGCTGGCGGCATAGCACGACGATGATTGCGGCCGATCTGCTGCGTGCGGCTTTATTGCTGATACTATCGCTGGCTGGAATACTGCATTTGATGAGCCTGCCGCTGCTGGTCGTGCTTGCCGGAAGCATCGCATTGCTGACGGCGACGTTCGACCCCTCGCTGCAGGCGACCCTGCCGACGATTGCGGTCGATGCCGAAGTCCGGCATGCGACCAATGGCTTGTTCGATGCCACCCGCCGCATGGCGCGCATTCTCGGCCCGAGCCTGATCGCGCTGGTGAACGGGTTCCTGCCGAAAACTCAGTTTTTCACCGTCACTGCAGCTACCTTCATATTCTCGGCGCTTGCCGTTTGGCTGGCGGTGGCGAAACTCCCGATGGCTTCCCGGCGTCGGGATTTTTCCGGAATGGCGGCTGTGGTGGACGGTGTTCTTGGCGGATGGCGCGCGGCGCGGGGCCATGCGGCTATCCTCTATGGCCTCTTCACCAACCTGATGGGAAACGTCGCCTGGGCGATGGGGATCCTGCTCGGCATGATCCTGCACCTGCGCGAAACCAGCGCCGACCCGCTGACCGACTACAGCCTGATGATGACGGCTTACGGTGTCGGCAATCTGACGACCAATCTGATCCTGGGCAGCGTCAAGCCGCGCCGGCCCGTGGTCTGGATCATCGCGGCGAAGCTCATCTTCGGGGCGGGAGTTTTCCTGTTGCCGCTGATGCATGATCGTATGTGGCTGATGATCGTTGCCTGCTTCGCGGCCATCAACGGCCCGTTCGAGAACCTTGCCATGCTGCATCTGATGCAGACGCGCAGCGAACCGCATCGTCTTGCGCAGGTCTATCGTCTATTGATGTGTGCGATCTTCACCGGCCTGCTTCTGGCTTATCTGATGTCGCCAACGCTGTTTGCGCGGTTCGGCATCGGGCCTTCGATCATGGGATCGGGGGCGGCGGTCTTCATCTCGGGGCTGCTGGGCATTGGCCTGCTCGTATGGAGGCAGGCCCATCCCGTACCCGCGAAGGCGAGCTGAGGCGACTGCGAGCCTCAGTCGAAGAGGCTCGAAACCGATTCTTCCTGGCTGGTGCGGTTGATCGCTTCGCCGATGAGGCCAGCCGTCGTGATGACGCGAATATTCGGGGCCGATAGCACGGCCGTCGTCGGCTGGATGGAATCGGTAATCACCAGTTCCTTTAGCTGCGAATTTGCGACGCGGGTTACGGCGCCGCCGGAAAGAACGCCGTGGGTGATATAGGCAGTGACGCTTGCCGCGCCTCGTGCGAGCAGAGCATCGGCCGCGTTGCAGAGGGTACCGCCGGAATCGACGATATCGTCGATCAGGAGGCAATCCTTGCCGGCGACGTCACCGATGACGTTCATGACTTCGGACTCACCCGGGCGGTCGCGGCGTTTGTCCACGATCGCCAGTAGACAGTCGAGGCGCTTGGCAAGCGCGCGGGCGCGCACGACGCCGCCGACGTCCGGAGAGACGACCATGACATTGCCGATATCGTAGTTCGCCTTGATATCGCGTGTTAGGATCGGCAGTGCGTAGAGATTGTCCGTGGGGATATCGAAGAAGCCTTGGATCTGGCCTGCATGCAAGTCGAGCGTGAGAACGCGGTCCGCACCTGCCTCGGTGATCAGATTGGCGACGAGCTTTGCCGAAATCGGCGTGCGCCCCGAGGCGCGGCGATCCTGGCGGGCATAGCCGAAGTAGGGGAGGACCGCGGTTATACGCCGCGCCGATGAGCGGCGCATCGCATCGATCATGATCAGCAGTTCCATAAGATGATCGTTGGTCGGAAACGACGTCGGCTGTACCAGGAACACATCCTCGCCGCGTACGTTTTCCTGGATCTCTACGAAAATCTCCTGGTCGGCGAACCGGCGGACGCTGGCTCTTCCCAAGGGAACGTTGAGATAATTGCAGATCGCTTCGGCAAGATGCCGGTTCGAATTGCCTGCGAAAACCTTCATTGTGGCCCGCCTATTACCAACCTGATAGCCGCGCTTTTAACCGCCTTGCTCTCGAATGCAAGAGGGAGAGGCACGTTAGCTTTCATATTTCTGAAAAGCTTTTGGCTATCCACCGCTGGATTCGCGCCAGGAATTGAATTCCGACATGGTTTTGGTGGCGATTTTCTGCATGACCGTCGGAGGAACGGCCGACCAGGGGTCGCCACGTTTCAGAGGCGCGCTTTCCGAGCCCTGGATGCGGTGGACGCGGTTGCCGTTGCTATCAAGCACGTCCCAGACGTAGGTCACGGAAATCTGCGGGCCGTCTTCGAAGGCCGAAAGGTAGCCCTTGAGAATATAGGCGGCACTGGAATCACTTGAGCTCTTGATGGTCAGGCCGAGCGAGCGGGCGTCGGCACCCAGCTGGCGCGATAGTGGCGTGACGGCTTCCACGGGAGCGCCGATGATCGGCAGAAAGCGGATGCTGCTACCACCGGCCGCAGCCGTCGGCGGCAGCGATGCCTGCTGTTGCTCCGGCTGCTGTTGTTCCGGCTGGGGATCGTCGGCGGTCTGCCGTTGCTGTTGCGGCTGAGGATCGTCCGACAGGCGCCGGTCGGCCTCGCGCTGCTCGTCGGCCTCCGAAAATTGATTGTCCGCCGGAGCGATGGAGGCGGTCCGCGAGCCGTCGAGCGGGCGGGAGGCGTATGGATTGGTGCCGCTCGACCTCAGCGCCGACGCCTGCTCGTCGAGCGTACCGCTCCCGCCGGAGATTTGCGGCTGGTAGGCCTGCTGGGAGGTCTGCTGCCGATACCCGTAACTGTCCTGCGTGTCCTGATAGACCTGGCGGCGCTGCGGCACCGACGCCATGCGCTCGACATCGCGTTGGGTCACCGGGCTGGAGCTGACGTCACCGATGGTTTCGGGGGGCGTCAGCGCGTCCGTGGTGTTGCAGGCGGAGAGCGCCAGGCAAATGCCGGCGACAGTCAACGTTATCCTGACCAGTCCCATTGACGCGATCCTTTCTCCGGACGGTCTGACCGTCCAGGATCGCTATCTTACGCCCCTAACGGTTAAGAAATTCGAGAGGGTGGCGGGAAAGAGCCTTCGGTGCCTGCGAGGTTGTGAGATAGGTCTGCCCGAGGGTCATGGCAGTGCCGCTGTCGGAATCCATGACGATCATGTGCACGAAGAGCGACATGTTCTCCTGAATTTCCAGCGGATTGCCCATGTGGAACATCTCGTGCTCCATCCATGATGGCGAGAAGCGGGCGCCGAGAGAGTAGCCGCAGGCGTTCAGCCGGTGACGGGCAAGGCCGCGCTCGTCCATGATCTTGGCGTGCATGTCGAAGACGTGACCGAAGGTGTGGCCCGGCATCAGGATTGTCTCGATCGCCTGCAGGGTTTCCAGACAGGCGCTGTAAAGCTCGCGTTGGCGATGGCTAGGGGTGCCGATCACGACGGTGCGCATCATGGCTGCGTGATAATGCGCATCGACACCGGCCCATTCGAGCGTCAGCTGGTCGTCCGCATCGAGCTTGCGGCGGCCGGACTTGTAGCGGCAGAGCAGGGCTTCCGTGCCCGAGCCTATGATGAACGCGTTGGCCGGATAATCGCCGCCGCCGGCAAAGACGGCTCCCTGCATGGCTTCGAGAATGTCTGACTCATCCACACCGGCCTTGACCAGAGACAGGGCTGCATCCAGGGCATCGTCGGCCAGTGCCGCGGCGCGTTCGACATGGGCGATTTCCGCCGGGCTCTTCGTCAGCCGCAGCCGGCTGATGAGATAGGAGGCATCGACGATCTGGCCGAAGCTCGCCAATTGCTGGTCGAGCAGCCGGGCGATGCGTCCTGTCATGCCATGGGTGTCATATTCGATCCCGATGCGGGCGCCGAGAAGATCGAGATCGGACAATAGTTGCTTGAGATCGAGTGTCGGATCGGCGTTGACGCGATCGACCCATATGCGGATGTCGGTAATGACGGAGGTCAGCTGCGCCTGGCGCAGATCGGCCGAGCGCGTCATCAGTGTCAACGATCCATCCGCTTTGACGACCAGCGTCTGGAAAAAGCAAAAGCCGAACGTATCGTAGCCGGTGAGCCAATACATGCTCTCCTGCGCGAAGAGCAGCATGGCATCGAGTTTTTCTTCCTGCATTCTCGCCAGCAGCCGTGCCAGGCGAGCATCGAATTCGCTGCGTTCGAAATGCAGGGCCATACTAGCTTGCCTCCTCGATAGCGATGGCGGAAATCTGACGCCCGTAGTCCGGTTCCTTCGCATGCGTCGTGCGCCGATAGGAGAAGAAACGCTCTGCGTCCGGATAGGTGCAGAGGTTCAGGCTTTCGGCGGTGACACCGGCCTTGCGCAGGCGATCGACCGTGAGGGACGGCAGATCGAACATGGCGTGGCCCTCGCGCTCCGACGGAGCGAAATATTTGGCATAACCGGGATCGTGAGCAAGAAAACGCTCGACGAATTCGGGGCCGACCTCATAGCTCGCCTGACTGATCGATGGGCCGAGGCAGGCAATAATGGCCTCGCGTCTTGCGCCGAGCGCCACCATTGCATCGATGGTATTTTCAAGCACGCCAGTCAGCGCGCCCTTCCAGCCGGCATGCGCGGCGCCGATGATCCGGTTTTCGGGATCGGCAAACAGGATAGGTCCGCAATCGGCGGCGAGGACGCCGATTGCGATGCCGGGCGTTGCCGTTACCATCGCATCGGCCTGCGGCCGGCCGCCGTCGTAACGTGCGTCGATGGTCATGACATCGGGCGAATGGATCTGATGCACGGTGGCGAGTTGCTCGACGGGCAAGCCGAACCAGCCGGCAACGCGGCGCCGGTTTTCCTGCACGTGCTCGCGATCATCATGCGAACCGAGCCCGACGTTCAGTCCGCGATAGAGGCCCTCGGACACGCCGCCGGCGCGGGTGAAATAGCCGTGGCGAATGCCCGCAGCCTCGGCGGCGCTCAGCAATGTGCTTGCAAGTGGTGTCGGCAACGAGAAGTCCCTTGATACTCTTGATTGGCCGGTCGTGCTTGACATAACGCAGCCGCGGCGAAGCAGTTCGATCGTTGGGGGATGTTGGCCCAGCCCGCCGCGCGCTGTCAATCCGCAGGATTGATGGTCAAACCGTCAGCTGACGGGACGAAAGGGCAGAAGGTCGATCGCAGGGCTGGAGACTGCCAGCACCTTGAAAAGCTCGCCCATCTTGCCTTCGCCGGCGCCGGCAAGCCGCTCCACGGCGACGCGGATATTCTCCTGCGTTGCCGCGTCCTGGTCGCGGCCGAGGGTGGCGGCGCGCTCCAGCAGGCCGAGACCGACAAGAAAATCGCCCTGATGACAGCAGCCGTTTATATGCAGGCCGGAAGCGAGCGCCGTCTGTGCCAGATGCTGGAAATCGACATGGCTGGTCAGATCGGCTTCGCCGGGGTGTTCCAGCGGCGGATCGTATTCGTGCATGCGCACGGCCTGCAACGTATCGCCGAAACTTGTCGCCATATGGCCGTAGTCGATGGCAAGCGCCGTGCCGCCATGGGCGGCAAGCCTGTCGCAGATTGTCGTCATGACGGCCTGCCGGGCGGGGGCGATCTCGAAGATCGTGCCGATCGGCGGAAAGCCACCCTCGGGAAGAAGCGAGGGGTCGAGCGTCGCAACACCTGTCGTGAAGGTCAGCTCGTCGCTGACGTCGAGGCCGACCATGCGCTCGCGGAAACCATTGGCGGTGCGCACGAACTGGCGGATCGGAATGGCATCGAAAAGCTCGTTGGCGGCGAGCAGGGTGAAACCGTCAGGCACGTCGCCGAAATCCGTGTGCCACGAGATTTTGGCGCCATGCGCTTCCAGGGTCTGCCGCTGAAAGCCCTGCAAACGTTCGCTGGTCTCGACGAGATGCACCGTCATGACATCATGGAGCGGCGGCGCCAGCTTCCCGATAACGCGCAGCATGTCCGACATCATCGTGCCGCGGCCAGGGCCGATTTCGACGAGGCGCACCTCGGCCGGCGTTCCATGCCGCTGCCAGGCATGCACCATGAAGACGCCGATCATTTCGCCGAACAGCTGGCTGATCTCGGGCGCTGTGACGAAGTCGCCGGATTGGCCGAAGGGTTCACGCGTCTTGTAATAACCATGCACCGGATCGGCGAGGCACAGCGAAAAATAATCCGTGATGCTCAACGGTCCACTGGTGCGGATGATGGCTTTGATTTTTTCCCCGAGCGCCGTCGTCATTCTTTGCTTTCGCTAGTGCGTGATCCTGAAAGGCTGGGAGCGTTCCAGGGACCACGCGATATTGAACCCCACCCTAAGCGATCTGCCTTGCCGCTGCCTGCCGTGCGCGGATGACGGCCCATAGGCCGATGGCGACCATCGGAAGCGACAGCACCATGCCCATCGTCAGCCAGTTCGTGCCGAGCAGATAGCCGAGCTGCTCGTCAGGCTGACGGAAGAATTCGACAAAAATGCGCGAGAAGGCATAGCCGATGACAAAAATACCGCTGACTGTCCCCGGCTTTTTCAATGCCAGCTCCCAGCGGGTCAGCATGAAGAGCAGAAAGAAGAGAAGAATGCCTTCGATGCCGGCTTCGTAGAGCTGGCTCGGGTGGCGCGGATCGGGACCGGCGGGGCAGATGCCGTTGTGGGCGGCGGTCACATGCGGACTGCAGAAGACCATCGCCCACGGAACGTCGCTGGCCCGGCCCCAAAGCTCCCCGTTGATGAAATTGGCGATGCGGCCGAAGAATAGGCCGATCGGCGCGACGGCGGCAACGATATCGAACAGGCTCCAGGTCGGGATTTGGTTGCGCCTTGCGAACAGGATCATGGCGATAGTGGTGCCAATTAATCCGCCGTGGAAGGACATGCCGCCGTTCCAGACCTCAATGGCGCGGATCGGATTGGCTAGCACCGGATCGAGATCGTAGAAGAGGATATAGCCGATACGGCCGCCGAGAACGATGCCGAAAGCGACCCAGAGAATAAAGTCATCCAGATGCTGGCGCGTCATCGGTGCGGTATCGTTCAGCCAGAGCTTGCCGTTGTCCACCAGCCGCCTCGCATAGAACCAGCCGAGCAGGATGCCGGCGACATAGGCAAGCCCGTACCAATGGACTGAGATCGGGCCGAGGGAGACGGCGATGGGGTTGATGTCCGGGAACGGCAGGATGGCGGCGAGATTGGCGGATGTCAGCAAGATCGTCAGGCCCGTTTCAGCATGTTCCCGAAAGCACCGTGCCATTTTGGAACGGGGATCATGCTATATAGCGAAATGTGCGCGGAACATGGCGTTCGCTATCGAAACGGTCAAGTCGATTGTTGATCCGCCCGAGATATCAGGCCTGCTTGTCCAGTCCTATCTCAATTTGCTTGCATCAGACCGTTGGAAATCCTACCTCAGCACTATCTGGCCCATATCGACTGACCGTAGAGGGGCCGACGGCCGCAAGGAGATAGCCATGAGCACTGGACCGAACCGAATCTTGGATGAATTCGCCAAGCTGATGACCGATGCCGCCGGTGCTGCCCAAGGCGTGCGCCGCGAAATCGAGACCGCCTTCAACGCCCAGGCCGAGCGCTGGCTGAACAGCATGGATATCGTCAAGCGCGAGGAATTCGAAGCCGTTCGCGAAATGGCGATCAAGGCGCGCGACGAAAACGAGGCGTTGCTTGCAAGAATCGAAGCGCTCGAAGCCAAGCTTGCTTCCGCGGGTAAATAGCCCGGTCTTCCGTTTGCAGATCGGCGCGGCACCCGTATGCCGTGCCTTTTTCCTCCGAAAATTTCCGTCTGTTTTTCCACCTGTGGACATACGCAAAAAAGCCAATCGCCAGAGTCGGTTATGACTCCCTTCTGAATAGGCGTCCGAAGAGCTTTCCACAGTGCCGTTTCCAAAATCACCGTTCAGGGGCTGGCATGCCGGGCATGCCGCTATACACTGATTTTAAATGATGATTCGAAACGGACTTGGTAAGCCCCGGGCATGGTGGAAGCGTTAGTCTGGCAGCCGTTCAACATCATCCCGAGGATGTTTCCGGAGTAAAATTGTTTGCGTTCTTTCAGTGTCGAGCCACGGGAAACTGCAACCGATCCGGTCAAGAAGGTGCTGCATGAGCCTTATGGAAATGGAAGCCGAACGACAATCGAATCCGGTCGACATGATCGAATTCGTCGCTGCCAACAATGACTGGTCGTTCGAACGGTCCGGCGAGGATGAACTCGCCATGACCGTCGAGGGTCGATGGACCGACTATCACGTCTCCTTCTCCTGGATGGAGGAGTTCGAGGCGCTGCACATAGCCTGCGCCTTCGATGTCAAGGTTCCGGATCCGCGCGTGAACGAGGTGATCAAGCTCTTGTCCTGCATCAACGGGCAGGTGCTGATGGGGCATTTCGATTTGTGGCGCCAGGAAGACATCGTCATCTTCCGCCAATCGCTTCTCTTGTCGGGCGGGGCAGAGCCCACGAACCGTCAGGTGGAAGTGCTGCTTTCCAACGCGCTTGACACCTGCGAAGCTTACTATCAGGCTTTCCAATTCGTTGTATGGTCGGGGCTCGATGCAAACCGCGCCATGGAAGCCGTACTTTTTGAAACGGTGGGCGAAGCGTGACATGACAGGCGAACAATCCGCCAATGCATTTGCATCGTCCGGTCCGATCGTCCTGATCGGCGCCGGTAACATGGGTGGAGCATTGCTGACGGGGTGGCTGAAAAACGGCGTGCCGGGATCATCCGTCATCGTCGTCGATCCGAACCCGGCCGACGCGATGCGCAAAATGATCGCGGACGCCGGCGCAAGTCATGTCACCGAAGTTCCGAAAGGCGTGACGGCGGGCGTTCTCTTCATCGCCGTCAAACCGCAAATCATGGATGCGGTTCTGCCGCCCTTCAAATCCGTGATCGGCGAGGGGACCGTCATCGTCTCCATCGCTGCCGGCAAGACGCTCTCGCTGCTTGAAAAGCATTTCGGCGATGCTGCGATGGTGCGCGCCATGCCGAATACGCCTGCCATGATCGGACGTGGGATCACGGGTGCCTTTGCCAATGCTGGGGTCAACGACCGTCAGCGGCACCTGGTGCAAAGTCTGCTGAAGGTATCGGGTCCGGTGGAATGGGTGCCTGGCGAAGCCGATATCGACTCGGTAACCGCCGTGTCCGGCAGCGGCCCGGCCTATGTTTTCTATCTCGTGGAATGCATGGCGGAGGCGGGCCGAAAGCTCGGCCTGCAGGCGGACCTCGCCATGCGGCTCGCACGGGAAACCGTCGCGGGGGCTGGTGAATTGCTGCACCAGTCTCCCGACGACGCTTCGCGCCTGCGCCAGAATGTGACTTCTCCCGGCGGCACGACCGCTGCGGCGCTGAGCGTCCTGATGGCGGAGGATGGCATGCAGCCTCTGTTCGACGCGGCCCTTGAGGCGGCGCGCAAACGGGCGCAGGAACTGGCCGGCTGAATTTAAAGGCGGGACATGACGGAAGAGATCACTTACGGCGATTTCGAGCGGGTGGACATCCGCGTCGGTACCATCATCGAGGCGGAGGCTTTTCCGGAAGCGCGCAAGCCCGCTTACAAGCTCAGGATCGATTTCGGGCCGGAGATCGGCATCAAGCGCTCCTCCGCGCAGATCACCGTGCATTACACGCCGGAAACCCTTATCGGCCGGCAGGTGCTGGCCGTCGTCAATTTTCCGCCGCGTCAGATCGGTCCGGTGCGCTCCGAGGTACTGACCCTCGGCTTCGAAGATGAAGGCGGCGCGATCGTTCTTGCCGCGGTGACCCAGCCGGTGCCGAACGGCAAGAAGATGATGTGAGCCTTGTCCCTTTCGCAATCGGAGAGGGGAAGGCGTCAGTGAATATCCCGTGATACCGGGTCGGTCAGGCTGAAATCGAGGAACTCCGCTTCGAAGCCTTCGCGTTGTGGCGAGCAGAAGGCTGGGCCGACCAACACTTCCTCCAGCGTCGGATCGAACCAGGCGAGTCTTGCCATATGCCACTCGCTCATCCGGTCGGTGCGGTACTGGATGAAGAGGGCGTCGCCGTTGCGGGTGACCCGCGCCGATATGGCATCGAATTCGTGATCGAGGCGGAAGGCGGACCAATCCGAATTGCCATTGGTGGCGACGACGCTGAAATGCCTGGCGCCGTCGGTATATTCGATCCCGCATTTCATCCAGTGCCTTGCATCGTGGCGGACCATCAGGCCAGCCTGATCATAAAGCTCGCGATAATGCCCGACGAAGGTGGCTTCGGCGGTGAAATCGCCGCGGCGGGGCATTCCAAGAAAGTGGCCGTCGTCGCGGTGGAAGCCGTAATAGGTTTCCTGCCAGAAATCGGTCTTGCCGCCGGATTGGACGAACAGGCGGCCTTGGTTCACTTCCCACATCGGCGGCGTGTTCAACCAGTGCATGCCATCGATATCGATCGGCATATGCTCTCTCCCTCAGGCAGGAATGCGGATGGTGGCGCGCAAGCCCCCGAGCGGGCTGTCGCCGAGCGTGACATTGCCGCCATGGCTGCGGGCGATGTCGCGCGCAATGGCAAGGCCGAGGCCGGTGCCCGACTTATCGAGATTGCGGGCCGAATCCAGCCGGAAGAACGGTTTGAAGACGTCGTCTCGCGCTGCGACCGGGATGCCGGGGCCATCATCATCGAAGATGATCGTCAGCCATTTGGCGCTGTGCCTTGCTTCGATGCGAAGGCTGTTGGCGTAGCGGCGGGCGTTGGTGGCAAGGTTCGTTACCAGGCGGGTAAACGCATTCGGCCGGACGGAGATCTGATCGTCGCCTTCGATGGAGAAGCTCATGGATTTGCCGTGGAGGGCGAAGTCCTGCTGGATCTTCTCAAGGATATCGGTGAGCTTGAACTGCCCGACATCTTCTTCCGCCTCGCCGCGTGCGAAGGCCATGTAGCCCTCGAGCATGCTTTGCATGTCCTCCACATCTTCACTGAGGCCGGCAAGATCCGGATTGTCGCCGACGAGGGCGAGCTGCAGCTTGAAGCGGGTAAGAACGGTGCGCAGATCGTGGCTCACGCCGGAGAGCATGGCGGTACGCTGCTCGATCTGCCGTTCGATGCGTTCGCGCATCAGGATGAAGGCAAGGCCCGCCCGGCGTATTTCGTCGGCGCCGCGGGGAGAGTAGTTTTCCAGCCGCTGTCCCTTGCCGAAGCTTTCGGCCGCCTGAGCCAGCGCCAGGATCGGGCGGATCTGGCCTCGCAGAAACAGGACGGCGATGCCGATCAGCACCAGCGAGGTGCCGACCATCCAGAGGATGAAGATATGGGTATTCGACGCATAGGTCTGGCTGCGCTTGGCGAAGACGCGCAGCACCTTGTCGGGCAATTTGATGCGGATCTCGACTAGGCTGGAATTGCCGACCGTATCGATCCAGAAGGGCAGGTTGATTTGATCGCGGATCTCGTCGCTCAGAATACCATCCAGGATCGAGAAGAACGGCTTTTCGGCGGGCGGCGGCAGTTCGCCACCCGGTTCGATCGAAATGGCGAGATCGAGCTTCTGCCGCGCCATCTGCGTGATGGCGGAATAGTCGTCATCCTGCGGGTAGGTCTGGATGATGCTGATGATGGCGGCGATATCGCGCGTGGTCGCCATGGACAGGCGCTGCGTCACCATCTGCCAGTGGCGCTCCATGAAGACGACGGTGACGACCGCCTGCAGGATGATCATCGGCAGGATGAAGATCAGCAGCGAGCGGGCATAAAGACCGGTCGGCAGAATATAGCGACGCATCCAGCGCGAAAGCCACCGCAATCCGTTGGACGGCGTGTGATCCTGGTCGCGTCTGATGGAATCGAATGTCACCATAATCTGGTCCCGCGGGCCGATCTCAATCTATGCTCAGACGATAGCCGATACCACGCACCGTCTGCAGCCAGATAGGGTTGGCGGGGTCATCTTCAATCTTGCGGCGCAGCCGATTGATCTGCACGTCGATCGTCCGCTCGCCCACTTCGGCGTCGTTGCCGATCAGTTCATGGCGCGGGATCGTCTCGCCGGCGCGCTTGGCAAAGAGCAGCATGATTTCCTGCTCGCGATCGGTGAGGCGAATGAGCTCCGCGGCCTTCTTGAGCTCCTTGCGCGTCAGCGAAAACGTATAAGGTCCGAACATCACGAGTTCGATCTTCGGGGAATCGGCGGGTGCATTGCGGCGCAGGATATTGTTGACGCGCAGCACCAGTTCGCGCGGATCGAAGGGCTTCGGCAGATAATCGTCCGCGCCGGCTTCGAGGCCCGCTATGCGGGAATCGGCCTCTGCCAGGGCCGTCAGCATGATGATCGGAATGTTCTTGATGGCCCGCAGGCTCGAGGTCAGCGCAATGCCGGATTCGCCGGGCATCATCACATCCATGATGATGAGATCGAAATCGAGCCCTTCCAGCTTGCGGCGCGCTTCGGCGCCATCGGCGGCGGCCGTGACGCGGAAGCCCTTTTCCATCAGGTAACGGTTGAGAAGGGCGCGGATACGTGTGTCGTCATCCACCACCAGAAGATGTGCTGCGTCGTCCGAAATTGCTGCTTTTGTCGTCATTCGATCAATCTCGATCCTGTCCCTACCCGTCGGTTTCGTTGACGCATTCCATTCCGGCCCCGCAGATTGGAGTGCGGTCATTTCGCGGTCTGCATTCCCCTTAGGAAACGCTTCACGCTTTCGCGCGTCGCTTCCGACGCGCCTTCGAATGCCCTTTCAATGCGGCGCGATTGCGGCTCGGCCAAAGCCAGCGCCAAGTCTCTGCCGGCTTGTGTCGGATACAGCTTGCGCTGCCGCCGGTCCTCCGGACCTGCGACCTGGCGAATATACCCCGAATCGATCAATTGTTTGAGAACCCGCGCCAAACTCTGTTTTGTGATCTGCAATGTTTCCAGAAGGTCCGCAACGGTCATGCCGGGTTCGCGGTTGACGAAATGGACGACGCGATGATGAGCTCGGCCGAAGCCGCTCTTGAGCAGAATTTGGTCCGGATCGGAAACGAAATCGCGGTAGGCGAAGAAAAGCAGTTCGATGATCTCGAAATCGATGCTTCCCGCGTTTTGCAGCGGCGTGGCCAGCAGCTCCGTCTTTGCCGCATTCTGGCTCATCTGTCGTGGCACCGTGGCATTTCCTTTCCTATCATGGAGCATTCGGGAAACTTACGCAAAATTACGTCAGGCCTGTTGACGCATTTTTACGTTGCCGTCCGGCTTCGCACAATGCCATGCTGATCGAATGGCGCTCCTTCATTAGGAAATTAAGCGCTGTCCCAGAAAAACTCCAACATATCCTGTATTTTCGCCCGCAGCCACCGGGGCAGAGACATAGCGCTCGGATGGTTGGGGGAGGTAGATCGTCCCCGGGGCAAAATAGAAGCCTGGAGGGCGCTCGGATGGAAGCGCACGCATATCCGGTCATTGCAGGCGGCAAACATCGCGGCGGCAGCATGTTTTCCGCGTCACCTTGCTAGAGGCCCGCACCACCGAGGTGCGCCTGTCGCCAGGCAAACTGCGCATGGATTCGCACAAGCCGGGTTGTTGCCAAGCCCGCTTGTGCGATCCGGTTATTTACGACTTGTGGCCGAGAACGGCACCCACGATCGCGGAGAGTACGCCGCCGGCGATCAACGAGGATATGCCCTGCGCGATGAGGCCCGTAAGAGCCTCACTGCCGATCAGGTTCAGGATCAGACCGCCCCCAAGGCCGCCGACCGCTCCGGCGATCGTTCTCGCGATGAGATTGATCCCGTCCTGCTTCAAAGCGGCGCTTGCGGCGTTGCCGCCGATCGCACCGGCAATCAATTGCGTAATGATAGGCCCTAGACTTTCCATGACTGCCCTCTCCCATAATTCCGGAGACGCTTCCGGATGCCCTCTCGCTCAACCCAGATCGATGCCAGGGCGGCGATAATCCCTACTGATATTAGGATTACATGATGTACGGATTGCTGGAAATAGAAGGACAACTCAAACGGGAGAAATCTGCAATAATTTCCAGGGAAATCTACAGTTGGGGCGTGCGGCTATCCAGCCGCATGCCAATTTCCTCATCTTTATGATGTGTCGGCGCGCGAATCAGCGGTAGACGTAGACGATCCTGCGTGTGCCAGGATCGACCAGCACGGGCTGATGGTTCACTTCTACATAGCTGTATTGATAATCTGGAATGCGGTGCACCTCCACGCTTTGTGGAACCGCGGCGCCCACGACCAGATCACCATTCAACCGGACCGTATTGACCGGGTTGTCATCGATATAGGTCCGAACTTCCTCGGGCGGGGTGACGGCGACCACATCGGTGCCATTCTCGTCGACGGGGCCCAGCAACTGATCGTTCGGACTTGGCTGAACACGCCGGACGCTGCCGGTCTGGACTGCATCTGTCTGTTCATAGGTGATGGTGGGAACGCCGAGATCATCCCGATGGTCCTGCACGACGACCGAGGCGCCATTCTGTTCCACGCTCAGATATTGCGCATAGACCCAGCCTCGCATGCCGTTGACATCGACCCGGCACCAGCGGCTGCCCTCGACACAGCCATCCAGGGTGGCTTCGGATCCTCGCGTGGCAACGCCGACGGTCGGAAATTCCGCGCCAGGCCCGGAACGAACTTCGATATCCGTGGCGGTGGTTGCGGCCATCTCGGCTTGGGCTAAGCCCGCACTGCCGAGAAAAACGAAGCCGGCCAGCAGGAGATTTCTTTTCAAGGACATTGGTTTTCTCCTTCTGTCTTGAAAGACTTCTCTTCAACGCTTCGAATGCTTCGGTGTTCCGGTTGGCTGGGCGAGAGCAATCCGGCCATCGGGCGAAGATCAGAACAACCATATGAAATGACTTGCCATTCGCGAATTTTCCCGAGGACGGCCTTCGCTACCCGCGCCACTTTGCAGCCGGTAGGGGCTGTTTTACCGGGAGTTTGCCGCTATACCGGCGATAAGACGATCAAACAGACGAGGCGCTCCATGGGCATGCTCCAGGCCGGCATCATTCCGGTGACCCCTTTCGAACAGAATTGCACCATCCTGTTCGATCCGGAGACGAAGGAGGGCGTGGTGGTCGATCCGGGCGGCGATGTCGATATCATCCTGCAGACGGTGCGCGAGAACGGCATCGCCTTGAAGGCCGTCTGGCTGACGCATGGTCATATCGATCATGCCGGCGGTGCCGACGAGGTGCGCGAAGCGCTCGGCATCGAGGTGATCGGCCCGCACGAGGACGATCGCTTCCTGCTCGAAGATATCGAAGCCAAGGGCAAGATGTTCAATATCAGCGGCGTGCGCAACGTCACGCCGGACCGCTTCCTGAAGGAGGGCGACAAGGTCTCCTTCGGCGAGCATGAGTTCGAGGTTTTCCACTGCCCCGGCCATGCGCCGGGTCACGTCATCTATTTCAACCGGAAGCAGGGTTTCGCCCATCTCGGCGACGTGCTGTTCAACGGTTCGATCGGCAGAACCGATCTGCCCGGCGGCAATCACCGGCAGCTTTTGGAATCGATCCGCGACAAGGTTTTCCCGCTGGGCGATGAGGTCGGCTTCATCTGCGGTCACGGGCCGGGAAGCAAGATCGGCGACGAGCGCCGCACCAATCCGTTCCTGCGCGGGCTATAGTAGAAGGTTACCAGCGGGCCTTTTGCCCCGCATTCTCGCGGCACCTGGAAAGAATATCGTCGACAACGCTGGCGAGCGGCGCGGTGGCGTCAATGCTCACCGCGTTTTTCGGAACATCCTCCTGCGTCGCATGCAGCCGCACGATGATTTCTCGCTCGGCAGGCTTGCCGCCAAACTCATCCTCCGGCCTGCTGGCAAGGCGGCGGTTCAGCGTCTCCAGATCGACATTGAGAACGAAGACCTTATCGAACAGACCGATGAAGCGATCGAAATTCCTGGAGCCGCCGCAGAAGAAGGAGATCGGGTGGCTTCGATCGGCGACGAGGGATTTGACCTTGCCGACATCCCAAAGATGATGTCCGTGCCCGAAGGCCGCATCCGCAATGCGCTCGTGAGGGACAGAGGAATCCAGCGGTTCACCCGTTTCCGGATCGCCCTGATACGCCAACTCCCGATCGCCGTGGATGACATGATGGCCGCGCCGCTGCAGCTCGGCAGCGACAGAGGTCTTGCCGGTTCCTGAAACACCTTCGATCAGATAGTTCCTGATGCCCATGCTAAATCTCTGGGAAACTTCCTCGCACCGCTAAAATGATGGCAACGTCCATAGAATGCCAGCCACGGCAGGACATTATAACAGAGTGTCTGGTCGGCAGCTCGGGATGCGATAGTACCGGCGTTCTTATCGGAATGTTGTTTCTGGGAGAAGGCGTGGAGCTTTCAACGGCCGAGAGGCGGCACTATCGGCACATTGTCGCAAATCCAGGCGGAAGACGAAAGCTTCGACGGAACCTATTCCGCATCAATCAGGCGCCGCTCGAAAGCGGCGTCCCGGTTCCTGTATTCTCATTCGGGTTATTTGTCGAAATCAATCGGCCGTGCAGAAATGACGCATGCCGTCATAGCCGACATAGGTGCCGGAACGGCTGTCGAAGCTTCTGTAGCGGTCGTAGCAATAACGCATCCATGCCGGCGACCAGGGACGCAGGCCATATGACGGCGCCGGCGCATAATAGCTGACGTCGCGTTCGACATAGACACGGCGCGGCGCGGGGCGATAATAATAGGCCGGGGGAGGCGCGTCATAGTCCGGATCGACATAGGCCGGTCCCGGCTCGGCATAGCGCGGCTGGCTGGCAATGGCGGAGCCGACGATCAGGCCGGTTGCAAGCCCCGCAGCGCCGAGCGCCCAACCATCACGGTTGTGATGGCGCCAGTATTCACCGGCGGAAGCAGTGCCCATGGAAGTGACGGTCAATGCCGCGGCGACGGCGGAGATGACGAGCGTTTTGCCAAGTATAGTCATTGGCCTATCCTCTAACGGAGGCGGGATAAAATCAGTCCCGCCCTTTCATGGGAGGCAAATTATACGTGGCAAACTGAATGCAGACTGAATGACAAAACCCGGCATTGCTGCCGGGCCTCAACTCGAATTTGATAGCCGTAAGGTGTCTCAGCTAGCAATCTGCAGATTGACAGCCTTCGGTCCCTTGCCGCGGCGATCCGGTTCCGTGTCGAAGCTTACCTTCTGGTTTTCCGACAATCCTGCCAGACCAGAAGCCTGAACTGCAGAAATGTGTACAAAGATGTCTGCGCCACCCTTGTCCGGTTTGATGAAACCGAAGCCCTTATCGGTATTGAAAAACTTTACAGTGCCAGTCTCGGCCATGCCTCAGGTCCTTTTCTCTCTGCCCACCATCCACACGGGCAGCATTACTTCAGTTGCCCTTGCGGGCGTTTGCAGGCAGTTCTCGAAATTTGAAGGAAAAGGTCCCCGTAACCCGGCATGGACGTGATGCGATGTTTGCCACCCCGCTTCTCGACCAAGCTGACCGGAATATTAGCGTTTCCGGCGCGCAATTCTATTAGGACTTCCCATGCTCTAAAAATGCCCGAACACTATGAAGAGTGCTGTGTTTAAGGAAAATTGGCAAGCAAAAGTTTTTTAACGTGGCACCAACCGGCACAATACAGTAACGCGAATATGTTAAGGCGATTCGCAAATTTTCCCACTTTGAAATAAGTTTCCAAGGGTTTTGCATCGCGGGCGATATAGTTTCGGTGAAATTTTCCCAAATCGCTGGCGCGAACGGTCATTTTCGATCGTTCAAAAAATTTTGCCAAGCCATAGCGTGATGCGGTTAAAAGCGCGCATTTCCGGTGTTTTTCATACTGCCGGGCTGCGCCGGCGCGTCAATTCCGGCACCAACTCCACGGCGAGCATCGCTGCAAACATCAAGGCGCAGCCGGCATAGCCGAGCGGACGGATGGTCTCACCGAGCAGCAAGGCGCCGAGCGAAGCGCCGAACAATGCTTCTGAAGACAGGAAGATCGCCGCTTGCGGCGCGGTCGTGTAACGCTGGCCGATGATCTGCAAGGCGAAAGCCAGGCCGGAAGAAAAGATGCCGACATAAAGGATTTCGCCGAGTGCGGCACGGATATCGGCGATACTGATTGGCTCGATGGCGGCGGCAACCGCGAGTGCGAGAACCGCCGTGACGGCGAATTGCGTGGCGGAAATGCCGAGCGGCCGGCCGGTTTCGTTCACGGCAGAGCCGGCAAGCGTGATTTGCGCCGCCCAGAAGAGGGCGCAGACGACGGTCAGGAAATCGCCTGATGACAGGTGCGAGAACGAGCCGCCGGAGAGCAGATAGATGCCGCAGAGCGCCATTAGCGCCGCCGGCCAGATGACCCAATGCGGCGAGCGGCGCAGGAAGATGACGGCGATCAGCGGCACGAAGACCACGTAAAGGCCGGTGATGAAGCTGGAGTTGGTGACGGTCGTCGTCAGGAGGCCGAGCTGCTGCGTTGCCGCTCCGCCGAAGAGAGCGACGCCGATCAGCAGAAAGGCGAGCCAGTTGCGTGGCGTCAGCGGCTTGGGGGCCTTCCTGTTTTCCATCCACACGAAGGGCAGGACGACCATGGTGGCGACTGCGAATCTGAGGCCGATGAACCAGAAGGGCCCGATCGCCTTCATGGCTGTCGATTGCGCGACGAAACCGCCGCCCCAGATCGCGGCGGCAAGCAATAACAACAAATTCGCCTGTATGCGAGACATGTGCATCCTGCGGGAGGGAGAAAGAGTGAGGCGACCGTTAGCAGCTGCTTTTGCCGGCGGCAAGGCTGAAAGGCGCCAGAAGCGGAATGCTTCGCGCTAGCTTCCAGCCCTCGAAATTCTCAGGAGCGCGCCGTCGCTTTCATCGGTCGTTATCAGCAGCGCACCATCGGGCGCGACCATTATGTCGCGCATGCGGCCGAATTTTCCCTCAAACATGCGTTCCCGCTCGGTGATCTTGCCTTTGCCGTCCTGGCTCAGCCGTGAGAGCAGTTCGAACTTCAGGGCCGTGACGAGAAAATCGCCATTCCATTCGGGAAACATCTTGCCGCGATAAACGGCAATAGCGCCGGGCGCGATCGAAGGATCCCAATAGAAGCGGGGCTGCTCCATGCCGGCCTTTGCCGTGCCGATGCCGATCTTGGTGCCGTTGTAATTAACGCCATAGGAGATAACCGGCCAGCCGTAATTCTTGCCGGCTTCGGGCGTATTGATTTCGTCACCTCCCTTGGCGCCGTGTTCGGCTGTATAGAGCCTGTTCGTGGTGCTGTCGAAGGTGATGCCCTGCGGATTGCGGTGGCCCTTCGACCAGATTTCGGGCAGAGCGCGTTTGCCGCCCCTGAACGGATTGTCGGCGGGAATGCTGCCATCCGCGCCGATATGGATGATGGAGCCGGCGTCGTCATGAAAGTCCTGGGCGCGGTCCTGCTGGCCACGGTCGCCGAGGCTGACGAAGAGGCTGCCATCGCGGGCAATCGCGATCCGCGAACCGTACTGGATATTGCCGCGCGAGAGCTTATTCATCAGGAATATGCGCTTCACATCCGTCAGTTGCTTCTCGTCCGCGGAGAGTCGGGCGCGAAAGACGGCCGTGCCGCTTCCGCCGTCACTCGCCACCGAGGCCGTGAAATAGAGGGTGCGATTGCTGGCGAATTGCGGATCAAGGGCTATATCGAGCAGACCGCCCTGGCCATGCGCATAGACTTCGGGCATGCCGGAAATGGGGGCCGAGACCTTGCCGTCGCGGATAAGGCGCAAGCGGCCGGGCCGCTCGGTCACGAGGTAGGCGCCATCCGGCAGCACTTCGACCGCCCAAGGGTGATCAAGCCCCGTCGCAACCGTCTCGACCTTGACCTCCACCTTTTGCGTCTTGAACGTCTGCACCGGTTCGGCAAGCACCGATGTTGCCGTGAGCAGGGCGCATGCCATCGAGACGATCGTAAATCCGTTTCCGTCCGATCCCTTTTTGACCCCACGCATCTATTCGACCTCCCCAATAGGCTCGCTTTTGCAAGGTGGGACCGTTCGGTTGCCATTCAAGGCTGGTTGCCGAGCCGATAACGTCTTTGTGTTTTCGCTTCCGGCGGAAGGAAGCTTTTCGGATCTTTCGAACCCGTCTGAGGGTGGGGGCCTTTCCCGCGCAAGGGGCATCCGGCTTGCTTCATGAGAGTCGGATATTCATGAAGTGTCTGATCTCTATTGGAAATTTCCGCCATCTTCAGAATCTGATTCCGGCGCTTCGCGTGATGATTCAAGTTGCGAGGGGTTACGGGTCCCCAGCCGCGTGCGATCCGACCTGGGCGAAAGCGGCGCGTGGTCTCTTGGCCAGGCTTCCAGCCGGACAGAGAAGCTAACGCGCATGGCGCGGAAAGCCATGAAATAAAGCCACTGTGACGCCTTTGTGCTTGAAACGTCGGCCCATATTCGACATAGAGCTTAGCGCAGAAATCTGGTCCACAGGCTTTCTGCCATTTTCAACCGAATAGGACCGATCACCATGGCCTTTCTTGCCGACGCTCTTTCCCGTGTAAAGCCTTCTGCCACCATCGCCGTTTCCCAGAAAGCGCGCGAGCTGAAAGCAAAAGGACGCGACGTGATCGGCCTCGGCGCCGGTGAGCCGGATTTCGATACGCCCGATAATATCAAGAAGGCCGCTATCGACGCGATCAACCGCGGCGAGACGAAGTACACGCCGGTCTCCGGCATCCCGGAACTGCGCAAGGCGATCGCCGCCAAGTTCAAGCGCGAGAACAATCTGGACTATGCTCCCGAGCAGACCATTGTCGGCACGGGCGGCAAGCAGATCCTGTTCAACGCCTTCATGGCGACGCTGAACCCAGGCGATGAAGTCATCATCCCAACGCCTTACTGGGTGTCCTACCCGGAAATGGTGGCGCTGTGCGGCGGCACGCCGGTTTTCGTCGCAACGACCCAGGCCAACAACTTCAAGCTTCAGCCGGCCGATCTCGAAAAGGCGATCACGCCGAAGACGAAGTGGTTCATGTTCAATTCGCCGTCCAACCCATCGGGCGCTGCCTATTCGCATGCCGAACTGAAGGCGCTGACGGACGTGCTGGTCAAGCATCCGCATGTCTGGATCCTGACCGACGACATGTACGAGCACCTGACCTATGGCGATTTCAAATTCGCCACGCCGGTCGAGGTCGAGCCGAGCCTCTATGATCGCACGCTGACGATGAACGGCGTGTCGAAAGCCTATGCGATGACCGGCTGGCGTATCGGTTACGCTGCCGGCCCGCTGCAGCTGATCAAGGCCATGGACATGATCCAGGGCCAGCAGACTTCGGGTGCGACCTCGATCGCCCAATGGGCTGCCGTCGAGGCGCTGAACGGCACGCAGGATTTCATTCCGCGCAACAAGAAGATCTTCGAAGGCCGCCGCGATCTCGTTGTATCGATGCTGAACCAGGCGAAGGGCATTTCCTGCCCGGTTCCGGAAGGCGCTTTCTACGTCTATCCGTCCTGCGCGGGTCTCATCGGCAAGACGGCTCCGACCGGCAAGGTCATCGAGACGGATGAGGATTTCGTCTCCGAACTGCTGGAGTCGGAAGGCGTTGCCGTCGTGCACGGCTCGGCCTTCGGCCTCGGCCCGAACTTCCGCATCTCCTACGCGACCTCGGAAGAGCTGCTTGAGGAAGCTTGCCGCCGCATTCAGCGTTTCTGCGCCGCCTGCAAGTAAGCGGCTGAAGATAAGCCAAATGAAGCCCGCCGTCGCATGGGCGAGGGCGGGCTTTTCGCATTCCGGTTGGCGGTTTCGACTTCAGCAACTGATTCAAGCGCTTCGCAATTTGAATCTGCCAGTCGGCGTAAGTCCTTGAAATCGGAATCAAAGACCGAGCGCCGTCAGCATGATGAAGGTGGCGAAGAGGATGAAATGGGTCATGCCTTCGATGGCGTTGGTTTCGCCGTCATTGAGGTTGATGGCGGCGACGATCAGCGTGATCATCACCATGACTGTCTGCACCGGCGACATGGCCATGATGAAGGGCTGGCCTGTATAGAGCGCAATCGCCTCCATGACCGGCACCGTCAGGATGACGGTCGAAAGAGACGCGCCGAGGGCGATGTTGACCGTCGCTTGCATGCGGTTTTTGAGGGCTGCCCTCAGGGCGGTCAAAATTTCCGGTGCTGCCGATATGGCGGCAACGACGATTGCGGCGATGGCGGGCGGTGCGCCCGTGCCCTTGAGGCCTGAATCCATGAAGGCCGACATGAATTCCGCCAAAGCGCCGATCAAGACGACGCCGAGCAGGATCGTGACGATCGAGGTGGTCGTGGATTCCTCTTCGTGATGCGCTTCGGTCTCGGCTGCTGCGAGCTTTTTTTCGGCGCGCGGATAACTGTAGCTGAAGAAATAGCTGTGCCGGCCGACCTGCATGCGCAGGAACAGCGCATAGAGGGCAATCATCGCAACGATGGTGAAGGCGGAATAATAATGCCATTTCGCATCGGGAATAAACTCCGGCACGATCATCGAAATGCCCATGGCGGTCAGGATCATCACGCCGTAGGTCCGGCTGGAATCGTCGTTATACGGCTGTTCGCCATGCTTCAGCCCGCCGAGGAGGGCGGCAAGGCCGAGGATGCCGTTGATATCGAGCATGACGGCGGCGTAGATGGTGTCGCGCACCAGCGTCGACGAACTCTCGCCGCTCATCATGATCGCAAGGATGATGACCTCGACGGCAACGGCGGAAAGGGTGAGGATCATCGTGCCGTAGGGGTCGCCGACCTTGACGGCGAGGGTCTCGGCATGATGGGCAACGCGCATCGAGGCCAGCACAATGGTCGCGATCAGTGCCGCGGCTGCGATCATTGATGCGGCCTGGCCCATTTCCAGAATGGAATGCTCGCCGGCATAGGCGACAACGGCGATTGTCAATGCCACCAACAGGTTTCTTTCCTGCCTAAACCACTTCGCTATGATCACTTTCCCACCCTTTGCGCCGGTTCACGGTTGCACTCTAAAGCAAGGATTTCGCACATCAAGCTTGCTAGGAAGAGGGCGAAATTTGCAGTTAACGCGGTTTAATGGAATACTGCGCGGATAGGTCTGCCCAACCACAACGCCGCGGCATTCTCGAATCCGCCTCAGATGCACGCGATCCCGCCGGTAATGTCCGGTCCGAAGGTCTTGGCAGATGAGAAGGAGGGTCTGAATGGTCAAGGTCGTTTACGAAATCGTGCCGCATGACGGTGGATGGGCTTATCGCTTCCGCGATGTTTATTCGGAAGCGTTTCCAACACATTCCGAGGCCGTGGAGGCCGCCAGGATCGTGGCGGCGGAACAGCAAATCGGGGGAGATTCAGCCGAAATCAGCTGGCAGGACGAGAGCGGCAAATGGCATGAGGAATATGCCGACGGCGGCGACCGACCGGAAACGGAAGTCATCGATGGTCAGGTGCATTTCCCGCCGGTCGATACTGCTCCCGGCGCTTAGCCTTTCGGGTTGTCTGACGCCTTTTCGATGATCGCGTCGACAAAGTAGCGTTTTTCGGCGGTGTAGCGATCGCCATCATGCCGATGCGTTTTGGCGAGCTTCAATTTCAGCGCGGCGTAGGCTGCTGCTTCCGTGGGATGCGCCCGAAGATAATCGCGAAAGATTACCCTACGCTCATGGGTCCGGTTGTTCGGCGGGCAGAGATAGATGCGTTCCGGCGGCTTGCCGTCGCGCCGCATGAATGCCCAGACATCGTCGTCGTAGCGATTGCCACGCGGTTCATAATTCTCCGTCAGAAGAATCTGGGTCGCCGACGGGACATCGGCTGAGCTTCGCAGGATGATGTCGATATCGATAAGCGGCTTTGCGGCAATGCCGGGAATGGATGTGCTGCCGATGTGCTCAATCGCCATGGCATAGGGACCCAGCAATCCCTCAAGCTTGTCGCGGATGCGTGCGTAATCGTCCGGCCAGCGCGGATCGTATGGCACCAGTTCCACCGCCGCTCCCAGGGTCAAGATCCATTCTCCGCATTGTTTTCCTTGATGTAATCAAGCAAACCGGTGACGAGGGCATCGAATGTCGCGCGGCAGCGTGGCGATGTCTTCAGGTTTTCATGCATGACGATCCAGGTGTCGATCTCGACCGTTATTTCCGGCAACAGCTGCACGAGGTTTGAATCGCGGCTTGCCAAGGGGATTTGAAGGAAGCTGATACCGATGCCGGCGCGCAGGGCGTTGTGCAGAGCGATGCTGTGATCGGAACGAAAGCTGAAGGAGATGCCTTCGAGCATCGGATAGCGCTTCAGCATCATGCGGATATAGGCTGTCTGGCGATCGAAGCCGATGAACTTGTGCCGGCGCAATTCCCTGACGGTCTCGGGCTTGCCGTACCGCTCGATATAGCTGCGGTGAGCGAAGAGGCCGAGTGAGATGATGCCGATATGCCGGGCGAACAGTGCTTCTTGCGCCGGCGCGACCATGCGCACGGCGATATCGGCCTCGCGCTGCAGCAGATCTTCGACCGTATCGGAGGCTGAAAGCTCCACGATCAGATCGGGATAGCTTGCCTGCAGCTTGGCAAGGATCGGCGGCAGCACTTCGGCACCGATGACCTCGCTCGCGCTGATGCGTACGGTGCCGCTGACCTTGTCCTTCGAACCGGAGGCCGCGCGCAGCAGAGCAGCGGCCGTGCTGGCCAAAGTCTCGGCATAGGGTTTCAGAACCATGGCGGCATCGGTCGGCAGCAGGCCCTGTTGCGAACGCGTGAACAGCTCCGCGCCGACCGCTTGCTCCAATGCGAGGATATGGCGACCGACCGTCGGCTGTGTCAGACCGAGCTCGCGCGCCGCAGCCGAAAGTGAGCCGTGCTCCAGCACGGCAAGAAAGGTGCGATAGAAATCCCAGCTTGGCTCAGCGAGTCGCATCATACATTTATGTATAGCATCTGCAAAATTTTCGGCAATTTCGTTTATCGCCAGTCCGAGGCATAGTCACCTCATCGAAACCGATGGAGATGACGATGAGCAACAACATGGAAAACATGAAGACAGCCTTGATACTCGGCGCGACCGGCGGCATTGGCGGTGCCGTGGCAGACGGGCTTGCGCGCCGCGCCTGGCGCATCCGGGCGCTGAACCGCAATGCGGCCGAGGCGGCTCGCCGTCAGCCTGAATTCGACTGGCTCCAAGGTGATGCCATGCAGGCGGACGACGTTCTGAGAGCCGCGCAAGGTGCGGATGTCATCGTGCATGCGGTCAACCCACCCGGCTATCGCAATTGGGGGAAGGTCGTCCTGCCGATGCTCGACAACACCATTGCGGCCGCCAAGGCGGTCGGCGCACGCATCGTGCTACCAGGCACAGTCTATAATTTCGGCCCCGATGTGTTCCCGCGTGTGACCGAGGAGAGCGCGCAACGGCCGAAGACCCGCAAGGGCGCAATCCGCGTGGAGATGGAGCGGCGTCTCAGAGCGGCAGCCGAGCAGGGCGATAGCCCGGTCATCATCGTTCGCGCCGGCGATTTCTTCGGCGGCTCTCGGGCCAACAGCTGGTTTTCTCAGGCGATGGTGACGCCGGGCAAGTCGATCGGCTCGATAACTTATCCGGGCAGACGCGGGGTCGGCCACCAATGGGCCTATCTGCCTGACGTAGCCGAGACCATGATCCGGCTGATCGAGAAGGGCGACGAACTGCCGTCCTTCGCCGTCTATCATATGCGCGGTCACTGGGATGGAGACGGCAGACAGATGATCGAAGCCGTGCAGCGCGTCCTTGGGCGCAAGGTGAAGGTGAAGGCGTTCCCATGGTGGATAGTGCCGCTGGCCGCTCCCTTTGTGACCTTGATGCGGGAACTGCGCGAAATGCGCTATCTCTGGGACGTGCCGCTGGAGATGCGGAATGACAGGCTGGTGGCTGTTCTCGGCGAAGAACCACACACGCCGATCGACCAAGCGGTGAGGGCAAGCCTGGCCTCGATCGGCTGTCTGCCCGCGGCTTGAGCCGCCAATCGGACGTCAAGTTCGGCAGGAGCATTGATTGCGACAGCGAGTGGAAAAGCCCCGCAACATCTCGTTGCGGGGCTCATTGTTAGCTTCATGCTAAGCTTTGCCGCTGGTAGGCAGATCGGCGCCGACACGGCTTACGCGGCATCGTCCAGCATCGGATAATCGGCGTAGCCCTTGGCTCCGCCGCCATAGAGCGTCGCCTGGTCCCATTGGGCGAGCGGTGCATTTTCCTTCAGGCGACGCACGAGATCCGGATTCGAAATGAACGGCTTGCCGAAGGCCACGACATCGGCCTTGCCGCTGTCGACGGCCTCGATCGCCATTTCGCGGGTGTAGGCATTGTTGACCATCCAGCCGGCGGTGCCGCCTGCAGCCTTGTAGGCCGCCCGAAGAGCGTCGTAGTCGAAGGGCAGGAAGTCGCGTTTGCCACCGGTCTGGCCTTCGATGACATGAATATAGGCGAGGCCATACTTCGCCAGGCGTTCTACGACATGGGTGAAGAGCTGCTGCGGAGCCGGATCGCTGGCATCGCCGGACGGCGTGACGGGAGAAATACGGATTGCCGTGCGGCCGGCGCCCACTTCCTTGGTGACGGCGTCGACCACTTCGAACAGGAAGCGTGCACGGTTTTCGATCGAACCGCCATATTGGTCGGTGCGATCGTTAATATCGCCGCGCAGGAATTGGTCGATCAGGTAGCCGTTGGCGCCATGGATTTCGACCCCATCGAATCCGGCATCGATGGCGGCACGGGCGGCCTTGCGATAGTCTTCAACGATGCCCGGGATTTCCGAGGTTTCCAGGGCGCGCGGCTCGGAAACGTCGGCAAAACTGCCGGTGCCGTCGCTATGGACGAGATAGGTCTTGGAATTTGCAGCTCGCCTGGAGGTGGAGGATACCGGCTTGCCGCCATTCGGCTGCAGGGTCGTATGAGAGATACGGCCGACATGCCACATCTGCACGACGATCTTGCCGCCATTGGCGTGCACGGCATCTGTCACCTTCTTCCAGCCATTAAGCGCTTCCTTGCTGTAGAGGCCGGGAACGTCGGCATAGCCCTGGCCCTGATGGGTGATCGCGGTTGCTTCGGTGATGATCAGGCCTGCGCTGGCACGCTGAGCGTAATATTTGGCGTTCAGCTCGTTCGGCACGGCGTTCGGCGAACGGTTGCGTGTCAGGGGCGCCATGACGATGCGGTTGGCGATGGAAATGTCACCTAGTTTCGTCGGTTCGAACAATTTGGTCATGGGGTAGTCCTTTCTGTGAGGGGGAAGAAAGAGAAGCGGAGGGGTCAGGAAGAGGGGCGCGCCTCTTCTTTTTCGGTCGCGCTGGTGGCGAAGGAAATCGGCGCGAGCAGGAGGAGCGCAAGGGGCATCTTCACAGTTCCTTCTGCATGGCTGCGAGGAACTGAGCGATGGTTTCCTCGTTGCGCTTGTAGAAAATCCACTGACCAAGGCGCTTGGTCGTCACTAGGCCGGCGCGGTGGAGCGTGCCGAGGTGGGCCGAGACGGTGGACTGCGAGAGACCGCAGCGCTCGAACTGGCTGGCGCAGACACCAAGCTCCAGAGGGTGTTCCTGTGTCGGAAAATGCTTTTTCGGATCTTTCAAGTGGTTGAGGATTTCGAGCCGGGCCGGATTGGCCAAGGCCTTCAAGATCTCGTTCTTGTCCATGGTGTTTACCGAGCAGTATCGAATAATTACGATTTATGTATCGACGATTTTCGATATATCAAGGTCCGCGCAAAATTTTATCTTTTGCATGGCAGGCGGAGGAGTGCTTAGAAAATGGGCAAAAAAAGAGGGCCACCGGTATGAACCAGGGCCCTTATAGGTGTGAAGGTCAAAACCTCCAGAGGGGAACAGCCAATGCGGTGGAACTGGGAGGAAAAGCCACCATGTGCATCAGCTGTGTGCGTTATGATGCTAATTTGTGCAGTGCGCAATGCTTTTTTGTGCATGGCAGTTATGCGTTTGCAACGTTTGGGACAAAAGAGCAAAAAAAAGGGCCTCCGGAATGAACCAGGGCCCTATAGGTATGAAGGTCAAAAACCTCCAGAGGGGAACAGCCAATGCGGTGGAACTGGGAGGAAAAGCCACCGTGTGCATCAGCTATGTGCGATATGGTAGTTAAATGTGCAGCCTTCAACTCTCATTTGTGCATATCAGCTATGCATCATATGCGTGGCTGATCTCCTGCCCCGAAAAAGAGTTGGTTATCAGTGGCTTACCTTTTTCAGAAATTCCAGTTGCGCGCTTTTGCGACGATAAAATCACGGAAAACCTTGAGCTTAGCCGCATTCTTCATTTCGTCTGGATAGCAGAAATAGGTGTCGAAGGATGGTACGTCCGCATTGATCGCGAGCTGAATGAGTCCGGGGTCGCGGCCGACGATATAGTCAGGCAGTACCGCGATGCCGATGCCGAGCAGGCAGGCGCGCTTGATCGACGTCTGGCTGTTGATCTGCAGATGCGGAATGCGCTTGTTGTCGGACGAGCGGCCGGCAATCTCCAGCCAGTTGACATCGAGCAGGTAGTTCGGTGCGGGTTCGCCGAAGCTGATGATGCGATGTTCGTCCAGATCCTCAACCGACTGCGGCTCTCCGTAGCGGTTGATATAGGAGGGGGCCGCATAGACATGCATATGTACGGTGAAGAGCTTGCGCTGGATCAGATCGGACTGCTGCGGCTGCCGCAAACGAATGGCGCAATCCGCGTGGCGCATGTTCACGTCCAACTCCTCGTTGTCGAGGATGAGCTGAATCTGCATATCCGGATAGAGCTGCAGGAATTCCTGGATCTTGTCGGTGAGCCAGCCCTGGCCGAGGCCGACCGTGGTCGTTACGCGCAGCTTGCCGCTCGGCTTGTCGGTCGTCTCGGTCAGTTGCATCTTGACCGTTTCGAGCTTCAGCAGAACGTCATGGGCCGTGCGATAGAGCAGTTCGCCCTGTTCCGTCAGGATGAGACCGCGCGCATGGCGATGAAAGAGTTTTATGCCGACATCCTGCTCGAGAGCGCTGACCTGCCGGCTGATGGCGGATTGGGACAAATGCAGCTTATCAGCCGCATGCGTGAACGAACCCGCTTCGGCCGCCGCGTGGAAGATACGCAGCTTGTCCCAATCCAATGGCATGCCGTTTCCCCTCATCGGCTGCATCACTCCGCAGCCACGGCGACGGGCATGTGCCCGGTCAGATAGCGTTCCGCCTCAAGTGCCGCCATGCAGCCCATTCCCGCTGCGGTGATCGCCTGGCGGAACGTATCGTCGGTCACGTCGCCGGCGGCATAGATGCCCTCGACGCTGGTCGCGGTCGAATCGGGAGCGGTCCAGAGATAGCCATTGTCCTTGAGCTTCAATTTGCCCTTGAAGAGTTCGGTTGCCGGCGCATGGCCGATGGCAACGAAGACGCCGTCGATCGGCATCTCCGTAATGGCACCCGTATGCGTATCGCGCAGGCGCGCACCCGTGACCGATGGCGGCATTGGCGGCTTGGCCGGCGTGCCGGTGATCTCGGCAATCTCGGTGTTCCAGAGAATCTTGACGTTTGCCTTGGCGAACAGGCGCTCCTGCAGGATCTTTTCCGAACGGAAAGTATCGCGGCGATGCACCACGGTCACCGATTTGGCGATATTGGACAGGTAGAGGCCTTCCTCGACGGCGCTGTTGCCGCCGCCGACCACGATCACATCCTTGTTGCGATAGAAAAAGCCGTCGCAGGTGGCGCAGGCGGAGACACCAAAGCCCTGGAAATGCTGCTCGCTTTCGATGCCGAGCCACTTCGCCTTGGCGCCGGTGGCAATGATGAGGGTGTCGGCCGTCCAGACTTGGCCACTGTCGGTATTGGCGACGAAAGGACGCTTGCTGATATCGACTTCGGTCACGAGATCGTTGACGATCTCGGCGCCGACATGCTGGGCCTGCTGCAGCATCTGCTCCATCAGCCACGGACCCTGAATGGGATCGGCGAAGCCCGGATAGTTCTCGACATCGGTCGTGATCATCAGCTGGCCGCCCTGTTCGAGACCGGCGATCAGAACGGGCCGCAGCATCGCGCGCGCGGCATAAACCGCGGCTGTGTAACCGGCTGGGCCGGAACCGATGATGAGCACCTTCGTGTGGCGGGCAGGCATAGGCAGTCCTTTCAATTTCGGCGATTGCGAAACCGCGGCTTCAAGCGCGCAAAGCAGGCGATTTCGCGATCCGCGGCTTCATTTATGATTGGCTTATGCATTTATTCAAGGGCAGCCTTGCATTACACACAGAGCAAATCTGCTTAGTGTAAGAATCAACTACGCGGGAGAAACTTTCTTGCGTATTTTCCTGCCTTATATAGAAGCTGGCGGAGGGGAATTAAAGAAAGGCAAAAAAGTGCTTCGCGCTGAGCTCGATGCCATCGATATCAAGATTCTGCGGGAACTCCAGCGAGACGGGCGGATGACCAACGTCGAACTCGCAGACCGGGTCGGCATTTCGGCGCCTCCATGCCTGCGCCGTGTGCGCAAATTGGAAGAGGCCGGCGTCATCGAAGGCTACCACGCCATGCTGAACAGCCCGAAACTGGGCTTCGATCTCGTGGCCTTCTGCATGGTCGGCCTGAAGCATCAGTCGGAAGCGAACCTCAAGGCTTTCGCCACCGCAACTTCGGCGTGGCCGCTCGTTCGGCAGGCATGGATGGTATCCGGTGACAGCGATTTCCTGCTGCACTGCGTTGCGGAAAATCTTACCCGTTTCCAGGATTTCGTCATTGAGGTTCTGACGGCGAATGAACATGTCGACACCGTGCGCACCATGCTGACTATCCGGCAAGTCAAGAAGCTCGGCCTGGTGGAGCTCTAGGCGAATGGCGGATCGCCCCTGGCACCGGTCGCTGATCAAATCCGGCGTGCGCCTCTTTCTTGGCGGCTCGCGGGCTCATGTGCAGGACTGGTTTCCGGGGCTCAGCATCGTCCGCAGCCAGAATGTCAGCAAGGTGCTTTACCGCGGCGCCAAGGTCGCAAGCCTCGCCGGCATGGATCGTCTGCGCGAACGCTGTGGCGATGCGATCTATATCGTGGGGTCAGGTCCATCGATTCGCGATTGCGATCTGAGCGGCCTGGAATTCCGCAGTGCCATTCTTCTGAATGGTGCGATCCGCTTGTCCGGCGACCCTATCGCCGAGCCATTGGCGATTGCCGTCGAGGATGAGCGATTTGTCTGGCGCCATCTCGCTATGCTGCGCGAGAAGGTGGCTCCCGGTTCGCTTTGCCTGTTTTCCGTATCGGTGCTGCGCGCGCTGTGCGAGATCGACAAAAACTGGCTCGCCGACAAGACGATCATTTTGATCGACGATATCCGCAAGCCCTACGGCGCGCGGCGCCGCTCCCTCGACGATCTCAAAAAGCTGCAATATGTGCGGTTGGATGCCGATGGTTCGGCGGGTTTTTCTCTTTCGCCTGATCGCGGAGTTTTTCTGGGCGGTTCCGTCGCTGTCTCGGCGCTGCAATTCGCTCTTTACTGTGCAAGACATCAAGTCGGCTTTCTGGGGATCGATATCTCCAATGCCGGCGAGCCCCGCTTTTACGAGACTGCCGGAGATACCGCTTTTTCCGGCATTGCGCGCGCCGAAGCCCGCATCATCGAGCATCTCGTCCTTGCTCGGCAGATCGCTGCTGAGCGCGGCGTCTCTTTCGTCAATTATTCCCATGTTTCGGCGTTGCTCAAATATGATTTTGGTTACGACGACAGGTTCGCATTGAAGCCGCAGGCGTGATCTTTGCCGGAGGCGGCGAGCCTGCTTTGAAATTAAGGTCGATGGAATGAAGCTTATGCACTGGTTGAAACCCAAGGCGTCCGACGCCAAGAAGCTATCCATCGATCCGCCCGAGCCAAGGGCAGGGCGCCATGGCATCGCCATTGCCGCCTGTGTGAAGAACGAGGCTCGTTATATCGAGGAATGGGTGCGCTTCCATCAGGCGGTCGGCATTCGCCACTTCTATATCTATGATAATGGCTCGACGGACGAGACATGTTCGCATCTTCGAAGCCTGCTCTCCGAAGATGCGCTGACGATTATTCCCTGGGCGGGGCGCATGCGCGATGCGGCGACATCGGTGGTGCTGAACGGCCAGGTCATCACCTTCGCGCATGCCATTTTGAATTTCGGTGGTGATTATCGCTGGATGGCGTTCATCGACGTCGACGAATTCCTCCTGCCGAAAGAGGCCGCGACGGTCGAGCAGGCGTTGGAAGCTGCCGGCGATTTCCCGAATGTCTCGCTACCCTGGCACATGTTTGCAACCAGCGGCCATGAGACTCCGCCGGATGGCCCTTTGACACTGAACTATACGATGCGCGGTGCCGATCCCATGACATCGAAGGAAAACGTCTGCAATTTCAAATGCATCGTCGATCCATGCGAAGTAACGGAGGTCAGTGTGCATCAGTTCCGGACGCGGGCATATGGCGATCTGACGGCCAACGACGCGGGCAAGCGGTTTAGCCGGCGTGCGCGAAAATCCCCGGAGTTCTATTCGAACCGTTTTCTGCAGCTGAACCACTATTACACGAAATCCCGGCAGGAACTGATGGAGAAGCTGGCGCGGGGTTGGACCTATGACGCGAATGCGATGAAATATCGGGACAAGGTCCTCTCTATTGTCAAAAGCCTTGAGGAGGACTTGGTGGAGGATCGTTCGATGATCGATTTCATTGAGCGCAACCGCATCGATCTTGGTCGCTGACCCAGCCGCTCACGTGTTGGCGACGAGCAGCCGCTTGTAGACGTCGCCGATGGCGGTCGCTTCCTTTTCCAGCGCGAATTCGCTGCGCACATGGCGCACGGCATTTTCCCCCTGGCGGAGCGTTTCCTCCGGATTGGCAAGATAGAATGCAATCGCCTTGGTCAGGGCTTCGCCATCGCCTGCCGGCACGATGGTGCCGGTTTCGCCGGGCACGATCATTTCGGCATAGGCGCCGGCATCCGAGGCGACGACGGCGGTGCGGGAGGCCATGGCTTCCAGCGGCGTGAGACCGAAACCCTCGTTGCGGGAAGGGGCGACATAGAGAGTGGCGCGGCGATACCAGGGCTTGATATCGTCGACTTCGCCCATGAAGCGGATGCGATCGCCAAGGCCGGCTGCCACTACCAACCTCTCCAGCTCATCGCCAAAGCCGCGATGCTCTGATGTCACGCGGCCGCAGACTACCGCTGTCCAGTCCGGATAGCGCGGCAGAAGCTCGATCACCGCTTTGACGAAGAGATCCGTGCCCTTTTGATGGCGGACGCGGCCGAAGCAGCCGATCAGATAGGTGCCGGGCAGGTCGGTTGCGGCCATGCGGTCGCTTGACGTCTCCGGTGGATGAAAGCGATTGAGATCGACGCCGTGCTGGATGACGGTGTGCGGCACTTCGAGGAAGCTGCCGGAGCGGGTGCTGGTGGCAATGACCGCGTCCATGCGGCGGATCAGCCAGCGCGTATAGCCGGTATGGCGGCGCTGGGCGGCCGAGGTAAAGACGAGCTTGAGGGGCATGCGCAGAACGGAGCGTAACAGCAAACCCACCAGCATTTCGTTGTTGCGGCGGGCATGCCAGATACGCACACGATAGCGGCGCGGCTTGATCCAGAGACCGGGAAGCCGGAACCAGCCGAGCTTCGGCAGGTCTTCCGGCAGGCCAGGGCCGAGTGTGGCGATATGATAGCCAAGTTCGACCTGCTTGGGGATCAGTTGCACGATTGTAGACGTAACGCCGGAAAGCCGGCGTTTGAAATTCGTTGCTATGATTTCGATCTCGCGGAGATCGGCCGCATGCGCTGACTCGCGATCGCGCACGGGCAATCAGCCCCAGGAGACGGAGAGGATTTCGTAAGCCTTGGCGCCGCCGGGAGCATTGACCTCGATGGAATCGCCGACTTCCTTGCCGATCAGGGCGCGGGCGATCGGCGAGGAGATGGAGATGCGGCCTGCCTTCACATCGGCTTCCTGATCGCCGACGATCTGGTAGATCTTCTCTTCTTCGGTGTCTTCGTCGACGAGCTTGACCTTGGCGCCAAACTTGATCTTCGAGCCCGACATCTTGGTGAGATCGATGACTTCGGCGCGCGCCGTCAGATCTTCGAGCTCGGTGATGCGGCCTTCGTTGTGGCTCTGGGCTTCCTTGGCTGCATGGTACTCGGCATTTTCGGAGAGGTCGCCATGGGCGCGCGCTTCTGCAATTGCCTCGATGATTCGCGGGCGCTCTTCCTGCTGACGCCAGCGCAGTTCTTCCTGCAGCTTGACGAACCCGTTTTGCGTCATCGGTACTTTTTCAACCATTTTTCTTATCCTTCACTCCCTGTGTTGCTCTGCTGCAGACACAAAAGAAAACAGGTCCCGAAGGGGTACTTCGGAACCATCCAGAGCCGTAATTCTGTCATCTATAGCAGATTGCGACAGACGAATGCCAGAAAATTCGAAGGTTTAAGGAAAAGCTCCTGTTGAAGCTCCCTGACCATTCCGCCACCCGGCCGGGTCGCAACGAACGTGAGCCGGCTATCCTGCTCACGCTATTAACGGTCGAATTAGCTGCTTCAGAAATAGCTCTGCAGCGGCTGGACTTCGAGGTTTCCGGCCTTTAGCGCCTTGATCGCCATGGCGGCTGCTTCGGCACCGGCCATAGTGGTGTAGTAGGGCACCTTCTGCATCAGCGTCGCGCGGCGCAGCGACTTCGAATCCGAGATCGCCTTGTTGCTGTCAGTCGTATTGATGACGAGCTGCACCTGGCGATTGCGGATCGCGTCCTCGATATGGGGACGGCCCTCCAGAACCTTGTTGATCTTGGTCGCTTCGATGCCGTTTTCAGCCAGATAGCGCTGGGTTCCGCCGGTTGCGAGCACCTTGAAACCCTGTTCGGCCAGCATGCGGATGGCCGGCAGCACGCGCGGCTTGTCTTCGTCGCGAACCGAGACGAAGACCGTTCCGTCACGCGGCAGTTCCACGCCGGCGCCGAGCTGCGACTTGGCGAAGGCCAGCGCAAAATCCGTGTCGAGACCGATGACTTCGCCGGTGGAGCGCATTTCCGGTCCGAGCAGGGTGTCGACGCCGGGGAAACGGGCGAAGGGGAAGACGGCTTCCTTGACGGCGATATGCTTCAGCTTGCGCGGATCGGGCTTTTCGCCATAGGCGGCGAAGGTCGCATCCAGCTTCTCGCCGGCCATAACGCGAGCAGCGATCTTGGCGATCGGCGCACCGATGGTCTTGGCGACGAAGGGCACCGTACGCGAGGCGCGCGGATTGACTTCGAGCACGTAGACCGTGTCGTCCTTGATGGCGAACTGAACGTTCATCAGGCCGCCGACGTTCAGAGCCTTGGCCATGGCTTTTGCCTGTCGTTCCAGCTCATCGATCATGGCGGGCGGCAGCGTGCGCGGCGGCAGCGAGCAGGCGGAGTCGCCCGAATGGATGCCGGCCTCTTCGATATGTTCCATGATGCCGGCGACGTAGACGTCGGTGCCGTCGGACAGGCAATCGACATCGACCTCGATAGCGTTCGTCAGATAGCTGTCGAAGAGGAGCGGGTTCTTGCCGAGCAGCGTGTTGATCTGGCCCGTCTTGTCGTTCGGATAGCGCTGCTTGATATCTTCGGGCACCAGTTCCGGAACTGTATCGAGGAGGTATCCCTGCAGCTGGCCTTCCGAATGGATGATCTGCATGGCGCGGCCGCCAAGAACGTAGGACGGCCGCACGACCAGCGGGAAGCCGATTTCGGAGGCGACGAGGCGTGCCTGCTCGACGGAGTAGGCAATGCCGTTGTTCGGCTGGTTGAGATCAAGCTTCATCAAGAGCTTCTGGAAGCGGTCGCGGTCTTCGGCAAGGTCGATCGCGTCCGGAGCGGTGCCGAGGATCGGGATGCCATTCTTCTCGAGCGCTTCGGCGAGCTTCAGCGGGGTTTGGCCACCGAACTGGACGATGACGCCCACCACTTCACCCTTTTCCTGTTCCGCGCGCAGGATTTCGATGACGTCCTCAGCCGTCAGCGGCTCGAAATAGAGACGATCTGACGTGTCGTAGTCGGTCGAAACCGTCTCCGGATTGCAGTTGATCATGATGGCTTCATAGCCGGCATCCTTCAGGGCGAAGGCGGCATGGCAGCAGCAATAGTCGAACTCGATACCCTGGCCGATGCGGTTGGGGCCGCCGCCGAGGATGACGACCTTCTTGCGGTCGGAAACCAGGGCTTCGGAACGGGCGGCGCCGACGAAGGGCGTCTCATAGGTCGAGTACATATAGGCCGTCGGCGAGGCGAATTCGGCGGCGCAGGTATCGATGCGCTTGAAGACCGGGCGAACGTTCAGCGAATTGCGCAGCTCCGCCACTTCCTTCGGGCGCTTGCCGGTCAACGTTGCCAGACGCGCATCGGAGAAGCCCATGGCCTTCAGCATGCGCAGATTAGCGGCATCCTGCGGCAGGCCGTGCTCGCGGATGCGGCCTTCCATGTCGACGATCTTCTTCAACTGCTCGAGGAACCAGGGGTCGATCTTGCAGCCTTCATGCACCTCTTCGATGCTCATGCCCTGGCGCAGCGCCTGCGCCACCATACGCAGGCGGTCGGGGGTCGGCGTGCCGATGGCGGCGCGAATGGCATTCTGGCTGCCTTCGCCTTCCTCGATGCCGGGGATTTCGATTTCGTCTAGGCCCGTCAGTCCAGTTTCGAGGCCGCGCAGCGCCTTCTGCAGCGATTCCGCGAAGGTACGGCCGATCGCCATGACTTCGCCGACCGACTTCATGGCCGTCGTCAGAACCGGGGAGGCGCCGGGAAACTTTTCAAAGGCGAAGCGCGGGATCTTGGTAACGACGTAGTCGATCGAGGGCTCAAAGGAGGCAGGCGTTGCGCCGCCGGTGATATCGTTTTCGAGTTCGTCCAGGGTGTAGCCGACGGCAAGCTTGGCGGCGACCTTGGCGATCGGGAAGCCGGTTGCCTTGGAGGCAAGCGCAGAGGAGCGCGATACGCGAGGATTCATCTCGATGACGACGAGGCGGCCGTCCTTCGGATTGACGGCAAACTGTACGTTCGAACCCCCGGTTTCGACGCCGATCTCGCGCAGAACCGCGATCGAGGCGTTCCGCATGATCTGATATTCTTTGTCCGTCAGCGTCAGCGCGGGAGCGACGGTGATGGAGTCGCCCGTGTGGACACCCATCGGATCGATGTTCTCGATCGAGCAGATGATGATGCAGTTGTCCGCCTTGTCGCGGACGACTTCCATCTCGAATTCCTTCCAGCCGAGCACCGATTCCTCGATCAGCACTTCCGTGGTCGGCGAAGCATCGAGTCCGCCGCCGACGATTTCGAAGAATTCCGAGCGGTTGTAGGCAATGCCGCCGCCGGTGCCGCCGAGGGTGAAGGATGGTCGGATGATGGCGGGCAGGCCGACATGGTCGAGCGCCTGCGCGGCAATTGCCATCGCATGGCTCATGTAACGCTGCTTGCGGTCGCTTTCGCCGAGGTTCCACTGATTTTCCAGTTCGTCCAGCGCCTTGTCGAGCTCGGGGCCCGAGAGCGAGGCCTTCAGCTTGCTGCGCTCGGCCTCATGGGTCTTGCGGTCGGCATCCTTGATATCGGTGGCGTTCGCCAGCATGGAGCGCGGGGTTTCGAGGCCGATGCGGGCCATGGCCTCGCGGAAGAGGGCGCGGTCTTCGGCCATGTCGATCGCGGCCGGCTTGGCGCCGATCATCTCGACATTGTAGCGGTCGAGCACACCCATGCGCTTCAGCGACAGCGCTGTGTTGAGGGCAGTCTGGCCGCCCATGGTCGGCAGCAGCGCGTCCGGGCGCTCCTTGGCGATGATCTTGGCGACGACCTCGGGCGTGATCGGTTCGACATAGGTTGCATCCGCCAGACCCGGATCGGTCATGATCGTTGCCGGATTGGAGTTGACGAGGATAACGCGGTAGCCTTCCTCCCGAAGTGCCTTACAGGCCTGGGTGCCGGAATAGTCGAATTCGCAAGCCTGCCCGATAACAATCGGTCCTGCACCGATAATGAGGATCGATTTGATATCTTGGCGCTTCGGCATGGGCTCTCATCCGTTTTTGTTGCGCAAAAAGCCGGCCAGGGTGGGAGGTCACCGGTCGGGGCGCATGGGCAATATTTTCAGGCTAGAAGCGGCTTATAGGCAAATGTATTTGTAAACGGAACCCCATAAATGGCGGAATCGACATGAATTCTGCAGGCTTTGTCACCATCAGCCGAAACGACGCCGAACGGCATCCGTATAGGAGCGACTGACGGGCATCTCCGTTCCATCGCGTGCGACGACGAAAAGCTTGCCGTTGCCGCGTTTCAGGCCGGCGACTTGATCCACCGCCACCCAGTGCGATCGATGGAGGCGTATACCTTCTATATTGCCGATTTCCATCAGGGCATCGCTGAAGCGCAGCAGGATGAGTTCGCGACCGCGTGTTGTCACGACCTCCGTATAATGGTCGCGAACGGTAAGCCTTACCAGCGTTCCGCGGTTTTCCGGTTTCAGGCGCAAGAGAATCGGTGGCTGCGGTGTCGGGGGCCGAATCTCCGGTACGGAGGCGGATATCGTCTTCGTTTCCGCAAGATTTGTTCTCGCGGTTACCGTCGCGATTTGTCGATGCATGGTCAAATAGGTGAGGATGCAGAAGAGAGCGCAAAGTGGTATGGAGCCCAGCGATTGACGTAGGCTGTCGCTCACCGTGGGCAACGTGCCGAAGAATGTGAAGTCGACGAACGTGATGCCGAAACCGATCGGCAATGCGGCGGCGACGGAACCGATCATCATCCTGGCGAACATGCTTGCTATTTGCCTGCGGAGCAGGATTTCGGCGACGACGGAAAATACGATTGCGAGGAACCACGCCATGGCATGAAGGGCGAGCCAGTAGCCCAGTCTTGCTCCCGGCATCAGCCGGTCGAGGGTGCCGTACGGTCCGGTCAGGGCAAAGATCAGGACAATCGTGATGAAGGTCGCCCAGAAGCGCGGTGAACGCTGGATGACCTGCAACTCACGAAGCGTGGACTGCAGAAAGGTGTGATCCACGAAGATGTCTCGTTCTTTCGCGCAATTTCGGTTGAGAGAGCAGCACTATCGCGGAAAGGCTCGATAAACTCAACCGGATAGAGATCATGACTTTCGAACCGCTTCTTGATGCTCCAATCGCGATCCGGATCCATGTCGCGGCGGTCGTTCCGGCCGCCTTGCTCGGAGCGTATCTTCTTGTCAGGCCCAAGGGAACGCCAAGACATCGCCTGCTCGGCAAGATTTGGCTGATCCTGATGGTCGTGACCGCGCTATCGAGTTTTTTCATCCATCAGATCAATATGTTCCATGGCTTCAGCCCCATTCACCTACTCTCCGTATTCGTCCTCTTCGGTTGCTGGGGAGCGATCGTCAATGCGCGCAGACACAATATCGAGGCGCATAAGCGCATCGTCAGAGGTCTTTACTTCGGCGGCATTGTCGGTGCCGGGGTTTTTACCTTTCTTCCCGGGCGGATCATGAACAAGATGGCTTTCGATGGCGACGAAATAGTGCCGTTTGTGGTAGCGGCAGGTCTAGCGATTGCGCTTTTATGGCTAGTGTCCAAAGAAATATGGCGGCGGCGGCGTTTCAGCTAATGTTCTGTCGATAACCAACTGGCTTTATTACACTTCCTGGATATATAAATGCCTCAAGGGACTTTGATTTTAGGCATCGCCAGGAGGTGCACCATGGATTGGAAGGGGCGTCGGCAATCCGACAATATCGAGGACGAACGCGGCTCGTCACCCATGAGCGGTGGCGGCGGCTTCCGATTCCCGGGCGGAGGGATTGGCGGCGGCGGTTTGAGCTTCCGCACCATTATCGTGCTCGTCGTGATCTTCCTGATCCTGAGAGCCATGGGCGTCGACGTTATCGGGCTGCTGCAGCAAAGCGGCATGCTGGAGGGCGGCGGTTCCGGATATCAGCAGAGCACCTCCAACGGCAGTGGAGGCGGGCAGCCGGCCAATGACGAGATGAAGCAGTTCGTCGCGACCATTCTTGCCGATACGGAAGACACCTGGAGCGGCATCTTCAAATCGATGGGCCAGACCTATACCGATCCGAAGCTCGTGCTGTTTTCCGGCAGGTTCCCTTCGGCCTGCGGGCAGGCTTCGGCGGCAACCGGCCCCTTCTATTGCCCGAGCGATCAGAAGGTCTATCTCGACATGGCTTTCTTCCAGCAGATGAAGGATCAATTCGGCGCATCCGGCGATTTTGCGCAAGCCTATGTGATCGCCCATGAGGTCGGCCACCATGTGCAGGACCTGCTTGGCATTCTGCCGAAATTCAATCAGGCCCGCCGCAGCATGAGCGAAGTGGACGCCAACAAGATGTCGGTGCGCATCGAACTGCAGGCGGATTGTTTCGCCGGCATATGGGGCAAGTTCACCCAGCAGAAGGGCATCCTGCAGGCCGGCGACCTCGAAGAGGCGCTGAATGCCGCACAGCAGATCGGCGACGATACGCTGCAGAAGCGCACGCAGGGCTATGTCGTTCCCGACAGCTTCAACCACGGCACTTCGGCGCAACGCGTGAAGTGGTTCAAGAAGGGCTTCGATTCCGGCAAGCTCTCGGATTGCGATACGCTGAACAACCCGGTCTGATCTTACTTGCCTGCTCGCGGTGATGACGGCGAGCAGGCAAGCCTTTGGCGCGTTATTTCTCGCTGTCGAGATGCGTCAGCTGCGCTTCCGGATAGCGGCCGCCGGCCGCGGCGTCTTTCGGGATCGCGCGTTCGATCGCAGCCATATCGGCTTGCGACAATTCAATCGGGAGTGCTCCCAAGGCTTCGGCCAGGCGATCGCGACGGCGGGCACCGATGACAGGAACGATGTCCTTGCCGTTCGCTGCGACCCAGGCGATTGCGATCTGCGCGACGCTGACGCCCTTCGTCTCGGCGATCTCTCGTAAAGCTTCCACCAGCTCCAGGTTCTTTTCGACGTTTCCGGCCTGAAAGCGTGGGCTTATCGTGCGGAAATCGCCCTTTTGGACATTATCCTTCTGCCAATGGCCGCTGATGAGGCCGCGCGAAAGTACGCCATAGGCGGTTATGCCGATGCCAAGCTCGCGGCAAGTCGGCAGGATCTTGCCCTCGATCCCCCGCGAGATCAGCGAATATTCGATCTGCAGGTCGACGATCGGATGAAGCGCCGCGGCGCGGCGGATCGTATCCGGGCCGACTTCAGACAGGCCGATATGCCCGATATAGCCCGCCTTGATCAGATCGGCCATGGCGCCGATCTGATCTTCGATCGGCACGCTTGGGTCGAGACGGGCAGGGCGGTAGATGTCGATATGATCGACGCCGAGTCGCTGGAGCGAATAGGCGACGAAATTCCGGATCGCCGCCGGGCGGGCGTCATAGCCGAGCCATGCGCCGGAGGGATCCCGGAGAGCACCGAATTTGACACTCAGCAGGAAATCGTCCCGTTTCCGCCCCTTGATGGCTTCGCCGACCAGCATCTCATTGTGGCCCATGCCGTAGAAATCACCGGTATCGAGCAGGTTGATCCCGGCATCGAGCGCGGCATGAATGGTGGCGATGCTCTCGGCGCGGTCGGATGGCCCGTACATGCCCGACATCCCCATGCAGCCGAGGCCAAGCGCCGATACCTGCGGTCCGGTTCTTCCCAGTTGATGCTTTTCCATCGTTACTCTCCCTGGTCAGAGGCGCGCTCTCGTCTTCAGAAGCCTCTATCACCTAGGTTTACTCCATCGCCCTCTGTGCGATAATCCCGGTAAATCAAAACGGGTTGTTTGGGATTTCGCACAATGGATGACTTACCGCTGGCTGACCTGGTTGCCTTTACGGCGGTTGCCCGCCAGCGCAGCTTTCGTGAAGCGGCACGCAAGCGCGGCGTTTCCGCCTCGTCATTGAGTGAAGCGGTCCGGCGGCTGGAGGAGCGGCTGGCGGTCCGTCTGCTCAATCGCACGACCCGAAGCGTGACGCCTACGGAGGCGGGAGAGCGGCTGATGGAGCGCCTGACGCCGGCCATGAGCGAGATCTCTGTGGCGCTCGACGATATCAATAGCTTTCGCGACAATATCGGCGGGACTTTGCGGCTGAACGTGCCAACCGTCGCCGCCATGGTGGTCATGCCCGATATCATCAGCCGCTTCCTCAAGGAATATCCGGCAATTTCAGTCGAGATCGTCGCCGAAGACAGTTTCATCGATGTCGTGGCGGCCGGCTACGACGCAGGTATTCGCTATGACGAGAGGCTGGAAAAGGACATGATCGCAGTACCGATCGGGCCGCGGCAACAATATTATGTCACTGCCGCCGCTCCGAGCTATCTAGCTGCACACGGTATCCCCAACCATCCACGCGACATACTTGAGCATCGCTGTATCCGCCATCGATTCCTGAGCGGCTCGGTCGTTCCCTGGGAGTTCGAGAGGAATGGTGAAACGATCTTCATCGCGCCGCCGATGGTCGTCACAACCAATTCGATCGATATCGAGCGCAGCGCGGCAGCAGCCGGCTTGGGCATCATCAGAACATTCAAGGAATTCCTTGCGCCGCAAATTGCCAGCGGTGAACTGGTGCCGATCCTGGAGGAATGGGACACGGCCTTTTCCGGCCCGTTTCTTTACTACGCCAGCAGACGGCATATGCCGACGCCGCTCAGGGCCTTCGTCGACTTCCTCAATCGTGAGCCACGTCGGGGTCGCGACACATAGTCGCTTTTGTGCGAAGGATCAAAAAAAGCGTCCGATAAATCAATAGGATTGAAGCGTTCACGCATTGTTTCCGCCAAAATCTTTATGTATGGGGAAACTTCCGTTTTTCGTTCACGTTCTGTCTCTTTCATCGAGGCGGAGCCTCCACAAGGCATCTCCATGATCGATCAGAAATTCGCCCGTCGAGGCCTGTTCCTCGTCTTCCTCATTCTCTTCCTCGACGTCATCGGCATCGCCATCATCATGCCGGTGATGCCGAAATATCTGGAGGAGTTGACGGGTGCCTCGGTCAGCACGGCGGCAACCGAGGGCGGCTGGCTGCTGCTGGCCTATGCTGCCATGCAGTTCCTGTTTTCGCCGTTGATCGGCAATCTGAGCGATCGTTTCGGCCGCCGTCCGTTATTGCTGGCCTCCGTGCTGACCTTCGCGATCGACAATTTCATCTGTGCGATTGCCGGCTCCTATTGGATGCTGTTCGTCGGTCGCATCCTCGCGGGGATCAGCGGCGCAAGCTTCTCCACTTGCTCGGCCTATATCGCCGATATCAGCAACGACGAGAACCGTGCGAAGAATTTCGGCCTGATCGGCATGGCTTTCGGCGTCGGCTTCGTGCTGGGTCCGGTCATCGGCGGCTTCCTCGGGGAGTTCGGCCCGCGCGTACCTTTCTATGGTGCGGCAGCTCTGGCGTTCCTGAATTTCGTCGGTGCCTATTTCCTGTTGCCGGAAACGCTTGACGCGAAACACCGCCGGCCCTTCGAGATCACCCGTGCCAATCCGTTCGGTGCGTTGAGGCAGATGCGCCGCTATCAAGGTATCGGCTGGGTCTGTGTCGTGATGTTCCTGAACTGGCTGGCGCACGGCGTCTATCCGGCAGTCTGGGCTTTCGTCACCTCCTATCGCTATGACTGGAGCGAAGGACAGATCGGTTTCTCCCTCGGCGTTTATGGTATCGGCGCTGCCATTGTCATGGGCCTCGTTCTGCCGCGGCTCGTGCCATTGCTTGGCGAATGGAAGACCGCGTTGCTTGGGCTATTATTTTCGTGCCTCGGCCTGATGGGCTATGCCTTCGCATGGCAAGGATGGATGGTCTACGTGGTAGTGATCCTGACGGTCATCGAAAACGTCGCGGATGCGCCGCTTCGCTCCATCGCGGCCAGCAAGGTTCCGCCCTCCGCGCAGGGCGAGTTGCAGGGAGCGCTCGGCAGCCTGACGAGTATCACCGCCATTGTCGGCCCGGTGCTGTTTCCTTATCTGTTCCAGTATTACACCGCGCCGACCGCACCCGTCGTCTTTGCCGGTGCGCCCTTCATCATGAGCGCAATTCTGGTGGCCGCCGGGCTTGTCGTACTTGTGACGAAGGTCCGCAAGACTGAGCCGAAGGCGGTATCCCAATCGCAGGCAGGCGAAGCGGCCTAAAAAATCATCAGATATTTTGATGCTCTGATGAATTCTTTAGCATCGTGGGCTTGTCTGCTGGCTTTTTGAGCTAAGTTGCGCTAATGCGGCAAGCTCGCGCGCCCTTGGGTAGGGCGGTTCGCGCGATTCTAAAGATCGAGTCTTCATTATGGATATCCCGGCACCTGCGCGCTCGTTCGCGCATGACAACAATAATTCGTGGTCTGCACACGTCCGCGCAACGCTGGCGCTGGGCGTTCCGCTGATCGGTGCGCAATTGGCGCAGCTCGGCATCAACACCACGGATGTGATGATCGTCGGAAGGCTCGGTGCCGAGCAGCTGGCGGCGATGGTACTTTCCGCGCAGTTTCTTTTTACAATCCTGGTTTTCGGTTCGGGTTTTTCCATCGCGGTCATGCCGCTGGTGGCGCAAGCCTATGGCAGAGGCGACGTTACCTCGGTCCGCCGTGCGCTACGCATGGGCCTATGGGTCGTAACGGCGTATTGGCTGTTGGCACAGCCGGCCTTCTTCTATTCCGAAGAGATTCTGCTCGCGGCAGGACAAAAGCCCGAGGTCGCGAAATTGGCGAGCGGCTATATCGACATCGGTCACTTCGCCGTGTTGCCGGGTCTGCTCTACAATGTCATCCGGGCGCTGGTGAGCGCCATCGGCCGCGCCGGCATCATCCTCAAGGTGACCATCGCCATGTTGGTCATGAATGCCGTGCTCGCCTATATTCTGGTGCTTGGTCATTTCGGTCTGCCAGCGATGGGCCTGCATGGCGCCGCCATTGTCTCGGTCGCCGTACAGACGGCCGGCTTCCTTTTCATTCTCGGCTATGTACAGGCTCACCAGGAAACGAGGCGCTATGAGATCTTCGCCCGATTCTGGCGGGCCGACTGGCATGCTTTGTGGGATGTCATCCAGCTCGGCTTTCCGATCGGCGTGACGGTTCTGGCGGAGGTCAGCCTGTTCACCGCTGCTTCGCTGCTGATGGGGCAGATCGGCACGATCGAACTTGCCGCCCATGGCATCGCTCTGCAGTGGGCGTCCATCGCCTTCATGATCCCGCTCGGCCTCAGCCAGGCTGCGACCGTGCGCGTCGGCGTCGCCCACGGGCAGGGCGATCATCTCGGCCTCAGGCGTGCTGCCATCGTGGTCGTCATTGTTTCGAGCTGCATTGCGCTTTGTGGCAGCATCCTGTTTGCAACCCTGCCGTCCTGGCTGGCAAGCTGGTTCCTTGACGTCCATTCGGCCGATGCGCCTGAGGTCCTTGCCTTTGCCGCACCGCTGATCGTGGTGGCCGGCTTGTTCCAGCTCGTCGATGGCCTGCAGTCGATTGCAAGCGGTCTGCTGCGCGGGCTGAAGGATGCGCGCGTGCCGATGATCATGGCGTTGATCGCCTATTGGCCGATTGGCTTCTTCCTCGCCTGGTTGCTGGCGTTTCCGCTCGGTTTCGGCGGCATCGGCATCTGGTTCGGCTTCCTGCTCGGCCTTGGCTCAGCGGCGGCGATGCTTTGCGCGCGGTTCTATATTCTCGTGCGGACGGAAAAGGCTGCCGCTTGATGGTGGCAGCCATTGATGCGTCGAAAGATTGCTGACAAAAATTGACAGCATGCTCGTCTATATTGGTGACATACCGAAGACGGGAGACGACCATGATATTCAAGGCAAGCAATCGTAACGATGCCGCGCTTTTCCCGCGGGAAGATCAGATCAATCGCGGGGTGGCTTTACGACTCGTGCCACACGCCAACACCTCATCCCGGCGGCCGGAGCCGGAGCAGAAATCGTATTGGCTGGCGGTGGCCAGTGCCGAGCACGTGCGCCTTGGGCGCAAGCAAGGCTTCATGCAGGTCAACCACGGCAAGCGAGCCCCTTTGATGCGGATCAAGCCGGGCGACGGTATCGTCTATTACTCCCCATCCGTCAAAATGGGCGAGAGGGACGGCTTTCAGAGCTTCACCGCTATCGGTTTTGTCCGTGAAGGCGCGCCTTATCTCGCCGAAATGGGCTGCGGAAAAGCCTATCGCAAGGATGTGGACTGGCTGGACGCGCCTGAACAGCCGCTTCGTCCGCTCCTCGGCTGGCTCGATTTCACGCAGGAGAAGAATTGGGGTTACAAGCTCAGATTCGGCCTCATCGAATTCGGGCAGTCTGATTTCGAGTTCCTCGAAGAAATCCTGATGAGCGAGCTTGAAGTGGTGAAGCAACGCCGCCTGCAGGCCTAAACTTCAATATCAGCCAATGCAACCAGACCTCCCAAGTCGATGCGAAAAAGCCTCGGATTGTCCGCCAATCCGAGGCTTTTCTCATGCGATTGGTTGGCCTGTGGTCAGGCGCGTTCGGCCAGAGCGGGCTCGCCCTTCTTTTCCCGCACCAGATTGATGAAGCGGCGGAAGAGGTAATGGCTGTCCTGCGGACCGGGAGAAGCTTCCGGGTGATGCTGCACGGAGAAGACCGGCTTGCCGGCAACGCGCAGGCCGCAATTGCTGCCGTCGAAGAGCGAAATATGAGTCTCCTCAACACCTTCCGGCAGCGACTTAGAGTCGACTGCGAAGCCGTGGTTCATCGAGACGATCTCGACCTTGCCCGTCGTATGGTCCTTGACGGGGTGATTGGCGCCATGATGGCCCTGATGCATCTTGGCCGTCTTGGCGCCCAGGGCGAGGCCGAGCATCTGGTGGCCGAGGCAGATGCCGAAGAGCGGGATTTCCGATTTCAGCAGGTCCTTGATGACGGGCACGGCATATTCGCCCGTCGCAGCCGGGTCGCCGGGGCCGTTCGACAGAAAGATGCCATCCGGCTTGAGGCCGAGTACGTCATCCGTCGAAGCCGTCGCCGGCAGGACCGTCACCTTGCAGTCGAGACCGGCGAACAGGCGCAGGATATTGCGCTTGACGCCGTAGTCGAGGCAGACGACATGGTACTTGGCGTCGTCGGCTCCGAGTTCGCCATAGCCTTCGTTCCACACCCAGGGCGTCTGCGACCATTGAGAGGACTGGCCGGAGGAGGCGACCTTGGCGAGATCGAGGCCTTCGAGGCCGCTCCATGCCTTGGCATCCGCCTTCAGCTGCTCGATGTCGAAGGCGCCGTTCGGATCGTGAGCGATCACACCGTTCGGCATGCCGTTTTCGCGGATCCAGGCGGTCAGCGCGCGCGTGTCGATGCCGCAGAGACCGATGATCCCGCGGGCTTTCAGCCACTGGTCGAGGTGCTTGGCGGCGCGATAGTTCGATGGGTCGGTGATATCGGCCTTGAAGATGACGCCGACGGCGCCATGGCGGGCGGCCGGCGTCAGATCTTCGATGTCTTCCTCGTTCGTACCGACATTGCCGATATGAGGGAAGGTGAAGGTGACGATCTGGCCGAGATAGGAGGGGTCGGTCAGGATCTCCTCATAACCCGTGAGTGCCGTGTTGAAGCAGACTTCGGCCTGGACCTTGCCGGTTGCGCCGATGCCCTTGCCTTCGATCACGGTGCCATCGGCAAGAACGAGGAGGGCGGTCGGCTTTTCAGTGGTCCATGGGGCTGTCGCGGTCATAATCATCCCGTTTCCGGCGTCGGGCGCGGCCTTGAAGAGACCGGCGGTTCCGCCATGTTTGTAGCAAGGTACAGCCGGCGACCGAGGTCGCGGCTTGAGATCTTCCTATCGATCTTATGTGCAGGTGATGGACATAGCTAAACAAGGCGAGCCGGTCAATGCGCGCTTTTGCTTTCCCGTCAAGGAATTCGGGCTCTCGGGCGCAATTGCGTTGATCGACACTGTTGGTTTAAGAGACAGCAACGTGACATAAGTGGCGGGGCGATCGTCGCCGGCCTGCTTCAAGGAGTGAAAGACATGATCCGCGAAATCCTTTCCAACGCCCAGAAAGATGCCATGAAGGCCAAGGATCCGGCGAAGCTTTCGACCATCCGTCTCATCCTTGCGGCCGTCAAGGACAAGGACATCGCCAATCGCGGGCTCGGCAAGGAACAGGCGAGCGAAGACGAGATTCTGCAGCTGCTCGCCAAGATGATCAAGCAGCGCGAGGAATCCGTGAAGATCTATATGGATGGGGGCCGCCCCGAACTGGCCGACAAGGAGCGCGAGGAAATCGCCGTCATTCAAGGGTTCATGCCGGAGCAGCTTTCCGAAGAGAAGGTGCGCGAGATCTGTGTCGCGGTCGTCGCGGAACTCGGCGCGCAGGGCCTGAAGGATATGGGCAAGTGCGTGGCCGCCCTGCGCGAGCGCTATGCCGGTCAGATGGATTTTGCCAAGGCTTCGGCTATCTTGAAGGAACTGCTGAAGTAAAACGCTGTTTCGCCCCCGGCATGCGGATCGGCCGCGCGCCGAGGGCGTTCTGCCGGGCGGCGTCTATGATGGCGAGTTCCCCGCTTGATAGTTGCGGTACTCCTCGATGAAGGCAGCCGAAGACGCAAGTTGTCGCTAAATAGAGACGGCCCAAAATTAAAATTGGAGCCGAAATTAGAGAAGGCAGGAGCTGGGGGAGCTCCTGCCTTCTTGCGCTTTGCTGACATTTGATGACGCAGGGTGGGGCCCAAAAATCAAATGTCGTTTGCAAAGGCACTCAGGTGGGGCGGCGCCGGGGGTAGGGATGGTGCCCCACCTGAGTATCTGGTGAACTTATCGGAGAATCCTGATGTGCTGCGGCAAGGCCAAGGCCTGCGACGGCAATCCGGACATTTGAATCTTCACGCCTGCCGCAAGGGCTGGAGCGCTCATATCCGCCGGCAACTGATATCCCGCACCGGCATAGAGCACGTTCTTGTCGCTGGCGCTGCCGGTCATCGTGGCCGAGCTATAGCTAGCTGTGGCGAAGATGGCTGCTGCTGCCAAGGGTACGATAAGAACGCGCATTTTCCTCTCCTAAACTGAAAGCCCGTACCTAGTGGCCTTCGGTTCGTCAGGGCGTCTCGGCATGTCGCGTCGCGAAGAAGTTCTTCGCCGGCTTGTCTCGCCCTGTAAGAAGGACGCTATTGCGCCGCACACCAACAATCAAATTACAAAAAAATAATGTTTGGCTAACGAACCATGCCGCAAATGTGCTTTCAGAAAGTGTCGCCTGCATGCGGCAGCTTCGCACCTTCTGATTGGCAGAAGCGCTGACTCTATTCGCGTATGCTGTATGGAGCCTCTACAAGCCTTTGCTTTCGCCCGAATATTTGCGCACGAAATAGTTACTCCGTTGGTGTGGCAGAGCCTTCCACGGCCGTTCCGGAAGGATTTCGTGGCGTTTAGGGATCTGCCAAACGCAGTTTTGCATTCCATGGACGTGCGGATAAATGAGCGGCCATCTTCACGGAGTTGTGATCGGAAGGCCGAGATGCAGCCGCCGGCAAAGGGCTGTGAATAGCGTGGGCGGCGGCCGCGTCGTCGTGGCAATGCCCGGCATTCCTGTTTATATGGAGCGAGCCAGAGGTAGCCATGCGATTTTCCCATACGTTTCTCGACGAGATTCGCGACCGCGTCTTGATTTCGGACGTGATCGGTCGTCGTGTGACCTGGGATCGGCGCAAGACAAATGTGCCGCGCGGCGATTACTGGGCTTGCTGTCCCTTCCACGGCGAAAAATCGCCGAGCTTCCATTGCGAGGATCGCAAGGGGCGTTATCACTGCTTCGGGTGCGGCGTGACGGGCGATCATTTCCGCTTTTTGACCGAGCTGGAGGGCTTGAGCTTTCCAGAGGCCGTGCAGCAGATCGCCGACATGGCCGGCGTTCCGATGCCGGTTGCCGATCCGATGGAGGCGAAGCGCGAGAAGGAGCGCACGTCGCTGCTCGATGTCATGGAGATGGCGACTCAGTTCTTTCAGGATCAGCTGCAGACGGCCAATGGGGCGCGGGCCAGGGCTTATCTGCGAGATCGCGGCCTCAGCGGGCGTACCATCGAGACCTTCCGTTTGGGGTATTCGCCCGATAGCCGCAATGCCCTGAAAGAACATCTCGCCAGCAAGGGTGTGCTGAAGGAGCAGATGGAGGCTTGCGGCCTCGTGGTGCATGAGAATGTCCCCGTCTCCTACGACCGCTTCCGCGACCGCATCATGTTTCCGATCCTCTCGTCGCGTGAGAAGGTGATTGCCTTCGGCGGCCGCGCCATGTCGCCGGACGCGTCGGCGAAGTACCTGAATTCCAACGAGACCGAGCTTTTCCACAAGGGCACTGTGCTCTATAATTTCTCGCGTGCGCGCCGTGCTGCTCAGGGCGCCGATGGTGCCGGGACCATTGTCGCGGTCGAAGGCTATATGGATGTCATCGCGCTGCATCAGGCCGGTGTCGAAAATGCGGTTGCACCGCTCGGCACGGCGCTGACGGAGAGCCAGCTCGATCTCCTCTGGAAGATGACACCGGAACCGATCCTCTGCTTCGATGGCGATGGTGCCGGCATCCGCGCCGCCAATCGGGCTGCCGATCTCGCATTGCCGCACATCAAGCCGAACCGCACCGTACGCTTTGCCTTGCTGCCGGATGGCAAGGATCCCGACGACCTCGTGCGGCAGGATGGGCGCGCACCGTTCGACAAAGTGCTGGCGCAGGCAAAGCCGTTGGCCGATCTGATCTGGACGAGGGAGGCCGGCAGCGGCACCTTCGAGACGCCGGAGGCGCGGGCGGAGCTGGAAGCACGGTTGCGGCGCATCGTGTCCGTCATCGGCGATGAAGATGTGCGCCGCCATTATCAGCAGAATATGCGCGAGCGGTTGAATGGGCTGTTCCAGCCACAGTTCCAGCGGGGCGGTCAGCAGGGGCGCGGGTTTTCCCGTGACGGGAATGGCCGCAACTTTGCAGGTCGTGGCGGACAGGCCCGTGCTGCGGCCGTGATGGCGACGACCGCATCGGATCGCTTGCAGCGTTCGGCCATGATCAAGGGACATCAGGATATTCCGAGCCTTCGAGAAAGCGTGCTCGCCTTGACCATCGTCAATCATCCGGCGCTGCTCCAGGACGAATACGATGAGATCGCCGCGATCGATTATGACAGCCGCGAGCTGCAGCGGCTCTGGTCCGCGGTCCTCGGGGCGGCCGCAACCCTGGTCGGGCCTCAGCTCGTCCGTGAGCGGTTGATCGAGCAACTCGAGGAACAGGACTTCGGTGCTTTGCTAAAGAGTCTTGAGCAGCAGATCCGCAATGCCCGTCTTTGGACGGCAACCGAGGAGGCTGCCATGGAGGATGCGCGTGAGGGCTATCGTCAGGCGCTTGCGCTCCATAAGCGTTCGAAAGCATTGCGCTGGCACAAGATCGAGCTGGAAGGCGCTATTGCAGAGGCAACGGAAGAAGGCGACGGTGAAGCGATCGAGCCATTGATTCGCGCCTTGCAGGAGGTGCAGCTCGAGGCGCTGCGGCTGGAAAATCAGGAAGCGATCATCGACGGTTTCGGCGTGCTTTCCGGCCGCGTCAAAGGTGCCGCTGGAAAATAGGGAATAGATGCCTCAGCCCGAAAGACAAGAGCCGCGATTTTCCGCGGATGACGCATTGTTTGGTGAGCGCACCGGTGCGCCGGTGCCGCTCGATGTTTTGAAACGCGTCTATGGCTACCCCGCCTTTCGCGGCAAGCAGCAGCAGGTGATCGACCATGTCGTTTCCGGCGGTGATGCGGTCGTGCTGTTTCCGACCGGCGCCGGCAAGTCGCTGTGCTTTCAGATCCCCGCGCTGTGCCGCGATGGTATCGGCGTCGTCGTCTCGCCGCTGATCGCGCTGATGCGGGATCAGGTGGAGGCGATGAAGCAGCTCGGCATCCGGGCCGCCGCCTTGAATTCGTCCCTATCGCGCGAGGAGGCGAGCGATGTCTATCGCGCCATTTCCGCAGGCAAGCTCGATCTGCTCTATGTGACCCCGGAACGCATCGTGACGGAAGGTTTCTGCCAGATGCTCGGGCGGGCCAACATCGCGCTTTTTGCGATCGACGAGGCGCATTGCGTCTCGCAATGGGGCCATGATTTCAGGCCGGAATATCGCGATCTAGGCAGGCTTGCCGAGCTCTTTCCCGGTGTCCCGCGCATCGCCCTGACGGCAACGGCCGATCCCCATACCCGAGACGACATCATCGAACGGCTGGCGCTCGACGATGCCAAGGTCTTCACCACCAGCTTCGATCGCCCGAACATTACCTATGAGATAGTCGAGCGCGATCAGCCGCGACAGCAATTGTTGCGTTTTCTCGACGGGCATCGTGGCGATAGCGGCATCGTCTATTGTCTCTCGCGTGCCAAGGTCGAGGATACGGCGGAGTGGCTGAACGGGCAGGGCATCCGGGCGCTTCCCTATCATGCCGGCATGGATCGCGCGCTTCGTGATGCCAATCAGGATGCCTTCCTGAAAGAGGAAGACCTGTGCCTCGTGGCGACGGTTGCCTTCGGCATGGGCATCGATAAACCGAACGTGCGCTATGTCGCCCATCTCGATCTGCCGGGATCGGTGGAAGCCTATTACCAGGAGACGGGCCGCGCCGGGCGCGACGGGCTGCCCTCCAATGTCTGGATGGCCTACGGCATGGCCGATGTCATCCAGCGCGGGCGGATGATCGACGAGGGCGGCGCATCGGAGGAGATCAAGCGGGTCGAACGGGCGAAGCTCAATGCGTTGCTCGCCATCTGCGAAACGGCGGGATGCCGGCGGCAGGCGATTCTTGCACATTTCGGCGAGGCGCATGGCGGCGGTTGCGGCAATTGCGATACCTGCCTGAAGCCTGTGGAAACGTGGGACGGGACGGAAGCGGCGATCAAGGCGCTTGCTGCTGTCTATCGCACCGGCGAGCGTTTCGGCACCGGCCATGTCATCGATGTGCTGATGGGGACGGTCAACGAGAAGACCGAGCGCTTCGGTCATGTCGACATGCCGGTTTTCGGCGCGGGCAAGGATATTTCCTCTCGCACCTGGCAATCCATCTTCCGGCAATTGCTGGCGAATGGCTTCGTCAGCATCGATCACACGGCCTTCGGCGCCATGAAGCTCCAGGAGCAGGCAAGGGCAGTTTTCAAACGCGAGCGACAGGTGTTTTTCCGCAAGGATCGGCCCGAACCGGGCCGTCGCAGCAAGAAGGCAGGGCGACCGGAGAAGCAGGCTCACGGTCTTGCCGGTGAAGCGCAGGCGCTGTTCGACGCATTGCGCGCCGAGCGCACCCGGATCGCCAAGGAATTGGGTGTGCCGCCTTATGTCGTCTTCCCAGATACGACGCTGATCGCCTTTGCGACCGAGCGGCCTGGCAGCCGCAAGGCCCTGCTCGAGATTTCCGGCGTCGGACAGTCAAAACTCGAGCGCTATGGCGATGCCTTCCTCGCTGCAATCTCGCAATTCTCCAGCCGGTGACATGCCAAAACTCGGCTGTCGACATGCTACATGCGCACGGTCATGCCGCCATCGACGGTCAAGACGTGGCCGTTGACGAAGGAGCCAGCGTCGCTGGCAAGGAATAGTGCGGCTCCCGCGATTTCATCCGGACGCCCCCAGCGCTGAACCGGAATGCGCTGGCGCACGAAGGGCATCAGATCTTCGTTCGCGGCCATTGCGGCATTCGTTTCCGTGGCGAACCAGCCTGGCGCAATGGCGTTGCTGGTGATGCCATAGGGGCCAAACTCCACCGCCATGCCGCGCATAAGGCCCGTCAGCCCCTGCTTGGCTGCCGGATAAACGCAGTCGCCGGGCATGACGACCTGGCCGCTAATCGAGGTCACCGAGATCAGCCGTCCATGATTGTGCCGCTTCATCAGGCGGGCGGCATCGCGGGAAAGCATGATCGAGGCGGCGAGGTCGGTATTGAGCAAAGCGAGGATCGCCTCGTCGTCGAAATCGGCCAGAGCGCGCCTGTCGCGGGCGCCGACATTGTTGATCAATATGTCGAGCCGGCCGTGATTTTTCTCGATGTCGTTCATTGCCGCGCGCTGCGCGTCGCAGTCGGCAATATTGAAAGCGCCGGCTTCTGCCGAGCCACCGCTCGCTCGGATGGTCTCGACGGCGGCATCCAGCGTCGCGACGGTCCGTCCATTGATGATGACGTGAGCGCCGGCATCGACGAGAGCCCTTGCCATTTCGAATCCGAGGCCGCGCCCGCCACCAGTCACGAGGGCAACCCGTCCTGCGAGGGAGAACCTGTGGAATATGCTCATTGCTTTCCCTCGTTTTCAGATCAGCATCAACTTGGTGTAAAATATTGGACTGAGTCAAGTAATTTATGTGATGACGACAGGTAAAATCCGGCCGAAAAGTTGCGTCTATCGCGCTCGGTTTGACAGATAATATCGAAACTGCGCCCTATCGCGCCGGCGTCACGGTCTTGCGCATTTTTGCCGCTGCTGGATGCAGCAAGAGCCCGGATCCTATGTTATTTCTTGATAAATCAGGCACCGTGACCAGCATCGGAATGCGACCATGACCTCTGCGTTCATATCCCATTTGCGCAACGAACTTCTCGGCCTCAAGGAAGCCGGTCTTTACAAGGCCGAGCGCGTCATCACCTCCAAGCAGGCCGGCGAGATCGCCGTGCTGGGCGGCGCGCGCGTTCTCAACTTCTGCGCCAACAATTACCTGGGCCTCGCCGACAACGAAGAGCTTGCCGATGCCGCGAAGAAAGCGCTCGATCGCTATGGCTACGGCATGGCTTCGGTGCGGTTCATCTGCGGCACGCAAGAGGAGCACAAGCAGCTAGAGGCGCGGATTTCGGCTTTCCTCGGCATGGAAGCGACGATCCTTTATTCCTCCTGCTTCGATGCCAATGGCGGATTGTTTGAGACGCTGCTGTCGGAAGAGGACGCCATCATCTCGGATGCCCTTAATCACGCCTCCATCATCGATGGCGTGCGGCTCTCCAAGGCGAAGCGTTTCCGATATGCAAACAACGATATGGCGGCTTTGGAAGAAGAGCTGAAGAAGGCCGAGGGCAGCCGCTTCAAGCTGATCGCAACCGATGGCGTCTTCTCGATGGACGGAATCATTGCCAATCTCGGCGGCGTCTGCGATCTGGCGGAGAAATATGGCGCTATGGTCATGGTCGATGACAGCCACGCAGTCGGCTTCGTCGGCGAGTACGGCCGGGGATCGGCCGAATATTGCGGCGTAGAAGGTCGGGTGGATATCATCACCGGTACGCTCGGCAAGGCGCTCGGCGGGGCCTCTGGCGGCTATACGTCGGCGAGAGGCGAGATCGTCGAATGGCTGCGGCAGCGCTCGCGTCCCTATCTCTTCTCCAACACGTTGGCGCCCGTCATCACGGCGGCCTCGTTGAAGGTCTTCGACCTGATCGAGAACGGCGGCGAACTGCGTGCGCGGCTTCAGGGCAATGCCGAACTCTTCCGCCGGGAGATGGCCAAGCTCGGCTTCACCCTCGCCGGCGCCGATCACCCGATCATCCCCGTCATGCTGGGCGACGCGAAGCTCGCGCAGGACATGGCGGCCCTCATGCTGCAAAAGGGCGTCTACGTCATCGGCTTTTCCTTCCCCGTGGTGCCAAAGGGGCAGGCGCGCATCCGCACGCAGATGTCGGCCGCCCACACGAAGGCCGATGTCGAAAGGGCGATCGCAGCCTTTGCCGAAGCCGGAAAAGAACTCGGAATCATTTGAATTGGTTGGAGAGAACCGATCATGTCGAACATGATGAAAGCGTTGGTCAAATCTAAGCCGGAGGTCGGGCTGTGGATGGAGCATGTGCCGGTTCCCGAGGTCGGGCCGAACGATGTCCTCATTCGGGTCAAAAAGTCGGCGATCTGCGGCACGGATGTCCATATTTGGAACTGGGATCAATGGGCGCAGAAGACCATTCCCGTACCGATGGTCGTCGGCCATGAATTCTGCGGCGAGATCGCCGAGATCGGCTCAGCCGTGACGAAATATCATGTCGGCGAGCGCGTCTCAGGCGAAGGTCATATCGTCTGCGGCAAATGCCGCAATTGCCGGGCGGGCAGGGGCCATCTCTGCCGCAACACGCTCGGCGTCGGCGTCAACCGTCCCGGCTCTTTCGGCGAGTTCGTCTGCATTCCCGAATCCAATGTCGTGCCGATCCCCGACGATATCCCGGATGAGATCGCTGCGATCTTCGATCCCTTCGGCAACGCAGTTCACACCGCGCTCTCCTTCGATCTGGTTGGCGAAGATGTGCTCGTGACCGGCGCGGGGCCGATCGGCATCATGGGAGCCATGGTCGCCAAGCGCTCCGGCGCGCGCAAGGTCGTCATCACCGATATCAATCCCACCCGGCTGGCGCTTGCCCGCAAGGTCGGCATCGATCATGTCGTCGACGCTTCCAAGGAGAACCTTGCCGATGTGATGAAATCCATCGGCATGACAGAGGGTTTCGACGTCGGGCTGGAAATGTCGGGCGCGGCTCCTGCCTTTCGCGACATGATCGACAAGATGAACAATGGCGGCAAGATCGCCATTCTCGGCATCGCGCCGGCCGGCTTCGAGATCGACTGGAACAAGGTCATTTTCAAGATGCTGAACCTGAAGGGTATCTATGGCCGCGAGATGTTCGAAACCTGGTACAAGATGATCGCCTTCGCGCAAGGCGGTCTCGATGTATCGCCCCTCATCACCCATCGTATCGGCATCGATGATTTCCGCGATGGGTTCGAAGCAATGCGCTCGGGCAATTCCGGCAAGGTCGTAATGGACTGGAATTGATGCCATTCGGTCACACTTCCGGCTTCGGCAATACCTACCGATGCTGGAAATGTGAGGCTTTGCTCAGGATGCTCTTGTCATCGCGCGGGGACTTCCTAAATACGGGAAACGATAAATCGCTGCGTGCGAAGCCTGTGGATAAGGCTTTTTCGCGCATTTAACGGGCTTTTTTGCTGGAAAAGCTTGACGAGAACTAAAATTCTGGGAATCATCGTTTAACTTCGGAAAGAACGGTAAACTGGATCAAGCGGATCACCTTATACCATGGCCGGAAATCCAAACGCAATCCAGCTTTGCAATCCGGTAGCGGTGATCGTGGTTAATCGGGCATTAAAGGTCATTCCGTTAGGTGTTCGTCGGTGAGTCGCAGCTGGTGCAGGGCGCGCCAGCCAGTGTGATTGTTTCACCGCGTGTAAGTTTGCAGCGTCAGGGAAAGCGACGATATAAAGATGGCAACAAAGGTCAAAGAGAACGAAGAAGCTGAAGTCGAGCGCGACGGCACCTCCGACGGCCCACTTCTCGATCTTTCCGACGACGCGGTCAAGAAGATGATCAAGGCTGCCAAGAAGCGCGGCTACGTGACGATGGACGAGCTCAACGCCGTTCTGCCGTCCGAGGAAGTGACGTCCGAACAGATCGAAGACACCATGGCCATGCTTTCGGACATGGGCATCAATGTTATTGAGGACGAAGACGTCGAAGAGGCTGGCGCTGCGGCCGGCGACGACGATGACGCCGGCGGCGACGACGACAGCGAAGGCGGCGAACTGGCTCCCTCCACCGGTTCTGCGCTTGCGACCGCGAAGAAGAAAGAGCCGACCGACCGCACGGACGACCCGGTGCGCATGTATCTGCGCGAAATGGGTTCCGTCGAGCTTCTGTCGCGTGAAGGCGAAATCGCGATTGCCAAGCGCATCGAGGCTGGCCGCGAAACCATGATCGGCGGCCTCTGTGAGAGCCCGTTGACGTTCCAGGCCCTGATCATCTGGCGCGACGAACTCAACGAAGGCACGACGCTGCTGCGCGAGATCATCGATCTTGAAACCACCTATTCCGGTCCCGAGGCCAAGGCTGCACCGCAGTTCCAGAGCCCTGAAAAGATCGAGGCCGACCGCAAGGCAGCCGAAGAGAAGGAAAAGGCACGCCGCGGCCGCTCTCCTTCCGGTGACGACGACATCACCAATGTCGGCGGCGAAGGCCTGCCCATCGAGGAAGAGGAAGAGGACGAGGACGAATCCAACCTCTCTCTCGCCGCGATGGAAGCCGAGCTTCGCCCACAGGTGATGACGACGCTCGACATCATCGCTGAAACCTACAAGAAGCTGCGCAAGCTGCAGGACCAGCAGGTCGAGCAGCGCCTGTCGGCTTCCGGTACGCTGTCTTCGGCGCAGGAGCGCCGCTACAAGGAGCTCAAGGATGAGCTGGTCAAGTCGGTCAAGTCTCTGTCGCTGAACCAGAACCGCATCGACGCCCTCGTCGAGCAGCTCTACGACATCAACAAGCGCCTCGTTCAGAACGAAGGCCGCCTGCTGCGCCTTGCTGAATCCTATGGCGTCAAGCGTGACAGCTTCCTGGAGCAGTATCAGGGCGCCGAGCTCGATCCGAACTGGATGAAGTCGATCGGCAATCTGGCTGCCCGCGGCTGGAAGGAATTCGCCAAGAGCGAAAACACGACGATCCGCGACATTCGCCAGGAAATTCAGAACCTTGCGACCGAAACCGGTATTTCGATCTCAGAGTTCCGCCGCATCGTTCACATGGTGCAGAAGGGCGAGCGCGAAGCGCGTATCGCCAAGAAGGAAATGGTCGAAGCCAACCTGCGCCTCGTCATCTCCATCGCCAAAAAGTACACCAACCGCGGCCTGCAGTTCCTCGACCTCATTCAGGAAGGCAATATCGGCCTGATGAAGGCGGTCGATAAGTTCGAATATCGCCGCGGCTACAAGTTCTCGACCTACGCCACCTGGTGGATTCGTCAGGCGATCACTCGTTCCATCGCCGACCAGGCGCGCACCATCCGGATTCCGGTGCACATGATCGAAACGATCAACAAGATCGTTCGCACGTCGCGCCAGATGCTGCACGAAATAGGCCGCGAGCCGACGCCGGAAGAACTGGCCGAAAAGCTCGCCATGCCGCTCGAAAAGGTGCGCAAGGTTCTGAAGATCGCCAAGGAGCCGATCTCGCTCGAAACCCCGGTGGGCGACGAAGAAGACTCGCATCTCGGCGATTTCATCGAGGATAAGAATGCGCTTCTGCCGATCGACGCCGCCATCCAGGCGAACCTGCGTGAGACGACGACGCGCGTCCTGGCATCGCTGACGCCGCGCGAAGAGCGCGTGCTGCGCATGCGCTTCGGCATCGGCATGAACACCGACCATACGCTCGAAGAAGTGGGCCAGCAGTTCTCGGTCACGCGCGAACGTATCCGCCAGATCGAAGCCAAGGCTCTGCGCAAGCTCAAGCATCCGAGCCGCAGCCGGAAGCTCAGAAGCTTCCTCGATAGCTGAGGCCTGGCGCAAGCCGACATCGGCAGTTTACAAAACAAGGCCCGGTTCGCGAAAGCGAGCCGGGCTTTTCATTGCCGCCGTCAAATTTGAGGAGCCGCTTATGGCAAGCAAGCCGCAATTCATGGAGACATCCCTTCCTGTCCGCCTGCGTGATTTGTTGGCTGGGTATGAATGGCGCCAGGATGCGCTTGGGCGTTCTTCGGCCCATGTCTTTCGCCTTGAGGCTGATGGACGCGCGCCGGTCTATCTCAAGACCGAGTTGGCCGACGCCTTGGGTGAGCTGGCCGGCGAGGTTGCCAGGTTGCGATGGCTGACCTCGCAGGGCCTTGCCTGTCCGGAAGTCATCGCCCACGAGAAGGATGATGAACGCGAATGGCTTTTGATGAGCGCTCTTCCGGGCTGCGATCTCGTCAGCGCCGAGCGGCTACAGCCGCTCGAGCGGGTGCGGCTTTTGGCGGATGCCTTGCAGCGATTGCACGCCATCGATATCGCTGCCTGCCCCTTCGATCATCGGCTGGAGAATAGGATCAAGACGGCAAGGGCACACTTGTTTGCCGGCCGTGTCGACGAGGACGACTTTGACGAGACCCGGCTGGGAAGGGCGGCAGGGGATCTTTTCCGCGAGCTCGTGGAGACGAGGCCGCCCACGGAGGATCTGGTCGTCACCCATGGAGATGCCTGCCTTCCGAACTTCGTTGCCGACGGCCCGAAGTTCAGCGGCTATATCGATTGCGGCCGTCTCGGCGTTGCCGATCGTCATCAGGATATTGCACTTGCCTGCGGCAGCATCGAGCGCAATTTCGGGGAGCATCTCGTTGCCGCGTTTCTGGAAGCCTACGGGAATTTTGAGCAACGGCCGGAAAAGATCGTTTACTATCGGCTGCTGGATGAGTTCTTCTAGCGGTGGACGAGCTGTTTTCTCTGTCTTTGATCACGCAGGTTTGTTTTTGCGCCATTGCGGATCGCGCGGAGGCCTGACAAGTTCGATTTTGACGATGGCCTCTTTTGAGCCGTATTGCAGCACACCATATATCGGCGGCTTGAACGTTTTCTGATCTGTTTGCCGGTAAGGATCGAATGAATCGATGCGCTATGCCTTCTTGATTGCTTTTTCTTCGCGCGCCATCCGCTGAACGATGGAAAAGGTTGCGGAAAAACGGGATAGGGAGATAAGGCCGGGCTTTGTCCTGTCGATCCTTCTGCACGTCCTGTTCGTCGCGATTTTTTTGCTGCCACTGTTTCCCGCGCCGCCCGAGGCTAAGCCCGAACAGAGCGTCAATGTCGAGCTGGTGCCGCAGCAGGAGGAAAAACAGGATCTTGCGACCAAGGCGAACGAGAAGCCCGACCAGCCTCCCAAACCGACGCCGAGACCAGACGAGAAGCCGGCGCAGGAGATGGCTCAAGCCCAGGACACGCCGCAGAAGCCTCAGGGAAAGAAATCGGACGAGCAGCCGCCAAAGCAATCCGATCCCGACGGCAAGAAACAGGCAGAGAAGCCCGCAGCCAAGCCTGACGAGGCCAAGGCTGATAAGCCGGTAGAGCAGGCGAAATCTGAGCCCAAACCCGATGATCCCGGCGCTGACAAGCCCCTTGACAAGGCGGAGCAGCAGCCTCCTGTCGTAGATGTACCTGTTCCAGAAATGAACGGCGATCAGAAGAATCCGACCACAACGAAGCAGGCCGACACCTCGGAGCAGCGGGACAATACATCTCCGATGCAGCCAAATAATGCTGCGGCCGAGCAACAGGCAGCCATGGAGGCAGTTGCACAAGCCCAGGCAACGCAACAGGCACAGGATGCCCAGCAGCAGGCTGATGCCGAAGGACGGATGGCAAATGTGGCCGGGCCGCCGGCAAGCGACTCGACCGCCAAGGCCCAATCATCGGCGCCCGATGTTCTTACGACCAAGGAGCCGTCGGATTTTCAAGTACAGCCGCCGCAGGTGGCATCATCCGACCTGAAGCAGCAGGCTCCTGCAGAACAGGTCAAGAATGAAACAAAAGATCTGCCACAGATTGTCGTTCCGGCGGTAAAGCCCTCTCCCTCTCAACCAAATTCTCAAGACCAATCCGCTTCGAGCAGTCAAGGTAATCCGACTGGCGGCACTGCATTAGTCACTGAAGCGCAGCCTAAATCAGACGTGATGAAGATGGCTGTCCGCGCAAAAAAGCTTTACTCAGACGTCGAGATGGCTCGACTGTCCAAGAGCAATTATGATGCCTGGAAGAAGATGCCACGTAGAGAACGTGTTTCGTATCTTTGCCGCAGTGAAGCTCTAGCTCAATTTGGGCATGAATTTAACGCGCCAAATTATGTCAATTCGGCATTCTCGCCTACTATGCTGAGTGATGCTGGTGTCTCGGCCGACGGAGTAGCGGTTCCGACCTCAAAAGGTTGGTATCGAGTTGCCTTTAGGTGCCAAGTTGACGATGCAGCTTTGAAGGTTACGGCCTTCTCATATACGAACGATGGACATGTCCCTAAAAATCAGCTTGAGAGGCTCGGTTTGCCTGCATTTTGATGATACGCACAGTTATGGCTGTAGGTTGAAATAATAGTTTATCCTCAACCCAATCGAAATTTAGCCCATTTCATCATACAATTGCCTGTGTCTCACTGATTCAGTGTCCTCCATCGCACTTTTCTGAAGATTCAGATGTCCTCGATTACAGCCGATTCCAGCTCTGCCGCGGGCCGCTCCGCTTTGCGTGGTGTCCTTGTGGCATTCGCGTCCTATGCTGTCTTCGCCTTCAGCGATGCCTCGATCAAAATCCTGCATGGGGTAATTCCCTCCTATCAGGTCGCCTTCATCGGCGCGCTGTTCGGCTTTGCCGCCATACCTTTCCTGAAGAAGCGGGAAGACGAGTGGCTTGACATGGTGAGGACGTCGAACCGTCCCTTATGGCTGCTGCGCTTCGTCTGCGGCGCGACCGGCGCCATCTGCTCCGTCGTCGCCTTCACCAAGCTGCCGATGGCGGAAGCCTTTGCGCTGCTGTTCCTGCTGCCGTCCTTCGTCACCATTCTCTCGGTGATCTTTCTCAAGGAAGATGTGCGCTGGCAGCGCTGGACGGCCGTCATTCTCGGGTTCGTCGGCGTGCTGATCGTCCTGCGGCCCGGTTTTCGCGAGCTTTCGATCGGTCATCTCTGCGCGGCGATCGGCGGTCTTGCCGCGGCGATCTCCATCGTGGTCAACCGCGCGCTCGGCTCGAAGGAGAAGCGCATCTCGCTCTATGGCGCAGGCCTTTTCGGAACGCTCATCGTCAGCGGCGTCCTCATGCTCTCCGAAGTCATCATGCCGACGCCGACGCAGTGGATATTCCTCGCGAGCTATGGCCTGCTGGGCGCGTGCGGCAGCGTCCTGCTCTTGACGGCCGCGCAGATGGCGCCCGCCAATCTCGTCGCGCCGCCGCAATATAGTCAGATGCTCTGGGCGATCGCCTTCGGCTATCTCCTTTTCAACGACAGCATCGATATGCCGATGGCCGTCGGCATCGTCCTCATCATCTTTTCCGGCCTGCTGACATTGGCGCGGGAGCGCAAGCGCGGCACGCCGCCGCCGACCGCGGTTGCCGGCAATACGCAGGCAGCATTGGTGACGGCGGAGGAGGACAAGGCCGCGGGAGGCGCTTAGGGCTTGTGTGCCGATTGCGGATGCGCAACAGTGTCGCTCGAATGGGACGCATAGCTGAAACAGCGAATAGCCGGGATGAGAGGCACCAGCGATGAAGTCCGGCCAATTCAGGATATATCGTTCTCGCTTTGCCGGCATCGAGGCAGTCCGGGCCGAGACCGGGCATAGCTTCCCCAGGCACACGCATGACCAGTTCGGCATCGGTGTCATCGAGGCCGGCGCGCAGAGATCGCATAGCGGGCGAGGGATGGTGCAGGCCGAGGCCGGCGACGTCATCAGCGTCAACCCGAATGAGGTGCATGACGGCATGCCCATCGGCGAAAGCCGCGCGTGGTCCATGCTCTATTTCGATCCCCGGCTGATCGGCGATCTGTTGCGCGATGTCGGCGAGGGCAGGTTCGGTGCGATGGAGTTTCCGTCGCCTGTTATCCGCGATGGAAGGCTGGCCGGGCATTTCGAAACCCTGTTTTCGCTTCTGATCGAGGACGCGACAGAGAATGCCCTCCTGCGGGATGGACTGCTGCTATCGCTCATTGCTGCTGTACTGTGTGAGGGATCAGGCACCTTGCGTGAAGATATCATTCCGGCTGATATCAAAAGGGCGCGTGAGCTGATCGATGACGATCCTGCCGCTCCCCTGACGCTTGCCGAACTTGCAGAACTATGCGGCTTGAGCCACTTTCGTTTCCTGCGTGCCTTTGCCAAGGCGACGGGATTGACGCCGCATGCCTACCTTATGCAGCGCCGGATCCACGAAGCGCGCCGGCTGATTGCGGCGGGCACCTCCCTGGCCGAAGCAGCCTTTGCCAGCGGCTTTTCCGATCAGAGCCATATGACGCGCCTCTTTGTTCGTAATTTCGGTGTTGCGCCGGGCGCCTATGCCGCGGCCATCGGCTGAAGCTTCTGCAATTTTATTCAAGACCGGAGGATTGGTGACGGGTTTTCTGCTGCGGCGAGCAGATACCTGTCAGGAGGTACGATGTTTTTCCGTCATTCGAATGAGATATGGAGCGAATTTCCCGAGCTGGTTCCCGGCGTGTTGTTCGCCGAAGGGATCACCTCGACTGCCGATGTCGGCGATCGGATCGCCGGATATCATGCAACCGCCGCAGGCCGGCTGAGGCAGGGTCCCGAAAGCGAGATGCCTGAAATCCAGGCATGGCGGCGGGCTTTCTCCAAAATGGGATTGAAGCCGACGCAATATCGCTGCGCCTCCGAAGCGCTGCTGCGCCGCTTTCGCCAGGAAGGGATGCTGCCGCGGCTGCACCCGCTTGTCGATCTCTGCAATGCTATCTCGATCGCTTTCGCGATTCCCGTCGCCGTTTTCGATCTTGCGAAAATCTCCGGCGATCTCGAAGTGCGGCATGCAAGCAGCAGCGAAACCTATTTGACCTTTTCCGGCGAGATGGAGCATCCGGAGGCGAGAGAGGTGATCTTTGCCGATGCTGCTGGGCAGGCGCATGCCCGCCGGTGGACCAATCGGCAGAGCGGGTTGTCAGCGGTCCGCAATGATACGCGCGGGGTGCTGATCGTCGCGGAAGCGCTGCACGAATCCGCAGCCAGAGATATTGCGAAGCTGATCGCTGCGATCGCAGCGGAACTGGCGGCTATCTGGTCGATCGAGGCCAGGCACGGTCTTCTCAGCTCGTCTTCACCGCGATTTGATCTATCGTCCGCGATGAATTTGCCGTTGCAGCAAAAACAAGATTGACAGCAGGCGCATCGAGGCAGAGCAGGGGTGTAGAAAATCCGATCGTTGAGAAGCAAGTCTGCAAGCGTCCGTGCCGGCAGACAAAAAGGCCCATGGATACACTGCAGACTGTCGACCGGCCAAACGTGCTCGGTCACCCCGGATATCGTTCATTCGCTGCGTCGCGTGTCTTTTCCTCGATAGGCTTCCAGTCTGTCACGGTTGCCATGGGCTGGATGATCTACGACCAGACCCACAGCGCCTTTTTCCTTGGCCTCGTCGGTTTCTGCCAGTTCCTGCCGATGGTTATCCTGACCTTCGTCGTCGGACATGTCGCCGATCGGTTCGACCGCCGCCGCATCGGCCTTATCTGCCAGCTGATCGAGGCGCTGACGGCGCTTGTTCTCGCTGTGGCCGTCTGGCAGCATTGGATTGGACCCGCCGGCATCCTGGCCAGCGTTGCCGTCATGGGCGCGGGGACGGCCTTTGAGCGTCCGACGATGGCGGCACTCCTGCCCAATATCGTGCCGTCTTCGCTGCTGCAGGTTGCCATCGCCACCTCCACCTCCATGATGCAGACGGCCTTTATCATCGGCCCATCGCTTGGTGGCCTGCTCTATGGTGTCAGCCCTGTCGCTCCGTTTGCCGTTTCGGCCGTGCTTTATGTCATAGCGAGCATCAACGTCATTTCGATCCGCGTCGAGCGGGAGCAGCCGTCGTCGCGCGAGCCGGTGACGTTGAGCTCCGTCTTTGCCGGTGTTTCCTTCATCAAGAGCCGCCCGGTCATGCTGGGAACGATTTCGCTCGATCTCTTCGCCGTGCTGCTCGGTGGCACGACGGCGCTGCTGCCGATGTTTGCGCGGGATATTCTGCATGCCGGACCATGGGGGCTTGGCCTGTTGCGCGCCGCGCCGGCAATCGGCGCGCTCGCCATGTCCATCTGGCTGGCGCGCCGGCCGCTGCAGAGCGATGTCGGCAAGAAGATGCTGTTCGCGGTCCTCATTTTCGGGATCGCCACCATCGTATTTTCGTTGTCGAGCAATATTGTCCTTTCGGTCGCCGCGCTCTTTGTCGTCGGTGCCTCGGATACCGTCAGCGTCGTCGTGCGCAGCTCGCTCGTGCAGCTCCTGACGCCTGATGCCATGCGCGGCCGGGTCAATGCCGTGAATTCGCTGTTCATAGGCACCTCCAATCAGCTCGGCGAATTCGAGTCCGGCATGCTTGCCAGCGCGCTCGGACCTGTCCTGACCGGCATCGTCGGCGGCGTCGGAACCATCGTCGTGGTGCTGCTCTGGATGCGTCTCTTTCCGGACCTTACCAGGGTGAAGACGCTCAGGGGCTAGCGATGTCCATCTTTGGATCGTTCTTCCGCGAGATTGCTTAACCCGACATCGCGTAGCAGATGGCGGTTTGCCTGAGATAGCATGTCTCGCTTCCGATCACCTTCCATATGCGAGCGTCGTTCCGAGGCGCCTTTCCGAATCAGGAGCCGGACGACCCATGCTTTCCAGCCGGTATTATGAAGAATGTTCATCTATCTTTACCCTCGAAACACGTCGTCAGTCGATAGATGCGCTAGGAGTATAGTGATGTATAATGAATCCTCAGGCTGTAAAGCATGAGGGATTTTCATGGGAAAGAGGCCGTTGCCGCCGCTTTCGGTGCTTCAGACATTCTGCGCCATTGTTGAGACCGGTGGTTTTGGCCGTGCCGCCGAGCGGATCGGTCAGACACAGACGGCGGTCAGTCATCAGCTTGCTCAGCTGGAAGGATGGATCGGCGGACGCCTGTTTGACCGGGGCCGAAATGGGGCGCGGCTGACACCGTTGGGCGCCCGCCTGCATCCCGCAATCTCAGGCACGATTACCGAGCTGGAAACGGCTCTGTACCAGGCGCGTGCAAGTATTTCGGTTCGCAGCGTCGCGGTCTCCGTCTCGCCGGAGTTTTCCAGCCAATGGCTGGCGGCGCGGCTGCCGGATTTCTGCCAGCGTCATCCGGACATCGAGGTGAAGCTGGCTGTCGGCTATCAGCGCCCCGATTTTCAACCAGGCGGCACAGATCTCGCCATCTGGCTCGGCCGCGCCGACGCCGGTTTCACGCATGAAGAACTGCTGACGGACGAGGAGTTCGTCGTCAGTTCGCCGGAACTGTCCAAGCGGCTGCCGCCGCGTTGGGCCATAAGGGCGGCTCCGCTTCTGCGTTACTCCGGCATGCGGCATACGATTCTGGATTGGCAGCGCTGGCACGAGCAGGTGATTGGCGAGAGCGGCGGCGAGGACGGCGTGCGTTTCGATATCGGACGGGCTGTGGAGGAGGCACCTCTCTTCGATTCCTTCGCCGAGATGCTGGACGCCTGCCGGCAGGGTCGTGGCTTCGCCCTCGTGCGAAGCTCGTTGGTGGCGCGCGATCTCTCCGAGAAAAAGCTGGTGAGGTGCTTTGTGGAGGTACAGCCGGCTGCCGTCAGCTACAATCTGGTCTATCCGCCGGCCGCCTTGCTCAATCCAGCCGCAGCCCTGTTCCGCAACTGGCTGCTCGCGCAAAGCCGCTCATCCACCTAGCCAGGCATTCCGTCAATCGCGCAGGCGGATCAGGCCAGCCTCCGTCGAAGCGAAACCAAGTCGGCGATAGAAGCTGGCGAGATGCGGTTCGAAATCGACATGCAGCCATTCGGCTCCACGCTCGCGGGCCAGGGTTTTCGCCCGTTCGACCAGGGCGCTTGCAATGCCTCTGCGCCGAAATTCTGGATCGACGCAGGTATCGAGAATGAAGGCGTGAATGCCGCCGTCCCAGGCCACGTTGACGAAGCCGACCAGTCTCGTGCCAGCGAATGCGCCGACATGGACGAGGTTTCGGGAGAGGATGGGCTGGAAGTCCCGTAGGTGGGGACTATTCCATGCGGCCGCCCATAGGGCATTGAGCGCCTCATTTTCGAGCTTCGGATCATTCTGGTATTCTATCGTCATTGGCAATCCTTCACGGGATCGTTCAGCGAATTCGGGCTGGCGAGATGATGCGCGGAAAATATCCGCACGGGATGTCGGATCTGGTCGCCATCAATCGTCCTTCGAAAGTGAACATAGAACAGAGGAGGTGGAAATGTCGTATGTCGACGGTTTCATCGTCGCCGTGCCGAAAGATAAGATCGAGGCATACAAGGCGCTGGCGCAAAGAGCCGGGGAGATCTGGCGGGAATATGGTGCGCTCAGCTATGTCGAGGCCATAGGCGACGATGTTCCCTATGGCGAACTCACTTCCTTTCCGCGTGCCGTGCAGGCAACTGAAGACGAAGTCGTGGTGTTCTCATGGATTACCTATGAATCGCGCGAAAGCCGCGATGCGATATTGGCCAGGGTCATGGCCGATCCCCGCTTGAAGGATGAGATGGAAAACATGCCCTTCGATGGCAAGCGCATGATCTATGGTGGCTTCAAGGTCGCCATCGAGCTTTAGTCCGAGCAGTGGGCGGACTTGACATCCGGCCACTGCGCCCGACCTGATGCGCATCGCCATCGTCATGTTCGGGGAATGCCATGCCACAAACCGTTGTCACGCTCTCGACCCATGGTCAGGGGCTTTATGAATTTACCGATCAGGCGGCGGAATTCGTCCGCACGGTGGCGGCGGGCGGTGAGGGGCTTCTGACCGTCTTCGTACGCCATACCTCCTGCTCACTTTTGATTCAGGAAAATGCCGATCCCGACGTGAAGACCGATCTCAAGGCCTTCTTCAGCCGGCTCGTGCCGCCATCCTCGGATCCCTCGATGCGCTGGATCGTGCACACGGTGGAAGGACCGGATGATATGCCGGCGCATATCAAGGCCGCGCTGACGCAGGTCTCGATCGGCATTCCGGTCATGCGCGGCCGGCTGGCGCTCGGTACCTGGCAGGGTATCTATCTCTTCGAACATCGCGACCGGCCGCATCGCCGCGAGATCGTGCTGCATTTTTCCGCCTGAGCTTCATCCGCTGCTGCGTCAACAGGTTGTTAACCGCCATGAATACAATCTGAATGGCCGGTTCGTGTTCGGTTCAGCTTTTCTGACCTAACGTGGCTCCAATCCCAAGGTGCGAGACCAATAACGGGATTGCAACGATCCGCAGCAAGGATTTGAAGGAGAAACACCATGACCAATCTTTTCGCCAAGGCAGCTATTGCCGCTGTCATCGCGCTCGGCGCTATATCCGCCACTACCGTGACGGCATCGGCCAATGACTTTCATCCTGGCTTCCATCAGGCTCGCTATGATCACCACCCACGCGGCCGCATGTGCTCGCCCCGTCTCGCAGTCGAGAAAGCTCGCGACATGGGCCTGCGCCGCGCCCGCATCGACAATGTCACGCCGCGTCGCGTCGTCGTCGACGGTTTCGGGCGTCGCGGTCCGGATCGCATCGTCTTCGCCAACGTGCCGGGTTGCCCGCTGATCCGCCGCTGATTGCAGTGCATCGAGGTTTTCCACATCCATGTGAGGAACTTGAAGCCGCTTCCAAAAGGGAGGCGGCTTTATTTTGGGGCTATGCTATTATCGGGCCGTCTGGTTTTCCTTTCGCGTTCATTGTAGCTGAATAATGGATGAATGGCTGATTCCGAGCTTATTCAGCATCATGCCTTTACTTCTCGGGCGCTCGTTCAGCACCTGTTGCTGGCATGAGATAGAGGCTTTCTGCTTTACGGAGAACACAATGAGACAAATGCTGGCAAAGTTGGGGATCGCTGCGTGCGTCGCGGTGACTGCAATGTCGGGCACCGCGGATTTTGCCTCTGCACAGGGGGTGGATATTTATGTGAACCCGGGCCGTCATCGCCCGCCGCCGCCGGATTATGATCGTCCCCCGCCGCGCTTCGATCGGCATGGCTGCGATCCGCGTCAGGCTGTGGATGTTGCACGCAGTTACGGTCTGCGCCGCGCCCGCATCGTGAATGTGACGCCGCGTCGTGTTATCGTCGACGGCTTCGGCCGGCGCGGCCCGGATACGATGATGTTTGCCAATGTTCGGGGTTGCCCGCTTTTGGGCCGCTGATAAGCAAAGCGGCCACACAGAGCGCCCGCTTTCCGTTCTCTGACCTTTTCGCCTTTGGCGGGGGCCGCGGAACCGCCCTTTGCACGATCCGATCGGATCCGAGCGAAGGGCGGTTTTGTTTTGTCTACTGCTGGATGGCGTAGGTGATGCTCACCGAAGCGTTGTATCCGTTCTCGCCGGTTGCGACGGGAACTGCCTTGTCCATCGGAGCCGCGGCGGCCATGCTGCGCATATAGGGCTGCGGCGGGGCTGCAATGCCGCCTTCGTGGATGGAGATGATACGGCCGAGTTTGACGCCGGCGGCATCCGTCAGGGTCTTTGCCTTGGCGGCGGCATCGGCGACGGCCTTCTTGCGTGCTTCTTCGAGCACGGCATCCGGCTTGTCGTTGGTGAACTGGATATCGCCGCCCTGATTGATGCCGAGCTTGACCGCCTGGTCGAGCAATGCGCCCAGCTTGGAGAGATCACGCACCCGAACGGTCAAGCCGTTCGTCACCTGATAGCCGGTCAGAACCGGCGGCTGGTTGTGACCGTCCTTGTCGTTCGGATAGGTATATTGCGGCTGAATCGAAAAGCTCGAAGTCTGCAGGTCGCGCTCGGCGATGCCGCTTTCCTTCAGCGTTGCCAGTACAGCGCCCATGGCCTTGTTGTTCTGATCGAGAGCGTCCTGGGCAGCTTTGGCCTGCTGAACGACCGACAGCGTCACCACCGCCATATCCGGCGCGATCGCCGCATGTCCCTCGCCGGTGACGGTAATGACGGCCTCGCGCGGCTTGACATCCTCGGCAAAGGCAGCAGCTGCCGGCACGAAAAAAGTGGCGCTGACAAGAGCGGCAAGAGCAAAATCTCTGGTTTTTGTCAGAAGCATGATTCGTTCCTTGGTTGATGGTCCCTCAAGATTCGCTTTTGGGGATTCATTGTGAAGGTATTACGGCAGTCCCTTGTCGGAAAAGAGAAATTGGGTTAGAGCCAAGTCGGCTCCGGAGAACCATTGCTCCGGAACCGCAAGCGCACGTCCTTTGCTGCGCCGGGCCTGTAGCTCAATGGTTAGAGCCGGCGGCTCATAACCGCTTGGTTGGGGGTTCGAGTCCCTCCGGGCCCACCAAATCCTTTAATTTCAACAGATAAGCTTCATGCGGATTAAGAAGCCGGTGAGGCGGGTGGCTTTCCGGCCTCATATTTTCGCGCCTGTCGCGAAAATCACGATGCGACTGCCCTATCGCAACGCCGTGGGGCAGCGCCATCCAGCGCAGCTTGAATGCAATTGCGCTTGGCATCGGGTTTGCCATGTTCGCTGCGGTCACAGGTAGGGCCCAAGGCATTTTTTTAGCAGCCATGCAGGAACCAAACTTGCGATTGTCTGTTCGAAGATAGAGGCCAGTTCGGCCTCGCAATCAAACTAGAGGAGAAAGCATCATGGCTTCCCAAGGTGGATCTCATGAACAGCACGTCAAAGCCGGCCAGCAGAGCCACAAGAATACCGACACGAAGCAGGCTTCGTCGCACAAGGAACAACGGTCAGGCGGCGAGCGCGGCGGTTCGCACGAGCAGCATGTGAAAGCCGGTCAGCAAAGCCATAAGAAATCCTGACCGAATCCCGCGGAGGCCCGCGGCTCTGCGGACTTCTCTTTTTGCAAGTGGATCGAGCGGACAGACCGTCCACCCGATTTGACCGGAAGCGAAGTGCTTCAGCTTCGCAAATGACCGTTACACCCACGTTGGAGGACCCCAAATGGCATCCGAAAAGACTTTGAACGATCTCTTTCTGGAAACGCTGAAAGACATCTACTACGCCGAAAAGCAAATCCTGAAGGCATTGCCCAAAATGGCGCGCGCAGCCCAGGCGGAAGAAGGCAAGCAGGGCTTTCTTCATCACCGGGACGAAACCCAGGGCCATGTCGAACGTCTGGAGCAGGTGTTCGAGCTCCTCGGAAAATCGGCGCGCGGCAAGACCTGCGACGCAATTCTCGGTATCATCGCCGAAGCCGACGAGATCATCGAGGAATTCAAAGGTACGCCGGCACTCGACGCAGGCCTGATTTCTTCGGCGCAAGCCGTCGAGCACTATGAAATCGCCCGCTATGGAACGCTCATCGAATGGGCCAAGCAGCTTGGACTCAAGGAGGCCGTGCCGCTTCTTCAGCAGACGCTGGAGGAAGAGAAGGCTACCGACCAGAAGCTGACGAAGCTGGCGGAAACGGCCGCCAACGCCAAGGCCAAAAAGGCGGCGTAAGGCGCCGATTATGTCCTTTTCGGTGCGCTGCAGGATCAGCGCATCGCTTGAGACCGCGGACGGCAACGAATTACAGAAGGATTCGGTGCCGTCCGATGATCCCGGCAGTATGAGGAGCCATGTCAAAACACCGAGCGCATCTTGCGAGACTTGCTCCCCATATCGAAACCATCGCAGCCGGAGATATGGCGGAGCAGTATGGGGCGCTTTGCTTTCGATATGGTGAGGCAAACGTTCTTGAGGTCTTGCTCATCACGACGCGTGAGACCAAGCGATGGATGATCCCGAAGGGATGGCCAATCAAGGGCCTCGATGGCGGGCAGGTTGCGGAACGAGAAGCCTGGGAAGAAGCCGGCGTCAAAGGCAAGATCAAGAACAGCCCATTCGGCTATTTTACCTATCTGAAGGCCATAGCCGGCGGCAAGACCATACCCTCGGTGGTCGAAGTCCACCTTCTCCATGTCCGAAAGCAATATCAGAAGTTTCCGGAAAGCGGTCAGCGCCTGATCGAATGGATGATGCCCGAAGAAGCCGCCAGGCGCGTCCGTGAACCGGAATTAAAGGGGCTTTTGATGCGGTTCGCTCTGGAGCAGGCAGGACCTGTAGCCGCAGGCTAGATTTCCGCTTCGCATGGAAGAACGGACTATTTCATCCTCTCTGTTTTTTCACACGCTTAACCGTCAGAAGATGGCTTCGCGTACTTCTCGCTGGGAAGAATGGTCATTGGCGCCATTGCAGCCGGAACGAAACCGGCAATTTCCGCCGAGGTGCCTCATTCCAGTCTGATGAGATCGCGAAAGCGAATAACCGCGCGAACTTCGCCGCGCTCGTCAACGATCTCGAATGTCATTCCATCGATCGGCTTGTTCTCCAGGACCAGCTCGGCGATCATTTCCCTTGCGGAATGGCAGGCTTCTTCCCTGGCAGCTTGCAGCGACGGCAGTTCCACCCCATCCCCGTCAATATCGACCGCATCCTCTGAATGGAGATTGAAGAAGAATTTCATAGGATTTCTCCCGCGATGCTTGCACCCTGCAACGGCAAACGCCGGGGTGCCCGTTCGGTTCCGCACATGGGGACCAACAGGCTGGGCGACCGATCAAGTTCCATATTTTCGCATATTCATCGGGAGCTTTATGCAGGCCAGGCGTCAGGACGTCAGAAGCGCTGGAACATTCCGTTTTCCGCCATGTTCAGTGCGGCGGAGGATACGGGGGATGACGCAAATTTGGTGGAATAAGTCGGTCACGGTCGAAGCTAGAAAGACGGGACTACGCGTTAACATTCCAAGCGTTGAGCGCGCCTCCGAATATATGCTTCACGAATGGCCTACGTTGGAAGAGGGACCGGCTTTCCATGTGGCAAAGGAGGCATTGCTCAAGGCGTCCGACGGGCGTCTCGATCCTGAAGCTGCTCGCAAAGCGTTTCTGGAGGCGGTCAAGGAAGGGAATATCTTCATTTTCGACGCATGAGTTTCGTGAAGAAATCGAGAGGCGCCGGGAGGGCAATCCACGGCATCATGCGTTGCGCCCGCATCTCGATCTTAGGCGGTGATGAGGCGGGTTATCTCCATCGCGGTTTGCGCGTGATATTGTGCTGCAATTCCCCGGCCGTTGCGAATGCACCAAATAATTGGCGGAGGCGGCGTTCCTCATTCTCATCGAGGTTATTTCGCTTCGCAAAGTCGGCAACCGACCAGACCTGCGTGGACGATCGAATTTCAATCTCCCCCGTTTCAATGCGTTCCATGATCTCCACCCCATTACTATCGCTGACATCCAAACTCCGGAAAGCGGGCGCGGTTCCCACTGAAAAGGCGTGTGTAAAGAAAATTTTGGTTTCTTGGATGCAAGGGCGGCGCCGGACGATAGGATCTGCCGCGCTGCTTCTTCCCCCGCCCACGATCAGCCTAGAGCAGTCCTTGCAGGCCATGGAGGTTAGAGGAACGATAGGGCCTATCTTGCGGTTAGGGCCTCGACGTCGATCGAGGAGTCATGAGCCTGAAAGCCGTGGCGTTGAACGCAACCTTAAAGGCATCCGAGGCGAAGCTTCGTCCACGGAGAGAATGCTTTCGCTCGTGGCAGAGGCAATGGCCAAGCTGGGTGTGGAGACGAAGACGCTCCGCCTTGCCGATCACAATATCCCCGCCGGCGTTAAGTCAAACGAGGGGCCGGCCGATGATTGGCCGAACATCCGCGAGTTGATCATAAAGGCCAATATTCTCATTCTTGGCAGGCCGATCTGGGCCAGCCATCGAGCCCAACAAAACGCGTGCTGGAACGCATGGACGCCTTCTCTCGGAAACGGATGAGGAGGGACGAATGATATCTTATGGCCGCGTCGCAGCCGTTGCGGTGGTGGGCAATGAGGGACGGCGCTCACCATGTATCGGCCGAAGTCTATCAGGCCTTGAACGACGTCGGTTTCACCATTCCGGCAAACGCCGTCGCCTACTGGGTCGGGCCTGCAATGGGAAAGACAAACTTCGTCGATCTGAAGACTATCCCTGACGAGGTGACGAAAGCCGTGAACATGCTTGCCCGCAACACCGTGCATCTCGCCCGGTTGCTCGATCAAAGCGGATATCCCCCAGACTGAGCAGCAGCGTATCCTCAACGGAAGCAGAGCCGCGCTCTAGGGATTGCGCCCGAAATCTTTCCTCAATTCGGCCTTTGCCTTTTCCAACCTTGTCCGTTTCGCTTTCGAAAGCTGGGCACCCGCCCGGTTGATGTAGAAGTTGAGCATCGACATGGCCGACTGAAATGGGCTGGCCTTGCGACGGCTGCTCTGTTCGGCGGACTGTTTGAGAGAGTCTGCGATCTTCTTTGCGCTGCGCTGCTTGAATACCCCCTCCTTCAAATCCATTGCGTCGCTATTATCGCTGACCTGCTGCGACCACTTCTTCGACTTCTTCTTCGGCATCGTCCTATCCTCCAAGAGACCGTATCTGGGTCGTCTTGCCATTGCCATCTCGAGCGCAACGACGAACCCATGAAACCGAACAAGCCGGTCTCGCTTGTGTTCCGGAACTCGAGCCGATGGCGCTTTGCCGTCTGCCTCCAGCCCGGCCTGACTTTGGCGGTCTTGAAGATCGGACTGTCGGCTTTAGTTGTCAGAGCCTGGATGTTCATCATCAATGAAGTTGCTAGGGAGAGCCGCTTGAGCACGAGTGACCGCAATCTTCGCTATCCGTCGTGGCATAAGGATGCGGTAATCTATCAATTGCATGTGAAATCCTTCTTCGATGCGGATGGCGACGGGTTCGGCGACTTTGCCGGGCTTACCCAAAAGCTCGATTATCTGGCATCGCTTGGCGTCAATGCGATCTGGCTGCTGCCCTTCTATCCCTCGCCGCGGCGCGACGATGGTTACGACGTCTTGGACTACAGAGAAATTAACCCGCAATTCGGTACCATCGAGGACTTTACGTCCTTCGTGGATGCTGCGCATGCGCGCGGCATGCGGGTGATTACGGAGTTGGTCATCAATCATACATCGGACCAGCATCCCTGGTTTCAGCGCGCCAGATATGCGCCGCCCGGATCTCCCGAGCGCGATTTCTATGTCTGGTCCGAGACGGATGACAAGTTCGCAGAGACGCGCATCATTTTTGTCGATAGCGAAAGATCCAACTGGACCTGGGATCCTGTCGCGAGGGCCTATTTCTGGCACCGTTTCTACTCGCATCAGCCCGATTTGAATTATCGCAATCCCGAGGTCGTGGAAGCTTTGCTTGATATCATACGCTTCTGGCTCGATGCCGGTGTCGATGGATTCCGGCTGGATGCCGTGCCCTATCTGGTCGAACGGGAAAATACCAACAACGAAAATCTTCCCGAAACCCACGCGCTGCTCAAGCTCATCCGAAACATGCTCGATACGGAGCACCCGGGCGTCATTCTTCTGGCCGAGGCCAATCAGTGGCCTGACGAGGCGCGGGAGTATTTCGGTGCGGGCGATGAATGCCACATGGCTTTTCATTTTCCGCTGATGCCGCGGATTTTCACGGCGATTGCAATGGGAAATGCCCAGCCGATCATCACGATGGTAAGGCAGACCCATGATATTCCGAGCGATTGCCAATGGGCCATTTTCCTTAGAAATCATGATGAACTGACCTTGGAAATGGTCAGCGAGGCGGAGCGAAATTTCCTCTGGAATACCTACGCTTCCGACGAGCGCGCGCGCCTCAATTTGGGGATCAGACGCCGCCTGTCGCCTTTGATGGACCAGGACAGACGACGGGTTGAGCTCCTTCATATGCTGCTGCTGTCGCTGCCGGGCAGCCCCGTGCTTTATTACGGCGACGAGATCGGGATGGGTGACAATCTCGACCTGGGCGACAGGGATGGGGTGCGCACGCCGATGCAATGGTCGAATGGTCGGAACGGAGGTTTTTCCGATGCGGCCTCCGACAAGCTTGCGCTTCCCGTCATCGACGATGCGCAATTCGGCTACCGTGCCATCAATGTCGCGGTGCAGGAAAACGATGCGCACTCGCTTTTGAACTGGATCCGCCGTGTCCTGGCGATCCGCGCCCACCATCCCGCATTCGCACGAGGCTCCATACGCTTTCTTCATACGGGCAATACGGCCGTCATTGCCTATGCCAGAGAGTATCGCAACGACTGCGTGCTTTTTGCGGCCAATCTGTCGAATAACGGGCAGGCGGCGCAGCTGGATCTCAGCCCGTTCCTGGGCAAAACCCCTCTCGAATTGTTTGGTGAAACAAAATTCCCGGCGGTCGAGCAGGCTTCCTATTCACTGACATTCCAAGCCTACGGCTATTTTCTATTATCCTTTGAGAGCGGGTCCGAGCGCTCTGCCGGCTGAACCGGTTTGTTATGTGCGGTCCGCCGACAGCAAATTGTGAGAATCCCATGCCGCCTTCGAGAGGCCGGGCCTGGGACATGCTCGCTCTTTGAGAACGAGTATTATCGAGCCGTTTGCGCGCCCTCCCGCGAGCGCGCGAGGAAGACCGGCAGGAGCTTGTAGGAAGGTGTCTTGGATTTCTTATCGTGATGATCGAGCGGAAAGAGCGGGTTCGTTTCCGGATAATAGGCTGCGCAACAACCGCTCGGGATCGCATATTCGACGATGCGCAGGCCAGAAACTCTCCTGTCCGTCGCTCCCTTTATTGCGGTGAAGAGATCGATCATGTCGCCCTCGGCAAATCCAAGCCGTGCGATATCCCCGCCGTTCATGAAGATCACCATCCGCGTTCCCTCCACACCGCGGAAGCGATCGCTGTAGCCATAGACAGTCGTATTGAATTGGTCGTTGGAGCGCAGCGTGGAAAGATGGAGAACCTCGCCGCTGCCGTCCGGAATGTCCAACTCGGGAAAGAGACGCGTCGGTGTGATGAAATTGGCCTTGCCGGTTGCCGTCACCCACTTTCGCTCCCGCGCCGGGAGCGGGCGCGTGAATCCTCCGGGCTGGAAGAGACGTTTGTTGAAGTCCTTGAATGTCTCCGGATAAGTGCGCTCAATTGCATTGCGGATTTCCGCATAATCCGCGACCCATCGATCCCAGGGGACCGCGTTGGGGGCCAGCGTCGCCTTTGCCAATCCGGCGATGATCGCCGGTTCCGAGCGCAGATGTTCGCTTGCGGGCGTTGCTCGGCCCCTGGAACCATGGAAGTGGGCGACGGAGCTTTCGATAGACACCGCCTGAGGGCCCGTTTCCTGCTCGTCGATTTCGATGCGCCCGAGACAGGGAAGAAGATAGGCGATTTCGCCATGAATCACGTGCGTCCGATTGAGCTTGGTGGCGATTTGCACCGTCAGGCGCAATTTTTGCCACGCGGCCTCCATTGCGTCGGTTTCCGGTACGGCACGCAGGAAGTTGCCCCCGAGCCCGATAAAGGCCCGGCTCTTGCCGTTCAAAATCGCGCCGCAGGTGTCGACAGTCGAGCGTCCGATCCATCTCGGCGGCTTGAAATCATAGAGCTGTGCCAGCTTGTCCAGCGGTGCAAGGCCAGGCTTTTCGGTGATCCCGACCGTTCGCTGCCCCTGGACGTTCGAGTGGCCGCGCACGGAACATATGGCGGCACCGGGCTTGCCGATATTTCCTCGCAGCAAGGCGAGGTTGGCGATCATATGAACATTATCGACACCCATGAGGTGCTGTGTAACGCCCATACCATAGGCAATGAGTACGGCTTGCGCTTTTGCGTAGGTATTTGCCGCCTGCTGCATCTGCTGGCGAGTGAGACCGGAGACATCTTCCAGCTCTTCCCAGGAATGGGCTCTCGCAACGGCTGCGAACTTATCGAATCCCGTGGTGTGGGTTTCGATGAAGTCATGGTCCAAGACATGTTTCTTGTCCGCCGCAGCGATCGAGGCAGCGAAAGCGATCTCTCCGGCATTCGTCTGGTCCTTCGGCTCGGCGTCGGAGCCGCTGACTTTGCTGTCGCCGGTCAATTTCAAAGCGTCATCCTGCTCGATCAAAGCCTTGCAGATGCCGAACAGCGCGGCGACGTCTCCGCCGCTGCGAACCTGGTAATATTCCGTCGAAATGATGGTTTCTTTTCCCGACAGCATCTGGCTCGGCATTTGCGGATTCTTGAAACGTTCGAGGCCGCGTTCGTGAAGCAGATTGAGGGTCACGATCGGCACGCCGCGGTCGGCGGCATCCTGCAGGTCGTGAAGGAGGCGAGGGGAGGAGGTACCGACATTTTGTGCGATGTAGAAGATGCAGTCGCAATTCTGGAAATCCGAGAGCACCGCCGTACCGACAGATGCGCCGATGCTCTCCGGCAATGCCACAGAGGTGCTCTCGTGACACATGTTCGAGGAATCGGGCAGGTTGTTGCTGCCGTACATGCGGGCGAAGAGCTGATACATATAGGCCGCTTCGAGGGATGCCCGGCCTGACGTATAAAAGTCCACCTGTTCGGGTGCCAATGCCCGGAGTTCACGGCCTATTTCGCCAAAGGCTGCATCCCACTCGACGGGCTCGTACTTGTCGGTCGCCGGATTGTAGCGCATCGGCTGTGTCAGCCGTCCTTGTTCCTCCAGGTCGTGATCGCTCCAGCCCGTCAACTCCGCCAGCGTGTGACCGGCAAAGAAAGCGGCATCGGTTCTGCGGTTCGTCGTCTCCCACGCCGTCGCTTTCGCGCCATTTTCACAAAATTCCAGCGGATGGGGTTTCGCCGGTTTCGCCCACGCGCAGCTGACGCACATATATCCATCTGGCTTGTTCTGGTGGGCGAGCAGGGTAGGTCCCTTGGCGGGGACATGCTCGCGGAGCAGAACTTCGCTCACGGATTTGGCGGATCCCCATCCACCAGCGGGGCCATGATATGCTTTGATCTTGGGATGATTGCTTGGGTTGCCGGTCATTTTTCCGTTCTCCGAAATGCCTATCCAACCTTGAGAAAAGCCATTGGTTCCAAGCCTATCTATCCGTTTCCGCTGGCAGACCTCCGCATCGCATCGTTCGCTGCGGTGCTGGAATGTAGTTTTCTCGACGGGGATCTGAGAGAACGGTTGGAGCGTTCCGCACCGGTAGCTCTGGAGCGGCCTGGCGGGAACATTGTTTTGGCACCGCTGTTGGAGACTGTTTGTTGACGGCGCCCCGAGGGAAGCCGGAAGGTTTCGCATCTATTTCAGGAGGCATCATGCGATGGCAGAGAACGTAGACCCCGCGAAGGAAGAGGACATTCGGTCCCGCGCCTATCAGATATGGGAAAGTGAAGGGCGTCCCGAGGGGGAGCATCTCGATCATTGGTATCGCGCCCAGCGCGACCTCTTGCCGGGAGATAACCAACCGAAGCGGAGAGACGCCGGACCGTCGCCGGCAGCCGAAACGGAGGGTGCGACCCAGGCGACCAGCGTTCCGCAGGCGCCTCCCGCTCTGGCAGCTCGTCGGAAGCGTGCCAGCCAACCGTCTCCATCACAGCCCGGGAAAGTGGAACAAAAGAATAAAAGTCCCGATATCTAGATCTGGCTTCTACCCTGTCTTTCTGCATCAGAGCCGACGCGGCGGAGCCTGCAGCTGTCACCATCATTGTCCTGGCAACTTTGAGAATTGGTACTTTCCACCTGCTCAGGGCAATCAAAAAGGAAGTAGAACGCAATGAATCGAAATTCCTCGGGCGTCGCGGTGACTTCCTGAACACCAGCGAGCCGGCTCTATGCCAGCGCGCTTTCAACAGCTTCATTGCCTAGCGAAACATCGCCAAAGACAGCGAATTGGCCGAAGAAGCGGCCGCCAGGATCATCTAATTATACCAGCAGGGTATCCGCGACGAGCAACAGCTTATGGGCTCTGGCGAAGGCTGCCTCATGGAGCTGCGTGATCGAAAACGCATTCTGAACAGACCTTAATCATCGCCCTTCTGCTTCAGCGCGTCGGAAACTCGGCGCTTGCGGGGATGATCAATGTTTTCGCCATGCGCATCTCGGGCCTTCTCTCCACCGTCCTTTGCCGGCAGGTAACCGGCAGGCTTCGATCCGCTTGGTCCTTCCCATCTCGGTGACTGATCCGTCGTTCCTGGTGCGCCATCCTGGGGTTGTTGATGTTTCATGGCTGGTCTCCGTGGGGTGTTGATACTCGCAACGATGTCGCGTCTGTCATCGAACCGGCGACCAAGCCTATTGTTCCGAGTCCGCACCTGCCGATGCCGTCTGGCTTTTCATACCGTCGGGAGAGAAATCGGCATACTCCTCATCTCGCGCAAGAGGAATGCATCTCGCGCAAGAGGAATGCGTGCCGCGGCACAAGATGCGCGGCAGGCAACGTGTCCGGAATGAAAGCTTCAGCCGCACCGCGCGGGCTCCTCAGCTGTAAAAAGATCATCTGCGTCAGCGCGATGGAACCGGCACGCTCAGGCGGAGTTATGCGGACATGAACCAGATGCTCCCCAAAGTCAGCGTTGCCGCGGCTGCCGCAGAGGCCAAGCTTACCTCCGGATTGATCTACACTCCCGGCCTCAGTGTTGGAATTACCCGAAAGCAAGGAAAGAACGGTTTCCTCTACTACTCGCCCACGGGACAGCGGATCACGGAGCCTTCGGAAACCGATCGACTGAACGCATTGGCAATTCCGCCGGCCTATACGAACGTGGTAATCTCCACCAATCCTCTTTCTCACCTTCAGGCCATTGGAACGGATGCTCGCGGCCGTAAACAATACCGCTATCATCCCGATTGGCAATCCGAACGGGAGCGTGCAAAATTCGATCGCCTCGTCGCTTTTGCAGACCGCCTGCCGGACATTCGGCAGCGGGTCGATGGAGATTTGCGCTCGCGAGGTTTGACCATGGAAAAGGCACTAGCGACCGTGGTCTGGATGCTGGACAACCTCTACATTCGCGTGGGTAACGCAGCCTATGCGGAAATGAACCGATCCTACGGCTTGACCACGCTCAGGAATCGGCACGTGCAAGTGGAGGGTGGAAGCGTCAAGTTTCGGTTCACCGGCAAATCCGGCAAGGAATGGAACCTCGTTCACTATGACCGCCGCATCGCCAACATTGTGCGTCGCCTGCAGGAACTTCCGGGACAGCAACTGTTCAAATATGTCTGCGATGACAGCGGATGCCGCCAGGTCTCCTCCGAGGACGTGAATGCTTACATCCAGGAAACGGCTGGAGGCGACTTCAGCTCGCGTCAGTTCAGGACCTGGGGCGCGACCTGCATGGCGGTGTCCGCCCTGGCACCGCTTGAGGTCGAGAAAACCGAGAGGGCGATCGCCCGCCAAATCAACAGCGTGATCGACCCTATAGCATCACGCCTCGTGAACACCCGCTCGGTCTGCAAGTCTTCTTACGTCCATCCGGCGGTTTTCGAGGATTTCAGGGCAGGGGTGCTCGCCGACGTCCTCAAGATCCGGACCAGCAGTAAACGGTTTCTGGAATGGATGGACTTGGAGGAGATCCGCGTTCAGCGATGGCTCAAGAGGCGCGCTCAGACGCGGGAAACTTCCCAGTAAAAGAGAAATCTTGAATATCGCTCTTCCTGGAAACTATGAGAAACAACACCTGCCGACCAACGGGGTGGGCAGGTGTTGCTTGTCGCCGGACGGGAGGCTGAACCGGCGACATGACGGGTGAGGTTCTTCCTCGCGAGCATGCGAATTCCGGAGTCTCTATCCCAATACTACTTCGGTGCGGCAGCGATCGCGCTTCCTGTACCGAAGTCGCGCATCGAACCTTCTGTGATCCGGAATGTTCCGTACGAGGCGGCAATTAAGGCCAGCTTGCCCTCATCGCCTGTTGTTGTTCGGGAACCATAATCTCCAAAGAGGGTTCGAGACGCAGACATCATCAGGACAGGAGAACGTCATGGTTACGCATCCGAAGCCTCCATTTCCAGCGCAGCAACAGGCAATGCCGGGCTATACGGCCGCAATGCGGCCGGTGCCGGATCATGGCGAGGAGAGCTATCGCGGATCCGGTAAGCTTACGGGCAAAAAGGCGATCATCACGGGCGGCGACAGCGGTATCGGCCGCGCCGTTGCCATCGCTTTTGCGCGGGAAGGCGCCGACATCCTGATTTCCTTTTTGAAGGAAGAAGAGGATGCCCAGGAGACCAAGCGCTGGATAGAAGAAGCAGGGCGAAAGGCGGTCCTCGTCCCCGGCGATATTCAGGATCCGGAACATTGCCGAATGATCGTCGAAAAAGCGGCGGGGGAGCTTGGCGGGATCGACATCCTCGTCAACAACGCCGCGCACCAGGCGAGCTTTCACGAAATCGGCGATATCAGCGACCAGGAATGGGAGACGACATTCAAGGTCAACATCCATGCCATGTTCTATCTGACCAAGGCAGCGGTTCCCCACATGAAGCCTGGGAGTGCCATCATCAATACGGCTTCGATCAATTCCGATAGTCCCAATCCGACCCTTCTTGCCTATGCAACGACGAAGGGTGCTATTCAGAACTTCACGGCCGGTCTGGCGCAGCTGCTCGCCGACAAAGGCATTCGTGCCAATGCCGTTGCTCCCGGACCGATCTGGACGCCGTTGATCCCGTCCACGATGCCGGCGGAGGCTGTCCAGAACTTCGGCAAGCAAGTACCAATGAAGCGTCCCGGTCAGCCGGCCGAGCTCGCAACTACCTATGTCATGCTCGCCGATCCGCTCTCCAGCTATGTGTCCGGCACCACGGTCGCAGTCACAGGCGGCAAGCCGATCTTATAGCGGCCGACAGGATATATAACTGCCGGCCGTCGCTGGTTTCGGAACATTCGGAATGGCAGAGGGTTTGAATATTCGTCCGCACGCTATTCCGGGAAGCCGCGCCTGATGGCGCGATCGCAACACTCGCAAGAGGCAAAATGGATCGTAACCCGCAAGCACGTCACCGCATGATGATTTTCGTAGCGACGATTTTCATTATCGCCTGCTGCATCGCAGTCTATTTTGCGTTCGAGTTTCATCCGGGCGAACCCGCCCCGCCGGCTACGGGTACTGCGTCGACTGGCAGCCAATGAAAGCTGCAATCCGGCTTGCGGGCAACCCGGGTACCTTGCTGCCCGGCATCGCAGATATTTTCGCAAGGTCTCGGCCAACGCCATGACAGGAGGAAGCCATGAACAGCAAACTGCCACCGGTTCCCGCTGACAATCGAAGCGACAAGGGAGTTGGAGATCATTCCAAGCCGTCTGTTGCCGATCCGCACAAACCCGATGTTGCACGCGATCCGGATAAAATGGGCCAGCAAGGCAACAGCAGGATCAACACCAGTCATCAAGGTCATCAACAGGATCGATGAGGAGGAGCCAATGTCCACGTCGACCAAGACTCCCGCCAGCATTCGCCAGGGCGGCCCGGGCGCATCCCATGAAAATGCCAAGGCGCCTTTGAACATTCCCAAGCCGTCCGCCGACGCCGATCGTCGCGACCGCAGCAAGGTTTTGGGCGGCGGTGGCGAACCCGATCGCCATCATGGCCACGACCCTAAGCGCAAGGGCGGTCAATAGGGGGAAGGTGCAGGTATCAATCTCGCCTCGCCACTGCCCGTCTTCATGGCGGGGCGAGGTGACGTCGTTGCGGGAACAAAACGCTCTGCAAGAGGTTCGGGGAGCGCTTCTACTCCTAGCGTGGAGGGCGGATATGCCAGATCAAAATCCCCAGCCGATAGCTCGCGTCTCACACCGTTCCTTTCACTCGCTATTCACTCCATTTCCAACGGTTTGTTTTACAGGAGCGTTGGCGACCGATCTCATCTATTGGAAAACTGCGGAAATGATGTGGGCCGACGCGTCTGCGTGGCTCCTTGCCATCGGAATATTATTTGGCATCCTCGCGGCAATTGCAGCGCTCGTTGATCTCTTCGCCAGGCGGATTTCGATAGAAGGTCCTCTCACCTTATATCTCGCCTGCAGCGCTGTTATTCTCGTCCTGTCCGTCTTCAATTCGCTTGTGCATAGCCGCGATGCATGGACGTCGGTTGTTCCTGAAGGACTGATACTCTCATCCATCGTAGTCATCTTCATTCTTGTCGCCGCATGGATCAATTGGACACTCCTTTATCGAAGAACTGCGGGAGTGAGCCATGAGCGTTAGGACACAGAGTCCCCGAGCGCATGTCACGGCTGCGGTATTTTTAGGCGCTGCCGTCTTCATCCTTCCCGGATGCAGCCGGAACGAGGATGATCCAAGCGGCCAGATCGGGCCAAATCCGACATTGCCGGCACTGACGCAGTATTTGATACCGCCGATGCATGTCGCAGACGTCGTCGGTTGGAAAGGCGGCGAAAAGCCGATCGTTGCGCCAGGGTTGCAAGTGACTGCGTTTGCCACGGGACTCAAACATCCACGTTCGGTTTACGTATTGCCGAATGGCGACGTGCTTGCGGTGGAATCCATCGCTCCGCCGGCCGCTTCGATCAAGCGCCCCAAGGATCTGATCATGGGCTGGATCGAGTCGATGGCGACGTCAGCCGGCAGCAATGAAGGCAGCAATCGCATAACCTTGCTTCGCGACGCCGATGGCGATGGCGTTGCGGAGACGCGGAGCATCTTTCTCGATCATCTGAGATCTCCCTTCGGCGTCGCTCTGGTTGGAAATGATCTCTATGTCGCCCAAACCGACGAGATCACACGCTATCCCTATAAATCCGAGGAGACCGGCATTTCCGAACCCGGTACGAAACTCACCGACCTGCCGGGCGGTCCCATCGATCATCATTGGACGAAGAGCCTTTTGGCGAGTGAGGACGGATCCCTGCTTTATGTCGGGATCGGATCAAACAGCAATATCACGGAAAACGGCATCCAGGCGGAAGCCGGGCGCGCCTCCATATGGGAAGTCGACAGGGCGAGCGGGCGCCACCGCATTTTCGCAGATGGGCTCAGAAATCCCAATGGGCTCTCCTGGGAGCCCCAAACGCATGCCCTATGGGCCGTCGTCAATGAACGTGACGAGCTCGGGCCCAATCTCGTTCCCGACTATATGACTTCTGTCAAGGAGGGCGGATTTTACGGCTGGCCCTACAGCTATTTCGGCGGCAATGTCGATCCGCGCGTCATGCCGCAGCGACCTGATCTCGTTGCGAAGGCGATCGTACCGGACTATGCGCTGAGTTCGCATGTCGCACCTCTCGGGATGGCATTCTACACCGGAAGCAATTTGCCTGAGACCTACCGGGGCGGCGCGTTCGTCGGCGAGCATGGAAGCTGGAATCGTCAAAAGTTCAACGGCTACAAGGTCATATTCGTGCCGTTCGCCGACGGCAAACCGAAGGGCTTGCCGCAGGATGTCGTCACGGGCTTTCTGAATGCTAACAACCAGGCGAGGGGCCGGCCGGTGGGCTTGGCGGTCGACAAAGCTGGCGCCTTGCTGGTTGCGGATGACGTCGGCAATACCATTTGGCGCATTACCGCGGCCAATAGGTGAAAGCGGGCCTCGGCATGCAGCGATCTTTCCAAACCTATGAGAGGATATCGTGAACCCGCTTGATAGAGCCATCCGCATCGCCGTTGCCGCACATGAAGGCCAGACCGACAAAACCGGCGGGCCTTATTTCGAGCACTGCGAGCGAGTTGCGAGCCTCATTTCGGATGAGGACGGCAAGATCGTCGCTTATCTCCATGACGTCGTCGAGAAAGGTGCCGGCTGGAGCATCGAGCGGTTGAGAAGGGAAGGCTTTTCATCGCCGGTACTGATGGCCGTCGATGCATTGACGAGGCGGCCGGACGAGCCGGAGATCGCCTTTATAAACCGGCTGGCCATCAATCCTCTGGCTGTTTCAGTCAAGCAAATCGATCTTGCGGATAATATCTGGCAGACCGGACGGAAAAATGTGAACCCGGAAAAATACTGCCACGCCCTTCAAATGCTGTTTGCAGCCACGGGGCGACCTCGATAGGTCGCGCTGCCTGGTTCAGTTTGCCACCTTCAGGACAATTTTGCCGCGGATATGATCTTCCTTGAGGGCTGCCTGGGCTGCCGCTGCGTCTGCAAGCGGGAACGTACGCTCCACGCAGACCTTCACTTTGCCGCTGTCGATCAATGCCGCGATTTGCGCTAACTGGGCGCCATCGGGTTCAGCCGTGTAGCGACCGGCCTTGATGCCTTTTTCCCCGGCCAGCTGCTTGTCCGGTTCCGTCAATGTAGAAATGAGGGCACCGCCGCGTTTGACTACGGAAAAGCTTCGCTGCTGCACGTCTCCTCCAATCAGATCGAAGACGAGATCCACCGGTTCGACGATATCCTCGAAACGTTCCGATTTATGATCAATGATCTGGTCGGCGCCCAAATTGCTGACGAAATCCTTGTCGGCCGCGGAGACGGTGGCTGCCACCCACGCGCCACGAGCTTTTGCGAATTGAACGGCGAAGTGACCGACGCCGCCCGCGCCTCCATGGATGAGAACCCACTGGCCCGCGGCTAAGGCGCCGTGGACGAACAATCCCTGCCATGCGGTGGTACCCGCCAGCGGTACTGCCGCCGCTTCCACAAAGTCGAGAGATTTGGGTTTTGCGGCGACTTCGTTCGATTTTGCGAGCACGAACTCCTCGTAACCGCCGTGTTCGGGGGACAGAAACGCAAAGACCCGATCGCCCACCAGAAAACTCGAAACGGACTGTCCCGTCGCAACGATTTCACCGCTCACGTCACGGCCGAGCACGTAGGGGAGGTTCTTCTCCGTCACGGCCGGGTATTTTCCCTCCCGCATCTTGGCGTCCACCGGATTGACGCTTGCAGCCAACACTCGGATGACAAGGTCGTTTGCCCCGGTGAGCGGCTGCTCGATTCGTTCAAGCTGCATGACGTCCGGCCCGCCGAAGCGATGAATTCGCACGGCTTGCATCGATGGATACTCCTTCTTGGCAATCGAACGGAACCCATGGTGAAAACAAATGTTCCCGATGGAAATAGTTGGACTCGGCATCGGCTGTCCGTTGCTCGCGGAGTTCGGCAATGACAGATGAAAGCGGCGCTGCGGTTTGAAACTTTCGTCGTGGCAAGGCGTTCGGTGCCTGAAGCAGAGATCGAGATGGACACGACGATAGACATTCTAACCCGCAACCTGCTCCTCTCGAGAATGGATACGATAAGCCGATCCATGATCGTCTCGGCGCTAGAGCCGGTGGAGCTACCCGTGAAATACATGCTTTCGTCGTTCGAGAGAAAGACCGAATTCTGCTATTTTCTGAGTTCCGGTATCGCTTCGGTCGTCGCCCGGTCGCCTCGAAACAAAACCAGCGAGGTGGGCATTATCGGCCGCGAGGGAATGGTTCCTGCTTCGCTGATCCTTCATAGCGGGCCGGCCGCTTTCGATATTTTCATGCAGGTGAGCGGCCATGGGCAAAGGATAAGGGTCGAACTTTTGGAGGAAGTGCTCCGGACTACTCCAACACTGCGGGAACTGATTGGCAAATATGTTCAAACCTTTTTGATCCAATCCGCTTATACGTCGCTCGCGAACGCCAACCATAGCGCTCAGGAGCGTCTGGCACGCTGGATATTGATGTGCCACGACCGCGTGGATGGCGACTGCATTCCGCTGACGCATGAGTTTCTTGCCACAATGCTCGCCGTTAGACGCCCGACCGTTACCGATGCCTTTCATGCGCTGGAAGGCCGGCGCCTGATCCGGTCGGAGCGTGGCTTGATAACGGTTCGCGATCGCGCCGGTTTGGAGGCTTTCGCTCGTGATTGTTACGGCCGGGCCGAAAACGAGTACCGAAACCTGATAGGAGAGTTTCGCTAGGGATCATTCCGACATCCTTTGCCCAATAGCTCCGGATGCTGCTGCATCGCACATCGATCTTCGTGGACGATGTATTTCTGCAGCGAAAGATCGGCTCTGCTCAATTTTGCAACTCGCTATCAGGGACGACTTGATGCCGGAGCGCTTTGGAAGCATACGTATCTTAGCGAACCGTCCAACGAAAGGAACCAATCGCTGCACTGGTTTCAATGTTGTCGCAGCATTTGCCGACTTGTGAACGGTAGGAAATTTGGTGAGGCATTTTGGCTGGCGATCAGAGATATCTAAAATATTACGCAGGCAAGCGCATTCTCGTCGTTGAAGACGAGTACTTCCTTGCCGATGAAACTCGCCGCCAGCTCCTCGCACTCGGCGCCATTGTCGTAGGGCCGGTTGCAAAGGTCGACGATGCGCTGGATCTGATTGATACAGCCAAGATCGACGCGGCGATCCTTGACGTTCATCTTGGAGGTGAGTTCGTTTTTCCTGTCGCGGAGCGACTCGACAAGCTCGGCGTCGCCTTCGTCTTTGCGACAGGCTACGATCCTTCGTTCATTCCCGACGAATTCAGAGGCTTTTCGCTTTGTGAAAAGCCGGCAGAGTTGGAAAAAATCGCGCAAGCACTTTGGGGAAACGGAAGCAAGAACCTGCAATGATTGACGATCGTCAGTCGCCGAGCTGGTTCACGATCCTTTCCCGCGCCCGATTGACCCGGCTTTTGATCGTGCCTATCGGGCATCCGAACTGCTTGGCCGCCTCTTCGTAGCTCACACCCTGAATGAACACCACTTCGATTGCAGTGCGGTACCGTTCGGGAAGCTTTGCTATCGCGGTCTCGAGTTCATGTCCGCGTACCGTCCATTCCTGATGGGGTTGGACGGAAATTCTGTAGTCGGGAGCTTCACCCAAGCCGGCGCGTTCCCGTTTTGCAAGCCCGAACCGCGTGCAGAAGGCATTCCTCATAATCGTGAAGAGCCAGGATTTCAGACGCGTTCCTTCTTCGAATTTATCAAGATTAGCGAGCGCCTTGACAATTGTTTCCTGAACGAGATCATCTATATCGTTTGGGGAAGCGTAGAACCGTCGCGCGAAATTACGCAGTGCGGGAATGAGTTCGATCAATTCAGCGTCAAGTTTCGTATTCCGATTTCCATCGTCCATTCCAGCCTCCCAGGTTTCCAGGAGAACCCCTCAAAACCCAGGTCGTTCCGCTGAAAGGCGTGCTGTTGGCCGTTCGTACGCTACCGTACGCAGCCATTCCGCGAGTTTCCGCAAGAATATTTCAAATAACGGCTCGGTATTCTGTAATCGCAGGTTTTTAAAACGCGTCCGATTTTAGGTGAGGGAAGATTGCGAAGACCTGCGGCTGGAAGGCTTCAGGTTCAAAATCCTGCCTTTTTGAAACCTTCCCGATATAGGTCCTTATGCCATTGCTCCTTCACCGGAACAAGCGACAGCCACTCGCCGCCATCAAAGGCAGGATTGCTCTCGCGGACGCGCTGAACGAGCGCCCGGGCTTCGTCCTGGTTGCCGATCATTGCCCAGCTGGCTGCGGCAAGCCCGTCCGCGGGCCTTGGATCAATCATTCGGCCGATATAATCGATCACGGTCTGGAACTGGTTCAGGGCATAATTCGCCTTGGCTGCGATCCAAAGATAGGAATCCGGATTGATGGGATTGAGATCCATGGCCCGCTGGATTTTTTCGAGAGCCAGGCCGGGCCGGGAAAAGTGGACCAGCGCGTCAGCATGGTCGGCAATGATATCCGCGTGATGCGGACTGAGGGTTTCCGCTATTTCCAACGCTTCCACGCTGCTGTCGATAGAACCCAGAAGAAGCTTGGCGACGCCCAGCTCACGATAGCCGTTCGACACATCGTTACGAACCGAGATGGCGCGTTTGGCTAAATCCTCGGCCGATTTCAGCAGTTTGTGGTCACCACGCGGGGTTAGCAGCCATTCCTTGGAATAGGTGCGTGCGAGGGAACCGAGGGCCGGTACAAAATCGGCGCTCTGACGCAGGGCGGCTTTCAGCTCTTTGCGGGCGCGCCCTAGGTTAGGCAGGGCAAGGTGATGGAGATATTGCTGTCCGACAAGGTATCGGTGATACGCGGCAGGGTTTCGCTCAAAATATATACGCGCCAATTCATGGTGTTGGGCCTCTGTGACGGAGATACGCACGACCTCCTGCGAGATTTCGCGCTTGCAGCGCGCAAGATCCGGCTTACCGAAGGAGAAACGCTCCGCCCACAGGATCTCGCTATCTGGCAATGAGATGAGCTGGGCAAAGAGCGTGGGATCTCCTTTCGGCCCACTTAATCGGGTCTCCAGGACGTAATTGATGCCGTACCGCTCGAAAAGCGCGGTTTGATCGCCATTTTGGCGGCCGATTCGGGCGGCGGAGTAGGGAGCGGTCACGCGCAGACTATGCAGCGCGCTAAAGCCAAGGGTGATATCTTCGATCAGGGAGGATGCGAGCATGTCCGCCATGTCATCGGGATTGCCACCGGCCGGCGGCAGCAACACGAGACGTGGAATGCGCGAGATCGCCCGCGGAGAAGTATCCTGTTCGGAAATGGCCGGGGAATGCGGCGCAACGGGTGATATTGATGAGCGCGGAGATGCCCGCAGGATCGCCGGCCACGATGAGGCGAGATCCTTCCGCTGCGCAAATATGCGTTTGAGTTGTTCGAGATCACCCTCAGCATCGAAGGCCTTCAACAATATACGATGGGTTGCATCGTTCTGCGGCTCGGCTTCAAAAAGAAGGAGGGCAGCCTCCTTGAGGAGCGCGACATCGCCGGCCGCCATCGGAAGCTTTACCCTATCCAGCGTCTTCTTCAAGAGGGCAAGGTGACGCCTTCTTTCACCCTCTCGCCAGTCGATAAAGGCCCTGGTTTGACAATTGGCCCTTTCCATAAATTTTGATCGTAAGGCCTCGACCAGGCGAGCAAGGCTTTTTGCCGGGTCCTTGGACGTGCCTGCATGTGCCGGGATGATGTCGCTCCTGAGCGAGCCGGCCACCAAGTGAATATCCGTATCGTCAAAGGTCAGAAATTCGGTGTTCAGTTCCGACTGTCGGCTCTTGATACGGGATATCAGCTTGCGAAGGTTAGTCAGCGAATTTGCCAAGTCACCATCACCCCAGAGAAATCGCGCCATGCTTGTTCTGCCGGCGGATTTTCTATCGTTCGCGAGCAGATAGGCAATAATCAGAAGCGCCTTCTTCGGGAACGCCATTTGGTGTTCGCCGCTATCCAGAAGAGCGATTTCACCAAAAGTTCTGAGCAAAAATTTCATCGCGCCTTCTATATTGCTTCAGATCTATAACCACGGCCATCTTTCGCGCCCCGTCTGGATACACGCCGAAATGACAGTGGAATCGATTGTATATTCCTGCTGCAAGGCATCAATATTTGCAAATGAACTGTTCTATGGCTTCAATTTTGAAAGTTATTGTTGCACAAAAGCTTAGTTTTCCGATGCCATTGCCAACGAAGCGCGGAAAGGCTGTTTCGCACATGCGTTTGCAGAGAAAGCCTTCCGGATTTGATGAATTCCAGCTTTCCCACAAGCCCAGTGGGCCGATCGAAAATTTAGCCGGCGATGGCCAGAGAGATCACGGACCTCGAATACTTTCTCATCTCAGCGGACAACTTCCAGTAGGCGCAGGGCTTCCATCGTGTCCCTCCGGGCTGCCGCCGCCGTCGCGATCGCGCGGCATATACTTTGGTATAATGGCGGTGCACCATCGCCTGATTGACCGCTCTCCGCCCCTGTGACACTACGGCCATGTCTTCGCGACGTCATGCGGAGGCTCACGAAACCGACAGATCAAGAAACAATGGACAGTTACCCAAGGCGCTGTCCGGTTGTGGCGTCATGCTGCATCCGACGGTCATCGAAAAAACCTGGACCGCTGCCGGCCTTCGCCGGGCGAGCGCCGGTCGGGCCTAGCCTGTCCGGCTCGCCCCTCGGATCTGCCGTCAGGTGGGCCGAAGAGGTGAGCCATGAACAACATCGTTCTTTTCCGCGGACGCGGGTTCGCAGCCAAGTTTTCCGCCCCGAACACTTTCCGGGTTCGACCGGCAGCCGTCCGGCTGAGCGTTCCGTATCGCCGCAGCGTCAATGCTTGATCGCTGTCTGGCACATCAATTCCCATACGGGAAAGCTTGAGTGCTTTTGGACGACAAAGGGCGAACCCTCCTTCGACGAGGATGGTAGCCGCCGTACGGCCTAAGCCGTCCCTTTTCAAAGACGTGGCCGTGGCGTCGCTATGCGGCGCCTACGTCACGCCTTGGCTAAAAATTCTGGTTTTCAAAGGGTTATTCCATGGTTTTCCTTGCTAACGATCGACGCGGGCGCAGTGCCGTTGCTGCGTTGGCGGGTGCGCGTATCCTGCCGAACGGCTATGATATTGCTGGATTCGCCTTCATCGCAGCTGCCGCCTATCTCGCACTTCATGGTATAGCCGAGATGCGTGCGCCGCTGGCTGGCTTGTCTACGGCACCGCTGTCGCTCGATCCGGCCCTTCTGCCCGAATACGCCTTGCGCACGACTTTGCGGATGATGGCGGCCATCGTCGCATCGCTCGTCTTCACCTTCCTGGTCGCAACGCTTGCCGCAAAGAGCCGCCGCGCCGAGAAGATCATCATTCCGGCACTTGATATTCTGCAATCGGTGCCGGTGCTCGGCTTTTTGACCTTCACTGTCACCTTTTTCATGGGCCTTTTTCCTGGAAGCCAGCTTGGTGCGGAATGTGCTTCTATCTTTGCGATCTTCACCAGTCAGGCATGGAATATGGCCTTCTCCTTCTATCAGTCGCTGCGGACGGTTCCGCGCGATCTCGATGAGGTCAGCCGCGGGTTTCGCCTTTCGAGCTGGCAGCGCTTCTGGCGGCTGGAGGCTCCCTTTGCCGCGCCCGGCCTCGTCTGGAATACGATGATGTCGATGTCCGGCGGCTGGTTCTTCGTGGTTGCATCCGAAGCGATCACGGTGGGGAACACCACTGTGCAGCTTCCCGGACTGGGTTCCTGGCTGGCGGTTGCCATCGACAAGCAGGATTTCGCCGCCGTAAGCTGGGCCGTACTTGCCATGGCGGTCGTCATCCTTCTTTACGATCAGCTGCTTTTCCGCCCGATCGTCGCCTGGGCGGACAAGTTCCGCTTCGAGCAGACCGCTGGGCAGCAGAAACCGCGCTCCTGGGTCTATTCGTTGATCCGCCATACGCGCCTCCTGAAATACCTGACCGCACCTTTGGCCGCTGCATGGGGCCGGCTGATACTCGTGCGGCTGCTGCCAACGTCGCAGGGCGCAGCAAAAGAGCGGGCTAGGCGCCGCGGCGTCAACTGGGCCGTCGATGTCGCCTGGTACCCCCTGATCGTCGCCGTTGGTGCCTGGAGCGTCTGGCATACCGTCTCCTATCTCGGCCAGACGCTCTCCTGGGGCGATGTCTGGATCGCTTTTGCCGGCGGGTTCGCAACACTCGTTCGCGTTGTCGTTCTCATTGCGGTCGCGAGCGTCATCTGGGTTCCGATCGGCGTCTGGATCGGACTTCGCCCGGCCGTTGCTGAGCGGGTGCAGCCTCTCGCCCAATTCCTGGCGGCGTTTCCGGCAAACGTGCTCTTTCCCGTCGCGGTGGTTGCTATCGTTGCGACGGGTGCCAGCCCGAACATCTGGCTGTCGCCACTGATGGTCCTCGGCACGCAGTGGTACATCCTGTTCAATGTGATTGCTGGTGCAAGCGCATTTCCTACCGATCTGCGGGAGGCATCGTCGGTTTACCGGCTGCGCTCGTGGACCTGGTGGCGGCGGGTGATTTTGCCGGGGATATTCCCTTACTACATCACGGGAGCGCTGACCGCGTCCGGCGGCTCCTGGAATGCCAGCATCGTCGCTGAACTGGCAAGCTGGGGCAATACGAAACTCGAAGCCTTCGGGCTTGGCTCATACATCGCGAAAGCGACGGAAGCAGGCGATTTCCCACGGGTCATTCTCGGCATCGTCGTCATGTCGCTCTTCGTCACGCTCTTCAACAGAACGCTCTGGCGGCCGCTCTACGTCTTCGCCGAACGCCGCATGCGCCTCGATTAATTCGAAATCGGAGAACCGAATATGGAAAACGCTGTCATCTCCAGGAAGACCGATATTGCAAAGAACGCGCCGCTGGTACTCGCCAGGCAGGTGTGCCAAGCCTATGACAAGGGAGCGTCCGGCTCGCTCGTCGTGCTCGAGAATGTCGATCTGCAGCTTTATCCCAATGAAATCGTTGGTTTGCTCGGCCGCTCCGGTTCCGGCAAATCCACGCTGTTGCGCGCGATTGCCGGCCTGATACGCCCAAGCAAAGGCGACATCACTTTCGAGGGGCGGCCGGTCGTCGGCCCCAACTCCGATGTCGCAGTGGTCTTCCAGAGCTTTGCCCTCTTTCCCTGGCTGACGGTACTGCAAAACGTCGAGCTTGGCCTGGAGGCGCAAGGCGTTGCATCCGCCGAGCGGCGCAAGCGCGCGCTTGCTGCCATCGATCTCATCGGCCTTGACGGTTTCGAAAGCGCCTATCCGAAGGAGCTGTCGGGCGGTATGCGCCAGCGCGTCGGCCTTGCGCGCGCGCTCGTCGTCCGGCCGAAGGTTCTGCTGATGGACGAACCCTTTTCGGCACTCGACGTGCTGACGGCAGAAACGCTTCGCACGGATCTGCTCGATCTGTGGTGCGAGGGCCGGATGCCGATCGAGTCGGTTCTTATGGTGACCCATAACATCGAGGAAGCCGTGCTGATGTGCGACCGCATCCTGATCTTCGGATCAAACCCCGGCCGTGTGATTGCGGAGATCCATGTCGATCTGCCGCAGCCGCGCAACCGTCTCGATTCGGCCTTCCGCATGCTGGTCGAAGACATCTATGCGCGGATGACGGTAAAGACCGGGGTGCCGGCGCGCGAAGGCCTTTTTCCCGGTACGGGTATTGCCATGGCTCTGCCGCGCGTATCGACCAACCTTATGTCCGGCCTCATCGAAACGGTCGCCGCCGAGCCTTATCGCGGGCAGGCCGATCTGCCGCCGTTGGCAACCCATCTGCATCTCGATATCGATGATCTCTTTCCGGTCGCCGAAACGCTGCAGCTCCTGCGTTTCGCCGATCTGGAAGGAGGCGACATCAAGTTGACGGCGCCAGGCTTGCGTTTCTCCGACAGCGATGTCGATGAACGCAAGAAGCTCTTCGAACAGCATCTGGCAACCTACGTGCCGCTGGCTGCGCATATTCGCCGAGTGCTCGACGAGCGGCCGACCCACCGGGCTCCTGCAAGGCGCTTCCGCGATGAGCTGGAGGATTACATGTCCGAGGACTATGCCGACACCACCATCAAGGCCGTCACGAACTGGGCCCGCTACGCGGAATATTTCGCGTATGACGAAAACGCCGATCTGTTCACCTTGGAGAACCCGAGTTGAAACCATCAGCCGAAGTGAGTGTGAAAGGGCTGCCGCCGGCTGAGGCGACGACCAACCCCTGGCATTTTAGGATTTGAGAGGCCAAGGCAAGACTTAGCACATCAGATTCGGCGGATTGCGAGCTTTAGCGGCACCGGAGAAAGCTGCTGTTGTCTTGATGCTTCTGCTCAGGCAGTTTGCAGCTTCTGCACACAATGCTGCGGAAACGGTGATGCAGGGATGCAAGGGATGAGGCGCGAATTTCTGAAGTATCTTTTCGAGATGCCCTTTCTTTGGCTCGGCATTGTGTCCCTCGCCGGCCTCATATTCATCGGCGATACCGTCACGGATCTGGAGATCGCCTTTGCCGTTCTTTACGTCTCCGTGATTCTGCTCGCGGTCTATTCGGGTCGAACCGGAGCTATCGCGATGGTCGGGATTGCCTGCGCCGCTCTGACCATCATCAGCTATTTTTTGACGAGCCATGGCGCTTCGCAGGCTGGCCTGATCAACAGTACTCTTAGCCTGGTGGCGATCGGAGCAACCACTTATCTGGCCATCAGGATAGAAATGCTTGATGCCACGGCAAGGCAGGCACAATCGGAGCTTGCGCGCATGTCGCGTCTTATGACCGTCGGCGAGCTGGGCACGTCCATAGCGCATGAGGTCAGCCAACCGATCACTGCGATCGCCGCGAATGGCAATGCCGCGCTTCGATGGCTTTCGGCAACGCCGGCCAACCACGACGAAGCCCGCCGTGCTATCGAGCGAATTGTTGCTGATGCAGGGCGGGCGGGCGATGTCATCGGCCGCGTCCGGGGACTTGTAGCGCGCTCATCGCCGTCTCACGATACAGTCGATCTGGTCCAGATGATCAATGATGTATTGGAACTCGTCCGCAGCGAGATCCGAAGGGGCCAGATCCTGTTCCGCACCGAATTGGCGAGCGATCTGCCGTTGGTCGCCGGCGACCGCGTCCAGCTTCAGCAGGTGATCCTCAATCTCGTTATCAACGCGATCGAAGCTCTGGCGGAGCTGGACGCGGAAACGCGCGAGTTGCTCGTCAGCGCTGCCGCGGACGAACGGAAGGTGACCGTCAGCGTGCGCGACACGGGTGTCGGCATGCCGGCCGAAATGCCGGACAGGATATTCGAAGCCTTCTACACGACCAAGCCGAAAGGCATGGGAATGGGGCTGGCCATCAGCCGGTCCATTATCGAGGCGCATGGCGGGACCATCTATGCCGCGCCGAATTTTCCACGCGGAGCCGTCTTCGGTTTCACCTTGCCGCTCGGCGGAAAGGCAAAGGGGTAGGGAATGCAGGGACAGCAGCCGACCGTTTACGTCATCGACGACGATCCATCCGTGCGCGATGGACTGGATAGCCTGTTGCGCTCCGTCGGTTACGATGCGCGTGTCTTTGCATCGCCGCGGAATTTCCTGACGTCTCCCCCGTCTGAGGGGCCGGCCTGCATCGTGCTTGATGTCAGGATGCCGGATGCGAGCGGTCTTGATTTTCAGGATGAGCTTGCGCGGACGGGTTATGCGATCCCGATCATTTTCCTCACCGGGCACGGCGATGTGCCGATGTCCGTCAGAGCGATGAAAGCGGGAGCGGTGGAGTTTCTCTTAAAGCCGTTCCGCGAGCAGGATCTTCTCGATGCGATCAGGCAGGCACTCGAAATCGATCGCATCCGGCTGCGCAAGCAGGCGGCGGAAGTGGACCTTCATGAGCGCTTTTCGACCCTCACGCCACGCGAACGCGAGGTGATGGCGCTCGTTGCGAGAGGGTCTCCTCAACAAGCAGATCGCTGCCGAGATCGGTCTCAGCGAAATCACCGTCAAGGTCCACCGCGGTCAGGCCATGCGCAAGATGCGGGCCGACTCCGTCGCCGACCTCATCCGGATGGCGGATAACCTCGGTCTCACGGACGATAAAACCAACGATACGGCGCCTGGGCTCCGCTGATCTTACCCGCTCGTCCCAGCTTTCATGGCTTACGAGGGCAGTGTCGCCACCTGGTGGAGTCAATCCTGCGGAGCCGTGGGCGTTCCCTGATGAAAGATCATCTGCCATCGCCCGTCGATACGCTGCCAGATCGAACTCCGTAAAGTATGCCGCTCCGGGCCGCTCTCTTCGGCCTCTCTGACGCTTCGGTAGGTGACGAGAACAGCATCCGCCGAGATCCGCCGAAAAGCATAATTGCGGGAACTGATTAATGGGGAGGGTTTCTCCACCTTTTCTGCCGCCAGGCGAGCGATTAGGTCATCCCTATCGTCATAAACCGTTCCGGAACTGCCGAATTCAACGAAATCTTCCGCCAGCAGTTCTGCAACGATCTCTGGCGATTGCCGGACTTCGGCGAGATGCAGTTTCTGTTCCAGCAGACGGATTTCTTCAAACTCGTGCTCGGTGACGTCCATAGTTTCGGCGAGCTCCGTTGGATTTCGATGTTTGCATGTCGAACCTCAATACGATGTTGCGAATGTCTCCAGCTTTCTCTCCCGACCGAGCTTGCGGTTTTGATCAGGGTCGAGCTCCTTGGATTGCTCCAATGCAGACACGAAAAGCTCGGCGGCGTGACGGCCCGCCTGCGTTCTGTCGTCCTCAATGACGGCTGCTATCCGCCGGAACAATTCCGATTCGAAACCGCCTGCATTGTTCGAGGCATTCGGCCGCGCCAGCCTTGCGCCGCCATCCAGCCTGATTTCAGATACATAGAACTCGTCCTCATAATCGGCTCCCGCGGAGGTCAGCTCGGCGCGCCCGTACAATAGCAACCCGGTTTCCCAGCGATCGCATAGGCGGATGCTGAGTTCATCGAACGAATATTCGCAGGAGAATTCCGGAGCGTACACCATCATTCTCCCGTCTTGGCGATCGGCAATGTTCCGGCACTACCGGCTTCTCTCACGGCATCTGCCCGTGCGGTCATGAAAGCATTCGGCTGTCTCGGCATGAATGACGCTCTCCTTCGATGGCCTTGCGGCCTTTCCAATCGTTGCACTTGGCCTGTCCGGTTTCGCTAACTTCGGGCGAGATCCTGCTCTTGCCCGGGCTCATTCCATTCAGGGCCAACGGCTCTTCTCGGCGAAGTTGCCACTCAACACGATTTATGTCAACATAATTCATGTCGATCGCGTGGCTAAAATAGAAGAATGTCTATGGCCTAGATTGGTTTTATTTGCGTGCGATATGACCGCAGATTCGCCCGATGATCGTCAAGCGGTCCAATTCGACGGTAAAAGTTTCCAGTGCCGGATTGTCGGAGATGATCTTGACTTCGCTTGGTCTGCTAAAGGGAACCCGCTGCAGGCGCTTGATCTGCGGCTCCGTATAACCGTCGCTGATCGCATAGACGGTATCGGTGGTCATTTGGTTCTGTGAGAGATCGACGATGACGCGATCGCCCGGCATATAAGTCGGCTGCATGGAATCGCCCACGACTTCCATGATGATCGTGTGGTTTGGGGAGGCCTTGGCCTCGTTTCGCAGATAGCCGGTAGGGATTAGCCATTCTGCAACGATCTTATGCCCGGCAACATTGCCCGAACCGACGGGGAGATTGATGACTTCCCCGACGATGCCGCTACCGGCGCCAAGTTTGACGTCGACCTCCGGTGTCGCGCCTTGGATCTGCGGCTTCCAATGCTCGCGGCTGTAGCTGAGCTCGTCTCCGCTCTCGGCAAATCCATCGTGATCCTGCTCGTCGGGATCGAAGGACATGACAATGTTCGGCGCCGGGCGTTCGGTTTTGCGCACGCCTTCGCCGGTCAGAAGGTAAGCCGCGGTCGTGCCGAATTTCTTGGCATAGCGATTGGCGACTTCGGCACTGAATTCGTTCTGACCGTTTTCGTGTGCGCGATAGGTGGACAGGCTTACGCCTAGGGCTTCTGCCGCTTTCGTGGCCGATGGATAATTTGCGGCTTCGCGCGCCGCTCTCAGTCGTTCGCCCATGGATTTCTGCATCTTTTGACCCTCGCAAAATTTTCGACATAAATCATGTTGACATTGCCATTATTATCAACATAATTTGTGTTTATCAAGATGCTGACGGCGCAAAACGCTGTTTGGCAGTTGAGCGGCCTGACACGGTACGCGGCAGACAGTGTTTTGGAGGTGAAGTCATGATCACAGGCAGCGGAAACAGGAGAGTAACGTCTCGGGCTGGGTATTTCGATCGCTTCTGGGGGTGTCCTGGATGCTTCCGAATTCTATCCATCGCGGAGGTCATCGAGCTGCATTGCGAGAATTGTGATGCAGCCATCGAGCCTGCGGAAATGACGGAGGCCAAGTCTTTTTCGGAAGCGGCTGATCAGGAGATGCTGCCATGATCGAGATGCTTCAAGGCCTTCTCGCCTGCATCGGCGCGGCATTGTTTTTCGTTGCTATGGTGATCGCGATAAAGTCGGTCATTTGGAAATCGCCAATGCCATCCCTAGAGGATGAAGATTCCGGTGCTCCTGAGGGAGACCAAATTCACTTCCACATTGCTGAAGATCCCAAGCTTGAGCCCAAAGAGCCGGCATGGCGGCGAAGCTGTGCAGAGGGTAGGCGGGCACCCGAACGTTAAAATTCAATCGGAAACTATAGAGATAGACCCGGCCAAGCGAGCCGGGGGAGGTTGCTATGAACGAATTTCAAATTGGAACGGAAGCCGTTGCAGGTGGCCATCTCGGCTGGATTCGCAAGGTTCACCGAGCGACAAATGAGATCCTCCGGGATAAGCGCGGTGAACCGATCGTCTTCGCGACGCAGGATGCTGCCAAAGCTGCCGCCGGCGAGGCGATGGTCGCTTATCTCAACACGCCCATGCTGCGCGATGGGGCGAGGGTGGAGGCGATTTCGAAGGCGGAAGCCTTTTTCAAGCCGAAATCGGCCAGTTCTACCGCCGCCGTGGCAAGCGCTGTTTGAGCGCCCATGGAAAGAGGCAACAAATTTCCCGGCAAAAGGAGTTGAACTGTCATGACCAAAGGCAGGCTAGATCTTCTTCTCGATGGGCTCGGCATCAAGCTGGTTCCCGTCCATCGGCGCCGTGCGGCTGCGGAGAGCCACGCGCGCGGTACGATGCAGGAAATCCGGGGCCGTTACGGGGACGGCCATCTGGTTTTTGTTCTGCGATGCATCCGGCAAACCGGGAGTAATCGCGATGAACTTTGGTCGGACACGATCGGTGCGGTATCCGACGTCCTGGCGCAGCGTCAGGATTGGGCACTGCAGCGCCCGGGCGATCTTCTGGGCGCCTTCGACGATATTGCGCTTGCCACATTGCGCACGGATGCGGTGGCGCGACGGCCGTGGCCCGTTCGGGCGACATTGCGAACACTGATTTATCAGGAACTGGAGAAACGACTTGATACACCGGTCCGCCTCGCAGTTTGATGACCTTTCCCGCCGCGCGGCCGAGATTGCCGACCTGAGCCTGGTCATCCGCGCGCGTTTCGTCGAAGCTGCCGATACGATGGTTCATCTCGATGTGCGCGGCATTCGGCCCGACCAGATGCGGACGCTTTGGCCGGAGGTTTTGCCCGAGTCGACGGACCATGCCGATATCCGTATTCGCTATCGCCCGAGTGCCGCGGCGATCAGCCGGGCAGAGGAGGTTTTGCAGGAATGGCTTCGGGTTCACGTCAAGGACGTGGAGCGGCGCATTCTGCTTTCGCGATGGTCCATTTGCCTCGCAGCACCCCATATCGCCGGTTCGTTTCGGGACTTCTGCGCGGGGACGGGGCGCGTACGGCGCACGGCCGAACGGCGTATCCACAGCGAGTTCCAGAAACTTGCCGATGTACTTCTCGCTGCCTCATCGATGCTGCAGGAGCCGGATTGGTCGCGCATAGCGCCGATGATGCCGAATGCGCCAGGCGGGCTCGACCGAATACGGCCTAAGGCGCCCAAACATGAAACCCATTGGCTGCCGGAAGACGCGCGGCCCGTCTTCGATGCGGCAAATCCTGATCTTGCCGAGTTGGCCAAACGCCTGGAGCGCGGGAACCGCCGGCGCGCCAAGATGAAAGCCTGAGCCGTCGCAATGATGCGGTCCGAGCCCGTAATCATTGTGATGCGTCGATCTCTCCGATCGGTGACTTTATTCACCCAAGTGCAAAGACCCCAGCTGGGCGAGTCTTTGTGGTGACCTCGCCAAAATCTGGGACCGAGTATTCTGCCAGGAGCCGAAGACGCGACGCCGGCAGATGAGCCCGCCATGGATCGCCGATCAGAATCATGATTTCCCGAGCGAGGCAGCGGTCCAGAAATGCGATGACGCTTTCCGCAAGCGCTTCTTCATAGAAAAGATCTGCGACGCATACGACGTCCACATCAGGCGCCTGGCTTTTCGTCAAATCGGCGAGTACCGCATCGATCATCACCTCATTGAGTGCGGCATTAAGCTCGATAGATACAATTGCATAGGGATCGACGTCGGCGGCATATACTTTCGCTGCGCCCGCCTTTGCGGCTGCGATGCCGACAATTCCCGAGCCGGCGCCCATATCCAATACGCAGCGACCAGCCACAATTTCGGGTTTATCGAGAAGATAACGAGCCAGAACCAGACCTCCTCCCCAGTAATGCGCCCAATAAGGTGAGCCGAATTGCGGATCTTGTTCCGCAAGACGCCGCAGCTCGCTTTTGGGGCCTGCTTTATGCAGCCGAATATCGGGGATGCCGGGAACGGGCAGGACCGGGAGCTTGGCGGCGATGAACCGCCGAACCCGATCCTCGCTCACGGGGCGGCCATCCGGATGGTCATCTGGCGTGGATCTGTTCAAGAGATTCCCTCGACTGAATTTGATCGCACATCTCGGATATTTCGAAGCCAACGGGTGAAGTTGAAAGTTATATCGTTCAATTCGTCGGACCTTGAGGTGTAAGGTTGTTCTGCAATTTCAAATGGTTATTTTTAGTCTCCGTCAAAGCCCTCATTCCTTGCGCGCCGGGCGCGCTTCAAGGGTGTCGCCAATTGCGCCGAAATGGGGTATCTATTTTGGCATGATGAGAACAGTTGCAGCGACGCACTGTCGACCGCAAGCGTTGTTTTTGAACTGCTTGTTTTCTTTCAAAATTCCATCGGAAATCTGACGCATGACCAATGCCGAGAAGCCGGCAGCGCTGCGCAAACCGCGTGCGCGCCGCCGCAAGGTTGTTTCCACCGAAGATACGCCGCTTGATTATATGCTGAAAGTGATGCGCGACGACGAGGCGGACCAGAAGCGGCGCGATGAAATGGCGAAGATCGCCGCGTCCTATGTTCATCAGAAACCGAGCGAGCGCTCCGGCACCGGAACCAAGGGAGGCCGCGGCATCACTATTGACCTGAGCAATGCCACGGATGAGCAGCTTGCGATACTCGAATCTCTCTTCGGCCCGCTTGCCGGATCCGGCGGCGATGATGGCGGCGATCCAAGAGGAGAAGGCGAGGCGGAGAGCTGAGCGCGAGCAGATGGAGGTTGCCACCCGGCTTGCCATGGATGCCGAGCGGATTCGGGCCGACTGCCAATCGCTGACGGGCTTCGTTCGGGAGGCCTGGCATGTCGTTGAGCCTTCGGTCGATTATGTCCACGGCTGGCACATCGATGCCATCTGTCAGCATCTTGAGGCCGTGACATCGGGTGAGATTACGCGTCTTCTGATCAACGTCCCGCCAGGCACGATGAAGTCGCTTCTCTGCGGCGTCTTCTGGCCGGCTTGGGAATGGGGAGCGAAAGGCAAGCCGCAAATGCGCTATCTCGGGGCCTCTTATTCGGAACATTATGCCAAGCGCGATAATAGGCGCATGCGCGACCTTGTTGCCTCCGAATGGTATCAGGCACTCTGGGGCGATCGGGTCAAGCTGACGAGAACGGGCGAGATGGCCTTCGCCAATAGCTGCATGGGCTCGCGGCAAGGTGTGCCGTTCTCGAGGCTGACCGGTGGACGCGGCGATCGTGTCATCATCGACGATCCGCATTCCGTCGATGGGGCGGAATCGGAGGCCGAGCGCCTGTCCACGGTCCGCACTTTTCGTGAATCTGTCCCGACGCGGCTCAACGACCCTCAGCGCTCGGCGATCGTCGTCGTGATGCAGCGACTGCATGAGGCGGATGTCTCCGGTACGATCCTCGCGCTTGGGCTCGGTTACGAGCACCTGATGCTGCCGATGGAATTCGAGCCGGAGCGCCGTTGTCGGACCTCGATCGGATTTGTCGATCCGAGAACGGGGGAAGGCGAGCTGCTTTTTCCGCAGCGTTTTCCTCGGGCGGTGGTCGAGCGGGATAAGATCCCACTCGGCTCCTATGCGGTGGCCGGCCAATTTCAGCAGCGGCCTGCACCTCGCTCGGGCGGTTTGTTTCAGCGCGGTGATTTCGAGATCGTCGAAGTGCTGCCTGCAGGTGCAAAGCGTTGCCGCGCCTGGGATTTCGCGGCTTCGAAAGCGCGTCCCGGTCGTAAGCCAGACTGGACCGTTGGTCTGCGCATGGCTTTGGTCGGTGGTATTTTCTATGTCGAAACCGTCGCGCGCGGGCGCTGGTCGCCCGCTGAGGTGGAGCGCAATCTCAAGAATACGGCGTCGCAGGATGGACCGACGGTGACGATCCGCATGCCGCAGGATCCCGGTGCGGCCGGTAAGGCTGATGCGGAAACCAAGATCAAGCTGCTCGCCGGCTTTCCCGTAAAAGCCATATCACCAACCGGCGACAAGGCGACGCGCGCTAAACCCGCCTCGGCGCAGGCTGAAGCGGGAAACGTCAAGCTTTTGCGTGGAGACTGGAACGAGGCCTTTCTCGATGAGATCTGTGCCTTTCCCAATGGGCAGTTCGACGATCAAGTCGATGCCTTCGCCGATGCTTTGAACGAACTCGCGCTGAGTTCGTCCTTCAGCTTTAGCAACTTCTAGGCTCGCCTTGTGCGAGCCTCTTCATCACACGACATCAAAGGACAGTCCATGGGGCAGGTATTCTCGATGGTTCGCGACGGATTGGTGAGCCTTGCATCCCGCATGGGCACCGAACGCGACAAGGCGGCATCGGTTTTCTACACGCAGCCGATCCTGACGGACGAGCAGATCATCGCCGCCTATCGCGGCTCCTGGCTGCCGCGCAAGATCGTCGACATCCCGGCTCTGGATAGCTGCCGGAAATGGCGGAACTGGCAGGCCGCGAGCGATCAGATCGGATTGATCGAAGCGGACGAGCGCCGGCTCAATCTGCGCGGCAAAGTGCTGGAAGCAGCGACGAAAGCACGGCTTTTCGGTGGCGCTGGCCTGTTCATTGGCACGGAAGATGCCGATCCAGCATTGCCGCTCGAGGTCGAAGGTGTTGGCAAGGGCGGTCTACAGCATCTGACGGTGTTGACGCGCCGGCAGCTGGCCTCTGGCGACATCGAGGGGAACCCCGGTTCGGAATGGTATGGCAAGCCCAAATTCTACACGCTGACCGGTGCCAGTGGCATGCAGGTGACTATCCATCCGTCTCGGCTCGTCGTCTTCAAAGGTGCGATGACGCCGAATGAAGAGTTTGGCGGAATGGGTAGCCAGGCCTGGGGCGAAAGCGTGCTCACCGCGACTTTCGACGCGATCAAGAATGCCGACAGCACGGCGGCCAATATTGCCAGCCTAGTTTTTGAAGCCAAGATCGACATCATCAAGGTCCCGCAATTCTCCGCCAATATCGGCAACCAAGCCTATGAAGATGCCGTGCTGCGCCGCTATGCGCTCGCCAACACCATCAAAGGCGTCAATGGGACGCTGATCCTTGATGCCGAGGAGGAATATGACAGTAAGAGCGCGCCGCTCGCCGGCCTCACCGATATTCTGATGGCTTTCCTGCAGATCGTTGCCGGCGCGGCCGACATTCCGGTCACGCGATTGCTCGGTCAGTCTCCCGCCGGAATGAACGCGACCGGCACGGCCGATATGAAGAAAATTGGTTCGATCTCCTGCCCGGGCCGAGGGAGGTCAATCGGATTCTCGACGCTCTGCACGGTAAAGTCGGCCTCAATGGAGATTTCGGCAATTGGGAGCGAGCCGGCAAATATGAGGATCTCGCAAAGATCATGGGCCGCGCCGAACTCTGTCATGCAAAGGGGCGGTATTCGGCAGCAGGCCTTGATGCAGAGGATTATGTTCGCTGCATTAAGCTTTCCAATTGGGCTGGCTATCAAGGTCCTTTCACGCTGATCTACGACTCCGCTTATCATCAGGATGAATGGATGGGAATCCTCGAAGAGCGAGACTGCATCGCCGGTGTCTTCGAAGAGACATCGGCATAATTGCGGTGATTATCGCAGTATTGTAGAGGCGCTACCTAGAGAAATTGCGCTCTGATTTTAGATGCAAAACTTGAGGTCTGGGCAAGACATCAGTGCAAATCGTAATTGTGTAATGCGTCAAGCAACCGATCTTGCGTTTGATAGCCGGCGTTATAGAGGTCAATGGCTACATTGGCCGCAGACAGAGCTTCCTGACTTTGTAATTTGATACTGCGTTCGGCACACCATGCAAAAAGTGCGCCTGCGAGGACGTCGATGTCATCGGGGTAAAGCGGCGTGGTGACCATAATAGACATTCGCTACACCATTCATGTTGGAGCTTGATATTGGTGGGATGAAGCGAACACTGCTTGGAGTTTTGGAAATTTGCAACCGACTTCCCTGGGTGACGTTAATGGCTGCCTGATATGGGACAGACTCTGTGTCGTAACGTGACGTGGGTTCATTCTTGAACACATTATTGTTTATTTTGATGCCCAGTGGGCGGTGCCGGAGAAGGGATCAGCCTGTCACCCCTATCGTGGGGCGCAACAAACAACAGGACGCCAAGCGCAACTGCCAGCGCCACTAGGAGGGATAACGCCAGCCTCGGCCGGGAAGGCATCATTGACGGATGGGATGCGACGCCTTAACGGCGGCCTCGATCAACTCCTCGGCGTATAAAAGTGCCGATGCCGTATCTTCTCCGTCCAGTTTCAAGTCCTTACACTTACGATGCATGGCTCTGCGAATTTGGGCCAGCAAAGCTGCATCAATATCGACTTCGCCTTCGTCGAACACATGCGCAAGGGCAGACTGAGCGACAACCTCCAGGACCGCAACTCGACCTTCGATTTCGCCCAGAGAGGGTATGGCATTCCTCTTCACATGTTGTTTGCAATCACGGTGGGTAGTAAGCATCTCGGTCACCTCCTTCACGAAGGAGGATAACTATGGAGAAAGGAAAAAGTTCGGCCGCTTCTTAAAAAAGTGTGCTCTCGCAGCGCGCCTGACCATATTGATCTGCCGCTATACGTTGTCGGCAGCCTTGTCATTTCATGGGGCAAAGGTTGGCATCCGAGAGTACATCGGCGCAGTGGGGGGACCGACGAAAATCATCGTAGTAAAGTGTCCATATAGTGGTATCCGCGGCGCGATACGGGCCGAATTTGAAATATTGGTTTTTTCCCAATCCATGATCCGCATGTCCTATATGGCCGGTAACAGTAACGATCCATTTATTATTGGCAAATATCTCAATGTGACCTGAGCCATCCGGGCCTGGTTTGCTATAAATGGCAAAATCGATCCAGCCTGATGCCGGTGTCGGCAATTTGTTGCCGCGATTTATGACTTTGATCGCGTCTGTACAACCTGTAAATTCTTGCCCGTCGGATTCATCCCAATTGTCGTCCGTGGCGACCAAGGCGCGCATCTGATTGGTATCGGGACGAAACCAGACCGGCGCTTCGTCATCATTGCAGCCCTTGCCTTTATTTTCGGACTTCTGGCTCTTGATGGGCGCAACGTAGTTAGTTTCAACAGTCGCGAAGAGCTTCCCGTTATTGAGCCGCAATGCGAGAAAGGGACTGAAGTCCCCTTCGGCTTTCGGCCCAATTTCCCGCTTCCACTGTGCGATGAGGTAGCGATGGTCGCCAGAGGGTATGGGATCGGCGAACTTTACGGCAAAACCGTACCAAACTCCCTGGTTGTAGGGCACGCGATATTTGGTGCGCTCCCAGATCTCCGCCCTTTCACTGCAGTTTGCCTTATCCGGCGGGCAGAAGGGCCGGACGCTCAGCTTCAGTGCACCCGCGCCGGTACGTTTTACGTCTGATTGAAATTCGATCGTTCCCGCCTTTTGTTCGGCATTATCGCGATAGTAAAGGTGCCCAGATCGAGCGAAATCCTTGCCATCGAAGCCGTCGCGCAGCACTAATTGCGCCGGGCTGTCGGCCAGAGCCGATGTTGTGGCACAGGTGCAGGCCAGTATGGCGGGCAGTGCATATTTTGCATTCATGCAGGAGTATTCCTCTGGCGGGACATTCGTCGAACTTTATCAATGACCTGTTCGCTTCCTGCAAGCAAGCGAGAGCGACATGCCTTTAAGGCCGGATTGATGACTTTAGGATTCACTTCCAATGCATGAAGCAGAACTACAGCCTAGGAACGTGACGTCTGATGATGCAACTTTAACCCCATGTTAGACGCTTGCGGTTCATATCGCCCGGAATGGGCTTGGTTGCGGCATCAATGCCCCGGACATGACTGTTCGTCGCCGCGACCTCATCGACGTTGAATGTCGGTCATGACATAAACCGGCTGAGAGTCGCTGTTGGGGACCGCTTTTGGCAAATGGTGAACTAGAACTGGCCGGTCGGGAGGCTCAGCTACGACGAAAAATCGTGATCCTGACGTCGCACGTGTTTCTGCGCGGCTATCGGAAAGCGTCGATCCACTTCATAGCATCCCGCTGGGCCGAGCAGGGGCATGAAGTCCATTTTCTTACCATAGGTCACAGCTGGCTCACTTTGCTCAAGGATCGCCGGCGCTTTCTCGCCTTGTCTCAAGATCAGGGGAACCGGTTTCAGGCTATCGCTGCTAATTTGAGAGCCGGCGCCTATCTTCCTCCGGTTTATGCCTTCAGTTCCAACAACCGCTTTCTTAATGCCGCTAATTCTGCATTCTTTCGATTCTACGGCAGTTATTTTCCGCCCTTTATGAGCCGCGCTATAGCCGAGGCGGATCTGGTGCTGGTTGAGAGCGGTTCCGCGCTCGCTTTCTTTGCTAAGGTCAAAAAGTTGAATCCGATGGCACGGACTCTATATTTTTGCCGCGACCTGCTGAGGACAATCGGAGCGGCACCTGCGCTACAGGATATACAAGCTCGGCAGATTTCCTGCTTCGATGCGGTTTGTGTTCCTTCAGAGCGGCTTGGAGCCATGCTTCCCTCAGGCGGACGCATAAGGGTTATCCCGCAGGGCGTCGATGCGGCCCTGTTTGATGATGAGCAGCCATCTCCTTATGCGCCTGGTACTCGCAACGCGATTTCCGTCGGCAATATGCTTTTTGATCAAACTGCCGTAGCCGCGATGGCTGTTGCCGCGCCGGATGTAAATTTCCATGTCTTTGGCGTCACCTGGAACGGCTGGGTTCGACCGAATATCACGATCTATGGCGAAAGGGATTTTGAGAGCATCATCCCTTATCTGCAACATGCTGATTTTGGTATTGCTCCCTATCGTTTGGCCGCAGATGAGGTCTATCTTGCGGAATCGAGTTTGAAACTCGCGCAATATAGCTATTGTGGCCTGCCGATCCTGTTACCCGATCTTGTTCCGTTTACCCGGGCCAACGGCATTGGCTATCGGCTGGATGGCGAGATTGCCTGGCGAGAGAAGATCGATGCAGCGCTGGCGATGCAGCGTTCGGCCGCTTTCCGCGATGGAATAATGACCTGGGAGGAAGTCGCGCGGCAAACTATGGCTGCTGCGTATGAAACCCATGATCGCTCAGCCGGTCGCAAGGAAGCTCAACAGTTTGCCGGTCAAGGGATGAAATACGCTCGGTAACTTTCCACCGGCCGTCGCCATCAGAATTTGTAGGTCCTCCGGCGTAATCAAGCGCAAGAAGCGGATAGCGAGCAGATAGGTGACCGCTCCGGCGGGAATGGCGCTTAAAAGCGCCAGCAGCCCGTCGAGGCTGGAAATGCAGAGGTTTGCGGCGCCAGCGCAGAGAACTGCCGCAAGGATCGTCTTTGCCAAGGCGGTTATGGGGATGGTAACTCGGACATATTTCCATGCCATCCAGCTGAGCAACGCAAACGTCAAGGTCACGATCATCCCCCGCCCCAAGGCAGCCCCTTCCAGGCCGAGGGATGGCACGAGAATGGCTAGCAAGAGTATTGTTGCTGCAGCGCTTGCAAGCTGAATGCGCAGCAAAATGGCACTGCGTCCGGAAGCGCTGATCATGCCCCAGGGGATTACGGACAAACCGGCGAGCCAGATGAAGGCCAGCAGCGTGGCTGCAGCCGGAATCGCGGGCTTGAAGGCATCGCCGAAGGTCAGAGGCAACAGTTCAGGCATAATGATCGCGCCACCCATGCTGATCGGTAGCAAGATCATCGCGACTATTCGGATGACGCGCTCATAGGCTGCATTAAGTGATTGCTGGTCGCTTCTGGCATGGGCTTCGGTAAAGTTGACGATCAATGCCGGCGATATTTGGAGCATGATCTGTTCGATGAGGCTGGCCAAGCCGAGTGCGGCCGCGAAGTAGCCGATACTTGTTGGCGAGAGAAAAGCGCCCAGAAAAAGGAACTCAATGCGGGAAAGAACAAGGATTTCGATGAGATCGCTGAACCAGATGTACCGGCCGTAGCGGAGCATTTCCGGCGTTAGTGCTTCTTGCGCGTATTTTGCGGTCGGATCGATGTAGTCGCGCAATTTCAACGCTTGCGGCAGGTAGCGCGCGACATAGCCGATCAAAGCGCCCGTCGGGCCAAGCAACCAAGCTCCGAGGAAGACGAGCGGTATCTGCATGGCACCGCCCAATAAAGTGGTGCGGGCGGTTTGACCGAACCGATTTCGTCCTCGTGCCACGGCTGTGGAAAATGCGTAAAAGGCATAACTAAGAAAGAGGAGCCCCGTGACCAGCCAGAACCATGCATGCGGTGCATCGCGATAAGCGTGGGTGATCGCAGCAAAGAGAAGAATGCCGACGCCGACCATGCTCACCGATATAAGAAACCGGCGGAGCGCCGTGCGGACCAGCGCCTTCCATGCATTCTCATCGCCTCTGTTGTGCCCCGTATTGCGCAATAGCGTTTGAGGCAGGCCCATGTCAGCCAATGCGGCAGCTGACGTGGCAACCCATAAGGCGTAGGCGACTTTGCCGGACCCTGCAGGACCAAGGAGCCGCGCCGCGACGATGCTGCTCGCAAAACCGGCTGTCAACGAGATGAACGTCGCTGCCAGGCTGATCAGCGAGCTTCTGAGGAGGTTGGATGCGGACGGGCTCATGGCCGTCTATATTGAACGTCGACGCATAACCTTGTGTTAAAGAGCGGCTGATAGTTTTCACTTGCTTCTAGTTGAAATTCGAGACCGTCGCTATGACAGATCGCGCTGCCGGCCGAGATGGATTTCTCATTCCGGGATATCTGCAGAAGGGATTGCGCGAGCGGGGGCACAACCTTCTCTGGCGGCTAATGTCGCCTTTATCTGATAAGCCATATTGCGCACTTAAATATCGCGCCATTCGCGGCAAGTTTCCGAATTTGTCGTCCCCCCAAACCTTCACCGAGAAGGTGCAGGCACGTAAATTATATGATCGCAATCCTCTTTTTCCGCGTCTCATAGACAAGGCTGATGCCAAAGTACTAATTGCCGAAAGGGTTGGCAGCCAATATGTGATTCCCTCGCTTTGGGTCGGGCGCGATCTGGCCTCCGTGGATTGGTCAGAGATTTCGTTGCCGGCCGTCGTCAAGCCGACCCATGCGAGCGGCGTAGGGCGATTTCTCTACCGCGAAGCTGACGTCGATCGGCTCCTTAAGAACGACCCGTCCGGCGAATGGCTGGCGATCGATCATGCTCGTTACAATAGGGAGTGGGCGTACAGCCAATTGAAGCCTCGCATTCTCATTGAAAGCATGCTGCTCGTCGACGGGCTTATTCCCTGGGATTACCGCCTCTTTACATTTGGTGGAAAGGTCTCGCATATCGAGATCGATATACGCGAGAACGGTCGAGGCTATTCATGCAACTATACGCCCGATTGGCGGAAGCTGCCCTTCTACGACCGGGATTATCTCGGCCTATATCCAGGCGAGGTGGCCCGTCCGCCGCGGCTTGACGAGATGATCCAGGTCGCTGAAGCGGTTGCTCACGATATCGATTTCGTTCGCGTCGATCTCTATGCGTCGGCGGAATGGGTTCGCGTCGGAGAGCTGACCTTCTATCCAGGCGGAGGTTTTGAGGCGTTCGAGCCGGAAGAGTATGACTTCTCGATCGGTCAGAAGTGGCAGCTTGGTTTCGAAATACCGAAGAGATAGATGGACAAATCGTTCTGCCCGCGTTTGATAGGCCAATCCAATTCTCAGAGAAGGTTTCCATGACGATCGACCAGGATCTCGCTCGTATCGAGTTGCAAGAGGAAATGTTGCGTTTCGATGCTTTTGACCTTTCAACCGCTTGGGTGCTTGGCAAGCTGCTGCGCGATCTCGCCAGCGAACGCAATATGGGCGTCGCCATCGACATCACGTTGCATTCCATGCCGGTTTTCTACATTGCCTTGCCCGGCTCGACACCCGATAATTCCAACTGGATTCGCCGGAAGCGCAATATGGTGCTGCGTTATTTCCGCAGCAGTTATGCCAGCACGCTGCGGCTGCAGCAGCAGGGCAAGACGATCGAGGACAACGGGCTTTCAAGCACCGAATACGCCGCGTCCGGCGGCAGCTTTCCGATCTTCGTCAATGGCACGGGCTGCATCGGCGCTGTCACGGTTTCGGGGCTGCCGCAGCGTGAAGATCATAATCTCGTTGTCGAAGCCCTGGCTCTCACTCTCGGCCATGAGCTTCACAATCTCAGTCTCGCATAGAGCGGCGAGGCGGCGCACTTCGATTGGGCGCCGCCGCCGATTTCAGATCTTGCCGCCGGCCTCGGCGATGACTTTGGTCAGGCTTCCCGTTGCCGGGAAGAGGGGGATAAGGCAGGCCTGCAGGGCATGATAGATATCGCCCTTGCCAGGAAACAGCGTGTGCGCGGGAGCGAGATCTTCCGTCAGTTCCTCATGCCAGCCCCCATTTGCGCGATCGATAAAGGCCTGGCCGATCACGCTCCAGATCTTGCGATAGCTTTCTTCGTGGAAATCGCTCGGGGCGTGTTCGTTCAGGTAATGAGCGGCACCGGCGCCTTCGCAGGCAGGCCACCAGAGCTTGTTGCGCTTTGCAGGCACATCTTCCCAGTCAAGTGTATAGAAGAATCCATTCTTCTCGCTGTCCCAGCCGAGTGACATGGATTGAGAGAAGAGGCCCTTGGCTGCATCCGGCATCCAGTCATGCCGCTTTTCCCCAAGCGCCCAAAGCTGCAGGATCAGGCGCGCCCATTCCAGCCAATGTCCGGGTGTCGTGCCCGACGGGCGGAACATCTCATTGCCGCGGTAGTCTTTGTCGACCACCCAATCGGCGTTGAAGTGTTCGGCAACGCGCCAGCCGACGGACCCTGCCGAGCGACGAATGACAAGATCGGCGATGCTCTCCGCCTTTTCGAGATATGCCTTGTCGCCGGTCGCTTCGAACGCAGCCATCAGCGCTTCCGTCAGGTGCATGTTTGAGTTCTGGCCGCGATAGGTGCCGCCGTCGATCAAGGACCAATCCCGATTGAATTCCTCGGCAATCGCGCCGTGTTTTTCTTCCCAGAACTTCGTATTCAGAATTTCCGTGACATCCGCGAGCATGCCATCGGCAAGCGGGTGTCCGATCGTCTTTGCGGACGAGGCGGCGAGCAGCACAAAAGCGTGACCATAGCCCTGCTTGCTGGAATCGACGGGGCCGTCATTGTTCAGCGACCAAAAATAGCCGCCACGCTCGGTGTCGCGATGATGGTTCCACAGATAGCTCATGCCGTGATCGACAATTTCGTTTGCGCCGGGACGGCCGAGTAGCGATCCGATCGAGAAGCAGTGCACCATGCGGGCGGTCGAATGAATGCCGCGTACAGGATTTGCCGGATCCAGCGGCTTACCGGCATCGTCCATATCGTAAAAGCCGCCATTAGGATTGACGGCGCGGTACTGGAAGAAATCGAAAAGCGCATCCGCTTGATCAAGCAGCCAACCCCGATGATAGGCGCGCGTGCTCCAGTTTCCGAGCGCTGCGGGTTCAGCCTGTATGTTCATTATCGTCCTCCATGGATTCTTTCCTGAAGCCGTATAGCGCCGCCCGAAAGCGCTGTCATGGCATTACGGACGAAACTGCGTCGTCGGCACTGCGTTGTCCATGGCCGGATCGGTAATTACTCCAGATGCAGCTATTTTCCTGAAATAGCCGGAACGGGGAAGCATCGTGCTTGCCGCCGCCGATAAAAGTATAGATATGTTGACATAAAGATATCTTTATGTGATCTGTTGGCGAAGTCGCAATCAGGCCAGAGGAATTCGCTTATGTTTGACAATCTTTTTGGTTCGGAAACGGCGAAACGTGATGGCAGCGAGGTGTTCAAGGCTTTGAAAAAGGCTGCGAGCGAGCGGATTCTCGTCCTTGATGGTGCTATGGGCACGCAAATCCAGGGCCTTGGCTTTGATGAAGACCAGTTTCGCGGTCATCGCTTCATTGGCTGTGCCTGCCACCAGAAGGGCAATAATGACCTTCTCATTTTAACGCAGCCCGATGCGATAGAAGAGATTCATTATCGCTACGCCAAGGCGGGCGCCGACATTCTGGAAACCAACACTTTCTCGTCCACCAGCATTGCGCAGGCGGATTATCAGATGGAAGGGGCGGTTTACGATCTCAACAAGGAAGGGGCGGAAATCGTGCGCCGAGCCGCGATCCGCGCCGAGCGCGAGGATGGCAAGCGCCGTTTCGTGGCAGGCGCCATCGGCCCGACCAATCGAACAGCCTCCATTTCTCCCGATGTCAACAATCCTGGCTATCGCGCGGTCACCTTTGATAATCTGCGGCTGGCCTATGGCGAGCAGATCGACGGTCTGATCGACGGCGGAGCCGATATCATCTTGATCGAGACCATCTTCGACACGCTGAACGCCAAGGCTGCGATCTTCGCCTGCGCGGAGCGCTTCGAAGCCAAGGGTGTTCATCTGCCCATCATGATATCGGGCACGATCACCGATCTTTCGGGGCGCACGCTGTCCGGTCAGACACCATCGGCGTTCTGGAATTCCGTGCGCCATGCCAACCCTTTCACGATTGGCCTCAACTGTGCTCTCGGCGCTAACGCCATGCGTCCACATCTGCAGGAACTCTCGGCGGCTGCGGATACTTTCATCTGCGCTTATCCCAATGCAGGTCTGCCGAACGAATTCGGGCAGTATGACGAGACGCCGGAAATAATGGCGGCCCAGATCGAAGAATTTGCGCGGGAAGGGCTGGTCAATATCGTTGGCGGCTGCTGCGGTTCAACGCCGGAGCATATCGCCGCAATCGCTCAGGCGGTTTCGAAATATCCGCCGAGGCAGCCTGCCGAGCACCGTCCTTTCATGTCGCTCTCGGGGCTGGAACCGTTCGAGCTCACCAAGGATATTCCCTTTGTCAATGTGGGCGAGCGGACCAACGTCACTGGCTCGGCGAAATTCCGCAAACTGATCACCAATGCCGATTATACGGCAGCGCTTGCCGTCGCCCGCGATCAAGTCGAGAACGGCGCGCAGGTCATCGACATCAATATGGACGAGGGCTTGATCGATTCCGAGAAGGCGATGGTGGAGTTCCTGAACCTCATCGCCGCCGAACCGGATATTGCCCGCGTTCCCGTGATGATCGACAGTTCCAAGTTTTCGATCATTGAGGCCGGCCTGAAATGTGTTCAGGGCAAGCCTATCGTCAATTCCATCTCCTTGAAGGAGGGCGAGGAGAACTTCCTCAAGCAGGCTCGCCTGATGCGGATGTATGGCGCGGCCGTCGTCGTGATGGCATTCGATGAACAGGGGCAGGCGGATAGTTATGAGCGCAAAGTGGAAATCTGCTCACGCGCCTACAGGCTGTTGACGGAAGTGGCGGGCTTACCGCCAGAGGATATTATCTTCGATCCGAACATCTTCGCCGTTGCGACCGGCATCGAAGAGCACAACAATTACGGCGTCGATTTCATCGAGGCGACGCGGACGATCCGGAAGACCATGCCGCTGGTCCATATTTCCGGTGGTGTCTCGAATCTCTCCTTCTCGTTCCGCGGCAATGAACCCGTTCGCGAGGCCATGCATGCCGTATTTCTCTACCACGCCATTCAGGCGGGTATGGACATGGGCATCGTCAACGCCGGTCAGCTGGCTGTCTACGATAATATCGATCCGGAATTACGGGAGGCATGCGAGGATGTAGTCCTCAATCGCCGCGCGGACAGTACGGAACGTCTGCTTGAGATTGCCGAACGTTTCCGCGGCGCCGGCGGCAAGGAGGCCAAGACGCAGGATCTTTCCTGGCGTGAGTGGCCGGTCGAAAAGCGGCTCGAACATGCGCTGGTCAACGGCCTTACCGAATATATCGAAGCGGATACCGAAGAAGCGCGCCACGCTGCTGAGAGGCCGCTGCATGTCATAGAAGGCCCCCTGATGGCCGGCATGAATGTCGTTGGCGACCTTTTCGGTTCGGGCAAGATGTTCCTGCCGCAGGTGGTGAAGTCTGCGCGCGTCATGAAGCAGGCCGTTGCCGTGCTGCTGCCGTATATGGAAGCCGAGAAAGCTGCCAACGGTGGTGGCAGCGAACGGCAGTCGGCCGGCAAAGTGCTGATGGCGACCGTCAAGGGTGACGTGCACGACATCGGCAAGAATATCGTTGGCGTCGTGCTCGCCTGCAATAATTACGAAATCATCGATCTAGGCGTGATGGTGCCGGCGACGAAGATCCTGGAGAGGGCCGTCGCCGAAAAGGTCGATATCGTCGGCTTGTCGGGATTGATTACACCGTCATTGGACGAGATGGTGCATGTCGCCTCTGAGATGGAGCGGCAGGGCTTCGATATTCCCTTGCTGATCGGCGGTGCCACCACCAGCCGTGTCCATACGGCGGTGAAGATTCATCCGAGCTATCATCGCGGGCAGACGGTCTATGTCACGGATGCTAGTCGTGCCGTCGGTGTCGTCTCAGCCCTGCTGTCGCCCGAGGCGCGGCAAGGCTATATCGACACTGTCCGTGCCGAATATTCCAAAGTGGCCGCCGCGCATGCACGGAGCGAGGCCGAGAAGGTACGCTTGCCGATCGCCAGGGCGCGCGAGAATGCCGAAAAAGTGGATTGGTCGAATTATAAGCCCGTCAAACCGCAGTTCCTCGGAACCAAGGTATTCGAGACCTACGATCTGGCCGAGCTGGCGAAATATATCGACTGGACACCGTTCTTCCAGACATGGGAATTGAGAGGGCGTTTCCCAGCAATTCTCGAGGACGAGAAACAGGGCGAGGCGGCGCGGCAGCTCTACAGCGATGCGCAGGCGATGCTGGAAAAGATCGTCGCGGAAAACTGGTTCCGTCCGCGCGCGGTCATCGGCTTCTGGCCGGCGGGCGCGGTGGGAGATGATATCAGACTTTTCATGGATGAAAGCCGTAGGGAGGAGCTTGCGACATTCTATACGCTGCGTCAGCAGCTCTCAAAGCGTGATGGCCGGCCCAATGTAGCTCTATCGGACTTTGTTGCACCGGCTTCCAGCGGCATTGGCGATTATGTCGGCGGCTTTGTCGTCACGGCGGGTATTGAAGAGGTGGCTATCGCGGAGCGCTTCGAGCGCGCCAATGACGATTATTCGTCGATCCTCGTCAAGGCACTGGCCGACCGGTTTGCGGAAGCCTTTGCCGAGCGGATGCATGAGCGGGTGCGGCGGGAATTCTGGGGCTACGCCCCAGACGAGAATTTCTCTAGCGAGGAACTTGTTCTCGAAGCCTATGCCGGTATCCGGCCGGCACCCGGCTATCCGGCTCAGCCAGACCATACGGAGAAGGATACACTTTTCCGTCTCTTGGACGCTGAAGCTGCAACGGGCGTAAGGCTCACGGAGAGCTATGCCATGTGGCCAGGTTCGTCCGTCTCGGGCATCTATATAGCTCATCCGTCCTCCTATTATTTCGGAGTCGCAAAGGTCGAGCGCGATCAGGTCGAAGACTATGCAGCTCGCAAGGGAATGCCTTTAGCCGAGGTAGAGCGTTGGCTAGGCCCTGTCCTCAATTATGTGCCGAAGAAGCGCGAGGCCGCGGTCGACGACGCAGCCTGATTCAGTCGTTTCAAGGACTTGCAGTACTTCCCTTAGAATTCGATTCTGCATGCAAAAGGCCGCCCCGGTCATCTTGGCTGGGGCGGCTTTTTTTGATTCCGGCTTTTTTTCGGGGGGTTCGACGATATGAATTAATTCGCACCGATGGTCAGTTCCGCGACGAAATCATAGGCATCGCCGCGATAAAGCGACCGTGTGAATTCGACCGCGCGGCCGGAGCCGAGATAGGAGATGCGCTCGATCGAAAGGCCCGCAGCGCCGACAGGAACACCGAGCAATCCCGCATCAGCTTCTTTCATGTTAGTCGCCGATATGCGCTGAACAGCGCGAACGGGACGCACCTGGCGCTTTTCCAATTCCGCATAGAGCGATGTCGTGACCACGGAAGGGTCCGGCAGGAATTCGCCGGAAACGCTGGCGTGCTCGATCGCGAGCGGCTGGTCGTCGGCAATGCGCAGGCGGCTGAGGCGCGAGACCCGGGTGTCGGCGGCAAGACCGAGAATCATCATCTCGTCCGGGGAGGGCGTATGGATGCCTTTGTGCAGCCATTCCGAACGAGCCGTCATCCCGCGCCTCGCCATGTCCTCGGTAAATGATGTCAGTTGCGACAGCCGCTGCTCTACTTTAGAAACGGGCTTTGCAACGAATGTGCCCGAGCCATGACGACGAACGAGGATACCTTCCGACACGAGATCGTCGATCGCCTTGCGCACCGTGACGCGGCTGACCGCGGCAAATTCGGCGATGTCGCGTTCAGGAGGGAGCGCATCTCCGTGTTTCAGTCTGCCGACCTTCACGGCCTCTTCAAGCGTGCGCCGTAGCTTGACGTAAAGCGGACCCGTACCGCCTCCAGAAAGGCGTTCCGGCGAGAAGATCGCGCTCAAATCTTCGGTCATCCTCTATTATCCTCTCCGCCCCGCAGCAGTTTCGCCGCCAGTTCTACGGCCCCGCGCAGAACATCCCCTTTGGGTTCAGCGAGAATCGCCTTGTGGCGTTCATCAAGCCAGGGACGATAGGCGTGAGCAAGACCGCCAAGAAGGCAGATCGAAGGGCACTCGGGCCAAAGCAGTGCATCCAAGCTCTCAGCTATCGATCTTGCCGCCGCCATGACGATACCCATGGCGACTGCATCCTTCATTCCTGCATATTCAAAGACCACCGGCGCATAGCGGGCGAAATCCTTTGGCTTGGAGGCGTGTGCAAACTCGACAATGCGCTGTGGATCATTGCCGTATTCGGCCATGATCGATGCCGTGAGCTCCGAGCCCGCCGTAACTTTGTCATGCGCGAGAAGAGCTTTTTCAAGCAAATCGCGCCCGAGACGGGCGCCGCTTGCCTGATCGCCAATGACGAAACCCCAGCCGCCGATGCCCCAAATCCTGCCGTCGCGGCGGGCGTTATAGACGGATCCGGTGCCGAAGGCGCCGATAATCCCATCGGCATCGCCAAGCGCACCCTGAAGCGCTGTTGTCGCATCTGTGACGACGCGCGTACTCGCAAAGGGTAGAGCGCCTTCAACCTGCTTGCCGTAGTTGCCGACATTGGCTCCTGCTGTTCCGATGACGGCCGGGAGCGTCTGCAGCAGCTCGGGGGCGAGCCCGGCATCGATCAATGCCTGCTTTGCCGAGGCAACGATATGGATCAGTGAGTTTTCCAGATCTGAGAGGATATTCGCCGCACCGGCCTTGCCCGTACCGAGCACCAGCCCGTTATGATCTATAACAGCCGCGCGACAACTCGTGCCGCCACCATCGATACCAATTGCAAACTGCCCCATCATGCCTCCGGATACCGGCTGTTCCCCATTTTCCATACAATACCAAAAAAATACCATTTACCAATAGGCAACTCACCCATTTTTCTGTTCCAATATCTATTTGAAATTTCTATATAAAAATATGTGTCTCGATCTTTTTGCGCCTGAAAGTTAAATTCGACTGGACAATTGGTATTTTTTTGGCCTTAATTCAGGGCAAGGGAACAGAGCGAATATGCATCGGCAAAGCCGGCAGAAGAACAACAGTCGGAGGGCGAGGCGCCAAGGCCCGCATCTCATCGTTGTCTCAAACCGTCCGGATCAGGAGGATCTCGGTTCGGCGTTCGTCATGAATTTCCCGCATGGTGCTTGCAGCGTTTCCGCCCGAGGCGGCCGGCAGGCGGCAATTGATCGGGCTCATGGGCCAATGCCTTTGAAGCCTTTTGCATGGAGGGGTCGGCAATATTGACGGCTCCTATGGAGCGCTGACCGTTTCCTCGGACAGGCCAGCGGATTTTCAGATCGAGAACAGCGCCTAGTTGTGGCGCGGAAAACAGGAGAGGGAAATGAAAACCAATGTTCTGAAAGGCTTGCTTCTCGCATCGAGCCTGCTGACCTCGGTCAGCCTGGTACATGCGGCCGATGTGACGCTGACGGTTGAAAGCTGGCGTAACGACGACCTGCAGATCTGGCAGGAAAAGATCATCCCCGCTTTCGAAGCGAAGAATCCGGGTATCAAGATCGTCTTCTCGCCAACCGCTCCAACCGAATATAACGCATCGCTGAATGCCAAGCTCGACGCCGGCTCTGCTGGCGACATCATCACCTGCCGTCCGTTCGACGCCTCGCTCGACCTGTTCAACAAGAAGCACCTTGTCGATCTGACGAGCCTGAAGGGCATGGAAAACTTCTCGGCTGTCGCGAAGGCCGCATGGTCGACGGATGACGGTAAGTCCACCTTCTGCGTGCCGATGGCTTCCGTAATCCACGGCTTCATCTACAACAAGGACGCCTTCGACAAGCTCGGGCTGAAAGTCCCGGCGACGCGCGATGAGTTCTTCGCCGTTCTCGACAAGATCAAGGCCGACGGCACCTACATCCCGATGGCCATGGGCACGAAGGATCTCTGGGAAGCGGCAACTATGGGCTACCAGAATATCGGCCCGAACTATTGGAAGGGCGAGGAAGGCCGCAAGGCTCTCATCGCCGGCAAGGAAAAGCTGACGGACGCTCCCTGGGTCGATCCTTACAAGGAACTGGCCAAGTGGAAGCCCTATCTCGGCGACGGTTTCGAGGCTCAGAGCTATTCCGATAGCCAGAACCTCTTCACGCTTGGCAAGGCCGCGATCTATCCGGCCGGCTCCTGGGAAATTGCTCTCTTCAATACGCAGGCGCAGTTCAAGATGGGCGCTTTCCCGCCGCCGGTCGCAAAGGCTGGCGACACCGCCTACATCTCCGATCATCCGGACATCGGTGTCGGCCTGAACGCCAAGAGCAAACATCAGGAAGAAGCCAAGAAGTTCCTGAGCTGGGTTGCGTCCGACGAGTTCGCCAACATCTACGCCAACTCTCTGCCCGGCTTCTTCAGCCTGAACTCGCACCCGGTAAAGATGAGCGATGCGCTTGCGCAGGAATTCGTCTCCTGGCGTGACAATCACAAGTCAACCGTTCGTTCCACCTATCAGATCCTGTCGCGCGGTACGCCGAATCTGGAAAATGAAACCTGGACCGAATCCGCAAACGTAGTCAATGGCACGGACACGCCGGAGCAGGCTGGTGAGAAGCTCCAGAAGGGCCTCGACAGCTGGTACAAGCCCGGCAAGTAACGGCTGAGTCCTATAGGCGAGGGGTCCTCCGGACTCCTCGTCCTTTTCATTATTTTGATCATTGGATTGGCGATCATTCGCCTTTGTATCGACACGCTCATGTTGTTTCCATCCGGTTGCAGAGCCGGGGCAGGGGCGGATTTTGAACCATTGAGCTGCCGCCTTATCAAGCAGCCAAGAAAAACAGGCAGAAAGCCATGAGCGACGCTGCGACATCAGATGCCCTCGAGGTCATGCCGATCAGGCGCTCCAAGCGCTGGCATATCCTTGTTTTCCTTTTCCCGGCCTTCATCGTTTATACGGCGGTCATGATCTTGCCGCTGATCGAGACACTGCGGCTGTCGCTTTACAATGTCGCCGACAATCAATCCGTCTTCGTCGGTTTGAACAATTTTAAGGTCCTGTTCGGTGACGAACGCTGGGCGCATGATTTCTGGAATGCGCTGCGCAACAACCTGATCTTCTTCGCCATTCATATGTGCGTACAGAATCCGATCGGTGTCGCGCTGGCAGCACTCCTGTCCTTGCCCAAGCTGCGCTTCGTCGCCTTCTATCGCACGGCCATCTTCCTGCCGACGCTGCTCTCCTTCGTCGTCGTCGGCTTCATCTGGAAGCTGATCCTCTCGCCGCTTTGGGGCGTCGCGCCCGAGCTGCTGAACGTGATTGGTCTGAAATCCTTCTTTGCTCCTTGGCTTGGCAAGCCGAGCACGGCGCTGATTGCCGTGGCGCTGATCTCGGTCTGGCAATATGTCGGCATTCCGATGATGCTGATCTATGCCGCTCTGCTCAACATTCCGGAGGAGGTCATCGAAGCCGCAGAATGCGATGGCATTACCGGCTGGAGCCAGTTCTGGAAGATCAAGCTGCCGCTGGTGTTGCCGGCGATCGGCATCATCTCCATCCTGACATTCGTCGGCAATTTCAATGCGTTCGACCTGGTTTATACCGTGCAAGGCGCCTTGGCGGGACCGGACGGCTCGACGGATATTCTCGGCACGCTGCTCTACCGCGTCTTCTTCGGCTTCCAGCTGCAGTTGGGCGACCGCTCGATGGGCGCGACGATCGCGACAGTGATGTTCCTGATCATCCTGGCCGGCGTGTCCTTCTATCTTTTCATCGTCCAGCGGCGCATCCGCCGCTATCAGTTCTAAGGAGGACGCGCCCCATGTCCAAGGCACGCACTTCCGTTGTCCGCACCGGCTTCGTCCATCTGGCGCTGATAGCCTATACGCTGGTCGCCATTTTTCCGGTGTTCCTGACTGTCGTCAATTCCTTCAAGGATCGTGCGTCGATCTTCCGCGCACCCTTGAGTGTCCCCACGCCATCCTCTTTCAGCATGATCGGCTATGACACCGTTCTGAAGCAGGGGGATTTCCTGACCTATTTCCAGAACAGCTTCGTCGTGACCATCGTGTCGATCGTCCTGACGTTGCTGTTCGGCGCCATGGCGGCTTTCGCGCTGTCGGAATATCGTTTCCGCGGCAATACGTTCATGGGTCTTTATCTGGCGATCGGCATCATGATCCCGATTCGCCTCGGTACAGTCGCGATCCTGCAGGGCATGGTCGCTGCCGGCCTGGTCAACACGCTCACAGCGCTGATCCTCGTCTATACCGCGCAGGGCTTGCCGCTCGCGATCTTCATCCTGTCCGAGTTCATGCGCACGGTTTCGGATGATCTGAAGAATGCCGGCCGCATCGACGGTCTCAGCGAATATGCCATCTTCTTCCGTCTCGTCCTGCCGCTGGTCCGTCCGGCCATGGCGACGGTTGCCGTCTTTACCATGATCCCGATCTGGAACGATTTGTGGTTTCCGCTGATCCTCGCGCCGAGCGAGGCGACCAAGACGGTGACGCTCGGGTCGCAGATTTTCATCGGCCAGTTCGTGACCAATTGGAATGCGGTGCTGGCGGCGCTGACGCTCGCCATTCTGCCGATCCTCATCCTCTACGTCATCTTTTCGCGTCAACTCATTCGCGGCATTACCTCCGGAGCAGTCAAGTGAGCCCATCCGAAAAGCCGATACGCGTTCTTGTTGCAGGCCTTGGCAACATGGGTCGCAGCCATGCGCTGGCCTACCACAATAATCCCGGCTTCGAGATCGTCGGCCTCGTCAATCGCTCAAGGCCGGAACTCCCCGAGGAGTTGCGGGGATATACGATCCATCCGGATTTCGAGGCCGCATTGAGGGAGCTGAAACCGGATCTCTGCTCGATCAATACCTATTCCGACAGCCACGCCGATTTCGCCGTCCTGGCTTTCGAAGCGGGTTGCCATGTCTTCGTGGAGAAGCCGTTGGCAACGACAGTCGAAGATGCCGAGCGCGTCGTTGCGGCCGCGAAGAAGGCGGGGAAGAAGCTGGCAATCGGCTATATATTGCGCCACCATCCCTCGTGGATGCGGCTGATTGCGGAGGCGCGCAAGCTCGGTGGTCCGTATGTATTCCGTATGAACCTCAATCAGCAATCGAGTGGCCCGACCTGGGAAACACATAAAGCGTTGATGCGCACGACCTCGCCGATCGTCGATTGCGGCGTACATTATGTCGACGTCATGTGCCAGATCACCGATGCCCGGCCCGTCGAGGTGCGCGGCATGGGCCTGCGGCTGTCGCAGGAGGTCAAGCCGGACATGTACAATTACGGCCACCTGCAGGTGATCTTCGAGGACGGTTCGGTCGGCTGGTACGAGGCTGGTTGGGGTCCGATGATTTCGGAAACAGCCTTCTTCGTGAAGGATGTGATGTCGCCGAACGGATCGGTCTCGATCGTCATGGATCAGAATGCCAAATCCGACGATATCGATATGCACACGAAGACATCGGTCATTCGGCTGCATAGCGCCGAGACAGGGCAGAACGGTCAATTCATCCGGCCTGATCAAGACCTGCACATGGATGGCGAGCCAGGCCATCAGGAGCTCTGCGACTTCGAGCAAGCCTTCATGCTGAAGGCCATTCGTGAGGATCTCGACCTCAATCGCCATATGGCCGACGCCGTTCAATCGCTGCGCATATGCCTTGCCGCTGATGAGAGCGTGCGCACCGGCAAGCCTGTTTATCTATAAGGACTAGAGACTGTGGGATCGCTTCAACTGAAATCCATCCGCAAGGCCTATGGATCGCATGATGTGCTGAAGGGCATCGACCTCGAGGTGAAGGATGGTGAGTTCGTCATCTTCGTCGGTCCGTCGGGCTGCGGCAAATCGACCCTTCTGCGCAGTATTGCCGGCCTCGAAGACGTGACCTCCGGTGCCGTGCTGATCAACGGCCAGGATGTGACCGTGACGCCGCCTGCCAAGCGCGGAATCTCGATGGTCTTCCAGTCCTATGCGCTCTATCCGCATCTGACCGTCAAGGACAATATGGGTCTGGGCCTCAAGCAGGCCGGCACGGCGAAGGCCGAAATCGACAGCCGTGTCGAGAAGGCGTCCGGTATGCTCTCGCTTGCGCCTTATCTGGCTCGCCGCCCATCCGAGCTTTCCGGTGGCCAGCGCCAGCGCGTCGCCATCGGCCGCGCCATCGTTCGCGAGCCCGAGCTTTTCCTCTTCGACGAGCCGCTGTCGAACCTCGATGCCGCATTGCGCGTGCAGACGCGTCTGGAAATTGCCCGCCTCCACCGCAGCCTGAAGGCGACGATGATCTACGTCACCCACGACCAGGTCGAGGCGATGACGCTTGCCGATAAGATCGTCGTGCTCAATGCCGGTGCGATCGAGCAGATCGGTTCGCCGATGGAGCTTTATAACCGCCCGGCCAACACCTTCGTTGCAGGCTTCATCGGCTCGCCGCAGATGAATTTCATCCCTGCAGAACGACTCGGCGAAAACGGTGCCAAGACCGTCGGCATCCGCCCCGAACATATCACGTTGTCGCGCGATCAGGGCACTTGGGCAGCAAAGGTCATCCATGTCGAGCATCTCGGTGCCGATACGATCATCTACCTCGAATCCGAGACCACCGGTCTTCTGACCGCGCGTCTTTTCGGGGAACATAAATATGAGCCGGACGAGATGGTCTATGCGACGCCGAATGTGAGCCAGATGCATCGTTTCGATGCGAACGAGAAGGCGATCCGGACGTAACTCATCGAGATCATTTGTAAGAAGGGCTCCGTTGCGGCAGAGCCCTTTTTTATTTGCCTTGTTTTATAAGTCCGGTCGTCCGGACGAATTCATCGGGCTGTCATGAAGCTGCGTTATCTGAGGCATAGTCCACTCCAACAGCGAGCACATTATGGCAAACGCAGTAACGACTTACGCCACGTGGCACAAGGATCCGCACGGTGACATCGCAATGGCCGAATCGCATAGTCCCTATTGGCGGCATTTCATCGAAACGGTGCCGGAGCGGGATTTCTCTTCGAAGACTGTCCTGGACTTCGGCTGCAATCGCGGTGGCTTTCTGCGGCTGCTTTATGCCACGCGGCCGTTCCGACGCGGCGTCGGCATCGATATCGCTTCGGAGTCGGTGGCTGCTGCTGTCGCCGCTGTCGGCAATATGCCGCTGCAATTTCATGTGACGACCGATTTATCACCTTTTGCCGACAGTTTCGACGTGGCCTTCAGCTATGAGGTGATCTATCTGCTGCCGGAACTGAAAGAGCATGCCGAAGGGATGTTCCAGGCCATGCGCAATGGTGGCGTCTACTACGCCGTGACCGGTTGCCATAACGAAATGCCCCTTTGGCCGAAATGGCTCGAGCTTATCGGCAACAACAGCAATGCGCCGATGCAGGATCGGTCCCCGCAGGATTATATCGAGGCGTTCACGGCGGCTGGCTTCGATGTCTCCGTCAAGCGTTTCGGCTATAACGGTTTTGTGCGCGCAACCAAGGATCGCAAATATTATCCAAGCATTCTCGATGCGTTGAGCTATCCAGCCGAATACAAGCTTTTGTTCCGGCTTGAGAAGCGCGTCTGACATGGAGACGATCGACCGCAAGGGCGGCAGCGCCCTCTGGCATCAGATCGGTGAAATCCTGGCGGCCGATATTGCCGCTGGGACTTTCGCGCCTGGAGAGAAATTGCCGACCGAGCCGGAACTGATGCAGCGTTTCGGCGTCAGCCGTTTTACCGTGCGTCAGGCGCTGGGGCATTTGGAGCAGCGTGGGCTGGTCCGCGCCGAGCAGGGGCGAGGGACATTCGTTCATAGGGGCATGCTGGACTATTCCTTGTCCAAGCGAACTCGCTTCTCCAAGAACCTGATCGAACAAGGTTTCGAGCCCGGTGGCGAATTGCTCGTTCATGAGATCGTGCCGGCAGCGGAGCGCGTTGCTGCCTGTTTGAAATTGGCCTTGAATGCACCGGTCATCCATCGTCGCGGCCTCATGACCGCCGATGGTATTCCGGTCGAATTGGGCGATTCCTATTATCCAGCCGCGCGATTTCCTGATTTCGACAAGGCCAGATTACAGCATCCGACAATCTCGGCGGCGCTCGCCAGCTATGGTGTCACCGATTACGAGCGGTTATCGACGGAGATCGAGGCGCGAATGCCGACGGCGGAAGAGGCACGGCTCCTGCGGCAACCGAAATCCGTACCGCTGCTCATCACCCGCAAACTGGACGTGGATGCGGACGGCGTGCCGATTACCTATTCGGAGTCGATGTGGCCGGCGGAGCGGATCACCTTCAACGTGGATCTGCGGTAACAGGTCAAGCGGCCTGGCGTATATCCAGCACTAAAGCGAGTCACCCGTTTCCACCTGAGCGGTGAGAGAGGATATTGACGACCTTGCCGAAAGGATCGCGCACATAGAAGCGGCGCACGCCCCAAGGTTCGTCGGTCAGGTCGTACAATATGCCGAAGCCCATGGATGTCGCGCGGCGATAAAGCGTATCGACGTCGTCAACCTCGATCGAGAGATCGGGAACGATGGTGCCGGAGCCGCCTTCGCTGGCGACGCTGATCTGCGGCACCGTTGCCGCCTCGGAGGCGAAAGTCACAATCCAGCCGTGATCCATGACGACCTCCAGGCCGAGGAGGTCACGATAGAAAAGGCGGGCTGCATCGGGATCGGCGGCAGGCAGATTTGGGATGATGCGTAGGACGGTCACTGACGGTTCTCCGTGGTAAGATGGAGGCGGGCAGATGCCACGCCTCCACGATGCTTAGCTTAGAGCCGTTTCGCTTTTCTTCGAATCGCGAAAATACTCTATCTCTTTGTTTTCCGGACGGAAAACCGCTTTTTCCTGGAATTGCTCTAGACTGTGACGGCCGGCAGCAGCTTGGCGCGTTCCGCGAGAATATGGCGGCAAGCGCTGGCCACTTCACGGCCCTTGATGATGAAATGTTCCTTGAAGAACTGAATATGCGCTTCCGACTCCTGGAAGTGATGCGGTGTCAGGACCGCCGAGAGGATCGGCACGCCGGTATCGAGCTGGACGCGCATCATGGCATCAAGAACCGTATTGGCGACGAACTCATGGCGGTAGATGCCGCCATCGACAACGAAAGCGGTAGCAACGATTGCGGAATAACGGCCGTTACGGGCAAGTGTCTGGGCGTGCAGCGGAATTTCCAAGGCACCCGGCACATCGAAGATATCGATCGGCGATGCGCCTTCGATCGTCTGCCATTCGGCAACGAAGGAGTCGACCGAGCGATCGACGATGTCGGCATGCCAGCGAGCCCGAATGATCGCGATGCGGCTCGGCTGGGTAGAAATCGAAATGGTCATGAATTTTGCCTTTCAAGGGTTATTTTCCATTATCCCTTGGGCGAACACGCAGCATCGCGGCACCCCTCACGTGGAGGAGGTGCGATCCTGCTTGCTCTCTTCCATCCGGACTATACCGTCGGCTCCGGCATCTCACCGGATCTGCTGACCCTTCCGTAAGTTCGGAAGGCGCTCGCGGGCTCGAGGAAGCTCCCCATACCGCCGGTGGGGAATTGCACCCCGCCCTGAGAACATGTGGACTATAGATGCTTTCCCTCACGGAAATCAAAGAAAAACGCCGGGCTTGTGACCCGGCGTCCGCGAATAATTTTCCAAAATGACCCTGCGATGCAGAGCCCTTTCTCAATCCTGAATCACGAGCAAGTCGGAGGAGGCGAAGCGCAGGGTCACCTTCTCGCCGACGCTCGGAGGCATCATGCCTGGGCTGTTGAACATGTCGAAGGAAATCGTGTTGCCGGCGACATTCATGCGGGTGCGGATGACCGAGCCCAGGAAGTGCGCCGAGGAGACCTCCCCCGTCAGAGCGGTATCGCCCTTGGCCGATTCCGCCAGCGAGCCGGCTTCGGGACGGAGGGCGAGCGATACGGTATCGCCGGGCTTGTAGGCCGTCACCGACTGCTTCAGGGTGATACCCTGATCGCCGATCATGATGCGGTTGTTATCGGGATCGACGACCTTGCCTTCGATCAGGTTCAGCGTGCCGACGAACGACGCGACGAAACGGGTTGCCGGCTTGTTGTAGATTTCGAAGGGCGTGCCGATCTGATCGGCGCGGCCTGCATTCATGACCACGATGCGATCGGAAATGGACAGCGCTTCTTCCTGATCGTGCGTCACGAAAACGGTGGTGATACCGAGCTGCTGCTGAATGGCGCGGATTTCTTCGCGTAGCGAGATACGGATCTTGGCATCAAGGGCCGAGAGCGGTTCGTCGAGCAGGAGGACCTGCGGCTTGACGGCGATGGCGCGGGCGAGCGCCACGCGCTGCTGCTGGCCCCCGGACATCTGATAGGAATAGCGGCCGGCGAGATGATCGAGCTTGATGAGAGCCAGCATCTCCTTGACGCGCTTGTCGATGTCGGGCTTCGCCATGCCGGCGACCTTGAGGCCGAAGGCGACGTTGTCATGCACGGTCATGTTCGGAAACAGTGCGTAGGCTTGAAAGACCATGCCGATATTGCGCTGGTTCGGCTTCAGCGATCGCTGATCCTTGCCGTTGATCGACAGGGTGCCGGCGGTCGGGGTTTCGAAACCGGCGATCATGCGCAGCACGGTCGTCTTGCCGCAACCCGACGGGCCGAGGAAGGAGACGAATTCTCCTTTCTCGATCTGCATATTGAAATCATGGACGACCTGAACGTCGCCGAAGGACTTCTTGATGTGGGTGAGTTCGAGAAAAGCCATGGTGAGAAGCCTTACGCCTTGACCGGAGCGGATTTTGAGAAGCGAGAAACGAGCTGCAACAGGCCCATGCTGAGCCAGGTAACGGCAAGCGCTATGATGGCCAGGGCAGAGGGCTCGTAAGCTCTATTTGCGCCCATGAGCTGCATGTAAGGCCCGAATGCCGGACGGTTGAGCAGCGATGCCATGGTGAATTCGCCCATGACGATCGCAAGGGTGATGAACGCTCCGGAAAGTACACCGCTCATGACATTTGGAAAGATGCATTTGAACATGATGGTTGTCCATTTTGCACCAAGGCTTTCGGCGGCCTCCGTCAGCGTGCCGACATCAATGGTACGCATCGCCGTATCGACCGAACGATACATATAGGGCAGCGACAATACAATATAGGAGCAGACGAGCAGAATGTTCGTCGTCGAATTATAGCCGGTCAGCGGCAGAATCGACGACGAATTATAGAGCCGCAGATAGCCGAAGACGATGACAATGGCCGGAATGACCAACGGCATCAAGGTGACGAATTCTACGACCGGGCGAAGCTGCGGCAGCCGCAACCGCACCCAATAGGCCGTGGGCACAACGAGCAGCATGCCGAAGATAATGGTCAGAAGCGCCATCAACATCGAGAAGCCAAAGGCCGTTATGAAGCCGAAATCCGAAAAAACGGAGGCATAGGCGTCGAAGCTGTAAGCGTTGCGCCGCATGCGCAGCGAGAACTCCAGCGTACCGATGAGCGGCACCAGGAAATAGATGAGGCCGATGGCAACGGCGATCCAGGCGAAGAATTTGTGCAGTTTCATTTCTGCCACCGTTCAGCGCGCATGCGCATCAAGATATAAATGACGTTCGAAATACCGGTGATGACAATCATGCCGAGCGCCAGCGCATAGCCAAGATTGGCATTGTGCAGCACGTCGCCGCGGATTTGCGCATAGAGCACGATCGGAACGATATTCAGCGAGCTGCCCGTAAGTGCAATTGCCGTCGCGATGGCGCCGAACGAATTTGCAAACAGTAGCAGCGTCGTGCCAAGCAGGCTCGGCCAGAGGATCGGCAGGGCGACCATCCGCCAATATTGCCCATTGGTAGCGCCGAGAATGGAAGCCGCTTCGTGCCATTCCTTCTTCATGCCGTCGAGCGCAGGGGTAATGATCAGCACCATCAGCGGGATCTGGAAGTACATATAGGTAATGGTCAGGCCGAAGAAGCTCAGCAGGTTAAAGCCGGTGCCGTAGAGGTTGAAGCCGAAATGAGCGAGCAATATCGTGACCAGACCCTGGCGGCCCAGGGTGGCGATGAACGAGAAGGCCAGCGGCACGCCGGCGAAATTCGATGCCACCCCCGAGAAAGTCAGGAAGGCGTGACGGATCCAAGTGGGGAGCCCGCCAAGGACGAGCGCCCAAGCCAGGTAAAAACCGATGATCGCGCCGCCGAGCGCCGAAGCGACCGAGATTTTGATACTGATCAAGTAGGCGCTCATGATCGTCGGCGTGAACAGATCGCCGATGTTCTTCAGCGTCAGGCTGCCGTCAGGCGTCAGAAAAGCGCCGGCGATCAGGTAGATCGTCGGGAGAATCAGAAACAGCAGCGCGAAGATCAGGAAGGGCGCTATTCCCAGCCAGTCGACAACCAAACGCTTGTTGATCATGGGAGTGGAACTGACCGTTGATGTTGTGGCGATGCTCATGATTGGCCCAATCCGCGGCGTCAGAAAAATGGAAACCTCCCCGCCGGAGCGGGGAGGTCGTGTAAGGTCAAATTACTGTACGTTCGAACCGACGACGGAATCCCACTTGGTGGTGATGGCGGCCTTGCCGGCATCCTGCTCTTCGAGCGTCGGGAAGACGGCCTTTTCATAGGCAGCGGCCGGCGGCAGCTTGTCGAGAAGTTCCTGCGGGACCTTCTTGTTCTTTGCCAGATCGTTGAAGCGGATCGGGTGGCAATAGCCCTTCAGCCAGCCGATCTGACCTTCGTCGGAATAAAGGAATTCCATCCAGAGCTTGGCAGCGTTCGGATGCGGAGCGAAAGCCGAGATCGCCTGGACATAGACGCCTGCGATCACGCCCGAAGCCGGAACGGTGACGTCGACCGGCGGGTTGCCGTTCAGGCTATCGCGCCAGGACAGGCCATTGTAGTCCCAAGCAACGACGATCGGGGTTGCGCCCTGCGCGAGCGAAGCGGACTTGCCGATGACCGGAACGAAGTTGCCGGCCTTGTTGAGCTTGGCGAAGTAGTCGAGACCGGCGGCGCCGACCTTGGTGGCGTCCTTTTCGCCGGCTGCAAGGCCAGCGGCGTAAACGGCCTGAACGGCCTGGTTCGAGGTGCGCGGGTCGCCGGCGAGCGAAACAGTGTTTGCATATTCCGGCTTCAGGAGGTCAGCCCAATCCTTCGGCGGGTTCTTCACAACGTCCTTGTTGATGACGAAGGAGAGAACGCCGTAGTAGTCGCCGTACCAATAACCTTCGGCATCCTTGGCGCTGTCCGGAATCGAATCCCAGGTCGAAACCTTGTAAGGCTGCAGCAGGCCTTCCTTCTTGGCGGTTGGGCCAAAGGAAAGACCAACGTCGATCACGTCCGGAGCCTGCGGCCCGGTATTGCCCTTGTTGGCGCGGATTGCCTCGACTTCATCGCCCGAACCGGCATCCGGGTTCAGTTCGTTGACTTCAATGCCGTATTTTGCCTTGAACGCAGCGATCAGGTCGCCATAACCGCACCAGTTGTGGGGCAGGGCGATGGTGGTCAGCGTGCCTTCCTTCTTGGCGGCAGCGATGAGATCGGCGCTCGGTTCTGCGGCGGCAATAGCCGTCGAAGCGACGAGCATCGCCGTAGAAATTGTCAGAAGACGATGAATTTTCGAGATCACTGCATTTCCTCCTTTTAGGTTTTCAGTGTCTGGCGTTGCTGTTAATGACGTTACATGAAGGTTGTGTGACGACTTCAAAGCATTGGGTTTGCTGAAAACGCAGTCGATTTTTGCTTCTAATCGACAAGTATGACAGCCGCTGTATTTCACATCCTCCATCAGCCGTTATTTTCTGTTTTCATTCCCCCTCAGCTTAGCTTGCGAAACAGCTTGGTTTGTTCGAAAAGTCCTTCCAGTGTCTTCATGCGCTCGCTCGTTTCGTCCCAGGTCGAGCTTTGCACCGCTTCGATCAGGGCTTCGACGATGAAGAGGGTGACGACCGATGAATCCCAGGCGGATGGCGCCTCGATTTGCACGCGGAACGTGTGCTTGGCGTGCTTGGCAGCCGGAGTTGCCCATTGATCTGTGAAGACGATGATTTCAGCACCATGGCGGCGGGCGGCGGCGGCCAGATTGACCATTTCCTGCTCGTAGCGCCTGATATCGAAGATGATGAGCAAATCACCCGGATTCATGTTCAGAACATATTGCGGCCATGCGCTTGAGTTCGAAGAGAGTAAGGTCGTATTCGGCCGGATGACCTGCATATGGGTGAAAAAATACTCGGCAAGCGCCCCGGTAATGCGGCCGCCCACGAAATAAAGCCCGCGCTTTCTTTCCGACAGCAGTGCCGCAACGCTGTCGAAGGTCGCCACGTCGAGGTCCGATAGGGTCTGCCGCAGATTGCCCATAATGGTATCGGCGAAGCGATTGAGGATATGCGTGCCCGGAGCGTTCGATGCCCAGCGGTCGTGCTTTGTTAGCGGGTTGGAGATCGTGGCTTCGACTTCCTGATGAAGATGGGCTTGGAAGTCCGGATAACCTTTGTATCCGAGCTTTTGCACCATCCGCGCGACCGTCGGAGTTGAAACCCGGGCATTCTCGGCGACTGTGGTGATACTGCCCAACCCGGAAACGGGGTAGTTGTCGAGCAGGCTCTTGGCAAGCTGCTTTTCGGCGCGCGTTAAGGTGTCAAAGCGCGCATTGATCACGTCCGAAACTGTCTTCGACGCATTGCTCACTCGATTTTTGCTCCCCAAACGGTCTGATGCCGCTTTTCTTCTCAGGATATAACAACGCTGTCACAATTCGAGTCAATGTCACAATTGAAGAAATAATTTCAGTTTCCAGTTGACAGCGACGAAAACCTGAAGAATTCTTTTCTTATAAAGATTTTATTAATCGGCAATGGGGCGTCTCTGATGCTTGCGCAGCAAGGCATTTTGTCGAAGGCGGACGGCGATTGCGTTGCGGTCGAAAGGCCGGAGGGAAGCAGCGCGGTTTTGCTCGTTTGCGAGCATGCCTCGCGCGAACTTCCAGAGCGGTTCGGCGATCTCGGGCTTTCAGCCGAGGCGCTTTCCAGTCACATCGCCTGGGACCCGGGCGCACTCGCGGTTGCAAGGAAATTATCCGCGGCCCTGAATGCTACTTTGGTATTTCAGCGCTTTTCGCGCCTGATCTATGATTGCAACCGGCCGCCGGAAAGCGCCGGCGCCATGCCGGAGACGAGTGAAATCTACACGATCCCAGGCAATCAACATCTTGGCGAGGCGGACAGAAAGGCGCGCACGGAAGGGCTCTATATCCCGTTCCACGATCGCATCCGGTCGCTTTTGAGGGAGAGGGCGGCGCGGGGACAAAAAACCGTGATCGTGACAATTCATAGCTTCACGCCGGTCTATAATGGCAAGCCGCGGACTGTGGAGCTTGGCATTCTGCATGACGAAGACCGTTGGCTGGCCGATCGCATGTTGGACGCGGCGGCCGAGGCGCCTCTCTACAGGACCGAACGCAACCAGCCCTACGGGCCCGAAGATGGCGTCACGCATACGCTGAAGCTGCATGGGCTTGCCAATGGTCTGCATAACGTAATGATCGAGGTCCGCAACGATCTCATTCGCGATGACGTCGGCCAAGGGGTCATGGCCGATTATCTGACAGGGCTTCTCGAGAGCAGTCTGGAAGCCTGAACATACAAGAAAAGACCCCGGGGAGCAGTTCAACTGCGATCAGGCCGCATGGTGAAATGCCAGCGGTCAATGTGACAGATGGTTCTCCGCAATCCCGCGGACGACCTGACTTTAGGGGGAATGGCATGTCTGATTATTCAGAGTTAGACAAAAAGCAGGATATACAAATCCTGCACTCCATGGGCTATGCTCAGGAGTTGGAACGGCGCATGAGTTCATTCTCGAATTTCGCCATTTCCTTCTCCATTATCTGCATTCTGTCCGGCGGCATCAATTCGCTCGCACAGGCCACTTCTGGCGCCGGTGGTGCTGCGATCGGTATCGGGTGGCCGCTCGGCTGCCTGATTTCCGGTGTTTTCGCACTCTCGATGGCGCAGATTTCTTCGGCTTATCCCACAGCCGGCGGCCTCTATCATTGGGGGTCGATCCTCGGCAACCGGTTCACCGGCTGGCTGACGGCCTGGCTCAATCTTCTCGGCCTGATCACCGTCCTTGGCGCGATCAATGTGGGCACGTGGGGCTTCTTCAGCGGCTCCATCGCCCCATGGTTCGGTATAGCCGTCGACACCACTACTTCGGCTGGTTTCGCGAACCAGATCATTTTCGTCGCCATCATCACCGGTCTGCAGGCCTTGATCAATCACTTCGGCATCAGGCTCACGGCAAAACTGACCGACATGTCCGGCTATCTGATCTTCGCCGCCGCGATCGCGCTCACCATCGTCTGCCTGATCGGTGTGAAGAGCTGGGACATCAGCCGCATCTGGACCTTCACCAACTATTCCGGCACGCCGGAAGGCGATGCCTCCGTCTGGCCGAAGATGGACAACATCTGGTACGTTTTCGCCCTTGGCCTTTTGTTGCCGATCTACACGATTACGGGTTATGACGCCTCGGCGCATACGTCGGAAGAGACCGTCAAGGCTTCGAGCTCCGTGCCGCGCGGCATGGTCTCCTCGGTCTGGTGGTCGTCGTTTTTCGGTTACATCATGCTATTGGCCTTCCTGCTGGCCATTCCGGACATGAACGAGGCCTCGAAACAGGGCTGGAACGTTTTCTTCTGGACGATCAACAGCATCACCAATCCTGTCGTCGCCAATATCCTCTATGTTGCGATCTTCATCTCGCAGCTGCTGTGCGGCCTGGCAACCGTGACGTCCGCGTCGCGCATGATCTATGCGTTCTCACGAGATGGCGGCCTGCCATTCTCGAGATCGCTGGCCAGCGTCAGCCCGAGGTTCCGTACCCCCTCGATTGCTATCTGGACGGCTGCGATCCTTGCGGTCCTGTTCGTCTGGGGCGCTTCGCTCGTGACCATCGCCGGTTCTTCGGCCTATACCATCGTCGTGTCCTGCACCGTCATTTTCCTGTTCCTCTCCTTCACCGTGCCGATCGTTCTGGGCATCAAGGCGATCGGAACTGCGAAATGGCCGAAGATGGGGCCTTGGAACATGGGCATCGGCACCTATAAGCTGGTTTCCGTTCTGGTGATCATTGCCATGGCGATCATCTTCATCATCGGCGTGCAGCCGCCGAACGAATGGGCGCTCTACATCACGATCGGCTTCCTGGTACTGACCGCAATCGTCTGGTTCGCCTTTGAGAAGCGCCGTTTCCAAGGACCGCCGATCGGTGACATGATCGCCAAGCGTCAGGCCGATATCGTCGCTGCCGAACGGGCCGTCGGCGAGGTGTGATCCCCTTCTATCAGACTGGCAGGGGCCGCCGCTGCGGCCCCATTCAACTTGCCGAGCGGCTCCAGCATTACATCCGACAGCGCCGCTGGCCCATCCACTTCTATTTTCTAGGCGGACCAAATTATGAGCAGCAGCTATACGTTCGACGACCTCAAGCGAGATGTGGCCGAAGGGCGCATCGATACGGTTCTGGCATGTCAGATCGACATGCAGGGCCGGTTGATGGGCAAACGCTTCCAGGCGGAGTTCTTCATCGAAAGCGCCTGGAAGGAAACGCATAGCTGCAACTATCTGCAGGCGACGGATATCGAGATGGAGACCGTCTCCGGCTACAAGTCGACAAGCTGGGAAAAGGGCTATGGCGACTATACGATGAAGCCGGATCTCGCCACGCTTCGCCGCATTCCCTGGCTTGAGGGCACGGCGCTCGTCCTCTGCGATGTGCTCGACCATCATACCCATGAGGAGGTGCCGCATTCCCCGCGCGCCATTCTGAAGAAGCAGGTGAAGCGGCTGGAGGCCATGGGGCTGAAGGCCTACATGGCTTCGGAACTCGAATTCTTTCTGTTCGACCAGAGCTATGACAGCGCGCGAGAGTCCGGCTATCGCAACATGAAGCTCGCCAGCGGCTATAACGAAGATTACCACATCTTCCAGACGACCAAGGAGGAAGAGGTGATGCGGGCGATCCGCACCGGTCTCCAGGGTGCCGGCATCCCCGTCGAGAATTCCAAGGGCGAGGCATCCGCCGGCCAGGAGGAAATCAACGTTCGCTACGCCGATGCCCTGACCATGGCCGATCGTCATGCGATCATCAAGAACGGCTGCAAGGAAATCGCCTGGTCGAAGGGCAAGGCGATCACCTTCCTAGCGAAATGGAACTACAGCGCTGCGGGCAGTTCCTCGCACATCCATCAGTCGCTCTGGAGCCTTGACGGAAAAAGCCCGAAATTCTTCGAAGAGGGCGGCAAATACGGCATGTCGCCGATGATGAAGCATTATGTCGCCGGACTTCTGACCCATGCCAGCGAGATCACTTATTTCCTGGCGCCCTATATCAATTCCTACAAGCGCTTCATGGCCGGCACGTTTGCGCCGACCAAGGCGATCTGGAGCAAGGATAACCGCACCGCCGGTTACCGCCTCTGCGGCGAGGATACCAAGTCGATCCGCATCGAATGCCGCGTCGGTGGCTCGGACCTCAATCCTTACCTGGCGTTTGCGGCCCTGATCGCGGCCGGTATCGACGGCATCGAAAACAAGCTCGAGCTCGAAGCGCCCTTTGTCGGTGACGCCTACGGCGCGCGTGAAGTGCGTGAGATACCGCGCACTTTGCGTGACGCCGCCACCGCCCTGACCACCTCGAAGATGCTGCGTGCAGCTTTCGGCGACGATGTCATCGACCATTATACCCGTGCCGCCGAATGGGAGCAGGAGGAATACGACCGTCGCGTCACCGATTGGGAAGTGGCGCGCGGATTCGAAAGAGCGTAAGGCTCTTGCGATCTGCCTCTTGCCCGATTTTCATTTTATGATCGGGCAGGGGTGCTCGGATGTTCTGTCTGTCCGCCGTTTCTTCTTTGAATGCGGCTGCTACCTATGCAACATCCGGGCAATCAATGGATGACCAAGAAAACAGGAATCCGATCATGACGATGATCACATGCGTCTCTCCGGTCAACGGAGAGGTTTATGCCGAACGCCCGGCCTTGCCGCTGGAAGCGGCCAAGGAAGTCGTGGCCCGTGCCCGCAAGGCGCAAAAGGATTGGGCGCGTCGCCCGCTGGAGGATCGCGTACAGCTGGTGCTCAAGGGCGTGGTCCGGCTCAATGAAATGGCCGATGTGATCGTGCCGGAGCTTGCCTGGCAGATGGGCCGTCCGATCAAGTATGGCGGCGAATATCGCGGCTTCAACGAGCGCTCGAATTATGTCGCCTCGATTGCCGCCGATGCGCTGGCGCCTTTGGTTGTCGAGGACAGCGCGAATTTTGCCCGCCGGATCGAGCGCGACCCGCATGGCGTCGTCTTCGTCATCGCTCCGTGGAACTATCCCTATATGACGGCAATTAACACGGTCGCCCCGGCGTTGATGGCTGGCAATGCCGTCATTCTCAAGCATGCAAGCCAAACACTTTTGGTTGGCGAGCGGCTGGTGCAGGCTTTCGTCGAGGCTGGCGTTCCCGCCGATGTCTTCCAGAATGTCTTCCTCGATCATGAAACCACCTCGGCGCTGATTGCGGCCGGCAGCTTCAACTTCGTCAATTTCACCGGCTCAGTCGAAGGCGGCCGTTCGATCGAACGCGCAGCCGCCGGCACTTTTACCAGCCTCGGCCTCGAGCTTGGCGGCAAGGATCCGGGCTACGTCATGGAAGACGCCGATCTCGACGCCGCCGTCGACACGCTGATGGATGGAGCGACCTACAACTCCGGCCAGTGCTGCTGCGGCATCGAGCGCATCTACGTGCATGAATCGCTCTATGACGCCTTCGTCGAAAAGTCGGTGGCCTGGGTTTCGAACTACAAACTCGGCAACCCGCTTGACCCTGAGACGTCGCTCGGACCGATGGCCAACAAACGCTTTGCCAAGGTCGTGCGCGAGCAGATCGCCGATGCGGTCGCCAAGGGTGCCAAGGCGCTGGTCGATCCCAAGCTGTTCCCGGCCGATGACGGCGGCGCCTATCTTGCGCCGCAGATCCTCGTCAACGTCGATCACTCGATGGCTTTCATGCGCGAAGAGACCTTCGGCCCGGCCGTCGGCATCATGAAGGTGAAGAGCGACGCGGAAGCGCTGGAACTGATGAATGACAGCCCCTATGGTCTGACGGCTTCGCTCTGGACCCGGGATGTCGAGCGCGCCTCCCGTATCGGCCGCGAAATCGAAACCGGTACCGTCTTCATGAACCGTGCCGACTATCTCGATCCGGCGCTGTGCTGGACCGGTGTGAAGGAAACCGGCCGTGGCGGCTCGCTGTCGGTCATCGGATTCCATAACCTGACGCGCCCGAAATCCTATCATCTGAAGAAAGTAATAGCATGAGCACTATCTCAGCCAATTGGAGCTATCCGAACGCCTTCAAGCTCGGCCGCGGCCGCATCAAGGAGCTCGCGGACGCCTGCAAGAGCCTGGGCATGAAGAAGCCGCTTCTGATCACCGACCGGGGACTTGCCTCGATGGCGATCACGGCAACGGCACTGGATATTCTGGAAGATGCAGGTCTTGGCCGCGCCATCTTCGCTGATGTCGATCCGAATCCAAACGAGAAGAACCTCGAAGCCGGCGTGAAGGCCTTCAAGGATGGCGGCCATGATGGCGTCGTCGCCTTCGGCGGCGGCTCCGGCCTCGATCTCGGCAAGTGCGTCGCCTTCATGGTCGGCCAGACGCGTCCGGTCTGGGACTTCGAAGACGTCGGTGACTGGTGGACCCGCGCCAGCGTTGAAGGCATTGCGCCGATCGTCGCGGTGCCGACGACCGCCGGTACTGGTTCGGAAGTCGGCCGCGCCAGCGTCATCACCAATTCCGCAACGCATGTGAAGAAGATCATCTTCCATCCAAAATTTCTGCCCGGCGTCGTCATTGCCGATCCGGAGCTGACCGTCGGCATGCCGAAGATCATCACGGCGGGGACCGGTATGGACGCTTTCGCCCATTGCCTGGAAGCCTATTCTTCCCCGTTCTACCATCCAATGTCGGCCGGTATCGCGTTGGAGGGCATGCGGCTCGTCAAGGAATTCCTGCCGCGTGCCTATCGCGAAGGAACGGACCTCGAAGCCCGCGCCAACATGATGAGTGCTGCCGCCATGGGCGCCGTCGCCTTCCAGAAGGGGCTTGGCGCCATCCACGCGCTTTCACACCCGATCGGCGCCGTCTACAACACGCATCACGGCATGACCAATGCCGTCGTCATGCCGGCCGTCCTGCGCTTCAACCGCAAGGCCATTGAGGACAAGATTGCGCGTGCCGCAGCCTATCTCGGCATCTCAGGCGGTTTCGACGGCTTTTACGACTATGTACTGAAGCTGCGTGCGGAACTCGGAGTACCCGAAAGTCTCTCGGCCATGGGCATCGCCCCAGACCGGATCGACGAACTCTCCGCCATGGCGATCGAAGATCCGAGCGCCGGCGGCAATCCGGTGCCGATGACGCTTGAAAATACCAAGGCTCTGTTCCGGGATTGCTTCTAGGTAGCTGTGGCTGCACTGCGAGTGGATCGCGGTGCAGCCATTTTAGTCAACCCTCGTGCCAAGGGTTGATCGTTGCGATCCCCGCCGCCACGAACGGAGCTGTATCCCGCGTAGCAACGACAAAACCATGCGTGGCCGCAATTGCCGCGATCTGACCATCTGCAACGGCTATTGAATATCCTGCGGATCTCGCGCGGCTGATCAAAGGCGCATAGTGCTCTGCAGCAGCCTGATCAAAGGAAAGAATGCGTGAAGCAAAGAGCCGCGAGACAAGCTGTTTAAGCGCACCATCAAGACCTATCTTGCGCTTGCCATCCGGCAAGATCTCTATGCCGACCAACAGTTCGGCAAGGCTTGTAGTTGTGAGGAAAAGCGTTTCTGCCAGCTGCTTGTCCAACCACTGCAAAACATTGTTGTTGGCGGCCGGTTTCATCGGCTCAGAGACGATATTCGTGTCTAGAATAATCATTCGAAACTGGCTGGTTCTGTTGGCGCTCGCTCACGTTCCAACTCGAGATCGAGGCCGCCAAACTGTTGTCCAAATGCCGCCAGTTCCGAACCGATCTTCAATCGATCCTTGGGTCGAACGGCCTCTTCGAGAATTTCGCGGATTTCGGCTTCAGTGCTGCGGCCATGCTGCTCTGCCCTGTGCTTCAATGCTCGGTGAGTCTCGTCAGGAAGATTCCTTACGGTAATGGCAGCCATCGCTATTTCTCCTAGCGGGAGGAATGATATCAATTCTAAGATTTGATAGCAATATCGCGCGAATGTATCCGAGGGACATGAAGGCTGTTGAAGGGCTAAATCCTCACCTTTGCTTTCGTTAGGTGAGGTCAGTCTACGAATTCGACGACGACGCCCGGTTTGACCATCTTGGCGAGTTCGGTTGCGTCCCAATTGGTGAGGCGCACGCAGCCGTGGCTTTGCGACTTTCCGATCCTCGAGGGATCCGGCGTGCCATGAATACCGTAGGTCGGCTTCGAGAGAGCCATCCACACGGTGCCGACCGGGCCATTCGGGCCTGGCGGAATGTTCAGCACTTTATCGTTGGCGCCCTGCTGAAAGTTGATCTTCGGATTGTAAGTATAGCCGGGATTGAAGGCGACGCGCTCGACGGTGACGGTGCCGGACGGCGAGGGCGTGTCGGCCGAGCCGATGCTGGCCGGATAGGCGGCGATCAGCGTGCCGTTGGCGTCATAGGCGAATACCTGCTTGCGGCCCTTGTCCGCCAGGATCTTGGCGACTGCGCCGGTCTTGCCCGGGCCTGTATTGACGACCTTGATGGTCGTCCCCGGAACGGTGAAATCGACCCCGGGATTGAGCGCCTTCAGATAGCCCTCGTCCATGTGAAAGCGTTCCGCCAGCATTTCCGTCGTCGAGGTATAGCCGAGCGAGGGCATCTGTGCCTTAGCCGCATAGTCCTCGGGGATCGAAGCGACATAGGGGCCGGCCGCATCGGCCGCCGTGATCGTATAGTTGACGATCGGCATGCCGCCGGACATGCGCAGTTGCTCGAGAATCCAGTCGGTATTGTTGGGGTCGAGCGTCTGACCGGTCATCTGCTGATAGGCATAGATCGCCTTGGTGACATTGGCGCCCATGCGGCCGTCGATCGCACCGGGCGAAATACCCTGCCGCGCGAGGAAGACCTCCAGCGCGGTAATCTCCATCTTGGACTTGCCCTTGAGGGTGATGACGGGCTCCGCCGGTGCCGGCTTGTTGACGATGTCAGGCGCGCCCTGCTGCGGGTCTATCGAGGCATAATCCCTGCCGTTCGGGTTCGCGCGGCTTTGGTTCTTATCGAGCAATGGCTGATTGTCGAGTGGTTGACTCCGGATATCGCCATCGCGCGGAATGCCGCCCGTAACGACGCCGCGATCCTGCTGGTCGTAACCATTGCCGGAGGCGCCGTCGTAGTTTCCGTAGCTGTCGGTGCGATACTGACGATAATCCTGGTAATCGCCGTTGTTGGAAAGCTGTGTATCGCCATAGCGGCCGCTATTATTGCCATAGGTATCGCGCGCCGGCGCACGGGGATAATAGGCGCTGGCTCTCATCTCGGTGGCGACGACATTGCCATAGGCATCGATCAGGACCCGGCGGCCGCGTCCGTCACGGGCCATGGAATATCCGCCGCCGTAAGGATATTGATCGAGAATCCGGCCGTCGGGAGTGACGAGAACCGTGTTGCCGTTGCCACTGCGATAGTATTGTGCCTGCGCATCGGTGAGCGCGAGCACAGATACAGCGGCAGTCATTGCCAAGGCAAAACTCAATTTTACGAACCGGTTCACGTCTGTCGAATCCTCGGGATAATCGTTCGGCTGACACACACATGGCAATTTTGACGCCAGTATGGAAATTTAGATTATCATGCTGAATAAAATATAAAAATTTATGTGATCAAGGGTTCAGGTTAATATTTGATAAGCCAAATAACCGTTTATTTCGGCTGCGAGCCATCTTGGGACAATGCCCGCGCGTGGAGCCGAATCAGGGAGGATTTAAGGAATGATGGATTTTTCTGCCGCGAAAGGGCCGAAATTGACGTTGGATGAGGGCTCCGTCCTGGATATCGGCGCCTGCGTCGTCGACGGCAACAACCTTGCGCCTGGAAGCGCGGTTCCCGACGATGGCGATCCGCGTATCAGCCATTCCGTGGAAGGCTTCCTCTTCACTTGCGGGCCGGACCATATCCGCCATCCCGAGCCAATGTCCGGCCCAAATGAGGGCAAGCGCTATCCGCTTCACGGTTCCCTCTCGTCTCATCCCGCCAAGATTCTTTGGACCAAATCCGAGGACGGCAATGCGGAATGCCGTGCCGATATCGATGTTGTCACCGCGGAAAGGCGGACGGCCAGGCTCGAACGGCTTTGGCGGATCGATGGCGCGACGGGCGAGGTCTCGCTTGCGGACCGTATCGTCAATACCAGCACAGAGGCGATGCCGGTCTTCCTGATGTACCACATGAATATCGGCGGGAAATGGTTCGACAGCGGCACGCGCCTTGCCGGGCAGATGCTTGACAATGGCGGCTTTCCCTGGACCTTCGGCGAGGAGGGAGGCGATATCTTCTGCGTGCCGGCGCAAGACAAGGGCGAGGATTGGGCCGAAATCAGCCTTGGCCCGATCGCGGCCATCGGCGGCAAGACTTTAAGAGTTCGCTTCGGTACCGATACGCTGCCATTCCTGCAGGTCTGGCGCAATCAGCGTGCGCCTGCGCATGTGCTTGGCATCGAGCCGGTTTCGCATCGCTGGGTCTCGCGCGCCGAACTGGAGGAGGCGGGCGAATTCAATATTCTCCAGCCCGGCGAAACCCGCAATTTCATGCTCAACTTTGCCTTCGTTTGAGAGGGGGCCGCGGTTGACGCTCGCCCTATGGCGGCGTAGATCAAGGCCACGGTTTTAGAGAGGACATGAACCATGGATATCCGCCCGATCGACGATGAATACTCGGTATCCGGCCAGATCACCGTAAAGGATCTGGATGAGATCAAGGCTCTTGGGTTCAAGTCCATCGTCTGCCATCGCCCCGATGGCGAGAGCCCGGATCAGACGCCGTTCGGCGTCATCGAGGCCCGCGCCAAAGAACTTGGCCTGGAGATCACTCAGGTGCCGGTTGGCCCGATGGGCGTAACTGAAGAGGCCGTACAGGGCATGGTCGATGCGCTCGACGAATTTCCGCGGCCGATGCTCGGCTATTGCCGCTCGGGCGCACGCTCCACGGCGATCTATCAGAAGACGCATCACATTCGCGGCTAACTCCCCTTTACCCTCCCTTTGGATTGCGGGGTAGGCCGTAGGCCATGCCCCGTTTACCTGTCGAAGAACAACATCAGGAGAAGATCATGAGCATCAAGCGCATCGACGTTGGCGCCCGCATGAGCGGCGCTGTCATCCACGGCAACACCGTCTATCTTGCCGGCCAGGTTGGTGAAGGCGAAAGCGTCACCGATCAGTGCAAGTCGGCACTCGCCGAAGTCGATCGCCTGCTCGCTGCAGCCGGTACCAACAAGTCGAAGATCCTGCAGACGATCATCTATCTCTCCGATATCGCCTATTTCGCCGAAATGAACGCTGCCTGGGAAGCCTGGGTCGATCCGGCCAATACGCCGGCGCGTGCTACCAGCGAAGCCAAGCTCGCAGCGCCGAAGTACAAGGTCGAATTCATCGTGACGGCAGCACTCGACTAAGTCGGTTCATCACATTCCGAAAGGCCGGTGGGTTCGCGCTCACCGGCCTTTTGTTTGCGCGATTTCCGTCAAAGTACGCGAGGGCGTGATTGCTTCCGGGTCTAGCGCGATTTCGATGATCGCGGGTTTACCGCTGGCGCGCGCCCGCTCGAAGGCCGGGCCGAATTCTTCCGTCGCCTTCACTGTTTCGCCATGGCCGCCATAGGCGCGGGCAAGGGCCGCGAAATCCGGATTGTCGAGCGCGGTGGCGCTGACACGGCCGGGATATTCCCGTTCCTGATGCATGCGGATGGTACCGTACATGCCGTTGTTGATGACCAAAGCGATCAGCGCCAGTCCATACTGGACGGCGGTCGCAAACTCCTGCCCATGCATCATGAAGCAGCCGTCACCGGCAAAACAGATCACGTCGCGCTCCGGAAAGAGCTGTTTCGCCGCAACCGCTGCCGGGAGGCCGTAGCCCATTGAGCCCGACGTCGGAGCCGCCTGCGTGTTGAAGCGACGGAAGCGATGGAAGCGGTGAAGCCAGGTGGCGTAGTTGCCGGCCCCGTTTGTGAAGATCGTGTCGTCAGCGGTATTGGCTTCGATCCAATCCATGATGCGGCCCATATGGACGGCCCCGGGGCTCTTTTCCGGTGTTTTCGACCAGGCAAGATAGGCGGCGTGCATACGCTCGGTTCGCCCGGCCCAAGGCATCTCATGCAGTGGCTCCAAATCCGCGAGAGCCGAAACGAAGTCCGCCGGGCTGGCACAGATGGCGAGGTCCGGCCGATAGACGCGTCCGAGCTCCGAAGGGTCGGGATGAATGTGGACGAGCTGCTGGCGCGGGTAGGGGATGTCGACCAGTGTGTAGCCCGAGGAGGGCATTTCGGAGAGACGGCCGCCGAGAAGGATCAGCAGGTCTGCTTCCTTGATCTCTTTGGCCAGCGCCGGATTGATGCCGATGCCGACATCGCCGGCATAATTGAGATGCAGATGGTCGAACAGCATCTGCCTGCGGAAGGAGCAGCCGATCGGCAGTTTAAAACGCTCGGCGAATTGTCTGATGCCGGCAACCGCTTCTTCGTTCCAGCGGGTGCCGCCGAGAATGACCATTGGTCGTTCTGCGGCCGAAAGGCGCTGGCGGAGATCGGTAAGCTGGCCTCGGCCGGGATGGGCGGCGACCGGGACATAGGGCAGCGCTTGTGGCGCCTCCACCTCATCGCGCAGCATGTCCTCCGGCAGGGTCAACACGACTGGACCGGGGCGACCCGATGTTGCCACGGCGAAGGCGCGCGTGACGAATTCCGGAATGCGGGCGGCATCGTCGATCTCGCCGACCCATTTGGCGAATTCGGTCAAGGCGCGGCGAAATTCGACCTCCTGGAAGGCCTCGCGCTCGCGAGCATCCCGCTGGACCTGGCCGATGAACTGGATCATCGGGATCGAATCCTGCCGCGCGATATGAAGGCCGGCGGAAGCGTTGGTGGCGCCAGGGCCGCGGGTGACCATGCAGATGCCCGGTTCGCCGGTCAAGCGGCCCCAGGCATCCGCCATCATCGCCGCGCCGCCTTCCTGGCGGCAGACGAGCACCTTGATATCGGTGTCATGCAGGGCATCGAGCACGGCGAGAAAGCTCTCGCCCGGCACGCAGGAAATGCGCTGCACGCCATTTGCCTTCAAAGCCTCGACGATGAGTTGCCCGCCCGTTCGCTTCATGTCCTTGCCTTTCCCTCCAGTTCGGCCAATTCGGCCAGAACTTCCTCCTGATGTTCGCCGAGGCGCGGGCTCGGCCGCGTATAGGTCAACGGCGTTTCCGACAGCACGATCGGTGTGCGGACGCTCGGAATGACGGTGCCGGCACTATCTTCGAGATCGATCCTCAGGCCCCGCGCCACAATTTGCGGATCGGAGAACATGTCCTCGATCGTGTTGATGGCGCCGGCCGGAACGGCATTGGTCTCGCAGGCTTGCAGCAGTTCCGCCTTGTTCCACTTCAGCGTCTGCGCAGAGACGAACGCCCGTATCTCGTTGCGGTGTGCGACGCGCGCCTTGTTAGTCGCATAGCGCTCGTCGTTGGCATGCGCCTCGATGCCGAGAATGGCGCAGAGGCGCCGAAACTGTCCGTCATTGCCAACGGCAAGAATGAGATAACCGTCGGCGGTGGGTACGACTTCATAGGGCGAGATATTGGGATGAGCGTTGCCGAGCCGGGACGGCGGCTTGCCCGAGATCAGATAATTCATGTTCTGGTTGGCGAGCACGGCCGACTGCACATCCAGCAGCGCCATGTCGATCAGCTGTCCTTCCCCGGTCTTCAGGGCGTGGATCAGCGCGGCCTCGATTGCCGACACGGCATAGATGCCGGTGAAGATATCCGCGATCGCGACGCCCGCTTTCATCGGCTGGCCATCCGGTTCACCTGTGATCGACATGAAGCCGGACATGCCCTGAACGATATAGTCATAGCCTGCGAGACCGGCATAGGGGCCGGTCTGGCCGAAGCCGGTGATCGAGCAATAGACGATACGGGGATTGATCTTCTTCAGGCTTTCATAATCCAGCCCGTACTTTACCAAGCCGCCGAGCTTGAAATTCTCGATCACCACATCGGCCGTTTTCACCAGTCGGCGCACCAACTCTTGCCCTTGCTCGGTCTTGAGGTCGGCGGTGATGGAGCGCTTGCCGCGATTGGCGGAGTGATAATAGGCGGCGGAGAGATTTTCGCCATCCTGGCCTTCGACGAAGGGCGGTCCCCATTGGCGCGTATCGTCGCCGCCGTCGGGATTTTCCACCTTGATGACATCGGCACCGAGGTCGGCCAGCATCTGCCCGGCCCAGGGACCGGCGAGAACGCGGGCGAGTTCAATGACACGAATACCGGACAGCGGAGGTTTCTTGGTTTTCTGGTCTGTCATGTCGATTCGCTCTCCCGCTTAGGGCGTGAATGCCGTTTCAGATGTATCGGATACGGGCTTGGAAGCAAAGCGCTGCTCGCGCCAAAGAATGTAGAGACCGGACCCGATGATGATGAGGATGCCCAGCCATTTGATCGCATCGGGAAAATTGCCGAAGACGAGCCAGCCGAAGATCGTGGCGGAAACGATCTCGAAATATTGCAGCGGCGCGAGCGTCGAGGCCGGCACGGCGCGATAGGCATATACCGTGAGAATGCCCGCCGCCGCTGCAGTAGCGCCAACTCCGAGCAGATAGAGCATAGCCGTCTGATCCGGCATCACCGGGTCGAGGATTGTAGACCCTGTCGCCCGGCCGATGGCAAGCAGGACCAGGCTGAAGCCTGTCCCCCACAAAGCCGTCTGGAACTGCATCGACCATGCGTCCTCGCTGTGGGAGACGACGCGCGTGATCATGACATAGACGGCGATGCAAAGCGCGGTGACGACAGGAAGCAAGGCGATGAAACCGACTTCCTGAAAGCTTGGCTGGATGATCAGCATCGCGTCGAAAAAGCCGACGGCGCAGGCGGTATAGCGCCGCCAGCCGATGGTTTCCTTCAGGAAAATGCTGCTCAAGATCGTCAGCATCATTGGCTCGACGAAGAAGATGGCGATGGCATCGGCAACCTCCATCACCTGCAACGTCGTGACGAACGACACCATGGACAGCGTCAGCACCGCGGCACGGATGGCATGGACACCGCTGCGCCGCCAGCTCCACACGCCCCATTTCCAGCGAACCGCCATCATCGGCAGGGCAAAAAGAGCCTGGAAAATGAAGCGGGCGGCGGTCACTTCGCCGGGCGGAATGGTAGTTGCCGCAAGCTTGGAGAAGATGTCGATGATCGGCGAGAGGACGACGGAGAGAAACATCATCACCAAACCGAAGGTCAGCTCCGATTGCGGCAATCGTGCCGAGGAGCCGCTGGAGGTATCCATTACAGAACTTCCTTGAGAATCAGGTATTTGCCACCGTTTTGCACCAGTCGGCAAAGCGGGAAATGGCTTTGTCGGCGCCGATTTCGTTGAGCGTCTCGTGCCGCATGTCGGGGTAGATCTCAATGGTAATATGAGAAAAGCCGGCTCTTTTCAAATGCTTTGCCAGCCAGGAAATCGCTTTCGCATTGTCGGTCGCCGGATCCTTGCCGCCGCCGACAAGATGGATCGGCATGTCGCGTCGTAGACGATCGAGATGGGCCTTTTGCGGTGCCCGGAAGGTGAGTTCGAACAGGTCGAGCCAAAGCGAGACTGAGGCATCGAAGCCGCAAAGGGGGTCGGCAATATATTTGTCCACCTGTTCGGGAACGCGCGAGAGCCAGTCGAAATCGGTACGGCAGTTCGCGATCGATTTACCCCAGCTGCCGAAGGTCAGTTTCGGCAGCGGCCCGCTCGGGACGTCCGATCCCTTGAACATGCGTTCCGTTTTCAGGATGAGCTGGGCGGCACGGCCGGCGAGGCCCGGATTGAAATTGGAGTTCCAGACCGTGACCGCATCGAACTTGTCCGGATGCGTGACCACGGCGTTGAGGCTGATCAACCCGCCCATGGAATGTCCGAACAGGATGATCGGCAGGCCGGGATGGGCACGTGCGGCGAGTTCGCGCATGGCGAGCACATCGGCGATGACCTGAGCGGCGCCATTTCTTCGGGCAAAGCGGCCGAGGGGGGCGTCATGGGCGGTCGTCTCGCCATGGCCGCGATGATCGTGGGCATAGACATGAAAGCCTTGGCGGGCCATTGCATCGGCAAAGGTCTCGTATCGGCGGGAGTGTTCGGCAAGGCCGTGCGAGATCAGCAGGATGCCGCAGGCACCGGTCGCCGCAGGCAAATGATGATAGGCAAGGGTTGCGCCCGTCGGACTTTTCAGGCGCTTCGTCTCGGCGAACATATATTCGTTCCTCCCCAGTTGGACCAAAGGTTATCATCCGCGCGATTGCAATGGATAGGTGGTAAAGCTCACAGAAATAAATCTTTCCGAGCGCTGCGATTCAGGATTGCGCCCGCTCGCTCAAACTGCTTATTTGTTCCTATAATGTTCTAGTTGGAGGTAAGAATGAAGCAGTGGCTTCGGGTATTTACGGTTGTGCTCGTTTCGGTCGGGGCGGCGGCAAGCGCTATGGCGCAGGAGCATAGCCGTGGACGGACGCGCTTTATCCTGGCGGCAAGCTGGGAGCCGGCATTTTGTCAGACGAACCAAAAGAAGGCGGAATGCCGCAACCAGTCGCCGGACAATCATGACGCAACGAATTTCTCCCTGCATGGTCTCTGGCCGATGCGGCAGGAATATTGCGATGTTTCCGAGGATCTGAAGCAGGCGGATCGTGGCCGCGACTGGAAGGACCTGCCGGCGGTACAGCTTTCTCAGGACGTCAAGGCTAAGCTCGACAAGGTGATGCCGGGCACCCAATCGGGCCTGGAGCGGCATGAATGGATCAAGCACGGCACCTGCACGAAGCTGAGCGCCGACCAATATTTCTCCATTGCCGCAGGCCTGATTGCCGAGCTCAATACATCGGCCGTGCGGGATCTCTTTGCGCAGAATATCGGCAAGGAACTGGATGCCGAGAGCATTAAGGCAGCCTTTGATCAAAGCTTCGGCGAGGGCGCCAATGCACGCATCAAGATGAGCTGCCGCCGGGTCGGTGATGTCAGGGTTATTTCGGAGTTGACCATCGGCCTCTCTGAAGATGCGATCTCCCCCCAGCAGGGCAGCGAACCTCGGCTCGCCAAACTGATCCAGGGCGCCGGCAGCACGTCGTTCGGCTGCGATCGTGGCATGGTGGACGCGGCCGGCTTCTGAGAAATACGGCCTTTCTGACGCGGATAATGCCCTCGGACAAGGTTTCGCCGTTGCCCGAGGGCGGGGTTTCGCCTACATAGCGGCACAAATCGCAACGCTATTCGTCCGTGGAGCAACCCAAGCTATGGCACGTCAGTTCATTTATCATATGGCCGGTCTGAATAAGTCCTATGGCGCCAAGAAGATTCTCGAGAATATCCATCTCTCCTTCTACCCCGACGCCAAGATCGGTATTCTCGGTCCGAACGGTGCGGGTAAGTCGACGGTGCTGCGCATCATGGCTGGCCTCGACAAGGAATATACCGGCGAAGCCTGGCTCGCCGAAGGCGCTACCATCGGCTATCTGCCGCAGGAGCCGCAGCTCGATCCCAATAAGACGGTGTTTGAAAACGTCATGGAAGGCGTTGCCAAGAAAACCGAAATCCTCAATCGCTACAACGAATTGATGATGAACTATTCGGACGAGACCGCGGAAGAGGGTGCGAAGCTCCAGGATATCATCGACAGCCAGAACCTCTGGGATCTGGAAAGCCAGGTGGAGATGGCGATGGATGCATTGCGCTGCCCGCCGCGCGATGCCGAAGTTACCAGCCTTTCCGGCGGTGAGCGCCGCCGTATCGCGCTTTGCCGCCTGCTTCTTTCGCAGCCGGACCTGCTGCTGCTCGACGAACCGACCAACCATCTCGACGCTGAGACCATTGCCTGGCTGGAAAAGCACCTGCGCGACTATCCGGGTGCCGTGATGATGATCACCCACGACCGCTACTTCCTCGACAATGTTACCGGCTGGATTCTCGAGCTCGACCGCGGCCGCGGCATTCCCTACGAAGGCAACTACTCCGCCTATCTGCAGGCCAAGGCCAAGCGCATGCTGCAGGAAGCCCGTGAAGAAGCCGGCCGCCAGAAGGCGATCAGCCGCGAACAGGAATGGATCGCCTCCAGCCCGAAAGCCCGTCAGGCCAAGTCCAAGGCGCGTATCAATGCTTACGAACAGCTGGTCGATGCTGCCGAAAATCAGCGTCCCGGTGATGCGCAGATCATCATTCCGGTGAGCGAGCGTCTGGGCCAGGTGGTGATCGAGATGGAAGGCATCACCAAGGGTTTCGAAGGCCGCACGCTGATCAACGATCTGTCGATCAAGCTGCCGCCCGGCGGCATCGTCGGCATCATCGGGCCGAACGGCGCCGGCAAGACGACCCTGTTCAAGATGATCACCGGGCAGGAAAAGCCGGATTCCGGCTCGATCCGTATCGGCGAGACGGTGCATCTCAGTTATGTCGACCAGAGCCGCGACGCGCTTGACGGCAACAAAACGGTATGGGAGGAAATCTCCGGCGGTGCCGAAATCATCAAGCTCGGCAAGTTCGACATGAACTCGCGCGCCTATTGCGGTGCCTTTAACTTCAAGGGCGGCGACCAGCAGCAGAAGGTCGGCAGTCTCTCCGGCGGTCAGCGCAACCGCGTTCACCTGGCCAAGATGCTGAAATCCGGCGGCAACGTGCTTCTGCTCGACGAACCGACCAACGACCTCGATACGGAGACGCTGGGGGCGCTGGAAAGCGCGCTCGAAAACTTTGCTGGCTGCGCCATCATCATTAGCCACGATCGCATGTTCCTCGACCGCCTGGCCACGCATATCCTGGCCTTTGAAGGTGACGGTCATGTCGAATGGTTCGAAGGCAATTTCGAAGATTACGAGCAGGACAAAATCCGTCGCCTCGGTCCTGATGCCCTCAATCCGGGCAGCCAGGCGCATAAGCGATTGACTCGCTAAGCTCCCGGTTTGGCTATTTGAAAACCCCGGCTTGTCCGGGGTTTTCGTTTATGCAGCCATTGCCGTCGATGTTCCGTTTTCGCCGGAAACTAACAGATTTCCGACGTCGAATTCCCATGACGGGCCGATTGGCTCTTGCCATGAAAACCCAAATCACATAAAGATATCTTTATATCTTGATTGGGTGTGGAATGACGGATCTGGTTAAACTCGGTTTGGATGAGGTGGTGGATGTGCTGAAGGCGGTCGGCGAGCCGACACGGCTGCGTCTTCTTGCGCTACTCGCGGCCGGCGATCTCACTGTTACCGACCTTACCGAAATTCTCGGCCAGTCGCAGCCGCGCATTTCCCGGCATTTGAAGCTGCTCGGTGAAGCCGGCCTCATCGATCGTTATCAGGAGGGCGCCTGGGCTTATTTTCGGTTGAAGCAGGAGGGCAAGGCCGTGACGCTGGCCCGCAGCCTCCTGCGCCATACCGCCGAAAAGGATACGGTGCTGCTGCGCGACGGGGAACGTCTCGCCTCCGTAAAGCGCATTCGCGCCGAGCGCGCCCAGGCCTATTTCAGCCGGAATGCCGCCGAGTGGGATGAACTGCGTCGCCTCCATGTCGCGGATGAGGATGTCGACAAGGCATTGATCGATCTTATCGGTCCGCAACCGATCGACTCCTTCCTCGATCTGGGCACGGGCACGGGCCGGATGCTGCAGCTTCTGGCCGGGCACTATCGCCGAGCCGTCGGCATCGATGCAAGCCGGGACATGCTGGCGGTCGCCCGCGCCAATCTCGACCGTGCCAACATCACCGCCGCCTCGGTGCGGCATGGCGATATTTTCAACCTGCCGCTCGAGCAGCAGGATTTCGATCTCATCACTATCCACCAGGTGCTGCATTTCCTCGATCAGCCGGAAGTTGCCATTAACGAGGCAGCGCGAATGCTGCGGCCCGGCGGCCGGCTTGTCATCATCGATCTCGCGCCGCACGGGCTTGAATATTTGCGTGACGAGCATGCGCATCTTCGCCTCGGCTTCTCGCATCAGATCATGTCGGATTGGCTGAAACTGGCGGGACTGGATATGGAGCGCGTGCAGGATCTTCATTCGGGGAGGGAAGGCGGACAGGCGCTGACCGTCACCATCTGGCTGGCGCGCGACCCGCGGTTGCTGATTGCGTCCGACCAGGGCCACCAGTCATCCCCCATTCTTGCCGGGAGAGTTTGACATGTCTTCGAGATTAGAAAGCCGTGACGCGGGCATCCGCATCTCCTTCGAGTTCTTTCCGCCGAAGTCGGAAGAGGCTGAGGAGCAGCTGTGGAACACCGTCGCGGAACTTAGCGATTGGGAACCTGAATTCGTTTCGGTAACCTATGGGGCAGGCGGCTCGACCAAGGCGCCGACGCTTTCTGCCGTGTGCAAGATGATCCACGAGACGCCGTTTACGACCGCATCGCATTTGACCTGCGTCGGTGCCACGCGCGAAGATACGCATCGCGTGATCGACGAGTTTCTTGCAGCCGGGGTTCGCCGTTTCGTCGCTTTGCGTGGCGATCCGCCCGGCGGTGTCGGCTCGGCCTACCAGCCGCATCCGGGCGGTTATGCCAATGCCGCGGAACTGGTTGGCGCTTTGCGCGAGCGCGGCGATTTTGATATTTCCGTTTCCGCCTATCCCGAAAAGCATCCGGAAAGCCGCGATACGGCAGCCGATATCGACATGCTGAAGCGCAAGGCGGAGAATGGTGCCGACCGAGCCCTGACGCAGTTCTTCTTCGACAATGATGCGTTCGAACGCTATCACGATCGCGTTCGCGCCGCCGGTATCCGGATTCCCGTTGTGCCGGGGATCATGCCGATCCAGAACCTGACGCAGCTGAAGCGCTTCGCCGGTGCATGCGGCGCCAGTATCCCTTCCTGGCTCGATGAGCGTTTCGATGGCTTGGACGACAATATCGAGGAACGAGCCAAGGTCGCAGCCGATGTTGCCGCCGAACAGATCGAGGATCTGGTACGCCGTGGCATTCACGAGTTTCATCTCTATACGATGAACCGTTCGGCGCTCGTTTCCGCCGTGCTCGAGCGGCTCGGCCTGCAGCGTAAAGTGGATTCCCGGGCTGGCGCTGCCGCCTAAAGCGTTTTCGCGCAGGTAACGATAAAAAGCGCATGTCCGGCGGGGCATGCGCTTTTCCAATAATACAGGGGTTTTGTTAACTTCTCGGAGTCTGGTCGCCTGCGAATTTCGCCGAGTCCGTCAGATGAAAAGCATCGTCACGACAAAAGCGAAGGCCGCACCGACCACTAGGACGTTGATGGATCGTGTTAATCCCATGTCTTTCTCCTCAGTCAGCCGTTAAATTTTATGTCGAAAATGTGTTGCTTGGAAAGAACATTCGATGCTGCGACGCGGTATGGAGCTTCCCGCGCGATTCATGAACTTGCAGCAGCGATTTGATATTGCTTTATAAATGTCGATTCCGGCTCGCTGACGAGCTGTAAATAAATATTAATTTGTTGTGAGCGCTGGCTTCCGGAAGGAGCCTGGGATTATGTTTCGTGCGTTCTGACGCTGCGTCGCATCCACACGAAGAGCCGGCCGTCGAGAATGAGCAGACCGGCGGCTATGAGCAGCATGCCGGCGATTTCCGCAGGCCCCATCCTCTCGCCGAGGAAGAGGAAACCGAGCAACAGCGCGCTCGGCGGCACCAGCAACGTGACGAGCGAGGCATTGACGGCGCCGGCAAGCTCGATGATGCGAAAATAGAGAATATAAGCAAAGGCGGTCGATAGCAGCGCCAGGCCGAGAATGGCGGCAATTGCAGGCACCGGAGGTGTGGCAAGCGTCCAAGGCTGGTCGATCACCAGCGCAACCGGGAGCATGATAAGCGAGGAGCCACTCAGCTGGCCGGCGGCCACGACAGGCGGCGCGATGCCCTTGAAACGTTTGGCATAGATTGCCGCAAAGCCATAGGAGATCGCCGCGATGATCGGCAGCGACAGTGCCCAGACTGGAACCGAACTGCTGCTGGTAGTGCTTGGGCCAAGCAGGATCGCCGCCCCGAGGAAGCCGGTGAGGCAGCCGATCAGCTTTGCCGGCGTCAGGCATTCGTCGGTGGTGAGCTGATTGCCGATCAACACCGTCCACATCGGCGTCGTCGCGTTCAAGATGGCTGCAAGTCCGGCGCCCATTTGGGTCTGGCCGCAGAAGATCAAGGCATGCGGGATCGCATTGTTGATCAGCCCCAACAGCAGGAATTGCCGCCAATGCTGTCGCAGCGACCGATAGATGCCGAGGCGACCGGCCAGATAGATGTGCAGCGCCATCGCCGCCAAGGACAGACGCAGCAAGACGAGCGTGAAAGGTGGTACATGGTGAACCGCGATGCGTGCGAAAAAGAAGGAGCCGCCCCAGATCAACCCTAGCAAAAGCAGCAGGCCCCAGGTCGATGCGCTCATTCGGTGCTCACTATTCATGGCATCTCTCCTCTTTCGCTTCAGCTAAACCGGAAGAGCGCGGGTATTCCACCCGTTTCTTGCCGTCGCGGGATCGCGGCACCTACCAGAATGAGGGGAGCAGATACAGAAAAGGCGGCCTGCAGCCGCCTTTTCGATCGATAAATGAGGGAAATCAAAGTGCGTTGAGGAGTGCCGCTGTCGCCCAGCCGTCGGCCGGCAACCCCAGACGGAACTGTTCTTTCTGGATCGCGACACGCGTGCCGGAGCCGAGAATGCCGTCGATCTTGCCGACATCATAGCCGCGGGCCACAAGCTTGGTCTGAAGCGCTTTCATATCGACATCGTTGAGACCCGGCTCGGGATTGCCCTTGTTATAGGGCGGAGCGCCGGCAAAGCGCGTGGCAAAATAGGCGGCGGAAGTCGTGTAGATGAACGACTGGTTCCATCCGAGATAGGCATTGTAGTTCGGATAGGTCAGGAAGGCAGGTCCCTTGCGGCCCTGCGGCAGGATGAGGGCAGCCGGCAGAGAGCCGAAACTCGTGTTGCCATCGCGCGGCTTGACACCGAGCTTGAACCAGTCACCGGCCGTCAGCGTACCGCCGATGCCGGATTTTTCCCAGGGAAGACTATCCGGAACCGTCACCTCCTGCAGCCAGGGCTGGCCGCGCTGGAAGCCGAGATGCTGGAGGAAGCGTGCCGTCGTCAGGATCACGTCCGGAGCGCTGGTCTTCAGATTGACATGACCGTCTCCATCGCCGTCGGTGCCATAAGCGATGATATCGGGCGGCAGCATCTGCGTCTGGCCGATTTCGCCAGCCCATGCACCCGTCGTCGTTGCCGGGTCGACATCGCCGCGCTGGACGAGTTCGATCAGCGCGATCAGGCGCGGCCGGAAAAAGTCCGGCCGGCGGCAGTCATGCGAGAGCGTGACGAGCGCGTTGCGGGTATTGAAATTGCCCTGAACGGCACCGAAGTCGGTTTCCATTGCCCAGAAGGCGGTGATGACGCCAGGAGGGACGCCATAGTCCTGTTCGGCTTTGGCGAAGACGTCGGCATATTGCTTCATCTTCTGGCGGCCAATGTCGAGACGGCCCTGGCTGACGGTGCGCTGCGAGAATTCGAGGAAGGTCTGGCGGAAGACGCCCTGGCCGCGGTCCATGGCAAGGACCTTGGGATCGATCTGAGCGCCGGCGAGCGTCTTGTCGGCAGCGGCCGCATCCGCGCCATCGGCAATCGCCTCGGCCTTCACGCCGGCCAGGAACGTGGTGAGATCGCCACCGCAGGCTACTTTGGGAGTGGCATCGCTGCTCGCCGGCGGCACTGCAGCGGGTGCTGCGCTTTGAGCCAATGCCGTACCGGTCATGGCTGAGGCGAAGAGCAACGCGAGAGCGCCGCGTCGAATGGTGTCACGATCCATGAGCGATCCTTTCCAGTGATAGAATAGGGTCGCTTTCACAGAAGATTGTGACATAAGCAAGAGAGAATTGGCTGCAGTCTCAAGAATTTCCCTGCTTCTCTACTGCCGCTACCCAGTTGTGCCAATTTTGTTCGGAACCGGCAAAAACATTGATATCCGTAGGCCCCTTGATGCCTGGAATGACCCCCGTCGAGGTATATTGCCAGAAGGCCCAGCTGCGGTCTGCGTAGGTCTCTTTCGGATGTTTGGCGACGGAGCGAACCCAGAAGTGATAGTCCTTGAAATAGCCGACAAGATTTTCGCGGTGGAAGTCGACCGAAGTATAGATGATCGGGCGCTTGCCGTAATAGGCCTGCAGGCGATCCATAAAGCGCTTGATCTCGCTGCGCACCGTTTCGGGAGCCGGTCTGGTCTTGCAGGTCGGGGAGCCCGGGTTCCATTCCACGTCGACGACGGGCGGAAGCGCCATGGCATCCTTCGGCACGTTGCGGATGAACCAATCGGCCTGCTCGTCGGCCGTGGAGCAGAAATAGAAGAAATGATAGGGTGCGTGCAGAAGTCCCGCAGCGCTCGCTTCGTTCCAATATTCGGTGAAGCGCGGATCGATCCGGTCCTTGCCTTCCGTGGCCTTGATGAAGACGAAGGCGACACCCGAACCCTTGACAGCTTTCCAATCGATATCGCCCTGCCACTTGGAAATATCGATGCCATGGATGGGATGGCGCTGTGGATGATCGCGGCCGAAGTCCTGGGGTTTCGTATCGGCGAACCTCGTCTTGGGAAGGGCCGCAGTCGAGAGGGCGTCATAGCCCGTCGTGCAGCCATTCAACGCAAGAGCGAACGGCAGTAGGCATGCCAGAAGCCGGCGCATGGATATCCTGTTATGGCCCGAGTGATCTTGCTGCCCCAAGACTTGGCTTCCGTAATGTGGTCCCCGAGAATCCGAAAGAGCGGCAGACCATACCGTTGCCAGCTGGTCTTGCCACTTTATTCACCATATCAACGTAAAAAATGCGTTATCTTCAAGCAAATTCTCATGCTTGAAGCCCTCCGCGGCCGGATTTTGCGCGGGAATCTACCGCCGCTCAGGCGCCGCGCCGGGTCGCCACGGCCCGCCAGGCATAGCCATGGCCGATCTTTTCGGTTTTCACCGACATGCCCCGTGCTGCAGCCTTTTCTTCGAGCACCATCAGAAGATCGGCGCGGGGAGTGACGTGGAATTTCTTCAGCCAACCCTTGAGCATGGCCCGGAACCAGCGTGGCAGTCCCTCCTGCTGGCCGAAATCGACGATGTGAAGCTCGCCGCCCGGCGCGACCGCATCGAGGGACGCGTCGATAGCGCTTGTCCAGTCCGGGATCATCGACAGCGCATAGGAAACCATGACGCGGTCGAACCCTTCAGCGCCGAAATCGGCGGGCGAAAAAGCAGTGGCGTCGGCAACGCGAAAATCGGGCATCTGCTTCAAGCCGCGGAAATTGCTGCGTGCCGAGATCAGCATTTCCTGTGAAATATCAAGGCCATATAGGTGGGCCGAGGGGAAGCGCCGACAGGCGAGCAGCATATTGCGGCCCGTGCCGCAGCCCACTTCCAGAAGCGAGCCGCCGACGGGAACATTCAGCTGTTCGATCGTTCGATCGCGGCCGAACAGGTAATACTTGCGGGTCAGGTCATAGATGTGGCGCTGATAGCGATACATGCCGTCCATCAGCTTGGCGTGATTGTTATCGCTGGCTTCTATGCCCGTACCCGCCTGGCTCACGCTTTTTTCCCGTAGATGTGGAAGCCGCCGTAGATGGCCGAACGATCACGAACATTGAGCTCCTGCGAACGCTCTTCGAAATAGACCCACTGATCGCGGATCGCCGGAGAAAGGCGGCCTTCGATGATGCTCTTTTCGGCCGCCGTGCGGAAGATGACGCGGGCATCTTCGCGGGCCGTACGGGTTATCTCCGCCCAAAGGCCGTTGAGCTGCTCGTCGGTCATCCAGTCCTGCGCATCGAGGAGGACATAGCGATCGCGCGAGGCGGCGGGCTTCGAAGCGAGAAGCTCGGTGAAATTGGCGTGATGGACGCTCACACGGTCGGCATTGGCCCGGATCGCCGCATAGTGCTCCGGCTTCAGATAGGTGGGCAGGGGGCCTTGGTGCTGGGCAGCGTAGCGCCGGGAGAACGCCTGCCAGGCAAAGTAATTGTCGCGCATCGGGAAATGACAGGCGAGCTTTTCAAGACGGTGCTTCAGCACAGCGGAAATGGAATCGTCGCCCGCGAGGCTGGCAAGCTCGTCATATTGCTGCGGCGGGATGCCGAGGCCGAAGAGTGAGCTCTTACGGCCGAGCAGCCAGCGAACCGCCGGCTTGTCGAAGATCGGCGCGATCTCCTCTTCGAAGAACTGCCGTTGCTCGCGCATGGTGCGGGCTTCCGTCATCTTTTCGAGGCGAACGCCGTGCAGGCGCGCCAATATGTGGGCAGCGCCGATAAAGCGGCCGAGAAGGCCCGTCTTGTAGATATTGCGATTGAACACCGTGATGCGGCGCCGAGCATAGAGATCCCGACCGTTCCAGTAGTCAGCCGTTGCGGCGTCAAGGCGCGGCGCGATGAACTGGTCGTAGGCCTGGCTATTGGCCGCAATATCGGGCGTTCCGAAGAAGCGCACCAGATCAGCATGGCCCGGAAGCAGTCGGAAGGCGGCGAGTTTCAGCTTGTTGAGGGCGATATGGTGGCGATTGAGGTCGACGACGTCGATGGAGGCCGGGTTTTGCGAGAGGTAGGCGAGCATGTTGCATCCGCCCGAACCGATGGTGACGATGCGATGATGTGCCTGCAGCTCCATCGCCTCCATATCGATATCCGGATCTTCCCAGATCTGCGGATAGACAAGGCCGGAAAACAGCATTCCGAACAGGCGCTCGGAGAGACCCGCTTTAGACAGTGCCTTGTGCTGCAGCAGAGCGTCCTTGAGTTTCCGGTTCTTTTGGAGACCGGCATCCGGGGCGAATTCCGTCATCTGAGTCCTGTCACCGATTTGTGAAGTTCAGGGCGTTTAACCCGGCAATGCTACAGTCTGATGACGCGGGCTGTTGGCAGATTCGGCGGAGAAGCGTCCTTGCACATATTTGAGGAGCCCTGACCATCATGGGTCTTTCATCTTGCTGCGTTTCCTGATTGTCTCCGCCTAACTTTCGGGAGAGTATGTGACATGCGTTTGATATCGAGAGTGATCGGGGCTCTTATCGTTCTGCTGCTGATCATTGTCGCCGGCGGGGCCGTCTGGCTCTCTCTTTATCCGCCGGAATTGCTGAAGGTGGGCGATGGCTACGCGGCAAAGATCGTCTGCTCCAATACGTTCGTGGCCAAACGGGACCCGGACAAGGTGATGGAGGAGGATGTACAGGCTCCCGGCAATCCGGCATTGAAGCTCATTCGCGTTTATGTCGACCGCGACGAGGGCGTGGTGACGGCGCGGTTCCTGGGATTGTTCGCGCCGAACCGGGCGCTCTATCGCGGTGCGCTCGGCTGCGCGCTGGTGCCGGACGGTGATCTGCAAACGGCTCGCAGCGCCGTCTTCCTCAATAAGGTCAAGGCGCCGAAGAACGATGCAGTGTGGCCCGATGGGGATACGGTAAACCTCGGTCAGGGGGATGTCGGCAAGAAGCTTGCCGATATCATATCGAATCCGGATCTCGCCGGGCCGGCCATGCGGGCGATCGTCGTTGTCAAGGATGGCCGTATCGTCGGCGAGACCTATGGCGACGGCTTTAGCAAGGGGACGCCGCTGATCGGCTGGTCAATGACGAAAACGGTCAATGCCGCCATCATCGGCCGGCTCATGCTGGCTGGGCGCATGTCCTTCGACGATCAGAATCTTCTGCCGCAATGGAGCGAGGATTCGCGCAAGAACATCAAGCTCAGCGATCTTCTCGCCATGGAAAGCGGCCTTGCCTTCAACGAGTCATATGGCACCGTATCGGATGTAACGCGCATGCTCTATCTCGATGCGGACGTAACCAGCCTCGCAGCCGATGCGCGTCAGGTAGCAGCGCCGGGCGAACGTTTCAGCTATTCCAGCGGTACGGCAGCGCTGCTTTCGCGCCTCTGGATGAACCGGCTGCCCAATCTGAGCGCCGCCGTCTCCTATCCGCGCGAGGCGCTTTTCGGACCGCTCGGCATGTCAAGCGCCGTTTTCGAGGCCGACGAGCGCGGCACCTTCGTCGGCAGTTCCTATCTCTATGCCAGCGCTCGCGACTGGGCGCGCTTTGGCCTGTTTCTGCTGCAGGATGGGGTTTGGAATGGGCATCGCCTGCTGCCGGAGGGTTTCGTCGGCGCCATGCGTACGCCGACGAATGCCTCAGAGGGCATCTACTCGCAGGTTCAGACCTGGCTTGCGGGTCCTGGCGGCTTGAATGCCCAATTCGGTCTGCCTGCGGACACTTTCTGGATGACCGGTCACGACGGTCAAACGGTCGCAATCGTCCCGTCTGCCAATCTCGTCGTCGTACGAATGGGCCTGACGCCGGTCTGGGCGGACTATCGGCCGCAAATTCTGGTAAAGCGGATCATGGGTGTGATAAAGCCGGCCACGAATTAGACCGGCTTTTCAGCCTATTCCGATAAATCAGTAATCGCCGTTGGCGACGTCCGTCAGGCCCTTGCGCTTGGCGTCATAGTAATAGCCACGGGCATAAAGCTGGACGGCGCTGGCTTCCTTGTTTTGAGCCTTGCTGTCTGCCGTCATCCAGGCGCCGCGCAGATACTTGGCGGCGTATTTAATGTTGGTTTCGGCGTCGAGGAGACCGGAAGGCGGGCCTTCATAGCCCATGGATTTGGCCGTGTTATACTTGATCTGCATCAAGCCGAAATATCCAGCGCGGTTATAGGCTTTCGGATTGTAGCGGCTTTCGCGATGAACGACGCGATGGATCAAGGATTCCGGAATCTCGTAAAGCTTGGCGTATTTCTGAATAAGCTTCGAAACGTAGCTCTTTTCCACGGTGGGAACATCGGAATCGTAATTCGGAGTATTGCTGGTGGTCATGACGGCCGGAACGACCGTCGGACCGCTGCTGTCGAAATTGAAGTCGTAATGCATGCGGTTGTCCGCATAGCGTGGAACACCGATCTGCGCGGGCGTGGCGAAGGCGACTTCTGCCTGCGGCGCCGAGCCCGGACGCGGTGTCGGCACGGCGACCTGAATGGCTGCTAGATCCGATGTCATCGGAATGGCCGGCTGGCTCTGAGCCACTGAGGAGGAGGCCGGCGCGAGCGCGGCATCGCCCGGACGCGCCGGATTGGGCATCGGAATGGCGACTACGGAAGGCACCAGCGGTACGTCGGACGCGGCATAGGCTGCTGCGGCTGAGGTGCCGGCAGCTGGAACGCCCGTTGCCGCAGCGATTGCGGCGGTTCCCTGATTGGCAGCGCTCGTAACAGGCGTGCCGAAACGCCCTGCGTCCATCTGCTGCTGGCTTGCAGCCGCAACATTTGTCGTAGCCGGAACAACGCGACCGGCCTTTGCCACTGCTGTTTGTTGAGGCTGCCGCGGACCAATGAAATTCGGCGATACCGCGGCGATTGCGACGCCGCCTGCAGGCGCGGCCGTGCCGGTGGCGGTCAGGGTCGTATTCGGATGCGGCACGTTGGTGTGTGCCGACGGGAGTTCTGCCTGAGAGGTCTGCTGCTGCTGAGTGCTTGCGCACCCGGCGAGAGCGCCGCACATCATTGCCGACAAGGCAACGCTGCGCTTCAGGCTGGGAAATCCGATCGTTACCATTCTGTCACTTTCGAAAAAACCAAACCAAATTTCGATGCAATTCGGCCACAGGACCGCCAAATTCGGTCACAGGATCGATAAAATTATGAATCCCCATTAACCTATCCGTGATCGCGCCGCAACCCTGCACCGCCTCAGGCGGCCATCCGGCGATATCCGGCGGTCACTGCGCCGGCTGCAATCAACAGCGTTCCCCCCGTTCTGTTGACGGCGCGTTGCACGCTTGCCTTGCGGATGAAGCCGCGTGCCATGTCGGCGACGAACACGTAAATAAGTGAGTTCAAGGCCGCCAAAGTGAGGAAAGTTGCCTCCAGAATAAGCGTTTGCTGAAGAAATGGCTTCGACATATCGAGAAATTGCGGAACGAACGCAACGAAGAAGACGATACTCTTCGGGTTTAGAGCCGTTACAACATATGAGTGTAGGAGAATTTTTAACGGTTTTTCCTCTGGGAGATTGTCATTGTCGCCTATTGGACCTGTCACAATAGGGGCTCTCCAGAGCTTGATTCCGAGGAAAACGAGGTAGGCTGCGCCGATCAGTTTCAGAATCGTGAATAGTGTCGCCGATGTGGCAAGGAGAGCGCCGAGGCCGGCGAGCGAAGCGGTCATTGCCGTGAAATCGCCGAGCGTTACGCCGGTCACCGTGGCCAGCGCCGTTTTGCGGCCGTGGCCCAGTGCGTAGGATATGACAAGGAGAATGGTCGGACCCGGTATGGCCAGCATGATGCAGGATGCGGCGGCGAAAGCGAGCCAGGTTTCGATGGACATAGAATCCTCCTCTATTCCTATTTCGCCGCCAGCAAAGACATCGGATTAGCAATCCGTCAACTCAACTGATTGACAATCGGGCCGCCTGATCGTCAATCAGTCCGTGATCACCGATCGATCAGGCCTGTGTGTATTTCTGCCCGATATGCGCCATGACCTCGGCAAACCAGGGCGCGGAGATGTCGAAGGCTTTGCCGCCCTTGATACGCGGAAACTCGATGACGCGCAGTTTGCCGCCCTGACCTTCATCATGTCCCGTGACGCCCGACACCTTATTGAGGGCGTTTTCCACCGCCAGGTCGACCATGCTCTGGATCAGGCGGAGGTCCTCGCCGTTTGCAGGGGCGGAGCGTGCGAAATAGCCTGATTTCTGCACCATCGAGCGTTCGGCGCCGATGATGGCCGCGAATTGCTTCTGGAACCAGCCGCCGACATTGATAGTGTCGATCTTCACGTGACCGAAGGCATCGCGCTTGACGGTCTCCCCAGCCGCCTCGCGTTCGGCGACGATCGCATCGAGGCCTGCGCCTTCCGAAACGAACAGCGTCACCTGACCGGTCTTTTCCATGATGGAGCGCAGGCGTTCGCCTTCAGCTTCGATATCGAATGACATTTCCGGCAAATAGAGGCCGTCGATGCGCTTCAAATCGGCATTCATCATGAAGCCTTCGACATATTCGTTGGCGCTGGTCTTCTGAATGTAGGCGCGCGCGGTTGCCGCGGTCAGCCAGCCACAGTGGCGGCCCATCACTTCATGGATGACGAGCGTCTTCGGGGCGGCGGTCTGTTCGTTGCTGACATTGTCGAAGAAGTCCGCGCCGACTTCGGCTGCCGTCCAGGCGCCGAGGGACTGGCGGATCGGCACGACGTCGTTGTCAACGGTTTTCGGTAAGCCGACGACGGTCAGGTCGTAGCCATTGGCGCCCAGATAGGCGGCAAGATCGGCAGCGGTCGTGTTGGTGTCGTCGCCGCCGATCGTGTGAAGAATGGTCACCCCGTCGGAAGCGAGCCGTTCGGCAGCGACGCGTAGCGGGTTTTCGCCTTCCTTGACGAGGCCGCGCTTGACGCAATCGGCGATGTTGGTGAGCTTGACACGGCTGTTGCCGATCGGCGAGCCGCCGTAACGGTGCAGCAGATAGGCCTTTTCCCGCATGGCCGGAGTGATTTCGATGCTGTCTCCCAGCAGAACTCCCTGGTAGCCCGAGCGATAGGCTACTATGTCGAGGTCAGGTGCCACATCGCTATAGCGCTGGATCAGCCCGCCAACGGCAGACGAAAGGCAGGGCGCCAATCCGCCGGCAGTGAGCATTGCGACTTTCTGTTTGGCCATGGGGATCCTCCTTGCAGTCATGCTGCATCATGTCAGTGGTTGCGGTGGGAATGGATGCGACAGGCGGACATGGGTGTAAAGTAAAGAATTTAAGAAATCGGCGGTTTGTTTCGGCCTCCAAGGCCGGGCAGGGCCGATTGGACGGCCGCTTGCAATGCAGCATCATTACCAAATTGTGAAAAGTGTTTTCGCGCTTGCGACGAATGGACTGCTTGCAATGGCAACCATTATTTGATCAAGGTGTTCTACTGTTTGAGTAGGATATCGAGACCGGCATGTCGTTCTGGGAAAAATTGCTGAATGCTATCGGTAGCACTGCCGGCAATGCCCTGTCGGCGGTCGTCGAGGCTATTCGTACCGTCTTTGAAGGGGATCCGGAAACGCGCCGCAAGGTGGCATTTTCCGTCGCCATAATCGCTCTTTCCGCCAAAATGGCGAAAGCGGATGGCGTGGTCACGGAAAACGAGGTCAACGCATTCCGCGAAATCTTCGAATTCCCGCCCGATCAGGCGAAGAACGTCGCCCGTCTCTACAATCTGGCGCGCCAGGATGTAGCCGGTTACGAAGCCTATGCGGAACGACTGTCGTCCCTTTGCGAAACCTGCACGAAGAATTGCCCTGTGCTGGAAGACGTGCTTGACGGTCTCTTCCATATCGCCAAGGCCGACGGCCTGATCCATGAGAAGGAAATGGCTTTCCTTCAGCATGTCGCCGAAATCTTCCATATGAGCGAGGAGCGGTTCGAACAGATCATGGCGCGTCATGTCAATGTTGGCGGCCGCGATCCCTACAAGGTGCTCGGCGTCTCCCGCCAAGACGATTTTCCGACGATTCGCCGCCGCTACCACGGCCTCGTCTACGAGAACCATCCGGATCGCCTCATGTCGCGTGGGGTGCCGGAAGAGTTCCATGCCATCGCCAACGAGCGCATGGCAGCTCTGAATGCGGCTTATGCCGAGATCGAGAAAGAACGCCGCGCCGCATGAGTGCATTCAAGGCCGATTTCGCTCGCGCCCATGTGCAGCCTTCGCCGAATCATGGCGAGAGGCGGGATGGGCGTCAGCCTGATATCATTCTTCTGCATTATACCGGCATGGGCACGGCTGAGGGCGCTCTCGACTGGCTCTGTCGTCCGGAGAGCCAAGTTTCCAGCCATTATTTCGTCTTCGAGGATGGGCGCGTCATGCAGCTTGTTCCCGAAGAACGCCGAGCCTGGCATGCGGGCAAGAGCTCGTGGCATGGCGAGACCGACATCAATTCATCGTCGATCGGCATCGAGATCGCCAATGCCGGCCATCCCGGGGGACTGCCGGAATTTCCCGATGCGCAGATCGAGGCGGTGATCGAACTGTGTCGCGATTGCGGCCAACGCTGGGCAATCGCGCCTGAACGGGTGCTTGGACATTCCGATGTGGCCCCGGTGCGCAAGGTCGATCCGGGTGAGAAGTTCCCCTGGGCGCGGCTGGCTGCTGCGGGTGTCGGACACTGGGTTGAGCCGGCTTCGATCACCGGCGGACGGTTCTTCCAGAAGGGCGATGTGGGACAGCCTATCGAAGCCTTGCAGTCGATGCTCTCGCTCTATGGGTATAGTACTGAAATAAATGGCAAATTCTCGGAAAAACTGAAAGGCGACGTCGAAGCCTTCCAGCGCCATTTCCGGCAGGAGCGCGTGGACGGCATTGCCGACTTTTCGACGATCAATACGCTTCATCGGTTGCTTGCCGCGCTGCCACGCTATTCCTGAGTTCGTTCCATCCTGTCCCGGTCATTTATAGCCGGCTATAGATAGAAAAACGCGTAACCCCCTGCTGCGCCACAGCTTTTCCCTATTATTTCCGCATTGCATTGGTCTAACGGCGCTCGCTGAACGGCGGTCGCGCCGTCTGGGTTTGTGTGTCGCGCGGCCGTAGACGACTAATGGGGACTGTGCACTCCGGCGGCTCTTTTTGCCTCCAGCCGGACGTGATGGCTTTGGCTATCCGCGGTCCCGCCCCTGGAGACAAAAGACTACATGAAAAATTTGATTGTTGCGGCTGTGGCATGCATGGGCGTGCTGCTGGTGGGATATGATTGCGCCTCTGCGGGCGAGCGTCACGCAAAACAGAAAACGGTTTCCCTCAAAATCGTCAGCCGCACCACGGGCTTCCCGGCTCCCAATGTTCCCGCCGAATTGCGCGATGCAGAGACCTCCTTCGCACGGCAAAATCGCTACTCCGCACTAATTGCCAAATATGCCAAGCAGAACGGGGTCGCAGTCGAACTCGCTACCGCCGTCGTCCAGATCGAAAGCAATTTCAATCCGAAAACTCGTGGAAGTGCAGGCGAAATCGGCCTGATGCAGATCAAGCCGGCGACTGCCCGCCTGATGGGCTATACGGGCGGCGTCAAGGGGCTCTACGATCCCGAAACGAACATCAAGTTCGGCATGAAATATCTCGCCATGGCACAGGACCTCGGCGGCGGTCCGACCTGCAACACCATCCTCAAATATAATGCCGGCCATGGCGCCACGCGCATGAATCCGATCTCGAAGCGTTATTGCGGCAAGGTGCTTGCACTGCTGGACTAACGTTCATACCAGGATTTCGGGTAGGGCGGAATCGCTTTCCGTGCTATCGAAACCGCGACTATGGATGAGGGTTATGACATGGCAGCGGATTTCAGGTTCATCGTCGTCGGCCGGGGTCTGATGGGGGCGGCGGCCGCCCGTCACCTGGCCGGACAAACCGACGGCATCGCTGTTATCGGGCCGGATGAACCTGAGGATCGAGCCAGTCATCAGGGTGTCTTCGGCAGTCATTATGACGAGGGCCGCATCACTCGCACGATCGATCCGGACACGGATTGGGCCCGCCTCGCAAACCGTTCGATCAGCCGCTATGCGGATATCGAACGCGATAGCGGTATCCAGTTCTATACGCCCGTCGGCTGCCTGGTCACGGGCCCGAAACGCGGCGGCAAAATGGCCTATGTCGGCGATGTCGTCGAAGCAGCCGGGCGGCTCCGGGTTCAAATCGAACTTTTCGACGATGCCGGGCTCAAGGCAAAGTTTCCCTTCTTTAGCTTCCCGCCGGGAAGTGAAGGTGTGTTCGAGCCGCATGGGGCGGGCCATATCAGCCCGCGCCGGTTCGTGAAGGCGCAATCGCTACTGGCGGAAAAGGCCGGCGCGCGCGTCATCAAGCAGACGGCGGTGTCGATCCGCGACGAGGGCGGCCTTGCTGTGGTCACGACCGCGGAAGGCGAGACATTCAGTGCGGAAAAAATACTGCTGGCCGCCGGCGGTTTCTCCATTGCCGAGAATCTCTTGCCGCGACCTGTTGAGATGAAGGTCTATGGCCGTACCGTTACTTTCTTCGAAGTTAGCGAGGCTGAAGCCGAGGCGCTTTCCGGCATGCCGTCGCTGATATCGGTGGCGCCGGACGATGTGGACAGCATCTATATGCTGCCGCCGATCCGGTATCCGGACGGCAAGTACTACATCAAGATCGGCGGCGATCCGGACGATCTTCAATTCGAGAGCGAAGCGGAATTACGTGCCTGGTTCCGTACTGCCGGCCGCGACAAGGCGCGCGAACATCTCGTACGGATCTTCCAGGAGCTCGTTCCTGGCGTAAAACGGCCGCCGGCGTTCACCAATTCCTGCGTGGTTTCCTATTCACCATCGGGCTATCCGATGATCGGCTACACCTCGTCCCCACGTGTGGCGGTTCTAACGGGCGGCTGCGGCATGGCCGCCAAGAGCTCCGATGAAATCGGCCGGCTGGGAGCAGAGCTACTGCTTGCGGGTCGAATCAAGGACGAGGGCTACGGCACGGATTTCCCAGCATATTTCCGCAACTAAGATCGGGCTTTGGCAAAGCCGCATATTTCGGTGGCAATTGCGGGCGGTCTCGGTTAATGAGCCTGTGCCAGTTGGCCGGGCAGCCGCGCTTTATCAATGCCGAAAGGCGATGAGGTGAGGAAAGTCCGGGCTCCACGGAAACACGGTGCCGGATAACGTCCGGCGAGGGTAACCTCAGGGAAAGTGCCACAGAAAGCAAACCGCCCGATTTGATCGGGTAAGGGTGAAAGGGTGGGGTAAGAGCCCACCGCGTCTCTGGCAACAGCGACGGCACGGAAAACCCCACCGGGAGCAAAACCGAATAGGGATGACGCGGGACGCGCAGGCGCCCCAGCCCGTTTCCGGGCCGGTCATCCGGGTGGGTTGCACGAGGCGTCGCGCAAGCGCCGTCCCAGATGAATGGCTGCCACGTTCCGGTCACGGCCGGAGCCATACAGAACCCGGCTTACAGGCCAACTGGCAAATCACCACGCTGCCTCCGCAGGTGCATCGAACACTTCGGCGAAAATAATTTCCCGGGGCGGCGAAGCGCTTGAAACTCAGGGGTTCCAGGCTGCGACAGGCAAAGGTTTCGCTTGTGAAAACAATCCGTTTCGCGACGTCTCCTGAAGCCCATCCTAACCTTTCGTTAAACTTAACGTCTTATGAATATTCAGGCTGCGGCCATGTCTGACGTGGCTTCATCCCATTGACGCCCATATGGTCCCATGGTATCCCAAAAGCACACTGCACAAGGGCAAATCAGTGCCCAATCATCGCAAAGCCGTGATCGCTCCCGCTCCGGGGGTGTCGAGGGGGTCTTCGCCCTTTCGGCTTGCGAAGCTGTGTCCGATTTTGGCTGTGCCTGTAGGCGAGTAGCGGCCTGCGGGTCATGGGAGACGGGTGTTTCGCGTCATGAACCGCTTCCTGTCAAATGCGACCAACCGGATCGATTCCAAAGGGCGGGTTTCCGTGCCGGCGGCGTTTCGCTCCGTGCTGGCCGAGCGCAATATCCAGGAGCTTTATTGCTTCCAGGATTTTGTATTTCCGGCGATCAGCGTCGGCGGTCTCGATCTGCTCGGCCGTTTCGAGCGGCAGATCGCGGCGGAGGATCCGTTTTCGCCGGCGGCGAACCAGATGTCGCTCCTCATTCACGGGGGCGGGGTCTTCATGAAGCTCGACGCCGAAGGGCGGTTGATGATCACGGATTTCATTCGCGACTTCACCGGAATCGCAGGCGAGGTGACCTTCGTCGGGCGAGCGGATCATTTTCAATTGTGGCGACCGGAGGCCTTTCTGGCCTTGCAGTCGCAGGCACGAGAGGAGCGCAGGCTGGCGGGCAGGCGCTCGGAATAGAGCGGGGAAACGGAATGGCGGCGAATTCAGGCGGAGGTTCTTCTGATGCCGGTGGCGGACCGGTTCGTCACATTCCGGTTCTTCTTCCCGAGGTGCTGGAGGTGCTGGCTCCGGCGCCCGGCAAAGTCATCCTTGATGGAACGTTCGGCGCTGGCGGCTATACGTCGGCTATCCTCGAGGCCGGTGCCGATGTAATCGCGCTCGATCGTGATCCGACGGCGATTGCGGCAGGGCAGGCGCTCGTTTCCGCCCATGCCGGCCGTCTCACGCTCATTCGGTCGCAGTTTTCCCAGCTGGCCGAACATGCCCCTGCGGGCGGCCTCGATGGCATTGTCCTCGATATCGGCGTCTCGTCCATGCAGATCGACGAGGCCGAGCGCGGTTTCTCCTTCAGCAAGAACGGTCCGCTCGACATGCGCATGTCGGCAAGCGGCGTATCGGCCGCCGATGTCGTCAATCGTGCAAAGCTCGCCGATCTCATTCGCATCTTTGTGTTTCTCGGCGAGGAAAAGCAGGCGCCGCGCATTGCGCATGCGATAGAGAAGCGGCGTGCGGAGGCTCCTTTCGTAACCACTCGCGATCTAGCCGGGTTGATCGAGGTCGTGACGCCGCGAAAGGCAAAGGACAAGATCCACCCAGCGACGCGGGTCTTTCAGGCCTTACGCATTTTCGTCAATGACGAGCTCGGCGAGCTGGCTCAGGCATTGTTCGCAGCCGAGCGCGTGCTCAAGCCGGGCGGGCGCCTCGTCGTCGTGACCTTCCATTCGCTGGAGGATCGGATCGTCAAGAAGTTCTTCGCCGATCGTTCGGGCCGTGCTGCCGGGTCGCGTCACATGCCGATCGTAAGCGAGCGGGCCGCCACCTTCGAGCCGGTCGGCAAGCCGATGATTTCTGCGAGTGACGCCGAGGCGGAAGCCAATCCGCGCGCTCGTTCGGCCAAGTTGCGTGCGGGGATTCGCACCTTGGCTCCGGCGGAAGCGGCAGATCTTTCCATCTTCGATCTGCCAAGTCTCGCCAGTCTTGGAAAGCTTGGGGGCTAAAATGCTGAAGACTTTTGACATCGTGCTGATCGGCGTCATGACGGCCATGGCCAGCGTGACCTATACGATCAAGCATCGTGCCGAGCTGAAGCTGGAAGAGGTTCGCCGCCTCGAATCGGAAATCAAGCTTGAAAGAGATACGATCGATCTCCTCAAGGCGGACTGGGCGCTGGTTTCTCAACCGAACCGTCTCGAACGTCTCGTTAATACCTATAATAGCGAACTTCAGTTGCAGCCGACGCTCTCGACGGCAATCGTCCGGCCGAGCGAATTGCCGATGTTGCGTTCGCAGCTTCCGCCGCCCACGGTAACGGCTTCCAACGATCCGAAGAGCGGCAAGGCAGGGGGCGCCAAGAGCGGCGCCCCGGCAGCCTCGATCAACGGCGATACGACAGACGCGCAAATCAGGAAGGCCATCGCCGACGTGGCTGCCGCGCCGGCACCGCGACCTAAGCCGCCCGCACTTGCGAAACGCAAGAAGCCGGATGTCGACAATATGGCAACGGGATCGGTGAGGGATTAATGTCTTTTCTTTCTCGCATCATGGTGCTGAAGAGCAAGGCCCATTTCTCCACCGACGGCAACAACCGCCTCAACGATGGATCTTCCCGCTCGACATTCGAGGGCGCCCGCAAGCGCAAGTCCAGTCAGGCAAAAAGCCGTGTCGTGCTGCTGGTTGGAAGCTTCATCGCGATCTACTGCGTGATCGGCGGTCGTCTTGCGCAATTCGCCATGACCAAGCCGGATATCACGTCAAGCATTCTGCCGCCGGATCGGCTGATGGCTTCGCGGCCCGATATCGTCGACCGTAACGGCGCCCTTCTTGCAACCGACATTCGTACCGTCTCTCTGTTTGCCGAGCCAAACAAGATCATCGATGTGGACGAAGCTGTCGAGGAGTTGCGTAAGGTCCTGCCGGATCTCGACGCCAAGTCGACCTATAAGAAACTTTCGGCCAAGTCCTCGCACTTTGCCTGGCTCCGTCGGCAATTGACGCCGAAGCAGCAGAGTCAGATTTTGGCACTTGGGATTCCCGGCATCGGCTTCCGTCCGGAGAAGCGCCGCTTCTATCCGGGCGGCACCACCGCTCCCCACATTCTCGGCTATGTCAATATCGACAATCGCGGCGTTGCCGGAATGGAGAAATATATCGACGACCAGGGGCTCGCCGATCTGGCGGCTGCCGGCATGACCAACGATCAGCCGCTGCAGCCGGTGAAGCTTTCGATCGATCTGCGTGTGCAGGGCATTGTCCGCGATGCGGTCGTCAATGCAGTCAAGAATTTCCAGGCCAAGGGCGCAGGCGCAGCTGTGCTCGACGTCCACACGGGCGAGGTCCTCGGCATGGCCTCGGCGCCGGACTTCGATCCGAACTATCCGAACGAAGGCGCCACGGAAGGTTGGCTCAACCGCATGACGAACGGCACGTTCGAAATGGGGTCGACCTTCAAGACCTTCACCATGGCCATGGCGCTGGATGATGGAAAGGTGACGTTGCGTGATGCCTTCGATGCCACCAATCCGATCCGCATCGGTGGCTTTACCATCAAGGATTTCCACGGCCAGCGTCGCGTTTTGACTGTTCCTGAAATTTTCCAATACTCCTCGAACATCGGAACGGCCAAGATCGCCGATCTCGTGGGCATCGAGGGCCATAAGGAATTCCTCACCCGTATCGGCCTGCTCACGAAGATGCAGACCGAATTGCCCGAGGTGAAGATGCCGTCGCAGCCACGCGTCTGGAAGAAGATCAATTCTATCACGATCTCCTTCGGCCACGGTGTCTCGACGACGCCGCTGCAGACAGCCGTCGCGGGAGCAGCACTCGTCAATGGCGGCAAGCTGATCGAGCCGACCTTCCTGCCGCGCACGCGCGACCAGGCCGACGCGATCGCCAAGATGGTCGTCAAGAAGAGCACCAGCGACGACGTGCGCTTCCTGCTCGAGTTCAACGGTACCAGGGGCTCGGGTCGTAACGCCCGCGTTCCCGGCTACAATGTCGGCAGCAAAACCGGAACGGCCGATAAGGTGGTCAACGGCCGGTATTCCAATACGCTGAACTTCAATACCTTCATGGCCGTGTTTCCGATCGACAATCCGCAATACATCGTCATGACCTTCATCGATGAGCCCAAGAGCGGCGAGCGCGGCGGCGGGACGATTTCGGCCTTCACGGCCTTGCCGATCGCCCGTGATATCGTCGCTCGCGCGGCACCGATTCTCGGAGTGCAGCCCAGTTTTGGAAAAGATGACTCGGCCTTGCTGGCGTCTTATTAAGCGTGAAAGAATACACACGTCGATTCGCGAGGGGCGGACTGATCGAGAAGGCGAAAAGTACATTCGATGAACTTGCGGGATATTGCCGGAAATGAGTTTCCGGAACTCAACACACATATTGGCGGGGCACTTGGCGATCTTGAGATAAACGGGATCTCCGCCGACAGCCGTAAGGTGGCGCCGGGCATGGCTTTTGTTGCCGTCGCCGGTACCAAGGCCGACGGCGCAAGCTTCATCGCCGACGCCGTTTCGCGCGGTGCCTCCGCTATAGTTGCGGGTCATGCGGCCGATGCCGGTAATGTGCCGCTGCTGCAAGTCTCCGAGCCGCGCCGATTCCTCGCCGTCGCCGCTGCGCGTTTTTATGAACGGCAGCCCGGAACGATGGTGGCGGTGACGGGAACAGCGGGTAAGACCTCGGTTGCTTCCTTTACACGTCAGATATGGGCTCATGCCGGCCATCCGGCCGCGATGATCGGCACGACAGGGGTCGTTTCGCCTACCCGCAATGAATATGGTGCACTGACAACGCCCGATCCGGTGTCGCTGCACAAGCTGCTGGCCGAACTGGCGGGCGAAGGCGTTACCCATGCGGCGATGGAGGCTTCCAGCCACGGCCTCGATCAGTTCCGGCTTGATGGCGTGAAGCTCGCTGCCGCTGCCTTCACCAATCTCGGCCGTGATCACATGGATTACCATCCTACGGTCGAGGACTATATGGCCGCAAAGATGCGGCTGTTCCGCGATTTGCTGCCCGAGGGCGCGCCGGCTGTCATCTTTGCGGACGATGCCTGGTCCGCGCAGGCAATTGCCGCCGCACAGGCGGCCGGGCACGATGTCCGCACCATCGGGCGCAAGGGTGATTTCCTCGCGTTGAAGCGCGTCGAGCATTTCCGCCACAAGCAGACCGCCGAGGTGCATGTCGGCGACGACATATTCGAAGTTCATATCCCGCTCGCTGGCGATTTCCAGATCGCCAATGCGCTGGTTGCTGCCGGCCTCGCGATTTCGACCGGTGTTGCCGCGCCGGTCGCCATGGCGGCACTCGAAAAGCTCGTCGGTGCATCTGGCCGCCTTGAGCTTGTCGGTCATACGCATGACGGCGCGCTCGCCTATGTCGACTATGCCCACAAGCCGGATGCGCTTGAAAACGTGCTGAATTCGGTGCGTCCGTTCACGACGGGACGAGTCATCGTCGTCTTCGGTTGCGGCGGCGACCGCGATCGCGGCAAGCGCCCGATCATGGGCGAGATCGCCTGCCGCCTTGCCGATGTCGTTATCGTCACCGACGACAACCCGCGCTCGGAAGATCCGGCAACGATCCGCTCGGAGATCATGGCGGCTGCCGCTTGCGCGACCGAGATCGGCGATCGCGCCGACGCGATCCGTAGGGCCGTCGGCCTGCTGAAATCCGGCGACACGCTGATCGTTGCCGGCAAGGGGCATGAGGAAGGTCAGACGATCGGCAGTGTCACGCTGCCGTTCTCCGATCATGCCGAATTGCGCAAAGCATTGGAGGATTTGAAGTCTTGAGCTGGCTATGGACAACTGAGGATCTGATCGCTGCAATCTCCGGCCGCTCTTTCGGGGTGCTGCCTGAAGGCATTACGGGCATTTCCATAGACAGTCGTTCCATCCAGCCTGGCGAGGCTTTCTTCGCCATCAAGGGCGATCGCGTCGATGGTCATGACTATGCCAATATCGCTATGGCGAACGGCGCAGCTTTCATCGTCATCAGCGAGGCACGCCTGCCTGCCATGGGTAGTCTGACCGTACCGAAGGTTGTCGTGGACGATGTGTTGGCGGCGCTTGCGCGGCTCGGTGTTGCCGCCCGCAAGCGTACGCGGGCGAAGATCATCGCTGTCACCGGTTCGGTCGGCAAGACGACGACGAAAGAGATGCTGCGGCGGGCCCTGACGCCTTCCGGCAAGGTGCATGCCTCGGTTGCTTCGTTCAACAACCATTGGGGCGTCCCGCTGACCTTGGCACGCATGCCCGAGGGCACCGATTTCGGCGTTTTCGAAATCGGCATGAACCATCCTGAAGAGATCAGGCCCTTGGTCAAGATGGTGCAGCCGCATGTGGCAATCATCACCACCATCGCGCCGGCCCATCTCGGCAATTTCAACAGCATCAGTGAGATCGCTGCTGCAAAGGCGGAGATATTCGACGGCGTCGTGCCAGGTGGTCATGCCATCCTCAATCACGACAACGACCAGTTCGAAATGCTGGAGAAGGCCGCCATGGCAGCCGGAATCGAGCATATCCATAGCTTCGGACAGCATGCGAAGGCCGATGTCCGCCTCGCCGAGTTCAATGCCTCGGAAGAGAATTCGACACTTTGGCTGACGATCGGCGGCGAGACCATGGAGGTGGCGCTTGGCGCGCCCGGGCGCCATATCGCGGAAAACGCGCTCGCCGTGCTCGGCGCCGTCATGCTGGTGGAGGCCGATCTGGATCGGGCGGTCGATGCGCTGGCCGACCTCCAGCCGGAAAAGGGCAGGGGCCAACGCCACAAACGGGCGATCGGTAACGGCTATTTCACGCTGATCGACGAAAGCTACAACGCCAATCCCGCTTCGATGCGCGCGGCTATCGCGCTGCTGGCGACGACATCGCCGCAGGCTGGGCCGGGCGGACGGGTGGGCAGGCGCATCGCCGTGCTCGGCGACATGTTGGAAATGGGAGACTACGCCCAGCGCGTGCATGCCAACCTTGCGGGGCCGCTGCTTGCGGCCGGCATCGAGCATGTCTGGCTGGCAGGTCCGGAGATGGCGGCTTTGAGGGATGAGCTGCCGGAAAGTGTTCATGTCGAATATCACGAGACGACGGAGGAGCTCTCGGAATTCGCGCTCAATTCTGTCGCACCCGGCGATGTCTTGATGGTGAAATCGTCGCTGGGAATGGGGTTCGGAAAGATCATCGCGGGCTTGCTTGACAAATTTCCCGCATTTTCCGACACGGGCCCCCACACCCATCAGGGGCTTTAGAAAGGGCTCTTATGCTGATCTGGCTTGCCGAACTGTCGGACCATATTCATTTTTTCAGTACCCACTTCAGATTCCTCAATCTGTTCAGATACATCACGTTTCGTACCGGCGGTGCCCTGTTCACGTCAGCGTTGATCGTTTTTCTCTTCGGGCCGCGAATCATCTCCTCCCTGCGCGTACGTCAGGGCAAGGGGCAGCCGATCCGCGCCGATGGTCCGCAGACGCACTTCAAGAAGGCTGGCACCCCCACCATGGGCGGCCTGATGATCCTCGCCGGGATTGTCGTTTCTTCGCTGCTTTGGGCTGATCTTGCCAATGTCTATGTCGTTGCCACGCTGCTGGTGACGCTCGGCTTCGGCGCCATCGGCTTCTATGACGATTATCTCAAGGTCACCAAGCAAAGCGACAAGGGCTTTTCCGGCCGTGCGCGTCTCGGCATCGAATTCGTGATTGCCGCGATTGCCGTCTATTTCATGATGACGACGGCGCTTTCCTCCGGTCCGGCCGGCTCCACCTTCGGCTCGTCGATCGCCTTCCCCTTCTTCAAGAACCTGCTGCTGAACCTCGGCATGTTCTTCGTGCTGTTCGGCGCCTTCGTCATTGTTGCCGCCGGCAATGCCGTCAATCTGACGGACGGTCTGGACGGACTGGCGATCGTGCCCGTCATGATCGCCGCGGCCTCCTTCGGCGTCATCGCCTATCTTGCCGGCAACTTCGTCTTTGCCGATTATCTCGCGATCAATTTCGTACCCGGAACGGGCGAACTGGCCGTCGTGCTTGGCGCGGTCATCGGCGCAGGTCTCGGCTTTCTCTGGTTCAATGCGCCGCCGGCGGCCATCTTTATGGGCGACACCGGCTCGCTGGCTCTCGGCGGTATGATCGGCTCGGTTGCGGTTGCCACCAAGCACGAGATCGTCATGGCGATCATCGGCGGTCTCTTCGTGCTCGAGGCGCTTTCCGTCATCATCCAGGTCGGCTTCTTCAAGATGACCAAGCGCCGCGTTTTCCTAATGGCGCCTATCCACCATCACTTCGAGAAGAAGGGCTGGACGGAAAGCCAGGTCGTCGTGCGTTTCTGGATCGTCGCCGTCATCCTGGCGATGATCGGCCTTTCCACTCTGAAGCTGCGGTGAGGCGCCGATGATTCCGGTCTCCACGCTGAACGGAAAGAAGGTCGCTCTCTTCGGCCTTGGCGGCTCCGGCTTTGCCACTGCGCGCGCGCTCGTTGCCGGCGGCGCCGATGTCACGGCCTGGGACGACAATCCGGACAGCGTGGCGAAAGCGGCTGCCGAGGGAATAGCGGTCGCCGATCTGAGAACGATCGACTGGAAGAGCTTGTCCGTTTTCGTTCTTTCGCCCGGCGTGCCGCTGACCCATCCCAAACCGCATTGGACAGTCGATCTTGCCCATGCCGCCGACGTCGAGGTCATCGGCGATGTCGAGCTTTTCGTTAGGGAGCGGCGAGCACATGCGCCGGATTGCCCTTTCATCGCCATTACCGGAACGAACGGCAAATCGACGACGACGGCGCTGATTGCCCATATCCTGCGATCGAGTGGGCGTGACACGCAGCTTGGCGGCAATATCGGTACGGCGGTGCTGACGCTCGATCCGCCGAAGGCCGGGCGCTTCTACGTCGTCGAATGCTCCTCCTATCAGATCGATCTGGCGCCGACGCTCAACCCTTCGGCCGGCATTTTGCTGAACCTGACGCCGGATCACCTCGATCGGCACGGTACGATGCAGCATTATGCCGATATCAAGGAACGGCTCGTCGCGGGCAGCGATGTCGCCGTCGTCGGGGTCGACGATCGCTATTCCTCGTTGATCGCCGATCGCATCGAGCGGGCAGGCAGCAAGGTGATCCGGATTTCGCGCCGGCACGCCCTGGCGGATGGCCTCTATGCGGAAGGCAGCCACATCCTGCGGGCATCGGGCGCTGCTGCGCACGAGATCGCTGATCTCGACGGCATTCAAACGCTGCGCGGGGGGCATAATGCACAGAATTCCGCGGCGGCAATCGCCGCCTGCCTCGCTGTCGGTGTTTCCGCGGATGAAATTCGCGCTGGGCTGAAATCCTTTCCAGGGCTCAAGCATCGCATGCAGCCTGTGGGAAGGCGCGGGCGCGTCGTCTTCGTCAACGATTCCAAGGCGACCAATGCCGATGCGGCTGCACCCGCACTTTCGAGCTATGAGAATATCTACTGGATCGCCGGTGGTTTGCCAAAAGAAGGCGGTATCAGAAGTCTCGCGCCGCTTTTTCCGCGGATTGCCAAGGCCTATCTGATCGGCGAGGCGGCACCCGCCTTTGCGGCGACGCTTGGCGATCAGGTTCCTTACGAGATTTCCGGCACGCTGGAACGCGCCGTCGCGCATGCTGCCGCGGATGCGGACAGAGATGAGCACGAGTCCGCGGCGGTGATGCTGTCCCCGGCTTGCGCAAGCTTCGATCAGTATAAGAATTTCGAGGTCAGGGGCGACGCCTTCGTCAGCCATGTCGCTGCGATCGATGGCGTCACCATGCTGATCGGTTCAGCAGCTGGAGGCAAATGATATGGTAAGCCGCGTTGAACGTGGGGCCTTGGCCGAGTGGTTCTGGACCATCGACCGCGTGTTTCTCGCCCTTTTCATCCTCTTGATCGGCATCGGCTTCATGCTGTCCTTCGCGGCTTCACCCGCGGTGGCGGAGCGTATCGGGCTTGAGCCGTTCCACTTCGTCAAGCGCCACGCCCTGTTCCTCGTTCCGGCGATCGCGGCAATGATCGGCATTTCCTTCATGACGCCTAGACAGGTGCGAAGGACGGCTGTCATCCTGCTCATCGTGTCGCTGGCGATGATGCTTTTCGCGCTTTTCTTCGGCATCGAGGTCAAGGGTTCGCGGCGCTGGGTCAATATCGCGGCCTTGTCGATCCAGCCTTCGGAATTCATGAAGCCGGCTTTCGTCGTCGTCTGCGCCTGGCTGTTTTCCGAACATGCCCGTCAGCCGGAGATTCCCGGCAATCTCTTTGCCATCATCCTTTTCGGTATCGTCGTCGCCTTGCTCGTCGCGCAGCCTGACCTTGGTCAGACGATCCTGACGACCGCTGTCTGGGGCGGCATGTTCTTCATGGCCGGCATGCCCTGGCTGTGGATTATCGTGCTCGGCGGTCTCGGGGCCGGTGGTTTCGTTACCGCTTATTATGTGTTCGATCACGTGGCGCAGCGCGTGAACAAGTTCCTGACGGGCGAGGGTGATACGTTCCAGGTCGATACCGCCAAGGAAGCGATCGTTCACGGCACCTGGTTCGGCGTCGGCCCGGGTGAAGGTACCGTCAAGCGCATCATTCCGGACGCCCATACCGACTTCATCTTCTCGGTCGCAGCCGAAGAGTTCGGCGCCATCTTCTGCATGGTACTCGTGCTGATCTTCGCCTTCCTTGTGCTGCGCGGTCTTTCGCATGCCTACAAGGAGAAGAATGACTTCAACCGCTTCGCCGTTGCCGGCCTGGTGCTGCAGATCGGTATCCAGTCGATCATCAACATCGGCGTGAACCTCCAGTTGCTGCCGGCAAAAGGCATGACGCTGCCGCTGATTTCCTACGGCGGTTCGTCGATGACCGCGATCTGCGTGACGGCAGGCTTCATTCTGGCACTCACGCGTCACAGGCCGGAAAAGCGTGCGCAGGATCGGACCATGTTCCGCGTGACGCACGGATTGCCGGCGGAGTGATCGTCTTGGGACTACCGGCCATCTGCTCCTTGTATCTCCTGCCTGCCGCTCATTCTCCGGTCGCTTTTCCCGAGGCGCCGGTCTATGAGGGGGGCTTGGCCCGCGCCGATGACGCGGTCGGGGCGGCTTCCTATATTAGGGAGATGCCCCGAGTAGTGGGGTATTCGCGGGAGCGAAAATTATGAGTAAAGGCATTGTCCTTCTTGCCGCCGGCGGTACCGGCGGCCACGTATTTCCAGCCGAAGCACTGGCCTATAAGCTGAAGGAGCGTGGTTACTCCGTGCACCTCGTCACCGACAGCCGTGCCGAACGCTATGCCGGCAAATTCCCAGCCGATGATATCCATGTCGTGCCCTCGGCGACGATCGGTTCGAAAAATCCGGTGAAGGTCGCGCAAGCCCTTTGGACGCTGTGGACCGGCATGCGTGCAGCACGCAAGCTGATCCAGCGCATCAAGCCCGTCTGCGTCGTCGGCTTCGGTGGCTATCCGACGGTTCCGCCGCTTCTCGCGGCGACGCGCATGGGCGTGCCATCCATGCTGCATGAGCAGAATGCCGTCATGGGCCGCGCCAATAAGATGCTGGCGACGCGTGTACGCGCGATTGCGGGCGGCTTCCTTGCAGAGAACGGCGCATTCGCAGAAAAGACGGTGACCACGGGTAATCCCGTGCGTCCGGCCGTCATCGAAGCCGCGAAACGCCCCTATGCCCCCTCGGGGCCGGATGATCCATTCAATCTCGTCGTCTTCGGTGGCAGCCAGGGCGCGCAATATTTCTCGAAGGCCGTGCCGACGGCGATCAGCCTGCTTGAGGAGCCTCTGCGCAAGCGGCTGCGTATTACCCAGCAGGTACGCCCCGAGGACATGGAGACGGTCAACAGCTGCACGAGAAAGCTCGAAATGGGCGCCGATATCGCGCCGTTCTTTAACGACATGGCGGAGCGCATCGGTGCAGCGCATCTGGTTCTCTGCCGCTCCGGAGCTTCGACCGTCTCCGAGCTCGCGGTCATCGGGCGCCCGGCGATCCTGGTTCCCTATCCGCATGCGCTCGATCACGATCAGGCGGCCAATGCGGCAGCGCTCGCGGCAACCGGAGGCGTGAAGGTCATCGCGCAGTCGGATCTGACGGCGGAGAAACTTTCCACCATCCTGCGTGGCGCCATGACCATGCCGGAAAAGCTCGCAAAGATGGCTGCATCGGCCAAGCAGGCGGGCAAGCCGGATGCGGCAAACTTGCTTGCCGACATGGTTGAGGCTATTGCCGCGGGACGTTCAATTCAGCAATTCAAGGGGGCAGGCGCATGAAGCTGCCGAAGGCAATCGGCCTTGTGCATTTTATCGGTATCGGTGGCATCGGAATGAGCGGCATTGCCGAGGTTTTGCACAACCTCGGCCATCGCGTGCAGGGTTCCGACCAATCGGAAAGCGCCAACGTGCAGCGGCTGCGCGACAAAGGCATTCCGGTCCATATCGGCCACAGGGCTGAAAACCTCGGCGATGCCGAAGTCGTCGTCGTCTCCACCGCCATCAAGAAGAGCAATCCGGAGCTTGTCGCCGCTCGCGAAAAGCTGCTGCCGGTCGTGCGCCGTGCCGAAATGCTGGCCGAACTGATGCGTTTCCGCAGCGCCATTGCGATCGGCGGCACGCATGGCAAAACCACGACGACGTCGCTGGTGGCGACGCTTCTGGAAGCCGGCGGCCTTGATCCCACGGTTATCAACGGTGGCATCATCAATGCCTATGGCACCAACGCGCGCATGGGTGAAGGTGAGTGGATGGTGGTCGAGGCCGATGAATCGGACGGCACTTTCCTGAAGCTGCCGGCGGATGTCGCCGTCGTCACCAATATCGATCCCGAACATCTCGACCATTACGGTAATTTCGATGCCGTCCGCGCCGCTTTTCGGCAATTCGTCGAGAACGTGCCGTTCTACGGCTTCGGCGTCATGTGCATCGACCATCCGGAAGTGCAGTCGCTTGTGGGGCGCATCGAGGACCGCAAGGTCATCACCTACGGCGAGAATCCACAGGCCGACGTGCGTTTTTCGAATGTGCGGATCGATGGCACGCGCTCGCTATTCGACATCGAGATCCGCAGGCGCCGTACCGGCAAGGTGATCCAGATCAAGGATCTCGTCATGCCGATGCCTGGCCGCCACAATATTTCCAATGCGACGGCTGCCGTCGCTGTTGCCAACCGGCTCGGAATTTCCAGCGAGGCGATCGCCAAGGGGCTTGCATCCTTCGGCGGCGTCAAGCGCCGCTTTACGCTGACCGGCGAATGGAACGGGGTCAAGGTCTTCGACGACTACGGTCACCATCCCGTTGAAATCAAAGCAGTGCTGAGGGCCGCGCGCGAAGCCTGCAAGGGCCGCATCATCGCCGTTCACCAGCCGCACCGCTATACGCGCCTGTCGAGCCTCTTCGAGGAATTCGCGGCCTGCTTCAACGATGCCGACAGCATCTTCCTGGCGCCCGTCTATGCCGCCGGGGAAGAGCCCATCGAAGGTATCGATTCGCAGACATTGGTTTCGCGCATCAAGGCCAGTGGCCATCGCGATGCGCGCTATCTGCCGTCACAGGAAGATCTTGCCGCCATGGTTGCAGAGATTGCGCAGCCTGGTGATTTTGTGGTTCTGTTGGGGGCTGGCAGCATCACATATTGGGCAGCATCATTGCCAAAGGAATTGGAAGGCCTCTCAGGTAAGTCCGCATGAAACAGGTAGATGGGGAAAAGCTTCTGGCGTCGCTTGGCGACGGCGTAAAGGACATCAGGGGACGGCTGACGCCGGACGCACCGATGGATCGTGTGACGTGGTTCCGCGCCGGTGGGCTGGCGGAGCTGATGTTCCAGCCGCATGACACGGACGATCTCATCACGTTCCTAAAGATCCTGCCGGAAGATGTGCCGCTGACGGTCGTCGGCGTGGGTTCAAACATATTGGTGCGTGATGGTGGCATTCCGGGCGTCGTCCTCAGGCTTTCGGCCAAGGGCTTCGGTTCGGTCGAGCTTGCCGGCGAGAACCGCATCCTGGCCGGTGCGATCTGCCCGGACAAGCATGTCGCAGCCATGGCGATGGATAACAGCATCGGCGGTTTCCATTTCTATTACGGCATTCCCGGGAGCATCGGCGGCGCTGCACGAATGAATGCAGGCGCCAATGGTGCCGAAACCCGTGAGCGCGTCGTCGAAGTGCATGCGGTCGACCGCAAGGGCAACAAGCACGTCTTGACCAATCCGGAGATGGGTTACAGCTACCGCCATTCCGAAGCATCTGAAGATCTGATCTTCACCCACGTTCTTTTCGAGGGGTACCCGGAGGATCGAGCCAAGATCCGCACCGAGATGGATGCCGTGCGCGCTCATCGCGAAACAGTGCAGCCGGTACGCGAGAAGACCGGCGGTTCAACCTTCAAGAATCCGGACGGTTTCTCCGCCTGGAAGCTGATCGACGAAGCGGGCTGCCGCGGCCTGGTTATCGGCGGCGCGCAGATGTCGTCGCTGCATTGCAACTTCATGATCAACATGGGGCAGGCGACGGGTTACGATCTGGAATATCTCGGCGAACAGGTGCGCCGCGAGGTTTTCGAAAAATCCGGCATTAAGCTGGAGTGGGAAATCAAGCGCCTCGGAAACTTCATGCCTGGCCGGGAAGTCCGCCCGTTCCAGGGGGTAACGACCGAGTAGGCCCTGACTGCAATCGTTGCCATCTTCATAAAATGATTCAATAAAAAAGGCCGGATTTTCACCGGCCTTTTCAATTGGTTATGCCTGTTTGCTCAGACTTCGTCATTGCCTGAGAGCAGGATGCCGATCAGCGAGAGTACTGCTGCGCCGGCGAGATAGTAGCCGACATAGACGAGGCCGTAATTGGTCGCAAGCGAAGTGGCGATGTAGGGCGCCAGGGATGCACCGACGATGCCGCCGAGATTGAAGGTCATCGAAGCGCCGGTATAGCGCACGCTGGTCGGGAAGGGTGCCGCCAGAGCCGCGCCGATCGGGCCATAGGTAAAGCCCATGAGGGCAAGACCGATGATCGAGCAGGCGAAGGCGCCGGCAAGGCCGGCCGTCAGCAGCGACGAGTAGAACAGGCCGAAGATAAGAATGCCGATGGTCGTCAGGATGAGGACCAGACGGCGCGAATAGCGGTCCGACAGCAAGCCGGAGACCGGGATCATCAGGCCGAAGAAGACGACGCCAACAAGCTGAACGACCAGGAACTGACCCTGCGAATAGCCGAGGCCGGCCGGAAGGGGCCCGTTGCCCGGAGGGCGGGTGCCCCAGCTCAGGGTGAATGCCGTCATCAGATAGAACAGCACGAAGGTCGCGACGGCAATGATGGTGCCGAGAATCAGGCTGCGGAAATGCGAGCGGAAGATGACCGCGATCGGAACGGAAACGCGCTCTTCCTTCTCGATGGCGCGCTGGAATTCCGGGGTTTCGGTGATCTTCAGGCGGACATACAGACCGACGGCGACCAGCACGATGCTGATCAGGAAGGGAACGCGCCAGCCGTAGTTGAGGAAATCCGCATCCGCCATGCTCTCGCGCAGGATGAGGAAAAGACCTGCCGAAAGGATGAAGCCGATGGGCGCACCGAGCTGCGGGAACATGGCATACCAGCTGCGCTTGCCTTCCGGCGCATTTTCCGTCGCAAGCAAGACAGCGCCGCCCCATTCGCCGCCAAGGCCAAGGCCTTGGCCGAGGCGGCAGAGCGCCAGCAGAATCGGTGCGAGAACGCCGATCGACTCATAGGTCGGCAGCATACCGATCACGACCGTCGAGAGGCCCATGGTCATCAGAGCGGCGACGAGGGTCGCCTTACGGCCGATTCGGTCTCCGAAATGGCCGAAGATCATCGCGCCGATCGGGCGCGCGAAGAAGGCGATGGAAAAGGTCGCGAATGACTGCAGGGTTGCCGAAGTCGGATCGCTTGCCGGAAAAAACAGCTTCGGGAAGACGATAACCGCCGCCGTTGCATAAACATAGAAATCGAAAAATTCGATCGTTGTGCCGATGAGGCTCGCGATCAGAACACGTGCCGGGGAATTCGCAACAGCATTGTTCGATGACGAGGGAGTCGGCGATAAGGGAGATATCGCGTCAGTCATGTTCCCACCAATTCAGAGGATGCTAAGGCGCGCTTAGCGTAAGAAAATTGTCCTTAACGTAATTTTTGTTCAACGCAAACGTTAACTGCGCAAGAAATCAGCGGTTGCGTGCTATTATTTTGCCGTAATGTTGATTCGTGGGCAATCAGGCGGCGTTTGTTTGTTGGAGAGGCGTGCTCCGGCGAGTCCCCTTACCGGAATTTCTTTTTCACCAATGGCCGATTCTCGCTTGGATTGCGGGCTGAGGAGAAGGATTTTCATGCAGAAAAAACTCATTGCTGAGTTTCTTGGGACGTTTTGGCTCGTTTTCGGTGGCTGCGGCAGTGCGATCTTCGCAGCAGCCTTTCCGAGCCTCGGTATTGGTTTTCTAGGCGTTGCTTTTGCATTCGGTTTGACAGTGCTGACCATGGCTTTTGCCGTAGGCGGCATATCGGGAGGGCACTTCAACCCGGCCGTCTCGGTGGGCCTGACGGTGGCCGGCCGTTTTCCGGGCAGTCAGCTTCTCCCCTATATCATTGCGCAGGTGATCGGCGCCATCGCCGCTGCGGCTGTGCTCTATCTGATCGCAAGCGGCAAGGCTGATTTCCAGCTCGGCGGCTTTGCTGCGAACGGCTATGGTGAACATTCCCCCGGCGGCTATTCCATGGTGTCGGCATTGGTGGCTGAAATCGTCCTGACGCTGTTCTTCCTGGTCGTGATTCTGGGTTCGACGAGCAGCAAGGTGCCGGCCGGTTTTGCGCCGATCGCCATCGGCCTGGCGTTGACGCTGATCCATCTGATTTCGATTCCGATCACCAACACGTCGGTCAATCCGGCCCGTTCGACGGGGCAGGCTCTCTTCGTCGGCGGCTGGGCTCTGCAGCAGCTTTGGCTGTTCTGGGTCGCTCCCATCGTCGGCGGAGCGTTGGGCGGATTGGTCTGGAAACTGGTCGACGACGGCGAATAATCTCAGCCTCATTTTAAAGCCGGAAGCCCCGCATCGAGCGCTCGATGCGGGGCTTATTGTTTAAAAAAATCCAAATGTAGTGATTTCAAAAGTAGCAACTCCATGATTCCAATGGCAGAATTCTTCAAGTCGGTTTGATTCGAAGCATGCTTCCATCGCCTGGTCGGCGGAAAGTTAACGAAAGTAAACGCTTCATTAACCTTAATGTCGTTCTAATCGGCCTATTGAAAGCGGGCGAGAATCGCGGTTAGGCGAGGCCCTGCAAACGCAAGGTAGAGACCGTGAAGTCGGGGGTATTGATGGGTGGCAAGCATGTGGCTGTCCTTTTGGGCGGATTTTCCTCGGAGAGGCCCGTCAGCCTTTCCTCGGGAAAGGCATGCGCCGATGCACTCGAAGCCGAAGGCTTTCGAGTTACCCGTGTCGATGTCGGTCATGACGTCGCCAGCCGCTTGACCGAGCTGAAGCCGGATGTGGTCTTCAATGCATTGCATGGTCCCTTCGGCGAAGACGGCACAATCCAGGGCATTCTGGAATATCTGCAGATTCCCTATACGCATTCCGGCGTGCTTGCCTCGGCTCTTGCGATGGATAAGTCACGAGCGAAGACGGTCGCTGCTGCCGCGGGAATTCCCGTTGCGAGTTCGATCGTCATGGATCGCTTCGCTATCGTTGGCGAGCACCCGATGAAGCCGCCGTATGTCGTCAAGCCGGTACGCGAAGGCTCGAGCTTCGGTGTCGTGATCGTCAAGGAAGATCAGGCGCATCCGCCGCAGATCGTTACCTCCTCTGAATGGCGCTATGGCGACGAAGTCCTGGTCGAGCGTTATATCTACGGGCGCGAGCTGACCTGCGGCGTCATGGATGGCAAGGTTCTCGGCGTGACCGAGATCGTGCCGCTCGGTCACAGCTTCTATGATTATGACGCCAAGTACGCCAAGGGTGGCTCAAAACATGTCTTGCCGGCGGAAATTTCATCGAATCTTTACCAAAAGATACAAACATTATCGTTAAGGGCGCATGAAGCTATCGGCTGCCGCGGCGTTAGTCGATCTGACTTCCGTTTTGACGATCGCTTTTCCGAAGAGGGCGAACTTGTCTGGCTGGAGATCAATACTCAGCCCGGCATGACTCCTACCTCCCTAGTGCCTGAAATGGCCGCTCACGCCGGCTACTCTTTTGGTGAATTTCTCCGGTGGATGGTGGAGGACGCGTCTTGTTTGCGCTGACGGTCAAAAATATGAGGCGGTCCCGTCATCGCGTCCCGCTCGCCATCGACGACGTCGAGGATGCATTCGTCCTGCCGCGTCCGCTGCGCCGGACTGTTCGTTTTCTGGTCAGTCTCGGTTCGGGCCGCATCAATGTTCCGGCCCATACCGGTACTGTTTCGGCCCTCGTTCTGCTGGCTGCGACCGGCCTCTATGGCATGTCGGTCGGTGGTCATACACAGGCTGTGGCGGAAGCAACGACGTCTGCTGCCGGTTTCGCTATCGAAGATGTGAAGGTCTCCGGCAACGACGAGACGTCCGAAATCGAGATCCTGCAGTTGCTCGGCCTCGATGGTACGACCTCGCTCGTCGCTCTCAATGCCGATGCCGCCCGCCAGAAGATCGAGAGCCTGCCCTGGGTTCAGGATGTCGAGGTTCGCAAGGTCTATCCAAAGACCGTCGAGGTTAAGCTCAAGGAGCGCAAGGCTTACGCCATTTGGCAGCACGGTTCCGAGCTCTCGCTTATCGAGAAGGATGGCAGTGTGATTGCGCCGCTGCGCGACAACAAGTTTGCCAAGCTGCCGCTCTTCGTTGGTCGTGATGCCGAAACCGCTGCCGCCTCCATCGACGACCAGTTTGCGAAATGGCCGGAAATTCGTGGTCATGTGAAGGCATTCGTGCGTGTCGCCGGTCGCCGCTGGGATCTCTATCTGGATAACGGCGTGATCATCAAATTGCCGGAAGACAATATCGACGGCGCGCTCGCGCGGCTGACCAAGCTCGACAAGGATCAAAATCTTTTGCAGCGGGATATCGCTGCCGTCGATCTTCGGATCGATGACCGTACCGCCATAGAGTTAACTCCGGATGCCGCAGTTCGTCGCCAGGCCGCAGTCGATGCAAGAAACAAGGCTTTGAAGAAAGCAGGTCAGGATACATGAGCTTATTTGGTTCGTCCCATTTCGGCCTGCCTCGGTTGAAGCCACTGTCTTCGAAGCGGTCGCATATCGTGTCGGTCCTCGACATCGGCTCGACGAAGGTCGTCTGCATGATCGGCCGCCTGACGCCGCGCGAGGAGAGCCAGGTCCTGCCGAACCGCACCCACAATATCGAGATCATCGGTATCGGGCATCAGCGTTCCCGCGGCATCAAGACCGGCGTCATTGCCGATCTGGACGCGCTGGAAGGGGTCGTCCGGCTTGCCGTCGATGCCGCCGAGCGCATGGCGGGCCTCACGGTCGATAGCCTGATCGTCAATGTTTCGGCCGGCCGTCTTGGCAGCGATATTTATACTGCGACCATCGATCTTGGTGGCCAGGAAGTCGAAGCCAACGATCTCAAGAAGGTTCTGGCTGCGGCCTGCCAGCAGTCGATCCGTCAGGAGCGTGCGGTGCTGCACTCGCTGGCAACCGGCTATTCGCTGGACGGCGAGCGTGGCATCCGCGATCCGCTGGCAATGTTCGGCGACGCGCTTGGTGTCGACATGCATGTGGTGACGGCCGAGCGTGCGGCGCTCCGCAACCTCGAACTCTGCATTAATCGCGCGCATCTCTCGGTCGAAGGCATGGTGGCCACACCTTATGCCAGCGGTCTTGCAGCCCTCGTCGACGATGAAGTCGAGCTCGGCTGCGCCGCGATCGACATGGGCGGCGGCACGACGACGATTTCGGTCTTTGCCGAGGGCAAGCTGGTGCACACCGATGCTGTCAGCCTTGGCGGCCATCACGTCACCACGGACCTTGCCCGCGGCCTTTCCACCCGCATCGAGGATGCGGAGCGGCTGAAGGTCGTTCATGCCTCGGCGCTCGCGAATTCTTCGGAAGAGCGCGAACTGATTTCCATCCCGCCGATCGGCGAAGACGAGCGTGACCAGCCGACACAGGTGCCGAAGGCGCTGGTGTCGCGCATCGTCAAGGCTCGCATCGAGGAAACCCTCGAGCTCATTCGCGATCGCATCCAGCGTTCGGGCTTCAGCCCGATCGTCGGCAAGCGCGTCGTCCTGACGGGCGGTGCGAGCCAGCTGACCGGTCTGCCCGATGTGGCGCGCCGGGTACTTGCCCGCAATGTCCGCATCGGCCGTCCGATGGGCGTGTCCGGTTTGCCGACGGCAGCCAAGGGACCGGCTTTTTCGACGGCGGTCGGTCTGATGATCTATCCGCAGGTCGCAGACATGGAAACACATGCGCCGAGCAGCGGTCTGCTCTCGTCGTTTGGAGGCAATAACAGCCGGATCGGCCGTGTGGGCCAATGGCTGAAAGAGAGTTTTTGAGTGCCTGATCCCGGCGTTCAGTCCGGGGCAAGCGTCAGGCAAGTGAAATCGAGTGAATTGGCCGGCGTGGCGATGCGGCCATAAAGAGAAGGAACGGGTACAATGACTATCAAGCTGCATAAGCCAGATATCACCGAGCTTAAGCCGCGAATCACCGTGTTCGGTGTCGGTGGCGGTGGCGGCAATGCCGTCAACAACATGATCACGGCAGGTCTGCAGGGCGTCGATTTCGTCGTCGCCAACACGGATGCTCAGGCACTGACCATGACGAAGGCGGAGCGGATCATCCAGCTCGGCGTCAACGTCACGGAAGGTCTCGGCGCCGGCTCGCAGCCGGAAGTCGGCCGTGCAGCTGCGGAAGAATGCATCGATGAAATCATCGATCACCTGAACGGCACACATATGTGCTTCGTCACCGCCGGCATGGGCGGCGGTACGGGCACGGGGGCCGCTCCTGTCGTCGCACAGGCCGCTCGCAACAAGGGCATCCTGACCGTCGGCGTCGTGACCAAGCCGTTCCACTTTGAAGGCGGCCGCCGCATGCGTCTCGCCGAGCAGGGCATCCAGGAACTGCAGAAGTCGGTCGACACGCTGATCGTCATTCCGAACCAGAATCTGTTCCGCATCGCCAACGACAAGACGACTTTCGCCGACGCGTTTTCGATGGCCGACCAGGTTCTCTATTCGGGCGTGGCGTGCATCACCGACCTGATGGTGAAGGAAGGTCTCATCAACCTCGATTTCGCCGACGTCCGTTCGGTCATGCGCGAAATGGGCCGCGCCATGATGGGTACGGGCGAGGCTTCCGGCCAGGGTCGCGCAATGCAGGCTGCCGAAGCTGCCATTGCCAACCCGCTGCTCGACGAAACCTCGATGAAGGGCGCGCAGGGCCTGCTGATCTCCATCACCGGCGGTCGTGACCTGACCCTGTTCGAAGTCGACGAAGCCGCAACCCGCATCCGCGAAGAGGTCGATCCGGACGCCAACATCATCCTCGGCGCTACCTTCGACGAATCGCTTGAGGGCATCATCCGCGTTTCTGTCGTCGCGACCGGCATCGATCGCGCGATGAACGAAGCCTCCGACAGGGGCATGGAATTCCGCACGGCCGCAAAGCCTGCTATGCGTCCTTCCGCGGCCGCCGCTCCGGCAGCGGCCGCAGTTCAGCCTGCCCACGTCTCGCAGGCCCAAGCCGCACAGGCTGCCGCTCCGGCTCCTCGTACCGTGGATCCGGTCGCTCAGACCATCCGTGCGGCAGAAGCCGATCTGGAGCGCGAACTGGAATTCCAGATGGGCCGGCAGGCTCAGACGCCGCCGCAGCCCGTCATGCAGCAGCCCGCCGCGCCGGAAGATAACTTCCGTCCGCAGAGCCGCATCTTCGCAGCCGCTCCGGAACCTCAGCCTGTCCGTCAGGCTCCGGTTCAGCCACAGCAGCAGGCGCCGGTCATGCATCAGCAGCCGGTCATCCGCCAGGCTCCCGAGCAGGTCCGCATGCCGAAGGTCGAGGATTTCCCGCCGGTCGTTAAGGCCGAAATGGAACACCGCGCCCAGCCGGCCGCTGCCCAGGCGACCGAGGAACGTGGTCCGATGGGTCTGTTGAAGCGAATCACGAATTCGCTCGGCCGTCGCGAAGAAGATCCGGCTTTCGATGACATGATGGCTCCGACGAACAATGCGGCGCCGCAGCGGCGTGCACCGTCGCAGGAAGCAAGCCTCTACGCTCCGCGCCGCGGCAATCTCGACGATCATGGCCGCCCAGTTCCGCAGGCACGCATGGCAAGCCATGAGGACGATCAGCTTGAGATTCCGGCCTTCCTGCGCCGTCAGTCGAACTGACCCGCAACGGGCAGCCTTTTAATAGGTTACTAACCATATTGAGTGAATCCGGGGCCGAAAGGCTCCGGATTTTCTTATTTTATACCTGTTGGCCTATTTAAAATTATCCAATGAGTTCAATGGGATGCTTTCGTAACAAAACGAAAGAAACAGTGATTTGGAATGCGGTGTCTCGACGCGTATGTAAATACTAAGCAAGCCCGCTGAATCACATTCGATGACGAATGCATGTGACGTGCGTGGCATAGTTAACAGACTGAACCGGCGATAAAGGGTAAGCGTCCGAAGATGACCGCCCGGCCTGGATCAGACAGACGAAGGCAGAATTAAATGGCAATTGGATTGCTTGGTTTTCAGACCACCATTGCAAACCCTGTGACACTTTCCGGTATTGGCGTTCATTCCGGTGCCAACGTGTCGATCACCTTCTATCCCGCCGAAGCCGGTACCGGTGTCGTTTTCCAGCGCCAGCACGACAATGGCGATGTGACCGAACTTCGCGCCGTTTCCTCGCAGGTCGGCAATACGGATCTCTGCACGGTTCTCGGTTTTTCTCCGGCGCGCTCCGTCGCGACGGTCGAGCACGTCATGGCGGCGATCTATGCGATCGGCCTTGATAACGTCGTCGTCGAAGTGTCCGGCGCGGAAATGCCGATCATGGACGGCAGCTCCTATCCTTTCATCGAGGCGATCGAGCAGGCGGGTATCGTCTCGCTCGGTGTCAAGCGTCGCTACATCCGCGTCATCAAGCCGGTGCGGATCGAAGCTGGCGGCTCCTGGTGCGAGTTCCGCCCCTATGACGGCACGCGCTTCGAAGTCGAGATCGATTTCGAATGCCCGCTGATCGGCCGCCAGAAGTGGGAAGGCGATCTGACGGCCGAGACCTTCAAGACGGAACTGTCGCGCGCCCGTACCTTCGGCTTCATGCGCGACGTCGAGTCGCTTTGGGCTTCGGGCCATGCGCTGGGTTCGTCGCTGGAAAACTCCGTCGTCATCTCGGACGACAACACCGTCATCAACGTCGAAGGCCTGCGTTACGCCAAGGACGAATTCGTCCGCCACAAGACGCTGGATGCCGTTGGCGATCTGGCTTTGGCGGGCGCGCAGTTCATTGGCTGCTACCGCTCCTATCGTGGCGGCCATCGCATGAATGCGAATGCTCTGAAGGCATTGCTGAGCGATTCGACGGCTTATGAGGTCGTTGAAACTTCGGCACCCCGCCAGCGCGGTCACGGTCGCGAGTATATCGCGGTCAACGCCCCGGAGTTCGCTCCCTGGTCGGCGTAATCCTTTCGGGATTGGAATGAGAAAAGCTGCCGCTCTGATGAAGGGCGGCTCTTTTTTTGACGGCGACTCACTGGGGCTGCCTTCGGCCGCGGAGCGGCGGCGGAACGGCTTGGGCGATATGAGAAATCGCTGTCAAAACAGTGATTAAAGGCTGCGGTTATGCAGTCTTTGCCACAAAAATGCGTTAATGCACCATCAATGCGTTGCCCTGATGGTGTTTTTGCGGCTAGAAACGCCAGCGAGAGAGAACGCCGTCTCCGCAACGACGGCTATGGGACAGTCATCCGATGGGTTTTGCAAGGTCTGAACGCATGAATATCACAGCACGGGCTTTGCTCGTATCGCTCCTTCTGGCCGGTACCGGTGCGGTGGTGACGGGATGTAATACGAAAAAGGATATCGACATCACCAAGCTCGGTGTCGAGACCGATCCGCCGGAGATGCTCTACAATCAGGGCCTTGCCAACATCAAAGCCGGCAACATGACGGAGGCCGGCAAGAAGTTCGATGCCATCAATCAGCAGCAGCCCTTCTCCGAATGGGCGCGCAAGGCATTGGTGATGAGCACCTTCGTGAAATACCGCACGGGCCGGTATGATGAAGCGGTGCAGACCGGCAATACCTATCTCAAGCAATATCCGGCCTCGGAAGATGCCGACTATGTGCAGTATCTGGTCGGTTCGTCCTATGCCAAGCAGATCGTGGATGTGACGCAGGATCAGCGTGCGGCGCAGCAGACGATCGAGGCGATGACCAAACTCGTCAATACCTATCCGAAGTCGCAATATGTCAGCGACGCTCAGGAAAAGATCCGCTTTGCCAAAGATCAACTCGCCGGCAAGGAAATGCAGGTCGGCCGTTATTATCTGGAGCGCAAGGATTATCTGGCTGCCATTTCCCGTTTCCGCGTGGTGGTGGAGCAGTATCCGACTACGAACCAGATCGAAGAAGCGCTGGCTCGACTCGTCGAAGCCTATTATGCGATGGGTATTGTCCAGGAAGCCCAGACAGCCGCCGCGGTTCTCGGCCACAACTATCCGGACAGCCGCTGGTATAAGGATTCCTATCAGCTGCTGAAGAAGGGCGGCGTAGAACCGAGCGAAAACTCGGGCTCGTGGATTTCCAGAGCAGGCAAGAAACTTCTTCTTGGGACGTGAGATTGAGCGCAGATGCTGATCCAGCTTTCGATCCGCGATATCGTTTTGATCGAGCGGCTGGATCTTGCCTTCGAGTCCGGGCTTTCGGTTTTGACCGGCGAGACGGGAGCGGGCAAATCCATCCTGCTTGACAGCCTGTCGCTTGCCCTGGGCGGGCGCGGTGATGGCGGGCTCGTGCGCCATGGCGAAGAGCGCGGCCAGGTGACGGCGGTATTCGATGTCGGCTCGCAGCATCCAGCCCGCAAGCTCCTGCGTGAAAACGGCATCGACGACGACGGCGACTTGATTTTCCGCCGCGTTCAATCCGCCGATGGCCGCACCAAAGCCTTTGTCAACGATCAGGCGCTCAGCGTTCAGCTCATGCGCCAGATCGGGCAACTTCTCGTCGAAATTCATGGCCAGCACGACGACCGGGCGCTCGTCGACACGGATGCGCATCGCACCTTACTCGATGCTTTCGCGGGTCTTGCTGACAAGGCACAGGACGTCGGCAGGCTTTACAAGATCTGGCGGGATACCGAGCGCACGTTAAAGAAGCACCGAGAGCAGGTGGAGCGGGCTGCCCGCGAGGCCGACTATCTTCGAGCTTCCGTCGAGGAATTGGAGAAGCTCTCGCCGCAGGACGGTGAAGAGGACGAGCTCGCCGAAAAGCGCTCGCGGATGATGAAGGCCGAGCGCATTGCCGGCGATATCGCCGAGGCCTCGGAATTCCTCAATGGAAACGCATCGCCCGTGCCGCATATTGCCTCCCTGGTGCGCCGGCTCGAGCGAAAGAGCCATGAGGCGCCGGGCTTGCTCGAAGATACCGTCGCCTTGCTGGATGCCGCTCTCGATCAGCTTTCCAACGCGCAGATGGAGGTCGAAGCCGCGCTGCGCAAGACGGAATATGATCCGCGCGAACTGGAGCGGGTCGAAGAGCGTCTCTTTGCGCTGCGGGGCGCCTCGCGTAAATATTCCGTACCGGTGACGGAACTGCCGGCCCTAGTCGCCCGCATGATTTCCGATCTTGCCGAGCTTGACGCCGGCGAGGAACGGCTGGCGCGGCTCGATGCCGAGCTCACCGCCGCCAAGGCCAATTACGACGTCGCCGCGCGCAGCCTGTCGGAGAAGCGCCGCCACGCCGGCGAGGCGCTTGCGGCGGCCGTCATGGCGGAATTGCCTGCCCTGAAGCTCGAGCGTGCACGCTTCATGGTGGAGATATCAAGCGATCCCGAAGCCGCAACGGCCGATGGCATCGATGTCGTGGAATTCCATGTGCAGACCAATCCCGGTACGCGTCCGGGCCCGATTACCAAGGTTGCTTCCGGAGGCGAGCTGTCGCGTTTCCTCCTGGCATTGAAGGTTGCGCTTGCTGATCGAGGCTCGGCGCCGACCCTTGTCTTCGATGAAATTGACACCGGTGTCGGCGGCGCGGTCGCGGATGCGATCGGCCAGCGGCTGAAGCGCTTGTCCGACCGCGTACAGGTATTGTCGGTCACCCATGCGCCGCAGGTCGCAGCCCGCGCTGCGACGCATCTGCTGATCTCCAAGGGGCCGGTTGCTGACGGTTCGGAAAAAATTTCCACGCGCGTTGCCACCATGGAGCCGAAGGATCGCACCGAGGAGATCGCCCGTATGCTTGCCGGCGCTTCTGTGACCGAAGAGGCGAGGGCGGCTGCCAAACGCTTGCTTGCCGGCAACGGATGATCTCACGGCTGTTCTTGCGTCACATAGCCTTCATCGTCCCCGGTTAGGCAGACAAGAATCCGGAGACCGTCAATGCACTCGACCGCACAGCCAAATCACCCAAAAATCGCAGAAACCGTTATCCACCCCACAGCGACCGTAAGGGATTCGAGCATCGGCAGATGCTGCGAAATTCTGGAAGACACGTCTTTACATACGGCCGAGCTCGGAGATTTCTCTTATTTGGGGCCGCGCTGCATCGTTGGCGACGCAACGATTGGAAAATTCTGCGCCATTGCGGCAGAGGTAAGAATTGGAGCGCCGAATCACCCGATGGACCGTCCGTCCATGCACCGCTTCACCTATTGTCCGGAATATTACGCGGCGGACGCCGTACGCGATCATGCCTTTTTCGATCGGCGGAAACAGGATCGCGCTGTCATTGGCAATGACGTTTGGATTGGCCACGGCGTGATCGTTCTGCCGGGCGTAAAGGTTGGAGACGGTGCCGTGCTCGCGGCAGGTGCGGTCGTCACCAAAGATGTCCAGCCATATACTGTCGTCGGTGGTGTTCCCGCCAAATTCATTCGAGAGCGGTTCGCGCGAGCGGTCGCAGAGAGGCTTGCGTCTATCGCCTGGTGGGACTGGCCTTTCGAAACCATCATGGAGCGGCTTGCCGATTTTCAGTCAAGCGACATTGAAGCCTTTTGTGAGCGCTGGTCTTGATCCGCGTCTGAGCAACATGCATCAGAGCCGGCATTTGGGATCAATCATGTCTTCCGCGGACCCGCGGGATTTATGTGCTTCGTTTATTCTCGCCAGAATATAGAAACCGTGCTGCCCGTCGGGCGATACGGCGCCAAAGACGCCGATCACCACGTTTTCCATATTTGCACGGGCGCCATCGACGCCATCCGCGACGAGTTGCAGCGGATTCAAATTCGAGAGGTCATCGGCTGGATGGAAAGTCGCCCACCAACCAGCTCGGGTCTTCAAATCAGTAAACCGGCCGCTTTCAATTGCCGTCGCATGGGCTTTCAAAAGAGCGCGAAAGCGAGGTGTCTCGCAGCCCATGTGAATGTGAAGCCGGTCTTGCGTGCGCCAACTGGCGGCGTTTATCGCCAGCGCAAAATTCTGTGTCGAAGCCTTCGTTGTGCGTGGATCGATTGTCGATAGCTCTTTCCACGCCTCTTCAAAATAGTTCGGCGCTCCCGCGGTCAAAAGGCGAGGATCCTCGATGCCGGGGACATCGGCGAGCGGTGCAAGAATGGTGCGCTCCTTGTCAGCCGGTTCGCGAAGAACAACGTAGGAAGACAACCGATCCTTCGACTGGACTATCTTGAGGCAGGGATATGGCGACCCCGTGAGGTTGGAATTGATCTCACACGCTCTAACGACCAGCCCCAAAGCAGAGCGGCTGACGAAGGAGCTCATGATCAACACGGCAGCAATGAGAGAAATGGAAAGAACGGCGAGACGATGCTTCATGCGTGATTTCGAATTTCTGCTGACGATCCGATCATTCCAAAGGTCTCGCTCTCAAAATAACTTATCTTAAATCCCCGCGATAGTCGGGGAAGAGCCGCAGCCAGGAATTGGAAACAGAATTCCACCAGGGCTGCCTCGATGCTGATATTTCCCGCACCTGTAACACCAAGAACAGCCGATCATGGCGTAAAGTTGTCGTGAACGCTACCATGATGGTCATTGGCGTTCGGTAACTGAAATGCAGATTTTTCCCTTTGTTTTTGCGTGCTGTTGGCGGAAAACCGCTTCGCACTTTTTGCGGAAGTGCTCTAAAACATCTTCGAAGTCGGGGAGTGTAGATTCATGAGCACCGAGCAGAAGCCCGTGGAAGATTTGAGCGAAGAGGAAGCGGCTGCAGCGCTTGCCTATCTAGCTGCGGAGATCGCGCGCAACGACGCGCTTTATCATGGCAAGGATGCGCCGGAGATTTCGGATGCCGAGTATGATGCGCTGAAGCGGCGCAATGATGCGATCGAGGCTCGGTTTCCCGCATTGATTCGTGCCGATAGCCCGTCACGCCGGGTCGGTGCCGCACCCTCGGAGACCTTTGCACCGGTCGTCCACGCAAGGCCGATGCTCTCGCTCGACAACACCTTCTCGCAGGAGGATGTCCAGGATTTCGTCGCCGGCGTCTATCGCTTTCTCGGCCGCCTGCCTGATAATTCCATCGCCTTCACGGCGGAGCCGAAGATCGATGGTCTTTCCATGTCCATCCGCTACGAGAATGGGCGGATGGTCAGTGCCGCGACGCGTGGCGACGGCACGACGGGTGAGAACGTCACCGCCAATATCAGGACCATCAAGGAAATCCCCCAGACTTTGCCAGCCGGCGCTCCCTCGGTCGTCGAAGTGCGCGGCGAGGTCTATATGGCCAAGAGCGATTTCCTGGCGCTGAACGCGCAGATGGAGGCTGAGGGCAAGCAGACCTATGTCAATCCGCGTAATACGGCCGCCGGCTCGCTGCGCCAACTCGACGCCAGAGTGACCGCCAGCCGCAAGCTGAAATTCTTCGCCTATGCCTGGGGCGAGATGTCCGACATGCCAGCCGATACGCAATACGGGATGGTGCAGATTTTCAAATCCTGGGGCTTTCCGGTCAACCCGTTGATGGAGCGCTTGAATTCGGTTGCCGATATTCTCACGCATTACGATCAGATAGGGCTGCAGCGGCCGGATCTCGATTACGATATCGATGGTGTCGTCTACAAGGTCGACAGCCTGGAGCTGCAGGCTCGCCTCGGTTTCCGCTCGCGCTCGCCCCGCTGGGCGACGGCACATAAGTTTCCGGCGGAACAGGCATTCACGCGTCTGGTCGGCATCGATATCCAGGTCGGCCGCACCGGCGCGCTGACGCCGGTCGCGCGCCTCGAGCCGATCACGGTCGGCGGCGTCGTCGTGACCAATGCGACCCTTCACAATGCAGACTACATCAAGGGCATCGGCAACAAGGGCGAGCCGATCCGCGATGGCCGCGATATCCGCGTGGGCGACATGGTGATCGTGCAGCGGGCGGGCGATGTCATCCCGCAGATCGTCGACGTTGTGCTGGAGAAGCGGGAAGCCTCGAGCATGCCGTACGAATTTCCCAAGGTCTGTCCAGTCTGCGGCAGCCATGCCGTGCGCGATATCAATGAGAAGACAGGCAAGGTCGATGCCGTCACCCGCTGCACCGGCGGTTTCATCTGCCGCGCACAGGCAACCGAGCATCTCAAGCATTTCGTCTCGCGCAATGCCTTTGATATCGAGGGCCTCGGCTCCAAGCAGATCGATTTCTTTTTCGAGAGCGAAGACCCGGCGCTGCAGATTAAGACCGCGCCGGATATATTCACCCTGGAAAAGCGCCAGCAGGCGTCGCTGACGAAGCTGGAAAATATCGAAGGTTTCGGCAAGGTCAGTGTAGGCAAGCTCTATGCCGCCATCAATGAGCGGCGCCAGATCGCCCTGCATCGCTTCATCTTCGCCCTTGGCATCCGCCATGTCGGGGAGACGACGGCCAAGCTTCTGGCGCGCTCCTACGGCACCTACGAATCCTTCGAAACGGCGATGAAAGAAGCCGCGCCGCTTACCGGCGATGCGTGGAACGATCTCAACAATATCGAAGGCATCGGCGAGGTGGTGGCACGGGCCATCGTCGAATTCTACAAGGAACCGCGCAACACGCAGGTAATCGCTAAGCTCCTGGAGGAGGTTCGGCCTCAACAAGCGGAGCAGCCGGTGACTTCGGGCAGTCCGGTGGCTGGCAAGACCGTCGTATTCACCGGCTCTCTGGAAAAATTCACCCGCGACGAAGCCAAGGCAAAGGCCGAAAGCCTCGGCGCCAAGGTCTCCGGCTCGGTTTCGAAAAAGACCGATATCGTTGTGGCGGGGCCGGGCGCCGGCTCGAAGCTGGACAAGGCGCGTGAATTCAATGTCCAGGTCATGACCGAGGACGAATGGCTCGATTTGATCGGCGGATGATCGGTGCGGCGGAAATCCAGTCCGCCGCGCCTCAATTGCTCAGAATTTCAGCCGCGCCATCGCGAGTGCATCCACATATTCGCCATTGCGGAAACCGAAGGCACGCAGCCGGCCTTCGGTCTCGAATCCGAATTTTTCATAGAGTCGAATCGCCGGCGCGTTGTCGATATAGACGGTCAGTTCCAGCCGCTTGATCGCCAGCCAGTTGTCCGCGGTATCGATGATGGCGGCCAACAGCGCGGACCCGATGCCGCAGCCCGTGAAATCGTCGTGTACGCCCATACCGATGCTGCCGCTGTGGATCCGGCGGCCGGCAAGACGCTTCAGGCCGGCATTGCCGACTATCTGCCCGTCAAGCACGGCGACGAGGCCGATCGAGTTGGGCGACGACTTTTCCAGCCATTGCCGTGTTTCCTCGACACTTTGAAAGGGCAGGCGAAGCGTGCCGGCGCGAAAGCCGGGTAAATTGGCCATTGCCGCAATTCCTTCCGCGTCGGATGGGTGCGAGGCGCGAATCTCGACGGCGCCGATCTTGCCTGATCGTCGTTTGGCGGGTTCTTGCTCTTCGAAAGACATGGGCTCTCCTTGGTATGAATGAGGAGAGCAAGGAGGCCTCAACCCTGCTCGCCTCGGCAGGGTTGAGATGGATCGCGGTCAGCTCAGCGCAACACCGCTTCCACTCGCCCTGGCAGGGGAGAGATGGTGTGAAGGTGCATCACGGTGGCGCGGTTTGTGATCATAGATAGATGATCCGATGCCGCGCCAAACTTGTCAATCGTCGTCGCATGAATCCTTGGATTGCCGTGTCTCTCAGGCGGAATGCAGTCGCCTTGCTTTGCATGCAGCTTGACAGGCAACCGTTTAGTTGCCTATAAGACAATAAAATGCAACCAAATGGTTTCATATTCATGGACGATGATGCGGTTTTCAGGGCGTTGGCGGATGCCAGCCGGCGGCAATTGCTCGATAGGCTTCATGAGCGCAACGGGCAGACCCTGAACGCGCTCTGCGAGGATTTGGACATGAGCCGCCAGGCGGTCGCAAAGCATCTTGCCATTCTGGAGGAGGCCAATCTGATCTCCTCTGAGAAGCATGGGCGCGAGAAACTGCATTTCATCAACGCGGTCCCGATCAATGGCATCGCCGAACGCTGGATCAACAAGTTCGAACAGCGGCATTTGAATGCACTTTCGGCCTTGAAAAAGGCGCTGGAAGGTGAGGACGGGCAGTGAACTCAAGACACAACGCAATTCAAACAGGGAGAAATGGCATGACTGGAAGCAAATTCGTCTACGTCACCTTTATCCGCACCACTCCGGAGAAGCTCTGGTCGGCGCTGACCACGCCTGAATTCGTCAAGCAATATTGGTTCGACATGATCCACGAGACCGAGTGGAAGGTTGGATCGCCGTGGAAAATGCTCTTTCCGGATGGCCGGGTTGCCGACACCGGAGAGATAGCAGAATTGGACCCGCCGCGGCGGCTCGCCATCAAATGGCGCAACGAGTGGCGCCCGGAACTAAAGGCCGAAGGCTGGTCGCGGTGCCTGATGGAGCTGGAGCCGGCGGATGGTGTCGTGAAGTTGACGGTTACTCATACAATCGAGGTCGAGAACTCGAAACTGATCGAAGCCGTTTCCGGTGGGTGGCCGAAGATCCTGTCCAACCTCAAATCGCTTCTGGAAACCGGTACGGTCGCAATCAGCCAGAAGTGAAAAGACGCGTTACCTATGTGTATCAGAACGCCGTTGCTTTGGCGACGGCGTCTCTACCGTCGGCCGGATGGCTATTATCGGCGCGCGTGACCGCTCCGAGATGACCTCCCTTTATCTTGCAACGATCGTGAACCATCTTACCTTAGCCGTGCCGCTCTTGCTCCTGGCGGCTGTTGTTGGAGGATGATCGATGCGTTCACCCAAACTTTCCGCCGCCATTGCCGCATCTTTTCTGGCTGTGGCGCCCGTTTCCGCTTCCGCCGAAATTGTCGGCAAGGTGGGCGTGGACTGGACGGGTAATGATATTCTGGTCGATGCCGTGCCGGACCCCGAAGTCTCGGGCATCACTTGCCATGTGACCTATTTCGATCGCAGCGTGATCGACCGGCTGCGCAAGGGCAACTGGTTCGAAGATCCCTCCAACAATTCCATTGCCTGCCGTCAGACCGGTCCGATCGAGATCGGTGACATTAACCTGTCCCAGAGCGGGGAGGAGGTGTTTCGCGCCGGTCTGTCGCTTATCTGGAAGAAGCTGGTTGTCACCCGTATTTACGACAGGAAGAATGATACGCTCATCTATCTTATCCATTCGCGGCAGCTGACGGATGGCTCGGCCAAGATGGCCATTTCGACGATCCCCTTGTTCGGCCAACAGGTTATCTGGAAAAACGGCAAGCCGAAGTGATGGTATACTGATACCTTAAAGACAGCGCGCAGAAGAATAATACCAAAAAAAGTCATTCTCTTGGGTTGTCGAATTCCTTCTGGTTGCTTTCGGTTTGCATCTTTTTGATGCAATTTCGAAGACGGACAGTGAGGCGACTCCCGCCCCTGTTCACGGCCTGCAAGACCGTGTCCTTGGCTACACCCCAGCCAAAACCGGTAACATAAAAAGCGATCGCCCTGAAGCTCGGCTCCAGGGCGATCTGCTTTTATGAGCTGACTATCGAATCAGGCTGCCTGCGCCAACTGATCGGCAATGACCGTATCGAGGTTGAGGAAGCAGACCATGGTCTTTTCCAGCGCTACGATGCCGCGGCAGAAGGCGCGCTGCGCTTCGGGAATGATTTCCGGAGCCGGCTGCAGATCTTCGCTCTTGATGGTCATCATGTCGGATACCTGCTCTACCAGGAGACCGACGAGCTTGCCTGCAATATCGGTAACGATGATCGCTGAGCGCTCTGACGGTTCCGTCATTTTCATGCCGAGGCGGCAGGCCATGTCGATGACGGGGATCACCGCTCCGCGCAGGTTGATGAGGCCGAGAACATAAGGCGGCGTATGCGGCATCGGCGTCACCGGAGCCCAGCCGCGGATTTCGCGGATGGCCATGATGTCGATGCAGAACTCCTGATCGCCGAGATGAAATGAGACGATTTCCAGATAGGCGCCCGATTGCTTGATAGCGTTCGTCATGTTCGAGAACTTCCCGTTTGGCATCGCCGCATGCGACGCCCGCGATTGAAGAAGGAGATCGGCTGGAGCTTCGGCAGCGGCAGCGTCCGGTGCTTCGGCGAAGAATGCCTGGCTTTTCCGGCGGGCGTCATGCCCTTCTGGGATAAAGAGGTTTGCCGCGCTTTCGGGCGGCGGACGAAATCGAGTTCGACCTTTGAAGCAGATGTTGGCGCGCACTGGTTAGGATTGGTTTAACATGAATGCAGATTTCGCCCCGCGGGCCTGGGAAGAGCGAGGAATCGAGCGGATCAGGGCTTGAAAGATATTCATTTCTACCCTGCGGCGATTTCCGCCGTCTCTGAACGTCTTCTTGAATTGCGTCCTCCACTTCGAGCCGTTACATCGACAGGTGAGTTGACTGCGAGCGTCTGGGCGCGGTTGCGTGTTGGTGAGGAATGACCGTCATGAGAAGCGTGCGGATTGCAGTTTGGGTTGCCGTGTTGATCGTGGCCGGGATATTAGGCTGGCTGAGCTTTGGCGGCGGCAAGTCGCCGGAGGTCGCCGCATCCGGGCCCTACGGCGTGCCCTTCACGCTCGTTTCGCAAAGCGGTCAGCCGATCAGCGAGGAGGCATTCCGCGGCAAGCCCTCTGCCGTCTTCTTCGGTTACACGCATTGCCCCGATGTGTGCCCGACGACGCTGTTCGAGCTGAACGCCTGGCTGCAGAGGGTCGACCCCGACGGCAGCAAGCTCAACGCCTATTTCGTGACGGTTGATCCCGAGCGTGATACGCCTGCCATCATGGACCAATATGTTTCCAACGTCTCGAAGCGCATCACCGGAATTTCCGGTGACCCCGCCAAGGTAATGGATATGGTCAAGGGATTCCGCGTCTATGCCAAGAAGGTACCCGTCGACGACAAGCAACCGAATGGCGACTATACGATGGACCACACTGCTTCCGTCTTCCTGCTGGATTCGCAGGGCCGCTTTGCCGGAACCATTGCTTATGAGGAAGACCCGGACGTGGCGGTGAAGAAGCTGGAGAATCTGGTCAAGAAGGGATAGATCTGCATGGGCGAGGGGATTGGCGGACGGGGAAAATCCAGATCCATTCTGATTGCGGGGGCCGGGCCGGTTGGCCTTGCCGCCGCTCTGGAGCTCGCCCGTCGCGGTTTTTCGCCGCGTATCGTCGACGACGGTGCCGGGCCGACGCCCATGGAGGAGAGCCGTGCGCTAGGCGTCAACGCCCGCACGCTGACGCTGCTGTCTCCTTCGGGAGTTACGGATCATATCCTCACCGCTGCCCAGCCGATCGGGCGCTTTTGCGTCCGCTCGAATAGAAAAATTCTCATCCAGCTGGATACCCAAGAGGTGAAAGGCCGCTTCAGCGCTATCTGCGCCCTGCCGCAGGGCAGTACCGAGCGTCTGCTGATGGAAGCGCTTTCGGTCTATGGCATTTCGCCCGAATGGCAGACGGCCGTAGTGGCGGAAGCCATGTCGGACCTGCAGAAGCCGGAGGTCACGCTGCGCCGGGCTGACGGTACATTGGAAACAGTGCGGCCGGACATATTGATCGGTGCCGATGGCGCTCATTCCGCGGTGCGCAAGGCACTCGGTGCCGGATTTCCGGGTGAGGCGCTGGAGGCCTATTTCTATCTTGCCGATTTTCGCTATGCGGAGCCAGTCGATACGCATTTCGCCGAGATATCGCTCTTCGATCCCGGCATGGTGGGGCGCCTGCCTGTCACGGCCGAGATCATTCGCTACATTTCGACGCTGGAAAATTTCGAAAGCCGCATCGTTCATCCGGCCGCCATTTCCGAAAAGATCTGGGCCTCGCAGTTCCGCATCAACTTCCGGCATGTCGAACCCATGGCCAAGGGCAGTGTCTTTCTTGCCGGTGATGCCGCGCATATTCATTCGCCGGCTGGCGCGCGCGGCATGAATCTCGGCATCGAAGATGCCTGCTGGCTTGCCTGGCTGATTGCGGAAGGCCGTGAACAGGAGTATTCGGCTTTCAGAGTTCCCGCCGTCAAGCAGGTTTTAAACCAGACCTACGGCCTGACACGATTGGTGACAATGCAAAACCCGCTGGCAGTTGCGGCGCGTAATTTTCTTGCGCCGCTGTTGCTGCGCTTCGGCCCGTTCCGCCGGCAATTGCTTCGGGGTGTGTCCGGCTACGACACGCCGAAACCGCCTTGGATCGACTGGGCCGAATAAGAACGAGAAAGAGCGACGAGTTGAGTGAAATCCGCCTTTATGTGACGACGACCGAGAAGAAGGCCGAGCAGGTCCTGGATCTGATGACGCCGGTCTTCGAAGACGAGGAATTGCCGATCGCAACGACGGAAATCGACGAGAAGAACGATATCTGGGAAGCATCGATCTATCTCTATGCTGCGGATGAGGATGAGGTCCGCGGCCGTTTCGAAGCGCTGCTGAAGCCTGCCTTCGCCGATCTCGCCATTCAAAAGGAAGTGCTTCCCGATATCGACTGGATCGCCAAGTCGCTGGAAGGGTTGAAGCCCGTGCGCGCCGGGCGCTTCCTCGTGCATGGTTCGCATGACCGCGATAAGGTCGGCCCAAGCGATATTGCCATCGAAATCGAAGCCGGACAGGCCTTCGGCACCGGTCACCATGGAACGACGGCGGGTTGCCTTGAGACGATCGAAAAGGTTCTGGTGAGCCGCCGCGTGCGCAATGCGCTCGATCTCGGGACGGGTAGCGGCGTGCTGGCCATTGCCGTGCGTAAGTTGCGCAATATTCCGGTTCTGGCGACCGATATCGATCCGATCGCCGTCCGAGTCGCACGGGAGAATGTCCGCAGCAACGGCATCGCCTCGGGTGTCACGCTGGAGACGGCTCCGGGATTCCATTCCACGGCCTTTTCCCGACATGGGCCGTTCGATCTCATCATCGCCAATATTCTGGCGCGTCCGGTCATCAAGATGGCGCCGCAGCTTGTGGCGCATCTGGCACCGGGCGGTTCAGTCATTCTTTCGGGAATCCTTGCCGAGCAGCGCTGGAAGGTTCTGGCCGCCTATAACGGCGCGCACCTGCGGCATGTGCGCACGATCTGGCGCAACGGCTGGGTCACCATCCATCTCGACCGGCCCTGAGCCGGTCACTTTCCGCATCAACCCTCGCAAATAAAAAGGCGGTGCCGAAGCACCGCCTTCAGATCGGTTTTCGCCGATCTTGCCCGCGAGCGTGTGGAGGAGGAGTGCTCAAGCGGGCTCTAAGCGTTCTGATCACAATCCGAGAGGGAGGAGGAGAACCGGATTGCGATCAATTTGGAACGCGTAGATCGTAAACTTGTTAGCGGCGACCGCCGCGGCTGGCGCCGATCGCCTTTGCGGTTTCGACTTCGAGCTGACGAAGCGAGCCGACGGAATGGCGTACGGTGCGACGCTCGCCAGCCAGCGCCGGGCTAACATATGCGGAGCGAGAGATAGGCATTGTCTTAAGTCCTTGGTTTTGAGCTGGTTCTTCGTGAACCCCGTTTGATGCCGCGGATATAGCGACTCGCCCCTCCGCGTGGCAGGGGGCCAGCTTCATGGGAGCTATGCATGAGGCGCATGCTTTGTGCCGTGAAGTTGTCATATTCGGACCGCGTGCTCACGAAATGGGCGGATTCGTTAACGGCCCGAGATGGGATAAACTGCTCTCTTGGGATGTGATGTGCCTGTAATCGCGCATATCGTCTCAGGAACTGAAAATCACGTCGCACTTCCGACCGCGATGCTCTAACATACTGGCAATATTCAGTTTCACGAATTCTCCACTACTACCGGATCAGCTCATGTTTCAGTCTTTCGACGTCACTTCCACCCCGCAATTCGGTCGCGAGCGTGTTGCCGGTTTGCGTGCTGCCTTCGGCGATCTTGGCGTTGACGGCTTCCTCGTGCCGCGGGCTGACGAGTATCAAGGCGAGTACGTGCCCACATGCTCGGAGCGTCTCGCATGGCTCACGGGCTTCACGGGATCGGCAGGTGTTGCGCTTATCACACACTCCCAGGCCGTGGTTTTTGTGGACGGCCGTTATGTGACCCAGCTTGCAGAGCAGGTGGACCGAAGCGTCTTCACCGGAGGCGATCTGGTGAACGAGCCGCCGCATGTCTGGCTGCCGCGTCACGCGAAGAAAGGTTTCCGGCTCGGCATCGATCCCTGGCTGCATACGGGCGCCGAAGTACGCCGTCTGGAGAAGGCGTTGGCTGAGATCGACGGCAAGCTCGTCTTCCTGCCCCACAATCCGCTCGACAGGCTCTGGACGGACCGCCCGCCCGAGCCGCTGGGCAACGTTATCATTCAGGATATCGCCCAGGCCGGCGTCCTCGCCAAGGACAAGCTTGCGACGATTGCAAACGGCCTCAGGGAGAAGGATCTCAAGGCGGCGCTGATTACCGATCCATCTTCGGTCGCCTGGATCTTCAATATCCGCGGCAGCGACGTGCCGCACACGCCGCACCCCTTGGCCCGCGCCATCATTTATGCGGAAGGAGAAGCGGCGCTCTTCCTCGACAAGCGCAAGACCAAGGTCGAGGCCGAAGCCTATCTCGCGCAGATATGCAAGCAGCTGCCACCCTCTGAGCTTGCCAAACGCCTGGCTGCTGCTGCCGCAAACGGCGGTCGCATCCTGGTCGATCCGGATCTCGCGTCCTACGCCCTGACCGACATTATTCGTCGCGAAGGTGGAGAGGTCGTGGAGGGCAATGACCCTGCGAAGCTGCCGCGCGCCTGCAAGAATGCTGCCGAAATCAACGGCTCTGCGGCTGCCCATCTGCAGGATGGCGCCGCCATGGTCGAGTTCCTTTACTGGCTGGAGACGAGCAAGCCGGGAACGGTAACGGAAATCGCCGCGGCAGAACGGCTGGAAGCCTGCCGCGCCCGCGTGGGCGAAAGCATGCAGAACCCGCTGAAGGATATTTCCTTCGATACGATCGCCGGCGCCGGCGAGCATGCGGCCATCATGCATTACCGCGTGACTACGGCGAGTGACCGGCTGATCCAGGCGGGCGAACTGTTTCTCGTCGATTCGGGCGCGCAATATATCAACGGTACCACCGACATTACGCGAACGGTCGGTATCGGCGCAGTCTCCGAAGAGCAGAAGCGCCTCTTCACACTGGTATTGAAGGGGATGATTGCCATCAGCACGGCGCGTTTCCCGAAGGGGACGCGCGGCTGCGATCTCGATCCGCTGGCCCGCATCGCGCTTTGGAAGGCAGGCGTCGATTTCGCCCATGGCACGGGCCATGGCGTCGGCTCCTATCTTTCCGTCCATGAGGGGCCGCAGCGTATTGCGCGGCTTGCCGTGCAGGAACTGCTTCCCGGTATGATCCTGTCCAACGAACCCGGCTATTATCGCCCGGGGCACTTCGGCATTCGCATCGAAAACCTGATCTATATCCGCGAGCCGGAGGAAATCGAGGGCGGCGACATGCCGATGCTGGGCTTCGAGACTTTGACCTTCTGCCCCATCGATCGTAGCCTGGTGCTCGTGCAACTGCTGACGCATGAGGAACTGCATTGGCTGAACGAGTATCACGCCCGGACGCGCGAGGCGCTGATGCCGCTGATCCATGATCACGACGTACGGGCATGGCTGGAAAATGCCACGCTCGAACTCAGCCATTGAGAAATGGAGGCCTCATCCCATTCGAAATCGGGATGGGGTCCGTCTCAAGCGCCTAGGGAATGGCGCCATGCCATGACGACAACCCATCCGGCGACAAGCATGTAGGTCGACGGGTAGCGCAGGCCGACGAGAAGCGCCGCGAGCATCGCCAGCTTGATATCCCAGCCACCGATGAAGAAGGCGGGCGCGACGAGGGTCGTAAGAACGGCGGCGGGCACGGCATTCAGCGCGGCTTCGACGCGCGGCGGAATGCGGGTCATCTTGACGATGAGGATATAGCCGCCGACGCGCGTCAGGAAGGTCACCAAGGCCGCGGCTGCAATCAGCAGGACCATGTGCGGATTGAAATCGAACATGGTCAGACCTCGTGGCTTTCGTGAGCGACGTCGGGCTTCCGGTTCGCCTTTATTGGCGGCAGTATGGCCGCAAGCGCGACGCCTGCCAATGCGCCGATGCTGACATGCCAGGGTGAGCCCACATAGCGATAGGCAATGGCCGATGCCACGGCGCTGACCGCCACGACGGGCAGGAAGTTGTCGCGCTTGCGAAAGCCCATGACGATGCCGAGGAAATAGACCGGCAGCAGGATATCGAGGCCGATGGCTTTGGGGTCGCCGATGAGGCTGCCGAGAAGACCACCGATCAGGCTCACCACCACCCAGGGAATATAGATCACCGTCGCAAATCCGATATACCAGGCGAAGGTCACGGGCTTGCCGCTTTCGTGGCGCTTGATCGTCTCGGCGAATTGAGGATCGACCAGCAGGAAGAAGGTGAAGAACTTTTCCACCGCGGAAAAGTGCCTGATATAGCGAGCGATCGCTGCCGAATAGAGCACATGGCGGAAGTTCACGGCCAGGATCGACAGCACGATGAGCCAGGCCTGAACATTGTGGCCGAAAAGATCGATCCCGACCATCTGACTGGCACCGGCATAGACTGTGCCGCTCATCAGGGTCAGTTCGCCAAGGGACATGCCCTGATCGCGCGCCAACGCACCGAAGAGGGCCCCGAAGGGCGCTGCAGCGAGGCCGACGGGGATGCCGCCCTTCAAGCCTTCAAGAAATTCCGCGCGACTCATGGTCCGCTTCGTCCTTTGTGGAAAATCCGGCGCTTTCGCCAAGATGTCGTGTCGAGGGCGCGCATTCCGCATGGAAACAACTGTCGTTGTACCCCTTGCGCATTTGTTGCCGCGCTGTTCAATGGCGGGAGATGTAAGCCGAGCCTTTAAAGCCAGCAATTGAATTTCCTTGATGGATCAATTGATTTCCTTGATCCGGCCTTTAGAGCCCGCTCGCAAAATGGGAGATGGAGAGATGAAGAAGATCACCTTTGCGAAGGAGGATAAGGCAGCCATGATCGCCCACCTTCAGCGCTATTTCGCCGATGAGCTGGACCAGACGCTCGGCGCCTTGCCCGCTGAATTCCTGCTCGATTTCTTCACATCCGAGATCGGCCCTTACTATTACAATCAGGGCCTGCGGGATGCCCATGCGGCATTGATGAGCAAGATGGAGGATTTCGGCGAGGCGATCTATCTCTTGGAGAAGGAGCCGGCCAAGAGCTGATGGCGGTTCACTTTTTTGGCTGGAACGTGTGCTCCAGTGCCGGAAAGGTGCGAGCCTTCACCTCCTCGGCATAGGCTTCCGTCGCTTTCGAAATCATGGGCGCCAGTTCCGCGAAATGCTTTACAAAGCGCGGCTTGAAATCGTTGAACAGGCCGAGCATGTCGTCGGAAACGAGAATCTGCCCATCGCAGGCGGCCGATGCGCCAATGCCGATGGTGGGAATGGCAATGGCGGCGGTGATCTCGCGCGCGAGCGGTTCGATCGTGCCTTCGATCACCATGGCGAAAGCGCCGGCCTCGGAGATTGCCTTGGCATCACGCCGGATCTTGTCGGCTTCCCTGTCCGAGCGTCCAAGCGAGCGGTAGCCGCCGGTCGTATTCACCTGCTGCGGCATCAGTCCGACATGGCCGAAGACGGGAATGCCACGGCTGGTCAGAAAGGCCACGGTTTCAGCCATTTCCTCGCCGCCCTCGAGCTTCACGCCATCGCAGCCTGTTTCCTTCAGGATGCGGGCTGCATTGCGAAAAGCCTGCTCCTTCGATTCCTGATAGGAGCCGAAAGGCATATCGACGGTGACGCAGGCATGCTTGGCGCCGCGCATGACGGCGTGGCCGTGGGCAATCATCATATCCAGCGTGACGCCGACGGTCGTTTCCATGCCGTAGAGCACCATGCCGAGGGAATCACCCACCAGAAGCAGGTCGCAATGCGGATCGAGCAGGCGGGCAATCGGCGTCGTATAGGCGGTCAGGCTGACGATCGGGCGTGTGCCCTTCATCGCTTCGATGGCTGCTGGCGTCGTGCGTTTGGAATGTCCGACGGTGCTCATCTCAGGCGGCTCCCTCGTTTGCGGATCTGCTGGCGATAACCCGATTGTCGAGCAGGCGGGTGGTGCCCATGCGGACGAACAAGGCGACGAGGACCGGCTGACCCTGCAGTTTGGTCAGCCGTTGCAGCGTTTCGGGATGACGAACGGCGGCGACTTCCACGGTCGCGAGCGGCTCCTTTTCGATGAAAGCGCGCAGTGCCTCTTCGAGCGCTGCCGGATCATCCGCGCCGAGACCGTAAAGTCTTGCGGCTTCCGCCAGTGCCTTGGGGATAATAACAGCGGCGGCACGCTCTTCCTTAGACAGATAGACATTGCGCGATGACAGGGCGAGCCCATCCGCATCGCGAACGGTCGGCACAGGTACGACCCGAACAGGCTGGGCCAGATCCTCGACCATGCGGCGGATGATCGTTACCTGCTGATAGTCCTTCTCGCCGAAATAGGCGCTGTCGGGCTGGACGATGTTGAAGAGCTTGGTGACGACGGTGGCAACGCCGGCGAAATGGCCCGGGCGAACCGCGCCCTCCAGTTCCGCGCCGAGTTTCGGCACATCGACCACCGTTTGCATCGGACGCGGATACATATCCGTGACACCGGGTGCGAAGAGAAAATCGACGCCGGCCTCGCGCAGCATGGCGCTGTCGCGTTCAAGATCGCGCGGATATTTTGCCAGATCCTCATTGGCGCCGAACTGTAGAGGATTGACGAAAATGGAGGTGACGACGACGTCGTTCTCGGCTTTTGCCCGGGAGACGAGTTCCATGTGACCGCCATGCAGGTAGCCCATGGTCGGCACCAGGCCGATGAGCCTACCGGCTCTGCGTTGTACTCCGAGCCGTTCGCGCAGGTGGGCTATCGTGTGAACGATCTCCATCGTGGCAATCCTCCGCAAGCAATGTCGTTTCCGTATTGCCTGCTTCCATCCCTCAAAATTGCGGGGACTTCTAACGTGTGCAGTGCAAAAAGGCAATTCGGCCGCCGCCATGAGGTTTGCAACTCATGGCTCAGGCCAGCCGGAGGTGGTTAATTGCCGCTATTGTGCTTCAAACAAAATCGCTCTCCCAAGCGATGCCCGAGCGAGTGAAAGCGAAATAATACTGTTTTGCCCAGGCTAGACCGAGCGGGTCAGACCGCCGTCGACCTTGAGGTTCTGGCCGGTGATGTAGCCAGCGCCATCGGAGGCAAGAAAGGCGACGGTGGCGGCGATCTCGGCGCTAGTGCCATAGCGCCGCATCGGAACGCTGTCGCGGCGTTCATCGGTCGCCGGCAGGCTGTCGATCCAGCCGGGCAGCACGTTGTTCATCCGTACGTTGTCGGCGGCGTAGGTGTCGGCAAAAATCTTCGTATAGGAGGCAAGGCCCGCGCGGAATACGGCCGAGGTCGGGAACATTGCCGACGGCTCGAATGCCCAGGCGGTGGAAATGTTGATGATCGCGCCGGATTTCTGCTTCTGCATGACGGGGGCGATGAGGCGAACCGGGCGGATGACGTTCATCAGATAGACGTCGAGGCCGGTGTGCCATTGCTCGTCCGTGATTTCCAGGATCGGGGCACGCGGACCATGGCCGGCGCTGTTGACGAGCACATCGATGCGGCCCCACTTTTCCATCGTCGCATCGACCAGGCGCTTGAGATCGTCATTCGACTGATTGGAGCCGGTAACGCCGATGCCGCCAAGCTCCTGAGCCAGCGCCTCACCCTTTCCGGAGGAGGAGAGGATGGCGACATGGAAGCCATCGGCCGCAAGCCGTCTGGCGCTTTCGGCGCCCATACCGCTGCCGCCCGCCGTGATCACAGCCACTTTTTCTATCGACATCTTCGGTTCCTCCGTCGTCTGGTTCGGTAGAGTTGATTGTCTCGAACTTACCGACCGAATATCATCTTTCTCGCGCGTAGCGAAGCAGTTGCGTTAGTGATGGAAGGATCGCTAAGCGGTCCATCCGACTTCTATCTCGTCTGGCCGCGCTATCGCAAATCCGCAGCGCTCGAGACGGTTATCGGCAGGAATGAAAGGCCGCTGGTTTGCGGCGCGGCCTAACGGACGTGATCGTGCTGCCGAATGCTGCAATTGCGCTTCCGGGATTAGCGCTTTCCTCAATCTTTTCCTGTTAGCTGCAGCCATGGCGAAGATCGTGGCATTGGCTGCATATTTCTATCAGGCTGCGGTGGCTTTCGGGCTGCTGATTGCGGTGGCGCATCTGCTGACGCCAGCGGATTATGCCGCCTATTCGCTGTTCATTTCGATCAGCCAGTTCGCCGCGATCCTGTGTTTCGAGTGGGTTCGCTTCGCCTGCAGCCGCTTCTATCCGGGGCAGGGGCCGGGAAGCGAGGCGCTAGAGCGCAAGGCGTTGACGGTGGAATTTGCGGCCTGCTCGGCGATCTGCCTGATTGCCGCCTTGGCCTCGATCTTCTTTTCGGTATCGGCAGAAATTGCGCTGCTGGGCGGTCTGGTCGCGATCTTCCAGGCCGGAAGCGATCTGCATCTTACCATGCTTCGCTTTCGCCAGGAATTTCGCGTCTTCTCACGATTGCAAGGTTCACGTGCCACGATCCTGGCAATCGGTACGCTCGCGGGCGCGGCCATTGCCCCGACTTTCACATATACGGTGGCCGGTCTGATGGCCGGCTATCTTGCCTATGCTCTCCTGGCCGTATTTTTGACCCGCAACAGTCTGCACGAGGCCGCATCTTTCGAAAAGGCCCTGGTGCGTAAGCATTTCGTCTACGGCAGCGTCGCCGCCAGCGCCTCGGTCATCGGCATGCTGACGCCGCTGGGCTTGAAGTCCATTCTCACGGCCATGTTGGGGGCAGGCGGTGCGGCCGGCGCGCTGCTGGCGCTCGATCTGCTGCAGCGACCTTTCATCCTGATCGTCTCCGCCTTGCAGGCCATTCAATATCCCGATGTTGTGACGACCTATGACCGCGATGGCGCGACGCCCGCCTTCACCAAGCAGCTTGGGGAATATTATTCGCTGCTGACAGGCCTGACGCTGATGACGGCCGCCGGCATTTTCGCACTGCTGCAGCCGATCGGGCAATTGGTGATTGCCGCCGGCTTGCGCAACGAATTTCTTGCCGTCGCTCCCTTTGTCATCGGGCTCGCGACATGCCGTGCGCTAACGGCCAACATGTTGCCGACGCCGGCGCATCTAAAGCACCGGCTGTTGACGATCTTCCTGCTTGCCGCGCTGGATTGCGTATTGCTGAATGCGGGCACGATCATGGGCGGCTATCTCGGCTCTTACGACGATGCTGCGCTTATGGCCGGCGGCATGATCGGCGCGCTCTGTGCCATGACGATCGGTGTGAAGGTGATGATGTCCCTTGCTTTCGATTTCGTCTGGCCGCCCGTCATCTTGTCCGCCGTCGGGCTCGCCTTGCCGGTGTTGGCGACGATCGGCTTTGGTTATTCGCTATGGATATCGGTGGCGGGGGGCGTGGTCGGCGGCGCGCTCTTCTGTCTGCTCGGCCTCTACAGCTATTTCGTCATCATGTTCCAGCGTCAAGTGCGGCCATGAGGCCGCTCAAAGTGCTTCCAGCATGGAGAGAACGCGATCCGCGCTGCCATCCCAGGAAAAGCGCTTGATGTTCGCGTGGCCGCGCCGGCGCAGATCTTCGCGCAGTGCATCATCCGTTACGATCCTGCGCATGGCATCGACGAGTTCGTCCTGCCGGAAGGGGTCGAAATAGAGTGCAGCATCGCCCGATGCCTCGCGGACGGCAGGAATATCGGCTGCAAGCACCGGGCAGCCCTGGGTCATCGCTTCCAGCGGCGGGATGCCGAACCCTTCGTAGAGGCTGGGGAAAACGAAAGCCGTGGCATGGCGCTCCAGGGCGGCGATTTCCGCATCCGCGAGCCGGCCGGCGAAGAGAAGGCTGCCGTTCGAGTGCTGGTTATCCGATTTGAACACGGTCGGCGCGGAGCCGCCGACGACCACGAGCTTCTGATTGTTGTCCTTGAGTGCCTCGAAGGCGCGGATGGCGAAATCGAGGTTCTTGTTAGGTTTCATCGTCCCGACAAGCAGGAAGAAGCCGTTCGTCTTCAGCCCGAGCCGCCCGATGACGGCCTCGTCCGCCGCGATGGCGGCGTAGTGATCGACGGCATTGTAGACGACGTCGATTCCTGTCGAGGGAACCCCGAAAACGGAGGCAAGCTCCTGCCGCGAGAATTCGGATACGGTGCCGATCTTGGCGGTGCGCGTCAGCACGGTTCCGAGGGCGCTGTGCAGCAGCCGGTAGCTGCGTTTGAAGGATTGCGGATGGCGGAAGATCGTCACGTCATGAATAACGACGGCCTGGCGGCGATGCAGGAGCGGGCCGCTGCCGCCGAAGCCGATCAGACGGCTGCCGCGCGAGCGCGAAAGCAGCGATGTCTGCTCCCAGACGTGACCAGGACCGGAGCCGAATTCGTCGATTTCGATAGCGGAGAGCTTGAGATCGACGGGCGTGTTGCGCGGGACGGCCAGCCGCCAGCGCGCGCCTTTCAGCGAGGCGGGCAGGGCGCCTGCGGAAATCTTGCGATCGAGCGCCAGCGTCAGCTCGCGCGCGAAGCGCTGCACGCCCGACAGGGGCTGGCCGAGGAAACGCCCGTTGATGACAATAGATTGCACGCAAAAACCCGATACTTAATTGATCGGGAACAGCTTGCATCATTTTGTTTAGAGAAGGTTTAGCTGGACCTGCGTGATTTTATGCAAGCGCATCCTTGCTGCTGATCACTGCAACACCCCGGGCCCGCATATTGTCGATCGCCGCCTCGACGCCGGCGGGATCGATGCCGCGGCTGGCATCCTCGATAAAGCGCACGCCGACACCGGGCAGCATTTCGACGGCATCGAGGGCGGAGAATTTCACGCAGTAATCGGTGGCCAGACCGCAAAGATCGAGCTCGGTCACACCCTGGCTGCGCAGATAGGCGGCCAATCCGGTGAGGGCGGCCTGATCGTTGTCGCGGAAGGCGGAATAGCTGTCGACCGCAGGGTTCTGGCCCTTCTGCTGGACGAAATCGACGGAACCTACATGGAGGTCGGGATGGAACTCGGCATCTTTGCTGTTCTGGACGCAATGGTCTGGCCACATCATCTGCGGCTTGCCCGAAAGTGTGCCGATTTCAAAGGGTTTCTTGCCGGGATGGGAGGAGGCGAAGCTGCCGTGACCAGGCGGGTGCCAATCCTGTGATGCGACGATGAGATCGTATCGGCCGCTGTCTATCAGCTTGTTGGCGACAGGCACCACCTGGTCTCCCCCTGGCACCGGAAGGTTGCCGCCAGGGCAGAAGCCGTTCTGAATGTCGATGAGCAGCAGCGCTTTCATGAGGCCCGTCCTTCCCTTTTGTTGCGCTGCACGATGCCAAGCGGCGCGCTTCGGATCAAGCCCTTTGCGCTCCGCTGAAAAAACCGGCGGAGCGCAAAGTTAGTTCAGTCTCAGGCCGGCTTGTGGCCCTTGAGGCCGTAAAAGGCGATGTAGACGTAGCAGATGATCGGCATCAGGAAGGCGAGGTGGATGCCGATCGTATCGGCAAGGCCGCCCTGGATGACCGGCAGGATCGCACCGCCGACGATGGCGAGGCAAAGAATGCCCGAGCCCTGGCTCGTATATCTGCCGAGACCGTGCAGTGCCAGGCTGAAGATCGTCGGGAACATGATCGAGTTGAACAGGCCGATCGCAAGCACGGACCACATGGCTACATGGGCTGTCGTCAGCACCGTCACCAGCAGGAGGATGATCGCGACGGCGGCATTGAAGGCGAGCACCTTGCCGTCATCGATATGGCGCATGATCGCCGAGCCCACAAAGCGTCCGACCATCGCGCCACCCCAGAAATAGGAGACGTAATGGGCGGCGTCGGCCTCCGAGAGATGAGCGATATCCGGTTGGCTGAGGAAGTTGACCAGGAAACTGCCGACGCTGACTTCAGCGCCAACATAAAGGAAAATGCCGACAGCGCCGAGCACCAGATGGCGATACTGCCAGGCGGAGCCGCCGCCGCGCATCGGCTCTATGGTCTCCTCATCCTCGACTTCGGGAAGTTTCAGCGCCGCGAAGACGGCTGCGAGCACCAGAAAGGCCGCGGCTAGGAGCAAATAGGGGAACTTGACCGCGCCGGCTTCGGCAAGCCGCATGGCGTCGAGCTGTTCCGGCGTCGCATTGGCGGCCGCAACGGTCGCGGCGGACAGGATCAGCATCGCGCCGAAGTAGGGGGCAATCGTCGTGCCGAGCGAATTGAAAGCCTGCGTCAGGTTCAGGCGGCTGGCGGCGGTATCCGGCGGTCCCAATACGGTGACATAGGGATTGGCGGCGACCTGCAGGATCGTGATGCCTGTGGCGAGCACAAAGAGCGCGCCCAGGAAGAGAGCGTAGACGCGATAGCTTGCGGCTGGGATGAACAGCGCGCAGCCGACGGCTGCGATCGCAAGGCCGACGACGATGCCCCATTTATAGGTGATGCGCTTCACGAGCGCGCCGGCCGGCAGCGATACGATGAAGTACGCGCCGAAGAAGCAAAGCTGGATAAGCATCGCCTGGGTATAGTTGAGCTGAAAGACGCTCTTCAGGTGCGGGACCAGAATATCGTTCAGGCAAGTGATGAAGCCCCACATGAAAAAGAGTGAGGTGAGTGCGATGAGCGCGAATTGATAATTGCCCTGGCCTTGGCGTGCGGATGCACGGGCGCTGGTGGGCGCAGAGCTTGTTGCTGAGCCAGCCACTTTTTTATCCTCGGTTCTTGTTGTTGCCAGGCTTCGAAATTCGAGCCGGACGAGAAGCCCGAACGGGCCGAAAGAAGAGCTGGCAGCGGCTTGCCGAGATGCCGCGGGAAACGTGGAACCCCTAAGCCGCTTAAATCGATATAATCGATTGGTCCGCTATTGGTAGTTTGCTAGCGATGCCGATTTTGCAATGCAGCAATGCGGCAGTCGGTGGAGGCGCGTGAAGCCTCACCCGATCTCGTGGTATAAATCCCGCCAATCCGGATTTGTCTTTTCGATGGGCTCGATTTTCCATTGGGGCTGAGCGATATCGGCATGGTCTTCCTACCAGACGAGCCGTGATGCCCGCGATAATGATGACGACTTCTATGCCCATCCGTTCAGCACGGATGGCTCGAAGGGGTGTAAAACATTCGATGGATCGCTTGTGCGTAGATCCTCCGGTCAAGCCCGAGTGTGACGTGAAAAGTGCGATGGGTTTAAATGAGGGAAACTTAAACTCTCTAATTAAGACGAGCTGGAAAAGATAAACTCAACCAAAATATGCACTCGTACCGATTGCATCCGGCAACGAATATAATATTGTCAGCATGGGATCGAATTTGGGGGGCTATTTATGTCATTCAAAGAACAAGTTGCTGAATTATCGAAGCGCGCAATTGGTGCACAAAATATTGCTCTTACTGAAGAGGCGACAAAGAACGCGCTCGTTATGCCATTTCTGCGCACGCTTGGTTTCGATGTTTTTGATCCAACGCAGATTGTGCCCGAGTTTATAGCTGATGTTGGTTTAAAGAAGGGAGAGAAAGTCGATTACGCTGTCAAAATAAACGACCGGATCGAATTTATTCTGGAAGCAAAGGCCGTCAGCGCCAATCTTTCGCAAGCCCAATATAGTCAACTTTATCGGTATTTTTCCACTACGGATTGTTCAATCGCCATCCTCACAAACGGCATACAAATCTGGTTTTTTACTGATCTTGATGCTCCAAACAAGCTTGATAGTAACCCATTCTTTAAGTTCGATCTCTTCGACTACGATGACAACGATCTAAAAGAGTTAGAAAAATTTCACAAAGAGAAATTTTCTATTGAAGACATCAAGAGTTCGGCCAGCACTTTGAAGCGAATGAAAGCAACTATCGGCTGTATAGAGGCGCAGTTTAATAATCCTGATGACGAATTCGTGCGGCTCATCTCCAAGGAAATACACGATGGTAAGCTGACAGCAGCTGTTGTTGCTGAGTTCAAGCCGATAATCAAACGTGCCTTTGAAGATCTTGTTCGTCAAAAAATCCAAAGGAAATTAAGCGCAGCATTCAATGAGAACGTGAATATCCCGACGATAAAGGATGTAGATTCGGTCACTCAAATCAGTGACGATGGGGATGGCATTGAAACGACTCAAGAAGAGATTGACGGGTTTAATATAGTGCGTGCGATCGGAGCAGAGTTCGCAGATGTCTCCCGAATTGTCATGCGTGATCAGAAATCTTACTGCGGTATTAATTTCGATGACAACAATCGCAAGCCAATTGTCAGACTGCACTTTAACTCGAAGACCAAGTTTCTAACGGTCTTCGATGCAGAAAAAGCCGGATCTCGATTCGATATCACGCAGACTACGGATATTTTTAAAGCCAAGGCGCAAATTCAAGCTGTCATCCAATCGTACGTCGGCTCTTGATCACACCCTCTCCACAAACCCATCCAGCACGCGCTTCTGCCCGGCGCGGTCGAATTCGATCGTCAGCTTGTTGCCTTCGATCTCGGAAACATTGCCGTTGCCGAACTTGATGTGGAAGACGCGGTCGCCGATGGCGAATTTGGAGGGTTCGGTGGAGGTGGATTTGGCCACCAGCTCGCCGTCGATGGTGCGCACCTTCGGGCCGCTCTCGCCATAGCCGATGCGCTCGACGGCATGGCCGGAGCGGCTGCCCCAATTGTCGCGGGTCGCATCGTTGCGGTTTGCCTGGGCGCGCTTCCAGCCCGGCGTGGAATAGGTATTGGCGAAGGGATCGGCCTTATCGAAGCGGGATTGGCCATAGCCGCCGCGGCCATATCCGCCATAGGACTGCTCGACTTCGGCGACCTGAACATGCGTTTCCGGCAGTTCGTCGAGGAAGCGCGAGGGGATGGTGGATTGCCACAGGCCGTGGATGCGACGGTTGGAGACGAACCAGATATGGCAGCGGCGCTTGGCGCGGGTGATGCCGACATAGGCGAGGCGGCGCTCTTCCTCGAGACCGGCGCGGCCGCTTTCGTCGAGCGAGCGCTGATGCGGAAACAGGCCTTCCTCCCAGCCGGGCAGGAACACTGTATCGAATTCCAGACCCTTGGCGGAGTGCAGCGTCATGATGGAGACGGCGTCGAGATTTTCGTTCTGCTCGGCGTCCATGACAAGGGCGACGTGTTCGAGGAAGCCGCGCATGGATTCGAAACTATCCATGGAGCGGATGAGTTCTTTCAGGTTTTCCAGACGTCCCGGCGCTTCCGCCGATTTGTCGTTCTTCCACATATCCGTATAACCGGACTCTTCGAGGATCTGCTCGGCAAGCTCGGTATGCGGCGTGCTTTCGAGCAGGCCCTGCCAGCGGCGGAAGGATTGCACGACGTCGAACAGCGCCTTGCGCGCCTTCGGCTTCATTTCGTCCGTTTCGATGATATCGGCCGCCGCCGCCAGCATGGGAATATCCCGCACGCGGGCGTAATCATGCAGGGCGCGGACGGTGGTGTCACCGAGGCCGCGCTTCGGCGTGTTGATGATGCGCTCGAAGGCAAGATCGTCGGCCGGCTGACAGACCAGGCGGAAATAGGCCATGGCGTCGCGGATTTCGAGGCGCTCGTAGAAGCGCGGGCCGCCCACGACACGATAGTTCAGGCCAAGCGTGACGAAACGGTCTTCGAATTCGCGCATCTGAAAGGAGGCGCGCACGAGGATGGCGATGTCATTGAGATTGTGCTTGTTGCGCTGCAGCTGCTCGATCTCTTCGCCGATCGCGCGTGCTTCCTCCTCGGAATCCCAGGAGGCGTGCACCTGCACCTTGATGTCGTCCGGATCGGAGCGGTCGGTGAACAGCGTCTTGCCGAGCCGGCCCTCATTGTGGGCAATCAGGTGCGCAGCGGCACCGAGAATATGCTCGGTGGAGCGATAGTTGCGCTCGAGCTTGATGACCTTGGCGCCGGGAAAATCCTTCTCGAAGCGCAGGATGTTATCCACCTCGGCGCCGCGCCAGCCATAGATCGACTGGTCGTCATCACCGACACAGCAGACGTTCTGCGGCTCGCCTTTCTGCCGCTGCGCCAGCAGGCGCAGCCACATGTATTGCGCCGTATTGGTGTCCTGATACTCGTCGACCAGGATGTAGCGGAAGCGCTGATGGTAATCCTTGAGGATATCGGGATTCTGCCGGAACATATTGATCGGATGCAGCAAAAGATCGCCGAAGTCGCAGGCGTTCAGCGTCTTCAGGCGGTTCTGGTAGGCGGCATAGAGCTCGCGGCCCTTGCCGTTGGCAAAGGCGCGGGCGTCACCCTCCGGAATATCGGCGGGGCTGAGACCCTTGTTCTTCCATGTATCGATCATGCCGGCGAACTGCTTGGCCGGCCAGCGCTTGTCGTCGAGCCCTTCCGCCTGGATCAGCTGCTTGATCAGGCGAACGACATCGTCGGTATCGAGAATGGTGAAGCTGGAGGTGAGGCCGACCAGCTCGGAGTGGCGGCGCAACAGCTTGACGCCGATCGAATGGAAGGTGCCGAGCCAGGGCATGCCTTCGACCGCGCCGCCGACGAGCAGCGCGATGCGCTCCTTCATCTCGCGGGCTGCCTTGTTGGTGAAGGTGACGGCGAGAATCTGGCTCGGGAAGGCGCGGTTGGTGGAGAGGATATGGGCGATGCGGGTGGTCAGCACGCGCGTCTTGCCGGTGCCCGCGCCGGCGAGCACCAGAACCGGGCCATCGAGCGTTTCCACCGCTTCCGTCTGCTCTGGATTAAGGCCTGAGAGATAATCCGGCCGGCGGCCGCTGTCGCGTGCCGCCATGGCGCGGGCGGCAATGCCGCCGCCAATGCCACCGGCACCCGGCGCGGAACGGCGCGGTGCGGGATGCTCCGGCTCCTCGTCAAAGAAGGGAATGTCGTCATGTCCAATGGTCATGCGGCCCAATGTAATGATTCTACCCCGAAAGGCAAAAGAAACGGGCCGAAATTAGAACAAAAAGTGCACATTCACAGGGCATGATGCTCGATCGAGAGCTGTTTTTCATGTGGGAATGGATCGGCCAATTCGGCGGGTAAAACGTGGCGTTGTCCGGGCCAAGATTACAACTTTGTCATAATCTGCAGCAGAACTTGCCGCATATGTACAAAAACACGATATTGCAGCAAATCGGGCACAATCTCGCGTTATAGAGCCGCCCGAACTGAGATTGGCCCCGATAAGTGCGCTGGGTGAGTAGGGCCATACTAAAACCAACGACGCGATTTCATCGCCTCTGACACAATGAGCCGGAGACGTGCATGACCGCCTGGAAGCAGCTTTCCTTGTCTTTTCTCTTGCTGGCAGCCGGCATAGCCGCTGTCGTGGCCTTCATGCCAAGTGCGGCGGGCTTGCTGCAGAAGGTCGGCGTTCCGGAGACCGTCGTCGCCTGGAGTGCTCCGGGCGATGGCGCGGCGGACGGAAAAGCGGAGACGAAGGTAAGTTTCGGCGGACGGCGCGGTCAGAACATACCGCTTGTCGTCACTGAGCCCGTGGTCAGCGGTATCGTCAATGATCGCCTGAGCGCGATCGGTACTGGCGACGCCATCCGCTCGGTCGTCGTCATGCCGCAGGCGGCGGGCACGATCCGGGAAATTCTCATCAAGTCCGGCGATAGGGTGAAGCAGGGGCAGGTGCTGGCGCGTCTCGATGACGATGAGCAGATCATCGCTCGCGGTCAGGCGGAGGTGGCGCTGAAGAGTGCCGTCGAGAAATCCCAGCTCTACCGTAATATCAAATCTACCGTCTCGCGCATGGATGTGTTCGATGCGGAGATCGTGGAGCAGGGCGCCAAGTTGGCGCTGCAATCGGCCGAGCTGGCGCTGAAGCGCCGCGATGTGGTCGCACCGATCGACGGGATCGTGGGTATCGTGCCCGTGGTCGTCGGCGACAATGTGACGACGACGACCAATATCGTGATGCTGGACGACCGCTCGGAAATCCTGGTGGACTACTGGGTGCCGGAACGCTTCGCCAATACCGTCAAGGTCGACCAGCCGGTGGAAGCGACGTCGGTGGCGTTGCCGGGGCGAGCCTTTTCGGGCGTTGTGGAAGCAGTTGACAATCGTGTTGACGGCGCGAGCCGGACGCTGCGCGTGCGCGCCCGCATCGACAATGCCTCCGACGTTCTGCGCGCCGGCATGTCCTTCAATGTCGGCATGCGCTTTGCCGGCGAATCCTATCCCTCAGTCGATCCGCTCGCCATCCAATGGGATGGAGCGGGTGCGCATGTCTGGCGCGTCGTCGACGGCAGGTCCTCGAAGGTGCGCGTCAGTATCGTGCAGCGCAATCCGGATGCGGTGCTGGTCCGCGGCGATCTCCGCAATGGCGATCTCATCGTCGTCGAAGGACTGCAGCGCGTGACCGAAGGCGGCGAGGTTCGCTTTGCCCGCGATGTCGCCCAGGCCAAGGAGGTCATCACCCAATGATGACCGATGACGATGACATGACGGATGCCGGCTCGGCGGCGGCCAAGCAATCCTTTACCGCACTCTTCGTGCGCCGGCCGATCTTGGCGCTGGTCTTCAACACGCTGATGGTCGTCGCCGGCCTTGCCGCCTATTTCGGCGTCGAGGTGCGCGAATTGCCTGACGTCGACCGACCTGTCGTCACGGTCAGAACCGTGTTCGACGGCGCCTCGCCGCAGACGGTGGATCAGGAGCTGACGAAGATCATCGAAGGGGCGGTTTCCCGCGTCAGCGGCCTGAAATCGGTCTCCTCCAGCTCGTCCTTCGGTCAGAGCCGGGTGACGCTGGAGTTTTCGGATGCGACCGATCTTTCCGTCGCCGCCAACGATGTCCGCGATGCGATCGGTCGTATCACCGAACAGTTGCCGGATCAGGCGGATGCACCGCAAATCGTCAAGGCGGATTCGGATTCGCAGCCGATCATGCGGCTTGCCGTCACCTCGAGCACGTCGACGATGGACGACCTGACGCAGCTCGTCGACAAGGAAATCACCGACCGGTTGGCTTCGGTCGAGGGCGTTGCCGATGTCGAGCTCTATGGCGATCAGGAAAAGGTTTTCCGCATCGATGTTGATCAGGCAGCTCTTGCCGGGCGCGGCCTGACGATCGGCGATCTGACGGCGGCGCTAGCGACCGCGGCGCTCGACGTGCCGGCAGGATCGTTGAAGAGCGCGCGCCAGGATATCGTCGTGCGCGCCACCGCGGCGTTGCAGACGCCGGAGGATTTTTCGCGATTGATCATCAAGAACCGCGTGCGGCTCTCCGATGTCGCAACCGTGACGCTCGGGCCGAGGGACGGCACGACTGCATTGCGCTCGAACGGCGTGCAGGGTGTCGGTCTCGGCATCATCCGTCAGGCGCAGTCGAACACGCTGAATATTTCCGAAGGCGTGAAGGCCGTCGTCGCGCAACTTTCGAAATCGCTACCCGAGGGCACGCGCATTGTCATCACCAGCGATGATGCCCTATTCATTAAGGGAGCGATCCACGAGGTCGTGCTGGCCCTCGTCCTGTCGGCATTGATCGTCACCGCAGTTATCTATCTCTTCCTGCGCGACTGGCGGGCAACGCTGATCCCAGTGGTCACCATGCCGGTAGCGCTGATCGGCACGCTTGCCGCGCTCTATATGGTGGGATTCTCCGTCAATATCCTGACGCTGCTGGCGATCGTGCTTGCGACCGGCCTCGTGGTCGACGATGCCATCGTCGTGCTCGAAAATATCGTGCGTCGTCGGGCCGAAAAGATCGGGCCGCGTGCTGCCGCGGTGCTTGGCACGCGTGAGGTCTTTTTCGCGGTCATCGCAACGACGGCAACGCTTGCCGCCGTGTTCATTCCGCTGTCCTTCCTGCCGGGGCAGGTGGGCGGCCTCTTCCGCGAATTCGGCTTCGTGCTTGCCTTCTCTGTAGGCCTTTCATCGGTCGTAGCGCTGACGCTGTGCCCTATGCTTGCCTCGCGCATGCTGACCAAGGAGATGCGCGAGGAGCATGGCGCACTCGGGCGTTTCGGCGAGCTTTTCTCCGGTCTCTATCGTCGTACGCTCAAGGCCTGTCTCAATGCGCCTTTCGTCGTCATCGTCTTCTGTGCCGTGTTTTCGGCTGGAGCCGTCCTGGCGTTCGTAAACGTCAGGAGCGAACTGACGCCGAGCGAGGACCGGGCGATGGTCATGCTGCGCCTCACCACACCGCAGGGCGCCGGTCTCGATTACACAAAGGACCAGCTCCAGCGCGTTGAGGAGCGGCTGCAGCCATTGATGGACAGCGGCGACATAAGAAATATCTACGCGATCTCTGGCATGAATAGCCAGAAGAACAGCGGCTTCATGGTACTGACGCTGGCGCCTTGGAGCGAGCGTGACCGCACGCAGCAGGACATCGTCACCGATATCAACCGGGCCATGGAAGGCGTGCCGGCTCTTCGCGGCAATGTCATCCAGGCCAACAGCCTGCGCATCCGTGGCGCCGGCAGCGGCGTGCAGATGGCTCTCATCGGCAACAATCACGAGGCACTGACCGAGGCGGCTTTGAAGCTGGTGCAGGAGCTGGATAAGACCGGACAATTCGACACGCCGCGCCTCAACAACGAGCCGACGCAAGCCCAGGTCTCCGTCACCATTGATCGTGAGCGCGCTTCCGACCTTGGGGTCGACATTTCAGGTCTTTCGGTGGCGTTGCAATCGCTGCTTGAGGGCCGCTCCGTCGTTGACGTATTCGTCGCCGGAGAATCCTATCCGGTGCTTTTGACGTCGACCATGCGGCCGATCGATGATCCCACGGACCTCGAAAACGTCTTCCTGAAGACCGGCGACGGCATGATCGTGCCGATGTCGGTCATTGCGTCGTTGAAGGAGAATGCGGTTGCGCCGCAGCTGACCCGCGAGCAGCAGCTGGCGTCCGTCGCGATCACGGCCGGGCTCAAGAACGGCATGTCGCTCGGGCAGGCGGTCGAGGAGGTCACACGGATCGCGACACCGCTCCTGCCGCCGGGTTCGCGGCTGATGCCGCTTGCCGAAGCGGCGACGCTGGAGGAAAACTCCACCGGCATGGCGCTGACCTTCGGTTTTGCCATCGTCATCATCTTTCTGGTTCTTGCCGCGCAGTTCGAAAGCGTGCTGTCGTCGGTCATCATCATGTTCACCGTGCCGCTCGGTCTCGCCTGTGCCGTTTTTGCGCTCGTCATCACCGGATCGAGCCTCAACATCTACAGCCAGATCGGCCTTGTGCTGCTTGTCGGCGTCATGGCCAAGAACGGCATTCTGATCGTCGAGTTCGCCAATCAGCTTCGCGACAAGGGTGAAAGCGTGCGCGAGGCGATCGAAAAGGCCTGCGCACTGCGTCTACGCCCGGTCATGATGACGATGATTGCGACCATTCTTGGTGGCGTGCCGCTTGTCTTTGCCGAGGGGGCCGGCGCAGAAGCGCGTGTCGCACTCGGCTGGGTCATTGTCGGCGGCCTTGGATTCGCGACCCTGGTTACGCTCTACATCACGCCCGTCGCCTATCTGCTGATCGCCCGCTTTGCGAAGCCGCAGACGCATGAGGAGCAGCGTCTGCATGACGAAATGTCGGACGCGGCGCTGCGCGCGAAACTCACCAATCTTCGCGTGGCGGAGTAGATCGGAACGGACAGGTTGCGCCCGGTGGGGGCGTTGCGCTTATTTATGGTAAATCAGGTGTATCGTTTAGCGCTTTTTTAAGCATGTTTGCTAATCATGGCGACATGTAACCGCCGGAGCGCAGGTGTTGTTTTGCCTGTCTCCCGTTTGCCGAGGCGATCGGCCCGCGCGCATGAGCGCCCGCGGCAAAGGTTCCGATGTTTCCCTGTATGTGTTGCGTATCGTTGCGTCCGGAGTTCATGTGCCGTGAGTATTTTTTCGACCTTCATCAGGGTCAGTCCCTCCGCGAATACAGCGCTGGAAGTGCTGCGGGACACCCAGACCAAACTGGGCAACGCCGAACGACAGATGTCGTCGGGCCTGCGGGTCCAAACGGCCAGAGACAATGCTACATACTGGAAAATCTCGACTTTGACACATACCGACATCGGTGCGATTTCGTCGGTTCAGGATGCGCTCGGTCTCGCCGCCTCGACCGTCAGCACCGCCTCCACGGGTGTCGGCAGCGCAATCGACGTTGTGACCGAGATCAGAACGAAGCTTGTCGGCGCCTATGAGACCAGCGTCGACAAGACGAAGCTTAATGACGAGATCACCGAGCTCAAGCAGCAGCTTCGCAGCATCGGAGAGGCTGCTACCTTCAACGGCGTCAACTGGACCGTACTGCGGGATGGAGCCGATCCCACCGATCCGCACGAAGTGCCGGGTTCGCTGATCCGCGGCAGCAACGGGACGGTCTCGATCGGCATGTTGAGCTATGCCGGCGTGAGCTCGACGACAGGTCCGATCACCTCAGCCGATGCGCGTTATCTGATCGATGACCAGTCGAGCGGCTCCGGCGGATATGGCGTGCTGACGTCGACGTCTTTCGCGAGCGAGGCCGGGGCTGCGAGGAATTATGTGCTCGTCAGCAGCAAGAATGGCAATACGAGCGGCCAGGTGGAGGTCTCGCTCGATGCAAATACGACCCATGGAGCCATCGTCGACATGGTCAACACAGTGACGGGAATGTTGAACCAGCTCAAGACGATCGGGTCCGCCTTCGGTTCCCTCGAATCGCGCATCAATCTGCAGACCGAGTTCGCCAAGAATCTGAGCGATTCCCTGACCAGCGGTGTCGGGAAGCTTGTCGATGCCGATATGGAGCAGCAATCGAGCAAGGTTCTGGCGCTGCAGGCCCAGCAACAACTCGGGCTGCAATCGCTCTCGATCGCCAATGCCAGCTACAACACGACTTTGCAGCTTTTCCAGAATCTCTGATGCGGGTAGGCCGGGCGGGATCAGGCAGTGCGGTCGTACGAATGGCCGGCCGGCCCATCTGGGTAGGAAGCAGTGTCGTCAAAGCTTCACACGCACAGTGTGCACAGGGGATAAGGAGCAGGATAAGATTTCTTTTCATGATATTGCCGCAATGCTTCATATCTGCTGCGGCCATCGAACCGGAGAGCGACGATTCTATGATCAAGAAAATTGCCATTCTTGCCCTAGCGGCAGCCTTTTTGAACGCATGCACCACCACCGACCCCTATACGGGTGAACAGAAAGTTTCCAATACGGCCGGCGGTGCAGCGATCGGCGCCGGTGTCGGCGCTGTCGCAGGCCTTCTGATCGGCCATTCGCCGGCCTCGCGCCGCAATGCCGCGCTGATCGGCGCCGGCGTCGGTGCGCTCGCGGGTGCGGGCATCGGCAATTATATGGACCAGCAGGAATCCGAACTGCGCGCACAGCTGCAGGGCACCGGCGTTTCGGTTACCCGCGTCGGTGACCGCATCATCCTGAACATGCCGTCGGCGATCACCTTCGATGTCGACCAGGATGCAATCAAGCCGGAATTCTTCCCGACGCTCAATTCCGTCGCAATCGTTCTGCGCAAGTTCAATCGCACGCTGATCGACGTCAATGGCCATACGGATTCCACCGGCAGCCTGCAGCATAACCAGGACCTGTCCGAACGCCGCGCCGGATCGGTTGCGTCCTACCTCGGCAGCCAGGGTATCGATCAGCGCCGCATGTCGGCCATCGGCTTCGGTCCGTCGCAGCCGGTTGCAACGAATGCGACCGAGGCTGGCCGCGCGCAGAACCGCCGCGTCGAGATCCAGATCGCACCGATCACCCAGAACGGCTAAATTTTTCCGAGCAAAAGCGGCCGGGTCTCGTGATCCGGCCGTTCTTCCTGCCTATGGTTACGCATGCATGCTTGCTCCCTTGGTGATCTTGTCGACGATTTTCTTCTCGGCGCGCAGGGCGATGCCCACGACCTTGGCGTCCTCGGGCGCGAATTCGGCGAAGACGGCGCGATTGGCCGCATCATGGCCGGTTGAGAACATTTCCTTGATGAAAATGGAAGACGTGACGCCACGCTCCAGCGAGCGGCGGTGGATGGCGGCGATGCTCTCCTTGTCGGCCGAGAGCACGATGATCGGCTGGATCGACAAAGCGTTGTAGACGTTGCCGGTGCGATCGCGATAGGCTTCGCCGATGATATCGGGATTTTGTCCGGCTATGCCTGTCGACAGGAAGGCCGTCACATTCAGCTTTTGCCAGGATTGAAGGTCGTTTCGCAGAACGATCGCGATTTTGGTATCGAACATCGATGGTTACTTTCATGCAGTCTGGAAATGGGACGTTGCACGAGGATGTAACAGGACAGATCTTCGAAGGTCTTGAACGTTTGTGCGTGGCGCCGGAGAGCAATCGTATCCTTTCCGCACCGGCCTATCCGGGCATCGAACGCATTCAGGCGCAGTTTCGCGGCGATGCCTTCCAGCTGCATCGGCACGATACCTATGCGCTTGGCGTCACCATGCGCGGCGTGCAGACATTCCGTTATCGCGGCGAACAGCGCTACAGCCTGCCGGGGCGGGTCATCATTCTTCATCCGGACGAACTGCATGACGGCGGGGCCGCGACCGAGGACGGGCTCGTCTATCGCATGCTCTATCTGGAGCCATCGGTAATGTTTCAATGCCTGGAAGTGGCGCGTATCGGCCTGCCTTTCGTTGATGATCCGATCGTCAGGGATGATGGGCTTGCGGGTCTACTGCTGGCAGCGCTCGGCGAGCTCGATCGCGAGTTGGATGAACTCTTCGTCGACGATTTCGTCTCCCGCCTTACCGGCGGTCTCCTCCAGCATGCCCGTCTGCCGCAACGGCCTTTGGGCAGCATTGCCTGGGGGCAGGTGAAGGCTGCACGGGACTATCTCGAAGCGCATGTCACACGGGGTGTGCGCTCGCAGGAACTGGAGCGCATCACCGGTCTCGATCGCTTTGCGCTTGCGCGGCATTTCCGTGCCGCCTTTGCAACAAGCCCGCACCGGTTCCTGCTGATGCGTCGGCTGCAGCGGGCAAAGGCGATGATCGGCGCGGGAGAGCCGATCGCGGAGGTGGCCGCCGCAACTGGGTTTGCAGATCAAAGCCATCTCACCCGGCATTTCAAGAAGGCGTTCGGCATTGCCCCGGGTGCCTGGAACACTATGGTTCAGAGAACTGCTTAGCCGAGCTTGCCGGCTCTCAATGCAGACCGAGGAACTGCTTGAGTTCGGGCGTTTGTGGATTGGCAAAGACTTCGCCGGGGGGGCCGATTTCGTGCACTCGCCCCTGATGCATGAAGACGACGCGCGAGCAGACGTCGCGGGCGAATTTCATCTCATGGGTGACCATCAGCAGCGTCATGCCTTCGCTTGCCAGCTCGCGCACGACCGCGAGAACATCGGTCACCAGCTCCGGATCCAGCGCGGAGGTGATTTCGTCGCAGAGAAGTGCGATCGGCTGCATAGCGAGCGCTCTCGCGATGGCGACGCGCTGCTGCTGGCCGCCGGAGAGTTCATCCGGATAGGCGTCGAACTTGTGCCCAAGGCCGACACGGTCGAGCATGCGCCGTGCCATGGCCTCGGCTTCGGCCTTGGCGGTCTTCTTGACGACCATCTGCGAGAGCATGACGTTGCGTCCCGCGCTCAGATGCGGGAAGAGATTGAATTGCTGGAAAATCATGCCGACTTTCAGCCGGAGCGCCTTCAGATGCAGGTCGTCGGGCAGGAGCTGCGCGCCTGCGACGGAGATCGAGCCGTCATTGATCGTCTCCAGCCCGTTGATGCAGCGCAGCAGCGTCGATTTTCCCGAACCGCTCTTGCCGATGATGGCGATGACTTCGCCGGGCTCGACATCGAGGTTGATGCCCTTCAGGACTTCGTTCGTGCCGAAGCTCTTGCGGACTTCAGTGATTTCGATGAGCGACATTGAGCTTCCTCTCCAGGATCTGACTGCTTTTCGACAGCGGCCAGCACAGGGCGAAATAGATGAGCGCGACGAAGCCGTAGACGGTGAATGGCTGGAAGGTCGCGTTGGTGATGACGGTGCCGGCCTTCGATAGCTCGACGAAGCCGATGATGGAGGTCAGGGCCGTGCCCTTGACGACCTGCACGGAGAAGCCGACCGTCGGCGGCACGGCGATGCGCAGCGCCTGGGGCAGGATGACGTAGCGCATCTGCTGCAGATAGCCCATGCCGAGACTTGCCGAAGCCTCCCATTGGCCTTTGGCCACGGCTTCGACACAGCCGCGCCAGATTTCGGTCAGGAAGGCAGCCGACCAGAGGGTGAGTGCGACGCCGGCGGCGAGCCAGGCCGGCACGTCGATGCCGAAAAGCCCGAGACCGAAGAAGGCCAGAAAGAGCTGCATCAGCAGCGGCGTGCCCTGGAACAGCTCGACGAAATATCTGACCGCGATGCGGCCGGCCTTGGCCTTGCCGATGCGCAGGAAGAGCAGGATTGCGCCGACGATGGCACCGCCGGCGAAGGATACGAGCGACAGCAATATCGTCCAGCGTGCGGCCAGCAGCAGACCGCGCAGGATATCCCATGTGGTGAACTGAATCATTGGCGGACCCTGCGTGGAAAGATCATCTTGCCCGCGATCGCGAGTACCTGCCGAAGCAGGATTGCCAACACGAGATAGATCGCCGTGGACACGAAATAGGCCTCGAAAGCCCGGAACGAGCGCGACTGGATGAAGTTTGCCGCGAAGGTCAGGTCCTCGGTGGCAATCTGCGAGACGACGGAGGAGCCGAGCATGACGATGATGACTTGCGATGACAGTGCCGGCCAGATGCGCTGAAGGGACGGAACGAGGACGACATGCCTGAAGGTTTCGAACCGCGTCATGGCAAGGCTGGCGCCGGCTTCGAACTGGCCGCGCGGGGTTGCCTGTATGCCGGCGCGGATGATCTCGCAGCTATAGGCGCCGAGATTGATGATCATGGCGATATTGGCGGCGGTCATCTCGTTCATCTGAACGCCGATGCCGGGCAGGCCGAAAAAAATGAAGAAGAGCTGGATCAGAAACGGTGTATTGCGGATGAGCTCCACATAGGCGGCAACGAAGGGCTTGAGCCAGGCTGGGCCGAGGGCACGGGCCCAGGCGCACACAATTCCGAGGAGAATGCCAAGCACAGCGCCGATAAGGGTCAGCTCCCCCGTGACGAGAACGCCCTTGATCAGCGTGGGATAGTATTCGGCGAGCCAGCCGAAATCGAAGTGATAGCGCATGGGAAAAAGCCTCGCTCGGACCGATCAGGCCGCCGAATGACGGCACGATCGGACCTGCGTTGATCAGAAGCCGGCCGGCAGGTCGGCGCCCAGCCACTTTTGCGACATCTTGTTCAGTGTCCCGTCTGCCTTGGCGGCAGCAATGATGTCGTTGACCTTCTTCTGCAATGCCTGCTCGTTCTTGTTCAGACCGATGTAGCAGGGGGAGTTGGTGATGAGGAATTTCATCTCGGGCTTTTTCGGCGGGTTCTTGGCGAGAATCGCCGCCGCGACGACATTGCCGGTCGCAACCAGCTGGACCTGCCCGGACAGGAAGGCGGAGATGGTGCCGTTATTGTCCTCGTAGCGCTTGATGGTCGCATCCTGCGGCGCGACCTTGGTCAGGGCCAGATCCTCGATCGCGCCGCGGGTGACACCGATCGTCTTGCCGGATAGGTCTTCGGGCTTTGCTGTGGCGACATCACCGGGACCGAAGACGCCGTTGAAGAAGGGCGCATAGGCTTCGGAGAAATCGATGACCTTTTCGCGATCCGGATTCTTGCCCAGGCTCGAGATCACCAGATCGACCTTGTTCGTCTGCAGATAGGGAATGCGGTTGGCGCTGGTGACAGGAACAAGTTCCGTTTTCACGCCGAGCTTTTCGCCGATCAGATTGGCTATATCGATGTCATAGCCCATGGGCGCCATGTCCGTACCGACGCTGCCGAAGGGCGGGAAGTCCTGCGGGACGGCGACGCGGAGCGTGCCGCGGGAGGTTATGTCGCTCAGAGCATCCGCCCGAGCTGCGTCGAGGGTGGAAATCGACCCCATCGCCAGCATCGCGATGCCGAGTGCCATGAACATTTGTCTGCGCTTCATCGAATGTCCTTCCAATCGTGGCTGCATGAAAGCTGAAAGGCGCAAGGCAAGACCTATGCCAATCGACGGAAGACTGCGTTGCCACTGTTAATGCATGGATGAAAGTGATTGGTCAGTGATCGCTGGAGAAGTAAACTGATTAAAATATGGGCAAAGTTTTGCCGCGGTGCTTTTCCCGCCCAACCGATCGGCGCCCCTTTGACCGACTGCACAAAACTTGAACTTATGCGCGATGGTGCCTCGCTTTCATCACTGGACAGCCCCGACCCAAATGCCCCATAGAACCGACCGGGGTTAACGCTCTGGACGACTGCGATGGGAGATTCGGACTATGGTTTTGGCTGACGCAAAGGCGGGAACACGCAACGAAGCTGGCATATCCGCCGTTCTCGGCATTCTGAAGCAAGCCTTCGGCGAGCGTTTCCAGACCGGCGAAAGTTTTCGCGCCCAGCACGCCCACACCACCACCTATATTCCCTCGCAGCTCCCGGACGGTGTGATCTTTGCCGAAACGAGCGAGGACGTGCGGACTGTCGTCAAGGCATGTGCCGAACATAAGGTTCCGGTCATTCCCTTTGGCACGGGATCTTCGCTCGAAGGGCAGGTGAATGCGCCGCAGGGGGGCATTTCCATCGATTTCAGCCGCATGAACCGCATTCTCGAAGTCAATGCCGAGGATCTGGATTGCACGGTAGAGCCTGGCGTCACCCGCGAGCAGCTTAATACGTACCTGCGCGATACGGGTCTGTTCTTCCCGATCGATCCGGGCGCCAATGCCTCGATCGGCGGCATGGCATCGACGCGCGCATCGGGCACGAACGCCGTGCGCTACGGCACGATGAAGGACAATGTCTTGTCCGTGACCGTGGTGACCGCCAATGGCGAGGAAATCCGCACCGCCCGCCGCGCAAAGAAATCGTCGGCCGGTTACGATTTGACGCGGCTTTTCGTCGGCGCCGAAGGCACGCTCGGGGTGCTGACCTCGATCACGCTGCGCCTGCAGGGCATTCCGCAGAAGATCGCAGGCGGCGCCTGTTCCTTTCCGGATATCAAGGCGGCATGCGACGCCGTCATCATGACGATCCAGATGGGTGTTCCCGTCGCGCGCATCGAGCTCCTCGATGCCATGCAGATGCGGGCCTGCAACCGCTATTCCGGCTTGACCTATGACGAGAAGCCGACGCTTTTCCTCGAATTTCACGGCACCGGCGAGACAGTAGCGCTGCAGTCGGCGCAATTTGCCGAGATCGCAGCCGAATGCGGTGGCGGCGAATTCCTTTGGACCAGCAATGCGGAGGAACGCAACAAGCTCTGGAAGGCGCGGCACGACGCTTATTGGGCCTGCCGCGCGCTGGCGCCGGAGCTGGCTGCGCTATCGACCGATGTCTGCGTGCCGATCTCGCGGCTTGCCGAATGCGTCGCGGAAACCCAGGCCGATATCGAGGCGCATGGCCTGCTGGCGCCGATCGTCGGCCATGCCGGCGATGGCAATTTCCATGTGCTGGTCCTGTTCGACGACAAGACCCCGGAAGGGATCGCCCTCGTCGAGGAATTCGTCGCGCGCCTGAATGCGCGGGCGCTGGCCATGGACGGCACATGCACCGGCGAGCACGGCATAGGGCAGGGCAAGATGGCGTTTTTGAAGCAGGAACTCGGCGATGCGGTCGATCTGATGCGTCAAATCAAGGAGTCACTCGACCCGGATGGTATTTTCAACCCCGGGAAAATATTCCGCAGACACTAAAAGAAGGAATATTTTCATGATCTTGGCTTGCTACAGGCGCGAATGGCGCTAGGCTGCATCCGCACTTTTCCGGTTTTTGCCATGAAAAGCCACTGACATGCGCTAGATGAGGGATACCTCTTAAAAAGAGCTGCTGTCACAGGCGGAGATCGGGTAGAACCGTGCATAGTCTAAGTTATGCCGCGTATGCGCTCTGACAAGCGACGCCTGCATATGTTGGGAATGAAGATTGGAGACGATACGCGTTGTTAGGTAGGGTCCTGGTTTTTCTGGGTGGATTGCTCGTGGTGGTGCTGTTCGTAGCGCTGCTTGCTCCGCTCTTCATAGACTGGACCGATTTTCGCAAGAATTTCGAAGAACAGGCGAGCCGCATCATCGGCAAGAAGGTGACCGTTCACGGCACCGTCGATGCCCGTCTTCTGCCGTTCCCATCCGTGACGCTGCACGATGTCCGTGTCGGCCAGGAGGCTGATGGCACGCCGCTGGTGCAGGTCGCCGAATTCTCCATGGATGCGGAACTCGCGCCTTTTCTTTCCGGCGAAGCGCTGATCTTCGATATGCGGGTGTCCAAGCCCAAGGTACGGCTGAGGCTGCTGAAGGACGGCACGCTCGACTGGATGCGTGGCAGTCAGCCGGAAATTCCCGCTAAGTCCGTTGTGCTCGAAAGCGTTCACGTCGAAGACGGCGATATTCTCTTCATCGACGAGCAGACGGGCAGGACCCGGCATGTCACAGGCCTGAACGCTCAGATGTCGGCGAAATCGCTTGCCGGCCCCTGGCGCATCGAGGGCGACGCGGCTCTCGACAGCGAACACGGCAATTTCACGATTTCCAGCAGCCAGCCTGACGACAACGGCGTCCTGCGTGTCCGCACGCGACTGATGCCGGATCGCCATCCGCTTAACGTCGATCTCGATGGCGAGCTTAAACTCGTCGACAGCAAGCCCGATTACATGGGCTCCTTCACGGCCGGCGTCAACGACAAGCAGACGCGCGATTCTAACGATCAGAAGGCGCAACCGCGCATCAAGGGTCGTTTCGAGCTGACGAATGACCGCATTCGCGTTCCGGAATATCGGCTTGAAGTCGGCGCCGATGACGATCCTTATGTCGTTACCGGCGAGGCGACGCTGGATACGGGCTCGAAGCCGGAATTCCTGCTGACGGCCGACGGACAGCAGATCGACGTCAACCGCCTCGGCAACAACAAGGGTTCCAACGGCAAGACCAATCGTAACCCGGCAGTCTCGGCGCGTCAGCGCCTCAACAATCTGGTTGCGATTGCGGCTGAAATCCCGGTGCCGCAGGTCCCCGGCAAGGCGACCTTCCGGCTGCCGGCGATCGTGGCGGGTGATACGACCATACGCGACGTGCAGCTCGATCTCGAGCCGGCGGGAACGGGATGGAAGATCGATCACGCGATCGGTACGATGCCCGGCCGCACCCAGGTCGAAGCGCGCGGCAATCTCATGCTGATGGGCGAGCCGAACTTCATCGGCAATCTGGTCGTTGCCTCCAACCAGCCTTCGGGATTGGCGTCGTGGCTTGTCGGGTCCGTCGATCCGGCGATACGCCAGCTGCGTCAGGCCGGCTTCTCCGCCGATGTCAGCCTGAAGCATGACGAGCAGCGTTTCGAGAGCCTGGAGATCGCAATCGGCTCAGCCACGCTGAAAGGCCGCATCGATCGCCAGAGCGGAACGGATAAGGTCCCGCCGAAGCTCGCCGTCGATTTGACCGGCGATGCTCTCGACCTCGACGCGCTGAGGGCACTGACCGGGCTCTTCACAGGCCAGGATAGCGGGGAATCCCTCTTCGATCATCGGATCACGGCGCATCTGCAGGCCGGAAAATTCATGGCCTTCGGCGTGCCGGCCGATAATGTCGATACGTCCTTCTCCATTGCCGATGGCGCTCTGACGCTCGACAAGCTTTTGGTACACAATGTCGCCGGCGCCGAGATCACCGCAACCGGCCGCGCCGACGGTTCGCCTTCCGACTACAAGGGATCGGGCGAGATTACCGTCAAGGCTGCCGATCCCGGGCCGTTCTTCGAAATGCTGCGCCAGCATCTGCCGCACCATCCCGTCATGGACCGGCTGGTGCGCAATGCCGCCTGGTATGGAAACACGGCGCTTCGCGGCGCAGTGACGCTCGGCGGCGATCAGGACAATGCGCTGACGGTGACGCTTGCGGGCGTTTCCAACGGCAGTCGCGTCAATTTCGATTATCGCATGTCGGATCTTTCGGCTTTCAGCGGCAAGGGCACCACGACCCTCGAAGGAACGCTGGAAAATTCGGTGACGTCGATCCTGTTCGGCCAGGCCGGTCTCGATCCTTTGCCCGTCGAAGCCGATGCCAATGGCCGTCTGACGCTAAAAGTATCGGCAAGCGGGAGCGATCCGGCCGATGCCGCGCTGACATTTGCCACCGACAAGACGTCGTTCACCGCAAACGGCAAGGTGGATGTCCGTCCCGCCACCTTCCTCAACGGCAACATAGCGCTGTCGCTCGAGAGCGCTGACATCGATCCTTATTTCGTGATGAACGGCATCGGCATTCCGCAAATGGGCGCCGGCTTGCCGCTCAAGTTCCAGACCAATGCCGCGCTGAATCCGGACAAGATCGTATTTTCGGATATGAAAGGGCTGTTTGCGGACAACAATGTGTCCGGTACGTTGACCGTCGACCGGAAAGCTCCGAATTTGAAGGCATCGGGCGAGCTGGCGCTCGACAAGCTGGATCTCGAATGGCTCGCGGAGGCGATCTATGGGCCGATGAGCGATCCGAAAACGGGCGCGCTCAACAAGGACAAGCTCGGCCTTCCGGCCTTCAGCGGCATGGACATCGGCGTCAAGCTTTCGGCAAAGCAGGTATGGCCCGGCATCTTCGGTCCTATTTCGAATTTCACCGCCAATGCGGCCTATAAAGGCGAGGAGTTGAGGCTGAACGATCTGACGGGCGACTGGAATGGCGGCACGCTGGCCGGCAGCGCGATGTTCGCCAATTCAGATGGCACCGGCCTCCTGCAGATGAAGCTCAGCCTCGCCAATGGCGATCTTGCGGCCGTCGCCTGGCAGCGCGATGGAGCCCCGCTTGCCACCGGCCGCTTCGGCCTCGCAATGAATGCCGAAGCGAGCGGCAAGAGCATTGCCGATCTTGCCGCCAATGCCAGCGGCTCGGGCGAAATCAAGCTCGGCGAGACGCATGTGCGGGGCCTCAATTGCTCCGTCCTGCCGCCGTTGCTTTCGGCGACGGACCAGATTCAGGGCGATATCACCGCCGCCAAGGTGTTGCCGATCGTGCAGACGCTGCTCAACAATGGTGAAGCGGTCCTTCCGGCAACGGCCATACCCTTCAATATCTCCACCGGCGTCGCGCGGGCGACCAACATTGCCGCCAGCAACGATCTGGCAAAGCTTTCGGGCAATGCCGAAATCAGCCTGCCGGATGAGCGTATGCGCGGGTCTCTCGGTGTCGACTTCAACGCCGGCGCTGAAGCGCAGAGCGGGGCGGAGCCGGCCCTGCGACTCGATTTCGCCGGACCGCTTTCCGCGCCCGGCCGGACGATGGATGTCACAGATATCACCAGCTTCCTGTCGGTTCGCGCATTCGAGCGCGAGCGCCGGCGGGTGGAGCGCCTGCAGGCCAATGTGCTTGAAAAGCAACGGCTGCGGCGTGAGGTGGCGCTCTATAAGTATGTGGCCGCCATGCGCGAAGCCCAACGCCAGCGCGAGGCGGCCATCGAGCAGCAGCGCCGTGCGGAAGAAGAACGGTTACGCAATCTAGCCCAGCAGGCCGCTGTTCAGAAACAGGCAGAGGAAGAGGCGCGCGCCAAGCAGGCGACGGATGAGGCGGCCAAAGCCAAGGCGGCGGCCGACGCGCGAGCCCGAGCCGAAGCTCAGCATCCGCCGGTTCCGCAGACGACGGCACCTTTGAACTTCAACGAACTGCCGGGAGTTGCCCAATAAGCTGGGCAATTGCGAACCGACCCACATCCGATAAGTGAAGCGCGCTCACGATGTAACCGTGAGTTCCTCTGCAACCATTCAGTTGCGATCCTTCAACCATTTAAGGACGTAGAGCCGGAGTGCGGAGGAGAGATTGCTGCCGGCTTCGCGGCCGTCGTCGATCTCGGAGATCAGTGCTGCGAGCGACGTGCCGCGCGCATTGGCGATAGCCTTCAGTTCTGTCCAGAAGGCATCTTCAAGGGAAAAGCTCGTGCGATGGCCATGCAGCGTCGCGGAATGTTTACGGATCATCAGCGGATCGATCAAAAATCGGAAATGGTGGGATATTTCTGAAGGTGATTCAAAATGCGGAAGCAAGCAACTGATTTCTGAAGTTTTTTATCGTGAGGCCGAAATTAGTCTTCCGTCTTCCCGGTTTCGATTCGGCCGGCCTCGTGCGCCTTTGCGGCCTTTTCGTTAAGTGTTGCCGTCAGCTTCTTCTCGGCCTTGGTTCGTCCGAAGGCAATGCGGTTCTGCTCCGCCTGTTTTTCCTTGTCCGAACGGGCCTGCTTCTTGCGAAACTGGCGCAGATTGACGATTTCGGCGCTCATCGATCTTTTCCCATTGCCGAATGAAAAAGGGAAGCGAATGCTCCCCTTGTAATGCCTACTGCTTCTTGCGGAATGCGTCGAGAGAGACGACGGATCCGGGCTTCTTTTCCTCACCTTCCTTGGCTGCAGCCGCAGGCGCTTCCCCGCCTTCGACCGGCACCGGATAGGCCGTGATTTCGCTGGAGGTTTCTTCTTCCTCGTCGGCCAGAGGCACGTCGAATTCCAGCTCGAAATTGACGGAGGGATCGTAGAAGCCGCGGATGGCGTTGAAGGGGACGACCAGCTTTTCCGGAACGTCGGAGAAGGAGAGGCCGATCTCGAATTGGCTTTCGCTGATCTTCAGATCCCAGAACTGGTGCTGGATCACGATGGTCATCTGCTCGGGATACTTCGCCTTCAGGTGCTGCGAAATGCGCACACCGGGAGCGCCGGTCAGAAAAGTGATAAAGAAATGGTGGTCGCCGGGCAGGCGGCCTGTAGCGGCGACCTCGGTCAGCACCTTGCGGATTACTCCTCGCAGGGCGTCCTGTGCCAAAATGTCGTAGCGGATATGATCCTGCCCCATGCTTTCCTGTCTTTCGTTGGCCATGTTTTTTATAGGCTTATGCCACGCTGAACGCCGCCGGAAAAGCCCTATGCGCGAGTCACCGCATGTCGATCTATAATATAGCACTGGAGAAGAAGGTGAAGGCTTCTGTTGCCAGGTGCCTTCGAACCCCGCCTAAGAGTGCGACCCCTTAGGACTTTATTTGAAGTGTCACACCGCGATTAAGCAGCGAGACGAGCTTCCGCATAGTTGTCGTTTGCAACTACAATTTTAGCCCGATAACGGCGGTACAATGCCGAGCGAAAAGTCGATCTTTACACCCTTGTCGATCCTGTTTCGCCCCCATCAAAAGCCGGTCTGCCGCAAGTTCTGCCGGCCGGTTTTTGGTGGAGGCGCCGGGTACCGCCCCCGGGTCCAATAGGTTTATTACACCGCTCATTTATCGCCATAGCCGGCCCGAAGACCGGCAAGGGTGATATAGTGTTTTCCGCAGGTGAAGGGAAGGGCAATTGTCATAAATGCTTCGTGGAAACATCGGTTTGTCCGCGAAGCCACGAGATTTCCCTGAATTGCGCTTGCCCGTGGTTGGTTTCGCACCGGCTTGTCATTAAAATTGCGAAAAGGGAATCGGCAGGCTGCTGTTAGGCTGCCTCATGGCCGAACAATTCAAGCAATTTCGGAGCGGAAGATGGCTCGTCACCCGGAGTATCAATATCTCGATCTGATGGCGCATCTGCTCGAGCACGGCGATCGCCGCATCGATCGCACCGGCGTCGGCACCTTGAGCGGTCTCGGCGCGATGATGCGCTTCGATCTCTCGAAGGGGCAGGTTCCGATCTTCACGACGAAGCGTGTCTATTGGAAGCTCGCCATCAAGGAGATGCTCTGGTTCCTGACCGGCGACACCAATATCCGCAATCTGCTGAAGGAAAATGTGCGGATCTGGACCGACTGGCCGCTCGCCAAATATCGCAAGGCGACAGGCGAAGAGATCGATCAAGTCGCTTTTGAAAAGCGCATTCTGGAGGATGAGGTCTTTGCTCTGCAATGGGGCGATCTTGGCCCGGTTTACGGTAAGCAGTGGCGGCAGTGGCGCGATGCCGAAGGCCGCGTGCAAGACCAGGTCGCCGCGGTCATAAGCGATCTCAAGACCAATCCCAGCAGCCGCCGCATGATCTTCCACGCCTGGAATGTCGGCGAGCTCGCCGATATGGCGCTGCATCCCTGCCATATGGTCTATCAGTTCCATGTATCGAACATCTCGGCCGAAGGGGGAAGGCGCCCGCGCCTCAGCCTGATGGTTTTCCAGCGCTCCTGCGACCTGTTCCTCGGCAACCCCTTCAACATCTGCCAGCAGGCGGCTTTGCTTGCCATGGTCGCGCAGCAGGTCGATATGGATATGGGCGAGCTCGTCTGGTCGGGCGGCGACGTCCACCTCTATCTCAATCATCTGGATGCCATCCGCCAGCAGCTCAGCCGCGAGCCGAAGCCGTTTCCGACCTTGCGTCTGCTACGGCGCCCTGACAGCATCGATGATTATCGCATCGAGGATTTCGAGGTTGTGGGCTATGAGCCGCACGCTGCGATTGCGGCCGAAGTTGCCGTTTAAGCTGCGGCTCGTCCGGTAATGCCGGCGAGAATGAGCGTTGCCGCCCTTGTCGGCATCGCGTTCGTTTCCTAGGCCGAAGGCTTGCCGTCGGGGTCGACGCGCTCATCCAGCAGGAGCTGCAGGAAGGCGAGATCAAGCCATCGCCCGAACTTCGTGCCGACCTGCGGGAGAAGGCCGACCTGCCGGAAACCGAGTTTTTCGTGCAGGCGGATGGAGGCGACATTGCCTGCCTCGATGCCTGCTACCATCACATGTTTGCCGATCGCCCGGGCACGCTCGATGAGCTCCATCATCAGTGCCTTGCCGATACCGCCACGATATTGATCGTTTCGCACATAGACCGAATGCTCGACCGTATGCCGATAGCCGTCGAAGGCACGCCAGTCGCCGAAGGAGGCATAGCCGACGACTTCGCCTTGCTCATCGGTTGCGACCAGCACGGGGTAGCCGAGCTTGTGCCGATCCAGCAGCCATTGCCTGCGATTGGCGATATCGACCTGGGTCTCGTTCCAGATTGCGGCGGTGTTGGCGACGGCGTCATTGTAGATCGCGGTTATTCCCGCGAGATCCTCGTCTCTCGCATCGCGAATTTGCATTGATTGGCTCCGTAGGACATCCACGAAATTGGATACAGCTGTTGTTACTCTATTTCGTCATACACCGTTTTCCATAGAAATCCACTATATTAGTATACGCATCCGGCAGATTAAAAGCGATGCGTGCACTTTTCGTTTCTGGCGTCGCGATGAATATCCGGGATTTTTAAGGAAATTTAACGTTTCCTATGCTGTCAGGACTATGTGATAGTGACCTTTCAGATGTGCAGGGCGCTGATTGCCAGCTCCGCCGAAGTCCACTATAGTAAATTCATGTCGCACTTTGATGATATCGACAGGCGCATCGGCGCCCGCATTCGCATCGAACGGGAAAGCCGCGGCTGGTCGCTGACGGAGTTGGCCGAACGCTCGGCCGTGTCCCGTGCCATGATTCACAAGATCGAGCGCGGCGAAAGCAGCCCGACAGCAACGCTGCTTGGTAAGCTTTCCGGTGCTTTCAGTTTGAGCATGTCGGCCTTGATGGCGCGTGCGGAGATGCAGCAAGGCCGGTTTCTCAAAAAGGAGGAGCAACCGGTCTGGATCGATCCGCAGACGGGCTACGAGCGCCGGCATGTTTCCCCAAAGTCCAATCTGCCGCTCGATCTCGTTCGCGTCGAATTGCCTGCTGGGGCTGAAGTTCCGATGCCCGCATCGGCTTATGCCTTCATGCGGCAGCTCATCTGGGTGCTGGAGGGGCAGCTGACTTTTCTCGAGGGAGATACCCGGCACTTGATGTCGGCAGGCGATTGCCTCGAACTCGGCCGGCCCACGGATTGCGTGTTCAAGAATGAAAGCGGCGAGCCCTGCACCTATGCCGTCCTCGTGCTTCGCAGCACTTGAGAGGCAGCGCTAAACTTAGCGTGACCGCATGGCAATGTGCTCGCCCGCCTGCGCGACAGGCGATATGCTGCCGTCTTTCTCAAGCCGAGGAGGAGATTGGCCGTGCAGATCGCAGTCATCGGGGCCGGCGCAATGGGGAGCGCGATTGGCCGGCGTTTGGTCGAAAATGGGGCGAGGGTGCTCACCTATCTCGAAGGACGATCGGCTTCGACCATCGAGCGGGCGAAAACGGCAGGCATGGAACCCGCCGGATTGGGCGCTGTCGCGGCCTCACCTCTCATTCTTTCCATCGTTCCACCGGCGGAGGCTGTTGCCGTTGCAAAGCAGATGGCCGCTGAACTGCGTCGGACGGGCGCGAAAACGACGTTCATGGACTGTAATGCGATTTCACCGAAAACCATGACAGAGGTTGCGGCGATTTTCGGCGGCGATTGCGGCGTGGTTCTCGACGGTTCTATCATCGGCGGGCCGCCAAAGCCCGGCCTGAAGGGGCCGAAACTTTACGTGAGCGGCGATACCGCTAGCGAGAGCGGCGTGCTTGCGGATCATGGGCTTCAGATCCGCCGCATCGATGGGGCGATCGGTGCGGCCTCGGCATTGAAGATGTGCTATGCCGGCATCAACAAGGGTGTGATGGGCCTCGGCACGGCCATGCTGCTTGCGGCGATCCGTTCGGGTGCCGATGCCGCCCTGAAGCGCGAACTTCAGGAAAGCCTGCCGGATCTCGACTCGAAATTCGTCCACGGCATTCCCGACATGTATCCGAAAGCCTATCGCTGGGTTGCGGAGATGGAGGAGATTTCCGAGTTCCTCGGCGAGGATGATCCAGCCGCCTTGATCTTCAAAGGCATGGCCGGGTTCTATCGGAAGATAGCCAGGGATCGGGAAGAGGGAGGCCTTTTGGCCGGTCAGCTTGATAAATTGAATAGCGGCTGCTGATGCGAGGTTGCGACAGGCGACTTCCATCTGCCGTTGCGGTCATCATGATGTAAAGTCGCCAGGCCGACTCGCATTGGCGTCGGGAAGGCAGAGTGAGGGAGGCGCATGACCCAGCCGATCAAGACCATCGTCGTTGCCGTATCGCGCAACGGCATCATCGGACGCGAAGGCGATATGCCCTGGCGGCTGTCATCCGATCTCAAGCGTTTCAAGGAGATGACGCTCGGAAAGCCGGTCATCATGGGGCGCAAGACGTTCCAGTCGATCGGCAAGCCTTTGCCCGGTCGGCCAAATATCATCATTACCCGCGATACCGATTTTACCGGCGAGAGGATAACAGTGGCCCATTCGCTCGACGAAGCGATCGTGGTTGCATCCCATCTGGCCAGCGAGAGCAATGTCGACGAAATCTGTATTATCGGTGGCGGCGAAATCTATCGGCAGGCGATCGGTCTGGCGGACCGGTTGCTGGTGACCCATGTCGGGGCAGATGTAGAGGGCGACACTTCCTTTCCGGACATCGATCCCGGCATTTGGCAGGCAGATAGCGAGCTTGTCATTCCGGCGGGAGAAAAGGACACCTATCCGACGCGTTTCGTTCGCTATGTCAGACGAAAGGCATGAAAGCTGCTGCCGAAAAGCAAATATTTTCCAACGAATCCGACGAACTTCCTGAAGTCGCGTTGAAAGCAGGTGCTTCGATACCTATAACGGGAAACAATCGCTGGCACCCGCGGATTTCGTGGGCTTGGCGCGATATCGGGAGCCAACAAACAAAGAGGTTTTGATGCCTTGGAGCAATCAGAATGGCGGCGGCGGTGGCCCATGGGGCGGCGGTGGCGGCGGAAATAATCAGGGCCCTTGGGGACAGGGACCGAACCGGCCGCGGGGCAGCGGCAACGGAGGGCCTCCGGACCTCGAGGATATCATTCGCCGCGGCCAGGACCGATTGAAAGGTTTCGTGCCAGGTGGCTTCAACGCAGGCGTCGTGCTCATCATCATCGCAGTGATCGCCGTTTTCTGGCTGATCCAGTGCATCTATACCGTCCAGCCGGACGAGCGCGGCGTTGAGCTGCGCTTCGGCAAGCCGCGCGAGGAAGTCTCGATGCCCGGCCTGCATTTCCATATCTGGCCGATGGACCGCATCGAATTCGTGAAGGTCACCGAGCAGCAGCGCAATATCGGCGGCCGCTCCACGGCCGGTTCCACGGCCGGCCTGATGCTGACGGGCGATCAGAACATCGTCAACGTGCAGTTCTCGATCCTCTATACCGTCACCAATCCGCAATCCTATCTGTTCAATCTCGAGACCCCCGACGAGACTTTGCAGCAGGTTGCGGAGAGCGCCATGCGCGAGGTCGTCGGTCGCCGCCCGGCTCAGGACATCTATCGCGACAAACGCCAGGAAATCGCGACCGAAGTCAGAAGCATCATCCAGGATACGATGGATCGCTACGGCTCCGGTATATCCCTCAACGCCGTTCCGATCGAGGATGTCTCGCCGCCGCGCGAAGTGGCCGATGCGTTCGAGGAAGTGCAACGTGCGGAGCAGAACGAAGACCAGCAGGTGGAAGAGGCCAATCAATACGCCAACCAGAAGCTCGGTCAGGCCCGCGGTCGCGCGGCTCAGATCCGCGAAGAAGCGGCTGCCTACAAGGACCGTATCGTGAAGGAAGCTCAGGGTGAGGCGCAGCGCTTCATCTCGATCTACGACGAATACGTCAAGGCGCCCGAGGTCACACGCAAGCGCCTGTTCCTGGAAACCATGGAGTCCGTCATCGGCAATTCCAACAGCATCATCATCGACGACAAGCAGGGCGTCGTGCCTTATCTGCCGCTGAATGAAATCGGCAAGCAGTCCACGACCCAGGCGGGCAAGCCTGCCGCTGCAACTCAGCCGGAGGCCAAATAATGACATCCAGCCGTTTGCCAGCCATTCTTATCGCACTCGCGGTCGTGCTGCTGCTTATCTATTCATCGGTGTTCGTGGTCAATGCGCGTGAACAGGCGATCGTCCTGCGCTTCGGCCAGATCCGCGACGTCAAGACGGAACCCGGCCTCTATTTCAAGCTGCCTTTCGCCTTCATGGATGCCGATCGCGTCCAGTATGTGCAGTTGCAGGAACTCCGCTTCGATCTGGACAATATCCGTGTCCAGGTGTCCGGCGGCAAGTTCTACGAAGTCGATGCCTTCGTCGTCTACAAGATCATGGATGCCCGCAAGTTCCGCGAGACCGTCTCGGGCGATCGCGATGCGGCTGAATCACGTCTCAGGACCCGCCTCGACGCCGCTCTGCGTCGTGTCTACGGTCTGCGCGGCTTCGAGGCGGCGCTTTCCAACGAGCGTGCCGCGATGATGACGGAAGTGCGCAACGATCTCCATCGCGATGCGGAAACACTCGGCCTCAACATCGAGGACGTCCGCATCCGCCGCACGGACCTGTCTCAGGAAGTGTCGCAGAACACTTACGACCGCATGAAGGCCGAGCGTCTGGCGGAAGCCGAGCTGATCCGCGCACGCGGTAACGAAGAAGGCCAGCGCCGCCGAGCAGTCGCGGACCGTCAGGTCGTCGAGATCGTTGCCGACGCGCAGAAGGATTCGGAAGTGCTGCGCGGTGAAGGCGAAGCCGAACGCAACGCCATCTTCGCGGATGCCTCGAAGCGTGATCCGAACTTCTATGAGTTCTATCGCTCGATGGCCGCCTACACCAAGGCGCTCGCCTCGGGTGGCAAGACGCTTGTCCTGCCTCCGAACCAGTCGGACTTCTTCAAGTATTTTGACAGTCCTGCGGGTTCCGCGCCCAATTCCGGGGCGCCGGCGCTCGCCAATCCGACGGCGCCCGCGAACTGAGACGTTGGTCCGAGAATTGAAAGGGGCTGCCTTCCGGCGGCCCTTTTCTTTATGACGGATGCATCACCGTTACCATCTCTACATTGGCGGGACGGAGGTCCGGGGATTTCGCAAAAAGGTGATTTCACGCTTCATCATTCCGCCTTATGTTGATGCTTATACAAGTTTTCCCTTTCTTTATGAGGATGCCTGATGGCTTCGACCAATCGCCTGCCTTTCAGCCGTTCGTTTGCCTTGCTTGCAAGCATTGCAATGATTGCCGGCCCCGCCGTGGGTGCCGCCGAACAGGCTCATGCGCAGACGCAGAACAGTGGTGCGCCCGCAGGTGCTCAGCCGCCGGCCGCGACCAATAATCAAACGCCGCCGGCAACAGCTCCCACGGTTACGGCAAATCCGGCGATGAATGCCGGACCGGCATCGGTTGCGGATCTCGCTTCCGGCCTGCTCGACGCCGTCGTCAATATTTCCACATCCCAGAAGGTCAAGGATGAAGGGAATGGACCGGCCACCCCGAAGATGCCGGACAATTCGCCTTACCAGGATGAATTCAACGACTTCTTCAACAACAAGAAAGACGACGACAGCAACCGCAAGGTGAGTTCGCTCGGCTCCGGCTTCGTCATCGACCCCTCCGGCTATATCGTCACCAACAACCACGTCATCGAAGGCGCCGACGATATCGAAGCGATCTTCCCGAATGGCACGAAGCTGAAGGCCAAGCTGATCGGGACGGATACGAAGACCGATCTTTCGGTCCTCAAGGTCGAGCCGAAGCACCCGCTGACATCCGTCAAGTTCGGCGATTCCTCCAAGATGCGGATCGGTGACTGGGTGATGGCGATCGGCAACCCCTTCGGCCTCGGCGGATCGGTTACCATCGGCATCGTCTCGGCGCGCGGCCGCAATATCAATGCGGGCCCCTATGACAATTTCATCCAGACGGATGCGGCGATCAACAAGGGCAATTCCGGTGGTCCGCTCTTCAATATGAAGGGCGAAGTGATCGGCATCAATACGGCCATCATCTCCCCCAGCGGCGGTTCGATCGGCATCGGCTTTGCCGTGCCGTCCGAACTGGCGGAAGGCGTCGTCAATCAGCTCCGCGATTTCGGCGAGACGCGCCGCGGCTGGCTCGGTGTGCGCATTCAGCCGGTCACGGACGATATCGCCAACAGCCTCGGCCTATCCGAAGCCAAGGGCGCGCTCGTGGCCGGCATTATCAAGGGTGGTCCTGTCGACAACGGCTCGATCAAGGCGGGCGATGTCATCCTGAAATTTGACGGCAAGGATGTGGAAGAGATGCGCGACCTGCCGCGCGTCGTCGCCGAAAGCACTGTCGGCAAGGAAGTCGAGGTCGTCATCTATCGCGATGGCAAGCAGCAGACCGTCAAGGTGACGCTCGGCCGGCTGGAGGACAGCGATCAGGCGGCAGCCGCAAGCGCCGACAAGAACAAGAAGCCGCAGCTCGCACCCGACGACAAAGGCAATGGCGACGGCGTCATCAATCCCGACCAGGGAGATGATGGTGACGACGGGGACATGGATGGGCAGGATCAGGGCGGCGACCCGCAGCAATCGCCGCAGGCTCAGCCGCCAGTCCAGGCAACCTCCAGCATTCTCGGAATGAAGCTCTCGACGCTGACAGCCGAAAACCGCAAGAGCTTCGGCATTGCCGACAGCGTCGACGGCGTCGTGATCACCGAAGTCGCACCTGGCTCGGCGGCAGCGGAAAAGGGGCTGAAGCCCGGCGATGTCGTCGTTGAGGTCGCGCAGGAATTCGTCCAGACCCCGAGTGCCGCGTCGGAGAAGGTGGCTTCGCTGAAGCGTGAGGGCCGCCGCAATGCGCAGATGATGATTGCGTCTCCGAATGGCGACTTGCGCTTCATCGCCGTCGCGCTCGAATAGCGCTCAATTTCCTGCTTGCTCTGTCTGCTGCGCCCGCCACTCGGCGGCGCTCAGGCGGTAGACAACGTGACGCTTCAGCTGCGGATGCGTCTCCGGAATTTGCGGGTGATCGAAATCCCAGGCCGGATAAGGTTGCATGCCGATCTTGCGCATCATCGCCAGGGCGCGCCTGTTGTCACGCACGGCAATGGACAGGATCTCCTCGAAGTTCAGGACGGTGAAAGCGTGACGCACGAGAGCGACACCGGCTTCGGTTGCGTAGCCTTTGCCCCAATGCTGCGCTGATATCCGCCAGCCGATTTCCACGGCATTTCTCGGCAACTGTGGATCGAGCTGAAGCCTCGACAGGCCCGAGAAACCGATTCCCTCGCCGCTATGCTTCAAGACCAAGGTCAGAAATTCGAAGCCGGGTTCGGGCGTGATGTCTCGGATCATGGAGAAGATGGTGTCGGCATCTTCACGGCTGCGGCTGAATGGAAAGAACTCAAGAACGGCCGGATCGGAGCTTAGCTCATAAAACAGCTCCCGGTGCTCTTCCAGACATGGCCGCAGGATCAGCCGGGATGTTTCGAGTGTCGTCATCGCCCAGAGCGCCACTCGGCTGCCGTCAGGCGATAAAGGACATGGCGCTTGAGGTGCGGATGGGTGTCGGGAACATTGGGGTGATCGAAGTCGCCGTCCTCGACCCGATGCATACCGATCCGCTCCATGACAGCTGTCGATCTGACATTGTTGTGCGCGGCGAAGGAAACGATTTGATTGAGGCCAAGCGTTCCGAAGCCATAGGCTAGCAAGGCCCGCGCCGCTTCAGTGACCAGTCCCTTGCTCCAGTGACGGACGACGAGCCGCCAGCCGATCTCGATTGTCCCGGCCGGAACGAACGGTTCCAGATGATCCGTTCGCATCAGCCCGCAATAGCCGATTGCCTCGCCGCTTTCCTTCAGTTCCAGCACATAGAGGCCAAACCCTGTTTCCGCGATCATGGACTGAACGCGATCGAAAAAGGCGTCCGCTTCCGCGCGATTGCGGCGAAACGGAAAGAACTCCATGACGGTCTCATCGGAATTGATCTCGTAGGCCAGGTCGCGATCCGCCTCGCGCCAATTGCGGATGATGAGGCGATCGGTTTCGGTGATGATCATGGGAGGCCCGATCTCGGCGCCTGCGCCGCTCTATGGTTTGATGAAATCCGTCTTGCGATAGCCCTGGATATAGAGCAGGGCGGTCAGATCGCCGTGATCGATGCGCATCCTGGCCTGTGCCGACACCGTGGGCTTGGCATGGAGCGCGACGCCGGAACCGGCAAGCTGCAGCATGCCGAGATCATTGGCGCCGTCGCCGACGGCCAGCGCGTCGTCAACGGAAATGCCGAGCCTCTCGGCGATTTCGTTCAGCGCATCCACCTTGGCCTGCTTGCCGAGGATGGGTTCCTCGACCAGGCCGGTCAGGATGCCGTTTTCTTCCAGCAGGATATTCGCCCGGTTCTCGTCGAAGCCGAGGGTCGCGCCGATCCGGCTGGTGAAGACGGTGAAGCCGCCGGAAACGAGGGCGGAGTAATAGCCTTTCGCTTTCATGGTGGCGATGAGTTCAGGGCCGCCCGGCGTCAGCGTGATGCGTTTGGCGATGACAGCGTCGACAACGGAGAGCGGCAATCCTTTCAGGAGAGCGACGCGCTCGCGCAGCGCCGGTTCGAAAGCGATCTCCCCATTCATGGCGCGGGCGGTGATGTCGGCAACCTTCTCCTTGAGGCCCACTTCGGCAGCAAGCTCATCGATGCATTCCTGGCCGATCATCGTGGAATCCATATCGGCAATCAGCAATTTCTTGCGGCGGGTTTCGGCCTGCTGGATGATGAGATCGATGGGTTCGCTGCCGATTATCGCCAGGATATTTGCCTCCGCCGCCTCGATATCGGTGTCGTCCCGCAGCGCGATATCGCAGGCAATGCCGTCAGCCAGCCAGTAAAGCCCGGATGCCTTCACAGCATCAGCCGCCTGTTCGGCGATCGCCGGAACAAGAACGGGATTTGACGGATTGGCAATAAGCGTGGCAACGAAGGCCATGAGCAGAAACCCTATGAGCAATATCGACGCGATCCTGATAACCGGGCCGACCGCCAGCGGCAAGTCCGCCTTGGCCGTAGAATTGGCACGTTCGCATGATGGTGTCGTTATTAATGCCGACAGCATGCAGGTCTATGACACCCTGCGCGTACTGACCGCACGCCCGGACGAAGCGGATATGGACGGCATTCCACACCATCTTTACGGTCACGTTCCGGCGCGCCAGGCTTATTCGACCGGCGCCTGGCTGCGCAAGGCAGGCGACTTGGTCGAGCGCTTGCGCGGCGAGGGCAGAATGCCGGTCTTTGTCGGGGGGACGGGTCTTTATTTCAAGGCGCTGACGGGCGGGCTTTCCGATATGCCGGAGATTCCGTCCGATATTCGCAACCGGCTCCGCAGCCGCCTGCTGGCGGAAGGGCCGGAAGCGCTGCATCGCGAGCTTGCGCAGAGCGATCGGGCGATTGCGGAAGTTCTGAACCCGCAGGACGGGCAGCGCATCGTTCGTGCCTTGGAGGTGATCGAAGCGACGGGCCGGTCCATCGCCGCTTTTCAGGGGAAGAACGGGCCAATGGTCATCGATCCCGACCGGGCGCAAAAAGTCGTGGTCCTGCCCGAGCGTGTCGTCCTGCACGAGCGTATCAACAGGCGCTTCGAGGCGATGCTGGCGATGGGTGCGGAAGACGAGGTGAGGGCTCTGCTGGCCTTGGATTTACCGCCGGAAATGCCGGTCATGAAGGCAATCGGCGTTGCACAGATCGCCGCGATGCTGAAGGGGGAGATGACACGCGCCGAGGTCATCGAAACCGGGGCGGCGGCGACACGGCAATATGCCAAGCGGCAGATGACCTGGTTCCGCAATCAGATGGACGAGAGCTGGGAGCGCTTGAGCCCGTAGTTCCGGGATCAGTCCTTGCTGTAAAGACCGTTCAGCGGCTTTTTCAGAATGCTGTCCCGCAATGACAAGCCGGATTCCCGCCGCAGGGATGGGGAAGGCTCCCTTGGCGGTACCGAGCGCGCGCCTCCTTCGTCGCCGCGAAGTTCGCGGCGCAATTCCGCAAGCTTGCTGTCGATCGATGTTTGCGAAGCCGGCCCAGGTTGGGGTGCGGCGGTACGAGGCAGCATGTCGGGACGATAGGGTTCGATCGGTTGAGGAGTTGATTCCGCTTGATGCAGAATTGGTTGCTGGACCGGCACGTCGCCGACATCATCCTTGATGTCCGTCACGGGCAGAGCACTGTAGCTCTGCTGCGGAGGACTGATGTCGGGACCTGAAATCGAACGCATGCGGCCGACGATCGTGCGCAAATCGACGGTATCCGGCGAGTCCTCGCTGGTTTTTGTCACGCTGCCGCTGGCTTTTGGCAGCAAATGCCGCTCGACCTGCGAAAAGCGCATGCGCATGGGAACTGCGATGGCCTCACCGAACGCGATGGCTTCGCCATTGCCGATCGACGACAGGAAGCTGGTCGTCGAGATCGACGAGTTGGGGATGGCCGAACGGATGATTTCCTGGTCGCGATCGTTGGCAAGGCGCATGGCAAACAGCGTCGAGCACTGCGACAGGATCGTCTGGTCCAGCTCGCCCGGACGCTGCGTGATGATGCCGAGCGATACGCCGTATTTGCGTCCTTCCTTGGCGATGCGGGCGATCGCCTGGCGCGTCGGAAAGAAGCCGAGGTTCGGATCAGCGGGAATATAGCGGTGCGCTTCCTCGCAGACGACGAGCATATGGATTGCACCGTCGCTCCAGAGCGCCAGCTCGAAGGCCATGCGGCAAAGCACAGAAGCGACGGAATTGATGACTTCCGAAGGGATGCCGGCGAGCTGAAAGGTGCAGATCGGCTTCCCGTCGCCGGGAATGCGGAAGATCTTGGCAATGGTCTCCATGATCGTATCGGTGATCGTATTGTTGGAGAACATGAAATGGTAACGGGGATCGTTGATTGCCGAGATGATGCGCATCTTTAGCGAGCGCAGGTGCGGCTTTTCCTGCCGGCCTTCGAGGCGGCCGATGCGTTCGTCGATCAACGCCAGCAGATCGGCCATGCGATAGGGGACCGGTGTGTCTGCCGTCACCGAAGATTTTTCCGTCTGACGCCGCATAAGGGCAGAATCGCTGCCTCGGAAGGCACGGCGTGCCTCGGGAATGAGATCGCGTAGAGCGTCGAGCTCCTCCGGAATCGCCGGGCGGCCGCGGAAGACCACTTCGCTGAACTCCTCCAGCCGCATCAGCCAGAAGGGCAGATCCAGCGTATCGGTGTCGATGACGACGGCGTGCCGGGGAAAGGCGGCGGCGAATTCGTTATGCGGATCGAGGATCAGCACGCGCAGTTTCGGATCGGCTGTGATCGCCTTGTGCAGCAGCAGCGACACCGCGGTGGATTTGCCGACGCCTGTGGAGCCGACGACGGCGAAATGTTTCGAGAGCATCGAGGGGATATGGATGGCAGCGTCGATACTTTCGTCCTGCGTCAGCTTGCCGATGACGCAGCTGCTGCCCTTGCCGGCGTCGAAAATGCGCATCAGGTCGGCCGCACGGATGCGGTGCGCGATCGCTCCAAGATAGGGGTAGGCCGATATGCCGCTTGAAAACTCCTCGCGGCCGTCAGGTCCGACGCGGACTTCGCCGAGCAGTTCCACCTCGATGCGGAAGAGATTATCCTGCCCTTCGCCCCAGCCGACGCCTTGGGTGTTCATCGAATAGACGAGGGCGGCCACGCGGTTCGATCCAACGCTAATGGAAATAAGCCTGCCCACCGACCAGAGCTCGGTCAGATCCGTGCCACCGGCCTCCGCGACAGCGGCAATTGTCGCCCGCGAGCCGTTGCACGCGACGACGCGGCCAAGGAAACGATTTCCCGGCTTCAGCTTATCGCGGCGATCCAAATCTCCGGCTTTGCCGGATGTCTGCAGATCATTATTCAGCAAACATCTACCCCAACTATTAGACGTCGGAGCATATAGAAATGGGCTTAATAAAACCCTGTCCGTTACCCGTGCTTTTTATAGGGTTATGATGCGGCCGCGATTTTTTATTGCTTCGCGCGTTGACGCTTGGAAATTTTCTGTCTATCACTTCGCTCCATGAAAAACTCGATCGTTCTTATCGTGGTGGGAAAGCGCATGGGCAGGATGGTGTAACCATCCGGCGATAGCCACCCATGCGCTAGATGACAGGCTCCCGAAGGGGCCTTTTTTTATGCCCGAAATCGAGATTTCATCTTTCCAAACCTCCAGCAGACAGCGGAACAAACGTATGACCGGCACAGATAATCAGGCGAGCGGCAATCGAATGACAGGCGCGGAGATCGTGTTGCAGGCGCTCAAGGACAACGGCGTCGAACACATCTTCGGTTATCCGGGCGGCGCCGTGCTTCCGATCTATGACGAGATCTTCCAGCAGGATGATATCAAGCACATTCTCGTCCGCCATGAGCAGGGCGCGGGCCACGCGGCCGAAGGCTATGCCCGCTCCACCGGCAAGGTCGGGGTCATGCTGGTCACTTCCGGTCCCGGCGCGACCAATGCAGTCACGCCGCTGCAGGATGCCTTGATGGATTCGATCCCGCTCGTCTGCCTCAGTGGTCAGGTTCCGACGACGCTGATCGGCTCCGATGCGTTTCAGGAATGCGATACGGTTGGCATCACGCGACCCTGCACCAAGCACAACTGGCTGGTCAAGGATGTCAACGAGCTGGCCGCCGTCATCCACGAAGCCTTCCGCATCGCGCAGACCGGCCGTCCCGGTCCCGTCGTCGTCGATATTCCGAAGGACATCCAGTTTGCGACCGGCACCTACACGCCGCCGGAAGCCCATCATGTCCAGAAGAGCTACCAGCCGAAGATCCAGGGCGATCTCAGCAAGATCACCCAGGCCATCGAACTCATGAAGAACGCACGCCAGCCGGTCATCTATTCCGGCGGCGGTGTCGTCAATTCCGGCCCGGAAGCTTCCAAGCTGCTGCGCGAACTGGTCGATCTGACGGGTTTCCCGATCACCTCGACGCTGATGGGCCTCGGCGCCTATCCGGCATCGGGTAAGAGCTGGCTCGGCATGCTCGGCATGCACGGTTCCTATGAAGCCAATATGGCGATGCATGATTGCGATGTCATGGTCTGCATCGGTGCGCGCTTCGACGACCGCATTACCGGCCGCCTGAATGCCTTCTCGCCGAATTCGAAGAAAATTCACATCGATATCGATCCGTCCTCGATCAACAAGAACGTTCACGTCGATATCGGCATTCTCGGCGATGTCGGCAATGTTCTGGAAGACATGGTTCGCCTGTGGCGCGCCCTGCCGCAGAAGCCGGCAGCCGATCGCCTCGCCGAGTGGTGGGCCGATATCGCTCGGTGGCGCGCGCGCAATTCCTTCGCTTACAAGCCGAGCGACGATGTCATCATGCCGCAATATGCGATCCAGCGCCTCTATGAGCTGACGAAGCATCGCGATACCTACATCACGACCGAAGTCGGCCAGCATCAGATGTGGGCGGCGCAGTTCTACGGCTTCGAACAGCCGAACCGCTGGATGACCTCGGGCGGCCTCGGAACCATGGGCTACGGCCTGCCGGCGGCACTCGGCGTTCAGATCGCCCATCCGGAAAGCCTCGTGATCGACATTGCCGGCGATGCCTCGATCCAGATGTGCATCCAGGAAATGTCGGCGGCCATCCAGCACAATGCGCCGATCAAGATCTTCATCCTCAACAACCAGTACATGGGCATGGTTCGCCAGTGGCAGCAACTGCTGCACGGCAATCGCCTTTCCAATTCCTACACGGAAGCGATGCCTGATTTCGTCAAGCTCGCGGAAGCCTATGGCGCCGTCGGGCTGCGTTGCGAAAAGCCGGGCGAACTCGATGCCGCCATCCAGGAAATGATCGACGTCAAGAAGCCGGTCATTTTCGATTGCCGCGTGGCCAATCTTGCCAACTGCTTCCCGATGATCCCCTCGGGCAAGGCGCATAATGAAATGCTGCTGCCGGACGAGGCGACCGACGAGGCCGTTGCCAACGCGATCGATGCCAAGGGCCGTCAGCTGGTTTGATCGATAGCCAAGGGCGCGGCGGAAGCCGCGCTCCGGCCGATCACGCTGGCATATCGAATAAAACCGAGGAAACGGAACAGGAATAATGAACGCACACCTTCAACCCACGGGCTCCGCCTATTTCATCTCGCCGGAAACCGCGGCGGTCGAGAGCCATACGCTTTCGGTACTCGTCGACAACGAGCCCGGCGTTCTCGCCCGCGTCATCGGCCTCTTCTCCGGCCGTGGCTACAACATCGAAAGCCTCACGGTTTCCGAGACCGAGCACCAGGCGCATCTGTCGCGCATCACCATCGTCACGCGCGGCACGCCGCAGGTGCTGGAACAGATCAAGGCGCAGCTTGAGCGCATCGTTCCCGTCCACCGCGTCGTCGATCTGACGGTGCGCGCCCGCGAACTCGGCCAGGAACGGCCGATCGAGCGCGAAGTGGCGCTGCTGAAGGTGACCGGGAGCGGCGAGACCCGTGCCGAGACGCTGCGGCTGGCCGACGCCTTCCACGCCAAGGTGGTGGATGCGACGGTCGAGCACTTCATTCTCGAAATCACCGGCAAGTCCTCGAAGATCGATCAGTTCATCGCCATCATTAAACCGCTCGGCCTCATCGAAGTCTGCCGCACCGGCATCGCCGCGATGAACCGCGGCCCGCAGGGGATGTAAGAGCCTGCGGAGCTGACTGCCTTACCGATCGGAATTGCGTGAGAAATCAGAGCGGTTGGTGCTTTCGTGAAGCACCAAACCGCTCTATCTTTTGCGGCGGGCCGATCCGGGCCGGCGACATCACTTGCAGCGGGGGAATATAGTGGCAGTTCTTGCCGGCGAGACTTTGCCTGAGATCGGTAAAAAGCCATGGCATCCGCCGGCTGGCATGCGCCTCGGCGCCGCACCTTTCGTGCGAAGTGACTTTCCCTGGCTTGGACATTATTTCGGTTCGCAGAAGCTTGCTTCCGCGTTGGCGCCCGGCATAGGCGGCCTGGTGTCCTGGGGCGGCCGTGCGCCGGCCAAGGTGGCCGCCAGCATTGCGCGGTTTCGCCGATTGCGCTACTGGCATCTGGAGGACGGTTTTCTGCGCTCGATGGCGCTAGGCAAGTCGGGCGCCATTCCGCTTTCCATCGTCATCGACGATCGCGGCTTGGCGGTCGATGCAGGCCGATCTTCGCGGCTCGAGCGGCTGATAGAAGGCGCGGGTGAGGCAGGAGAGCTTGGCCGCGCCATCCGCGAGCAGATCGTTCTCAACAAGCTCTCGAAATACAATCATCTCCCTCATCGATCGCCTCACATCGAGCGGACGACGAAGCGGCGCATTCTGCTGGTCGATCAAGTCGTTGGCGACGTTTCCGTCGGTCGGGCGCTCGGCTCGCGAGCTTCCTTTGAAAAGATGCTTGCCGATGCGCTGGCAAGTGATGCGCAATGCCTGATCCGCACGCACCCGGATGTCATGGCCGGCCTTCGTAAGGGATATCTTACGAATGGCGCTCCCAAAGGCGGTGCAATCCTGGTCGGCGACGAGGTGTCGGTGGCGTCGATCCTCGAAGTCGTCGATGAAGTCTGGACGGTTTCCAGCCAATTCGGCTTCGATGCGCTCCTGCGCGGCCTTCCGGTTCGCTGTTATGCCGCGCCGTTCTATGCAGGCTGGGGCGTGACCGAGGATCATTTCGGTGTCCATACCAAAGCCACGCTTGCAGGGCGTCGGACGAAGCGGCGGACCGTCGATCAGATCGCCGCTGCGGCCTTCTCACTTTATCCGACCTATCGCAATCCGGACAACTGGCGCGAGATCGACGTTTTCCGGGCGATCGAGCTGATCGTAGCGCAGCAGAAAGCGGCGGCGTGACGCTATAGCATGTCCAATGATTTCTTTCGCGACGGCGGCGGGAAGGCGGCGTCGAGAACAGCCCAATCCTCGTCCGTGATATCGATATCGACAGAGTCACGGTTTTCCTCGATGCGCTGCGGGTTCGAGGATTTCGGGATCGGTATCACGCCGTCGCGTTCCAGCAGAAAGGCAAGTGCGACCTGTGCCGGCGTTGCCTGATAGATCTTGGCAATGCGGATCAGCTCGGGATGATGGAGCAAACGGCCTTGCTCGATCGGGGAATAGGCCATGATCGGAATGCCGCGCTCCTGGCACCAGGGCAGGAGGTCGTATTCGATGCCGCGCCGGGAGAGATTGTAGAGCACCTGGTTGGCCGCGACATTACCGCCGTTCGGCACGGAAAGCAGCTCGTCCATATCCACGACATCGAAATTCGAAACGCCCCAGGCTTCGATCTTGCCGGCGGCCTTCAGGTCCTCAAAGGCTTCCACGGTTTCTTCGAGCGGATAGTTGCCGCGCCAATGCAGGAGATAGAGATCGAGGCGATCGGTCTGCAGGCGCTTCAGGCTGCGTTCGCAGGCGGCGACAGCGCCCTGGCTGGCATTGGCGGGATAGACCTTGCTGACGAGGAAAACCTCGTCGCGGCGGCCTTCGATCGCCTTGCCGACGATCTCCTCCGAACCGCCGTCTGCGTACATCTCAGCCGTATCGATCAGCGTCATGCCGAGATCAAGGCCGGTTTTGAGGCTGGCGATCTCGTCCCTGGCGGTGGCGCTATTCTCGCCCATGTTCCAGGTACCCAGGCCGAGTGCCGGAACCATGATGCCGGAGGGTAGGGTGACGGTCGGGACGGGATCGCGCATGGTCATTCCTTGCTGAGGAAAACCGAAGGATAGGAGCATTCGACCGGATTTCAATCGGTATGCGTCATGTCACGGTGACAATCACCCTATGGCTTTCGTATGGGTGGCGAACTAATGTCGGATCAATATGCGCCGTCATATTCCAGGCGCGAGAAGACGAATTTCGGATGCCGCCTTATCCCGATACGGTGTCCCAGGAGGAATCATGGCGCTGGATACTTTTCTGGCTCTTCTACTTTTCGCATTCACCACATCGATAACTCCAGGGCCAAACAACATGATGCTGTTCGCTTCAGGCGTGAATTTCGGGTTTCGCCGCACCATTCCGCACATGCTCGGCATCGGCGTCGGCTTTTTTGTGCTGCTGATTGCCGTGGGATTGGGATTGGGTGCGCTTCTGCACACGGTGCCGGTGCTCTATACCGTGCTGAAATTCGCCGGCGGAGCCTACCTTGTCTGGATTGCCTGGAAGATCGGCTCCTCGCGCAGCCTGAGCGAGGCGGAAAGCGATGCAAAGCCGATGAGTTTCATCAGCGCTGCTGCGTTTCAATGGATCAACCCCAAGGCGTGGGTAATGGCCGTCACCGCCATGGCCACTTATACCAATGAGCAGCTCTATCTTTTCACTGTCCTTCTCGTGGGGTTCGCGTTTGCCGCTGTGAACGTCCCCAGCGTATCGACCTGGGCGGGCTTCGGCTCGGTCCTGCGCGATTGGCTCTCCGATCCCGTCCGGCTGAAATGGTTCAACATAACCATGGCCGTCCTGCTGGTGCTTAGTCTCTGGCCGATGTTAAAGTAGGCGCAAAGAGACAGGAGACGGCCATGTCCCACGACCATTCGCATGATGACGGCGATCATCATCACCATCATCACGACAACCACTATTCGGACATGCAGGCGCGGGTAAAGGCGCTGGAGACGCTGCTGACGGAAAAGGGGCTGATCGACCCGACGGCGGTCGACCGCATCGTCGAGACCTATGAGACGAAGGTCGGGCCGCGCAACGGGGCGCTGGTGGTGGCGAAAGCCTGGAGCGATCCCGATTTCGCCGACTGGCTAAGGCGTGACGCGACAGCGGCGGTCGCAAGCCTCGGCTTTACCGGCAGACAGGGCGAGCACATGCGCGCGGTGTTCAATACGCCGGAAACGCATAATCTGATCGTCTGTACGCTGTGCTCCTGCTATCCATGGGCGGTGCTCGGGCTGCCGCCGGTCTGGTACAAGGCGCCGGCCTATCGCTCCCGCGCGGTGATCGATCCGCGCGGCGTTCTGGCGGAGTTCGGCCTGACACTGCCACAGGAGACGAAGATCAGGGTATGGGATTCGACGGCCGAACTTCGCTATCTGGTGATCCCGGAACGGCCTGCCGGTTCCGAAGGCATGGATGAAGCAGGGCTCGCGGATCTCGTCAGCCGCGATGCCATGATCGGGACCGCGCTCGCCAAGGCGCCGGAGGCCGCGCTATGAACGGGCCGCACGATCTCGGGGGCCAGATGGGCTTCGGCCCGGTCGCGCCTGAGCGGAACGAGCCCATTTTCCATGCCGAATGGGAAAGGCGCGCGCTCGGCATCACGCTCTCCTGCGGCGCCTTCGGTGCCTGGAATATCGATGAAAGCCGTCATGCGCGCGAGAATATTCCACCCGCCGACTATCTTGCCGCCAGCTACTACGAGGTCTGGATACGGGGTATCGACATGCTGCTGGAACGGCATGGTTTTGCGACGGCGGAAGAGCTTCGCACAGGCTATTCGCTCGAACGGGGCAGAGCGCCGAAGCGGATATTGAAGTCGGATATGGTCGACGGTGTGCTAGCCAAGGGCGGCCCCTGCGACCGGCCGGTCGATACCGCACCGCTTTTTGCCGTCGGCGATCATGTGCGGACGAAAAATTTCAATCCGACCGGCCACACCCGATTGCCGCGCTATGCGCGCGCCAAGACGGGTGTCATCGAAGCGGTGCAGGGTTCTTTCGTCTTCCCCGACGACAATGCCCATGGCCGAGGCGAAAACCCGCAATGGGTCTATACGGTCGTCTTCGACGGTGCCGAGATCTGGGGCGAGGGAATCGATCCCTCCTTGACCGTCTCGATCGACGCTTGGGAGAGCTATCTTGAGCGCATGTAAGATCATATCGCCTCTGACGCATTCGCCCAGATTGCCGAAGTCAACCGATGGCGAGCCGGTCTTTCCCGAACCCTGGGCGGCGGAGGCGTTTGCGATGACCGTTCATCTGCACGAGAAGGGCCTGTTTGCCTGGAGCGAATGGGCCGAACGCCTGTCGGCCGAATTGCACAAACCCGGTCGCGCGGTTGACGGCAGTGATTATTTCGATTGCTGGGTGACGGCGCTTTCGGATCTGCTCGTGTCGAAGGATATAGCGGATCACGATACGATCCTGGCTTTGCAACAAAGTTGGCAACGCGCGGCTGAAGCAACGCCGCATGGCAAGCCGATCGCATTGGAGAACGACCCGCTGGGTTAGGACGAAAACTGTTTGTAGCACGCGTCCGCCACCTGCCGCAGCATGTCGCGGGAGATTTCGCCTGTCACCGCATAGCCGAGATCGCCGTCGATCCAGTAGAACGTCTCGACGGCCTTGTCGCTGGCGAAGCGGAAGCTGGTCGTGGTATTGCCGCTGTTGCGCCCCACCAGCACCGTCAGGCGCTGGCCGCTGGCATTTTCATACATGAACAGGGCGCCCGGCGTGCCGTTGATCGGCAGCAGGCGACCGCCGACCAGCTGGAAGCCCAGCGTCTGCAGGATCGGCACCTTGAGGCCGGCGACATTCATGCGTTTGCCGAGCCAGGTGGCGAGATGGGCTTCCTGATCTGCGCCGACTTCGACGGGATGGCGGACATCGCTGGCATAGACGACGAATGCCGAATGTGCCTGCTGCGGCAGAGCTTCGATCGAGGTCAGCTCTAATTCGGGCTGCGCGAAAAGATCAGGGCCGAAATGGCCAGCAACCGCACCGGCAACGAATAATGCCAGCGAGGCGGCGAGCATCATCAGCTTGCGGCTTGCTTGCGACGCAGCCGCCCCCGCAGAAGATGTGATTCTGCTTTTCGCAAAGAGGTCTGCGTCGCCATCCTTCGATATGGCATAGGGGGAGAACATGGCCCGGATTTCATCGTTCTGGACCTGCCATGCCGCAACGGCGACAGCATCCTCGGGATTTTCGGTCAGCCATGCCCGCAATTCCGCCTGTTTTTCCGGCGGCAAGAGGCCATCGGCAAAGGCGTGAAGATCTGCTTCGGTCACGGTCGGTTTGCGTTCGTTCATCTTGGTCTCCGAAGCGTGACGACATTGTCTGCATTCAACAGACTGGTCATCTTCTGGCGCGCGCGAGACAGGCGCGACATCACGGTGCCGATCGGGATATCGAGCATGTCGGCGACATCCTGATAGCTGCAGCCTTCGACGACGACGAGCATGAGCACTGCGCGATAGTCTTCGCTAAGGCTGTTCAGCGCCGTTTCCAGGCGCGAGCGCTGCAACGGATCGTCGTCCATCTCGGCTGCGGCCAAGTGGCTGTTGTCGTCGATATCGATGAATTTCCGTGCGCTCTGCTGGCGTAGTCGGTTGCGATAGAGATTGGTCATGATGGTGAGGACCCAGCCGCGGAGGTTCAGCCCGCGCCATTGGCCGCGCCGGGTCAAAATCTTCTCGACACAATCCTGAAGCAGGTCTTCGCCGTCGGCATCCGAGCGGGTGAGGCTGCGCGAATAGCGGCGCAACGAGGGGAGGAGCGCCAGCACCTCCGCCTCGAAGCTGTCGGGCGCGGGGGAGGCTCCCGCCGCGACCTTTTCGTTCCCGTCAGGGCTTCGCGGCATCCCAGACGCCCTTGAAACCGTCGCCGGCGACATCACCGGGCTTTGTGTCCTTGACGAAGAAGTAAAGCGGCATGCCGTCCTTTGCCCACTGTTTCTTCCCGTCCTTGCGGGTAATAACCGAATATGCACCTTCCGCCTTGGCTTTGCTATCGGCCATGAGCGGCGGCCAGGCTTTCGCGCAATCGCCATTGCAATTGGATTCGCCTGATTTGTCGTTCTTGAACGTATAAAGCGTCATGCCGTTCTCGCCGGCGAGCACCTTGCCCTTCGCGCTTTCAACCGTCTTGACTGGAGCCGCGGCGAGCGCGGCCGTGGCAAAGGCAGATGCCACAACGAGCGCGGTCAGGAATCTCATGGTCTTCATGATGTCTCTCCTCGGGTGGTGGACGATGGATCGTCCAGGCTTTGCTTTTTGCGTTGCCGGACATGAGACACGGGGGCTTGCGATTTTATTCCCGGTTCGCCGGGTATTTTTACCGCTTGCTTGCAGCGGCCGAATCCTGCCAATTCGGTCCATGCAATTCGCGCCGCAACAAGATGAAGCACTCAAGGCTGTCGCAAACTGGCTGAAAGAGGGGCGCTCGCCGTTATTCCGTCTGTTCGGCTATGCTGGCACGGGCAAGACGACGCTTGCGCGGCATTTCGCCGAACATGTGGGCGGCGAGGTGCTGTTCGCGGCCTTTACTGGCAAGGCGGCGCAGGTGCTGCGCTCGCGCGGCGCCTCGAACGCCAAGACCATCCACTCGCTGATCTACCGGCCGCGCGGCGAAGAGGCCGTGGAGGATAAGGAGACCGGCAAGACATCGATCGCGCCGATGTTCACCATCAACCGCCAGAGCCCGGTTGCCAAGGCCGCGCTGATCATCGTCGACGAATGCTCGATGGTGGACGAGGCGCTCGGCAAGGATCTCATGAGCTTTGGAACGCCCATTCTGGTGCTCGGCGATCCCGGCCAGCTGCCGCCGGTTTCCGGCGGCGGTTTCTTCACGAACGAAGAGCCGGATTACTTGCTGACGGATATTCATCGTCAGGCCCGCGACAATCCGATCATCCAGCTCGCCATGGAGGTGCGTGAGGGCAAGGAAATCATGTATGGCGACTATGGCACCGCGCAGGTGATTTCGAAGAACGAGGTCACGCAGCCGCTCGTGCTGGAAGCCGATCAGGTGCTCGTCGGCACCAACAGGACGCGCCGGCGCTACAATCAGCGTCTGCGCGAGCTGAAAGGATTTACCGCCGACTATCCGCAATCCGGCGACAAGCTGGTCTGCCTGCGCAACGATCCCGCCAAGGGGCTGCTCAACGGCTCGCTCTGGCAGGTGATGACGTCTTCCCGGGAAACGACAAAGCCGGGCATCAATCTTCTGGTGCGCCCGGAAGATGACGACATGGATCGCGGGGCAGCGAAGATCAAGCTGTTGAAACAGGCCTTCGAGGATGTCGAGGGCGAAATTCCGTGGTCGACCCGCAAACGGTACGACGAGTTCGACTACGGCTACGCGCTGACCGTCCATAAGGCCCAGGGCTCACAATGGAACAATGTCGTGCTGTTCGACGAGAGCTGGGCGTTCCGCGATACCCGCGAGCGCTGGCTTTATACAGCCATTACCCGCGCCGCCGAGACGCTAACCATCGTCCGTTGATACGATGTCTCGAGCATTGCCGGAGGGATGTCGCGCCGCGGTGACCTGGTTCGATCCTCTCCATCAAAGTTTTGCATGGGTTGATGTCGGAATCTCGTTGGTTTTGCTGCGTATGATGACATAAAAACCGGTGATATCATCCGCTTTGAAAATCAGGGATTTCCATCATGCCCGCCAAGCTTTCCGTGAATCTCAACGCTATCGCGATGCTGCGCAACCGGCGTGATCTTCCCTGGCCGAGCGTTACGGGCTTGGGACGCATCGCGCTGGCAGCCGGCGCCAGCGGGTTGACCGTTCATCCGCGTCCCGATCAGCGGCATGTCCGCTTTTCCGACCTGCCAGACATCCGTGCGCTGATCGACGACGAGTTTCCGGAGGCGGAGTTCAATATCGAGGGCTATCCGAGCGACGAGTTCTTCGATCTCTGCGCTTCTGCCGAGCCCGAGCAGGTGACGCTGGTGCCCGATGATCCCGCGCAGGCGACATCGGATCACGGCTGGGATTTCCGCAAGAATCGAGACCTGCTGGCCGAGGTCGTTGCAAAATACAAGACGATTGGCTGCCGCGTATCGCTGTTCGCCGATGGCGACGGCGATGCAGACGCCGTGAAGATCGCGAGGGAGGTCGGTGCCGACCGCATCGAGCTTTACACCGGCCCCTACGGCGGCTGTTACGATGATCCGCAAAAGGCTGCCGTCATTCTCGAAGCGCTCGGCAAGACCGCGGACGCCGCCTTCGCCAACGGCCTCGACGTCAATGCCGGTCACGATCTGACCGTCGCCAACCTGCCGGCGCTCGTGAAGCGCATTCCGAAGCTTGCCGAAACGTCGATCGGCCATGGGCTGACGGCGGATGCGCTGGAATATGGCATGGCCGAAACGGTTCGGCGCTTCCGCCGGGCTTGCGGTCAGGTGGTTTGATAGGAAATAGGCTTGGGCTGGTCAGGCGAGGGCGTCACTGACGCGCCATAGTGCCTAGCCCCTCATCCCAGCCTTCTCCCCGCTTGCGGGGAGAAGGGATGACAACGCAAGCCAATCATTGCATCACTCGGCTAGAGTTTTGCTTGAGGCATGAAAACTCCCTCGCCCCGCTTGCGGGGAGAGGGGGCATGCTTGAAAGTTCGGCAAAGCAGGTCTTGCCTGACCTTCTCTAAAATCAGCCCACCAACGCGGCCTTATGCTCCTCGAAGAAGCTGCGTAGCGTTTGCGGCTCCTTGCCGGTCAGCTTGTTGAAGTCATTGGCGAGGATGTCGAATTTGCCGGCGCGGGTATTGGCTTCGGAGGAGACGAGCATGTCCACCACGAACTTCGGCAAGCCGGCGCCGGTGAGGCCGGCGGCCAGCTGTTCGTCATTGACCTGAACGACTTCGAGCGGGCGACCGGTGATCCGGCTGACGACGCTCGCCACATCCTCGACGGTGACGGCGGTCGAGCCGGTCAGCGTATAGGTGGCGCTGTCCGTTGCGTCGGATGCCAGAGCTGCGGCGATGGCGACTGCGCAATCTTCGCGGCTAATGTTGCTGACGCGGCCGCCGCCGGTTGCCGTATACCATTTGCCGGTTTCGAGGCTGTGCGGCAGACCCATCAGGTAGTTGTCGAAATACCAGGCGTCGCGCAGGATCGTGTAGCCGATGCCGCTTGCCTTGATGGCGTTTTCCGTTCCGAGATGATCGGGTGCGAAGCTGACGAGCGAACCTTCCGGAGCCGGCATGGAGGTATAGAGAATATGCCGGACGCCAGCCTTCTTGGCGGCTTCGACGGCGGCCGTGTGCTGCTTCAGGCGCAGGCCGGGCACGGCGAGCGCATCGGTGCTGATGATCAGCAGCCGGTCGACACCGGCAAAGGCGGCAGACAAGCTGGAGACATCGTCGAAATCGGCCTTGCGGGTGACGACGCCCTTGGCGGCGAGATCGGCAAGCTTCTCCGGGCTGCGCGTCGCGGCGATGATGCGGCCGGGCGCGACCTTGTATGTCTCCAGCAGGTGATGGATGACGCGCTGGCCAAGCTTGCCGGCGGCGCCAGTGACGAGAAGAGTGCTGCTCATATGTTTTCCTTTGTTGGACCGCCGCACATTCGCAGGGCCTTGTTGCTCTCAAAAAGAGACTAGCACTAGAATAGGAATTGACTTCGCTATGTAAAGAAGGCAGTTTTTCGGCTCCAAGTTACCAAAAGGGAACCGGCATGGCAGCGAGCGCCGTCATCAATCTGCGCAGCAAGGATCCGCCGCTGCGCGACGTCGATCTCAGCAATCTCGATTTCAGCAATTGTCCCGTGCGTGACCTGATCTCGCAGATCGGCGGAAAATGGTCGGTGCTGCTGCTGGAAACATTGGCTAAACGGCCATACCGTTTCGGCGAGTTGCGCCGCCTGGTCCCCGATATCTCCCAACGCATGCTGACGCAGACGTTGCGCGACCTCCAGCGCGACGGCTATGTCGACCGCGAGGTCTTTCCCACGAAGCCGCCAAGCGTCGAATATCGCATGACGGATCTCGGCTACTCGCTTTACGAGCCGCTGGCGCTGCTTCTGAACTGGGCCGAGGCCAATCATGAGGCGGTAAAGGCTGCGAGAGCCCGTTTCGATCAATCGCCGGACTGAGCCTTATCGTGAAGCCCTTGAAGATTGCCATCGTCGGCGCCGGGCCTGCCGGTCTTGCCGCCTCTCTCTTTCTCATTCGTGCTGGTCATACGACCGATATTATCGAACGCTTCGACAACCCGGCTCCCGTCGGTTCGGCGCTGATGCTGCAGCCGACCGGATTGACCGTGCTGGAAGCGCTCGGGCTCGGTCCAGCCATTCATGCCGCCGGCAACCGCATCGATCGATTGTTCGGCACGGAAACCACCCGCGGCCGTATCGTTCTCGATGTGCGCTACGATGCATTGCCCGGCGGGCGCTATGGGCTTGGCGTTCATCGCGCCGCTCTGTTCGATACGCTCTACGATGAAGTCTCCGCACGGCGATATCCGATCCATACCGGGCAGCGTGTTATCGGCGTGACGGAGGAGAGCGGTGAAAGCTACCTCTCTGTCGAAGGTGGCGAGCGCCTCGGGCCTTACGATCTCGTCATCGATGCGAGCGGCGCGCGCTCGGAACTGGTGACGGCATCGCCCGTTGCGCCGCGTGCACGAAATCTCGCCTACGGCGCCTTCTGGGCGACGCTCGACTGCCCGGACGGGCTGGTGGATCAGGCGGCGCTGACGCAGCGCTACGACAAGGCAAGCGTGATGATCGGCGTTTTGCCGATCGGCAGCAGAAGGCCGGATTTGCCGAAGCAGGCAGCCCTGTTCTGGAGCCTGAAAGTGGCGGATGCGGATGAGGTGCGCAGGCGTGGGCTCGAGCGTTGGAAACAGACGATCCGCGGCTACTGGCCGGAATGCGAGCCTCTGCTGGAGCAGATCACGGATTGGGATCAGTTGACGCTCGCACGCTATGCTCATCGCACCGTGATGACGCCCTATAGCGGGCGGACTGTTTTCATCGGCGATGCAGCGCATTCCACCAGTCCGCAGCTGGGGCAGGGCGCCAATATGGCGTTGCTCGATGTGGCTGCGTTAGCGCATGCTCTGGCAGGACATGAAACGATCGAGGCCGCTCTTGCTGCCTATGCCAAGGCACGGCGGATGCATGTGCGGCTGTTTCAGTTGCTGTCTGCGGCCTTTACGCCCTTTTACCAATCGGATTCGGCAGCATTGGCCTGGATCAGGGATCGGCTGGTCGCCACCATCGCCAAAATACCGCCCGCACCACAGATCCTAGCCGGCATTGTCTCCGGCACGCTGGTCGACCCGTTTCATGGCGCAGGCTTGCGGGAATGCGACTGGCTGCGGCAGGCGGTGCCGCAGCCGTCGTGATCATTTCTCCCGCTCGAGCCTTCCGCTTTTCTTCGAATAGCGAAAATGCTCTATCTCTTTGGTTCTACGCAATTCCGGACGGAAAACCGCTATGCGCTTTTCCTGGAATTGCTCTCGGTAAGATAGGCAAGAAGCGCAATGACCGGGAAGGCGACGCCGATCCAGGAGGCCATGCTCCAGCCGCCGGTGGCATAGGCCCAGCCGCCGAGTGCGGAGCCGAGGGCGCCGCCGGCGAAGAAAGTCGCCATATAAAGGCCATTGAGGCGGCTGCGATGTTCGGCGCTGAGCGCAAAGATGGCGCGTTGACCAAGCACGAGATTGGTCTGAACGCCAAAGTCGAGCATGATGCCTGAGAGCGTCAGCGTGATGAGTGCCAGAAGCGAACCGCTGCCGGAAAAATGGCCGATCAGGAAGGCGACGATCGCGAGCACCAGGGCGAAGGCCGTGGCAAGCTTCGTCCAGCCGCGGTCTGCAACGCGTCCGGCAATGGGTGAAGCGACGGCACCGGCGGCGCCGGCAAGTGCAAAAAGGGCTATGCCGTTCTGTGTCAGACCGAAAGCCGGGCTTGCCAGCAAGAGAGGTGTCGTTGTCCAGAAGAGGCTGAAGGCGCCGAACATGCAAGCCTGATAGAGTGCGCGCCGCTGCAGGACCGGTGTACGGAGCGCGAGATGGCCCATGGAGGATAGCAGCTGCCCATAATGCAGCCTGGTGTGCGGCACGCGGGTGGGCAGAACGAGGCGCAGGATGACGATCAGCCCGATCATGACGCCGGCTGAGATAATATAGACAGCATGCCAGGACAGAAGCTCGGACAGGAAGCTGGCGGCCGGGCGGGCCAGCATGATGCCGACGAGGAGGCCGCTCATGACATTGCCGACGACGGCGCCGCGGCTGGCGTCCGGCGCCATATGGGCGGCGAATGGGACAAGGACCTGCACCGCGACAGACGCAAGGCCGATGCAGAGCGAGGCGAGCAGGAACAGTGATGGCGACCACGCGAAGGCGGCGCCCACAAGCGCGACGGCGGCAAGCGCCACCAGCGTCAGGACCAATTTCCGGTTCTCGAGAAGATCGCCGAGTGGGACGATCAGCAACAAGCCGAGGCCGTAGCCGATCTGTGTAAGGGTGACGATGAGGCCGGTGGCGGCGGGGGTGAAGCCGAGCGATTGACTGATGGGGCCGGCGAGCGGCTGGCCATAATACAGATTGGCGGCCACCAGCCCGCAGGCGGCGGCGAACATGAATGTGAGAAGCGGCGAAATGGTTTTTTCTGGGAGCGGCGTGCTCTCCCGTCTGGCGGCGGCAGTTGCGGGCATGTCTTGTCCTCAATAGGGCGGGGATTACGTTCCCCGAAATTTCAGTGAAAATCAGGTCAGCAGTTTCATCGCCGTCTCGGCGACGGCGAACATCTGTTCGGTCTTGCGGCCGGTCTTGCCGATCACGCGCATGCCCTTGGTCAGCGCCAGCAGGGCGCAGGCGGTACTTTCCGGATCGACATGCTTTGGTATGGAGCCATCCTCTTGTCCGAGACGGATCAGATTGAGGATGCGCCTTTCGTCGAAATCGAAGGCGGCGCCAACCCGACCGGCAACCTCCTCGTCGAAAAGGGCAAGCTCGGTCGCGCTTCCGACCACGAGGCAGCCGCGGCGGCCGATCTCCCCGCATGAGGCCTCCGCGAAGAACCTCACCAAGATACGAAGTTTTTCATGAGCATTCGGAGCGTCCGCCAGCGTCTTGTCGATGAGCTGCTGACGGACTTGGCGATACCGGCTGAATGCGGCGAGAAAGATGCCGCGCTTGTCGCCGAAAGCCTTGTAGACACTGCCTGCGGTCAGACCCATGGCTTCAGTCAATTCGCTGATCGAGGCGGCATAATAGCCGCGCTCGGAAAAGACGCGCAGCGCTTCGTCCAGCGCGGAATTCATATCGAATTCACGCGGGCGTCCACGAAGCTTTGGTGCAATGTCGAAGGTGTCCGTCGTCATGGCACTCTTTTAGGAAATGATCGTTTCCAAATCAAGCGAATTTTGCGCCGCAACAAGAATCGCGAGAATGATGGCTGCTACTGGTTTCCCTATTGTGAAAAAAACGCAATGGGGATCGCTCTTATAGCACTCGTCTATGCCCTTGCGGACGAAGAACAATGCAGCGACACGATTGCGCCGGCCGAGCTCAGAGATCGAGCTCCCAGGTCTGGCCATTCAGTTCCGTGCCGAACATGCGATGTTTTTCCTCCGCCGCAAGCCTGAAGCCCGCCTTGATGTAGATCGCCCGTGCCGTATCTAGGATGTCATTGGTCCAAAGCGATAGCTTTTTATATCCGGCATCACGCGAGAAACGGATGCATTCATCGACCAGCAGCTTGCCAAGGCCGAGGCCGCGCGCGGTCTTGTCGACATAAAGCAGCCGGAGCTTTGCGATGCCATCGCCGCCATCGGTAATCATGGCAGATCCGACATTCAGGCCGTCTCGCTCGGCAATCCAGCAGCGATCCTTTTGCGGATTGAAATTGGAGAGGAATTTACCGGCGACTTCGGCCGCCAGACCTTCGAAGCGATCGTCCCAGCCAAATTCTTCGGTGTAAAAGCGTGCCTGGCTTTGTACGATCCAGCCGATGTCACCGGGCCGGTGATTGCGAATTGTGGCGGTGGGCGCTGCGGTTCGATCAGAGCTAAGTGTTTCCTGTATCGTCCGCATAGCCCCAACGACACGCTCGGCTTCGCCGGGCGCCAGCTTTTCGAAATATCCGGCGATCTGCGCGCGTGAGCGACGGACGAATTCCTCGTATTGAGCTTGTCCCTTCTCGGTGACCTTCATGATCTGGCTGCGGGCGTCGTTCGGATCCGGGGTCGTTTCGATCAAACCATCTTGGCGAAAGCGCTTGACGATACGGCTGAGGTAGGCAGGGTCGAGATGGAGGTCGCGCGTCAGGGCTGAGGCGGCGACGCCGCCGCGAAAGCCGACTTCGAACAGCACGCGTGCATCCGTCAGCGTATAGGGGCTGTCGAGATAGGCCTTGTTCAGGACGCCGAGGAAATTCGTATAGAACCGATTGAAGTTACGGACTGCATCGATAGTCGCGATTTCTGCAGCAGCGGGCATGACATCGTCTCCTCAGATATAGGAGACGATGTCATTATTTATTGGACGCAGTCAAGTAATTTGAGGCAGTCAGGCAGCGCAACTGCTGCGAGCCTTTTCATCCGCAAGGGCAAAGTCCACAGCGGCTTCCGCGTGGATCGTTGTAGTGTCGAAGCCGGGCAGGATCAGCGCCTTCGGGTCGAGAATGAGGCAGATCTCGGTGCAGCCGAGAATGACGCTGTCGGCGCCTTCGGCTTTGGCGCGCTCGATGATGCCGTTCATCTTCCGCCGAGATTCGTCCTTGATGATGCCGGCGCAGAGTTCGTTGAAGATTATGTCGTGCGTGATCGTGCGATCCTCGGGGCCGGGAACCATGATGGAGATGCCATTCTCGGCCATGCGCTCCGCATAGAAACCATGTTCCATCGTATAGCGGGTCGCCAGCAGCAGCGGCCTGGCCCGGCCGGCGGCCTTCAAGGCCGCGGCGGTCTCATCGATGATATGGATGAGCGGAGCGGAAACGCGTTCGGCAACCTGGGGTGCGATCAGATGCATGGTGTTGGTGCAGATGAGCACACATTCGGCACCCGCCGACTGCAGGCGCTGCGCGGCATCGGCGAGCCGGTCGGCCGCATCATTCCAGCGGCCGGCCTTTTGCAGGGCGACGATTTCCTCGAAGTTGACGGAGTACATGACAAGTTCGGCCGAGGAGAGGCCGCCCAGGCGCTCGCGGACCATTTCATTGATCAGGCGATAGTAGACTGCCGAACTCTCAAAACTCATGCCGCCGATCAGGCCAATGGTGCGCATAATACTGTTCTCCGCTCGTAGATTTTGAATGGAGGGAATAGTGCGGCGATTCATCCGCCATGTGTTTGCGTTTTTAGAAGCTTATCAAAGTCTCACTGCAATATTTTGCGTATTTCTGTATTTCTGTGCAAAATGAAGGCGCCAAAAGAAGGAATGCTGCACATGCTCGACGAACGCGACCGAAAGATTCTCGACTTTCTGCAGGCGGATGCCGGCATCTCCGTCACCGAACTTGCCGATCGCGTCGCCCTGTCGGTATCGGCCTGCTCGCGCCGCATACAGCGGCTTGAGGAGAGCGGGCATATCGCCAGGCGCATCGTCGTACTCGATCGCGAGAAGATGGGGGTGCCGACCACGGTCTATGCGATGATCAAGACGGCGCATCACGCCGACGAATGGATCGAATCCTTCCGAAAGGTCATCGGCGACATCCCCGAGATCGTCGAGGCCCATCGGCTTACCGGGAATTATGATTACATCCTCAAGATCGTATTGCCGCGTGTCGAGCATTACGATGTCATCTACAAACAGCTCGTGCGCAAGATCGAGCTCTTCGACGTCTCCGCGTCGATCTCGATGGAGGAACTTAAAAGCGGCGCCTCCGTTCCTGTCGGGTATGCACAATAGGCGCGTTGCCGCATCGTAGCCGTGCAGAGGTGCCATGCATAAAAGATGGTTGCTGCATATCCTTCTCAACCCTACGTTTTCAGGAAACTTAGTCGCGAGGTGTTGCCATGCAGGATCATCATGTCGTCGTGGTCGGAGGCGGGTTTGGCGGGGTACAGCTCGTCAACGATCTGAAAGGCTTGCCTGTCCGCGTGACGATGATCGACCGGCGCAATCATCACCTTTTTCAGCCGCTTCTCTATCAGGTCGCCACTACGCTGCTTGCCACCTCCGAGATCGCCTGGCCGATCCGCAATTTCTTCCGCGATCGGCCTGAAGTGACGACCTTGCTCGCCGAGGTTGTCGGCGTCGACAGTGTGGCACATCAGGTGCTCCTGAAGAATGGTCAAAAGATCCATTATGATACGCTGGTGCTGGCGACCGGCGCCACCCATGCCTATTTCGGCCATGACGAATGGGAGCCGGTTGCGCCGGGATTGAAGACGCTGGAGGATGCCACCACCATTCGCCGGCGCCTGTTGCTGGCCTTCGAACAGGCGGAATTGGAAACCGACGCGGCTATCCGCGAAGCGCTGCTGACCTTCGTGATCGTCGGCGCCGGCCCCACGGGCGTCGAGCTCGCCGGCATCATCTCGGAACTGGCGAGGACGACCTTGCCGAAGGAGTTCCGCAATATCGATACCCGCAAGGCGAAGATCATCCTCGTCGAAGCCGGTCCACGCGTGTTGCCGGCTTTCGCGCAAGAGCTCTCCGACTATGCCTACAAGGAACTGGAACTGCTGGGTGTCGATGTTCGCTTCGGCAGGCCGGTCACCTCATGCGCGGCGGAAGGCGTGACGATCGGCGACACGTTCGTGCCATGCCGTACCATCGTCTGGGCGGCGGGCGTCGAGGCATCGCCGGCGGCGAAATGGCTTGGCATTCCGGCCGATCGCGCCGGTCGCGCCATTGTCGACAAGGATCTGAGGGCGCCGGGCAAGCAAGATATCTTTATCATCGGCGATACGGCAGCCGTCATGCGTGACGATGGCAGCCCTGTGCCCGGGATCGCTCCGGCCGCCAAGCAGCAGGGCTCTTACGTTGCCAAGGTCATCAAGGCAAAGCTTACGGGCAGACCGGTGCCCGGACCGTTTCGCTATCGCCATCAGGGCAGCCTTGCGACGATCGGCAAAAGTGCCGCTATCATCGATTTCGGCTGGATCAAGCTTAGGGGATGGCTGGCCTGGTGGGTGTGGGGGCTTGCCCACATCTATTTCCTGATCGGCGTGCGCTGGCGCATCGCGGTCGCCTGGAGCTGGCTTTGGATCTATCTCAGCCGGCAGCACAGCGCCCGGCTGATCACGCAGAAGGAAAGCTCGCGCGAGGAGTAAAGGAAAGGCGGCGCCTCGATGGACGCCGCCCTTTTCGGTTTAAGCCAGCGAAGCGATATCGATGACGAAGCGGTAGCGCACGTCGCTCTTCAGCACGCGCTCATAGGCTTCGTTGATATCCTGAATGTCGATCTTCTCGATCTCGGCCACGATGTTGTGCTTGCCGCAGAAATCCAGCATTTCCTGGGTTTCCTTGATCGAGCCGATCATGGAGCCGGAAAGGCTGCGGCGGCCGGGGATCAGCGAGAAGGCGTGAACCGGAACCGCATGCTCGGGAACGCCGACCAGCACCATGCTGCCATCGTACTTCAGCAGGTTGAGATAGGCGTTCCAGTCGATCGCCGTGCCAACCGTGTTGATGATCAGGTCGAAGGTGCCGGCGAGCTTGGTGAAGGTCTCGGCATCGCTGGTGGCATAGTAATCCTTCGCGCCCAGCTTGAACCCGTCTTCCTTCTTCGACAGCGTCTGGCTGAGAACGGTCACATCGGCTCCCATGGCATGGGCCAGCTTCACGCCCATATGGCCGAGGCCGCCCATGCCGACGATCGCAACCTTCTTGCCCGGTCCGGCCTTCCAGTGACGCAGCGGCGAATAAAGCGTGATTCCGGCGCAAAGCAGCGGTGCGCCTGCGTCGAGCGGAATGTTGTCGGGAAAGGAGAGGACATAGCCTTCCTTGACGACGATGGAGTCGGAATAGCCGCCGTAAGTCGGCGTCTTGCCATCGGCTTCGACGTCATTGTAGGTCTGGACGAGGCCCGGCATATAGTGCTCGTAGTCCAGGTCGCGCGTGGCGCAGGTGGTGCAGGAATCAACGAAGCAGCCGACACCGACGCGATCGCCGACCTTGAACTTCGTGACCTCGGAACCGACGGCGGTCACGATGCCGGCGACTTCATGGCCGGGCACCATCGGATATTTCGAGCCGCCCCATTCGTTGCGGGCCTGGTGAATGTCGGAATGGCAGACGCCGCAATATTTGACGGAGATGACAACGTCGTCTGCGTTCGGGTCGCGGCGCTCGAAAGTGAACGGCGTGAGCGGCTTGGACGCGTCGGTCGCGGCATAACCCTTTGCGATAGGCATGGGAGATTTCCTTATCTTTCGGATGGGTTGGGAGTGGAATTTGGAGTGGCCCACCATGCATCAGGACCGGGCCGTAGCGTTAGAGCGATCCTGCAAGCTTTATGTACGATCCTGCGAATCTAAATGTTCGGCAGGTCTTTCGCGATCGAGCGGTGTTACCTAGATAGACCATCGATATCTGCTCGAAAACAGTTGGTTGCGCATGACACTGCCTTTCAATCCCAATCAGGAACTCGCATCGATCGTTGCACGTTTCGCTCCGAGCGACGGCGAACACCGCACGCGGATAGACAATCTTAATCTCTATCGGCAGTCGGCCGCGACCGTGTGGCAGCATGGGGCTTACCGGCCCTGTTTTGCAATCGTGGTCCAGGGGCGCAAGAGCCTGACGATCGGTGCGGAAACCTACAATTACGGTGTCGGCGAGTATATTTTAACGGCGCTCGACCTGCCGGTATCGACGCAGGTCACCAATGTCGGCAGCGATACGCCCTATCTTTGTTTCGGAATGGCGCTCGACAGCGAACGGCTAAAGGAGCTGCTGTCGCGCGTCAGCATTCCCCGTCAGGCGCTGACTGCCGAGCCGGTGCGCGGCATTGCGGTCCATGCGGCCCCTCCGGAACTCCTCGATGCCTCGCTGCGCCTGCTCCGATTGCTTGATCGGCCGGAAGATATTCCGGCCATGGCGCCTTTGATCGAGCAGGAAATCCTCTATCGCCTGCTGACTGGTCCGAACGGTCCCAGGCTGCTGCAGATTGCCATGGCGGAGAGCCAGAGCAACCGGGTGGCGCGTGCCGTCGCCTGGCTCCGCAGCAACTATACGCAGCCGTTGCGCATCGAAGAGCTGGCCGAGCGCGTCGGCATGAGCGTTTCCTCGCTGCATCACCATTTCAAGACTGTTACGGCCCTATCGCCAATCCAGTATCAGAAACAGCTTCGGCTGCATGAGGCGCGGCGGCTGATGCTCGTCGAGCAGCTCGATGTCGGATCGGCCGGCCATCGCGTCGGATATCAAAGTCCTTCGCAATTCAGCCGGGAATACAGTCGCCTCTACGGCCTGCCGCCGCTGAAGGATGTCGAGGCGATGCGCAACAACGCGGTCGCCGCCGAGTAGGTGATGTTTCCGACCGATCGTTTGCGTCAAGCTCTTTTGATCGAATGACCGGCTTATGGCAGTTGCCATGGTTTAGCAGCCCTGACAAGCACTCTTGTTTTTAACGCAGTGCAGCAACGAATTCCGCTTGACGACGGTTTTGGGGTACTGCATAAAGCGTTACGAACCGTACCGTACGGTACGCATTTGGGAGTAGCCATCGTGCTGAGCGAAGCAGGACAGTCGAGCGAGTTTTCGCCGCGCCAGAACGCGGTTCTGGAACAGGCGCTGCGTCTCCTTGTCGACGGCGGCGAAAAGGCGCTGACGACCTCCGGCGTCGCGCGCGCCGCCAATTGCTCCAAGGAAAGTCTTTATAAGTGGTTCGGCGACCGCGACGGCCTGCTGTCGGCAATGATCACCTACCAGGCCAGCAAGGTGCGCACCTTCGAGCGCAATGGTGAGCGGCTGAATGCGGCAAGCCTGCATGACCATCTCGTCGTTTTCGCGCGTGATTTGCTGGAGGTTCTGGCTGGCGATGTTTCGCTCGCTTTGAACCGCCTGGCGATCGGTCAGTCGAACCGCGATGGCTCCAAGCTCGGCAAGCTCTTGCTGGAACGTGGCCGCAGGCAGATCGATCGCCGCGCCATCGGTCTCATCGATGCCGGCAAGCGGGCAGGGCTGCTGCGCTTTACCGATGCCGACGAGGCATATCACACGCTTTACGGGCTCATCGTCTCCGATCTGCATGTCCGCATGCTGCTCGGCGAACCCGGTTTGAAGGATACGAGCCGTCAGGCTGAGAAGGCGGTCAGCGCCTTCCTCAAGCTTTACGGCACGGAAAAGGTATTGGCGGAAGCGGCAGCGACCGTCTGACAACTTAAAATCTGCACCCAGACAAGCAAAGGGAAGGACAAACAATGCGCGTCTATTACGATCGTGATGCCGATCTCAATCTCATCAAGTCGAAGAAGGTCGCCGTCATCGGCTACGGTTCTCAGGGCCGCGCGCACGCGCTGAACCTGAAGGATAGCGGCGCACAGAATGTTGTGATCGCACTGAAGGCCGGTTCGCCCACGATCAAAAAGGCCGAAGCCGATGGCTTCAAGGTCATGACCGTTGCCGAAGCCGCCGCCTGGGCCGACCTGATGATGATGGCGACCCCGGACGAACTCCAGGCCGACATCTACAAGTCCGAAATCGCTCCGAACATCCGTGACGGCGCTGCGATCGCTTTTGCCCACGGCCTCAACGTCCACTTCGGCCTCATCGAGCCGAAGGCTTCGGTCGACGTCGTCATGATCGCTCCGAAGGGCCCCGGCCACACGGTCCGCGGCGAATACCAGAAGGGCGGCGGCGTTCCCTGCCTCGTCGCCGTTCACCAGAACGCTTCCGGCAACGCCCTTGAACTCGCCCTCTCCTATGCCTGCGGCGTCGGCGGCGGCCGTTCGGGCATCATCGAAACCAACTTTCGCGAAGAGTGCGAAACCGACCTCTTCGGCGAACAGGTCGTTCTCTGCGGCGGTCTCGTCGAGCTCATCCGCGCCGGCTTCGAAACGCTGGTCGAGGCTGGCTACGCTCCGGAAATGGCATACTTCGAGTGCCTGCACGAAGTGAAGCTGATCGTCGACCTGATCTATGAAGGCGGCATCGCCAACATGAACTACTCGATCTCGAACACGGCCGAGTGGGGCGAATACGTCACCGGTCCGCGCATCATCACCGAAGAAACCAAGGCTGAGATGAAGCGCGTCCTTAAGGACATCCAGACCGGCAAGTTCACTTCCGAGTGGATGCAGGAATACCGTTCGGGCGCAGCCCGCTTCAAGGGTATCCGCCGCAACAACGACAGCCACCAGATCGAAGAAGTTGGCGCCAAGCTGCGCGGCATGATGCCCTGGATCGGCAAGAACAAGCTGGTCGACAAGTCGGTCAACTAAGCTTTCGGCGAGAGCCGGATTGGAGGGCCGGGGCGAAAGCTCCGGCCTTTCTATTTTCGGGCTTTAAGGTAGAGCCATTTCGTTGGCTTACCGTCAAAGCCGCTGCCGTTGGCTTCTGTGATAATGATGTTTTTCCATCCTCCGGCACTCAGCATAGCCTCAAGCCATCTGGCGGAAGGATAGTTGTAATAGCGTCCGAACTTGTCGTGGCCCTCTGCTTCACCCGCCTTGAAGCTGGCGTGGAAGATGCCGCCCGCTTTCAGGGCGTGCAGAATGCGATCGAAAACATCCGGCAGGACGGATCGCGGAACATGCAAAAGGCTGGCTTCCGCCCATATGCCGTCGAAGATTTCGGTCTCATCCAAGGCTTCGAAACGCATGACTCGAACAGGCTTGCCAAGCAGCTTTTCCGCTTCTCTCGCAAGTTCGGCGGAGCCGTCGGTGGGCGTAACGTCGAAGCCGCGGGACAGCATATAGGCGGCATCCTGACCGCCGCCGCACCCCAGTTCAAGGATGGATGCGCCAGCGGGCAGGGCGGCCAGAAAGGCATCCAGCCTCTGGCGCGGCAGCCTGCGTTGACGCGCCGCGTAGACGGCGGCGTTGTCGGTATAGAAGGACGATGTCGGGTCGGGGCTCATGCTGGCTTGCGTTCATTTCTTTGTAAGACCACCGCCGATGCTAGCAGGAAAGGCAGACAATATCTGTCTCCATAACAAACAAAATAGGTCAGCATTGTTGACTTATCTTTTATTGCGTGATCTTGTTACGCAAAGACCAAAAATTACGAGGAAGCCCCATGTTGAATTGGGAAAATATCTTTGCGACGCGCTCGAGCCGCATGCGCGCCTCCGAAATCCGCGAGCTTTTGAAGCTGCTGGAGCGGCCGGATATCATCTCTTTCGCCGGCGGCATTCCCGATCCGGCCTTGTTTCCGGATGCGGAATTCAAGCAGGCCTATGCCGATATCTTTTCCGGCCCGACGGTGAATGCAGCGCTGCAATATTCGGTCAGCGAGGGCTACAAGCCGCTGCGCGAATGGCTTGTCGGACAGATGGGTGCGCTCGGCATTCCCTGCGAGCTCGAAAACGTCTTCATCGTTTCCGGTTCGCAGCAGGGGCTCGATTATCTCGGCAAGCTTTTCCTGTCGCCGAGGGATACCGCGCTGGTCACGGCGCCGACCTACCTCGGCGCACTGCAGGCTTTCAACGCCTATGAGCCAACCTATGACCAGCTGACGCCGAACGGCAACCGCACGCCGGATTCCTATCGCGCTGCCGCTTCGCAGGCGGGCGGCAGGGTGAAGTTTGCCTATCTCTCGGCGGATTTCGCCAACCCGACGGGCGAGACGGTGGATCTCGCCGGCCGCGAGAAGCTGCTCGATCTGGCGGAGGAACTGGATATCGCCGTCATCGAAGATGCCGCCTATCAGTCGCTGCGTTATAATGGCGAGCCGGTTGCGCCGATCCTGGCGCTCGAAATCGCGCGCAAAGGCAGCATCAACGGCACGCGCACGATCTACTGCGGCAGCTTCTCCAAGACGCTGGCGCCCGGCCTGCGCGTCGGCTTCGTCGTCGCCAACGCCTCTGTCATCCGCAAGCTTGTCCTGATGAAGCAGGCGGCCGACCTGCATTCCTCCACCATCAACCAGATTGCCATTCATCAGGTTGCCGAGCGCGGTTTTGAGGCGCAGGTTGCCAAGATCCGCAAGACCTATAGCCATCGCCGCGACTGCATGCTGGCAGCACTTGCAAAATACATGCCTGAAGGTGCGAGCTGGACGAAGCCGGAAGGCGGCATGTTCGTCTGGGTTACCTTGCCGAAGGGTATGGACGGCGCCAAGCTGCTCGCACGGTCGCTGGAAACGGCGAAGGTCGCCTTCGTGCCAGGCCAGGCATTCTTTGCCGATGGTAGTGGCGCAAATACCTTCCGCGTCAGCTTCTCCTGCGCCAATGACGAGTTGATCGAAGAGGGTATCTCGCGGCTCGGCAAGCTGATCGCCGGTGAGATCGAGGCGATGGCGGCCTAGTTTTTACCTTCCCCCCGAGGGGAGAAGGGGTATCACTTCGCCAGATGCGGGCCGATCAGTGCCAGATCGGCCTCGCTCAAGCGGTCGCTGGCCGTATTGCGCTGGTGCCAATAGGGATACATCAAGGGCTGCAGGCTGACGTCGTCGAGCCGCTTGCGTTCTTCGTCAGTCAGCTTCAAATCCGCGCTGGCGAGATTATCCTTGAACTGTGCCTTCGTGCGGCCACCGATAATGACCGAGGTCACGCCCTTGCGGCCGATGAGCCAGGCAAGCGCGACTTGGGCCGCCGAAACGCCGCGGCCGTCGGCGATCTCCACCAGCGTATCGACGATATTCCATAGGCGATTTTCATCGCGGATCGGCGGTTCCGTCCAGCCGGCGAACTGGCGCGTACCTTCCGGCGTCGCCTGGTTTCGGCGATGCTTGCCCGAAAGCAGGCCGCCGGCAATCGGGCTCCAGATAAGAATGCCGAGGCTCTGATCGATACTGATCGGCACGAGCTCGTTTTCCGCGTCGCGGGCTTCCAGCGTGTAGTGGATCTGCTGGCTGACGAAGCGTTCGCGCTTGTCGCGCTCGCTGACGCCGAGCGCCTTCATGATGTGCCAGCCGGAAAAGTTCGAGCAGCCGATATAGCGGACCTTGCCCTGGCGAACGAGTGTGTCGAGCGCTTCCATCGTCTCTTCCAGCGGCGTCTGTCCGTCCCATTCATGCAGCTGATAGAGATCGATCACATCGGTCTTCATGCGCTTCAGGCTTGCCTCGCAGGCCTGAATGAGATGCTGGCGGGAGGAGCCGGCATCGTTGACGCCAGGGCCCATCGGGAAGCGCGCCTTGGTGGCGATGAGCACGCCATTCTTGCGTGGGCCGCCGATGATCTCGCCGAGGATTTCCTCCGACGCGCCTTGCGAGTAAACATCGGCCGTATCGAGCAGGTTGACGCCGGCATCGATGCACATATCGACAAGCTTCTTGGCTTCCTTGACGCCGAGATCGCCAACGGTTTTTGCCCAGCCGACTCCACCGAAGGTCATGGTGCCCATGGTGATGGTGGAAACTTTGAGGCCGGAGCGGCCAAGCAGGCGATATTCCATGGATCTGTCCCTCCTCGATTCCGTCTGAAATACGTGCATCAAGAAATAACGCCAGAGAACGATGGTCAAGATTCAATCATCATACGAACGGCATTCTATACAAAATCAACTGTCACAATCATGTTAAGCCCTGCGTCTAGACAAACTCCTACAATCCAGCCGAGGACGTTTCATGAAGACCTTTGTTTCCGCCTTTGCCAGCTTCCTGGCTATCGCTCTTTTTTCCGGCAATGCCGATGCAGCCGATCTTGTCCTCTATACCAGCCAGCCGAATGCCGATGCGCAGGCCACTGTCGACGGCTTCATGGCCGCCAATCCCGGTATCAAGGTCGATTGGGTTCGTGACGGCACGCCGCAAATCATTGCCAAGCTACAGGCTGAAATGCAGGCCGGCGCACCGGTTGCCGACGTTCTGCTGATTGCCGATACGGTAACGCTGGAGCGCCTGAAGGAAGCCGGCAAGCTGCTCGCCTACAAGTCGCCGGAAGCCGCCAATTACGATCCGTCGCTCTATGACGCCGGCGGCTATTATTATTCCACCAAGCTCATCACGACCGGCATCGTCTACAACACGGCTGCCGCGATGAAGCCCGCAAGCTGGCAGGATCTGGTGAAGCCGGAAGCCAAGGGCCTGGTTGCCATGCCGAGCCCGCTGGCTTCGGGCGCCGCTCTCATTCATGCGCAGACGCTCGCAGGCGTCGGCAGCCTCGGCTGGGACTATTACAAGAACCTCGCCGACAATGGTGCGATCGCGTCGGGCGGCAACGGCGCCGTGCTGAAGTCGGTGGCTTCCGGCGAGAAGGCCTATGGCATGATCGTCGACTACATGCCGATCCGCGAAAAGGCCAAGGGTGCTCCGCTGGAATTTGTTTTCCCGAAGGAAGGCGTTTCGGCTGTTACCGAGCCGGTCGGCATTCTCGCCGGTACGCAGCATGCCGATGCGGCGAAGAAGTTCGTCGATTACGTTCTCTCGGAAAAGGGCCAGGAAGGCTTCCTGAAGCTCGGCTACATCCCGGCCCGCAACGGCACGCCGCTGCCGGAAGGTTTTCCGGCACGTGACAGCATCAAGGTTTTGCCGTTGAATGCATCCGATGCTCTCAAGAACACGGATCAGGACCTGAAGACCTTCTCCACCTACTTCAAGTCGAAGTAATCCGACCCGGATTTGGAATGTACGAATATGTGCGTCGAGGAAACAGCCAGCCGGCCTGGCTGTTTCCTTTTGTTGTTGCCGTCGTGCTTTTGCTCAGCGTCCTGCCGCTGGCGCGTCTGGCGCTTGCCGGCGTCGAGGCACTGCTCAAGGGCGGCACTTATGAGCTCATTACCGATCCGGCACTTTGGCGCTCGGCGTGGTACACGATCGAGACCGCTGTGCTCGGCACCATCGTTTCCGTGGCCCTTGGTTGCCTCTTTGCGTTCCTGCTGACATTGACGGATCTTGCAGGCCGGGGGCTCATCGGCTTCCTCTTCGTATTGCCGATGATGATCCCGCCGCAGGTGACGGCGCTTGCCTGGGTGCAGATGTCAGGCCCATCGAGCCCTCTGCTGAAAGCGCTGCACGTCGCGCCGCCGCTCGGCTCGCCGCAACCGCTCTATTCGGTCGGCGGCATCGCGCTGCTCTATGGCGTTCAGCATGCGCCGCTCGTCTATCTCGCTTTGCGCGCCGGCTTGATGGCGCTGCCGCGCGATGGTGTCGAAGCTGCGAGGCTTTCCGGAGCCTCCGGCCTGCGCGTCTTCCGCGATATCATCCTGCCATTGTCTCTGCCCGGCGTCATCGCCGGAGCGGCGATCGCCTTTGTCTCGTCGATCGGCAATTTCGGCATTCCGGCGATCCTCGGCATTCCGGCCTCGATCTATACCTTATCGACGCTGATCTTCACGAAGTTCTCCAATTTCGGGCCGCGCACCTTCGGCGATATCGCCGTGCTCTCTATGATGATCGCCGTCATTGCGGTCGCGGGGCTTGCCGTGCAGGGCAGGGCCTTGAAAGGCCGTGATTATCGTGTCATCGGCATTTCCGGGGCAACGGCTGCCTTTTCGCTCGGCCGCTGGCGCTTTCTTGCCCTGCCGGTGCTCTGCGCCATCCTCTTCGTCATGCTCGTCGCACCCTTTCTGGCGCTGGTCGCGGGCGCGCTTGTGCCGGCTTACGGCGTGCCGCTCACCTTCAAGACGGCGTCGCTCAATGCCTTCACGGAAATCCTGTTTCGACAGAGCATAACGCGGATCGCCTTTTCCAATTCGCTGTTCCTCGCGGGCATGACGGCTTTTGGTCTCCTGCTGGTGACAGTGCTCGCGGCCTATGCGCTGACGCGGCGCAAGGACGCGCTCAGCCGCATCGTCGGCGGTATGATCGAGATCCCCTATTCGCTTCCAGGCATCATCATTGCCGTCTGCTTCATCCTGGTGTTCGCAGCACCCTTGCCGATCCTCAACGTCACGCTTTACGGGACGATCTGGATCATCCTGCTTGCCTATTTCTCCGCCTATTTCGCCGTCAGTCTGAAGCCGGTCATGAGCGCCTTTCTGCAGCTCGATCCGGCGCTGGAGGAGGCTGCGCGTCTTTCCGGGGCCGGCTTCTTCCGGCGCTTGACCGATATCATCGTGCCGCTGATCGCGCCCGCGGCGGGCGCATCGGTTATCCTCGTCTTCCTGATCGCCTGCAATGAGCTGACCGTTTCGGCTCTGCTCTGGTCGGCAGGCACGCAGACCCTCGGCGTCGTCATCTACAATCTCGACGATGGCGGCAGCGCCGATCTTGCCTCGGCCATGTCGGTCATCGTCATCGCCATGGTGGTCGTCATGATGGTGGTTCTGGAAATCATGGCCAAGCGCCTGCCGAAGGGAGTGGTGCCTTGGCGAAGCTGATCCTCAATCACGTTAGCAAGGATTTCGGCACGGGGGGCCGCGCCGCCGTCAACGCCTTATCGCTCGAGGTACGCGAAGGCGGCTTCCTGGCGCTGCTCGGCCCCTCCGGCTGCGGTAAGACGACCGTGCTTAGAATGATCGCCGGCTTCGAGCAGCCGACGGACGGCTCCATTCATCTCGGCGAACGGCTGCTGGCGGATGCCGCAAACATGTTGCCTCCGGAGCGGCGCAACATGGCCATGGTGTTCCAGTCCTACGCGCTCTGGCCGCATATGAACGTATCAGACAATGTCGGCTATCCCTTGAGGGTGCGCGGCATTTCCGGAGAATGCTACCGCGAAAAGGTGCGCGAGGCGCTGGCGACGGTGCGGCTTGGCGACTATGCCGAGCGCAGGCCGGCCGATCTTTCCGGCGGCCAGCGGCAGCGCGTGGCGCTTGCTCGCTGCCTGGTGACATCTCCCGACGTCGTGCTGCTGGATGAGCCGCTGGCGAACCTCGACCGTCATCTGAAGAAGGAGATGGAGGAGACCTTCCGCGAGTTCCATCAGCGCTCCGGCGCCACCATGGTCTATGTCACGCATGACCAGAGCGAAGCGATGGCGCTTGCGACTGATGTTGCCGTCATGTCCGAGGGCCGGCTTCTGCAGGTGGCGCCGCCGGCGGAGATCTATGCGTACCCCGAAGGCAGAATGGTCGGCGGGTTGGTCGGGCAGGGGGCTATTCTGTCGCTGGCTTTTCCCGATGGCGGTTCGCGCCGGATCGATTCGCCGTCCTTCCGAGATCTGTGGGACAATAGGGCAAGCGGCTCGGCAAACTCGGATATTCTCGTACGGCCGGAGGATGTGATTGCCGATGCGGAAGGAATTTCCTGCAGGGTCGACTCCGTTCTTTATGAGGGCGAGCGCTATGCGATAAGGCTCTCGATGCCGGATGGCCAGGTGCTGCGCGCCTATAGCCGCGAGCCTGTCACAGCCGGTGATGATTATCGGGTTGTCATCCGCTCGGCCTGGCGGCTTTGATCGGTAGGGGACAAGATGGTTGTTCCCTGTCGCCTCCTATGCTTGATTTGCTCGACGTCACGAAGGGGAGTCGCGCATGTCCGGTCATAGCTTTCCGATTTTCGATCTCGGTTCTTTCGAAGCAGCCGGTCATGACGAGAAGAATCGGCTGGGCGCGGAGGTGGATCGGATATGCCGCTCGACCGGCTTTCTGGCGATTGCCAACCACGGGGTCGCCGATACGGTCGTTGCCGAGGTCTGGAAGAAGACGCAGGCTTTCTTCGATCTCCCGCCCGAGATGAAGCAGCGTGCCAAGACGCTTTATCCCGGCTATCCCTACGGCTATCTCGGACCGGGCACAGAAGCGCTGGCAAAATCGCGCAATGTCGATACGCCGCCGGACCTGAAGGAAAGCTTCAATGGCGGCCCGCTTTCCGTACCCGCAGGCATGACAGATCCTGAAGCACTCGGTTTCTGCTATGCCGCCACCATCTGGCCGGAGAAGCCTGATGGATTCGTGGAGGCGTGGAAGGCTTATTATCGGGCGATGGAGGATCTGGCGGCGCGCATCATGCGCGTATTCGCAACGGCGCTCGGCCTCGATGAACATTTCTTCGATTCCTACGTGGATGCGCCGATCAGTGCGCTGAGGGCGCTGAACTATCCCGAGCAGCACGTGCCGCCGCAGCCGGGCCAGCTTCGCGCCGGCGCCCATACCGATTACGGCAGCCTGACGATCCTCCTGCCGCAGCCCGGTTCCAAGGGTCTTGAGATCATCGCTCCTGATGGCAATTGGACACCGGTGCCGCCGGTTGAGGGGGCTTTCGTCATCAATATCGGCGATCTGATGGCGCTCTGGACCAACGATCGCTGGGTTTCCACCGTGCATCGCGTCGTCAATCCGCCGCCGGAAGAGGGCGGCATGCAGCGCCGGCAATCCCTGGCCTTCTTCCATCAGCCGAACTGGTTTGCCGAGATCGCCTGCCTGCCGTCGTGCCTGAAGGAAGGCGAGGAGCCGAAATATGCACCTGTTCTTTCCGGCCCGTATCTGATGGGCAAGTTCAAATCGACTGTCACAGCCAAAGCCGGATGATGCGAACATAATAAGCCGGCTCATATTCTTCTTTAACTGGAATGCTTCATGTCCCTGCGCCTTGCGACTTTCAATGTCGAAAACCTTCTGACCCGTTTTGATTACACTGGTTTTCGCAACCAGTTGCGCCAGGATCGCGTTCTGCAGCTCTTCGATGTCCGCAATGAAGAGATCTATCAGCAGTTGGAAGCGGCGCGCGTGATTGCGGCGACCGACGACACCAGGCAGATGACGGCGCTTGCGATCGCGGATGCCGATGCGGATATCATCTGCCTGCAGGAGGTCGACAACATGGCGGCGCTCCAGGCTTTCGAATATGGCTATCTCTACCGCATGGTCGGCAACGGCTACCGTCAGAAATTCCTGATCGAAGGCAATGACAGCCGCGGCATCGATGTTGCCGTAATGATGCGCGAGGAGACGCGCGACGGCCAGCCGATCGTCCTCAACGACATCAAGAGTCACGCCATGGTGACCTACGGCAATTTCGGACTGTTCAACGACGAGCTTGCCGAACTCGGCCTTCATTCGGAGGACAAGATCTTCAAGCGCGATTGCCTGGAACTGCATCTCCATATTGGTGGCGTTCCATTTTCGCTCTATGTCATCCATCTGAAATCGATGGGGCCGGCGCGCGAGGGCGTGGATGGACGTCATGCGACCATGCCGATCCGCCGAGCAGAGACCATGGCGGTTTGCCGCATCATTGAAGATCGTTTCGGGGCCGGCCATACGGCGACGAAGAATTTCGCCATTTGTGGCGACATGAACGACTACCAGGAATGGATCGATGTCATCGGCACGCGCCGCACCGGCTATCGTTTCGAACCGCGCAGCGAGGAAAAGGGCAGCGCGCTCGATGTTTTCAGCCATGATGGCTTTGCGGAAAACGTCATACGGCGGCGAGACGAGCTTGACCGCTGGACGCTCTATCATGCCCGCGGGCCGCAGGAACAGCGGCTTTGCCAGCTCGATTATATCTGGCTCTCTCCCGCGCTGGCTCGCGCCAACGCGGCGCGCATGCCCGACATCATCCGCTCGGGCCAGCCTTTCCGCACGATTTTCCCACCGGGGCAGGACGTAGAGCGCTATCCTCGCGTCGGCTGGGACAGGCCGAAGGCCTCCGACCATTGCCCCGTCGTCATGACATTGGATTTGATATGAGCGTTTCAGAACTGCAGAGAGATATGGCCGGCTGGCCGCCGGAAGCCACCGTGTTTCCCGTCTTCAGCATCGATCTCGCCGTTTTTCCCGGCGAACATCCCTTTCATCTGCGGGAACGGGAGGCCGCACAGAGGAATTGGGCGAGGGAAATCGCCGCTACACCAGCGCTCTATGACGGCCGCATGGTGTTCCAGCATCGGCTGTCGATTGTTAACGGTGCTGTGAAGGGGGAAGCCTATCTTGCGCCTTTTTCAACGTTCCTTTGGTGGCGCAAGCAAAGTGAGCGGCAAGGCGGCTTTCACCTTTTCGCACTTCCAGTGGCGGTATCGTCTGACGGTGCGATCATCGCAATCCGCATGGCGTCGCATACGGCTAATCCCGGTCAGGTCTATTGCGCTGCCGGGTCGCTGGATGAGAACGATATCGTCGGCGGGCAGGCCGATGTTGCAAGCAATATGCGGCGAGAGGTACTGGAGGAAACGGGTCTGTATCTGGACGACGCGATTGCTGAGCCTCAATACTACGCCAGCCATATAAACCATTCGGTCACGCTCTTCCGTGTTTTCCGCTTTCCCTGGACTGCCGAGGATATGCTGCGGCGGATCGAGGCTCATATACTGGTTTCCGAAGAGGATGAAGTCGAGGGTGCGGTCGCGATTCGCTCCGGTGATCCTGCGGCGCATCATTACAGCGCGGCGATGTTGCCGATCCTTGCCTGGTTCTTCGGCGGCGGCAGATAGCTAGGCTTGCGGTGAGGCCACCTGCCGGTATGAATGATTAAGTCTGGAAGCATGATGGAGGCCAGATTGGCGCGCAGCTACAGTGTCTATGATGTGTTCACCGACAGCAAACTGGCCGGTAATCCGCTGGCGATCATCTTCGATGCCGAGGGGCTGAGCGATCAGGCGATGCAGGCTATCGCCAGAGAGATGAACCTTTCCGAGACGGTATTCGTGCTGCCGTCGCAAAATCCGGCCCACACGGCGAGCCTGCGCATATTCACGCCCGGTCGCGAACTGCCTTTTGCCGGTCATCCGACAGTCGGCACGGCGATCGCCCTGGCGGAGAAGGCCCATGCCAATCATGGCGGCGACCTCGATCTCGTTTCCGTTCTCGACGAGCGTGTCGGACCGGTGCGCTGCGCCATCAAGCTGCGACAGAACAAGGCGAGTTTTGCCGAGTTCGACCTGCCGAAGAAGTCGCAGGAGATTCTGCTGCCGCTCGACAGAGCCGATATCGCCAACGCACTCAGCCTGAAGATCACCGAGATCGGCTTCGAGAACCATGTTCCTTCCATCTGGAGTGCCGGCGTGCCGTTTCTCCTGGTGCCGGTGCACGATGTCGGCGCGGCCGAAAGACTGGAATTCGATCTGCAGCTTTGGGAAAAGACGGCACCCTTCGTCGATGGCGCACTCGCCTCGGCTTTCATCTATTGCCGCGGCGGCGTCAACCATGTTGCCAAATTCCATGCGCGCATGTTTCCGGTGGGAATGGGCATCGTCGAGGATCCGGCGACGGGATCCGCGGTGGCGGCGCTGTCCGGCGCGATCAATCAGTTCGATGCTTTGCCGGATGGGCATCATCCGGTCGTGGTAGAGCAGGGCATCGAGATGGGGCGGCCCTCGTTGATTCATCTTCATCTCGATATCAATGGCGGCCTGATCGCCAATGCCCGCATCGGCGGCCAGGCTGTGCGCGTTGCGTCAGGAATTCTTGAGCTTTGATTTTATTGAGTTTTCGGTGATGTCTGAAATTTTTTTGACAAATAATCAAAGAAAATTCGTCTGGCCGCTGGACAATCAAACCGATCCTATTTATATGCCCGGTCACGCCGCCAGCAAGCGGTACGGGTGATTAGCTCAGTTGGTAGAGCAGCTGACTCTTAATCAGCGGGTCGTAGGTTCGAGCCCTACATCACCCACCAAAAACTCCTTGAAATCATTAGATGATTTGTAGTGCAGCAAGGGTTTTCGGCTGCGCTGGTTTCCAGCGCATCGAAACGCGGGAGCGCTGCAGCATAGGCGATATGCCCTACGCATTCCCGGCAGAAAACCGCCGCGCACTTTTCCTGGAAATGCCTTAGTCGGATAGCCTGCCCAATAGAAGACCGGTCAATAAGCCGAGAAGCGCCGTCACAATCAGGACTGAGCTTGTGGCTGTTGGATTTTCCTTTGCGACCTGCACAACGTTCCGGCCCTCGGAACGGGCCTGGTCAGCGATGGTCCCAACTTTTCCCTTTGCCGAAGAAAGGGCCTCGTCGGCACGGTCCGAAGCGCTATTGATCCGCCTTCCCAAGTCGGCGGAGAGCCTATCGATCTGGCTACGAAGTTCATCGATTTGAGCGTTGATATCCTTCTCCGTCGAGACGTCGGCCATGGCGCCCTCCTTGATTGCGAGTAAGTTCCTTCAGGAACGAACCGAGGCTGGCTTTGGTTCCCGTCGCGGTATCTCCGATTGGATCACGTCTGCGGAGTTTGTTAGCTTTTTGAAACGACAAGCGGGGGGCCGATGTGCCAAAGAGATTCAATGCAAATGCAGCAGAAACGCCGTTGGTGCCGATAGCGATATTGTGAAAAGAAACAGGGAAAGTCCATATTTCAGTCTTCGCATCCGGCGTGTCTTGATGCCGTCCCAGTCGTAGCCCATGAGTATATCTTCTTTGCTTTATGTTTTTAATGATGCCAGCAAATATCCCGGGAATTGTTTGCGCGAAGCTTGTGACGCATTTTTCATTGGCTGGTGAGTACATACACTGAATTATACAATTCTGCGCTGCACGTTTGTCTCTAATGTTTCAGGTATAACTGCGCAGTTTCATTCAAAGGATTGAATCCGGCTGCCTCATTACGCCACAGCTTATCTACATCGCCAAATTCCACCGTATGCTTTGGGCGGCGCCCGTAGAACAGGGTGAAGCAGGGTCGAGGGAATTGCTCGATGATTAGGAGGCGCTCAAATGAGGACCGACATATTGTCGGATGGCAACGAGTGCGACTTTCAACGGCGCATCGTCAATGCTTCTTATGTCCGGCTTCCATGACGCTGAATACAAAGATGGCAGCCAGAATCACCATCAGCGTATAGTCGAAGGCGGAGAGCAGTCGAAGCAGTTCCATGATGTTTCTCCTCCTACAGAGAACACGGACCAGAACAACCGCGAGTATGTTCCTCCAGCAGGCGTATGCCAAGTTTTTTGCATCCTGCGGCGCAAAAACAATGTTGTGCAGGGCACAAATAACCCATTGTTTGAAAAAGCATATCAGCACTGCTTTTGACTGTCGCCGGGTGCTGAGAGAGCGGGGTACGCCGCAATCGTATTGTCAACAAATTCTATAGAGTATAGGATCGTCTCAACCATTATTCCGATTGCCAGACGCATGCAGAATTCACCTGGCGATCGATCTGGAGGGAGTTGGCTATTGACCCTTGGCTCTGACCATCAGACGCGCGATGTGCCTGTTGTCGTCATTATTGGCGGTGGCGTTTCGGGAACGGGGGTTGCCTTTCATCTGCTGCAGCGACAGTCGCTGCAGGCCGGGCAGGTCTTCATATTCGAGCCCCGGGAGCGTTTGGGGGCAGGGCTCGCCTACGACACGCAGGATGCGGCCCACCGCATCAATGTGCCCGCGGCGAGGATGAGCCTGCTGCCCGATGATATCGAGCATTTTCAGCGTTGGATGCTGGAAAATAATGCGCTTGCGGACGATGACGCGGCGATCGCCGCCGATGGCAATCTTTTTCCGCGACGCTCCGTGTTCGGGAACTATATCAACAGTATGATCCGCCCCTTTGTCGAGAGCGGGAGACTTCGCCACGTCAGGCAAAGCGTCGAGCGCGTCCAGAGGATGGGCGGCCGCTGGGCGGTCACCGGTGCTGATGGAGCAAACGTGGATGCCGATATTCTCGTCATTGCCACGAGCCATCCGTCGCCTTTGCCGCCGCAGCTATTGCGGGATGCGCTTGCCGATCATCCGCGCTTCGTTCCCGATCCTGCTCGACCGGATGCGCTTGCGGCTATTCGCGCCGACGATCGTGTTTTGGTCGTCGGTAACGGCCTGACTTCGGCGGACGTCATTGCCTCCCTCGAGCACAGGGGGCACAAAGGTCCGCTGACCGCCATATCCCGACGTGGTCTGCGCTCGCGCGGCCATGCGGCGGTCAAGCAGGAACCGCTCGGTGATTTTGCCAGCCAGCCGTCGAAGACGGCGGTTGAGCTCCTGCGCAGCGTGCGGGCGGCCATTCGTCAAGCCGAAGGCAAAGGTCTGAGCTGGCATGCGGTCATCGATCAGATAAGGACACAAGGGCGGCAAATCTGGCAGGCGCTTCCAACCGAGGAGCGGCGCCGGCTGGTTCGGCATTTGAGGCCGTTTTGGGACGTTCATCGTTTCCGTATTGCACCGCAGGTGGAAGCTGTCAGCGAACGGGCGCTTGCGAATGGCAGGCTTGAAGTGCTGGCGGCTTCGGTGGCAGAGGTTGGCGTTGCCGACGATGTCATCGATTGCAGGTTGCGATTGAGCCGTTCCAAACGGTTCGTGAGAAGGCAGTTCGATGCGGTCGTCGTCACCACCGGTCCGGGGCACCGAGGCATTCTGCAGTCCCAAGCCTGGATCGACCAGCTGTCGCAAGCCGGGTATCTTGCGCTGGATCCCACGCGCCTGGGATTTTCCTGCGATACGCAATCGCGCGCCCTTGCCGACGATGGGACGGTGATACCGTCTCTGTTTATTTCCGGACCGCTCGCACGCGGCACCTTCGGCGAACTGATGGGATTGCCCGAGGTGGTCGAGCACGCCGTTCTGGTGGCGGACCAGGTGGCTGGCGCGATCGCCGGCCATACGCATGGGCAAAGGAAGGCTTATTGGGACAGTAGCGCCGCCTAAAATCCAAGAAAAGTCGCAAATTCGTTGCTTAGACGATACATTTGCCTAAATTTACTCATATAAACTATACAATTTGTGAGTTACTATCTTGTTCCCAAGAGATTGCGGGGTTACTTCCGCAATCCCATGCTGACAGGATCGGCCCGTTGAGTCTCTTCGAGCCATGCCGGGTTTTCAACAATTGACTTTGCAGTAAAGCGGACGGCGATGCTTACGAAAAAAGGAAAGTACGGATTGAAGGCGCTGGTGGATCTCGCACGCCTCGGCCCGGGTGAAACCGCGTTCATCAACGATATCGCGTTGCGCAACAATATTCCGAAGAAGTTTCTCGATACCATCCTGCTCGAATTGCGAAACGCCGGGGTGTTGCGTTCGAAAAAGGGGCCGGGCGGCGGCTATTCGCTGTCGCGTCCCGCCTCGGAAATCCGCATCGGCCATGTCATCCGCACCCTGGACGGTCCGCTGGCTCCTATCCGCTGCGCCAGCCGCACGGCCTATGAAGCCTGCGACGACTGTTCCGATCCGGAGCGTTGTCAGGTGCGGCGCTCGATGACCGAGGTGCGTGACGCGATTGCCGAGATTCTCGACAACATGTCGTTGGAACAATTCGTCGCCGGTGGCGCGGATTTCGAAGTCCCGGAACGGGAAGATCGACGCGCGTCTCACACCGCCTGATTTTTAAGACGCCTTAGCTTCTCAAGGCAACCAGCTCTTCAATGGCTTCCTGCCATTGAGATGGTAGTTGCCGATGATGGGATATTTCCGGCGGGCCGGTTCATGCAGCGTGTGGATGCGGGCATTGCGCCAATGGCGGTCGAGGTTAAGGCCGATGCCTGCCGAGGCCGTGCCGGCGAGCTCGAACAGCGTATCGGCTGCTTCCATCGCAATATCGGCCGTCATTGTCTGGGCCGCCGCTACGGAGAGCGCGGCACCGATGACGTGATCTTCCGTGAGATTGATCTGCGCGGCGTCGATCTTGCCGCCGGCTCGCTCCACCGTTGCGGTTGCCGCTTCGATGCGGATGGCAATCTCGCCGATTCTCGTGACGATCAGCGGATCATTCACGGTTTGCTCATCCCCGCTGCTTCCCCTCGAGTGAGAATGAGCCCGCACGAATTCCATGGTCGCTGCCAGCGCGGATCGGGCGATACCGAGATTGATGCCGGCGCGCGTGAGCTGGTTCACGCAATCGATCACCGTGGGCTCGGCCAACTTTTCTCGGTGCGCAAGTAGGGTATCGAGGTCGAGATAAACATTATGCAATATGACCGTGCCGTTTCCTGAGGTGCGTTGACCGAAGCCGTCCCAGTCGTCGATGATCTGGATGCCTTCCGCATTTCTGGGCACGACAGCAGCAATCAGTCCTTTGCGTTTGTCCGCCGCAAACAGCCCGATCCAATCCGAAAACAAAATGCTGGCGGAAGGCTGGCTTCGTCCGTTGAGGCGGAAGCCGGGCCCGTCCGATGTCAGATGCAAGGAATTCTGGTCGGCGCCGCTTGCACCAGACTCGGAAAAGACGCTGGCGAAACGATCGCCGGTCATCGCGCGATCGAAAAGGGATGTCCGCTGATCCTCGCCACCGCTGATTCTCACCGCTTCCAGCACATGAAAATGCGTCTGCAATATCTGTGCGATGGAAGGGTCGGCCTCTGCCAGAATGGCAATGACTTCGGCGAGAACGCAGTTCGAAATGTCGATGCCGCCATGTTCCGAGGGAACGGAAATTCCCAGCAGGCCGGATTGGGACAGTGCCTCGACCTCGTCATAGGGCAGGATGCGGTTGATATCGCGGTCGCTCGCCTGCTGTGCAAAGCTCGCCGCAAGCGAACGCGCAATATCGAGCGCCTCCTCTTCGCTTTGAACGCGATGGGCAGGCGACCTGATGCGTTCATGCAATTGAGAAACAGTCCCCATTCGTCACTCCCTCGGCCAGCGCCAGCTCGGCTACTCAAGGTGTGGCAAATCAGCGAGATGCTGATTTCCATAAATGCAGCATACAACGGTTTTATCGGCGCATTCGCATCGCACCCTTCTGTAAAATAGGCTCCAGCTGCAAAAATGTAAGCGCTCCGCTCGATATCCATCCGGTCGAAGAGCGAACTCGGCGCCTTTCCGATGCCATTTCAGCCACAGCGAAAGCGGTTTCGAAAGCTGATCTTAGCGCTCGGAATTGCTTTCCTTTTTCCCGGTACGTACGAAGGCGGGACAGGAAAAAAGCAGCCGGACGCATGATGTTTTTCAAGCTGCAATATCGTCGATCCGGTTTCGCCCCGACAAGAAAGCGCTTGCTAGCGGCGCGTTTTCGCGCTTTCATATACGACTAAATAAGTAGACAATGACAATAATCATGCTGCCTGATCGCTTCAATAAGCAATGGCAGACGATTGCGGGCATCGGATATTGGACCGAGTTGGACCCGCCTGTCGCAGCCTTCTTTCGCGGGAAGAGCTCCGGATTGAAGGAAGGTGGAGTTTTGAGACCCGATGCGGCTCTTATGCGTTTGTCAGCCCACCGTTCTTCGGCTGTCGAGCGCGAGATCGGAGTTCGAGTTTCGGGCCGTTAAGTGACAAGCCCAAGAAAGGCATGATCGACCACCTCTTGCCCCAGGAGTTGATATGACGGTTCAGGGATTCTTTTCCGCCATGACGAATGCGGCGGCGTCGGCTTACGTGATGCCTCGAATCGCCGTGATCGGACGTGGTTTTTCCGGTATGATGATGGCAATCGCGCTGATGAAGACGGTGCGCTTCCCATTTCATCTCCAGCTTTTCGATCCCAATTCCAGCGTCAGCGGCGGTCAGGCGCTCGCTTCCGGGCACAGCAGCGAAATCCTCAACAGCCGCGTTCGCGATCTTTCCGTCTCAGCCGGCGATCCAGACGATTTCAATCAATGGCTCTGCGGCAATGCGCCTTTCCGCAGCGCCGTCCCCGCTGCTATACCGGGTTTCCTGCAGATCTTCGTACCGAAGCGCATTTTCAGCGACTACGTCTACCAGCGCTTTTCGGAAGCCTTCTCATCGCGGCGCGATGTGGCGGTGCAGGTCAGCAGCGAGACGGTCTTCGGTCTCAGGCGTGTTCGTGGCGGCCGTTTCGTAGTGGAGAGCGATGGTGCTGCCAATGCGCCGTTCGACATGGTGGTGCTGGCAACCGGCTATGGCATTACCGATCGGGAGGCGCAGGCCGGCGATCTCGTGACGGTCCCGACAACCGTTCGGGCGCGCCGCCTCGTGTCGCGACCGCATACGATCCTCCTGGGAAGCGGCCTGCGCGTGGTCGATCGGCTGCTGCAGATGCGTGAAAACGGCTATACGGGGCAGATCACCATCGTTTCGCGTCGGGGCTTCCTACCGCAGAGCCATACGCGCAACAACGCCGATCCGGTTTTCCCTGCAGATGAGATGCCCGGCAAACTCAGCGAGATCGTTCGCTTCATTCGGCGCGCTTGCGAGGAGGCGGAGGCGAACGGGCAGAGCTGGCAGTCGGTCATGAACGGTTTGCGCAAGCATGCCCGATCCCTATGGCGATCTCTGCCGGCCGGTCAGAAGCAGCAGTTCAACCGTCATCTGCGGGCGCTCTACGACAGCCATCGCAATCGGCTGCCCGAAGCGCTGCATGTGCGCCTCAATCAGGAGCTTGCCGAGGGCAATACGCTGCTGCGGCGCGGTCATTTCATCCGGCGGACGCCGACGGGGCTGGTCTTGAGGCCTGCGGGACGGCAGGAGACAGAGCAGCTCTACGCAGACGACGTGATCGATTGTCGGTGCCAGGCGCCCGATCTGAACGCGCCCTTGCTGCGCAGCCTCATCGATGCCGGCCTTGCAGTGCCGGACGAACTCGGCCTTGGCCTTGCCGTCGATGCCGCAGGCGCGCTTGAGGTCAATGGGCGTTCGACGGAGGGGCTCTTTGCCATCGGTCCTCTGGGGCTTGGAAGTCTTCCCGACATCGATCTTGTGCCCGAGATCGTGACACAAGCCTATGCGGCCGCCGAAAGCGTCGCGGAGCGTTTTCATCCGCAGTGCAAGGCTGTCTAACCACTCAGCAGCTTCTCCCATCCGCGAGCAAGACGGCTCCGCGCTTGGCTCGCGAAGGATGTCTCGCGTGCTGCAGAATAGCCTCTGCTCTGGCGCCGCAGCGGCATTCCCCTCAGCCCGATATTGCCGAGCGCGTAGAGTTTCCATTGCCAAGGTGGATTTCCGGCCTATTTCCGGGCGGCAATGGTCCATGCCATAGATTACGTCCAGGATGAGGCGGCGTTACTTCGTTTCGCGCGCGGTTCCGGACAGGATAGGGGCGTGGAATGCCTTTGTGTCGCCTTTCTTTGCCTTACAAGGCGTACGCGTAAAGACTATGGAATTCGCAATCATATTATAGGACGAATCGGGTCTCCATTTTTGCGGCGATTTCGGTCATCCATTGACTGCGACTTCATGTGCAACGAGGAGCTCTGCTTGCGCCCGCTGAAATCTCGTCTTTTTCTATTGCCTCTTTTGCTGCTGGGATTGGCTGTGTTTATCATTGCCCTTCCACTGGCGGGGGCGCATGCCTTTGCGCAGGATCAGCAGCCGACCCAGACGCAGCAGCAAACGGATCAACAGTCCGGACAACTCGTCAATGGGCTGCTGGATACGGCCGTCACCGATCTCGGCAAGGCAAAGAAGGCCTATGCATCGCTCCAGGAGGCGGCGAAGCAGGCAACAGCGGACGACGAGACGCTCGTGGCGCTCTCGGGCCAGGTTGACGAACTCAATCGCACCGCAGCGGCTATTTCCGGACGCCTGAAGCCCCGTACCGCCGAGATCGATGCGCGCCTGACACAGCTCGGTGCCCCTCCCAAGGAGGGCCAGCCGCCCGAGGCGCCGATCGTCGCGCAGGAGCGCGAGAGGCTCAACGCCGAACGCTCGCAGATCAGCGCCGTGATCCTCGATGCGGACAATCTCACCACGGAAACCAACCGGCTTTCGATGCAATTCATGGAAATGCGCCGAAAGCTGTTCGCCGAGACGCTATTCAGGCGCACGGAGATTTCCATCACGACATTCGACGATGCGGGGGCCGCTCTGGTCGACGAGGGCGTCAAGTTCAGTACCGCCGTGACGAGCTGGATCGGCTTCGTGCTCAAGGCCAAGCTTGCCTCGTTTTTAGGCGCCGTCTGCCTGTCGATCGGCGCCGCGCTGATATTTCTCGTCGGTGGGTACCGGCTGTTCCGCCGCTATTATGTGCAGGACGAGGCCGTCGAGAATCCTCCGTATATCAGCCGGCTCTCCGTCGCCTTCTGGTCCACCCTGATCCGCACGCTGTCACTGGCGGCATTTCTCGTCACATCCTTCTTTTTCCTCTCGAATTTCAACGTGTTGCGGCCTGATATCGCGCCGATATTGGCGGCGGTTTTCGGCTTCATCGGCCTCGTCTATTTCGTCGGCCGTCTGAGCAATGCCGTCTTCGCGCCGTTCCGGCCGCATTGGCGGCTGGTCAAGCTGTCGAACAAGGGGGCACATTCGCTCACCTGGTGCCTGCAGGCCATGGCTGTGGTCAACGGACTGGATTACGTCTTCGACCGCATTAGTGAGTCCATGGGCTCGCCGGTCGTCGTTACCGTGGCGAAAAGTTTCCTGGCGGCACTGTTGATCGGCCTCATTCTGATCGCTGCCTCCTTCGGGTCCCCGATGCTTGCCAAGAACGGCGATCCGGATGCGCCGGGCCGCCATTGGCCGCATGGCATGGCCATCATTCTTCGCGGTCTGGGCATAGTGGTGATCTTCACCTCGTTCATCGGCTATGTGGGGCTGGCCCGCTTCATGGCAACGCAGATGATCGTGACGAGCGCGGTCATCGCGACCATGTATCTCGGTTTTCAGCTCGGCAAGGCGGTATCCAAGCAGGGGGTTTTTGCCGAAACCATCATCGGCCGCTTTCTGGAAAATCGCCTGAAGCTGCGTGAAGTGGCGCTCGATCAGGCCGGTCTTGCAGCGGGACTTGCGACCTACGCCGTCGCTCTGTTGACCGGCATTCCGCTGATCCTGCTCTCCTGGGGCTTCCATATCCAGGACTTGGAAGCCTTTACCTACAGGCTCTTTACCGAGATCAAGATCGGTAACATGTCGATCTCGCTGCTCGGCATTTTCGTCGGCATTCTGCTGTTTGCCGGCGGCTATCTGGTCACGCGCTGGTTCCAGCGGTGGCTCGACAGCAATGTCATGGCCCGCGGACAGGTGGACCTCGGTGTACGCAACTCGGTGAGGACCGGCATCGGCTATCTAGGCATAGCATTGGCGGCGATCTTCGCTATTTCGGCCGCCGGTATCGATTTGTCCAGCCTGGCGCTCGTCGCCAGTGCCCTCTCGGTCGGTATCGGTTTCGGCCTGCAGAATATCGTGTCGAATTTCGTGTCCGGCCTGATCCTGCTGGTCGAGCGGCCGTTCAAGGTCGGCGACTGGATCGTTTCGGGCACATCGGAAGGTATCGTCAAGCGCATCTCGGTGCGCGCGACCGAGATCGAGACCTTCCGCAAGCAGTCGATCATCGTGCCGAACTCGGAACTCATCAACGCGTCCGTCGGCAACTGGACACATCGCAACAGGCTCGCCCGCTCTGAAATCCCGGTATCCGTCAGCTATGATACCGATCCGCGCAAGGTGATGGATATCCTGCTGGAGCTGGTACGCTCGATCCCAAAGGTGCTCAGGAATCCGGAGCCGCATGTAGAGTTCCTGCGTTTTGGTCCGTCATCGCTCGATTTCGAGATGCGCTTCTATCTGTCCGATCTCTCCGACGGCATGGAGATCCGCAACAATCTGCGCATCGAAATCCTGAAGCGTTTCAAGGAAGAAGGGATTTCCATTCCCTATCCGCATCAGGAGCTGCATATCGTTCGCGACGGCAGGCGAGGCAGGCAGTCCGATGTCACGGCGGATGCGCTGATGGATTCTGCCGACGGGCCTGAGGCGGAGGACGGCGTGAAGGAAGATTCCGCGTTCTCGGCCGGAAGCAAGGTATCGGAAGCAAAGAGCCCAGGCCGGCGCCGGGGCAGGACCGCCGCGGAGTAATCCGGTCACCGCCCGGTAAACGCGACCCCGGAGCTGTTTTCTTCATCTCCGGGAAACCAGTCGACTTAACAAATCCGCAAAGGCTTTGTTCTAAAAGAAGACAGAGGGGATTATTTTCAAAAACAGGTTTTCATTATGCCATTTCTGGGTGTTTCTGGGATGCAATATTCCGGCGCGTCTCTTGCCGGCTCGCGCATTCTGCTCGTAGAGGATTCCAATCTCTTTACGTCGATGGTCAGGGTCAAAGTGAAGGAGCTTCTGGACATCGACGTCGAAATCTGCCGCAATTTCGAAGAATTGCAACTTGCCTATGACAAGTCGTCGGAACCCATCAAGCTGGCGATCTCCAATATGAACCTGCCGGGAGCCGAGAAGGGCGAAGCACTCGCCTATCTTCTCGATCTCAGCATTCCAACGATCGCCTTCACAGGCACTTTTCTGGAAGGTACGCGTGACGAACTGATCGCCAAGAATGTGGTGGACTATATTCTCAAGGACAATGTCTTTGCCGTGGACATGCTGGCGGAATCGATCTGCCGCTTTCTGACAAACCACCGTCACCACGTTCTCATTGTCGACGATAGCGCAACCGCGCGCGCTTTGCTGTCCAGTCGGCTCAAGCGCTATAATTTCCGTGTCAGCGTCGCCGAGAACGGCCTCAAGGCTCTCGAAATCCTTAAGACAAGCCCGGATATCGGCCTCATGGTGACGGACTACAACATGCCCGACATGGACGGATTCGAGCTGACGCGGCGCATCCGTGCGACCACCGGCTCCCATGAGCTGCGCATAATCGGCGTCTCGTCATCCAATAACCGGCTGCTTTCCGCCCGTTTCCTGAAGGCCGGCGGCAATGATTTCATACTGCGGCCATTCATCGACGAGGAGTTCTACTGCCGCGTGAATCAGAATCTCGACACGCTGTTGCAGATTCAATTGGCTCAGCCGCCCGCCAAAGTCGTAGGAGCCCGATAAAGTCGGACGAAATAGTTTCTATAAAAGTGAGGAAAAATCACTTTTATGCAAGTCTCCGCAATCAGCGGTTCCAATTTTTTCACGAATCCTGTTCAGGATACGGGCAAGACGGTTTGGCAGACCTGCAATTAACTGAATATTCAGACACCTGATGGTGTGGGAGGAATTGACGGGAAATGGTACTGCATGCGGGAAACCTCGGCGGCGGCATAGGCCACCGCGATGGCGGCCAGAAAATACTTCTGGTCGAGGATTCGCGCATGTTTTCGGCGGTGTTGTCGCACCGGTTCGAAACGGAACTCGGTCTTGCCGTTACCCATTGCTCTTCGTTGAAAGTGCTGAACGAGGTGCTGGCAGAGGCGGATCGCAGCTTCACGATGGCGGTGATCGACCTGAACCTTCCGGATGCCGCCCATGGGGAAGCCCTGGACGTTGCCGTCGCCCATGACATTCCCACCATCGTCTTCACGGCGTCTTTCGACATCACGACGCGCAATCGCATCATGGAGCGCAATGTCGTCGACTATGTGCTCAAGGATGGCGAGTTCGCGCTCGACAATCTCGTCTCCTCCGTCCGACGGGCCATTGCCAATCGGTCTGTGCGCGTCATGGTTGTCGACGACGTGCCCTCGGCCCGGAAAATGCTGACGGACTTGCTGCATGCCCAGCAGTTCAAGGTCGCCGAAGCCGGCACGGGTATCGAAGCCCTGGCGATGCTCGAGACATTCGACGACATCGAAATCGTCGTCACCGACTATAATATGCCCGACATGAACGGCCACGAGCTGACCCGGCGCATCCGCCACCTCTACGGCTCGGACCGGATGCGCATCATCGGCATTTCGTCATCGAATGACCGCTTGTTGTCTGCGACTTTCCTCAAGGCGGGCGCCAGCGATTTCATCTATCGGCCCTTCGTTCAGGAGGAGCTGCAGTGCCGCATCGCATTGAACGTGGAGACGTTGTCACAGCTGAAACAATTGCGGGCGGCAGCGGCAAGCGATTATCTGACGGGGCTCTATAACAGGCGCTATTTTTACGATCACGGTCCGCGTCTGGTCAACGAATGCCTGCGCCGCCAGCGTCCAAGCTCCGTTGCCATTCTCGACATCGATCACTTCAAGCATCTGAACGATACTTATGGTCACGAGATCGGAGACCAGGTGCTGAAAGCTGTTGCCGGCAGGCTTAACGCGCTGTTGGAAGGCACGGACAATCTGCTTTCCCGCCTTGGCGGCGAAGAGTTTGCCATTCTTTTTGCGGAAATGAATTCGCGTGCGGCGACCGAGCTGTGCGATGAGGTTCGCCTCAACCTTGCCAGCCTGAAGGTTCATGCCGACGACGAAGAGCTTTCGGTGACTGTTTCCATCGGGGTGGCGGAGATTGCCGGCTACGAATCCTTCGACAACTATCTCAATGCTGCCGACCAGTTTCTCTACATGGCGAAGCACAATGGCCGAAATCAGGTCTATTCCGATTTCAAAATGGCTCAGCAGGCGGCCCAATAAGCCGCCTGCCGTGATCCGCTTGCTTTGATTTCCATAGCTCTCAGACGACGATGCCGGTGCGGTTGGTCGACATGGTCAGCTTGCGCTCGGCGCGCTCCTGCTGCGGCGAGCGATTATAGAGTTCGCGATAACACTTGGAGAAGTGCGAGGCGGATACGAAGCCGCATGCGACCGCCACTTCAACGACCGGCATGGAGGATTGCACCAGCAGATGCCGGGCGCGATCGAGGCGGATTTCGAGATAGTAGCGAGCCGGTGAGCGTCCCATTTCCTGGCGGAAGAGGCGCTCGATCTGCCGGCGCGACAGGCCGGCATCATCGGCGATTTCCAAAAGCGACAGCGGTTCGGCAAGGTTGCTTTCCATCAGCTCGATGATCGACAGGACCTTTGAGTTCTGCACGCCGAGACGCGCGCGCAGCGGCAGGCGCTGGCGGTCATGCGGACTGCGGACGCGATCGGTGAGTTGCTGCTCGCAGACGCGGTTGACGAGGTTTTCGCCGAAATCCTGGCCGATGAGATTGAGCATCATGTCGAGCGAGGCGGTGCCGCCCGCGCATGTATAGAGATTGCTGTCGACCTCGTAGAGATCGGCATAGACTTCCGCCTGGGGGAATGTTTCCGAGAAGCCCGGCAGGTTCTCCCAGTGGATCGCGCAGCGCTTGCCGTTCAACAGTCCCGCCTGGGCAAGCACATGGGCGCCCGTACAGAGGCTGCCGACGGCTACGCCACGATTGTAGGTTTCGCGCAGCCAGGCATTGACCGATTTGTTGTGGAATTCTTCGACATAGATGCCGGAACAGACCAGCACCATGTTCGGGCGGTTCTCCCCGCCCAGATATCGGCGCTCGTCGGTGAGGGAGGAATTGACCTCGAGCCCGATGCCGCTCGAGGAATAGACTTTCTGACCGTCCGTCGAGGCAAGCCGCCATGTGTAGGCGGGGTAGCCCAGCATGCGATTGGCAATCCGCAGCGTCTCGATCGCGGCGGAAAACGGCAGCATGGTGAAATGCGGAACAAGGAAGAAAACCAGGGAACGCGTCTTGATCGGAGTCTTGCTCATGTTGTGAAAATCCATGCTCCAGGGCGGTTACGTATTCCTTGCGTCAAATACGTCGGCCCGATGGTCTATAAGCGACATTGGCATGGATATTCGCGGCCGCAAAGGGATATTTGCGTCTACTGTGAAAAATACGGCTCTTAAAGAGGGAAGCGATGGGAAGGCGAGCAATATGCTCAGGCGGGAAAATATATTTGCAGGTAATTTCCAGGATTAACGTACTATTCGCGTGTGGACGCGGAAATGTTCAAAAGGCGACGCTCTCCCAGGTTGAACGCCGCCTTCAGCCGTTATGCTTGCTCATGATCATCGGTCGGCTTTCGGCTTCTTGATTTCGTTTGCGGCCGGCCAGCCCAAGTCCTTGCGCATGTCATCGGACAGTGATTCGAGCTCGCGAACAGAGCGCCACTGCTGCCAGCGATCAGCGAGGCGAGAAAAGAAGGGCACATGATTTCCGCCGGACGGAAACGGGCTCCGGGTGCTGGTGTGTCTATAACTGACAGTCGTCATTTTCAGGGTCCTTTCCGTGTCAACCGCTCAAAATGTCACGGTTTTAATATGGGCTTGCCAGATCCATCAATCAAACGAATAGATCTTATAGCTGCCATTAGTATTCTTGAACGAACGCAACCTGCCGGGTTTCCGCTCCAACACCGACAATGTGCGATCCGGTGGAAGGCCGCGTGCATTGACGTCGTCGATCAGATGAGCGGGAAAGCGGGTGGCGATCTCGTCAAGCGTGTGCTGCGCCATGCGCTGAATTTTGCGAAGGCGTAGAAGAGAGAAAAGCCGTGAGGCTTCGTCCGATATCGTGCCAGCCATGGTTTTACTCCTTTGAGGCTGTCTGCGAATTCCCATTACGTCTAATATGGTGCTTCGTTGACATTCAGACAAATGAAATGATATGGTGCTTAGGATCAGAAAAATTGAAAGGTGACCGATATGACCGTTCCGTTCCGCCGGCCCATACCGTTGCTTGACAATGAAGTTCTGCGTACTTTTGTCGCGATTGCCGAAACGGGGAATTTTTCGACCGCGGCCGATGCTGTCTTTCGCACGCCGTCGGCTGTTTCCATGCAAATCAAGAAGCTGGAAGAGCAGCTCGGCGTTACGCTGTTCCTGCGCGATGCGCGCTCGGTCAGCCTGACGCAGCATGGGGAGATGCTACTCTCTTACGCCCGCAATATTCTGGCCCTCTCAAACGAAGCGGTGTCGCGGTTCATCATGCCTGAACTCAGCGGCGTGGTGCGGCTTGGCGCGCCTGACGATATAGGCGAGCGCCTGCTGCCGACCATCCTGAAGAGCTTCTCGGAGACTTATCCGGGCATCATGGTCGATGTCGTCGTCGATATGAGCATCCAGCTCAAGAAGCGCATCGAGGAGCAGCGGCTGGACCTCGCGCTGATCAATTGCGCGACGCGGCCTTTCCCGACCGAGGGCGAGGTGATCTACACGGAGCGCCTCGTCTGGGCCGGCGCCAAGTGCGGTACCGCCTATCGCCGCGACCCGCTGCCGATTTCCATCTGGGAGGAGGGTTGCATCTGGCGGTCCGAAGCCATGGCGCAGCTGGAACGACAGAAGCGCCCCTATCGCGTCTCCTATCTCAGCGCCCATACGATGGCGCAGCGCGCGGCCGTGGTCTCTGATCTCGCCATCGCGCCGTTTCCGCGCTCCTATGTCACGGAGGACATGGAAATCCTCGGTCCGAACGAGGGACTGCCGGAACTGACGCCCTTCGATATTCGCCTGCTGACGGCGTCACAAATGACTGGGCCGATGAAGGCTGTGGCTGACAGCATCCGCCAGGCTTTCGTCGAGATCGGGCGCAAAATGGCCGCGTGAACGCGGCCGGTCGATTTTTATTCACGGCTGCGGCGACGCCTGCGGCCCGCGCCTTCTCCGCCATCGTCGGAGGTCTGCTTGCGTTCCGGCAATGTCACGACGTTGGAGAGTTCCGGGAAGGCGTCCACCTTGTTCGGCAAGGCCATGGCGTAGACGAAATGCTCCTGAAACTTTGATTCAAGCGCCGTCTCTATCTTCTCGATTTTCCTGACGGTTTCTTCGATCTCGCGGCGATGGCCGCGATTGAGCAGAGCCATGCGTGCGCCGGTGCCGGCGGCGTTGCCGACGGCCTTGACCTTGTCGAGCTCGCAATCGGGGATGAGCCCCAGCACCATCGCATATTTCGGATCGATGAAGGTGCCGAAGGCGCCGGCAAGGCCGATGCGGTCGACGTGATCGATGCCCTGCTTGTCCATCAGCAGCTTGACGCCGGCATAGAGCGCGGCTTTGGCAAGCTGAATGGCGCGGATATCGTTCTGCGTGACCGTGATGCGCGGTTCGCCATCGCGCAGCAGATAGGAAAAGGTGCGGCCGTTCTGCAGGATGCGCGGCGAGCGCGTCGTCATCGAGCCATCGACGACGCCGTCTTCCGAGATGATGCCTGTCAGGAACATTTCGGCGACGACCTCGATGATGGCCGAGCCGCAGATGCCGGTGACACCGACCTTGGCGGCAGCCTCTTCGAAACCTGGCTCATCCGACCAAGGTTCGATGCCGATCACACGATAGCGCGGCTCCAGAGTGACGGGATCGATGCGCACCCGTTCGATCGCGCCCGGGGCAGCGCGCTGGCCGCTGGAAATCTCCGCGCCTTCGAAGGCCGGCCCGGTCGGCGAGGAGGCGGCGACGACGCGGTGGCGGTTGCCGAGGACGATCTCGGCATTGGTGCCGATATCGACCAGCAGCATCATCTCATTCTGGCGATGCGGGCCTTCGGCGAGCGTTGCGGCAGCCGCATCGGCGCCGACATGGCCGGCGATGCAGGGCAGCATGTAGATGCGCGTGCCGGCATTCATCGGCAGGCCGATCTCGGACGATTTCAGATGCACCGCGCCGGATACGGCAAGCGCAAAGGGGGCGCCGCCAAGTTCGGTCGGGTCGATGCCGAGGAACAGGTGGTGCATGATCGGGTTGCCGACGAAGACGGCGTTCAAAATATCCTCGCGCGATACGCCACCATCGGCGCAGACCTTGTTGATCAAGCCGTTCAGGGCTTCGCGGACGGCGTTGGTCATCGCCTCGCGGCCATCCGGATTCATCATTACATAGGAGACGCGGCTCATCAGATCCTCGCCGAAGCGGATCTGTGGGTTGGAGGCGCCCGCCGAAGCAACGGTTCGGCCCGAGAGCAGCGACGACAGATGCATGGCAATCGTCGTCGAACCGATATCGCAGGCGATGCCGTAGGCTTCATTCTTCAAGCCGGGATAGAGCGCGATGAGGCGAGGGCGCTCGCTATCCTGATCGCGATGAATGGCGGCCGTCACCTTCCATTCGCCTTTGCGCAGGATCGACTGCACCTGCGGAATGAGGTGGAAATCCACTTCGAGATTGTCGTATTTCCAGTCCGCTGCGATTGCCGCCTTCAGGCGGTCGAGATCGCCAAGCGGCTTGTGCATGTCGGGCTCCTCGACCTCGACGTAACACATGTGTACGGCCGGATCGCGGGCAATCACGCGCTCGTCGGCCGCCTTGCGCACGACCTGCGCGTTGATGACGGTATCCTGCGGCACGTCGATGACGAGATCGCCCTGGATCAAAGCGGAGCAGGAGAGGCGGCGGCCCTCGGGCAGATCGCGCACCTCGGCATAGCGCCTTTCCTTCGGCCCGATCGGCGAAAGATGGTCATTGGCCGAGACGATCTTGTGCTTGGCGAAATTGCCTTCCTGGACGGAGACCTGGCAGCGTCCGCAGGTCGCGCGGCCGCCGCAGACGCTTTCGACATAGACGCCAAGCTGGCGGGCTGCCTCCAGCACGGGCGTTCCCACCGGGAAGTGGCCACGCTTGCCGGATGGCATGAAAAGGACGAGAGGTTTGGCGCTGTCGCTGGCTTCGGCCACGGATCAGCCTTTCTATTTGCTAAGACGGCGCACGTTCGAGCGAACGCGCCTGCTATAGGGTTTTATCGCGGCGTGAGCGACCGCATCGGCGATGCTGCGCTGGCTTGTCGCGCCGGCGGCCGTCAGAACCGCGAAGCCCTGTTGCACCATTGCTGCGTTGACGGCAACGGCGCTTTCCGCCGCAGCCATTATCTTTTCCGACACCATTCGGTTCATTTCGACCGCGTTCACGCTGCCGGCCAGCGCGTCCATCCACATCTGCTGCAGCCGTATCGCCATCACGACAGGCGCCTGCAGCCAGAGCGTGGCAAGATCGTTGGAGAGGCCGCGACCGGATGCCATCTTACTCCCTCGCTGCTCCCGCACCGGCGCGCGCTGCACGGCCGCCGCGGCGTCCGCCACCAGCGGCAGGAGCAGCCGTTGCTGCCGCGGCAGCGCCGCCTTCCGCCGGCTTGTAGTCGCGATAGGTCATGATCCAGTTGGTGCAATTGGCATCCGTGCCGTTCAGCACGTTGGCGGCGCGCACGGCTTCCATTTCCTGCGGGCGGCAAGGGTTCATGATGGCGGAGGTCATGCCCGCGCCGATGACCATCGGGATGAAGCCGGCGTTGATGCCGTGACGATGCGGCAGGCCGAAGGAGATGTTCGACAGGCCGCAGGTGGTGTTGACCTTGAGCTCGTTGCGCAGGCGGTGAAGCAGCGCGAAAACCTGACGGCCGGCATCGCCCAAGGCCCCGATCGGCATGACGAGCGGGTCGACGACGATGTCCTCCGGCTTGATGCCGTGATCCATGGCGCGCTCGACGATCTTCTTGGCGACGGCAAAGCGCACGTCCGGGTCCATGGAAATGCCGGTCTCGTCGTTCGAGATGGCGACGACGGGCACGTCGTATTTCTTGACGAGCGGCAGGATGGCTTCGAGCTTTTCCTCCTCGCCGGTCACCGAATTGACCAGCGGTCGCCCCTTGGCAACCTTGAGGGCAGCTTCGATCGCCGCCGTGACCGAGCTGTCGATCGAGAGCGGTACATCCACTAGGCCCTGCACGATCTCCAGCGTCTGCACCAGGAGACCCGGTTCGGTCTCGTTCGGATTGACCGAAGTCACACCCGCATTGACATCCAGCATGGTCGCACCGGCGGCCACCTGCTCCAGGGCATCCTTGATGACGGTGTCGAAATTGCCTTCGATCATCTCGGCGGCAAGCTTCTTGCGCCCCGTCGGGTTGATGCGCTCGCCGATCACGCAGAAAGGCTGGTCAAAGCCGATGACGATCTCGCGGGTGGCGGAGGCAACGATGGTACGCGTCATGTCTGATCCTCTGGTCAGTTGGCCCGATAGCTGGTCTATCGTGCGGTGATTTGGGTTACAAGCCGGCCGAGTGCTCTACAGGCTTGCTATCGTATCGAATTCAATGTGCCTGCTGCGGCGTATGATGGGCAGCGATTTCCGCCATCGCCTGCTGGTTTTCTTCCCTGCCTTCGCTGATCTGGTGCAGCCGCTCGGCGACGAGCGCGTCGGTGCGGCTTGCCTCGCGCTTCCACGGCTGACGGCCCTTCAAAACGCCGGAGTCATGCACCATTTCGGCGACATATTCTTCCTGGCGATAGGCCATGACGTGGACGCCGGAAACCCCCTCGATCTCCTTCACCTCATTGATGATGTCGATGCAGAGCTGCTTGCCTTCCTTCTTCTGATCCTGCGCACCCTCGATACGCTTGATGACTTCATCGGGAATATGGACGCCCGGCACGTTCGAGCGCATCCAGCGGGCAGTCTTTGCCGAGGCGAGCGGGCCGACGCCGACGAGAATAAAGCATTTTTCGTGTAGGCCGAGATCTCGGACCTTCTTCATGTATTCGCGGAACATCGTTACGTCGTAGCAATACTGGCTCTGGACGAACTGCGCTCCTGCCTCGATTTTCTTTGCCAGCCGGTAGGGCCGAAAATCGTAAGGCGGTGCGAAGGGGTTGATGGCGGCGCCGAGAAAGACCTTCGGTGGCGAGGTCAGCTTCCGGCCGGAGAGGAATTTGGCGTTGTCGCGCATGATGCGCACGGTTTCGAGCAGCGACATGCAATCGAGATCGAACACCGGCTTGGCGCCCGGCTGATCGCCGGCCTGCACGCCGTCACCGGTCAGGCACATGATGTTCTGCACGCCCATTGCCGACGCGCCGAGCACATCGCCCTGAATGGCGATGCGGTTCTTATCGCGGCAGGCAATCTGCATGATCGGGGCGTAGCCCATCCGCGTCAGCAACGCGCAAATGCCGACCGAAGACATATGGCAATTGGCACCGGAGGCATCGACGGCGTTGATGCCGTCGACCCAGCCATCAAAGATCGCCGCACGTTCGTAAACGTCTTCCGGGTTGGCGCTGTCGGGCGGGTTCAGTTCGGCGGTGACGGCAAACTCGCCGCGCCGAAGCACGCGCTCCAGCCGCCCGAGCGAGGAGTGGCCGGGCAGGGGATCGAGCGGCAGATGCGCGCCAAGGGGATTTTCATCGATATGCGCCATCGCTCAGGCTTCCTTTTTCGCCGTTTCGCGGGCCGCCGCAGCCTCCGCCGTGACGCGGAGCCAGGAGGAGGTTTCGCGCAGCGACTGGTTCACAGGCTTCTGCACCTTCAGGATCGCGTCGCCGTGGGTCATGTTCTGCGAGCCTTTCCATGCCTGCACCCAGACGCATGGCATGTCGGGCTCGACCTCGCAATTGCCGTTGGCACGAACGCCGCCGCACGGCCCGTTGCGCAGCTGCTTTGGACAGTTCATCGGACAGGACATGCCCGTCGACGACAGCGCGCACTGGCCGCACATGCGGCAATCGAACAGGAAGCCCTTCACATTGCGTTCGATGAAGGTGATCGGGCGTTCCACGCGGTCATAGCCGAGTGCCTTCCACAGCGGATGAAGCAGCAGGAAAGCGTCGGCGAAACGACGGTAGAACCATTCGAAGAAGCGTGAATGACGGACCGCCCAGAGGCGGACCGTATATTTGCGCCGGGCGCGGCGATTGGGCGAAACTCCCGCCGGCGTATAGGCGCCGCTGGCTGCCTTTGCGCCCGCGGCGGCATTGCCGGGCTTCTGAACGGCATCAGCCATTATCGCGGCCTCCGGATTTCACCAGAGCCACCAGCCGTTCGCGATCATAAGCAGCCTCGAGCTCGCTTGCCGCTTTGTCTGCCTCGGCTTCGAGATCGTCAGATACGGGCACCGGATCGGCCTTGCGCCATTCGGCGAGATAATCGTCGGTTTCGGCGGCGCCGGTGCGCATGGCGCACATGTCGATCGCCTCGGTAAAGCGCAGCGAAAGCTCGCGTTTTGCCGTCTGCCTGCCCTTCTTGATAATCACCTGGGCTGGTATGTCCCGCCAGTAGACGACAATGCGATCCGCCATGCACAAAATCTCCTCTTCACGCAAGAATGCACGTCGGCCGATCATCGGACTGCGCTCGCCACGACGCGCCCCATGCCGAAAAGCGACGCGACATGAAAACCTTGTCAGTCGTTATCGCCAACGCGCTTTATCCTTTGAAACGGCCAGCTTCGAACCGTGATTGAATGTCGATCGCTCGTCCAGAAGGCCGGCCATGGCAAAGAAGCGCGCGGCTGGAAAGCGACCGGGATGTCGCAGTCAGACAGTCAGCAATTCGCGCGCCAAATCGCCGTAGCCGGTAAAACGGTATTCGTAATCCAGCCCGAGATAGGCGGCCGCTTCCTTCGCCTTTGCCTGTAGCGCCGGATCCTCTTCCTGCGAGAGGTAAACCACCTTGCGGTAGTTGCCGAAATACATGTCGCGCAGCTCTGGATGACGATCCAGTCCGAGCGGGACGATAACGAAGGATTCGAACTGACGGGCAAGGAAATCCGTCAGGAAAAATGATGTGACATCATCGTCGCGCGCCGCGAATGCCTCGTTGCCCGTGAAGAAGGAATAACAATGCGGTCCGGAAAGCCGTTCTATTCCCTCGCGTTCACAGATCCTGTCGATTTCTCCGCCGGTGCCGCAATCGGCATAGCCTATGAAAATCTTTTCGAAGCCGCGAGAGCGGGCATCGGCAATCGCCTGCTCCAGAGCAGGCGCGATCTTCTGCGGGTAGGAATGATAGATTGCGGGAAGACAGTGAAGATCGATGTGATCGAGCCCGTTTATTCGGGTAAGGACCAGTATTTCGCGCGCGATTGCACCGCACGCGATCACATGAACCTTTTGCTTTGTTATACGTTTATCGTCCGGAGGGTTCTTCTCCGCATCTTGCCGATCAACATCCATTCCAAAAAGGGGCTCCTGATCATGACTACTTCGACAAGCAAAGTTGCTGCTGCCTTCGCCGTACTTATGGTACTCGCCTCATGCTCCAACACAATTCGTGGCATGGGCAAGGACACGGCCAATGCCGTCAATGCGACGGAAGATGCCGGCCACAAGGTCAAGCGGGCCGCTCAGAACTAAGCCGGTTCTCGTACTTGCTCTTTGATTTTGCGCATGTGATTGTCGCAAAATCGCTGCATACCGTTGCACGGCATATTCTAATGTGAGGTGTGGATCGGCCGGCGACAAGGCTTCGAGTGTCGCCGGCTTCGAATAGGCAGCGATCAGGCGCCGGCAGCCAGGCTGTTGTGCTTGCGCTTCATGAATTCCTTGGCGGTCTCGACCGCCACCGCAGCGTCACGGCAATAGGCATCCGCGCCCACGGCCTTGCCGAATTCCTCGTTCAGCGGCGCGCCGCCGACCAGCACGACGTAGTCGTCGCGCAGGCCCTTTTCCTTCAGCGTATCGATGACGACCTTCATGTAAGGCATCGTCGTGGTCAGCAGGGCGGACATGCCGACAATGTCGGGCTGTTCGCGCTCGATGGCGTCGAGATAGTTTTCGACCGGATTGTTGATGCCGAGATCGATGACGTCGAAACCTGCGCCTTCCATCATCATCCCGACAAGGTTCTTGCCGATGTCGTGAATGTCGCCCTTGACGGTGCCGATCACCATCTTGCCGAGCTTCGGTGCGCCGGTCTGCGCCAGAAGCGGCCGCAGGATCGCCATGCCGGCCTTCATCGCATTGGCGGAAAGCAGCACTTCCGGAACGAAGAGAATGCCGTCGCGGAAGTCGATGCCGACGATGCGCATGCCTTCGACCAGCGCCTGGGTCAGGACATCGTAAGGGGCCCAGCCGCGTTCGAGAAGGATATTGGTGGCTTCCTCGATTTCTTCCTTCAAGCCGTCATACAGGTCGTCATGCATCTGCTGCACAAGCTCTTCATCAGAAAGTTCCGAGAGAATGATTTCGTCGTCAGACATGCGCTCCATCCCATTTTCGTGCAGCATCAGAGACTTGTATAAAACACTGCCGCCATTACGGATAGACCGGAAGGCCGCCAAAACTCTTTTTGAATGCGACGTCGCGCGGATCAATCGCGACGGACGAAGAACAGTTGATATTAGCAGCCCATGTCTGTCCTATGCTAATTGCTGGCGCATTAAGGAACGTCCGCCCGGCGGAATCGGATAGCATGGGCCTGATAGACGCATCCATGCGCAGGAGTGAGGAAACATCATGGACGATATGATTGAGCAACCGGCTGCAGGCAATGATAGCGGCGGACGGCGTTCGCGCAGCGAGGGCAGAGGTGCGGCAGCGCGGCGCGCTTCGCGCAGCGGCGGCGGGCCGGGTCCTTCGCTCCCCTATATCACCCGCAGGATCGGCGTCTACGAAGTGCTTGACGAAGAGGGCCTGCAGCTCATCGAGCGCAATGCCGATACGGTTCTGGAAGAAATCGGCATCGAATTTCGCGACGATGCGGAAGCTCTTGAACTTTGGAAGAACGCCGGCGCTGACGTGCGCGGGCAGCGTGTGCATTTTCCGAAGGGCCTTTGCCGCGAGCTTCTGAAGACGGCGCCGAAGGAATTCACCTGGCATGCGCGCAACAGCGCCCGCAATGCCCATGTCGGCGGCAAGGCAACGATTTTCGCGCCCGTCTACGGCCCGCCCTTCGTGCGCGATCTCGAGGGCAACCGCCGCTATGCGACGATCGAGGATTTCCGCAATTTCGTGAAGCTCGCCTATATGGCGCCGTCGATGCATTCGTCCGGCGGCACGGTGTGCGAGCCGGTGGATATTCCGGTCAACAAGCGCCATCTCGATATGGTCTACAGCCATATCAAATATTCCGACAAGCCGTTCATGGGATCGGTGACCGCGCCCGAGCGTGCGGAAGACACGATCGCGATGGCAAAGATCGTCTTCGGTGACGATTTTGTTGAAAACAACTGCGTGACGTTGAACCTCATCAACGCCAACTCACCGATGGTGTTCGACGAGACCATGCTCGGCGCCCTGAAGGTCTATGCGCGGCACAACCAGGCCTCGGTCGTTTCGCCCTTCATTCTCTCGGGCGCCATGAGCCCGGTGACGGTCGCAGGCACGCTGACGCAGATTCTCGCCGAAGTGCTGGCGGGAGCTTCCTTCACGCAGCTGATCCGCAAGGGCTCGCCAGTGCTTTATGGCACCTTTGCCGCCTCCATCTCGATGCAGTCGGGCGCGCCGACCTTCGGCACGCCGGAGCCGTCGCTCGTGTCCTACGGCGCAGCACAGCTTGCGCGCCGTCTCGGTCTGCCGTTCCGTACCGGCGGCTCGCTCTGCGCCTCCAAGGTGCCGGATGCGCAGGCGGCGCATGAATCCGCAAATACGCTGAACATGACGCTGCTGGCCGGCACGAATTTCGTGCTGCATGCGGCGGGATGGCTCGAGGGCGGTCTTGTTTCCTCCTACGAAAAGTTCATGATCGACCAGGATCAGCTCGGCATGATGCAGAAGATGGCCGAGGGCGTGGATCTCTCCGAGAACGGTCAGGCGCTCGATGCCATCCGCGAAGTCGGTCCGGGTAGCCACTATCTCGGCTGCGGCCATACGCAGGCGAATTTCCAATCCGCCTTCTATCGCTCGCCGCTGGCCGACAACAACTCCTTCGAGCAGTGGGAGATCGAAGGCCAGAAGCGCATCGAGCAGCGCGCCAATGCGCTTTGCCGTTCCTGGCTCGATCATTACGAAGCGCCGCCGCTCGACCCGGCCATCGACGAGGCTCTTCTGGCCTATATCCAGAAGCGCAAGGACTCCATGCCGGACGCTTTCACCTGAAGAGAGCCCGAGGCCGCCAGGGAGCAAGGCGGTGCGACGCGCGTTGCCGACCTGATCCAGAAGGAAGTCTGGCGGCCGCACTATGAATATAAGGGGCCACGGTGAGCCGCGGCCCTGTCATACTCGAGCAGCTCCGTGCGGCGCTCGGCGTCCACGGAGTTTTCGTTCGAGGTATAGTGTCCTTCGGTGAAGGCGAAGGGCCGCTGTTGACCGATGGGACGACGGCGCGAAGCGTGGTCCTGCTTGGCAATATCGGCGGCTCGATCTGGCCGGCGTTTTCCCGCTGGCGGCAATTGCCTGAGAATGCCGGCCGGTCCCATCCGCTCGATGACTGGTCGAAGACGATCATCCGGCCGGTCGCAAGCAGCTTGGGGGCTACGGCCTATTTTCCTTCGGATCCGCCGTGGCAGCCGTTTCAGCGATGGGCTATCGAGGCTGAGGGCCTGAGGGCATCGCCGCTCGGTATCTTGATTCATCCCGTTTATGGCTTGTGGCACGGTTATCGGGGTGCGCTGGGATTTGCGCAAGCAATTGAGAACGACGTCCTCCCGGCATTTTCCCAGCACCCATGCGATTTATGCGTTGAGAAGCCCTGTGTCACTGCCTGCCCGGTAGAGGCCGTGACGGCAGCAGGCTTTGATATTTCAGGCTGTCGCTCTCATTTGCGCACACGGGAAGGGCGGGACGGCTGCATGGGCGGCGGCTGTCTCGCGCGCAATGTCTGCCCTGTAGGTGCAAGCTATCGATATCCCGTCGAACAGCTTGCATTCCATATGGCGGCACTCCAGCTTTAGCTCCCCGGGGGGTCCTTGTTTCGCCGCATTGCGGTGCGTTCCAGGGCTTGTGCTATTCATATGGAGCTACGCGTTTGATTCGATTGGTAATCATCCTTGCCGTTCTGGCTCTTGCCGCCACCGCCTCGGCTGGCGAAGATTGCCGCAAGGTTCAGCATCTCGGCGACGGCTACACGGTTTGCACCTTCGATCCCGCCCGTTACGACATCCAGATTTTCCAGAATGACCGCAACGGTAAGCCTTACGGCTCGTTCCGGGCGCTGGAAATGGACCTGCGCCAGGATCGAGTCTACGTGCGCTTTGCCATGAACGGCGGCATGTATCTCGATGATCAATCTCCTGTCGGTCTCTTCATCGAAAACGGACGCGAGGTAAAGGCGATCAACACCAACAAGGGCTGGGGCAATTTCCATCTCTTGCCGAACGGAGTTTTCTACGCGGAAAAAGGCAAGGCGGGTATCGTGGAAAGCAAGGCCTTCGCTGCTTCCGGCGCCAAGCCATTCTATGCGACCCAGTCCGGCCCGATGCTCGTCATCGGCGGCAAGCTCCATCCGTCGTTTCTGGCCGACAGCACCAGTCTCAAGACCAGAAACGGCGTCGGCGTCACCGCCGACGGGCTCGTCGTGTTCGCGATTTCCGATGGGCCCGTGCGCTTCCACGATTTTGCAACGCTGTTTCGCGACGATCTGAACTGTCCGGATGCCCTGTTTCTCGACGGCAGCATTTCCAGCGTCGACATACCGGAATGGCAAAGGCGCGACAGCCTATTTCCACTCGGGCCGATCATTGCGGTGACGCAAATGCTGCCGGGCTGAGCGCGGCAATGCGCAAGGTTGGAGCCAGCCACATTCGCTAATCGAATTGCGGGCGCTAATCGAATGCGGGGGATCCTATATCCCGCACGGACATTGTCGAGTGAGGCATCGAGACATTCATGGCAGAAATTGCAAACGGGACGAAGGCGCTGATATTCATGACGGCGCGCGATTGCGAGATGTATGTCCGGCAATCCCTGGCGAGCCTTTCGCGGCAGACACTCGACGACCTGCATGTTCTTTTCATCGACGACTGTTCGACCGACGACACCGGCGTCATTGCCGAGGCGCTTCTCGAAGACTTTTTTCCGAACCGGCATACTTTCATCCGCAACGAGGAGCGGCTGGGAAAATCGCGCAACGTCTGGGAGCATTTGAAGCCACGCACGAATATGGCCGAGTTCATTGCGGTTCTGGACGGGGACGACCAATTGATCATTCCCAATATCCTTGAACGAATGTCGCAGAGTTACGCCGATGGCCGGGATGTCGTCTGGACGAACTTCATGACTGATGGCGGCGGGATTGGCGGGAATGCGGCTCTCGATCCCAATGTTTCACCGCGCCGTCAAGGATGGAAGACCAGTCACCTCTTCAGTTTCCGCGCCTCTTTGCTGGATAATGTTCCAGAGGGTTATTTTCGCGATGAGGCCGGACAATGGTTCATGGCCGCCTGCGACATCGCCCTGGCCCTGCCGATCCTCGACCAGACGCGGCGTTACGAATTCATCCCGGTCAACGCGCACCGCTACACCGCGACGAACCCGTATTCGCATCACAATCTCGACCCGCAATCAAACGGCTTGAATTCTCCAGCGCAGCAGCGCTCGGCGCGGGATGCCTTCAACAAGCCACCCTTGCCGCTGACGCGACCGGCAAAAACGGAGGCGCCACGGGTTGCGGCAGCGGCCTTTGCTGGCAGCTATTCGCCGGATATCGCTCCGGTCAATATGGCGTCCACCGGCGCCGCAGACGCCTGGCAGGCGACGGCAAGTGAAATTCTCATCGCCGGCTATCCGACCCTGCTCGATGCCCAATCCGCTGCCGGCTGCAATCCCTTGACACCTATTCAAATCTGGGCGCTTCGTCGCGCGGCATTCGGACGAAGCGATACCCCGAACATCCTGCATATTGGCTCGCCGCGTTCGGCTCTGGTGCTGGCATCGCTTATTGCCGGCCAAAATGCCGCTCTTAACTGCCTGTGCATAACGCCGGAGCAGGTTGGAGATCTCGAGGCGCGCTTCGTCGCCAGCGGCTTGACGGAGAGTGTGTCCATCGTCGAGACCGAGAGCGCCATGGTGGGTTTCGAAGATGTTTCGGCCATCTTTCCGGACACCCGGCGGATCGACGAGTCGGTCAAATTCGATCTGGTCGTGGTTGACCTGAAGGATACGTCTTACCCCAGCGAGAGCGCCTTGCTTGCCTTGCCGGCACTTGCGAACAACCTGTCGCCCGTCGGCTTCAACCTTTGCCTTTTCGCTCGGGATCGGGCGACCGAGGCGATGGCGGCGAAGCGCTGGGCCAGCGTGAGTACCGGCTTGAAGATCAGCCTGGATGCCATTGGCGGCAGCGGATTGATGGTCGTTGGCGGCCGCTGACGCCGCCTCCAGCCCACAGCATATTTTCGATAAACTCTGCACGTTGGAAAGAACTGCGATGACGCTGCAAGCCACGGTCGCCTGCGAAGTGAACAGCTACCGGAACCCCGTCCGGTTTCATCTTCCCAATCCGAACGATCATATCCAGAGAATCATCCTGCAGAGCCGCGCCTTTTACGAGCGGGGGATGCTGGAAGACGTCGGATTCGCCTTGCCGGAAGATGCCTTTGTGATCGACGTCGGCGCCAATATCGGCAATCACACGCTGTTCTTCAGCGCTGTCGCCGGTGCCAGGATACTCGCCATCGAGCCGAACGAGGCTGCGCTCAATGTTCTTCGGGCGAACGTTACTCTCAATGGCCTGCAGGATCGGGTCGATATCAAGCCGATAGCCCTGGGGGCCGAGGCGGGCATGGGAAACGTTATCGAAGAGGATTCGTCCTGGCTGGGGTTGGCCCGCGTCATGGTGACCGCCGACGGACAGGTTCCGGTCGCCCGTCTCGACGACATAGCCGGGGGGCAGCATGTCGATCTCATCAAGATCGATGTCGAGGGCATGGAGGTGGACGTTCTGCGCGGCGCCATCGGCACGATAGAGCGGTGCCGTCCCAAGCTGCTTGTCGAAGCGGCGACGGCGCAGGCTTTGACGGATGTCGAAGCCGTTCTACGCCCGCTCGGCTATCGCAAAATCAAGGTCTACAACGAAACGCCGACTTATCTCTTCGAAGCGAAGCCTGCGGATGCCCGCCCGGAAAGGCGTATTCAGACGATCGATCCCGCGCATATGGCGGCGTTGCCGCCGACGGAAGAGATCGTTGCCGGCATGGCGACGGTCGCCGGCAACGAGGTCGCCTTGCGAGCGACCGTCATGTCTCTGCTGCCGCAGGTCGATCGGATCTATGTCTATCTCAACGGCTTTACAGAGGCGCCGCGCTTCATTGCGGAACATCCGAAAATCCGGCATTTCATCGATACCGATGGCAGCCGTTATGGCGACGCCGGAAAGTTCTGGGGACTGGAACAGGTCAAGGATGCCATTTATATCAGCTGTGACGACGATATCATCTATCCCGACGATTTTGTGACCCGCATGGTCGGCGAACTCGCGCAGTTGCGTGGCCGCGCCGTTGTCAGCGTGCATGGCTCGATTATTTTGCAGCCGAGCCGTGGCTACTACAAGGAGCACAGCCGCGCCGTCTTTCACTACGAGCGTGCCCTGATGCGTCGCCGACGCGTCCATGTGGCTGCGACCGGCACCAGCGCTTTTCATTCGAGCATCGTCAAGGTGACGCTTGCCGATTTCCGTCATCGCAACATGGCGGATATCTGGCTAACGGAATATCTTCATCGGCGGGGCATCCCCTCCTATGTAGTGCCACGCAGGGATGGCTGGCTGCAGACGATAGAGGTGCCGCGCTCGACGATCTACGCACAGTCGGCAGCCGGCACGGGATCGGCCTATGACAGCTCGATGAGGCAGGATGAAGTATTGTCGTCGATGTATCCGATCTCGCTTCTCAGCTCGGATGCGGCGGATACTTCCTCCATCATCTATCTCGTGGATGCAGATCGCGCCGACGGGCTGGTTGAATTCGTCCTGGCGGTGGCCGGGCGTGAGCGTGATCCGATCATCTTCGTCACCTGCGATCACGAGACGGAGGACATGCGCAGCGTGGCGCTTCATCCGGATTTCTTCTGCGAAGTGCATCTTGTTGCCCGCAGCGGCGGCAAAACATCTGCCTATCTGGAATTATTGTCGAAACATGCAGGGCGGGTCAAAGCCTGGACGCTTCGCAACGGCAACGAATTGAGATTGGCTGGTGGCAACGAGTGGGAAAACTGGCTCAAGCCGATTGCGCCGCTTGCCAACCCCGTGGCCGCTCCATCTTTGCCGGCGCATTCCGCTCCTGATGAACAATCCGGCTTCGATTCGGCGCAATATTGGGAGCAGCGCTATCTCGCAGGGGGCAATTCTGGCGCTGGTTCCTACAATAAATCCGCTGAATACAAGGGCCTCATCCTCAATGCCTTTGCGGCCGAAAAGCAGTTGCGGCGGGTAGGGGAGCTTGGCAGTGGTGATGGAAACCAGCTCCGCTATCTCGCCTTCGAAGACTATACGGGCTTCGATGTCTCACGGACGGCGGTCGATCTCTGCCGCCGTATCCATGGGAATCATCCCGGCCGAGCCTTCGTCTGGCTGGGCGATCCGCAATTGGACATGAGCCGCTATTACGGCGCCTTCGAGCTGACCTTGTCACTGGACGTCATCCTCCACCTCGTCGAGGATGATGTATATCGAGCTTATATCGACAAGCTTTTCGCGCTGTCGAACAAATATGTCGTCGTTTATTCCTCGAACTACAGCGCTCCCGACCGTCAGGGTGCCGTTCATGTGAAAAACCGCCGGTTCACCGATGACGTCGAGCGCTGGCTGCCGGAATGGAAGCTGCTCAAGCACGTCGATAATCCCTACAAGCACCCGTTGATCACGGAGGCGGATTTCTTCGTCTTCGGGAGGAATGGTGCCGAGGACATGTCCTTCCTCGATGCGGTCAATCGGCGACCGCTAAGCTGATGGCCTGAGTTCGGGGATCCACAGGCCTCTAGCCCGTCGGAGGTGGGTCGGCAATCACGGCGCAAAAGTCCCTTGGACAATGCCGCCATTTCTAAAATATTCGAGCGGGATGAGCCTCTAAAGGATATCCCGCTCGATCAGTTTTATCCCCGTCTGCGACGCTCACGCGCCGGAGCGGCGCCGCCTTCGTTGGCCGTCTTGTTGCGCAAAGGGCCAATCCGTTCCACGATCGTCTCCAGTGTCGGGCGAGTGCCGGGCACGTAGTTGTCCAGCGCCTCCCGCATGGCGGCCAGATGGCCACAGGAGGTGCCGCAGCAGCCGCCGATGATCTTGGCCCCGGCATCGCGGGCGAGGCGGGCATAGTCGGCCATCAGCGGCGGCGTGCCGGAATAATGGATCTCGGCACCACGATATTCGGGAATGCCGCAATTGCCCTTGACGATAACGATCGCCGCCGGGTCTGCCTCGGTCATGTCGAGAAGGCTGGACAGGATGTCCGAAGCGCCGACGCCGCAATTGGCACCGACCGCGAGCGGCCCGGCGCCGATATCGGTGGCAACGGCATGAATATCCTTGGGATGCAGGCCCATCATGGTCTTGCCGGCGGTGTCGAACGAGCCGGTATAGGTATAGGGCAGGCCGACCTTGGCGGCGGCCTCGGCAGCAGCGCGGATCTCGTCCGGCGAAGACATGGTTTCGATCCAGGCCACATCGGCACCGCCTGCCTGAAGGCCTTCCATCTGCTCGACGAAGGCTGCAACGGCGTCTTCATAGGTCAAGGCGCCAAGCGGCATCAGCAACTCGCCCGTCGGTCCTACGGAGCCGCCCACGATGACCTTGCGGCCGGCCTTGTCGGCAACGGCACGGGCGATCTCGGCCGCCGTCTTATTGAGGCTGTGCACGCGATCCTGCGCATGATGAAGCTTGAGGCGATGGCGCGTGCCGCCGAAGGTGTTGGTTAGGATGATGTCGGCGCCTGCATCGACGAAATCCTGATGCAGCTTCGTGATCCGGTCGGGGTGTTGTTCGTTCCAGAGTTCGGGCGCTTCGCCGGCCTCGAGGCCCATGGCAAAGAGGTTCGTGCCGGTTGCGCCGTCGGCAAGTAGCACGCCTTTTTCGGCAAGCAGATCGGTCAAGGGATTGGTGGCGACGGTCATGATGTGTCCTCTGCTGCGTCGGCTCTTGAGAGTGTCAAATGCAGATATAAACATTTCTTTATGTGAACACAACGACAAGATGACTGCCCCATATGTCGATGCGGCAATCAATCAGAAAAAAGCGCCCTGCTTGGGGCGCTTTGTCACTTCAGATGAAAATGGTGCCGTCAGGCTGCTGCCATCTCTGCCGCCTCATGCGTCGTGGGCGTGACCATGGCGGCGATGATGCTTTGTAGATCGATCGTGCCGATGGGCTTGCCGCCTGCATCGGTGACGACAGCGCCGGTCTGGCCCGCCTCGGTGATCTGTTTGGCGGCAACTTCCAGCGTCATGTCGGCAGGCACGCGCGCGCCGCCAAACTCGCCGGAAAGCGGCTTCATGATCGTCTGCGTCTGGATGACGCGTCCGCGGTTCACCTCCTTGACGAAGGCCGTGATATAATCATCGGCCGGCTGCAGCACGATCTGCTGGCCGGTTCCCTGCTGCACGACCTTGCCGTCGCGCAGGATGGCGATCTTGTCGCCGAGGCGCAGCGCCTCGTCGAGATCGTGGGTGATGAAAACGACGGTCTTTTTCAGCTCCTTCTGCAGATCGAGCAGGACGGTTTGCATATCCACGCGGATCAGCGGGTCGAGCGCCGAATAGGCTTCGTCCATTAGCAGGATGTCGGCATCGTTGGTCAGCGCCCTGGCAAGCCCGACGCGCTGCTGCATGCCGCCGGAAAGCTGGTTCGGATAATGCCTCTCGAAACCCTTCAGTCCGACGCGCTCGATCCAGTACTGGCCCTTCTTCTCACTTTCGGAGCGCGGTACGCCCTGAATGTCCAGGCCGTAAATCGTGTTCTCGATCACGGTGCGATGTGGCAGAAGCGCGAATTTCTGGAACACCATCGCCGTCTTGTGGCGGCGGAATTCGCGCAGGTCGTTTTCGTTCATCTTGCAGACGTCGACGCCGTCATAGAGCACTTCGCCGACGGTCGGCTCGATCAGCCGGTTGATATGGCGGATCAGGGTCGATTTGCCCGAGCCGGAAAGGCCCATGACGACGGTGATGGCGCCTGCCGGCATATCTATGCTGATGTCCTGAAGGCCGAGCACATGTCCGTGAGCCTCGTTGAGCTCGGCCTTGCTCATGCCGTTCTTGATCTGATCCACGAAGTCTCGCCCGCGACGGCCGAAGATCTTGTAAAGGCTTTTGATTTGGATCGCATGACTAGCCATGGATGACCTCCGAGTGCTTCTGGAGCCGTCTGCCATAGGCCTGGCTCGTCCGGTCGAAAATGATGGCGATCGCGACCAGAGCGAAACCGTTCAGGAAGCCGACGGTGAAGAACTGATTGTTGATCGCCTGCAGCGTGTTCTTGCCGAGTCCGCCGACGCCGACCATGGAGGCGACGACGACCATGGCGAGCGACATCATGATGGTCTGGTTGATACCGGCCATGATGGTGGGCAGTGCGAGCGGGATCTGCACGTTGAACAGCTTCTGGCGATGCGACGACCCGAAAGCGTCTGCGGCTTCCAACACCTCCTTGTCCACGAGGCGGATGCCGAGATTGGTCAGGCGGATCATGGGCGGCACAGCATAGATGACGACGGCGATAAGGCCCGGCACCTTGCCAATGCCGAAGATAACGACGACGGGAATGAGATAGACGAAGCTCGGCATGGTCTGCATGACGTCGAGGATCGGATTGACGATCGACTGCAGCCGGTCCGAGCGCGCCATCAGAATGCCGATCGGCAGCCCGATGACAATGGCGATGAGCGTACAGACCGTTACCATGGCGAGCGTGACCATCGTGTCGGTCCAGAGGCCGAAGACGCCGATGAGGATCATGGAGATCGCGGTGCCGACAACAATTTTAAGGTTGCGGCTTGCCGCATAGACGACGAGCATCATCACGATGAGCACGATGAACCAGGGCGTATTGGTGAAAGCCCATTCGAGATAGTTCAGAAACCATTGCAGCGGCTGCACGATGGCGTCGATGAGAGTGCCGTAGGCGCGTACGGACGCCCTGAAGCCGTCATCGATGTTCTTGCGTGCGAGGCGTATGATCGATTCGTCTATTGCCGGAAAGTTGCAGAGCACATTCGGCAGGATCGTACACTGAATAGCCATGTATTTCCCCTTCTTAGTCCGGTTCTGTTCCGCTCCGCCCGTGTGGCCTTCACGTGCGGATGGCTCGCAGCGCTGCGACCGGTTCTTCAGGCTGCCCCTGAGTTCTTACTACATCCGCCGCCATCAATCTGCGCTCGTTGCGACCTTGCGCATTGTAGCGCCGTCGGTATGAGCGTCATCTGGGGGCGCTCTGTGCGAATGTAAAATCGGCGGCAGGCACGAGGCCGCCGCCGATTCCGCAGCATGGATTAGAGCGAAGCCTTGACCTTGGTGGCGACGTCCGGAGAAACCCACTTGGTCCACATGTCCGGGTAGGTCTTGAGGAAGTACTTGGCGCCATCCTCGTTGGTGCCCTGATTGTCGGTCATCCAGGCGAGTACCTTGCCGACGGTGGCATTATCCCACTTGCGGGTCTTCATGTAGTCCATGGCGACGCCGGCCTTTGCCGCAAAGTCCTTGGTGACGACAGTATAGACATCCGAAACCGGATAGGAGTTCACCTTCGGATTGGCGCAATCCTGCTGCGACGTGCAGGCATCCCATTCCTTCTTGTCATGCGGTGCGTTGAAGCTCAGACGAACCATGTCGTACTTGCCGAGGATCGCGGTGGGCGCCCAATAGTAGCCGAGCCAGCCGGACTTCTTTTCGAAGGCATTGGCGATCGAACCGTCGAGACCTGCGGCCGAGCCGGTATCGACGAGAGTAAAGCCGAGCTTGTCGGCGCCGAGCGCCTTGTAGAGGTTGGTCGTGGAGATCTGGCAGTTCCAGCCTGCCGGGCAGTCATAGACGGCGCCCTTGGAGGGATCTTCGGGGGCAGGGAAGAGCTCGGGATGCTTGAGGGCGTCCTGAACGGTCTTGATGTCCGGATGGGCGTCTGCAAGGAACTTCGGAATCCACCAGCCCTCGACGCCGCCATCGCTCAGAAGCGGTGCGGCGACGATCAGGCGGCCTTCGGATACGGCCTTGTCGAGCGCAGTGCGCACTGCGTTGACCCAAAGTTCGGGTGCGACGTCAGGCTGACCTTTTTCGTTCATGGAGGTAAAGGTCGGCTGTGTATCGCCGGTTACGAGGGTGACATTGCAGCCGTAACCGTTCTGCAGGATGATCTTGTCAACCTGCGCGGCAACGCCCGCCGATGCCCAGTTCATTTCAGCGATGGATACGCTGCCGCAATCCGCGGCGTGCGCCGAGCCAGCCAAAGCATAGGCGCCGAATGCGAAGATGGCTGAAGCGAGAAGCTTCTTCATTGATATCGTCTCCCAATTTTTCGTTAGGTTGCGGAAACCGACTCCAAACACGTTCGATTTCTGTCGATCCCCTGTCAGCGCGGTCCAATTGCAACCGTTCATACGCCGCTGACGACGCCCGTACGGTCCCCTTTTGCTGCCGTCGTGCATTTGGTCTTTTTGCGACCGCCGAACTCTGTCGCGGCCGGGCATTCTTTGCATCGACGTGGGGCAGCGTAAGGATTTGGATGAAGAAATCAACAGCCCGTAGGTCAATGGACGTTATCGTGCCTCTTGGAGAAGCTTAATTAAGCGCCTGAATTAGCCTGTTTTCTGCTATTCGTCGCTGCAAAACGGTCATTGCGTGGCTTTCACGAAGCTATACGTCGAGCCGGAGGTGAATGGCGCTCAAATATCGCGTCCCTCAAAGACGTTTTGTATTCAATTTGCGTCGTTTCCGATTTCTCACCGCAAAGCGGAAAATTTTCAAAAAATTTTCGGATTCACTCTAATTTAAGCACTTAATAACCCTCCGGTAACGATGTCGGTTTATCAATCGATACGTGGCGGGGGACATACCGCTGCTTCCCTGGATCAGGTATTGCGTACCGGGGAGAGCGAACCTTGCGGTGTATGTGCAGGGCAGCCGGCGTTTTTGGCAAACCGCGTCGATCTCCGGATCGCGCGGTTTTCGCGCTTAAATAGCGCCGTTACGAGGCAGTTTCACGTGTGGGAGCGGCAATCCACTCCAATCCCGGCAATGATCAAAAAATAAAGCCGCCGGTGCTGTCGCATAGCGGCTTCTCACGGGTCGGATCGGCGGCTTGACGCGATATCAGCCAGCATTATAGGTGCGGATGAAGCCGACCGTGCCGAAGCGCGTATCGAGTTGCTGCAGGCGGTTCTCGGGGCGGTGAGCCGGAAGCTTGCCGTTCCAGGCGATCTGGATGGAATTCTGTCTGTTGAAGATGAAGAGCATTGGGGTATCCTCCGGGCCGGATCGGCCGTTTTCGTTGTTTGTTTTCGCGATGCAGATAATCCTCTCCTGCGTAACCCACAATGGATGAAATCGCCATCCGATGTCGCAAATAGAGGATATCGGTGGGTGATGTATTTTTGTATCGTGGCTGTGGGCTGCGAGCAGTGGGATCGCGGCGAAATCAAGGCGAAATCCAGCATTTTCAGTGGCTGTAGCATATCGAGGTGGTGGGGAATGACAAAAGCGATCATGCTGCAGGGAACCGGCTCGGATGTCGGAAAAACGGTATTGGTCGCGGGCTTGTGCCGGCTGTTCGCAAACAGGGGCGTGAGAGTGCGCCCGTTCAAGCCGCAGAACATGTCGAACAATGCCGCCGTTGCCGAAGATGGCGGCGAAATCGGACGCGCCCAGTGGCTGCAGTCGCTGGCGTCGCGCGTTCCCTCATCGGTTCACATGAATCCCGTATTGCTGAAGCCGCAATCGGAAACGGGCAGCCAGATCATCGTGCAGGGCAAGGTCTGGGGCCACGCCAAGGGCAGGGACTATCAGGCGCTCAAGCCGCAATTGCTGGGCGCCGTGCTCGAAAGCTTCGCAACGATGCGGGCGGGAACCGATCTCGTGATCGTCGAGGGGGCAGGTTCGCCCGCCGAAATCAATCTGCGGTGCGGCGACATCGCCAATATGGGCTTTGCGACACGCGCCAATGTCCCCGTCGTGCTGGTCGGCGACATAGACCGCGGCGGCGTGATCGCATCGCTGGTCGGCACATACCATATATTGCCCGAGGAAGACCGGCGGATGATCCGCGGTTATCTGATCAACAAGTTTCGTGGCGATATTTCGCTGTTCGGTGAGGGCATAGAGGCGATTGGCAGCTTCACGGGCTGGAAATGCCATGGTGTCGTGCCCTGGCTGAAGGCGGCGGCGCGTTTGCCGGCGGAGGATTCCGTTGTGCTGGAGCGGCTTGCCCGCGGCTCGTCCGGTGCATTGAAGGTCGCCGTGCCCGTGCTGTCACGCATCGCCAATTTCGACGATCTCGATCCGCTGCGGGCCGAACCGGATATCGATCTGGTCTTCGTCCGCGCTGGAGAGCGTTTGCCTGCCGATGCGGGACTGGTGGTGCTGCCGGGCTCGAAGTCTACGATCGGTGACCTGCTGGATCTGCGTGAACAGGGATGGGACCGCGATATAGCCGCGCATGTGCGCCGCGGTGGCCGCGTCATCGGCATTTGCGGCGGCTACCAGATGCTCGGCCATACGGTCCGTGATCCACTTGGCATTGAAGGATCAGTCACCGAAACGCCCGGATTGGGTCTGCTCGATATCGAGACGGAAATGGCGCCGGAAAAGACGGTGCGCAACAGCACGGCCGTTTCCAAGGAATATGACGTGCCGCTATCGGGCTATGAAATCCATCTCGGCGTGACGTGTGGTCCGGACTCCGAGCGGCCTTCGACTGTCATCGACGGACGGCCCGACGGAGCCGTATCGCCGGATGGTCGCGTCATGGGCACATATCTGCATGGGCTCTTCGGCAGCGACGCTTACCGGGCAAGGCTGCTGGCAAGCTTCGGCCTTTCCGGCGAGCGCATGAACTATCGCGCCAGCGTCGATGCGGCTCTGGACGACGTTGCGGCGGAGCTGGAAAGCGTGCTCGATCCCGCCTGGCTGGATAGCCTGGTAGCCGCCTAAAGTTCGCCGGAAACTTCCCGACGGCGGCGGTCGAGTTCTTCGCTGTAGCGACGCAGCGTATAGCTCTCCGTCAGCAGGCCGATGACCTTGCGTTCGATAAGGTCGTTGACCACGACGAGGGCTTCGCTCTTCGTCTGCTCGAACATGGCGGCTGCCTGCTTGGCGTTCATTTGCGGCTGCAGAAACTCGTTGCGCAGCTGAATGAAATCGGAAAGGCCGTGCTCCTCGTCCTCCTTTTCGATCGGGCTCGCATAGACGTCGGGCACGAGGACCATTCCGGAATATTTTTCGTTCTTGTCGACCAGGATGACGCGCTGCGCCGAGCCGATCGGGAAATTCTTGCGGAAGTCCTCGATGCTCATGTCGATGCTGGCGGTATGTACATCGGGGCGCATCATGCGCGCGACCGTCAGGTTGCGGATCCAGCCGACATCGTGAGCGCTGCGGATGCTCTCGCCGCGCAAGTGGAAGCGCCATGTGGCGAAGGAGTAACCGAAGGTCGTGCGCACCACCAGCGAGGAGGTGATGACGGCCGCCAGAACCAGGGCGGTGATTGGGAAATCCCCGGTGATTTCGAGCGCCAGGAACGTCATCGTCAGCGGCCCCCCGATGATCGCGACGGCAAGCGAGCTCATGCCGACCACTGCGTAGACGGCCGGCGTCAGCGTGGCGTGATCGAAATAGGGCGCGCAATAGGCGAAGATCTTGCCAAGCAGTGCGCCCATGAACAGGGAGGCAAAGAAGAGGCCGCCTCTGAAGCCGGAGCCGATCGAAACCGCTGATGCCAGGGATTTCAGGATGAAGACGCCGACAAGTGCGCCGAGCGTCACATCGGTCGAAAGGTTGAGATGCAGGGCGCCATGGCCGGCAGACAGAACCTGTGGCGAGATCAGCGCCAATGTTCCGACGACGAGGCCGCCAAGCGCGGGACGGAAGGGCGGCGCGATGGAGCTTTTGCGCGCCAGTTCCTCGACCCATGCGACGCCCTGCATGATCAGGATGCCGATACCGGCACAGAAGGCGCCGAGCAGGATGGCTGGAAGATAATCCGCCGGAACGATCGCCCCGAAATGATCGATATCGATGGCGAAATCGTCGCCGGCGAGCAGTCTTGCGATCATCGTCGATATCAGCGCCGAGACGACGACGGGTGTCAGGGTCACGATCGAATAGCTGCCGATGATCAGCTCGAAGGCGTAGAAGGCGCCGGTGAGCGGCGCGTTGAACGCGGCGGCGATGGCGCCGGCCGCGCCGCAGCCGACGAGCATGCGCAGGTCCGCGCGGCGCATCTGCATCTTGTAGCCGAATTTGGAGGCAATGCCGGCGGCAATCTGCGTATAGCCGGCTTCGAGCCCGACAGAGGCGCCAAATCCGTTCGAGATCAGATTCTGCACGGCAACGATGATACTATCGGTGAGCGACATGCGTCCGCCGTGCAGCGCATTGGCTTCGATCGGGTCGACCATCGGCTTCTTGCGCGTGCGCGATAATATGTAGAGCAGTATGCCGAGAATGATGCCGCCGGCGATCGGTGCGATGAACAATACCGATTTGTCCTGAATAGCCAACGCCGCCGAACTCAAGCGTTCGTAGTCGGTTATGCCGTAGATGACGCTATGAAGCTTGCGCGAGATATAGCTCATCGTCGTCACGGCGCAGCCGGATGCTATTCCTGCGAGCGCCCCGGCGAAAACAAGTCCCAATTCGCCACGACGCAGCAATGCCCTGAAGCGACCGAGATCGAATAGGGCCGAGAAGACGCCAAGGCGTCGCGGTTGGAATTTCTGTAACATGGGAAACGGACGATACGTGTTTATTCGAATGTGAGAGCCTACCCTCTATAAACCCCTAACATCAAAGAAATACGGCAAAAAAACCGCTGGTTTCGTGGGAATTTTCAGCCGATTTCGCAATCAGGACGGCTAAGGTCGCATCCGTACCGTTGATTGACTTGACGCAAGTGAAGGCCTAATCATTGCCGGCATAACGAATGGTTCCCGAGCGGCGATCTGCCGCATGGGATGAAAAGGGAATGTGTAGGGACGGACCCAATCCGGGCGTTCTCATCACAGCCGACCCCGCGACTGTAGAGCGGTCAGGGTCTTTCGTTCGGTTTGAATCCTACTCCGTCGATGGTTCGCATGGGGCGAACGGGGCGAGGCAGGCACAAATTGAAAAAGCCACTGGCGTGGCATCATGATCAACCGGGGCTGGACGCCTCTTGTTCTACGAATCGTCCGCCTTTTCATGATGCGTTGCCGGGAAGGCGAGAAAGATCCGCCGGCGTACGACTGGGGCGACCGATTTCGGTCCGCCCCCGTCGCAGCGCCTTATCCGCGAGCCAGGAGACCTGCCATGCGTGCCGGGCGCAGAGCCTGTCCTGGGACGTCAGTCCCGCTGCCAGCACGGAGGTTGTCATGGCGCAAGACGAGTTTTCGGCGTGTAGGCGCCCGTTTTCCGGTATCGGCTTGATGCCGACGAGCCTCGCTTTTGCGTGGGAGCGGCAATAGCGGATGTCGTCTTCAGCTTCCCAAGCAGTTTTCGTCCTCGGCGGCGCGCGTTCCGGCAAATCCAGGTTTGCCGAATCCCTGATTTCGGACATGGGGCTGGAACGTCACTATGTGGCGACCGGGCGGGCGTGGGATGACGAGATGCGCGAGCGCATCGCCCAGCATCGTGCCGACCGCGGCAACCTTTGGCAGACGCATGAGGAGCCGATCGATCTTGTGGCGCAACTTGCCGCGATCGACGCCGAGGGGCGGGCGGTGCTTGTCGACTGCCTGACGCTCTGGGTGACCAATCTGATGATGGCGGAGCGTGACATGGCGGCGGAATTTGCCGCGCTCACTCAATTTCTGCCGACCGCACGATCGCGGCTCGTTCTCGTGTCCAACGAGGTAGGCTTGGGAATCGTGCCGGAGAATCGCATGGCGCGAGAATTTCGCGATCATGCCGGCCGCCTGCACCAGATGGCCGCGGCGGCAAGTGCCGAAGTTTATCTTATCGCAGCGGGCCTCCCGCTGAAAATGAAGGGTTGATCCATATGAACCAGGAAAAGATTCCCGCCACCGTCATCACCGGCTTCCTAGGAGCCGGCAAGACGACGATGATCCGCAACCTCCTGCAGAACGCCGGCGGCAAGAAGATCGCGCTGATCATCAACGAATTCGGCGATCTCGGGGTCGATGGCGACGTGCTGAAGGGTTGCGGCGCGGAGAACTGCACCGAAGACGATATCATCGAATTGACCAATGGCTGCATCTGCTGCACCGTGGCCGACGATTTCATCCCCACCATGACGAAGCTGCTGGAGCGCGACGCGCGCCCGGATCACATCGTCATCGAGACCTCTGGCCTTGCGTTGCCGCAGCCGCTGGTCGCCGCCTTCAACTGGCCTGACATCCGCACCCACGTGACGGTGGACGGTGTCATTACCGTCGTCGATAGCGCGGCCGTTGCGGCCGGCCGTTTCGCCGACGATCACGACGCCGTCGAGGCCGCCCGCGTCGAGGACGATTCACTCGATCATGAAAGCCCGATCGAGGAACTGTTCGAGGATCAGCTGACCTGTGCCGATCTGATCGTGCTCAACAAGACCGATCTGATCGATGTCGATGGTCTCGGCCGCGTCCGCGCCGAGGTTGCCTCGCGCACGGCCCGCAAGCCGACGATCATCGAAGCCAGGAACGGCGACGTGCCGGCCGCCGTCCTGCTCGGCCTCGGCATCGGCACGGAAGGCGATATCGCGAACCGCAAATCGCATCACGAGCTGGAGCATGAGGATGGAACGCCGCACGATCACGACGAATTCGACAGCTTCGTCGTCGAACTCGGCCCGATTGCCGATCCGGCCGCCTTCGTCGATGCGCTGAAGGGCGTGATTGCGGAACATGACGTGCTGCGTCTCAAGGGCTTCGTGGATGTTCCGGGCAAGCCCATGCGCCTGCAGCTTCAGGCCGTTGGCAGCCGCATCGATACTTATTTCGATCGCGCCTGGATGCCGGGTGAAGCGCGCGCGACCCGGCTTGTGGTGATCGGCCTGCACGAGATGAACGAGACGATCGTTCGCAAAGCGATCGAAGCGCTGGTCTAAGGGAAATCCATGCATCTCCTCCTGGCTCAAAAGGGAACGATCAGCGACGGCGAAGAGGCGATCGATCTCGGGCAGTCGCCCGGCGATATTCTCTTCCTGTCGGCCGCCGATACCGAGCTTGCGGCGATTGCCGCAGCGCATCGCGAGGGCGACCGTTCCCTGCGGCTTGCAAGCCTGATGAGCCTCAAGCATCCCATGTCCGTCGATACCTATATCGACAGGACGGCGCGGCATGCGAAGCTCATCGTCGTGCGGGCGCTTGGTGGCGCGAGCTATTTCCACTATGCGCTGGAGGCGCTGCATGCCTGCGCTGCACGCCAGGGTGCCTTGATTGCGGTGCTGCCAGGGGATTCGAAGCCGGATCCGGGGCTGACACCTTTTTCCAACGTTGCGCTCGACGATCTCAACGCGCTCTGGTCCTATCTGATCGAGGGCGGCGAGACGAATTCGCGCGCGTTTCTTGCCTATGCCGAGGCGATACTCGCGGGCACCGAGAAGCCGATGCCTGCCGTGCCCTTGATGAAGGCCGGCATATGGTGGCCGGGCAGGGGCGTGATCGGCGTTGACGAATGGCGGAGGGTTTCCAATTCGGCCGTGGCGGTCCCGGAGGGACTCGAATCCCCGACTGTCGCGATTTCCTTCTACCGCGCTCTCGTCCAGAGCGGTGAAACCAAACCTGTCGAAGCTATGATCGAGGCGCTTATCGCCGAGGGAATGCGGCCGCTGCCGGTTTTTGCCTATAGCCTCAAGGATGCCGTATCCGTCGGCATTCTCGAAAGCGTCTTTACCGAGCTGCAGCCGGGCGTCGTCATCAATGCGACAGGCTTTGCAGTGTCGGCACCGGGCGCGGATCGGCAGGCGACGGTTCTGGAAACGGGTGATGCCGTCGTTCTGCAAGCCATCTTCTCGGCTTCGTCCAAAGAAGCCTGGGAAGCGTCGTCTCAAGGACTTTCGGCTCGCGATCTCGGCATGAATGTGGCGTTGCCCGAGGTCGACGGGCGCGTTCTCGCCCGCGCCGTATCCTTCAAGGCGGCGGCCCGCTATGACGAGCGTGTCGAGGCCAATATCGTTGCCAGCGAACCGCTTGAGGATCGCATGCGTTACACGGCGCGGCTGGCTGCCAATTGGGCGCGGCTGCGCAATACGCCGCCCGGCGATCGCCGCGTCGCGCTCGTCATGGCGAATTATCCCAATCGGGATGGACGTCTCGGCAATGGCGTCGGGCTCGATACGCCGGCCGGCACGATCGAGGTATTGAAGGCGATGAAGGCGGCAGGTTATGGCGTTGCCGATCTGCCTGCCGATGGCGATGCGCTGATGCGGCACCTGGCGGAAGGTCCGACAAATTCCGGCCATGATGGCCGCGTCGTTCGCGAGAGGCTTTCCTACAGCGACTATAAGGATTTCTTCTCGTCGCTTCCCAAACAGATTCAGAATGAGATCACGGCGCGCTGGGGCGATCCGGACGTCGATCCTTACGCGCTCGATGACGGTTTTGCCTTGCCGTTCGCCCGCTTCGGCGATATGCTTGTCGGCATCCAGCCGGCACGCGGCTACAATATCGATCCGAAGGAGAGCTACCACTCTCCCGATCTCGTGCCGCCGCACGGCTATCTGGCCTTCTATACTTTCCTGCGCCGCTCCTTCGATGCGCATGCAGTCATCCACATGGGCAAGCACGGCAATCTCGAATGGCTTCCCGGCAAGGCGCTGGCCTTGTCGGAAACCTGTTACCCGGAAGCGATCCTCGGGCCGCTGCCGAACCTCTATCCCTTCATCGTCAACGATCCCGGCGAGGGCACGCAGGCCAAGCGCCGCACGAGCGCCGTCATCATCGATCACCTGACGCCGGCGCTGACGCGCGCCGAAAGCTACGGTCCGCTGAAGGATCTCGAGGCGCTGGTCGACGAATATTACGAGGCTTCGGGCGGCGACCCCCGCCGCATTCGTCTGTTGCGCAAGCAGATCCTCGACCTCGTCGCCGATATCGGCTTGGATCAGGATGCGGGCATCGCCAAGGGCGAAGGCGAAGATGAGGCCTTGCGCAAACTCGATGCTTACCTCTGCGATCTCAAGGAAATGCAGATCCGCGATGGCTTGCACATTTTCGGCGTTTCGCCTTCCGGGCGGCTGCTGACGGATTTGACGGTGGCGCTGGCAAGGGTGCCGCGCGGTCTGGGCGAGGGTGGAGATCAGAGTCTGCAGCGCGCGATTGCACGGGATGCTTTTGTCAGCGTGGGGCATGGGGAGGGTACGGTACCCCCCTCTGCCGCGTTCGCGACATCTCCCCCACAGGGGGGGAGATTGGTTGCTCGTGGCACGGCATCGCCTCAAATGACTATCGAATCCGCTGACGCGATTGGTGATGCATCAGGAGAAGCGGGCAGCATACTCCCCCCAATCTCCCCCCTTGTGGGGGAGATGTCAGCGAAGCTGACACAGGGGGGCATCTCTCCACACAAGCCATTCGACCCTTTGGATTGCGACATGGCGGCCGAATGGACGGGGTCGCGCGCCGGCATCCTCCAAGATGTCTCCAACGCCCCATGGCGCACCCAAGGCGACACGGTCGAGCGCATCGAACTGCTGGCCGCAAAGCTCGTGGACGGCGAAATAGCCTGTCCCGACAACTGGCCAAACACCCGCCTGGTCCTCAGCGAGATCGCCGCAAAGCTCCAGCCCTCCATCCTCTCCTGCGGTGATGCCGAGATCGCAGCCCTGCTCAAGGGCCTCGACGGCCGTTTCGTTCCTCCCGGCCCCTCCGGCGCCCCGACGCGTGGCCGACCGGATGTTCTGCCGACGGGACGGAATTTCTATTCGGTCGATAGCCGCGCCGTGCCGACGCCGGCGGCTTACGAACTTGGCAAAAAATCGGCCGAGCTGCTGGTGCGCCGCTACGTTCAGGATCACGGCGAATGGCCCGTTTCCTTCGGGCTGACCGCCTGGGGCACGTCGAACATGCGCACGGGTGGCGACGATGTCGCGCAGGCGCTGGCACTGATCGGCGTCAAGCCCGTCTGGGATATGACGTCGCGCCGCGTCACCGGCTATGAGGTCATCCCGCCGGCCATGCTTGGGCGGCCGCGTGTCGATGTCACGTTGCGCATATCCGGCTTTTTCCGTGATGCATTTCCCGAGCAGATCGCCTTGTTCGACAAGGCTATCCGCGCCGTCGGCATGCTGGATGAAGATGCGGCCGACAATCCGATTGCAGCGCGCATGCGCGGCGAGATCGCGCGGCTTGAGGCAGCCGGACTGGACACGGCGTCTGCCAGCCGCAGGGCCGGTTATCGCATCTTCGGCTCCAAGCCCGGAGCCTACGGCGCCGGTCTGCAGGCGCTGATCGATGAGAAGGGCTGGGAGCGGCGTGCCGATTTGGCCGAGGCTTATCTCGTCTGGGGTAGCTATGCCTATGGCGCCGGCGAGGAAGGAAGAGCCGAGCGCGGCGTCTTCGAGGAGCGGTTGCGTTCGATCCAGGCGGTCGTGCAGAATCAGGACAATCGCGAGCATGACCTCCTCGACAGCGACGATTATTATCAATTCGAGGGCGGCATGGCTGCGGCGGCCGAACAACTTGGCGGCGCGCGTCCCTCGATCTACCACAATGATCATTCGAGGCCGGAAAAGCCTGTGATCCGCTCGCTTGAAGAGGAGATCGGCCGGGTCGTGCGCGGCCGCGTCGTCAATCCCAAGTGGATCGAGGGCATCATGCGCCATGGCTACAAAGGCGCCTTCGAGATTGCTGCAACGGTGGATTATCTCTTTGCCTTCGCCGCGACGACGGGTGCCGTGCGCAATCATCATTTCGAAGCCGTCTATCAGGCCTTTGTCGTTGATCAGCATGTGCGGGATTTCATGGGGGAGAAGAATCCGGCTGCGCTGAGGGACATGCGGGAACGTCTGCTGGAGGCGATCGACCGCAAGCTCTGGACGCCGAGAAGCAATTCGGCGCGATTCGATCTGGAAAGCCTGAAAGAGGGTAAGGAGGCGGCAGCATGAGTGCGGTCGACGAGCTTTTGGCCGCCTTTCGGGATTATCTGCGGTCGCGCAGCGATCCGTTACTGCGGCATTTTCTCGAGGGGTTCGATTGGCCGATGGAGGAGCGGTCGCTTGCGGCATGCGATCTTCCCGCGGTGGCCTATCTTCGCACGCGCAATCGAGCTGCCAGCGGGGCGGAAGGGGCTCTGCTCGACGGGCTTTATCGCTCCGCTGATTTGCTTCATTGGGCCCAGACCTACGGCGTCACCGATTTCGGCAGCGATTTCCTGCAGCGATATGGCTGGGTGGAGTTGTTCGGTACGCGCGGGCATTTCGCAAGCGAAGAGATGGCGGGCGGCTTCCTGCTGCTCGGTCCCGATGTGCATTATCCGGACCATCATCATGAGGCGGAGGAGATCTATATTCCGCTGACCGACGGCTCGTTATGGAGCAAGGATGCCCAGCCGTTCCTGCCGCGCTGGTCGGGCGAGATCATCCATCACCCCTCGAATATCCGCCACGCGATGCGCACGGAAGACCAGCCCCTTGTTGCGCTTTACCTCTGGCGTGGCGGACCGCTGACACAGAAATCGATCATATCAGGGAGAATGCAATGAGCGACGAATTGGCCGAAACCGGCGCGGATGTCCCGAAGAACGACGACGCCCGTCACGCCGACAAGATGGCGAAGAAGAAGGCCGCCCGCGACAAGATCATGGCGACCAAGACAGACGAGAAGGGCCTGATCATCGTCCATACCGGCAAGGGCAAGGGAAAGTCTTCCTCCGCCTTCGGCATGATCTTCCGCCACATCGCCCATGGAAAGCCGAGTGCGGTGGTGCAGTTCATCAAGGGCGCCATGTGGACCGGTGAGCGCGATTTGATCGAGAAGCATTTCTCCGATCTTTGCCAGTTTCACACGATGGGCGAGGGCTTCACATGGGAGACTCAGGATCGCGCGCGCGACGTGGCGGCGGCGTCCGCTGCCTGGGAAAAGGCCAAGGAACTGATCCGCGACGAACGCAACTCCATGGTGCTGCTGGATGAGATCAATATCGCGCTGCGATACGACTATCTCGATATCCATGAGGTGCTTGAGTTCCTCAAGAACGAGAAGCCTTACATGACCCATGTGGTTCTGACGGGCCGCAATGCCAAGGAGGAGCTGATCGAGATTGCCGATCTCGTGACCGAGATGGAATTGATCAAGCATCCTTTCCGTTCGGGCATCAAGGGCCAGCCGGGCGTCGAGTTCTGATCGCCCGCCGCGCGTTCAACTGCCCGGCAGCATCCTCTTCAGCGCTTCCGCCGTATGGGGATTCGCGGGAAAGAAGGATTCGATTGCGAGTTCCGACAGCGTGACATCGACAGGCGTTCCGAAGACAGTCGTGGTGGATAGAAACGAGAGATGTCCCGCCTCGGTGACAAGCTCCAGAGGTACGGCAATGCCGGCGAAATCCCGCTCCGGAACCGCCGATTTCGGCGCAGGCGGTGCGGGATAGGCCGACAGTTCCGCAAGCAGTTTTATCAGGATGGGATCGCCGGTCGCCGATATCTGTTGGCGTAGGCGCTCCAACAGATGTGCCCGCCATTCGGCTAGATTGGCGATGCGGGATGCCAGACCTTGGGGATGCAGGCTCAATCGCAGGACGTTAACCGGCCCCTGGGTCAACGAGACATCGAGGACACCGGCAAGCAGGGGCGCAACGGCGGCATTGGCGGCGGTCAGTGTCCAGTGCCGGTCGACCGCCAGAGCCGGGAAGGGTTCGTGTCCCTTCAGCAGCATGTCGATGGCGCGCCGTGCCGGCGCAAGCGCAGGGTCGTCCAGCTTGCGTTCGGGAAAGACCGGAGCAAATCCGGCCGCCAGAAGCATGGGGTTACGGTCGCGCAAGGGTACGCCGAGCCGTTCTGCGAGATGCATCAGCATCTCGCGGCTCGGAAGCGCCCGCCCGCTCTCGATGAAGCTCAGATGTCGCTGCGATATATTGGCTTCGAGGGCGAATTCGAGCTGGCTCATGCGGCGGCGTTGCCGCCATTCGCGCAGATGATCGCCGAGAGAGCGGGCCGGGTTCATCATGCGGCAGCCGGCAGCTGATCGATGAAGCCGTGAACGGATTTCAGTCGCTCGCCTTCGAGGATGGCGAAATCCGTGCCCTTGATCAGCGGCTCGGCGTCGGCCGGGCCGAAGCCCCAGGAGAAGCGAAGATTGTCGCCATGGCGGTCGCCCTCGGTGATGAGCGTGAAACGGAAGCCGGGGAAGCGCTCATGGGCGGCTGTGACCAGCGCATGAATCTGCTCCCGATTATCGGCGCGCATCATCGGATCGACATAGCTGCAGTTTTCCGTCCAAGCCTCGGCAATGAGCGCACGGCGGCGTTCCGTGTCGGCCTCGTTCCAGATGGCGATATAGCGGCGTGCGATGGTGTTTGCGTCAGTCATCGGTCAACTCCTTTTGGATCGCCTGAACCGTTCAGGCAGGGCGATCATCGGTGAGTACCGAAGCACTATCAATTACGTCGGAGGTAATCAAAGGTCCGCTTTTAAAGGCCGAGCCAAATCCTGACGGGATGAGTGGGGTCTGCCAGCAGCTTGATTGCAAAGGCGATGCAGACGACGACCAGCAACGGTTTGATCAGCTTGGCGCCGATGCGCATGGCAAGCCGCGAGCCGAGCTGCGCGCCGAGGAATTGGCCAAGCCCCATCGTCAGCCCGATTTTCCAAAGGATAGCGCCGGAGAAGATGAAGACGATGAGGCCGCCGAGGTTCGATCCGAAATTGAGCAGTTTCGTATGCGCCGTCGCCTTCAAAAGGCCGAAGCCGGCGAGGGTCACGAAGGCGAGCATCAGGAACGAGCCGGTGCCGGGGCCGAACGCGCCGTCATAGAAGCCGATCAACGGCACGAGTGTCACGCCGAAGAGCCCGGCGCTCATGCGCCGATGCTTTTCGACGTCGCCGAGATTGGGTTTCAGGGCGAAATAGAGGGCGATTGCAATCAGCAGAATGGGCAGGATGATGCGCAGGACCTGACTTGGCATGATTGTCGCCAGCATCGCGCCGAGCATGCCGCCGATGACGGCCATCAACGCCATCGGAAGCTGCTCGCGAAGCTTGACGTGTCCCTGTCGGGCATAAGCGATCGTAGCCGAAGCCGCGCCGCAGATGGACTGCACCTTGTTCGTGCCGAGGGTTTGCAGCGGCGGAATGCCTGACAGCAGCATGGCGGGGACGGTAATCAGCCCGCCGCCGCCAGCAATGGAATCGACGAAACCGGCGAAGAATGCTGCAGCGAAGAGCGAAAGCAGGATCTGAATTGTGATATCTGGCAAGGCGGGGGAACTCTGAGGCGGGAAATCACCGGCCTTCTGGCACTTCGCCCGCCGCAAGGCAATTGCTATCAGGACACACCAGGCGAAATTGACGTGCCAAAAGGTGCCCGCTACAGCTGTCCTATCGGTCGATGCTGTTGGGAGCGACTATGACGACATATGCCAACTCCACCCGCCGCTATCTCCTGGGTCTTGGCTGCGAGCGCGGCACGGACTGGAATGAGGTGCGGATGCTTGCGGAAAGAGCATTCCACGAGGTCGGAATCGGGAGTGATCAGGTTCTGGCCGTTGTATCGATCGACACGCGCATGGACGAACCGGCCATCCTTGAGACCGCCAAGCATTTTCGTCTTCCGGCACGCTTCTTCAAGGCGGCCGCATTGGAGCGGGAGACGCCCAGACTGAAGAACCCCTCCGAGATCGTTTTCGCTCATGTCGGTTGTCACGGCGTTGCCGAGGCTGCGGCGCTGGCGGCCGCCGGCCCGGATTCCGAGCTTGTGCTTCCCAAGATCAAGTCCGGCTTTGCCACGGCGGCCATCGCCCGGATCACCTGAGCGGCGAATTCGCAACGCAAGTCTCGCAAATGATCCGCAGGAGATCCCGACGGCATTTCACCGCCGGCTATTCTCGTGTATGCCGGTAGGTCAAGCGCTGATCCCAAGCGGAGGAAACTTCCGGAAGATCATGCTTATTCAGTATGTTGGTAAGGAAAAATCATGCATAAGGTCATCTATGATACCGATCCTGGCGTCGACGACGCCATGGCGCTTCTCTTTTTGCATCGTCACCCGGGTATCGACCTTCTCGGCGTGACGACGGTTTTCGGCAATGCCTCCGTGGATACGACGACGCGTAACGCGCTGTTCCTGAAGCGCGAGTGGAATATTCCATGCCCGGTCGCGCGCGGCGCCAGCGTTACCTTCGATCCGTCGCGGCACGAGCGTCCCTGGCCGACGATGGTTCACGGCCATAACGGTCTCGGCGACATCGACGTGCCCGACACGATCGATTTGCCGACGGATCCGCGGCCGGCCTATCAGTTCATCATCGACACGGTTCGCGCCCATCCGGGGGAGGTGACCCTGGTCGCCGTCGGCCGCATGACCAATCTGGCATTGGCATTGAAGCACGATCCGGAAATCGCCAAGCTCGTGAAGGGCGTTGTCATCATGGGCGGCAATTTCTATGTGCCGGGCAATGTCTCTCCGGTCGCGGAAGCCAATATTCACGGCGATCCGGAAGCCGCCGATTTCGTCATGACGGCGGCCTGGAAGGTGGTCGTGGTCGGTCTTGACGTGACGTCGGTGACGACCATGAGCCGCAGCTATCTCGCCGATATGGCGAAAGCGGGCGGACCTTCGGTGCAGCTCCTGGCCGACTTGTCGCAGTCCTACATCGATTTTTACAAGCATGCGGTCGAAGACGGCATGATGGTCCACGATAGCTGCGCTTGCGTCTATGTCGTGGCCCCGGAGCTGTTCGACACGATCGAGGGTTCGATCCGCGTCGTCTGCGGCGGCATTGCCGATGGTCAGACTGTCATCAAGCCAGCCGGCCGCCACTTTCCGCCGGGTGATTGGGACAATCTGCCGAACCAGATCGCTTGCATCGGCATCCGCTCGCAGCAGGTTCTCGATCTGATACGCGACGCGATTTTGGGCAAGGTGAAGCACTAAGCTCCGTGAAGGGGTCGATTGGGCCCCTTCACCCATCCTATCAAGACCCCGTATGAGTTTCCCGGTATGTTGGGTCGGATGCCATGCGATCGACGTGTTTTGTTCCCTGTCGCCGTTGGAAAAGCCCATAGCGTGTTGCCGCTCATGCTGCGGGGATATGTGGCGTAATGTTTGCAGCGGGAGCGACGTCGAACCGAGATCGTCTTATCCCGTTCTCAACATTGCAATTTCGCCCGGCCGGGCATAGGACACATGGGATGAACGATACTGCTTTTTCCACTCTGCCGGCCTTGGAGCCGGGGTCGGTCTGGCTCGTTGGCGCCGGGCCGGGCGATCCAGGGCTTTTGACCCTGCTGGCCGCCAAGGGATTGGCGGAGGCTGATGTCATCGTGCACGATGCGCTTGTCAACGAGGATTGCCTGAAGCTCGCCCGCCCGGGCGCTATGCTGGAATATGCCGGCAAGCGCGGCGGCAAGCCATCGGCCAAGCAGCGGGACATTTCCCTGCGGCTGGTGGAACTGGCGCGGTCAGGCAAGCGCGTATTGCGCCTCAAGGGCGGCGACCCCTTCGTTTTCGGGCGGGGCGGCGAGGAGGCGCTGATGCTCGTTCAGCACGGCATTCCTTTCCGCATCGTGCCCGGCATTACCGCCGGGATCGGCGGCCTTGCCTATGCCGGCATTCCGGTTACCCATCGCGACGTCAACCACGCCGTAACCTTCCTCACCGGCCACGATTCGTCCGGCGTGGTGCCCGATGCGATCGACTGGGAGGCGATCGGCAAGGGATCGCCCGTTATCGTTATGTATATGGCAATGAAGCATATCGCGCAGATCAGCGCCAATCTTATCGCGGCCGGCCGTTCGGCGGACGAGGCGATTGCCTTCGTCTGCAATGCGGCGACGCCCTCCCAGCAAGTGCTGGAGACGACGCTTGGGCGTGCGGCTGCCGATGTCGAAGCGTCCGGTCTCGAGCCGCCCGCCATCGTCGTTGTCGGCGAGGTGGTGAAGCTGCGGCCATCGCTCGACTGGCTGGGCGCGCTTTCCGGCCGCACCCTGGTGCCGCCGACCGAAAGGCCCGGCGAGAGCGGACGCAAGGTGCCGGCATGAGCGGACTTCTGATCGCTGCACCCTCGTCAGGCTCCGGCAAGACCACATTTACGCTTGGTCTGCTGCGAGCATTGAGAAACAGGGGTGTAGCGGTCGCGCCCGGGAAGGCTGGACCCGACTATATCGATCCCGCCTTCCATGCCGCGGCGGTCGGATCAGCCTGCCTCAATTTCGATCCCTGGGCCATGCGCGCCGAGCTCATTTCCGCGAATTCGGAGCTTCATCGGGCCGGCGGGCGGATGCTTGTGATCGAAGGGATGATGGGTCTCTTCGATGGTGCTGCCGATGGCACGGGCACGCCGGCCGATCTCGCCGCCTTGCTCGGTCTATCCGTCGTGCTCGTGGTCGATTGCTCGCGCATGTCCCAATCGGTTGCGGCCGTCGTCATCGGCCTTGCCAATTTCCGCGCCGATATCCGCATCGCCGGTGTGGTGCTCAATCGTGTCGCCAGCGACAGGCATGAGAAGATGTTGCGCCAGGCGCTGAATGCGGTGCGTATGCCTGTTATCGCCGTTATCCGCAGCGATGCAAACCTGGCCTTGCCGGAACGGCATCTGGGCCTGGTTCAGGCTGGAGAGCATGGGGCGCTCGAGCAGTTTATCGAGGCGGCGGCGGAGGTCGTGTCGAAAGCATGCGATTTCGAGCTGCTCTTACGGGCTGCGCAGCGGCATCTCGTTCGCACCTCAGCGGCCAATATTGCCCGCCTTATGCCGTTCGGCCAGCGTATTGCCGTGGCGCGCGATATCGCCTTCGCCTTCTGCTACGAGCATATGCTGCTCGGCTGGAAGCGCCGCGGTGCGGAAATATCCTTTTTTTCTCCGCTCGCGGATGAAGCCCCTTCGGACGATGCCGATGCCATCTATCTGCCGGGCGGCTATCCGGAATTGCACGCCGGAAAGCTCACCGCCGCGCAGCATTTCCAGAATGGCGTCAAGGCCGCAGCCGCGCGTGGTGCGCGCATTTATGGTGAGTGCGGCGGGTATATGGTGCTCGGCGAGGGTCTTGTGGATGCGGCAGGCACCCGTCACGGGATGCTCGGCCTGCTGCCCGTCGTCACCAGCTACGAAAAACGGCAGCGTCATCTCGGCTATCGACGCGTGGTGCCGCTTGCCGGCTCTTTCTTCGAAAAGCCGATGACGGCGCACGAGTTTCATTATTCGACCATCGTATCGGAAGGCGAGGCAGACCGTCTGTTTGCGGTCAGGGATGCGCTCAACGAGGATCTGGGTACCGCCGGCCTGCAGCGCGCCAATGTCGCCGGCTCCTATATGCATCTGATCGATCTTGCCGACGAGGCCGCATGACGAACAGGATTATCCATGGCGGCGGCATCACAGCGGCGGCGCGTCAGTATGGCGGGCGGCCGGAGGATTGGCTGGATCTGTCGACCGGCATCAATCCCAATCCGGTGACATTGCCGGAGATTCCGGCTGCCGCATGGCACCGGCTGCCGGATCAGCATTTGCAGGAGCGTGCACGCGAGGCGGCAAGGGGCTATTATCGCAGCGGCGATATTCTGCCGCTGCCGGTTCCAGGCACGCAGTCCGTCATTCAATTGCTTCCGAGGCTCGTCACCGGCGGCAGGGTTGCGATCTTTTCGCCGACCTATGGCGAATATGCGCGCGCCTTCACGTCGGCCGGCCTGCAGGTTCGCCAGATTTCGACGGTTGCCGAACTCACCGCCGACGACAGGCTGGTCGTAGCCGTCAATCCCAACAATCCCGATGGGCGGATGCTCCCCATCGAGGAATTGCGGGAACTGCATGACAGGCAGCGCGAGCAGGGCGGTATTCTTTTAGTCGACGAGGCTTTCGGCGATATCGAACCGGCGGCAAGCATGGCGCCTTTTGCCACCTCTATGCCGAATCTGATTATCTTCCGCTCCTTCGGAAAGTATTTCGGCCTGGCCGGCCTGCGCCTTGGCTTCGCAATTGCCGAAGACTCGATCCTGACGCGCTTCGAGGATTGGCTTGGGCCCTGGGCGGTTTCCGGCCCGGCCCTTTCGATTGCTGCTTCCCTTATGGAAAGCGATACAAGCGCCATACGAAAGCTTGTTCTTCAGCGGCACTCGGCGCTGCAGACGGTTCTTCGCCGCGGTAAGCTGCAGGTTGCGGGAGGTACGGCGCTATTTGCTCTTGTTGCAGACGACCGGGCCGAGGGCATATATACGCATCTTTGCCGTCATCATATTCTCGTCCGCAAGTTCGATTACGCCCCCAATTGGCTCCGCTTCGGACTGGCTCCGGATGAGAAGGCAGATGAAAGACTCGCCGCGGTATTAGAGGATTATTCGACATGACCGCCGACGAACATTTGCTCATTCTGGTCCTTGCCTTGCTGCTTGATCGTGTCGTCGGCGATCCCGAATGGCTTTGGCAGCGCTTTCCGCATCCGGTCGTGCTGTTCGGCAAAGCGATTTCCGCTTTCGATCGCCGGTTCAACGCAAAGCATCTGCCCGGCGTGCTTCGCCGCCGCAACGGTGTCATGTCGATCGTCGCGCTGCTCATGGGAGCGGTGATCGCCGGTTGGGCCATTCACGGATTTCTCGTCTTTTTCGGCTGGCTCGGCATATTGGTAGAGGCGGGGCTGGTGGCGGTTTTCATGGCGCAGAAGAGTCTTGCCGATCATGTCGGCGAGGTATCGCGGGCCTTGCGCGCCGATGGTCTGGAAGGCGGGCGTCTTGCCGTATCGCGCATCGTCGGCCGCGACCCAGAGACCCTGGACGAGCCGGGTATCTGCCGCGCGGCCATCGAAAGCCTTGCCGAGAATTTTTCCGACGGCGTGGTCGCGCCGGCCCTATGGTACGGTTTTTTCGGCCTTCCGGGCCTGTTTTTCTACAAGATGCTGAACACCGCCGATTCGATGATCGGGCACAAGTCCGAGACCTATGTCGATTTCGGCCGTGCTGCCGCGCGTCTCGACGATATCGCCAACTGGCCGGCCGCGCGCCTCTCCATCCTGTTGATTGCTGCCGGCGCTCTGGTGAAGCGCGGAATCTCCGCGCTTGGAAATGCGATCCGCATCGCCGTCCGCGACGGCGGACTACATCGCTCGCCCAACTCGGGCAGACCGGAAGCGGCGATGGCCGGTGCCCTCGATATTCAGCTCGCCGGCCCGCGAATCTACGGCGGCGAGCTCGTGCGCGAACCGATGATCAATGGCGCCGGCCGCGATACGGCAACCGTCAGCGATATCGACGCGGGCATTTCCATCTTCTATTGTGCTTGCTCGATGCTGACGCTTCTCGCTTTCCTGGGATTCCTGGTGCTCCTGTGAGCATCCAAATTAATCAATCGCTCACCATATGTATTAAGTTGGTATAATCAGCATAGCGATAGACTCTCCCTTCGTCTGAATTGCTTCAAGAAGAGGCAAACGGTCGGAGGGGCAAGATGAAGGGTATCGCGTTAGCAGTAACGGCATCTCTATGCATGCAATTCAGCGCCATTTCGGCTTACGCCGGAACTGTTGTTGCAGTGGTCGATCTTCGATCGCAAACAATGACCGTTTCCGAAGATGGAGCTCTGAAGTATCGCTGGCGAGTGTCGACGGCGCGCAGAGGTTATGTAACGCCGATTGGTTCCTATACGGCCAAATGGCTGTCGAAGGATCACCGCTCGAAGAAATACGACGATGCGCCGATGCCCTATGCCGTATTTTTCAACGGCGGCTATGCCGTTCACGGCACCTATGAGGTGCGTCAGCTCGGCCGGCCGGCATCGCATGGCTGCGTGCGGCTCGATACCCGCAATGCCGCCACCTTCTTTGCGATGGCGGCTGACGCTGGGCTTCACAATACGCGCATCGTGATCAGCGAATGATCTTTAGCGAATACGCGCGCTTCGCCGTTGCGGTTCGGCCGCAATGCTGCCGTATCTCGCGTCCATGTCGCGCATGATTTCATAGTTATGACGCGACTGTCATTTTGCTGTTTGCGCAACAGTGGCTTGCCAAATTGCCGGGGTTTCTGGTGGAAACCATTGGCTTTTGGAATGGATTTCCCTATGAGGGGATGAATTATTATTTCAAGAGGTATGGGCAGTGACTGCTACATTTGACAAAGTTGCCGACATTATCGCTGAAACCAGCGAGATCGACCGTGACACCATCACCCCGGATAGCCACACGATCGACGACCTCGGCATCGACAGCCTGGACTTCCTGGATATCGTTTTTGCGATCGACAAGGAATTCGGCATCAAGATCCCGCTCGAGCAGTGGACGCAGGAAGTCAACGAAGGCAAGGTTTCGACCGAAGAGTACTTCGTGCTGAAGAATCTCTGCGCCAAGATCGATGAGCTGCGCGCCGCCAAGGGCTGAGCTACATCCTTATATTTTTTTGCCGCCCAGCCGCCCATGAATATGGCGGCCGGGCGGTTTCATTCTTAAATAGCGTATCCCGCCCGGCGCGTCCTTTGTTGCCGAGTTGGATCGGAGGCGTTGATGCTGCTGGAATATTTCCAGATGATTGACAGGGTCGAATCTGTCGATCTGTCCAAGGGCCGGCTGAAGGCTCATTCCATCGTTCCGGCGAAAAGCCCGGTCTTCGAAGGCCATTTCCCGGGCATGCCGCTGGTTCCAGGCGTTCTCCTCATCGAAACGATGGCGCAGGCTTCGGGCATGCTCGTGCTTGCGGCGACAAAATTTGCCTATATGCCATTCCTGATGTCGGTCGATGGCGCCAAGATGCGGACCTTCGTGGAGCCGGAAGCCGAACTCGACATCGAAGCCGATCTGGAGCACGAGGGCTCGGGCTTTGCCGTCACCAAGGCGCGTATTACCATCGGTGGAAAGAAGGTCTGCGATGCTCAGTTGAAGCTGCGGACCATGCCGTTTAATGAGGTGCCGCTCGGCGATATCGTGCGCAAGCGGGCGGGCGAGGTCGGACTTCTCGACGCCATCGCCGCCAACGGTTGATGCTCCCGGCTTGTCCGGCGCCGCATTCGAAGAGGATTGATGAATGAGCAAGGCTCAGAATGATGTGGTCATCACGGGTATCGGCATTGTTACCTGCCAGGGCGTCGGCAAGGATGCGCATGTCGCCCTGCTGAAGGCGGACAAGGCGCCGGCGGCCATCGTCGAAACCGAGAAATTCAAACCCTATCCCGTGCATCCGCTGCCTGAAATCGACTGGTCGCAGCAGATCCCGAAGCGCGGCGATCAGCGTCAGATGGAAAACTGGCAGCGCATCGGCGTCTTCACTGCCGGCCTGGCGCTCGACGATGCCGGCTTCAAGGACGATCTCGAAGCATGCGGTACCATGGACATGATCGTCGCGGCCGGGGGCGGTGAGCGCGATACCAATGTCGATACGCTGATCGTCAATGAGGGCCTGAAGCGCAATGACCGCGAACTGCTGCTGAACGAGAAGCTGACGACCGAATTGCGGCCGACCCTGTTCCTGGCGCAGCTTTCGAACCTGCTTGCCGGCAATATCTCCATCGTACACAAGGTCACGGGTTCGTCGCGCACTTTCATGGGCGAAGAGGCCTCGGGTATTTCCGCCGTCGAGACGGCTTTCCATCGCATCAAGTCCGGCGAATCGAGCCATGCTCTCGTGGGCGGCGCTTTCTCTGCCGAGCGCCTGGACATGATCCTGCTGATCGAGTCGATCAATGCGCATGCTCTCGGCGACTGGCATCCGATCTGGTCGCGCAAGCCGGAAGATGGCGGCGGCATGATCATGGGTTCGCTGAGCGCCTTCCTCGTTCTTGAATCGCGTGCGCATGCCGAAGATCGTGGCGCGCATATCTATGCGACGATCGATGCGGTCGAAGGCGATCGCGGCCGGCGTGACGACGGCAAGCTCGAAGCGCGGCTGGAGCGCATGCTCGCACCCGCCAAGCAGGCGCCCAGCGATGCGACGGTCGTCTTCTCCGGTACGACGGCCATCCCCGATCTCGCCCAGCGTGAAAAAGCCGTGATCGAGGCACAGCTTCCGGAGGCGGCCATCCGCGCCTATTCCGGCGTTTCCGGGCATGGGCTCGAGGGCCAATTTCCGCTCGGGCTCGCCTTAGCGGCGCTGGCCGTCGCCAATAACGCCAAGGTGCCGCCCTTCGACGCGGCGCATGAAAAGCCGATGGCGACGGGCGCACGCAAAGCCGTGGTAACTACCGTCGGCCATGCGCGCGGCGAAGGTATCGCCGTACTGTCAGCCGAAGCGTAAGGAACAGGATATGACCGCTTACAAGGATCATCTCGGACGTCCGATCGTCGCCGTCACCGGCATGGGGATCATAACGTCGTTGGGGCAGGGCCTGGAGGATAACTGGAATGCGCTGTCTTCGGGCACGTCGGGCATTCACGGGATTACGCGCTTCCCGACGGACGGCCTTTCCACGCGGATCGCCGGCACGGTGGATTTCATCAATATTCCCGCTCCGAACGCCGTCGAGCGCTCCTACGCTTTTGCTCGTGAAACGACCATCGAAGCTCTGGCCCAGGCCGGGATTTCCGGTGATTTCGACGCACCGCTGTTCCTGGCTGCGCCGCCGATCGAACCCGAATGGAGCGCCCGCTTCGAGCTGGCCGACCGCTCTCCTCCGGCGGATCACGAGGGCGATGCATATGAACGCTTCCTTGCCGCCATGCGCCAGCGCCCGGACCCGGCCTTCCATGAAGCGGCTCTTTTCGGCGCCATTTCCGAGCGCCTTGCCGACCGCTTCGGTACGCGCGGCTTGCCGGTGACGCTGTCGACGGCCTGTGCATCTGGCGTGACTGCAATCCAGCTCGGTATCGAGGCGATCCGTCAGGGCCGCACCACGCGGGCGCTGACGGTTGCAACCGACGGTTCCTTGAGCGCGGAGGCTCTGATCCGCTTCTCGCTGCTGTCGGCGCTGTCGACGCAGAACGATCCGCCGACCAAGGCATCCAAGCCCTTCAGCAAGGATCGTGACGGCTTTGTCATCGCCGAAGGGGCTGCAACACTGGTACTGGAATCGCTCGAAGCAGCAGTTGCGCGCGGCGCCAAGATCCTCGGCATCATGAAAGGCGCCGGCGACAAGGCCGATTCCTTCCATCGCACGCGGTCTTCGCCGGACGGCGGCCCGGCGATCGCGACGATCCGCGCAGCACTTGCCGATGCAGGCATGGCGGAGGCCGATATCGGTTACATCAACGCTCACGGCACTTCGACGCCGGAAAACGACAAGATGGAATATGGCGCGATGTCTGCTGTCTTCGGTGAGCGGCTTCCGACCATTCCGGTCTCGTCGAACAAGTCGATGATCGGTCATACCTTGACCGCTGCGGGTGCAGTCGAGGCGGTATTCTCGCTGCAGACGATGCTGACCGGCACGTTGCCGCCGACCATCAACTACAACAATCCGGATCCGTCCATTATTCTCGACGTGGTGCCGAACAAGAAGCGTGAAAAGCAGGTGAATGCCGTCCTTTCGAACTCCTTCGGGTTCGGCGGTCAGAACGCCAGCCTTGTCATGGCCCTTGAACCGGCTTAAGCGGACATCTGAAAAATTGGATATAACTGCGCCCGAGGGGCGAGGGACTTTGTCATGCGTGCTTTGCAACTGATCGACGACCGCAAACTTGAGATCACCGATCTGCCGGAGCCGGAGGCGCCGGGTGCGGGTGAGGTGACCTTGCGCGTCAAGGCTGTCGCGCTCAACCACATCGACGTCTGGGGCTGGCGAGGCATGGCTTTCGCCAAGCGCAAGATGCCGCTGGTCATCGGTGCGGAAGCTGCCGGCGTGGTCGAAGCGATCGGTCCGGGCGTTGCGAATGTTCTGCCGGGTCAGCTCGTGTCGATCTACGGCGCGCGCACCTGCGGCCTTTGCCGCCATTGCCGCGAAGGTCGCGACAATCTGTGCGAACATGTCGGCGGCGTGCATGGTTTCCATCTCGATGGTTTCGCGCAGGAGAAGGTCAATCTTCCGGCTCGTCTGCTCGTTCCCGCGCCTCCCGGCGTCGACGCGGTCGGTGCAGCGCTTGCTCCGGTGACTTTCGGTACCGTGGAGCACATGCTGTTCGACAATGCCAAGCTGGAGCCGGGTGAAACCATCCTCGTTCATGCCGGCGGATCGGGCATCGGCACGGCTGCCATTCAGCTTGCCAAGAAGATCGGCTGCGCGGTCATCACGACGGTCGGCTCCGACGACAAGATCGAGAAGGCCAAGGCCTTGGGCGCCGATCACGTCATCAACTATCGAACGGACCGCTTCGAGGGCGTCGTTCGCAAGCTGACGAAGAAGAAGGGTGTCGACGTGGTCTTCGAGCATGTCGGCAAGGATACCTGGGCCGGCTCCATGCTTTGCATGAAGCGCGGCGGCCGTCTCGTCACCTGCGGCTCGACATCGGGCGTTTCGACCGAAATGAACCTGATGATGCTGTTTCAACAGCAGCTGAAGCTCCTCGGCTCCTTCGGCTGCCGCATGGAGAACATGGCCAATGCGATGCAGAAGATGGCGCGTGGCCTCGTTCACCCGGTGATCGATACCGAAGTTGGCTTCAATGATATCGACCGGGCGCTGGAACGGATGGAATCGCGCCAGATCTTTGGCAAGATCATCCTGAAGATGGACTGAGCGGCGTGAAGCTCTTCATCACCCGGATCGTCCTGGCGCTCAGAAATCTCCGGCAGTGGCTGGTGGCGCAGGTCATCTTCGGATTCCTCAATTTCCTGAAACTGTTTCCGGCAGATGCAGGCATCAACTTTGCCGATTGGCTGGCCCGTAAAATCGGTCCGAGCATGCGCCGGCATCAGTTGATGCTGACCAATCTGCGCAATGCCTTTCCTGAAAAGAGCGAGGCGGAGATCGAGAAAATTGCGCGTGCGAGCTGGGGCAATATGGGGCGCCTGGCAGCGGAATATGTCTTTCTCGACCGGCTTTTCGACTTCGATCCCGATGGCGACAAGCCTGGCCGCATCGAAGTCTCGGGCATTCCGATCTTCCTTGATCTCAGGGACAATCCGCGCCCGTTCATCGTCTTTACCGGGCATATCGGGAATTTCGAGCTGCTGCCGGTCGCCGGCGCTGCCTTCGGCCTGAAGGTGACCGTGCTCTTTCGCCCGCCGAACAATCCCTATGTCGCTCAGAAGGTTTTCGACTTCCGGGCCAAGCGCATGGGCAATCTCGTGCCATCGCATGCAGGGTCGTCGTTCGCGCTCGCTAGAGAGCTTGAGGCAGGACGCGGCGTCGGCGTGCTGGTCGACCAGAAATTCCGTAAGGGTTTGAAGACTTTGTTCTTCGGCCGCGATGTAAAGACGAACCCACTGCTGCCGAAGCTCGTGCGCCAGTTCGATTGCGAAGTCTATCCGGCCCGTTGCATCCGTCTGCCCGGCAACCGCTACCGGCTGGAGATCGAACCGAAGCTGGAGATGCCGCGCAACGAGGCCGGCGGTCTCGATCTCACGGCAACGGCGCAGATGCTGAACGACAAAGTCGAGAGCTGGGTGAGGGAAAATCCCGAGCAATGGCTCTGGTATCACGATCGCTGGAATATCAAGAAGAGCGTTTTTTAAGCTCACCGTCTCATGTGCTGATGGCAGTTCTGTCCGCATACCCGCATGCGCCCTTCATCCGGGCATTGTGATTACAAGCCTTGTTTTTCATAAAGTTCTCGTTTCCCGAGAACTTCGGCTCAGCCCAATTGAAAGTGGGAATAAGTCATGTTAATTCACAATACGGAAAGTTTGGTGAGAATGCGGACACCAAACTGAATATCCTTGGTCATGGCAGCGCCGGGAAACGAGGCCCCTGCGTCCTGTCGTGGTCGGGGACAGGAGGGCAATTTTGCTGGCACTCTTTCATGCCTTCTCCATGAAATGTAGTCAGATTCAGCGTGCGATAAAACTTGGCGACGACGAGCTCGTGGCATCGCTTGATCGCGAATTGGAACCCATTATCGCAGCTATCCTGGCCTATAGGGCCGCGAGTCTGCTGGAAATTTACATGCAGCTCCAGTTCATGAACAATCTCATCCGCGAGGAAGCGGACGACCATACGCGAGTTGTGCGCAACTCTGCGTCGCTTTCGGCGCTGATCGATCGCTATTTCGGGGGCGCGAGTGAAGCAGCGGGCGAAGTTTTCCGGGTATTTGCGAGTGAGAAAATCGATCGGGACGATGTGTTCGGTTTCGAGGAGGGCAGTGTTCTGAATGATGTCATTCTGGACAGCCTGCCCAATCGGGTCGCGGTCGTCACACGGGATTATCGCTACCTCTACAGCAACGCCGCCAATTCGGAATTTCTGAAATCGAAGCCGATGGAGCTTGTGGGGCGTCACATCTCGGAATTCGTCGGTTCGGAAGATTTCGAAAGCAGACTGAAGGCGAAGCTCGATGCCTGTTTTGCCGGAGAGAAGGTGGAGTGCCTTTTTCCCTCCCATCGGCAGACCGAGCCCGGCAGAGTGTTTCACTGCACCATGACGCTGTTGCGCGCCAGAGAGGAAGTGATCGGCGCCTTGCTGGTCATGCATGAGATCATCGCCGTTCCCGCCGGCATGCTGGTGGCCTGAACCTGCGTTCAGGTGCCAAACAGCAATTTTCCAATCACATCCGGCATCAGGCGAGGGCTCCCTTCGCCGGATTTTATGCCCTCTTGGTGTGTTTCGGTGGCATCGGAGCTTAATCCATTGTTCGCCTCCTCGTCCTCGATGCTGCATTCGAAACAATGGCATCGGAATCCGATGGGTTTGGTCTCCTTCATGCGGTCGGTTGGCTCCAGCTGGCAAAGGGATCTGGCAGATTCCGCCAGCGCTCGGGCGTGAAGCCGTCCGCTTCAATCAGGCAGGCGTTCAGTTCAGCCGTGATCTGCCTTTCGTTCATCGGATCGGCGCCGATGAACACCAATTCCTGGCGGCGATCCCCCCATATCGGATCGAGATAGGGCGCCAGGGCACGCTCGAAGCTCGGATCGCACGGCCATTGATCTTGCGGCACGGCTGCCCACCAGATGCCCATCTTGCTCGTGCGAACGAGAGCACCGGCCTGGCTCATCTCACCGACATAATTGGGCCTGGTCGCAAGCCAGAAGAAGCCCTTGGCGCGAACGACGCCTGGCCATGACCTATTGAGAAATGCCTGGAATTTAAGAGGATCGAATGGTTTTCTCGCGCGATAAACGAAGGAACGGATACCATATTCCTCCGTTTCCGGAACATGATCCTTGAAGCCATGCAGCTCCTTGTACCAGAGCGGATGGGTTTCGGCTCGATCGATGTCGAAGCGGCCCGTTCCGAGAACCGCGGACGGTTCCACCGCACCAAAATCGGCTTCGACCAGATAGGCATCGGGATTGAGGCCGACGATGATCTTGCGGGCGGCGTCGCGTTGCTCTGCTGTCGCCGCGCCGATCTTGTTGAGAACAACGACATCGGCGAACTCGATTTGCTCGACCAGCAGATCGACGATGGTGCGGTTGTCGCCATCGCCGGCCGTCTCGCCGCGGTCGGCAAGAAAATCCGTCGAACCATAGTCGGCGCGAAGGTTGGCGGCATCGACTACGGTGACCATCGTATCGAGCCGAGCAACGTCGGAAAGACTGCGACCGTCTTCGTCACGGAACTCGAAGGTGGTGGCGACGGGCAAGGGTTCGGCAATGCCTGTGGATTCGATCAGCAGATAATCGAAGCGGCCCTGCTCGGCGAGCTGGCGGACTTCCTTCAGCAGGTCGTCGCGCAACGTGCAACAGATGCAGCCATTGGTCATTTCGACGAGCTGCTCTTCCGTGCGGGAAAGATTGGCGCCGCCGTCGCGCACCAGCGCGGCATCGATATTCACTTCGCTCATGTCATTGACGATCACGGCGACGCGCATACCGTGGCGATTGTTGAGGATATGATTGAGCAGTGTCGTCTTGCCGGCGCCAAGGAAACCGGAAAGGATGGTGACCGGGAGCTTCTTATTCATGGCAAACTCCTTGTAACGTAATATCATTACATTTGCTGTGATGAAAAAAGCGAGCAAGAGGCTCGCTTCCTTCTGTAATGTTCAGCCTTGCGCTGAAAGGCAGGCTTTGAGAGAGCTTGCGATGCCGCGCATCAGATCGAAATAGAGATCTGGTCCCTGCGGCAGCGTTGCAGCTTCCGGGTCGAGGACACCCGATTTTGCGGAGGTGCCTTCGAGCACGACATTGACCAGCTTTGGCTCGAATTGCGGTTCGGCGAAAACGCAGGTCGCGCCGAGATCGGCGACCTTCCTGTGGATTTCGGCGACGCGCTGCGCACCGGGAATGGTTTCCGGGCTGACCGTGATGGAGCCGGAGACGCGCACGCCATAACGATGCTCGAAATACTGATAGGCATCGTGGAATACGATGAAGGGCTTGTCTTTCACCGGAGCAAGCGTCGAAGCAATTTCCGCATCCAGCGCATCAAGCTTGTCGTTCAAGGCCTTCTGGTTTGCTTCATAGGCGAAGGCGTTGGCAGGATCCGCAGCGACCAGCGACGTTGCGATTTCAGCGACCATCGCCTTGGCATTGTGTGGATCGAGCCAAAGATGCGTGTCGAATTCGCCATGATCGTGGTCATGATCATCGCTGGCTTCATGTTCATCGCCGTCATCATGCGGTTCGAAGGCGCCGCCTTTGCGGAATTTCAGCTTGGTGATGCTAGGTGCGTCCTCAAGCTCGACGATGGTCGCGTTGGAACCAAGCGCTGCGAGCGGCTTCTGCAGGAAGGCTTCCATGCCTGGCCCGACCCAGAAAACAACCTGCGCCTGCTGGAGGCTGCGGGCATTCGATGGCTTGAGCGCATAGGTATGCGGCGAAGCGGCACCGTCAACGACCAAATCCGGCGTGCCGACGCCCTGCATGACGGCTGCGACCAGCGAGTGGATCGGCTTGATGGAAACGACGACTTTGGGAGCATCGGCTGCAGTTGCGCTCGTGCCGAAGAGCATGCCCGAAAGGAGGAAGGAGGCCGCGATAAGAAGAAGCGTTTTTATTGCGTTCATGCGATAAGTGCCCTTGAATGGGTATGTAATGTTATTACATCAATTGCGTTATGCTATAACGTGTGCGATAGCATGGCGCAATAGTGCAATTGGAAATTTCATGCTTTCTTCCCTCGCCAACAAGAGCCGTCCGCTCGTGTCGCTCCATGATGTCGGCGTCCGACGCAACGGCCGCTGGCTGGTGCGCGGCGTCGATTTTTCCGTGAGCCGGGGCGAGATCGTTACCCTGATCGGCCCCAATGGTTCCGGCAAGTCGACCAGCGCCAAGGCGGCGATCGGCGTTCTGAAGCCGGACGAGGGGCGCGTGGAGCGCATTGCCAATCTGAAGGTCGGCTATGTCCCGCAGAAGCTTGCGATCGATTGGACCCTGCCGCTCAGCGTTGAGCGATTGATGACTCTGACGGGACCTTTGCCGGAGCGTGAGCTGATCGCGGCTTTGGAAGCGGTCGGCATCGCGCATCTTGCCAAAGCCGAAGTGCAGCATCTTTCCGGCGGCGAATTCCAGCGGGCGCTGCTGGCGCGCGCCATTGCCCGCGAGCCCGATCTCCTTGTGCTCGACGAGCCTGTGCAGGGCGTGGATTTCAGCGGCGAGATCGCGCTTTACGACTTGATCAAGTCGATCCGCAATTCGCAAGGCTGCGGTATTCTGCTGATTTCGCATGATCTGCATGTCGTCATGGCGGCAACGGATACGGTGGTTTGCCTGAACGGCCATGTCTGCTGCCGCGGCACGCCGCAGACCGTCAGCCAGAGTCCCGAATATGTCAGGCTGTTCGGCACGCGGGCAGCACAATCCCTGGCGATCTACAGCCATCATCACGACCATACGCATCTGCCCGATGGCCGCGTGCAGCACGCGGACGGCTCGATTACCGATCATTGCCATGCCGATGACGGCCACCACCATCATGAACATGACGATCATGATCACCACGACCATGCCGAGGGAGAGCGTCATGTTTGACGATTTCTTCCTGCGTGCGGTCCTGGCCGGCGTCGGACTGGCGCTGACAACCGGGCCGCTCGGCTGCTTCATCATCTGGCGGCGCATGGCCTATTTCGGCGACACGATCTCGCATTCGGCGCTGCTCGGCGTGGCGCTCTCGCTGCTGTTCCAGCTCAACCTGACGCTCTCGGTTTTTGCGGTTGCGGCGCTTGTTTCGATCCTACTCCTTCTGCTGCAACGGCGGCAGGCGCTGTCGGCGGATGCGCTGCTCGGCATCCTCTCGCATGCGACGCTGGCGATCGGCCTCGTCATCGTCGCCTTCATGAGCTGGGTACGGATCGATCTCATCGCCTTCCTCTTCGGCGATATTCTCGCCGTCAGCCAGTCGGACATCGCGGTGATCTGGAGTGGCGGCATTTTCGTGCTGGCGGCGATCGCGTGGCTCTGGCGTCCGCTGCTGGCTTCGACGGTCAATCCCGAGCTCGCCGAGGCTGAAGGATTGCGGCCGGAGCGCGCGAGGCTGTTCTTCATGCTGCTGATGGCCGTGGTGATCGCGATCGCCATGAAGATCGTCGGCATTTTGCTTATCACTGCGCTGCTGATCATTCCCGCCGCCACAGCGCGCCGCTTTGCTGCGACGCCGGAAACAATGGCGGTTTTCGCTTCGCTGCTCGGCGCCGTCGCCGTCGTCGGAGGTCTTTTCGGATCGCTGCGCTACGATACGCCCTCCGGACCTTCCATCGTCGTCGCAGCGCTTGTTCTATTTGTCATCAGTCTGCTACCCCTCGTTCGCAGGGCCGGCACGCCAGTGGCGCAACAGAGAGGACAGTCATCATGACCACTCCTATGCTCACCAAGAACCAGTCTCTCGTTTTTGACGTCCTGACCAAGGCGGAAGCGCCGCTCAGCGCCTATACCATTCTCGACAAATTGCGCGATCAGGGGTTCCGCGCGCCGCTGCAGGTCTATCGGGCGCTGGATAAGCTTCTGGAATATGGCGTGGTGCACCGGCTCGAGAGCATCAATTCCTTCGTCGTCTGCGCACATCCGCATGAGGATTGTCATAGTCATGGCCTGGTCGCCTTCGCCATCTGCGAAAGTTGCGGCCAGGTGATCGAGTTCCACGATCACGAGGTGGATCATCGGCTGATGGACTCGCTGAAATCGCAGAAGTTCAAGGCGGAGAAGTCCACCATCGAAATTCGCGGCCATTGCGCCAATTGCGCGGCTTGATCCGCAGGCCGCTGTTATTTCATATCCACCAGATATTTGTAAGAATTTTCTAATCTAATATTTTAAGATCACGCGCGAAGCGCTGCCAGTTGGCAACATAATGCTTCGCTGAGCGGCGCAGGCCTTCGATTGCCGTCTCATCCAACGTGCGGATGGCTCTTGCCGGCGCGCCGACAACCAGGGAGCCATCCGGGAACTCCTTGCCTTCCGTGACAAGCGCATTGGCGCCGACGAGGCAATTATTGCCGATCTTCGCGCCGTTCAGAATGGTTGCGCCCATGCCGATCAGCGAATTGTTGCCGATGGCGCAGCCATGAATGATGGCGTGGTGGCCGATGGTGCAGCCTTCCCCGATGGTGACGGGAAAGGCCGGATCGGTGTGGACCATCGTGCCTTCCTGGATATTCGTCGCCCTGCCTATGGCGATGAGCTCATTGTCCCCGCGCAGGACCGAGCCGAACCAGACGCCGACATCCTCGCCGATCTCGACCTTGCCGATGACGCTTGCATCCGGCGCGATCCAGTAACGGCCCGGGTCTGGCGTTTTCGGCGTCAGGCCGGCGAGGGCGTAAAGCGGCATGGTCGATCCTCCTCGATCAGACGACGTTCAGGACAAGATTGGCGACGCCATCGATAGCGCAGCTGATCCGGTCACCGCGCGCAACAGGGCCGACGCCGGCCGGCGTGCCCGTCATGATGATATCGCCCGGGGCGAGCGTGAAGAGCTTGGAAAGCTCGGCGATGATTTCCGGCACCTTCCAGATCATCTGAGAGAGATCGCCTCTCTGGGCAGCCTCGCCATTGCGCATCAGCCAGATGCCGCCCCTGTCGGGATGGCCGACCCGCGTGGCAGGTGCGAGCGCGGAGACGGGTGCCGAATGATCGAAGGCCTTGCCGATTTCCCAGGGGCGGCCGAGCTTCTTGGCTTCGCCCTGCAGGTCGCGGCGGGTGAAATCGATGCCAACGCCATAGCCGTAGACGCAGTCCAGCGCCTGTTCGACCGGGATGTTTGCGCCGCCGCTGCGCAACGCCACGACAAGCTCCACTTCGTGATGAACGTCGGACGACAGCGAAGGATAGGGGAAGTCGCTGGCGACAAGCAGGTTGTCGGGGTTTTTCTGGAAGAAGAAGGGCGGTTCGCGGCTGGGGTCGTGTCCCATTTCTATGGCGTGGTCGGCGTAGTTGCGGCCGACGCAATAGACGCGGCGCACGGGAAAGAACTCGGTCTCACCCTCGATCGGCAGAAGAACTGGGGCAGGCGGCGGAATGACTGTCGTCAATGGGGCGTTCATATGGGTTTTCGAAACTTTCGCTCTTTCTCGGAAGGCCAGTCGCTCTCCGATTCCGTCCGGGCAAACTAGCATCATTGTGACTGCCACGAAAACTGGCCTTTTTGAGAGATTTGGTGTAGAGGGCGCCTCAGAAAGGCTTCCCATGTATAGCGACGCACTGAAAACTGGCCGCAAGATCTTTGCGGTAGCCCCCATGATCGACTGGACGGATCGCCATTGCAGATATCTGCATCGGCAGATCAGCCGGCATGCGCTGCTTTATACCGAGATGATCGTGGCGGACGCGATCATTCACGGGCCGCGCGACCGGCTACTGGGGCATGATGCTGTCGAGCATCCCGTTGCGCTGCAGCTTGGCGGCTCCGACCCGGCCAAGCTTGCCGAGGCGGTGAAGATCGCGGAATCCTATAATTATGACGAGATTAATCTCAATGTCGGCTGTCCTTCCGATCGGGTACAGTCAGGCACCTTCGGCGCCTGCTTGATGCTGACGCCGGAGACGGTGGCATCCTGCGTTGCGGCGATGAAGGCGGTTTCGAAGGCGCCCGTCACGGTGAAATGCCGGATCGGCGTCGATGAGCAGGAGCCGGAAGAGGCCTTGCCGGAGCTGATGACGCGCGTGCTGGATGCCGGCGCGGACGCGATCTGGATCCATGCGCGCAAGGCCTGGCTGAAGGGGCTGTCGCCGAAGGAAAACCGCGAAATACCGCCGCTTGACTACGATATCGTCTACCGCATGAAGAGCCGTTGGCCCGAGGTTTTCATCGGCATCAATGGCGGCATTCAGACGCTGGATCAGGCTGAGGCGCATCTTGCCCATGTCGACGGCGTCATGCTCGGCCGCGCCGCCTATCAGAATGCCGCGATCCTTGCCGATGTCGATCACCGCTTTTATGGCGAGCCTGCAGTTGAAGCCGATTGGAATGGTCTGCGCGACCGGATGATGACCTATGTTGAGCGCCACATAGAAAATGGCGGCCGCCTGCAGCATGTCGCGCGCCATATGGTCGGTCTCTTCACCGGTCTGCCGGGCTCGCGCCGCTACCGCCAGATCCTCTCCACCGACGCCAACAAGCCGGGAGCGGGGCCGGAGGTGATCGCGGCCGCTTTCGCCGCGGTGGATTTCAGTGCGGATTCGGAGCGGGTCAGCGCTTGAGGTGCTAATCTCGCCCTTGGCGGGCGAGAAAGCAAAATCAGCATCTAGCTTCAGCTAAGTGCTAGATTTTGCAAGAGAGGGGTAGGTATGGGCGCACTGACTTCCGAACTATTTCTCTCAAGAAGATGGCCCCCGTTCTTGCGATTTCAATCGCTTAGAAATTGCGCTGCATTTTGAGTATGTGGAGCGATCCGATATCGCAATTGCTAAACCGGTGAGATTGCTTTCTCGCCCGCTAGGGGCGAGATAGGACACGAACCCGTTGTAACCTCATCCAGCAAACGAAAAACGGCGCGGTTTTCACCGCGCCGTCCGAAACCTTAGTCAGGCAATCACCAGAGGCTTAGGCAGCCTGGATGTTGACAGCCTTCGGGCCCTTGCCCATGCGATCCGGCTCGGTGTCGAAGGTGACCTGCTGGCCTTCGCGCAGCGACTGGATCCCGGAAGCCTGAAGAGCGGAGATGTGGACGAAAACGTCCTTTGCGCCGCCGTCAGGAGTGATGAAGCCAAAACCCTTGTCCTGGTTGAAGAATTTTACGATGCCCTTGGTGGCCATGGGGGATAGTCCTTTACCCATCAGTCTTAGTTTATCCGGATAAACCGGACGGCTTTGCCTCCGCGCCATGCGAAAGCCAGTCGAGTAGTTCACGTACGGGGAAAGAACGTCTGCGCGGGTCAGAAGACCCAACCGCTGCCTGCCGCAAGCGGATCACCAAATCAGTCCAGTCACCGGCATGCAAATGCCCGAGCATGCATATGGGTGACAGGGTTTGTGGAAAAAGGCAAGAGGTGTTTTAGCCGGCAGCGGTAATGAAAGGGAAATCAACGGGTTGAAAAAAGCGATCGGTCCGATTGCCCGGCGAATCTACGATCTTCAGCTTATATAATGAGGAGGCTTGTTATTCCTGAAACACTGTTCAAATTGCTTTTGTAAGAGAGACTGCCGTAGCTGCTTTTCCAAAGCCGCCGCGATTGCGACATTGAGGACTCTCCTTGTAGACCGACGTTCGGGATACCAGCTCTAGCTCGGTGTAAACACCGCACAAGGCTCCGCTATCCCCCGCAGCTCGTAACATCCCAAGGCCAGCAGCGGCATCGCCGTCTCGGCTGCGACCGATCCCGAAACGAGGATATTGTGGCCGAGCGGCTTGCAGAGGCCCTCCAGCCGGCTGACGAGGTTGACGGCGGGACCGATGGCGGTGAAGTCCAGGCGGTCGGCGGCGCCGATGTTGCCCCAGAGCATGTCGCCGAAATGCAGCGCGACGCCGAAGGGGAGTTGTGGCAGGCCCTGGCTTGTCCGCGTTGTGTCAAGATGCGCCATGCCGGCGCGTATGGCGGTGGCGGCGCGCAAGGCCGCCTCGCAAGCTTCCTTCGGTGTCCCGCTAACGGGGAAGATTGCTAGTACGCCGTCGCCCATGAATTTCAGCACTTCGCCGCCGAAGGCATGGACGGCGCCGGCGACGCGGTCGAACCAGGCATCGAGCGCCGCGATCATGACCGTCGGCTCGGTGGCTTCGGAAAGAGCGGTGAAATCCCGCAGATCGGCGCAGAGCAGGGCTGCGCGGATGGTTTCGCCACTATTGCGGCTGAGCGCACCGGCCTGCACGCGCGCCGCACTTCTGCGGCCGAGATAGGCTTCGAGCAGGGTCGATAGAGTGGCGCGGGCGGCCAATGCCGCCAAGGGGGCCGCGGCGAAGCGGGCGATTTCGCGCAGGGTTTCCGTTTCGAAGGTGGTGAAGGGCCGCGCGCCGGCCCAGGCAAGCACGGAATTGCCTGGCGCAATCCCGATCGTTTCCTCGGATATCGGGCCGAGATCGCCGAGCCAATCGCGACCGGCCTGTCCTAGCGCCGTGCCGGCGAAGCCGAGAGCTTCGGTTACCGCTCCGCTCTCCGCGCGCCAGAGCCATGTATGCTGCGTGATGATCGGATGCGGCGCGGCAAGCGTCAGGGCGCTGCCGGCAAGCGGGAGGCCGGCAGCCGACAGGTGTGCGCCCAGATCGGCCAGGAAGCGTTCGGGGCTGGGCGAGGTGCCGGCTTCGTCGACCAGCCAGGCAAGGGGGGCAGGTAAATCCATGCCGCGATCATGCCATGGCGATTGCGAGCTGTCATCCGGGCCGGCGCAACCTTCCTGACGGCGCAGGGATCGCCAAGTTCTAGCGAACGAACCTATGTCCCTGGCCGGTGATTTCCCTGCTCCTCAAGCCATCGAACCGGATGGAGCAGTACTCAAGGCATTATTGTTTTCGGTCGTCTTGACCGCGCATGGGGTCCGGGCCGGGATCGCGTCCGGCAGCCACTGCCGCCATGCGGTCGAGATAATGCGCCCAGCCTTTTGCGTGCGCCTCGCATTGTTCGAGGGTCGGCAGGCCGGTATGGGTGAGGCGCACCAGCGTCCCGTTCGACTGCTCTATCAGGTCGATCTCCACCAGTGTCGATCCGGGAGGCACCTCCTCGCTGCCTTCCCAGCCGAAGCTATAGGCGAGGCGGTGCACCGGCACGACTTCGCGGAAAGTGCCGCGCGCGGCACGAGCGCCGGTGACGTTGACGAGATAGATGCCGCCAGGCTCCGGCTTCGTCTGGGCTTCCGTGCCCATCCAGCGCAGGATCTTTTCCGGATCGGTCAGCAGTGCGAATATGGCCGCAGGCGGCGCCGAGACATGAGTCTCGCGATGGACGATCAAAGGTTCCGGCATCGGTCTCTCTCCCATGTTCTGTCACTTCCCGCCGGTCCGGGCGTGTTCAACGCTTCCCTGCCGTCACGGGCTCCCTATGCGATGCATGTAGGACTGCCAGACAGGCCGGCAAGGCATCTTCCGATGCCGGCTGCTGCATCCTCCGTCATCGGCGGCAGGGTGGGACATTCAGAGACGATCGCCGTCTTAGCGTCCAGGCCGCCCCGTCTTGCCTTTGGTCCGGCCCTTGCGCTGCTTCTCGTCTACCGAATCCTCATAGGAGCCGACGCCGGGCTTCGCCCGGATGATCGGCTTGTCCGGCACCTTACCCGTGACCGGCTTTTCGGTGCGGCCGACAGTCATCTCGTCCAGTGTGTTCTTGCGGAAGAGCGGCGTGCCGGCATCGCTGCCCGGCCCCATTTCGTCGAGACTCGGCTTGGCGAAATAGGAGCGGGAATCCGGTGCTGGCGGTGCGCGCTTGACGGTCGCAGAACCGCGGCTTTCGAGGCTCTTCGCCTCCTCGCGGGCGAGTGGATCGTCCATGGCGGCGAGTTCGACGGCCTTGAGGCGCTTGATCTCGTCACGCAGCCGTGCCGCCTTTTCGAAGTCCAGGTCGGCTGCGGCATCGCGCATGGATTTTTCCAGCGCGTTGAGGTGGGCCTGGAGATTGTTGCCAACGAGATGGCCGCCATCGGCAAAGCCCTTGCCGGAGGCGCCGCCGATATCGGCGCGGACATGGTCCTTCTCGTAGACGCTGTCGAGGATATCGGAAATCTTCGCCTTGACCGATTCCGGCGTGATGCCGTGTTCCTTGTTGTAGGCCATCTGCTTTTCGCGCCGGCGGCTGGTTTCGTCCATAGCGCGCTGCATCGATCCGGTAATGGTATCGGCATAGAGAATGACCTTGCCGTCGACGTTACGCGCGGCGCGGCCGATCGTCTGGATCAGCGAGGTTTCCGAGCGCAGGAAGCCTTCCTTGTCGGCATCGAGAATGGCGACGAAGCCGCATTCCGGAATGTCGAGACCCTCGCGCAGTAGGTTGATGCCGACGAGCACGTCGAAAGCGCCCAGGCGAAGATCGCGGATGATCTCGATGCGCTCCAGCGTGTCGATGTCGGAGTGCATGTAGCGCACGCGCACGCCCTGCTCATGCAGATATTCCGTCAGGTCTTCGGCCATGCGCTTGGTCAGCACGGTGCAGAGCGTGCGATAGCCCTTGGCGGCGGTTTCGCGGATTTCGCCGAGCACGTCGTCGACCTGGGTGCGGGCAGAGCGGACCTCGACCGGCGGATCGATGAGGCCGGTCGGGCGGATGACCTGTTCGGCGAAGACGCCGCCCGATTGCTCCATTTCCCAGCCGCCGGGCGTTGCCGACACCGCGATCGTGTCCGGGCGCATGGCGTCCCATTCCTCGAAGCGCAGGGGGCGGTTGTCCATGCAAGAAGGCAGGCGGAAGCCATATTCGGCCAGCGTCGCCTTGCGGCGAAAGTCGCCTCGGTACATGCCGCCGATCTGGGGCACGGTGACGTGGCTTTCGTCGATGAAGATGATGGCGTTATCGGGGATGTACTCGAAGAGCGTCGGCGGCGGCTCGCCGGGATTGCGGCCGGTCAGATAGCGCGAATAATTTTCGATGCCCTGGCAGGAGCCGGTGGCCTCGAGCATCTCGATATCGTAGCGGGTGCGCTGTTCCAGGCGCTGCGCCTCCAGCAGGCGGCCGGCCTTTTCCAATTCGGCAAGGCGGTGCTTCAGCTCTTCCTTGATTGCCTTGATGGCGGCGTTCAGGGTGGGACGCGGCGTGACATAGTGCGAATTGGCGTAGATCTTCACCGATTTCAGGTCGCCGGTCTTATGACCCGTGAGCGGATCGAATTCGGTGATGGCGTCGATCTCGTCGCCGAACATGGAGATGCGCCAGGCGGCATCCTCCAAGTGGGCCGGAAAGATTTCGATCGTGTCGCCACGAACGCGGAAGGAGCCGCGCGTGAAGTCGATGTCGCGGCGCTTATACTGCTGTGCCACTAGATCCGCCAGCAGCTGCCGCTGATCGAGACGATCGCCGACATTCATCTGGAAGGTCATGGCCGTATAGGTTTCGACCGAGCCGATACCGTAGATGCACGAGACCGAGGCGACGATGATACAATCGTCGCGCTCCAGCAGCGATCGTGTCGCCGAGTGGCGCATGCGGTCGATCTGTTCGTTGATCGAGCTTTCCTTCTCGATATAGGTGTCCGAGCGCGGCACATAGGCTTCCGGCTGGTAGTAATCGTAGTAAGATACGAAATATTCGACGGCGTTGTCCGGGAAGAAATTCTTGAATTCGGAATAGAGCTGTGCCGCCAGCGTCTTGTTCGGCGCAAGGATGACGGCCGGGCGCTGTGTCGCCTCGATCACCTTGGCCATGGTGAAGGTCTTGCCGGAACCGGTGACGCCGAGCAGCACCTGATTGCGATCGCCGTTCTGCAGCCCTTCCACGAGGTCGCGGATCGCCGTCGGCTGGTCGCCGGCCGGCTTGTATTCCGAGGCCATGCGGATTTCGATACCGCCTTCGGACTTTTCCGGCCGGGCAGGGCGGTGCGGCGTCCAGATCTTGCCGTTCTTATGCAGCGGGTTGCCGCTTTCGATCAGCTTCGACAGGGCTTCCACCGTCGCGGTCACGCCGCCGGTCGAAATCTTGTCGGCATCCTCGAGCGCGATATCGAGGCCGGAGACCGGGTTGAGGCCGGCGGCGGCGCGAGTCTTGGGGTCGGTCGAGCCGCCCATGGAGACGCCGCGCGCGGTCTTGCCGGCGGTGATTTCCACCTTCTTGCGATGCTTGCCGGCCTTCGAAGCGATCTCGCGCTGGGTTTCCACGCCTGATGCTTCCGCGTCGGCCTCCAGCTGCTTCACCCAATCGGCAACGCTGCCGCTGAGCGGCGCGCCTTCGAACGGCGCCTGCGGCGCCTCTTCGAAACCGGTCGCGGCGGGGGATTTTTTCGATGATCTGGCCATGGGGCGAATATGGCGACAGATCGCGCCGATGTGAAGAGGCAAAGAGTACAAAAGGGAAACGAATGGCGGATTTTTCCATTCGCCGGAGATGTCAAATATGTTACAACCCAAGGGCGGCCGATGCGCTATCGCCGATCCAAAGTCCGCATAGCGCGATCCTCGCAGGCGCCAAGGAGGAACCAGCCGCAACGTCGACATGCCCGGCCAGTGCCGGGTTCCCCCAGCTTCGACGGCATCCGGTATTGCCCGCCTCGCCGCCGCCATCCGGTCGGAGGATCATTATGACCGCATTGGATAGCTTACGTTCCTTGTCCCCCCAGCAACGAAACACTGTGATCGCGGCCTATCTGGGCTGGACATTGGACGCTTTCGATTTCTTTATTTTGGTTTTCGTTCTGAAGCATATAGCCGAAGAGTTTCACACGGATGTCCCCGCGGTTGCCGTGGCGATCTTCCTCACGCTCGCTATGCGGCCGGTCGGCGCCCTGATCTTCGGGCTGGCGGCGGATCGCTTCGGGCGGCGCACGACCTTGATGGTCGACGTCCTGCTTTATTCCGTCTTCGAGTTCCTGACCGGCTTTTCGACCGGCCTGACGATGTTTCTCGTTCTGCGCGCGCTTTTCGGCGTCGCCATGGGCGGGGAATGGGGTGTCGGCGCATCGCTCGTCATGGAGACGATACCGGAGGACTCCCGTGGTCTGGTGTCGGGTATCCTGCAGGCCGGTTATCCCTCGGGCTATCTGATCGCCTCGATCGTCTTCTTCCTCCTGTTTCCGATCATTGGCTGGCGCGGCATGTTCTTCGTCGGCGCGGTGCCTGCGCTGCTGGTGCTCTATATCAGGCGCAATGTGGAGGAATCTCCGGCCTTCCTGCAGCGGCAGGCGAAGCCGCAGCGGCCGTTTCTCACCGTGTTGCGCGAGAACATCCCGCTCTTCCTCTGGGCCGTGCTTCTCATGACCGCGTTCAATTTCTTCAGCCACGGCACCCAGGATCTCTATCCGACCTTCCTGGAAACCCAGCGGCAATATGATTCCTATACGGTGGGCGCCATCGCAATCGTCTACAATATCGGCGCGATTGTCGGAGGCCTGACCTTCGGTTCCCTGTCGCAGCGCTGGGGCAGGCGGCGGACGATCGTCATCGCGGCGCTGCTGGCCATACCCGTCGCCCCGCTCTGGGTCTGGGGACACGGGCCGGTGATGCTCGCGATCGGCGCCTTCCTGATGCAGCTGTTCGTGCAGGGCGCCTGGGGCATCGTTCCCGTCCATCTCAACGAATTGTCGCCGGACGAGGTGCGCGGCACCTTCCCCGGATTTGCTTATCAGCTCGGCAATCTGCTGGCTTCGGGCAATGCCTCGATCCAGGCGGGGCTGGCCAAGCGATGGGGCGGGGATTATGCGCTGGCGCTGTTGATCGTTGCCTGCATCGTCGCCGTCGTGGTCGCCGTTTTTGCCGGCTTTGGCTTCGAGAAGAAGGGTGTTCGGTTCGGCGGCAAGGATGCGGGGCAAGCGGACAGTGCCGTACGGGCCTGAACAGGATCGCCGTCATGATCAGCAAGGGCCGGCCGATACCGTCGGCCCTTGTCGGTCACTTTCCGCAAATTTCCGAGATCTTGGCCTGGGCAAAGCCGCGGGCAACTTCCTGCAGACCTCCGACTGAAGAGATCAACTCGCCGATCGGGCCATTGATGCCGAGATGCAGGTCGGTGATGTGGCATGCGCCGACATCAACGGTCATGGCGGCATCGAGCTGACCCTTGATCGTCGTCTTCAGCACGCCATGCGATTTGCAGGCCATCTCGGCATGGGCGTTGATCTGGAGGCCGCCATTCGGACCGTCGCAGACGTCGAGCGATTTTACCTCGAACTGGTCCTTGTGATCGACACCCGGCAGCTTCTTGCAAGGGTCGGCTTCGTTCACCGACTTCTCGATCTGCGGACCAAATTTGCTCTGCAGCAGCGACCAGCACGAAGCCGGAGCAGCTTCGGCCGGCGTTGCCGCCATCGGAAGCGGAGACAGCGGCAGTATGATCGCCGCCGTCAGCAAAGCCATGCGAAGCGGCGGTAGGAGCGAAACGGGGAACATGGGATATTTCAGGTTCACGGCGATCTATCCTCTCAAGAGAAGAAGCAGCAAATCAGGCGCGGCGCGGCGACAGTCTTCATCTCTTCCTTTGCAAAGGCAATCCCCGGCGTGCTGCTTGACGGGCATCAGCATGTTTTCGGCAAGCGGCGGGGGCAGCGGCAAATGGCCGGCAGGGCATGATGGTACGGGTCGGTCGACCCGTCAAATCGGGATAGGCTGTCCGCCGGAGCGGTCTTCCTGCTGTTGGTCTTCGCCGTCGTCATAGCCGAGATGCTTCGCCTTGCGGAACCATTCTGCCGCCTTGACCGCATCCGCGGCGATGCCATCGCCGTCGCGGTACATCATGGCGAGATTATAGGCCGCGCCGGCATAGCGATGCTCCGCCGCCCGCTCGAACCAGTAGACGGCTCGATGACCGTTCTTGGGAACGCCCTCGCCATCGCGAAACATGACGCCGAGATTGTATTCGGCCTCGACATCGTTCTGCGCCGCCGCTTTCAGAAACCATGTGATCGCCTCGGCCTGATCCTGCTTGATCCCGTCGCCGTCGGCATACATGGCTCCGATATTGAACTGCGCGCCGGCGTCGCCTTGATCGGCCGCCTTCTTGAACCAGGAGAAGGCCGCAGCGCCGTCCTTGGCAACGCCTTCGCCGTCGCGATACATGATGCCCAGATTGAATTGCGCCTCGACTTTTCCCTGTTCGGCCGCCTTGTGATACCAGATGACGGCCTTCCTCTTGTCCTTGCCCGTGCCATCGCCCTGATCATACATGGTGCCGACATTGAACTGTGCATCCGCATCGCCCTGTTCCGCGGCCTTGCTATACCAGGCAAACGCCTCCTGCTTGTCCTGGGCTACGCCTTGGCCCGTGTCGTAGACTACGCCGAGATTATATTGCGCATTGAGGTATCCTTGTGCCGCAGCCTTCCTGTACCAGGCAATGGCCTGGCTCTTGTCGGCGGCAACGCCTTCACCCTGATCGTACATGGTGCCGACATTGAATTGCGCTTCGGCATTGCCCTGATCGGCGGCCTTCCTGTACCAGCTGAGCGCGAGCGTAAGGTTCTTTTCGACGCCGTTGCCCTGCTCATACATTTGCCCGAGTTTCAGCTGTGCGGTGGCATTGCCCTTGCTCGCCAGCGGACGCCAGTAATCCAGACCGGATTTGATATCGCCGCGATCGTAGCTGTTTCTTCCGACATCGGCTTGTGCGGCTCCCACGGACGCCAGCACCAAGAGCAGACCTGCTGCCCCCTTCTTCCAGTTCACGATCTACCCCTCAGTCGAAATCCGTTGAATTAACATGCCAAGCGCTTCGTAACCGTTACGGCATGAGCGCCATCAGCAAATGAAACAAGACCCAGCCGGTGCTGACGCCCGTGCCCTTTTTGCCGGCGGCGCCTTGTCCCAGGGGTCCGAGATCCTTGATGGGGCCGTCGCCATTGGCTTCCATGTAGCTGAGTCCGTGCTGCGCCTCCGGCAATCCCTTGGCCGCCGCCTTATTGAACCAGTCGGCAGCGATCGTGGAGTCCTTTGGCACGCCATAGCCGTTATAATACAGATATCCAAGACCGTATTCCGCCCGAGCGTCGCCCTGATCGGCTGCTTTGCGAAAGAGAGCGGCCGTTTGGCCATAGTCCTTGGGAATGCCGGCGCCCTGATAATAAAGGTAGGCGAGGGCATATTCGCCCTGTGAATTGTTCCGGTCGGCCGCCTTGCGGTACCAGCTGGCGGCGGCCGATTTGTCGGCCGTCGTACCCAGTCCGTTTTCGTACATGTAGCCGAGGGCATATTGGGCATCGGCATGACCCTGGCTGGCCGCTTTCTGGTACCAGTCAAAGGCCTTGCCATTGTCCCTGCCAACGCCGCGACCGGCTGCGTACATATAGGCGAGAGCATATTGGCCCTGGGCGTCGCCATGTTCAGCGGCCTTGCGATACCATCTCACCGCGCTGTCATCATCCACCTTCACGCCCTGACCGTTGGCGTAAAGATAGCCGATGGCATATTGCGCGTCGGGGCGGCCCTGGTCGGCAGCTTTACGATACCATTGCAGCGCCTGCCTGTAGTCTCGGTCGACGCCTATCCCGTTTGCAAGACTGTAGCCGACGGCGTATTGCGCGTCGGCGCGGCCTTTTAGGGCGGCTTTCATATACCAGGAATAGGCTTCGGCATCGTTCCGCGCGACACCCTTGCCGTTGGCATAGGCGTAGCCGACCGCATAGAGACCCTGCGCGCTTCCTTGGTCGCCGGCCTTTTTGTACCAGGCGACCGCCTGCTCCCGGTCTTCTTCCGTACCTTGACCGTTGTCGTACATGTAGCCGATCGCGTATTGGGCATCGGGCCGACCCTGGTCGGCGGCTTTGCGATACCAGCCGAGTGCGACTGACGCGTCCTGATGCACGCCCAGGCCATTGGCATACATATAGCCGAGCGCATATTGCGCCTGCGCCTGTCCCTGGGCGGCGGATTTCTGGTACCAGGTGACAGCGTCTTCGTTACTGACAGCCATGCCGCGGCCGTTGGCATAGGAATAGCCGATGGCATATTGAGCATCGGCATTGCCGGCTTGTGCCGCCTTCAAATACCAGTCGTTTGCCTGCTTCAGATCCGTATCGACGCCGCGGCCGCTGGCATACATGTAGGCCAATGCATATTGGGCCTGCGCATTGCCTTGCTCCGCCGATCTCCGATACCAATCGACAGCCTGAGCGTCATCCTGTTCCACGCCCTGACCGTTGGCGTAGCGATAGCCGAGACCGTATTGGGCGGCGGGATTGCCCTGTTTTGCGAATTCCACCCAATATTTCAGGTCGATCGCCGTATTGGCGGGGCCTGGGACCGGATCCTCGGCGTGAGCAAGCCAGGGCAGCGAAAGAGCGAGCGCCAGTCCCAATGCATAGCTCGTTGTCTTCAAGGCTCGAGTCTCCCACCTGCGTCCCAGACCGTAATCGATCTGAACAATATGGCGATGTCTTGGTCAAGGATCGCAGGAACCCAATGCAGTGGATTTAACGCCCTATCCAGGATGCGGCCGCTATGCCGGCAGCACGTCGTAGAGGCGGAAGATCCATGTGATCTGATAGATCAGCCCGACGATCACGAATGCCGCCTGGAAGCGCCGGTTTGCGGTAATCGAGGCGATGATGCAAAGGATGACATAGACGATATTGCGTATGGGATATTCCCAGCCGAGCGATCGGAAATAGGCTTCACCCTTCAGCAATGTGTCGATGAGGTCGACGGCGTAGGTGACGGCGAGCAGGCCGAAGAACCAATGGCGGCGGGAGATGAAATATTCCTCGAAGCCGCCATAATCCTCGACCGAAGGCGGATTGAGCAATACGCAGAGGAAATAGAAGAGGCAGCAGAAGCAGATGAGGAAGAGATAGACGCCGAAATTGATCTGCGCAACGGATTGCAGCCGATACTCCCACCACCAGAAATGGATGATGAAGAGGAACATGGATACCACCCAGCCGATATGGACGAGGTAGATCTTGCTCTTGCCAGGCGACTGCACGAAACCGGCAAGCCTGGTCAGAAGCTGAGCCAGCGAAAGGCCGATCACCATGCTCATGACAGTCCTGATATAGACATAGACTTCCGGTGTGTGCGCGGAACCCATAGCGTCAGCTCTCCTCCGGTACGGCCTTCGGCAGGCCGTTCTCATCGAGCGCGACCATGATGAATGTCGCCGCCGTAACCTTTTCGAGGCTGTTGTAACGGGCGCGGTGCGCCCACGCTTCGACGCTCAGCGTGATCGAGGTGCGGCCGACGCGTTCGATGTCGGTGAAGACGCTCAGCGTATCGCCGATCTTGACCGGCAGCTCGAAGGCCATTTCTTTGACCGCGGCTGTCACCACGCGGCCGCGCGCCCGCTCGGCGGCGCGGATGCCGCTTGCCAAGTCCATCTGCGCCATGACCCAGCCACCGAAAATATCGCCGGCGGGATTGGCGTCGGCGGGCATGGCAAGCGTGCGCAATGTGAGCTCGCCTCTCGGTTTGACGCTGTCGTTCATTCATAGCTCCTGTTTGCGGTCGAGTCCGACAAGCAGCCTATGCAATCCGGCCGCGATGGAAAAGCCATAGCCGCATTTCCATGGAGGACTCCGTGGGTGCTTTGCTTCAAGCCACCGTGCGGTGACGCGGTACCTGCGTGAAACACCGAGATCACCTGCGGTAAGCTTTCGTTCACCCTTCGCATTTAGGATTTGTAATCGTTACCGACCGTGGCTGGGGCAGCGGATCAGGATTATGGCCATTTTACCCATTCTACGGCGGGTCGCGCTGCCATTGCTGCTATCGTCGGCGCTGGTCGCCTGCACCGCCGACAGCCTCGTGCCGCCGTCCGGCATCGACAGTTCCTCGCGCGTCGGCTCCATCAAGCCGCATCGCAGCGTGCCGCAGCGTCAATTTGCCTATCAAGGGGTGCAGGATCCCGTCGTTTCCGCGTCGAGCAGTTACAAGAGTGCCGGCCCCGTTCGTTCCAACGGAACCGGCGAGGCCGTGACGACCTCGGATGTCGAGGTCGGGCTGGCGCAGCAATCGGACATTCCGTCCCAAGGCGTCAATATGGATGCCGAACTCGGCGTCGGTCCAAGCGAGGAGGCGCAATCCGCCTCGGTGGTCGGCTTGGCGCAGGAAGAGCAGCAGAACATCGCCGAAGGTCAGTCCGACCAGCCCGTGGTCGATGGCATCGGCACCGATGCGCCGGTACAGACCAACCGGTCGATCGTTCAGCGACCGGCCGCACAGGCCGAACTCAATCGGTCACGGATCTCGAGGCAGTTGCCGGGAACTGAGGTCGCGATGCTGCCGCGTGTCGAAAATCCGATACCACGCCTTGATCAGCAGTTCGAAGCGCCGCAATCGACGCCGGGCATGATGCCGCCTTCGGAGATCGCCTGCCGTCAGGAATTGCAGCGCATGGGCGTCGTCTATACCGATAAGCCGGCGATCTCCAATGGTCCTGCATGCCAGGTTCCCTATCCGGTTTCGCTCAGCGGCCTCTCAGGCAATATCGCGGTGCGGCCCGCCGTCACGTTGAATTGCCAGGTGACGCTCGCCTTCGCCAAATGGGTGAAGAACGAACTGGCGCCGGCGGCGCGCACGCGCTACTGGACGGGCATCGGCACGATCGTGCCGCTCGGCGGCTATTCCTGCCGGCGGATGAACAACAGCCGGCAACGCTACAATCCGATGTCGGAGCATGCGCATGGCAACGCGATCGATGTCGGCACTTTCATCCTGAAAAACGGGCATGTGATCGACGTGCGGAAGAAGGGTCTGTTCTCCTTCCGGGAAGGGCGGTTGCTCAAGGCGGTGCGCAGCGACAGTTGCCGCTATTTCGATACCGTGCTCGGCCCAGGCAGCAATCCGGAGCACTGGAACCACTTCCATTTCGACCTGAGGGACCGTAAGGGCGGCCGGCGCTATTGCAGCCTCTGATCGGCCTTTTGCCGGGACAACTTCTACCCTTGCCGAAGGGGAAAGCTGATTTACCTTTCGGCGGAATTGCGCTGAACTGCGCGGCCCGATACCAGAGGGGTTCATGGACAACGTACCGCGACGAAAAAGAAGCCCGGGAAGGGCGCTCATTGCTGCCCTGATTGCCATCGTTATCGTCATTGGCGGGCGCTGGTATGCCTATGTCGCCTACGCCGATGATCCCTTCGATGAAGTGGGCATCGGCCTCAACTCCATGATGCCCGGGCCTATCCGCGACAGGGGGTGCGCGATGCTGAAGGCTCGCTTCGAGCACAAGACGCTGCCGCCGGCCGGTTGCGGCGTCAACGGCAACTGGTGAGGCCTTTCCGATGATAAGCTGGCGAAAAGAAAAAAGCCGGCTGGGCCGGCTTGAACGGAACATGGCAACGACGGGGTATCCTTGCCTGCTCCAGAAAAGAACTTCATGTTGCAATGGTGATGCACGCAATATGAATGCAAAGCAATAAATCGGCCAATACAGCAGGCGCTACGGTGTCGCCAAGAGGCGTTGGGCGGAGTAGCGACGAACGTTGCTCACCTAAGGAGCTATATGCCCGAGCAAGGTCACGATTTGATGACAGCTTATTTGGCTTAAGCGAACGCTGTGTTTCGCTACCATGGGGTGGTCAAAGCTTGGAACCGATTATATAGCGGGCAAACGCCGCGAAATTCATCACAAAAGCCGGACTTTGCCTCGCCATGGCTCCGATCATTTCTATAAGTAATCTTACCAAGACCTACTCGAACGGGTTTCAGGCGCTGAAAGGTGTCAGCCTCGATATCGAGCGAGGGGAAATCCTGGCCCTGCTCGGACCAAACGGTGCCGGCAAGACGACGCTGATTTCCATCGTTTGCGGGATTGCCAATCCGAGCGGTGGAACGGTGACGGTCGGCGGCCATGACGTGGTGCGCGATTTCCGTGCCACGCGCAGCATGATCGGCCTCGTGCCGCAGGAATTGACGACCGACCAGTTCGAAACCGTCTGGAATACGGTGAGTTTCTCGCGCGGGCTGCACGGCAAGAAGCCGAACCCGGAATATATCGAGAAGATCCTGCGCGATCTCTCGCTGTGGGAGAAGAAGGACAACACGCTTCGCCAGCTATCCGGCGGCATGAAGCGGCGTGTGCTGATCGCCAAAGCGCTCTCGCACGAACCGGAAATTCTCTTCCTCGACGAGCCGACAGCGGGTGTCGACGTAACGCTGCGCAAGGATATGTGGCACGTGGTCGAGCGCCTGCGCGCATCCGGCGTCACGATCATTCTGACGACGCATTACATCGAGGAGGCCGAAGAAGCGGCGGACCGCGTCGGCGTCATCAATGGCGGCGAGCTGCTGCTGGTGGAGGAGAAGAAAGCACTCATGGCCAAGCTCGGCCGCAAGCAATTGATCCTCGATCTCAACGAACCGCTGGACGCCGTCCCCGACCGTCTCGACGGCAACGGGCTTTCGCTTGGGCCTAACGGCCTGACGCTGGTCTATGACTTTGATGCGCAGAACGAACAGTCCAGTATTGCGGCGCTGCTGTCGAAGCTCGCTGCCGAGGGAATTCATTTTAAGGATCTCTCGACGCGCCAGAGTTCGCTCGAGGATATTTTCGTATCGCTGGTGGGGGCAGGCAAATGAACTTCGAAGCGGTCAAGTCCATTTATTCTTTCGAAATGGCCCGCACGCGCCGCACCCTGCTGCAGAGCGTCGTGTCGCCGGTCATTTCCACATCGCTCTATTTCATCGTCTTCGGCGCGGCGATCGGTTCGCGCATCAACCTGGTCGAAGGCGTTTCCTACGGGGCCTTCATCACGCCCGGCCTGATCATGTTGACCTTGCTCGGCCAGTGCATCAGCAACGGCTCCTTCGGCATCTATTTCCCGAAATTCACCGGTACTATCTACGAGGTGCTGTCGGCGCCTGTCGCCATGACGGAAATCGTTCTCGGCTATGTCGGTGCGGCGGCGACCAAGGGGATGCTGATCGGTCTAATCATCCTGGCAACCGCGAGCTTCTTCGTCGATATCAGGATCGAGCATCCGTTCATGATGATCCTGTTCTTCGTGCTGACGGCCGTCACCTTCAGCCTGTTCGGTTTCATGATCGGCATATGGGCCGGGAATTTCGAGCAGCTGAACCTGATCCCGATGCTGGTCGTGCCGCCGCTCACCTTCCTCGGCGGCAGCTTCTATTCGATCAACATGCTGCCGCCCTTCTGGCAGGCGGTCAGCCACCTCAATCCGGTCCTCTATCTGGTCAGCGGCTTCCGCTGGAGCTTCTACGGCATTGCCGACGTCAATCCCGTATTGAGCGTTGCCATGATCACGCTTTTCCTCGTCATCTGCCTGGTCATCCTTGGATGGATTTTCCGGACAGGATATCGCTTGAGAAATTGATGGCGGTGTACGTCCGGCGGGCTTAAGAAGGCCTGCGGCTTTTGCAGCCGTAACAAAGTGGTCCAGGAAAGCATCCAATGTCGCAGGCTCATCTCAACCCTTCGCTGTCCCAGGCACTTTCCCGGCTTGATCAACTGACCAACTGGGAGCGCAAGCCCCGCGGAGAGATGCGGGTCGGTCTCGAGCCGATGCTCGATCTCATGCAGCGCCTGGGCAACCCGGATCGGAGTTTTCGCGCCATCCATGTCGCCGGCACCAAGGGCAAGGGATCGGTTTCCGCGCTTGTCGAAGCGGGATTGCTGCGGGCAGGCTGGCGGGTCGGGCGCTATGGTTCGCCGCATGTCGATCGGGTGAGTGAGCGTGTCAGCATCCTTGGCCAGGAGGTCGCGGACGATGCGCTGGCAATCGCGATCATGCAGGTTCTGGATAGCTATGAGAGTGCGAAGCAGGCGGCAACCGCCGGCGAGGATGCCACCTGGTTCGACGTGATAACGGCGGCCGCTTTCGTCGTCTTCAGGGATGCCGGCTTGAACTGGGTCGTGGTCGAGGTTGGACTGGGCGGCAGGCTGGATTCGACGAATGTGGTCTTCGGCGAAGTCGCGATCGTCACTAATATCGGCCTCGAGCATACCGAAATTCTTGGGAGCACGCGCGAGGCGATCGCGCGCGAGAAGGTCGGTATATTGAAGCCGGGCGCGACGCTTGTGACGACGCTTGCCGCCGATGATGCCGCTGGGCAGGTCTTGCAGCAGCGCGCCGATGAGCTGGCATGCGAGGTGCTTCGGACCGACCTTCCCGAAGACGCGACGATTGCTGGGACGAATATTTCGCTGGCCGGCCTTGTCTTCGATCATCTGGGCCGGCAGGGCGAGACCGTGCTGCAGGGACGCGAAAAGGGCCAGCCGATCGGCGCATGGCTGCTCGAACAAGAGGTAGTCGACAAGGCACGTCTGCCGGGGCGGATGGAGCGTTTCGACGTCTCTCTGCCGCCTGCATTGGCAAAGAAGCGGCAAAGCCTGCCCATAATCATGGATGGCGCGCATGTGCCGTTCAATATCGAGGCCGTGCTGAGGGATATCACGCGCTCTTCCTCAATCAGCGGCGAATGTGTCGCTATCGTCGCACTGGCATCCGACAAGGATGCGCCCGGCTTTCTGGACGTGTTATCGCGATACGCGGCTTACGCTGTCTTTACGGAAGCATCCGGTTCGGGGCGAGCCCATGCGGCGAGCGAGCTGGAAGCGCTGGCGAGGTCCATGGGTATGGCTTGCAAAGCCGAGCCGGACCCGCATAAGGCGCTGGATCGGGCCATGGTGAAAGCCGCTGAGCGCGACGGCTGGATGCTTGTCACCGGTTCGCTTTATCTCGTCGGCGCGCTGCGTAGCACCGTCCTCAGAAGTGCCCAATGACGATGGACATAGAGATCAGGCTCGCGCGCGCCGATGATGTTGCTGACATCGCCAGGCTGCATCGCTCCGTCTGGTGCGACACCTATCGAAATCTGGCGCCTGCCGAAGTCTATCAGGTCCTTGACGAGGATTATCGCCGTTTGCGATGGGCCGATATGCTGGCCAATCCGCGTAGGGATCAGCGTGTGTTCCTGGCTGAGCAAAGGGAGCGAATTGTCGGCATCGGCGCGATTGCGGCGCCGTCCGAACCAGCATTCGAGGGCCGCGGCGAGATAAAATCGCTCTATATCGATCCTTCGGTCAAGCGTCAGGGACTTGGCCGCCGGCTCATGCGGACAATGATGGAAGAGTTTGCTGCCATGGGATATTCGCGCGCCGCGCTTGGCGTTGTCGTCGGCAACGAGCCGGCAATCGCCTTCTATCGGGCGCTGGGGGGCCGATTGATCGGCCGCTACACCGATCCGGGACCTCTCTGGCGCTCCGACAATCTCATTTTTGCCTGGGATGATCTGTCTCTGCTGATCTGACTTCGCCACGTGCCGTCAGAACCGGTTTATCCCGCAATCGCCCGTTTGCGCGGCGCGATGGTCATGGCCATGACGCCTGTCACGACACAGACGAGGCCGATGGCTGCCGTCGGGGATAGAGGCTCACCGAGGAAGGCGACGCCGATGCCGACGCCGATCGGGACGCGAAGATAGGCCTGGGCCGTCGTGCCGACCGAGCCCAGGGTCTGGATAAGCCGGAAATAGATGCTGAAGGCAAGCGCGGTGGAGACGACCGACAGGCCGAGCAGAGCCAGGATCGAAGGGGCAGACGGCGCGATCTGCCAGGGATGTTCGACGATCAGACTCGCTGGGATCAGGAGAGCGGCACCGCAAAGCAACGAGCCGGCTGCTGGCATCATCGGGTCCAGCCCCTTGAAATTCCGGCCGAACAACGCGGCGCAGGCGTAGCAGATCGATGCCGCGACGACGGAAAGCTGCGGCAGCAGCTGGCGACCCATGCCATGCAGCGCATCCAGGCCGATGATCAGGCAGATTCCCGCCATGCCGGCAAATACGCCGAAAAGCTTGCGTCCCGTCAGCGGCTCGCTGCGTAAGAGAAACCCGGCGATCAGGAAGGCGAAAATCGGCGTCGTGGAATTCAATATGGTCGCCAAACCCGCATCGACAGTCTGTTCCGCCCAGGCGATCAGCGTGAAGGGGATGGCGCTGTTGAGACAGGACTGGATGAGAAAGCGCTTCCATGTAGCGGCGTCCCTCGGCAAGCTCAGCCTGCGCCACCGAATGATGGCGAGCAGCACAAGACCGGCGATCAAGGTACGCGCGGCGATCAGCGTGATCGGTGGAATGGTTGCCACGCCGATGCGGATGAAGGTGTAGGAGGCGCCCCAGCAGGTCGCGAGTGCAAGGAGGAGCAGCAGTTCCGTCGTAAGGTTCGGTCTTGCAGGTGTCATTGCGTTTCACTCTGAATGCGGTTCGGATATGCCCGTCTTTTAGAGCGAAAAGGACGAGGAATGCTTCGGTCCGCGCCGAACTATCGAGCCGCTCGTTCGCCCGCCTCAGTCGCGCAGCCGAAGCTCGTCGGTCTGCATCTGCATCGACCCCAAGGTTTCGAGAAAGCTCATGCCGAGCAGGCTCTGATAGAGCCTGCCTGCTTCGGCCACGCTCGCTTGGACATCCCTGCGCTTGATCGGCCCGATTGCCACGGAGCCGAGTTCCACGGGAGCCGCCCTGGCGCGGCCGTTGGCGGTCAGCACCGTCTGCGAATAGGTCAGGTTTTCCGGAATGATGCCGATGCGCTCGGCATCTTCCTGCGACAATGCGATGGTGCTGGCGCCGGTATCGATCAGCATGTCGATCGGCTGGCCATTGATCATGACCTGTGCTTCGAAATGCCCGTTCGAGCGCTTGTGAAGGATGACTTCCTGGCCGCCTTCGCTTGTGGTGACGACGACGGCGTGGCCGGGCATCAGGCCGGCGAAGACGCGGTTGCCGACCTGTTCGGCATCGCGGCGATAGATGTAGGCAGTCGCGAGCGCCATGATGATGACGAACCAGATCAGAAGATTGCGGATCGATTGGCTGACCGTATGCCGGCTCGCCCAGACGGCGGCGCTCATCATCAGGGCGATCGGCAGGAGAGAGACGACGCGTGCGAAGTCGTCGTTGTGCATGCCAAAGGTGGAGCCGGTGTTGTTGTTGAAGATGAGCAGTGCGAGGCCGATACCGAGAATGGCGAGAACGATGTTCAGGCGGTTCATACGGCGCTGCGCTCCCGTGCCATCCTTTGGCGGCGAGTCTCCCGGCGCGGCTTGCGCTCGACCTTGGTCAGCCGCTCCGGAAGCATTTCCATGATCTGACGGCGCTCGTCGTCGCTATAGCTCATCCACGCGCCGATTTCAGCCGATGTGCGGCCGCAGCCGAAGCAATAGCCGGTATTCTGGTCGACGGAGCAGACAAGGATGCAGGGTGACAGCATGGGATCATATATCGATGCTTCAAACGCACATGGCAAGGGTACAGAGCGACGCGATCTCGCAAATCTGCTGGGTCGCGCCGATCGTGTCGCCCGTATGGCCGGTCAATTTTTGGCGGACATATCTTGTGGCAAGAAATGTCGCGATGCTCGTCGTGAGAAGGCAGCCAACCAACGCCGGAACGCCCATGGCGGGACCGACGAGCAGTATCGCGAGGCCCAATGTCGCGATCAGCGCCAGCTGCATGGCGTCGCCATCCGGCTTGCCAGCCGATGCCGCGGTCCCATCCGGTTTCGCCGATGGGAGGGCGTACCAATGCCAGACCATGGCGCCGCGGCTCAATGTGGCTGCCGCAAGGATCGCGACAGCGGCATCGTCAGGCGGGAGATGGCGGGCGATGGCGGCAAGGGCGGCTGCCCGCAATCCGAACGACAATATCAATGCTGCCGCCCCATATGTGCCGATGCGGCTATCCTTCATGATTTCAAGCGCGCGTTCGCGGTCCTTGCCGCCGCCCACTCCGTCTGCCGTGTCGCTGAGCCCGTCTTCATGGAGGGCGCCGGTCAGGATCGTCTGCACGGCAAGCGCCAGCAATGCGGCCATCAACGGATCGGCGTTGAGGGCGAGCAGCACGCTGAATGTCAGCGCCGAGGGTAGGGCGATCAGCAGGCCGGCGACTGGAAAAGCGCGCGAAACGCGCGAGAGCTTGCCGTCATAGCCTTCGAAGAAGGACGACGGCACGGGAACGCGGCTCAAGAAAGCGACGGCGCGCGCGGTGTCACGCATATATTCCCGCATTTCTTCTTCTCCCCGCCATGCGCGCGACAGCATCGGGCGCTTTTGGAGTTGTTCACGCCGATTCCCAGGACTAATAGAGTCGCACGCAAAGAACCCGATTTGAGACCAAAAGACAAGGAACGCATTCATGAGCGTCAGCGGCCTCCCATTCGACGATTTCCGCGCATTGTTGCGCGACCTTCCAGGCCCGGATGCCCGGGCGCTCGTGGCCGCGCGCGAACGTGACGCGCAACTCACCAAACCGCCGGGTGCCCTTGGAAGGCTGGAGGAAATCGCCTTCTGGCTGGCCGCCTGGACCGGTCGTGCGCCGGCCGTGACCCGGCCTCTGGTGGCGATCTTCGCCGGCAATCATGGCGTCACCAAGCAGGGAATTACACCGTTTCCGCCTTCGGTGACCCAGCAGATGGTGGAAAATTTCGCGGCCGGCGGCGCAGCCATCAACCAGATCTGCGTTGCCTATGACCTCGGCCTCAAGGTCTTCGATCTCGCGCTCGATTTTCCGACCGGCGATATCACCGAAGAGCCGGCGTTGAGCGAGCGCGACTGCGCAGCCACCATGGCCTTTGGCATGGAGGCGATTGCCGGCGGTACCGATCTGCTCTGCATCGGCGAAATGGGCATCGGCAATACCACGATCGCCGCGGCCATTCATTATGCGCTCTATGGCGGCAAGGCTGAAGACTGGGTCGGTCCGGGTACCGGCTCGGAAGGTGAGATGCTGAAGCGCAAGACCGCCGCCGTCGAAAAGGCGGTCGCGCTCCATCGCGATCATCTCAACGATCCGCTGGAAATCCTGCGCCGCCTTGGCGGGCGCGAGATCGCCGCCATGGCCGGCGCCATCCTCGCCGCCCGCATGGAGCGCATCCCTGTTATCATCGACGGCTACGTCGCGACGGCCGCCGCCTCCATTCTCAAGGCGGCCAATCCTTCTGCTCTCGATCATTGCCTGATCGGGCATGTCTCGGCCGAGCCGGGCCATCTGCGCTCCATCGAAAAGCTAGGAAAGACGCCGCTTCTGGCGCTCGGCATGCGGCTTGGCGAAGGTACGGGCGCCGCGTTAGCCGCCGGCATCGTCAAGGCCGCGGCGGCCTGCCATTCCGGCATGGCGACGTTCGAAAGCGCCGGCGTTACGAACAAGCAATAAAAAGCGGGGCGGCGAGACGTTGAAATAAGCGTTTCGCCGCTCAATTGTCCTGTAGACAATCGGTTTTTCGTCATAAAACTGCAATGAATTTTGAAGGCGGCGAGAAGGTGTCGCCTTGCTTCGTCCCCGGCGAGGCGGTATTCGCAAAGCATCCAGATTGCAACCGGGACAATACGGGCGGAGCGCGAATGGCTGAGTTTTCAAAATCAGCGGTCAACAAGGAGACCGGGATTCGGCACTTTTTCGCCGCCGCCGGCTATTCCTGGGGCGGATTTCAGCGGTTGCTGCAGGAATCGGCCTTTCGCCAGGAGCTGCTTTTTGCCGGGGTGGCGCTGATCCTTTTGATTGTAGTCGGCGCGACCATTGGCGAGATCGTCATTGCCATGGTGCTGTTCCTCGCCGTCTTCGCGGTCGAAGCCATGAATACGGCGGTGGAAGAGGTCATCGACCGGATTTCACCGGAGATTTCCAACGTCGGCAAACATGCCAAGGATCTCGGCTCTTTTGCCGTTCTGTGCATGCTGGTCGCTTCCGGTATTTACGTCCTCTATGTCATTGGCAGCCATCTGCTGTTTCGCTAAAGCAATTCCAGGAGAAGTGCGTAGCGGTTTTTCCGTCCGGAATTGCTTGAAAGAGATAGAGCGATTCAGAGCCTCTGTGAAAAGCTGACGCGCTCTACCGATCAGCGTCCGCGCTTTGTTCAAGCGAAGCTCTTCTTGCGCCGCTCGGCGAGCGGGGCATCCCCGATCGCCGGCAAGCTTTGCAGCACCCGCTTCGGCGGCAAGATGGCGATGACTTCCGTGCCTTCCCGCAGCTTGGATTTCAGCATGAACTGACCGTCATGCTTTGCGAGAATGGCCTGTACGATGGGCAGGCCAAGGCCCGTGCCCTGTTCCGCGCTCTTGATGGCGATGGAACCTTGGCCGAAGGCCGACAGGACAATCGGGATTTCCTCTTCCGGAATGCCCGGACCATTGTCCTTGATCGAGACATATTCCCCGCCGCCGGCCGTCCAGCCGACCTTGACGCTGATCTCGCCGCCTTGCGGGGTAAATTTGACGGCATTCGACAGGAGATTGAGGATTACCTGGCGCATCGATTTCTCATCGGCCCAAACGGAAGGCAGCTGCGCTTCGAATTGCGATGAGATCGAAATGTTCTTGGCGCGGGCGCGCAGCTGCACCATGCCGATGCAATCCTCGGCAATATCGAGCAGGGAAATTGCTTCCTCGTTCAGCTCGTATTTGCCGGCCTCGATACGCGAGAGATCGAGGATTTCGTTGATCAGGTTGAGCAGGTGCTGGCCGGATCGATGGATATCGGTGGTATATTCGCGATAGGTCGGATTATTGAGCGGCCCCATGACCTCCGCCGACATGACCTCGGAAAAGCCAAGGATCGCATTCAGCGGCGTTCTAAGCTCGTGCGACATCGACGCAAGAAAGCGCGATTTGGCGAGATTGGCTTCCTCGGCACGCCGGCGCGCCTCGTCAGACATCGACTTTGCGACCTCCAGCTCCACGATCAGATCGTCCTTTTCCGACTGGAAGGAGAGGATCTTGAGGTTGGATTGATACATGCGGATGGTGATGAAGGTGAAGAACGCGACGGCGACCGAGATCGCGGCGGCCAGGGCGATGTCCGATGGCTTTCGTGTGAGGATGGCGGTCACGACCAGCGCGACGGTGACGGGCGCAAAGGAGAAGGGTACGGCACGCGGCAGCATGAAACTGGACATGGCCGTGACACCGATCGCCACGAGCAGGATCGCGCCCTTATAGAGCACGAAACTGTCGCCACCGCAGATCGAACAGCCCTGCATGGCAAAAATTGCCCAACAGAGGCCCATCAGCAACTGCCCGAGCAAGAAGACCTGCCGCCATTTCCTAGCGCTTTGCGCCGAGATTTCCTGCTTCCGTGCCCTGCGGCCGAGCAGCATGTTGATCGCGTGTGCCGTCAGGATCGGAATAGTCCAGAAGAAGATCTGCACGTCCCGCGTTAGGTAGGCGCCGAGCACGGCAACGATGACGGCGAAAATCGGAATGACCGCGGCGCCTTGCAGCAGCGTATCGATATGCATGAGCATCATTTCGCGGTCGAAATTGCGGCTGTGGCCATTCTGCAGGCGCTCGCGCGTTTGCCGCACGGCCTTCGATACAGCCCGGTTACGGTGACTGCGCGATCGGTCGACAATGTTTTTATCTGTCGATGTGCTGACGCCGGTGCTCATGGTTACATTGAAACTTGGCCTGCCTGAGGCTACACACTAGCGTTCAAATCTTAAGAAGATGCTGCGCCGAAATGATTTGTTTGCCATCTTCGCCAAGGATTTATTCTTAAAGGAGGCAACAACGTGATGCGGTCGGGCCGCCTGTTTCGTGACGGCGTGGCCACTTTCGTGCTGCTTGCCATCCTTGCATTATTCGCGTTGAAGATGAACAATCGACCGGAAATCGTTCAAAACGGCAGCTTTTATGCCATCGACGGTGATACGCTTTCCGCCAATGGTGAGCGCCTGAGGCTGAAAGGTATCGATGCTCCCGAATGTCGGCAGCGCTGCCAACGCAATGGCACGGATTGGGCCTGCGGCGAAGAAGCGCGCAAGGCGCTTGCCACAATGATTAAGAGCGGAGCGCCCGAATGCCGGGGACGGGAAAGGGATCGCTATGGTCGCCTGCTGGTGACATGCGCTGCCGGGAATATCGATATCAACGCCGCGATGGTTCGCAATGGCATGGCGGTGTCCTATGGCGGCTATGCGAGCGAGGAACGGAGCGCACGGCAGGCAAAAGCCGGGCTTTGGGCCAGTGATTTCGAGAGGCCGAGCGACTATCGGCGCGAGGAGCGTATGGCTGACGGCAATGACAATGATCCGATTGCCGGGTTGTTCGGCTATTTGCGCCAGCTTGTCGGGTGGAGTACCCCATGAAGCAGGAGAGCGAATTGCAGATCCTGCGTTCCGCGATCGCGGCCTGCCGTCTTTGCCGGGATGCGCCGGCCAAGGGCGAGGCGGATCGTTTGCCGCATGCACCGCGTCCGGTTGCGACGCTGTCGTCCACGGCGCGGATACTCATCGCCGGGCAGGCGCCGGGATTGCGCGTTCACGAGAGCGGCCTGCCGTTCAACGATGCTTCGGGTGACCGTTTGCGGCAGTGGCTCGCGGTGGATCGCGAGAGTTTCTACAATCCGGATCATTTCGCCATAATGGGCATGGGCTTCTGTTTTCCAGGCTATGATGCGGCCGGAAGCGATCTGCCGCCGCGCAAGGAATGCGCGCCATTATGGCGGCAGCGGGCTATGGATGCGATGCCGCAGATCGAGTTGATCCTGACGATCGGTCAATATGCGCAGGCATGGCATCTTGGGGCGGAGCGCATGGGCTCGATGACCGAGACGGTCGCGCAGTGGCGGCGTTATCTTCTAAGCAATCGGTCGCCGTCCATCCTGCCGCTGCCGCATCCGAGTTGGCGCAACAGCGGCTGGCTGAAACGTAACCCATGGTTCGAGGCCGAACTGCTGCCGGTTTTGCAACAACGTGTGAAAACCTTGCTGTCTTGAGAAAAAGTTTCTTTTCTCTCGCTTATAATGAGCTATAGAGAGAATATAATTCGAAGGGATGCTTAAATGGACCGCCTTGACCGCAAGATTCTGCGCCTGCTGCAGGAAGATTCCACTCTGGCTGTAGCCGATCTCGCCAAGAAGGTCGGTCTTTCGACGACGCCCTGCTGGCGCCGTATCCAGAAGATGGAAGAGGATGGCGTCATTCGCCGCCGCGTGGCCTTGCTCGATCCGGAAAAGGTCAACACGAAGGTCACGGTTTTCGTTTCCATCCGCACCAACAGCCACTCGATCGAATGGCTGAAGCGCTTTTCCGAAGTAATCGCCGATTTTCCGGAAGTGGTCGAATTCTATCGTATGAGCGGTGATGTCGATTATCTGCTGCGTGTCGTCGTCCCCGATATCGCCGCCTATGACGCCTTCTACAAGCGCATGATCGCCAAGATCGAAATCCGCGACGTTTCCTCGGCTTTTGCCATGGAGCAGATCAAGTATTCGACGGAACTGCCGCTCGATTATATGCTGCTCGAAAATGCCAAGTCCAACGAGGACTGAAAAGGACTGGGCGCCGCTTTGAAGAGGCGCTCAGCACCCTGCCGATTTCGTGGCGGCTCTTTACTTCTTATCGAGGCGTGCGAGCAGCGAAGAGGTATCCCAGCGATTGCCTCCCATCGCCTGGACGTCACCGTAAAACTGGTCGACGAGGGCCGTGAGCGGCAGCTTGGCTTTATTGCGGCGGGCTTCCTCAAGCACGATGCCAAGATCCTTGCGCATCCAGTCGACTGCGAAACCGAAATCATATTTGCCTGCATTCATGGTCTTGTGGCGGTTTTCCATCTGCCAGGAGCCGGCGGCACCCTTGGAAATGACGTCAACCACCTTCTCGATATCGAGCCCAGCCTGCTTCCCGAAGTGAATGCCTTCGGCCAAGCCCTGGACGATGCCTGCGATGCAGATCTGGTTGATCATCTTGGTCAGCTGCCCCGCGCCGACAGGCCCCATGAGGCCGACCATGCGGGCATAGGCATCGATCACGGGGCGAGCCTTTTCGAATACGGCCTCGTCGCCCCCGCACATGACGGTCAGCACGCCGTTTTCCGCGCCTGCCTGTCCGCCGGAAACCGGTGCATCGATGAAGTCGACACCTTTTTCCTTGGCGGTTGCATAAAGTTCGCGGGCGACTTCGGCGCTTGCAGTGGTGTTGTCGATGAGGACCGAACCGGCCTTCATGGTTGAAAGGACTCCGTTTTCACCCGTCGTCACCGAGCGCAGGTCGTCGTCATTGCCGACGCAGGTGAAGACGAAATCGGCACCTGTAGCGGCTTCAGCCGGAGTAGGGGCGAATTTACCGTCATATTGCTTGGCCCATGCCTCTGCCTTGGCGGCGGTGCGGTTATAGACGGTGACGTCATGGCCGCCCTTGACCTTCAAATGCCCAGCCATGGGATAGCCCATGACGCCCATGCCGATGAACGAGACCTTTGCCATTTCATAACTCCCTGACCGAATTTGTCTCGAAGGCTTAGCCGAAAGGCCAGGGAGACGAAAGACCGATTTGTCGGGCAACTTGTCACCATGGCATATGATTTGAAATCTCGTTTCTAATTTTCGCATCTGTTGGAATGGAATTTCGTCATAGCTGCGAATCTTCATAATTTCCTTTGTCGATATAATCTATGGATTTGCGATCTTTAAGCCATCGACAACGAGCCGATGGCAGCGGAAGCGCCGGGGCCTCATGAAAAGGGATCTTCGATGATTTCGCGCAGACAGACACTCGGCCTTCTCGGTGCGACGGCAGCTGCTTTCGCTTTGCCTTCCGTTCGATCATCGCGCGCGGCTGCGGCGACGACGCTTCGGATCGGCTGGCAGAAGAACGGCGTCTTGGCGTTGGCAAAGCGTCAAGGGGCGCTGGAAAAGCGGCTTTCTGATCGCGGCATTTCCGTCGAATGGTCGGAATTCACATCCGGGCCCCCTTTGCTTGAAGCTCTCGGCGCCGGTGCTCTCGATTTCGGTGCGACGGGTGACGTGCCGCCGCTGTTCGCACAGGCTGCCAACGGCAATCTGCTTTATGTCGGCCTCTATACCGGCAGTCCCGAAAGCTCCGCCATTCTCGTGCGCAAGGATTCGCCGATCCAGACGCTTGCTGATCTCAAGGGAAAGAAAGTCGCCTTCAAGCGTGGCTCCAGCGCCCACAACGTCACCGTTAAGGCGTTGCGCAAGGGCGGACTTACGGTCAGCGATATCCAGCCGCTGGATCTCGCGCCGCCGGATGCCTCTGCTGCGTTCAAGACGGGGGCGATCGACGCCTGGTCGATCTGGGATCCCTATCTCGCCATTGCCGAGGCCGATCCGGATACGCGTATCCTGACGACGGCGCGCGGCATCGTCGATTCCTTCAGCTATTTCCTGGCGAATGGCGATTTCACCAAGGGCAACCCGCAGGTCATCGTCGATGTCATCGATGAACTGGCCAAGGTAGGGGCGGCGGCGCAATCGAATCTGGACGGCACCGTTAAGGCTCTCTCGGAAATCACCGGCGTCCCAGCCGAGGTGACGCGGGTGACGCTGACGCGCCCGGGCGCCAATCTCGGTGGTGTTTCGACCATTACGGATGCGGCGATCACCTATCAGCAGGGGCTTGCCGATGAATTCTACAATCTCGGGGTCATCCCGAAGAAGCTCAATATAACGGATATCGTCTGGCGGCCGAAGGCGAGCTGAGACTGACAAGAGCCGGAAGGTGGCGCCGTGCCTGAAACACTCCAAGCGTGGGCCTTATCAGCAAAAATATTTCGTGAAAGCCCGGCAACTCGAAAATCTATATTGTCGATATAATCAATAGTCTATGCCACTATCCGGATCGAACATCGGGAGGTGGCTCCCGACCACGCGCACCCAGAAAGCAGGAAAGCTTCATGACCGCGACCGCAAAACCCATCGATTTCCTCTGGTTCATCCCGACTTCCGGCGACGGTGCCTATCTGGGTACGACCGACCTCAACCGCGGCCCGGAGATCGGCTATCTCCAGCAGATCGCGCAGGCGGTCGACCGGCTCGGTTATACGGGCGTGCTTTTGCCGACGGGGGTCTCCTGCGAAGAGTCTTTCGTCACCGCCGCCGCTCTTTCGGCGCATACACAGAAGCTGAAGTTCCTGGTCGCGATCCGCCCCGGCACGGCCTCGCCCGCTTATTATGCGCGCCTTGCCTCGACGCTCGATCGTGTCTCGAACGGCCGAGTGCTGCTGAACATCGTCGTTGGCGGCAGCCCGGCTGAACTGGCCGGTGACGGCATTCATCTCGAGCATGACGAACGCTACGCCCATGCCGATGAATTCTTCCATGTCTGGGAGGAGCTGCTGGAGACGGGATCGTCCACCTTCGAGGGCAAATATATCAAGGCGACGAATGCGCGGCTCGGCTTGCCGCCGGTGCAGGCGCCGCGCCCGCCGCTCTATTTCGGCGGCTCCTCCGACGCCGGCATCGAATTCTCGGTCGGTCGTGTCGACAAGTATCTGACCTGGGGCGAGCCGCCGGCACAGGTGGCCGAGAAAATTGCAAAGGTACGGGCGGCTGCTGCCAAGCGCGGACGCGAGGTCAGCTTCGGCATCCGCCTTCACTTCATCGTTCGCGAGACGGACGAAGAGGCATGGGCCGCGGCCGAGAAACTGATTTCCAAGCTCGACGACGAGACGATCCGCGAAGCGCAGGAGCAATTCGTCAATCAATCCGATTCCGTCGGCCAGAAACGCATGGCGGCGCTGCATGGCGGCCGCCGGGACAAGCTGGAAGTATCGCCGAACCTCTGGGCAGGCGTTGGCCTGGTGCGCGCCGGGGCCGGGACGGCGCTCGTCGGTTCGCCGAAGACGGTTGCCGCAAGGCTGCGGGAATATCAGGAGCTCGGCATCGAAACCGTGATCGGCTCGGGCTATCCGCATCTGGAAGAAGCCTATCGTGTAGCCGAACTTCTCTTCCCCGAGCTGGGATTGAAGCGCGACGAGCAGCGTGCCGGGTTCCGCAACGAATTCGGCGCCAAGCAGATTTTCGCCGGCGGCAGCCATGGCGGCAATCTCAAGGTCGTTTCCGGCTCGTAACGCCAGTTCAAAAGGGAGATCTCCATGTCGGCACTCGACACGTCCTTCGTCCGCGTGGCCTCGGAACGGCGCACGCGCCCGGCCGGGAGCGCGCGGCAAGGCATCTCGTTCCAGAGATTTCTGCCGTTTCTGCTGCCGGTTGTCGTCATCGCGGCATGGCAGCTGGGCTCCTCGCTTGGATGGATCTCCACCCGTATCATGCCGTCGCCGACGGCAGTCGTGGTCGCCTTCTGGCAGACCACGATTTCCGGGCAGCTGCCGAACAATATCGTCGTCAGCGCAGGCCGGGCCTTCGCCGGCCTGCTGGTCGGCGGCTCGATCGGCTTCCTGCTCGGTATCGCCAACGGCGTCTCGCGGCTTTCGGAGCAATTGACGGATACGACACTGCAGATGCTGCGCACCATTCCGCATCTTGCCATGGTGCCGCTCGTTATTCTCTGGTTCGGAATCGGTGAGGAATCCAAGCTGTTCCTGACGGCGCTCGGCGTGCTTTTCCCAATCTATCTCAACACCTATCACGGCGTGCGCAATGTAGACCGTGGGCTGATCGAGATGGGACGGGTCTATGGCATGAGCAACTGGACGCTGTTCCGGAAGGTCATCTTTCCCGGCGCGCTTCCGTCCATCCTCGTCGGCTTGCGGTTTGCCCTCGGCATCATGTGGCTGACGCTCATCGTTGCCGAATCCATCGCGGCATCGTCAGGCATCGGCTACATGGCCAACAATGCCCGCGAGTTCGGCATGACCGATGTCGTGGTGCTGACGCTGGTCATCTATGCCATCCTCGGCAAGCTCGCCGATGTCGTCGCGCGGGCACTCGAGCGCAGAGCCTTGCGTTGGAATCCGGCCTATCAGAATTGAGGAGCTTCCCATGAGCGTCAACACACTCGATCGCCCACGGGCGGAAGCCAAGAATGTCACCTCGCAGATTACGGGCGGCGCCGCCATCCATATCAAGGGCCTGGAAAAGAGCTTCGGCAACAATCGTGTCCTTCGCGGTATCGATCTCGATATTCCTGCCGGCCAGTTCGTCGCCGTCATCGGCAAGAGCGGCTGCGGCAAGAGCACGCTATTGCGCATCCTGATGGGACTGGAAGAGCCGAGTGCCGGCCGTCTGCGCCTCGAAGCGGTCGATGGCGGTGACACACAGCCCAACACACGCATTGTCTTTCAGGAGCCGCGGCTGCTGCCCTGGCTTTCCGTCGCCGATAATGTTGCGGTGGGCCTGGGCGAGGGCGTATCGCAGGATATCTCGCGTAAGGAGACTGCGTCCGTTCTTTCCGAGGTGCAACTGGCCGAGAAGGCCGGCGAATGGCCGTCCAGCCTTTCCGGCGGGCAGAAGCAGCGCGTGGCGCTGGCCCGAGCGCTCGTCAGCAAGCCCGGTATCCTCGCCCTCGATGAGCCGCTTGGTGCGCTGGATGCGTTGACCCGCATCAGCATGCAGGAACTGCTGAACCGCGTCTGGCGCGAGCTCGGCTTTACCGCCGTACTCGTGACCCACGACGTCAGCGAAGCCGTGCATCTGGCCGATCGTGTCGTGGTGCTGGACGAGGGCCGGATCGTGCTCGATCTTGCCATTCCCTATCCGCATCCACGCCGTCATGGCAATCCGGCGCTTGCAGAACTCGAAGGGCAGCTGCTGGCGGCAATCCTCGGTGACGCGCGGGGTTAGAGCTTTTTCGCTTTTCTTCGAATCGCGAAAACGCTCTGTCTTTTGTTTACGCAATTCCGGACGGAAAAAGCGTTACGCACTTTTCCTCAAATTGCTCTAATTCGGCCTGCTATCGTCTCCCTCGACATAGAGCTTGAGGTTATCGAAGCCGATTTCCGTGCCCATAAGGCGTGAGCCGTTGTCGCTGTAGCCGTCGAGGAACACGACCTGTTCGACGAAGGTCATTTTCGTGCCGCCCGGTTCCGAAGTGAAGCTGACCGTTGCGAGCGATACCGAGATGCGCTTCTGGTCGAGCATCATGTCAAAGGCGTAGATGAAGCGCTCGTTCTGAACGACATCGATATAGCGCGCCTGATAGGCATGAATGACGCCATTCGTCGAGGCGATACGGTTGCTTTCGCTGCCGCCGGTGCGGAAATCGAGCTGGAATTCCAACGGTTTCCAATCTCCGTGACAGGCGAACCATTGCTGCTTCTGTTCGGGCATTGCCCAGGCATCGAAGACTTTCGCCAGGGGTGCCTTGAAATGACGCTCTATGGTGATCGTCGTATGGTCTGTCGATCTTCTGCTCATTCGTTCGTCGTCTCCGTCGATGTATCAGCCAGAAAAAGATCGAGCCGGTCGAAGGTCCTGTTCCAGGACGCCTTGCGCTCGGCGATCCAGCGCTCGACGGCTGCCAGAGCTTCCTTGCGCAGATGGTAAGTGCGCACCCGGCCGGCCTTTTCCGACAGTACGAGCCCGCTCGTCTCGAGCACCTGCAGATGTTTCATCACCGTCGGCAAGGCCATGTCTAGCGGCTGTGCCAGTTCCGTGACGGAGGCCGGTCCACGCCCGAGCCTGTCGATCATGCCGCGCCGGCTCTGATCTGAAAGAGCCTGGAACATGCGGTCGAGTGCCTGCGGTTCTTCAAGCATTCGGCTTTTCCGGCCGGAACTGCGCCCGCAGCTTGTGACTATAAGGGTACATATGGAAATAAGGCATTGCTTCCTGGAGGACGCGGGCGAAGGATGGGCGCTCAAGCAGGCGCCGATAATAGGCCTTCAGCCGATCATGCTCTTTGGCGAATGGGACCAGGGTTTCAGCGTAGAACAAAGCTGGCGCGGCCGCGCAATCCGCCATGGTCAGGCTGTCGCCGGTGATCCAGATCTTTCCGTCAAGTTGCTTTTCAATCATGCCATAAGCGGTGCGCAGCAAGGTCTCGGCTGCGGCGACGCTTTGCGGGCGCTGATCCTGTTCTGGCCGGCGCACGTCCGCAACGATCGCTTGCATCGGTTCTTGCACATAGAGATCGAAGAAGCGATCCCAAAGCCGCACACACAGAGCATCCGACGGATTTGCCGGCAGCAGCGGCGTTGCGCCCGGATAATGGCGATCGAGATATTCGATGATGATGCTGCTTTCGGGAACGGTGCTGTCGAGATCTTCGTCGCGCAGCACTGGAAATTTTGCAAGCGGCCAGAGGCGCACCAGCGAGGCGCGCGATTCCGCATCGCCGAGATCGATGATCCGGCTTTCGAAGGGTGTGCCGTTCTCATAAAACGCCATCAGAGCCTTGTGGCAGAACGAGGCGAGGGGATGCTGGTAGAGAATAAGGGACATGCGGCGTCCTTCCAAGACCACGGTTCAAGCTGATACTTTCCTGATTGACTAAGTATCAGTTCCCGCCATGCTGCGCAAGAAAATACTTATCCATTTGGGTAAGTAGTTTCCCGCTTATATCCGTCGTCTCAGTCGGCGATCAAACGCGCAATGACGAGATGGCCCGGTGTGGGCTGGCCATCTTCCATGCGAACATTGATGTCGGTGATCTCGACCAGCTCGAAGCCGGTGGCTGTCAGCCGTTCGCGCACATAGGCTTCGGAATGCGCGAAACGCTGATGCGGGCCGACCATATAGGGGCGGCCGGCCATTGTGGCCTCGGGCAGGGTCTCGGAAGAGAAAATGAAGAGGCCGCCAGGTCTCATGTTTTCGGCGGCGCCGAAGAACAGCGGCTCCAGTGCACCGAGATAGGGCAGCACATCGGTGGCCGTGATCAGGTCGAATGGCTCCTCGTCATTGTCGTCAAGGAAATCCTCGACCTCGGCGACAAACAGCGTTTCGTAGATGTCCTTTTCGTGGGCGACCTCGACCATGTTCTCGGAAATGTCGATACCGGTGATATCCTCGACGATATCGCGCAGCGTGCCGCCCGTGAGGCCCGTGCCGCAGCCGAGATCGAGCATGCGCTTGAAGGGGCCGAGGCCGAGAGCCTGCAGGCGCTGGCGAACGAGAACCGGAACATGGTAGCCGAGCTGCTCCACCAGCACATCCTCGAAAACTTCGGCATGCTGATCGAAGAGCGTTTCGACATAGGCGTCAGGCGCTTTGATGGGCGTCTCGCCGCGGCCCATGGAGGCGATTCGAACGGCTGCGCCGCCGTGATCTTCCGGGTCGAGCGCCAGCACCTTCTCATAGGCCTGAACCGCAGCGTCGATATCGCCCGCCTTTTCCAGCGCCAATGCCTGGTTATAGGCTTCCGCAAGCGCGTCTTCGTCGATCTTCTTCTTTGCCATGAGTGACAGCCCTTCCATTCGTCACGGAGGCATTAAGGCGCTTGATCGGCTTTTGCAATGCTTGCTGAGCAGGCGCAGAATATGACCCTCGGCGAAGGCCACTTCAGGCACGCTACCCGAACAAAAGAATAAGGGAGGAAAATCATGGATAATGAACGCACCACACCGAACTCGGCGAGCGGCACCGGGGAGCGCAGCCGTACCTCCTTGCCGTCGACGCCGGCTGAAGTTACCAACACCTTGACCCACTATTATCGGGGAGAATTGGGGAGGATGACGAGCTGGCGCGATCGCATCGACCGGACATCGAATTGGGCCATCACCGTGGTTGCCGCCCTGCTGTCCGTCTCGCTTTCGACACCGACGTCGCATCATGGCGTATTGCTGTTCGGAATGATGCTGATCACGCTGCTGTTGCTGATCGAGGCGCGGCGATATCGCTTCTTCGATGTCTATCGCTCGCGGGTGCGGCAATTGGAGCGGCATTACTTCGCGCAGATCCTGGCGCCGCAAACGGAGTTCAATCCCGATTGGGCCTTGTCGGTTGCCGCGAGCCTGCGTTCGCCCCGACTGCTGCTTAGTTATGTCGAGGCAGCGCAGCGGCGGTTGCAGCGCAATTATTGCTGGATGTATGCGATCCTGCTCCTGGCATGGATCCTGAAGATTTCGACGCCAAGGCTTCAGACCCAGGGCGTGACGCAGGAGCAGCCGCATTCATGGAGCTATATCATCGACAATGCGGCACTCGGACCAATTCCCGGCTGGGCCGTCCTCATCCTTGTCGCGGTCTTCTACGCCTTCGTCCTCTACGGCACGCTCCATCGCGGTTCGGATGACGGGGATTTCATCCATGGCGAGGCGCATGTCTGATGGTGACGCTGCGGTCGTGACGCCGCCCCATGCGATCCGGCTGCCTTAATGCAGGATGAATTCGCCCTTCACGGCGCGCCATTCGGTCGCTGAAATCAGTTTGCGGTGGACATAGCGCACGGAATGTAGCGGTCCCTCCAGCGTTTCCTGCCAGAATTTCAGGAAGCCGCGCATTTCCGGGAAGTTGGGGGCGAGATCATAATCCTGCCAGATGTAGGTCTGCAGGAATTGCGGATGATCCGGCAGGCGATAGAAGATCTGCGCTGTCGTCAACCCATAACCCTGCAACTGCTTTTGCATGTCGTTATGCATGAGCTTTCTCTTTCCGTTCCCATTCTTGTTCGTGACTCATGGTCACTCAAATATGGAAACAGCAGATGGTAAACTCAAGCTTTACAAAAACGTCATCAATGAAATTTGTTCACAAAAATCAATGCGTTAGCAGCGACAATGTAGGAGTGCTGCCAAGGCCGCGCCGCGATGCAGCCTTGGCGGCATCAGCGTTTAAGATGCCGTGTCAGCCCGCCTTCCATCCGCGCCCAGCCGTTTCGCATGAGTTCGACGATCACGAGATAGAAGATCGCGGCCCAGAGATAAATCTGGTAGTCGTAGGTCCGCGAGAAGGCGTAGCGCGTTTCGCCCATCAGGTCGTAGACGGTGATGATGGACACCGTGGCGGAACTCTTGATCAGCAGAATGATCTCATTGCCGTAAGGACGCAGCGCCACGATGAGCGCCTGAGGAATGATAATCTTGCGGAAGGCGATCCAGGTATGGATACCAAGCGCGTTGGCCGCTTCCCGCTGGCCTTTCGGTACGCTCTGAATGGCGCCCCGGACGATTTCCGTCTGATAGGCCGCCGTGTTCAGCGTCATGGCGAAGACGCCGCAATAGAAGGGATCCTTGAAGAACCACCAGAGGCCGATATCCTCGAAGAACCAGCGAAAGCTCGGGAAACCGTAATAGACCATGAAAATCTGCGCCAGCAGCGGCGTGCCGCGAAACAGATAGACATAGCAATAGGTCAGGGTGCTCAGGATCTTGTTGTTCGACATGCGGGCAAAGGCCAGCGGTATCGAGAGGATCGCACCGAGGATAAAGGATGTGGCGACCAGCTTGACCGTGATCCAGAGACCGTGAAGCAGCCGTGGCCCGTAAGTTTCGAGCTTGTCCACATCCCACCCGGCTATAATCATTGCCAGCAGTGAAATGCCGAGAATGGCCCAGAGGGTCAGAAAGAAATAACCGGCGACGCGCGCCTTGGAGAGCTTCCTGACCGTCTTCGGCGGTGCCGGTCGGGCGGAGATCAGAACTTCGGCATGGCTCATCGATGGACCTCCGCACGTTTAGCCCATCGATCGAGATAGAAGAGGCCGACGGAAGAGATGACGGCCAGTGTCAGATAAAACAGGCAGGCGATGGAATAGAAGGTGAAGGGCGCCTTGGTGGCGCGCACGGCGATCCCCGTCTGCCTGATGATATCGGCAAGGCCGATGATGGATACGTAGGATGTATCCTTCAGCAGGTTCATCCAAAGGTTTCCGAGATTCGGTAAGGATATCCGAACGAGTTGCGGCACGATGATAAGCCGCATGGTGCGCGCCCGATGAAATCCAAGGGCATCGCCCGCCTCATACTGACCTTTGGGAATGGCTTTGAAGGCAGAGAGGAGGACCTCCGAGCAATAGGCGGAAAAGACGATTGCGAGCGCCACCATGCCGGCGGCAAACGCATTGATCTCGACGGGGCCGTTGTAGCCGAACTTGGCAAGCAGCGATTGCAGGAGGATCTGCATGCCGTAGTAAATGATGAAAAGCGTCAGCAGTTCCGGCAGGCCGCGGAAAATCGTCGTGAAGACACCCGCCGCAAGCCGCAGCGGCTTTTCCTCGGATTGCTGCGCCAGCGCGACGAAGAAACCGATGACGATGCCGAGCGGCAGCGTCAGCACCGAGACGGCGATGGTTATCTTCAATCCGCCGGCCAGTTCGTCACCCCAGCCTGTGTCGCCGCAGGCGAGCATGGTGTCCGGGCGGAACATGCTGAACACGGTGAACAGTCCCGCGGGACCGCACAATGGGTCAAAAATCGTACTCAACCAGGTCCACAAGGAACCGAGGGCGGAAAACAATCCGCTCATGCTGTATTTCCCCTAGCGGCTTTTGCCGCGTTTCTGCTTATATTCTTCTCGTTGTCAAACAAAAACGGCGGAAGGGCAAGCTTCCGCCGTCGTCTTTTCCAAGGGAATCGACGGGCGATCAATCGCCGTAGACGTCGAAATCGAAGTACTTGTCCTGAATCTTCTTGTAGGTGCCGTTGGCGCGGATCGCAGCGATCGCGGCATTCAGCTTGTCCTTGAGAGCCGTATCGCCCTTGCGCACGGCGATGCCTGCGCCCGCGCCGTTGATGACCGGATCGATCTTCAGCGTGCCGAGCATCTTGCAGCAATTGCCGGCATCCGACTTCACCCATTCCGACAGGACGACAACGTCGTCGATGGCCGCGTCGATGCGGCCATTGCTGAGGTCGAGCTTGTATTCGTCGGCGGACGGATAAAGCTTCAGCTCGGCATCCTTCAGGTGCGCCGAGGCGTAGTTCGCATGCGTCGTGGACGACTGGGCGCCAATCGTCTTGCCCTTCAGAGCTTCGTCGGTCGCTTCCTTGAGGGTGGAGTCCTTCGGAACGGCGATCGCCGGCGGCGTGTTGTAGTACTTGTTGGTGAAGTCGACGATCTTCTCACGCTCGGGGGTGATCGACATCGAAGAAACGATCGCGTCGAACTTCTTGGCCTGCAGGGCCGGGATGATACCGTCGAAATCCTGGTTCACAAAGGTGCACTTGACCTTCATCTGATCGCAAAGCGCATTGGCTATATCGATGTCGAAGCCGACGAACTTGCCGCCTGCATCGAGTGATTCGAACGGCGGGTAGGTCGCGTCGGTGCCGATGACGAGCGTGTCGCCGTCGGCAAGCGCCGCGCCGGCGACAAGCGACATCGCGGCGAAGGACGCGGCGGCAAGAAGACGAGTGGAGATGCGCATATTGACCCTCTCTGTTGGTGGCCGGCAGCCCATTATTGTTTTTGGCAGACGGCTCGAGTGGAGCGGACCGGTGGCCCGCCTTGCGGCGATATTCGTACTTTTTTTGGGAAAATGCAACTGGAATTACGAAGGCAATCTGCCTTTGCGCAATGCCGCCGCAATGCGCTCGCGACAAGGAGAAATCTGAATGTAAGCCGTCCATTGCGTTCAGGCAGGGTTAATTGCGGCAACCTGATAGTGCGGGAACATATAGCGGCCTGCCGCGATTCAGCCTCACGCGAACCGAAAATTGGCCGGGATCGTGAGGCAATTGCTTCGCCTGCTGAGATTCGTAATTCGGCGGACAAAGATCATAAGAGGAGACCCCTATGGGAAAACGATCCAGACTATTTGCCAGCGCCGCGTTTCCGCTGCTTTCGCTATCGCTTGCTTTCGAGCCGGCAGCAGCGGCAGTACTTCGTGAACAAGCCATCGCACCGCTGAACACCGGCATCGGCGATGCAGCGGCCGCTAATGCGAGCTTCGAGGTAGCGCAGCAGGAAGCACCGGCGGCTCAGCCCGATGAGGAGCAGCTCAAACACAAGAAGCCGGCCGAAGGCGGAGAGGGCCAGAAACATCAGGGTGGCGGCGAGCAGCAGCACCAGATGAAGCAGGCGGAGCCTGAAGGCGAGCCGCAGCAGAAGGCGCCGAAGCAGCAACAGCCCGAAGCGCAGCCGCCGAAAGCCGAGCATCAGCAGCCCGCTGAGCAGGAGCAGCCAAAGCCGCACAAGCAGCAGCCAGCCGCGGAGGCCCCGCCCGAGCCGAAGAAGCAGCGCCAGCAACCGGCCGAAGAGCCTCAGGTGCAGCCTGAAGCCAAACCGCAGCCGAAGGCTGCCGCTCCCGAGGCGGAGCCAGAAGCGCCCAAGCCGAAAGCCAAACAGCCCGAGGCCAAGCAGCCCGAGGCAAAACAGCCGGCCGCAGCAGCGCAGCCAAAGGTAGAGCAGCAGCCCGCTACGGAAGCGCAGCCGGGGGTGAAGCCTGAACCGAAGGCGAAGCCCGGTGCGAAGGCGCCGCAGCCCATCCCCGCTGAAAAGCAGACCCCTGCTGCCGGCGAACAGCAGAATCAGGAGGCCCAGCCTGGAAAGCAGGCGCAGCCCGAGCAGAACGCCCATCCCAAGCCGCAAGGTCAAACCGAGGCACCGGCAAAACAGCCCGCCGAACAACAGCCGGCGCCCGCCGGTGAACCTGCTCAAGGACACAAGGGTCAGCCGGGAACGCAGGCGCAGCCTCAGACACAGGCACAGCCCGAAGCTCAGCCAGGAACGCCGGCGACACCTGGCACCCAGCAGGGGCAGAAGCAGGGTGAGGATAAGACCCATGGCAAGCAGCCGTTGAACCAGCAACAGGGCGAGCAGCCTGCCGCCAATCCGCAGCAACCGGCCCAGCAGGGACAGCCCGCACAGGCTGGCACCCCGATAACGCCGCAGCCCGGCAAGCAACAGCCGGCCAATGGCGCCCAGAACCCGGCTCAAGGTGGTGCAACGGCTCCCGCCGCCAACGGCAATGGCCAGCAGGCCGGCGAAATCCAGGTGCCTCCGGCCGAGCAGGTCTCGCCCCAGGAACTGGAGCGCCGCAAGAAGATCGCCGAGAACCCGGCCTCTGCCAACGGTCCGGTCATCCTGCCTGTAGCAAACGGCAGCGCCGTTCTGGATAGCCAGAAGGATGCGGTTCGCCGAGGCGAGCATCTGAACAACGGACAGAATCCTGCCGCGCCGGGCACCCAGGGTGGCAGCGGACAGGCTGGTCAGGTGCGGCCGAACGGGCAGGCTCAGAATGCCCCGGCCCAGCAGCCGCCACCGGCTTACACCAAGCCGCCGACCTCTGACGCCGAGGCGCAGCGCGCGGCAGCGGGCGCCCAGCCGCAACCACCGGTCAAGATGGAAGCCGTGACCAGCGAGCAAGGTCGCCGCATCGATCGCCGGCCGGATTTTGCTCCGCCGCAGGGAACGACGATCCAGACCGTCATCAATCAGGACAATCGTACGGTCGTCAACGTCGACAACACCTATGTCGTGCGTCACGACGATAGCGAGCGGTTCCTTCGCGGCGGCGAGCGGCCGATCTATGAACAACTGCCGCGCGACCGCTATCGCGAGACGATCGAGCAGCCCGACGGCGATCGCGTCGTGACGATCCGCAACCGGTACGGCGACATCATCCAGCGTTCGCGCATCGATGCGAGGGGCCACGAATATGTGTTGTTCTATTCGCCGGAACTGGAAGATCGTCCCGACAATGACGACTATTTCCGCGACCCGGGCGACAGCCTGCCGCCGATGCGGCTGCTCATTCCCGTGAGCCAGTACATCATCGATACGGCATCGAACCGCGACGCGGATTACTATGACTTCCTGCGCGAGCCGCCGGTCGAGCCGGTCGAGCGTATCTATTCGGTCAATGAAGTCCGCTATTCGGCTCGTATCCGAGACAAGATCCGCCGCATCGACCTCGACACGATCACCTTCGCAACGGGCAGCGCCGACATTCCGATGTCGCAGGCCAGCACGCTGCGCGGCGTGGCCGACGGTATGTCAAAGATCATCAAGCGCGATCCGACCGAAACCTTCCTGATCGAAGGTCATACGGATGCCGTTGGCTCGGCTCAGAGCAACCTGATCCTATCCGACCAACGCGCGGAATCGGTCGCCAACGTGCTGACGGATGTCTACGGCATTCCTGCCGAAAATCTGGTCACCCAGGGCTATGGCGAGCAGTATCTCAAGGTGAATACGCTCGGTCCGTCGCAGGAAAACCGCCGGGTCACCATCCGCCGCATCACGCCGCTGGTGCGTCCGGTCGCGTCCAACCGGTAAGGATCAGACAGCATTCTGAGAGAGGCCGTTCGGGCAACGGGCGGCCTTTTTCATTTCGGCCGGCCGGTGAGACCCACCTTCGCAGCGATGAAGTCGGCAATGGCGACTGTATCGTCGAGATCGAAAACGGCGAGCGAACCGGCATCTTGAACCGGATGGTCGGCGGCGATGGCAACGATGTGAGGGTCCTGCGGTGCGAGCGGTTCGCGCTTGGCCGCTTCCAGCCGGCGCGCTTCGATCTTCGGAATGGGTTCTCGTTTGTAACCCTCGATCAAAACGAGGTCGCAAGGGGCGAGGCGCGCCAGTATTTCTTCGAAGCTCGGTTCGGGCGCGCCGCGCAATTCGTGCATGATGGCATAGCGCGTGCCGGAAACGATGGTGACTTCATGCGCGCCGGCCTCGCGATGACGAAAGCTGTCGGCGCCCACCTTATCGATATCGAAATCATGATGCGCATGCTTGATGGTCGAGATGCGATAGCCGCGCCGGGTGAACTCCGTGACCAGCCGCACGGCAAGTCCCGTCTTGCCGGAGTTCTTCCAGCCGGCAATGCCGAAGATTTTGGGACGAGACTTCGTCATGCTACGTCTTCCAAAGCTCCCAGCCATGTCTCCGCTTCGGCCAGATCGGCTGGCGTATTGATGTTGAAGAAGGGGTCGAGGGAGCCGATCGCCGTCGCGACCGCAGGAAATTCCACGCGTCGCACCTTATGGCGGGCGAGAAAATCCCTGACGCGCCGCTTTTCGTCCGAGGCAATCCATTGTTCCAGATCGGCGGCGGCGGAGACAGGCCAGAGACCGAAAACAGGATGATCCTGGCCAAGAGATGTGGCAATGGCAATCTCGTCGGAACCGCGAATGACCCCGGCGAGGCGCGCAATAAGGTCAGGTGGAAAAAAGGGACTATCTATGGGGATGGTGGCGATATGCGTGGCCTCCGGGTCACGCAACCGTACGTCCTGCAGTCCAGCAAGCACACCTGCAAGCGGCCCCAATTTGCTCGGCATTCTATCCGGAACAAGCGGCATCCCCATGGTATCAGGCCAGTCGGCATCCGCATTCAGAGCGATCGGTTTGCGCTGCCTTTCAGCGATCTTCGACGAGATGCGAGCCAGCAGGCTTTCGCCAGCGAGCAGCGCAAAGGCCTTGTTCGCGCCCATGCGGCTGGAACGGCCTCCCGCAAGCAGAAGGACGGGAATATCTTCGGGGCTGACGATGAAGCCGGACATGACTGCGACCTCAAGCGGGAAGGCGGGGTTCTGATGCCCGTGCGACGGGTTTTGCCGCCCGCCGTTTGCTTTCGCGATAGAAAGCATAGATGCCGGAGGCGATGACAACAGCCGCGCCGAAGACCGACCATCCATCCGGCACTTCGCCAAAGACGATCAATCCGAGCAGGGCCGACCAGATGAGACTGAGGTAGCGGAACGGTGCGACAAAAGAGATTTCGCCGGTGCGCATGGCCAAAATGACGCTCTGGTAGCCGATCAGCACCAGTACGGAGGCCAGCAGGATCTGCAAGAGCGACGTCATGCTCACCGGGTGCCAGCCGCCGAAGGGGACGATGCACAATGCTCCGAAGGTTGAGATGGAAATTGCGGTGCAGAGCGTGACCATCAGCGAGGGCACGTCCTTGTCGATGCAGCGCGTCGCCAGATCGCGTGCCGCGGTCGCAAACATGCAGGCAATAACGAGGAACGCCGCCATTGTGAATCCCTCCCGGCCGGGCCTGATGATGATCAACACGCCAAGAAACCCGACGGCAATAGCAGTCCATCGCCTCCATCCCACGGGCTCCTTCAGGAAAATCATCGCGCCAAGCGTGACGGCAAGCGGGACTGCTTGCTGGATAGCGGAGGCATTGGCGAGAGGCATCATTCCAAGAGCGGTGATGTAGGTTGCTGCCGCCAGGGCTTCGCACGCGATGCGCAGCGCAATCATCGGCTGCAAGATAACGCGCCAATTGCGCAGGGCGCCCATACGCCGTGCGAGCAGATAGACGAAAAAGCTCGTGAACAAGCCGCGAATGAAGATGATCTCGCCTGCGTTCATGGTGGCGATGACTGCCTTCGACAGCGCATCGCTGCAGGAGAAGCCGGCCATGGAGGCCGCCATGAAGAGCGCGCCCTGCGTATTCTTGGTCAGTTGCATGAGAAAGATGAGTCCCCCGATATGCCATCTGGATTAGCGCTGTTTTCGGCAAATTGGAATCGGTTGTGCTCCGGCCGCTGTTGAATTCGATGGCGCGAAAGTCGAATTTCATTGTGCGTCGCGGCGGAATTGTCGCCCATGCATGGCGGTTTTTCGTGCTGTGGTCGCGGAATGGCACAGCGGTTGCAGATTTTTTGCCGGTAAATCGGCTTTTAAGTGGGCGGTTAATGCTTATTCAATCTTATTTCCCGAGGCTCTCAGCGGTTTTGCATGATGCAGAAGCACCTACCGCAGCGCAGCAGGAATGACGATCCCGCCTTCGCTGGAGATTTTCATAATCCAGTTGAGGCGTCGCATGTTTTTCATTGATCGTCTTTTGCAAGGCCGCAGGATTGTCACCAAGGTTCTCATTTTCGTGGTGCCGCTGGTGGTTCTCATCGCCGGCGTCGGCCTGGTGGGTTATCACACGGCCAATATTCTGAACGGTCATATGACCGTGACGCGTGCCACGATCGAGAACATCAGCGATTTCGAAAACCTGCAGGCTGCCCTACAGGAATTCACGGCGTTACCTTCCGATGATACGCGCCAGGCATTGGCGGAAAAAATCGACGCGCAGGAGCGGGGTGTGCTTCGCTTGAGCGGGCTTTTGAGCGATGATCAGCGGGCCAAGATCGTTCCGGTCAGCGAGCTTGCCGCCAAGATGCGCACGCAGGCAGCCACGCTCTGGTCTATCAGGCAGAAGCAGGACAGCGATGTCGACGCCATCCGGAAGGCGGTGCAGAATATCGAGGCGACCGCCAAGGGAGCCGGCAAACAGATCGATATCATCCGCAAGGATTTCAGCGACAAGGAAACCTTTGCCAAGGAGCTGCTTTACGATGCTGCGGCCTATAAGGGCCTTTCGGAGAAGATGAGCAATCTGCGCATTCAGGTGCAAATGGCTGCCGATTCCACCGAGGAGATTTCGGATGCACGCACCTACGCCGACGCCATTTTGAAGCAGGTGACCATTTCCAAGGCACTCGTCTCCAAGCGCGGCGCCGGCCTCGTTGCGAACGCCTCCGATGCTGCCGACAAGCTCGATGCGGTATTGAAGAGCGCCGGCACGCCGGACCAGAAGGTCGAGGCGATGGGGCCGATCCTGCAGAGCTTTGTGAAGATCGAGGGCGAAATGACCCTGCAGTCGGCCAAGAACAGCGATACCGCCGCCGATCGTTTCGTCAGCCTCGACAAGATCATCGATGGTCAGAAAGAGCTTCTGGATCATGTCGATCAGGCGCTTAGTCTCGTCGATCGCCTGAACTTGCATGCCTCGCGCATGGAAAACGTTCGCGATGCAGCCTCACGCGAACCGGTGCTTGCGGACCTTAAGGATCTGCAGAGCATTGCTGCAAGGATTTCGGAACTCGGCCCGACCAACGCTACCATGCGTGATTTCGCGGCTCACATGAAGCCGCTGATCGATAGTTTGACGAACGGATCGGCCGATCTGCTGCAGACGGCGGCCGACTGGAAGACGACGCGTGTACAGTCCAACAGCCTGCTGGCCGATGCGATGACCTCGCTGCGCGGCTTTGTCGCCCAGGCACAGGAACTCGGCAAGGAAGACAGCGAGCGTTCGGCCAACGTCTCGGTCATTGCCATGATCGTCGGTACGCTGCTTGCCATCGTCGGTGGCCTCATGCTGGTGGAAACGCTGCGTGGGCCTCTGAAGCGTGTCACCGATGTCATGACACGCCTTGCAAGCGGTGATCTGGAGGTGGCGATCGACGGCCGCAATCGCGGCGACGAGATCGGTGACATGGTGCGCTCCGTCAGCGTCTTCCGCGATGCCGCGCTTGAGAATGTCCGGCTGGAGCGCGAGGCAGAAAGTGCTCGCGCGCTCTCCGCCGAGGAAGCGTCCCGCCGCGCCGCTGAGCGCGCCCGCATCGAGGCCGAGCAGAAGCAGGCGCTCAATGCGCTGGCCGACGTTCTGGCCAAGCTTGCCGACGGCAATCTTGAAGAGGGCATGCGCGAGGATCTTTCGGCCGATTTCGTCGAAATGGCGTTCACCTATAATCATGCCGTCGAAGCGCTGCGCGAGACCCTTACGGACGTTCGTTACACCGCTGAGGAAATCAAGGGCGGCACCGGCAACCTCGCAATGTCAGCCGATGATCTTGCCCGGCGTACCGAGCAGCAGGCCGCCGCCCTCGAAGAAAGCTCGCGGGCGCTGCATCGCTTGAGCGATGTCGTCCGCTCGACCGCCGATCGCGCGCGTCAGACGGCGAGCTCCGTCAACGAGACACAGGCCTATGCAACCCAATCAGGTGAAGTGGTCGCCAAAGCCGTCGGTGCCATGAGCGAGATCAACCGCTCCTCCGAGAAGATCGCCACGATCATCGGCGTCATCGACGAGATCGCCTTCCAGACCAACCTCCTCGCGCTGAATGCCGGTGTCGAGGCAGCTCGTGCGGGCGAGGCGGGCCGCGGTTTTGCCGTCGTCGCCCAGGAGGTGCGTGAACTTGCGCAGCGCTGCGCCAACGCGGCGAAGGAGATCAAGGGTTTGATTTCCGCAAGCTCCACCCAGGTGCGCAACGGCGTTCATTTGGTCGAGCAGACCGGCGCGGCACTGACCGAAATCATCAACCATGTCACCGGCGTCCAGAGGCTCGTTGCCGATATTTCGGCTGCCACCACCGAACAGTCGACCGGTATCGAGGAAGTGACGCGTGCTGTTTCCGAAGTCGAGCTGATCACGCAGCGCAACGCGGCTATGGTCGAGGAGAACAATGCGGAGATCCACGGCCTGCGCCAGCGCGTCGATATGCTGTCGGAGAAGATCGATCGCTTCCGCACCGGCGATGGCGAGGCCGAACATGCGACGAGCTATGGCAGCGCGGATGCACGTTATCGTGCCGCTTGAGGCTGTATCGATAGAAAGACCATTATGAATCGAAAAGCGCCGGGCCAAAGGTCCGGCGCTTTTCGATTAAAGTCTGATTTCCAATTGCTGAATTACGAGCCAATTACCGGTCCAGATGGAGCGTCTCACCGTCGGCCGGAATGAGCAGCCGCGAGGGATCGAGACCGCCTGCCTCTGCGGTTCGGCGAAGATCCTGACGCGTGACAGTCGCGTGATCGAGCGCTTCCATGTGAGTTGCGACGATGGTTGCTTGCGGGGCGAGGCGGCTGACTTCGAGCGTCTGTTTGTCGTCCATGACGATCAGGTCGCCGTCCCAACGGGCGCCGCAGGAATGGGTGATGATGATATCGGGTGAGAATTCGCGGATCGTTCCGGCGACCAGAGGGTAAAGCACGGTATCGCCGGCCCAATAGACGGTGGGTTCGCGATCTGCCTCCAGCGTGAAGCCGATGACCGGTCCCATTTTTTCCACCACCGGCCAGACGCCGTGGCTGCCCTGCCGCGGCGTGATTGTCAGCCCTTGCCAAACGGTCGATTGCGCGAGCGGCGTGACGCTTGTGAAGCCGGCGTCGCGGATACGTCCTTCGTCACCGGGCTGGCAGAGGATCGGTAGCGATTTTGGCACGCGCTCCTTCGCCACGGCATCGAAATGGTCGGTATGCAGATGCGATACGATCACCAGCTCGACGCCCTGGAGAATATCGTCGATCGAACGCGGCAGTTCCGTCATCGGGTTGGGAGAGCGGCCGGTGAAGGACGGGAGGCTGTGGCGTGGCGCAAAGTATGGATCGATCAGCAACACATGGCCGCCATAGGTGATCTTCAGCGTCGCGTTGCGAATAAGCTCAAGCTGCATGTGATCGTCTCGATTTCGGTTAGCCGCCGGTGACGCTCATATGGCGCGCGACCGCAGGGCGATTGTGCGTGCGGTCGATGATGAAGTCATGACCTTTCGGCTTGCGTGTAATGGCTTCGTCGATTGCGGCATGGAGCAAGGCGTCATCCTCGCTTGCGCGCAGCGCCGTGCGCAGGTCGGCCGCATCGTTCTGGCCAAGGCACATGTAGAGCGTGCCCGTGCAGGTGAGCCGCACGCGATTGCAGCTCTCGCAGAAATTATGGGTCATCGGCGTGATGAAACCGAGGCGGCCGCCGGTCTCCCTGACTTCGACATAGCGGGCAGGACCACCCGTCTGGTAGGGAATGTCCGTCAACGTGAACTGACGCTCGAGATCGGCGCGCAACTGCGAGAGCGGCAGATATTGGTCGGTGCGATCCTCGTCGATCTCACCCATGGGCATGGTCTCGATGACCGTCAGGTCCATGCTACGACCATGCGCGAACCGCAGCAGGTCGGGAATTTCGGCATCGTTGAAACCCTTGAGCGCGACGGCGTTCAGCTTGATATTCAGTCCTGCTTTCTGCGCCGCTTCGATGCCTTCCATGACCTTGGAGAAATCCCCCCAGCGGGTGATGGCGCGGAACTTGTCGGGATCGAGCGTATCGAGCGATACGTTGATGCGCCGCACGCCGCTATCGTAAAGTTCTTCGGCATGGCGGGCGAGCTGCGAACCGTTCGTCGTCAGGGTCAATTCGTCGAGTGCGCCATTTTTCACGCTCTCGCCGAGTTTGCGGACCAGAAACATGATGTTCTTGCGCACCAGAGGCTCACCGCCGGTGAGCCTGATCTTGCGCACGCCCTTGGCGATGAAGGCGGAACAGAGCCGGTCGAGTTCTTCGAGCGTCAGCAGATCCTTCTTCGGCAGGAAGGTCATGTGCTCCGCCATGCAATAGGTGCAGCGGAAATCGCAGCGGTCGGTAACGGAAACGCGGAGATAGGTGATGGCACGCCCAAAGGGGTCGATCATCGGGCCAGTATCCCCTGCCAGTGGCGATGCGCCGCCTATCGTGCCAACAATGCTATTCACTCGAACCTCCGTCAGGCCTCTAATGTGTGCATAGGCGATTGTTGCGTCAAGGAAAATGCCTTTCAATTATACTTGCGTACGAAGCTTTGGCGGCATAATTCTCGGAAAGACGCTGAAAGACACGGAAAAATCGATGAGTGACGTTTGGCCGACCGAATTGCGGGTCTCGAAGGATCGCCGTCACCTAATAGTGACGTTCGACAACGGCGCGAGCTTCGACTTGCCAGCCGAGATGCTGCGGGTACTATCCCCCTCCGCGGAAGTCCAGGGACATGGTCCGGGACAGAAAGTTACTGTTCCGGGCAAGCGCGACGTCGGCATCATGTCGATGACGCCGACCGGCAACTATGCCGTTCGCATCGGCTTCGACGACATGCACGATACCGGCATTTTCACATGGTCCTATCTGCGCGAGCTTGGAGAAAAGGGCCAGGAGCTTTTTGCGGCCTATGAGGCTGAATTGAAGGAAAAGGGTCTCAGCCGCGACCCCGTTGGAAGGCCGCACTAGCAAACTCCAGCAACGGACAGGGGATGCAGGCATGATCCTTGGGGGTAGGGAAAACTGGCTTCGCGTCAAAGGCAGCAAGAACGAGAGCAAGGTATCCTTCGTCGAGTTGTTTTTCGATCTGGTCTTCGTTTTCTCGATTTCGCAGCTTGCGCACGCACTGGCCCAGCATTTCACTCCACTGGGCGCGCTCGAAGCCATCATGCTGATCTTCGCCGTGTGGTGGGTCTGGGTTTTCACCGCCTGGGTGACGAACTGGCTTGATCCCGATCGCATGCCGGTGCGCATCATGCTGTTTACGCTGATGTTTGCGGGGCTTGTCCTTTCGGCTGCCATCCCCGAGGCCTTCGGCGAGAAGGCGATTTTCTTTGCCGGCGCCTATGTCTTCATGCAGGTGGGCCGCTCGCTGTTCACCGTCTACGCCCTCAAGAATGCCAGCGCTGCCAATCATCGCAATTTTCTGCGGATCACCAGCTGGCTCGTGCTCTCCGGCATTTTCTGGATATTGGGCGCGCTGATGGAAGGCGAGGCCCGCATTGTGCTTTGGCTGATCGCTCTCGTCATCGAATATTCTGCCCCCGCGCTTGGCTTCCGGGTACCTGGGCTTGGCAAGTCGACGACGGCGGACTGGAACGTGTCGGGCGCGCATCTCGCCGAACGCTGCGCGCTATTCATCATCATCTGCCTCGGCGAAGCGGTCCTGCAGGCCGGCAAGACCTTTGCCGAGCAGCCGGTGACGCCACTGATCGTAATGGTGTTCATCACCGCTTTCATCGGCACGGTTGCTCTCTGGTGGATCTATTTTCAGTTTGGTCATGAAAGGGCGGCCCATCGCATCGAACATGAAGACACGCCCGGCAGTCTCGCGCGGCAGGCGTTTACCTACGCGCATATTCCGATCCTGGCCGGTATCATGCTGAGCGTCGTCGGAGATGAATTTCTCTTTGCTCATCCGCATAGTGCAGCCGACATCCATACCGCCGCCGCCATTCTTGGCGGCCCGGCGGTCTTTCTGCTTGGAAATCTCTGGTTCAAAGGGGTAACCACCGGCCGGGCGCCGCTGTCACATATGGTGGGGCTCGTCGGGCTGGCGCTCTTGCTGCTTACCTTGCCGATGGTCGTGGTCTATCAGCTCGGCATTCTGGCCACGGCCGTCCTCGTCGTCGTCGCGATCTGGGAATTCGCCTCATTGAACCGGGTCGTTCCTTCGGCACGCTAGGCTGGCGATCACTGATCGCCGGCGGGCTCCAGCGGTTCACGCTCTTCCTGTAGCAGGAGGCTGACGACCCGCTCCATATGCACGGTGATCGCTTGGCACTCTTCGATCGGCGCATCCGAGAGCATGCGGTCGATAAGCGCGGTCTGGATGGTCATCGCTTCTTCCGTCACACGCCGCCCTTCCTCGGTCAGGTAGAGGCGGAGCACGCGCTTGTCCTGCTTGTCGCCGCGCCGTTCGATGAGCTCGCGCTTTTCCATCTGCGGCAACAGCATGCTCATATTGGAGCGGCCGACCAATAGCTTGCGGGCGAGTTCCTGCTGGGAAATGCCTTCAAAGCGAAACAGGTTGACGAGAATGTCGAGGTGCGGCGGCTTGATATCGAGATGAGCCAAAGCTCGCGCCAGCGATTGCTGCATCAACTGGCAGGCGCGCGCCACGGCGATCCAGCTTCGAAAACGCGGATGGTCCCAAGGGAGGGATTGATTTTTGTTCATCGTTGTACTTTATTGTTCATAGTTGAACATTATTGGAATCCCACTATGCCATCCTTTGCGCTCAAGGTCACCCGGTCGGGTCTCGCCGGTATCGAGAGACTGTCTCCGCGGCTGGCCGGCAAGGCGGCTTTCCGGCTTTTCTGTCTGACGCCGTCGCGTCGGCCCCGCGGCTCGAAGGCGAAGGCAGCCTATATGGAAGGGAAACGGCGTCTTTTCACGGCAGAGCAGGTGATGCTGCCATTTCCCGGTGGCCGCGCCATGGCTTACCGTCTCAACGGCGGAGCCAAGGGGCCGCGCAAGCGCTATCTCGTGGTCCACGGCTGGGGCTCCAGCAGTGAATACATGTCCGAGCTGGTCGCATTTCTTGCCGACGGCGGAGCGGAAGTGATCTCGCTCGATCTTCCAGGCCACGGGCGATCGGCCGGTCGGTTCCTGAATGTGCGTTTGGCGGTCTCCGCGATTGCGGCGGCGTCGGCGCGCTTCGGAGCCTTCGATGCCGCCATCGGACACTCCTTCGGCGGGGCATCTCTGGCTCTGGCATCCGCGGGTTTTCTGCCTGATATCGAGCCGCTTCGACCGGATAGACTGGTGCTGATCGGTGCGCCGAGCGCCATGGGCTGGCTTTTCAAGGGTTTCGGCCGTCTGCTCGGTCTTGGGCCGGTGACGCAGGCGGCCATGGAAGACGAGGTTCGCCGCGTGACGGGCAGGACGCTTGCTTCCTATGACCAGAAGCGCGAGCGGCTCGATCCGAGCCGGCCGGTTCTCGTCATCCATGCCGAAGAGGACAAGGAGGTGAGCGCCGACCATGCGCGCGGCTACGCGGCCGAGGGTCCGCATGTCCGTCTTTTCTGGGCCAATGGCTTCGGACACCGGCGCATTGTCAGTGCCGCACCCGTGCTTGACGCTATCAAGGACTTTCTTGCCGAAGACCTCGAAGAGGAAAATCCGCTCGAAAATCGCGACGGGACGGTGCTATCGTTCCACCGAACCCCGCTGCGTCGCTCGTCATAACAATGTCTGCGCCGCCCCGGATCCGAGTGGATTGCCACAGAGAAGCGTGAGGCCGCATGCACATCGTCACATCCGTCGAGGAACTGAAGCAACTCTATGGCGACGCCGGCGAGGCGTCGATCACCAAGGTAACGAGCGTTCTGACACCGCACTATCGCCGGATGATCGAAGCGTCGCCCTTTATGGCGCTGGCTACAGCTGGGCCAGAGGGGCTCGATTGCTCACCGCGTGGTGACTTGGGCGGAGTTGTTCACGTCGAAAACGAAAAGACGCTGCTTCTGCCGGATTGGCGCGGCAACAACCGCGTCGATTCGCTTGCGAATATCGTGCGCGATCCCCGCGTGGCGCTGATGTTCCTCATTCCGGGATCGAACACCACGATGCGGCTCAATGGCCGCGCAGTGGTCTCGATCGAGCCGGCCTTGCTTGATAGTTTCGAGATGGATGGAAAGCATCCGCGCTGCGTTGTGGTCATCACGATCGAGGAAGTCTATTTCCAGTGCGCGCGAGCGGTGATGCGGGCCGAGCTGTGGAATGCGGAACGATTCGCCGATCCGGCAAGCCTGCCGTCGCCGGGCATGATGCTCAAGGCAGCGAAGGCCGATTTCGATCAGGAAACCTATGATCGCGAGGCGCCGGCGCGGGCGGCCAAGACGCTCTGGTAAGCAAGCCGCCGGCATGCCTGGGAAAGCGGCGCCGGCGGTTGGTTGGCTTCGCTTCTAATTCTTGTAGATGAGCCAACTTTTGGTGAAATCCTTCTGCATGCCGTCCTGATAGACGCTGCTGCAGTTGCGGCCGGCATTCTTCGCGCAGTAAAGCGCCAGATCGGTCTTGTTATACAGTTCTCCCGAATCGGCTGCTTCCGAAGCCATGCAGATGCCGAGCGAGAGGGTGATCGGACCATAGTCGATCTTGGTGCGCGAATTCTTGAACGGCATCGTCTCCAGGGTACGACGGATCCTTTCGCAGACTGTCGTAACTTCCTCGATGCTGGTGGCTTCCAAAATGAGGGCGAATTCCTCGCCGCCGACCCGAGCGACGAAAACGTCGCGCCGCACATTGGCGCGGATGATGGAAGCGACGGTGGCGAGAATCTTGTCGCCGACCGGATGGCCGAACGTGTCGTTGATCCGCTTGAAGTGATCGATGTCGGCGAGCACCAGCGCCGTGGTCGGCCGCGTAAGCTGGTTGTCGAAGATGGAGATCAGCCGGTCCTCGAAGGCGCGGCGGTTGGAAAGCCGGGTCAGCGAATCGGTGTTGGCGATGCGCTTGTATTCGTCCAGCTCCTTGCGGACCAGATCCATTTCATGGCTGCGCTCCACGACATGCTCGACCGTTTTTTCGCCGTGAGCCATTGTATCGCCGGTCGCTGTGGCGAGCATATCAATGGCACTGCGTAGCAGTTCGGCGCTGTTGTGACTTCTGGATCTTATGCTTTCGCTGGTTTCGCCGAGCAGGCGATTATAGCTTTCGAGTGTTTTCTGTTCCTGACGCAGGGCACGCAGGACAGCATCCAGTTCGGAGGCGAGGCGAGTATGCGCATCATCGAAGACGCGACTTCCATGATGCGGAAAATATTTGGCGCCGATCTCGTCCAGCTCCTGCTGGATGACGTTTTTGCCCAGAGCCGCCAGTTCACGCGTCAGAGTGGGATTGGAGCCGATATAAGCTTCGTAGAAAAGTTCGTAATTGCGCGGAATAGGTGCGACCCCCATGGATCGCATGGCGAAGGTAATCTGCCCTGCCACGTCGGTAATTTGCACCTTTGGCGCAATCGCCGTACTCATCGGTGAGCTCCGTAATATGTATTTGTTAAAACTCTTCTTTATCTAGGCAAAGATTCTTTGAAAAAATATTAAGAGCGCGGTTGTGAATAATCCTCTGTAACTATGGTTTTATTCGGAAATAATTATAATCGGAGAGCGGTTTTACAGAAAGGGTGCGATGCACCCTTCCGCTATGCTCAATCCAAAATGCTATTCTATCCGAGATTGAGTTCCTGAAAGAAATCGTTGCCCTTGTCGTCAATGACGATAAAGGCGGGAAAATCTTCGACCTCGATCTTCCACACGGCTTCCATGCCGAGTTCCGGATATTCGAGAACCTCGACCTTTTTGATGCAATCCTGGGCAAGGCGCGCTGCCGGACCGCCGATCGAACCCAGGTAGAACCCGCCATATTTCTTGCAGGCTTCACGTACTGCACGCGAGCGGTTGCCCTTGGCTAGCATCACCATGGAGCCGCCGAAGGACTGGAACTGGTCGACGTAGCTGTCCATGCGGCCCGCGGTCGTCGGGCCGAAGGAGCCGGAGGCATAGCCGGCGGGCGTCTTTGCCGGGCCGGCGTAATAGACCGGGTGGTTCTTCAGATAGTCCGGCATGCCTTCGCCCTTTTCCAGGCGTTCGCGGATCTTCGCATGGGCAAGATCCCGCGCGACGATGATGGTGCCGGTGAGGGACAGGCGGGTCTTGACGGGATGCGCCGAGAGTTCTGCCAGGATATCCGCCATCGGCCGGTTAAGATCGATGCGGACCATGGATTCCGAGAGCTTCGCCTCATCGATCTCGGGCATATATTTGGACGGATCGGTCTCGAGCTGTTCGATAAAGATGCCGTCACGCGTGATCTTGCCTTTGGCCTGGCGGTCGGCGGAACAGGAGACGCCGAGGCCGATCGGCAGCGAGGCGCCGTGGCGGGGCAGGCGGATGACGCGGACATCATGGCAGAAATACTTGCCGCCGAACTGCGCACCGACGCCGAGGCTTTGCGTCAGCTTATGGATTTCCTTCTCCATTTCGATATCCCGGAAGGCATGTCCGCTTTCGGAGCCTTCCGTCGGAAGACAGTCGAGATATCGCGTCGAGGCGAGCTTGACCGTCTTCAGGTTCATCTCCGCCGACGTGCCGCCGATGACGATGGCGAGATGATAGGGCGGACAGGCTGCCGTGCCGAGCGTCAGGATCTTTTCCTTGAGGAAATGCAGCATGCGGTCATGCGTCAGGAGCGAGGGCGTGCCCTGATAGAGGAAAGTCTTGTTGGCCGAGCCACCGCCCTTGGCGACGAAGAGGAATTCGTAGGCGTCGGTGCCTTCCTCGTAGATGTCGATCTGCGCCGGCAGATTGTTCCTGGTGTTCTTTTCCTCGAACATCCTGATCGGAGCGAGCTGCGAGTAGCGCAGGTTTTTCTTCTCGTAGGCGTCGAGCACGCCCTTGGCGATCGCGCCGCTGTCGCCGCCTTCGGTCCAGACGCGGCGGCCCTTCTTGGCCATGATGATCGCCGTGCCGGTATCCTGGCACATGGGCAGAACACCGCCGGCCGCGATATTGGCGTTCTTCAGCAGATCGTAAGCGACGAAGCGGTCGTTATCGGTCGCTTCGGGGTCTTCCAGGATCGAAGCCAGCTGCTTCAGGTGGCCTGGGCGCAGCAGGTGGTTGATGTCGGCAAAAGCCGTTTCGGCGAGGAGACGGATGCCCTCGGGATCGACGGTCAGGATTTCCTGGCCCTTGAACGTGTCGACGGAAACATAATCGCCCGAAATCTTGCGGTAAGGGGTCGTGTCGTCGCCGAGGGGAAACAGATCGTCAGCCATGTAGGAAACCTTTCAAGCCGGATGGCGGGGAAGAAGTTTGGAGACGATCTAAATCCGGCTTGCGGCAAAAGCAATTGCTTGGCTGCAATGTCGAAATCTCAAAAGAGGAGATTTGTCGATGTGAGATGCGCAGTTCGGGTCGGTCTTCAGAGGCGGAAACATTGTACCGGCCTTCTCCCGAGCCCTCTCTCCGCTTGCGGGAGAGGTGGGGTGAGGGGCCATGCGCACGGCTGCAACGTCGGAGAACATCCCCGGACGATCACCGTCCGGTGATATCACTTCGGTCCGATCATCGTTTCCGGCCGGACGATCGCATCATACTCTTCCGAAGACACCAATCCGCTCGCCAGCGCTTCTTCCTTCAGGGTCGTGCCATTCTTATGCGCCGTCTTGGCGATCTTGGCGGCGTTGTCGTAGCCGATTTTCGGCGCCAGCGCCGTGACCAACATCAGCGACCGCTCCAGACCAGCCTTGATGTTGTCCTCGCGCGCCTCAATGCCCACGACGCAATTGTCGGTGAAGGAGACGGCGGCATCGCCGAGCAGTTGTACGGACTGCAGGAAATTATAGGCCATCATCGGATTGTAGACGTTGAGCTCGAAATGGCCCTGGCTGCCGGCAAAGGTAATTGCGGCGTTGTTGCCGAAAATATGTATGCAGACCTGCGTCAGCGCCTCGCACTGGGTCGGGTTGACCTTGCCGGGCATGATCGATGAACCCGGCTCGTTTTCCGGCAGGGAGAGTTCTCCAAGGCCCGAGCGCGGGCCGGAGCCGAGCAGGCGGATGTCGTTGGCGATCTTGAACAGCGCGGCGGCGGCGGCATTGATTGCGCCGTGGCTGAAGACCATCGAGTCATGGGCAGCCAGCGCTTCGAATTTGTTCGGGGCAGTAACGAAGGGTAGGCCGGTGATTTTGGCAATCTCGTCGGCGACCTTCTCGGCAAAGCCGATCGGCGCATTGAGCCCGGTTCCGACCGCCGTACCGCCCTGGGCGAGTTCGCAAAGGCCCGGCAATGTCAGCTCGATGCGTTTGATCGAGGAGGCGACCTGCGCCGCATAGCCGGAAAATTCCTGGCCGAGCGTCAGCGGCGTGGCGTCCTGCGTATGAGTGCGGCCGATCTTGATGATATGAGCGAAGTCGGCGACCTTCTTTTCCAGTGCCGCATGCAAATGCCTGAGCGCCGGCAGCAGGTGGTGGACGATCTGCTCGGCGCAGGCGATGTGCATGGCGGTCGGATAGGTATCGTTCGACGACTGGCTCATGTTCACATGATCGTTCGGGTGAACCGGCTTCTTTGAGCCCATGACGCCGCCGAGCATTTCGATCGCTCGATTGGAGATCACCTCATTGGCGTTCATGTTCGATTGCGTCCCCGAGCCGGTCTGCCAGACGACAAGCGGAAAATGCTCATTGAGCTTTCCGTCGATGACTTCCTGCGCCGCGTTGACGATCGCTTCGCCGAGGGTTGGATCCAACTGGCCGAGCTCCATGTTGGCGCGTGCGGCCGCCTGCTTGACCATGCCGAGGGCGCGCACGACCGATAGCGGCTGCTTTTCCCAGCCGATCTTGAAATTGCCGAGCGAGCGTTGCGCCTGCGCGCCCCAGTAGCGGTCGCTGGCGACCTCGATCGGACCAAATGTATCGGTTTCGGTGCGGGTGGACGTCATGTTCCTGATCCTGCTTTCCATTGAGACGGATAGCAGTCCATATAGGTCCGAAAAGGCTTCGTGAAAATATCAAGGCGTTATTTGATGACTGCCCCAATCATGTTTTGGCTGGCGTAGCGTGCTCTTTTTAACACGCTTCCCATATATTAACGGACATGCATTTTCGGGCGCTTAAAAACTCCCCGAAAATTCAATAAAGCATTAACCAATAATTTCATATTTTTGTGTGGACTGAGCCGCGAAAGACGCCACCGCTTCGTCACATGAAGTTGAGGCATTGAACGAAAGGCGGGATCTCGCCGTTTTCATCGTTGTAGGTATGCGATGTCGAAGACATCGCGGCTGAGTTGAAAACAGCACTGCCGAGCTCGAAGTTACCGCACGATACAGGGACTGATTAGAGAATGAAACCTGCCTCCAAAGCCACCGCATCCGTCCTGGCTCTTTCCTGTTGCCTTTCGTCGATAGGCGCAACCTCCGCAAGCGCTATGACCCTCATGGATTTCATCCGTGGCGGTCAGGGCCGCCAGCAGAGCACGCAGGTTTCAGCTCCCGTTCCCGTCAATCCGGTGCAGACGCTCGATGCTGCCCAGCCTCCGCGCGTGAAGCAGCCGCTGCCGACCGTCGATGCGCCAAAATATTATACTTACAAAGCCGACCAGATGCGTCTGGTGTCGACGGCGCATTTCGCCGACCCGGTCGTAACCGGCGCCGTTGCAGATGCTTCTCCGTCGCCCGTTGCGATCGATTCCGGGATTTCGCAGCGCCGTTATCTGGCGGATGCGCGTGTCATGGCGACCAATGATATCGCCAGGGCGATCGAAACCTATTACGCCGATCAGAGCAAACCGCTTCTCTGGGTTGCCGATCATGCGGTCAGCGACAAGGCGAAGGCTGCCATGGCGGTTCTTGCCGACGCGGGTTCCGTCGGCCTCGATCCTGCCGATTATGCGGTGACGCTGCCCAGTGCCGATGCGGAAAACGCCGATCCGGTCCTGCGCGATCGCGCGCTCATGCAATTCGAGCTCGCGCTGTCGAGCAAGATATTGATGTTCGTTCAGGACACGGTTCGCGGTCGTCTCGATCCGAATAGGATTTCCGGCTATCACGACTTCAAGCGCAAGGACGTCAATCTGTCGGCGATGCTCGACGTGTTGAGCGCCAGTCCCGATGTCACGGCTTATCTTAACAGCCGCAACCCATCCAATCAGCAGTTCCTCGCTCTGAAGGCGGAACTTGCGAAGCTGCGTGCTGAATCCGGATCGGACGGCAGCCATATCTCCATTTCGCTGACCGGAATTCTGAAGCCGGGCGGCAGCTCGCCGGAAATGGCCAACATCGTCAAGGCAATCCAGCACCGCGGGTCGGATGCGCTGAAGGCCGCTCATGCCGATCTTTTCGATGCCTATCCTGGTACGCCGGACTATACGCCTGAGCTGGTATCGCTGGTTGAAGACTTCCAGCGCGAAAAGGGTCTGACGGCCGACGGCGTCATCGGCCCGTCCTCCGTTCGCGCCATGGTCGGCGAAAACAATGACGTGAAGATCCAGAAGCTGGTCATCGCCATGGAGCAGTTGCGCTGGCTGCCGCCGGAGCTTGGCCCGCGCTATGTCTTCATCAACCAGCCGGCCTTCATGGTCTATTACTACAATAACAACCAGGAGCAGCTGTCGATGCGTGTCGTCGTCGGCAGCAAGCAGCATCAGACCTTCTTCTTCGAAAATCAGGTGCAGACGGTTGAGTTCAATCCGTTCTGGGGTGTTCCGCAGTCGATCATCATCAACGAGATGCTGCCGAAGCTGCGCTCCGATCCGAACTATCTCGACCGCATGGGCTATCAGGTCGAAGTCGGCGGCCAGGCTGTCGCATCGTCGAGCGTCGATTGGTACGGCTCGACCAAGAACATCTCGGTTCGCCAACCGCCGAGCAGCGACAATGCGCTGGGCGAGCTGAAGATTCTCTTCCCGAATTCGCATGCGATCTACATGCACGACACGCCGCAGAAGAGCTTCTTCAAGAAGGACATGCGCGCACTCAGCCACGGCTGCGTCCGCCTTGCCGATCCCCGTGCGATGGCCGCCGCCGTGCTGAACACCACGGTCGACGATGTCGCCAAGCAGATCGCCACCGGCCAGAACAAGGCCGTGGCCGTGCCGCAGAAATTCCCGATCTACATTGCCTATTTCACCGCCTGGCCGAACAAGGACGGCGTGATCCAGTATTTCAATGATGTCTATGATCGCGATGCTGCCACGCAAAAGGCGCTCGATGCGACCTCAAAGGCGCGGACTGCCCAGATTTAAATCTGTTCCGTGTAGAAAACGAAAAATGGCGGCCATGTGCCGCCGTTTTTTGTTGAAGAACTGATGTGTCTCAGGCAGCCAGCAGTCCCTCGACCAGTTCCGGCGTCAATTCGTCGTAGTGGTAGATGATGCGGTTCGGTCCGAGCGTTTCGATGCCGACATCGGAATAGCCGAACGGGACGGCGATGGAGGGGACGCCGGCGTTGCGGGCGACGAGGATATCATTGATGCTGTCGCCGATCATGATCGTGCGGGCAAGGTCGCCGCCGGCGCGTTCGACCGTGCCGATCAGGTGCTCGGCATTCGGTTTTCGCACGGTGAAGGTATCCCCGCCGGTAATGGCCTCGAAGTAATGGGTCAGCTCCAGCCGCTGGAGCAGGGTACGCGCCAGCGATTCCATTTTGTTGGTGCAGACGGCGAGCTTATAGCCTTGGCTCCTCAGCGTATCGAGAGCTGAAAGCAGCCCTGGGTAAGGCTGCGTGACCCCCGGCATGGTCTCGGAATAATGAGTGATGAAGCGCTGCAGGAGGGCGGGCAATTCTTCCGATGTCAGCATATAGCCGTGCAGCTTGCAGGCCCGCTCGATCATGACCTGCGCACCATTGCCGACGAGATGCGTTACGTCGTCGTAACTGACCGGGGGAAGTTTCAGCGCGGCGATCGTATGGTTCAGGCTGACGATGAGGTCCGCATGCGTGTCGAGCAGCGTGCCGTCGAGATCGAATACGACAAGGGGAGATTTCACGAGGAATCGGCCTTTGCAGAGAAAAGATTGCGTCTTTCGGAGTTAAAAGATCACGCCGGCAATTGCAACCGAAGTGCCGGAATGCCTTGGCGGGAAGGGGCCGGGGATTTCTATATCATGCCGTTATTTTGGCTTTCGTTTGGCTGGAGAGCCGTGTAAACAGCAGACCAACGTAACAATGGGAGCAGGTGGCGCATGGACGCCCGCCAGATGAAAATCGAGGCTGCGAGAGCTGCGCTCGCTCATGTCGAAAGCGGCATGCGGCTCGGGATCGGCACCGGCAGCACGGCGGAAGAGTTCGTGCGCCTGCTCGCCGAAAAGGTTGCAGCCGGGCTCTCGATCCAAGGCGTTCCGACGTCCGAAAGGACGGCCAAGCTTTGCAACGAGCTCGGCGTCCCGTTGAAATCCCTGGATGAGCTTCCGGAACTTGATCTGACCATCGATGGCGCCGACGAACTCGATGGGGCGCTGACGCTGATCAAGGGCGGCGGCGGCGCGCTGCTGCGCGAAAAGATCGTTGCGGCGTCGTCAGCCCGCATGATCGTCATCGCGGATCAGAGCAAGGTCGTCGAGACGCTCGGCGCATATCCGCTGCCCATCGAGGTCAATCCGTTCGGGCTCGTTTCCACCCGCACCCTCATCGAGAAAGCCGCATCGCGCATCGGTCTTTCCGGCGCTCTGAACATGCGCCGCTCGGGCGACGGCCTCTTTGTCACCGATGGCGGGCATTATATCGTCGATGCATCTTTCGGCCGCATTCCTGATGCAGAGGCGCTGTCGAACGAGCTCTATTCGATTCCCGGCGTTGTCGAACACGGGCTCTTTATCCATATGGCGACATTAGCGATCATTGCCGGCCCTGCCGGTGCGCGCACGTTGCAGGCGAACAATACATAGGAGCACTCATCTCATGATCAAATTTGCGGGTCTTGGCCGTCTTGCCGCTGCAACCATCCTTCTTTCCGGCATTGCCTTCGGTTCCGTCAACGCTCAGGAAGTTTCCGAGGATCAGATCAAGGCTGCCCGCGCCGCGATCAATGCTCTCGGCATTACCAACCAGTTCGACAATATTCTGCCGAACCTCGCCGAGCAGCTGAAGAGCACGATGATCCAGGCAAACCCGAATTTCGGCGATGCGATCAACTCGACCGTCGATGCGACCGCGCTGGCGCTCGCACCGCGTCGTGCCGATCTGGAGCGTGAAGCTGCCATCACCTATGCCAAGGCCTTTTCCGCCGACGAGCTGAAGGCGATCGCCGATTTCTACAATTCAGCGGCAGGCAAGAAGCTTCTCAAGGATGGTCCGCTTGCCACACGCGAACTCTACAAGGCCGCCGATATCTGGAGCCAGGGCATTTCGCGCGATCTCGCAAAGCAGAGCAACGATGCCCTGCAGAAGGTCGTCAAGCAGCCGGTCGTTACGCCGGATGCCGGTGCGGCCGCCCAGTCGGCGCCGAAGCAATAAGCGACGCGTCTGCGCCGCCGCCGTTCCGGAAGAGATTTTTCGCCTTTTGGTGTGTGCGGCAGATAGTTGAAATTCGAAGCCCGGATGGATTCCGGGCTTTTCTTTTTAGATCCCGGCTCACTATATGAATGCGACCCCCATTGGCGCTTCTAGCGCATCTGATGTCCACAGGAGCGATCCATGCCTTCGTTTGATTTCGACCTTTTCGTGATTGGCGGCGGCTCCGGCGGCGTGCGCAGCGCGCGCGTGGCCGCATCGCTTGGCAAGAAGGTCGGCATCGCCGAGGAGTATCGCTATGGCGGCACCTGCGTCATTCGCGGTTGCGTGCCGAAGAAGCTTTTTGTCTACGCCTCGCAATATAGCGAGCATTTCAAGGACGCTGCCGGTTTCGGCTGGACGGTCGGCGAGAGCAGCTTCGACTGGAAGAAGCTGATCGAGGCGAAGGACAGGGAAATTGCCCGCCTGGAAGGCCTCTATCGCAAGGGGCTCGACAATGCCAAGGCGGAGATCTTCGATACGCGTGCGGAGCTGGTGGATGCCCATACGGTCAAGTTGCTGAAGACCGGGCAGACCGTGACTGCCGAGACCATCGTGATTGCGACCGGCGGCCGGCCGAACCTGCATACGGCGCTGCCCGGCCATGAGCTTTGCATCTCCTCGAACGAAGCGTTCCATTTGAAGGAGTTGCCGAAATCGATCCTGATCGCGGGCGGCGGATATATCGCCGTCGAATTCGCCAATATCTTCCACGGTCTCGGCGTCGAAACGACGCTGATCTATCGCGGCGCCGAGATTCTGTCGCGCTTCGATCACGACCTTCGCAAAGGCCTTCATGAGGCCATGGAGGAGAAGGGCATCCGCATTCTCTGCCATGACATCATCGAGAACGTCGAGAAGGCAGAGGGCAGGCTCAGCGTTCGGACGAAGAACGACAAGGTGCTCACGGTCGATACCGTCATGCTGGCGCTCGGCCGTACGCCGAATACCGAAAATCTCGGGCTTGAGGCTGCGGGCGTCGCGATCAACGAGCAGGGTGCTGTCATCGTCGACGAATATTCGCGCACTTCCGTCGCGAACATCTTCGCTCTCGGCGACGTCACCGACCGGGTACAGCTGACGCCCGTCGCGATCCACGAGGCCATGTGCTTCATCGAAACGGTCTATAAGGACAATCCGACCCGGCCCGATCACGAACTCATCCCGACAGCCGTTTTCTCGCAGCCGGAGATCGGCACGGTCGGACTGACCGAGGAGGACGCTGCCAAGCGCTATCCGGAGCTCGAGATCTATCGCGCGCAGTTCCGGCCGATGAAGGCGACCCTTTCGGGCCGAGCCGAGAAGATGATCATGAAGCTGATCGTCAATGCCGCAGATCGCAAGGTCGTTGGCGCTCATATTCTCGGCCACGATGCCGGCGAGATGGCGCAGCTTCTCGGCATCACCTTGAAGGCCGGCTGCACCAAGGACGATTTCGACCGGACGATGGCGGTGCATCCGACGGCGGCGGAAGAATTGGTGACGATGTATTCGCCGAACTACCGCATCCGCAACGGCGAGCGCGTGTAACGCGGCCGTTTTGGCGCCGATATCGGCTGCGCCATAAAAGATTCGCATAGTAGTTTGCTGCCTTTGCAAGCGGGCGGCAAAGGTTTATAAGCGCGCGTTATTTACGACGACGGGCCGTCCGAAAAGATCGGGCGCACAAGCAGGTGAGTGAGATGGCACAGAATTGGACCCCGAGCAGTTGGCGGCAGAAACCGATCCAGCAGGTGCCGGATTTTCCGGACAAGGCAGCGCTGGCAGAAACGGAAGCGCAGCTCGCAAGCTATCCGCCGCTCGTTTTTGCCGGTGAAGCCCGTCGCCTGAAGGCGCATCTCGCCAACGTTGCCGAAGGCAACGGCTTCCTGCTTCAGGGTGGCGATTGTGCCGAAAGCTTTGCCGAGCACGGCGCAGACACCATTCGCGACTTCTTCCGTGCCTTCCTGCAGATGGCCGTCGTGCTGACCTTCGGCGCCCAACTGCCGGTCGTCAAGGTCGGCCGCATTGCCGGCCAGTTCGCCAAGCCGCGCTCTTCGAACATCGAAACGCAGAATGGCATCTCGCTGCCGAGCTATCGCGGCGACATCATCAACGGCATCGATTTCACCGAAGAGGCACGCATTCCCAATCCGGAACGTCAGATGATGGCTTACCGCCAGTCTGCCGCGACGCTGAACCTGCTACGCGCCTTCGCGATGGGCGGCTATGCCAACCTCGAAAACGTGCAGAAGTGGATGCTCGGCTTCGTCAAGGACAGCCCGCAGGGCGAGCGTTACCGCAAGCTTGCCGATCGCATCGGCGAGACGATGGATTTCATGCGTGCGATCGGCATCACCGCCGAGAGCAATGCAAGCCTGCGCGAAACCGATTTCTTCACCAGCCATGAAGCACTGCTGCTTGGCTATGAAGAAGCCTTCACCCGCGTCGACTCCACAACCGGCGACTGGTATGCCACCTCGGGCCACATGCTCTGGATCGGCGACCGCACGCGCCAGGCCGACCATGCCCATGTCGAATATTTCCGCGGCATCAAGAACCCGATCGGTCTGAAGTGCGGCCCCTCGCTGCAGGCGGACGATCTGATCAACCTGATCGATATTCTGAACCCGCAGAACGAAGCCGGCCGCCTGACGCTGATCTGCCGTTTCGGTCACGACAAGGTCGCCGACAACCTGCCGCGCCTCATCCGCGCCGTCGAGAAGGAGGGCCGCAAGGTCGTCTGGTCTTGCGATCCGATGCATGGCAATACGATCACGCTCAACAACTACAAGACGCGTCCGTTCGAGCGCATCCTGTCGGAAGTGGAAAGCTTCTTCCAGATCCACCGCGCCGAAGGCACCCATCCGGGCGGCATCCATATCGAGATGACCGGCAAGGATGTGACCGAATGCACGGGCGGTGCCCGCGCAGTCGGCGCCGAAGACCTTCAGGATCGCTATCACACCCATTGCGACCCGCGCCTCAATGCCGACCAGGCGCTGGAACTTGCCTTCCTGCTCGCCGAGCGGATGAAGGGTGGCCGTGACGAGAAGCGCATGCGCGCGCACGGCTGAACAGAGCCGCATCCATGACCTATCAAACGGGCCGGCGAAAACCGGCCCGTTTGCTTTTGGGGGCCTGAGCAATCAGCGCGGCTGAAAGATGCTTCATTTCTTTGAGATTGACCCAAATGCGGTTCTCGGGAAGGCTGCCTCGAAATAAAGGGAGCGATGATGAGCGACGAACACAGGGGAGCCTGCCTTTGCGGCAGCGTACGTTTCAAGACACGGGGAAAACTGCGCGAGGTCGTCGCCTGCCATTGTTCGCAGTGCCGCAAGCAGACCGGGCTCTATTATGCCGCGACCAACGTCGCGCGCGAAAATCTCATCATCGAGGGAGAAGAGGCGATCACCTGGTATCGTGCCAGCACGTTCGCGCGGCGCGGTTTCTGCAAGATCTGCGGCTCGGCCCTGTTCTGGGTCGCCGACAGCGCCGATGAAATATCGATCATGGCCGGTCTTTTCGACCAGCCGAGCGGCCTTGAGATGGGCTATCATATCTATTGCGCCGACAAAGGCGATTATTACGAGATCAGCGACGGACTGCCGCAATATCGGCAGGGGCGACCGGGGCTTTTGACGGCCGGTCCCTCCGACTGATCGTCAGATAGCGCCTTTTTCGGCAACGAGCTTGCTCAGTTTGGCGAGCTCTTCCCGCACCACCGCAAGCTCGGTCAACACTTGCATATCGATCTTCTGGTGGAGGGACAGTACTTCGAGTTCGGACTTGAGATTGACTTCATAGTCTTTGGCGGCCTCGAAGCGGTCCCTTTCTGCCTGCCGGTTCTGCGACATCATGATGATCGGGGCCTGAATTGCGGCGAGCATGGAGAGGACGAGGTTCAGGAAGATGAAGGGGTACGGGTCGAAGGCGTTCGTGGCGAGAAGGATCGTGTTGACGACGCACCAGAAGGCCAGAAACAGCAGGAAGGCGATGATGAAGGACCATGAGCCGCCAACGCGTGCGATGCCGTCGGCCAGACGCTGTCCCCGAGACGATTCCGCCGAGATGGCCGCGTTGATATCGGTGGAGATGATCTTTCGCTCGTGCGCCTTTTTTAGAACGCGTTTTTCGATATCGCCCAGTTGATCCGCCGTCTTGTCAAAATGCAGATGAACGAAGTTGGGAAGATTATGCATTGGGAGAGCTCCGAGGTCCTGATGGCATTGGGTGTAACTATTCGGCCAAAGCGCAAAAATGCAATGATCGATGAGTTTCAAACGTCACCGCGCGGTTGCCGCTGTGCAGCCAGAGCGCATGCTGGTCGCTCCGGGAGTCTGACTATCCGACCGGCCGCTGGTCTCGTATTTTTCGGGCAAAAATACCGCCTGGGCGCGTGGTGCGATCTTTGATGCGCGTGCGGGGAGGAAGGCGGTTGCGGAAGAAAGATGGCATCGCTAAATGTATGGCATGACAGAGCAAAGCCAGATTACCCACACCATCCGCATCGCCGTCGCGCAGTTAAATCCGACCGTAGGCGACGTCGCAGGCAATCTCGCCAAGGCGCGTGAGGCCCGCGCGGAAGCCGCGCGCGAGGGCGCTCAGCTCCTACTGCTGACGGAATTGTTCATCTCCGGCTATCCGCCGGAAGATCTCGTGCTGAAGCCGGCCTTCATTCGCGCCTGCTGGAAAGCGGTAGAGGCCCTCGCTGCCGATACGGCGGATGGCGGCCCTGGCGTCGTCGTCGGTTTTCCGCGTCAGGACGACACCGGGCGTTATAATTCCGTAGCCGTGTTGGACGGTGGCAAAATCATCTTCATCAGAGACAAGGTCGATCTGCCGAACTACGGCGAGTTCGACGAGAAGCGTGTCTTCGACGAAGGGACGATCTCCGGTCCCGTCAATTTCCGGGGCGTCCGCATCGGCATACCGATCTGTGAGGAAATCTGGAACGATCTCGGCATCTGTGAGACGCTGGCCGAGAGCGGTGCGGAAATTCTGCTTGTGCCAAACGGTTCGCCTTACTACCGCGGCAAGGTCGATGTCCGTCACCAGGTCGCTTTGCGGCAGGTGATCGAGTCAGGCCTGCCGCTGATCTTTGCCGCACAGGTCGGTGGTCAGGACGAACTGGTTTTCGATGGCGCGAGCTTCGGTTTCAACGCCGACAAGACACTGGCCTTCCAGATGAGCCAGTTCGAAACTGCCTTGGCGGTCACCACCTGGAAGAAGAACGGCGACGGCTGGCACTGCGCAGAGGGCCCGATGGCTCATATTCCCGAAGGCGAGGAGGCGGATTATCGCGCCTGCCTGCTGGGCTTCCGCGACTATGTCAACAAAAATGGCTTCAAGTCGGTCGTGCTCGGCCTCTCCGGCGGCATCGACTCGGCGATCTGCGCCGCGATCGCCGTCGATGCGCTTGGCGAAGAGCGTGTGCGCACCGTCATGCTGCCCTATCGCTACACGTCGCAGGATTCGTTGAAGGATGCGGCCGATTGCGCCAAAGCGCTCGGCTGCCGCTACGATATCGTGCCGATCGAAGATCCGGTGACGGGCTTCACTTCGGCCTTGTCAGATCTCTTCGAGGGCACCGAAAGCGGTATCACCGAGGAAAACCTGCAGAGCCGCGCCCGCGGAACCATCCTCATGGCGATCTCCAACAAGTTCGGCTCGATGGTGGTGACGACGGGCAACAAGTCGGAAATGTCTGTGGGATATGCCACGCTCTATGGCGACATGAACGGCGGTTTCAATCCGATCAAGGATCTCTACAAGATGCAGGTCTATGCGCTGTCGCGCTGGCGCAACCTGCATGTGCCCCCCGGTGCGCTCGGCCCTTCGGGCGAAGTCATTCCCCATAATATCATCGACAAGGCGCCTTCGGCGGAATTGAGGCCGAACCAGACCGATCAGGATTCGCTGCCGCCCTATCCGGTGCTTGACGATATCCTCGAATGCCTGGTGGAAAAGGAAATGTCGGTGGAGGAGATCGTTGCCCGAGGCCATGATGTCGCAACCGTACACCGCATCGAGCATCTGCTCTACCTCGCGGAATACAAACGCCGCCAGTCGGCACCGGGTGTGAAGATCACCAAGAAGAATTTCGGTCGCGACCGTCGGTATCCGATCACCAACCGGTTCCGCGATCGCTGATCGCGGCATCAGCGGCAAGGGAGAGGAAGAATGCGCAGCTCGGTCGAGATCTATAACATCCGCACGGGTGCGAACCGGGTGGTCTGGCAAACGGACCGGCTGATCGAAGCGCCGAACTATTCGCCCGACGGCCGGTATCTGCTGCTGAATGGCGACGGACTGCTCTACCGGCTGCCGCTGGATGGCAGCGGCATCGCACAGGTCGATACCGGCTTTGCGACCCAGTGCAACAACGATCACGGCATTTCCCCGGATGGGTCCCTGATCGCGATTTCCGACAAGACCCAGCACGGCAAATCCTGCATCTATGTTCTGCCGGCAGAGGGCGGTACACCAAGGCAGGTGACGACCAATCTGCCCTCCTACTGGCACGGTTGGTCCCCGGACGGGAAACGCTTCTCCTATTGCGGCATCCGCAACGACGTTTTCGATATCTACACGATCTCGATCGATGGCGGCGAAGAGACCCGGCTGACGCATGGCGAGGGCCGCAACGACGGACCTGACTATTCAGCCGATGGGCAATGGATCTATTTCAATTCGAGCCGCACCGGCCTGATGCAAATCTGGCGCATCCATCCCGATGGCACCGACCTGGAGCAGGTGACCCACGACAATTATGGCAACTGGTTCGCCCATCCGTCGCCAAAGAACGACAAAGTCGTCCTGATCTCCTACGATCCAGATGTTTTCGATCATCCGCGCGATCTCAATGTGCGGATGCGGCTCATGGATATGGATGGCGGCAATCTGACGACGCTGTTCGAACTCTTCGGCGGGCAGGGATCGATCAATGTGCCGAACTGGTCACCGGATGGAGACGAGTTCGCCTATGTCCGCTATGAGCCGGCCTGAGCGCTGGACAGATCGCAACCCGCGCGATAGATCTGGATGCGTTCTCAGGGCGCATCCGATCCGCGGGAAGGGCCAGGCCCACCTGATGCATATAAAGTGAGACTGCCACACCTCTTTTCAGTCTGTGGGCGCGGATACCCGACATAAATGGAAGGAGGTCTATCGTGACCACGCGCTCTTTGGCTGTCGACGCCACTCTCGATTCCCTGAAAAAGCAAGCCAAGTCTTTTCTCAAAGCCGTTCAGTCGGGCGATGCTTCTGCCCGCAGCCGCGTAGCACCCTATTTTACCGATATCGCCGATGTGGGGTTGCAGGACATTCAGCTTGTTCTTGCTCGCGAGTTCGGTTTCTCCAGCTGGACGAAGCTCAAATCATATCTGGAAAGCGGCGATCGCAAGCATGCTCCGGCAGATCAGCTAGCCAACCGATTCCTGTCGCTCGCGACGGTTTCCTACTTTGCCAATATTCCCGCCGATACCATACGCTTCGATGAGGCGCTGCGACTGCTGGAGGCTCATCCGGAGATTGCCGACGAAAGCATCCATGTCGCTGCTGCGCTTGGCGACGCCGACCGCGTAGCTCGCTGGCTCGATCGTCAGCCTCAGCTCCTTGATCGCAGGGGCGGGCCGCATGATCTTACTCCGCTGATGTGCGCCGCCTACGCTCGCGTGCCGGGTCGTTCCAGCCTTCCGGCCGCCCGCGAACTGATCAGGCGCGGGGCCGATGTCAACGCCTTCTTTCTCGATGCTGGCCAATATCGGTTCACCGTTTTGACCGGTGTCTTCGGCGAGGGCGAGGCGGGGAAGGAGCGCCAGCCTCCGCATCCGGAATGCGAGGCATTCGCGCGGTTGCTTCTCAATGCCGGCGCCGAGGCGAATGACAGCCAGGCGCTCTACAACCGCATGTTCGAACCGGACGATACATGCCTGAGATTGCTGATCGAGTATGGCTTGTCCGCGAGGGATAAGAACAACTGGCTCGTCCGCGAGGACGGAAAGTTCGTCGAGAACTCGCAGACTGTTTTCGACTATCAGCTTGCCTGGGCGCTGGAACATCGTATGGGCGAGCGGGTGCGCCTGCTGGTGGATCATGGGGCGGATGTGCTGAAAGTCGTTAACGGCAGAACACCGTTCGAGTGGGCTCGGCTCGGGGACGATAAAGCATTGGCTGAGTATCTGGTGCGCAAGGGTGCCGTTGCAGTTCGCCTGAAGCCGGAAGACGAATTCTATATCGCAATTACGAACAAGGAAATTTCGCTCGACGAGTTGCTTGTCATGCAGCCGCCCGGTGACATGTTGGCGGCGATGCGGAAAGCCCATCCCGCCATGCTCCACGACGCTGCCGGGGAAAACGACCTCGAAGCCGTCCGTCGAATGCTGGCTCTGGGGTTCGATGTGAACACCATGACCGGCCGCACGCCGCTGCATGAGGCGGCATTACATGGCCATATGGAGATGGCGAAACTGCTGATCGAGCATGGAGCCGATACCACTATTCGCGACCCTAGTTTTCATGCGCCGCCAATCGGTTGGGCCGAATATAACGGCAAGGATGAGATGGTCGGGTTCCTGAAGGCCTATCCGCTCGATATTTTCGCGGCGGCCGCTTTCGGCCAGGTCGATCAGCTCGCGGCTATTCTCGATAGACATCCGGAGCAGGTGAATATCCGCTTTGGCGAATTCCGCTCGCGTGGGCAGCCCACCGATCGCGATTGGATGACGCCGCTTGGCTTTGCCATCGTCAATCGACGCGGCGAGGCGGTTCGCTTCCTGCTGGCGCAGGGTGCGGATCGCTCGATAAGGGATGTTTCCGGACGGTCCTATCGCGATCTTGCGCGGGAGATGGGCGATGAGGCCATCATCTCTCTGTTACGCCAGTCGGGACCGGCGTGAAACCTTCGAGGCAGGGTGGTCAGGCGGAGATAGGAAACGGCTGGCCGTGCATTATTGCGTCGGCTGCGGCCCAGCCTCTTTGGGATGCTTGAGGTCGATGCTGCCCTGGTCGTTCGCGAGGAATTGCGGGCCGACCTGGCGCACCTTATGGTCCGAGGGATCATAGGCGCGATCCGGCGGAAATTGCTGCGGCTGCGCCTGCGTTACCTTGGGGGGCGACGTCGGCGGCGCTTGCTTTTGCTCCAGGCTGGAATTCTTCTGGAGCCTTGGCGTCTCGATAACGGTGATGGAGCTTTCAGGATTAGCCAAGGACTGCTCCTGCGGCGCATAGGCATCCATCTTCGTGTGGGTATCGATTACGATGTCCGGGGTTGCCGAAGCCGGCGGGCTGCAGCCGTTGCGCTGCATCGTATCCAGCAACCGCCGGCGCTGCATGGCAACGGCATCGACTCGGCCGACGCTTTGCTCGCGCTGATCCATCAGCAGGGAGAGATCCTGCCGCATCTGATCGATCGATTGCCTGATGTCATCGCAGACGCCCTGATTGTCCTGGCCCCCAAATACTCCATCGTCACCTTCCGCACACCCTTGGTTGCGTAGATCGCTCATCGTCCGGCGGATCATCAAGTTCTGTTGGACGATGGCGCGCGAGAGCTGGCGCGTTTCCTGGCTGGCGCCGACCACTTCGCTGATATCGACGTAGCGGCCGCGCAGTTCGTCGCAGAGATCGGCCTGTGCGAGGGCCGGCGTGGCCGTCAGCAGGGAAAAGAGGGCAATGGAAGTGTGTTTTATGCCGCGGTTCACGGTTCTGCTCTCGAAAGCGGTTTTAAGTCGCTGAAGATTACATGCCGCAGCTTAACAACGTATCCATGAAAAAGCACGGATTTCGAGAGGATTTTCGCGAATTGCTGCTCGCAGCCGCCAATGGCTAGAGCATTTCATGTTTTGTTTGAAGCGTATCCGGCATTGACAAGATAGTTGGTGCACTCGTCTGGACCGATTGTCTGGACGAGTGAGCCGAGATATCGCCAGGTGTCGTCGACGGTGCGCTTTTGCGCTTTTCGCATCCAATGCTTGATCTTGGCGAAGGCCTGCTCGATTGGATTGAGGTCAGGTGAATAAGGCGGCAGAAACCAGAGCCTTGCGCCGGCGGCCTTGATCAACTGGCGTATCTGCACGGATTTGTGGCTACCCAGATTGTCCATGATGACGATGTCGCCTGGTCGCAGCGTCGGGATGAGTTGTTGCTCGACATAGGCCTTGAAACATTGGCCATTGATCGGGCCGTCGAAGACGCAGGGTGCGGTGAGACAATCGGCCCGGAGCGCGCCGATGAAAGTCAATGTGCGCCAATGGCCATGCGGAGCAAAACCACGCAGGCGCTTGCCCTTAACACCCCAGCCGTAGAGCGGCGCCATGTTGGTCTTAATCCAGGTTTCGTCGATGAACACAAGCCTTTGAGGATCAAGTCGCGTCTGCCATGACTGCCAGCGCTTGCGCCGACGGACGATGTCAGTGCGCGCCTGCTCAAGGGCAAACATCGTTTTTTTTGAAGCGCAGCCCCTCGCGGCGCAGGAAACGCCAAACGGCGTCATGCGAGACGATGACGCCTCTTGCCGCTAGTTCGTCCTTGAGGCCGTGCAGGCTGATCTGCGGGCTCTGAGCAATCCGCTCGGCTATGAAAGCGCGATGCGGTTCTAAAAGGCGCTTGCGATGCCCGCCCATCTGACCGGGCGCGATGGAGCCGCTGCGGCGATAGCGCTGCGACCACTTCACGACAGATGAGACCGAGACACCGAACCGCGCCGCCACCGAGCGGCAGCTCTCTCCCGCCGCAGCAGCGCCCACGACACGTTCACGCAGATCATTCGAAAGAGGTGCGACCATCGATGCTGACCTCCTCTCAGCCAGCATCTTGAATCACATTCGACAACAAAAGGGAATCCGCGATTCAAATAAAATCAGAAACGCTCTAGGAGATAGACGGTACCGCGATTGCATGAAGCGCGGAACCGTTCTGGCGGCGGCTGGAGATGCAGTGTCAGGCGATCTGCGAGGCCTCAACGACGGCGAGTGCCGCCATATTGACCACGCCGCGGGAGGTGACCGACGGCGAGAGAATGTGGGCCGGAAGCGCCGTCCCGAGCAGGATGGGGCCGACGTGCAGACCATCGGTCATCGTCTTGACGACGCCGAGCGTGATATTGGCCGCATCGAGATTGGGGAAGACCAGTAGATTGGCTTCGCCGGAAAGCGCGCTGTCCGGCATTACGTGACGGCGCAGGCCCTCGGAAATGGCGCTGTCGCCATGCATTTCCCCGTCGACCTCCAGATCCGGCGCTGCCTCGCGAATGAGAGCCAGTGCTTCGCGCATCTTGGTGGCGCTTTCCGACTCCCGTGAGCCGAAGTTGGAATGCGACACGAGGGCAGCGCGCGGCTCGATGCCGAAGCGCTTGATTTCCTCGGCTGCCAGCCAGGTCGATTCCGCGATTTCCTCGGCGGTCGGGTTAAACGTCACATAGGTATCGGTGTAGAAGGTCGCGCCGCGCTGCGAAATGAGCAGGCTCAGTGCGGAAAAATCGCGAACGTCCGGCCGCTTGCCGATGATCTGGCGGACGATGCGCAGATGACGCTCGTAGCGGCCTTCGAGGCCGCAGATGAGCGCATCGGCTTCGCCGCGCTTCAGCGCAAGAGCGCCGATGACGGTTGTGTTGGTGCGAACGATGGTGCGCGCTGCTTCCGGGATAACGCCTGCGCGGCCGACCAGCGAGAAATAGAGATCGACATACTCGCGGAAGCGCGGATCGTCTTCCGGGTTGATGACGGCGAAATCCGTATGCGGACGGATCTTCAGGCCGTAGCGCTTCAGGCGCGTCTCGATGACGGAAGGACGGCCGATCAGGATCGGAACGGCCGTGCCTTCTTCAAGAAGAACCTGGGCGGCGCGCAGCACGCGCTCGTCCTCGCCTTCGGAAAACACGACACGCTTGCGCTCGGCAGTCTTCGCCGCCGCAAAGATCGGCTTCATGACGAAGCCGGAGCGGAAGACGAAGCGGTTGAGCTCATCCATATAGGCGTCGAAATCCTTGATCGGACGCAGGGCGACGCCGCTGTCTGCGGCTGCTTTCGCCACGGCCGGTGCAATACGCAGAATGAGGCGCGGGTCGAAGGGCGAGGGGATCAGGTAATTGGGTCCGAAGACCGGAGTTTCACCGGTATAGGCCCGCGCCGCGACGTCGGAAGGCTCTTCGCGGGCAAGTGCTGCGATGGCGCGTACGGCCGCCATCTTCATCTCTTCGTTGATCGTCTTGGCGCCGCAATCGAGCGCACCGCGGAAGATATAGGGGAAGCAGAGGACGTTGTTGACTTGGTTGGGGAAGTCAGAGCGGCCGGTGCAGATCATCGCATCGGGGCGGGCGGCACGGGCGAGATCCGGCATGATTTCCGGTGTCGGGTTGGCGAGCGCCATGATCAGCGGCTTTTCGGCCATCTGCGCCAGCAGTTCAGGCTTGAGTACGCCGGCGGCGGACAGGCCGAGGAAGACGTCGGCGCCCGGAATGGATTCGGCAAGCACCCGCTTGTCGCTATCCTGCACGTAGATGGATTTCCACTCGTCCATCAGGACGTTGCGGTCCTTGTAGACCAGGCCCTCGATATCGTGGACCCAGATGTTTTCGCGCTTGGCGCCTAGAATGACGAGCAGGTTGAGGCAGGCGAGTGCGGCCGCACCGGCACCGGAGGCGACGATCTTCACATCTTCGATCTTCTTGCCGGCCAGTTCCAGTCCGTTGAGGATGGCGGCGGCGACGATGATGGCGGTGCCGTGCTGATCGTCGTGGAAGACCGGAATTTCCATTTTCTCGCGCAGGCGGCGCTCGACGTCGAAGCATTCCGGTGCCTTGATGTCTTCGAGATTGATGCCGCCGAAGGTCGGCTCCAGCGCCGAAACGGTATTGACCATCTCATCGACCGTCGGCGCCGCGATTTCGATGTCGAAGACGTCGATGCCGGCGAATTTCTTGAAGAGAACAGCCTTGCCTTCCATAACGGGCTTCGAGGCGAGCGGGCCGATATTGCCGAGCCCGAGCACTGCCGAACCGTTGGAAATCACCGCCACGAGATTGGCGCGGGACGTATAATCGGCTGCCGTTTCCGGGTTGTCGCGGATGGCGATGCAGGGAGCGGCGACGCCGGGGGAATAGGCAAGCGCCAGATCGCGCTGGTTGCCCAGCGGTTTCGTCGCCTGGATTTCCAGCTTGCCGGGGCGGGGATAACGATGGAAATAAAGCGCCTGATCGTCGAAATTGCCGCTCGGCATATTCTTGGCTGCTTTCGAAGTGTCGTTCGTGTCCAACTCGCGTCTCCATTCCTGCCTGCGCTAGAGTCCCCTCCATACATCAATCGCTTCGCCTTCACAGTATGCAATTGAGGTGACGGCGCGTTTTTGTCGTGGCAAAACTGAATTGCCTTTTTTGCAAGGATCAGGCGGCGCAGGTCCCTCGGGGCGAATATTGCGGTGGCGGCTGGCCAGGTTTTGCATCGGTATTGCGAGCTTCAAGAGCGACGTCCACATCTCTCGCGATTATCGCTAGGCGCTGTTGAACTTAATTCCTGAGCCGTCAGGCACAGGGTTTGTCATCTTCCTGAAACACGAGTCTGGTTTTGGAATAGCCAAGGTAGGATAGGGCACGGACAAAAGTTCGTGAATGAAAACATGGACCCCCGGCATTTCCGAACGCTATTCATTTCTGACGTGCACCTCGGCTCGAAGGCCGCCAAGGCGGACTACCTGCTCGACTTTCTCCGTCACCACGACGCCGATACCATCTTCCTGGTAGGCGACATCGTCGATGGCTGGAGGCTGAAGCGAAACTGGTACTGGCCCCAGCATTGCAACGATGTGGTTCAGAAGCTCCTGCGCAAAGCCCGCAAGGGGACACGTATCGTCTATATTCCCGGCAATCACGACGAATTCCTGCGGGATTTCCCCGGCATGCACTTCGGCGGCATCGAAGTGGCGCAGCGCGCCATGCATGAAACGGCCGATGGCAAGAAATATCTCGTGCTGCATGGCGATGAATTCGACGTCGTCGTCCGCAATGCCCGCCTGCTCGCCTATCTCGGCGATTGGGCCTATGACATGGCGATACTGATCAATATCGGCCTTGCGGCGGTGCGCCGCCGCCTGAACATGCCCTATTGGTCCTTCTCGGCCTGGGCGAAGCTGCAGGTAAAGCATGCCGTGAATTTCATCGGCGAGTTTCAGCGCGTGGTCGCCGAAGAAGCCAAGCGCAACGATGCCGACGGTGTGATCTGCGGCCATATCCACCATGCCGTGATCGAGGATCTGGACGGCATCCGCTACATCAATACGGGCGATTGGGTGGAAAGCTGCACGGCGATTGCCGAACACGAAGACGGTACGTTCGAGCTGATCACCTGGCAGAGCATTCTCGAGACGCAGCCGGTTGGCTCGCCGGTCGAGGAAATGCCGCGGGCACTTGGGGCGCAGGCGGCTTAATTCCCGCATCTCTTCACAGGCCTGCTAATAGCTTGTCATAATTATTGAACGCCTGCGGCTTCGGTTTTTCCGAAACGATACGGTTTTGGCCATTTCTCGCCATGGTCGTATTCTCGATAGCATGATAGGGACAAATAAGTTCCCCTTCAGGTCTGTCATGATTCCCGCAATCAAGTCCTTCCAGGGCGAGGGTGCGCCCCCATATTTCCGCTTGCGCACCGCCTTGTCCTATTGCGCCCCGTTGTTCGTCAACGGAATTGCCCTGCCGTTTTTTCCCGTCTGGCTGGCGGGGCTGAATTTCAATGATCATGAGATCGGCCTGGTGCTCGCCATTCCCATGGTCGTGCGGGTGCTCGTGACACCCGTCATCGCGGTGCTCGCCGATCATATGACGGAGCGGGCGGATGTGCTGCTATGGTCGGGTGCACTGTCGCTGCTGACGGCTGTTGCGCTCTACTGGACGAGCGATTTCTGGCCGGTGCTTCTGGTCTACGGCATTCAGGGCGCCACCTACGCGCCTTACGTGCCGGTGGTCGAGTCGATCGCTATGTCGGGCGTGCGGCGCTGGGGTTTCGACTATGGTTCCATGCGAGTCTGGGGATCGATCACTTTCATCCTGTCGACCCTTCTCGGCGGCCAGTTGATCGGCATGTGGGGCGGCACCACCGTTCTGCCGGTAATGGTGGCCGGATTCATTCTGACGACGCTGATGGGCTTTTTCGCCCCGCGCATAGGGCCGACGCGCCGGCGCAATCAACCGATCAATCTGCAATCGCCGACCGGAAATCTGCGCTCGCCGCAATTGCTCATCACCATGATCGGGGTGTCGATACAGCAATCGAGCCATGCGATGCTCTATACGTTCGCGTCGATCTACTGGCATAAGCTTGGTTTTTCCGGCGCGCAAATTGCTGTCCTATGGAGCATCGGCGTTGCGGCCGAGGTGATGGTTTTCTTCCTGTCGAAGAGGCTTGGCCGGCGGTTCAGCGCCTGGACGTTGATCTTTTTCGGCGCGACCATGTGTATTCTGCGCTGGATTCTGTTTCCGATCAATTTGGGCTTCCTCGGCTATTTCGTCCTCCAATGTTTTCATTCCTGCACCTATGCGTGCGTCCATACTGGCATTCAGCGCCGTATCGTTGCCTCGGTGCACGAAACGCAGGAATCGTCAGCGCAGGGGGCCTATTATTTTTACAATGGGATGTTCCTGGGGTTGATGACGCTTGCATCCGGCTATCTCTATGCCTGGCTCGATCTGGCAGGTTATTATGTCATGGCCGGCATAGCAGCGCTGGGCCTTGTCATGGTCATTTTCGCCTATGGACTGCAGGCGAGGAAGCCGGCAATGGGCGGCGGCGCTCACGGCGTATCCTGACGCGGTGCAACAAATTCATTTGGATATCAAAAAGCCGTGACATATGTTGGCGCCGGCGCGAGATGGAAATTCCACGCGTAGTCGGTGTATGAAGCATTGACCAAGCGGACTTTCCGAGTCGGCTTATATTGTGCCAGATTTGAAAGACGCATGAGTTTGAAAGCAGCCGAACAAAGGTCCGATGCACCGAAGATCGATGATGCGCCCGAGGGCGCAGGCCATCGTTATCGGCTGGAGGGCAATTGGCGCAGCGCCAATGTGCATGGCGTCCTGCGCCAGATCGAGCAGCTGTCCAAGCGCAGTTCCGGCGGCGACGTCGTGATCGACCTTTCCGGTCTTTCCGATGTCGATACGGCAGGCGCGTTGCTGATTCGCCGGCTGAAGGAAAGCCAGGAAGCACATAAGGCTCGCGTCACGATCGAAGGCTCCAATCCGCATATCGACGAATTGCTGACGACGTTCGATACGCAACCGGACGACGAGGCGGCAGCGGCGAAGCCGAGAAAATCATTGGCGGAGCGTGTCTTTGCGCCTATCGGCGAAAGCGTCTACGATATCTGGGGCAATCTCATCGCCGCCATGTATATCCTGGGTTCGGCCGTGCGTGGTGGGCAGCTCAAGTTCGGCCGCGGCAGCGGCGTTTCGCCGGCCTCGATCATCAATCAAATCGATCATATGGCGGTGCGGGCCGTTCCGATCATCCTGCTGATGTCGTCGCTGATCGGCGCGATCATCGCCCAGCAGGGCGCTTTTCAGCTACGCTATTTCGGCGCGGAAATCTTCGTGGTCGATCTGGTCGGCATCCTGCAATTGCGCGAAATCGGCGTGCTGCTGACCGCGATCATGATTGCCGGACGTTCGGGCAGCGCGATTACCGCCGAAATCGGCTCCATGAAGATGCGCGAGGAAGTGGACGCGCTGAAGGTGATGGGCCTCAATCCAGTCGGCGTGCTGATTTTCCCCCGGCTGGTGGCGCTGACGGTTGCCCTGCCGCTGCTGACGGTCATTGCCAACTTTGCCGCGCTTTTTGGCGCTGCCCTGGTGTCCTGGGCCTATTCCGGCATCACGTTTGCGACCTTCATCTCGCGTCTGCATGAGGCCGTCAGCATTTCGACGGTCATTTCGGGCATGATCAAGGCGCCGTTCATGGCGCTGGTCATCGGCATCGTCGCTGCGGTCGAGGGTTTGAAGGTGGGGGGCAGTGCCGAATCTCTCGGGCAGCACGTGACGTCGTCGGTGGTGAAGTCGATCTTCGTCGTGATCCTCATGGACGGGCTTTTCGCCATGTTCTACGCAGCAATCGACTTCTGAGGGACGATAACGATGAGCGCGCTTCATTCGGAAATCCCGTTGGAAAAAGACGAGCAGGGCAGGGACATCGTGCTGTCGGCCCGGGATGTAACGGTCGGCTTCGGAGCGAAGATCGTTCTCGACAAGCTGAACCTCAATATCTACCGAGGCGAAATCCTCGGTTTCGTCGGCGCTTCCGGCGCCGGCAAGTCCGTGCTGCTGCGCACTGTGCTGCGGCTCCTGCCGCGACGATCGGGTAAGATCGAGATCCTCGGCGAAGATTACGACAAGCTCGGCGAAGAGGACCGCAATCGGCTCGACATGCGGCTCGGCGTTCTCTTCCAGCAAGGCGCACTGTTTTCCTCGCTGACGGTCAAGGAAAACATTCAGGTACCCATGCGGGAATATCTGGACCTGCCGCAGGAGATGATGGACGAGCTGGCGCTGATGAAGATCCGGATGGTGGGTCTCGCCGCTGATGCCGCCGACAAATATCCTTCCGAGCTTTCGGGCGGCATGATCAAACGCGCGGCGCTCGCCAGAGCCCTAGCGCTTGATCCCGACCTCGTTTTCCTGGACGAGCCGACGTCTGGCCTCGATCCGATCGGTGCGTCGGAATTCGACGAATTGATTGCCAAGCTGCGCGACACGCTGGGCCTGACCGTTTATATGGTGACTCACGACCTCGACAGCCTGTTTTCCGTCTGCGACCGTATTGCCGTTCTCGGACAGAAGCGGGTATTGGTGGAAGGCACGGTTGAGGACATGCTCGCCTGTGATGACCCCTGGGTGCAATCCTACTTCAGGGGCAAGCGCGCACGCACGATCGTGCCGCGCGAGGACATCAAAGGGCACAACGACGACAAAGGCGCAGGCGCCCACAGCCGCGAGAAGTGACTGGAGACAATGGAAACCAAAGCCAATTACACGATCGTCGGGTTCTTCACGCTGGTTGTCATCGCGGCCGCCTTCGGCTTCGTCTACTGGATGGCGGAATATGGCCGCGGCGGTCCGATGGTCGAGCTCGTCGTGCGCATTCCCGGTTCGGCAAATGGGTTGAGCGTCGGCTCGCCGGTTCGCTTCAATGGTATTCAGGTCGGCTCGGTGCAGGGGCTCTCGATCGACGCCGACGATCCGAACTATTCTCTCGCCTTCACGCAGGTGCGCGCCGATGCGCCGGTCTACACCTCGACCAAGGCCATTCTTGAGATCCAGGGCCTGACGGGTGCTGCCTATATCGAGCTTTCCGGTGGTCGCAACAGTGACGAAAACATCCTCAAGCGCTCGATCGACACGGGCAAGCGGGCGGTCTTGCTCGCGGATCAGTCCAGCGTGACCAACCTGTTGACGACGGCCGACAAGATCCTGAACCGCGCCAATGACACGATCGGCGACATTCAGGGCTTCGTCTCGGATTCCCGAGGGCCTCTGACGGATACCGTGCGCAATGCGCAGAAATTCTCCAAGGCCATCGCTGACAATTCCGACAATATTGACAAGTTCCTGGCAAGCGTCGGGCAGCTTTCCGATACCTTCAAGACCGTTTCAGTCCGCGTCGACTCGACGCTCGATGCGATCGAGAAGCTGGTGCGCGCGGTCGATGCCCGGAAGGTCAACGACGTCATCGCCAACGCCGACAAGATCACGGCCAATGTCGCCGACGCGACGACGGACCTGAAGGCGACCATTGCGAGTTTCAAGCAGACGGCCGATACCTATACGACCTTCGGTCAGAACGCTCAAAAGACGCTGGATCGGGTCGATGCGATCGTCGCGCAGATCGATCCGGCCAAGATCAAGGGATCGGTTGACGATATTGCCGATGTGACGAAACAGGCGCGTACGGCGGTCGCTTCGATCCGGGACGTCGCCAACTCGGTTGCGGCGCATCAGCAGGATATCGACCAGACGATCGCCAATGCCCGCGAGATTTCGACCAAGCTTAACGCAGCATCCGGCAAGGTCGACGGAATCCTGACGAAGGTCAATTCCCTGCTCGGCGACGACAGCACGAAATCGCTGTTCGCAGAAGCCAAAGACACGCTCGAATCCTTCAAGAAGATGGCGGACAATCTCAATTCCCGTATCGGGCCGATCGCCGACAACTTGCAGAAATTTTCCAGCAGCGGATTGCGCGATGCCCAGACCCTCATCAATGACATGCGAGGCACGGTTGACAATCTGAACAGTACAATCACTAATTTCGACCGCAATCCGCAACGACTGATTTTCGGCGGGGATACGGTCAAGACTTATGACGGCCGCGCGCGGCATTGATGAAGAGCGATATCTGGTCTCCAGGGGATAAGCGAAATATGATCGGTTGCGTGTCGAGTGGGCGTCATCAGGTGTGGAAAGCTGTCATCGCGTTACCATTGTTCGCAGCCTTGCTGGGAGGCTGCGGGAGTACGAATAAGGATACCTACGATCTTTCCGCGTCGGTAAAGGCGAGCGGACCTTCGGTCAAGAGCCGCCAGATTCTCATTCCGCCGCCGACGGCGCTGCAGGCGCTGGACAGCAATCAGATCGTCATTCGCGTCTCGTCCTCTGAAATTCAGTATCTCGGCAAATCGCAGTGGAGCGACAAGCTGAGCAAGATGGTGCAATCGAAACTGGTCGAGGCCTTCGAGAATACCGGCAAGCTCGGCGGCGTCGGCGTGCCGGGGCAGGGACTTGCAATCGATTATCAGATCGTCACCGATATCCGTTCCTTCGAGATCAATGCCTCGGGCGGTCAGAAGACGGCGATTGTCGAAATTTCGGAAAAGATTCTGAACGATCGCACGGGCACGGTGAAGGCCCAGAATGTCTTCCGCAAGGTCGTGCCGGTCAGTGGCGGCAGCAATCCTGATTTCGTCCGCGCACTCGATGCTGCATTCGCCGGTGTGGCAGGCGAACTCGTGGACTGGACCTTGCGGTCGCTGTAAGGGCGATCAGCGTTCCATCAACTCTTTCAATCTCTTCAGATCGCGCATGACATGCGCGGCATCGGCCGCGAATTGCGTTTCCTCCATGCCCGGTAGCTGGAGCAGGGTGAACATGACCTCGCAGCCGTCGCCGTTCGGTACGACGCGTAAGGCGTTGTAGACCTGCAGATCGGATTCCAGCGTAACCCAATGGTCGATGACCCCGAAATCATTGCGAGGCGAGAAGCGGACCCGAGCAGTGCCGAGCGTGCCTTCGGCGATCCAATCATTCCCATCCTGCGTCAGCCCGGATGCCAGGCCCGAGGCCCAGAAGGGCATATTTTCCGGGCGGCTGGCGTAGTCGTAGACCTCCTTCCAGTCGCGATCGATGGAGAGATGCACGATCTTCGCATTCATGGTCGACATGGTGTTTTCCTCCTCTATATCACCGTCAAAGGGCTGAGATCGGCCGCAACCCTGCATTCGCGCGAGATGAATCGCGAATTCGGCAACATTGTTGCACAGTTCTGCAAAGGGAACGATTCACGGCTTTCGAAGACTTGCCGTTTTCCGTCCGGAGTGCAACAACAGCCCCAACGCAGGGCTGCCGCCCGTCGCGCCGAGCGTCGGCGGCATTGCGTCATATCGGATGTTGCTGCGTCTTCGGTGTGGCCGGGCGCGGTAAACGGCTCACTGGAGGATTGTCGTGGAAAAGGCAGAAATCGGGCTGATCGGTCTCGCGGTAATGGGATCGAATCTGGCGCTCAACATCGCTGAAAAAGGCAACAAGATCGCGGTCTTCAACCGTACGCCGCAGGTGACGGATGAATTCTACGCGAATGCTGGCGCGCTCAAGGACAAGATCATTCCCTGCAAGACGATAGAGGAGTTCGTCGAGGCAATCCGTCCACCGCGGCCGATCATCATCATGATAAAGGCCGGTGAGCCGGTCGACCAGCAGATGGCGGCGCTGCAGCCGCATCTCGACAAGGGCGACATCATGATCGATGCCGGCAATGCCAATTTCCGCGATACGATCGCCCGCTTCGACCGCCTCAAGGACACCGGCCTGACCTTCATCGGCATGGGTGTCTCTGGCGGCGAGGAAGGGGCGCGTCATGGCCCCTCCATCATGGTCGGCGGCACGGAAGAGTCCTACAGGCGTGTCGAGAAGGTGCTGACTTCGATCGCTGCCAAGTACAACAACGATCCCTGCGTTGCCTGGCTCGGCAATGACGGCGCCGGTCATTTCGTCAAGACGATCCACAACGGCATCGAATATGCCGACATGCAGATGATCGCCGAAATCTACGGCATCTTGCGCGATGGCCTCGGCAAGAGCGCCGCCGATATCAGCTCGATCTTCGGCGAGTGGAACAAGGGCCGCCTCAACTCCTATCTTATCGAGATCACGGAAAAGGTTCTTGCCGCCAAGGACCCGGCAACCGGCAGCGCCATGCCTGACGTCATCCTCGACAAGGCCGGCCAGAAGGGCACCGGCAAGTGGTCCGTTATCGAAGCCCAGAACATGGGCATTCCCGCGACTGCCATCGAAGCCGCCGTTGCCGCCCGCAGCCTCTCGGCCATCAAGGGCCAGCGTGAGGCGGCCGAGAAGATCTTCGGCACGCCGGACTACAAGTTCCCGATCGCTTTCGGTCCCGATCTCTTGAGGGATCTGGAACTCGCGCTGTTCGCCGCCAAGATCGGCGCCTATGCGCAGGGCTTTGCCGTGATGGCCGAGGCCTCGAAGGAGTTCAACTGGTCGCTGCCGATGCCTGTCATCGCCAAGATCTGGCGTGCCGGCTGCATCATCCGTTCGCAGTTCCTCGATGAGATTACCAGCGCCTTCACGAAGACGCCGGACGCGGCGAACCTGATCGTCACGCCTGCCTTTGCGGAAATGGTCAAGGAATCGATCCCGTCGCTGCGCCGCATCGTTTCTGCGGCGACGGCTGCCGGCCTGCCGGTTCCCGCGCTTGCGTCGGCACTGACCTATTTCGACGCGTATCGCCAGGCTCGCGGCACCGCCAACCTGATCCAGGCCCAGCGCGACTTCTTCGGCGCCCACGGCTTTGACCGCGTCGATGGCAAGGATATTCACCACGGCCCATGGGGCAGTGGTGCTCAAGGCTGATAAAACAGTCGGATACGATTATCGAAAGGGCCTGCCGTGAAAGCTGCAGGCCTTTTCGTTGTCAGCTCTTTGGCCAGACGGGTGGGCTGATGCTTTGCAGAAGTTCCGGCTCCACGCCGTCGATGCGCGCGATGACTGCCTTGGCGAGTTCCCGGCCGGCATGGCGAAAATCTTCCGATACTGTGATGATCTCAGGTCTGATCCAGCTTAAGACATCCGTCGACTGCTTGGCGACCATATCGATATCACGGCCCAAGCGGAAACCGGCTGCCTCGATGCCGGCGTTGACGGCTATGGCGCCGCCGCTGCTGGAGCAGACGATCCCATCGGGCGCATGCGGAGAGCGCATCAGTGCCTCGACCGTGTCCTTGATATCGGCAAGGGCATTGTCGGTGGTAATCCTGAGCGGGATCTCTTCCGCACCATATTGATGCAAACCCGTTTGGAAGCCTATACGGGTATGCGAATAATAGGTCAGTTTGCTGGAGGGCTGCAGCAGGGCCAGGCGACGCCGTCCTTTGGCGACCAGCGCGCGCACGGCCTCGTGGGCGAAGGCTTCATTGTCGAAATCATGGAAGGGATGGACGATGCCCATATCGGTTCGTCCATGCGTAGCAAAGGGCATGCCGCGGTCGTGCATGAGTTCGACACGCGGATCGTCCGGTTCGGTACGCGATATGATGACGCCGTCCGCTGAACCGGTATCGAGGATATAGCGCACCGGCACCAGCGGGTCCTTGCTATGCGAATGCGGCGTAATGACCAGATGATACTGAGTGCCGGCGAGAACCTCGGAAATGCCGAAGACGATGTGGCTGGTGAAGCCCATGATTTCTTCGTCGATGCTCAGCACCAAAGCGATGACATTGGTCTTGCCGGTTCTGAGGCGCACGCCGGCGCGATTGGGATGATATCCCAATTGCCGCGCGACCATGCGCACCCGCTGCTTTGTCTCGGCGCCGATGTCGGGAGCATCTTTCAAGGCGCGGGAGACGGTGGTTATCCCGAGCCCCGTCATAAAGGCGATCGTCTTGAGCGTCGGCCGTTCACGCGTGGATGGCGCTGTGCTGCTGCCGGAAATCTTCTTACTGTCCATGTCCTGCAATGCTGCCTCCCGCGACCAACCGCCTATCATTGCCCACGGCCATGCCGCAAGCCTATGTATGATGTGGTCGCTCCTTCCTCGTCTCGAAAATCTGTAACGATACAGTTGAAAAGTCGAGCACTTTTTCTCCTATCGAGAAAGCTGACATGGGCGATGGCTCAATCCACCTATCTTTTCCCAAATTTGCCGATGCGAAGTGCAGGCTACAGAGGCTTCGTTGTCGGCATTTGAAATATACCAATATAATCAAAATGTTAAATTTTATGTCCGCCAGCAAATGGTGAGATGGGTGGTAAGCGCTTTGGCATATTTGAAAGAGGGTATATAATCCAAGGCGGCTATATTTGAGCTTGCTGAAAAATTTTATGAGCGGGCGGTTGCGCGTTCAAAATGATTCGACTACGTTTTTCCGGCAACGTTTCAGTGAGGGAGGAGAACTCATGAATATTCGTTTGATGGCCGTTATGCTGGCCGCTTCAGTCGCGCTGCCGTTTGGTGCGGCCAAGGCAACTGACCTTGAGGTAACGCATTGGTGGACGTCCGGTGGCGAAGCTGCCGCCGTGGCGGAATTGGCGAAGGCGTTCGACGCGACCGGCAATCATTGGGTCGATGGCGCGATCGCCGGTTCGGGCGGTACTGCTCGTCCGATTATGATCAGCCGCATCACCGGTGGCGATCCCATGGGTGCCACCCAGTTCAACCACGGCCGTCAGGCCGAGGAACTGGTGCAGGCCGGCCTGATGCGGGATCTGACCGATGTCGCGACGCAGGAGCATTGGAAGGACATCATCCGTCCGTCGAGCCTGCTCGATTCCTGCACGATCAACGGCAAGATCTATTGCGCTCCGGTTAATATTCACTCCTGGCAGTGGCTCTGGCTTTCGAATGCTGCCTTCAAAAAGGCCGGCGTTCCGGTTCCGAAGAATTGGGATGAATTCGTCGCCGCCGCTCCCGCGCTGGAAAAGGCAGGCATCGTTCCGCTCGCTGTCGGCGGTCAGCCCTGGCAGGCAACGGGCGCCTTCGACGTGCTGATGGTTGCCATCGCCGGCAAGGACGTCTACCAGAAAGTATTCGGCGAGCGAGACGCCAAGTTGGCGGCTGGCCCGGAAATTGCGAAGGTCTTCAAGGCCGCCGATGATGCCCGCAAGATGTCCAAGGGCTCCAACGTTCAGGATTGGAATCAGGCGACGAACATGGTCATTACCGGCAAGGCCGGCGGCCAGATCATGGGCGACTGGGCGCAGGGCGAATTTGCGCTCGCAGGTCAGAAGGCAGGCACCGATTACACCTGCCTTCCGGGTCTCGGCGTCAACGAAATCATCTCCACGGGCGGTGACGCTTTCTATTTCCCTCTGCTGAAGGATGAGGCGAAGTCGAAGGCTCAGGAAGTTCTCGCCAAGACGCTTCTCGACCCCAAGACGCAGGTCGCCTTCAATTTGAAGAAGGGGTCGCTGCCCGTGCGCGGCGACGTCGATCTCGCATCCGCCAACGACTGCATGAAGAAGGGCCTGGAAATCCTGAAGAAGGGCAACGTGATCGAGGGTACGGACCAGCTTCTGTCTGCCGACACGCAGAAGCAGAAAGAGGATCTGTTCTCCGAGTTCTTCGCCAATCCTTCGATGACGCCCGAAGCGGCTCAGAAGCGCTTCGTCGAGATCATCGCTGCGGCTGATTGATTCGATCTTTTCGCCGTAGCGATACCGGCCTCCTCGTGGGGCCGGTATCACGACCGGGACGCATCTCGCTCATCGGAATTACGGCGCTTCTTGTCGGCAACGGACGCGCAGGATGTGATGTCGACTGTCGGCGAGGAGGGAGCGGCAGAAACTGCGCTCATTGACGCGGTTCCTGATCACCGAAGCAGTCGCGCTTCAGAAAGAGGTACAATGACGGGTCACGCGAAAGCCGGCCGGCCAAATCAATATCTGCGCAATTTGAATTCGAAGATTGCATCCATTCCAATGATCCTGACCGCCGTCGTCATCTTTTTTGGCGGCACGATCTGGACGGTCGTTTATTCCTTCACCAATTCGAAGCTGCTGCCCCGTCTCAGCTTCGTCGGACTGGATCAATACTACCGCCTGTGGGCAGCACCTCGCTGGAGCGTGTCCATTGAAAATCTTGCGGTTTACGGCATTTTTTCGTTGATCTTCAGTCTCGTGATCGGCTTTGTGCTGGCTACGCTGATGGACCAGAAGATCCGGTTCGAAAACACCTTCCGCACGATTTTTCTCTATCCTTTCGCTCTCTCCTTCATCGTCACCGGCCTTGTCTGGCAGTGGCTGCTCAACCCCGACTACGGCATCCAGTCCGTGGTGCGTTCGCTGGGTTGGACGACCTTTACCTTCGACCCCCTCTATACCCCGAGCATCGTCATCTACGGTGTGCTGATTGCGGCTCTCTGGCAGGGAACTGGGCTCGTGATGTGCCTGATGCTCGCAGGCCTGCGCGGCATCGACGAAGATATCTGGAAAGCGGCACGCGTGGACGGGATTCCCATGTGGAGGACCTATCTTTTCATCGTCATTCCGATGATGCGCCCGGTCTTCATCACAACGCTGGTCATCATCGCCAGCGGCATCGTCAAGGTCTACGACCTCGTCGTTGCACAAACGAGCGGCGGACCCGGTATCGCTTCCGAAGTCCCGGCGAAATACGTCTACGACTACATGTTCCAGGCGCAGAACCTCGGTCAGGGATTTGCTGCTTCCACCATGATGCTGGTGACCGTCGCGATCATCATCATTCCCTGGGCCTACCTGGAATTCGGCGGAGGGCGCAAACGTGTCTAATCCTGTTACTCTCAAGAATGCGAACGGCGGTGCTGCCTTGACTGACAAGACGCTCTCCGGACCGAGAGGGCGCAAGCCGCGCCGGGTGATTTCCGGCCGCAATATCATGCTCTACGGTACGCTCTTCGTTGCCGCGGCCTATTACCTGTTGCCGCTCTATGTGATGATCGTCACATCGCTGAAGGGAATGCCTGAAATCCGGCTCGGCAACATCTTCTCGCCGCCGCTCGAGATTACCTTCGAACCATGGGTAAAGGCCTGGGCAACGGCTTGTACCGGTCTCAATTGTGACGGTCTTTCCCGCGGCTTCTGGAATTCCGTACGCATCACCGTGCCGTCCACGATTCTCTCGATCGCGATTGCTTCGGTCAACGGCTATGCACTTGCCAACTGGCGCTTCAAGGGAGCTGATCTGTTCTTTTCGATCCTGGTGATCGGGGCGTTCATACCCTATCAGGTGATGATCTATCCGATTGTCATCGTACTGCGCGAAATCGGCATCTACGGTACGCTGACCGGACTTATTTTGGTGCACAGCATCTTCGGCATGCCGATCTTGACGCTTCTATTCCGCAATTATTTCGCATCGCTGCCGGTAGAGCTTTTCAAGGCGGCGCGCATCGACGGTGCCGGCTTCTGGCAGATTTTCCTGCGTATCATGCTGCCCATGTCGCTGCCGATTTTCGTCGTCGCGATGATCCTGCAGGTCACGGGCATCTGGAACGACTTCCTGTTCGGCGTCGTCTTCACCAGGCCGGAATATTATCCGATGACCGTTCAGCTCAACAATATCGTCAATTCCGTCCAGGGCGTGAAGGAATACAACGTCAACATGGCGGCAACGATCCTGACCGGTCTTGTTCCACTTATCGTCTATTTCGTGTCCGGACGGCTCTTCGTCCGCGGCATTGCCGCCGGCGCAGTGAAGGGGTGATCCATGAACAGCAGCGTTTCCATCAGAGACCTCTCGCTCGATTTCGGTGCGGTCACCGTTCTGAAGAACCTCAACCTCGAGATCAATGACGGCGAATTCCTCGTACTTCTCGGTTCGTCGGGCTGTGGCAAATCGACTTTGTTGAATTGCATTGCCGGCCTGCTCGATATCACCGAAGGGCAGATCTTCATCAAGAACAAGAACGTCACCTGGGAGGAGCCGAAGGACCGCGGCATCGGCATGGTGTTCCAATCCTATGCCCTCTATCCGCAGATGACGGTCGAGAAGAACCTGTCCTTCGGCCTGCGTGTCGCCAAGGTGCCGCAGGACGAGATCAATAAGCGCATCGCGCGCGCTGCCGAGATCCTGCAGATCCAGCCGCTTCTGAAGCGCAAGCCGGCCGAGCTTTCAGGCGGCCAGCGCCAGCGTGTCGCGATCGGGCGGGCGCTCGTGCGCGATGTCGACGTCTTCCTCTTCGACGAGCCGCTGTCGAACCTCGATGCCAAGCTGCGCTCGGAACTGCGCGTGGAAATCAAGCGGCTGCATCAGTCGCTGAAGAACACGATGATCTACGTGACCCATGACCAGATTGAGGCGTTGACGCTCGCCGACCGCATCGCGATCATGAAGAACGGCGTCATCATGCAGCTCGACGATCCCACAACGATCTATAACGAGCCGCGCAATCTCTTCGTGGCTGGCTTCATCGGCTCGCCGTCGATGAATTTCCTCAAGGGCGAGTTGGTCAACCGCGAAGGCGAGATCGTGTTCGCGACCAATGACGTGCTGTTTTCTCTCGATGGCTACAAGGCCGGCGAGGCGCTGCAGGCCGGCCGCAAGGTCGTATTGGGTGTTCGCCCCGAGCATATCAAGGTCAATGAAACGGCCGTGTCCGGCGCCGAGATCCACAATGCAACGGTCGATATCGAAGAGCCGATGGGTGCCGACAATCTGCTCTGGCTGAAGCATGCCGGTCACACCATGTCGGTTCGCGTCAACGGCGCCAGGCGCTTTGGCCCCGGATCGGCGGTACAGCTCGGCTTCGACATGTCTCTCGCATCGCTCTTCGATGCGCAGACAGAACTCAGAATATGATCCCATGCCCGGAGGCGGCCAGGCCGCCTCCTTCTTTGCAGCGGTCCGAGGAGGTCCGATGTCTTCTTCCATCAATGATAGCCTCACCGTCGACCTGGCCGGATCGTGGAGGCTGACGTCTCCCGGCAGCGATCATTCTCTGTCCATGTCTCTGCCCGGTGATATCCACTCGGCGCTCCATGCGGAGGGATTTATTCCCGATCCTTATTTCGCGCGGAATGAAGAGGTCGTGAAGTGGGTCGCCAAGCAGGACTGGGAGCTGACGCGCAGCTTCGTGCTCGATGATGCCGGCGGAGACTGGTATCTCGATATCGACTATCTCGATACCGTCGCTAGCGTCTATCTCAACGATGCACTGGTGCTGGAGGCCAACAACTGTTTCCAGCGCTATCGTCCCGACGTCTCGAAAGTGCTGAAGACGGGTGAAAACACCATTCGCATCGTCCTACACTCGAGCATTTCGGCCGGGGCCGCCCTGCAGGCAAAGCAGCCGTTCTACATTCCCTACAGCACCGGCAATTCGCCGATCCCGAACGGCAATATGCTGCGCAAGCCGCAATGCCATTTCGGTTGGGACTGGAACATCGCGATCGCGCCGCTTGGCCTCTATGGCACCATCGCGCTGAAGAAGCTCGAAATAGCGCGCATCGAAAATGTCGTAACTCAGCAGATTCATAATGGTGACGGCTCGGTCGATCTCAAGGTGACGGTGGCGTTGTTTGCCAAGGGAACGGGGATCGCGCAGCTCTATTTTTCGCTCGACGATGAGCGCGTGCGCCTCGATGTCGGCGTCAACGCCGGCGAGACGTCGATCACCCATTTCTTCCATATCGACAAGCCCAGGCTCTGGTGGCCGGCCGGCAATGGCGAGCAGGCGCTTTATGCGCTGTCCGTGGAAACCAATTTCGAAACCGTCACGCGGCAGATCGGCCTGCGTACGGTCGAGCTAATCACCACCGAGGATGAAGCGGGCAGCCGTTTTGCATTGAAGGTCAACGGTCGCGAGATATTTGCTCGCGGGGCGAACTGGATTCCGGCCGACGCTCTGTTTTCCCGCTCCAATCCTGCTGCAACCGAGGATCTGCTGCAATCGGCCGCCGATGCCAACATGAATGCGATCCGCGTCTGGGGCGGCGGCTTCTACGAGCATGATTGGTTCTACGATACCTGCGATCGCCTGGGGCTGATGGTGTGGCAGGACTTCATGTTCGCCTGCAATCTGTATCCTTCGACGAACGACTTCCTGGAGAATGTCGAGGCAGAGGTGGATTACCAGGTGCGCCGCCTCGCAAGCCATCCCTCGATCGTTCTCTGGTGCGGCGACAATGAACTGGTGGGTGCGCTCACCTGGTTCGAGGAGTCGCGCAAAGACCGGGATCGCTATCTCGTCTCCTATGATCGCCTGAACCGGACGATAGAGACGGCAATGAAGAAGGCGCTGCCGGATGCGATCTGGTGGCCGTCCAGCCCGGCTTCCGGCTACCTCAACTTCGGCGACGCCTGGCATGCCGATGGCTCCGGCGACATGCATTACTGGTCGGTCTGGCACGAGAACAAGTCCTTCGACAATTACCGCTCGGTCCGCCCGCGCTTCTGCTCGGAATTCGGCTTCCAGTCCTACACCTCGCTGCCTGTTATCAAGACCTATGCCGAGGCCAAGGATATGAACATCGCCTCTCCGGTCATGGAGCTGCACCAGAAGAATGCCGGCGGCAACGAGCGTATTGCCGGCACCATGTTCCGCTATTTCCGCTTCCCGAAGGATTTCCCGAATTTCGTCTATCTGAGCCAGGTCCAGCAGGGCCTTGCCATCAAGACGGCCGTGGAATATTGGCGTTCGCTGAAGCCGCATTGCATGGGCACCATCTATTGGCAGCTCAACGACACCTGGCCCGTGGCTTCGTGGTCGAGCCTGGATTACGGCGGCCGGTGGAAGGTGATGCACTATCTGGTGCGGCGCTTCTTTCAGCCCGTATCGGTCGCGGCAATTCCCTCGGAAGACAATAAGACGATCCGCTTCTCTCTGGTCAACGATACCAATGCCGATGTGGTGGTCGATATCTCGGTGTCGCTGCTCAAGCTCGATGGCGAGCGCGTGCCGCTGACAACGGCGCATGCCGTGTGCACGCCGGATGCCGCCGTCACGGCCTTGTCGATCGATGCGGACCAGGTGCCGGCCGATTGCCTGCTGGCGTGGCGCTTCACCGCGTCGAACGGCATGGGCGGCGAGGGGCACTATGTCCACGGCACCTATAAGGCGCTCGAGCTTCAGCCCGCCGGCCTGACGGTGCTGCGGGAGGAGAAAGAGGAAAACGGGACAGTGGAACTCACGGTCACCGCAAAGGGACTTGCGCTGTTCGTGATGATCGAGAGCGAGGCGGAAGGACGTTATTCCGATAACGCCTTCGATCTTGCCGCCGGCGAAAGCCGCCGCGTCGTCTTCACGCCGGCCAAGCCGCTCCCAAGCGGCGTGCCGGAATTCCGCATCTACGATTTGCAATCCAGCCAGTCGGCGGCCAGCCAACTGGCGGATTGACCTATTGCGCCGCAGTGGCGGCGCTTACGGGGCCCCAAGTCCCAAGACAGACGGCCCGATGGCCATTGGAGGACTATTGATGACGAAACTCGGATTTCAGCTCTACAGCGCCCGCAATTTCCAACCTTATTCGGAGATCTTCGTAAAGCTGGGCAAAGCCGGCTACGCCGAAGTCGAAGGCTTCGGCGGCATCTATGCCGATCTCGACGAGACCGGCCTCAGGAACCTGCGCGCCGAACTCGACAAGAACGGCCTGCGGATGGCGAGCGGCCACTTCAGCCCGGACTTCCTCGATGGCGATGTGCAGAAGTCGCTCACCATCGCCAAGACCTTGGGCATGGATTCGATCTATGCGCCGCACATTGCTGCCGACCAGCGTCCGACCGACGCTGCCGGCTGGCTCGCCTTCGGCAAGCGGCTGCATGAAATGAGCAAGCCCTACAAGGATGCGGGCTTCGAGTTCGGCTGGCACAACCATGACTTCGAATTCGTCAAGCAGGCCGATGGCTCGTTGCCGATTGAACAGATATTCGAAGGCGCTCCGGATATTTCCTGGGAAGCCGATATCGCCTGGGTCATTCGTGGCGGCGGCGATCCCTTTGCCTGGATCGAAAAACTCGGTCCGCGCATCACGGCCGTTCACGTCAAGGACATCGCGCCGGCTGGCGAGAACAAGAATGAAGACGGCTGGGCCGATGTCGGGCACGGCACGGTCCCGTGGGCAAAGCTGCTCAAGGCGCTCGCCGGCACCAAGGCCAAGCATTTCGTCGTCGAACATGACAATCCGAGCGATGTCGATCGTCTGATCACGCGCTCCATCGCATCCTTCAAGAGCTTTTGAGGCACTTCTACATGGCTAAGGAACTTGGCGTCGGCATCATCGGATGCGGCAACATTTCAACCACCTATTTCTCGCTCGCACCGCTCTTCAAGGGCCTGAAGGTGCTGGCCTGCGCGGATATCAACATGGATGCGGCGCGTGCGCGTGCCGCGGAATATAAGGTCAAGGCCCAGACCATCGATGAACTGCTCGCCAATGACGAGCTCGACGTCATCGTCAACCTGACCATCCCGGATGCGCATTTCCCGGTTTCCAAACGCATCCTTGAAGCCGGCAAGCACGTCTACTCCGAAAAGCCGCTGGTGCTGACGCTGGAGCAGGGCGAGGAGCTGCGCCGCATCGCCAAGGAAAAGGGGCTGGCCGTCGGCTGCGCTCCCGATACCTTCCTTGGCGGCGCGCATCAGCTCGCCCGTAAATTTATCGATGATGGCGGCATCGGGCGCGTCACCTCCGGCTCGTGCCACGTGATGAGCCCGGGTATGGAAATGTGGCATCCGAATCCGGATTTCTTCTTCCTGCCCGGCGGCGGCCCGATCCTCGACCTCGGCCCGTATTACGTCGCCAACCTCATCAACCTGATCGGACCGGTGAAGCGTGTTGGCGCGATGACCTCCATGGCGTCGCCGACCCGCACCATCACCAGCCAGCCGCGCCACGGCGAGATCATCCCGGTGAAGACCCCGACGACGATCCAGGCGCTGCTCGAATTCGTCAGCGGCGCCCGGATAACGCTGACGGCGAGTTGGGATGTGTGGTCGCACCGCCACGCCAATATGGAGCTCTACGGCACCGAGGGCTCGCTCTACGTGCCCGATCCGAACTTTTTCGGTGGCACCGTCGAGGCGAGCGGCCGCGACAAGGACATCAAGCCGCTGGAAAACTGGGCGCATCCCTTCGGCATCGTCAATCAGGAAAGCCCGAACGGCTCACGCGCCAACTATCGCACGGCGGGTCTTGCGGACATGGCGGCCTCGCTGATCGACGGACGCGATGCCCGTTGCTCGCTCGACCGCACCCTGCATGGTGTCGACGTCATGACATCGATCCTGAGGTCGGGCGAGGAGGGACGTTTTATCGATCTGACGACGACCTGCACGCAGCCGGCAGCCCTCGGCATCGAAGAGGCTCAGGCGCTCTTGAAGTAGGCGCAGGAAGAGCTAGTTTGCGCGCGGGTAACCAACCTGCGCGCTTTTTCATCTCGAAGGAATTCCATTATGGCCTGGCAACCGGCATCCGATCGTTATTCAAAAATGAAATACAACAGGACCGGCCGTTCCGGTCTGAAGCTGCCGGCGGTCTCGCTGGGGCTCTGGCACAATTTCGGCGGTGATACGCCGCATGACCGCAAGGTCGACATGTGCCGCACGGCCTTCGATCTCGGCATCACTCATTTCGACCTCGCCAACAATTACGGGCCGCCTCCCGGCAGCGCCGAGACCGCGTTCGGCGAGATCCTGCGCACTGATTTTGCCGGGCTGCGCGATGAGCTGATCATCTCCTCCAAGGCCGGATACGACATGTGGCCGGGTCCCTATGGTGAATGGGGCAGCCGCAAATACCTGATCGCCTCCTGCGACCAGAGCCTGAAGCGCATGGGCCTCGACTATGTCGATATCTTCTATTCCCACCGCTTCGATCCGGACACACCGCTCGAGGAAACCTGCGGCGCGCTCGACCATATCGTCCGCTCGGGCAGGGCGCTCTATGTCGGCATTTCCTCCTACAACTCGCAGCGTACGCGCGAGGCTGCCGCCATCCTTAGGGAACTCGGCACGCCATGCCTGATCCATCAGCCGAGCTATTCCATGCTCAACCGCTGGATCGAGGATGACGGTCTGGTCGATACGCTCGAAGATCTCGGCATCGGTTCGATCGTCTTCTCTCCGCTGGCGCAGGGCATGCTCTCGACCAAGTATCTCGGCGGCATTCCGGAAGACAGCCGCGCAGCGCAGAACCACTTCCTGAAGCGCGACTTCATCCGGCCGTCGATCATCGACAATATCAGAAAGCTCAACGAAATCGCCGAAAAGCGCGGCCAGACGCTGGCGCAGATGGCGATCGCCTGGGTTCTGCGCGGCGGCCGCGTCACCTCCGCCCTGATCGGCGCCAGCCGTGCGTCGCAGATCGTCGATTGCGTCAAGGCGCTCGACAATCTCGACTTCACGGACGAAGAGCTGAAGCAGATCGATGTCTATGCCAAAGAGGCCGACATCAATCTATGGGCCAAGTCGGCTGAACGCGATTGACCGACCCAAAACGCCCGGAAACCGGTTCCGGGCGTTTTTCTTCACTTTGCCGCTGCCGTGGTCTCCGGAGGAGAGAGTTTCATGATCCGCAATCCGATCCTGCCGGGGTTCAATCCCGACCCGTCCATTTGCCGCGTCGGCGAGGACTATTATATCGCCACCTCGACCTTCGAATGGTATCCTGGCGTGCAGATCCATCATTCACGCGATCTGGTGAACTGGACGCTCGTCAGGCGGCCGCTGGAGCGCGCGTCTCAGCTCGACATGCGCGGCGAACCCGACAGCTGCGGCATCTGGGCACCCTGCCTCTCTTATGCGGATGGGTTGTTCTGGCTCGTCTATACCGACGTCAAGCGTTATGACGGCAACTTCAAGGACGCTCATAATTACATCGTGACCTCGTCGACCATTGAAGGCGAATGGTCCGAGCCTGCCTATGTTAATTCCTCCGGTTTCGACCCGTCTTTGTTTCATGACGATGACGGCCGCAAGTGGTTCGTCAACATGCAATGGAACCACCGCACCGAGAGCTATGGCGGCTCGCCGAAAACGCCGGCTTTCGACGGTATCCTGCTGCAGGAATGGGATCCAGCGACGAAATCGTTGAAAGGGCCGATCAGGAACATCTTTGCCGGCACGGAGCTGGGATTGGTCGAAGGGCCGCATCTCTTCAAGCGTAATGGCTGGTACTATCTGACCACGGCCGAAGGCGGCACTGGTTACGATCATGCCGTGACCATGGCCAGATCCCGGGATATAGCCGGCCCTTACGAACTACATCCGAACAAGTACCTGATTACCTCCAAGGATCATCCGGAGGCGGCGCTGCAACGTACGGGCCACGGACAATATGTCGAGACGCATGACGGACAGTTCTATCATACGCATCTTTGCGGGCGGCCTCTGCCGCCGCATCGCCGCTGTACGCTCGGCCGGGAGACGGCTCTGCAGAAATGCGCCTGGAAAGACGACGGCTGGCTCTATCTCGAAAACGGCACTACTGTTCCCGATGTCGATGTCATCGGCTTGAACGGTGCCGTGCCGGTCGAAAAGCCGCGCCGCAGCGGTTACAATTTCGATGAGGCGAGCCTGCCGACGGATTTTCAGTGGCTGCGCACACCGCAGCCTGAACGCATCTTCAGCGTAACGGACCGCCCTGGGCATTTGCGGCTGTTTGCCCGGGAAAGCATCGGTTCCTGGTTCGAGCAAGCGCTCGTCGCCCGCCGTCAGGAACATCACAGTTTCCGCGCTGAAACCGTCGTCGATTTCCAGCCCGATACCTATCAGCAGGTGGCGGGCCTGACGCACTACTACAATCGCTTCAAGCTGCATGCCATTGCGGTGACCTTGCATGAAAAACTCGGCCGCTGCGTCACCATCATGACGTGCCCGGGAGACTATCCGAATGGCCGCCTAAGCTTCCCGATCGAGGGCGGCGTCGCAGTGCCGGATGGGCGGATCCAGCTTGCGATAGAAGTGCAGGGCAACGATCTGCAGTTCTTCTGGCAAGCCGAAGGCATGGGCTCATGGCAAGCCATCGGGCCAGTGCTCGATGCCGGCGTCATTTCGGACGAGGGCGGGCGCGGCGAGCATGGCTCCTTCACCGGTGCTTTCGTCGGCATGTTCGCCTTCGACATCTCAGGCCGAACAAAGACAGCGGATTTCGACTGGTTCAACTATGATGAGCTGTGAGAGGTCAAAGACCTACGGCAATGCCATGCAAAGCCTGCCTGCTGTCTTCTTCCCGATTACGGAATTGTAATTCGACTGTCAGATGCGTTTCATGTCTGTCACGGTAAGTTCGCGTGCAGATTCTGAAATGAGGAAACAACCAATGAGAAAAATCTTCGCTGTGTTTCTCGCGGCGTCGGTCGTGGGGACGCCGCTGGCCGCGATTGCGCAAGTCAAGCCTGCATCCGCCGGCAAGCAGGCCGTCGTCCAGAAGGACGTGGTGAAGAAGAAGGTCGTGATCCGCAAGGGCGGCTGGGTCAAGGGGCGTCGGCTCTCGGCCTCCGACCGCCGCCGCGCAACGGAGATCGACTATCGCGCCTTCCAGCTGTCCACGCCTCCGCGCGGCTATCATTGGATTCGTCTCAAGAACAACTTCCTCCTGGTCGGTATTACCAGCGGTTTGATCTCGCAGGTGCATGAGGCCCGGTAAGCCGGATGGAGCTACTGCAAGCAAATCAAGGGTGCTCGAGAGCCGCCTTTTTCGTGCCTAAAGCCTAAAGCAGCCTGAAACAAAAATCCCCGACATCTCTGCCGGGGATCGGGTAGTCTCTCTTCTCAATCTCAGTTCAGGCGGCCTGCCGCATGGGCCAGCATGGTGTAGACCTTGCCGGTATCCGAGGTGAGATAGGACTGCGTGACGGTGCGATCGCGATCGGTGCGCGCGACGTCGGCGAGCAGCTTTTCGAAATCGGCGATGTAGCGATCGACCGCGGTGCGGAATTCCGGCTCGCGGTCGTATTTGCGTTTGATCTCGTCGAAGGTCTGCTGGCCCTTGAGCGTATAGAGGCGGCGGGTGAACACGTCGCGTTCGCCGCGCTGGTAACGGCGCCACAGATCGACCGATGCATCATGATCGATGGCGCGGGCGATATCGACGGAAAGCGAGTTCAGCGATTCCACGACATGGCGCGGGTTGCGTGCGGCAGGAGCAGGAGCCTGTTCCGCCGGGGTTTTCGGCGCCGGCTGGCGGGCCGGCTGCAGACCAGCATTTTCATCGCGTGACGCGCCACGCAGCAGATCGCTGATCCAGCCGCCGCCGGCCGCTTCCTGGCGGGGGGGAGCTGCTGGTTCGGCCGGACGCTGCGGCTGTGCTGCCGGGCGTTCGGCGGCGAGCGATCCACGCAGGCCGAGGGATTCGATCGGAGGCTGCTGCGGCTGCGGTGCCGGGCGCTGAACCGGCTGTTGGGCGACCGGCGGCTGTGGCGCCGGTTGTTGCGGCCGTGGGGCTGCGGCCGCCGGAGCAGATGCGGCGGGCTGCAGCCGCGGGGCAGGCTGTGCTTCCGCCAGCGCGCGAGCAGTCGGCTCGGAAATCTCCAGCTGCTGCGTCGAGCGGCCGACGATCTGCGAGATGTCCTGCAGGGCCTTGATCTGCTCCGCGACGGCGCGACGCATGGCTGCAGCGCTCTCCTTGGCCTCTTCCGGAAGGTCGAAGGCACCGCGCTTCAGTTCGCTGCGGGTGAGGTCGAGCTCGCGGCGGATATCGCCGGCCGAGCGGCGGATTTCATCCGTTGCACCGGCGAAACGACCGATCGCGTCATCGACCGCGACACGCAGCGTTTCGCGCAGCTGCTGGGCAGCCGTATCGGAAGTCTTGCCGGCATCGGCGAGCATCTGCTCGACCTCTGACAGCGAAGCCGTGAGGCCGCCACGCAGCCGATTGGTGAGATCGCTGGAGCGGCGCTCGGCATTGGCGAATGTGTTCTCGACAGCCTGGTTGGCTTCCTCGCCAGCCTTCTGCAACGCAGTGCGCATGTTTTCCGCCGCATCTTCGGCGCGCTTCTCGGCGTCGGAGAGAACGCGACCGATATCGGCGAAGGAAGACTGTACGCTCTGGCGAAGATTGCCGGTCACCTGGTTCGACCGCTGCTCCGCACGGTCGAAAGCCGTTTCCACCATCGAGCCGAGGGCGCGCATGGTGTTCTCGATCTCTTCCGAGCGCTGAACGAGGCCGACAGCCAGGTTCTGCAGCGCCGTTTCGCGCTCTTCCAGTGTCGATACGAGGTTTGACTGGGCGGCGCCCAGGAGTTGGGATGCTTGTGTCAGCACCTTGGAATGATCGTCGAAACGACCAACGATGCTGCCGACCTGCGACAGGGTCTGGCCGGTGATCTCGGACAGCTTGTCGACCTTGCCTTCGAGGAGGCGGCTGGAGGCCGAGACCATCTCGCCGGCTTTCGCGGCGGATTCGGCGAAGCGTGACGAGGTCGCCATGAGGCGGTCATCGACGCTTGCGAATTCGCTCGCGGCATTGGACAGCAGTCCGGCAATTGCGGAGTTGTTGTCCGCCAGACGGGCGATGATGCCGTTGACGCTCGCAAGCAGGTTGTTTTCGAGCGCGCTGACGGTGTTGACGGCATGTTCGGTGCGCGACGAAATCGCGTTGATCAGCGCGGCGTTTTCGGCGCGCAGACGCTCCGTGCTTTCCTGAGCTGCCGCCGTGATGAGAGCGGCCGCCTCCTGACCCGTTGCGGCATAGCGATCGACGATCGGGCGAGCCTTTTCGTCGATCAGGCGCGAGAGCTCGGTGGAGCGTCCAGCCAGCATCGAATTCAGCTCGCGGGTGCGCTCGTCGAGCGAAGTGCGGATGGAGGAGCCACGGGCTTCCAGGGCCTTGTCGACATCGGCAAGGGTCGAGTCGATCTCGCGGGCGCGTTCCTCCAGCGAACTGCGGATCGCCGTGCTGCGCTCATCGAGCGTGCGCTCGACCTGTGCCATGGTGGCGGCGATCTGCTCGCTGCCGCCGGCAAGCGTGTTGCGAATGGCCGCGCCGCGGGCTTCCAGCGACTGTTCCGCCGAGGAGAGCGCCTGCGAGATCGTATTCACCTGGTTGCTGACGAGGCCTTCGGCTTCGGCGACCTTGTTGACGATCGCATTGCCCGCCTCCGAGAAGGTCTGGGCGACGGCCGCAGCCTGGCTTGCCAGTCGGTTCTGCGTTTCCGAGACACGGTTGACGAGGTCATCGGAACGTTCGGTCATGGCGCGCGCGAAGGCATCGCTGTGGCTGCCGAGGTTTTCAGCGAATTGCTGGCCGGTATTGGCGAGCAATTCGGCCGTGCGGGTCGCTTCCGTGTCCATGCCCTGCGCGGCATCGGCAACGGCCGTGCGCAGCGTCGTCGCAAGATTGGCGGCCTTGCCCTCGATCGTGCGGTTGACGGCTTCGAGGCCGAGATTGAGGGCCCGATCCATTGTCGAAAGGCGCTCTTCGATACGCGCAGCTGCCTGGCTGCCGCTGTCGTCGATCTTTGCCGCGCCGCTCGCCAGCGTATCGGAGAGGCGGTTGCCGGCGGCATCGACCTGGGCGGCAACGCCTGTGACGCCTTCGTGGATGCGATTTTCGAGAGCAGACAGGCTCGCCTCGACCCGCGAGCCGGTTTCGGCAAAGCGGTCCGTCATGCCGTCGATCGACTGGTTGAGGTTGGACGAGAAGGTTTCGGCCGAGCGCGCGATGTCGCCGGCGGCCTGCTGGATACGGCCGGCGATGTCGCCCGCACCGCTGTTCAGGCGCTCTTCCAGCGCCCTTGCGCTGGCGTCGATGGTCTGGCGCAGTGAAGCCTCACGGTCTTCAAGCGACATTTCCAGCATGCTCGCGCTGGTGGCGATCGAGGTGCCGATGGCGGTCGTCTGTTCCATCAGCGTGTTGTCGATCTGAGCATGGGCGTCACGCAGGGCAAGATTGATCGCATTGCTGCGGTCGTCCAGCGTGGAACGCATACGCTCATAGGCCGAGGCTAGGTTCTGATCCATCTGCGACAGACCGGCGCCGAGCGTGTTCTCCAGCTGACGTGCCGTGGTGCCGAGAACGGTTTCGACGCGATCGCTGTTGGCGCCGAGCATTTCGGAGAGGGCGCCCGTATGAGCGGCGAGCGAGCGGTCGAGGCGTTCCTGGTTTTCGCTATAGGCAGCGCGGATGGCATCTGCCTTGTCGCCAAAGGCACCGGCAACGCGGGACTCTGCATCGGAGACGCTGTTGAGGAGTGCGTTGGCGCGTTCCTCCAGGGCGCTTTCGAAGCGGTTCTGGTTTTCTGCAAGCGAAATTGCGAAGGCCATGCTTTTGTCGTCGAGCGTGTTGGTCAATGCCTCGTGGCCGCTGGTGACGGTATGGGCAATGGCCTTGGCGCTGTTGGAAAGAGTGTCTTCGAGCTTCGCGTGGCCTTCAGAAAGAGCGCTGGCAAGCGCCGTCGTCCGGTCGTCGAGGCTGTTGACGATTTTGTCGTGAGTGCCGGCGACAGTTTCCGAGAGGGCGTCGAGACGGCTGGACACCGCATCCTCAAGGCGCGACTGGGTATCAGAGAGCGAAATGGCGAGAGCCATCGCCTTATCGTCCAGTGCGTCGGCCAGCGCGTTATGGTTGCTGGTAAACGCATTGGTAATCGCCTCGGCGCGATTGGCAAGCGTCGCTTCGAGACGCGACTGCCCCGAGGTCAGCGCATCGGCGAGCGCCCGTGTCTTGCCTTCGAGCGTGTCGGCAACGCGGTCGGCATGGCCGGAGACGGTATCTTCAAGGCGGGCCTGGGCTTCCGACAATGCGATGGCCAGCGCCATCGTCTTGTCGTCGAGCGTGCTGCCGACGCTTTCCGCGTGACCGGCTATAGTGCTTTCCAGGCGGGATTGGCTTTCACTGAGCGCGATGGCGAGCGCCATGGTTCTGTCGTCCAGCGCTTCGGCCAAGGCATTATGATTGCCTGCAAATGCCTTGATGATGGCTTCGGCGCGGTTCGCGAGGGTTTCTTCAAGACGAGCCTGGCCGGAGGTCAGGGCGGCGGCGAGGGCACTGGTCTTGCCTTCGAACGTGTCAGCGACGCGGTCAGCATGACCGGCAACGGTTTCCTCCAGCCGTGCCTGGCTCTCTGAAAGCGCGATGGCGAGTGCCATCGTCCGGTCGTCGAGGGCATTCGTGACGCTTTCGGAGTGACCCGAGACGGTGCTTTCGAGCCGAGCCTGGCCCTCGGCCAGCGCGCGCGCAAGTTCATTGGTCTTGGCATCCAGCGTGCCGGCAACACGTTCCGCATGGCCGGAAACCGTGTCCTCCAGACGCGATTGGCCTTCGGAAAGCGCGATGGCAAGCGCCATCGTCTTGTCGTCGAGCGTGTCGGCCAGTTTGTTGTGGGTATCGGCCATTGCGCCGGTGATCGCATCGGCGCGGCTCGCAAGCGTGTTTTCGAGGCGCAGCTGGCTTTCGGCAAGCGAAATGGCCAGCATCGAGGTGCGCTCGTCCAGGGCGGCGGTCAGATGTTCGTGGGAACCGCTGACGGCGCTGGCAATCGCTTCCGAACGCTCGGCAAGCGTCTGCTCGAAACGGGACTGGTTATCGGCCAGCGCGCCGAACAAGGCGTTGCTGCGGGTGGCCATGACGGCATCGACCCGCTCGTGGGCGGAACTCAAAGCCTGCGTGATCTCGTTGGTGCGGGCAGAGAGGGTGTTGTTGATATCGTTGGCGCGGCCGGTGAAGGCCGAGGTGAGTTCTTCCGTACCGCTTTGCAGCGCGGCGGAGACATCGCGCGTGACACCCTGCACGGCGGATGTGAAGGCGCCGGCATGCGAGGCGAGCGTGGTGTTGAGTTCGCTCGTGCCCGAGGTCAGGGCGGAGGAAATACCTGTCGTGGCGTTCTGCAGCGCGGAGGTGATCTCGTTCGCCTTGGAGCCGATCGCGCTTTCCAATACTTCCTGGCCGGTTGCCAGCGTCGTTGCCAGAGCGAAGGACTGGTCGGTGAGATGCGAACCCAGGCGCTCGATGCTGGAAGTCAAGATGCCTTCCAGCGCATCCGAATTGCTGCCGAGCGACTGATTGATGCGGGCAAGGCTTTCCGAGAGCTTGGTGTCCAGGGAGCCGGCGCGCTTGTCGAAGGCCGAGGTGAATTCCGATACGCGTTCGTCGAAGGTCGTCGAAAGCTGCGCGATCGTCGACTGGAAGCGCTCTTCGAAGAAGCCAGAGCGCAGATCGATATCCATGATGGCGTCATCGGCCGTCGACTGCAGGCTTTGACGGAAGCTCGCGCCTTTTTCGTCGAGTGCCGTGTTGAGGCGGGACAGAACATTGTCCAGCGTGCCCGTGATGGACCGCTCGCCGCCGCTGAGGCTTTCGCTGATTTCCTTCGTGCGGGCAACCAGCGTTTCGTTGAGCTGGCGTGCACGTTCGTTCAATGCGGAGTTCAGCTTTTCGGTGTTTGCATCGAGCGTCGAAGCGCGGGTTTCGAACTGGCCGAGCAACTCCTTGCCGCGTTCGGCAAGGGTCGACGACAGGGATTCCAGACGGGAATCGAATTCGTGGCTGAGAGCGAGGCCCGAGGCGTTGAGGTTCTGCAGCAGGCTGTCGGTCTTGGCGGAAAGCAGGGTGCCAAGGGCTTGGACCGCGGAATCCGACTTCTCCATTAACGCGGCTGCGCGCGTGTCGATCATCGATGCGAAAGCTTCGCCTGATGTGGAGAGGCGCACGGCGATTTCTTCGGTCGCCAGCGATAGGTCTTCCTTGATCTGATCGTGCACGCCCGAAATCGATGAGCGGATACGCTCGGCGTGATTGACGATGGCGTCGCGTTCTGCGCCGAGCTCGTGGACGAGGCCGCGCACGCGTAATTCGTTGTCGGCGTAGCTGCGCTCCAACGCGTTGACCTCGGTATGGACGAGGGTTTCGAGCTCTGTCGCGCGTGCAATGGTGCGCTCGATGCCTTCGTTCATTGCCGAGACTTCGCGGCGAACGGCCTGACCGACCGTCATGATGCGCTCGGAAGCAATGGTTTCCGGCTCGACGAGACGCAGGGCAACTTCCGCCATGGAACGAGCCGCATTGCGCATCTCATGCGCACGCGAGATCATCATGCCGAAAGCATAGAAAAGCAGCACCGGAACGATAATGCCGACGATGCAGGCGATCACGCCGGGAAGGTCTGCGAGATCCGCGATCGAATGGATATTTCGGATCTGGGTGCCATAGAGCATGAAGGCGAGGCCGGCCCCGCCGATGATCCAGAACAGGGAGAAGATCGTGGCATTTCTCACCGCATGGCTCTGGGAGGCTCCATCAAGCGCTCTCAATATGCTGGCGGAACTTGCCCGGTTGCCGTCATTGGCGGCAGCGAGGTTCGGGTTCCTCGGTGCCTCGGCTGGGCGAGGAGGGGCGGCAGGGGCCGCAGTGCTGCGCGCGCCGCCATTCTTGCGGGCTGCATCATCCCTGGTCTGCTTTATCGGCTGTTTGGGCGGCTCAGACACATTTTGCTCCGGGATATCGGGCGTAGTGCCGCTGCGAGACTCCAAGCTCTCGTCACTGAAATCGATCTGCAAAGCTTCGTCCAACGCCTGAAAGGCCTTGTCCTCGACCGACTCGATGTACTTTTTGTTCGCCATGCGGTTACGCCTCGTTACAACTCACTCGGGCTTGCCGTGTCTTTTCCGGTAATTCCGCCGCGTCCGGAAAAAACGAACCCTGCCTCCCGTGGGGTCTTCCGCCTTCGGTCAGCACCGAGTTTGGATTTCCCATTACATTCAGAGTGGATAACTGGTTTTTCAAACGGATGTTATGAAAACATTACCATCATCCACTTCCGGGGCAAAGGCATGTGCCATCTACCCAATTTACCAGTATCGTAGTGACACATTCCCCCAGTTATGACAATTAATTCCACCTTAAAGCCAGTGGATCATTAAGGGACGATTAACCCTGTTTGGCTGTTCAATGCTGTGAAAACCCAAGTTTTTGAGGATGTTTAACGCACGTTAACCATGTCTGGAGTTTTCAGCCCTGAATGTGCCAAAATTTAACTGGATGGCCATGTCCGGGCCGCAACTATGCGGCGGGTTCCTAAAACAGTCACAGATAAAAGACGGGAGCATTGGCACATGGCCGCTTTGAACATCGCATTTGAATCTCCGGACAACGCACGGGGCGCGGCTCCCTCGCGGGAGCGGGCGATCGATCTTGTTCACCTCGGAAAGCAGACGATGGGCGACAAGGCGCTGGAAGTCGAGGTGCTGCAGATGTTCGCAAGGCAGGCACGCTCCTGTCTGCAGGAGTTCGGCAGTGGCGATCCCAAGCGCGTGGAGGCCGCATCGCATAAGCTGAAGGGCGCCGCCAGCGCCGTCGGCGCTTTCCGAGTGGCGGATGCTGCCGGAGCGCTCGAAAGCAGTGCCAGTGACGCCGCTTGCATGGCAGCGGTCACCGCCAGCGTAATCGAGGCCGAAAACTTCATTTTGAAGCTTTCGCGCTGAGCCGGGCGTCCGAAGATCAATCATACGCATTCTTGCGCCGCCAGACGGGATAGACCGTTTCGGCGGCGCAAATGTTGACTGCTCCAGCGATTTGTTGGAAGTAAAATTCCGATCGTCCTTCATTCAAGCAATTCGGAATTCACCCACATGACCAAATTGACCATCGTCGCCTTCGACGGCACGCGCTTTGACCTCAATGTCGACGAGGGCTCCACCGTGATGGAAAATGCAGTGCGCAACTCCGTGCCGGGTATCGAAGCGGAATGCGGCGGCGCGTGTGCCTGTGCCACCTGTCATGTCTATGTCGACGAGGAGTGGACCGAAAAGGTTGGCGGACCGGAGGCCATGGAAGAAGACATGCTCGATTTCGCATTCGACGTCCGTCCGAACTCGCGGCTTTCCTGTCAGATCAAGATGAAGAGCGCCCTTGACGGGCTTGTGGTGCATGTGCCCGAACGCCAGGCCTGAGGCAGGGTTTCGACGCGCCTTGCTCTATTTCCCGGCCACATTCCTGTAGAAGCTCATCATTCAAAAAGATGCCCCGCTCAGCTGGTGCAGCGAGCGAGGCAAGGCGGGCGCATCACCGCAGGCAAGGGAGGAAACACCTGCGGCTTCAGGACGCGCCAGGAGAACATTTAGCGCATGCTTCGAAAAACAAACCCCGACTGCGCCGAAGAGCGAATAAACCCGCCGACGCAGGCACTCGAAATCGATCCGTATGAGGCGTCCGCCCGGCCATTTTCGAATCGACCGGTGCATTTGTCTCTGTAATTGATAAGGAAAAACCTATTTCAGCTTCTCGTAAAGTTCAAAGAGCTGCGAAATCGCACGATTCACAACATATAGTGACCGATTTCCCACAGCCGTCATTGCTCGATACCCTTTGCGCTGGGGCAATCCCGGGGAAAGTGCGCAGCTGTTTCCGTCCGGAATTATGGGAAGCAAAGAGATAGCGCGGCTCAGAGATTCCATGAAAAGCGCAGCCGCTCGAAGGGCCGCTCTTCCGCCTATTGGGAATTGCCTTGTCGGCTGCGATAATAGAGCAGCCTCTGCATGCGGCTCGTGAAATTGAGCGCTTCGATGCGGTCGAAGCGCGCCTGATCGGCATCGTGCCGCTCGGTTTCGCGAGATGTCACCGCGTTTGCCCGTTCCTGCAACGTATCGCAATTGCCGGCGGATGGCAGAGCCAGGATCTGTTTTTCCATCTGCCGTGCATGCTGGCGAGCGATTTCGACATGCCGGTCCTCATGGCGCCGGATGTCGGCGGCCAGGGTATCCCAGATCATGGATAGCTGCTTGCTGGCGTGCCGCCGATCACGCCACCGCGGCAAGATGATTTCCGTATCGACCGTTACCTTGACGCTGGAGATGCGGCAGCGGCCGTTTGCTTCGCTATAGGTCGCATTGCCGCCGAAGCGGATCTTCGTTGCGCCGGGATGGTGGCTGCTGGAGCCTATCGCCAAGGGCCCACGCTGATTCAAGGCCGCGTCAAGCTCGTCGGCGGTGCTGCCTTTGATGTCGAAATAGGAAATGGTTTTGCGGGCGATGACTTCCGCACCGGCCACATCGGGTATGCAGACCGCGAGCAGCAAGGCACACGAGAGGGTGAACTTATGGGATGCAAGCGGCATTCGTGTTGCTACCATGTTGAACTTCTTTGAACCTTGCGGCATAGCCACTGTGAGCGCAATATCAAGCGCAAGGTTTTTCCTTTCAATGGGATGGACAGTTCGTGACGGAGCTTCGCAGCCAAACCTGGCATGTCGCGCATGGCCGCAGCATCGATGTCGGCCAGCAGAGCGTCATCATGGCTATCGTCAATGTGACGCCGGATTCCTTTTCCGATGGCGGCCACTATGAGGCCGTCGATGCTGCTGTCGCCCATGCGCTGGCTTGTGTCGAGGAGGGTGCCGCCATCATCGATATCGGTGGCGAATCGACCAAGCCGGGTGCTGCCCCCGTCAACGCTACGGAGGAGCAGGGACGAGTATTGCCTGTCATCGAGGCGCTGCGCGGGAGGACCGACGCATTGATTTCGGTCGATACCTACCGGGCCGACACGGCGCGGCTGGCGATCGGAGCCGGGGCCCATATCGTCAACGATGTCTTCGGCCTGCAGCGCGAGCCCGACATCGCCGCCATGGCGGCGCAAACGGGCGCGGGTCTCTGCATCATGCATACGGGCCGTAACCGGCAGAAGCTGCCTGATGTCATCGATGACCAGCTTTTCTTTCTCAATCGCTCGCTGGAAATCGCGGCTGCCGCAGGCGTAGACAGGCGGACGATCGTGCTCGACCCGGGTTTCGGCTTCGCCAAGGAAAATGCCGAGGAAAATCTGGAGCTGATGGCGCGCTTCAATGCTCTGCTGCGCTTCGACCTGCCTCTATTGGTCGGCACCTCGCGCAAGCGGTTCGTCGGCACGATAACCGGCCGCGAATCAGCCGATCGCGATGTGGGTACCGCCGCAACCAGCACAATCCTGCGATTGCAGGGAGCTGCGATATTCCGCGTACACAATGTCGCAATCAACAGGGACGCGCTGGCGGTTGCGGATGCTATTCTCAGGACGCGCGCGAGACTTAAAGCGTAATGCTCAAATCTACGGAGCGGTTTTCGGAACCGATCGCGCCTGTTCGAAACGGAGGGACGCCATGAGCGCTGTGACCTATACCATTACTCTGCAGAATTGCGCCTTCTTTGCCCGGCACGGCGTGCATGACGAAGAGGAGTTCCTCGGGCAGCGCTTCTTTGTCGACGCCGAACTCGATGTCGAAGCGGGCGATGCGCTGGAGCGCGATTCGATCGACGATACCGTCAATTACGGCATTGCCTTCAGCGTCATCGAGGAAATCGTGACCGGCCGTCGGCGTTATCTGATCGAGGCGCTGGCGCTCGATGTGGCGAAGGGGCTATGCCGCCGTTTTCCGAGTATCCGCCGCGCCAAAATCACGGTACGCAAGCCCAATGCCCCCGTTCCGGGCGTTCTCGATTATGTGCAGGTGAGCATTGAGCATTTTGCCTGAAGATGTAGCCGTGCGGACGACGCTCGGTCTGGGCGGCAATCTGGACAACCCGATCCACGCCATGGCGCTAGCCTTGCGCATGCTGGACGCGCGCGCCGATTGTCGGGTGGTTTCGGTGTCGCGGCTTTACCGCACGCCGCCCTGGGGCAAGACGGATCAATCCTTCTTCTACAATTCCTGTGCCGCCCTCGATACGACGCTTTCGCCGGAAGCGTTGCTCGACGTGTGTCTCGACATAGAGCGGCAGATGAAGCGCGTGCGGATCGAGCGCTGGGGACCGCGCACGATCGATATCGACGTGCTGACCTATGGAGATCTGGAACAGGCCGAGCCGCTGCTCACCATTCCGCATCCACGAATGGTCGAGCGCGGTTTCGTGCTGATGCCGCTTGCCGATTTTTCCGCCGATCTCGTCGTTAAGGACCGCACGATCCGCGACTGGCTGCTGGAAGCCGACGTCCACGGCATCGAGATTGCGGATGAAAGCCGCGATTGGTGGCGAACGGCATGAACCGCACGGATATAGAAAGAAAAAAGCCGACAAAATTGCCGGCCTTCTTATTCTGAGCTCTTGTTCGATGCCTACTGGATTGACCCGACCGCCATCTGGTCGACGTCGGCCCGCTTCAGGGTGACACCGATGACCGGCACCATCTGATCGCCGACCTTCACCGAGATGGTGACATTCATCGACTTGCTGTCTGCAATGCGGGCGATCATGGCGCCGTTGAGCTTCTGGCGGTTCAGGCCGAGAACGACCGTGTTGTCGTTGACCGTGCCGGACGTTACATCGAGACCTTTTCCGGCTGCGCCGTCCAGGAATTTTCCACTATAGGAACCGCCATTCTGCGTGATCTCGGCCGACATCGGCTGCTGAAAGACGCCGACGCGGCAGGTCCCGTCGAGCTTGACGCCGGCGCTGCTGCCATCGGATGGCTTGCCAGTGAGATTGCAGGTGAACTTCGTGCCCTTGTACTTGCCGGCGACGATTTCGCCGGGGCCGCTCCAAGTGCCCGAGATCGACTGGAAGAAGGCCCTGTCGCGGGGTGCCGCGTCGGCCGACTGCACCCAGGCGCCGGTGGAGATGGCTGCGGCGGCAAGGCTGCTGACAAGAAGAAATCGACGCGAAAACATGGACATTCCCTAGCGAGGCGAAACCGTGAAACTGGTTGTCACTTTTGCCGCAGAATGGTTAATGCTTGGTTTCCGGGGCGCAAAAGTCCCTAATTTGCAGGTCATCATGCGGGGTTGCGGCCGGTGACGTTCGGCGTGAGGTCGCCGGCGAAATCGGCAATGCCCGGCCGCCTGAGGGCCTTGAAGGGAAGCGGCCGGCAGAGGTCCATGGCGGCGATGCCGATTCTCGCGGTCATCATCCCGTTGACGACGCCCTCACCAAGGCGTGCGGAGAGTTTCGACGCCAGGCCGTGACCGATCAGCTGCTGCACGATGCTGTCGCCGACTGCGATGGAGCCGGTGACGGCGAGGTGGGCAATCACATCGCGCATCAGCCTGACCATGCCGAGCGTTCCGGGCCTGCCGCCATAGAGTTCGGCCATGGCGCGGACCAGCTTTGCCGCTTCGTAAAGAACATAGAGAATATCCACGAGAGCGCGAGGGCTGACGGCAGTTACCACCGAGACGCGTTTCGAGGCGCCGAGAATCAGTGCGCGGGCACGGCGGTCGAGCGGGCCGAGCAGCTCGCGTTCGGCAAGATCGATCAGCTGCGGCGCATCGATGATATCATCTTCGGCCGCCTTGAGGGTCGCGCGGCCTCTTGCCGTATCCGGATTGGCTTCCAGAATGGTGCAGAGGCGTTTGACCAATGCCTTGGCGCGCGCCGGCCGGGTTTCGATGATGGCAGCTTCCGCCTCCGCCTTGATGGTCTGCACGGCGGCGAGCCGCATCATTCCAGCCGTCTCGCGAATGACGATGGCAAGTACGGCCAGAATGCCGACGGCGACGACCGCCAGGGCGGCATAGCCAAGCCAGTCCGCCCGGCTGAACAGGTCGCGGATGAGCTGATCCGTCCAGAGGCCGAAGGCAAGCGAGACCAGAATGCCGAGCGCGCTGAGGGCCACCTTGCCAAAGGAGAACCCCTTGCGGCGGGGCTTGACGATGGCAGTTGCATCCGAATCGGCGCCGAGAGCCGGATTGATGAATGGATCTTCTGCATCCGGCGTGAGCACGATATCGGTATCGAAACTTTGTGGCTTGCGAACCGCCGGCGGAGCGGCCTTGTCGTCCAGCCCTGTCCCGGATGCCTCCGGTTCCAGCGTGAATGCCGCTGGGCGGCGGTTGCCGTTCGGCTCGTTTTCGGTCGATTTCGTCATGCGAGACGGTCTCCGAACAGGAACTGCATGGCGCGGTCGAGGCGGATATGCGGCACCGAAAGCTTGATGCCTTCCCCGGTTTTTTCCAGCTCCGGCGGGCGGAACCGCACGACATTCACTTCGGGCAGATGAGCCTTGGTGCCATCGGATTCAAGAGTTTCGAACAGCCAGCGCGGATTTTCGGGGAGATCGCCGGGGAAGACCGCCGTCTTGCGATTACCGTCGAAGGTTTCGCCGGCGATGGTTTCGCCGTCCATCGGCGTGCCGACGATGACGGGAAGCGTCTGCCCGTCGCGGGTCACGGTTGCCTCGCGGGTCGCCCGCACCGAAGCGATGGCCATGACATCGATCCCGGCACCGGTCATGCCGATACGCTCTATGGCGCGGTCGACGAGACGGCGCGTCAGTGCCTCCAGCCGGTCATGGCTTTCATGATGGAGGTGGTCGGCCTTGGTCGCGGCGACCAGCACGCGGTCGATGCGGCGGCCGAGCAGCGAGGACAGAAGGGAGTTTGTGCCCGGGCGGAAACAGGCCAGCACATCCGTCAGCGCCCGTTCGAGATCCTGCACCGCTTCCGGGCCGCGATTGATGGCCTGCAGGGCGTCCACCAGAACGATTTGGCGGTCGAGCCGGGCGAAATGTTCGCGAAAGAAGGGTTTGACGACGACGGCCTTGTAGGACTCGTAGCGCCGCTCCATCATCGCCCATAGCGATCCTTTCGGCGCGTTACCCTCTGAGGGCAGCTTCAGCGGCGCGAAGGTGAGGGCAGGCGAACCGTCGAGATCGCCCGGCAAAAGGAAACGGCCGGGCGGCAATGTGGAAAGCGAGCGTTCGTCGGATTTGCAGGCTTTCAGGTAATCGGCGAAAGCTGCGGCCAGATCGCGCGCCTTCATTTCATCCGCGGTTTCAGCGATATCTGCCGCCTCCGTCAAGCCGAGCCAATGACGGGACAGTTCCGCGCGAACGCCGGTCTCCGCCAGCGCCAGCGTTTCCTCGCTGAAAGCGCGGAAATTCTTGGCGAGCAACGGCAGGTCCAGCAGCCATTCACCCGGATAATCGACGATATCGATCGAGAGACGGCCGGGAGAGAACAGGCGGCTCCAGCCGCTGGCGCTTTGATAATCCAGCGTGAGGCGCAGCTCGGAAATTGCCCGCGTCGAGTCCGGCCAGATGCGGTCCTTTACGAGTGCGCGGATATGATCCTCGTACTGAAAGCGCGGCACGGCATCATCGGGCTGCGGTTCGAGACGAACGGCCGAAACGCGGCCGGATTGCACGGGCTCGAACAGCGGCAGGCGCCCGCCATTCAGAAGATTGTGTACGAGCGAAGAGATGAAGACGGTCTTGCCCGAACGGGAGAGGCCCGTGACGCCCAGACGAATTGTCGGATTGACGAGACCGGCGGCACGATCGGCCAGATTGTCAAAGGCAATGAGGGCGTCGTCGGTGAAAGAGGTCAGGCTTGGGGGCAAGGCGGGGTCCCTGGATGACAGCGTGGCCGTGAATATAGGGATGGAAACCTGCGCCGAAAAGATGAGCGGAGATGTGTCTGCAATCAGCGGCGCTACCGTGCGCGGCCCATCTCGGCGAAATCGCTATTTGGTGACAAAGTCGATCAGCACCCAGCCCGATGGCGTCGAATCGATAACGGCAAGGCCGGCTGTCGGAAAGCCGCGAGGAAGAACGCCGGCCAGAGCGTCGCGTCCGATCAGGGCCGCAAGCGTCATTTCGATGACCGGATTGTGTGCGACCAGCATGACGGAGTCCTGATCGGTCTGCGCGGCGATGAGCGACAGGTAGACATCCGGTGAGCCGTTATAGAGTTCGTCGACAAAACGGAACTCCGTGGACGGCGTGACGACGCGGCGTATAGCTTCGGCGGTCTGGCGGCAGCGCAGAGCAGTGGAGGAAATGACGAGATCCGGCTTGTAGCCTTTATCGGCTGCCTCGTCGGCGACAATCTCGGCTGCGGCGTAGCCATTGTCGCTCAAGGGACGGTCGAAATCCTTTTGGCCGGGTGCAGCCGGCAGGGCCTCGGCGTGGCGCAGAAGATAAATCCGGGAGGGCGGCGGCGAAATTGTGGTCATCGCGAATTCCGGGGCTCGGTTTCTTCAATGAGGTAGCGTCTGTTTACCGGTGCCGTCAACTGCTGCGCGATCCGCCAGAAGGCGAAATGCTCCATCATCACGGGAAGGTTACGAGCGCCAAGAATCCGGGTCGGTAAGAAGAAGCGATGAAAAATTAGACCCTTAGCCGAATTTTATGACAAATTTAAAAATCAGTTGACAGCATCTATTTGGCTTGAATCGGCACTATTGGTTGGGATATACAGCCCAGCCATATGAGATGTTCTTCAGGAGAATCGCGTTGAGTGAGAAGATCGATCTTAGCAATTATGTGCCCTCGGAAGACGAGGAGTTCATGAATCTGAACCAGCGGGCTTATTTTCGAGCGAAACTGGTAGCATGGAAAAACGATATCCTTAGAGAAGCGCGCGAAACTCTGGATCATCTGGCAGAAGAAAGCGCAAATCACCCCGATCTCGCCGACCGCGCGTCCTCCGAAACCGATAGAGCCATCGAACTTCGGGCTCGCGACCGTCAGCGTAAACTCATTTCCAAGATCGATGCCGCATTGCAGCGTATTGAAGACGGCACCTACGGCTATTGCGAAGAAACCGGCGAGCCGATCGGCCTGAAGCGACTGGACGCTCGTCCGATCGCGACCTTGTCGATCGAGGCACAGGAACGTCACGAGCGCCGCGAAAAGGTTTACCGCGACGAATAATGACGGCATCGGTTTCGACCGGATTAGTAACCGGTATAAGACCTTCGGTGCTGACGTCCTGCTGCAGTTTCGAGAATTGCGGCGTATGCTGCGAGCGTCCGGGACAGAGGCACCGGGAGCACGAAGGTGCGGGCAGGCCGATACATTGGATGAGCTGTGAGCTCGTGTTAGTAGCTGGCCGCCTCTGCGACTCGCCTGGTTGCGCCGAGAGCGCGAATCCGTAGTTGTCGTGTCGCCCGCAGCTCCCGTTGTTCAAACGACAGGAGACGCTAATGCGACGGGTTATCGGAATTGATATCCACCGAACGTTTGGCGAGGTGGTTTTTTGGGAAGACGGCCGGCTCCGCCATGGTGGCCGCGTCGACATGACGCGAACAGCTCTTGAGGGGTTCGGCAAGACACTTACGTCAACAGACGATGTTGTCATCGAGGCGACGGGAAACTGCATGGCTGTATCTCGTGTCCTTTCGCCGTTCGTGCGACGGGTCGTGATTGCTAATCCCCTGCAGGTAAAAGCGATCGCGCAGGCGCACGTAAAGACCGACAAGATCGATGCTGGCACACTGGCCAATCTCTATGCTGCTGGGTATCTGCCGGAAATCTGGACACCAGACGCCGCAACAGAACGCATGAGGAGGCTGGTGGCCCGTCGCTATCAGGTCGTGCGACATCGGACGCGGATTAAGAACGAGGTGCATTCTATCTTGAATGCTCACCTAATCCCGAAGTGTCCACATGCCGACCTGTTCAACGGCCGCGGGCGTGAATGGCTCAAACGTCAGCCTCTGCCTGACGATGAGCAGATTGCGGTCCAGCGGCATGTACGCGAACTCGACAGGCTCGGTGAAGATCTTGCGGTGCTTGATCGGCAAATTGCTGAAGGCACGATCGATGATCCCGCGGCAAAACGGCTGCTCACGATCACAGGCGTCGATCTCACCGTGGCGACGGGATTAATGGCCGCCATCGGCAATATCAGCCGGTTTGAAAGCCCGCAGAAGCTGGTCAGCTACTTCGGGCTCAATCCGCGGGTTCGCCAGTCTGGACTTGGCGCTGCCCACCACGGACGCATCAGCAAGATCGGTCGCAGCCATGCGCGGGCCATGCTGGTGGAGGCAGCGTGGGCGGCCGCAAAAGCACCGGGGCCGCTGCACGCCTTCTTCGTCCGGATCAGAGCCAAACGCGGCCACCAGGTCGCAGCCGTCGCAGTGGCTCGAAAGCTTGCGGTTCTGGTCTGGCACATGTTAACCAAGCAGGCCGACTATCTCTGGGCTCGCCCGAGTCTCGTGACACACAAGATTCGGGCAATGGAATTGCAGGCTGGGAAACCGCAGAAGAAGGGAAACAAACCTGGCCCTGCCTATGCCTATAACGTCAAGAAGCTCCGCGACCAGGAGATGCGCGTCGCTGAGCAAGCACAAAAGGGCTATGAACGCTTTGTCGATACGTGGCGTCCACGCCCGCCTGATGAGAAGGCGCGCGGACGCCTCAATCCGGCAAGGCTCGAGTAAGGTGGCCTGACGGTGCTTTCAGCCGATGCACCGCACTTCACCACGAGGTCATCCGCGCAAGGAAAAGTACCATATTTTTGAGCAAAGCGCTTGTCGATCTCATCCGTAAAATAAAGGCACGATGGAGATTTCCGTGGTGCCTTTTTCAATTCCGTCGTTTCCGAGGGGCCGCGCTTTATTTGTCGCGGCTGACGCTCATTTCGCCAAAGATGCGAGCGACTTCTTTCTGAAGAGCGCTGTCGGTTCCGGTCAGCGGAGCAAGCTCGGGCTCGACACGTTTTGCCGCGCTTGTGATCGGGGATGGTCCGGCATTCGGTTGCTGCTGCACCTGTCGCGACGCCGGCGCGTTGGGAATGATCCGTTCAGCGGTCAGGTTCTTCGACATTTCCGCTTCCAGTATGCGCTGGAAATCAGTGCTTGGTTCGGCCGATGGCGTCGGCGCGGGGATAGGTTCGGCCGGCGCCGGGCGTGCGGGAGCCGGTTGCTGCTGTGGCAGGACGACATGGCGGGCAGCGTCCAGTATGCCGGCGGCTTCGGCCTCACTGATAACGGGCCCCGGCTGAGGCGTCGGATGCGGCGGTTTGACGGCAGCGGGTTGCGGATGTTCGGCCACCTGCGGCACCGGAGCCGGCTGCACCGCAGGCTCAAGGCGTGACTCATTGCGCAGATAGGCTTCGATCTTGTCCTCGGCGGATTGCTGGCGCTGGGGAAGCGCCGCGGGAGGCGGCTCCACCGCAGCCGCCTTCGCCTGTAGCGGCTTGCGGTCTTCATATGCCATGGGGATATCGACTGGCGTCGTGGCAGTTCCGGCCCGGCTGCCATTGGAAATGCCCGATTCGATGACAATGTCCGTGGGGCCGCCGATCATGATCAAATGTTCAATGCCGTCGCGCCGAACGAGCACGAGGCGCCGGCGGGCATCGACGGCGGCGGCATCCAGCACCTGCAGGCGCGGCTGACGGTTCTTGCCGCCGCGCACGAAGGGAGAGGGTGCGCGATTGCGCATGATCCAGAGAATGCCGATCAGCACCAGCAGGGCAATGCCGACCCCGCCGGCTGCGAGAAGGAAGCGGCTGCCATAAGCTCCGGCGATGTCGTCCAACATATCGAGATACTCCGTAATTGTCCCCGATGTCGCGGTCTACAGCGCCGCGCGTCATATGTGACGCGCAAAGGTCGCTGTAGTACTTTAATCCCCTGCATAATTTTACCCTTAAATCGAATCCGATTTAGGGAGTTATGCAGTAAGCGCAACTGCTGCGGGTAATGATTTGACCATGACCCTTCTATACGGCGATCATATGAACAGGATTGCGCCGGAGACAAGATGTGATTGCGGGCTGATTGTATTCTATTGCTTGTGAATTCAAGCCTTTCTGGTCCGGCAAAGCTTTTTGCCGATGATGCAAATTGATAAAGAAGATTCGAAAGTCCGACTCTGGCGACCCCTAAACGTGTATGACATGTCGCAAGGAGAACGGCGGATACGAGGGGTTCATGACGAAGCAGCGTCCGTCCGACGAGTATAGCGTGCCGCTGGTGGATCGCGGGGTTCGTTCGGGAACGGTGCTGCGCATCATCCTGCTTGCGCTCGTTCTCGTGGCCGCCGCGGCGGCCTTCGTCGTCTTCAAGAACCAGCTGGACAATGAAGCGGTTCTCGGCGGCCTCGGCATTCTCGCCATGGTCGGCATCTTCTTCCTCGTTTCTTCGATCATCGGCTTTGTCGAGGTCATGCCGCAGCCGCAGTCCGACAGTCTGGCGCGCTCCTTCCTCAACAGCCAACCCGACGGAACCCTGATCACAGACGAGAAGGGGCGCATTGTCTATGCGAACGCCGCCTATGGCCGGCTGACCGGTGCGACCAAGGCGACGGAAGTGCAGTCGCTGGAGATGCTGCTGTCGCGGAATCGCGAGTCCAACGAGGCTCTCTATCGTCTTGCCAATGGCCTGCGCGACGGCAAGGAGGGATCGGAGGAGTTCCGCCTGCTGAAGCCGCTCGGGCCGATGGACGGAAGCGGCAATGGCGCGCATTGGTACCGGCTGAAGGCTCGCGTGCTGCCGGCCGAGCAAGGCGGCAACAAAATCCTGCATATCTGGCAGATCACCGACATCACCTCCGAGCGTGACGACCAGGAACGTTTCTTCAAGGAATTGCAGAACGCGATCGATTATCTCGACCATGCGCCGGCCGGCTTCTTTTCCGCCGGGCGCAAGGGTGAGATATTCTATCTCAATGCGACGCTTGCCGAATGGCTGGGCTTCGATCTGACGAAATTCGTGCCGGGCTCGATGACGATCGGCGATCTTGTCGCCGGCGAGGGGCTGGCACTCATTCAGTCCGTCCAAGCCGAGCCGGGATTGAAGAAGACGGTGACCCTCGATCTCGATCTGCGCCGTTTCAACGGGCAGAGCCTGCCGGTGCAGATCGTCCACAGCGTCACGTCGATGCGTGACGGCGCTCCCGGCGAGAGCCGCACCATCGTTCTGACCCGCCACAATGGTGGGGATACCGAACAATCGGCCTCTGCCGCCGCGATGCGTTTCAGCCGCTTCTTCAACAATACGCCGATGGCGATCGCGTCCGTCGACGGCAATGGCCGTATTCTTAGGACGAATGCGCCTTTCCTGAAGCTTTTTTCGGATCTGGTCTCGCGCGACGATATCGAGCGCGGCGCTGCCCTGGAGAGCGTCGTCAACGAAAGCGACCGGCCGCAGCTGCAGCAGGCGCTGGCGGCCGCCAAGGACCGGCAGGGCGATATTCCGCCGATCGATTCCCGCAATCCGAAGGACGAGACGCGGCATTTCCGCTTCTATATCAACGCCGTCATCGACCAGACCGACGAGGCGCCGGAAGAAGCCGCCATCGTCTATGCGGTCGAAGTGACCGAGCAGAAGGCGCTCGAAACACAGATGGCGCAGACGCAAAAGCTCAATGCCGTCGGCACGCTTGCTGGCGGCATTGCGCATGACTTCAACAATGTACTGACGGCGATCCTTCTGTCTTCCGACCACCTGTTGCTGCAGGCGCGGCCTTCCGATGCCAGCTTTGCGGATCTGATGGAAATCAAGCGCAATGCCAATCGTGCGGCCGTGCTGGTGCGGCAGTTGCTCGCCTTCTCGCGCAAGCAGACCATGCGGCCGACGATCCTGAACCTGACGGACGTGATCGGTGATCTGCGCATGCTGGTGGACCGGCTGCTGTCGGGCACGCATGTCAAACTCGACGTCGATTACGGGCGCGACCTCTGGCCCGTTAAAACCGATCTCTCGCAGTTCGAGCAGGTGCTGATCAACCTCTGCGTCAATGCCCGCGATGCCATGCCGGGCGGCGGCACGCTGACGCTGCGCACCCGCAATCTGCGCGCGGCCGATGTCAGTGCCTTCAACTATCCCTATCTTCCCCACGAGGACATGGTGCTCGTCGAGGTCAGCGATACCGGAACCGGTATTGCACCTGAGATCATGGACAAGATTTTCGAGCCCTTCTTCACGACCAAGGAAGTGGGTAAGGGCACCGGCCTCGGTCTTGCCATGGTCTACGGCATCATCAAGCAGTCCGGCGGTTATATCCAGCCGGAGTCGGAAGTGGGCAAGGGAACGACCTTCCGCATCTTCCTGCCGCGGCACATCGTGGAAATGCCTTCGGTGACGGAAGCCAAAGTGGTGGAAGGCCGCGATGTAGCGGCCATGGACCAGAACGCGGGTGTCGCCGCGTCGACGGAAGAGCCGGCCGATCTCACAGGCAAGTCCGCAGTCGTTCTGCTTGTCGAGGACGAAGAGGCGGTCCGCCGCGGCGGCAAGCGCATGCTCGAAACGCGCGGCTACACCGTTCACGAGGCCGGCTCCGGCGTCGAGGCGCTCGACATCATGGAGGAGCTCGATGGCCAGGTCGATGTCGTTGTCTCCGATGTCGTCATGCCGGAAATGGACGGGCCGTCGCTGCTGCGCGAACTGCGCAAGAAATATCCGGATCTGAAGTTCATCTTCGTTTCGGGCTATGCCGAGGATGCCTTTGCCCGCAACCTGCCGGCAGACGCCCAATTCGGCTTCCTGCCGAAGCCATTCTCGCTGAAGCAGCTTGCCGTCGTTGTACGCGAGACGCTGGACAAGAACTAAGTGAGAGGCGTTTTGCGCCTTCCCCATGTTGCCGACTGCGGCGCAACGGTATAAGCAACCTTCCATGATCGACCTTGCCAAGACCATTTGCCAAATGTGGTGGCGCTCCTTCTAGGAGCGGCAGTCGTCATATCTTGAAATCGACCCTGCCGCCGTGATCCGGCAGGTCCATTTCCGTTTTCCCTTCCCGATTGCGGCGGCTCCTTTTGCGGAGCTAAGAATGCATATTGCTACCAATACCCGTCCTGTCATCCTGACTGGCGACCGGACCACTGGTCCACTTCATCTCGGCCACTATGTCGGCTCGCTGAAAAGCCGCGTCGCTCTTCAGTGCAGCCACGAGCAATTTCTGCTCCTGGCGGATACACAAGCGCTCACCGACAATGCCGGCGATCCCGAAAAGGTCCGCCGCAACGTTCTGGAAGTCGCGATCGACTACCTCGCCGTCGGCATCGATCCGACGCTGACGACGATCTGCGTGCAATCGGCTCTGCCCGCACTGGCGGAGCTGACGCTGCTTTACCTGAATTTCGTCACGGTCAGCCGCCTGGAGCGCAACCCGACGATCAAGACGGAGATCCAACAGCGCGGTTTCGAGCGCGATGTGCCGGCCGGCTTTCTCTGCTATCCGGTTGCGCAGGCGGCCGATATCACCGCCTTCAAGGCGACCGTCGTCCCTGTCGGGGAGGATCAGGCACCGTTGATCGAGCAGACCAACGAGATCGTTCGCCGCATGAACCGGCAGATCGGGCGTGATGTGCTTGTCGAGGCGGCTGCCATGGTGCCAAAGGTTGGGCGGCTGCCCGGCGTTGACGGAAAGGCGAAGATGAGCAAATCCCAGGGCAACGCCATTCCGCTTTCGGCATCATCAGACGAAATCAGGGATGCGGTACGGCGCATGTATACCGATCCGGATCATTTGCGCGTCTGCGATCCCGGCAAGGTCGAGGGAAACGTCGTCTTCATCTACCTCGATGCCTTTTGCGAGGATCGGCAATTCGTCGAAGAGATGAAAGCGCATTATCGCCGCGGCGGCCTTGGCGACGTCACGCTCAAGAGACATCTTGAGGATGTCCTACAAGCGCTGCTCGCGCCGATCCGGGAGCGCCGCGCGCATTATGCCGCCGAGCCGGATTACGTCATGGGGATCGTGCGTGAAGGCACGCGAAAGGCGAGGGAGCGAACGGAGGCAACGCTTGCCGAGTTGCGGTCTGCCCTGGGTCTGTTTTCTCTGACTTGAAGGAAAGAGAACGGCCGGGGCGATCGCACCCGGCCGGTTCCTGTGACTAGAGACTTGATTATTCCGCCAGAGCGACGGCGATTTCTGCGGCCAGGCGCGCGTTGTTTTCGACAAGCGCGATATTGGTCTTGAGACTGCGGCCCTCGGTGATGTCGAAAATCGTGCTCAGCAGATAAGGCGTAACCGCCTTGCCGGTGATTTCGTCGCGCTCAGCGCTGTCGAGGGCGCGCTCGATGTAGATTTCCATCTCCTCGCGCGGGATCTCGTCGGCTTCCGGAACCGGGTTGGCGATCAGCATGCCGCCATCGATGCCGAGTTGCTCGCGGGTCATCTGGAAGTTGGCGATCGCGGCCGGGCTATTCAGCGTCAGCGGGCTCGTGAGCCCGGACGAGCGCGACCAGAAGGCCGGGAATTCGGTACTGTCGTATGTCACGACCGGGACGCCGCGGGTTTCCAGCACTTCGAGCGTCTTCGGGATATCGAGGATCGCCTTGGCGCCGGCGCACACGACGATGACGCCGGTGCGGGACAGTTCTTCAAGATCGGCTGAAATATCGAAGCTCTCTTCCGCGCCGCGATGTACGCCGCCGATGCCGCCGGTGGCGAAAACCTTGATGCCGGCGCGGGCAGCCGCGATCATGGTCGCGGCGACAGTGGTCGCACCGGTGCGGCGCTCGGCGATGGCAAATGCGATGTCGGCGCGCGAGACCTTCATCGCACCTTCCGTCTTGGCCAATGCTTCAAGCTCTTCCGGCTCAAGACCGATATGCAGCGTGCCGTGAATGACGGCGATGGTCGCGGGAACAGCACCCTCCTGCCGGATGATTGCCTCAACGCTGCGGGCCATCTCGATATTGCCAGGATAGGGCATACCGTGGGTGATGATGGTCGATTCCAGGGCGACGATCGGCGCACCGCGCAGCTTGGCGGCAGCGACTTCCTTCGAATAGGAGATCGGAAGCAGGGGCGAGATAGGCTGGGTCATTGTCATTTCCAATTCACTGAAACAGTACACGCGTTTTGAGCAGGCTTCATGACAGAAGTTCGGCCTCGGGAACAAGGGCCAACATCGTCTTCAAAAGCTCAGGAGAGAGATTTTCTGCCGTCGCATAGGGGGACTGGACCGTGATTGCCGCCGCCGCCGCGCCATGACGGACGGCTTCCGCGAGATCATAACCGGCCATCAGCGCCGAAAGAACACCGGAAGCAAGCGAATCTCCCGCACCGGTGACATCGGCCACATCGTCGACGACAGGCGGCTGCAGGCTGACGATAGTATCGCCAGAAAAGGCGATCAGGGGGCGTTTGCCGCGGGTGATGACGCCGTTGCGCAGGCCGAGCGCGCGCAAAGCACTCACCCATTCGCGCGGATCCTCCGGACGGATTTCGGTCAGCGCCGAGGCTTCGGCCTCATTGAGGAACAGGTGGTCGATGCCCGCAAGGCTTGGCTTCAGCCGCACCACTTTTGCCGGCGAAATGGCGATAGCGGCGACCGGCTTGCCGCATAGAGCGGCTCTTGCCGCAATCGCGCCCAGGGTTTCCGCCGGAAGATTCGAGTCGCAGAGAATGAGATCGGTCTCATCGAAGGCATCGCGAACGGCGCGAATCGCCAAGCGCCGTGGAACGAAAAGCTTGTAAAGCTCCATATCGGCGAGCGCGATGACCAGATTGCCGTCATTCTCGAGGATCGCGGTATAGCTCGGCGTCTTGCGATCGAGGAAGACGAAGGGCTTGTCATCGATGCCGGCATGGCTTGCGGCTTCCGCCACCAATTCGCCAGAAGGGTCGCCCCCGCGCGGCGAGATCAGCTTTACATCGAAGCCGAGGCGGGCGAGGTTTCGGGCGGCATTGAAGCCGCCGCCGCCAGGCTCCTCGAACCATGCGCCCGGGTTGCTGGCGCCGGGCGCCGTCTCGCCGAAAATGCGGCCGCGCCGGTCGATATGGGCGCCGCCGAGAACGAGAATCTTTTTCGCCATATGGTTATCCTCAGCGATCGAAAAGGCGAATCGAGCGGCGTGGCGACCGGCCCGAATTGATCATCCCGGAGCCGTAAGTGTCTGGGAAGAAAGAAGAAAACAAAAGTAGAACGAAATTCATTTTACCTTTTTCTTTCAATTGCTTGTTGTGCTCTTGCGATAAGAGAACAAATAGAGTACAGAATTCTCATCGGCGGCGACATTGCTAGAGCGGCTTCAATAACCTAAAGGTGGATCGGATGTCTCAGAATTCTTTGCGGCTTGTAGAGGACAAATCGGTGGATAAAAGCAAGGCACTTGAAGCGGCACTCTCTCAAATTGAGCGGTCGTTCGGCAAGGGCTCGATCATGAAGCTCGGCTCTAACGAGAACGTGGTCGAAATCGAAACGGTTTCCACCGGCTCTCTGAGCCTCGATATTGCGCTTGGCATTGGCGGCTTGCCGAAGGGGCGCATCATCGAAATCTACGGGCCGGAAAGCTCGGGTAAGACGACCCTGGCGCTGCAGACCATTGCAGAGGCACAGAAGAAGGGCGGCATCTGCGCCTTCGTGGATGCGGAACATGCGCTCGATCCGGTTTATGCCCGCAAGCTCGGCGTCGACCTGCAGAACCTGCTGATCTCGCAGCCGGACACCGGCGAACAGGCGCTTGAAATCACCGATACGCTGGTTCGCTCCGGTGCGATCGACGTCCTCGTCGTTGATTCCGTTGCGGCCCTGACGCCGCGTGCCGAAATCGAAGGCGAGATGGGCGACAGCCTGCCGGGCCTGCAGGCCCGTCTGATGAGCCAGGCGCTGCGCAAGCTCACGGCTTCGATCTCCAAGTCCAACTGCATGGTGATCTTCATCAACCAGATCCGCATGAAGATCGGCGTCATGTTCGGTTCACCGGAAACGACGACCGGCGGTAACGCGCTGAAGTTCTACGCCTCGGTTCGCCTCGATATCCGCCGCATCGGCGCCGTCAAAGAGCGCGAAGAGGTGATCGGCAACCAGACGCGCGTCAAGGTCGTCAAAAACAAGATGGCGCCTCCCTTCAAGCAGGTCGAATTCGATATCATGTATGGCGAAGGCGTTTCCAAGACCGGCGAACTGGTCGATCTCGGCGTCAAGGCCGGCATCGTCGAGAAGTCCGGCGCCTGGTTCTCCTATAACAGCCAGCGCCTGGGCCAGGGCCGCGAAAATGCGAAACTCTTCCTGCGCGACAATCCGGATCTCGCCCGCGAAATCGAATTGTCTCTGCGCCAGAATGCCGGGTTGATCGCCGATCGCTTCCTGCAGAATGGCGGGCCCGATGCCGATGATGGCGACGCCTCCGGGGAATAAGGGCTCCGGGAAGCAATTCCCGACCTGAGACCGAGACTGAAAGTCGAAACCGGCCGCATTGTCCAAGGGATGTGCGGCCGGTTTTGTTCGTGCGGCTGGACAGCGCCCGGAGCGAACGATAAAAGCCACTGACTTTGACGCAAGTTGTTGACGGCAGTACTGAAGGGCCCCCTATGAGCGGTGTGAATGAAATCCGGTCGACCTTCCTCGACTATTTTAAGAAAAACGGCCACGAGATCGTGCCGTCGAGCCCGCTGGTGCCGCGTAACGATCCGACATTGATGTTCACCAATGCCGGCATGGTGCAGTTCAAGAACGTGTTCACCGGCCTGGAGCAGCGCCCCTATACGACGGCCTCGACGGCGCAGAAATGCGTTCGTGCCGGCGGCAAGCATAACGACCTCGACAATGTCGGCTATACCGCCCGCCACCACACCTTCTTCGAGATGCTCGGCAACTTCTCCTTTGGCGACTACTTCAAGGAACGTGCCATCGAGCTTGCCTGGAACCTGATCACCAAGGAATTCGGCCTCGATGCCAAGCGCCTGCTGGTCACGGTCTACCATACCGACGACGACGCCTTTAACCTGTGGAAGAAGATCGCCGGCCTTTCCGACGACAGGATCATCCGGATCGCCACCAGCGACAATTTCTGGGCGATGGGCGATACCGGTCCTTGCGGTCCCTGTTCCGAAATCTTCTACGACCATGGCGACCATATCTGGGGCGGTCCTCCCGGTTCTCCGGAAGAAGACGGCGACCGCTTCATCGAGATCTGGAATCTCGTCTTCATGCAGTTCGAGCAGATCACCAAGGAGCAGCGCGTCGACCTGCCGCGCCCGTCGATCGACACGGGCATGGGCCTCGAACGCGTCGCCGCCGTGCTGCAGGGCAAGCATGACAATTACGATATCGACCTGTTCCGCGCCCTGATCGAGGCTTCGGAAGAGGCAACGGGCGTCAAGGCCGAGGGCGAGCATCGTGCAAGCCATCGCGTCATCGCCGACCACCTTCGCTCCTCCGCCTTCCTGATCGCCGATGGCGTGCTGCCGTCGAACGAAGGCCGCGGTTACGTGCTTCGTCGCATCATGCGCCGCGCCATGCGTCACGCTCAGCTGCTCGGCGCCAATGAGCCGTTGATGTGGAAGCTGCTGCCGGCGCTGATCCAGCAGATGGGCCGCGCCTATCCGGAGCTGGTGCGCGCCGAGGCGCTGACCTCAGAGACGCTGAAGCTCGAAGAAACCCGCTTCCGCAAGACGCTGGAGCGTGGCCTGTCGTTGCTCAACGACGCGACCTCGGCGTTGCATAAGGGCGACAGCCTGGATGGCGAAACCGCCTTCAAGCTCTACGACACCTATGGTTTCCCCCTCGACCTGACGCAGGACGCGCTGCGCGCGCGCGGCATCGGTGTCGACATTTCCAGCTTCACGGATGCCATGGAGCGCCAGAAGGCCGAAGCGCGCTCGCATTGGGCAGGCTCCGGAGACAAGGCGACCGAAACAATCTGGTTCGAACTCAAGGAAAAGCTCGGCGCGACCGAGTTCCTGGGCTATGACACGGAAACGGCCGAAGGCGTGATCCAGGCGATTGTCAAGGACGGTATTGCCGTCGACAGCGCCGATGCCGGTGACAAGGTTCAGATCGTCGTCAACCAGACGCCCTTCTACGGCGAATCCGGTGGTCAGATGGGCGATACCGGCGTGATTTCGAGCGACCACGGCACGCTAGTGGTCGGCGACACGCAAAAGAAGGGCGAGGGCCTCTTCGTTCACAGTTCCGAAGTTTCGGAAGGCAAGATCAAGGTCGGCGACGCCGTCGTCCTGACCGTCGATCATAACAGGCGCTCGCGCCTGCGCGCCAATCACTCCGCCACTCACCTCCTGCACGAGGCTCTCCGCGAAGTGCTGGGCACGCATGTGGCCCAAAAGGGCTCGCTGGTCGCGCCCGAGCGCCTGCGCTTTGACGTCTCTCATCCGAAGCCGATGACGGCCGAGGAACTGAAGGTCGTCGAGGATATGGCCAACGAGATCATCCTGCAGAATTCGCCTGTCACGACCCGACTGATGAGCGTCGACGATGCGATTGCGGAAGGCGCGATGGCACTGTTCGGCGAGAAGTATGGCGATGAGGTCCGCGTCGTATCGATGGGGCAGGGGGTGCGCGGTGCCAAATCCGGCAAGCCCTATTCGGTCGAGCTTTGCGGCGGCACGCATGTCTCCGCCACCGGCCAGATCGGTCTTGTGCGCATTCTCGGCGAAAGCGCCGTGGGCGCCGGCGTCCGCCGTATCGAGGCCGTCACCGGTGAATCCGCGCGTGACTATCTCGCTGAACAGGACGATCGCGTGAAGAGCTTGGCCTCGACGCTGAAGGTCCAGCCGGCCGATGTCGTTTCGCGTGTTGAAGCGCTGATGGATGAGCGCCGCAGACTGGAACGCGAATTGGCCGATGCCAAGCGTAAGCTCGCCATGGGCGGCGGCCAGGGCGGGTCGGCCGATGCGGTGCGTGAGGTCAATGGCGTCAAGTTCCTCGGAAAACCGGTTTCCGGCGTCGACCCCAAAGATCTCAAGGGCATGGCGGATGAAGCCAAGGCAGGTCTCGGCTCCGGCATCGTGGCGCTGATCGGCGTTTCGGACGATGGCAAGGCCAGCGCTGTCGTCGCCGTCACGGAGGATCTCACGAGCCGCTTCAGCGCCGTCGATCTCGTGCGCGTCGCTTCGGCCGCGCTTGGCGGCAAGGGCGGTGGCGGTCGTCCGGACATGGCGCAGGCCGGCGGCCCGGATGGCGCCAAGGCCGACGAGGCGATCGAAGCGATTGGAGCGGCGCTTGCCGGTTAAGGTTCTGATTTCCGATTGGTAATCAAAAATGGCGGATGCTTCGGCGTCCGCCATTTTTCTTTGTGCGGGCAATTCCGCAGGATTTGTCAAATCGGGTTATGCTCTTGTCGGGCCGATCGATTTGCAAGGGGTTTGACATGAGTGGTGGAACGGCGTGGACGCTTTACGAGACCCGGTTGCGACGGGTTTCGGCCTATATCCATGAGCATCTGGACGATGAGCTCGATATGGAAAAGCTCGCCGAGATCGCTTGCATGTCCAGCTATCACTGGCACAGGATCTATCGGGCGATCTACGGCGAGACGGCGACGGCGACCGTCAAGCGGCTGCGGCTGCATCGTGCCGCCGGCGATCTCGTCAACACCCGTCTATCCGTCAGCAACATTGCAAAGCGGTCGGGCTATCCCAACCTCCAGTCGTTCAACCGCATCTTCAGATCCGTCTACGGCATGCCGCCGGCGCGATATCGGAATGAGGGAAGCCACACGATCTTCGAACCCAGCACCCAAGGAAGGATCACGGTCATGTTCGACGTTACGCTTCGCACCATCTCCCCGATGTCACTGGTCGGTGTCGCCCATCGCGGCTCCTACATGCAGATCGGCCAGGCTTTCGAAACGCTTTTCGGCACCATCTTTGCCCGCGGCCTTGCAGGTCCCGATATGCGCATGATCGGCATCTATCTCGACGATCCTGACGTCGTGGAAGCGGAGAAGCTGCGCTCCTATGCCTGTGTCACCGCTGGCGACGCAGTCGTTGCCAATGCTCCGCTGGAGCGGCGCTCGCTCGACGGGGGCGACTATGCCGTGCTGCGCCACAAGGGGCCCTATGCGAACATGCACAAGGCGTATCAGTGGCTCTATGCGCAATGGCTGCCAGCCTCCGGCCGGCAGCTGCGCGATGCGGTCATGTTCGAGGAATATATCAATAATCCGCGCGACGTACCGCCAACGGAATTGCTCACGGATATTTATATGCCGCTGCAATAGCGGCATATATCCAGTCGGTGAGGATTTCTTCTCAGTGCCTTGTATTTTCAGGAATTTGCCGACTTTGGCATGGCGGCGTTGTCGATCTCGTTACCGCGGCGATAGGCATCGCGGTCGCTGACCCGACCCCAATAGTCGATGAAGGCTTGTCGCTTCTCGATGGTGCCGAAATTAAGGCCCCAGCCGACATGGGAACCGACATAGACGTCGGCGGCCGTAAAACGGTCGCCGGCGATGAACGGCGAAGCGGTCACGGCCTGTTCCAGGGTATCGAAGACATGGTCCAGGCTGCCGCAGCCCGCCATGCGCAGACGCTCAGCAGGGATTTCGAAGCCGAGGGCACGGTTGGTGACCGCCATCTCCATCGGCCCGGCGGCAAAGAACATCCAGCGGAAGTAGCGACCGCGCTCGGCCGCCGTCGGGGCAAGGCCTGCCTGTGGGAATGTTTCGGCCAGATAGGCGCAGATGGCGGCACCTTCGGTGACCACGGTGTCGCCATGCTTGATGGCCGGCACCTTGCCCATAGGGTTTATCGACAGATATTCTGGCGCTTTCATCGTGGTGCCGAAGTCGAGATATACGGTACGGTAAGGCTGGCCGACCTCCTCAAGCATCCAGCGGGCGATGCGTCCGCGCGACATCGGATTGGTATAGAAAACGAGTTCTTCTGCCATCTGCCTCTCCCTTTGTTGAGCGCATTCTTGCCACTGGTTAGCCCCGGCGGCAAGATTCAGGGCAAAAGAAAACCCGGCGATGAGGCCGGGTTTTCGTACCTGCTTATGTCGGCAAGGCTCAGGCAGCCATGGCCTTCCTGAGGTTCTCGTCGATCTTGTCGAGGAAGGCGGTGGTCGAGAGCCAAGGCTGATCGGGGCCGATCAGCAGCGCCAGATCCTTGGTCATGTAGCCGGCTTCGACGGTATCGACGCAGACCTTTTCCAGCGTCGAGGCGAACTTTGCGAGTTCGGCATTGTCGTCGAGCTTGGCGCGGTGCGCCAGGCCGCGGGTCCAGGCGAAGATCGAGGCGATCGAGTTCGTCGAAGTTTCCTGACCCTTCTGGTGCTGGCGGTAGTGGCGGGTCACCGTGCCGTGTGCGGCTTCGGCTTCGACCGTCTTGCCGTCCGGCGTCAGGAGAACCGAGGTCATCAGGCCGAGCGAGCCGAAGCCCTGGGCAACCGTGTCGGACTGGACGTCGCCGTCGTAGTTCTTGCAGGCCCAAACGTAGCCGCCGGACCACTTCAGCGCAGAAGCGACCATGTCGTCGATCAGGCGGTGTTCATAGGTGATGCCGGCTTCGTCGAACTGAGCCTTGAACTCGTTCTGGTAGACTTCTTCGAAGATATCCTTGAAGCGGCCGTCATAGGCCTTGAGGATGGTGTTCTTGGTCGACAGGTAGACCGGCCACTTGCGCATCAGGCCGTACATCATCGAAGCGCGGGCGAATTCGCGGATCGACTCGTCGAGGTTGTACATGGCCATGGCAACGCCGGCGCCCGGAGCGTTGAAGACTTCCTTCTCGATGACCGTGCCGTCTTCGCCGACGAACTTGATGGTGAGCTTGCCCTTGCCGGGGAACTTGAAGTCGGTGGCGCGATACTGGTCGCCGAAAGCGTGACGGCCGACGACGATCGGCTGCGTCCAGCCGGGAACCAGGCGCGGAACGTTCTTGCAGATGATCGGCTCGCGGAAGATAACGCCGCCGAGGATGTTGCGGATCGTGCCGTTCGGGCTCTTCCACATTTCCTTGAGGTTGAATTCCTTGACACGGGCTTCGTCCGGGGTGATCGTCGCGCATTTGATGCCGACGCCGTACTTCTTGATGGCGTTGGCGGCGTCGACGGTGACCTGGTCGTTGGTGGCGTCGCGGTTTTCGACCGAGAGGTCGTAATAGTCGATGTCGAGGTCGAGGTAGGGGAAGATCAGTTTTTCTTTGATGAGCTGCCAGATGATGCGAGTCATTTCGTCGCCATCGAGATCGGCAACGGGGTTAGCGACCTTGATCTTCTTCATGCTTCTGCCTCGTTTAAGCTGATGGGACCGGATGGTCCTGTGGGTAATAGGAAGTCCCGAGGGCTATAGCACCGCAAGTACGGAACGCAAAGCCGCTAGAGCCTCCAGCATCGCGTTTTTGATCATTCCTGACATCGCCCGCTTTTTGTGATCGGGCCATTGCCAAAGCGGTCGATGGGTCTAATGTCGCGCATGTTTTGCCTATTGCAACGGAATCATATCATGCAGAAATTTGCCGTATCCGCGCTTGCCTTCACGCTTTTCCAGTTCTCGCTCGGTGCGCATATGGCACTGGCGGCCGATGCGACGACTCCGGTCAAGGTCATCATGGATGCGACGGTCTCGAACTGGGCGGGCGGCGACAGCGACTGGCAGGATATTTTTGGCGAGGATAAGCTAAACGATATCTACAGCAAGGATTTCGGAGCGAAATACCAAGCGGCGGCGCAGTTTCCCGCCGCCGACGAGGATGGTATTTCGCCATTCGACTACGATGTCATCGTCAACGCGCAGGATGCGTGTCCGCTGGAGGATGTGAAGATTGCCGCGCAGCCGCCGAAGAACAATGTTACGGAGGTGCTTGCAACCTTCAAGAAATCCACCTGCATGGGCTCCGACGCCGATTCTCAGAAGGTGACTACGGTTCGCTTCGAGGTTATCGAAGAGGGCGGCAGGCCCGTGGTGGACGATATCGTCACCAACGACGACAATGGCAATCCGAGCTCGCTCAAGAGCGTGATGGTGGATCTCGTCAAACAACAGCAGCAACAGCCGACGGATCAGCAGCAGCAACCATCGGACAAGGCCAAGCCGGCCAATCCGCAGTGATCGGGCAAAGTACATCGCCGCGTTTGTGCGTAAAAACCTTGCCGACAGCCGCCTGTCTCGCTATTGCGGCTCCGGAATCGGGAAATAGAGCATGATGTCGTCCGAAAACCGCTCACACTTTTCGGCACCATGCTCGAATTGGCGCGATTGAGCGCGCGCGGAGATTTTAGGCGTCATGGCAGGTACGAACAGCGAGCGTCAACTTCTGGCCGAAGGGCCGGCCATCATTCTGGTCGAGCCTCAGATGGGTGAGAATATCGGCATGGTGGCGCGCGCTATGGCGAATTTCGGGCTTGCCGAGTTGCGTCTTGTCAATCCCCGCGACGGCTGGCCGAACGAGAGGGCGCAGGCGACGGCCTCCAAGGCGGATCACATCATCGAAGCGACGAAGGTCTACGAAACGCTGGAACAGGCAATCGCGGATCTCAATTTCGTCTATGCGACGACCGCGCGTGAGCGGGATGGCTATAAGCCGGTGCGTTCGCCCGTCGTTGCGGCTGAGACCCTTCGCGTCAAATTCAAGGCGGGCGAGGGCACCGGCATTCTCTTCGGCAGGGAGCGCTGGGGCCTGACGAACGAGGAAGTGGCTCTGGCGGACGAAATCGTCACCTTTCCCGTCAATCCCGCCTTTGCTTCATTGAACATCGCGCAGGCCGTGCTCCTGATGTCCTATGAATGGATGAAATCGGGCATGGAAGATCTGGGTGCCGTGCCGTTCCAGGCGATCGAGCAGCGGCCTTCGACGAAGGAGCAGCTTTTCGGCCTTTTCGACCAGCTCGAGGAGGCGCTGGATGCACGCAATTATTTCCATCCCGCCGGGAAAAAGCCGAAAATGGTCGACAATCTCCGGGCTGTCCTCTCGCGCCGGGCGTTTACCGAACAGGAAATCAGCGTCTTGCGCGGGGTGATCTCGTCTCTCGACCGTTTCTCGCGGAAGTCTCCGCGCGGCAGCGGCTCGCATCCCAGATCCGCTAAAATCCCCAAGGAAGCCTCAAGCGATGACAGCAGCGGCGAATGAGCTGAAACCGGTCCTTGTCTTCGATTCAGGGATCGGCGGTTTGACCGTGCTGCGCGAAGCCCGCGTGCTGATGCCGGAGCGCGGTTTCATTTATATCGCCGACGATGCCGGCTTTCCCTATGGGAGTTGGGAGGAAGCGGCGCTGAAGGAGCGCATCGTCGAACTCTTCGCAAAGCTGCTCGCGCAATATGATCCGGAAGTCTGCATCATCGCCTGCAACACGGCCTTCACGCTGGCGGGTGCTGCTCTGCGTACTGCCTTTCCGCAGATGACGTTCGTGGGTACCGTGCCGGCGATCAAGCCGGCCGCGGAACGCACGCGTTCGGGGCTCGTGTCGGTTCTGGCGACGCCGGGCACCGTCAAGCGTGCCTATACGCGCGACCTGATCCAGTCCTTCGCCACGCAATGCCATGTCCGGCTCGTCGGATCGCAGAATCTTGCTCGACTTGCCGAGGCCTATATTCGTGGCGACGCCGTGACCGATGAGGCCGTGTTGACGGAGATCGATCAATGCTTTGTCGAAATGGATGGCCGCAAGACCGATATCGTCGTGCTCGCCTGTACGCATTACCCCTTCATGGCCAATATCTTCCGCAGGCTCGCGCCCTGGCCGGTGGATTGGCTCGATCCGGCTGAAGCCATCGCAAGGCGCGCCCGCAGCCTGGTGCCGCAAGTGGCCGATGCCGTCCATCCCGATGATTTTGATTTTGCGGTCTTTACCTCCGGGGCACCGGATTTCCCCACGCGCCGGCTGATGCAGGGCTTTGGGCTCAGGGCTTGATCATGAAAGACAAGGTTTTGCTGCGGAAACTCGATCTCGCGGATATGCCGGCTGCCGCCGCCGTCCATCGCGCTTCCTTCAACGAACGGCTGCCGACGCTTGCCGGGCTTCATACGCCGGAAGAGGATGTCGGCTTTTGGAGCGCGGTCGTTTATAGGGATTGCCAGATCTGGGGTGCGGAAGAAGGAGGTCGTCTGGTCGGTGTCATCGCCTTTCTCGATCATTGGATCGATCAGCTCTACGTCCTGCCCGAGGCACAAGGGCGCGGCATCGGCAGCCGCCTTCTGGATGTTGCCAAGTCGGCCTATCCGGCGCTATCGCTCTGGACATTCCAGAGAAATGAGCCGGCGCGCCGCTTTTACGAAAAGCATGGCTTCTTCGTGGTTGACGAGTCGGATGGGGCGGGCAATGAGGAAAAAGAGCCGGATGTGCTTTACAAATGGGAAGCACGCTTGCACCGGTTGTGATTCAGGGTCCGGGCGGCAACGGAATATTGGAAGGTCGGTATTTGATGTCTTTTGAGAGTGATTGCAGTGTGGTCGAGGCAAGCCATGCGTCTGCGTGAATGCCATAACTTCCATGATTTTCGTCTTCTTGCGAAGAAGCGTCTTCCCGGCCCGATCTTCAACTATATCGATGGCGCAGCCGACGACGAAGTAACGCTGCGGCGAAACACGTCGAGCTTCGAAAGCTGCGATCTCGTTCCCAACGTCCTGCGTGGGGTCAGCGAGATCGACATGTCTGTCACCGTCATGGGACAAAAGCTCGCGACGCCCTTCTATTGCTCGCCGACGGCGCTGCAGCGGCTATTCCATCACCAGGGCGAAAATGCAGTTGCAGCCGCCGCCTCCTCGCTTGGCACGATGTTCGGCGTTTCCTCGCTCGGCACCGTCAGCCTTGAGGAAATCCGCAAGAAACATTCCGGGCCGCAGGTCTATCAGTTCTATTTCCACAAAGACCGTGGCCTGAACCGTGCGATGATGGAGCGGGCGAAGGAGGCCGGCGTCAATGTGATGATGCTGACCGTCGACAGCATTACCGGCGGCAATCGTGAGCGCGATCTTCGCACCGGATTTTCGATCCCGTTCAAGCTCAATCTTGCGGGCATCACCCAGTTCGCCATTAAACCTGGCTGGGCTCTCAACTATGTAACGCATGAGAAATTCCGCCTGCCGCAGCTCGACGAGCATGTCGACATGAGTGGCGGTGCCATGTCGATCGGCAAGTATTTCACTGAGATGCTCGATCCGTCGATGAACTGGAACGACGTCGCCGAGATGGTGAAGCATTGGAACGGGCAGTTCTGCCTCAAGGGCATCATGTCGGTCGAGGACGCCAAGCGTGCTGTCGACATCGGATGTACCGGCATCGTGCTGTCGAACCATGGCGGGCGGCAGCTGGACGGCTCGCGTTCGGCATTCGATCAACTGGCGGAGATCGTTGATGCCGTCGGCCCTCGCATCGATGTCATGATGGATGGCGGCGTGCAGCGCGGCACGCATGTGCTGAAGGCGCTTTCGCTCGGCGCCAAGGCGGTCGGCCTAGGCCGCTTCTATCTCTATCCGCTGGCCGCTGCCGGCCAGGCGGGCGTGGAGCGGGCGCTGAGGCATCTGCGCACCGAAGTCGAACGCGACATGAAGCTGATGGGCTGCACGTCCGTCAGCCAGCTGTCGCGGGCCAATCTGCGCTTCAGATAGGTCTCGCAATCGCCTGTGGGTTTTTTCAATCCACGGGCGCGAAGCTTGCAAATCTTTGCTAGACGGAGGCGCGTCCTTTCAGAAAGATGGGACGTATCCGCGTTTGATTCTTGCTCATAGGGGAAGTGCATTGCAGGTCGGCATCGACATGGGAACGGCGTCCGGCGGGACCAGCGCCCAGCTCGATATCGAGGAGCTGCTGGCAACCCGTCTCTTGGTGCAGGGAAATTCCGGCTCCGGAAAATCGCACCTCCTGCGGCGGCTGCTGGAGCAATCGGCGCAATGGGTGCAGCAGGTCATCATCGATCCCGAAGGCGATTTCGTCACGCTGGCTGACAAGTTCGGTCATGTCGTCGTCGATGGCGAGCGCACCGAGGCAGAGCTCGCCGGTATCGCCAACCGTATCCGCCAGCATCGCGTCTCCTGCGTGCTGACGCTGGAAGGGCTCGATATCGAGCAGCAGATGCGCGCTGCTGCCGCCTTTCTGAACGGCATGTTCGATGCCGATCGCGAATTTTGGTATCCGGTGCTCGTTGTGGTCGACGAGGCGCAGATGTTTGCGCCCTCGGTCGGCGGTGACGTCTCGGAAGATGCGCGCAAGATGTCGCTCGGCGCCATGACCAACTTGATGTGCCGCGGCCGAAAGCGCGGCCTTGCCGGCGTCATCGCGACGCAGCGTCTGGCGAAGCTCGCCAAGAACGTTGCGGCTGAGGCCTCCAACTTCCTGATGGGCCGCACCTTTCTCGATATCGACATGGCGCGTGCTGCCGATCTGCTCGGCATGGATCGCAGGCAGGCGGAAATGTTCCGCGACCTGAAGCGCGGCAATTTCGTCGCCCTCGGGCCGGCGCTCTCGCGTCGTCCGCTGCCGATCACCATCGGCGCGGTGGAAACCTCGGCGCGCTCTTCCAGCCCGAAGCTGATGCCGTTGCCGGATGCGCCGCAGGATGTCGAGGATCTGATCTTCACGCCGGACCCGGAAGAATTTGCGCGGCCCGTTGTCCGCCGCAGCACGCCGGCGCCGCGCCCGACCACCGATATTTTGGCCGAGCTTTCCCGCTCCGTGCCGGCGGCGAGCCCGGCACCTTCCGAGCCGAAAGTCAGCCAGCCGGAACTATCGAGCGAGGATCGTGAGGCGAGGGTGAGCGCGGTACTCTCCGAAATCCTCGACGACCCGGCCTCGGGCTTCCGTACCGATTCCGTGCTTTATCAGGAGTTTCTTGTACGCTTGCGCATGCGCCGCGTTCCGGGTGCCCCCATGAGCCTCTCCGAATTCCGTCGCCGTGTGGCGATCGCGCGCTCCGGTGCGGACGAGGAGGTCATGGCGACGGATCAATGGGCAACCGCACTCTCGTTGTCTGCCAGTGTCACCGATGACCTGCAGGGCGTCTTCCTGATGCTCGCCAAGGCCGCGATCAGCGGCGAGCCATGCCCTTCCGACGCCCGCATCGCTCGCGCCTACGGCACCCATTCGGCCAGACGCGCGCGGCGACTGCTAAGCTATTTCGAAGAACAGGGCAGCGTTGTCGTTCACACGGATTTCTCCGGCAAGCGCATCGTCGCTTTCCCGGACATGGGGTCCCAAACAGCGCCCGGCGATGCCAATGCGCCCGATCTGGATGGTGGCGAGCAGGCGGCGGCGGAATAGCTGCGAACTACTGATTGCCGGCGATGATATGTAGCGCCGCTTTTCCATTCTTGACGGCTGCAGCCGACAGGCGCCGATCAAGCGTTGCCAGCTGGCCGTTGTGAAATTTTGCAAGTGCCAACAAATAGGTGTCGGTGATTTGGCCGGGTGTGAGAAGCCGGGTCGAGTCCACTAAACTTTCATCTAACAAGCTGACGTCATCGGCCCAGAATTGATGACCCGGCAGACCGCGAAGCTGCGAGACCAGAAGAGCCACAGCGGAGGGAGGCCCGGGAGAATTTGGGTAGTTCGACTGGCTGAGAATCCTGACGACGCCGTTTTCCGTCAGCGGACAGGTTGCCCAGCTATCGCTGCCTAACGAATGAAACCAGTCATGGGCAATATCATGTGCTACATGGGAGGGATCGAACAGAGCAATCAGAACATTGATGTCCAGCAGAAATGTCATGGAAGCTCGTCACGAAGCTTGTTGACGAGATCAAGCGTGACGGGCGGATTGCCGGGCTTGGGTGTCAGTAGCGGGATACCATTGCGCTCCTTTAGTGCTTGCGGACGATTGAGCGATCGGCGAGCCAAATCGGAAATGACATCGCCGACGCTTCGACGCTGCTGCTCCGCCATCGTCTTGGCGGCTGCAAGCACATCGTCATCGATTGCAAGAGTTGTCCGCATGGTCACACCTTGATTGCGCATCAATCATCACGCATCAGATATAGCATCTGCTGCCACATTCTCAACCTTGGACGCGCGACGCTGTTGACATTTTCATGACGACCCCTTACAGACCGCGCCAACGCCGGGCAGAAATGTCCGGTGTTTCATTTGACATGTCCCGTGGCTTCGTCCGTTCGCTAACGTGAGAAGCCTGTCAGAGCTCGAAAACGGAGTTCAGAGGAGGGCGTGTTTCCTTCGCGGTTCGGCAACGAGCCGCCATAACACTTGAAAGGAAATGCGATGAGCAAGCGCGAATCGTCCAAGTACAAAATTGACCGCCGTATGGGCGAAAACATCTGGGGCCGTCCGAAGTCCCCGGTTAACCGTCGCGAATACGGTCCGGGCCAGCACGGCCAGCGCCGCAAGGGCAAGCTTTCCGACTTCGGCGTGCAGCTGCGCGCCAAGCAGAAGCTGAAGGGCTACTACGGCGACCTGCGTGAAAAGCAGTTCCGCGCCATCTTCGACGAAGCCAACCGCCGCAAGGGCGACACCTCGGAAAACCTGATCGGCCTGCTCGAATCGCGCCTCGACGCGATCGTCTACCGCGCCAAGTTCGTTCCGACCGTCTTCGCTGCCCGTCAGTTCGTCAACCATGGCCACGTCACCGTCAACGGCGTTCGCGTCAACATCGGTTCCTACCGCTGCAAGGCTGGCGACGTGATCGAAGTTCGCGAAAAGTCCAAGCAGCTCGTAACCGTTCTCGAATCGGTTGCCCTGGCTGAACGTGACGTTCCGGACTACATCGAAGTCGATCACAACAAGATGGTTGCGACCTTCGCCCGCGTTCCGGCCCTCGGCGACGTACCCTACGCCGTCGTCATGGAACCGCATCTGGTCGTCGAATTCTATTCGCGTTAATAAGCGGATAACTTTCTTGATGAATGAAAAAGCCGCTCGGTTTGAGCGGCTTTTTTGTCTTTGGAGCGCCTCATGACGGATTTGAAGGCCATTCTCGACGGCATTCATGCGGAGCTTTCGCCGCGCATCGGCGAGGGCAAGGTTGCCGATTATATTCCCGAGCTGGCAAAGGTCGATCCGAAACAGTTCGGCATGGCAATCGCGACAGTCAACGGCGATGTCTACAGCATCGGCGACGCCGGCGTTCCTTTCTCCATCCAGAGTATCTCCAAGGTCTTCATGCTGACCCTGGCGCTTGGCAAAGTCGGTGAGAGCCTCTGGAAGCGTGTAGGTCGCGAACCGTCGGGCACCGCTTTCAATTCCATCGTCCAGCTGGAGCGGGAAGAGGGTATTCCCCGCAATCCCTTCGTCAATGCGGGTGCCATTGCCGTCAGTGATGTCGTACTCGCTGGACATGAGCCGCGCGAGGCGATCGGTGAGCTGCTGCGCTTCGTCCGCTATGTAGCCGACGACGAGACGATCAGCATCGATGACAAGGTGGCGCGTTCGGAGACGCAGACAGGCTTTCGCAATTTCGCGCTCGCCAATTTCATGCGCGCTTATGGCAATATCCACCATCCAGTCGAGCATGTGCTCGGCGTCTACTTCCATCAATGTGCGCTTTCCATGAGCTGCCAACAGCTTGCCAAGGCGGGGCTCTATCTCGCCGCCCGCGGCAGCAACCCGATCACTGGCCATTCCGTCGTCTCGCCGAAGCGGGCGCGGCGCATCAATGCTCTGATGCTGACCTGCGGGCATTATGACGGTTCGGGCGACTTCGCCTATCATGTCGGTCTGCCCGGCAAGAGCGGCGTCGGCGGCGGCATTCTAGCCGTGGCGCCGGGTATCGGCTCGATCGCCGTCTGGTCGCCGGGCTTGAACAAGGTCGGCAATTCGCAGCTCGGTGCTGTCGCGCTGGAGATGTTGGCGGCGCGCACCGGCTGGTCTGTATTCGGCGATTGACACCATGTCTTCTCGTCCCGCTTTCTGCTATCAGCGTGGCGAGATGGAAGGAATGACGGAATGAATATCGCGACAACGGTGAACGACGACATCGATATCGAAGCTGACGATGGCGGTTCTGCCGCGCATCCTATGTTTTCCGATGCGCCGCGTTCGGTCTCCTTCAACAAGCTTCGCAAGCGCCTGTTGCGGCAGGTGCGCCAGGCGATGGAAGACTTCCAGATGCTGAAGGGCCAGAAGCGCTGGCTGGTCGGCCTTTCCGGCGGCAAGGATTCCTACGGTCTGCTGGCGCTGCTCCTCGATCTGAAATGGCGCGGTCTGTTGCCGGTGGAGATCGTCGCCTGCAATCTCGATCAGGGCCAGCCGAACTTTCCGAAGCATATTCTGCCGGAGTATCTGACCAAGATCGGTGTCGCGCATCGCATCGAGTATCGCGACACCTATTCGATCGTGAAGGAGAAGGTGGCGGAGGGGGCAACCTATTGCTCGCTCTGTTCGCGCCTGCGCCGCGGCAACCTCTATCGCATCGCTCGCGAGGAAGGTTGCGACGCGCTGGTGCTCGGCCATCACCGCGAGGATATTCTCGAGACCTTCTTCATGAACTTCTTCCATGGCGGCCGGCTGGCTTCCATGCCGGCCAAGCTGCTCAACGACGAGGGCGACTTGATGCTGTTGCGTCCGCTTGCCTATGCCGCTGAGGATGATCTCGCCAAATTTGCGACAGCCATGCAGTTTCCGATTATCCCTTGCGATCTCTGCGGCTCGCAGGATGGATTGCAGCGCAATGCCATGAAGGACATGCTCGCCGATATCGAGCGGCGCATGCCGGGCCGCAAGGATACGATGCTGCGCGCGCTGGCGCATGTGAACCCATCGCACCTGCTCGATCCCAAGCTGTTCGATTTTGCAGGTTTGATGGCGCAGGGCTCTTCGAGCGGTTCCGCTTAATTTCAGGGCTTTTGCCACACCCATGTCATCGAATCGGGCATAAGAGGAAGCCCTTTCAAAACAGAGGCTTCCTATGAATTTCTCCGATGCTGATTTCGACTACGTGATGACGATCGTTGCCGAGGCGGCGTCAAAGGAAATCATGCAGCGCTTCCGCAATCTGGATGCTGGCGACATATCGGAAAAGACGTCGGCTATCGATCTTGTGACCGAGGCCGATCTTCTGGCCGAGCGGCACATCACCGCGGCGTTGAAGACGCGTTTTCCGAAAGCCGTGATCGTCGGCGAAGAAGCCTATGAGGCCGATAAATCCGTCGTGCCGGCGCTGGCGCATGCCGACTTGGCCTTCACCATCGACCCGGTGGATGGCACATTCAATTTCGCTGCCGGACTGCCGGTTTTCGGGACGATCGTCGCCGTCGTCGCCAATGGCGAGACGATCGCCAGCATCATTCACGATCCTGTGCTTGGCGACACTCTGACTGCCATGAAGGGTGGCGGGACTTTCCTGCGCCGGCAGAGCGGGCAGGCAAGGCGGCTAGCCGTCGCCGGTCCTGCTCCCCTGGCCGGGATGACGGGCGCTATATCCTGGGGGCACATGGATGAACCGGACCGGTCGCGGATCAACGCCAATCTATCGAAGGCCCGCATGGCTTTCTCGCTCAATTGCTCGGCCTACGAATATTGGATGGTCGCCTCGGGCAAGTGGCATTTCATCGGCCATTCCAAATTGATGCCGTGGGATCACCTGGCCGGCGTGCTGGCCCATCAGGAGGCGGGCGGCTATACCGCCAAATTCGATGGTACGCCCTACAGGCCCGGCGAAACGACCGGAGGCATCATTTCTGCGCCGGATGAGGAAAGCTGGCGGATGATCCGCCGCGAAATCATCGGCGCCTGACGCGAAAGGAAAAAGCATGACATCGCTCGTTGACGTTACCACGCTTGCCCATGTGCTGCGCCGCGCGGCGCAGACGGAGATCCTGCCACGTTTTCGCAGGCTCGGCAGCGACGATGTCCGCGCCAAGAGCGAGGCGACGGATCTGGTGACGGAAGCCGACGAGCGGGCCGAGCGCATGATCAAGGCAGAGGTTGCCCGACTCTGGCCCGAGGCGCTGTTTATTGGTGAGGAATCGGTTGCCGCCGATCCATCGCTGCTGAGAAAGCTGCAGGATGCCGATCTCGCCATCATCGTCGATCCTGTTGACGGCACGTTCAATTTCGCCGCGGGGATTCCGGCCTTCGGCGTGATGGCTTCGGTCGTCTCGAAGGGCGAGACCGTTGCCGGCATCATTTTCGACCCGATGGGCGATGACTGGGTGCTGGCGGAGCGGGGAAGCGGCGCATGGCTGCGGCGACCGGATGGCGAGACGCTGCGTTTGAAGGTGGCTCAGTCGGTCCCGCTGGAAGAGTTGGTCGGCATGGCGGCCACCGGCTTTCTGCCGAAGGAAAAGCGCGCCGAAATCATGGGTAATCTCGCCAAGGTGCGCTATACGACCTGCTATCGCTGCGCGGCGCATGAATACCGCACGCTTGCGGGTGGCTATGTGCATTATCTCATGTACAACAAGCTGATGCCCTGGGATCACCTGGCGGGATCGCTGATCTCGGCCGAAGCCGGCGCCTATGTTCGCCGTTTCGACGGTTCGCCCTATCTGCCGCACCATCTTGATGGCGGGCTGCTGATCGCTGCGGACAAGGACACATGGGAACTGCTGCGGCACGAGGTCTTCACTCTCTAACCGCGAGCCGTGTGCAAGGATAGCCGGTAGGGCCCCTTGGAAAGTCACCGCGGCGAGGTTATCTTTGCTCCAACAGGCAAGAGCCTTGGTCGGCGCTTGCCGCGAGGGTGAGGCAGATGTCCGAGACGAGCCGCAAGCTGACCACCATCTTCTGCGCCGATGTGCAGGACTATACGCGCCTCATGGGTAGGGACGAGGAGGGGACGCTTTCGACCCTTCGTCGTTACCGCGATGCGATGAAACGGTTGATCGAAGCGCATGGCGGCCGGGTCATCAACACCTGGGGCGATGGCGTCTTCGCCGAATTTCCGAGCGTGGTTGAAGCCGTGCGGGCTGCGATCGACACGCAGAACGAGCTTGCCGGCTACAATGCCGTAACCGACCCCGACAAGCAGATGCTCTTTCGCATCGGCCTCAATCTCGGTGATGTGATCGCCGATGGCGACGACCTCTATGGTGACGGCGTCAATATTGCCGCCCGGCTGCAGTCGCGCGCTGCGCCGGGCGGTATCGTCATTTCCAACACCGTCTATGACCAGGTCCGTAACAAAGTGGCGGTGGGTTTCGATTTTCTCGGGCAGCTCGAGGTCAAGAATATCGAAGGTGGCGTGCCGAGCTACGCGGTGCGGATCGGCGGCGTGCAGGTTGTCGATACTACTTCCGATTATCAATCTGCCCCGGTGCGGGCTCCTGTGCGGGCCCCGGAAGTAGCGATGCAGGAAGCAGTGCCGCAAGACTGGCGCCGCCGCTACGGTGCTGTCCTAGTCGTGTGCATGGGCCTTGCCGTTCTCAACGGGTTGACCTGGCATGGCGAATTCTGGGCGAAATGGCCGATACTCGCGATCTTGTGGGCCAACGCGTATCGTTACGTGCGTAGCAACCCGCAGATCGATATGGCGATTGCCGGCCTTGTCATCACCGGCATCGGCATCGTAGCGATCAACCTTTTCACTTGGAACGGAACGCCGTGGGCGATGTGGCCGCTCTTTGGGCTTGCGATCGCTGCGGCGGTGCGCTGGGTGAGCCGGCCGCGCAGCGGCGCTTAAGAACGAGAGGCACGACGCTCAGACGTGCCCCATGCCGGGTTCCAGCGCCGGCGTATCGCCGGGATGGGTGAAGAGCTTGCCGCGCTCTGCCCACAGCGTCGCAAGAATCGACAGCACGCCAAATATGGTGAAGCCGGCAAGCAGCGGCTGTGCGGTGCCATCGAACATCTGGCCGACGATGCCGCCGATCAGAACGCCGGCTGTCGTGGAGACCGAACTGGTGATGGCGGCTGCGGTGCCCGCCAGATGCCCCATCGGCTCGAGGCTAATGGCCATGCAGTTGGTGGTGATGACGGCGAACATCATCAGCATGATCGAGATCAGCACGTAAATGAAGGTGAAGCTTGGCTGGCCGAACATGCCGACGGCGTAGCCGATAGCGCCAAGGACTGTGAAGACGATCATGGCCGCATGAGAAATTCGGCGCATGCCGAAGCTGCGGACGAAATAGCCATTGGCGAACTGCGCCACCGCGGTGCCGGCTGCCGTTGCTGCAAAAGCGATCGGAAACGTGTCGCCAAGCCCATAGACCTCGCCGAAGACCTGCTGCACCGAGACGATGTAGGCGCAGATGACGCCGGTATAGAGCGTCAGGCCGATCATGTAGCCACAGGTGATGCGGTTGGTGAGCACAGTCTTGAAGCCGGAAAGAACCGACGAGACCGAGAGCGGCAGGCGCTCTTCGGTGGGCAGCGTCTCCTTCATGCGGAAGAAGGCGACCAGGAAAAGGCCGGCGCTGACGATCCCAAGCAGGATGAAGATCCATTGCCAGTTCGAATAGGCAACGATCATCTGACCAACGAAGGGCGCTACCATCGGCATGATCATGAACACGATCATGACATAGGACATGACGCGGGCCATTTCCCGGCCGCCGAAGCAATCGCGGACGATGGCGAGCGTGGTGATACGAACGGCTGCGGCGCCGACACCCTGGGCGAAGCGCATGGCCAGCAAGGCAAACAGGCTGCCGCTCCAGGCGGCGGCAAACAGGGTCACGGTATAGAAGGCAAGACCGCCAAGCAGAATATACCGCCGGCCATAGGTGTCCGACAGGCTGCCGAAGAAAAGCTGACAGATGCCGAATCCGAGGAAATAGACGCCGATGACGAGCTGGGTGTCGTTGGGATTGGCGACATGCAGCGACTGGCCGATATTCGGCAGCGCCGGCAGCATGCTGTCGATGCCCATGGAAATGCTGGCGGTCATCAGGGCGATCGTGAGGATGAATTCCACGATGCCGAGGCCGATGCGGCTGGAGCCGGACTGCGCCGGCGGCTGGACCGCTGGCTGAGACTGAGGCGGGGTTGTCATTCGAATATGCCTGTCAATGTAAAGCGAGGGACTGATCGGCCGGAGGGGGCGCATTGTGCGGGCGGAAGAGGCGCCCTCTTTCGGCGGCCAGCACGAATACGAGACCGATCAACGAGACGGTGAAGTAGCCGATCACCATCGGGGTCGCCGTGCCGTTGAAATACTGACCGATACCGGCACCGATCGAGGCGCCGCCGACCGTGCTCATGAAGCCGAGCACGGAGGAGGCAGTGCCGGCGACGTGACCGAGCGGCTCCATGGCAAGAGAATTGAAATTCGAACCGATCCAGCCGAACTGGAACATTGCCAGAGCGAAAAACAGCATGAACAGTGGGAAGGGCATTGGTGCTGGGCCATAAAGCTGCACCAGCATCCAAATGAAGGTGATGAAGGAAAAGCCGAGCAATGCCGCATGCGAAAGCCGCCGCATGCCGAAACGGCCGACGAGCTGTGAGTTGATGAAGGAGGATAGCGCCATGAACAGCGCCACGCCGCCAAAGGCGACCGGCGTATACACGCCCAGCCCGTAAATGCCGCTATAGATCTGCTGCGCCGAATTGATGAAGCCGAACAACGCCCCGAACAGGAAGGTGCTGGCAAGGGTGTAACAGAGGGCCACGCGGTTCGTCAGAACCATCCTGAAGCCGGAGGCGACCGACCTGATAGTCAGCGGACGGACATTTTCCAGCTTCAACGTCTCCGGAAGCCGGAAATACATCCAGAGGCCGACGAGCGTTGCCATGGTGCCGATGAAGACGAAAATCATGTGCCAGGTGCTGACGAGCATGATGATCTGACCGCTTCCCGGCGCGATGACCGGAACGATCATGAAGACCATCATAATGAGCGACATTACTTCTGCCATCAGGCGGCCGCCAAATACGTCTCGAACGATGGAAATGGTGATGACACGCGTGGCCGCAGAGCCCAGACCCTGGATAAATCGCAGGGCGAGAAGGCCGGCAAAGGAGGGTATCAGAGCGATGCCGAAAGCGGAGACGACGTAGACGGTGATACCGATCAGGAGGGGCAGGCGCCGGCCAAAGCGATCCGACAGCGGACCGTAGATGAGCTGCGCCGAGCCGAAGCCGATTAGATAGGCCGTCACCACATATTGCCGATGATTCTCGTTCGTCACGCCGAGGCTGGAACCGATCTGCTGCAAAGCGGGGAGCATGATGTCGATGGCGAGCGAATTGGTCGCCATCAGGAAGGCCGCGAGTGCGATGAACTCGCGTTTGCCCATGGGCAGCTGCCCATGGGACATGGCCTGAGATGAAGTCGTCACGGTTTTATTCCCATAAACATGTCAAGGCGCCGCCCGGCGGCAGCGCCCAATTGATCAAATTTAACAATGGAAACCGGACGAGGAGCCCGGTGCCCGGTCAGGCGGCGCCGCGAACGCTGATGCCGTGTTCCTGAAGGTGTTGCTGCAACTCGCCCGCCTGGAACATTTCGCGCACGATATCGCAGCCGCCGATGAATTCGCCCTTCACGTAAAGCTGCGGAATGGTCGGCCAGTTCGAATAGTCCTTAATGCCTTGACGAATCTCGGCATCGGCAAGGACGTTGATGCCTTTATAATCAACGCCGATATAATCGAGGATCTGGACAACCTGTCCTGAGAACCCACACTGCGGGAACTGGGGCGTGCCTTTCATGAAAAGAACGACGTCGTTGTTCTTAACTTCATTGTCGATGAATTCGTGAATGCCGCTCATTGTCCAGTTCCTTTCACATGCGGGGTCAAGGTCCGCAGCGTTACATCTGTCCCTTAAATAGCAAGCAGCCGAAAAGATTTCCAGCCGCAAAACATACGCATCGTCTTTTTCATCGCATGAATGGATTTACGGATACACGGTCATCGGCGGCAATGAAAATGGCCCATTGAATTGATTTTCTGAATAGTGCGTTTTGAAAACGGGCCTTCAACTCCATGCCTGAACAACACACATGAAAGTGAAGCAAGGGACGATTAGTATTAGCCTGCTATTTAATTTACAAACGATCGGTATGTTTGTTAAAGTTTGTCGATTGGTGCGATTTGGCGCGTATCGGTCCCGTGTGAACATTGCAGTCGTATTTTGAGGGAGCGGACACCATGAGCCACCACCATTATTCAGACGGGCAGCTTGGTGAGGAGCGGGAATTTTACAGCTCTGACGACACCAGCGAAGGCGAGCGGGAATATTTCGAGCATGTTCGTACGCCAAGAGCATCGGTCCTGAATAGCACCGTGACCGTAAGCGCCATCGTTCTTATATTGAGCATCGCTTTCGGCTACCGTGCCTCGACCGCCCCGACACAGCAGCCGGCAGCGCCGCCTAGCACCCAAAAAATCATGATTGCTCCACCGGTAGACTCATGTGCCGAGGCCTCTCCATACCCCCGACATGAATGCTGAGTTAGTGCAGTGTCGCGACCGAATGGTACGAGAGCGGCCAGGAATTCTTACGAGCAGCTTCCTTTCCACCTAAGCCATGATCGTAAATACTTGATTCGATATTTCTATTTTCAGCAAATTAGGCTACTCCGCCATGAAAAAGCCGGCAGTCCATGATCATGGCTGTCTTCCGTTTTTTATCAGTGCTATCGGCGCCTCGGGGACAGACTACAATATGAATCCTATCAAGAAGAGGGTGGTTCTCCACTTCCCTGGCTTCGAGCCGCTGGACGCTGCCGCACATCGGGCTCGTTACGAGCGCTCTGCGCGGCAGAGTGCTGCCGCCTGGGATTTCACCGCGTCGGTGGATGAAATAAAGAATTTCGGTCGGGCGCCGTATTTCGACGTCACTGCGACGGCTGCGGACTGGCATTCACAAAGCCGCATTCATATCGTCGATCACAATGATCTGGTCGCCACCCTGAACGGCAGGCCGTTCTTTACGCGGGTGATGCAGGGCTATCTCGCCGCTGCAAAAGTTGCCGCTTCCGGCGGGATGACCGGTTATTTCCGGTACGCATGGCGCTTTGGCCTCTTCTTTATCTTTCCCTTTCTGCTGATGCTTGCGGGACTGATTCTCAGCCTGTCGATCGCGTTTACGCCAATCTTTTTCGGGCTGCCAGCCTGGAGCCATATCGGCAGCATCGCGCTCGCGATCGCCTTCTTCGTCTATGTTTTTCTGCCGCAGGCGGAAAAACTGCATACGCTGCATCTCTTCTCCGATTGGGAGATGGCGGTCGCGATGGCGGGTTTGAACGGAATAGGCGCGGAACAGTGGCTGGAAGCCAGCGCCGCCAGCGTCCGGCAAGCCTTGGAAGAACCCGACGCCGAAGAGTTCGTCATCTCTTCGCATAGCATGGGCTCGTCCGTGGCCGCTCATGTGATCGGCCTCTTGCTGGAGCGTGAGCCGGACCTGCTGCAGGGCAAGCGCGTGGTGTTTGCCACCCTTGGCAGTGCCATCCTGCAATGTGCTCTCATGCGGCCGGCTAACGTGCTGCGCTCACGCGTGGGATTGATCGCACGCTGCAAGGATATCTTCTGGCTCGACGTGCACTGTCTGACCGATGCGATCCATTTTTATAAGGCAAAGGTCGCCGCTGTTTGCGGGCATGAGGATGCCCGGCAGGCCTCGATCCTCTTCGTGCGCTTCAAGCAGATGCTGTCCGAAAAGCACTACAAGAAGATCAAACGGGATCTCCTGCGGGTTCACCGGCAATATGTGCTCGGCCCCGATCTTAGGGCCTTCTTCGATTTCACGCTCATGACAGCCGGTCCGTTGCCGGCCGCGGATTTCGCTGAATTCTCGGTGAAGAGATTGCCGGAGCTGAGCTTCAACTCCGGCGAAGCGGCGCGGGCACTCTCAGTCGGGCGCTGACGTCTGCAGGGCGAGAGCGTGCAGCACGCCGCCCATATTGCCCTTCAGGGCATCATAGACCATCTGATGCTGCTGCACGCGGCTCTTGCCTCGGAAAGCTTCCGCGACAACTTCGGCGGCATAGTGATCGCCATCCCCGGCCAGGTCGCGAATCGTCACCTTGGCGCCGGGAATGCCGGCCTTGATCATGTCTTCGATATCGCCGGGGTTCATTGGCATAAGTGGTACCTCGATTATTCAGCAGCGGCGAGCGCGCCGCCATCCATGAAGGCAGGAAACCACGATTCATGCGCGTCGCGCAACTGTTCAACCGGAAGCGTTAACAGGCCATCGACGACGAGTGCATCGCCGCCGACCGTTCCGAGACGGCGGAAGGGCACACCGGCGCTTTCCGCATTGATGCAGACGAAATCCGCCACATCGGCCGGAACAGCGATGACGTAGCGGGCCTGATCCTCGCCGAAGAGGGCTGCATGCGGCAATGTCTTGCATTCGCCGAGATCGATACGCAGGCCCTTGCCGGATGCCATCGCCATTTCCGCCAGAGCGAGTGCGAGACCGCCGGACGAAATGTCGTGGCAGGCCGTGACCTGACCGTTGCGGATAGCGGAGCGCACGAAATCGCCATTGCGGCGTTCGGCGAAGAGATCGACTTCCGGAGCAGGGCCGTCGGTCGAGCCGATGATATCGCGCAGATAGATCGAGGAGCCGAGATGGCTGCCGTCGACACCGATCATCAAAACGTGGTCACCTTCCGAAGCGGAGCCGATGCGGGCCATGGCCTTCCAATCCGGCAGCAGGCCGACGCCGGCGATGGTCGGGGTCGGCAGGATGGCGACACCATTGGTTTCGTTGTAGAGCGAGACATTGCCCGAGACGATCGGGAAATCCAGTGCGCGGCAGGCTTCGCCGATGCCTTTGATGGCGCCGACGAACTGGCCCATGATTTCGGGCTTTTCCGGATTGCCGAAATTCAGATTGTCGGTCGCGGCCAGCGGCTCGGCGCCGGTTGCCGTGATGTTGCGCCAGCATTCGGCCACCGCCTGCTTGCCGCCTTCGAAGGGATCGGCTTCGACATAACGCGGCGTGACGTCCGAGGAAAAGGCGAGAGCCTTGGTCGGATGGCCCTCGACGCGGACGACGCCGGCGTCGCCTCCGGGAAGCTGCAGCGAGTTGCCCTGGATCAGCGTGTCATATTGTTCGTAGACCCAACGGCGGCTGGACTGGTTGGCGGAGCCGACCAACTTCAGCAGGGTCTGACCGTAGTCTTCCGGCGCAGCGACGAGATCGGCGGGCAGGGCGGCGCGCTTGTCGGATTCCCGCCACGGGCGGTCATATTCGGGAGCCTGGTCGCCGAGATCCTTGATCGGCAGGTTGGCGACTTCTTCGCCCTGATGGATGACGCGGAAACGCAGGTCATCGGTCGTCTTGCCGACAATGGCGAAATCGAGGCCCCATTTGACGAAGATCGCCTTGGCCACGGCTTCCTTTTCCGGCTGCAGCACCATGAGCATGCGCTCCTGGCTTTCCGAGAGCATCATCTCATAGGCCGTCATCTGCTCTTCGCGCACCGGCACCTTGTCGAGATCGAGTTCGATGCCGAGGTCGCCCTTGGCGCCCATTTCGACGGCGGAGCAAGTGAGGCCGGCCGCACCCATGTCCTGGATGGCGATGACCGCACCCGTCTGCATCAGCTCCAGGCAGGCTTCCAGCAGGCATTTCTCTGTGAAGGGGTCGCCAACCTGAACGGTGGGGCGCTTTTCCTCGATCGATTCGTCGAACTCGGCGGACGCCATGGTCGCGCCGCCGACGCCGTCACGGCCGGTCTTGGCGCCGAGATAGACGACGGGGAGGCCGACGCCCTTGGCTTCCGACAGGAAGATGGCGTTGGATTTCGCGAGGCCCGCGGCAAAGGCGTTGACAAGGATGTTGCCGTTGTAGCGCGCATCGAACTCGACTTCGCCGCCGACGGTCGGAACGCCGAAGGAATTGCCGTAACCGCCTACGCCGGCAACGACTCCTGAGACGAGATGGCGGGTCTTCGGATGATCCGGCTCACCGAAGCGCAGCGCGTTCATCGCGGCGACCGGGCGGGCGCCCATGGTGAAGACGTCGCGCAGGATACCGCCGACGCCGGTCGCAGCGCCCTGATACGGCTCGATATAGGAGGGGTGGTTGTGGCTTTCCATCTTGAAGACGACGCAGTCGCCATCATCGATATCGACGACGCCGGCATTCTCACCCGGGCCCTGGATGACGCGCGGTCCCTTGGTCGGCAGGGTGCGCAGCCACTTCTTGGAAGACTTGTAGGAGCAGTGCTCGTTCCACATGGCCGAAAAGATGCCGAGCTCGGTGAAGGTGGGCTCGCGGCCGATCAGATCCAGAATGCGCTGATATTCATCCGGCTTGAGGCCGTGGGCGGCAATCAGTTCCGGGGTGATCTGGATCGAATTGGAAAGGGTCATGGGCGCTCGAGTGTCCTTGCCTGTAAAGGATTGGAAGACCGGTCAGGGATCGGGGTCTCTTTAGCGCAACTCTCCCTGTCGTGCGACAGGAAAATCACCCGCGTTCACAACACGCCGGCGTGGGTGCAGCGGAAATCGGCGATGCGGCCATGGGCGGCCGCTTCGCAAGGATCAGAATTTATAACCGATCATGATGCCGGCGCGCGTCATGCCCCCGTTAGGCCCATCGCAAAGATTGGCATGCGACGAATGCGCGATCTGCGCCATTACGTTCCAATGACTGTCGAAATTATAGCCGAGGCCGGCATATTCATGGAAGAGCAGGCGGCAGCCGAGCATCGGCCCGTGCTCTCGCCAGTCGTCGAGGTTGCCAGTGTGCACCGTGCCGCCGAAGCCGAGTTCGGTGAAGATGCCGTTGCTATGCGTGAGCGTCCAGGAAAGGCCGCCATAGACCTGCGTCGCAGAGCCCGACGTACCGATCGACGTGCCTACATGGATGCGCGGATGGGTCAGTTGATCCTTCCAGTCGGCAGTTGGATTGTAGCCGAACGGATTGAAGAGGACCTGAACGTCCGGGAAGACACCATTTTCGTGCTCGTTGCCGCCTTGGATGGAGCCGCTGGCGCCGAAACGGAGTTCGTCGAAGATTTTGACTTGAGGGGCGGGAGCCGCCGCCACCGTATCGGCAGCGATTGCGGCCGATTGACCCGCGACGAATATCGAACTGACTGTCAGAAAACTCAAAACTAAACGCTTGCTCAAAAAGCCTGCAATAGCCATACGCTCCCCCTAGTGTAGCGGGCGAATCCTCGCTTTCCTTGATAGAACGGTAGTGTGCTAAGTGTCGAGGCGGCGAATGAGTATTTGCGCAAGATGTCTGTCGATAAATTGATAAGGCTTGCTTAAATGTGACTATCGTAACCTGACGAGCCGTTTTCCAACAACCTGCGTAATGTCATGAACCCCGCCGCGACATCTTCTCGCTGTGGCGGCGACGAAAAGGCGACGCGGACGCGGTGATAGACCCTGTCGATTCGGGCGGCCTTGAATTCATCCTCATCATCAATGAGCACGCCTTCGGAGAGGGCGGCGTTCTTGAACGTCCCGGAAAGCCAGGGCTCCGGCAGCTTCAGCCACAGGAATGGCAGATGCGGATGCGAATTGAACTCGAAGCCCGATAATGCCTCGCGCGCCAATTGCTCACGGGCCTTGATCTCTTCGACGGATTTGCGGCGCAGTTCCAGGGCATGGCCGCCGAGCACGAGCCGTGCGCAGGTTTCGGCCAATATGAAAGGCAAACCGCCGGTGGTCATCTTGTGGGTGACTTTGATGCGCTGGGCAAAATGGGGCGGGCAAGCGACCCAGCCGCCGCGCACGCCGGCTGTCACCGATTTCGACAGGCTGCTGACCACGAAAGTCCGCTCCGGCGCGATGGCGGCCATTAATGGGTTCTGGTCGCCGGTCATGCCGCCGTAGAGATCGTCCTCGATCAGCCATACGCTGTGCCGGCGCGCGATGGCGGCAATAGCCCGGCGTCTTGCCTCGGGCATTGTCACCAGCGTGGGATTATGGGCTGTCGGCATCAGGAAGGCGAGGCGCGGATGCTGCTGCTGGCAAAGACGTTCGAAATCCTCCGGGACCATCCCATGCTCGTCCGAGTCTACGAGGATCGAGCGTCTCCCAAGGAGGCGGGCGGCGCGGCTGATCTGCGTATAGGTGAGGTTTTCGAACACGATCTTGTCGCCCGGCGAGGTGACGGCCGATATGACTGCTATGGCGGCGGCATGCGCGCCGAGCGTCGGCACGATCGTCTCGATTGCCGGCTTCCAGCCGTTGCGCGCGAGCCAGATCTGCCCCGCCTGAAACCAACTGGCCGGAAAATTGCGGGAATAGGAGGAGATTTCCGTCTGATGCTCGCTGCTGATATCGGCGAAGAGCTTGCCGATGATCTGACCCTGGCCGATATCGGGCGCGGCGGTCGTGTCGAAGCGGATCTTGGCATCGGGCGTATTCAGGCCACGGGTGCCGGCAAGTGCCTGCGTGATCGGATCGACCGGTTCGATCTGCTTGCCGTTCGAGCGTTCCAGCACATAGGTGCCGCGACCGACTTCACCGGCCACGAGGCCGCGTTCGTGAACGAGGGCATAGGCTCTGCTGACTGTGCCGATGGTCACGCCGATATCATAGGCAAGGTTGCGCTGCGGCGGCAGCTTCGTGCCCGGCGGCAAGACGCCATGCGTAATCGCATTCTCGATGCTGTCGGCGACGCGGATGTAAACCGGGCCCGTTCCGCTTGAAATGTCAGGAAGCCAATTTGTCATAATGACAATTTCCTAGATTGTCTCTGTCCGCGAGTCAAGATTATGACTCAATTTGTATCGTTTGGCTCGATACTCGAGAATTGTCACCATCTTGCGAGAGTGAAAATGGGCACAATAGATACAATCTGCTCGGCTGAGGCGCAAGTTGCGTCCTTGGCAGGTGCAAAGGTCCGGACGGCGGTGCCAAAGCCGCATCCGTTGCGCCGGCTTTGGGCCGTTTATCGGCATTGGCTGGAGAAGCGTGAGAGCCGCTGGGTTCTGCGATATTTGACCGACGATCAACTGAACGACATTGGCCTGACCCGGAACGAGGCGGCAGCCGAAGCAAAGAAGTCGTTTTTCTGGGACTGAACAGGCAGCCGGCCTAATCGAGCTTCAGAATGGAACAAACGAAATCGGCGCGTTCCTCCACGCCGATTTTCGGCAGCACGTGGACTTCATAGCCGAGCGCCGGATAAGCGGTGCTCAGCCGATCGTATTCCGCGACCGCTGCTGTAAAATCATGCCTCCGCTCACGATCGCCGACATAGATCTCCGGCCAGGGCGGCGTCAGGAAGACATGTCTGTTATAGCGATGCAATCGGCCGAGCGAAGTCAGCACACGCTCACCCGTCAGGTGCTCCAGCGCAGATGCGGCATCGATCAATCCCCTGTCGAAGAAGACAGTACCTGGAATTGCCGCTGCTGTCTTGCGATCGGCGAGCGACAGGGCGATCGCCCGGCGCGCGAAGGCCGCTGCATCGACCCAGGGCAAGGCGGAGCCATCGCCTTCCAGTTCCTCGATGACGATGCGTCGCCCCGGCTCTTCGACGGCATTGTGGCCGCGACGCTTGAGCGCCTCCAGCAATGTGGATTTGCCGCCGCCGGAGCAGCCCGAAAGAATGACGAATCTGTCCATGACAATGATCCCCGAGATTGAGGGCACGTCATGCATCAGCTGGGGGGCTGCCGCTAAAGCGGATGGATTTCAGGCCACAGCCTAGCTGCAAGCCTTCGAGCCCCCAGCCCAGCGATTGACGTCGCCCGTGATGCGGCCGCCGGAAGCGCCCGACATCATCGGACCGAAGGCCTGCAGCTGTGCGGGATTGCCTTCCGCTTGCACAACGAGCGACGGCCGGCCGGTCGGATGCTTCTTGTCGACGACGAGGATGCGCGGCCGACCGGTAAAGGAGTTGAGCTCCGGAGCAAGCTGATAACTGGCAAAAGCCGGGTCCGAAGACTTGAACCAGCAGGTATTGGCGTTGAGCATGATGCGTTCCATCGTTGACAGGGCGCTGTGATCGGTCGCGGTGATGCTCGGCGGGCGCGGGCCGCACGAGGTGACCAACAGCCCAAGCATCGCGATGGCAGCGGCGGAGTAAAGTCCTGTCAGAAGGCGAAGACGCATTAATTTCTTTCCAATAAGGCGGTTAGAGCTGGTCTGCCGGGTGGTATTCCGGTGCCCTGCTGTTTGATCCAATAACGCCGATTTTATGGTTGCGGTCGCGACGCGACCTATCAGGCCGCAATCACGCCGAGTGCGGACGCAAACAGACCGCGACCGTCATTGCCGCCATGGGCCGCCTCGATCAGGTTTTCCGGATGGGGCATCATGCCGAGCACATTGCCCTTGGCGTTCATGACGCCGGCAATGTCGTTGACCGAGCCGTTGGGGTTGGTGCCTTCGGCATAGCGGAAGACCACCTGGCCGTTGTCTTCGATCGCCTTCAGCGTCTCGGCATCGGCGAAATAGTTGCCGTCGTGATGGGCGACCGGGCTGCGGATGATCTGGCCCTTGGCATAGGCGGTCGTGAAGTCCGTCTCGGCATTGACGACTTCCAGCTTCACCTCGCGGCAGACGAATTTCAAAGAGGCGTTGCGCATCAGCGCACCCGGCAGCATGCCTGCTTCCAACAGGATCTGGAAGCCGTTGCAGACCCCCAAGACCTTGACGCCCTTGTCGGCCTTGTCCTTGATCGCCTGCATGATAGGCATGCGGGCGGCGATCGCGCCGCAGCGCAGATAATCGCCGTAGGAGAAACCGCCGGGAATGACGATCAGGTCGACATCCGGAATCTCCGTTTCCGTCTGCCAGACCGTTACGGGCGCATGGCCGGAAATCTTGGTCAGCGCCGCGATCATGTCGCGATCGCGATTGAGGCCGGGGAGTTGGACGACTGCTGATTTCATGATGCTGGTCCCGCAAGAGGCTAGGGATGATCGCTGGAAGCGCTTCCAGAGCCATACTCCATTGCTTCAGGCAAAGGAAGGATGGCTCGCGAAAGAGAACGATCAGTCGATCGAAATGCTGAAATTCTCGATGACCGTATTGGCGAGAAGCTTTTCACACATGGCCTTCAGATCGGCTTCGGCCTTGTTCCTGTCGGTGCCTTCCAGTTCCAGATCGAAGACCTTGCCCTGGCGGACCTGATGGACGCCGTCAAAGCCGAGCGCGCCGAGCGCGCCTTCGATTGCCTTGCCCTGCGGATCGAGAACGCCGTTCTTCAGCGTGACGGTTACACGAGCCTTGATCACGATTGTCCTTCCTGAACTTACTTGACGAGAACCGGTCCCGTGCCGCGCACGGGTTCGTTTTCATTGATGATGCCGAGGCGGCGAGCCACTTCGGAATAGGCTTCCAGCAGTCCGCCCATATCGCGGCGGAAGCGGTCCTTATCCATCTTTTCGCGAGTTTCGATGTCCCAGAGACGGCAGCTGTCCGGCGAGATTTCATCGGCGAGGATGATGCGCATCATGTCGCCTTCGAACAGGCGGCCGCATTCGATCTTGAAATCGACGAGCTGGATGCCGACGCCAAGGAAGAGGCCCGTCATGAAATCGTTGACGCGGATGGCAAGCGCCATGATGTCATCGAGTTCTGCCGGATTGGCCCAGCCGAAAGCCGTGATGTGCTCTTCGGAGACCATCGGGTCTTCGAGCGCGTCGGACTTATAATAGAATTCGATAATCGAGCGTGGCAGCACCACGCCTTCCTCGATACCGAGGCGCTTGGCGAGCGAGCCGGCGGCAACATTGCGCACGACGATCTCGAGCGGGATCATCTCCACTTCCTTGATCAGCTGCTCGCGCATGTTGAGGCGGCGGATGAAATGCGTGGGAATGCCGATCTTGTTCAGATGGCTGAAGATATATTCGCAGATACGATTGTTCAGAACACCCTTGCCATCGATGACTTCGTGCTTTTTCTTGTTGAAGGCGGTGGCGTCGTCCTTGAAGAACTGGATCAGCGTGCCCGGCTCAGGCCCCTCGTAAAGGATCTTGGCCTTGCCCTCGTAAATACGGCGGCGACGGTTCATTGGTATTGTTCTCTGTCTTTGGCGCTCATGGGACAGCGCAAGTGGATCGTATGTGGCGTCCCCATAACGGATAAGAAGCGAATTCACAATCCGCCTGCGCCTCCTTCCTCGGAATTCCGGCCTTGGCTGGATGCCGACGCCAGATTCGGGGTCCAGTCATGGACTGTTTTACAGGCTTTTATTTGTCGATGGAATGAAGGCGCCCGGTACTTCACAGGCTAGTGGGCGAGACATTCCTTCTATCCATTATTACTCGTCAATAATACTAGGGCTTTAGCTGGCTGAGAAACTTGGCAAAGACCATCGTGCCCTCAGGCCAGGGGCCGTGGCCGGATTCGGTGTTGATGTGACCGGATTCGCCGGCATCTATCAGCATCGAGCCCCAGCTGCTGGCGATGTCATCAGCATGTTCGTAGCTGCCGAAGGGATCGTTGCGGCTGGCAATCGTGATCGACGGAAAGGGAAGCGGATCACGCGGATAGGGGCCGAACGTCATCAGATGCTTCGGCCGGATGGCCGGATTGGCAACGTCAGGCGGCGCGACGAAGAAAGCGCCTGCGACCTTGTTGCGGAAATGCGGGATCGCATGGATGACGGAGGGAACGCCGAGCGAATGCGCGACAAGCACGACGGGCTTGTCCGCGGCATTCACTTCTTCTGCAATGCGGGCCACCCAATCGTCGCGCACTGGCTTCGACCATTCCGCCTGTTCCACGCGCCGCGCGGTCGAGAGCTTCTGCTCCCAGCGGGTCTGCCAGTGGTCAGGGCCGGAATTCGTATAGCCGGGGATGATCAGGATGTTTGCGTCGGAGGCTTTCATGATTTCGCCGATGTGGAAAAGGGGAGCCCGACTGTCAAGGGAAAAGGCGACAATTGCGGCAAAATTTGCTAGCATTGCCGCTGCCGGTAGCGAATGACGATGTCGGCGACCCGTTTTGCCGCCATCTTGCGCCGCCAGCCGAGCACCACGGTTGAGGAGGAGAGCATTATGACGGCCTTTCACGTCATGGCTGGAGCGGATCACAGTTTTACGCGTCCCGCCATCCGTAAGATCGCTATCGCCGATCTCGTCGATGCCCTGAAAATGGGGCTGGACGATTTCAGCGAAAAGCCATCGCACTACGTCTTCCTGTGCCTGATGTATCCGATTGCCGGCATTGCGCTGGCGATCTGGAGCACCGATCAGAATCTGCTGCCATTGCTGTTTCCGCTGATGTCCGGCTTCGCCCTGCTCGGGCCACTGGCTGCGATCGGCCTCTACGAGATCAGCCGGCGGCGGGAAAAGGGGCTGGATACGTCATGGAGCCATGCGTTCGACGTGCGCTTCTCGCCGGCCTTGCCGTCGATCATCGTAGCCGGCCTCATGCTGTTCGGCCTGTTCATCGTGTGGCTCTTCGTGGCGAGGAATATCTACTTCATCTATTTCGGCGATGGTGTCCCTCCGACGCTCTCATCCTTCGTGTCGAGCGTGCTGACGACGCGCGAGGGCCTGGCGATGATGCTTTGGGGGGATTTGATCGGCTTCCTCTTCGCTCTCGTCGCCCTGACGACCACGGTCGTTACTTTCCAGCTGCTGCTGGACCGTGACGTCGGTGTCGTTGCCGCGATCGATGCGAGTATCCGGGCGACGTTGATCAATCCGGTTCCGATCGCTGTCTGGGGTCTGATCGTGGCGGCGCTGCTTATTGCCGGTACCATCCCGATCTTTGCAGGACTGGCAGTCGTTATGCCGATCCTGGGCCATGCGTCCTGGCATCTCTACCGCAAGCTGATCGTGGCTGAAGATTAAGGGCGACCGGCCTAGGAGGCAGGCCGCTACCGTTGGAACCGCAGGCCGGTTTTCACGTTGATCCGCATCACAAGGAGATGCGGATCATGACACGACTTACCCATGTTTTCACCCGTTTCGCAGTTTTGGTTTCGGAATGGGCCGGCAAGCCGGTCATTTTCGTGCTGGCGCTGCTTTCGGTGGTTCTTTGGGGTACCAGTGGGCCGATCTTCGGTTATTCCGACACGTGGCAGCTGGTCATCAACACCAGCACGACGATCGTCACCTTCCTGATGGTTTTCCTGCTTCAGAACGCACAGACGCGTGATACACGGGCCATTCAAGCCAAGCTCAATGAACTGATCCTGACAAGCACCGCTGAAAATCGCTTCATCGGGATCGAAAATCTGGACGAGGAGGACTTGAAACATCTCGCCGGGCTCGTCGAGAAGGCGGCGAAGCGCCACCAGGAACAGGGCGGGGAAGAGGCCAGCGGGAGCGTCGAGCATAACGAGGCGGTCGTCCTCGACGCCGCGAACAAGAAAAAGAGGCGGCGCGTCAGCCCCACCGCCTCAAGCAAGGCAAAATCGGAAACGGGAAATCCTAGCCGAAAACCCGCTTGAAGATCGTGTCGACATGCTTGATATGATAGCCAAGGTCGAACTTTTCGCGGATATCTTCTTCCGAGAGAGCGGCGCGCACCTCCTGGTCGGCCAGCAGTTCCTCCAGGAAATCCTTGCCTTCTTCCCAGACCTTCATCGCATTGCGCTGGACCAGGCGATAGGAATCCTCGCGGGAAACACCAGCCTGGGTCAGCGCCAGCAGGACGCGCTGCGAATGAACAAGTCCACGGAACTTGTTCAGATTCTTCATCATATTGTCCGGGTAGACCAGAAGCTTGTCGATGACGCTGGTGAGACGGGCCAACGCGAAATCAAGCGTGACGGTCCCGTCCGGGCCGATCATACGCTCGACCGAGGAGTGCGAGATGTCGCGCTCATGCCATAGGGCGACGTTTTCCATGGCAGGGATCGAATAGGAGCGAACCATGCGGGCGAGACCGGTCAGGTTTTCCGTCAGCACCGGATTGCGCTTGTGCGGCATGGCGGAGGAGCCCTTCTGGCCCGGAGAGAAATATTCCTCCGCTTCCAGAACTTCGGTGCGCTGCAGATGGCGGATTTCGGTTGCGAGACGCTCGATCGAGGAGGCGACAACGCCGAGGGTCGCGAAGAACATGGCGTGACGGTCGCGCGGTATAACCTGGGTCGAGACTGGTTCCGGCTTCAGGCCGAGGGCGGCGGCGACATGTTCCTCGACGCGCGGATCGATATTGGCGAAGGTGCCGACGGCGCCGGAGATGGCGCAGGTGGCGACTTCCTCGCGAGCGGCGATCAGGCGCTGCTTGCAGCGTTCGAATTCGGCATAGGCAAGCGCCAGTTTGACGCCGAAGGTGGTGGGTTCGGCATGGATGCCGTGCGAACGGCCGATGGTGACGGTGTCCTTATGCTCGAAGGCGCGCCGCTTCAGAGCTTCCAGCAGCTTGTCGATATCGGCGATGAGCAGATCGCTGGCGCGCACGAGCTGGACGTTGAAGCAGGTATCGAGCACGTCTGAGGAGGTCATGCCCTGGTGCACGAAACGGGCATCGGGACCGACGATTTCCGCCAGGTGCGTCAGGAAGGCGATGACATCGTGCTTGGTAACGGCCTCGATCTCATCGATGCGGGCGACGTCGAACGTGGCCTTGCCGCCCTTTTCCCAGATGGTATCCGCCGCCGACTTCGGAATGACGCCGAGAGCGGCCAGCGCGTCACAGGCATGGGCCTCGATCTCGAACCAGATGCGGAACTTGGTTTCGGGAGACCAGATGGCGACCATTTCCGGTCGGGAGTAGCGCGGGATCATAGGCTCAAAGCTTTCTTGGCTGGCGGAAAGGGAAAACTCGGCGCCCCCATAACAAAGACGGACGGCAATCACAATGTTTCAGAGGCACAATGTTTCAGGGCCTCAATCTCTCTGGCGCGCAAGATAGGCCGAAACGACGATCAGGCAAAGCAGGCCGAGCGGCAAAAACAGGGCGAGGCCGAGGACGGCGAACTGGTAGACGGCGCTGGCGCCGGTGAACAGGAACTGGAAGATCCAGATAAGCGAGCCGAACGGCGCGTGCCAGCGCGAATAAAACCAGCGATAGTCCATGGCGAAGAGGAAGGCCGTCATTGCCGCGGTGCCGATGGAGAGGGCCAGAAAGAAGGCGGCAAAACGCGCGCTGGTCGGCCGCTGGCGGGCAAAACGCCGGACAAGGGGCACCACGACGGGCCAGGAGAGGGCGCCGCCGAAGAAATAGACGAGGGTGAGGGCGGTGAGGTGGCTGGTCAGAAGACCATTGCGCAAATAGAGCGCCGCGACCGCCGAGGCGGCCATGGCCGCGCCCCAGCCGGTCGCACCGCAGGCAATTTCGAGACAATGCGAGGCGACGGACCGTCCCCGGCCCGTGGCTGTCATGACGTTGGTCGGTTTAGTTTGATCCAACGCGGCCTCGTTCGGCGGCGGCCCTGAGATCCCCGACCGTCTGTCGGTAGGCTTCAACCGATTCGCCCTTGAAGATGGCGGAGCCAGCCACGAGGACGTTGGCGCCGGATGCCGTGATGAGAGGAGCGCTTTCGACCGAGACGCCGCCATCGACTTCGAGCTCGATCGGCCTGTCACCGATCAGGGACTTGGCGTCGCGGATCTTGTCCGCCATGGCGGGGATGAACTTCTGGCCGCCGAAGCCTGGATTGACCGACATGATCAGGATCAGGTCGATGTCATCGAGCACGTTTTCGAGCACGGAAAGCGGCGTTGCCGGGTTGAGGGTAACGCCGACCTTCTTGCCGAGATGGCGGATCGTCTGCAGCGAGCGGTGCAGATGCACGCCGGCTTCGGCGTGAACCGTGATGCGGTCGCAGCCGGCCTTGGCAAAGGCTTCCAGATAGGGATCGGCCGGCGAGATCATCAGATGACAGTCGAAAGTGGCTGTCGTGTACGGACGCAGCGCCTTGATGACATCGGCGCCGAAGGAGATGTTCGGCACGAAATGGCCGTCCATGACATCGAGATGGATCCAGTCGGCGCCGGCTTCGGTCACATCCTTGACTTCCTGCCCGAGCTTGGCGAAGTCGGCGGCGAGAATGGAAGGGGCAATGCGGATCGGCAAGGTCATGGGTAGCTGAGCTCCAACTGATGTCTACAGCGCCGCGCGTCACATGTGACGCGCTAGGGTCGCTGTAGTGCTTTAGATTATGCAGTGGCGTCTGGATTAGCACCGCTCTCGCGGGCAAACAACCGCCCGAACGGATCACCTCAATTCGACGGCGACGTCATCGGCACGAAGGTATTGCCCCGCCATTCCAGCAGGCGATAAGGGTTTTCGGTCAATTCGTGGTTCTGTCCGAACGAGATCGGGCCGATTATTGTCTGAAAAACCGTTCCGACGAGCTTTTCGGCAATGGGTTTATTGTCCGCCTTGGCGCCGTGCGCTGCCTGGCTGGCGATCTGCGCCGCTGCCGCGGCCGGCAGCGTATAGCCGTCAGGTTCGATGCCGCCTGCGCGCATCGCCTGTATCGTGGGCTGGGCTGCCGGCAGGCCGGCATAGTCGGGCAGTGCGATTGCCTGCACACCCTCCAGCAAGGGAAGGGGCTGGTCTGCGGCACGCATGGCATCGCCGCCCATCAGGACCAACGGGATGTTCTCGCTCTTGGCGTCACGGGCGATCACGGCGACATCGCTGCGGTCGCCGCCGACGAAGACGCGCGTTGCACCTGCCTTCTTCAGTCGTCGCACGAGGGCGATCTGCTGGTCCTGTCCAGGACGGTACGTATCGGTGAAAACAGGCTTCAGCCCTTTTTCTTCAAGCGCATTGCGGATAGCGCCGACCAGTTCGCGGCCGTGTATCGTGCCGTCATCGATCAGCGCCATCGGTTCCGCAACCCAGTTTTTCAGAATTGTATCGATTGCCACGGCTGCCTCGGCGCTATCGACCGGTGCCAGGCGAAAGAGGGGCCAGCCGTTCTTCAACGCGTCTTCCATGAGGATGCGCGAGCGCACGGAAACGGTGATGACGGGAATGCCGGCATCCTTGAGGCGCGGCAGCGCGCCCTCGAGGGTCTCCGTGCAGAGAAAGCCAATTGCAACTTGTGCCTTGGCAGCCACCAGCGCTTCAGCGGCCGCTCGGCCGCCATCCTCCGTGCAAGGCTCGTTGACGACGGTCGCCGTATCCTTTTGAGCCTGGACCTCGAAATTTGCGCCAGCGGTTATCTCTGCCCCCAGCGTTGCAAAATTACCGTCCTGCGGGGCCACGACGCCGATGTGAATTCCCGCGGCATAGCTGCTGCCGGCTGCCGAAAGCAGCGCAAGCAGGAGCGGAAGGCGGCGCAGAACGTTCATCAATGGAGTATCCCGGACAATTTTTCTGCTCTATTTATCCGTCTGCGGGGCATCGTCAAAGAAAAAGCAGCAAAATCGCTCTGTTTTCAATAATCCTATTGTAGAAAAGCTAACGCCTGACCGTCATATTCCATGATAGGCAAGCACGACTCAACAAAGGAGACGGTGGTGCTAGACAGGCAACGTATGGATCCGGCGCTTTATCGCGATGCCATGAGCCGCTATGCCGGCCATGTGCAGCTGGTGACGACGGCACTCGGCGCGGAGCGGCGTGGCGTGACGATCACGGCCGCGTGCTCGGTGTCGGACAGCCCCGCGACGGTTCTGATTTGCCTCAACAACAGCAACGTCAAGAACGAAATCTTCTTCAAAAGCGGCATCTTTGCCCTGAATTCGCTGGGTGCCGATCATCAAGCCCTGGCAGATGCCTTTTCCGGCAAAACGCAGCTGACTGTCGACGAGCGTTTCGCTGCCGGCAAGTTCGAGACGCTGGTCACGGGTGCGCCGGTGCTTGCCGATGCGCTTGCCGCCTTCGATTGCCGCGTACTCGAGATCAAGCAGGCCTCCACCCACAACATCATCTTCGGCGAAGTGATGGCCATACGCTATAGCGAACCGAAGCCGGCACTCCTCTATATGAACCGCGGCTATCACACGCTATAACCCCTGCAAGGGAGTTATCATGGCGGATCAGACTTTACCTTCACTGCCGAGTTCGATCGATGAGACGATGGCATTGCTCGGCGCCCAGGACTATCTGGCCGGACGCGCGCTCGGCACTGTTTTGTTTCTCGCATTGAAGATGAAACGGCCGCTCTTTCTCGAGGGCGAGGCCGGCGTCGGCAAAACGGAAATTGCCAAGGTCCTGGCGAAGGCGCTCGACCGGCCGCTCATCCGGCTGCAATGCTATGAAGGGCTGGATGTCTCCTCGGCCGTCTACGAATGGAACTATCCGGCACAGATGCTGGAAATCCGACTGGCAGAAGCATCGGGGCTCACCGACCGCGACCGTATCGAAGCCGATATCTTCTCCGAGCGCTATCTGATCCGCCGGCCGGTGCTGCAGGCGCTGTCGTCCATCGGCGGTCGGGCGCCGGTCTTCCTGATCGATGAGTTGGATCGCACCGACGAGGCTTTCGAGGCATTTCTGCTGGAGGTGCTGTCCGATTTTCAGGTGACGGTGCCGGAGCTCGGAACCATCCGCGCCGCCGAACCGCCAATCGTCATCATCACCACGAACCGGACGCGCGAGGTGCATGACGCCCTGAAACGGCGCTGCCTCTATCATTGGGTCGATTATCCTGCGGCCGAGCAGGAGCTTGAGATCATTCGCCGCAAGGTGCCTGGCTGCAACGAAGCGCTGTCGCACCAGATCGTCGCCTATGTACAGAAGCTGCGCACGCTCGATCTCTTCAAGAATCCGGGCGTTGCCGAGACGATCGACTGGGCGACTGCCCTGACGGAACTCGATCGGCTGGCGCTCGATCCCGAGACAGTTTCGGATACATTGGGCACGCTATTGAAATATCAGGACGATATCGCCCGTATACAGGGCGCCGAAGGCAAGCGTGTGTTGGACGAGGTGAAAGCCGAACTGCTGGCGGCGGGATAAGCCATGGCATCGGGCACGCAGGATGGCATCATCGTTGCGCCGTCACCGCCCGGTGACGGGCGCCTTGCCGATAATATCGTGCTGTTCGGCCGGGCGTTGCGCAAGGCCGGGCTGAAGATCGGGCCTGGTGCTATTGCGGATGCCATCGAGGCGGTTGAGACCATCGGCATCGGCTCCCGCGAGGAATTTCACGCCGCCCTGTGTTCGATCTTCGTCAAGCGTCATGAGGATCTGGCCGTCTTCGACGAAGCGTTCCGGCTGTTCTGGCGTTCTCGCGATCTGGTCGCCAAGATGATCGCGATGATGTCGCCCGTCGCGCCCGACCACCGGCAGAAGGAAAAACCGAAGCCGGGCGAGAGCCGCGCAAGCGATGCCTTGCTTAGCAACCGTGACGAACGGCGCCCGCAGCGCGAGGCGCCCGATATCGAAATAGATTCGCGATTTACCAGCTCCGGCAGCGAGGTTCTGCGCCATCTGGATTTCGCCCAAATGTCGGCGGCGGAGATTGCCGTCGCCAAGAAGGAACTGGCGAAGCTGCAATTGCCGCTGGACCGTGTGCGCACGCGCCGTTTCGCACCGTCACGCACGGTGGCCAAGGTTGATCCACGTGCGACGATGCGCTCGGCCCTTCGGACGGGCGGAGCGCTGATCCTGCCGCGCTTCCGACGGCCGAAGGAAATGCAGCCGCCGCTGGTCGTGCTGGCCGATATCTCCGGCTCGATGAGCCAGTACACGCGTATCTTCCTGCATTTCCTGCATGTGCTCACCGAACGGCGGCGGCGCATGCATACGTTTCTGTTCGGAACGCGGCTGACCAACGTGACCAGAGCAATGCGCCACAAGGACCCGGATCAGGCACTGGACGAATGCGCGGCCGCGGTGCGCGACTGGTCCGGTGGCACGCGGATCGGCGAGGCGCTGAAGGAATTCAACAGGCTATGGGCGCGCCGCGTGCTGGGGCAGGGCGCAATCGTGCTCTTGATAACCGATGGGCTGGAGCGCGAAGGTGTGGAATTGCTTGGGCAAGAGATGGATCGTCTGCATCGCTCCTGTCGGCGGCTGATCTGGCTCAACCCGCTCTTGCGCTTCGAAGGTTTCGAGGCTCGAGCGCGCGGTGTAAAAGCGATGCTCCCGCATGTTGACGAATTCCGTCCCGTTCACAATCTATTATCTCTGGCCGATCTCGTATCGGCTCTCACCGCCGGCCGCGCGGATAGCTATGATCCCAGGCGGTTTCTCGGCAAGCAATGAGGCTCCGATGTCAGATATATCCGAAAGTCTGGATCCGCTCGTGATCGCGGAGGAATGGGTGTCGGCGGGCCGCAACGTGGCCCTGGCGACCGTTGTCGATACCTGGGGGTCGGCGCCACGCCCGTCCGGTAGCCATCTGGTTATCGACGGCGAAGGCAATTTTCACGGGTCGGTTTCCGGCGGCTGCGTCGAAGGCGCCGTCATCACCGAGGCGCTCGATGTCATCGAAACGGGCAAGTCGCGCATGCTGGAATTCGGCGTTGCCGATGAGACCGCGTGGCGGGTCGGCCTCTCCTGCGGCGGCCGCATCAGCGTCTATGTCGAAAGGCTCGGCTGATGGACCGTCAGATACTGGCGCGGCTGAACGAAATGCGGCGCAAACGGCAGGCGGCGATCCTCGTCACCGATCTCTCCGGAGGCCAGGATCGGCTCATCGTCGAAGGTGATGTACTCGAAGGCGCTCTCGCCGATGCGGCTGCAGCGGCATTCCGCTCGGGCAAGTCCGCGGCACTTGAGATCGGCGGGCAGAACCTGTTCTTCAATGTTCATTTGCCGCCGCCGCGCATCGTCGTAATCGGCGCTGTCCATATCAGCCAGGTTCTCGCCCCGATGGCCGCACTTGCCGGTTTCGACGTGACGATCATCGATCCGCGCAGCGCCTTCGCCACGCCGGAACGCTTCGAGGGCATAGACCTGATCGCCGATTGGCCAGTCGACGCGCTGAAGGAGCGGCCGCTCGACAGCTATATGGCGCTGGTTGCCGTAACCCATGATCCCAAGATCGATGACGAGCCGATTATTCAGGCGCTGAAGACCGGCTGTTTCTATGTCGGCGCGCTCGGCAGCCGCAAGACGCATGCCAGCCGCCTGGAACGCATGAAGCGGGAAGGCCTGAGCGAAACCGAGCTTGTCCGCATTCATGCGCCGATCGGGCTTCCCATCGGTGCCGCAAGTCCGGCCGAGATCGCGGTCGCCATTATGGCAGAGGTCATCGCTTCGCTTCGCGGGCGGGATGTCTCGTCGCCGAAAGGCGTTGCGCTATGATCTTCGGTGAATTTTTGACGGCGGAGGCGAAGGGTGCGGTTCTCGCGCATTCCGTTCGATTGTCTGACGGCAGCTTCTCCAAGGGGCATAAGCTCACCGGCGGAGATATCGAGCGACTCGCCGCCGCCGGAATCGACCGCGTTATCGCTGCGCGCATCGAAGCGGGCGACCTTATGGAAGACGAGGCCGCGGAGCGGCTGGCGCGGGCCATCGCACCGGATCATCTGACTTTTTCCGAGTCAGCGACGGGACGGGTGAATGTTTACAGCACCGTCGACGGCCTATTCATTGCGGATCGCATGGCGGTCGATCGGATCAACACTCTCGACCCGGCGATCACCCTTGCCTGTCTCGCGGACCATGTACCGGTGCGAACGGGCGACATGGTCGCGACCTTCAAGATCATCCCGCTCGCCGTTTCCGCCGCTAAAGTAGCGGCTGGTGTCGAAATTCTGCGGCGAATGCCGGTTTTTGAGGTCAAGCCCTTCATCCCTCATGCCGTATCGCTTGTTGCTACGGAGCTGCCGTCGCTGAAGGCCTCCGTCATGGACAAGACGGCACGCATCCTTTCGCAGCGGCTGCAGCCGGCGGCCAGCGTGTTGCAGCGGGAAGAGCGGGTTGCCCATGGCGCGGCCGATGTTGCCGGCGCGATCCGTCGCGCTCTCGCGGCCCAGGATCGGCTGCCCAAACTGGTGATCGTTTTCGGCGCTTCGGCGGTCATCGATGCCGGCGACGTCATTCCGGAAGCGATTCGGCTTGCCGGCGGCGAGGTCATTCAGGTCGGCATGCCCGTCGATCCGGGTAATCTATTGGTGCTCGGCAAGGTTGGCGACGTCCATGTCGTCGGAGCGCCCGGATGCGCGCGCAGCCCGAAGGAGAATGGCTTCGACTGGGTGCTGGACCGCATATTAGCCGGCGAACAACCGACGCGGCAGGATATCAGCGGCATGGGCGTTGGAGGGTTGCTGATGGAAATTCAGTCACGTCCACGGCCGCGCGACATTGCCGCCAAGCCGGCGGCTGAGATATCGGTCGCCGTCGTCCTGCTGGCTGCCGGCAAGGCGAGCAGAATGGGCGAAGGCGGTTCGCACAAGCTGTTGGCGGAATTCGAAGGCGTACCGCTGGTTCGCCGTTCGGCATCCGTGGCCATAGCAAGCGGCGCATCCCATATCGTTGCGGTCACCGGACATCGTCGCGAGGAAATCAAGGATGCGCTAAACGGTCTTGCCGTTGAGGTTGTATTCAATCCGGATTATGCATCCGGCATGGCGAGTTCGCTGGTTGCTGGTGTCGGTACGCTGGCGGCTCAAAAGGCCGATGGCATCCTTGTCATGCTGGCCGACATGCCCGGCGTTACAAATGACGATCTGAAAACCTTGATATCAGCCTTTCGTGAGGCAAATGGTCAGGCGATCGTGCGGGCCGTATCCGGCGGGAAGCGCGGCAATCCCGTTATCCTGCCGCGCTCCGTTTTGAATGCCGTGATGCGGCTGGAAGGCGATGTCGGCGCGCGGCACATCATCGAGACATCGGGGCTGCCTGTTGTCGACGTCGAGATCGGCGAGGCGGCCCATCTCGATGTCGATACGCCCGAAGCTGTCGTGGCGGCGGGTGGCATTTTGAAGGGTTAGTGGATGGATAATATCGATATCGAGGAAATGTTTCAGTCTCTCGGGCCTGTCACCATCAAACGGATGTTCGGCGGCAAGGGTATCTATCATATGGGGCGCATCCTGGCGCTCGAAGTGGACGATGAGATTCTCCTGAAGGCAGACGATGCCAGCGCTTCCGAATTCGAGGCGGCCGGCGCGCGGCGCTGGGCCTATGAGGGCAAGAAGGGGAAAGCCGTCAACATGCCCTATTGGTCGATACCCGACGATGCGTTCGACGATCCGGATGAAATGGCGCGCTGGGTGCGGCTCGCCTATGAGGCCGCACTTCGTTCCGACAAGTAAGCCTCAGCGAAAGTCTTCTTCGCTTAAATGGGCGATGGTTGCCTTGGCAAACTCGGAAAGCGGAGCCGGCAACTCGTTTCGGCCAAACCAGCCGAAATTGGAGAGCTTGTCCGGCTCCATCAGCCGGGGTTCGCCGGAAAAATCCCTGCAGAGATAGATGAGCGAAATCCAGTGCTGCCGGTCGGCCTCGATAATGACTTCCTCGGTGCAGAGATAATCGATTTTGCCGATGGAGAGGCCGCTTTCCTCTTCCGCTTCGCGAATGGCTGCCCTGGCGGCGGGCTCCATGTAATCGACCTTGCCGCCGACGATGCTCCAGCATCCGGCTTCCGGTGCCTTGAGGCGCCGGTAAAGCAAGAGCCTGCCGTCCCGCAAGATTGCGAGGCCGGTTCCTAATCCTGGGAAATCGATGCCAGGCTTGCCCAATAGTCAAATCCCGAAATTGGGCGCAGCACCCGGCAATCCAGCCTGCTGCGCATCCGAGAGGATATATTAGGCCTTGGCGTTTGCCACAATGAGCATGAAAGCGGGGATATCGTCACCGAATCCAACCGGAGTCGGGCCGTCGTCCTGATCGCGATAGCGGTTGCGGCGCTCGCGATGATCGTCATTGGCAGCAGGGAAGGGCCGGTGGCTGTTACGAGAACCGTTATTGGATCTGTTATTGTTGTTCTCAGACTTGCGCTCGTTCTTCACGCTTTCGGCCTTTGCTGGTGCTGCTTCGATCGCTACGACGTCATTGTCCTCGACGTCGATATCAGATTTATGACTCGAGGCGTTGCGGCCTCCACGGCTGCGATCGCGATCGCGGCCCTTACCCTTCTGATCACGGCGGCGTGAGGAGGAGCGGTTGTCGTCACCGCTCTCGTCAGCAGGCGGCAGAGCCGAGAGATCGCCGTTCAGCCATTGGACATCTTCACCGATCAGTTTCTCGATCGCGTCGACATGCTTGGTGTCGCGCTTGGTGACGATGGTGAATGCGGCGCCTGAGCGACCGGCACGACCGGTGCGGCCGATACGATGGACATAATCTTCCGAATGGATCGGAACATCGAAATTGAAGACGTGACCGACATCGGGAAGATCGAGACCTCGAGCTGCGACGTCGGAGGCGACGAGAAGCTGAATCTGTCCGTCACGGAAGTTCTGCAACATCGTCGTGCGAGAGCGTTGGTCCATGTCGCCGTGCAACGCACCGACAGAAAAACCATGGCGTTCGAGCGAGCGGAAGAGATCGGCCACATCTTTCTTGCGATTGCAGAAGATGATCGCGTTCTTCAAATCCGTCTGGGCGCGGATGAGATCGCGCAGCGTAGCGCGCTTCTCATAGTCCTTGCTATGCGAGGCAACGAAGCGCTGCGTCACGGTCTTGGCCGTCGATGCCGGCTTGGCGACTTCGACGCGTTCGGGGTTCTGCAGGAAGCGGTCGGCCAGCTTCTGGATTTCCGGCGGCATCGTTGCCGAGAAGAACAGTGTCTGGCGCGTAAAGGGTATGAGCTTGGCGATGCGCTCGATGTCCGGGATGAAGCCCATATCGAGCATGCGGTCGGCTTCGTCGATCACGAAGATCTCGACGGCGCTCATCAGCAGCTTGCCGCGTTCGAAATGATCCAGCAGGCGGCCGGGCGTGCAGATCAGCACATCGGCGCCACGCTCGAGCTTGCGGTCCTGCTCTTCGAAGGAAACGCCGCCGATCAGAAGGGCGATGTTCAGACGGTGGTTCTTTCCGTATTTTTCGAAGTTTTCGGCGACCTGCGCAGCAAGTTCGCGCGTCGGCTCCAGAATCAGCGTCCGCGGCATACGAGCGCGAGCGCGGCCCTTTTCGAGCAGCGTCAGCATCGGAAGCACGAAGGAGGCGGTCTTGCCGGTTCCGGTCTGGGCAATGCCGCAGATGTCGCGGCGCTGAAGCGCAAAGGGGATGGCACCGGCCTGGATGGGAGTCGGTGTGATGTAGCCCGCGTCAGTCACCGCGGAAAGGACTTTTTGGCTCAGGCCAAGGTCAGCAAATGTTGTCAAAGGGAAAACTAATTCCGTCTTGGTTCAGTCGAACACCATGAATCGACACGCATGAACGTGCCGCAATGCAGCGCGACATAGAACCAAATACCCATGAAGTCAAGGAAAGCAGGCGCTTCAACAGGCTCGAAGTTCATTCATAACGCAATTTTTGGATTAGTGCCATCTTTGTTGCGTGTTTGTCACAATTCCGGCAGCTAAATTGCGCCCAATCCGCTGATGTAACTTGCGAGTTTCGTGCCGGCGCCGATGAAATACATCGGGTCTACGGGATGCCCGTTCTCGCGCACTTCGTAATGCAGATGTGTTCCTGTCGAGCGCCCCGTGCTGCCCGCAAGACCGATCGCATCGCCGGCGCCGACCTTGTCGCCGACTTTAACGAGCACCTGTTCCATATGCCCATAGCGGGTGGTGATGCCGTCGCCGTGGTCGATCTCCACCATATTGCCGTAGCCGCCGGTCCATCCGGCCGAAACCACCTTGCCCGGGGCGGTCGCCTTGATCTTTTCACCGGGACTGAAATGGAAGTCGGTGCCGGTATGGAGCGCCAGCGTGCCGAAGAAGGGATCCTTGCGGTTGCCAAAGGGACTGGTGACGAGCTTGCCCGGCGCCGGGTTGCGGAAGGGGAGGCTTTCGGCGGCACCCCGCACGGTTTCCAGATGTGTCAAGGCGGTATCGAGCTGCGCCATGGATTGTTCGAACTGGTCTACGTTCTCCGGAGGCGCATAAGGTCCCCCCACCCCGTCGTCCGTATCTTCACGCGCAATGCCCGCGACCTGGTTCGGCACCTTGATGCCGACATTCTGCATGATCGATTGAATAGAATTGGCGGTTTCGGACGCGTCGGCGGTGAGATTGCGGATTCGAGACAACTGATCCTGTTCGATATGCTTCAGCGACAGCGTCACCTTGGAGAAGACCCGATCCGCGCGGTCGGCGACGGTTTCGGGGGCGGGGACGTAGGCAAGGGTGGAATTGTCGGGTGTGGCGTCAGCCGGCTTGCCGCTCGTGAGAAGCTTTTCGATTGCCTTGGGGGACGTCAGCTGCGCATGTTCATTCTTCTGCGCCGCAGCGCTGGCATCCGGATGCGCGCTCTTGTCGGTCAGGCCGGAATTCTCTGCCCTGTCGAGAAGGGTGCTGAGCTTTCCGTTGCGCGAGGAGAGTTGCTGTTGCTGTTCGATCAGCTTGTCGACCTTCTCCTCTACGACCTGCTGATCCAGGAGCTGGCGCGAGGTAACGCGATCGACCTGCGCCCGCAGAGCGGCGATCCGGTCTTCATAATCATATTGCATGCGCGCCTGGCGGGCCATCGTTGCGCCGATCAGATCGTCGCGCAGGACCAGGTAGGACGTGGCAAGGAGATAGCCGATCGAGAAGATGCCGACCAGGCAGACGGCAATGGCTGCCATCCACGGCCGCACGGTCATATGACGCACCGTATCGCCGCTGGCGAGGATGATGGTGTGATGTCGCCGTTGTCTACCGAAAACCCGGTTCTGAGGCTTTGCTGTCACCGAGAATCTCCCAATCGGTGCAGTCTGGCACCTAAGGGAAGTACACGGCATTATGGTTAATGAATGCTTTCTATTGCGGTATCAAATGCCGGAAAAACCGTTTGTCCTTGGTACGTCAAGCACTGCTTGTCGATGTCAGCGAGCGATAGAAGGACGGTGTCAGCCCGGCTTCCGCCCGTGCAATGTCATTGAACGGAGCCTTCAGCGAACCGCGGAAATTGGCGCGGACCAGCTCCTGGAAGGTTCGGGCGGGGTCGCGCTTTTCCCGCGCGCACAGGAAGCGAAACCATTTCGCGCCGACGGCGACGTGGCCTTTCTCGTCATTGTAGATGACGTCGAGTATGGCGGCGCTCTCCAGGTCGCCGGTTTCGCGCATTTTCGCCTGCAGCGCCGGCGTCACGTCGAGCCCCCTGGCTTCGAGAATCAACGGCACCACGGCTAGGCGGGCGGTGAGATCGGTGCGGGTCGCATGGGCAGCCTGCCACAGGCCGTCATGGGCGGGCAGGTCGCCATAGTCAGCGCCGAGTTCGCGCAGGCGCGCCCGCACCATGCGAAAATGCTTGGCTTCTTCGAAGGCGACCTGCATCCAGCCGTCAAAGAAGGAATTGGGGACCGGTCCTGTCGCAAAACGTGCGACGATATCGAGCGCCAGATCGACGGCATTCAGCTCGATATGGGCGATGGCATGCAGGAGAGCGATGCGGCCTTTCAGCGTATGCAGCGAGCGCTTCTCCATGTTTTTCGGGGGGACCAGTTCCGGCTTTTCCGGCCGGCCAGGCCGATCGGCGAGCGGCGGGTCGAGCGGGGAACGCAGCGACAGGGTACGCGCAAACCAGCGCCTTGCCGATTCCTGGGCAAGCTCGGTCTTACGATCGAGATCGGCCGAACGGATCGCGGTGATGGCGCCGCCGCGCAGCGACGCGATGGGTTCGGGACCGCCGGACATGGCCTTAGAGCTCCCTGGCTGCGGCCAGGACGGCTTCGGCATGTCCCGCCACCTTGACCTTGTCCCAGATTGCCGCGATGCGCCCATCGGCACCGATCAGGAAGGTCGAGCGGACCACACCCATATAGGTGCGGCCATACATGCTCTTTTCCCGCCAGACGCCATAGGCCATTGCCATGGTCTTTTCCTCGTCGGAGGCAAGCGGCACGGAAAGCGCATGCTTCTTGACGAATTTGTCGTGGCTTTTCACAATGTCAGGCGAGACGCCGAGGAGGGCGACGCCGAGTTTTGCGAAGTCGGCAGCCAGCGCCGTGAAGCTAATCGATTCGGTCGTGCAGGCGGTGGTATCGTCCTTGGGATAGAAATAGATCACCAAGGGCTTTCCAGCAAAATCGGCAAGGCGAACGCGATCGCCGCCATCGCGCGGAAGATCGAAATCGGGTGCCTTGTCGCCGACGTTCAGTTGAATCGGTAAAACTTCCGCCACGGGAAAACCTTTCTTTTGCCGGTTTTTTAGATGACACTTGAGGGAAGGCATATATACTGCTCGTGTGTGCCGTCCAATGGGACGCAGCGTCACCAACAAAATTGTATAAGCGAAAGGCACGCGCAGGAGTGATCCGAGGCGAAAAGATAACATTCCGCAAAAAGGATCTCGTATCGCTCGACCATCTGCCGTCCGCTCAGGTCGAAGATCCGTTGATCGTACACGTGCCGGAGCGCAGTCGCCGCAAGCGCTCGCATATTTGGCATGTCTGCCGCATGACGATGGTTTTCTGTGCGTTTCTTGCCATCATTCTCGGTGCCGTCATCGCGACCATCGAAGGCGGCATCTTCGATGCGCCGCTGTCCCAGAAAGCGCAAACGGCTCTCGATCAGGCTATCGGCCCGCGTTACAAGGCAGAGGTGGGCGCGACCGTGATCCGGTTTACCTCCGGCCTGCGGCTAGCGCTGGAAGCACGCGACGTCAATGTCGTCGATCAGGAGAGCGGCAAGCATCTGTCGACAATGTCGGCCGTCAACATGGAGCTGGACCCTTTGGCCCTCATCGAGGGCCGGGTGGAAGTGGCAAGTGTCGCGGCTGAGGGGATCGCGCTCGATACTTCGCTGCTGCCGCAAGGCGACCCGGTGGATTTGACCACTTTGCGTGTCGATGCCCTGCCCAAAGCCCTCAATGCAGCTTTCGACAATCTCGATTTCCTCGAACGTTTCGTCCAGCGAGGCGGCACGAATTCCGTGCGCATTTCCGGCTTCTCCATGAAGCTGGCGCGGCAGGAAGGCGAGCCGATCTCTGTTGTCGTGGACAATCTGGCCTTCGAGCGCACTGCTCCGAATTCCCTGCATCTCTTTGGCCAGGTGGCGCTCAATGGTTCCGTGGCGCTTCTGGATGTGCGGGCGGATCAAAAGGAGGCCGGTCGCAGCTCCTCGCTTGCGGCCAGGATATCCAATCTGGACCTCAAGCCGCTTACGATGACCTACGACCCGAACGGTACGCCGCGGCAGGGTTTGACGACCTTCGGGGACGTCACGCTTTCGGCCGTCAAGGGGCAGGCAGGCGCAGATCCGAAGCTGAACGCCACCATCGACGTCAAGCCCGGCGTCCTCTACATGGACCATGATCCGCAGGAGCTGACGCGAGCCGATATCAACCTGGCCTACAACTTCGATCACCAAACCCTGGAGATCGCTCCGTCCAATGCGCAGTTCCTCGGGACGAGCGTGCCGTTCTCCGGCGCGCTCATCGATCTCGATCGCGTTGACGCCAATGCGGGCAAAGGCTTCGGTATCGACTTCGTGATCAAGGATGGGGTTGCCGCTTCCTCCCTATCAGGGGAAAAGCCCATCAGCTTCGATGGTCGTGCCACCGGCCGGTTCTTTTCAGCGACCAAGGAATTCCAGTTCGACAATCTCGGCATATCGACGCCGCAGGGCGCGCTTTTCGGCTCCCTGCATATGAAGCTCGGTGACAGCTCGCCGGAGATCAGTTTCGGCGGCCGTGCAGACAAGCTCGATACGGCTGTGGTCAAGCAGCTATGGCCCTTCTGGATGGCCTCCAAACCCCGAACCTGGGTCGAGGGCAATCTCTTCGGCGGATCGGTTTCTAATGCCGTCATATCCGTTTTCATTCCTTCTGGCCGGCTGCGGGAAGCGTCACAGACCGGCAGGTTGCAGCTTGGCAAGAATGAGTTGCATATCGCCTTTGATATTGACGGCGCGCGAATGAATGTTCCGGGCGACATCCCGCCATTGCGCGATACCAAAGCGCATTTCGATCTTACCGGTCCGAATATGGTCGTCGATATCGCCTCGGCGACGTCCTACTTTTCGACAGGGCGTACGATCACGCTGAGCGACAGCAGCTTCTCGATCCCGGCGACCTACGATAAGCCGCTGATGGCCGATCTCGATTTGACGATTTCAGGCTCCGGTGACGCTATCGGCGAACTTCTGACCTACAAGCCTCTGGAGGTCCTGCAGCGGACCGAGTTCAAGCCGGAGGATTTCAATGGCAAGATCGTCGCCAAGGTCGATGCCAGGATAGGGCTGATCAGAGATCAGCAGCCGCCTCAGCCGGAGTGGCAGGCGACGCTCAATCTGGACAATGTCGATCTGCTGAAGCCCATGAACAATCGCAAGATCGACAATCTGACCGGTGTAATTTCGGCCGATCCGCAATCCGTGCACCTGCAAGCCCAGGCTCAGATCGATAGCATTCCCGCCCAGATCGAGATGGTCGAGCCCACCGACGGCAAATCGGCCGTCAAGCGCGCCCGCGTCATTACGGCAACGCTGACCGATGCGCAGCGCAACACGGTTCTGCCTGGACTTCGCGATATGATCGAGGGACCGGTCAAAGTGGAGTTGACGCGTATCGATGATGACCGCCAGGGCGTGAAGGTCGATCTCGGCAAGGCTGCTCTGACCGTTCCCTGGATCGGCTGGTCGAAAGGCAGCGGCATTGCGGCGACTGCGCAGTTCGAAGCGTCCGGTCCGGACAGCCAGACGGCGCTCAAGAACTTCACGCTCAAGGGCGATGGCTTCAGCGCCAGCGGCGATCTTCTGATCAGTAAGGGGAGCCTTACCTCGGCGAGTTTCACCAGCGTGAAGCTTTCGGCGCTCGACGATTTCGCGCTCTCGCTGAAGCGGAGCAAAAGCGGCGGCTATGACGTCGCCGTGTCTGGCAATTCCGCCGACATAAGGCCGATCCTCGCGCGCCTGAAGACATCCACATCCGGCGGCCAGCAGAGTTCGAACGGGGATGAATCGGCAAGCGCGACCGTTCGCGCCAATCTCGACAAGGTGGTCGGCTTCAATGACGAGACGATCGGCAATGTCAAAGGCGTCTATTCGATTTCCGGCGGCAAGACGACGGCTGCGGATTTTTCCGGCGTGACCCGTAGCGGCGAAGCGCTCGTCACCCAGATGAGCAAAGGGGCCAACGGCGTCATCCGTATCACGAGCGGCGACGCGGGGGCGGTTGCGCGCTTCACCGACCTCTACAAGCATTTGCGGGGCGGGCTGCTCAATCTGTCGCTGCGCTCGATCGGGCAGGATGACTGGGATGGCTCTCTCGATATCCGAAACTTCTCCATCACCGATGACAAGAAACTCTCGACCATCGTGTCGACGCCGAGCGGAAAGAACGGCAAGAGCCTGAATTCGGCCGTGAAGCAGAATATCGATACGCGTTCGCAGAGCTTCGAGCGCGGCTTTGCCCGGCTGGTGATGCGGGATGGGGTGCTCTCCGTCGAAAACGGCGTGGTGCGCGGGGTACAGGTCGGGGCGACGTTCCAGGGCGTGCTGAAGGACGCCGACGGCAAGATGGACATGACGGGAACCTTCATGCCCGCCTATGGCCTGAACCGGCTGTTCGCGGAAGTTCCGATCGTCGGCTTCATCCTGGGCAACGGCAGCGATCGTGGCCTGATCGGCATCACCTTCAGATTGACCGGCACGCTGGAGAAATCGAACCTGCAGATCAATCCTCTTTCGATCATCGCGCCGGGCGTTTTCAGGCAGATATTTGAATTTTGAGGGGCGGGCGCTTAGGCCTCTGACTTTCGATAGCGAAGGCAGGAAGGATTATTTTTCTTCCGCCAATCGCTCTCATATTCGTTCCGGCCCACCGTTCATGCGTCGGGCGAATGGTCGAGCGGGGTCCACGACACGCCAGAACGGAGCGGTGCCGTTCTGGCTGATCTGCACCAGATGTCGCTGAACGGTGACGGGGCAGCAGGCATCAGTGCCATATTGCCTGGCAAGCGCCTTTCTCACTTCCGCAATATCGGACAACCGGCCAGGCGGTGCCGCCCGCAGCGCGCGGACGATCATGCTCTCGCTGGGAATCAACATGCTTTGCGTGAGGCTTCGGCCTTTGCGCCTCATCTTGATCACAGGCAGTTCATCCATAGGTCACCTCCCAGCGTGCGATTTGAACTGAGAACGAATGGGCAGACTGCAATCCGACATGGGACTAAAAAAATTCGTCAGCATCGATAATGCTCCGCGTCATTGCCGGTCGAAAATGACAAAGCCGGCGCGAGGGGCGCCGGCTTGTTCGTTCTCGTGCCGATCGGATGCCTAGGCGGCGGGCCGGATCAGGATATGTTTCTTCTTGCCGAGCGAGAGCTTGATGACGCCATCGGCGGTGACTTCGCCGCTGCCGACGATCTTGCGCTCGTCGCCGATGGGCTGATCGTTGATGCGCACTGCGCCGCCCTGGACGTGGCGGCGAGCCTCGCCGTTCGAACCGGCAAGACCGGCGCGCACGATCAGAGCCAGCAGCCCGATGCCGACTTCGAGTTCGGAGGAGGGAACATCGACCGACGGCAGATTTTCCGACAGAGCGCCTTCTTCGAAGGTCTTGCGTGCCGTTTCGGCGGCCTGCTCGGCTGCCGCGCGGCCGTGAAGGATCGCGGTGACTTCCGTCGCAAGGATTTTCTTGACTTCGTTGAGTTCCGAGCCTGCAACGGCGGAAAGCCGCGCGATTTCCTCCATCGGCAGCGTGGTGAACAGCTTGAGGAAGCGCGGAACGTCCGCGTCCTCGGTGTTGCGCCAATATTGCCAGAAATCGTAAACAGGCAGCAGGTCGGCATTCAGCCAGACGGCGCCGGAAGCCGATTTGCCCATCTTGGCGCCGGAGGAGGTCGTCAGCAGCGGAGAGGTCAGGGCAAAGAGCTGATTCGTCCCCATGCGGTGACCGAGATCGATGCCGTTGACGATATTGCCCCACTGATCCGAGCCACCCATCTGCAGGCGGCAATCGTAACGCTTGGCCAATTCGACGAAATCGTAGGCCTGCAGGATCATGTAGTTGAATTCGAGGAACGAAAGGGACTGCTCGCGGTCCAGTCGCGTCTTCACGCTGTCGAAGGACAGCATGCGGTTGACGGAAAAATGCCGGCCGACATCGCGCAGGAATTCGAGATAGTTCAGCGAACGCAGCCATTCGGCATTGTTGATCATCAAGGCCGCGTTGCCGGGTTTGTTGTAGTCGAGATAGTTCGAGAAGCAACGCTTGATAGAAGCGATATTGTCCTCGATCATGTCGATGGTCATCAGCTTGCGGGCCTCTTCCTTGAAGGAAGGATCCCCGACCATGCCGGTGCCGCCGCCCATCAAAGAGATCGGCCGATGGCCGGTCGTCTGAAGCCAGTGCAGCATCATGATCTGGGTGAGATGGCCGACATGGAGGCTCGATGCCGTCGGATCATAGCCGATATAAGCCGTCACGGTTTCCTTGGCCAAGAGATCGTCGAGACCTGCTTCATCGGAAATCTGATGAATGAAGCCACGCTCTTGCAGGGTACGCAGGAAATCGGATTTGAACTCAGCCATGATCTTGGTCTCTCGATGCCGCATGCTGGAAGGCGCGGCGAAGTCGCTATTGTTTGATGTCGCGGTGGCGCGTTTAGCACCGATTTACCGACGCGTCATCATTTTGCTGGGAGTAGCCGACAAGTTTCGGCGCCGGCGAGATGTGTAAACGGGCGCTTCTGAACTCGACAGATTGTAACATGGCCGCGAAGCTGCCGGGAATAAGCCCCGCATTCGCCCAAATCAAATCCTAATCATTTCTTGTTGATCCCGTACGCACCTCATGTTTCGTGAAAGAAACCGGTATGTCACCTCTGCTTTCGAAGATGGGATTGTCATCCAAAAAGACGATCTGGGCATTTCTTGCCATGATGTTGGTTTTGGCCGGTATCGCTGCTGCGACCCCGGCCGAAGCGCAAAGTTCCCCGGAGAAGAGAATAGCCTTCGTCGTGGGCAATGCCGCCTACAAGGTGGGTGCGTTGCCGACGCCAGCCAATGATGCCGGTCTGATCGCACAAACGTTGCAGGCAGCGGGCTTCGATGTGATCGGCGCACGCGACCTCGATCAGAATGGCCTGCGCGACGCGATGCGCGACTTTCTGACGAAAGCGAATGCGTCTGGCCCCAATACGGTAGTCTTCGTCTATCTGGCGGGTTATGGCGTGCAATATCAGGGCGATAATTATTTCGTGCCGGTAGACGCGCAGATCGCCAATGCGACGGATGTTCCTGTCGAGGCGCTGCGCATGACGGATTTCACCAAATCGCTGGCTGCGATCGACAATCGCGGCAGCATCGTCGTACTGGATGCGGCGAGAGCCAATCCATTCGTGCAGTCCAACCAACCGCTGGCCGGCGGCCTGGCGCTGGTCGATCCCGACGCCAATCAGCTGATCGCGTTCAATGCGGCGCCCGGCACGGTCGCGCCGCAGGAGGCTGGTCCTTACGGGTCCTATGCGCATGCGCTGGCGGAGATGATCCGCGTGGGCGGTCTGCCGCTTGATGATGTGTTCGACCGCACGCGCCTGCGGGTCAGCGATCTGACCAAGGGCGCGCAGATTTCCTGGGACGCCTCAAAATTCAAGAATGCCTTCACCTTCTTCGACCGCGGCCCCGATGCGCCGGCAGCCCAGGTGTCCAGCTACGACAATGCGGCAATTCGCACGAAGGCGATCCGCGATTTCGACGAGCGGGATGCTTATTTCGCAGCGCTCGATCGCGATACGCTACAGGGCTATGAGGATTTCCTGGCGGCCTATCCCAATGACTCCATGGCAAGGCGGGTGCGCGCCATCATCGCCGCCCGCCGCGAGGCGATAACCTGGCGCGAGACATGGCGGGCCGATACGCCGGAGGCCTATTGGTCCTATCTCAGGCGTTATCAGCGCGGTCCCCACGTCTGGGATGCACGCCGTCGTCTCGAACATTTCGAGGCAGCGCTCGAGCCGCCGCCGTCCTTCACCGTCATCGAATATGACGTACCGCCACCGCCGCCGCCGGAAATCGTCTATGTCGAGCGGCCGGTGCTCTACTTCGACGATGCCGACTTCGGTTATGCACCGCCGCCGCCACCCGTCTTCCTGGGGCCGCCGCCGCCGGATTTCGTCGAGCTGGCACCGCCGCAGCCGGCGGTCGATCTCTACGTATTGCCGGAGCCGACCTATGTTCCGGTTCCCGAATGGGTTGAGCCCCCGCGAGATGTCGCACCGCCGGAAAACAATGTCATCTTCAACAACATCCATAATACGGTGGTGAACAACACGGTCGTCAACAACAATACGACTGTCAACGAGAATGGAGCCGCACCGGCGGCACCTGGACTGACGACCGGACAGAAGATTGCCGGAGCTGCTGTCATCGCCGGGGCCGGTGCTGCGGCACTGCATGTTGCCCTGCCGCCATCGGTACAGAAGAAGGCGGCCGTTCAGCAGCAACAACATCCGGCCGCGGTGATCAAAACTCCGACCGGAGCCGCACCGGCGGTCGCACCTACGGCCCAGCCGCAAGCGCAGCCACAGACAGGAAACGGTGCACACGCGCTTCCAGGTGCCAACGGGCAGCCCTTGCCGGCGGCCGGCAAGGTGCCGGCCACTCCGGGAGCGGCTCCGACGAAGCAGGCCCAGCAGCCGCAGGCGGCACCGAACGCCACGCATAATCCGGCTGCCGTCACCCAACCTGCCCAGCCGGGCACGAATACCAATGCCCACCCACTTCCCGGCGCGAAGGGCCAGCCCTTGCCCGCAACCGGCAATCCGCCAAAGGCTCCTGGCGCGGCACAAACCAAGCAGGCTCAACAGCCTCAGGCAGCGCCGAACGCCACCCATAACCCGGCCATCGCCACTCAACCTGTTCAGCCGGGTACAAATGGCAACGTGCATGCACTTCCCGGCGCCAAGGGGCAGCCCTTGCCGCCGGCCGGCAATACGCCTGCGGCGAAGGGACAAAATCAGATCGCCAAGACCCCGGCGCCGCATTCGGCTCCGATCACGAAGCCGAATGCCATTGCGGCTGCGCCGAAACCCAATGCGCATGTTCAGGCAATGAAGCCGGCGGCGCCCGCCTTGGCCGCCAAGCCCCCGGTGAAGCCCAACGTGGTCAACAATGCCCGGCCGCCGGTCAACAATCAGCCTCGCGTCGTGACCGCACCGCCGCGCCAGGTCAACCCGGCCGCGTCTCAGCCGAGGCCCGCGCCGCACGAGGCTGTGCAGGCGAGGCCACCCGCTCCTGCTCCGAAGGCGCAGGCTCAACCCAGGCCGCAGCCCCAGCCCCAGCCGAAGATCGCACAGCCGCAGGTGAAGGCGCCTCCGCCGGCACCGCAGAAGCCTCCGGCAAAGAAGAACTGCGGCGCACCGGGGCTGCCTGCATGTCACTGAGCGATGATATCGAACGATGTTCTAAAGGCCCGCTTCGGCGGGCCTTCACGTTCAATATTGTCGCTTCATTGCCTTGTTGAAATCGGACCTAGCGTTTAACTGAGTGGCCGGTTCCAAATCGGTTCCGTTATATTCGTCGTGGACTGGTTTATATTCGCCACGAAAACAGGCAGGCAGATGAGTGACATCATCATACTCGAAACCCCGCGCCTCGTGCTGACGATGTGGGACAAGGGTGATGCCGAAATGATTCGGCAATTGCATTCGACCATCGAAACAACGCGCTATCTCTCGGGTGCGGCGCCATGGACGCTGGAAAAAGCCGAGGAACGGCTGAAAAGCTGGTTTGACGAACATGCGCGAGATGGCACGACCAAATATAAGATGCTGCGGCGTGACGATGGGCGTTTCATCGGCCGCGCCGGCTTTTCGCGCTTCCGGGAACGCGGACGGGGCGAGTTCGAACTCGGCTATTCGATTCGGCAGGAGGCTTGGGGCAACGGCTACGCCACGGAGATCGCAGGCGCACTCGCGCAGTGGTTTTTCAGCCGCGGTCTTGCCAGGCAATTCATCGCCTTCACCCATCCGCAAAACGCTGCATCGCAAAGGGTTTTGCGAAAGATCGGCATGCAGGATCACCCGTCGATGACGATCGACGGGATCTCGTGTCCAACTTTCAGAATGGCCCGCTAACGGCCGTTTTTCTTAGCGGATGCGCTTGGCAGCCGGCTCCGGCACCAGTTCGCCATTCAGGCGACGATCGAGATAATCCTCGCATTCGCTGAGCAGCGTCTCGACCTGACCGTTGAAGAAGTGGTTGGCGCCCGGCACGGTCTTGTGCGTGATCAGGATGCCCTTCTGCGTCTTCAGCTTCTCGACGAGGCCGTTGACGTCCTTTTCCGGCGCAACCTTGTCGGCATCGCCGTTGATGATCAGGCCGGATGACGGGCAGGGGGCGAGGAAGGAGAAATCATAGATGTTCGGCTGCGGCGCGATCGACATGAAGCCTTCGATTTCCGGACGGCGCATCAGCAATTGCATGCCAATCCAGGCGCCGAAGGAATAGCCGGCAACCCAACAGCTCTTGGAATCCGGATGGAGGCTCTGGACCCAGTCGAGTGCCGATGCCGCATCGGAAAGCTCGCCGGCGCCGTGATCGAATTCGCCCTGGCTGCGGCCAATGCCGCGGAAATTGAACCGGAGGGTCGTGAAGCCGCGCTTCTGGAACATATAGAAGAGCTGGTAAACCACCTGATTGTTCATCGTACCGCCAAACTGCGGATGGGGATGAAGGATAATCGCGATGGGGGCGCTCTTTTCCTTGGAGGGCTGATAGCGGCCTTCAAGGCGACCAGCGGGGCCGTTGAAAATTACTTCGGGCATCGATACTCCGGCTCTTCTTTTTCTGCGTTCAAACCCAACGGCACGCAGCAAGTTGACTTGACGAATGCGCTCATCTTTTCTAGAACGCAGTTTAGAACAATTCGAAACTTGATGCGGTGTTCCGCGCGTTGTCTGTGCAACGGTTTGTGGAACGTGTCATAAGGCATGCCCGGCTGAAATTTCAAGGAAAATGAGCCGGCCGCAGCAAAGCAAAGTCGCGCAGGAAGAAGATTATGGCGGCAGCACGCCTCTATCTCGACTGGAATGCTACCGCACCGCTCCATCCGGCGGCCCGCGAAGCCATGCTGCGTTCGATGGATGTTCAAGGCAACCCCAATTCCGTTCACGGCGAAGGTAGGGCGGCCCGCGCGGCTGTCGAGGCTGCACGCCGGCAGGTTGCGGCTCTTACGGGTGCGGAAGCTGCCCATGTGGTTTTCACCAGCGGCGCCACCGAGGCTGCCAATATGGTGCTGACCCCGGAATTCCGGATGGGACGCACCCCGCTTGCTGTTGGCCATCTCTATATATCGGCGGTCGAGCATCCGGCCGTGCGCGAAGGCGGGCGGTTTGCCAAGGATAATATCAGCGAAATACCGGTGACATCGGACGGCACGGTCGATCTTGCCGCGCTGGAGGCGCTGCTATCAGCCCATGACAAGGCGAGCGGCCTGCCGATGGTTGCGATCATGCTCGCTAATAACGAGACGGGAATTGTCCAGCCCGTCACGGAGGCGGCGAAGCTCGTTCAGGCGGCGGGCGGCCTCTTCGTGGTGGATGCGGTCCAGGCAGCCGGCCGCGTTCCGCTCGATATCAATGCGATCGGCGCGGATTTCCTGATCGTCTCCTCGCACAAGATCGGCGGTCCCAAGGGTGCCGGCGCGCTCGTTTCGCGCGGCGAGGTGCTGATGCCGAAGCCGTTGATTCATGGCGGGGGTCAGGAAAAGGGCCATCGCTCGGGCACGGAAAACACGCTGGCCGTCATCGGATTCGGCGCCGCTGCCGAGGCCGCCGCCGAACGCATCGAGGTTCGCAATGCTGCGATCGCTTTATTGCGCGACCGGCTGGAAGCGGGCATGGAACTGGCGGCACCCGATGTCATCATTCACGGGAAGGATGGCCCGCGTGTACCGAATACGAGCTTCTTCACGCTGCCGGGCCTGAAATCCGAAACGGGACAGATCGCCTTCGATCTTGAAGGGCTTGCCATATCGGCCGGCTCCGCCTGCTCGTCGGGCAAGGTCGGCGAAAGCCATGTGCTCGTGGCGATGGGCTGCGACCCCAAACTTGGGGCGCTGCGTATTTCGCTGGGGCCGACCACAACCGAGGCCGATATCGATCGCGCAATCAGCGCCTTTGCCCGCATCGCGGAAAGGCGAAAGCTGGCGGGTGCAGCGGCCTGACGGCCACAATTTTGCGGAAACCGAAATTTCCGCTTGCCAAGCGGGGTGAAAAGTCCCTTTTGGCCGACTACATAGGGGGCAGACATAAGTCTGCCGCAACGTTGACAAGCTGCCGGACCTTGGATCCGGCGAGATTGGAGAACGAAATGCCTGCAGTCCAGGAAACGGTCGATCAGGTTCGCCAGATCGACGTGGACCAGTATAAGTATGGTTTCGAGACTACGATCGAAGTGGAAAAGGCTCCCAAGGGTCTTTCCGAAGACATCATCCGCTTCATCTCCGCCAAGAAGCAGGAGCCTGACTGGATGTTGGAATGGCGCCTTGAGGCTTACCGCCGCTGGCTGACGCTTGAAGAGCCCACATGGGCACGCGTCGATTATCCGAAGATCGACTTCAACGACATTCATTATTACGCCGCGCCGAAGAAGTTCGCCGGTCCGAAGTCGCTCGACGAAGTCGACCCGGAACTCTTGAAGACCTACGAGAAGCTCGGCATTCCGCTGCGCGAGCAGGAGATTCTTGCCGGCGTCGAAAAGCCGAAGATTGCCGTCGATGCGGTGTTCGATTCCGTTTCGGTCGTCACAACCTTCAAGGAAGAGCTGAAGAAGGCCGGCGTGATCTTCATGTCGATTTCGGAAGCGATCCGCGAGCATCCGGAGCTGGTACGCAAGTATCTCGGCTCCGTCGTGCCGACCTCGGACAATTTCTATGCGACGCTGAATTCGGCCGTTTTCACCGATGGTTCCTTCGTCTTCGTGCCGAAGGGTGTTCGTTGCCCCATGGAGCTTTCGACCTACTTCCGCATCAACGAGAAGAACACCGGCCAGTTCGAGCGCACGCTGATCATCGCCGAAGAAGGAGCCTATGTCTCCTATCTCGAAGGCTGCACGGCGCCGCAGCGCGACGAAAACCAGCTGCACGCGGCCGTCGTCGAACTGGTTGCGCTCGATGATGCCGAAATCAAGTATTCGACGGTGCAGAACTGGTATCCGGGCGACAAGCACGGCAAGGGTGGCATCTACAACTTCGTCACCAAGCGTGGCGATTGCCGCGGCCATCGCTCCAAGATTTCCTGGACGCAGGTCGAGACCGGCTCGGCGATCACCTGGAAGTATCCGTCCTGCATCCTGCGCGGCGACGACAGCCGTGGCGAGTTCTACTCGATCGCGGTTTCGAACGGCCATCAGCAGGTCGACAGCGGCACGAAAATGATCCATCTCGGCAAAAACACGTCGAGCCGCATCATCTCGAAGGGTATTGCCGCCGGCGTCTCGCAGAACACCTATCGCGGTCAGGTCTCGGCGCATCGCCGCGCGACCAACGCCCGCAACTTCACGCAGTGCGACTCGCTTTTGATCGGCGACAAGTGCGGCGCGCATACGGTGCCTTACATCGAGGCGAAGAATTCGTCCGCGCAGTTCGAGCACGAGGCGACGACCTCGAAGATTTCCGAAGACCAGCTGTTCTACTGCCTGCAGCGCGGCATTCCCGAGGAAGCGGCGATCGCGCTGATCGTCAACGGCTTCGTCAAGGAAGTCCTGCAGGAACTGCCGATGGAATTCGCCGTCGAAGCGCAGAAGCTGATCGGCATCTCGCTCGAAGGCAGCGTCGGCTGACGCATACGAACCAGAATTAGCTTCGGCGCGTCAGGCGCGCCGCACACTCATTCCTGCGATAGGATATCAAAATGCTTGAAATCAAGAACCTGCACGCCCGCATCGCCGAAGACGGCACCGAGATCATCCGTGGCCTGAACCTGACCGTGAAGGCAGGCGAAGTCGCCGCCATCATGGGGCCGAACGGCTCCGGCAAGTCGACGCTCTCCTACATCCTCTCCGGCCGCGAGGACTATGAAGTTACCGAGGGTGACATCCTCTATAACGGCGAGAGCATCCTCGAGCTCGACGCCGCCGAACGCGCCGCCAAGGGCATCTTCCTGGCCTTCCAGTATCCGGTGGAAATTCCCGGCGTTGCTACCATGCAGTTCCTCAAAGTGGCTTTGAACGAGCAGCGCAAGGCGCGCGGCGAAGACGAGCTGACGACGCCGGATTTCTTGCGCCGCGTCAAGGATGCCGCTGCCAAGCTGCAGATCAACATGGACATGCTGAAGCGACCCTTGAATGTCGGATTCTCCGGCGGTGAGAAGAAGCGTGCCGAAATCCTTCAGATGGCGTTGCTGGAGCCGAAGCTTTGCGTGCTCGACGAAACGGATTCCGGCCTCGACATCGACGCGCTGAAGATCGTTGCCGACGGCGTCAACGCGCTGCGCTCTCCGGATCGCGCCGTGATCGTCATCACCCACTACCAGCGCCTGCTCGACTACATCGTTCCGGACACCGTTCACGTCCTCTACAAGGGCCAGGTGATCAAGTCCGGCGACAAGACGCTGGCGCATGAACTCGAAGCCAACGGCTATGCCGACATCATCGGAGCTGCAGCCTGATCGAGGCGGAAAGGACACGTCGATGAACATTCAGACGACGAACCGCCTGACAGCAGCCGAAACGGCGCTGATCGAGGCGTATAACGACCAGATGGGCGATCTGCCCGGCGATGGCGAAGTTTTCGCCGTCCGCGATCGCCTGCTGGACGAGCTAAAGACCGCCGGCCTGCCGACGCGCCGGATCGAGGCCTGGCATTACACCGATTTCAAGAACCTGCTGCGGCTCATTCCGAGCGACATAGGCAAGGGTCTTGCGGAAGCGCTGCCGCCGACAGTCGAAGGCGCTTCGGTTCTGAGCGTCCTCCAGGGCAAGGCAAGCGAGAAGGCTGCCGTCAAGAATTTAACGGTCGGTCGCTATGCTGAAAGCCTCATCAGCGGCACCGCTGCGGCTGGGCTAGAAGCGCTCGGCAAGGATGACGCCATCGGTCGCATCAATGCGAGCTTCGTGCGCGACGGCTATGTCATCGATCTGCCCGACGGCACCGAACTTGAAGCGCCGCTGGAGGTGCAGTTCGTGCATGCCGGCGGGCAGATCCACAGCCGCTTGCCGGTTTCTTTCGGATCCCACGTCAAGGCGACGGTCATCGAACGCCATCAGGCTGTCGAAGGCGCTGCCGCTCTCGTTTCGTCGGTGAGCGAAATCAAGATCGGCAAGGGTGCTGAAGTGACCTGGATCGTCCTGCAGGAACAGGGATCCGAGGATACGCATCTCGGCCAGATCCGTGTCGATCTCGGCGCCGATGCGAAGCTGAAGCTCTTCGTCATCAATGCCGGCGGCAAGCTGGTGCGCCAGGAACTGCATGTGAAGGTGACGGGCGAGGGCGCCGACCTGACGCTTCGCGGCGTCAATCTCCTCGGCGGCGACACCCATACCGACGTGACGCTGGTGCTTGGCCATGATGTTCCGCACACCGGCTCGACCGAAGTGTTCCGCAACGTGGTGTTCGACCGCGCTCGCGGCGTTTTCCAGGGCATGATCCGGGTTGCGCCCGATGCACAGAAGACCGACGCCCGCATGGCCTGCAATACGCTGCTGATGTCGGATGACGCGGAATTCTCCGTTAAGCCGGAGCTCGAAATCTTCGCCGACGACGTCCAGTGCGGCCATGGCGCGACGGTCGCCGATATCGACGAGAACCATCTCTATTACATGATGGCGCGCGGCATCCCGAAGAACAAGGCGCGGGCCATGCTCGTCAACGCCTTCGTGGCCGAGATCGTCGAGGAACTGGAAGACGAAGCTCTGGTCGAGGCGCTGGAAGGCGTTATCTCGACCTGGCTGGAAAAGCACGCCTGATTGGAGGCAAAGCCCGTGGACAAGATCGTGCCGGCAACGGCCTATGACGTCGAAGCCATTCGCCGGGATTTTCCGATCTTGGCGAAGACGGTACATGGCAAGCCACTGGTCTATCTCGACAATGGCGCCTCCGCGCAGAAGCCGCAGGTCGTCATCGATGCCATCTCGCATGCCTATTCCAATGAATATGCGAATGTGCATCGCGGCCTCCATTTCCTGTCCAATGCGGCGACGGAAGCCTATGAAGCGGCTCGCGAAAAGGTGCGCCGCTTCCTGAATGCGCCATCGATTGACGATATCGTTTTCACCAAGAATTCGACGGAAGCGATAAATACGGTCGCCTACGGCTGGGGCATGCCTGAGATCGGCGAGGGCGACGAGATTGTCGTCTCCATCATGGAACATCACTCCAACATCGTTCCCTGGCATTTCATCCGGGAGCGTCAGGGTGCGAAGCTCGTCTGGGTGCCCGTCGACGACGAGGGCGCGTTCCATGTCGAGGATTTCGAGAAAAGCCTCACGGAACGCACCAAGCTCGTCGCCATCACCCATATGTCGAATGCGCTGGGAACCGTCGTTCCCGTGAAGGAAGTGTGCCGCATCGCCCATGAGCGCGGTATACCCGTCCTGATCGATGGCTCGCAGGGTGCGGTGCATATGCCGGTCGATGTGCAGGACATCGATTGCGACTGGTACGTGATGACCGGTCACAAGCTCTATGGCCCTTCGGGTATCGGCGTTCTCTACGGCAAGAAGGAGCGGCTTGCCGAGATGCGGCCGTTCCAGGGCGGCGGCGAGATGATTTTCGACGTCACCGAGGAAAACGTCACCTACAACGATCCGCCGCACCGCTTCGAAGCAGGAACGCCGCCGATCGTCCAGGCGATTGGTCTTGGCTACGCGCTGGATTATATGGACGGTATCGGCCGGGAAGCGATTGCGCGCCACGAGGCCGATCTGGCTGCCTATGCGGCGGAACGGCTGCGCGATATCAACTCGCTGCGCGTCATCGGCACGGCGCCCGGCAAGGGCGGCATCTTCTCCTTCGAGCTTGCGGGTATCCATTCCCACGACGTCTCGATGGTGATCGACCGCCAGGGTGTCGCGGTTCGTGCCGGCACCCATTGCGCCCAGCCGCTCTTGAAACGCTTCGGCGTCACCTCCACATGCCGTGCCTCGTTCGGCATGTACAATACGCGCGCCGAAGTGGATGCCCTGGCCGACGCACTGGAATATGCACGGAAATTCTTTGCCTGAGGAGGCAAGCGATGTCACTCGACGAAAGCGAACAGAAGATCGACGTACGCGAAGGGATCGTGCATTCCAGCATTCCCGCAGATGAGCTGGCGCGCCTCAGCGACGACATCATTTCTGCGCTGAAGACGGTCTACGACCCCGAAATTCCCGCCGATATCTTCGAGCTCGGCTTGGTCTACAAGATCGATATCGAAGACGACCGCATGGTGAAGATCCTCATGACGTTGACGGCGCCTGGTTGCCCGGTTGCCGGCGAAATGCCGGGCTGGGTGGAAAATGCCGTTGGCGCCGTGGAAGGCGTCTCTGGTGTCGATGTCAGCATGACCTTCGATCCGCCATGGACGCCGGATCGCATGTCGGAAGAGGCACAGGTCGCTGTCGGCTGGTATTGAAGCTTTAAGCCGCCGGCTTTACATTGAGAGTCGAAGCGCCGGATCTTGACCCCGGTTGCGGAAGGAGAATGAGCCAATGGGCTTTGCAGTCATGAGCATGACGGATGCGGCGGCCGCCCGCGTCAAGGCGATCGTCGGTAATTCCGGTCCCGATGCCAAGGGCGTTCGCGTCGGCATCAAGAAGGGCGGCTGTGCCGGGATGGAATATACCATTGATCTGGTGACCGAGCCGAATGCCAAGGACGACCTGATCGAGCGTGACGGAGCGAAGGTCTGGGTCGAGCCATCAGCAGTACTCTATTTGCTCGGCACGGAAATGGACTTCGAGGTGACCACGCTGCGTTCGGGCTTCACCTTCACCAATCCGAACCAGACATCGGCCTGTGGCTGCGGCGAATCCGTTGAATTGAAGCCTGCCGATCTCGCCGCTCTTGCTGCGCAACGACAGGCAGCGCAACCCGCTTAAAGCTGGTTCTCCATATTTCACCGCAATGCGTTTCGTGCTTTGATCAGCACACGCCTCGATTTATCCGCGACCTCTTTGGCTCCCGGCCAAACTGGTTAAAATCGTTGGTGCGTGCGGCGGGAGAATTTTATGGCGGCTGCGGCATGGGTTTATACATTGATCCCGGCGGGCGCTGCGATCGCCGGCGCCGCGGTTGCCGTGAATACGCGGCCAGGCCCCAATCTTATCAGCGCAATCCAGCATTTTGCCGCCGGCGTCGTGTTTGCGGCCGCAGCCGGAGAAATTCTGCCTGATATCATGCACCGCGGCTCTCCTGTCGCCACAGTGACTGGCGGCGCGATAGGTGTCGGCGTGATGCTGCTGGTCAAGCAATTGGAAAACTGGGCCAAAGGACCGGTCGGTCTTCTGGCCGCCATCGGCATCGACATTCTGATCGACGGCCTGGTGCTCGGCATCGGCTTTGCGGCTGGCCCTAAAGTTGGTTTGCTGCTGACGATCGCGCTGGCGCTAGAGGTGCTGTTTCTTGGCTTGACGGTAGCGAATGAGCTTGGTGAGAGCGTTCGCTCTCGAGCCAGGATCGTCGCAATCACGGCAGCGCTTGCGCTGCTGCTGCCGATCGGCGCCTTGCTGGGAACGCCGATCGCTTCATTGCCCGGCCCGATTCTGACTGGCTTCTTCGCATTCGGGCTGATTGCGCTTCTCTATCTCGTCACTGAGGAGTTGTTGGTCGAAGCCCACGAAACGCCGGATCGCCCGTGGGTGACCGCTATGTTCTTTGCGGGTTTTCTGATCCTTCTGACTTTGGAGGAATTGATCGGCTGATCATGCGGACTCACAATGCGTGGCCGGCACCGGCGTCAGCTTGAGCCCGAGCGCCCTGACGACCTTCAGGATCGTCGCGAACTCCGGATTGCCGTCGCCACTCAGCGCACGATAGAGTGCCGAGCGGTTCATGCCGACATCCTTGGCGAGCTTGCTCATGTTGCGTGTGCGAGCCACTTCACCCAAGGCCTTGGCGATCGAGGCCGGATCATCAGTTTCGAAGGCGGCGGCGATGTAGCTGTCGGGATTGTCCACGTCGAATCGTTCCGGCATAAATCTGAATTCCAGGGCCCCATTGCTGCGTCATCAAAAACGCCGCGCATCCGTTCGGACACGCGGCGTTTTCATAGACAAGTTTCACAATAGATTTATGTCTGTTTCCGCCGAAGCGACTGAACCGCTTCGCTTTTTTGCAAAAATCCTACTCGGCTGCTTCGGCGTAGGATTCCAGCGGCGGGCAGGTGCAGATCAGGTTGCGGTCGCCATAGACATTGTCGATGCGGTTGACCGGAGACCAGTATTTGTCGACGCGGAAAGCACCGGGCGGGAAGCAGGCCTGCTCGCGCGAATAGGGACGATCCCATTCTCCGACGAGATCTTCTACCGTATGCGGTGCGTTCTTCAGCGGATTGTTGGTCTTGTCCATCCGGCCGTCGTCGATGGCGCGGGCTTCCTCGCGGATGGCCAGCATCGCCTCACAGAAGCGGTCGAGTTCGGCCTTGGTTTCCGATTCGGTCGGCTCGATCATCAGCGTGCCGGCAACCGGCCAGCTCATGGTCGGTGCATGGAAGCCGCAATCGATCAGGCGCTTGGCGACGTCGTCGACCGTCACGCCGGCGGTTGCGGCGAGCGGGCGGGTATCGATGATGCACTCATGCGCCACGCGTCCGTCCTTGGACTTGTAGAGCACGTCGTAGGCGCCCTTCAGCCGGGCAGCGATGTAGTTGGCATTGAGGATCGCCGCCTTCGTCGCCTGCGTCAAACCTTCGCCGCCCATCATCAGGCAATAGCTCCAGGAGATCGGCAGAATGGAGGCCGAGCCGAAGGCTGCCGCCGAGACCGCGCCGCTGCGGCCGTCGGTTTCCGGATGGCCGGGCAGGTGAGGCGCCAGATGCGCCTTGACGCCGATCGGGCCCATGCCGGGGCCGCCGCCGCCATGTGGGATGCAGAAGGTCTTGTGCAGGTTGAGGTGGCTGACATCGGAGCCGATATCGCCCGGGCGCGACAGGCCGACCATGGCGTTCATGTTGGCGCCATCAAGATAGACCTGGCCGCCATGCTTGTGCACGAGATCGCAGATCTCTTTCACCGTCTCCTCGAACACGCCGTGCGTCGAAGGATAGGTGATCATGCAGCAGGACAGGTTGTCGGCATATTGCTCAGTCTTGGCACGGAAATCGGCCATGTCGATATCGCCGTCGTCGCTGACCTTGACGACCACGACCTTCATGCCTGCCATCTGCGCCGAGGCCGGATTGGTGCCGTGGGCAGAGGTAGGAATGAGGCATATGTCGCGATGACCCTGGCCATTGGCAATGTGGTAGTTGCGGATGGTGAGGAGGCCGGCATATTCGCCCTGCGCACCGGAATTCGGCTGCATGGAGAAGCCGTCATAGCCGGTGATGGCGCAGAGCTTGTCCGTCAGATCATCGATCATCTCGCGGTAGCCGAGCGCCTGGTCGGCCGGCACGAAGGGATGGATGTCGGAGAATTCCGGCCAGGTGATCGGCAGCATTTCCGCCGTCGCGTTCAGCTTCATGGTGCAGGAGCCGAGCGGGATCATCGAACGGTCGAGCGCCAGATCGCGGTCGGAGAGACGACGGATATAGCGCGTCATCTCGCTTTCAGCGCGGTTCATATGGAAGATCGGGTGCGCCAGGTATTCGCTGGTGCGCAGAAGAGTCTTCGGCAGGCGGTAGGACGGCTCGAAATCGGCAATGCGGAAATTGCCGCCGAATGCGCGCCAGACGGCTTCGACCGTTGCCGGACGGGTGCGCTCGTCCAGGCTCAGGCCGATCTTGGTTTCACCGACCTTGCGCAGGTTGACGCCTTCGGCGACGGCTGCGCGCAGGATCAGACCCTGCATATGGCCGACTTCGACGGTGATCGTATCGAAGAAGGTCTCCGGCTCGACTGAGTAGCCCAATTTTTCCAGGCCCTTGGCCATCAGTACGGCCTTCTGGTGGACCTGCTGGGCGATGGCTTTGAGACCCTGCGGGCCGTGGAAGACCGCGTACATGGAGGCCATGACGGCAAGCAGCACCTGCGCGGTGCAGATGTTCGACGTCGCCTTTTCGCGCCGGATATGCTGCTCGCGAGTCTGCAGCGAGAGGCGATAGGCGCGATTGCCGCGGGCATCGACCGAGACGCCGACGAGACGCCCCGGCATGGAGCGCTTGTAGTCATCCTTCACGGCCATAAACGCGGCATGCGGCCCGCCGTAGCCAACCGGAACGCCGAAGCGCTGCGACGAGCCGATCGCGATATCCGCGCCCATTTCACCCGGCGATTTCAGCAGGGTCAATGCCAGGAGATCGGTCGCCACGACGGCGATTGCCCCGGTCTGGTGCAGGCGGGCGATCAGGCCGCTGAAATCGTCGATGTGACCATGGGTGCCCGGATACTGAAAGATCGCGCCGAAAACAACGACCGGATCGAGATCGGTGAAGGGATTGCCGACGATGACGGTCCAGCCTAGCGGCTCCGCGCGGGTCTTGATGAGCGCGATGGTCTGGGGATGGCAGCCGGCATCGACGAAGAAGGCTTTTGCCTTCGATTTCGCGACGCGTTCCGCCATCGCCATGCCTTCGGCTGCGGCGGTCGCTTCATCGAGCAGCGAGGCGTTGGCGACATCGAGACCCGTGAGGTCGCTGATCATCGTCTGGTAGTTCAGCAGCGCCTCGAGGCGGCCCTGGCTGATTTCCGGCTGGTAGGGTGTATAGGCCGTGTACCAGGCCGGATTTTCCAGGATGTTGCGCTGGATGACTGGCGGCGTGATCGTGCCGTAATAGCCCTGGCCGATGAGCGAAACGAGAACCTTGTTCTTGTTGGCGGTCTCGCGCAGCCGGTCGAGCGCCTCGCGCTCCGTCATCGGCGCGCCCCAGGTGAGCGGCGTCTTCTGACGGATTGCCGGCGGCAACGTCGCGTCGATCAGGCCGTCGAGGCTCTTATAGCCGATCACTTTGAGCATATCAGCCATCTCCGAGGGAGACGGGCCGATATGGCGGCGATTGGCGAAATCGTAGGGCTGGTAGTCGGTGAATGTGAACTCAGTCGGCGTCGTCATTATCCGATCAGCTCCTTGTAACCGGATTCATCAAGGAGACCATCGAGATCACCGACATTCTTCAGTTTAAGCTTGAAGAACCAGCCGGCACCCATCGGGTCGGAATTGACGAGGGCCGGATCGGCAGTGATGGCTTCGTTGACTTCGGTGATCTCTCCGTCGAGCGGACAATAGACTTCGGAGGCTGCCTTGACGGATTCGACGGTTGCCGCGTCGGCTCCCTTGGAGAAGCTAGCGCCGACCTCGGGCAATTCCACGAAAACGAGATCACCAAGCTGTTCGGCGGCATGGGCCGTAATGCCCACGATTGCGACATCGCCTTCGACCTTCAGCCACTCATGTTCTTCGGTGAATTTCAGCATGGATAATCCTCTCTGGAAAAGACGTTCAGCGTTTGTAGGTAGGTGTGATGAAAGGCAGGGCGCTGACGGCGAGGGGCAGGTATTTGCCGCGTACTTCAGCGTAGATGATGGTGCCCGGAGCGGTGAATTCGCTCGGCACGTAGCCCATGGCGACCGGCCCCTCGACGGTCGGTCCGAAACCACCCGACGTGACTTCGCCGATCTCTGTCTTGCCTTCGGCATCGGCATAGAGTTTGGCGTGAGCGCGTACCGGCGCCTTGCCCTCGGGCTTCAGGCCGACGCGACGGCGCGCGGTGCCGCCGTCAAGCTCGCCGAGAATGCGCGCTGCTCCAGGAAAGCCGCCAGCGCGGGCGCCGCCGGTCTTGCGGGCCTTCTGGATCGCCCATTCCAGCGCGCCTTCGATTGGCGTCGTCGTCTGGTCGATATCGTTGCCATAGAGGCAGAGGCCGGCTTCGAGGCGCAGCGAGTCTCGCGCGCCGAGCCCGATCGGCTGCACGTCCGGATGCTCCAGCAGCCGCTTGGCGATATCCTCGGCCTTGTCAGCCGGGACCGAAATTTCGAAGCCGTCTTCGCCGCTATAGCCGGAGCGCGAGACGAGGCACGAGACATCGTGGAGGCGACAATGGCGCACGTCCATGAATTTCATATAGGCGATATCGGCCCAGAGCTCGGCAAGCACATCGACGGCGCGCGGTCCCTGCAGGGCGATAAGCGCGCGATCGAGTAATGTAATTTCGCAGCTATCGCCAATATGGTCTTGAAGCTGCTTGAAATCTTGTTCTTTGCAGGCAGCGTTGACGACAACAAAAAGATGGTCATCCAGGTGGGTGATCATCAGATCGTCGAGGATGCCGCCCCTGTCGTCGGTGAAGAAGCCGTAGCGCTGGCGGCCTTCGGCGAGGCCGAGAATATCGACCGGCACCAGGCTTTCCAGTGCCAATGCCGCATCCTCATATTTGCCGGAACGGGCGCGGATCGTCACCTGACCCATATGCGACACGTCGAACAGGCCGGCGGAGGATCGAGTCCAAAGATGTTCCTTCAAAACGCCGGGCGCATATTGCACGGGCATGTCGTAGCCCGCGAATGGTACCATGCGGGCACCGAGCGACACATGCAGGGCGTGAAGGGGTGTGGTTTTGAGGGCAGCGGTCTCGTCCAATGACGCCTCCGGGTTTTGCGCTCGTTTCGAAGCGCAGAGCTCACAATTTCGGCGCGATAACGCCTGACGATGAGCCCCCTCTGTCTGTTTGCCTGAGATTGTTATCCCTTCGGCGAACGCTTGCGCGCTTCTCTCCAGAGTTCCGTCTGCCCCTTGCTGGTCCTTTGGCCTGAGAGTTTCCGGGGCGGTTGCTCCTTCGGCACCGGCTTGCACCGGATTCTCCCAACAAGGTTGATAGCCATTATCCGGTCCCGGCTGAGGATGGCAAGTGGCAAATGTCGCCGCTGAACAAATTTTTGTCGCGCCGATCAATCCTGCGTTTCCTAATGAGTACGGGCCTTTGCAATGGAGATGGGAGAGGCTATCCCTTCTCGTCAATTGAGGAGCCGGGCAGGAGATGACCATGAACCGCAACCATGCCGCCGCATTGCTGATTTCGATTGGCGCATTTTCGCTTCCGTTCGGTGGAGCCATGGCTGAGGACGGCAGCGCGATGAAATCCATGCCCGGTATGCACATGGATGCGGGTGCGGCACCTTCCGGTTCGGCCGCCGCCAAGCTTGGCGATCTCGATATCAGCGGCGGCTATGTTCGCGCCATGCTTCCCGGCCAACCGGTCGGCGGCGGTTACATTACCATTCACAATACCGGCGAGACCGACGACAGGCTCACTTCTGTCACCTCATCATCCGCCGGTAAGGTGGAATTGCACGAGATGAAGATGGAAGGCGAGATCATGAAGATGCGCGAGGTGAAAGGCGGCATCGCCATTCCCGCCGGCGCGACCGTGACACTCGCGCCGAATACGATGCACATGATGTTCAAACAGGTGAAGACGCCTTTCAAGCAGGGCGGCACGGTGCCCGTGATGCTGATGTTCGACAAGGCGGGCATGGTGGACATCAATCTGCCCGTCGTCTCAGCCAAGGGAAATTGAGCCAGAAAGTTATCCTGCCGTATAATTCGGTTTCCACTTTTCCTCGAAATGCACTAAAGCCACGTCAAAAGGCCGGGAAATCTCCGGCTGCGGGCCGATTGTCCCGTCGTTTGAATTTGCATGCTTCCGCCGAACAGATGTTTGGCTAGGTCCGGAACATGCTGCGGTATTTGAAAGAAGAAGAATGGCCGGGATTGAGCATATTAAGGTCGAGCCTGACGAGGCCGGCATGCGCCTCGACCGCTGGTTCAAGGTGCATTTTCCGGGGCTGGGCTTCGGGCAATTGCAGAAGTTGATGCGCTCGGGCCAGGTGCGCGTCGATGGCGGCCGCGTGAAGACGGATGCGCGCGTGCAGCCGGGCCAGATGGTGCGTGTGCCGCCGCTCGATGTCGATGCAAAGGGAACGAAGAGCGGTCCGATCGCGGGCAACGACCTCAAACACTCCGGCGATGCCGAGCTTCTTGCACGCATGCTGCTGCATGAAGACGACAAAGTCTATGTGCTGAACAAGCCGGCCGGCCTTGCGGTGCAGGGCGGCTCCGGCCTCACGCGTCATATCGACAAGATGCTCGAGGCATGGACGAGCAAGAAAGGCGAGAAGCCGCGGCTCGTTCACCGTCTCGACCGCGACACATCGGGCGTGCTCGTTGTTGCCCGCACCCGCGGTGCCGCGCAGAAGCTGACGGCGGCCTTCCGTGAGCGCGATACCAAGAAGACCTATTGGTCGCTGGTCAAGGGCGTGCCGCGCAAGCATGAGGACAAGATCTCCACCTGGCTGGTGAAGGAAGCGACGCCGGACGGCGACCGCATGCGCATCGCCAAGCATGGAGAGGAGGGCGCCGATCACGCCATCTCCTATTATCGCGTGCTCGAGACCGCAGCGCAGAGCCTCGCCTGGCTGGAAATGGAGCCCTATACCGGCCGTACCCACCAGCTGCGTGTCCACGCGCTGCATATGGGCCATCCGATCATCGGCGATCCCAAATATTTCGATGACGATCCGAACTGGGATTTCCCGGGCGGTGTCCAGAAGCGCCTGCATCTGCATGCCCGCCATATCGATATCCCGCATCCGAGCGGCGGACGCCTGCGCGTCACCGCGCCTTTGCCACCGCACATGGTGCAGACCTGGAACCTTCTCGGCTTCGATATGGAATCGGCAGGGGAGCCGGACGACGAATGAAGCTGGTCCTATTCGATTGCGACGGCACGCTGGTCGACAGCGCGCGGCTGATCCACGAGGTCATGGCGCGCACCTTCGTGGCCTTCGGCTACAAGCGTCCCGATGTTTCCGCGACGAAATCGATCATTGGCCTGACGCTCGATATCGCCATTGCCCGCCTGCAGGGCAAGCCACATGTCGATGACGAAGCGATCGCCATGACGGCGCATTACAAATCGATCTTTCCCGGCGTTCGCGACGAGGCCGACATGCAGACGCCGCTTTTCGACGGCATCAAGCCCCTGATCGAGACGCTCGCGGCGCGCGATGAGTTGCTGATAGGTGCCGTCACGGGCAAATCCCGCCGCGGTTTGACCCATATCCTTGAGGTCAACGAGTTCACGCCCTATTTTATCGTCTCGCGCACTGCCGACGATTGCCCGTCGAAGCCGCATCCGGCGATGGTGACGGAATGCTGCGACGAGACTGGCATGGACCGTCACGATACCATCGTGATCGGCGATGCGATCTACGACATGCAGATGGCGAAGGCGGCGGGCGCGACTGCCATCGGTGTCGCCTGGGGCTATGCTTCCGTCGAGGAGCTGCTGGCAGCAGGCGCCGATGCCATCGCCCATCATCCGAACGATTTGTTGAGCCATATTCTCTGAGGTGACGCCATGCGCGACCTGTTGAACGATCTCTCCGAAGGTTTGAGCCATCCCGATCCGATCCGCCGCGCGCAGATCCAGATGAAGAAGCCTTTGCCGAAACGCTTCTACAAGGATGTGACGATCACCGAGGAAGAGGGCGGTCATGCCGTCGCTCTTGACGGCAAGGTGGTGAAGACGCCGGCGCGCCATTCCCTGGCCCTGCCGACGGAAGCGCTTGCCCGACTGGTGGCCTCCGAGTGGGCACGACAGACTGACGTAATCGATCCCGCCACCATGCCGGTAACGCGCCTCGTCAACACGGCCATCGATGGTGTTGCGACGGAAAGCCAGGCTGTATTCGACGAAATCGTCCGCTTTTCGGGCAGCGATCTGCTCTGCTACCGCGCCGAAGGGCCGGAGCGGCTTGTCGAGCGCCAATCGGAGCGCTGGAATCCAGTGATCGAATGGGCTGCGCGCGATTTCGGGGCTCGCTTCATTCTGGCCGAAGGCGTCATGCATCAGGAACAGCCTGGAGAGGCTATCGCGGCCTTCTCTTCCGCACTGCGCAAGTACGATACGCCGATGGAGCTTGCGAGCCTGCATACGATCACCACGTTGACCGGTTCGGCAATCCTGGCGCTGGCCTTCGCGGAGGGTTTCCTGCCGCTTGTGGAGGTCTGGTCGCTCGCTCATCTCGACGAGGATTGGACGATCGAGCATTGGGGTAGCGACGAAGAAGCCGAGCAGCGTCGTGCACAACGTTTTGAAGAATTTCAGGCCGCGACAGAGGTTTTTTCCGCGCTTCGCAGTTGAATATTGTTGATTTCCAGTCCTTTATATCGATCTGCGTATCTTGCAAATTCGAAAGTCGGGGCAGGGATCATGTTGTTGTGGAGGCCAAGAGCCATACCGGCGCTCGTGGGAGTTCTGGCATTGGCCGCTTGCTCGAGCTGGTCCGTCGATCCTCCACCTCCAACCTATGCCGTGCGCAGTGCAACCGTTGTAGCCGATCAGGCTCTGCCGCCGGTCTCGCCGGCGCTGGTCACAGCCGTCAATGATCGCGTCAACGCTGCGATCGCTGCAACAAGCTTCAGTCCGCAATTGCCGCCGGTTGCCATTACCATCCGACTGAGTGACGTCCGCAAGGCGCGCGGCTTCAATCGCGACCGCAGCAGCGCCAAAATCAATATCGATGCGGCCGCGGCCGATGGCGGCTCTGTGGTTGCCATGGCGTCGTTCGAGATCAGAACTGTCGCTCCTGATCCTGCCACCGCGGATGAGCTTATGGCGGAAGATATCGCCGCGCGGGTTCGCTCCATCTTTTCGCTGAACACACCACGGCTCGCAAACTGAGCCAACAGCTTCAAACAAGGCTCGCGCCATGCTAAGCCCAAGTGGTGAGGGAGAGAGGACCGCATGAAGGAAATCCTGCAGGAACTGGAACGTCGTCGTGAGATCGCGAGACTGGGCGGCGGGCAGGCGCGCATCGACGCGCAGCATGCACGCGGCAAGCTGACGGCGCGCGAGCGCATCGATATCTTCCTTGACGGGGGCTCTTTCGAAGAATTCGATATGTTCGTTGAGCATCGCTCGACCGATTTCGGCATGGACAAGAGCAAGATCGCCGGTGACGGCGTCGTGACCGGCTGGGGTACGGTCAACGGACGAACCGTCTTCATTTTTGCTAAGGATTTCACCGTCTTCGGTGGGTCTCTTTCAGAAGCACATGCAGAAAAGATCACCAAGGTACAGGATATGGCGCTGAAGAACCGGGCGCCGATCATCGGTATCTATGACGCCGGCGGTGCCCGCATCCAGGAAGGCGTGGCCGCACTCGGCGGCTATGCCGAGGTATTTCAGCGCAATGTGCTCGCCTCCGGCGTCATTCCGCAGATTTCCGTGATCATGGGGCCTTGTGCCGGCGGCGACGTCTATTCTCCGGCCATGACAGATTTCATCTTCATGGTGCGCGACACCTCCTACATGTTCGTCACCGGGCCGGATGTAGTGAAGACCGTTACCAACGAGACCGTGACATCCGAACAGCTCGGCGGCGCCTCCGTGCACACGACGAAATCCTCGATTGCCGACGCCGCCTATGACAATGATGTCGATACCCTGTTGCAGGTACGCCGCCTCGTCGATTTTCTGCCGCAATCGAATACGGCAGCGGTGCCGGAAATCGAGTGCTATCAGTCGGTGACGGAACCGGATAATTCGCTCGATACGCTGATTCCGGCGAATGCCAACAAGCCTTACGACATCAAGGAGCTGATCCTGAAGGTGGCGGACGAGGGCGATTTCTTCGAGATCCAGGAAAGCTTCGCCAAGAACATCGTCTGCGGTTTCGGGCGCATCGAGGGTGCTACCGTCGGCTTTGTCGCCAATCAACCGATGGTGCTTGCCGGCGTTCTCGATAGCGACGCCTCTCGGAAGGCTGCGCGCTTCGTGCGCTTCTGCGATTGCTTCAATATCCCGATCGTCACCTTCGTCGACGTGCCCGGCTTTCTGCCGGGAACGGCGCAGGAATATGGTGGCTTGATCAAGCACGGCGCGAAGCTGCTCTTCGCCTATGCCGAAGCGACCGTGCCGAAGCTGACCGTTATTACCCGCAAGGCCTTCGGCGGTGCCTATGACGTCATGGCCTCGAAACATCTGCGCGGCGATCTCAATTATGCCTGGCCGACGGCGCAGATCGCCGTCATGGGCGCTAAGGGCGCTGTCGAGATCATCTTCCGCAAGGATATTGCCGATCCCGAGAAGATCGCGGCCCATACCAAGATGTACGAAGATCGTTTCCTGTCGCCCTTCGTTGCCGCAGAGCGCGGCTACATAGACGAAGTGATCATGCCGCGTTCAACGCGGCGGCGGCTGGCGCAGGGGCTCCGGATGTTGCGTAACAAGGATCTGACCAATCCCTGGAAGAAGCACGACAACATCCCGCTTTGAGTCCGTGACAACGAGTCACGGACATCACACAGAAAATTGATCCGACGTCAGAAGCCGTGTTTTCACGTTGCCAGGCGTGCGCTCTATTGCTTCCTCGTGGGGGAGTTAAAACTGGAGTTTAACATGGCGCTTTCCAATCGGCTGAACCAATATCAGCCCTATGCTCTTACTGTCTTGCGCGTCGTCACCGGCGTGTTGTTCATCGAACACGGCTTGCAGAAGCTGTTTGGCTTTCCGCTCGGCGGTCAGTTCCCGAGCCCGTTGCCGACCCTGCTGTTGGTTCAGGGTATCCTTGAAGTCGTAGGTGGACTGGCGACGATCGTCGGCTTCTTTACCCGTCCGGTCGCATTCATTCTTTGCGGCAACATGGCAGTCGCCTATTTCATGGCGCATTATCCGAAGAATTTTTTCCCGGCCAACAATGGCGGTGACGCGGCGATCCTCTACTGCTTCGTCTTCCTGTTCCTGATCTTCGCAGGTCCGGGCCTGCTGGCGATCGACAACAACAAGAAGTAAGCAGCCTCTCCGTCGGGCTCGGTTGAATTGCCGGGTCCGGCGAATAAATTCGTCTCTCGCGTGTTTACTGCGTTATCAGCGAAGCGAGAGCACTTTTGACAGGATCTCCTTCGCATCCCCTATCGAACGGAGATCCTCATGTCATTTCCCGAGCGCTTCTCGCCTTATCAGCCCACTGCGCTCGCGGTTTTGCGAATCATAACCGCGCTGCTGTTCATCGAGCACGGTACGCAAAAGGTCTTCGGCCTTCCGCCGGCGCCTTACGAAATCACGACGTTGTTCTTCGTGGCGGGAATTATTGAACTTGTCGGCGGCATCCTTGTTTTGCTTGGGCTTTTAACCCGGCCGATCGCCTTTCTCTTGAGCGGTGAAATGGCGATTGCCTATTTCATGGTGCATATGCCGATCAATTTCTTCCCGGCCAATAACGAGGGAGAGGGAGCCATCCTGTTCTGCTTCATCTTCCTGTTTCTGGTGTTTTCCGGACCGGGGAAATGGGCGCTGGACAATCGCCAGCGCCGATGACTGCCGCCTCTTAAGCAGCAAGCTTCAGCCCGGCAATGCCGACCACGATAAGGCCGATGCAAAGCAATCGGACGAAAGTTGCAGGATCGCCGAGCAACCAAATGCCCAGCAGAACCGTGCCGACGGTGCCGATGCCGGTCCAGACCGCATAGGCTGTGCCCATCGGCAAGGTTTTTACGGCCAGACCGAGAAGCACGACGCTGATGACCATGGAGATGACGGTGAGGGTAGTCGGTACCAGCCGGGTGAAGCCGTCGGTATATTTCAGGCCGACGGCCCAGCCGATTTCGAACAAGCCTGCGAGGAAAAGCAGGAACCAAGCCATTTTACGCTCCTTCGTTAAGAGCGAGGCCGTCCCCGCGATGTCTACGGCCGATTTGTATGTCGGCCGCCGCAGCCGTCTGCCTGTTTCCCATATGCCTTCGCCGCCTAGTTATTTCAAGGCGATCGAGCTACCTTTACTTTTCCAGCCGTTCGGCATGCCACTTCAGGTGATCGTCCATGAAGGTGGAGATGAAATAGTAGGAATGATCATAGCGCTCGTGCATGCGTAACGTCAGGCTGATATCCGTGCCTTTGATCGCGTCTTCGAACAGCCAGGGGCGCAGACCGTTTTCGAGGAAGCTGTCTGCCTTGCCCTGATCGATCAGGAATTCGGGGAAGCGGGCGCCGTCTTCGACGAGCGCGCAGGCGTCATAGCGGCGCCATGGGGCTTTATCGCTGCCGAGATATTTTTCGAAGGCAGGAGCCGACCAGTCCGCCGTCGAAGGCTGCACGATGGGCGCGAAGGCCGAGCAGCTCTTGAAACGCTCCGGGTTCTTCAACGCGATCGTCATGGCGCCGTGACCGCCCATGGAATGGCCGAAAATCCCCTGGCGGCTCATGTCGGCCCGGAATTGCTTAGCGATGAGAGCGGGCAGCTCCTCGGTGATGTAGGTATACATCTGATAGTTTTCGGCCCAGGGCGTCTCGGTGGCATCGAGATAAAAGCCGGCGCCTTTGCCCATCTGCCAGTTGGTGAGCTCGTCCGGCACTTCATTGCCGCGCGGGCTGGTGTCGGGGCAGACGATGATCAGGCCGAGTTCGGCGGCCATGCGGCGATACTCGCCTTTTTCCATGACATTGGCATGGGTGCAGGTAAGGCCGGAGAGATACCAGAGGACCGGTCGAGGCTCCTTGATCGCCTGCGGTGGCACGAAGACGGCGAAGGTCATCTCGCATCTGCAGGCTTCGGACTCATGCGAGAAGACACCCTGCATGCCGCCAAAGGCGGTGTTCTGGGAAATGATGTTCACGGCTGGCCTCCAGGCGCTTGGTGGATTTTTGAACGTCGGCAAAGCCGGTCGAAAGTTTCGAGAAAGGCGGAGCGGTCGCGCGGCGAGAAGGCGGCGTTGTAGCCCTTGCTTTCGCCGGTTTCGCGAAGGTGCGCGCCGAGGTCGCGCATGGCGGTCGCCATGCCGATATTGGTCTTGTCGAAGATGCGGCCGGTGGGTCCCGTCACCAGCGCTCCGGTGGCAACGCAGCGGCCGGCAAGCGGTACGTCCGCGGTGACGACGATATCGCCGGCGCCGGCATGCTCGGCGATCCAATTGTCGGCAGCGTCGAAAGCATTGGAGACGATGACGTTGTGCACCATCGGATCCCGCGACGGCCGCAGCCCGGAATTGGCGACGAAGGTCACCTCAATGCCGTGACGTTCGGCAACCTTCAGGATTTCCGGCTTGACCGGGCAGGCGTCGGCATCGACATAGATCATGATATCAAATCTTTTCAGCGATATGCGGTGCATTCCTCACGCACCGCATTCGTCCAGTCGAATGGCTTTCTGCCTCAATAGAGTACGACGCTGCGGATGCTTTCACCGGAATGCATGAGCTCGAAGCCCTTGTTGATGTCTTCGAGCGGCATGGTGTGGGTGATCATCGGATCGATCTCGATCTTGCCCTGCATGTACCAGTCGACGATCTTGGGAACATCGGTGCGGCCGCGCGCGCCGCCGAAGGCCGTGCCCATCCACGAGCGGCCCGTCACCAGCTGGAACGGACGCGTCGAGATCTCCTGGCCGGCGCCGGCAACGCCGATGACCACCGACTTGCCCCAGCCGCGATGGCTGGCTTCCAGCGCCTGGCGCATCACCCTGGTGTTGCCGGTGCAGTCGAAGGTATAGTCGGCGCCGCCGATCTGGTCGGCCCCGCGCTTCGTCATGTTGACGAGGTGAGGAACGATGTCGTCGCCGACCTCCTTCGGATTGACGAAATGCGTCATGCCGAAGCGCTCGCCCCAGGCCTTCTTGTCATTGTTGAGATCGACGCCGATGATCATGTCGGCACCGGCAAGCCTCAGGCCCTGGATGACATTGAGGCCGATGCCGCCGAGACCGAAGACGATCGCGGTTGCGCCCATCTCCACCTTGGCGGTGTTGATGACGGCGCCGATGCCTGTCGTCACACCGCAGCCGATATAGCAGATCTTGTCGAAGGGGGCGTCGGGATTGACCTTGGCGACGGCAATCTCCGGCAGCACGGTATAGTTGGCGAAGGTCGAGCAGCCCATATAATGGTGGATCTTGTCCTTGCCGATCGAGAAGCGCGAGGTGCCGTCCGGCATCAAGCCCTGGCCCTGGGTCGAGCGGATCGCCGTGCACAGGTTGGTCTTGCGGCTGAGGCAGGACGGGCATTCGCGGCATTCGGGCGTATAAAGCGGAATGACGTGATCGCCCTTCCTGGCCGACGTCACGCCCGGTCCGACATCGACGACGATGCCGGCGCCCTCATGGCCGAGGATGGCCGGGAACAGGCCTTCCGGATCGGCACCGGACAGCGTGAAATCATCGGTGTGGCAGATGCCGGTCGCCTTGACCTCGATCAGCACCTCGCCGGCCTTCGGCCCCTCCAGTTGAACCGTCATCACCTCAAGCCGCTTGCCCGCCGCAACCGCGACCGCTGCTCTTACGTCCATCGGAAATCCCTCCAAAATCAATATTCTATGATCGATATCTAACTCGACTTATCAGCGGATACCTTTGCCCACAAATCGAGTATTTCTTGCCGCATAAGCAGCGATTCTTCCCAGCGGTCGGTGGTATCTTCACCATCCCTCCCGGTGATCGCATAGGGCTTGGGGCCCAGCTCGCAGGTGAAGGCGAGCGTTGCGTCTTTTGCGGCGCGCTTCCTCCAGCTTTTGAAGCCATATTCCCACCAGCCGAGGAAAAGGTCGACCCAGGGCCGGTGATGCGGAAAGGAAATCTCGATCTGGACCTGTTCGCGTGAGGCAACGCGGCCATGAAAAGCCCAGGAGCTATCCAGTATCCGATGGATGAGTGCATGGTTCTCGTCGGATACCGGCCACGCGAATTCGCGCCCCACAAGGAAATGGGAGATATCCCCCAACAGTCGCAGATCCGGCAGCCGATCGAGGAGATCGAGCGTGAAGAATAGATCCGTCGTCATGCGGTCACGATGCGTCTCGATCCAGACGTCGACGCCTGCCTCTTCCGCCAGCTGCTGCCAGCCCTCCAGCAGCGGAATACAGTCCTCCAGCCGACGCAGCCGCACATCGGGCTGCAGGCAGATATGATGGACGTTGTATTCGGCCGCGACCTCGAGCACCGGCTTCAGATCGTCGACGGTCTTGGGGAAACATTGACCCTCCGCCTGCAGGCCATGCTGTTTGAGCAGGCCCGCGACACGAGAAACGACCTTACGGTCGTACCAATGGGTACTGATGCCTTGGAAGCCTGCGGACGCGATCTTTTCGATATTTTCCTCCAGAGAAAGCTCTGGATATTTCGCACTGCGTCGCTCCATGGACCAGAGCGACTGGAATATGAGTAAGTTCTGCATAGTTCCTCCCACCAGTGGTTTGCTCAGATCATGAATCCCAAATCTTTGCCAGCTGCGACGGTGATGGCTTTTGATCATGGACGCGTTTCATTGCAATGCGGATGTATTCGCTTGGTCGAGAGCCCTCGGCCTGAGGGTTTTTCATCAAAATACTTTCGGAGGCCTCCCCTTCCCTTGATCAGCGCCGCGGCGAAGGTCCCGCCGTGAGCAAATTTCATCAAATCAATGCTGTCGTTTCGAGCCGACGTCGCTGACACTGACCGCATAGTTCATCCACCGGGAGGCACACTATGGACGACACGCTCTACGGCACGCGCGACAAGCGCGGCGACTGGAAACCCAACAAGCTTCTGCAATATCCGCCCGTCTTCATCTGGCCGGCCAAACCGGTTGCCTTCCTGAAATGGTTCTTCGGGTATCCCGGCTATCTGACGCCCTGGAATACCGTCTATGCCGTCGTCGCAACATTGCTGTGGCTCTATGCGACACCTTCCATGGAAATGATGAAGACACTAGCGCCGGGCTGGATCGCCTATCTTCTCGTGCGCAACGCCGTCCTGGTCTTTCTGTTTTTCGGCGCCTTTCATCTGCGCCTCTACATGCAGAAGAAGCAGGGCACGAGTTTCAAATACAACAGCAAGTGGCCGTCGAAGGATAATTCGGCCTTCCTGTTCAGCAACCAGACCGTCGACAACGTGATCTGGACCTTTGCAAGCGCCGTGCCTTTATGGACAGCATTCGAAGTGCTGACGCTCTGGGCCTTCGCCCACGGCATTATTCCCTATGTCGACGTTGCCAAACACCCGATCTATTGCGCCATCATCATGCTGCTGATCCCGGCGTTCCGCGATCTGCATTTCTATCTGGTGCATCGCCTGATCCACTGGCCGCCGCTCTATCATGGGGTCCACAAGCTGCATCACAACAACGTCAATCCCGGTCCGTGGTCAGGTCTCGCCATGCATCCGGTCGAACATCTCCTGTATTTCTCCGGCGTTCTCATTCATTGGATCGTGCCCTCCAATCCGATCCATGCGCTGTTCCATCTGACGCATGCTGCTCTTGCGCCGGCTCCGGGCCATGCCGGTTTCGACAAGATCGTTATCAGCGAGGAAGCCGGGATCGATACCCATGCCTATGATCACTACCTCCATCACAAGTTCTTCGAGTGCAATTATGCCGATGGCGTGATCCCGCTCGACCAGTGGTTCGGCACCTTTCACGACGGCTCGAAGGAGGCCGAGGACCGCATGAACAAGCGCTTCATGGAACGCGCCAAGAAATACGCCGAAAAGCGGACTCGCCGCTCCGGCACGCCAAGCTGACGCGGATTGAAGGCCCGGCTGGATTTTCCGGCCGGGACCATGATCTCACGACCCGCGATGGCGGGGAAATGCCGGAACCTGCGGCCCCTTCGGTAGGCTCCGGCTCTATTGTTTGGCCGTTTAACGACGTGCCTTCTCACGCAGCTCCCCATGATCAAAAATGATCACCATCGATGTGGAATGCGAGGGGTCATTTCGCGCATGTTTGGAACCAGTCGGGAGGAAAAAACGATGCGCGATCAAAGCGCAACGTCGACCTGCTCCCAAGATTGGATGATGCCTTTCACGCCCTGCGGCGATTGCAATGAGGAGGAAGAAATGACGAACTGGGTTGATGCCTGCGCCGCTAGTGAAATCGATCAGGAAGATGTTGTTCGCTTCGATCACGCCGGGCGAACCTTTGCGCTCTATCGCAGCCCCGATGACGAGTATTTCGCGACCGATGGTCTTTGCACCCATGAAAAAATTCATCTGGCCGACGGGCTCGTCATGGACGACACCATCGAATGTCCGAAGCACAATGGCCGCTTCAGCTACAAAACGGGAGAAGCGCGAGGCGCGCCGGTCTGCATCAATCTGAAGACCTATCCGGTCAAGGTGGAGGGCGATCGCATCCTGATCGGGATCGGGGCATGAGCGGCGATGCGGGCATCATCATCGTCGGTGCGGGCGAATGCGGCGCACGCGCGGCATTGAGCCTGCGGGAGAACGGCTATTGGCACCCGATTACCCTGATCGGCGATGAGGTTCATCTCCCCTACGAGCGGCCGCCTCTTTCCAAACAGGTTCTGCTTGACCCGGCGGAGCCTCGGCTGCCCGCCGTTCTCAATGACCTCGCGCTGGCTGAAAAGGCCATCCGTCACATCGGCGGCGTATCGGCTGGCGCCATCGACGCAGCTGGAAAACGGCTCATCCTCTCGGATGGTCGCGCGTTGTCTTACGGCAAGTTGCTGCTGACGACGGGGGCCGCGCCGCGGCGACTGGCAAACACGCTTGCCAGCCCCCGCATCCTCTATCTGCGGACGATCGACGATGCGCTCGCGCTTCGTTCCCATATCCGGGCAAATATGCATGTCGCCGTGCTTGGCGGTGGCTTCATCGGCTTGGAGGTTGCCGCATCGGCGCGCAGCCGCGGCGCTGAGGTAACTGTCATCGAATCCCAGGAGCGCATTCTCAAGCGCGGCGTACCCGAGCCGATCGCCGAAACGATCGCAGCCCTGCACCGGCGCAACGGCGTCACCGTAAAATGCGGCGTGGCGGTTCTAGGGATCGAAGCGGATAAGCGATATGTCGGCATTTCCCTTTCCGATGGAGACGTGATCGCTGCCGATGTGCTCGTCGTTGGAATCGGCGCGCAGCCGCGCACCGAGCTTGCCGCTGAAGCGGGTATAGCGATCGATAACGGCATCGCCGTCAACGAGTACCTGGAAACCTCGATCGCCGACATCTTTGCCGCCGGCGATTGCTGCTCGTTTCCGCATCCGCTTTATGGCGGCCGTCGGCTGCGCTTGGAAGCCTGGCGCAATGCGCAGGATCAGGGCATTCTCGCCGCGGCCAATGTGATGGGTGCAACTCGCTGCTATCACGCCGTACCCTATTTCTGGTCCGATCAGTACGATCATACGCTGCAGATCGCCGGTCTCGTCGATGCGGGGCGCACGGTCGTCAGACGTGATCTCGGCGATGGCGCCTTCATTCTGTTCCATCTCGATGCAGAACAAAGACTGGTCGCAGCGAGTGGTGTCGGGCCTGGCAACAAGATTGCCAAGGATATTAAGCTGAGCGAGATGTTGATTGCCAGGCTCATCATCCCGCCGATCGAAGCTTTGACGGATGGCGTGAACCTAAAATCGCTCTTGCCAAAGGCAGCGTAAGAGATTGCTGCCTCGTCAACTCATGAGCAGACGACATAAGCGCTTGCCGTTTCTTAGCGCCAATCGCGGACGAAGAGTATCAGGATCGATCCTCGGCTTTCTGGTTGAATGACAGCCGATCGAGAATGGCCTGCGCGGTATTGGTGTCCGTGACCAGCGCATTGATCATTCCCGATCGTGCCGCTCCGATGATGCCGCTCGCCTTGCCGGGGGTCGCGGCAACGGCGATGCAGAGCGGCACCTTTCGTAATTGCTCGGGGGAGGCTGCAATCATCCCTTCCTCTCCATCCCAGTGCAGGATCTCGCCTTCTTCCGTGACGTAGTGGCGCAGCACATCCCCGGCTGCGTGGCTTAGAGCTTTTTCTCCCGGCAAGGCCGTTTCCGAAGGGTTTGCAGCATGCGTCAGCCCGACACCGACAATGGCCGCGTCCAGCCCGTCCCAGAGAGACGTCACCTGTTGAACTGTGGGGTCACCAAGAAATGCATCCCGGAGTTCGGCCGAAGAAATATAAGGCGCATGCAGGAAATGCGGCACGCCGCCCATCTGGATCGCCGCTTGCCGCACGAATTCATTGATCTGGAAATGGGGAGCCGCCTGCTGCATGCCGCCATTCAGCGCGACCGTGACGATGCCGGGCAAATGCGGCAGACCGGCCATCGTTACCTCGCGCACCGCCCGCCCCCAACCGATGCCGAGCGTGGAGTCGGACCGCAGGCCCGCCTGCTGCAGAAGCGCGCCGACAGGCGCGGCGAGCGCGCTCAGCACGTTTGATGAGGGCGTATCGATCACTGCGGCCGTGCGCAGCTTCAGGCCGTCGATCAGCGCAGCGCTCAAATCCTCGGCTGGTGAAAGATCGATCACTTCGATCCGGACGATCCCGACCGCGCGGGCTCGCTGCAGCAATCGCGAAACCGTCGCCGTCGACAGACCGAGCTTCCTGGCGATATCCACCTGCGCCATATCGGATTGATAGTGCAATTTGGCGACCGTATGCAGCAACGCGCGATTTGCCACAGCCTCCTGCGATTGAGACGAATTCAGATTGAAATTCCTTTCTGCAATGTGTTACACATGCGGCACTTGAGGGAGTTATCGCTCATAATAGCCGGTTTCGCAACGTTTATACCGCGCGTGAGAGCCCTCAATTTCAAGAGCAATGCCCTCTTCGAGGAGTGGAGCAGGCGTGCTCGGATAGGTGCCGTTCCAGAACGGCTGGAGGAAGGATCACATGACGAGATTGACGACAGCGGAGACGCGCGGCTATCAGCAGATTTGCGGCAGCGATGGCGCCATGATGGTGATTGCCTGCGACCAGCGCGGCGGTATGCGCAGCCTTTTGGCCAAGGACCCGGCCGAGCAGGCGGCGATCTCCGATCAGGTGCTGGGGGACACGAAGGCCGATATTGCCCGTTTCCTGGCGAGCAAGGCGTCCTGTGTTCTCGTCGATCCCATCTGCGCCGTGCCGGCGCTGATCGATGATCGCGTCCTTCAGCGCGATACGGCCTTGCTGATCGGCCTCGATGCCTCCGGCTGGGATACGTCGCCGGAGGGCTATCGTCTATCCAAGTTGGTTCCGGGCGTCTCCGCGCGCCGCGTGCGCCAGCTCGGGGCGACGGGCGGCAAGATCATGGTCTATCTGCGCTCGGATCGGGAAGCGGCCAATGTGCACAACATCCAGGTCCTGAAGCAGTGCATCGAAGATTTCGCGCATGAGGATCTTCTGCTGGTCGTTGAATTCCTGACCTACAAGTTCGATGATGAGGACGAGGCGGAGTACAAGGCGAAGCTGCCGTCTCTGATTGTCGGCGGCAGCAAGATCTGCCTCGATCTCGGCGCGAAGGTCTTGAAAATCCCTTATCCGGGCTCGTCGGAAGCCTGCGCCGAAGTCACGCGCCTTTCGGGCGACGTGCCCTGGGCGGTGCTGTCGGCAGGCGTCGACCATGCAACCTTCCTTACCCAGGTCGAGGATGCCATGCGCAACGGCGCTTCGGGCGTCATTGCCGGTCGCTCGCTCTGGAAAGACTGCATCTCGCTCGATCGTTCGGTAACGAAGGATCGGCTGGAGACGGTCGCGGTGCCTAGGCTTCGCGAAATCCAGGCCGTCATCGCGACGCACTTTAAGGGCGGAGGCTCGCACGGCGCTGATCAAAGGCAGCGCGCCCATGGCTGATATCGCCATCGGCGTCGATATTGGCGGCACGAATATTCGTGCGGCCCT
>NZ_PYJQ01000008.1 GCF_003024605.1 Rhizobium sp. JAB6 | reverse complement strand
CAGCCGTTCAAGGATCTGGCGGAGCGGATGTCGAAGGAACTGCCGCCCAACCCGCTTGATCTCATCGCCGATACCATAGCCGCGATATTTGACGACATTCACAGCGATCCGCGCAAGCGCAGCATGCTGAAAGTTATGATGCATCTCGATATAGCGTTTTGCGACGGCAGCACGAGCCGGGCGAGTTCGTTTCGGCACGACATGCACGAAAATTTCGAACGCATATTCACCCTTATGGATGAAAAGACTAAACTTCCGGCTCCCTGGACACCGGATACGGCCTCTTCCGCATTGACAGCGGTCATCGGCGGCCTGATCACCGAATGGACACTCGACCGCGGCACCTTCGAGCTGGTTCCTTGCGGACAGATGTTCATAAGGATGGTGCTGAAGACCTGGTTCCCGCTTGCTCAGACGCAAAAGCTGGCGATTACGGCGATCTAGAGATTCCGGGAAAGCCCGGGGCCGGCTTCCATTGCGAATCCGCTAGGAACAGCGATGGCGGTTCAGAAGCTCCGAGGCGGGCCAAACCGATTTTCCATGCCCAAACGCAAAAAAGGATCCGGAGGGAAAGCCAGATCCTTTGCTTTGATCGGAGGTCAACCGATCGATGAAAGAAGCCTGACGGATTGGAACGTCAGACTTCTCATACCCGGCGTTTAAGCCGGGTAATCCATATTAGAAGGCGCGTTCGAAGCGCAGGATACCAGCCCACTGATCCTGGTTCACAGAATCGAAGTTGGTGTAGGAGACTTCCGGCTCGATGAGCAGGTTCTTGACCGGGTTCCACTTGACGTTGGTGGTCGCGGCAAAGATCTTCGAGTCGGTGTAAGCGAGCTGGAGGTTCCACTTCAGCTTTTCGTTGATCGGAACGCCAACGCCGCCCCAAACGGCCCAGTCACCCCAGCCGCACTTCGACGGATCGTTAACAGGGCAAGCCGAACGATCGAGGTTGGTGCCTGCATACTTGTTCAGCTTGTCGCCATCGGTGTTCCAGCCGCCCATCAAGAAGGCCGAGAACGCGCCGAAGTCAGCGTCGACACGAGCCTTGATGGCGCCTTCTTCAACGATCGAGTCGTAACCGCCGACGACCTTGAAGCCCCATGCGCCGGACTTGAAGCCAGCACCGGCAACGACGTCAGGAGCGTAGTGATTGCCCTTGTCGTCAGACCACCAGCTTGCGCCGTAGCCAGCGCCCGAGCCACTGGAGTTCGAATCTTCAACCGAGATCACGGCCGTGAAGCCATTGCCGGCGTCGTAGTTGTAGGTCAACTGGTTGAGTTCGTACGGGCCGTCATAGATCACGTCGTCGTTGATGACGTCGCCGGCGTAACCGATGTAGGAGTTGTACTGCGAGTCAGCCTTACCGACGAGGAAACCGCCGAGACTGATGTTGGCGAACAGCAGCTTCGTGGAGGTGGAGTTGCCGTCGTTCCAATCCCAACGAATGACCGTGTTGGTCTTCAGCGGACCGTATTCGGTGTCGGTCGCCGTATCAACGCTCAGCTCTGCACGAGTGTGCCAGAGCGTACCGTTGTGGCTGTTCGGGTTATAGGCATCGTACCACTCGCCTTCGGTACGGACGCGGCCGCCGATCTTGAGGCAGGTTTCGGTGCCCGGAATGAAGAAGTAGCCAGCGCCGTATGCATCGCAGATGCGGACGTATTCCAGCGGCTCCGGCTCAGCTGCTACGATCGCGTCAGCCGCATGGGCGCCGGAAACTGCTGCCAGTGCAGCAGCGGAGCCGAGAAGAAGGCTCTTGATGTTCATTATTAAACTCCTGGTTGCAATATGCATTTCCAATTTACCGCGAGTACAAAGCTGGAACACCACCCTGAAGGCCACGTCGGTCTTAACGCGACCGGGCAGTCCGGCAAATACGCACCTGATGTCGGCTTGAGTCCCCTCTAACCTTCATGATTCACCCCCGCGGCAAAGGTATTGAAATGCCTCTACCGATCCGGCCGATTGCTCGTCCGTAAGACAATTTATGTCCTATATTCGGTTTACAAACAGCCCGTATGTTTGTCAATTCTGTGAAACCCGCTCCAGAGCTAGACTTGATCGCTGTTGCTTAAATGCAACTGGAGCAGCGCGTACCCCGCCGCAATCGCAGGCGGCGCCGAGGTGGCAAAACATGCACCAACCCGTGACAACCCTCCCTTAGACGGCATCAAGATCGATAGCGGATGAACAGTCGGCCTTCGGCGGCAACGGCCAAATCATGCACGCGGAGTTATCGAACGACCGGAATACAGAACCTTCCCGCTCCAGCAAAAGTCGGAAACAAAATTCAATAAATCGCTACACACAGAAATATTGAATCTTTCTAGATTCTTGCGACTCGCGTCATTGGAAAGGGACAAATCGCGAATGAATGAGAACC
>NZ_PYJQ01000007.1 GCF_003024605.1 Rhizobium sp. JAB6 | reverse complement strand
ACGAAATGCGTCATGCCGAAGCGCTCGCCCCAGGCCTTCTTGTCATTGTTGAGATCGACGCCGATGATCATGTCGGCGCCGGCAAGCCGCAGGCCCTGGATGACATTGAGGCCGATGCCGCCGAGACCGAAGACGATCGCGGTTGCCCCCATCTCCACCTTGGCGGTGTTGATGACGGCGCCGATGCCGGTCGTCACACCGCAGCCGATATAGCAGATCTTGTCGAAGGGGGCATCGGGATTGACCTTGGCAACGGCAATCTCCGGCAGCACGGTGTAGTTGGCGAAGGTCGAGCAGCCCATATAATGGTGGATCTTGTCCTTGCCGATCGAGAAGCGCGAGGTGCCGTCCGGCATCAAGCCCTGGCCCTGGGTCGAGCGGATCGCCGTACAGAGATTGGTCTTGCGCGAGAGGCACGAGGGGCATTCGCGGCATTCGGGCGTATAAAGGGGAATGACGTGATCGCCCTTCCTGACCGACGTCACGCCCGGTCCGACATCGACGACGATGCCGGCGCCCTCATGGCCGAGGATCGCCGGGAACAGGCCTTCCGGATCGGCACCGGACAGGGTGAAATCATCGGTATGGCAGATGCCGGTCGCCTTGACCTCAATCAGCACCTCGCCGGCCTTCGGCCCCTCCAGCTGAACCGTCATCACCTCAAGCGGCTTGCCCGCCGCAACCGCGACCGCTGCTCTTACGTCCATGATCTCATCCCTTCCTGCAGTGATTTGGTCCGCGCGACATTGGCATGGGCGCACGGCGCGGCTCAAGCCAAAATCAGACACTTAGCGTCGCAATTATCATGTTTCGGCCGAGCAAACGTCACGCAGCTTTTCGGAAATGACTGCAATGCCGACATCTTCGGATCATGCGAATTCCATGATCACGGCGTCGACGGCAAGGCTTTCGCCGGGCTTGGCGTTGATCTTGCCGATGACCAGATCGCGTTCGGCTCGCAGGACATTTTCCATCTTCATCGCTTCGACGATGGCCAGCGTTTCGCCTGCCTTGACCTCCTGTCCCTCGGCGACGGCAATCGCGACGACCAAGCCCGGCATGGGGCAGAGCAGAAGCTTTGACGTATCGGGCGGCAGTTTGACCGGCATCAGCTTGTCGAGCTCGGCCTGACGCGGCGTGAATACCTTGGCCTTGACGGAAATTCCCTGCCAGTCGATGCGCAGACCGTTGAGCACGGTGCGGATCTGAGCCGTCAGTTTACGGCCGCCGACGGTGCCGGCCCATACGGAATCGCCGGGACGCCAATCGGTAGCGACAGTGACGGTTTGGGTGCCGATCTGCATGTCCATCTCGAAGGGAATGGTCACCACGCCTTCGAGCAACGTCACAGGCAGATAATTTGCACCAAGCTTGACGACCCAGCTCTCGCGCAGCGGCGTGGCAGCTGGACGCAGCCGGTCGCCATAGCGTTCACGGCGGTTGGATTCGATCAGGCCGCAGGAAAGGGCGATTGCCGACAGCAAAGCGGTTTGCTCCTCGTCCGGCATCACCGGCGCGAAGCCATCGGGATATTCTTCGGCAATGAAGCCGGTGGAGAGGCGGCCTTCACGCCAGCGCGGATGCTTCATGAGAGCGGAGAGAAACGGCATATTATGCTCAATTCCGTCGACCACGAAGCCATCCAGGGCTTCGCCCATTGCTTCGATTGCCTCCAGCCTCGTTGGAGCCCAGGTGCAGAGTTTGGCGATCATCGGATCGTAATACATGGAGATTTCCGCGCCCTCGTAGACGCCGGTATCATTGCGCATGACCGATGTCTCCGCCTTGCCCTCGCGCGGCGGACGATAGCGCGTCAAGCGGCCGATCGACGGCAGGAAGTTGCGGTAGGGATCTTCCGCGTAAAGGCGGCTTTCGATCGCCCAGCCATTGAGCTTGATATCCGCCTGCTTGAACGGCAGCTTCTCGCCCGCGGCGACGCGGATCATCTGCTCGACGAGATCGATGCTGGTCACGAGTTCCGTCACCGGATGTTCGACCTGCAGGCGGGTATTCATCTCGAGGAAATAGAAATTCCTGTCGCGATCGACGATGAATTCGACCGTACCGGCACTTTGATAGTCCACGGCCTTGGCAAGCGCCACGGACTGTTCGCCCATGGCCTTGCGCGTTGCTTCATCCAGGAACGGCGAGGGCGCTTCTTCGATGACCTTCTGGTTTCGGCGCTGGATGGAACATTCGCGCTCGCCGAGATAGACGACATTTCCGTGAGCGTCGGCCAGTACCTGGATCTCGATGTGCCTGGGGTCTACGATGAATTTTTCGATGAAGACGCGGTCGTCGCCGAACGAGCTTTTTGCTTCCGAACGGGCACGCTCGAATCCGTCGCGCACCTCGTCCTTGCTCCAGGCGACGCGCATGCCCTTGCCGCCGCCGCCCGCAGACGCCTTGATCATGACGGGATAGCCGATCTCGGCGGCGATCCTTTCGGCATGATCGGCATCATCGATGATGCCGAGGTGGCCCGGAACGGTGGAAACCTCGGCGGCATTGGCGAATTTCTTCGATTCGATCTTGTCGCCCATGGCTTCGATCGCCCCCGGCTTCGGGCCGATGAAGACGATGCCTTCCTTCTCGAGCGCCGCGCAGAAAGAGGCGCGCTCGGAGAGGAAGCCGTAGCCCGGATGCACCGCTTCCGCACCTGCCTGCTTGCACGCAGCGATGATCTTATCGGCGACGAGATAACTTTCCGCCGCAGGCGCCGGGCCTATGCGGATTGATTCATCGGCCATTTCGACATGAAGAGCATCCCGATCGGCATCGGAATAGACGGCGACCGTCTGGATGCCCATCCGGCGCGCGGTCTTGATCACGCGGCAGGCGATCTCGCCGCGATTGGCGATCAGGATTTTCTTGAACATGCAATCTCCGCCCAATACTTCTGCTGTCTCAGCGTTTTAGCCATAAATTGGGCTGCCGGTCCATGCACAACGTGTCTGCGCTTAGACCGTTTTTGCCGATCTCGACTGCACGCGTTCCCGCCAGATGATGAAGAGACCTGAGCCGACGATGATGGCAATACCGATCCATTTGGAAAAATTGGGGAAATCACCGAAGATCGCGTAACCGAGAACGGTGGCGGAAATGATCTCAAAATATTGGAACGGAGCAAGCAGCGAAAGCGGCGCCAGCCGGAAGGCCCTGACGACGAGCATATGCGCATAGCCCGATATAGAGCCGAGAATCAGCAGAAGGACAAGGCCAAGCGACGAGGCGGGCAGGGACGGCTCGAAATCCGCAATACCGGCTGAGGAGCCGGCAAACAGGGCCAGCGCCATGAAGATGGTGCCCCCGAGACCCGCCATGATCTGCATCGTCAACGGCGAATCCGCCTCACCGACGGCGCGGTTCATGAACAGATAGAGTGCAAAGAGGAAGGCGCAGGCAATGGGCAGCAGCGCCTTCAATCCAAAAATCTCGAAACTTGGCTGGATGACGATCATCGCGCCGACGAAGCCGATGGCGATTGCCAGCCAGCGTTTCCAGCCGACCTTGTCGCCGAGAAAAAGGGCTGAAAGCGCCGTCAGCATGAAGGGCTCGACGAAATAAATGGCGAAGACATCGGCGAGCGGCATGTATTTGACGGCTGCGAAGAAGAGCAGGCTCGCAGCGCCATGCAGCGCGCCGCGCAGCAGATTCAACCAGGGGCGCTTTGCGGAAAAGGCCGACCGCCCGGTGGCAGTCGCAAGCAGCGGCAGCATGCACACAAGCTGAAAGAAGAAGCGATAGAAGGTCACTTGGCCCGGCGACATGCCTTCGAACGTCGCCATGTACTTGGCGATCGCATCCATCGTCGGCAGCAGGATCATGGAGCCTGCCATGATGGTCATGCCTCGAAGCGGATTCTGCTGTGTGGAAACGGCGGGAGAGACGGACATGGACCAACATCAAACACAGGACCAACCTGCAATCAAGACGCGCTCGAAAGCAGGCCGCAAGATAAGGTGGCAGTCCTCCCAAAATGCCATAGTTTTCCAAATGGGACAGATCACCATGGCGAGATGACGCCCTTAGACCTATCTGGAGCTTTGGAACCGGCTAAAACATGACTGCGCCGCGCAAAATCGCTGGCGCGACCAGGAAAGGGATCGCACCGATGTTCAAACCAGAACAAGAGACGACCGTTTTTTCGGATGAAGGCGATGATACGCTTGGCGGACGCCTGTCCATGGCCCGGGATGCCGCGGGCATCAGTCTGAAGACGCTTGCTGGACAGCTCGGTGTCAGCGAGGAGACGATGCTCGCATGGGAATCCGACCGCGCCGAACCCAATCCATCCGCTCTGGCGAAGATGTCAGCTCTTTTTGATGTTTCGCCGGCGTGGCTGATGACCGGAGCCGGTGACGGACCTGGAGAGGATAGCGACGAACGCGCGCTGGAAGCCGTCAGGAACGAGCTTTCGCGGCTGCGCACGGCCTATCAGGAGATCGGCCGGCTGATCGAGACGACGGCGAACCAGTTGGAACGTCTCGATCATCAAATCCGGTTGCGCAATCTCAGCAAGGATGTGGCGCATTGAATGCGACTTCCCTGGACGTGGGGCGCGGGCTTGGGCATCTCTAGCTTGGTCAGGCAATCGTACGTCGAGAATGTCGATCGCCGGCGGTTCGTTATGAGGGTCGATGTTTTCGCCCCTGATTTCGACAGGTCGGAAGCGAAAATCGTCATTCCTCTCCAATCCCTCCGTTTGGGACGAAGTATCCGCCATTTCGGACTGCGATTCGTTCTTCGGGCTCTCCTCACTCAATCTCAGTCATGTCCCCGACCGCGATAGGTGGTCGGAACGCCGGCTTTCTCATGGCATTGCGCCAGGGTTTCCAGCCATTCCGCCAATCCGGCGGGAACTTTGACGTTTCCAGCTTCCAACGCCTCCACCCATGACAGGTCACATTGCAGAGCGCTCGCCAGATTGATGGGCGTCCAACGGATATGCAAAAGGCATTCTGAAAAGCGTTCCGGTGTCATGCATCTTCCCCATGTCTGAAGGGTTTTACGGTGCCAGACAGGGGCGCGAAGTCAAGTGACCATGGAAACACGACGGCTGTTCCGGCCAATCAGAATAGGCGAACCGCCTCTGGGCATGAATTTCGTGAGCAACCTATTTTGATAATGGGGCAAGCGCCGCAATATTCCCACTGCTTCGATCAACTTACAGGCCGTCGCCGAAGCGGAGGATGGCAGGCAAACTTAATGTCCTGTTGAAACAAGCATTAACGACGCATTGTTCTGAAAACAAAAAACCCGGCCAAAGCCGGGTTCTTGGTGCGGTCGAGAAGACTCGAACTTCCACGGGTTGCCCCACAGCGACCTCAACGCTGCGCGTCTACCAATTCCGCCACGACCGCATCGTGGTAGGCCGGATTGCTCCGGCGCGGCTGCATGTAGCAAAAGCATTCGGGGGGCACAAGAGCGATATGTCAGTTTTTTTAAATTCCTTCACAGCTCCTCCGATCTGACATGTGCGAATGCTGCCGAAACGCCTTACTTGTTTGAATTTCCGCCCGAATGGCGCCATATGTGGACAATCCGTCGGCATGCAGAATTTCCACACATGCGGCCTGCGGGGCGCAAAGGACCGGCATATGCTTCGCACCGAACTTTCTCACCAGATGTTTCCTCTTCAAGGCACGCCGCCCGTCCGCTGGCGGATCGCCGACGGTTTGGTACCTTATGAGGAGGCCGTCGCCACCATGGAGGCCGAGGTCGCCGCCATTGCCCAGGGGCGGGCGCCGGAGCTCGTCTGGCTGGTCGAACATCCGCCACTCTATACAGCAGGCACCAGCGCCGACGCCGCCGATCTGATCGAGCCGGATCGATTCCCGGTCTTTGCGACCGGACGCGGCGGCGAATATACCTATCACGGGCCCGGTCAGCGCGTCGCCTATGTCATGCTGGACCTGAAGCGTCGCCGGCAGGATATCCGCGCCTTTGTGGGCGCACTTGAGGAGGTCATTATCCGCACGCTCGATTCGATGAATGTACGCGGCGAACGGCGGGAGGATCGGGTCGGCGTGTGGGTGAGGCGCCCGGAGAAGCCGACTCTGGCGGACGGTACAGTGGCGGAGGACAAGATTGCGGCGCTCGGCATCCGGGTGCGCAAATGGGTGACGTTTCATGGCCTTTCGCTGAATGTCGATCCGGATCTCGGGCATTTCAGCGGCATCATTCCTTGCGGAATCTCGGCCTATGGCGTCACCAGTCTTGTCGATCTCGGTCTGCCGGTCATGATGGCGGATGTCGATATCCGCCTTCGCGACGCATTCGAAAAAGTCTTCGGCGAAACTGTCAACGATGTATGAAGCCGTTCGGCGATCACCTGGAGACGATCCAGGATGCCGCGCTGAGTTTCTGCGCTAAGCAGGACAGGTCACACGACCGTCCAATTCACGGCGAAACTGCTATAGTTCACAGGAGAGCTCTTCGGCGTCCTCTGCCAGGGGTACTTCCAACGACTCATCCAGAATGAACCGTTTCGATTTCTCCAAAAGATCGATCCTGTCTTCTGCCTTGAGAAGATCATGCAGTTTCTGATCGCTCAGAATATTGTCACTGATGTCATGCGAGGTCATGCGGGAACTCCTTGACCTCTGCAGGCGAGAGTATGTCGTCTCTCTCAGCCGCCAGCGCCTACGGGTTCGGTAGCCAACGGTAATACAAGCCTATACTCATTTGACCGCTGTGGCGAATCATTTGGTGCATTGTCTCTCGAGGCCTGGATTGCCGGGAAAGATGTCTGAAAGAAAATGCCCTGGAAGGGAGAGCATCCAGGGCATAGAGAGGGGAACTGCACGACGGAAACTAGGGCGAGGCGGCTGCACTTCAAGACCGAAATTCACGACAGGTTGCATTTGTGTGTAATCGCTCCTATTCCTCGCGACGTCCCGGCTCCTCGTGGCAAGTCCCAATGCAACCCAAGCGCATCGTTGATCTGCGATAACAAACGCAGAATTGCAATGTGACCGGCACCATGGATTTATCCATTTCCAGTTGCATTAAACGGACCGACGAACCACCATCCAGAATTGTCCCTCCAGCCAAGTCGCTCTTTTCGATGGTTATTTTTGTACAGTTTGCGTTCATGTTCGTCCGCATATGGTGTCTTCCGTCGCCCCCAGATCGCGCGTCGATTGACAATCGACGGGGACGATACGATTAATAGTTTCGACATTCGTCATAGAGCGGAGGAAATGCCAATGACAAGTCGTGCCATTCTGTTGATGTCTCTTGCGTCTCTCACAGTTGTAGGCTCGATGGGCCTCGCTTCTTCGGCTTCTGCGCTAACCATGAAAGAGTGCAGCGCCAAATATCAGGCCGCCAAGACGGCTGGTACCTTGAACGGCCAGAAGTGGAATGACTTCCGCGCAACGCAGTGCAGTGCGGACGCCAGTGCCACAACGACGACCGCTGCTCCGGCAACCACCGCACCGGCGGCTACGACGCCTGCCAAGCCGGCGAAGACCACTGCGGCAGCCAAGGTCGATGCCAGCGAACCCGACGCGACCAAGCCTCCGGCATCCGAGCCGGCAAAGCCGACCACGGCTGCGCCGGCCGGCGTGACCTTCCCGGCAAAGATCGACCCGAAATATGCGACCGAGACGCCAGGCAAGGGCCGCTTCCACACCTGCGTCGACGCATATAACGCCGCCAAGGCCAGCAACTCGCTCGGCGGCCTGAAGTGGGTCCAGAAGGGCGGTGGCTACTACAGCCTCTGCAATTCCAAGCTCAAGGGCTGATTGTCGAGTTTTATCGACGACTGGACGGGCGCTTTCGGGCGCCCGTTTCCGTTTGCCTATATCAATCCCGCATCTTTTCCCATTTCTTCACCAGCCGATCGCGCTTGAGCTTGGACAGCCGCTGCAGCCAGAAAATACCGTCCAGCTGATCGATCTCATGCTGGATGCAGATGGCCAGAAAGTCATGTGCTTCCGCTTCATGGATTTCGCCGGCGGTATCCCGATAGCGAAAGCGGATCGATTTTGGCCTGACGATCTCCTCCGTCACTCCAGGCATGGAAACACTGCCCTCCGTCTGCCGCACGGTTTCCGCTGACAACCATAGGATTTCGGGATTGATATAGGTGCGCACGCCATCCTCGCGGCTGAGTTCGATCACGACCACCCGCTTGAGCACGCCTATATGCGGGCCGGTTATGCCGACGCCGGGCGCGGCCCGCATTGTGTCCAGCAGGTCATCGACAAGCATCCGCAGATCGTCATCGAACGCAGTCACGGCAGTGGAGGGGCTTCGCAGCAGCGGATCGGGAAAGCGGATGATGGGACGGACTGACACGGCACTCTCTATCGGGAATGGAAGAACATTTGGCAGGGGCAGGATAAGAGGAAGATTATGGCGGCACCAGCTCCCGACGATCACGCCTTCTCCAAAGCTTTTTCTATCCGATTGTTTTATATCAATTTCAAACAGGCGCAGAAGGGGGAAGTAAGCGCACATGGTTCTGACGAGGGTCGTCTGCCGGCTGAAGACAATCGCTGCATTTCGGCATTTCCACTTTGCCGCACCGATTCGGGTCTGAATTTCCGAGGCGTCACCTATCCCGGTGAGGGCTGCAAGCGGATCCTATGAGGAATTTCGACCTCGAGCGCATGCAAGTCGGTGGCTTGCGCGGCATCCGGCGGCCCGGGAGCTCATCTGGGAAAATTGACTATTACGTAAAAGTCAATATTATGACCGGCAGCAGATTAGGGGCGGATTCTTGGTCGACGGATACTATAGCATAACGGAGCTCACTCGGGAATTCGGGATTTCGACCCGAACGTTGAGGTTCTATGAGGACGAAGGCCTCATCCACCCTGAGCGCAGAGGCCGCACGCGCCTGTTCCGCCCGGCCGACCGGCGCCTGATCATGGAAATCCTGCGCGGCCGCCGCATCGGCTTCACCATTGCCGAAATTCGCGAGATCATTCAGGTCTACAAGGAGCCTCCGGGCGAGATCGGCCAGCTGAAGCTGCTGATGAAACGCGTCGACGAAAAGCGCGATGAGCTACGCCAGAAGCGCAAGGATATCGACGATACGCTGAGCGAACTCGATAATGTCGAGGAAGCCTGCCTCGGGCGCCTGGCTGAAATCGGCGTTGGGACCTGATGCGCTTTAAGCCTTCAGCTTGTCAAAGCCAGCGGCGCGTCCGTTTGCAGTAAAATTCGAATTCACAGCCGAATCGCGAGAGGAGATGCATCTCCTCACAACGGATGACGAGCAACGTCGTCAAGGCGGCTGCCCCTGCTGCCATGGCCAGGAACCAGAGGTTGCCGATCAGCAGGCCGAGGCCTGCGGTCAGCAAGGTATAGCCGAGATAGGTCGGATTGCGGGTGAAGCGAAAGGGGCCGGTGGTCACGAGATGGGCTGTACAGCGCTGCGTCAGCACGGTCGTACGGCGTTCCATCAGCGTCTTGACGGCCCAGACATTCAATGTCACCGCAAAGACAGTCAGGAGCGCGCCTACCATCCAGGAAACCAGCGCCCAGATGAAGGACAAAGGCAAGGGATACCGTCGTTGCAGAGACAGCGCTGCTATGACGGCCAGGCTATAGAGCAGCGGCGGCCACGGAAAACTCAGCGACTTCGAACGATAGGCATTCATAGAATAACCCTGTCATTGCGCCTCATCCGTGCATTGTATCGCGATTCGGCTTACGCGTTCATCGCTATCTGCTTTGATCGCTCCGGATTCCAGCGATTTGAAGAGATTCTGGCCCTGCAATTTGTCGAGCGTGCACTGGCAGAAGCTGCGGCACATGGCTTCGCTGCCCGAGCGCGTGCATGAAGCCACGCATTGCCTGATATAGCCGACCGCCGGGTCCTGCGGCGGAGCGGGAGCGACCAGCGACAGCAAATAGACAAGGCCAAACAGCACCGGCTGGTGAAGCAGATAGAAGATCAGGCTATGTCGGCCGGTGCGGGCGACGAGATTGCGGCCGGGGCCGAATTTAGCGAGGTGCTTCAGCCAGCCAAGGGAGATCGCCAGTTGCGCCATGCCGATGCCGAACAGAAATGGCGTCAGCCACGGGAAGAGCGGCACGTAGTCGTTCGAACGCCGGATGTTTTCCGAAAGCCCGACCCACCAGAGCCACGGAGCATCGAAGAACGTTGAATGTAGCGATAGTGGCGCGATGACGTTGTCGATCGCGATGCCGACTGCGAGCAATGCCGCGACCAGAAGCGACACGAATGCGGGCAAGCGCAGGAACAGGAGCCCGATAAGACTCGCCGCCGCGATGCTATGGAGAATGCCGAAGAAGATCCATTCATCGCGCATACCGATGAAGGTGACGAGCGAGATCGCGGCAGCGGCAGCCACGATCGTGCCCAATCGTCGCCAGTAGGACCGCCAGCGAATTTCCGGCGTATTGGCAAGCACGAGACTGACGCCGGCCAGGAACAGGAAGGTACTGGCAATGGCGCGGGCATAAAGCTTCAGCAAGCCCGTTTCCGCGGTTCCGGAATCGAGATAGCCGAAGAATTCGAAGTCCCAGGTGCAGTGGTAGCTCGCCATAGCGAGCAGGGCAGCACCGCGCGCCGTATCCAGAATGCCGATGCGAGGCGTCTTTTGCGGAGCATCGGCACTCGCGGCGATGGCGGCCATTACGGAGTCCTTCCAGGCATGAATTCAAGTGCTTGCGGCGGCACGGGCCGACGCGGCCCTGTCATGGCATATCGCCATCCATGATGGCCAGACGGGCGTCGGAAAAAAACTGACGGCGGATCAGCACCACGATGATGAAAACCGTCGTCGCCATGAAGACATAGGGGCTGAGGAACCAGCCGAGATAGCCGATGGATAGGAAGATCGCCCTAAGGCCGGCATTGAAATTGCGCGCGGCGATGATGTTCATGCGCACCACGCGCTCGGCGGCTCTTTCCGCGCCCGGCGGATCGAGAAGGGCTTCCTCGCGCATCGGCAGGGAGCCGAAGAGAATGGTGCAGTAGTTGAACAGGCGGTAAGCCCAGCCGAACTTGAAGAAGGCATAGCCGAAAAGGCAGGCAAGGCCCGCCACCTTGATTTCGAAGGCGGCACGACCGCTATTGAAGATGAAGGGCATATCCGAGAAGAAGGCATTGATCTTGTCGGTGGCGCCCAGAAGCGCAAAGCAGCTGCCGATCGCAAAGATCGATGTGGAGGCGAAGAAGCCGGTACCGTTCTGCAGGCCGGAGAGGATCTGCGTATCGATCATTTTCAGATCGCGGCGCAGCGAATTGTAAATCCATTCGCGGCGACGCTCGTTCATCGCTAATGTCAGGCTGGTGCGACTGAAGAAGCTGGCGCTGCCGGTGATCCAGTTCAGCGCGACCCAAAGAAAGACGAAAAGGGCAAGGGCGACATAGTCGGCAGTCGTCATAAAGGCAGATTCTCCAGATCAATCCGATGTGGACTGTAGCTCAGCGCGTTGGGCGCGCAATGGCCTTCTGTTTGCTTCCCCGGATGCCTATATATAATGTCGCTGCCATGAAATCCGATGTCGGCCAATCGCCGTGCAAGCTTGCCCCGATAGCGTAGCCTTGCCGGAAAACGATTTGCCTGGAGGCACCAAAGGTCCATGTTTCTCTCAGTTTTCGATGTGTTCAAGATCGGTGTGGGACCGTCCAGTTCGCACACGATGGGGCCAATGTCGGCTGCGAATCGCTTCCTAGACCTCTTGCTGTCGAACGAATGGCCGCGGCCGTCTTCGAATGTGCATGTCGAGTCGATCAAGGTCAGCCTGCATGGTTCGCTGGCGCATACGGGTATCGGCCACGGCACGGGAAGGGCCGTCATCCTCGGTCTGATGGGCGAAAAGCCTGATAGCGTGGATCCCGACCATATGGACGGTACTATCGACGAGGTCGAGCGCAGCGGGCGCATCACGCCACCGGGTCATCCGGCCTATCAATTCCAGCCCAAGACCGATCTCGTCTTCGATAAGAAGGTGCCTCTCCCGGGCCATGCCAACGGCATGAGCTTTTCCGCCTTCGACAGGGACGACCGCCTGCTCCTCAAGCGCATCTATTATTCCGTCGGCGGCGGCTTCGTCGTCACCGATACGGAACTGGAGCAGATGAAGGCCGATCGGAAGAAGCCGGCTGCCGCGGGCGAACGCGTTCCTTTCCCTTTTGCCACCGCCAAGCAGATGCTCGAAATGTCCGAGCGCTCCGGCCTCTCCATCGCGCAGATGAAGCGCGCCAATGAAGAGACCCGCATGAGCGCCGAGGAACTGGATGCCGGATTGGACCGCATCTGGGCGGCCATGAGCAGCTGTATCGATCGCGGCCTCAAGGTCGACGGTATCATGCCGGGCGGCCTGAAGGTACGCCGGCGTGCCCGTGCCATCCACGATAAGCTGCAGCAGGAGTGGCGCAGCAACCGTATCAATCCGCTGCTCGCCAACGACTGGCTCAGTGTCTACGCCATGGCCGTCAATGAGGAGAATGCGGCCGGCGGTCGCGTCGTGACGGCACCGACCAATGGCGCGGCGGGCGTCATCCCCGCAACGATCCGCTACTATCAGCATTTTCACGAGGATTGGGATCAGGACGGCATTCGCAACTATCTTCTGACGGCTGCAGCCGTCGGCGGCATCATCAAGCACAATGCCTCGATTTCCGGCGCCGAAGTCGGCTGTCAGGGCGAGGTGGGTTCGGCGGCTGCGATGGCGGCGGCGGGGCTTGCCGCCGTGATGGGTGCGACGCCGGAACAGATCGAGAATGCGGCTGAAATCGCGCTGGAACATCATCTTGGCATGACCTGTGATCCGGTGGCCGGATTGGTGCAAGTGCCGTGCATCGAACGAAACGCGCTTGGTGCCGTCAAGGCGGTCACGGCTGCCTCGCTCGCCATCAAGGGTGACGGCCAGCATTTCGTGCCGCTTGACGCCTGCATCGAAACCATGCGTCAGACCGGTCACGACATGAGCGAGAAATACAAGGAAACCTCCACCGGCGGTCTGGCGGTCAACGTCGTGGAATGCTGAATGTGGACGCCTGATCTAAAAGCTTGACGGTGCCGGCCAAAAGGATTTCAACGGCACCATGGCTTTGCATCTCATCAAATTGTGCGTCGGCGCGGATTCGCTTGATGATCTGCGCGAGTGGGTCTCCGAGCGGGCGATGAACGCCATCGCCGCCGGGCTGGAGCCGCACACGACCCATACGACGCGGATGGTGCCGAAACGAGTGGATGAGCTGCTGGATGGCGGTTCGCTCTATTGGGTGATCAAGGGCCAAGTGCAGGCGAGGCAGAAACTGCTCGGCATCGAGACCTTCACCGATGCGGAAGGTATTCAACGCTGCCGGCTTATCCTCGATCCTAGTGTCGTCGAGACAACTGGCCAACCGCGGCGTCCTTTCCAGGGTTGGCGTTATCTGCCGCAGGAGGACGTGCCGCGCGATCTCGACAGTCTTGGCGCGGCAGCCGAATTGCCCGCCGATCTGCGGCGGGAGCTTTCCGAACTTGGTTTGCTTTAGCGTAGCCGCATCATGATCGGCGCGCGGCCGGTCGGAGCGGTGATGTGCAAATGAATATGCGCTTCCGGCTGTGAATAACGCCAGGCGCGGGCACCATGGCAAAGCAGGATGCCGATCAGATCTTTCGTCTTGCTGCGCGAGCGTGCACGGCTGAGACCCAGATCCGCCAGCCGCATCGCCGCCTCATGCAGCGGATGAAGGGCAAAGCCCTTCGGTTTCATCTTGCCCCCGCCCTCGAGCGAGAAACCGGGAAAGTTCTCGTTCATTGCCATTTCAAAACCCCGTACACGTTACAACTCAGGGCCGGCCCGCTTGACCTCGGAGCCGGAAGATCAGAGCCATAGAAGGCTCCGACCAATTGCCAGAATCATGCGGCGCGAAAACACCCGCCGCATTCCTATTCCATGCTCGCCCAGCACTTCACGCCGGCACGCTTGAGCGCCTTGCAGGCATTCACCGCTTCGCTCTGGTCCTCAAAGCCGCCGAAACGGGCACGGTAACCGCCATCGAAGGCGACTGCATAGGGCTTGGCCGAACGCAATGCCTTGCCGGCTTTGCTCTTCGCCGTATCAAGCAGGTCGGTCGCGCCATCCTTGCTCGAAGAAACGCCAATCTGAACGATCCAGCCGGTAGGTCCGCGCGCAGCTTTGGTCGCCTTTGCAACCTTCTCTGTCTTTTCCGTCCGCTGCAGATTTGCAGCGTTCTTGGAGGTCGATGCAGTCGTTACGGTATCGATCTCATCCTCGTCAGCATCGTCCGAAGGCCCGCCGGAGGCTGTCTCGTCATAGGCCGAGCGCGTCACCGGCTCCGGTTTTGCCGACAGCAATGGATTGGAGGATCGCGGCGTTGCCGCTGCGAAGGCCGCGGCACTGGAAGGGCTGGAATCGGCGACTTCCGGCGCCCCATTATTCTTGATCTTTGCGCGGCTGATATCTGCCATGCGTGCACTGGCTGCCTGCACATTGGGCGATGCGGCCGGTACCTGTGCGATCACATTGGAAGCAATATGTTTCGTCGATGCCTTGGGCAAATATTCGGCGATCAGCTTGCGCATCTGATTGTCGCGAGCCGGTGTCGAGGTGCCGCCGAGTACGACACCCACGATGGAACGACCGTCCACTTTCACGGAGGTCGCCAGGTTATAGCCGGCGGCACGCGTGTAACCGGTCTTGATGCCATCGACGCCGCGGACGGAGCCGATCAGGCGATTGTGGCCGAGGATCGTGCGATTGCCGAGGCGGAAGCTCGTTTCGGAGAAGAAGCCGTAATATTCCGGGAAGTGTTCACGCAAAGCGATACCGAGGCGGGCCTGGTCGCGTGCCGTCGTCATCTGGGCCGTGTTCGGCAGGCCATTCGGGTTGCGATAGGTCGTGCGCGTCATGCCGAGCGCTCGTGCCTTATCGTTCATCATCCGGGCAAAACCTTCCTCCGAGCCGCCGAGCATCTCGCCGAGCGCCATCGCGGCGTCGTTGGCCGACTTGGTAACGATGCCGAGGATCGCCTCGCGCACGGTTACCGAGCGGCCGGCACCGATGCCGAGCTTCGTCGGCGCCTGAGCGGCGGCATTCTTTGAGAAGACGACGGGAGTATCCAGGGTGATACGTCCGGCCTCAAGCGCTTCGAAGGTCAGATAGACCGTCATCATCTTGGTTAGCGAGGCAGGATAGTGGAGCGTGTCGGCATTCTCGCTATAGAGAACATTGCCCGTATTGGCGTCGATAACGATGCCGGCATATTTCGGGCCGGCGGCACTGGCGTCAATCACGGTCACCGTGATCGTCGCCGTCACGATCGAAAAACCAAGAAGCGCTCTCGCCAGAATCTTACCGGTTTGAGACGACGAAACGGGTAGAATGGATCTGGACACTAAATTACTCTCTGCTTGCATTTACATTCTCGATTATCCGGCCGCCGCCTCCATGAACGGCCGTTCCGTTCGACAGTAGAGGCTTAGCGTTACCAATCGGTTTATGATGAACAGCTGGTTTCAGGTTTCTGTGCCATTTTAGCGGCCGCCCTCAGCCATTGCCGCAGGCGCGGCATTATCCACAAGGCGTGTCTTGACGAAGTCCTGGACGGCGGCGTCCATCGTGCGCCAATCCCGGAGCTGATTGCTGGAAAAACGATAAAGAACGCTCAAATCCTTGCCGAGCTTGACGTCCCTCTGGCAGTCGCCGCTCGTCGCCGAGGCTGGCGAAGAGGGCAGGAGGCAGCGCACGACATAGTCGGCTTCGCCGGATCGCGGGGCGGTCAAAAGAATTTCGCCATTATAGCCGGCGTCGGCGCGAAGCCGGTGCGCTGTCAGGCCAAAGGGGCCGGCATAGGGAGCGCCGTCCATCAATTGCGAATAGATTGGACCGAGCCGGCCGGACATATCCCGGGACATCGTGCTCTGGCTGATCTGGAGAAAGATCAGCGAGGACGACTGCGAGATATCGTCAAAGCGCAACCGATCGGCTTCGCTAAAACCCTGCAACTGCGGCCAGGTCAGATAGAGATCGACGCGCTCGGCCGCGCCGTCCGTGCGCTCGCTGGGAAAGCGGATGGTGTTTGCGGCAAGGCGTATCGTGTCGTCACCGATCGTGATGGAGATGGGTTTGGTGTCGGTCGTATGGCCCGCGAGAGAAATTTTCTCGCCAAGCCAGTTTCCACCGACGCATATGGCGACGGTAAGCGCAGCCAGGACGGCGACACCTGCCATCAGCCGGCAGACAAAACCGCTCGATATCAGCGGCCTTTCTTCGACCATTGCGGCGGGCGATGGAGGAGGAGCCATGTTCTTGCCTTCATATCCTTCCGCTGGCCATCATCGATGCGAGTACCGAGGCGCCCGACTTTTGAGTCTCGTTGAAAATATGATTGGCGCCACGATGGTTAATCAACGGTTAAATATAGGTCGCAACCCGTGCTAATGGCACAGTTAATTCGCCGGGATGTTCAGCGCCTGTCTTGCGGGCGGCCGCGAAATGAAAAGAGCCGCTCCCGGGACAGTGGGAACGGCTCAGAGGCACCGGCCTGGACAGAAATCAGGGGACAAGACCGGGCCTCTGACTTTTACCACCGACGCTAGGTCGCCGGTGATCTGGTATTGGGAGGCTTATTTCAAGCTGCCGACCGCGACGGTGCGTCCGTCTTGGATCTTGACCCAGCGAGCCGGGTGATCGGCGGACTGGCGCTTCAGGAAGGTGTATTCGGTCTCCGACCAGAGCTTCACCTTGTTGCGCATGTTATCGAGAATGAAATCGCCACGATCCGTGCGGACGGTCAAGACGGCGTGGCCTTCGCCGTTCGGTTGCAGCACGACGGTCATGAGCAGATCGGAAGGCGAGAAGCCGGCATCGATGAGCTGCTTGCGCTTCAGGAGCGCGAAATCCTCGCAGTCACCGGCGGTGGTCGGGATCGCCCACTTTTCCTCGACACCGTAAAGTTCCATGTCGGTCATCGGCTTGATGGTCGTATTGACCGTGTAGTTGACCTTCAGGATCGTCTTCCAGCTATCCTGGTTGAGGATCATCGGCCCTGCATCGCCACCGGAATAGGCGCACTCGCGCGGATTTTCCTTGCAGAACTCGTAATGGCCGATCGGCGGAGCAGCGTCGCCCGTTATCGTCATGTTGGCGGGTGCTGCCTGCGCAGGACCGAAGAAGCCCAGAGCAGAAAGCGCCAGAGCGGCAAAGCCGCGAAGTGCGATTTGAAAGTTCATGTCCCTGTCCCTGTTTTATTGGGATCAGAATGACACGCGTGATTTTATCTGACGGAAAATTGCACAGTTAAATTAATGGCTTAGTTGAATCAAATCTGGAGAAAATTCTCATAAAATACACAGAAAACTTGATTCAACTTCGCGGCAAATTCGATTAAAATTTGAGGAATTTCGCTATGGATTGCAGGGGCGCAAAAGTCTGAGATCGGCTGTTTCAGAAGGCTTTTCAACAGCGAGGAGCGTTAACATCCGCGCACGGTTTCAGGCGGCAAACATATTGTCTCGATACAGAACACATGTGGGACGGGGTGGGTTGGACATCGGAAATAGCTGAAATGGCCTTCACCTGTCCCATTTTGGGAAAGTCGGCTCGAAAAAATATTTTTGCGTTTTATTGCCGGATATACCGGCGAAGCCCATCGGTCGCGCGGGTGATGGCGGCGGCCATCTCCGCGACTGCCGGCGAGTGAGCCGCGTTCGCAACAATCACCAGCTCCGCCTCCGACCATGCCCGCGACAATTCCCAGGCTGTGACAAGCGGTGCCTCCAGATCCATGCGACCATGGATCATCGTGCAGGGAATATCGGCGAGCCGATGGATATCGCGCAGGATCTGCCGCTCCTCGAGCCAAGCCAGATGGTGGAAATAGTGGGTGATGATCCGGGCGCGCGCCGTCAGATAGCGTGGATCGGACCACCGCGGCGATAGGGTTGCGCGCGGATCGATGAAGATCGAGGCGCCTTCCCATTCGTGCCAATCCCTGGCCGCCTGCACATGGATTGCCGGATCGGGATCCCGCAGAAGGCGATAGTAGGCGGCGACCAGATTATCATCGCGATCCGTCTCGGGCACTGCGGCCCGAAAGCGCGCCCATTCCGCTGGAAAGAAACGACCGAGACCTTGATAGAGCCAATCGATTTCCGATTGTCTGGTCATGGTGATGCCAACGAGGAGCAAGCTTTCCACTCGTTGCGGATGGGTTTCGCCGTAGGCGAGGGTAAGCGTGCAGCCCCAGGAGTTGCCGAATACGATCCAGCGCTCGATGTCGAGGTGCAACCGCAATCGTTCGATATCGGCTATGGTGTGCCATGTCGTATTGGCCGAGAGATCGATCGCCGGTTCCGACGCATGCGGGAGACTGCCGCCACAGCCACGCTGGTCGAATTGAATGATGCGATAATGTTGCGGGTCGAAATAGCGCCGCGCCCCGGCCGAGCTGCCGGACCCCGGACCGCCGTGCAGGATGAGGACCGGCGCGCCCGCAGGATTGCCCGACTGCGTCCAGTAGATCCGCTGGCCGTCGCCTACCTCAAGCAGGCCGTCATCGAAAGGGGTTATGTCCGGAAAAAGCATGTTGCCGTCACGCAGGGAGAAGAAGACAGCGTCTTTATTCTCGACACTGCGTGACGGGAAGATGACGGTATCAGAGAAATTCGCGCAGAGTTTCGCGTGATTGCAGCGACAGGAATTCGATTGCGACGCCCTCCATGAAATGGCGCACGACGCGGCCGCGCATATTGCCGAGACGCACCGGCGTCCCGATGGTCGGCCGCACTTCGACATCGACCGCCGCGCCGGAGAGGGAGAGATCCATGATACGGCAGTGATATTGCGTACCATCGTCGAGCGTGAGCTCGCTGCGGGTATTGCGCGGCGTCAGACGATCGTGGCGGCGATCTTCCGGCAGACCTAGTTCATGTTTGTTGGCAAGCCAGGTCAACTGCGCCGCAAGCTTTTCACGTTTGCGCTCGGTCGCGTTGATCGACATGGTAAAGCCGCGGCCATCGACCGCAACGACATAGCCCTCGACGCGGCCGAGGTGGTCGATGTAGGCGACGACCCGCTCATCGGCACGCGGCCGGCCCAAGCAGGTCACATGAAGATCACCCGGCGACATCTCCGTCACAACGCATTCGAACTCCTCATAATTCGCCAGCATCAGACGACCCTGCATATTGATCGGGACCCGCTGAAAGGTCCGCTGATCGTTACGAGCAGCATTGCCTGTCATTTGATTGGGCCGCGTTGCTTGGGCCGGCTGGAATGAGTGCATGGAGGCGTCTTGAATCCTATTGCGTCTCATCCAACTATTAGCCGCAACTCCTTAAAGTAAGGTTGTCTTTCCCGAGACATAAAACACAGATGATCGCTGATCCTGTTCCACGCTGGGTCAATTCTCATTCTATCGCGCCCCGTTTTTTGCTTGAATCAACTTTCGGCGCACCCATTCACCAAGGCTCGTGCTTTCCTGATGCGACAGAAGATTCATGGGCTCGGGATGGGCAGGCGCATCGATAAGCCGCATGCGGCGCTCGCGAAGCAGCCGGCTGCGGTCCAGCGCCAGAAACTCCAGGCGTTCATTGCCGAGCCAAGCCGAGTGAACGGCAGGTGACAGGCTGCCCAGCAGTCTGTCACACGTATCGTGGGCGGTGCGAACCGGCAGCAACATCATCTCGAAGGTCATGCTGCGGCCGCTGATACAATAGCCCGTCGCATGGACCAATGCGGGAACCGCATGGTTCATCACGCCCGCGGCTATGCGAATGGGATCATCCTGCTGGCTGCCGGCCCAAAGCGCCGCGAAACTCTCGCCGCGGATCTCGCGGCCCATGAGGTTGCAGATTGCCGTGCCGGCCAGGCGGAACCGAGGGTTGTCATCCGCCGTATTTTCCAGGACGAACAGCTCGGGAAGAATGTGACCGATTGCCGATGGCTGTATCAAGTTGCGCAGGGGCGCATCCGCGTTGCCGCGTATATGCTCCCAATAGGTAAATACCTCTATGCTTGTCTTGTGGCGCATGATGCGTTCGTGTCCCATTTCACTTCAAATACAAGGGCATTCATTGCCCTCGAAGCTGACATTGCGAATTCCATGCCAGAACCGCGCCGTTAGGGTTAACGAGGAGTTTCGGTTGCCTTGGCGGCCCGCCGATGCCAGTCTTTGTTCATCACTTCACCCAGTGACCTTCAGCACGAATTTGCGGGCGCCGGACGAACCATAAAGGTCAGATCCGGGGAGGAGCGCCCCGGCATGCCGCCCGACACCACGGGCGGCTTTTTTTTTGATTTTCGCTGCGTTATGTGTCGATGACTTCCGGAGCCTTTCTGCTTTTCTTCGAATCGCGAAAACGCTCCATCCCTTTGTTCTACGCAATTCCGGACGGAAAACCGCTTCGCACTTTTCCTGGAGTTGCTCTATCGACAAGCAGAGCAAGACATGGATGACGAACAGCTGCCGCGCCCAGAGCCGGAAAATCCGCGGCCGCAGCAGCGAGCCCCGGCCTTCAACTTGCCTCCTGCCATTCTGGCGAGCCTGGCCGTTCTGATCGTCGTTTTCGCGGTCATGAATCTTCCGTGGTGGTCGGACGATACGCTGAATTGGATTTATTTCGCCTTCAGCTTCATCCCGGCGCGCTATGCCTTTCCCTTGTCCCAGCAGGGGCTGGAATGGCTTTGGACGCCCGTCACCTATTCGCTGCTGCACGGCGGGATCGAGCATATCGTGTTTAACAGCCTCTGGCTGATGGTCTTTGCGGCGCCCGTGGCTAGACGCATCGGTGCCGTGCGCTACGTGATTTTCTGGATTTTCTCGTCTGCGGCCTCGGCCTTCCTGCATGCGGCGCTCTATTGGGGAGATCAGACGCTGTTGATCGGTGCATCAGGCGTCGTCTCAGCGTTGATGGGGGCGGCTTGCCGCTTTGTGTTTCCGGCCATGGACGGTCGCAGAGTGTCCATGCGGCAGGCGCATCTAAACCCGCGCCTCAGCATTTTAGCCTCGCTTCGAAGCCGGACAGTCGTGGCCTATATCATCATGTGGGTTGCCGGCAACGCGCTCGTTGCCTTCGGTATCAATCTTGCCGGCGATAGTTCACAGCCGGTGGCGTGGGATGCTCACATCGGCGGCTTCCTGTTCGGCTTCCTCCTTTTCGCCCCCTTCGACAAGCAGCCGCCCGTGGAAGCTCGGGAACCTATGCCACTCGATGAATGAGCTGTTGCTTTCTGACTGACACAGGCGCACCATTGGCATCCGTCGATCGTGGGATGAGGAGATCGACCGACGGACGGGCAAGGCGCCGGTTTGAGCTCCGGGGGTAATTTCGGAACATATCGGACGCCTCAGGTGTTCATCACGCTTTCGAGATGGGAGGATCGAATGTCAGTTTCCGTAAAGGCCATACTTGAAGCCAAGGGCCGGAACGTCGTTACGACGGGCGGCAATACGACGGTTGCAGAGGCCGCGAAAATTCTGAATGAGAATCGCATCGGCGCTATCGTCGTTGTCGGACCGGGCGGCAAGATTTCCGGCATCTTCACCGAGCGGGATGTGGTCAATGCCGTTGCCAAGCAGGGGCAGGAATGCCTCGACAAGCCGATCGCTTCGATGATGACCGCCAAGGTGCACCGCTGCAAGGAAGATACGACGATCGACGAATTGATGGAGCTAATGACGATGCGCCGCTTCCGCCACGTTCCCGTCGAGGAAAAAGGCAAGCTTTCCGGCATCATCTCCATCGGCGACGTCGTCAAATGGCGCATCCGCGAGATCGAACTCGAGGCCGAGCAGATCAAGGCCTATATCGCCGGGTGAGGAGACATTCGGGACGTTCGAAGCAATCGACCTCGCCGGCCGATTGCCGCGATCGGCTTCGCAAGCAGAAGCGAAGGCGAAGCTCATTTTCACAGATTTTCAGATTACATCCTAGCGCGCGTAGGTTTCCTGCATGCGGCGGATTTCCGGCAATCTCGCAAGAGCCTCCTCATAGCCGCGTTCGATAGCTTCGCCGGCACGATGAAATTCCGAAAGACCGATATCGCTAAGACGTGGATGCAGCGCAAGATCCGGCGGATCTCCGGCCAAACGGGCGCGGGCAATCCTATCCTGGATGATGTTGAAAGCCTGCACCATGACTCCCGTCATGCCGAGTTTCATGGGCGGCGCGTCATCACGCCGCAACAAATCTCCGTTCGGCTGTCCGACATTGTGCTTGACCACGGCCGAGCGACCGAAAAGGTCGTAATTCAGGTTGACCGCCGCCACCAGCGGCTGCTCATACGAACGGCATACCGAAACCGGGACGGGATTGACGAGGGCGCCATCGACCAAGGTACGGCCATTGCTTCGTACCGGCTCGAAAATGCCGGGCAGGGCATAGGAAGCCCTCAGCGCCGTGATCAGGGAGCCGTTGGCGATCCAGACTTCATGCCCGGTATTCAACTCCGATGCGACGGCGACAAAGGAGCGGTCCAAATCCTCGATCGAGAGGCCTTCCAAGTGCTCCTGCATGCGTTTGGTCAGCCGCATGCCGCCAAACAGGCCGCTGCCGCCAATGGTCAGGTCGAGAAGACCGGCAATGCGGCGCATCGTCAGCGAACGGGCAAAGGCTTCCAGTTCGTCGAGCTTGCCGGCAAGATAGCAGCCGCCTACCAGGGCGCCGATCGACGTGCCGGCGATCATGCCGACTTCAATGCCTGCCTCGTCGAGCGCGCGCAGAACGCCGATATGCGCCCAGCCACGGGCAGCACCGCCGCCGAGGGCCAGCGCAATCTTGACTTTCCTGGGAGGAGCCGGAGGGAGAAGTGGATTGGAGGTATCCTGCGAGGGGCCTGAACCCGTCAGGTTCTGTCCGCCGTTGTGACGATTCAACCCCCAATTCAGCATTTAACCGCCTCCTCCAAGGCTCCATGTGCCTCGGCTAAAATCCTGTCCCTTTTTCGTTTCGAAATCGTATACTGGTTGTATCTGATTGAAACACCATCATCGATAGGTCTATTGCTTGTAGACTTCTTCCGGATTGAAGTGCAGGTGATCGTCGACCACGCTCAGTACCGGCTTGCCATCTTCAAGCTCGACCGTTCGATAGAAACAGGAACGACGGCCAGTATGGCATGTTGCGTCATGTCCGGCCACCTCCACTTTCAGCCAGATCGCATCCTGATCACAATCCGTGCGGATCTCCTTCACCGATTGCAGATTTCCGGAGGTTTCGCCCTTTTTCCAGATTTTACCGCGCGAGCGGCTGAAATAATGCGCAGTGCCTGTCTTGATCGTCAGGGCGAGCGCCTCGGCGTTCATATGCGCGACCATGAGCAGCTCGCCATCGTGCGCATCGGTCACGATCGCGGTAATCAGGCCGCGATCGTCGAAACGAGGGGTGAAATCGCCGGCATCCTCGAGTTCGGATTTATCCTCGGATGGCGCATTGAAAATCAGATTCATCTCCGGCTCTTTCATTGAAGCCCGGTCAGCGACCCCGGACCAAAGACATGAAGCGGGCCTGCTCGGCCGGATCGGCCTTGAAGGCGCCCGTGAAAGTCATCGTGAGCGTCGAAGAACCCTGCTTCTGTACGCCGCGCATCGCCATGCACATATGCTCCGCCTCGATCATGACGGCGACGCCGCGCGGACGCAGGGTATCGTCGATCGCATTGGCGATCTGCGCCGTCATGGCTTCCTGCGTCTGCAGGCGACGACCGAAGATTTCGACGACGCGGGCGATCTTGGACAGGCCAAGCACGCGGCCGTTCGGCAGATAGCCGACATGGGCCTTGCCTATGATTGGCACCATATGGTGTTCGCAATGGGAGAAAAACGGAATATCGCGCACGAGGACGATGTCGTCGTAACCCGAAACCTCTTCGAAGGTTCGACCGAGCACATCTTCGGGATTCATGTCATATCCGGCGAAAAGCTCGCGATAGGCCTTGGCAACACGTGCAGGCGTATCCAGCAGGCCTTCGCGCTGCGGATCGTCGCCGGCCCAGCGAAGCAGAACGCGGACTGCGTCTTCGGCTTCCTTCTGCGACGGGCGTTCGGAGTCAATGGATTGCGGAAAGTTCTTTACAATGGCGTCCATTACCTGTGGTTCTCCTGATCCGCGCTAAGCGGATATCATCTTGTCGGACTCGCCACTGGCATTCCCCGAGGTACGGAGTTGTGTACCTTTGGCGGGCTCCGGGGCGTTCTGGCTGGCGGACAAGCCTGCCGTCCTGCACGGTTTCCCATCAAACTTACAGAAGACCATTGCATTTCGATGGTCTTCGAACGACATACATATAGTATGGCATTGTCCCTGTGAAAGTGTCCTAAACGGACACGCTGTGTTTTTTGTTACGAAACGCTGGAGCCGGATAATTTTGGGTCCGCTCGACCTAAAATCCAAATCCGCTCTGGATCGATTAAATAGAGCATGAAGTCGTCCGAAAACCGCCTACACTTTTCGGCATCATGCGCTAACGGGTGCATCGGAGCGAAATCTGTGATGGACGACATCTACAACAGCAAAATCCTGGAGTTTGCCGGCAATATCGGCCGCATCGGCAGCCTTCCCGACGCCGATGCCAGCGCCCAGGCCCATTCCAGACTGTGCGGTTCCCGCGTCAAAATCTGGTTGAAAATGGACGGCGATGTCGTGACCGATTTTGCCCATGACGTCAAGGCCTGCGCGCTCGGCCAGGCATCGTCGTCGATCATGGCGCTCCATGTCGTCGGCGCTTCGGCGGGTGAGGTGCGCAAGGCTCGTGAAGACATGCTTGCCATGCTCAAGGCCGATGGCGAGGGCCCCAGCGGACGCTTCGAGGATATGCGCTACCTGAAGCCCGTGAGGGATTACAAGGCACGCCATGCCTCGACCATGCTGACATTTGATGCCGTCGTGGACGCGATCGAGCAGATCGAAGCGGCGCGCGAGGGCGGAAGTGCCAAGACAGCCGAAGCTGTCTGACAGGGGCGCCGATCATGTGCCAATTCTGTCTCATGCAGGACGAGGATGAAGATGACGGCGGTGCTGCACCCTCCAGGCGAGCACGGCACGACACGTCACCAGCGGGCGACAAGGCGATGAAGTCCCGTAATTACACCGGACCTTTCCGCAAGACGCCCGACCGGCTTTTCGGCATGGGCCTTATTCGCCTCTATCAGCTGACGCTTTCCGGCTTCGTCGGCAATTCATGCCGCCATATCCCGACCTGCTCGGAATATGGCTATGAAGCGGTCGCCCGCCACGGGCTTTGGGCCGGCGGGTGGATGACGCTGTTTCGCGTGGCGCGCTGCGGCCCGGGAGGCACAAGCGGGCTCGATCCGGTGCCTGCCGAGCTGGGGCTGCGCTATCACTGGTGGACGCCCTGGCGCTATTTTCGCCTCGGACGGAAGGCTGCCTGACCCATATGGCCGTTTATGTCGCGCTGCTCTACAGCATCGTCCTAGGCCCAGGCCGGAGGGTCGTCATGACCGATCTGAAGGCGATGGCGGAGAGGTTGGGTTTTCGCAATGCCCGCACGCTTGTCGCAACCGGCAATCTCGTGTTCGAGGCCGAGAGACAGCCGATCGCTTCGGTCGAAGCGAAACTCGAGACCGGCTTTGCCGCAGCATTCGGAAAGCATATCGACATCATAGTGCGCGATGCCGACACATGGCTGAAACTTGCCGACGGCAATCCGTTCCTCGAGGGGATCGGCAGTGAAGTCATCATCCGCGTCATGCGCCGGCCGCTCGAGCCTCAAGTCCTCGACGTGCTGAGGAAGTATCGGCAGAATGAGCGCATGGCTATTGTTGATGGCGATCTCTGGATCGATTTCGGCCTCAAGGCCAGCGACACGAAGCTGCTGCCGGCCCTGACGACGCAACGCCTGGGCGTCGGAACGATGCGGAATTGGAACACCGTGCGCGGTTTGGCCAAGATGATCCGGACCTAGCACCGCTTTTCCTTTACTAGAATAGGAAATACCGCTATCAGGCGCGCGGACTTCAGTACGCATTACTCGGTCCGTATCTTTCGAAACCACCCGCATTCGTTGGCGGGACTGGACAAGGAGAATATCGATGTCCCAATCCGTTTCCCTGACATTTCCCGATGGTTCCGTGCGCAGCTTTGCTGCCGGCACGACCGGTCGCGATGTCGCCGAATCCATTTCCAAGTCGCTGGCCAAGAAGGCTGTCGCCATTGCGCTTGACGGCACCGTCCGCGATCTTTCCGATCCGGTGACGGATGGCAAGATCGAGATCATCACCCGATCGGATGACCGGGCGCTGGAGCTCATCCGCCACGACACCGCGCACGTTCTCGCCGAAGCCGTACAGGAACTTTGGCCGGGAACGCAGGTAACGATCGGTCCGGTCATCGAAAACGGCTTCTATTACGACTTCGCCAAGAACGAGCCGTTCACGCCCGATGATCTTCCTGTGATCGAGAAGCGGATGCGCGAGATCATCCAGCGCAACAAGCCGTTCACCAAGGAAATCTGGTCGCGCGAAAAGGCGCGGGAAGTCTTTGCCGCCAAGGGCGAGAACTACAAGGTGGAACTGGTTGACGCCATTCCCGAAGGTCAGGATCTGAAGATCTATTACCAGGGCGACTGGTTCGACCTCTGCCGCGGTCCGCACATGGCCTCGACCGGCCAGATCGGCAACGCCTTCAAGCTGATGAAGGTCGCCGGCGCCTATTGGCGTGGGGACAGCAACAATCCGATGCTAACCCGCATCTACGGCACGGCATTCGCCGAGCAGGCGGATCTGGACAATTACCTGCACATTCTTGCCGAAGCCGAGAAGCGCGACCATCGCCGTCTCGGCCGCGAAATGGACCTGTTCCATTTCCAGGAAGAAGGCCCCGGCGTCGTCTTCTGGCACGGCAAGGGCTGGCGCATGTTCCAGACGCTCGTGTCCTATATGCGCCGGCGGCTGCAGGGCGACTATCAGGAGGTCAACGCGCCGCAGGTGCTCGACAAGTCGCTTTGGGAGACTTCCGGTCACTGGGGCTGGTATCGCGACAACATGTTCAAGGTCACCGTCGCCGGCGACGATACCGACGACGATCGCGTCTTCGCGCTGAAGCCGATGAACTGCCCGGGCCATATTCAGATCTTCAAGCATGGCTTGAAGTCTTACCGCGAACTGCCGATCCGGCTTGCGGAATTCGGTGCGGTCCATCGCTACGAGCCTTCGGGCGCGCTGCATGGGCTGATGCGCGTGCGCGGCTTCACGCAGGACGATGCGCACATCTTCTGCACCGATGAGCAGATGGCTGCCGAATGCCTGAAGATCAACGACCTGATCCTGTCGGTTTACGAGGACTTCGGCTTCAAGGAGATCGTCGTCAAGCTCTCGACCCGCCCGGAAAAGCGCGTCGGTTCGGACGAGCTCTGGGATCGCGCCGAAAGCGTGATGATGGACGTGCTGAAGACGATCGAGGCGCAGTCCGAAGGACGCATCAAGACCGGCATTCTGCCGGGCGAGGGCGCTTTCTATGGTCCGAAGTTCGAATATACGCTCAAGGACGCCATCGGCCGTGAATGGCAGTGCGGCACGACCCAGGTCGATTTCAACCTGCCGGAGCGCTTCGGTGCCTTCTACATCGACCAGCACTCGGAAAAGACGCAGCCGGTCATGATCCACCGCGCCATCTGCGGCTCGATGGAGCGTTTCCTCGGCATTCTGATCGAGAACTTTGCCGGGCACATGCCGCTCTGGGTCTCGCCGCTGCAGGTTGTCGTTGCAACCATTACCTCGGAAGCCGATGCCTATGGCGAAGAGGTGGCGGAAGCGCTGCGCGATGCCGGTCTCGATGTCGAAACCGATTTCCGCAACGAGAAGATCAACTACAAGATCCGCGAGCATTCGGTGACGAAGGTGCCGGTCATCATCGTCTGCGGCAAGAAGGAAGCCGAAGAGCGTTCCGTCAATATCCGCCGCCTCGGCAGCCAATCGCAAACGTCCATGTCGCTCGACGAGGCGATTGCATCGCTTGCTCTCGAAGCAACGCCGCCGGACATTCTGCGCAAGCGCGAGGCACGGCGCGTCAAGGCCGCTTGATGCCTCCATATCCGACGGCACCTTCAGGGTGCCGTCAGAGAACTGACATACGACTTTCATATAATTGTTGAATCAACGCGTTGCTGTGGCTGCAGCATGGGACGCAACTGAGACCATAGGAGCGGGGCAGCCCCGTCGCGCACTTGGAATTCAAAGAATTATCCTACGCCAACGAACGGGATACGCGGATCAAGCGCTGGTTCATCCGCTCCATCGAAGGACTTTCCGGCCGGGATCGTTACGCCCGGCTCTACGATATCTGGCGTAGCGATATTGTCGGCAAGAGCGAGCGGGTCTTCGGCAAGATGCTCGATCTGATCGATGTGCGGTTGCTCATCAAGGGCGAGTGGCCGCCGAGCCAGATTCCCGAGGCGCCGATCGTCATCGTCGCCAATCATCCCTACGGCATCGGCGATGGGATCGCGGTGCTGGCGCTGGCCGAGCAACTGGGGCGCCCCTTCAAGGTCCTGATCAACAACGAATTGCTGAAAGTGCCTGAAATGCACGATTATTCGCTGCCGGTTTCCTTCGATGAGACCAAGGAAGCGATGGCGATCAACATGAAGACCCGGCATGAGGCTGTTCGCCTGCTCAAGGAAGGCACGACGATCATCGTCTTTCCCGCCGGCGGCGTCGCAACCGCCAGAAAAGGTTTCGGCCGGGCGGAAGATCTTCCCTGGAAAATATTCCCGGCAAAGCTCATTCAGGCGGCGCGCGCCAGCGTCATTCCCATCTATTTCGAGGGACAGAACGGCCGGTTGTTCCATCTGGCAAGCCGGATCTCGATGACTTTGCGCATCTCGCTGCTGATCCGCGAATTCCGGCGCCTCTCCGGCAGCACAATAACAGCACATATCGGTGCCACCAGAAGCTGGGAGGCCCTCAGCGAGGGCAGCGACCGAAAGGATCTGCTGACGAAGCTCTATGGAGCGGTCTTCTCCATGGCGCCGCCCAGAAAGGTGCTGCGGCGCCGGGCGTAATAAGTACCGCCCCTTGTCTCCGCGAGCGGTGACGGCATGGATGTTTGCGCTAGCGGCCACAATCGCGCCCGTTTCCGCCGTCAATCCATGCTATCGCCGTCGTCTCCGCCAGCGGCAGGCGCCAATTGTTCATAGGTGGGCAGCGGCTGCTGGTTGGTCGTAGCCGGCGGCGTCTGGCTCTGGCGCATTGGCGGCATCTGGATTGGCAGCTGTCGGGCCGATTGTTCGGTATCGGCATCCTGCGGCTGCTGCTGCTTCATCAGCACCTCGACATCCGTATTCATGCCGGCGGCAACGGTAAAGTCGCGCTGATAGATCTTGTCCTTGTTGCGGGCGACGGCCGTGTAGCGGCCTTCCGCAAGCACCATGGTCGGAAATGCGCTGACGCTTTCCCCAACGATATCGCCTGCGGATGTCAGGATCGACCAGGCGGTATCGGCAATCGCCTCGCCGCCGGCGTCCGAAACCAGCTTGAAGGTGATCTTTGCCGCCCTGTGCTGGATGGTCGCTTCCGTCACCTTGCCGGCTTCCACCTGAATATCGGCGCGGATGACGGCGTTGACCTCGCCATATTCGGAGACAACGTGATAAGTGCCGGCACTGAGGCCGACCAGCGTGTTCGGTTTGACGTCGTCCATGACAAGACCGCGCTCACCGTCGTCCTTGGCTTCGCTCGAATAGATCGAGAAGCTCAGCTCGTTCGGAGGGATACGGACATCAGGCCCGGATACGGCGTTCAGGACCATGCCGCCGGCATCGAGCACCATCGTCTGCTTCTGGGTGTCGCCGCTGACTGGCACGGTCAACCGCTTGGTGACACCGGCGCGGCCGAAGGAGACGTTGACGAAGTAATCGCCGGGCAAAAGGTGAAAGGAGGCAGAGCCTCCGCGCGAGCTGGCGACCAGCGGCAGCTTGCCATCGGCCCCCGCTATCGGGCTGAAGACATACCAGGCAAGGCCCTGCTGCTGCGGGCCGCTCTGAGGCGTGAGCTTCGCTTCGAGGGAAACGTCGCGCAACGTCCGCGCGGCCGAATTCTCGCCATTCGGTGCCACGAAGGCGTTGAGCTTCGGCATCTTTACGCTGCCGTCAAGCTGCTTGAATTCCTTGAAGGCATCTTGCGCCGAGACGGCGGTGCTCATGCTCGCAAGCATCGCGAAAATCGCGCTCAATCGGCGAGCGGATGAAATGCCTGACATGGATACCAACCGATTGACTTCCGATAAAACACACGCCACTTCAAAACCAATGCGGTGGCAAATTCAAGACCTACATCCTACCACAAGCCCAAATGAAGGCAGTTCCTCAATGAAAAGCGATATCAAGCTGGTCGATTATCTCGCGGTGCGCCGATCCATTCCCGCGTTCCAAATGTCGGAGCCGGGGCCGGACAAGGCTGAAATCGAAGAGATTCTCCGGTTGGCGTCACGTGTGCCGGATCACGGCAAGCTCGCACCCTGGCGTTTCATCGTCTATCGCGGCGGCGAACGTGTCCGCATCGGTGAAGAGTTGCTGAAGCTTGCGCTGCAGGCCAAGCCTGACCTGTCGGAGGAGATGATCCAGGTCGAGCGCACCCGCTTCACCCGTGCCCCGGTGGTCATCGCGGTCGTGAGCAAGGCAGCGCCGCATTTCAAGATCCCGGAATGGGAACAGCTGATGTCGGCGGGTGCGCTTTGCATGAATCTGCTGATCGCGGCCAATGCCCATGGCTGGGTCTCCAATTGGCTGACCGAATGGTTCGCCTTCGACGAGCGCGCCCATCCGCTGCTCGGCGTCCAGCCGGGCGAGAAGGTGGCCGGCTTCATCCATATCGGTTCGACAAGCTTCCCGCCGGTCGAACGCCCGCGCCCGGAACTATCGGAAACAGTGACTTGGATCGGCGGCGAGGACGCGTGATGTTCTATACGACGGACACCAATCGCCACGGTTTGGCACATGATCCTTTCAAGGCAATCGTCGCGCCACGGCCGATCGGCTGGATCGGCAGCAAGGGCAGGGACAGTTCGCTGAACCTCTCGCCCTATTCCTTTTTCAATGCCGTCAGCGATCGGCCGAAGCTAGTGATGTTTTCGTCCGCCGGCAGAAAGGACAGCGTGCGCAATGTCGAGGAAACCGGCGTCTTTACCGCCAATCTCGTCAGCCGCCATATCGTGGAGAAGATGAACCATTCTTCGATTGCCGTTCCCTACGGCGTTAACGAATTCGAACTAGCCGGGCTGACCGCCCGGTCTGGCGAGTTGGTCGATGCCCCCTATGTCGCCGAAGCCTTTGCCGTGCTCGAATGCCGCGTGACTGAAATCCTGCAGCCCAAGGGTCTCGATGGAGAGACATCGGAAAATATCATGGTCATCGGCCAGGTCGTCGGGATCCATATCGATGAGACGATTATTCACGAGGGCCGGCTGGACATGGCGCTGGCGCGTCCCGTCGCGCGCATGGGCTACATGGATTATAGCGAGGGCAGCGAGGTCTTCGAGATGATGAGGCCAAAGGCGCCTTGAAGGCGCCGCCATGCCCGACAGCCGAGAGGTTAACAAGCAAGGTAAACGTCCCGTAAACCTTTGCCGGATAAGGTGAACCCTAGGAATTTGCGGGGCAAGAATCGCCCCGCCGATATCGGGGCGTTACGTGATCATAGAAGCATTCCTTCGCTGGGCTGAAACCGCCAAGGCAGAAAGCAGAACCCGGGCGGCCAATGCGCTCGGCAGGGCCTATCTGCAATCGGAGATGCCTGGGGAAGAACGTGCAGCCGCCGAAATGGCGATGACCTACCTGCTTGATGATCCGTCTCCCCGCGTGCGGCTGGCACTTGCCGAAGCGGTCGCGCATTCGGCCGGTGCCCCGAGGAACGTCATTCTATCTCTAGCCGAGGATCAGCCTGAAATCGCCGGACAAATCATTCTTTTTTCGCCCGTGTTCACCGATGCCGATCTCGTCGATCTCGCATTAAGGGGCAGCGAAATCACGCGGTTGCTGATCGCGTCGCGCGGGGAGGTGCCGCGTGCCGTCTGCGCCGCACTTGCCGAGATCGGCGGAGAGGCCGAAATTCTGTGTCTGCTCGAGAACGACGGTGCCTTGCTTTCGCAGGCTTCGCTCAAACGCATAGCCGAGCGCATGGGCGATTGCGCCGACATACGCGGATTGCTTCTTTCCCGCGATATCTTGTCTTCCGACATTAGACACCTGCTGATGCGCAAGGTCAGCGAGGCGCTTTCCGGATCGCCTCTCGTCCAGAGTTTTGTCGACAGCTCCAGGCTACAGCAGGTCACGCGCGAGGCGACGGAATCCGCAACGGTCGCCATTGCAGGAACGGCCGAGCACGAGCAATTGCCTGATCTGGTCGAGCATCTAAGGCGGAGCGGCTGGCTGACGCCGGCATTCCTGATGCACGCGCTCTGCTCCGGCAGGGTCGATTTCTTTACCTGCGCGATCACCAATCTTTCCGGATGCGAGGAGCGGCGCGTACGCTCGATCGTTTCCAGGGGGCGCGTCCATGCCCTGCGGGCACTCTACGAAAGCGCCGGACTGCCTAGCGATATCAGCACGATCTTCGTCGAGGCGACGATGATCCGGCGCGAATCCTCCCGCGGGAACGGTACGGCGATGCTCCAAGACGTTTCTTCGCGGCTGATGCGCAAGTTCCGCCTCACGGGTCCAGGCCCCGCCGCCGCAACACAGCTCCTCGACATGGTCGAGAAGCTAGCCAATGCCGAGCGGCGGCAGACCGCGCGCAGCTTCGCCGCGCTGGCGACGCTAGCAGCCGCGTGATACCCAGCAGGCGCTCTATCCTCGGAGGTTCATCTTGTCATTGACGATTGCCATCGAATCCCCGCGTCAGCAGGGCGTTATCCGCCTTCTCGACATGTCGAGCGCCTATGCGGAATCGCTCTATCCGGCAGAGAGCAACCATATGCTCGATCTGTCTTCGCTGGAGAAGGCGGAGGTGACCTTCTGGGTCGCCAGGGTGGAGGAGGTGATCGTCGGATGTTGCGCCCTGGTGGAAGCCGGTGACGGCACGGCGGAGATCAAGCGCATGTTCGTCGATCCGGCCGCCAGGGGCCAAAGCGTCGCACGCAGGCTCATGGAAACGCTCGAGGCGGCGGCGCTCGAAAAAGGCCTTTCCACGGTGCGGCTGGAAACCGGCATATATCAACCGGAAGCGATCGGCCTCTACCGGAAATTCGGCTATCTCGAAATTCCGCCTTTCGGCAGCTATCAGCCGGATCCGTTGAGCCTGTTTATGGAAAAACGGCTGAAACAAACCAGCTGAGCGATCAGCCCTCGGCGGCGTCCCGAACATGCAACTGTAGCTCGGGTTCCTGCGCCTGTTGTTCCTCGATCAATTCGGCTTCGCGAATCCATTCGCGCCAGATGGCGACGATGATAGCCATCAGTACAGGGCCGATGAAGAGCCCGAGGAAGCCCATGGTCTTCACGCCCCCCACCAGGCCGAAAAAGGTTGGAAGGAAGGGCAGCTTGATCGGACCGCCGACAAGCTTCGGACGAAGCGTCTTATCGACAATGAAAAGCTCGATCGTACCCCAGAGAAAGAGGGCGATGCCGGCCCAGAGCGAGCCGCTGGCGACGAGATAGATCGAGACAAGCGACATCGAAAGCGGCGCGCCGCCCGGGACAAGGGCCATGACGCCGGTGAGAACGCCGAGGGTGATTGCAGAAGGAGCGCCGGCAATCCAATAGGCTACGCCGAGAACGATGCCTTCACCGATGGCGATCAGCGTCATGCCCATGACGGTAGAGCTGATCGTCGCCGGCACGACACGGGAAATCCGTTCCCAGCGATTGGGAAGGATACGCTCGCCGAGCAGATCGACCTGACGAACGAAGGTCGAGCCGTCGCGATAAATGAAGAACAGGGCGATCAGCATGAAGAGCAAGGTCAACACGACGTGGAAGGCGCCACCGCCGGCTGCAAGCACTGCCCTGTAGATATTGCCGATATGAGCGCCGCTTACGAGCTGTGCCAGTTCACCGAGCGAGCCCGGACTGCCGACATATTGCGTCCACTGTTCGCCGAGCCAGGAACCGACGACCGGCAACGCCAAAATCCATTGCGGCGGCGGCGCTCCGTCACGGTTCACATGGATCGCCCAGCCGAACCAATCGCGTACTTCTCCGGCCATATAAAGAGCGGAAAGGACGATCGGCAGCACCAGAAAGGTCACGATGAATGCAATTGCGATGGTGGCGGCAACCGTCGTATTGCCGCCAGTGCGGCGAACGATATCGCTGTAGAGCGGCCAGGTGGCAAAGCCGATCACCGCGGCGGCCAGAACCGGAACGAGAAAGCCGTAAAAGAAATAAATACCGGCAACGGCAATCAGAATCAGCAGCCAGCGCGCCGCGGAAATGGATGGGATCAAAGGCATGCGCGCATGCGCGCTCGGCCCCAGCCACCGATGCTCTCTCGGCTTATGACGTTCAAATACACCCACCGGACTTACTTCACCCCTCTGCACTAGATCATCCGGTTATGGGGTATGATCTTGGCCGTTTCAAGAGCAACGGCTCCATGCTTCTTATTCAGCCGTCATGACAATAGCACGACTATCCTGCAAGCCGTAGTGAAGCTGTCGGAGAGGATGACGAGTCATCCTGACCGCAAAAGACTGAATTTTCCGCGTGGGATTGAAACCGTTATAGGCGGCTGGCCGCCTCAGATATCCAGATCCTCGGCAAAGGCAGCGCGCTCCTGAATGAAGCGGAAGCGAGCGTCGGCCTTGGTGCCCATCAGATTGTCGACGGCATCCCGCGTGCCTTCGAAATCCACTTCGTCGATCTCGACGCGCAGCAGTGTGCGCTTGGCCGGGTCCATCGTCGTTTCCTTGAGCTGAGCAGGCAGCATTTCCCCCAGACCTTTGAAGCGGCTGATCTCGACCTTGCCTTTGCCCTTGAATTCCGTTGCCATCAGTTCCTGCCGATGGGCATCGTCGCGGGCATAGATCGATTTCGAACCCTGGGTAATCTTGTAGAGGGGCGGGACGGCCAGGAACAGATGGCCCTGGCGTATCAGCTCAGGCATCTCCTGATAGAAGAAGGTGATCAGCAGCGATGCGATGTGCGCGCCGTCGACGTCGGCATCGGTCATGACGACAATGCGCTGATAACGGAGATCTTCCTCGCGATATTTCGTGCGCGTGCCGCAGCCAAGCGCCTGGACGAGATCGGCGATCTGCTGGTTGGCGGAAAGCTTCTCGCGGCCGGCGCTGGCGACGTTCAGGATCTTGCCGCGCAGCGGCAGGATCGCCTGGTTCGTTCGGTTTCGCGCCTGCTTGGCCGAACCGCCTGCCGAATCGCCCTCGACAAGGAAGAGTTCGGCGCCTTCGGCAGCACTCTGGGAGCAATCCGCCAGCTTGCCGGGCAGCCGCAGCTTGCGCACGGCGGTCTTGCGATTGACTTCCTTTTCCTTGCGGCGGCGCATGCGCTCTTCCGAGCGCTCGATCACCCATTCCAGCAGCTTTTCGGCTTCGGCCGGGTTGTCGGCAAGATAATGGTCGAAGGGATCGCGCAGCGCGTTTTCGACGATGCGCTGAGCCTCGACCGTCGCGAGCTTGTCCTTCGTCTGGCCGACGAATTCGGGCTCACGGATGAAGATCGACAGCATGCCGACGCCCGAAATCATCACGTCGTCCGTCGTGATATTGGCCGCACGTTTGTTTTGGGTGAGATCGGCGTAGTTCTTCAGCCCCTTGGTCAAGGCGATGCGGAGGCCCGCCTCATGCGTGCCGCCTTCCGGGGTCGGAATCGTATTGCAATAGGAATGAATCTGCGGGTCGCCGCCATACCAGGTGATCGCCCATTCGAGCGAGCCGTGACCGCTTTCCTTCTCCGACTTGCCGGCAAAGATCTCGCGGGTAACGGTGAACTCGTTGCCCATCGTCGCCTTGAGATAGTCCTTTAGGCCGCCCGGAAAATGAAAGACCGCCTTTTCCGGAACATCGGCGCCTTCGGGTGCCAGCTCGGGATCGCAGCTCCAGCGGATTTCGACGCCGCCGAACAGATAAGCTTTGGAACGAGCCATGCGGAAGACGCGCGCAGGATCGAAGCGGGCGTGCTCGCCGAATATCTGCGGATCGGGATGGAAGCGGACGCGGGTGCCGCGCCGGTTATGCACATCGCCCAGTTCTTCCAGGCCGCCGACCGGCAGGCCACGCGAGAAGCGCTGGCGATAGAGCTTGCGGTTGCGGGCGACCTCGACTTCCAGATCATCCGACAGCGCGTTGACGACGGACACGCCAACGCCATGCAGACCGCCCGAGGTCTCATAAGCCTTGCCGTCGAATTTGCCGCCGGCGTGCAGCTTGGTCATGATGACTTCGAGCGTCGATTTGTCGGGCACCTGCGGGTGGTTTTCCACGGGAATGCCGCGGCCGTTATCGGTGACGGTGAGATAACCGTCCCGATCGAGATAGACTTCGATGAAATTGGCGTGGCCGGCCACGGCCTCATCCATGGAGTTGTCGATGACTTCGGCGAAAAGGTGATGCAACGCCTTCTCGTCCGTGCCGCCGATATACATCCCGGGACGCATACGCACGGGCTCCAGCCCTTCGAGAACACGGATGGAACTCGCGCCATATTCTTCCGACGACTGCGTCGTCGCAGCCGGGCGCTGTGCGGGGACAGGAGCCGGCTTTTCTGTCTTTGCGGCCGGCTTTTCCGCCGCGGCCGATTTCGGCGAACGGGGGAGGCCGGAGAAGAGATCGTTGCTATTGTCCATAGAATTTCAAGCTGCTCAGATTTGTTCTGGTGGGGCCAGACCCCTCTTATTATCGCATTTGTCGCCGGTATTCGCGAATCATCGTGATTCTGCCAGAAACGGCACACAAGAGCGATGGGTGCCCGACGACGGCGCCGATTATTAAGAGATTTGCGTTGCCGGGTGAAGAATGGCAAGCCCGATGGCCGATCGGAGGAAGTATCCGCATGCCAATGTCCACAGCTCATTTGCCCATCCTGTCCGCAATCTCGGGGATTTTGCTTCTGTCGGCTGCCTCTGGAGCCTCCGCCGAAATGCTCAAGCCCTTCAAGGATGAGCTGTTTTCCAGCCAGACGGTCATCGAAAGCCATGATAACGGCGCCTTCCAGACGATCGATTACCAGGAGATGAGGGATATCAACGGCCGCGACCAGATTCCGGAAAAGCGCGTCAAGCCTGCCTATATCGATACCGGCGTGCGCTGGAAGGCGCAGGAGGACGAAACGCTTGAGATCGGCGGCCGCAAGGTCGATGTCACCCGCATAGGCCCGGCATCGAAGCAGGCCTTTACCGTGATCTTCATCCACGGTCGCGGCGGCGACCGCCGGCTCGGCTCCAACGACTATACGTTCGGCGGCAATTTCAACCGGCTGAAGAACCTGGCTTACAGGAACGGCGGCACCTATTATGCCCCCAGCGTCCGAGGTTTCGATAGCAACGGCGTTGCCGATATCGCCGCGCTCATCCGTTATTCCTACGAGCAATCCGGCGGCAAGCCCGTCATACTCACCTGCGCTTCCATGGGGAGCTTCATCTGCTGGGGCATCACCCGCGACGCCGAAAGCGTCAAGCGGCTGAAGGGCATGGCGATCCTGAGCGGCGTCACCGATCCGGATTTCACAAAGAGCGCCTTCTATAAGGCAAAGCTGCCCCTCTGGTTCACCCATGGCAGCAAGGACCCCGTCTATGCCGCGGCAGACCAGCAGGCGTTGTTCGAAAAACTCTACAAGGCGCATTATCCCACGCGCTTTACGCTTTTCGAAACCGGAAACCACGGAACCCCTGTGCGCATGACCGATTGGCGCAAGGTGCTAAACTGGCTCGTTGATCCGCGGGCGTCGTGAAACACATTGCGCAATTCGATTTATTTTCCGGATAAGCTTTTTTCAAACGATTTGAACCGGTTTCGGCCGTGTTCGCTAACTTTCCTTTGCCCCGCCTTTTTGTTAGTCCGATGGATGAAATAGGGGGAGAAATCGGAATGACGAAGACCATACGGCCGCTTTTGGCCGGGAACTGGAAGATGAACGGCACGCGCGCCAGCCTGGACCAGATCAAGGCGATCGCTGATGGCGTCAAGGCGCCGCTCTCGGAAAAAATCGACACGCTGCTGTGCCCCCCGGCCACATTGCTCTATGTGGCGACGGCGCTTTGCGACGACAGCCCTCTCGCCATCGGCGCCCAGGATTGCCATCAGCAGGTCAGCGGCGCCTATACGGGCGATATTTCGGCCGAAATGATTGCCGACTGCTTCGGCACCCATGTCATCGTCGGCCATTCCGAGCGTCGTAGAAATCATGCCGAAAGCGATATGCTCGTGCGCGCCAAAGCGCAGGCCGCCCACGATGCCGGGCTGATCGCCATCATCTGCATCGGCGAGACCGCCTATGAGCGCAATAGCGGCCAGACGCTCGACGTTTTGAAACGGGAGTTGATCGGCTCCGTTCCCGATGGTGCGACCGCGGCAACGACCGTGATTGCTTACGAGCCTGTCTGGGCGATCGGCACCGGCGTGGTTCCAACCAGCGAAGATGTCGAGGAAGCTCATGCTTTCATGCGCGCGGAGCTTATCGAACGCTTCGGCAAGGAAGGCGCGAACATGCGAATTCTTTACGGCGGATCCGTCAGCGGCGCGAATGCACGCAGTCTTCTCGACATTCCGCATGTCAACGGCGTGCTCGTCGGCGGACAGAGCTTGAAAGCGGTCGACTTCCTTGCCATTTATGCCGCATTCGAACGGCAGTTCGCCTGAAGCAACAACTTGCCCGGAGTTCCAGCCTTAAAAGGGCTTGGAATAGGCGAGAGCCTCATGTAAAGAGCCGCGAGCTTTTATTTTTGATGCCCGCACCGGGCAGGACTGGATCTATGCAAACCGTACTGCTTGTCATCTATCTCATGGTTGTCGTCGCCCTTATCGGCGTGGTGCTGATTCAGCGCTCCGAAGGTGGCGGCCTTGGCATCGGCGGCGGATCGGGCTTCATGTCTGCGCGCGGTACGGCCAACGCGCTGACGCGCACCACGGCCATTCTGGCCACGCTGTTTTTCGCGCTTGCGCTCGGCATGAACGTGCTGTCCCGCTTCGAAGCGCGCCCGACCGACATTCTCAACCGCATTCCGAGCACGGCGGGTCAGGGCAACGGCATTCTCGATTCGCTTGGCGGCCAGAAGGGCGCTTCTCCGGCAACCACCCAGCCGAAGCCTGCCGACAATAGCGGCGTTCCGAACAGTGGCGCCGTTGCTCCGCAATCGCAGGCAACCCCGCCGGCAACGACGAATCAGGCAGCACCTGCGCAGCAGGCGCCGGCCGCGACCGGTCAGCAGACCGCGCCGGCGGCAACCGCTCCCGCGCCAGCCGACAACGGCGGCGTCCCGACCGGTAAGTAATTCCGGTCGCCGAAGATCATCCCCGGCAGGTCCTCGGATCTGCCGGTTTTGTTTTGTCCATATTCCGCGTTCTATAGCCAAAATTCCGGAAACGAATTTTAGGGCTAGCGGAATCATTTGTGAAAAGGTATCCGGTGACTCCCATGGCGCGATATGTATTCATCACTGGCGGCGTGGTTTCTTCCCTCGGAAAAGGAATTGCGGCTGCGGCTCTCGGAGCGTTGTTGCAGGCTCGTGGTTATCGAGTCCGCCTGCGCAAACTCGACCCCTATCTGAACGTGGATCCGGGCACCATGAGCCCGACCCAGCACGGCGAGGTCTTCGTCACTGACGACGGTGCGGAAACCGACCTCGATCTCGGCCATTATGAGCGCTTCACCGGCCGCTCGGCCACCAAGACCGATAACATCACCACCGGTCGCATCTACAAGAACATCATCGACAAGGAACGCCGCGGCGATTATCTGGGCGCGACTGTTCAGGTCATTCCGCACGTCACCAACGAGATCAAGGATTTCATCACCGAAGGCAATGACGACTATGATTTCGTCATCTGTGAGATCGGCGGCACGGTCGGCGACATCGAAGCCATGCCCTTCATGGAAGCGATCCGCCAGCTCGGCAACGACCTGCCGCGCGGTACGGCAGTCTACGTTCACCTGACGCTGATGCCCTATATTCCGGCTGCCGGCGAGCTGAAGACCAAGCCGACGCAGCATTCGGTCAAGGAACTGCAGGCGCTCGGTATTCATCCCGACATTCTGCTCGTCCGTGCGGACCGGGAAATTCCCGAAGCCGAACGCCGCAAGCTTTCGCTGTTCTGCAATGTGCGGGAATCTGCCGTCATTCAGGCACTTGATGTCGCCAACATCTACGACGTGCCGATGGCCTATCATAAGGAAGGCCTCGACAATGAAGTTCTGGCCGCCTTCGGCATCGAGCCGGCTCCGAAGCCGCGTCTCGAGCAATGGGAAGAGGTCTGCAATCGGATCCGCACGCCGGAAGGCGAGGTGACCATCGCCATCGTCGGCAAGTATACCGGACTCAAGGATGCCTATAAGTCGCTGATCGAAGCGCTGCATCACGGCGGCATTGCCAACCGGGTCAAGGTCAAGCTGGAATGGATCGAGTCCGAGGTCTTCGAAAAGGAAGATCCGGCACCGTATCTCGAGAAGGTTCACGGCATTCTCGTGCCCGGCGGTTTCGGCGAACGCGGTTCGGAAGGCAAGATCCTGGCAGCCCGTTTCGCGCGCGAGCGCAAGGTGCCGTATTTCGGCATCTGCTTCGGCATGCAGATGGCCGTCATCGAAGCGGCCCGCAATCTGGCCGGTGTCGAACATGCCTCATCGACCGAATTTGGGCCCACCAAGGAGCCAGTCGTCGGTCTGATGACCGAATGGCTGAAGGGCAATGAGCTGCAGAAGCGCACGGCATCCGGTGATCTCGGCGGTACGATGCGCCTCGGCGCCTACAAGGCGGCCTTAAAGAAGGGCACCAAAATCTCGGAGATCTATGGCTCGACCGATATTTCGGAGCGCCATCGTCACCGTTACGAGGTCAATGTCGATTACAAGGACAGGCTGGAAGACTGCGGCTTGACCTTCTCCGGCATGTCACCCGACGGTGTCCTGCCCGAGACGATCGAATATGCGGACCATCCGTGGTTCATCGGCGTCCAATATCATCCGGAACTGAAGTCCCGTCCGCTGGAACCGCATCCGCTGTTCTCGAGCTTCATCGAAGCGGCGACGGAACAGAGCCGTCTGGTTTAAGAATAGCAAATCGCTTGCGGTAGTCGCTCGGGCTCACCGCAAGCCTCTCCCGAAAATGATGGCGCATGGTGGCGAGCGATCCAAAACCACTCGCCAGCGCCACATCGTCAAGCGAAATGGCGGTCTGCTTTTCCAGCAGATCACGCGCACGCCGCAGCCGTTCACTGAGCAACCATTCGCCGGGTGCCATGCCGGTGGTGGCCTCGAAACGGCGCTGGAAGGTTCGCACGCTCATTCCGGCCCGCGCTGCCAGCGCGGCAATGGGCTGATCTTCCTGCAAACGCTCGCGCATCCATTCAAGTAAAGGCCCCAGGCGCGCGCCTTCGCGCTGTCTCAGAACCGGGGTCTCGATATATTGTGCCTGACCGCCTTCGCGATGCGGCGGCACCACGAGACGACGCGCGACGCTGTTGGCGACATCGGCTCCAAAATCGCGGCGCACGACATGCAGGCAGAGATCGATCGCAGCCGCACTGCCGGCGGCGGTCAGCACCTTATCTTCATCGACATAGAGAACATCTGCATCCACTGATATATCCGGATAGCGCGCCGCAATGGACTCGACGTAGCGCCAATGCGTGGTCGCCTTGCGGCCGGCGAGCAATCCCGCAGCGGCAAGGACGGCCACGCCCGAGCAAAGCGACATGATGCGAACGCCGCGACGGCTGGCCGCCTGCAGATCGATGATCAGCCGGGCAGGGACCGGCGTCCCGATGCCGCGCCAGCCAGGCACGACGATCAGGTCGGCATCGGCAATGACTTCCAGCCCGTGATCCACCTCCACGGTCAACCCGCCGGCGGCGCGAAGCGGGCCATCCTCGATGGCGCAGGCGGAAAACCTGTACCAGTCGTCGCCCATTTCCGGGCGAGGCAAGCCGAAGATTTCGTAGGCGACGCCGAATTCGAAGGTGCACAGCCCGTCATAGACGAGGGCGACAACGTGCGGGCCGCGGAGATCGGGATTAGCTGAGTTTGGCATGATATTGACGCTATATGGCATTTCGGCCAATTTCAACCACGGGATGGCTCAGGCATGAATGCACCGAACCAAAGAAGGAGCGTTCCATGTCGCTAGTCAGTGAAACCCCCGCCGCAGATCCCAGTCGCGTCGCCGAGCACTATGCCAGAAGGCTCGGCTTCGAAACCGATTGCTCAGACGTCCACCAATCCATGACATCAGACAATGTCGATTTCGTCCTGCTCGATGTCCGTGGCCCGGCCATGTTCCAGGAGAAGCATATTCCGGGTGCGATCAACCTGCCGCACGGGAAGATGACGGCGCGAAAAATGGCAGAATGGCCTGACGATACACTCTTCGTCGTCTATTGCGCCGGGCCGCATTGCAATGGCACCGACAAGGCGGCTTGGCGCCTGGGCACGCTCGGCAAGCGCGTGAAGGTGATGATCGGTGGCATGACCGGCTGGGCCGATGAGGGTTATCCATTCGAAAAGAGCTGAGCGCGAGGGCAGAGCTGGCCTATACCTGGCCTGCCCATTTTTCCGACACTGCGAAAAACTTCGGCATCTACGTCATTCGACTATCGCGCCGCTTTCGTTTCCGTGACACTGTGCGAGTAAGCATAACGGGAACAAAAGTATGATACTCAATTCATTTGACGATCGCGCCGAAAGGCCCGGGGCGAAGATCGCCTTCACCTTCGCGCTGCTGATCGCTTTCAATATTGCCGCTTGGACCTGGGCCTCGGTCGCCTTTGCAGACCGCCCGTCTTTGCTTGGTATTGCGCTTCTTGCCTATATGTTCGGCCTACGCCACGCCTTCGGTGCCGATCACATTGCCGCCATCGATAATGTGGTGCGCAAGCTCATTCAGGAAAAGAAGCAGCCCTATGCGGTTGGCTTCTTCTTCTCGCTCGGTCATTCCTCGATCGTCGTGATCGCCTCGATCCTGATTGCCGCGACCGCGGCCGCCATGCAGAACCGGCTCGATTCCTTCCACGATGTCGGCAGCGTCATCGGGACGACGGTTTCTGCGGCCTTTCTGCTGCTGATCGGCATCGCCAATCTCTTCGCACTGCAGGGCGTTTGGTCGGCCTTCAGAAGGGCGCAGAGGGGTGAAAGGATCGCGGAAGAGGAGCTCGATACATTGCTTGCCGGGGGCGGCTTGCTGGCGCGTGTCTTCCGTCCGATATTCAAGGTCGTGACCCGCTCCTGGCATATGTATCCGATCGGCTTCCTTTTCGGCCTCGGCTTCGACACCGCCACGGAGATTGGGCTTCTCGGCATTTCGGCGGCTCAGGCCCCACAGGGCATGTCTTTCTGGATCATCCTTGTTTTCCCGGCGCTGTTCACGGCCGGCATGTCGCTAATGGATACGCTCGACAGTACGCTGATGACGGGAGCCTATGGCTGGGCCTTCGTCAAGCCGGTGCGCAAGCTCTGGTACAATCTGACCATCACCGCGGCGTCGGTCGTCGTCGCCGTCTTTGTCGGCGGCATCGAGGCTTTGGGGCTCATCGCCGACAAGCTCGGCCTCGAAGGTGCCTTCTGGAGCTTCGTCGGTGAACTCAATGACAATCTTGCCAATTTCGGCTTCGCCGTTGTCGGCATATTCCTGCTGAGCTGGCTGGTTTCGACGGTGCTCTATAAAACCAAGGGATATGACAGCCTGCAGATCGAGCATTCCTAAGGTCAATCCCGCCACATCGGAATGATCGAGAGCACAAGAAGGCAGGCTAGCATGAGATTGAGGACGCGCCACTGCCATGGCGCGTTCAGCAGACGGGCAAACAGTTGACCTAGAGCGCACCACAATGCCAGTGAAAGCGCCGCCATCACGCAGAAGGTTAGGCCGAGCAGCATAGCCAGCGTCAGCGGACTATCTGCGAGTGCAGCGAAGGACGCAGCCGCGCCCATCGTCATGGCCCAGCCCTTGGGATTGTGCCAGAGCATCCAGACGCCGGCGATGAAGCCTGTCGGTCTCGCCATCTGCCCCGCTCCACGCGGCTGACCGCTTCTGCCGATCCGAACGGCAAGCCAGATCAAATAGAGGGAGCCCAGCGTCTTCATGGCGATTTGCAACATCGGCAAGGCCATCAAAACACCACCCAGCCCGGCAGCCGCCGCACCGGCCATCGAGCCCAGGCCGAAGGCAAAGCCGCCGATGACCGGTATGGACCGGCGAAAACCGAAATTGGCACCGGATGCTGTCGCAAGCGTGGTCGCACCGCCCGGCGTTATGGTGGAAACCAATGCAAAGAGGATCAGCGGCAGCAGGGATTCTATCGTCATGTCCAGCCTTTCTCCGTATGGAGGAAAGGGCATAGAGAGCGTTCGCGCATCAAGAAATCGAATATTGAAGGTTTAATGCATTAGCATTTATAATGATGAGATGATCCGAAACTTCGATATTGCCCTCATCAGAACCTTCGCCGCGGTTGCCGACCAAGGCAGCATGACCATTGCCGCCAATATGCTGCATATGACGCAGGGCGCCGTCAGCCAGCAGATCAAGCGGCTGGAGGATATGCTCGGCTGCACTCTGTTCGAGCGTGACAGGCGCGGATTGCGGCTGACCGAAGCCGGCGAACGGCTACGAGGCAATGCCCGCCGCTTACTGACGTTGAATGACGAGATCTGGGACGACATGACGGAAAGGACGATCCGCGGCAGGGTCCGGCTTGGCGTTCCCTACGATCTTGTCGGAGCAACCCTGGCGCCCGTGCTCAAATCCTATGCCGAGCGCCATTCGCAAGTCGAGATTTCGCTGGTCTGTGCGTCCTCGCCGGAGCTGCTGGAAGAGCTGGGGAAGGGAACCATAGATCTCTGTGTGGCGGAGGAGCCCTACGGCACGTCGCAGGGCGAATGCCTTGCCGTCGAGCGGCTCGTCTGGGTCGGTGCGAAATCCGGCAGTGCCCATCGCAAGGTGCCGCTGCCGATCTCGATGGTCGCCGACACCTGTGCTTTCCGGTCGTCCGTCTTTGCGGCCCTCAGCAAGAATGGGCTGCGCTGGCGGACGGTCTTTGAGAACGGCAATATCGAGGCGACCACGGCGACGGTGCGCACGGATCTGGCTGTCACTGCCTGGCTCGCTTCGACCGTTCCGGCCGATCTCGATATCCTCACCGTCGAGCAGGGCCTTCCCGAACTGCCGGTCTTTGCAATCAACCTGCATTTGCCGAAGAGTGGCGCGGCGCCACAGGCGCTGGAACTGGCCCGCCATATCCGCGAGGGCATGATGCGGCCGCGCCAATCGGCGGCCGCCTGAGTTCCGTCTTTTGGCAGATCCTTCTATGCCGCCTTCGGCAGCGGACCGACATAGCGCGACTGCGGGCGGATCAGATGTCCATCGAGCGTCTGCTCGCGGGCGTGGGCGATCCAGCCGACCGTGCGGCCGATCGCGAAAACGCCGGTGAAGGAGCTGCGCGGGAAGCCGAGGGCGTCGAGCAGCAGGGCGGTGTAGTATTCGACATTGACATCCAACGGCCGATCCGGCTTGCGCTCCTTCAGCAACGCCAGCGCCGCAGACTCGATCGCTTCCGCCAGGGCAATGCGCCCGGGATCCGCCTGTCGGCTGGCAAAGATCGGCTCAAGCGCCGTCTTCAGGGCATCGGCGCGCGGATCGCGGACACGGTAGATGCGATGGCCGAAACCCATCAGCCGCTCGCCACGATCGAGCGCGTCAGACAACCATGCGCGCGCATTTTCCGGTTTGCCGACACCGTCAAACATATCGAGGACAGGGCCGGGGGCGCCGCCGTGCAGAGGGCCTTTGAGGGCGCTGATTGCTGCAAGCACGGAGGAGGTCAGGCCAGCCTGGGTGGAGGCGATGACGCGGGAGGCGAATGTGGATGCGTTCAAGCCGTGATCGGAAATCGTGACCAGATAGGCATCGAGGCCTGCCGTCTGCTCTGCCGTCGGCGCCCGGCCCGTCAGCATGCGCAGGATATCACCGGCCTGGGACAAGGATGGATCCGGCTTGATCGGCGCGTCGCTCTTCTGCAGCCGTAAGACCGCGGGCAGGAAAACGGCCGGTGCCGCCATCAGGCGGATCGCGGTGGCGAAATCCTCACCGTCAGCAACGCGCGCCAGCAAGGCCCGCACGGCATCCACCGGCGGCAGCGAGAGCAGGGCGGCATCGGCCGCTTCTACATGCGCAAAAAGCGCAACCCGAGCCGCGCCGAGCCGTGTTCGTATGGAAGCTGCGTCGATATGTTCATCAAACAGGCCATCCAGCAGCAGCGCCGCAACATCCTCGAAGCGGCTGGTCGCCACCAGCTCATCGAGCGACACGCCGCGGATGATCAGCCGACCAGCAGCGCCGTCGACGTCGGACAGCTTGGTTTCCGCGGCAATGACATCTTCAAGACCACTCTTCATTTCGGTTCTCCTTTGACTATCCGACTAGATCGGCTCTATTCCTATTGACGTCAATCTTGATGCAATTGATCAATATGAGGACCGATGAGCTGGCTGACGGCAGAGCAGGCGCTGAACCTGCTGGGAACGAAATCACAGACGCTCTACGCCAATGTCAGCCGCGGGCGCATTCGTGCGAAGGCCGATCCCGCGGATACGCGGCGCAGCCTCTATTTCGCCGATGACGTCAAGCGATTGGCTACCCGCCACGCCGGAAGGCGCAAGACCGAGGCGGTGGCGGCCGAGGCTATTCAATGGGGCGATCCGGTATTGCCATCGGCGCTGTCGACGGTTTCGAACGGCAGGCTTTTCTATCGCGGCAAGGATGCGGCGGTGCTTGCCGAAAGCGCATCTCTGGAGGATGTCGCGCTGCTGTTGTGGGATATGAAGCGGCCATTGCGATTCGAGCAAAACGAGACGCTGCGGAAGCCGCCTTCCCTGAACAGCGCATTCTCCATGCTTGCCGAGCGCATAACGGGCGACCTGCCGTCACTCGGGCGTTCGCTTCCGGCCCTGCAGAACGAAGCTGAAAGCGTATTCGGTACGGTGGCTGAAGCACTGGCGCCCGGCCCATGGGATCAGCCGCTGCATCGACGTCTCGCCGCTGCCTGGAACCGCTCGGATGCCGAGGATGTGATCCGCCGTAGCCTCGTCCTGCTTGCAGATCATGAGCTGAACGCTTCGACCTTCACCGCGCGGATCACGGCATCCGCTGGCGCGACATTATCTGCTGCCACTCTATCCGGGCTTTCGACGCTGACGGGTCCGCTGCATGGCGGTGCATGGCAGAGCGTGCGCATGCTGATCGCGCGCGCGGCTACAACCGGTGTGGATGAAGCGGTGCGCAGCTATCTCGCGGAAGGGCGGCCATTGCCTGCTTTCGGGCATCAGCTTTATCCTGATGTCGATATCCGCGGAGAGGCGTTGCTGGGCTGCTTCACGCCGCCTCCGCTCTTCGCGAGGGTTCGCGATGTCGGGGAGCAGCTGGTCGGAGAACGCGTCAACGTTGACTTTGCCTTGACGGCGATGACCGACGCCTATCATCTTCCGCAGGATGCGCCGCTGATCATTTTCGCGCTCGCTCGCACAGTTGGCTGGCTTGCGCATGCCATGGAGCAGGCCACCAGCGGTAGGCTCATTCGCCCGCGTGCGCGCTATGTTGGGCCGCCGGTGCCATAATCTCATTCTTGCCGGACATAGGCGCCTTCCACTCAACTCACCGACAGGTGACAAACGGCTTCGATATTGTGTCCATCGGGGTGGAGGATGAAAGCGCCGTAATAGTTCTGATGGTAGTGGGGGCGTAGACCCGGGGCGCCGTTGTCGAAACCGCCGGCGATGATCCCGGTCCGATGGAACTCATCCACGATTTTCCTGTTTGGAGCTGCAAAGGCGACATGAGCGCCCGTTTGCAGAACATCGCGCTCACCGATCCAGAAGAAGGCCTTTCGGCCAATACCGTAACCGGCAAAGCTCCCGCCTTCGGCATAAAGACGTTCTATGCCCAGGGAGCGCAATATCGTGTCGTAGAAGATCGTCGATTGTTCGAGGTCACGAACTCCGATCGTCACATGATCAAGCACATCATTCTCCCGACGGCGATATTGAATTACCGCTGACCAACGGCGCCAGCGTCGCGGTCAGCAAGTTCGGCCCAGCCGATGACGAGTTTCCGGTTGGCAATCAGCCGAATCGTCGCAAGAGCGATCAGCCCGACGACGACATTGGCGGCAACGAAAAGAATAGGGGCAAGCTGCGCCACTGGACCGACATCGCCGCGTTCGACAAGGCGCATCGGAGCCGTTGCCAGCGCCGTTGCACCGAAGGTGAAGGCCCAATAGGCGGGACTGAAGCCTTCCTTCATGATCCAGAGCAGAAGGCGCAACATGATCAAAGCCTGCAGCAAGCCATAGCCGATCATTGCATGGACGAGCATGTCGGGAGGGCTTTGCGTAACGCTGATATAGGCAAGCGCACCGACGGCCGGCGGCGCCAATTGGATTCCGAGGGTCGGTCGCAGCGGTGCCGCCAACGCCGGCCCCGTCAGCAGGCGATGCAGCAGGGCGGATTCGATGGCAAGCCAGGCGAAGAAGCCGGCGCCGAAGAAAAGCTGCGCCCATTGCGGAAAGCCGAGCGCGGCGCCGACGATGGCGGTCACGAAGCTGCCGGCGACGCTTGGCAGATAGAGCACGGCGGTCGTCGTCGCAATATCACGCTCGCCCTGCCAGAGCCCTCCGGTACGCCAGACGGAGAATGCCAGGGTGTAGGCGGCGCCGATCAGGAATATGGTTTCGGCACCGATGCGCGAATAGGGCAGCAGGCCGCCGGCCGCCAGCATCGTTGCGACGCCGATAAGGCCAATGAAGCAGCACTGGACTGGGTGGGCCACTTCCCTGAAGGCCTCCTCGCGCGCCACCATCCACTTCAGCGCGTAGAGCACGATCAGCACCAGCCAGACGGCTAGCGCAATAAAGGTAAGAACTTCTCCGACAAGTGCCGGTAGATGCCAGATGCGTGCACCCACGCGCCAAGCGTTGGCGAGACCGGAAAGCCCCAGGACCATGCCAAAGAATGAAGCTGGAACCAGCGGCAGTTTCAAAGACGCAGCCATGTGCCCCCCTTTGACTCCCTTATGTGAGAGCCACCTTAAACAGGATCGTCCGAAGATACCGAAATCGATGCTAAGTCTGTCAACGCGATCGGAAGCGCAAAATACAGCTTTCCTCAAAGCCGGCAAAGCGCGATCATGGAGAAAAGCGGGAGGTTCGGCATGCGATATCACGGATGCGTGAGCAGAAGCATTTTTCTCCGCTGCCTGACCCCTGCATAGCTCTCCCGTCATTTGTTCATTGGAAAATATTGCGAAATATCTCTATTGAACATTCAAACGATTGAAACCGTCCTAGGAGACTGAAACATGCAAATCGGAATGATTGGCCTTGGCCGTATGGGCAACAACATGGTGCAGCGCCTGATGCGAGGCGGTCAGAGCGCCGTTGTTTTCGATGCGCGCCCGGAAAGCATCGCCGGGCTTGAGCAACTCGGCGCGACCGGCAGCAAGTCTCTCGCGGATTTCGTATCGAAACTTGCGAAGCCGCGCGTCGTCTGGCTGATGCTGCCGGCGGCAATCGTCGATCAGGAACTGGCGGCGATCGTTCCGCTTCTCGACGAAGGCGACATCGTCATCGACGGCGGAAATTCCTATTATCACGACGATATCCGCCGTGCCGAAGAGCTGAAGCCGAAGGGCATCCACTATGTCGACGTCGGCACCAGCGGCGGCGTTTTCGGCCTCGAACGCGGTTATTGTCTGATGATCGGCGGCGAAAAGGAAATCGTCCAGCATCTATCGCCGATCTTTGCGACGCTTGCGCCTGGTGTCGGCGACGTACCTCCGTCGCCGATGCGCTCGGAAGAAGCTGCCAAAAACAGCACGGCAGAGCAGGGCTATCTGCATTGCGGCCCATCCGGGGCCGGCCATTTCGTCAAGATGGTCCATAACGGCATCGAATACGGCCTGATGGCCGCCTATGCCGAGGGCTTCAACGTTCTGCGTCATGCCAATATCGGCAAGCAGGACGCCGAGAAGGACGCAGAAACCGCGCCGCTCTCCCATCCGCAGTATTATCAGTATGATCTCGACATCGCGGAAATCTCTGAAGTCTGGCGCCGCGGCAGCGTGATCACCTCCTGGCTGCTCGACCTCACGGCCGACGCCCTACACGGCGATGCAGCGCTTTCGCAATATGCCGGCCGCGTGTCCGACTCGGGCGAAGGCCGCTGGACGATCTCGGCTGCCATCGACGAAGGCGTTCCGACTCCGGTGCTTAGTGCCGCGCTTTACGGTCGTTTCGCTTCGCGCGGCAATGACGACTACGCCAACAAGGTTCTCTCTGCCATGCGCGCCGGCTTCGGCGGCCACCATGAGAAGCCGGCGAAGTAATTGGTTCGCCTATCATCTGATGATTGCGAGCCGGGTGGATCAAACCTCCCGGCTTTTGCTTGCCCGATATTGCTATGCTGCGACTTCGGATGGAAGCGATATCGACTCCGCCCTGAGAGCGGCGCTAATCAAGCAAATCGGGCCGGAGGACTATGACCGGAGTCGGTGAGCCGACTTCCAATTGCGGCGCATGCGGCGGGCGGACGACCAGGCAATCGGCGCGCGAAAAGACTTTCATCATCGACGAATCCTGCTTCGAGAAAGGTTCCGCGAGCCAGCCGCCGTCGGCAGCTTTCGTCAGCGTCGCCCGCACATAGTCCTGCCGCTGATCGTTCGCCGCAAAGGTCACGGCAGCGCGCGCAATGCCTTCACGCTTTACCGGAGGCAGGGATGCGAGCTTTCTGATCAATGGCTCGAGAAAGAGCAGGCCGCAGACGAGGCTGGAGACGGGATTGCCGGGAAGGCCAAGAACATGCATGTCGCCGAGGCTGCCGACCATCAGCGGCTTGCCGGGACGCATGGCGATGCGCCAGAAATCCAGCTTCATGCCGGCGGCTACCATCGTCGCCTGCACCAGATCGTGATCGCCGACCGAAGCGCCGCCGAGCGTGACGATGATATCGGCCTTGGCAACCTGCGCACGGCCGATGGCGGCGGTAATCTCGTCGCTGTCGTCGGCGACGATGCCGAGATCGAGCACATGGGCGCCGGCATTGCGCGCCAGCGCCGCGATGCCGAACGTGTTCGACGCGATGATCTGCGATGACCCCGGTTCATTGCCTGGCGCCACAAGCTCGTCTCCGGTCGCGAGAATCGCTACCAGCGGCCGGCGATAAACATCGAGGGACGGATGGTTCATGGCGGCGGCCACCGTAAGGCGCGAAAAATCCATGACGGAGCCGGCGGGAAGCACCAATTCGCCTTCCAGGAAATCCTGTCCGCGCGGACGAATATGCTGGCCCCTGCGCAAGGGGTAGCTGGTTTTGATGCGATCGCCGTCCAGCCGTACAGCGTCTTCCTGCAGGAGCACCGAATCGGCTCCTACAGGAACGGGAGCGCCGGTGAAGATGCGAACTGCTTCGCCCTTGCCGATGGTTCCCTCAAACGCGTAACCGGCGGCGGCGGCACCGATGACCTGCAGTTCCGAACATGGCGTCGCCGCATCCTCGAAGCGCAGCGCGTAACCATCCATCGCCGAAGCGTCGAAAGGCGGCTGCGTCAGGCGGGCGGCCAGATCTTTGGCCAGAACCCGGCCTTCCGCCATATCGAGGGAAACGCTTTCAACGCGATGGATCGGCGCGGCGCTGCCCAACAGGCGCGCTTGCGCTTCGGCAACAGGCAACAGGCTCATGTGTCAGGCCCCCGGATTGCGGAAATCTCCCGATTTACCGCCGGATTTCTCCAATAGAGTGATGCCCCCGATTTCCATGCCGCGATCGGCGGCCTTGGCCATGTCATAGATCGTCAGACAGGCGACGGAAACCGCGGTCAGCGCTTCCATCTCGACGCCCGTGCGGCCCGTGAGCTTTGCCGTCGCCGTGACGCGGAGGCCGGGCAGGCTGGCATCCTCTGCGATATCGACGGCAACCTTCGTCAGCATAAGGGGATGACAGAGCGGAATGAGATTGCTCGTCTGCTTGGCAGCCATGATGCCGGCAAGCCGTGCCGTGCCGATCACATCGCCTTTCTTGGCATTGCCGTCGCGGATCAACGCCAGGGTCTCGGGTTTCATCCTGACGTAGCCGGTAGCCGTGGCGCTGCGTGCCGTCTCGGCCTTGTCGCCGACATCGACCATATGGGCTTCGCCCGAAGCGTCTATATGCGTGAGACCGGCCTTCTCGGTGCTCATCTCACTCGGCCGCCAGAATGCCGGTTTCACCGTTCAACAGCAGTTTCGTCGCCGCAGTGACGTCATCTTTGCGCATCAGGCTTTCACCTACGAGGAAGGTGGTAATGCCCACGGCCTCGAGGCGCTTGCAGTCAGCATGGTTGAAGACGCCACTTTCGCCGACCAGGAGCCGGTCCTCCGGCACCATGGGTGCCAGCTTCTCGCTGACCGTGAGGCTGACTTCGAAGGTGCGCAGGTTGCGGTTGTTGATGCCGATCAGCGGGGAGGAGAGCCTAAGTGCCCGCTCCATCTCTTCGGCATCGTGCACCTCGATCAGCACATCCATGCCGAGACCGAACGCTTCGTCCTGAAGACGCTCGGCATCGTCGTCAGAGAGCGATGCCATGATGAGAAGGATGCAATCGGCACCCCAGGCACGGGCTTCCTGCACCTGATAGGTGTCGAACATGAAGTCCTTGCGCAGCGCCGGCAACGAGCAGGCGGCGCGGGCAGCCGTCAGGAATTCCGGAGCGCCCTGGAAGCTCGGCGTATCGGTCAGCACCGAAAGGCAGGCTGCGCCGCCGGCTTCGTAGGCCATTGCGAGGGCAGGCGGATCGAAATCAGGGCGGATGAGGCCTTTCGACGGGCTAGCCTTCTTGATCTCGGCGATCAGGCCGAACGTTCCGGCGCTCTTCCTGGCAAGCAGAGCCTTGTGGAAACCGCGTGGTGCGGAGTGCTCAGCCTGCATCGCCTTGAGATCGGCAAGAGAGAGCTTGGCCTTGGCGACGGCGATCTCTTCCCGCTTATAGGCTTCGATCTTTCTGAGGATATCGGTCATGAGGTCCTAGTCCTGCTCCTCGTTGGAAACAGCAACGAGCTTTTCCAATGCTACTGCGGTAGCGCCGCTATCGAGCGAATGGGCCGCGAGCTTCATGCCATCATGCAGCGTTTCCGCCTTGCCGGCAATGACCAGCGAGGCCGCCGCATTGGCAAGAGCGATGTCACGATAGGCATTCCTTTCGCCGCTTAACACCGCACGAAGGGCTGCAGCATTGGCAACGCCGTCGCCCCCCTTGATGTCCTCAAGCCGGGCATGCGGCAGGCCGAAATCCGATGGCGTGAGCTCGAAGGTACGGATCTTGCCATCTTCCAAGGCCGCGACGGAGGTCTTGCCCGTCGTGGTGATCTCGTCCAGGCCGTCGCCGTGCACGACCCAGACGCTCTCGGCGTTCAGATCCTTGAGGACCTCGGCCAGCGGCAATACCCATTGCGGCGCAAAGACGCCCAGCAGCTGACGACGGGCGCCAGCAGGGTTGGAGAGAGGTCCAAGCAGATTGAAGATCGTCCGCGTGCCGAGTTCGACGCGCGAGGGACCGACATGGCGCATGGAGGAATGATGCAGCTGCGCGAACATGAAGCCGATGCCGGCTTCCCGAATGCAGCGGGCAATCGTCTCCGGTCCGATATCCAGCTTGATTCCCAATACGGATTGTGTGTCGGCAGTACCGGCCTTGGAGCTCTGGGCGCGGTTGCCGTGTTTGGCGACGGGCACGCCGGCCCCGGCGACGATGAATGCCGCCAGCGTCGAAATATTATAGGTTCCGACACCGTCGCCGCCCGTCCCGACGATATCCATCGCATCGGCAGGCGCCACTACCGGCAGCATCTTGGCACGCATCGTGGTTACGGCGCCGACGATTTCATCCACCGTCTCGCCGCGAACGCGCAACGCCATGAGAAAGCCGCCGATCTGCGACGGCGTGGCCTCGCCAGACATCAGGATTTCGAAAGCCTGCCGGGCTTCATCCCGCGTCAGCGCCTCATGATTGGCGACCTTGGCGAGGAAAGGCTTCAATTCGGTCATTGGCTATCCATCCTCCCGAACGAGCCTAGCGCGACATCGCCTGTTCAGCGAGATTCTGGTTGACCGTGACGGTGTATTTGGACTGCAGCTGGCTGACCATCTGGTCGAGAATGTCATCGCCCGCGGCATTGGCGATCTGGGCGACCTGCTGATCGTCGTTGCTCAGAGCATCGGTCGTCGGATTGTCGTTGACATCGGTAACCTTGAGCAGGATCTGCGTGGTGTCATCAGCGCCGACGGCACTTGCTACCGTATCGACGGGACCGGAGAAAGCGGCCGCAACGCCGCCGCGCCCCAGGACAGGATCATCGGTCGAGCGCGTGATGCCAGTCTTGTTTTCGACCGCGATGCCGAGCGGCGCGGCGATATCGGCAAGCGACTTGCCCTTCTGAGCCTCCTGCTTCAGCTCAGTCGCCTTGGCGGCGAGCGCGATCTTCTGCTGTTCGGCAGTCCAATCAGCGACCGCCTTTTCACGCACTTCCGCAAGCGGGCGATCGTGATCGGGCGTGATGTTCATCACGTCGTACCAGATATAGCCGTCATTGCCGACCGTCAGCGGAGCGGGGTTGCCGCCCTGATCGGCCTTGAAGACTTCCGAAAGCAGTTGCTGGCGGGCCGGAAGGTCCTTTATCTCATTGCCGTTCTGATCGAGGCCGGTCTGATCGATCGCATCGACGGTGACGAGCTTCAGCTTGAGCTGCGATGCCGCATCCTGCAGCGATGCGCCGGAGCCGCGCAGGTCTTCGAACTTGTCGTGAACGCTGGTGATCTCGTTGGCGGCGTTGCTGAGCGCGATCTGCTTGCGGATATCTTCCTTGACCTCGTCGAAATTCTTCGCCGTTTCGTTCTTCACATTGGTCACGCGCAAGATCACCGGACCGAACGAACCTTCGACGACGGGGGTGGTGCCGCCTTCCTTGGAGACGGCAAAAGCTGCTTCGGCAACGGTCTTGTCTGGGACCTGGTCCTTGGTGAAGGTGCCGAGCAGCACGTCGGACGGCTTCTTGCCCTGGTCGGAGACGAGCTGATCGAAGGTGGTTCCCGTCTTCAGCGCCTCGGCTGCGGCATTGGCGAGATCCTTGTTGGCGAAGGTCAGCTGCTCGATGGTACGGGTTGCGGGCGTGGTGAAGCTGTCCTTGCGCTTGTCGAACTGCGCGCGCACTTCGTCATCCGTAACACTCGCGGTGTCGGCGATATCCTCGGCCTGCAACTTCACATAAGCGAACTTGCGGTATTCGGGCGCACGATATTTCGCCTTCACGCCATCGAACCACTTCTGCAGCACGTCGTCGGCCGGTGCCTTGACCGGATCGATATTGGCATTGGTCAGCAGCAGGTAATCGATGCTGCGGGTCTCGTTATGATATTGTTTAACGGCGTCGACGAGAACCGCCGGTGCGCTAAAGCCGTTCGACACAGCCTCGACGATCTGGCCGCGAATCGCGACCTTGCTGCGTTCCTTGATATAGTCGTCGGGCGATATGTTGCTGTTGCGCAGAAGCATATCGAATTTTTGACGATCGAAGGAGCCATTCGCAGCCTTGAACGCCGGATCGTCGCCGATAAGCTTCGCAAGACGGTCCTGGGAAAGACCGAGGTTCATATCGGCGGCAAGCTGATCGAGTGAAGCCCCGGCGACGAGCTGCGCCACCGTCTGCTGCCCAATCCCGAAGGCCCGAGCCTGCTCCGGCGTGATCTGCATGCGCAATTGTTGGCTGATCGCCTGGAGCTGCCGACGATAGGCGAGACGAAACTCGTTGGTATCGATATGCTGATCGCCGACGGTGACAACGGTATTGCTGCCGCCGCCCGTGATGAGGGACCGCTCGACGCCCCACACGCCGAAGGCTGCCGCAAGAAGGAGCAGCAAGCCCTTGGCAACCCAGGTCTGGGCGATTTTTCTCAGCACTTCGAACATCGGAAAGCAAACCTCGTCATCGTAACTCTTCGCCCGCAGGCGAAACAATCGGAGTTCCTTAGAACAATCCGAACCGGAATTGAAGAGCCAGTGGGGAAATCGCCGGGGAGGCATACCCATGCCGGAACCTTTGACAGGCAGCAGCGTTCTAGCAGCGAGGAAACATAAGGAGCATCCGATGGCAGAGATGAAATCAGCTTCCACTCCCTCGTCTTCGGCGCGAGCGCAGACGGAAACGGCGATGGAGGATCTTGCCGCCCAGGTCGCAGCGCTGCGTGACGATCTGGCAAAGTTGTCGCAAAGCGTAGCGGCCGTGGGGCAGGGAGCCAAATCTGTCGTCACGGAGGAAGCCCAGGAAATCACAGAGCAACTGCGCGAGAAAGTTCGCGAGGAGCCGATCTTCATGGTCGCTGCCGCAGCGGGGCTCGGCTATCTCATCGGCCTGCTGAATCGCCGGTAGATCGGGCTGGCTCTCACAATTTGTGAACTGTTTCAAGGCGCAGGCGAGTGAGCTGCGCCTTTTTCGATTGAACGGTACAGGCATTTTGCTGCCGTTTCGTTCGTGCGCTGCGCAAGCACCGATTTCCCGCTGCTGTGTCCTCGCGACACAGCGTGCGACATCTTCGACTATCGCCATTTGTTGATCACATACCCCCTTGTATCACATGGGCGCTTACTATACGTAAGCATCATTATAAGGTTGCTTATGAATAGCAGGCTTCTTATAGATGAGTTCGACACCTACTCTCGGCTTTCTTCTCCATGACGTTGCCCGGCTTCTCCGGAAGCGATTCGAGCAGCGCGCAAAAGATCTGGGCCTGACGCGTTCGCAATGGCAGACGCTCGCCTATCTCGCCAACAACGAGGGCATTCACCAGGCCGGCCTGGCGGAAATCCTGGAGATCGAACCGATCACCCTGGTTCGCATCCTCGACAAGCTGAGCGAACGTGGGCTGGTGGAGCGTCGGCAGCATCCGAAGGATCGAAGAAGCTGGCTGCTTTATATGCGCGACGAAGCCCGACCATTGATGGACACGATGCGCAGTATGGGCGACCTGACGCGCAGAGAAGCCCTCCAAGGCGCCTCCGCGGAAGATCAAGAACGCCTCTATGAATTGCTTACCCTTATGAAATCGAACCTGGTCAGCGCCTGCCGCTCGAAGGCAGGCGACAAAGAGTTACAACATGGCTGAAGCATCCTCCCCACTTCGCGTACCTGCGAACGCAAACTCCTCCGAACAAAGTCAAACTCCCGTCGCAGAGGCACCGTCCTCCAACCCATCGCAACACCCACCAACAGCCGCTCCGGCCACGCCAGCAGCGCCCCCTGAGACGCCACGCAAGCGCCGCAAGCTGACGCGGCCCATCTTGTTTGCGCTGCTTCCGGTAGCCCTCGTCATCGGCGGCTACTACTACGTCACCGGCGGACAGGTGATGTCCACGGACAATGCCTATATCCAGGCCGACATGGTCGGTGTTTCCACCGATGTCTCCGGCACGGTGATATCCGTGGATGTGCATGAAAACGAGGTCGTGAAGAAAGGGCAGGTGCTCTTCCGCTTGAAGCCCGATTCGTTCCGGATCGCACTCGAAGGCGCGAAAGCGCAGCTCGGCAACGCCAGGAACCAGATCCTGAACCTGCAGGCGAGCTACAAGCAGTCCCTGGCGGAAATCGCCCAGGCACAGGCCGATATTCCCTATTATCAGACGGAATTGGACCGCCAGCAGAACCTGATCACCAATTCGGTCGCTTCCAAGGCAGCTCTGGACCAGGCCAGACACAATCTGGAAGCCGCGCAGCAGAAAGTATTGGTAGCAAAGGCCACGGCCGCCGCGACCCTCGCCCAGTTGGGCGGCGAAGGCGCCGCCGATCTGCCGGCCGAACAGAACCCGCTCTATCTGCAGGCCAAGGCCGCAGTCGACAATGCGCAGCGCGAACTTGACGATACCGTGGTGCGGGCTCCCTTTGACGGAGTGACCGCCAATGTTCCCTCTCTGCAGGTCGGGGCGTATCTGACCGCCTCGCAGCCGGGCTTTTCGCTGGTTTCGACCACGCATATGTGGATCAATGCCAGCCCCAAGGAAACCGAGCTGACCTATGTGCGGCCTGGCCAGAAGGTCGATATCTCCGTCGATGCCTATCCGGGCGTGACCTGGAAGGGCACGGTCGCCAGCATTTCACCGGCATCGGGCTCCAGTTTCTCGCTTCTGCCGGCACAGAACACGACCGGCAACTGGGTCAAGGTCGTGCAGCGCATACCGATGATCATCAATATCGACGACACGGCGGGCAAGCCTCCGCTGCGCGTCGGGATGAGCGTCGTCGCCGATGTCTACACTGGCCATGCCCGCGGCCTGCCTGATTTCATTACCAATCTGCTGGGCCAATCCCGCGGTCAGGATCATGAGTAACGCTACCGCTTCATCGCCCGCGGCACCCGTCGCCAATCGCGGCGCGATCACCGCCTGCGTCATCCTCTCGGTTATCATGCAGGCGCTGGACACCACCATCGCCAACGTCGCTTTGCCGCACATTCAGGGCGACGTTTCCGCAAGCGCGGACCAGATCAATTGGGTGCTGACGTCCTACATCGTCGCCGCCGCCATCATGACGCCGCCCTCCGGCTTTCTTTCGGCGAAATTCGGCCGCAAGCGGGTGCTGCTGGTGGCGATCGCCGGCTTCGTCGCCGCTTCCGTTCTTTGCGGCCTGTCGGAATCACTGGTACAGATCGTCGGCTTCCGCCTTCTGCAGGGCCTGTTCGGCGCATCGCTCGTACCGCTGTCGCAGGGCATTCTGCTCGACATCTACAATGTCGAGGAGCGCGGCCGCGCCATGGCGCTGTTCGGCGTCTCGGTCATGGTCGGTCCGGTGCTGGGGCCGGTCATCGGCGGCTGGTTGACCGACAATATCAGCTGGCGCTGGGTGTTCTACATCAACGTGCCGATCGGCGCGCTCGCCTTCTTCGGCATCGTCGTCTACGTGACCGAGACGAAGCTCGACGCACTCGCCAAACTCGATTGGTTCGGCTTCGGCATGCTTTCGATTGCGATTGCCGGCCTGCAGCTGTTTCTCGACCGCGGCGAGCAGCTCGACTGGTTCTATTCGAGCGAGATCATCATCGAGGCGCTCGTCTGCGTCGGCACCTTCTATCTCTTTCTCGTGCACATGTTCACGGCCGAGCGAAGTTTCGTCAATCCACGCCTGTTCATGGACCAGAATTTCGCCGTCAGCATCCTGTTCATCTTCATCGTCGGCGTGACCTATCTGGCCTCGCTGGCGCTGATGACGCCCTATCTGCAGACGCTGATGGGCTATCCGGTCGTGACTGCCGGCATCGTCATGGGGCCGCGCGGTCTCGGCACCATGTTCTGCATGTTCCTTGTGGGGCGACTGATCGGCAAGATCGACACGCGCTGGCTATTGTTCATCGGCCTCGCGCTGACGGCCTGGGCCATGTACGACATGACGGGCTGGACGCCGGACGTTTCGCAATGGACATTGATTTCGGTCGGCTTCGTCCAGGGCGCGGGGCTCGGCTTCCTCTTTGTGCCGCTGACGACGATTGCCTTTGCAACGCTGCCGGCGCAGATGCGCGGCGAGGGGACGGGCCTCTACAATCTTTCGCGCAACATCGGCTCCAGCGTCGGCATTTCGGTCGTCTCCATGCTGATTACCGAGAACACGCAGGTCAACCATGCCAACATCGCCGCCTATGTGACACCGTTCAACCGTTATTTCGACCTCACGGCCGCGCAGGGCGTGAGCCCTATGACGGCAGTCGGCCGGGCGACGCTCGACGGCATGATCACGACGCAGGCGACCATCATCGCCTATATGGACGACTTCAAGCTGCTGATGCTGATGTCGATCTGCGCCATGCCGCTGCTGATGCTTTTGCGCAAACCGAAGGCGCCGCCTGCGGTCGACCACAGCGTCGCGATGGAATAATGCTACGCAGCCTTTCCAGTTTCACTGCGTGGCTCAGCGGCTGCCGGGCACCACCTCGGCGGCCGCTCTTTTGCTTCCTCATGGGAAACGGCGGCTGACGAAGCGCGAACCGGCAGCGCCGAAACGCCAGAGCGGATCGACGTTTTTCGTGATGCCAATGCGCTTGCCCGAAACGACCGCGACCGGTTCCGCGCGAGACAACGAAAATGGCGCCGCATCCAGCGAGCGGCCGTCGAGGCTTATATCGATGGCAAGCGCCTGCGAGAGCTTACCCGGTCCGTTGCACAGCGAGACGATGTCGGCCAGTCCTCGCCGGCTTATCATCTCCTCGATGCCGTTTTCGGGCTCGATCGCCCGAATGAGCGCGGCGCTCCCCTTGGTGCAGACGAAATTCAGACACCAGTGAATGCCGTAGGAGCGGTAGACATAGACATGGCCGGCCGGTCCGAACATGGCCGCATTGCGTGGGGTCGGACCGCGATATGCATGGGAGGCCTCGTCATCGGGCCTGTAGGCCTCCGTCTCGACGATACGACCGCCTATCCCTGCAACCGTGAAACGCATCCCGATCAGATCGGACGCGACCGCGACGGCATCTCGGCTGAAAAAGGCGGCGAGGACAGAGCCGGCAAGGGGTTTAATACCAAGAGATAGGGAATGATCGTCAGAAGCCATGGAAGGAAACTATCCCGGATAGCCGAAACCATCAACACGGCGCCGACCAAGTGCTTGGTCCGGCGTACTGATAATTGACAAAAGCTAAGTATCACTTATCAATAGCTTGCTTCAGTCAGATTTGACCCCTGACCTGGCGAAGGTGGCCCGGCCCTTTCCAGCGGCCGAGCCACCTTATTTTTAGCGCGCTGACGACATGAAGTTCCCGCAGCGCCACCCGGCTCGATCAATATTCCTCAACCGCCGTTCCAGCCGATATCGAGAATGCAAGGGAGTTCGGTGGAACAAGTTGACGCGGCGACCAAAGCTGCTAAAAAGCCAGCCGTCGAGTGATTGGGTAGAAACCGGTAGCCACATCCGGTTTCGAAAAATCAGCACTATATGGATTTTTCAGGCCTTTTCAGTTGCTTGGGAAGAGTGTCCGAGTGGTTTAAGGAACCGGTCTTGAAAACCGGCGTGCGGGAAACCGTACCGTGGGTTCGAATCCCACCTCTTCCGCCAATAGGCTTCCCCAATTTTTGCCTTCCCGTAAAATCGCGGCATGTCACAATCCTCGCCCATGCCTTGTCATGTCCTTCGCAAAACCAGTTTCGAAGGAGATGACAATGATCCGGCAGAGCATCGCAATCGTGTATCATAGCGGCTATGGACATACCGGCCGACAGGCCGAGGCCGTCAGGGCAGGGGTGGAAGAGGTCGATGGCGCGGAGGCGATGCTGTTGACCGTGGAAAGGGTGGATTGCCATTGGGATGATCTCAATGCGGCACAGGCGATCATATTCGGCTCGCCGACCTATATGGGCGCGGTCTCCGCGCCGTTCAAAGCGTTCCAGGAGGCGACATCGCATGCCGTTCTTGCCAGAGGTTATTTGTGGAAGGACAAGATCGCGGCCGGTTTCACCACCTCGGGGTCACGATCCGGTGACAAGCTTTCGACGCTGATGCAGATGGTGATCTTTGCCGCGCAGCATGGAATGCATTGGGTCGGTCTCGATCTGCCGCCGGCCAACTGCTCTTCGACAGGCTCGGAAGAGGACATGAACCGCCTCGGCTTCTGGCTTGGCGCCGCAGCGCAGGCGAACACGGACGAAGGCCCGGAGACTGCGCCGCCGGCATCCGATCTCGCCACAGCCCGACATCTTGGCCGGCGGGTGGCGCTGACGGCGCTGCAGTTTGCCCGCGGCCGCGACGTCAATCCATTCGCACGCGAGTTTGCCGCCAGTGAGTGAGACGCCGTCCGATCCGATCTTCTCCGAGCTACGCCCGCGCCTTGTCAGGCTCGCCTATAGAATGCTGGGATCGGTCGCCGATGCCGAGGATATCGTGCAGGATAGCTGGCTGCGCTGGCTATCAACCGATCGCGCTTCCGTTCGCGAGCCGGCGGCATTCCTGCGGACTATCGTCACCCGGCTTTGCCTGAACGAGCTGAAATCGGCCCGCTGTCGCCGGGAGTCCTATGTGGGTTCCTGGCTGCCCGAGCCGATCTTCGATCCGGCGGACGGCGATGCCGCTGACGATATCACCATGCCACTGATGCTGGCCCTGGAGCGCCTTTCGCCGCTGGAGCGTGCCGCCTTTCTCCTGCATGACGTGTTCGGCATGAATTTCGATGAGATCTCCTCGGCGATCGGTCGCGAGGCGGCCGCCTGTCGCAAGCTTGCCAGCCGGGCGAGGGCGCATGTCACCGATGCCCGGCCGCGTTTCGCCGTCGGCAAGGAAGAGGGCCTCAAGCTTGCCACAGCCTTCTTCACTGCGTCGCGAACAGGAGACATGGCCTCTCTTCAGGCGCTGCTTTCAGAGGATGTAATTGTCAATGCCGACGGCGGCGGCAAGGTGCCGGCATCGCAGCGACCACATATCGGACTTTCCGCCGCGATGCGGCTTCATAGGCAGCTGGCGCGAATTTTCCGCGCGCATCCTTCGCGACTGATCCACTATGCGATCATCGATGGCTTGCCCGGTTTCGTGACGATAGAGGGCGGCAACATCGTGCAGACCACCGCGCTGCAGATCGAGCGGGAGAAAGTCGTCGCCGTCTATTGCACCCGCAACCCGGACAAACTGCGGCACATTATCGGCGCATTAGACTCCGCGACATCACAACGAACTACTGATGCGTCTTGATACAAGCACTTGAAAGAACTGCGCCAAATCTGTCCATCAACTCCCTGCACCATGACAAACCGAATGCATCTGCCGCAATCCGGACCGATTGGGGCGTTTAGAAAAAAGATCACCACCGGAACGGAATGGTTGTGCCCGGCACTACTTGCAGCGGGCAGGACTTTACTGAGCGTTAACTATGATCTTCGGAAATTCTTCGGTGCGCTCAATTTGCATCGCAAAATCGACAAACTGCAATCATGATTAAAGCACCGTTAGGTGATTGGAGCGTAGCAGGAATACCGGAACGAGGGACACACCGGTAGCAGACCTCCGTCGAAGTAATGAGTAGCGGCTTGGGACAGATGAAATTCGAAAATCGTGCGGTGACATACACAACGGCCATGCGTTGGTTTGCTCTCTCACTGATGTGCGCAACCGTCACGGCCTGCGGAACGACGCAGAAAGCGCCAGCCAAGCGCCAGCACGGAAAAGAATATTTCTCCGAGAAGGAATATGGCGTGAAGGCCAGCCCTCGGGTCGTCAATAACGGCCCAGTACCGAAGGGCGGTGGCCGCTTCATGGTGGGCAATCCCTATCAGGTGAAGGGCAAGTGGTATTATCCCAAGGAAGACTTTAGCTATAACAAGGTCGGCATCGCTTCCTGGTACGGCTCGGCCTTTCACGGCCGCCTGACGGCCAATGGCGAAGTCTACGATCAGCAGGCATTGACTGCCGCGCATCCGACCTTTCCGCTACCGAGCTATGCTCGTGTCACCAATATCGAAAACGGTTCCTCCATCATCGTACGCGTCAACGATCGCGGCCCATACCATCCCGGCCGCATCATCGACCTCTCCAACAAGACCGCACAGATGCTCGACCTCCAGCACAGCGGCACCGGTGACGTGCGCGTGCAATATGTCGGCCGTGCCCGCATGGACGGTCATGATGAGCCCTATCTCATGGCTTCCTATATTCCGAAGGGTTCGCGTCTGCCGGGTATTAATCCGGGCGGCCAGATCGCGACGGGCGTGATGGTCGCTTCGGCTGGTCGCATGACCGCAGATCAATTGCCTGAATCCGATACCCCGCTCCGCGCAAGCCGCCAGCAGCGCCGCTTTGATGCCGCGCCCGCGATCGCCCCGGTCCCGCGTCAATCTCCCTATGCCGCCACGGCCTTTGCCGGCTCGACGCCGGATGCAGGCTACAATGCCGGCAAGCGCAACAATCCGCCCCCGATGGAATGGAACGGCGGCCCGATGCCGGCAGCGGAGCCAGCGGACCCGGCTCTGATCGTGTTGCCGCGGATCGGCCCGATCCCCTATGAGCGGCCGGACCTCTCGCGGCGCCTTGCAAGCGTTGGGGATCAATCCTCGGGCTCGGCCGTCGCTGCCTATCAGGAAGCGCCCGTCAAGACCGTTTATGTCGATCTCGCTTTCGATGCCGTGATGATTCGCAACGACGGCCTCACGCAGGAATCGATTCTCTCATCGTACCGCCGCCAGCATCAGGCGCCGACGCAGATCGATTGATCGACGTCATTGCCTGAATCTCAACCGGTCACTAAAATAATCGTGCCGGTGGTCGGATGAAGGGGACGATATGCCAAAGCGCTTGATTCTTTTGTTCCTTTTTCTCCTTGGTATCGCCACTCCGGCGGCCTTTGCGCAGCCGGCGACGCCAGGCGCATTCGACACGAAAGCCGCCCAGGCATTCATGATCGAAGCCTCCACGGGTACCATCCTGCTCGCCAAGAACGAGGATCAGCTGATTTCTCCAGCATCGCTTGCGAAACTCATGACATTGGATGTGGTTTTCGATGCGATCGGGCGAGGGGAGATCAATTTCGATACCGAATATCCCGTCTCGGAAAATGCCTGGCGAACGGGCGGCGCCCCCTCGCGCGCATCGACCATGTTCGCCGCACTGAAATCGCGCATCCGTGTCGGTGATCTGATCCAGGGTATTGCCGTGCAGCAGGCAAATGACGCCTGCATCGTTCTGGCGGAAGGTATTTCGATCAGCGAACGCGAATTTGCCCGTCGCATGACGGCGCGCGCAAGAGAGATAGGCATGTCCCGGTCTACCTTCACCAATTCGACCGGGCTGCCAGATGCAAACGATCCAAACGCCGGCGGAAAGGTCTCCATGCGGGAAATGGTGATGCTGGCGCAGGACCTGCAGGAGAAGCACCCGGATCTGTACAAATATTTCGGGCAGGCCGATTTCACCTGGAACAAGATCTACCAGCGCAACAAGAACCCCTTGCTCTTGCTCAATATCGGCGTGGATGGTTTAGGGCTCGGCTTCGCCGAAGGCGAGGGCTTCTCCATCGTCGCCTCCATTCAGCGCGACGGCCGCCGGCTGTTCCTGGCACTTGGCGGGCTGAAGAACGACAAGGAACGCATCGAGGAGACGCGGCGCGTCCTCGAATGGGGTCTCAGCAATTTCAGGAGCCAGCGCATCTTCGCCGAAGGCGAGGTGATCGGCAATGCCAGCGTCTATGGCGGCGCGACCTCGACCGTGGGTCTGCAGGCGAAGATACCGGTCGATGTCTATGTCCCCGTGGAAACGCCGGATCGGCTATCCGCTCGTATCGTCTATCGGTGGCCGCTGACGGCGCCGGTCGCTGCGGGCTACGAAGCAGGAAGTCTTCGTGTCTTCCTGGGATCGCGTCTGGTACGAGAGCTGCCGCTTTATACGAAGGAATCGGTCGGGCAGGGCACATTGGGCCGGCGCGCATTCGATGCCCTGATGGAGCTGACCGAATCGCTGCTGTTCTCCTGGCTATGGGACAAGCCTTTGCCAACTTGAGTGGGCCGCACCGTTCGCGAAATCTCCGTTCACACCCCATATAGAGTCAAGGAGACCGAGGCATCGGCGGTTCCACCGGAACCTGTCTTGGGTTAAACAAGAGGCGTATCGCGTACCGAACCGATGGCATGCGAAAAGTGCAGGACATGATCATTGGCTGATGCAAACGGATTATTCGTAAGCTTCGAAGGCGGCGAGGGGGCCGGCAAATCCACCCAGATTCGCCGTCTGGCTGAACGGTTGCGCGAACGGGGCCACGAGGTTCTGGTGACGCGCGAGCCCGGCGGATCGCCGGGCGCAGAGGCGGTGCGGCATGTCCTGCTTTCGGGTGCCGCGGAAATGTTCGGCACGCGCATGGAGGCCATTCTCTTTGCTGCTGCCCGCAACGATCATGTCGAAGACGTCATTCGCCCGGCACTCGCCCGCGGCGCCATCGTGCTTTGCGATCGGTTCATGGATTCCTCGCGCGTCTATCAGGGCGTAACGGGCAATCTCGAGCCTGACTATATCGAAGCCCTGCAGAGGGTTGCCGTCAACGGCGTCGTTCCGCATTGCACGCTGATTCTCGATATTCCTGCCGAAGTGGGTCTCGAGCGTGCGCGCAAGCGCGCCTCCGCCGTGGCCGCACCCGATCGCTTCGAGAAGGAAGAGATGCAGACCCACGAGAAGCGCCGCGAGGCGTTCCTCGATATCGCAGCGCGCGAGCCCGAGCGTTGTCACGTCATCGATGCCCAGAAGCCGGAAAATGAGATCGCCGCTGAAATCGCCGGGATCGTCGACAAGCGGCTCGGGGCTGCCAATATCGCCGCGGGATCGGAAGCGGCGCAATGAGCGACGAACGACCAGGTGTGCTCGACGGCGCCGTTCCGCCGCAGGACAATACGAGGCTCTTCGGCCATCGGGAAGCCGAAGCCTTCCTCGCGCAATCCTATCGCTCGGGCAAGGGCCATCATGCCATGCTGATCGAGGGGCCTGAAGGCATCGGCAAGGCGACCCTTGCCTTTCGCTTCGCCAATCATGTCCTCTCTCATCCCGATCCGGCATGCGCGCCGGAGACGATCGGCGATCCCGATCCTGCATCGGTCGTCAGGCGGCAGATTTCCGGCGGGGCATCACACAATCTGCTGCACTTGAGCCGGCCGGTCGACGACAAGACCGGCAAGGTGAAATCCGCGATCACCGTCGACGAAGTGCGGCGTGCCGGAAAGTTCTTTTCGCAGACCTCGGGCACCGGCAATTGGCGGATCGTCATCATCGATCCTGCCGACGATCTCAACCGTAGTGCGGCCAACGCCATCCTGAAGATTCTCGAGGAGCCGCCGAAGCGCGCTTTGTTCCTGGTGCTGTCGCATGCGCCGGGTCGGCTTCTACCGACGATCCGCTCGCGCTGCCTGCCTCTGAAGCTTGCGCCGCTCGGCGATGATGCCCTGCGCATGGCGCTCGAAAACCTGGGGATCCCCGCCGCCGGGCAGGGGAGCGAAGTGCTCTCGGCGGCCAAGGGCAGCGTCAGCGAGGCACTCAAGCTCCTGAATTACGGCGGGGGTGAAATCATCGAAGCCTACCGGCAGGTGCTTTCGGCAGATGGGCCCGCGGCCCGCAAGGCGATGCACCGCCTCGCCGACGCGCTTTCCGGCAAGGACAGCGACACGATCTTCGGCTTCTTCCTGTCGCATATCGGCGACGACATCATCGAGCGCGCTCGAGCCGCCGCCCTTCACGGCTCGATTTCGACGGCCGAGAGGCTGGCACGGCTGCATTCGGAAACGACCGAGCGGCTGAACGTGTCGCAAGCCTATAATCTCGATCGCAAGCAGACGCTCATTACCATCCTCGGCGAGCTCAAACAGCAGCTCTCGGCCTAGCTTGCAGTTTCTCCGGAATGAAAACTCGCCGCATACCTCAGTTTTGCGGCGAGCCGGAAAGGATGCGGATCATCAAAGCGATATATCCAAAAAACGGCATGATGTAATCCATTGGCAGCGTGTAGTGGGGCGCGATCCAGTTCCCTACCTTCATGACGCAGGCCGATCTCAGCTGAAGTGATCGGTCTCGTTTGAAGGTGCTGCAGCTCTTCGGCTGTGGAAATGGATTGGAGACTAACCGTGACACTAGATGAAAAACCGTTGATCGCAATTGCGGGTGCGACAAGCAAGCAGGGGCGAAGCGTGGCGACGACACTGCTTCAAAGTCAACGCTTCCGGGTCCGTGCGCTTACTCGCAGCAAGGAGTCACCCGCAGCGCGTGCCCTTCAGTCGTTGGGAGCCGAAATCGTAACGGTGCCGCTCGAACTCGGCCGGACGAAGGAACTTGTGGATGCCTTCCAAGGCGCTGCCGGCGCCTTCCTGATGACGCCTCCCATAGCGCCGCCGGACACGAGCGAGGCGCCGCTTGGCCGGCAATTGGCGGATGCCGCCGTGGAGGCCGGGGTTGGCCATGTGGTCTTCAGCACGCTGGAGAATGTCGAAAAGATCACAGGCGGAACGAAGTATGCGCCGCATTTCACCGACAAGGCGAAGGTTGCCGACTATATCCGCGGACTCCCTGTCTCGCACTCCTTCGTCATGCTCGCGTTCTTCTACACCAATCTGATGGAATATTATGTTCCTCGTTATGACGGTGACACGCTTCTGCTGCCGATCTATCTGCCGGAAGACTTCGCAGCACCCTTCGTCGATCCGTTGACAGCTACCGGTCCCGTCGTCGAGGAGATCTTCGCCCACCCCGAACGCTACAACGGAAAGACGCTTCCGATCGTCGGCGATATCATTTCACCGCGTGAAATAGTCGATACCTTCCGGCGCGTAACGGGTCTGAAAGCCGAATATCGGAGCGCCTTTTCCAAGGACGGCCTCCTGCGGTATTTTCCGGAATTCGCCGCCAATGAGCTGCTCGTCCGCGAGATTTTGGGGATGGTCGAATACGCCGTCGAATACGGCTATTTCAGTGGAGAACACGATCTCGGCTGGAATCGCCGCTTAGATCCAGAGACATTCAGCTGGGAGCAATTTTTGCGGACGACAGGCTGGCGCGGCGAAAAGCGAGCGTTCGGACTTTGAGGCCGATTGCTTATCTCTCAGCTGGGGGCAATGCCCGGCAGGTTCTTTAACTCATTGACGAGGAAATCGACCAGTAGCCGCACGCGAGCCACGCCTGCTCGCTCCGGAACGACGAGCAGGCTGAGGGGAACCGTATCGAGGTCGTAATCATCAAACAGGACTTCGAGCGTACCGGCATCCAGCAGATCCTGAACGAGCCAGAGGTGAGCGGGACCGATTCCACGGCCGGCCGCGAGAGCGGCTCTGGCGGCGAGGCCGTGGTCGACCCGCAGATTTCCGCTCACTGGAACCGCCAGACGCACTCCATCCGGAGCGAACAGAATAAGCTGATTGCTTCCGGCAATGTTGGACATTACCACGCTGTCGTGCTGCGAGAGGTCCGCGGGACGTGCGGGGCGTCCCTTGCGACGAAAATAATCGGGCGAACCCACGAGCCTTCGATGGCTTTTTCCGATGGAAACGAGCTTCATGGCGTCATCGGCGATCGGCCCCAGCCGCAAAGCAATATCAATCCCCTCCCGAGCGAGATCGATGCGCTCATCCGTGAGATTGAGATCTATCCTGATCTCCGGATATCGGTCCTGGAAATCGAAAATCATCCGTGTGACGTGCATGACGCCGAGAGCGGCAGTGCAGGACAGGCGAACGGCACCTGCCGGCGACCGCCGCGCATTTCTCGCTTCTTCGGCAGCCTGCTCGACGAGCCGCAGGATCTGCAGGCAATTCGCATAATAGCGACTGCCTTCCTCGGTGAGTGTGACGCGGCGTGTGGTTCGTCCGAGAAGGGGAACTCCGACGGCCTCCTCAAGCTCGTTGATATGGCGGGTTACCGTTGATTGACCGAGGCCAAGTTCTCGTGCGGCAGCCGACAGACTACCGTGTTCGACAACACGGACGAAGGTTCGCATCCGATCCAGGGATAGGCCTTGCTCATCCATTTTTTGGCGAAATCAGCTTCATTACCCCTTATAAGGCGATCAATCGCCTTTGGCTACAGCAACACGTCCAACGGTGGCAGCGTGATTCCATCCGCTGCCAAAATTAGGCATTATGTTCAGACTGGCCTAAGGAAAGATCAGCTTCCAGGCAACGATCGCCAGCGTCACGGCAAGGATGATGCGCACGGAGCGCTCGTGCAGGCGAGGGGCGAGCAGGCTGCCGGTGACGATACCCGGAATTGATCCCACCAACAGGGCGAACAGCATCGTCCAGTTGATCTCGCCGATGAACCAATAGCCCATGCCGCCGATCAGGGTCAGCGGCACGGCATGGACGATATCGGAGCCGACAATTTCGCGGACGTCGGTCTGCGGATAGAGCACAAGCAGGACGGTGACGCCGAGTGCGCCCGCACCGACCGACGTCATGGTGACGAGAATGCCGAGCATAAGACCCAGGATGACCGTCAACAAAGCAATGTTGCGCGGCGAGATCGTGCCGCGCTCGCCCCGCCATTTGCGGATGGCCTCGATGATCTGGCCTCGGAAAATCAGCATCAGCGCCGTCAAAAGCAAAAGACAGCCCAATGACAGGGTAATGGCATGAGCAACGGCGGGGCTCTCGCGATTGACGCCGGCCATGATCCAAAGCATAGCGAGCGCCGCCGGAACACTGCCTGACGCCAGAAGGCTCACAACCTTCCAGTTGACGCGTCCGTGCATCCCGTGCACGGCCGTTCCCGCCGTCTTGGTGATGGCGGCATAGAGCAAATCCGTGCCCACGGCCGTGGCCGGATGCACGCCGAAGAGAAGCACGAGCAGGGGGGTCATCAGCGAGCCGCCGCCTACCCCTGTAATGCCCACAAGCATGCCGACGAAAAAGCCGGAAAAGGAATAAAGCGGTTGAAAGGAATTGATCAAACTCAAATTCACGGCCTCTTGAAGCCGCTAGGCAGACCAATACATAAAACGACGAAATCCACGGCCACGTCTGTCCTGCGTTCCACTCTCCGGAAGGGGTAAAGGCGAGGCGGAGTTGAGTCAAGCAAAGCGCCGTCCTGAAGTTCCGAATGCTGCGCGCGCGAAACTTGGTGTTTCGCTCCTGGCAAACATGCGCTAAAGCGAGCGGAGCAAGAATAACAGCGACGTAACAGTAAAAGCGGGCCCCTGCCTCACATGACCGAAAAAACTCCGTTCTACATCACCACCGCGATTGCCTATCCCAACGGCAAGCCGCATATCGGCCATGCCTATGAGTTGATCGCCACCGATGCGCTGGCGCGATTCCAGCGCCTCGATGGCCGCGATGTCTTCTTTCTGACGGGCACGGACGAGCATGGCCAGAAGATGCAGCAGACGGCGCGAGCCGAAGGCATGGAACCGCAGCAGCTCGCCAACCGCAATTCCGATGAATTCCAGGCGATGGGCAAGCTGCTGAATGCGTCGAACGACGACTTCATCCGTACGACGCAGCCGCGCCACCATGAGACATCGCAGAACATCTGGAACCTGATGGCCGATGCCGGCGACATCTACAAGGATTCCTACGCCGGCTGGTATTCCGTGCGCGACGAAGCCTATTACCAGGAAAACGAAACCGAGCTGCGCGCCGACGGCGTGCGCTACGGCCCGCAGGGCACACCGGTCGAGTGGGTGCAAGAGGAAAGCTACTTCTTCAAGCTCTCCGAATATCAGGATCGGCTGCTGAAGCTCTACGAAGAGAATCCGGATTTCATCGGTCCGGCCGAGCGCCGCAACGAAGTCATTTCCTTCGTGAAGTCCGGGCTCAAGGATCTGTCGATCTCGCGTACGACCTTCGACTGGGGCATCAAGGTGCCCAACGATCCGGCCCATGTCATGTATGTCTGGGTCGACGCTCTGACGAACTACATCACGGCGACCGGCTATATCGAAGACCGCAACAATCCGCGGGCAAAATACTGGCCTGCCGATCTTCATATCATCGGCAAGGACATTATTCGCTTTCATGCCGTCTACTGGCCGGCCTTCCTGATGTCGGCGAAGCTGCCGCTGCCGAAGCGCGTCTATGCGCATGGCTTCCTGCTTAACAAGGGCGAGAAGATGTCGAAGTCGCTCGGCAACGTCGTCGATCCGGTCAATCTTGTGAACCATTTCGGCCTCGATCAGGTGCGCTATTTCTTCCTGCGCGAAGTCTCCTTCGGCCAGGATGGCAGCTACAGCGAGGAGGCGATCGGCACGCGCATCAATTCCGACCTCGCCAACGGCATCGGCAATCTCGCCAGCCGCTCGCTGTCGATGATCGTCAAGAACTGTGACGGCCAGATCCCGGAATGCGGTCCGCTGACGGATGAGGACAAGGTGCTTCTGGCCCAAGCCGACGCCTTGCTTGCCTCGACCCGCGAAGACATGGGCAAGCAGCTGATCCATCGCGCGCTCGCTTCCATCATCGCGGTTGTTTCCGAAACCGACCGCTATTTCGCGAGCCAGGAGCCCTGGGCGCTGAAGAAGACCGACCCGGCGCGCATGGCAACCGTGCTCTATGTCACGGCCGACGTGGTGCGTCAGATCGGCATTCTGCTGCAGCCCTTCATGCCGGAATCCTCCGCGAAGCTGCTGGATCTTATCGCAATCCCTGCCGACAAGCGCGATTTCGCAGCCCTCGGCGAGGCCGGCCGCCTCGTTGCCGGAACGCCGCTGGAAGCCCCGAAACCGGTCTTCCCGCGCTATGTCGCGCCGACCGCCGAATAAGGTTTTCCATGCTGATCGATACGCATTGCCATCTGGATTTTGCCGATTTCGAAGAGGAGCGCGACGCGATAGTCGCCCGCGCTCACGAGGTTGGCGTCAAGCAGATGGTCACCATCTCGACCAAGGTCAGGAAGCTCGACGGATTGCTCGCTCTCACCCAGCGTTATCCGTCGGTTTTCTGCTCGGTCGGCACCCATCCGAACAGCGCCGACCAGGAGCTCGATATCCAGACGGAAGATCTTGTGCGGCTGGCAAACAAGCACGAGAAGATCGTAGCGATCGGCGAGGCGGGTCTCGATTACTTCTACGATACCGTCAAGCCGGAGGATCAGAAGACCGGCTTCCTGCGCCATATCGCTGCCGCGCGCGAAACGAAGCTGCCGCTCGTCATTCACAGCCGCAGCGCCGATGAGGATATGGCGGCGATTCTGACGGAAGAGACGGGGAAGGGGGCTTTCCCCTTCATCCTGCACTGCTTCTCCGCCGGCCCTGCCCTTGCCCGCACCGGCGTCGAGCTCGGCGGCTACATCTCCTTTTCCGGCATCCTGACCTTCCCGAAATCGGAAGAGCTGCGCCAGATCGCCAGGACGATTCCCCACGATCGTCTGCTGGTCGAAACCGATGCGCCGTATCTCGCGCCGAAACGCTGGCGGGGAAAACGCAACGAACCGTCCTATGTCGTCAACACGGCCGAAGTTCTGGCCGATACGATCGGCATCAGCATGGACGAGATCGCCGACATCACGACGGAAAACGCCTTCCGCTGCTTCTCCAAGATGACGAGGGTCTGACGTCGTGACATACCGGCGACGCTTCACCATTTTGGGCTGTTCATCGTCGCCGGGCGTTCCCCGTATTACCGGCGATTGGGGCGCCTGCGATCCGAAAAACGCAAAAAACCGCCGGACACGCGCTGCCTTTCTCATCGAGCAGATCGCACCGAATGGCGGCATTACCACCGTCGTTATCGATACGGGTCCGGATTTCCGCGAGCAGATGATCCATGCCGGCGTCAGCTCCATCGACGCCGTACTCTATACACACGCCCATGCCGATCATATTCACGGCATCGATGACCTGCGTGGATACTTCCATATTTCAAACCAGCGTATCCCGATTTATGCCGATCCGCCGACGATGGACCGCATTCGCGAGGGCTTCCGCTATTGCCTGGAAACGCCTGCCGGCAGCAGCTATCCGCCGATCGTGCGCCCGGTGCTAATCGAGAGCCTTGAGACAAGTTTTGTAATCGACGGGGCAGGCGGTCCAATCCGCTTCTGGCCGCACAAGCAGGTACACGGCGATATCCATTCGCTGGGTTTCCGTATCGGCAAACTCGCTTATTGCAGCGATATCAGTGACTTCCCTCCGGAATCGATAGAAAAGGTTCAAAACCTCGATATCCTGATCATCGACGCATTACAGTATCGGCCGCATCCAAGCCATCTATCATTGGAGCAATCGCTCGAATGGATCGAACGCCTGGCGCCGAAACACGCCATCTTGACCCACATGCATACGCCGCTCGATTATGAAACAGTGCTGGCTGAAACGCCCGACCATGTCGAGCCGGCCTACGATCAGATGCAGATCGAACTCGACGTGGAGGACGACGATCTATGAGCGAAGATATCAAGAAGCTTTCCAGCCTGGAACGCGTCGAGCTTGCGGCGCGAGCGCTGGGGCTCGACATCTCGATCAAGCGCATGGAGCAATCGACGCGGACCGCGGAAGAAGCTGCCAAGGCCGCGGCATGCGCCGTGGGCCAGATCGTGAAATCGCTGGTCTTCGTCAATGCCGATACACATGCATTGACGCTGCTTCTGGTTTCCGGCGCACACAATGCTGACACCGCTTATATCGCAGCGGCTTACGGAGTTCGGCTGAAGCGCGCTGATATCGATCGCGTCCGCGACGAGACCGGCTTTGCCATCGGCGGCGTCGCACCGATCGGCCACCTGGTCGATCTGCCTGTCTTCATGGACGAGAGCCTGTTGGCTTATGATCAGGTCTGGTGCGCAGCCGGGCGGCCCGACAGTATCTTCGCATGCAATCCGACGATATTGGCCGAGAAGATCGCAGCCAAGGCAATCCGCATCAAGGCGAGCTGAGATAGCGGAAACGGTTCGGCTTGCGCGGGTCGTGCAATTGTCGAGTCAGGCTAAGATCAGCATATCCCGATATCGTAACTGGCTGAAACAAAATGGAAAACTTCATTTTCCCGATCTAAGCACCGCCTGAATTTGTTCCATAATCTATCTTATCTGATATCCGTATGTAACCGGGTGAGTTCTAGAACGAAGTGCATCGCCTCTACCCTCGATGCGACGATCAGTTGGCGGTACTCTGCTTGACCGTCGTCGCAACGGCGGCTGGCGGCACATGGGCATCAAGAAGGCTCGCCATCTTGTCGTCGCGAATCTGCGCGGTCTTCTCGCCCATCACGACGCCAACGACGCGGCGGCCGTTCTTCGCGGCTGACGTCACGAGATTATAGCCGGAGGCGTCGGTATAGCCGGTTTTGATGCCGTCGGCGCCCGCGTAGCGATACATCAGATTGTTATGGCCCCGCAGCTTCATGCCGCGGAACTTCATGCCGCGCAGCGAGAAGAGCTTGAACTCTTCTGGAAAGTCGCGCATCAGCGCGATGCCGAGCATTGCCATGTCATGCGCGGTCGTGACCTGTTCAGGATCCGGCAGGCCGGAGGGATTCTTGAAGACGGTCTTGCTCATGCCAAGCTGATGCGCCTTCGCGGTCATGATCTTGCCGAAGCTCTCCTCGGAGCCGCCAAGCTGCTCGGCAATCGCGACGGCCGCATCGTTGGCCGACAGGACGACGATACCTTCGACCGCTTCGCGCACCGTGACCTTGCGGCCTGCTCCGATCGCGAATTTGAAAGGCTCCTTACTCTCGGCATTCTCCGACATGACGAGCTTCTGATCCCATTTCAAGCGGCCGTCATGCAGCGCTTCGAAAGCGAGATAGAGCGTCATCATCTTGGTGAGCGAGGCCGGATAATTCAGTTCATTTTCATTCGATGCTTCCAACACCTCGCCGCTATGCGCGTCCACGAGATAACTCGCCTGCCCGGCCTCCGCTGCCGAAGCTGCGCCGAGAAGCGATAGGGTCGAAATCGCCGCGGCGAGGAGCAGGGACTTTGTCTTGGGCATGGATTTTGCGGTCTCGTATTTTGATGTTCGGTGCGAAAACAGCAGATCACCGAGCAAACCGGCTATTGCTTTCGAGCGGAAGGGATCGGGCAAATCTGTGGCGGAAAAAAGAACAAGGGAATGAAAAAAGGACGATTGGACAACAGTCCCCAGACTAATGTTGTCCCCCTCGCCCAAATGCCGAGCCTTCAACCCGCGCAGTGGGCAATCGGGTCAATAATACCCCTGCTTACGGCGTCGGGCCGATTCATGGGACGCCTTTGAGCACTATCCCCAGAACCACGATTTATTGACCTCGGTCCGGGCTTCGGCGCGCGTCATGCCAATGTCTCGAAGCTGATCATCGCTCAGCTCGCGCAGGTTCCATCTTGTCTCGCGCTTTTCAAGATAGGTCAGGAATCTCTCCAGCGCCTTTTGCCAAAATCCCCGCTTTCGCCGGCCTCTGCCTGCGACGGCGATCGCTGCCAGCATCGGTCTGTCGGTATCGGTCGTCATTTCCCTGCTCCCGAGGCTCGTATGAACATGGCGTCAGGATGCACTAGCCGCGATAACGAATGAAGTTTATGATATTTATACAAACCATAAGGAATTCTTCTGTTGCTCAACCTGGATCAGCTAGCCGCCTTTGTGAGTGTCGTCGATCTCGGCAGCTTTACGGCCGCCGCCGACAAGGCCGGGCTGACACAACCGGCCGTCAGCCTGCAAGTGAAACTGCTGGAGCAGCGTCTCGGCGTAAAGCTGATCGAGCGCGTCGGCCGGCGGGCGCAGCCCTCACCGGCCGGACTTGATCTGCTTCCGCATGCCCGCCGAATCATCCAAGCCTGTTCGATCGCAGAGGAGGCGATGACGCCATTTCGGGAGGGATCGGTGGGGCGCGTACGGATCGGCAGCGGCGGCACCGCCTCGATTCATCTGCTGCCGCGCGCCATCGCCATGGCAAAGACGCGCATGCCCGATCTCGAGATCATCGTTCGTGTCGGCAATATCGACGAGATTTTGCGCGATCTCGAAGCCAATGCGCTGGATCTTGCGGTCGTTGCCCTGCCCGCCTCCGGCCGTTCGCTTGAGGTCGAGCCATTCCATGAGGATGAGCTTCTGGCCGTGGCTCCGAAGGGAAGCGTGATGCCTAAGGGCGGACCGGATGTGGAATTCATGAAAACCAGGACGTTGCTGCTTTACGAAGGCGGCAACACGCGTCGGGCCACGAACGAATGGTTCGAGACCGGCGGGACTCACCCCGAGCCGGCCATGGAGTTCGGCAGCGTCGAGGCGATCAAGGAGCTGGTCGCCGCCGGCCTCGGATGGTCCATCCTTCCGGAGATGGCTCTGAGACGGGAAAGGTCGGACCGGCTGGTTACCTCGCCGCTCAAGCCGAGGCTCGTTCGGCAACTCGGCATGGTGTTGCGCCGGGACAAGCATCTCACAAGAGGTCTTCGCGAAGTCATGAAAGCGCTGCGTGATTTTCAAACGCCGGAACATTCGATGTGAGCCTTAGCGGAACACCTAAAGGGCGTCCCGCCGCGGGCCTTGGCTGCTTATTCGAGCCGCCTGCGGCGCTCCATCTCCTCTTCTGAGGGATTCGGACCAACGAAGGAGCCCGTCTTCACCGTTCCATCGGGCTCGTAGGTCGCAAAGATGACACCGCTCGGAGAGGTTTTGCTACGCAGCAGCTTCATTGCTCCAGGCACTGCGCCATCGGCGAACAGCTTTTTGCCGCCGCCCAGCACCAGCGGAAAGATCACCAGCTTATATTCGTCAATCAGCCCATGACGGAGCAGGGTCTGGATAAAATCGCCGCTGCCCTGGATCAGCAGATCCGGCCCCTCACCCGCCTTCAGCTCTTTGATCGCAGCAACGACATCCTTGCCAAGCGAGCGGCTCTTGTTCCATTTCAATTCGGCATCGCCACGCGTCGCGACATATTTGGTGACGCTGTTGAATTTATTGGCAATCGGATTGTCGTCGTCGATATAAGGCCAATAGGCGGCGAAAATATCGTATGTCTTGCGGCCGAGCAGCAGATCGAACGGCTTTTCGAACAGTTCGAAGAGCGTCTTACCGGTATCTTCGTCCGAGTGCGGGAAAACCCAGCCGCCATATTTGAAACCGCCGGTCGGATCCTCGTCCGGACCACCGGGCGCCTGCATGACGCCGTCGAGGCTGATGAATGTTGCTGCGATAACCTTGCGCATGATGCCCTCCTTTTCTGGCATGGTACCCAAAGGACGCCTCATTGAATTCAACCCCGACATGCCATCGGCAATTTTCTTGAACACGCAATCTAACGTTCGCGTGGGACTTGTGACCGATTGACTCTTGAACGTCGCCATGGAATCGGCAAAATTCATCCTATCAATAGTTTTCCTGAGATACGAACCCCTCAGCGGGCCCGCCTCGTTCAATTATGCCTGGATAAAAGCGTGAGCAGCGATTCAATAGGAAGCGCGGCGAAGCCATTGGCCTCGCGCGCGCATATCAATGCGGTCGGGTGGGGCCAAGGTCTGTCGACGATCATCCGGATCACCCATATGACGCTGCGCCACCCATGGCAGACGAGCTTCGCCATAGGGGCAACATTCGTGGCTGCAACGTTGCAGCTGACGATCCCGCGGCTGCTGGGTCGCGCGGTGGACCAGACGCAAACGGCGGTCGCAGGCGGTGCCGCCGGCCAGATCGCCGAAAATGCTTTGACGACGACCGCTTTGCTGCTGCTTGTCGTCAGCATTCTGCGCGGCCTGTTCACGATGGTGCAGAATTATTACAGCGAATCCGTCGGCCACCATATGGGCTATGAGCTCCGACTGGCCTGCTACGAGAAGATTCAGCAGCTCTCCTTCAGTTTTCACGACAAGGTCCATTCCGGCGATCTCATCACGGTCGGCCTGCTCGATCTCGAAGGCGTGCGCATGTATTTCTCGACCGCACTCGTGCGCATGGTGCTGCTCACCATGCTGATCGGTGTCGGCGCCTACATGCTGCTGACGACCGATGTGGCACTCGGACTGCTGGCTCTAAGCTTCGTGCCCTTCGTCGCCTGGCGCTCCTCCGTCACGCAGTTGCGACTGCGTTCGACGTGGCTCGATCTGCAGGAACGGCTCTCGGTACTGACGCGCGTCATGGAGGAAAATCTGGGCGGCATCCGCGTCGTCCGCGCCTTTGCCGCACAGGCGCATGAAATCCTGAAGTTCGACCGCGCATCGCATAATGCGCTTTCGCTGGCGCATAGGCGCGTCGGCATCCGTGTCGTCAATACCAGCGCCATGAACCTTTCCTTCTTCGTGTCGATGTGGCTGGTGCTCTGGATGGGTGGTCTCAAGGTCATCAACGGCGAGATTAGCGTCGGCACGCTGGCCTCGTTCCTCACCTTCATGACCATCCTGCAGATGCCCGTGCGTCAGCTCGGCCTGATGGTGAATGCCTTCGCACGCGCATCGACCTGCGGTTCGCGCCTGTTCGCCCTGCTCGATCTCGATATTCCCATCAAGGATGCTCCGGACGCCAAGCCGCTCGTCGTAACCGACGGCACGCTCCGGTTCGAGAATGTCGATTTCAGCTATCCGGGCGCCGAGGAGCGCCCGGTGTTGAAGAATATCTCTTTCGAGGCAAGACGCGGCGAGACGATCGGCATTGTCGGCCCGCCTGGCAGCGGCAAATCCACCATCGCGCATCTCATTCCGCGCTTCTACGACGTCACGGCCGGAAAGATCACGCTCGACGGTCAGGATATTCGCAAGGCGACGCTGCAATCGCTGCGGCAGAACGTTGCCGTCGTGCAGCAGGATTCCTTCCTGTTCACGACGAGCATCGAGAACAACATCGCCTATGGCGACCCTTGGGCGAAGGAAACCCGCATCGAGCGGGCTGCCGAGTCGGCACAGCTGCATAATTACATTCTCGGCCTGCCCGCCGGCTATACCACGGTCGTCGGCGAGCGGGGCGTATCGCTTTCCGGAGGTCAACGCCAGCGCCTGACGATCGCCCGCACCTTGATGCTGAAGCCTGCCGTGATGGTCTTCGACGATTCTACCGCCGCGATCGACGCCGCGACCGAGCAGCGCATCCGCAGCGCCATGAAACGCTTTGCCCGCGACCGCGTGACCCTGATCGTCGCCCATCGGCTGAGCTCGCTGATGCATGCCGACCAGATCCTCTTCATCGAGGATGGTGTGATCGTCGAACGCGGTACGCATGAGCAGCTCTTGGCCGCCGGCGGCCGCTACAAGGCGCTTTACGATCTTCAGGTCCGCCCGGAGGACGATGTCGTCAAGACACCGGGCGACGTGCTCGAAAGAGCGAAAAGGGAGGTATGACAAATGTCGGAAATCGCCGAAACCGAGCGCAATGATGTGCGCGACGATGGGCGCCGCCCTCCCCGCGCAGTCGTTGGCTCGCACCGCGTCGAAGAAGAAATCTTCGGCAAGGTCTTCGACAGCAAGATCGTCCGCCGCATATGGGCCTTCGTCAGCCCCTATCGCCGGAAAATCTACATTTCCGTCGTCGCCGTTCTGCTGTTCACGGGATCGCAGATCGTCATACCGCTGGTGATCCGTCATGCGATCGACAAGGCGATGGCACCTGGCGCCATTGATTACTCAGCGCTCTGGCTGTCGCTAGCGATTTTTGCTGCGGCAATCCTCGTCAACTACGGCGCGAGCTACGTGCAGGAGACCTTTGTCGGCCAAGTCGCTGAAGAAGTGCTGTTCGACATTCGACGGGCAATGTTTGCGCATCTGCAGCGCGTCTCACTGTCCTTTATGGACAAGACGGAAGTCGGACGCTTGATGTCGCGCCTGCAGGGCGACGTCAACTCCATGCAGGAATTCCTTGAAACTTCGGTGCTTTCCGTGGGTGACATAGTCCTGCTCTTTGGCATCGTCATCGTCATGCTGTCGCTGGATTTCCGGCTCGGCCTGCTGACGCTCTCCGTCATGCCGATCCTCTTCATCGTGCGGCTATTCTGGCTGCCGAAGGCGCGTGTCGCCTTCATGAACGCGCATGAGACCAACTCCGTCACCAGTGGGGCGCTGGCAGAGGCTATCCATGGCGTGCGCGCTGTCCAGGGCATGCATCGGCAGGCCGTCAATTTCGCACTTTTCGACGACAAGGCGCATACCAATCTTCAGTCGCATCTGACGGCGGCGCGCTATGCCCAGATCATGGTGCCGATCGTCGATACGCTGACGGGCATGGCGATGGCGATCGTCATCATCGTTGGCGGCTCGATGGTTCTGAACCACAGGCTCGATGTCGGCATCATGGTCGCCTTCCTGTTCTACATCCAGCGTTTCTTCGATCCGATCCGCTCGCTCACCATGCAATATTCGGTGATGCAGCGCGCCATGGCCTCCGGTCAGCGCCTGACCGAGGTGCTTGATGTTCCGATCGACATCAAGGATGCGCCCGATGCAAAGGAGCTCTCGCCAGATATGGACGGCTCGGTGGAGTTCCGCAACGTCGTCTTCGGCTACAATCCGAAACACCCCGTGCTGAAGAATGTCAGTTTTAAGGTCAATCCGGGAGAAACGGTGGCCTTGATCGGGCCGACGGGCTCGGGCAAATCCAGTTCGATGGCGCTTATCCACCGCTTTTACGACGTGCAGCAAGGCCAGGTGCTGGTCGGCGGTCATGACGTGCGCTCCCTCACTCAGAATTCGCTCGGCCGCCAGATCGCCATGGTGCTGCAGGAACCGTTCCTCTTCACCGGAACGGTGCTGGAGAATATCCGCTATAACAAGGCAGAGGCGACGCGCGAGGAAGTCATAGAAGCTGCCAAGACCGTTGGTGCGCATGAGTTCATCATGCGTCTTCCGGATGGCTACGATTCCGTTCTCGGCGAACGCGGCGGCGGTCTTTCGCTCGGCCAGCGTCAGCTTGTCAGCTTCGCCCGTGCACTCGTGGCCGATGCCAAGATCCTCGTACTGGACGAAGCGACGGCGAATATCGACAGCTACACCGAAATGCTGATCCAGAAAGCATTGGTGAAACTGCTGGAGGGGCGCACCGGCCTCGTCATCGCCCATCGTCTGGCAACGATCCGCGAGGCCGACCGCATCATCGTGCTGCAGAACGGCCAGCTGCTTGAAAGCGGCAACCACAATCAGCTGATGGCGAATGGCAAACTCTACTCGAAGCTCTATAATCTCAACTATGCTTCCTTCGACGATATTCCGGAGGAGGAAGTCTCCGCGTCCGTGCCGGCGGAGTCACAGACGTAGAGTATTCCGCGCAAACTGTGGGGGCATAATCAACAATGACCGACAGTATTCTCGTTCTCTACGGTTCCTACCGATCGGATCGCGCCGGCATCCGTCTCGCGAATTATCTCGTAACCAGCCTGCGTCAGCGCGGAAACGATGTGGAGCTCATTGACGCCAAGGCGGTTGGCCTGCCGATGCTCGATCGGATGTACAAGGAATATCCCAAAGGTTCCGCGCCCTCGGCAATGGAGCAGCTTGCCGAGAAAATTCGCGCTGCCGATGCCTTCGTTTTCGTTACCGGCGAATATAATTGGGGCATGCAGCCTGGCCTGAAAAACCTGACCGACCATTACCTTGAGGAGTGGTTTTGGCGCCCGGCGGCGATTGCCAGCTACTCCGGCGGCCGCCTTTCCGGCGCACATGCGGCGGTCTCCTGGCATGGCACCCTTTCCGAGATGGGAATGATCGTCATCTCAAGCACGCTTGCCGTCGCCAATATTTCGGCGGCATTGGACGTCGAGGGCAAACCGACGGGGAGCGGAGGCGATGCTCTTGCGAAAGCCTTTCCCCGTTTTGCCGACGATCTCGCCTGGTGGACCGAGGCAGCAAAACACCAGCGCGCTCGCAGGGCGCCTCCCTATTGAAAGTCCGGAACCCTCTCGTCTTGGTCATCGACACCTTGATGCAAAGGTCGCCTTTTTCAATTTATAGCAAACCCCTCCAAAACAATCGGATTTCGCGCTCGCAGATCGCGCATTCGCTCCAGCAAATTCAGTTTTGCGCCAGTAACTTGCATAATGATAGTTACTTGTGCTATCTGCCCTGTCCATGCAAAGAACGAGCTTCAGCACCTTCAAATGCCCCGCGGCCCGTGCGCTGGAAAGCGTTGGCGACTGGTGGAGCATCCTGATCCTGCGTGATGCCCTTCAGGGGTTGAGCCGGTTCGATGAATTCCAGAAAAGCCTTGGAATTGCACCCAATATTCTGACGCGGCGGCTCAAGCATCTGACCGATGAAGGCCTGTTCGAGCGGCGACTCTATCAGGAGCGGCCGCCCCGCTACGAATATGTCCTGACCGGCAAGGGCCGGGATTTCTTCCCTGTGCTGATGGCGCTCTTCACCTGGGGCAATCGGCACTTGCCCGCCGAAGAAGTCGCCGTGCGGCTAGCCGACGCTAACACAGGTGAAGATCGCGACCCGCTGCTTATCGACCGTGTCACCGGCCGCGCCTTCCAGCCCGAAGACACGATCCTCGTGCCGGGACCGGCAGCCGACGACGCGGTTCACGAACGCATTGCCCAGATGAAAGCATGGTTTCTGGGCTTCGACGCCTGAGATAATAGGAGCAAGACATGGATCGTATCGTCGTCACCGGCATGGGACTGGTTTCTCCCCTGGGCGTGGGTGTCAATGCAAGCTGGAAGCGGCTCGTCGAGGGCCGCTCCGGTCTCCGGCAGCTGCCTGAGGAGATGGTGGGCGATCTCGCGGCCAAGGTCGGCGGCGTCGTTCCCGATATATCGGAGGACCTCGAAGCCGGCTTCGACGCCGACCGCTATGTGCCGGTCAAAGATCAGAAAAAGATGGACCGGTTCATCCTGTTCGCCATGGCGGCCGCCGAGGAGGCAATCCTGCAGGCCGGCTGGCAACCGACCGACATCAGCGCTCTGGAACGGACGGCCACAATCATCGCATCGGGCGTCGGCGGCTTTCCCGCCATCGCCGATGCTGTGCGCACGGCGGAAACAAAGGGCGTGCGGCGTTTGTCGCCCTTCACCATCCCTTCCTTCCTCGTCAATCTCGCCGCCGGCCAGGTGAGTATCCGCTATGGCTTCAAGGGCCCCCTCGGTGCGCCGGTCACCGCCTGTGCGGCCAGCGTGCAGGCGATCGGCGATGCCGCGCGGCTGATCCGTTCCGGAGAGGCCGATGTCGCCATCTGCGGCGGCGCCGAAGCCTGCATCGACAAGGTCAGTCTTGGCGGCTTCGCCGCGGCGCGCGCGCTTTCGACGGGTTTCAGCAATCGCCCCGAGGAAGCCTCCCGTCCCTTCGACAGCGGCCGCGACGGCTTCGTCATGGGTGAAGGCGCCGGAATGCTGGTCATCGAGACGTTGGAGCATGCACTTGCCCGCGGCGCAACGCCGCTTGCCGAGCTTGTCGGTTATGGCACTGCCGCCGATGCCTATCACATGACGGCAGGGCCGGAAGATGGCGACGGAGCACGCCGGGCCATGCTCGCCGCCCTCGCCCAGGCACGAATTTCACCGGCCGAGGTCAAGCACCTGAATGCGCATGCGACATCGACCCAGGTCGGTGACCGCGGAGAGATGGAAGCAATTAAAACCGTCTTCGGCCGCGAGGGTGCGATTGCCGTCAGTGGCACGAAGGCGGCGACCGGCCATCTTCTGGGTGCAGCCGGCGGCATGGAGGCGATCTTCACCATCATGGCATTGCGGGACCAGATCGCGCCGCCGACCCGCAATCTGCAGGATCCGGATCCCGCAGCGGAAGGCATCGATATTGTCGGCGGCACCGCGCGACCGATGGCGATGAACTATGCGATCTCCAACGGCTTCGGTTTCGGTGGCGTCAACGCCAGTGCTCTCTTCCGCCGCTGGCAGTAATCGCTTCTGCCTGCGATCAAAGCGCGCTAAGCTTTCCTATATGGCTGGGGACGGACATGCGCGCCTTTTCGATCGTCGCTTTTCTCGGTTGCTTTTACTTTGCACCTGCCGCTTACGCGGAAGATCCAGTGCAGACGGCTCAGAGCCTCATTGAACAACAGATCGAGGCCTTTCTACGCAATGACGCGGCAACGGCGTATTCCTTCGCGGCACCCGGCATCAAGGCGCTCTTCCCTGACAAGGACAGCTTCTTCGCCATGGTAAGGAAGAACTACCGGCCGGTCTATCATCCGGGCAACTATGCCTTCGGCAAGGGCCGGGCGATCGACAATGGTGCCGTCGTCTATCAGGAAGTGCTGATCACAGGCACCGACGGCAAGGACTGGACGGCGATCTATCAGATAACCCGTCAGCCGGACGGCAGCTACAAGATCAACGGCGTGCAGATTCTTGCAAAAACGCAAGCGAGGGCATCTGAACATCGCTTGGCCCAAATGAAAACAGCGCACCTCTGGGAGAGATGCGCTGATCGAGGGTTTGGGCCAGTGCTGCTAGCCGCGAATTCTAAGCGAATTTCCCACCGGCGTGTTGCCATCCAACTCCGGGCGTGGCTGCGGAATGACAACCGTCGAAGCCGGCATAGGCGTATTCGTATATGTAGCCTCACCGCTCGGAAGCGGTCCTGAAATTGCCATGTCCGTGGGTGCGGGTGTCGGGATCGGAACCGCATTCGGGATGACGATGGCGCTCTGCGGCATGGTTACGGTCGGGTTCGAGACCGGTGTGAAGGCCGCAACGGCGGATGTCGAGGACGCCGGCTGCGTTTCCGGCAGGACGAACGGAGATTGCGGCGCGCCCTGCGTGGGCACATAATTCATCGCAACCTCGTAGGCCGGAAGCGGCGCAGGCGTCTGAAGCTGGCCATCCCGACTGCGCTTCTCATAAAATGCGTTGCCGCCGGCATAGGCGACATAATGCATATTATCGTAAGGGAATCTCAGACCCTCTGTATGAAAGAACATGGCATCCTTCACCTGGGGATGCCGTTCGCCACGCAGGAGCCTGGAAGCGGCGACTTCAAGATCGGGCTTTGCCTGTTCCTTGACTTCCCTGGTCATCACGCCCGGGGCGAACTGTTTTTCCTGTGCAACGACGCCGCAGATCGTGGGCGGATATGCACCGGAGGTCAATCGGTTCATCACGACCGTGCCGACAGCCATGTAACCGCTCGGGTCGGAACGCTCTGATTCAAAGTACATTGCACGTTCGAGACAATCCTTGTCTTTCGTCGTGTAATTGTACGTTACTTTCGTGCCACGAATCGGTTTGGTGGTATTGCTGGGGGTGGGTGTTGTCTTCTGCGTCGTTGTGCAGCTCGTAGCGGCCAGACCGACAACCAACAGCCCCGAAAGACATGCCCCGAATTTGCGTTGCGCCCTCAACGGCAAGTGCCTCCTATTTTCGGTAGTACAGCCCTTATCGATCAAGAGAATGCGTTTTAGCCGGATTTTTTGAAAATTCCAAGCAGCCACACAATCAAATCAGCCAATGACGTTTTCAAAGGCGGACGGACTGTTTATTCCGATTCGCTATTTTTCCCAATGCTTTATTGTTGCAAGGCTCATTCTGAGACGTGGCCGAAACGGAGCTTGCCTAGCTGCAAACCCGTTTCAGCCCGGCTCAAAACGATGTTCGTTAAGGATAGCAGCCAATCGATAATAAATGATTTACCAACAAAGCAAGGTCCATGCGCCAGCCGACTTCGATGAGGATTCGCCCTGGTGCAAAACAATAAAACGACCAATTGCCGCGTATCGCCGAAGGTGGTTTCCAGATCTCGCAACCGCTCGATTTCGCTCGTTCGAACAGCAGATCGACCGCTTCCCGAGAGGGCTGAATGAAGCCGATATGATAGGTATTGCGACCGACGGAGACAGCATCGGCGCCGCCGAACTTCTCGACCGGCCGGCTGATGACGAGCTCAAGTCCGGCATCGTCGCGAAGGATGGCGAGGCCATTTGCGCCGCGCGTTTCCACCTCCGTCAGGCCGAAAACGGAAACGAAAAAATCCCGCGTCGCGGCGACATCGGGAACATGCAGATCCAGGTGATTCAGTCTCATGACAGCTCCAAAGGCTTTCCCGCGGAGACATGTCGGTCGATCCGGCCCACGCCAACGCGAGACACTCGACCACAATGGTCAAGTTCCGCGTCGCGGGCTCTCATCACCAATGGCAAGGAGCAGAACTTCCAGACTGGAAGGGGTTGGGCCTACCGAAACCAACCCTGCCTTTTTCGACACGCTTCTGTTAGCGCGAAACCGCCACAGGAGCAAGATCGAGTGGCGCATCCTCAGCATAGCTGAATCAAACCGGCTCGAGATCGCCCCTCGCCCAGTTTTCCATCGTTTCGGCCATGAAATCGGCAAAGCGGCCTTCGGCGATCGCCTGACGGATGCCCTGCATCAGTTCCTGGTAATAGGCGAGGTTGTGCCAGGACAGCAGCATGCCGCCGAGCGCTTCGTTGGCGCGGACGAGATGGTGCAGGTAGGCGCGCGAGTAGTCCCGCGAGGCCGGGCAATTGGACTGCTCGTCCAGAGGCCGCATATCTTCGGCGTGGCGCGCGTTGCGGATGTTGACCTTGCCGCGGCGGGTAAATGCCAACCCATGACGGCCGGAGCGAGTCGGCATCACGCAGTCGAACATATCGATGCCGCGGGCGACGGATTTCAGAATATCGTCCGGCGTGCCGACACCCATCAGATAGCGCGGCTTCTCCGTCGGCAGTTCCGGCAAGGTGATTTCGAGCATGCGCAGCATGACGTCCTGCGGCTCGCCGACGGCGAGACCGCCGACCGCATAGCCCTTCAGGTCCATGCCGCTTAGCGCCTGTGCGGAGCGGACGCGCAGCTCCGGCACATCGCCGCCCTGCACGATGCCGAACATCGCCTTGCCGGGCTGATTGCCGAAAGCCACCTTACAGCGTTCCGCCCAGCGCAGCGACATTTCCATGGCGCGCTCGATGTCTTTGGGCGTCGCCGGCAGGGCGACGCATTCGTCGAGCTGCATCTGGATATCGGAATCGAGCAGGCCCTGGATTTCAATCGAGCGCTCCGGCGACATGTGATGCAGGCTGCCGTCGACATGCGATTTGAAGGTGACGCCCTGCTCATCCAATTTGCGCAGACCGGACAGCGACATCACCTGAAAGCCGCCGGAATCGGTCAGGATCGGATGCGGCCATCGGATCAGCTGGTGCAGACCGCCAAGACGGGCGACGCGCTCCGCCGTCGGGCGCAGCATCAGGTGATAGGTATTGCCGAGAATGATATCGGCGCCGGTTTCGCGCACTTGGTCCAGATACATCGCCTTGACGGTGCCGACGGTGCCGACGGGCATGAAGGCCGGCGTGCGGATCGTGCCGCGCGGCATGGAAACTTCGCCGAGGCGCGCGCCACCATCGGTCTTCTTCAATTGAAACTGAAAGCTCTCGCTCATTTCGTTCTAGTCTTTCCGATGGAGCAGGCTGCCATCGCCATAGGAATAGAAGCGATAGCCTGTCTCGATAGCATGGGTATAGGCCGCGCGCATCGTATCGAGGCCGGCGAAAGCCGACACGAGCATGAACAGGGTCGAGCGCGGCAGGTGGAAATTGGTCATCAGCATGTCGACGGCCTTGAAGCGGTAGCCGGGGGTGATGAAAATGCCGGTAGCGCCCTGCCAGGGCTGGATAGTGCCATCGGCGGCGGCGGCGCTTTCGATCAATCGGAGCGAGGTGGTACCGACGCAAACGATGCGCCCACCCCTTGCCCTGACGGCGTTGAGTTTTGCGGCGGTGCCGGCATCGACATAGCCTATCTCGAAATGCATCTTGTGGTCTTCAGTATCATCGGCCTTGACCGGCAGAAAGGTGCCGGCGCCGACATGCAGGGTCACGAAATGCCGCTCGACGCCCATGGCATCGAGCGCGGCAAATAGAGCTGGCGTGAAATGCAGGCCGGCAGTGGGTGCCGCGACGGCGCCCTCTTCACGCGCGTAGATCGTCTGATAATCGGCGCGATCGCGCTCGTCTTCCGGACGTTTCGCCGCGATATAAGGCGGCAGGGGAATGTGCCCTACGGCGGCGATCGCTTCGTCCAGTGCCGGACCGGAAAGATCGAACCGCAAGGTGATCTCACCCCCCTCGCCTTTTTCCTCGACAGTCGCATCGAGCGAGCCCAGAACGCAGACATTTTCGCCATGACCGAACTCGATGCGGTCGCCGATCTTGATGCGCTTTCCGGGCTTGGCAAAAGCCTTCCAGCGGTCGGGTGCGGCGCGCATATGGAGGGTGGCAGACACCTGCTGGCCAGGCGCGCCTTCGCGGTGACGAAGGCCTTCCAGCTGCGCCGGTATCACCTTGGTATCGTTGAAGACCATGGCGTCGCCGGGACGCAGGAAGGATGGCAGGTCGCGCACCTGACGGTCGATCAGCGTGTTTGCGCCATCGTTCGGATCGACGACGAGCAGGCGCGCGCTGTCGCGCGGCTCGGCGGGCCTGAGCGCGATACGCTCTTCCGGCAGATCGAAATCGAAAAGATCAACACGCATTCACTTGGTCCAGACAGTTCATTCAGGCAAAGCGAAACCCGCCCCTCACGCCGAAGGCGCAAGAGGCGGGTTTCAGGAATAATCACGATCAGACGTCGGCAGCAACCCGCGCAGATACGATGGAATCCGGATCCTTTACCGGCTCGCCGCGCTTGATCTGGTCGACGAATTCCATGCCGGAGATGACCTGACCCCAGACGGAATACTGCTTGTTCAGCCAGGGAGCATCGGCAAAGCAGATGAAGAACTGCGAATTGGCCGAGTTCGGGTTCTGCGAACGGGCCATCGAGCAGGTGCCGCGAACGTGCGGGGTGGCGGAGAATTCAGCCTTCAGGTCGGGCTTGGACGAGCCGCCGGTGCCGGCGCGAGCGGTGTTGCCGCCGACCTTGCCATGCTCGACGTCGCCGGTCTGAGCCATGAAACCATCGATGACGCGATGGAAAACAACGTTGTCATAGGCCTTTTCGCGCGCAAGCTCCTTGATGCGAGCGACATGCTCCGGAGCAACCTGCGGCAGAAGCTGAATGACGACCTGACCCTTGGTGGTGTCCAGGATGAGGGTGTTTTCTGGATCCTTGATCTCAGCCATGTTCGTTTCCTTGTTCTCTCTGTTTGTGCAGGGCCCTACGCGGATCATGCACCTTGCCTTGGCTTGATCTCACCCTACAGCGGCTTCGCGTCTTTTGAGATCACGCCGGTGAAATCACTTCTTGGTGACGGTGACCTTGATCATCTTGTCAGGGTTGCTCACTTCGCCGTTTTGGCCTTCGCCGCGCTTGATCTTGTCGACAAGCTCCATGCCGGAGATGACCTTGCCGACGACCGTGTACTGGCCGTTCAGGAAATCGCCATTGGCGAACATGATGAAAAATTGCGAATTGGCAGAGTTCGGGTCCTGAGCGCGCGCCATACCGACGGTGCCGCGCGTGAACGGAACCTTGGAAAATTCGGCCGGAAGGTTCGGCAGGTCGGAACCGCCGGTGCCGGCCTTGTTCGGATCATAGCCCTTGGAGGCGTTACCGTACTGAACATCGCCCGTCTGGGCCATGAAACCGTCGATGACGCGATGAAAAACGACGTTGTCGTAAGCACCCTTCTTCGCCAGCGCTTCGATTTGGGCGACATGCTTCGGAGCAACCTCAGGCATCAACTGGATGACCACTGGGCCGTCCTTGAGCTGAATGGTCAGAAGATCTGCGGCCGCGGCCGAGAACGCACTGCCTGCGCAGGCGGCAAGGCTCAGGAATCCTGCCAATGCAATATGAAAGAGTTTCATGGATGCTCCGTTCGGGATTGAATTTCGGCTCAGCTGTTATCGCCGGCCTTATTTTTGAGTTTGCCGTTCAGCGCTTTCAGAACCGCCGACGGCACGAAGGCGCTGACATCGCCGCCCATGGATGCGATCTGCCGCACCAATGTGGCGGTTATGGGCCGCGAGGCCGTGCCGGCTGGCAGAAACAACGTCTGAATATCCGGCGCCATCTGCCTGTTCATGCCGGCCATCTGCATTTCATAGTCGAGATCGGTGCCATCGCGCAGGCCGCGCACAAGCAAGGTTGCGCCATGGGCGCGGGCGGCATCGACGACCAGATTGTCAAAGGCGACGACGGAAATATCGCCCGCCTTCTGCGGCAGAGCCTCGCCAAGCGATCCGCGGATCAGCTCCGCCCGCTCCTCGAAGGAGAAAAGCGGCTTTTTGCCCGGATGAATGCCGATCGCGACGATCACCTTGGCGGCGACATTCAACGCCTGCACGAGGACATCCAGATGTCCGTTGGTCATCGGGTCGAAGGACCCGGGATAGAAGGCTGTCGTCATAGCAAGCCGGCTCGTTGTTTCGACGCCTTTTGTCATGGATGAGGCCGTATCGCAAGTGATTTGCAACCCGGCAGCCGCCTCTGAACTGCGGATGAACACGCCGTTCAAGCCCGTTTCAGCTCAACGATGCTTTACTGACATCAACATCGAAACGGGCCTGGTTCAACGGCTCGTCGATTGGCTTCAGGGAAATCATACCATGCTCGTCTTCATCATCGCAGGCGCCATCATCGGTTCATTTTTCGTCGAATACCTCATTCATTTTTTGGCCGATCGTTATGAGATCGAATGGGATTGCGCTTCGCAAAACGACAAGGATATTAACTTTGCCCAAGAAATCGCCACCGCCATGCGTAAAACGCATCGGGAATCTGAACGCCAGATGAACAAGGCATTCAAGGTCGCTTCAGGCGCGCATTGCTAGATAGCTCTCAATAACGGCGGAACCATTTAGGAAACGCCGCGTTAACAGTCCGAAACTCAGATTGCCCCCTGTGGCAAGAAGGAAGAAGAGTATGCCCGACAAGATCACCCTTATTAACGTTGTTTGGATGGCCATGATATCGGGAATGCTTGCAGCAACCGTTGCGCTTTACGATCATAAACCCGACCAGTCGAAGATCTACGGTCCCTTTGCTTCGGCTCGTCCCTTCATTGCCTCGAGCCAGTACTAAGGGATCTGAACGCTAGTCCCACCAAAGGAGGGAGCGATCATGTTCACAATTTTGACGCTGCTTACACTTTTCATCAGCATCATGTTTGTCGTGTCAGTCGCATCCACCATTTCGGCGCTCCACCGCGAAAGCGAAGAGAGCAAGAGACTGCATAAGCGTCATAAGACGCTCTGATCTCCGCGTACCGAGCATCTCTCCCCCGCCACATGCTCGGATGGACCATGAACCGGACGCTCTCCCCGCCAGCGTCCGGTTTTTTTATTGCTGTCGTTTCAAGCGGTTGCAGCAATATCACGATGTAGGGACATCGTTTTCAATCCCCGCTATACTGCGTTCCAGCGTCGTTCGGGGTTCGATATGCGCATTGTTCTGACTGGCAGTTCGGGGCGGCTCGGCCGCGCCATCTTCAACGTATTGGCAAGACATCACTCGGTTATCGGGATCGATCGCTCGCCATTTTCGTCGACACGTATCGTCGGAGATTTCACCGATACAGCACTTCTGCGCGAGGCGCTTGAGAGGGCGGATGCGGTCATCCATTGCGCCGCCCTTCATGCCCCTCACGTCGGAACGGTCTCCGCGGCTGAATTCGGCCGCATCAATGTGGAGGGAACGCGCCTGTTGGCGGAGGCGGCTCTGGCTGCCGGCGTACGCCGGCTGATATTCACCAGTACCACGGCCCTTTACGGCCATGCCGTCACGCCAGGCCACTGCACATGGATCGATGAAGACACCATCCCGCAGCCCGGAAGCATTTATCACAGCACGAAGCTGGAGGCCGAGCGAATGCTTGAGGACATTGCGGGACCGGATTTCCAGCTACGCGTTTTGCGCATGTCTCGCAGCTTTCCGGAGCCCGCCAACCTCATGGCCGCTTATCGATTGCATCGCGGCATCGACATAAGAGACGTTGCCGACGCCCATGCCGCCGCACTGACCAACGGAGGCCACCACTTTCAACGGCATATCATTTCTGCGGGAACGCTGTTCAAACCGGAGGATTGTGAGGCGCTGGCCGTCGATGCCGCTTCCGTCATCCGATTGCGCGCCCCCGGTCTCGCAGCGAAATTTGCGCAGCGAAACTGGCCTTTGCCCCAAAATATCGACCGCATCTACGCCTCGAAATCTGCGGGTTCCGTTCTCGGATGGCACTTCCGCTTCGGTTATGACGAAGTTCTCGCGCAGTTGGATCGGGAAAGTCTGGAGGTTCTGCCGCCCTCTTCTGAGAGCGACGAACAAGCGGAAGAATAAAACGACCGTGCAATCGACGTCGAACCCGCAGATCGGGCTACGCAAAAAACAATCGCATGAGCCTGTTGCCAAGCTCATGCGATTGAAATCTTCAGTCGTGCGGCAACCGGTCAGCCGCCGCATTTGTGCGGCCGGTTCAGCGAATTTTATTCCTCGCTGCCGCCCTCGTCGCCAGCCTCTCCCGCGTCGCCAGCAGCGGCGTCATCTTCGACCGCCGAGGCATCGTCCTCATCGCTTTCCGGCTCGCTGATGCGTTCGACGGAGACGACCTTCTCATCCTTGGCGGTGGAGAAGATGGTGACGCCCTTGGTGGCGCGGCTGGCGATGCGGATACCGCCGACGGGAACGCGGATCAGCTGACCGCCGTCCGAGACAAGCATGATCTGATCGCCGTCCTCGACCGGGAAGGCAGCAACAAGCTCGCCGATCTCGCCCGTTTTCGACGTGTCGGTGGCGCGGATACCCTTGCCGCCGCGGCCGGAAATACGGAAATCGTAGGAAGACGAACGTTTGCCGAACCCCTTTTCCGAGACTGTCAGAACGAACTGCTCGAGAGCCTTGAGCTCTTCATACCGCTCGTCGCTAAGCTGTCCCTCTTCGGTGACTTCTTCGCCAACCAGTGCAATCTCCTCGTCGTCGCCCGTCGCGGAGCGACGCTCGTTGACGGAGCGCTTGAGATAGGCGGCACGCTCCCAGGGCTCGGCATCCACATGGCGGACGATGGTCATCGAAATGATGCGATCGCCTGGTGCAAGTGTGATGCCGCGAACGCCGATCGAATTGCGGCCGGCAAAGACGCGCACATCCGATACTGAGAAGCGGATGCATTGGCCGAGTGCCGTCGTCATCAGCACGTCGTCATGTTCCGTGCAGGTCTCGACGGAGAGGATTTCATCGCCCTCCTCCTCGAGTTTCATGGCGATCTTGCCGTTGCGGTTCACCTGCACGAAATCCGACAGCTTGTTGCGACGCACCGTTCCGCGTGTCGTCGTGAACATGACGTCGAGATTGTCCCAGGTGCTCTCGTCTTCCGGCAGAGGCATGATCGTGGTGATGCGCTCACCTGGCTCCAGCGGCAGCATGTTGATCAGTGCCTTGCCCCGCGACTGCGGCGTGCCGATCGGCAGACGCCAGACCTTTTCCTTGTAGACAATGCCGTGAGACGAGAAGAACAGGACCGGCGTATGCGTATTCAAAACGAATAGCCGAGTAACGAAATCCTCGTCCCGGGTAGTCATTCCGGAGCGGCCCTTGCCGCCGCGGCGCTGCGCACGATAGGTGGTCAGCGGCACGCGCTTGATGTAGCCGAGATGGGACACGGTGACGACCATGTCCTCGCGGGCGATCAGATCCTCGTCGTCCATCTCGAGACCGCCATCGACGATCTCGGTGCGGCGCGGCGTTCCGAACTCGTCGCGAACCGCGGCAAGCTCTTCTTTTACAATGGTTTGGATGCGGGCACGCGACGAGAGAATATCAAGGTAGTCCTTGATCTCAGCGCCGATCTGATTGAGCTCTTCATCGATTTCGTCGCGGCCGAGAGCGGTCAGGCGTGCCAGGCGAAGTTCGAGAATGGCGCGCGCCTGTTCTTCGGAAAGATTGTAAGTGCCATCCTCGTTGATGCGATGACGCGGATCATCAATTAGCCGGATAAGAGATTCGACGTCTGCCGCATTCCAGCGGCGCGTCATCAGCTCTTCACGGGCCGTTTGCGGATCCGGCGCCTGGCGAATGACGCGGATGACTTCGTCGATATTGGCAACGGCAATCGCCAGGCCGACCAAGACGTGAGCGCGATCGCGCGCCTTGCGCAGGAGGTACTTCGTGCGGCGGCTGATGACTTCCTCGCGGAACGCCACGAAAGCGCGCAGCATGTCCATCAGGTTCATCAGCTCGGGCTTGCCACCGTTCAGCGCCACCATGTTGCAGCCGAAGGAGGTTTGCAGCGGCGTATAACGATAGAGCTGGTTCAGGATGACATCGGCATTGGCGTCGCGCTTGAGTTCGACGACGACGCGATAGCCCTGACGGTCCGATTCGTCGCGCAGGTCCGAGATGCCCTCAATGCGCTTCTCGCGCACGAGTTCGGCCATCTTCTCGATCATCGACGCCTTGTTCACCTGATAGGGAACCTCGGTGATGATGATCTGCTCGCGATCGCCGCGCATCGGCTCGATGGTCGCGACACCGCGCATGACCACGGAGCCGCGCCCCGTCTCATAGGCGGAGCGGATGCCGGCGCGGCCCAGGATCTTCGCACCGGTCGGGAAATCCGGACCGGGGATGATCTCCATCATCTCGGGCAGCTCGATCGCCGGGTTATCGATCAACGCGATACAGCCGTTGATGACTTCGGAAAGGTTGTGCGGCGGTATGTTCGTCGCCATGCCGACGGCGATGCCACCGGAGCCATTGACGAGCAGGTTCGGGAAGCGCGCCGGCAGAACCTTTGGCTCTTCGGTCGTCGCGTCGTAGTTTTCCTGGAAATCGACCGTTTCCTTGTCGATATCCTCGAGAAGCTCATGGGCTACCTTCGTCAGGCGGGACTCTGTGTAGCGCATCGCCGCCGGCGGGTCGCCGTCGATCGAGCCGAAATTACCCTGCCCGTCGATGAGCGGCACGCGCATCGACCAGTCCTGTGCCATGCGGACCAAGGCGTCATAGATCGAAGCGTCGCCATGCGGGTGGTAGCTACCCATGACGTCGGCGACGGGACGGGCCGACTTCACGTATTTGCGGTTCCAGTGATAGCCGCTCTGATGCGCCGCATAGAGGATGCGCCGATGAACGGGCTTCAAACCATCGCGAACGTCGGGAAGCGCGCGGCTGACGATCACGCTCATGGCGTAATCGAGATACGACCGCTGCATTTCCTCCATGATGGAAATCGGCTCGATGCCTGGCGGGAGCTTCCCGCCGCCGGGTGGTGTTTGCTCAGTCAAAACAGATCACGATCTCTTTTAGAATCACTGCGAAATTTATAGCCGAAAGGCCCAGCGAGCGCCAATTTGGGCCGGTGTTTTTGAACAGGTTTTGGCCCTTAAAGCCATTGAATCGAACATTTCCATGGCGAAACCCATCGACGCCGACGCACGACCCTTTGCGAAAGCCCATTCCTCGCATAACAATGCACGATAACAACGACAGAATAAGCTTCGGGGACTATATGGCGAGCGCCGATACGCTGATCAATGCCTTCACGACTCTGCTCGTCACTGTCGATCCGCCGGGGCTCGCGCCGCTCTTCATCGGGCTTACGGCAGGCATGAACCGTTCGGAGCGCAAGCAGGTGGCGCTGCGCGGCTCGCTCATCGCCTTCTTCATCCTGGCAGCCTTCGCCCTGTTCGGAGCGAGCGTGCTTGGTGTGCTTGGCATCTCCATCGGTGCCTTCCGCATTGCCGGGGGCTTGTTGCTCTTCTGGATCGCCTTCGAGATGGTGTTCGAGCGGCGGCAGGACAGGAAGGAGAAGACGACCGAAGTCGCGATTACCCAGGATCATATCCGCAATATCGCCGTTTTTCCTCTCGCCCTGCCCTTGATCGCCGGACCCGGCGCGATCTCGGCGACGATCCTTTTGGCGGGATCGCTGCAGACGACGCTCGACCGGGCGCAACTCATCGGCGTCATCGCCGTCAACCTCGCCCTGGTCTTTGCGGCCCTTGCCATTTCGGACCGGCTCGACCGCATGCTCGGCGCCACCGGCCGCGCCATTCTCACCCGGCTGCTCGGGGTTATTCTGGCGGCGCTGGCTGCACAGTTCGTCGTTGATGGGGCAAAAGCGGCGCTCGCCCATTCATAAAACTAGGCCTTTCAAAATCGAATGCGCAGGCCTGTCTCAGAACGGGATGTCATCATCCAGATCGCGCGAGAAATTCCCGCCGCCGCCCTGGCTGCCACCGCCACGATTGCCACCACCACTGCGGGAGGAGCCCTGCGACGAGGACTGGCCATAGTCGTCACCACCGTAATCGCCGCCGCCATAACCGCCACCGAAATCACCGCCGCCGCGGCCACCACGGCTACCGCCTTCGATGGAACCGCCGCCTTCGCCGCGGCCGTCGAGCATGGTCAGCGTCGAATTGAAGCCCTGCAGCACGACTTCCGTTGAGTAGCGATCCTGACCGTTCTGATCCTGCCACTTGCGGGTCTGCAGCGCACCTTCGATGTAAACCTTGGCACCCTTCTTCAGATATTGCTCGGCGACCTTGCAAAGACCTTCATTGAAGATGACGACGCGGTGCCATTCGGTCTTTTCCTTGCGCTCGCCCGAATTGCGGTCGCGCCAGGTTTCCGAGGTGGCAATATTGAGGTTGGCAATCGGACGGCCGTCCTGCGTGCGGCGGATTTCCGGGTCCGCCCCGAGATTTCCAACCAGAATTACCTTGTTCACACTACCGGCCATGATACCACCCTGCTTGCCGCCCATCGACGGCTTTGAAATTCTATCGAAGCACCTTAACCCATAGCGGGCGTCGCGTGCTATTTATGCGGCCTTTCCAGCTCCGTTCATCCACAAAGAAATCGCCGCGATAATTTTGTTCTTTCTTTGTTCTAATTTATCCTTATGATGATGTCAACGGAATCGAAAACCGGCGCCACCCCTTCATTTCAGCCTCGACTCGCGGGCTGACATCACTAAATAAAGGCAGACTCCAAAGGACCTGCAGACGACGATGAGCGAACTGAAGACTATTTCGATACGTGGTGCGCGCGAGCACAATCTCAAGGGCATCGATCTCGACCTGCCACGCAACAAGCTGATCGTCATGACCGGCCTCTCCGGCTCCGGCAAGTCGTCGCTCGCCTTCGACACCATCTATGCCGAGGGGCAGCGCCGCTATGTCGAAAGCCTTTCGGCCTATGCGCGCCAGTTCCTCGAAATGATGCAGAAGCCGGACGTGGACCAAATCGACGGTCTGTCACCGGCGATTTCGATCGAGCAGAAGACCACCTCGCGCAATCCGCGCTCGACGGTCGGAACGGTCACCGAAATCTACGACTATATGCGCTTGCTGTTTGCCCGCGTCGGCATCCCCTATTCGCCCGTCACCGGACTGCCGATCGAAAGCCAGACCGTCAGCCAGATGGTCGATCGCGTGCTCGCCTACGAGGAAGGCACGAGGCTCTATATCCTCGCGCCGCTCGTGCGCGGGCGTAAGGGCGAATACAAGAAGGAACTGGCGGAGCTCATGAAAAAGGGCTTCCAGCGCGTCAAAGTCGACGGCCAGTTCTACGAGATCGCCGATGTGCCCGCGCTCGACAAGAAATACAAGCACGACATCGACGTTGTGGTCGACCGCATCGTCGTGCGCCCCGACATGGCGGCGCGTCTTGCCGACAGCTTCGAGACGTCATTGCGGCTTGCAGATGGTCTTGCCGTCGCGGAATTTGCCGACAAGCCGCTGCCGCCGGAGGAGACCGCTGCCGGTGGTTCCGCCAACAAGTCGCTGAACGAGACGCATGAGCGCGTGCTCTTCTCGGAGAAATTCGCCTGCCCGGTTTCCGGCTTCACCATTCCGGAGATCGAACCGCGCCTGTTCTCCTTCAACAATCCTTTCGGCGCCTGCCCGTCCTGCGACGGCCTCGGCTCACAGCAGAAGATCGATCCGGAACTGATCGTGCCGGAGCCCGAACGCACGCTGCGCGACGGGGCGATCGCGCCCTGGGCCAAGTCGACCTCGCCCTATTACAATCAGACACTGGAGGCGCTCGGCAAGCATTACGGCTTCAAGCTCGGCAACCGCTGGAACGAGCTGTCCGACAAGGCCAAGGATGTTATTCTGAACGGCACCGAAGACAAGATCGAATTCCACTATGCCGACGGCGCGCGCTCCTACACCACGCACAAGAATTTCGAAGGCATCGTGCCGAACCTCGAGCGACGCTGGAAGGAAACGGATTCCGCCTGGGCGCGCGAGGAGATCGAGCGCTTCATGTCGGCAGCTCCCTGCCCGGCCTGCAACGGCTATCGCCTGAAACCAGAGGCTCTCGCGGTCAAGATCAACAAGCTGCACATCAGCCAGGTGGCGGAGATGTCGATCCGCGTTGCCCGCGACTGGTTCGATGCGCTGCCGGGCACGTTCACCGAAAAGCAAAACGAGATTGCTGTCCGCATCCTCAAGGAAATCCGCGATCGCCTGCGTTTCCTCAATGATGTCGGACTCGAATATCTGAGCCTGTCGCGCAATTCGGGCACGCTGTCCGGCGGCGAGAGCCAGCGCATCCGGCTGGCATCGCAGATCGGCTCGGGCCTGACCGGCGTTCTCTACGTTCTCGACGAGCCGTCGATCGGCCTGCATCAGCGCGACAATGCCCGGCTGCTGGAGACGCTCAAGCATCTGCGGGATATCGGCAATACCGTCATCGTCGTCGAGCATGACGAGGACGCCATCCTGACAGCCGACGATGTCGTCGATATCGGCCCCGCCGCCGGCGTGCATGGCGGCCAGGTGGTGGCGCACGGCACGCCGCAAGAGATCATGGCGAACCCGAAGTCACTGACCGGTAAATATCTCTCCGGCGAGCTCGGCGTTCCGGTACCTGAAGAGCGGCGCAAGCCGAAGAAGGGTAAGGAAATCAAGGTCGTCGGCGCCAGGGGCAACAATCTCAAGAACGTCACCGCTTCCATTCCGCTCGGCGTCTTCACCGCGGTGACTGGCGTGTCCGGCGGCGGCAAGTCTACCTTCCTGATCGAGACGCTTTATAAATCGGCAGCGCGGCGCGTCATGGGCGCCCGCGAAATCCCTGCCGATCATGACCGCATTGACGGTTTCGAGCATATCGACAAGGTCATCGATATCGACCAGTCGCCCATCGGCCGCACGCCGCGCTCGAACCCGGCGACCTATACCGGTGCCTTCACGCCGATCCGCGACTGGTTTGCCGGCCTGCCGGAAGCCAAGGCGCGCGGCTATCAGCCGGGCCGCTTCTCCTTCAACGTCAAGGGCGGCCGCTGCGAGGCTTGCCAGGGCGACGGCGTCATCAAGATCGAGATGCACTTCCTGCCAGACGTCTACGTCACCTGCGACGTCTGCCATGGCAAGCGTTACAATCGCGAGACGCTTGATGTCACCTTCAAGGGCAAGTCGATCGCCGACGTACTCGACATGACAGTCGAGGAAGGCGTCGATTTCTTTGCGGCCGTTCCCGCCGTGCGCGACAAGCTCCAGAGCCTCAAGGATGTCGGCCTCGGCTATATCAAGGTCGGGCAGCAGGCCAATACGCTTTCGGGTGGCGAGGCGCAGCGCGTCAAGCTAGCCAAGGAACTGTCGAAGCGATCGACGGGCCGCACGCTCTACATTCTCGACGAACCAACCACCGGGTTGCACTTCCACGATGTCGCCAAGCTTCTGGAAATGCTGCATGAGCTAGTCAATCAGGGCAATTCGGTCGTGGTCATCGAGCACAATCTCGAAGTCATCAAGACTGCCGACTGGATTCTCGACTTCGGCCCCGAAGGCGGTGATGGCGGCGGCGAGATCGTAGCCGTGGGAACGCCGGAGGCGATCGTCAAGGAGAAGCGCTCCTATACGGGGCAGTTCCTGAAGGAGTTGCTGGAACGGCGGCCGGTGAAGAAGGTTGCGGCGGCGGAGTGAGGTTCACCCGGCCGAATGGCCAAGGAGGAGAGAATGACCAAAGCAGGCGAAATCCGCACAGGCATAGGCGGATGGACCTTCGAGCCGTGGCGTGGGACCTTCTATCCCGACACGCTGAAGCAGAAGGATGAGCTGAACTACGCCAGCCGCCAGCTGAAAGTGATCGAGGTCAACGGCACCTATTACAGTACGCAGAAGCCCGAAGTCTTTGCCAAATGGGCGGCTGACGTACCAGACGGGTTCATCTTCTCCCTGAAAGCGACCCGTTTCGTCACCAATCGCCGTGTCCTTTCCGAAGCTGGTGAATCCATGCAGAAGTTTCTGGAGTCGGGCATCAGTGAGCTCGGCGACCATCTCGGCCCCCTGCTCTGGCAGTTTGCACCCACCAAGAAGTTCGATCCGGATGATTTCGAAGCCTTTTTGAAGCTCCTGCCCGCCAAGCAGGATGGGCTTGCTCTCAGACACGTGGTCGAAGTCCGGCACGATTCCTTCAAGGTGCCCGAATTCATTGCGCTGCTCGAAAAATACAATGTGGCGCCCGTTTGCGCCGAGCATTTCGAATATCCGATGATTGCCGACGTAACTGCGGATTTCGTCTATGCTCGCCTGCAGAAAGGGTCGGACGATATCAAGACATGCTATCCACCGAAGGATCTCAAAGCCTGGGCTGGCCGGCTGAAAACATGGGCGGAAGGCAAGGTGCCGGATGACCTGCCGCTGATCGATGCGAAGCGGAAGGTCAAGGTCGAGCCGCGCGACGTCTTTGCCTTCATGATTCACGAAGGCAAGGTGAACGCACCCCAAGGTGCGATTGCCTTGCAGGAAGAGGTTGCGAAGTAGCTCTATAGTGGCTTGATGGCGGCGACGAGATCTTCAGCCGTCAGTCCTTTGCCGGCATGCTGGCCCGCCAGACCATGCAGCCAGACACCGGCCGCGGCGGCTTCAAAGGCGGGCGCCCCCTGCGCCAGAAGGCCGCCGACAATGCCGGCGAGCACATCGCCGGAACCGGCGGTCGCGAGCCAGGGCGGCGCGTTCGCATTTATCACAGCCCTGCCGTCGGGGGCCGCGATCACTGTGTCGGCGCCCTTGTAGATGATGGCAGCATTGGCTCTCTTTGCCGCCGCCCTCGCCTTGTCGATCTTGCTCGACCTCTCGTCGGCGGCAATATCGGGAAAGAGGCGGCCAAACTCACCCTCATGTGGCGTCAGCACCAATCGTGTCGGCCCTTCGGCAAAGGCATCGAACAGTGGCCGCGGGTCGTCGCGAAACGAGGTGATGCCGTCCGCATCCAACACCAGATGGCGATCCGCAAGGGCGAGGCAGAATTGCCGCGCCTTTTCGCCGGCGCCGAAGCCCGGCCCGAGAATGAAGGTCGAAAGACGCTGGTCGGTGAGCCATTTCCGTAAAGCAGCTTCGTCGTCGACTGCATGCAGCATGACTGCCGTCAGCAGCCCCGCATTGACGCCCATAGCCTCCGAGGGTGAAGCAATGGTGACGAGCCCTGCCCCGGCCTTTAGCCCGGCCATCGCCGACATGCGCGCTGCCCCTGTCGCGTCGGGACCGCCTGAGAAGACGACGAGATGGCCGCGCTTGTATTTGTGCGTCTCGACGCCTGCCGAAGGTATGGCGGCATGCCACTGTGCCGGCTCGTTTTCGCCGAGCGAGCGATCGGCGTGGGTGCGGACGATGCGGCCGGGAATGCCGATGTCGAAAACCTCCAGCTCTCCGCAAAGGTCACGACCGGGAAGGAGAAGATGCCCCGGCTTGCGCGTCATGAAGGTCACTGTCCGCACGGCGCGGAAGGCGGTGCCGAGAATCTGGCCACTGCGCCCATCGAGGCCGGACGGGAGATCCACTGAAATCACGGGAATACCCACCTCCGCAACGAGAGCGATAACGGCGGCTAGATCATCCGGAACAGACCGCGAGAGACCCGCGCCGAAAATCGCATCAATCACGATATCGCCAGCCAGTGGAATAAAGCCCTCGATCGTCTCGCCCTCGACCGGGCAATCAGCAAAGGCGAGGGCCGCATCGCCTTTGAGCCGCCGAGGATCGCCAAGATGGAAAAGCCGCACTTCGGCGCCGGTCTCTTTCAGCGCGCGCGCTGCCACATACCCGTCGCCGCCATTGTTGCCCGGTCCGCAAAGCACGATATATCGACGCGCTTCGGGAAAGTGCCGGAGCGCGACGGCAGCAACCGCCTGCCCTGCCCTCTCCATAAGCCCATAGGAGTTGATGCCGGATGCGGCCGCAGCGCGGTCGACGGCGGCCATGGCGTCAGGGGTGAGGAGCAGATCGGCGAGCGGCAACGTCATCGAAGCATTATAGATGCGAAATCTGCCTTAAAAACAACCGCTATTCCCACCTCTATTTTGGTCGATAAATATGCATTTGCACAATAATTAAACAATAACGTTCCAGGTTTTGCCGAAGCACAAACCTGCCGCGCATGGCTCTTTTTTGCGAAATTTTGCTTATCCCACGCATTTCCGCGCGAAATCGCTTCCATTTTTCCGAAAAATCCTCATCAATTCATCGTCTCGGTGCGAATTCGCCGGGATTTTTTACGGCAGCTTGTTTTCAACTGGCATGATACGTGCATTACGTTGGCCGAGCGGGAAATAGGCCTGCTGTAACAGGAGAAGCGGAGAGATATTTTCTCATGAAAAAGATCGAAGCGATCATTAAGCCCTTCAAGCTCGACGAAGTGAAGGAAGCCCTTCAGGAAGTCGGCCTGCAGGGCATCACCGTCACGGAAGCGAAGGGCTTCGGTCGTCAGAAGGGCCACACGGAGCTTTACCGTGGCGCCGAATACGTCGTCGACTTCCTGCCGAAGGTGAAGGTCGAAGTTGTATTGGCGGACGAAAATGCGGAGGCGGTGATCGAGGCCATCCGCAAGGCCGCGCAAACAGGCCGTATCGGCGACGGAAAGATTTTCGTTTCCAACGTGGAAGAAGTCATTCGAATTCGTACCGGCGAAACGGGCATCGACGCCATCTAATCTGCCCGGCCCTTCCGGCCGCGGCTCGTTCAATCGTCATCTATGTCAAGGGAAGTAATTTCATGACGACTGCAAGCGAAATTTTGAAGCAAATCAAGGACAACGACGTCAAGTTCGTCGACCTGCGCTTCACCGATCCCAAGGGCAAGCTGCAGCATCTCACCATGGATGTGGTCTGTGTCGACGAAGATATGTTCGCCGATGGCGTCATGTTCGACGGCTCCTCGATTGCGGGCTGGAAGGCCATCAACGAATCCGACATGGTGCTGATGCCCGATCCGGACACGGTCCACATGGATCCCTTCTTCGCGCAGTCCACCATGGTCATTCTTTGTGACATCCTCGATCCGATCTCCGGCGAATCCTATAACCGCGATCCGCGCGGCACCGCCAAGAAGGCCGAAGCCTATCTCAAGGCCTCGGGCATCGGCGATACCGCCTTCTTCGGTCCGGAAGCCGAATTCTTCGTCTTCGACGACGTCAAGTACAAGGCAGACCCCTACAATACCGGTTTCAAGCTCGATTCCAGCGAACTGCCGTCCAACGACGACACCGATTATGAGACCGGCAATCTCGGCCACCGTCCGCGCGTCAAGGGCGGCTACTTCCCGGTTCCGCCGATCGACAGCTGCCAGGACATGCGCTCCGAAATGCTGACGGTTCTGACCGAAATGGGCGTAACAGTCGAAAAGCACCACCATGAAGTCGCTGCCGCCCAGCACGAGCTCGGCATCAAGTTCGACACGCTGGTACGCAGCGCCGACGGCATGCAGATCTACAAGTATGTCGTCCACCAGGTCGCCAACGCCTACGGCAAGACGGCAACCTTCATGCCGAAGCCGATCTTCGGCGACAACGGCTCGGGCATGCACGTTCACCAGTCGATCTGGAAGGGTGGCAAGCCGACGTTTGCCGGCGACGAATATGCAGGCCTTTCGGAAACCTGCCTCTATTACATCGGCGGCATCATCAAGCACGCCAAGGCGATCAACGCCTTCACGAACCCGTCGACGAACTCCTACAAGCGCCTCGTTCCGGGCTATGAAGCTCCGGTCCTGCTCGCCTATTCGGCGCGCAACCGTTCCGCTTCCTGCCGTATCCCCTTCGGCTCGAACCCGAAGGCAAAGCGCGTCGAAGTCCGCTTCCCTGACCCGACCGCCAACCCCTATCTCGGTTTTGCCGCCATGCTGATGGCCGGTCTCGACGGCATCAAGAACAAGATCCATCCCGGCAAGGCGATGGACAAGGATCTCTACGACCTGCCGCCGAAGGAACTGAAGAAGATCCCCACGGTCTGCGGTTCGCTGCGCGAAGCTCTGGAAAGCCTCGACAAGGACCGCAAGTTCCTGACCGCCGGCGGCGTCTTCGACGACGATCAGATCGATGCTTTCATCGAACTGAAGATGCAGGAAGTCATGCGCTTCGAGATGACCCCGCATCCGGTCGAATACGACATGTACTATTCGGTTTGAGATCATGCGTGAAAGCCCCGGCAAGCCGGGGCTTTTTCCCTCGGGTGGCATATCTTATCGCAGACGATATCCGCTTATTGCTAGAATACTGGCCGTAGGGGCGAACCGGCCGAATGTGACAGTTCAATGAAGGAATGAGGGCAAAATCCTTGATATCAGTGGTGAAAATCACCACATGATTGCTTGAAAGGAAGTCGTGCCATGAAACAACGCAACGCAAAATTCAATATTGGCGATGTGGTTCGACACCGGATGTTCCCCTTCCGCGGTGTCGTCTTCGATGTCGATCCGGAATTCGCAAATACAGAGGAATGGTGGAATTCCATTCCGGTAGAGGTGCGACCCGATAAGGACCAGCCCTTCTATCATCTTCTCGCCGAAAACGATGAGACCGAATATGTCGCATATGTCTCGGAACAGAATCTCGTGAACGACGAAAGCGGTGTTCCCTTGCGCAATCCGCAAGTCGCCCAGATATTCGACCAGGCTCCGACCGGGCAGCTCAAACCCAAGATGAGCTTCGCCCACTAAAGCCGGATAAGACAGATTTTTCAAGGGAAGGCGCTCCCAACGCCTTCCCTTTCGTTTGAACGGTATTTGCATGCGACCATAAATGGCCGCAAAGAAAAAGCCCGGATCGCTCCGGGCTTTTTCTTCAATGGGTATAAATTTTGCAGGATTACTGCTGCTTGGCAGCCTTCTGAGCGTCTTCCAGCTTCTTGCGGGCTTCCTCGGCCTTTTTCTGCATGCTGTCCTGCAGGCTTTTCTGGCTTTCGGCAAGCTTGCTGTCGGAAATCGCCGGGCCGTCATAGGCAGCGCCGAAACCGGTCAGGGAAATCTTGATCGGGTTCGGAGCGCGGCGGAAGTTTACCGAGGTGAAGGTGACGTCGGTGCCCTTCTTCAACGAAGCGACCATCGCATCCGTTACCGGAACTTCCGCGGTGCACTTGTCGGGAAGGCAGACGGCGTAATCGAGCTTCTGACCCTTGCCGCCATCGACCTGCATGGTGATGCCGGGCGGAATGAGGCGGGCCGTCGGAACGGAGATCTGCAGAATCTTGCGGTTGACCTTGCCGTCGACCGAGATGAGGCCCACAGCCGTGACGAGCTGGCCGTTGTTTGCCATGATCAGGTTCTGCACGATGCAGATGTCGGCATCGTCCTGCTTGGTGCAGGTCTTGTACCAGCCGAGACGCGGCTGGTTAGGATCACCACCGCCATCGGCAGGAGCTGCATTGGACGCGTCCTGAGCAAAGGCGGCAGCCGGCATGGCCGCGCCGATCATGAGAGCCAGAGCAGAAAGACCTGCCCGCATTTTGTTGTCAGTCTTGAACATCATAGCGAAACCGCCTCCTGAAATCCGCTGCGGGACGACAGCGTGCCGTCCCATGCTATTCGGGTCAAACCGTCGTCCACCTGTCGAATGAATAAGGCAAATACATGACCCGAGAAACCCGGCACCCCTGTTACATCGCACTGGCACGGATATCCAGCTTTTCTTTGGTCTTTTCTGTTGAGTCCTAAGATTTCCGCAGTCGCGTGTTGAATTCGGCACGCTCATGATAATGTTCGGCCGAATCGTACCCTTACCGGAAAGGATGCCATGCAAGCGCTCCGGATCGCTGTCTTCCTGCTCTTCGCAACCTTGTGCAACGCCGCGGCGGCTCAGCCGCTTTATGGCATCGCCATGCACGGAGATCCGGCGTTGCCGGCGGACTTCAAGCATTTCCCTTACGTCAATCCGGACGTCAAAAAGGGCGGCCGCATCAGCTACGGCGTCGTCGGCACATTCGACAATCTCAATCCCTTCATTCTGAAGAGCATGCGCACGACGGCGCGGGGCATGTGGGACCCGGAATACGGCAATCTCGTCTATGAACCGCTGATGGTGCGCTCGCGCGACGAGCCTTTCACGCTTTATGGGCTGTTGGCACAGACCGTCGAATGGGACGAGAGCCGAAGCTATATTCAGTTCAACCTCAATCCCGATGCCAAGTGGTCGGATGGGCAGTCCGTGACGCCGGAAGACGTGATCTTTACCTTCCAGCTTCTCCGCGACAAAGGTCGCGTCCCGTTTTCATCCTGGCTTGAGACCGTCGCCAGCATGGAGAAGGTCGGCGAGCATAGCGTACTGATCCGCTTCAACGAGAAGGCGAATCGCGAAACGCCGCTCATTATCGCCTCTTCGCTGCCGATTCTGCCGAAGCACGCGATCGACACGGATAGTTTCGATCAGACCTCCCTTCGCATTCCTATCGGCTCCGCTCCCTACCGGATCAAGAGCATCGATCCCGGCCAGCGCATCGTCTTCGAGCGCCGTCGCGACTATTGGGGCAGGAACCTCCCGTCAAAGATCGGTATCGACAATTATGACGAAATCACCGTCAATTACTTCCTGCAGGACACGACGCTGTTCGAAGCTTTCAAGAAAGGCGATGTCGATATCTATCCCGACGGCAGCCCAGGCCATTGGCGGCAGGCTTACAATTTTCCTGCAGTAACTTCCGGCGCTATCATCAAGGACACCTTTACGCCAAAAACACCGAGCGGCATGCTCGGTTTCGTGTTCAATACGCGGCGGCCGATGTTTGCCGACAAGAACGTGCGCAAGGGACTGACGCTTGCCTTCGACTTCGAATGGATGAACCGCAATCTCTATTCGGGCGCCTATGCGCGCACGCAGAGCTATTGGCAGAATTCCGATCTTTCGTCCTTCGGCATTCCCGCGGATGCGCACGAACTCGCCATGCTGGGGCCAATCAAGGACCGCATCGATCCGGATGTCCTTGATGGCACCTATAAGCTGCCCGTCAGCGACGGTTCCGGGCGCGACCGCAATATCCTACGCAAGGTGGTAGCCCTGCTCAAGGAGGGTGGCTATACGATCCGCGGTGAGAAGATGGTCGATAAGAACGGCCGCCAGCTCAGCTTCGAAATATTGACCCAAAATGCAGATCAGGAGCGCATGGCAATTCCCTATCGCCGGTCACTGGAACTGCTAGGCATTGCGGTAACGATTCGTACGGTCGACGATTCGCAATATCAGCTCCGGACGATCAACTACGACTACGACATGATCATCAAGTCGTACCCTTCGTCGCTATCGCCGGGCATCGAGCAAATGGGGCGCTGGAGCTCCGCTGCCGCCAAGACTGAAGGCAGTCTCAATTTCGTCGGCGTCGCCGACCCTGATGTCGATACGCTGATATCGCATTTTCTCATGGCGCGTTCGGCCGAGGATTTCCGCGACGCCGTGCGTTCTTTCGATCGGATGCTGATTTCGGGATATTATCTAGTGCCGCTCTATCATATCGATCAGCAGTGGGCGGCGCGGCGCAGCCGCATCAGCCATCCCGATGTTCTGCCGCTTTACGGCTACTATTTGCCTGCGTGGTGGGATGCTTCGGTACAATAGTATCGCAATGGTTCCCTTTCGGTAACCGGTTGAAGCCATCGCCACAAAGCCCTAGATGGAGGGAACAGCCCGAAAAACCGAAAGGACGGAACCATGGAACGCATCACGATCGACATCGTCTCGGATGTCGTCTGCCCATGGTGCTATCTCGGCAAGGCTCGCCTGGAGCTCGCCATCGCCGAAATACAGGATGAAGTGGGTGTCGACCTCAACTGGCGGCCTTATCGCCTGAACCCCGACTATCCGCCCGAAGGCGTCGACCAGAAGAAGGCGCTCGAGCAAAAGCTTGGCGGCGCCGAACGCGTGGCGCAGGGGCACAAGATGCTGACCGAGCTCGGCCGCGAAGTGGGCATCAAGTTCGATTTTGACGCCATCAAGATCGGCCCGAACACGCTCGATGCCCATCGCCTCATCCATTGGGCGGTTACAGAAAGCCGCGAAAAGCAGGACAAGGTGGTGGACGCGCTCTTCAAGGCCAATTTCGAAGAGGGCCGCAATGTCGGCGATCATGCCGTGCTGCTCGATATCGCTGAAAAGGCCGGCCTTGATCGCTCCGTCATATCAACCCTGCTGGCCTCGGATGCGGACCGCGATCTCATCATCGGCGAAATCGACGCCGCCCAGAAGATCGGCGTCAACGGTGTGCCCTTCTTCATCTTCGATCAGCAATATGCCGTCAGCGGCGCGCAGACGCCGGATGTGCTCGCCGGTGCATTGCGGGATATCGCCAAGATAAAGGCGGAAGCGCGCGCCGGAATGAACTAAGCGGGATTCTGCGAATCGCCTATTGCAGAGGCGCAGACAAGCTTGGCGGGCTCCAGGTCTTTGCCAGCAATCCCGACGCCATCGCCCCGAAAGGCCTCTATCGCCTTGGCAGCACGTCGGTCGGATTATCGCTGGCAGCAACCAGAGGGCAGTATTCAGCGCCGCGCCGCACAGGAGCCGGACTGCCGCCTCGGGATCCAGCGCCATCTTGATATAGGCCTCGGCTTCCGCAAGCAGGCCTTGCCAGCCGCCGCGCGCCTGTGTGCCCATCTCCTTCCCCCGGCCATGTCACTTTTAAATTTCACATACGCTTCGTATTTGTAATATTGACATACGTCGCGTATATCCATATTTACATACGCGCCGTATATCAAATGAAGCCCCCGGCTTGGAGGCCTAGCGCGAGCTTGCATCTTACCATCTTTTACATCAACCCGAATGGAGCCGAATACCATGACGACACGTGACGCAATCTTCCCGAAGAATAGGCATGCGCTTTACCAGGAGCATGGCTATTCCGCCGCAATCCGTTCCGGCGATCTGCTGTTCGTCTCCGGTCAGGTCGGCAGCCGGTCAGATGGAAGCCCGGAACCGGATTTCGAAAAGCAGGTCCAGCTTGCCTTCGACAATCTGCAGGCAACGTTGGAAGCCGCGGGCTGCACCTTCGATGACATCGTCGATGTCACTACGTTCCACACCGATCCCGAGCGGCAGTTCGGCGCGATCATGGCTGTCAAGAATAGCATCTTCAAGGAAGAGCCCTATCCGAACTGGACCGCGATCGGCGTCAATTGGCTGGCGGGTTTCGATTTCGAAATCAAGGTCATTGCGCGCATTCCGAACATCACAGAAGCTGAGAAGCCTCAAGCCGCTTGAGAATTTCAAATATGGGCCGCAGCGGAAAACAAGCCACAGCGGGCCAAAGTCATGCCGAGACAATTGGCGCGGTCCGGTCCACCATCATTGCAGCGTTCGGGAAAGTCGCTATTTTTCATTGCCGATTGAACCGACGGATCGCCACAAATGAACACTTCTACCCGACCTGATCTGAGCGATATTAAACTTGGGGACTGGGTGGATCGCTTTTTGCCCCTCACCTTGCGGCCCTATATGCGGCTCGCACGTCTGGATCGGCCGGCCGGAATCTGGCTGACGCTTTTTCCCTGCTGGGCAGCACTGATCCAAGCTTCGCACGGTTTTCCCGATCTTCGTCCACTCATCATTTTCTCGCTCGGCGCGTTGCTAATGAGAAGTGCGGGCTCGACGGTCAACGACCTTGCAGATCGGAAATTCGACCGCCATGTCGAGCGGACCCGCTTCCGCCCCTTGGCAACCGGCCAAATCGGTGTGCCACAGGCAGTCATGTTCCTGACAGGGGAACTCGTATTAGCAGCTTCGCTTCTTCTCTTTCTGACGCCTTACACACGCCTCGTCGCCGTCTGCGTCATGCCGCTCGTCTTCGTCTATCCGCTCTGCAAACGCTTTACATATTGGCCCCAGGCCGTGCTCGGCGCGGCATTCAATTGGGGAATGTTGATGGCATGGTCGGAGATCACAGGCGAGATCCCTGCCGGTGCGCTTCTGATGTGGCTCGGAGCTATCGCATGGCAGATCGGCTACGATACGGTTTACGCCTATGTCGACGTCCGCGACGATGCAAGACTGGGTTTGAAATCGACCGCCATCCTGTTCGGCCAGCACGGCAAGGCGTGCATCGGCCTATTCTATGCCGTTGCCATTGCGGCATGGTCCACCGGTGGGTGGCTGACGGGCATGTCATTGCCCTATGCAGTCGGGATGCTCGTCATAGCCGCTTATCTCGGCTGGCAGATCTGGCGCCTCGATCTCTCACGTCCCGAGATCAGTTATCGGTTGTTTCTGGCGAATATTCTTACTGGCATATTATTGGCTGCGGCAGCCTTTGCTGGAACGGTGTAGCCTGCGCCAAAAGGAAGAGATGCGGATTTAAGGCTGAGAGCTCACCTTCTATTTCGCCAGCTCCGCCAACTGCGTCATGACCACAGCCGCACCCTGCAGCCGCTTTTCCGGCGTCGGCAGGTCACGGGTCAGGAATACGCTTTGGTCGGGGCGGATCTTGGCCATCGTGCCTTGCTTGGCGATGTAACCGACGAGGTTTGCCGGGTTGGGGAATTCCTTGTTGCGGAACTGCACGACGACGCCCTTCGGGCCGGCATCCAGCTTCTCGACATTGGCGATGCGGCAGAGCGACTTGATGTAGACGATCTTGAGCAGATGCTGCACCTCGATCGGAAGGGGGCCAAACCGGTCGATCATCTCGGCTCCGAAACCGTCGATCTCCTTCAGCTCGGTAATCTCGCCGAGACGACGATAGAGCGCCATGCGCAGATGCAGATCGGGCACGTAATCATCCGGGATCATGACCGGCGTGCCGACAGAAATCTGCGGTGACCAGCCGGTATCCTGGATTTCGTCGACGCCCTTAACCTCGGCGACGGCCTCCTCGAGCATCTGCTGGTAAAGCTCGAAACCGACCTCCTTGATGTGGCCGGACTGTTCCTCACCGAGGAGATTGCCGGCGCCGCGAATATCGAGATCGTGGCTTGCGAGCTGGAAACCGGCGCCGAGTGTATCCAGCGACTGCAGTACTTTGAGCCGGCGTTCCGCCGTCGTGGTCAGCACCTTGTTGACCGGCAGGGTGAAGAGCGCGAAGGCGCGCACTTTCGACCGACCGACACGGCCGCGGAGCTGATAGAGCTGCGCCAGGCCGAACATATCGGCGCGATGGACAATCAGGGTGTTGGCCGTCGGCACGTCCAGGCCGGATTCGACGATAGTCGTCGACAGCAGCACGTCATAACGGCCCTCATAGAAGGCATTCATGATGTCTTCCAGCTCGCCGGCCGGCATCTGGCCATGCGCGACGGCCACCTTCAGTTCCGGCACATCCGACTGCAGGAACGCATGGATATCGGCAAGGTCGGCAAGACGCGGGCAGACATAGAAGCTCTGGCCACCGCGATAGTGCTCGCGCATCAGCGTTTCGCGGATCACGAGGGAATCGAAGGGCGAAATAAAGGTGCGCACCGCCATGCGGTCGACCGGCGGGGTGGTGATGAGCGACAGTTCGCGCACACCGGTCATCGCCAGCTGCAAGGTGCGCGGGATCGGCGTCGCCGACAGCGTCAGCACATGCACGTCGCTCTTCAGCTCCTTGAGGCGCTCCTTGTGCTTGACGCCGAAATGCTGCTCCTCATCGATGATGAGCAGGCCGAGATTGGCGAACTTGATGCCGGCGCCGAGCAGCGCATGCGTGCCCACGACGATATCCGTCTTGCCCTCGGCGACTTCCTTCTTGGTCAGCGCCAGATCCTTGGCGCCCACAAGGCGCGATGCCTGCTGCACGCGGATCGGCAGGCCGCGGAAACGCTCGGAGAAAGTCTTGAAATGCTGGCGGGCAAGCAAGGTCGTCGGCACGACCACCGCGACCTGCACGCCATTCATGGCGGCCACGAAGGCGGCGCGGAGCGCCACTTCCGTCTTGCCGAAACCGACGTCGCCGCAGACGAGGCGATCCATCGGCCGGCCAGCGCCAAGATCCTCGCGCACCGCCTCGATGGCGTTCATCTGGTCGTCGGTTTCGTCATATGGGAAGCGCGCGGCGAATTCGTCATAGAGTCCCTCGGGCGAAGTCAGCACCGGCGCATGGCGCGTCAGGCGTTCGGCCGCAACGCGGATCAAGTCGCCAGCGATGTCGAGGAGGCGCTTCTTGAGCTTCGCCTTGCGCATCTGCCATGCGCCGCCGCCGAGCTTGTCGAGCTGCGCATCGGTGCCCTCGCCGCCAAAGCGCGAGAGCAGATCGATATTTTCAACCGGCAGGAACAGCTTGGCGTCGTCTGCATATTGCAGTTCAAGACAGGCATGCGGCGCGCCGGCAGCCTCGATGGTCTTGAGGCCAACGAAACGGCCAATGCCGTGCTCGGCATGAACGACGATCGAGCCTTCATCCAAGCCGGCCACTTCCGAGATGAAATCGGCGGCGCGCTTGCGGCGTTTGGAGCGGCGCACCATACGGTCGCCAAGAATATCCTGTTCGCCGATGATGACGAGATCGCCGGCCTCGAAGCCTGCCTCGAGGCTGAGCACGGCCGCGGCCGCCTCGCCTTTCGCCAGGCCGCTGAGTTCCTTAAAGGCTTCGATCGTCTTGATGCGCGCAAGGCCGTGTTCGGAAAGCACTTGCAGGAGGCGATCGAGCGAGCCTTCGGTCCAGGCGGAAATCAGCACCTTGCCGCCCGCAGCCCGCTTGTCGGCGATATGCTTCACGACGGCGTCGAAGACGTTGATGCGCTCGCTGTCGGCGTTATCGGTGGCGGAACGCGCCCAGCGCGGCCCCTGGCGGGCATCAAGCCCGATGACGCGACGCGCCTCGCCCTCGTGCTCATTGAAGGGTGAGATGCGGATGGCCCCGAAGGCATCGAGCGCATTGCCGAAAGCCTTGCCGTCGAGATAGAGCTGGCCCGGGGTCACGGGCTTATAGGGCGTGCCCTGTGCCATCTGTCCCTTGGCGGGCTGGCCGGATTGGAGGCGGGCGTCGTAATAGTCGAACACGAGCTTGGAACGCTCCTCGGCCGCCTCGCGCACGGTGTGATCCGTCACCAGCTGGAAGCCCTTGAGATAGTCAAAGACCGTCTCCAGCTTCTCGTAGAACAGCGGTAGCCAATGTTCCATACCGGCATAGCGGCGGCCTTCGGACACGGCGAGATAGAGCGCGTCGTCACGCGTGGCGGCGCCGAAGGCGGAGAGATAATTCTTGCGGAAGCGGCTGATCGTATCCGGCGTCAGCGTCACTTCGCTCATCGGATTGAGGTCGAGCGAACGCACCTGTCCTGTCGTACGTTGGCTCGCCGGATCGAAGCTGCGAATGCTCTCCAGCGTATCGCCGAAGAAATCCAGGCGCACCGGCTCTTCCGTGCCCGGCACAAAGACATCGAGAATACCGCCGCGCACGGCGTATTCACCGACCTCGCGCACGGTCGCGACACGATCGAAACCGTTGCGCTCCAGGCGGGTTGCGATATCGTCCATCCGCACCTGGTTGCCGGGCCGGGCAGAAAAGGCGAGGCTTTCGATGACGTCTTGCGGCGCCACCTTCTGCAGCATGGCATTGACGGTCACCAGCACGATTGCCGCATGCGGCTTGCGATGATGCGCGATCAGGCCGGACAAAGCCGCCAGGCGCCGGGCCGAGGTGTCGGAGCTTGGGGAAACGCGGTCATAGGGAAGGCAATCCCAAGCCGGCAAGGTGAGGACCGGAATTTCGGGCGCGATGAAGCCCAGCATCTGCTCGACATCGGCCATGTGCTGGCCGTCGGACATGACATAGGCGACCGGCTGGCCGGCCTTTGCTATCTCGGCAATCAGAAACGGCTCCAGGCCGGCGGGGACATGACCGATCGTCATCGGCTCGCTTGCGGCGAGCAGCTTCTTCGCGTCGAAACCGGGGATCATTTCGTTAATCCGAACCTTTCGGCGATCTCTTCGAAATCGGGCTTGTAGGAGGCCAGACGCTCAAAGAGCGGCGTCTGCAGATGCTGCGGCGTGGGTTCACTACCGAGGATCCACTTCAGGAGATCATTGTCCTCTTCGGCCATGATGCGCTCGAGCTCATCAAGATCGGCTTCAGCGAGGCCCGGCAGTTCGTTATCGGCAAACTGGCCGAAGACGAGATCCATCTCGCGGATGCCGCGATGCCAGCAACGGAAAAGGATGCGCCGACGGCGAGGATCGAGATCGGCACTGCTGAGGGTCAGCCCAGTCATCAAAAACACCTTTATGTTGATGCGTCTCTATAAAACCAGCGCTCAAAGGTGGGAACCGGTTTTTCAGAAAAAAGCACCTACGATGCAATTTTCCGGGGAGTGTTGACCTCAAAGGGATCGAGTTCTCCGCTGCCCCTTGCCAAATGCGCCCTGCCCGTCGCATTTTGCCGGCCATGCGTCCCGCGATCCTCGACCCGCTGTTTGCCTCCATCTCTTCGCTACCCGGTGTTGGGCCGAAGGTATCCGAACTGCTGGTTAAGCTGCTCGATCGCGAAACCCTCGACGATTGCCGCGTCATCGACCTGATTTTCCATGCGCCGCATTCCATCATCGATCGGCGCGAACAGCCCGGCATCGCGAGAGCGCCGCAGGGTGCTATCGTCACCATTACCGGCCGCGTCGATCGCCATCAGCCGCCGCCCAATCCGCGCAGCAACGTGCCCTATCGCGTCTATCTGCATGACGAAACGGGGGAGCTGGCGCTGGTCTTCTTTCGCGGCAAGGCGCAATGGCTCGAAAAGCAGTTGCCGATCGATGAGACCGTCACCGTCAGCGGCAAGGTCGACTGGTTCAACGGCCGACCGTCCATGGTGCACCCGGATTACATCATGCGCGAGAGCGAGGCGGAAAATCTGCCGCTGGTCGAACCCGTCTATCCGCTAACCGCCGGGCTTACACCGAAGTTCCTGCGCAAGACCATCGAGGCGGCGCTGCCGCGCATTCCGCAGTTGCCCGAGTGGGATGATATCGCCCTTACTCAAAAGCAGGGTTTTCCCTCGATCTCCGATGCCTTCCACATGCTGCATGCGCCAAGGGATGCGGCCGATATCGATGCGCAATCTCCCGCGCGTCGCCGCCTGGCCTATGACGAATTCCTGGCCGGGCAATTGTCGCTCTCGCTGGTGCGCCAAAGGCTGCGCAAGGTTGCGGGACAGCCGGTGCATGCAACTGGAGAAATCAGCGGCAAGATATTGGCATCCCTTCCTTTCTCGATGACGAGCAGTCAGCGTGATGCAGTTGCGGATATTCTCAAGGATATGGCGGGCACCGAGCGTATGCTTCGGCTGCTGCAGGGCGACGTCGGCGCGGGCAAAACTTTGGTGGCACTGATGGCGATCGCCGCCGTGATCGAAAGCGGCGGCCAGGCCGTGCTGATGGCGCCGACCGAGATTTTGGCACGACAGCACCATGCCACGATCTCAAAATTCGTAGCAAGTGCAAACCTTTCCGTTGAAGTTCTAACGGGCCGCACGAAGGGTCGCGAGCGAGATGCGATCCTGGAGCGCATTGCCTCCGGCCAAGCGCAGATCATCATCGGCACCCACGCTTTGTTCCAGGACAGCGTCACCTATACCAACCTCATGCTGGCGGTCGTCGACGAGCAGCATCGCTTCGGCGTTCACCAGCGTCTGCGCCTGACCGCGAAGGGCATCTCGCCCCACATGCTCGTCATGACCGCGACGCCGATTCCGCGAACGCTGGTTCTGGCCGCCTTTGGCGACATGGACGTTTCCAAGCTCAGCGAGAAGCCGGCGGGTCGCAAGCCAATCCAGACGATCACCATTCCGAACGAACGAACTGGCGATATCGTCGCGCGCCTGAGAAACGCGCTATCAGAAGGCAAAAAAGCCTATTGGATATGCCCCCTTGTGGAGGAATCCGAAGAATCCGATTTAGTGTCGGTGGAGGAACGGCATGAGACCTTGACCAAGGCGCTCGGCCCCGGCATCGGCCTCATCCATGGGCGAATGAGCGGCCCGGAGAAAGACGCCGTGATGTTGGCCTTCAAGAATGGCGAGATCCGTCTGCTGGTGGCTACGACCGTTGTCGAAGTGGGCGTCGACGTGCCGGATGCGACGATCATGGTCATCGAACATGCCGAGCGCTTCGGTCTGGCGCAGCTTCACCAGTTGCGCGGACGCGTCGGTCGCGGTGACGAAGCCTCGACCTGCATCCTTCTCTACAAGGGACCGCTCGGCGAAATCGGGCATGCGCGGCTGTCGATCATGCGCGAGACCGAGGACGGATTCCGGATTGCCGAAGAGGATTTGAAGCTGCGCGGCGAAGGCGAGCTTCTGGGCACGCGCCAGTCCGGCACACCAGGCTTCCGCATCGCCAGTCTCGAGGCTCACGCCGATCTTCTGGAAATCGCCCGCAAGGACGCAGCCTACCTGATCGAGCGCGATCCGGAGCTTACGAGCGAGCGCGGCACTGCGGTTCGCACCCTGCTCTATCTTTTCCGCCGCGACGAGGCGATCCGCTTTCTGCGGGCAGGCTGAGTGGATGGACGCGATTGCCGCGCCCATCCACGTCTTGATATTACTTGGCGGCAAGGCCGGGAATGGTGACCTGGAATAACTGGAACATGGTATCGACATCGGCGCCACTATCATCCTTGTAGGCGGCTCCGACCTGGAAACCGTCCTGGGTGATGAAGTCGTTGTCATTGGCGACGAACAGGAAATAGTCGTCCGGCAGCTTCGGATCCTGAACGCTGACGAGCGACATGGCCTCCCATTTTTCCGAGAGGTTGTTGCGGTCGTTCGGTGCGCCATTGTGCAGACCGAAGCGCGCAAGATCCGCGCTGTCGTTGATGTCGATGAACTGGCTGAGGACAGCCGGCTTGACGGAGGGATCGAGAGCGCCCTTCGGAGCGACAGCCGTATCGCCGTCGAACTTGCTGCCGGCAATATCGGTGGCAGCGGACACGTCGACAGCAACGATGCTGCGATAGAGGGACTTGTCGCCCTTCTGGCCATAGCCATTGTTGCTGTCGCGAGCGAGCATCAGGAAACTCGTCGGCGAGAGCGCCACGATTTCGCTCTGGGCGGCGACAGTCGTCTTGCCTTTGTCGTTGGTGAAGACAGGCAGAGGCACGACATATTCATGCACCAGTTTCAGATGATCGAGATCGGCAGCATCGTAAACCAGCGCGCGCGTGTTCTGCCTGGTCGAGCCGGAATCACCGCCATCCTGGCGCGTCGCGGACTGGAGCACCGCGATCAGGAACTTGCCGTCCGGAGTGAGGGACATCCCCTCGAAGCCCTGATTATTTTGGCGCCCGCTGGTCGGATCCTTCGGATCGGGCGCGGCTTCGCCGGGGCCGGGATTGTTCGAGGAAAAATTCACGGTGCCCTTGCGCATCGGCAGAAGCGCGGCGGGCGGTGCCGTGGCCGAGATCATGCGCCCATCCGCCGAGAAACGGTAGATGTAGGGACCGTATTCATCGCTGATGAACATCGAACCATCGGGCAGCCGGGCAATGGCTTCGTTGTCGAGCGAAATCTTGCCGTTCGGCGCCTGTGGCAAAAGCGGCATGCCGCCTTCCGCTGGCCGAACGCCGTTGGCGGGGTCAAGGCCAGTGGTTTCGTTGCCCTTGCTATCCTTCAACAGCAGCGTATCCGCGAGCTTGGCTTCGACGCCAGCCTGTTCCTTGCCGGCTGGAGGCGTTGCACCGGGAACAACCGGCGTCAGCTTGATATCGATCGTGTTGAGACGCGCCCGGTAATCGGTAGTGCCGGCGACATTGTAACCGCGGTCCGGCAGCAGCCACAGAGAACCCTTATAGGTGCCATCGGCATTGCGAACCCAACTCCCGGTATCGATCGACATGCCCGAGCCGGAACCGAATGTTTCACCGAACTTGTCGCGCAGATTGGCCGGGATGCGGCCGACGGCGACGCGGCCCTTGTTGACCAGCGTCACGCCTTCGAGCGTCACGGAATTATCCGCCAGCGCCATCACCGGCGCCGCGAAAACAAATGTGGCAAGCGCCGCCGTTAGCAGCGGCAAGCTCTTCGAACACATATATCTCAAGACAATATCCTCCTGATAAAACTGTTGTGGAGGCAACGACATCCATCTCCGGCCTGTTTCGGACCGCGTTGAAGAACCGCAGTTCGGTGCCCGTGCCCCGAACATTCGATGCTGAGATACATGCCATTATCTGCCCCGACCGACGATCTAAGGCGTCAATATGATAGAGGCATGACAATTCGCGCAAAACGCGAAGCTATTGATCCAACTATTGGAAGATGAGCAATTCTAGCTCAAAGAATTCATAGGAACCGGCTGCCGCAATTCCTTGGCCGCGACCAGCTCCTTATATTCCGGCGCCACGAGGCCCCCCGAGATCAGCAGTTTGGCGCCATCTTCAGGGCTCATATCGAGTACCGTGATCTTTTCGCGCGGAACGAAGACAAGGAAGCCAGCAGTCGGCACGGGCGTCGGCGGCAGGAAGACCGCCACCATGTCCTGACCCATGGCATTGAATTTCGAGGCGATCTCGCCTTTGGCATCTGTCGATATGAAGACCATAGACCAAAGGCCTGGGCTTGGATATTCGATCAGCCCCACCTTCTTGAACGAGGTGCCCTGCTCCTTCAGCACAGTCTCGAAGATCTGCTTGACGCTCTTATAGATGGTCCGCACCAGCGGCACGCGATTGACGATCGACTCACCGAAGCGGACGATGCTCTGGCCGATCAGGTTCTTGGCCAGAAAGCCGACGATCGTGATGAAGATCATCGCGATCACCAGGCCGGTGCCGGGTACGGCGAAGTTCAGATAGCTTTCGGGATCGTAGCGCGCGGGAATATAGGGGCGAACCCAGCTATCGGCCCAGTGGACGACGGACCAGGTCAGCCATAGCGTGATGGCAATCGGGGCACATATGATCAGGCCGGCCAGGAAATTGTTTCTAATCCGCGTAGTCACGGACATCTTGATGAGTTTTTCAGTCATTCGCCGCTCGAAAACTCCGTTCCGTCGCTACCGCTCCCCGGCAAATCCTCCCCACCATCTCCGTGAGCGAATCGTGCCAGAAATCGGCGCGGCATACAACCCGCTTGCCACGTCCGCGAGCCGAACAGGCGACCGGCTCACGACGACGTGACGGCAAGCGCGCGACGGAAGGGATCCTATTCCACGGTAACCGATTTGGCGAGATTGCGCGGCTGATCGACGTCCGTGCCCATGAACACGGCCGTATGATAGGCAAGCAGTTGAATCGGCAGGGAAAAAATGATCGGTGCTATGATCTCGTCCACGACCGGCAAGGTGATTGTCGCCATGGTCGGCAGCGTCGAAGCGGCAGCGCCAATTTCATCCGTGATGAAGATGATTCGACCGCCGCGCGCCGCGACTTCCTGCATGTTGGAAACGGTCTTGTCGAAGAAGCGGTCATGCGGGGCGATGACGATGACCGGCATGTTCTCGTCGATCAGCGCGATCGGCCCATGCTTCAATTCGCCGGCCGCATAGCCCTCTGCGTGAATGTAGGAAATCTCCTTGAGCTTCAGCGCGCCTTCCATGGCAAGCGGGAAGCTGGTGCCGCGGCCGAGATAGAGCACGTCCTTGAACTTCGATATCTCGCGCGAGAGGCTTTCCATCTGCGGCTGGATGAGATTGAGAACATTGGCCATGATACGCGGCATTTCGATGAGATGGTGCACCAGCTCCTTCTCATCCTCGGCACTGATCTTGCCGCGAGCGACACCGGCTCCGATCGCCAGCGAGGCGAGAACGGCAAGCTGGCAGGTGAATGCCTTGGTGGAGGCGACACCGATTTCCGGCCCCGCCATGATCGGAAACACCGCGTCGGATTCGCGCGCGATGGTCGATTCCCTGACGTTGACTACGGCGCCGATCTTGAGGCCGTTATCCCGGCAGTAGCGCAAAGACGCAAGCGTATCGGCCGTTTCGCCGGACTGCGAGATGAACAGGGCCGCCTGAGAGGGCGACAATGGCATTTCGCGATAACGGAACTCGGAGGCAACATCGATCTCGACCGGTAGCCGCGCATAGCGCTCGAACCAGTATTTGCCCACAAGGCCGGCGAGATAGGCGGTGCCGCAGGCTGATATAGCAAGACCGGAAACACTGCCGAAATCGATGGCCGAGACATCCGGGCGCACCCGATTGCTGGCGAAATCGACATAGTGGCTGAGCGCGTGGGAAATGACTTCCGGCTGCTCGTAGATTTCCTTTTCCATGAAATGGCGATGATTGCCCTTGTCGACCACATAGGCGGTCGCCTGGGAAATCTGCCGCGGCCGGCTCACCTCGTTGCCGTTGAAATCGAGGATGGTCGCGCCGGCATGGTTGACGATGGCGCAGTCACCGTCGACGAGATAGGTGATCTCGTTGGTGAAAGGCGCAAGCGCAATCGCATCCGAGCCGAGGAACATTTCGCCCTTACCGTGACCGACGGCAAGCGGCGGGCCGGAACGCGCCGCCATCAGCGTGCCGGGATCGTTCTGAAACATAACGGCCAATGCATAGGCGCCGGTCACGCGATTCAGCATTTTCAGCATGGCCGCCCGTGCGTCCATGCCCTCGCGGACATATTTGGCCAGAAGATGGGCGACGACTTCCGTATCGGTCTGCGAAGCAAACTCCTGCCCTTCGGCCTTCAGCTCTTCACGCAGCTCGGAGAAGTTCTCGATGATGCCATTGTGGACGACGGCAACGCCTTCGACGAAATGCGGATGGGCGTTGGTTTCATTCGGAACACCGTGGGTTGCCCAGCGCGTGTGCGCAATGCCCGTTGTGCCGGGCAACGGATCCGTCTCGAGACGCTTTTCCAGGTTGAAGAGCTTTCCCTCGGCACGACGACGATCCATCACGCCGTCATGGATCGTGGCAACACCCGCCGAATCATAGCCGCGGTACTCGAGCCGCCGCAGCGCGTCCACCAGGCGCTCCGCCACAGGCTTCGTTCCGACGATCCCAACAATACCGCACATACAGCTCTCCGTCCGGCCTCAGATATGAGGGCAGTTCCTAATCATTCCTGCAATTTTCTCAATTGGCATGACGGTCACTTTCGATTTCGGACCGTTACGTCAATGCGCGAAGGTCTAGTGGCCGCCCTTCTTCGCTGCCTTGATCGCAAGAGCTCGTTCGCGGATCGCCTTGGCCCGCTCCGGCTTTATTTCCTGGCGAGCCCGACCGAAGGCCAGCGCATCGGCCGGAACATCCTCGGTGATGACGCTGCCGGAGGCTATATATGCGCCGTCGCCTATGCGGATGGGCGCAACCAGCGACGAATTGGAACCGACGAAGGCGTTGGTACCGACATGCGTTTCATGCTTGTTGACGCCATCATAGTTGCAGGTGATCGTACCGGCGCCGATATTGCTGCCGGCCCCGATCGTCGCATCGCCGATATAGGTCAGGTGATTGACCTTGGCGCCCTCGCCGATCTTGCCGTTCTTGACCTCGCAGAAATTGCCGACCTTGGCGCCGCTGGCGAGATCCGTACCAGGGCGCAACCTTGCAAAGGGACCGACGGTAGCGCCGGCGCTGACACGCGCGCCCTCGATGTGGGAGAAGCCATGAATGACCGCACCGCCCTCGATCAAGGCGCCCGGACCGAAGACAACATTCGGCTCGATCAGCGCGTCCTGGCCGATCACGGTGTCATAGGCCAGGAATACGGTTTCCGGCGCGACCATGGTCACCCCAGACAGCATGAGCTCATGCCGGCGGCGCTCCTGCCAGAGGCGCTCGATGAAGGCGAGTTCGGCGCGGTTGTTGCAGCCGGTCATTTCGACCTCGGGCGCATCGACAGCAACGGCGCGGCCGCCCAGCGAGCGGGCGATCTCGACGAGATCGGTAAGGTAATATTCACCCTTGGCATTGTTGTTGCCGATGCGATCGAGAAACTCCAGCGCCTTGCGGCCATTGATCGCCATCAGTCCGCTATTGCACCACTTTATCGCAAGCTCGGCATCGGTTGCGTCCTTCGCTTCCCGAATGGCGATCAGCTCGCCATCCTTGACCAGCAATCGGCCATAGGCGTTGGGATGATCCGTATGAAAACCGATGACGACGATGTCGTTGCCGTCAGCCAGCCCCTGGCGGGCTGCACGAAGCGGCGCATCGGTCAGCAGAGGAACGTCTCCGTAAGCAACGATGATATCGTCATATCCGCGAGCAATCGCCTCGCGCGCGGCCAGCACCGCATGACCGGTGCCGAGGCGTTCCTTCTGAAGATAGGATTCGATGGCGATGCCGCCGATCGACGCTGCGGCGCTGACCTCATCCGCATTGCGCCCGACAACCAGAGCCGCCGCCGAAATCCCGGTCTTGGCGATCGCATCCATGACATGGGCGATCATCGGGCGCCCGGCAATCGGATGCAGGACCTTCGACATCGACGACTTCATGCGGGTACTGTCGCCGGCAGCGAGGATGATGGCGAGACAGCTGCGTTCCATTTAAAGCTCCGAGATATACGGTCAAGCGTGGCCTATGAGGCCAGGCGACTCCCCTCTTATCAACAAGTCGAGCGATGAACCACGGCGAAATTCAAGGTGATCTTCAGGCCTCGGCGAGAGCCTCGAAGGCTTCAAGGACGTGTTGACGTCCATCGATGATCACAAATTCCATCGCCTTATGGGCGGAAAGGCTGTCACGCGCCGCTATCGCGTCCACTATGGCCATATGCGTATCCGCAATATTGGCAAAGCCATTGGCAGACGGAGGGGCGCTCATGCGGAACATGCCAACGAGCGCGGCTTCGATAAGCCCACCCAGCGATCGCATGAACGGATTCTGCGATGCCTCGGTCACGGCAAGATGGAAATGCAGATCGGCGATAGCAAGACTGTCCGAGGTGTGTTGAGGCTCAGCCATGGCGGCGGCAAGGTTGCGAAGCAGTTCGATATCTTCCCGGCTGGCCCTTTCCGCCACGAGACTTGCGGCAAAGGGCTCGAACGCCATGCGTATGTCGTAAAGATGGAGAAGGAATTCCTTGTTGACCCCGCTCTCGAAATGCCAGTTCAGCACCTCGTTGTCGAACATGTTCCAATGGATCTTCTCGGTGACGCGCGTGCCGACACGCGCGCGCGGCACCACCAGTCCCTTCGCGGCCAAAGTCTTCATGCTTTCACGCAGGACCGTGCGGGATACCTTGAATCGTTGCAGAAGCTCGCTGTCGCCGGGAAGAATGCTTCCAATCGGAAATGCGCCCGAGACGATCGCCTTACCCAACTCATCGACCACCTGAGCGTGGCTCGTGCGCGATTTTCCTTCGGATTTTCCAGTCTCAAGCAATCGGTCTCGCAAGCGTTCCGTCCCTCCCTCAGACATATCGTCGGTTCAAGCGGGAAAGCAACAGAAGTCCCTTCTGCATCAGAATAAACGCAAACAGCAACAAGCCGATCAATATCTTCGTCCACCAGCTGGAAAGCGTTCCATCGAAGGTGATGTAGGTCTGAATCAAGCCCTGTATGAGAATTCCGATGAGTGTTCCTCCGACGAACCCCGCTCCTCCCGTCAGCAGTGTTCCGCCTATGACCACGGCAGCGATCGCGTCGAGTTCGACACCGACCGTGGCAAGCGAATATCCCGCCGAGGTATAAATGGAAAAAACGATTCCGGATAGACCAGCAAGAAAGCCGGACAGGGCGTAGATCTGGATCGTCGTTTTTCCGACCGGCACGCCCATCAGCACCGCGGTCTGAGCGCCACCGCCGAGAGCATAGACATTGGCACCGAAGCGGGTGCGCTGCGCCAGCACAATGCCACCGGCAAAGACGAGCAGCATGAGGCCGCCGATCAATGTCAGCCGGCCGCCGCCAGGCATCAGCCAATAGAGGTCGTTGAGCTGTGAATAGAAATCATGTTCGATCGGGATACTGTCGATCGAGAGCACGAAAGCAAAGCCGCGTGCCAGAAACATGCCGGCCAGCGTCACGATGAAAGGCGGCATGCTGAGATAGTGAATGATGGCTCCCATGCCGGCGCCGAAAATCGTCGTGATGACAAGGACGAGTACGAAAGCGATCAACGGATGGATCGCCGTGTCGCGCAGAATGACGGCCAGGAAAACGCCGGTAAAGGCAATGATCGAGCCGATGGAGAGGTCTATGCCACCAGAGATGATCACGAAGGTCATACCGACGGCGGCGATTCCCAAAAAGGCATTATCCGTTAATAGGTTGCTTACAACCCGCGTCGACAGCATGTTCGGATACTGCGTCACGCAGGCGACGTAAGCCAGGATGAAGATCAGGATGGTCGCCAGGAGCGGAAGATATTTCGAATTCACTTTGCCTGCTCCTTCTGCACCATCTGCCCTTCGCCTCTGCGGCGCCAGAAGAACGACGTGGCGGATTGCATTGCCGGCGACTGGATGACCAGAATGACGATGACGATGAGCGCCTTGATTACCAGATTGAATTCCGGCGGGAAGCCGGAGAGCAGGATGCCTGTATTGACCGATTGAATGATCATCGCGCCGATCAGCGAACCGACGATGCTGAAACGGCCGCCGAGCAGCGAATTGCCGCCGACCACGACAGCAAGGATCGCGTCCAGCTCAAGCCAAAGACCGGCATTGTTGGCGTCCGCGCCCTTGATGTCGGCCGTAACAATGATACCGGCAATGGAGGCGCACAGGCCGCTCAATGCATAGACCGCGATCAGGAGGACCGGCGTCCGGATACCGGACAGCGTGCTTGCGCGGCGGTTGATGCCTATGGCTTCGACCAGCATTCCAAGAGCCGTGCGCCGAACCAAAGCGATCACCACGAGCGCGGCGACGAGCCAGATCACGACAGGCATCGGCAAGGCGGCAAACGAGCCGCTGCCAAGAAAGATCAGCCCGTCATTGTTGAAAGTGAGGATCGTGCCCTCGGTGATCAATTGCGCGATGCCGCGGCCTGCCACCATCAGCACCAGCGTCGCGATGATCGGCTGGATATCGAGCGCGGCGACGAGAAAGCCGTTCCAGAGCCCACATGCCAGACCGATGCCGATCGTCAACAGCAGCGTATAGGAAAGCGAGTAGCCGGCAACGATCGACGACGCCGCGACAGCACCGCAGATCGCAATGACCGCGCCGACGGACAGATCGATCCCCTTGGTCGCGATGACCAACGTCATGCCGATGGCGAGCAATGCTACCGGTGCACCACGATTGAGTACGTCTATCAAGCTTCCGTATAGCCTTCCATTCTGAACTTCCAGATGAAAGAAATGCGGGAACATAATGAAATTCAACAGAAGAATAACAGCGAGCGCGATCAGCTGCGGCATCAGCCGAAGCAAGGAGGTTCCGATTGGCGAGCTCATGCGTCCTCCCGCGTCTTTTGAGCCGTGGCAATAGCCTCGACGATATTTCCGGCCGTTATCTCACTGCCGGTCAACTCGGCGATATGTTCGCGATCACGCAGGACGATGACGCGCGAACTATAGGCGACAAGCTCCTCGAGTTCGGATGAAATGACCACCAGGGACATTCCCTGCCGGCAAAGATCCTCGATCAACCGGATGATTTCCGCGTGCGCACCGACATCGATGCCGCGCGTCGGCTCATCCAGGATGAGTAAACTCGGATTGGTCGCCAGCCATCGCGCAAGGATCGCCTTCTGCTGGTTACCGCCCGAAAGAAGCCTGATCGGCTTTTCCCGATCGGTCGTGCGGATATCCAGCGCCTTGATATAGCGATCGGCGATGGCGTTCTGCTCGCCGCGCGGCAAGGGCCTTGCCCAGCCGCGCCTTGCCTGCAGCGCCATGACGATATTTTCGCGAATAGAGAGATCACCGATGATCCCATCGGTCTTGCGGTCTTCCGGGCAGAAGCCGAAACCGCTCTTGATCGCGGCGCGCGGGCTGGAAAGCGCAATGGTCTTGCCTTCGATCTTTGCCTCGCCACTGTCGGCGCGCTCGACGCCGAAAAGTACTTCGGCGGTTTCCGTACGTCCCGAGCCAAGCAGGCCGGCAATGCCGACCACTTCGCCGACGCGCACCTCCATATCGAAAGGCTTGATCTTGCCGCGCTTGCCGAAGTTCGTGAAGTGATATTTGACCGGGCCGCTTTCCGTCTCACTCTGCTTTATCGTGCTTTCGGTCTCGGCGAGTTCGCGGCCGAGCATCATGGCGATCAGCGTCTGCCGCGGAAGACCGGCCGCATCGCGCGTGCCGACCAGGCGACCGTTGCGGAGAACGGTGATGCGGTCGCAGATTTCGTAAACCTGTTCCAGGAAATGCGTGATGAAGACAATTCCCAGCCCACGCTGCTTCAATCGCCTGACGATACCGAACAGCATTTCGACTTCATGCGTATCCAGACTCGCAGTGGGCTCATCGAGAATGAGAACCTTACCGGACAGGTCCACGGCGCGGGCGATGGCGATCACCTGCTGAATGGCGACAGAAAAGCGGTCGAGCTGGTGGCTGACATCGATATCGAGCCCATATTGCGACAGCAGATCTCTGGCCATCCTATTCATGACGCGGCTGCTGACCATGCCGAACCGCCGTGGCTGGCGGCCCAGAAACAAGTTTTCCGCGACGCTCAGATTGGGCAGCAGGTTCACTTCCTGGTAGACGGTTCCGATACCGAGCTTCTGGGCGGCAAGCGTATCGTGCGGATCGATCTCGGCACCATCGAGGACCAGAGTACCCGCATCGCGACGATAAGCGCCGGTCATGCATTTGATCAAGGTCGATTTTCCGGCACCGTTCTCGCCGAGAAGCGCATGGACCTCGCCGCGCATCAATGTGAAATCGACGTGATCGAGAGCGGTCGAACCGGGGAAATATTTACAAAAACCTGTCGCTGTCAGAAGTCGCTCTACGTCGTGAGCCATGAAGCGCGAATTTCCTTGGAATAATCAAATTGCGAAAGCGATAGCCGGCGCATTCCGTGGATGCGCCGGCATCTTGCACAGGATATCGCACCGGCACGGCATTGCCGATCCAGTGCGAAAGGCTTTCGTCTTAGTAGCCGAGGTCCTTCTTCTGCTCGTAGACCTTCTGCGGATCATCGGCCTGGGTGTAGAGCTTGGATTCCGTCTGGATCCACTTCGGCGGCTCTTTCTTGGTCTTCAGGTAGGCATCGAGCGCATCGAAGGCCGGACCTGCCATGTTCGGCGTCAGCTCCACGGTCGCATTCGCTTCACCGGCAGCCATGGCCTTGAAGAGATCCGGAACCGAATCGACCGACACGGTCAGGATGTCCTTGCCGGGCTTCAGGCCGGCTTCCTTGATGGCCTGGATGGCGCCGACTGCCATATCGTCATTGTGAGCATAGAGCGCACAGATGTCCTTGCCGCCGTTCTCCGCCTTCAGGAAGCTTTCCATGACTTCCTTGCCCTTGGCGCGCGTGAAGTCGCCGGTCTGGCTGCGAACGATCTTCAGGTTATCGTGACCCTTGATGGCTTCCTCGAAGCCCTTCTTGCGGCCGATAGCCGGCGAGGAGCCGGTCGTGCCCTGCAGCTCGACGATATTGCACTTCTTGTCGCCGACTGTCTTTACAAGCCAGTCGCCGGCAACCTTGCCCTCATGAACCAGGTCGGACGTAACAGCGGTCAGATAGAGATCCTTCGGCGCGTTGACCGTGCGGTCAAGCAGAATGACCGGGATCTTCGCTTCCTTGGCTTCCTTCAGAACGGCATCCCAGCCGGTTTCGACGACGGGCGCCAGCAGGATCGCATCGACGCCCTGCGCGATGAAGGACCGGATCGCCTTGATCTGGTTTTCCTGCTTCTGCTGAGCATCGGCAAACTTGAGGTCGATGCCACGCTTTGAAGCTTCCTGCTTGGTCAGCGTCGTCTCAGCCGCGCGCCAGCCCGACTCCGAACCGATTTGCGAGAAGCCGACGACAAGCTGCTTTGCCGATGCCGACGTAAACATGCAGGCAGCAAGAATCGTAGCACTAACGAGTGCGGTCTTAAACTTCATGATTATCTCCCAATGGCCTATCTCCTTAGGCCCGCAGTCAAAAAATCATATAGTAATACTTTTGTAAATCGATATTCGATGATGCAGCGCAACAAAAAAGGGCGTTCGAAACGCCCTTTTCAACTTTGCCTGTTGGCCGCGATTACTTCGAAGCCGGCAGCTTGTCGTCCACGCCTTCGATGTAGAAGTTCATGCCAAGCAGGGTGCCGTCGTCGGCCTTTTCGCCGGCCTTGAGCCAAGGCGTGCCATCCTGCTTGTTGATCGGACCGGTGAAGGGAGCGAGCTCGCCGGACTTGATCTTGGCTTCGGTTTCCTGAGCCATCTTCTTCACGTCGTCAGGCATGTTCGTGTAGTCCGCCATCTTGAGGATGCCGTCCTTCAGGCCGTCCCAGCTCTGCTCGGACTTCCACTTGCCGTCGAGCAGCGCATGAACGCGCTTGGAGTAGTAGTTGCCCCAGGTGTCGACGATCGCCGTCAACTGCGCCTTCGGGCCGGCGTTGATCATGTCGGAAGCCTGGCCGAAAGCGTGAATGCCGCGTTCCTCAGCCACCTGCATCGGCGCCGTCGTGTCGGTGTGCTGCGTCAGGATATCGACGCCCTGGTCAACCATAGCCTTGGCGGCATCGGCTTCCTTGCCGGGATCGAACCAGGTGTTGACCCAGACGACCTTCAGCTTGAAGCTCGGATCGATCGAGCGGGCGCCCTGCTCGAAGGAATTGATACCCATCACGACTTCCGGAATTGGGAAGGAAGCGATGTAGGCGGCACCATGGTTCTTCGACATCTTGGCCGCGATCTGGCCCAGGATGTAACGGCCTTCATAGAAGCGCGAGTTGTAGGTCGCGAGATTCGGGCCGCTCTTGAAACCGGTCGCATGCTCGAACTTCACTTTCGGGAACTTGGCGGCAACCTTAACGGTCGCGTCCATGAAGCCGAACGAGGTGGAGAAGATCAGCGAGCAGCCGGAGCGGGCAAGACGCTCGATGGCACGCTCGGCGTCCGGGCCTTCCGGAACGTTTTCGAGGTAAGGCGTTTCGATCTTGTCGCCGAATTCCTTCTGGATCTGCTGCCGGCCGAGATCATGCGCCTGCGAATAACCGCCGTCCGTGTGCGAGCCGACATAGACGAAACAGACCTTGGTCGGTGCTGCTTCGGCGGCGGCGGCGAAACCAACGATGGCGGCGGCTGTCGTTGTGAGGGCGAGTGCTAGTTTTTTCATGGTTACCCCTGTTGGTTTGACATGTTTTGCAGAAATCGGTCCGGCTGTTGCTATCAGCGCTCCGGAACGAAGGCCTTGCCCAGCGACGCTGGCGTGTTGATCAAGGTCGCGCGGCGATTTTGAGAGATGATGACGAGAACTACAATAGTCGACGCATAAGGCAGCATCGACAGGAATTGCGAGGGTATGCCGACGCCGAAGCCCTGCGCATGGAATTGCAGGATCGTCACGGCGCCAAAGAGATATCCCCCGGCCAAGACACGCATCGGCCGCCAGGAGGCGAAGACCACCAACGCCAGCGTCACCCAACCGCGGCCGGCCGACATGTTCTCGACCCATTGCGGCGTATAGACCAGCGACAGCTGCGCGCCCGCAAGCCCGGCGCAGGCGCCGCCGAACATGACGGCGAGGTAACGGGTGCGGATGACGTCGATGCCGAGCGCATGGGCCGAGCCATGGCTATCGCCGACAGCGCGCAGCTTCAGGCCCGCACGGCTGCGGAAGAGGAACCAATTGACGCCGATCAGCAGCGCAATCGAGAGGTAGAAGGTCAGGTCCTGCTTGAACAGCACCGGACCTAGGAACGGTATGTCCGACAGCAATGGAAAGACGATTTCGCGCAACTGCACGCCGGGCACGCTGACATAGCCCTCGCCGATCATGCCGGAAAGGCCGAGTCCGAGAATGGTCAGCGCCAGGCCGGTCGCGACCTGGTTCGTAACCAGTGTCAGCGTGAGAAAGCCGAACAGCAGCGAAAACAGAGCACCCGCGGCGATGCCGGTCAATAGGCCGACATAGGGCGATCCGCTCATCTGCGCCCCGACGAAAGCGGCGACCGCGCCAATGATCATCATGCCTTCGACACCGAGGTTCAGGACGCCGGAGCGTTCCACCACCAGTTCACCGAGGCCGGCAATGACGAGCGGCGTCGACGCGGTGATGATCGTGAGCAGGATGGCTTCAAACACACTCATGCCGCACCTCCACGGACTCGCGACCAGACCACACGGATTTTGTAATAAATCAGCGTGTCGCAGGAGAGCACGAAGAACAGCAGCAGGCCCTGGAAAACGCTGGCCGCCTTGGCAGATATTCCCGGCGACAATTGCGCGGCTTCGCCGCCTAGATAGGTCAGCGCCAATACGAGACCGGAGAGAATGGCTCCAAGGGGATTGAGGCGGGCAAGAAAGGCGACGATGATGGCGGTGAAACCGTAACCCGGCGAGATCGCCGGCTGCAGGTGGCCGATAGATCCCGAAACTTCGGATATGCCGGCCAATCCCGAAAGCGCGCCGGAGACGAGGAATGCGAACCAGACCATTTTCCGCGAGGAAAAACCGGCAAAGCGCCCTGCCCGGGCCGACTGGCCGAGCACGCTTATCTCAAAACCTTTCAGCGTATATTTCATGACGAACCAGGCAAGGATCGCCGCGATCACGGCAAAGACAATGCCCCAATGCGCACGCCCGGAATCCGCCCAGATCGCCGGCAGAACCCCTTCCGGCGGAAAGTCGATGCTCTGCGGGAAGTTATGGCCCTGCGGATCGCGCCATGGCCCGCGCGACAGCCAATCGAGGAAGAGCTGCGCGATATAGACAAGCATCAGGCTCGTCAGAATCTCGTTCGTATTGAAATGCGCCTTCAGAAGCGCGGGAATTGCGGCATAGAGAGCGCCGCCGACGGCGCCAGCGATCAGCATCAAAGGCAGCATTATCGGCGAATGCCAATCGGTGAAGACGATCGGGATGAATGATCCGGCGATCGCTCCCATGGTGAACTGGCCTTCGGCCCCGATATTCCAGTTGTTGGAGCGGTAGCAGAGGCATAGGCCGACGGCGATCAGGATCAACGGTCCGGCCTTGATCGCCAGTTCGTGCAGCGACCAGACCTCCAGGAGAGGCTCGACAAAGAAGGCGTCGAGCGCCTCGACGGGATCCTTGCCCATGATAGCGAACATGATGGTGCCGGCAATCAGCGCCAAGGCGAGCGCAAGCAGTGGCGAGAGCAGGCCGAACAGCTTGGAGACCTGCGGGCGCTTTTCGAGTTCAATGCGCATGTGCAGGCTCCGAATGCGTCTTCGATTCATGCGAGCCGCCCATCAGCAGGCCGATCTTTTCGCGGGTCAGGTCACCGGCGGGATAGGACGGCGAAAGCCGTCCTTCCGAGATGACGGCAATGTCGGTCGCGACTTCGAAAATCTCGTCAAGGTCCTGGCTGATGACGAGCACGGCCGAGCCGTCGCGGGCAAGATCGACCAGCGCCTGGCGGATGCGGCTTGCCGCCCCTGCGTCGACACCCCAGGTCGGCTGGTTGACGACGAGCACGCTCGGCCGGCGATCGAGTTCGCGGCCGACGATGAACTTCTGCAGATTGCCGCCGGACAGCGCGCCGGCTGCCGGATCATCGCCGCTCTTGCGCACATCCATTGCCTCGCAGATGCGCTTCGTCGCCTGCTTGACCGCGCCATGCCTGATGACATTGAAGAAGCTACCGCCAAGGAACGACTTGCGGTCCGACTGATGCCGGGCGAGCACGAGGTTATCCGACAACTTCAAAGCGGATACCGCGGCGTGGCCATGACGCTCCTCGGGCACAAAACCAGCGCCGATCAACCGGCGCGGATTAATGCCCTTGGTGCCGACAGTCTTGCCGCGCAGCTGGACGAGATCATCCGCGGCGACCGTGTATTCGCCGGAAATGACATCGAACAATTCGCCCTGGCCGTTACCGGCAACGCCGGCGATCGCCAGCACCTCGCCGGCCCGTACACGCAGGGAAACATCCTTCAGCGCCATGGCAAACGGAGTGCGGGCCGGCGCCGAAAGGCCCGCAATTTCGAGGAGAATGTCTCCCTTCGCGCCGAGGCCCTCGTGCTGGACGCTGGCGACGTCGTTGCCGACCATCATGCGGGCGAGCGAACCGGTCGTTTCCCGCCGTGGATCGCAAGCACCCGTTACTTTGCCATGACGAAGAACCGTGGCGCGCGAACAGATGCGCTGCACTTCCTCCAGCCGATGGCTGATATAAAGCACCGAGCGCCCCTCGTCCCTCAGCTTAAACAGGGTTTCGAACAGGCGGTCGGCTTCCTGCGGCGTCAAAACGGAGGTGGGCTCGTCGAGAATAATCAGCCCAGGGTTCTGCAGAAGCGCCCGGACGATCTCGATGCGCTGACGTTCGCCGACCGAGAGATCGGCCACGTGCGCATTCGGATCGAGCGGCAAGCCATAGGCACGGGATAGCTTTGCAGCTTCCTCGGAAATTTTTGCGAGCGGGATATTGCTGTCCAGCGAGAGCGCTATATTCTCCGCGACAGTCAGCGCTTCGAACAAGGAAAAATGCTGAAACACCATGCCGATGCCGAGCTTGCGCGCCGTGCCCGGCGCATCGATCGCCACAGGCTGCCCCTGCCAGACGATCTGCCCATGCGACGGTTCGAGCACGCCGAACAGCATTTTTACCAGCGTGGATTTGCCGGCGCCGTTTTCGCCTAGAAGGGCGTGAATTTCGCCTGGCTGGATTTCGAGATCGATTTCGTTGCAGGCTGCAAAACTGCCGAAGAGTTTCGTCAGTTTGCGAACGGACAATAGTGCACCGGCTGCCGGCGCATCAGATGACGACACGTTCCCCTCATTTCCTTCCCACCGTCCTGCCCTTTACGGATCTATGGGATCAGTAGTGTAGTTCCACTCGTTTTCCTGGCTTCCAGATCCGCATGCGCGCGCCCTGCATCGCTTAACGGATAGGTCTGATGAATATTGATACGCACTTTGTTGCTTTGCACAACAGCAAATAACGCCTTTGCACTGGCTCTCAACTCCTCAGCTGTGCCGACATAGGCAAAAAGGCTCGGCCGGGTGGCAAAGAGCGAGCCCTTCTGGTTGAGGATGGCGAGATTGAAATTCTCGATCGGACCGGAAGACTGGCCGAAGGTGACCCACATGCCGCGCGGCTTCAGGCAATCGAGCGACTGCGGGAACGTATCCTTCCCCACCGAGTCATAGACGACGTCAACGCCCTTGCCTGCGGTGATCTCGCGGACGCGTTCGGCAAAATTCTCTTTGCCGTAGTCGATAACATGGTCATAGCCATGCGCCAGCGCCAGTTCGACCTTTTCGGCGGAACCGGCGGTGCCGATGACGGTTTCGGCGCCGAGGGCCTTGGCCCATTGGCCGGCGATCAGTCCGACACCGCCCGCAGCCGCATGAAACAGCAGCGTCGTTCCGGGGCCGACCCTGAAAGTGCGGTTCAGCAGATATTCCGCCGTCATGCCCTTCAGCATCATCGATGCTGCGGTTTCAAGCGGGATATCGTCAGGTACTTTGACCAGATGGCGGGCCTCGATGTTGCGTTCGACGCTGTAGGCGCCATCGCTGCCGACATAGGCAACACGATCGCCGACGGCAAAATCGGTTACGCCAGGCCCGACTTCGGTGATCGTGCCCGCAGCTTCCTTGCCGAGAGGCAATGGAAATTGAGGCGCCTTGTAGAGGCCGGAGCGAAAATAGACATCGATGAAGTTGAGGCCGATCGCCGCGTGCCGAAGCTGCACCTCGCCCGCGCCGGGCGGCGGCAGATCCACCTCCTCCAGCTTCATGACCTCCGGACCGCCATTTTCATGAATACGGATGACCTTGGCCTTCTTCATGATGCTCAATCCTTACTGACGTCCTGAGGACGGGCCTTACCGACGGCCAAGGGACGGGAAAAACTGCAGCACGGCACCGATGCAATAAAGATAAATACCACTGATAATGAAGAGGACAACGGCCCATTGCGGCATGACGAAATACATCAGCAGCGAATAGATGCCGAGCGCCGACCAGAAGAGAAATATGCCAAGGTTCAGCGGCCGCAAGCGTTTGACGCGCACGGGATGCAAAAAATTGATCGGCAGAAAGGTCAGGACGACGGAAACGCCGACGAGGATCATGGCGGTCGTGGCGCTGGCGCCGATGACGAAAAGCGTGAAAATCACCATATTCCAAACCACCGGGAAACCGGAGAAGAAATACTCATCCGTCTTCATGCCGGTATCGGCATAATAGATGGCGCTGGAAACGACGATCATGCCAGCAGCGACAAAGGACCAGGGCTCGCCGATCATGCCGCTTTCATAGAGCGCGAAGGCCGGCAACAGCACATAGGTCACGTAATCGATGATATTGTCGAGCGTGTCGCCGGACCAGTTGGGCAGCACCTCCTTGACGCGAACCTTGCGCGCGATCGGCCCGTCTATGCCGTCGACCAGCAGCGCCAGGCCAAGCCACCAGAACATATCGACAAAGCGATGTTCCGACGCCGCAACGACGCCGAGAAAGGCGAGAAAGGATCCGGATGCCGTCAATATATGAACGGAGAAGGCACGCATCTCCGCATAAGGCACCCGCTTGTAATTGAAGATTTTCATCCGCCCCACGACTCGTCAGCTTATTCACCTGCCCCGGCAGGCGGTTTTTCTTGCTAATATGCATCCTTTGGTCGGCATCGCCAGCGCAAAAGCGTTTATTGCGGCACGCTATCGCGACTTGCTGTCATTTTCACCCGTTGCGATGTTTCATCCCATGGATTTCAACAGGCTAAGCGCTTATTTTCAGAACCAAAGGCAATTGAGGCATCGATATGAAGCAAATTGAAGTGGCCGTTATCGGCGGAGGGCTCGCCGGCATGATCACGGCGTTCGCGCTGGCGCGCGGCGGAAGATCCGTCGCCCTCGTGGCCTCGCCGCACAACAAAGCCGACAAGCGGACCACGGCGCTGATGGATCAATCGATCCGCTTTCTGGAGCGACTGACGCTATGGGACAGTATCGCGCCTTCGGCGGCAGCGCTGACCACGATGCGCATTATCGACGGCACGTCACGGCTGCTGCGGGCGCCGACGGTCTCGTTCCGGTCATCCGAAATCGGGCTGGATGCCTTCGGCTACAATATTCCGAATGCCGTGCTGCTCGACAAGCTAAGCCAAGCCATCGAAGCGGAAGGCAATGTCAGCCGCATGGACGCTACGGCGTCTCAGGTCACCTTCCGTGACGATGGTGTCTCGATCACCCTCGACAACGGTGATTCGGTCGAAGCCGCATTCGTCGTCGGCGCGGACGGTCGCAATTCGATGGTGCGCGAAGTCCTTGGGATCAAGACCAAGGGCTGGTCCTATCCGCAATCGGCGATGGTTCTGAATTTTGCGCATAGCCTGCCGCACCAGAACATCTCCACGGAATTCCACACCGAAAGCGGTCCGTTTACGCAAGTGCCGCTGCCTGGGGGACGCTCCAGCCTCGTCTGGGTGCAAAGGCCGGCTGAAGCCGCCGCCAATGCCGAAAAATCGCTAGAAGAACTCGGCCTGCTGGTCGAGGAACGCATGCAGTCGATGCTCGGTAAAATAACCATCGAGGACAGCGTGCAGGTCTGGCCGCTCTCCGGCATGACGGCCTACCGCTTCGGCAAGGGCCGGGCAGCGCTGATCGGCGAAGCGGCCCACGTCTTCCCGCCAATCGGCGCGCAAGGCCTCAATCTCAGCCTTCGCGATATCCTGGCCTTGTCGGACATTCTCTGCTCACGCGCCGACCTTCCGATCTTAGCAACGGCGGGCGACAGTTTCGATCGCAAGAGACGCGCCGACATCGTCAGCCGCACGGTGAGTGTCGATCTCCTCAACCGCTCGCTTCTGTCGGATTTCCTGCCTGTGCAGATGCTGCGGGCGGCAGGCTTGCATGTGCTTTCCGCCATTGCTCCGCTGCGCAACATCGTCATGCGCGAGGGAATCGAACCCGGCGGCGGCCTGCGCAATTTTTCCTCGGCATTACGGGAAAAGCTGCGCCGGTAGGGCGCCGGATTTTATCAGATAAAGCACCAGTGAAACCGTCACCACGGAACAGGCCGTAGTAATCAGGATCGTGGCTGAGGCCCGCTCCTGCCAGACACCATATTGCTGACCGATGACAAAGACATTCGTTGCCGTCGGCAGTGCCGCCAGCAACGTGGCGGCCTCGATCCAGATCGGATCGAAACCGCCGACAGCTTGCAGAACGATATAGACGACAAGCGGATGCAGGATGAGCTTTGCCGGCACGATATAGCCGATCTCGACCGGAATCCGCTTGAGCGGACGCAGCGCAAGCGTCACACCCATGGCAAATAGCGCGCAAGGAGCAGCAGCTTGCGCGAGATAATTGATAAATCGCTCGAAGGCGACGGGCTGATGGAACGAAAGCGCCGCCACGAGGAAGCCGAGCGCGGTCGACAGGATGAACGGGTGCAGCAGCACCTTGCAGGCGATATCCGCAGCAAGCCGCGAGGGAGAACGCCTGTCGGCACCTTCCAGTGCCATCAGAGCGGGCGCGACGATGAAGTGCAGCGCATTTTCGAAGCAGACGATCAGCGCCACCGGAACAGCCGCCTTTTCGCCGAGCGCCAGGAGTGCAAGTCCCGGCCCCATGTAGCCTATATTGCCATAGGCTCCCGCAAAGCCCTGGATGGTGCTGTCGGCAAGCGAATTGCGGCGCAGGAAACGACCGATCAGAAACAGCAGCAGGAAAATCGAGTAAGTCACGGCGATATCGGTGGCGATAAAATCGACTCGCGTCAGCTGTTCGATCGGCGTCTGGGCCACGAGCTTGAAGAACAGTGCCGGCAATGCGGCATAGATGATGAACGTGTTCAGCCAGCCGAGCGCATCCGCCGGCTGCTTGGTGATGCGTGCGGCGGCATAGCCGACAGGATCAGCCCGAAAAATGGCAGCAACAGACCAACAATATCAGCCATGGGGGTAAGCCATCGGGCATGTTCCATCTGCCGGGAAAAACGGGAGGCGAAAATATCGCCCGGCTTAGCCGATTTTCATCAGGATTGGAAAGGTCTGCTGAAACCAGATCGCCATATCGCTGATATAGCCGAAGATGAAGGCGAGGCCCGTCAGGACCAGAAGCCCGCCCATGATCTTCTCGACCGTCCCGAGATGGCGGCGAAAACGGGAGAGAAAGCGCATGAAGGCCCCGGAAAAGCCGGCGGCGATCCAAAAGGGAATGGCAAGCCCGAGCGAATAGATAGCGAGCAGTCCGGCGCCGGCACCGACCGTTTCGCGCGAGGCGGCAATGCCCAGGATGGCGCCGAGCACCGGGCCGATACAGGGCGTCCAGCCAAAGGCGAAGGCAAGACCCATGACATAGGCTCCCGTCAGCGTCGCCGGCTTGCCGCCGCTTTGAAAGCGCGCCTCACGGGCCAGAAGGCCGATGCGGAAGACACCGAGAAAGTTCAGCCCCATGACGACGATGATCAGGCCGCCGATCTTGGCGAGAATATCGAGGTGCTGGCGCAGGAGCATGCCGATCGAGGACGCGCCGGCGCCGAGCGCAACGAATACGGTGGCAAATCCCAAGGTGAAGAACAGCGCCGACATCAGCACATTGCCGCGAACGCTCGGTGTTTCGGCAACCGCCGCTCCTCCGCCACGAAACTGCTCGACCGAAATTCCCGCCATGTAGCAGAGATAGGGCGGTACGAGCGGCAGCACGCAAGGTGAAAGAAACGAAAGCGCTCCGGCGAGCAAGGCACTCAGAAGCGAGATATCGGCAAGCGACACGATGGACTCCGGCTATGTCATTCCGATTCTTTCCTAAAGGCGCGGGTATCGGAAAGCCAATCACCTTTTCGAGCGGGCTTGGCATCCTGCCTTAAAGTTGACGGAATTGGGAACCCTGCAGCCTATTGCAAAACCCCGATATTCCCCGGTTTTCCAGGCGCAGCCAAGAGTCGCGAGACTGCCTGATGAACGAATTGCTTTTGTAAAAATATTGGTTCAAGCTGCTGATGTTCGTCGAACAACGCATATTCCGCTCAAGCTAATCAGCAGAGGAAAGCCCCATGAGAATTGCTACTATGTTCACGACTGCAGCCTTTGTGGCACTCTTCGGCGTAAGCGCGATGGCACAAACGGCAACTACCCCTAGCACCACGACAACGACCACGCCGAGTGCAACGACGTCGACGCCATCGACCACCAATACGATGAAGCCGAAGGCAACGAAGCCCGCTCAAACTGCCGTTTCCAAGGCATGTTCAGCCCAGGCCGATGCCAAGGGCCTGCATGGAAAGGCCCGCGCCAAATTCCGAAGCGATTGCAAGAAGAACGGCGGCAAGGCCTAGAGACCTTTTCACTCTCAAATATCACGGTCAACTTTACCGTTCAGCTGGCGGTAAAGTTGATCGCGAGAATGAGTTCGTCATTCCCACACAAAAATTCAAATGGGAACACCAGGCTGCGGCGCAACATCGCCGTCAGTCCCACTGGAGATTCCGTTCGATCGCTTCAGATGGGGACGGACAAAAGTTGATATCGTCACGGCAAACATTTGCCCGCTAGTCACGGCAAAGTTCCGCAACGGAATCCCAGCGAACCGTCCTCGCTGGGATTGCACTCGTGAACGATGGAAAATCAAATCGCCCTGCGGCCGTAATGTGATCGTCCGTGCGCCGCTCAGCCGGGCTGCGCGGCTATCTTTGTACGATAAGGAAACGGCGCATCAACCCGCGAGCAGGCCCATAGTGCTAGCGCTCATGCACCGCTGGGCTTGCGCTCCTTTGTAACCGGATCGATTTTGCCATCCACCAACCTGTTTCGGGGATCTGCAACGACGGAAGCTCCGTCCTTTTCCCTATTCATCCGATCGTTCTCATGCGCCTTGCTGTGTTGTATCTCCGCGAGCGCTTGCTTCTTCTCACGTCCGCCCTTCGATTCATCTTGTCGTTCCTGTGCCAAGGCGTGCCTCCTTTCAGTTGAAAATGGAACTCACCTGACTGGATTAGGTTCCGATAGAAGTCGCGACACCATAATGTTCGGTAATCCCTACCGAGCGGATTTGCCGTTTTCGAACCGGCAAAGTACCGCCTCCCTGTATTTTTAGCGATGTATAATATTACAATGCGGCGACGGACGTGAAACGAAGCATGAGTTCCATGCGTTTAGGCCTCACTGCATGTGAGGAAGCCGATCATGACATCGATCGAAAGAAAGAAGCTCGCGCGGCTCGTTATGCTCAAATGCTGCCGATCTTCGGTGGCCTGACAGCGGTCGCAGCCGTCGCGCTCTCGACAATGGCATAAGCCTCGTCTGCGCCCTGCGCAGCTGGGAAGGTGGCGGGGGATTTTGAATCACGGCGCCCCTGATGTTTCGCCTGTCCAGCCGTCAGGAGCAGTCGGTGCTGTCGACCGAAAACGAATAGTCCCTGCCCTTCAGTTGATAGATGTAATTCGCCAAAGATGCTTCGCCGGAACTGAATTTCGGCAGCAGGAAGTCGCAGAGGTCCGTGAGTTGCGCGGACTTGACGAGAGGCGGATCGAAGTCATCATCGTCGTCGAGATCGTAGAAATAGCTGTAGATGTGATCGGTGAGATCTATCTTCGTCAGCGTGGTCTTTTGATCGATCTTCTTAGGCAGATCCTTGTTGGCGAAGATCACCGGATAGCGCTCCGAAAGGTAGGGGATCACAAACCGCTCGGTCACCGGCGTCGTGACCGCGATACCGAGAAGCGGCAACACCCTCAAGGCTATCGAAAACCTCCTGCCCACGATTAGCCCGGCCCAAAGTCCCAAGGATACCAGCAACCCGCAAACGATTGCATAAATCTCCCATAGTGACAGCTCTGCCACGAATTCCATCATTCGCCCGTCGTATTCACTGACAATCTTATTGATGGATCTATGGTACTACCAAATGAACGTTCTTCACCAGCCCATTCGGATCAAAACCATCAACAACCTGTGCGTTATGGGGTGGCGGACGAAAGCGCGATGGGAGCCGGCCAGACAGACAGTAAGAGCGAGCAATACAGAAGCGACCGCGAAGGCTCTATCTTTATTGTTTCCTTCGAGACTGCGGAGGAGCCATCACCTGTTCCGAGCCACATGGGCCTCAGAACCGAACGAAGCGATCTCAAATTGGGCTCTTGGGAAGTCCGTCGCTTTCGGATGGGCAGCGGACACGACCAGCCATGCATCAAGGCGAAGGTTGCGGCCATTATGCCCGGCCGTGTGGCCTTCGGCTCGGGCAATCTTCTATCTAATGAACCAGCTTCGCCACCTGGGGGACAGTTTGTATCGCGCTCTCATGCCGTCCCGAAGTCAATCCGATGATAACAGCAACTACTGCGACCATTAGGTAAATCATGGCTCCTTTAGGCCTTCGGTCCGATAAGCAACGCCTTGTCGACTCTAATGAACGCGGATGGTCAGACATCTTGATCCTTTGGTATTGAAGAGCGATCATTTAGTGGATCAGCGAGGTCTGATAAATATCTCGATTCGCGCATCTCCCTTGCAGGCAGCGAATACCGGGTTTTTCTTGCGGCTGGCTTGCTCGGTAAAAAAGGCCGTCGCCGCGAGCATGCGACATCCCGGCCAGATTCCTGCTTTGTCCGAGTAATGTCGATATCATTTAGCAATGAAAAGCCCGGAACCCGTGGCCTAGGTACGTTTCGTTACCTATGTCTCCGGGCTGGACACAGATGCCCGACTTGAGAGATAGGTGACGAATTGTACCGGAGAGATGGGTAACACTTTCCGCTTTTTGGCGGGAGGTGTTGATGCCGTGGAGAGAGACTTCGGTGATGGAGGAACGTCTACGATTTGTCGCCCGCTTGCTTGAGGGCGAAGGCATGAGCGAGGTGTGCCGGTCGTTCGGGATCTCGCGCAAGACCGGCTACAAGATCTTCAACCGCTACAAGGACGACGGTCTGGAGGCGCTGACCGATCGGTCTCGAAGGCCGGTGCGTTATGCCAACCAGCTGCCCGAGCCGGTCGAAGCGATGATCGTGCGGCTGAAGACGGACAAGCCGCATTGGGGTGCGCGCAAGATCCGCGAACTGCTGGTGCGCAAGCTTGCCGGCGACGTGCGCATACCGGCCAAAAGCACGGTGCATGCGGTTCTCGACCGGCATGGGCTGGTCGCGCATGCCCGCAAGCGGCACCGCCACCGCGCCGAGGGAACGCCTCTGTCTCAGGCGCTGACGCCGAACGATCTGTGGTGCGCCGATTTCAAGGGCGAGTTCAAGCTCGGCGACGGTCGATACTGTTACCCGCTGACGGTCACCGACCAGGCCTCGCGTTTCCTGCTCGCCTGCGAAGCCTTCGAATCGACGCGCGAACAAGGTGTCTTCGACGCCTTCCGGCGGCTGTTTGCCGAGCGCGGACTGCCCACCGCGATCAGAAGCGACAACGGCTTGCCGTTCGCCAGTCCCAACGGGCTCTACAATCTCTCGAAGCTATCCGTTTGGTGGCTCAGGCTCGGTATTGCGCTCGAGCGCATCCGGCCGGGCCATCCGCAAGAGAATGGCCGGCACGAGCGCATGCACCTGACGCTCAAGAAAGAGGCGACCCGTCCGCCTGGCAGAAATATCCTGCAGCAGCAGGCCCGCTTCGACGCTTTCTTGAGCGAATTCAATGAGGAGCGGCCACATGAAGCGCTGGCGATGAAAGCGCCTGCGGACATCTACACCGCATCGGCACGTTCCTATCAGGGGCTGCCGCAGATCGATTACCCCTTTCACGATCGCGAGGCACTGGTGACCAATTGCGGCCGCATCTGCATGCATCGCAAGAAGATCAACATCTCGACCGTCATGGCAGGACAGAAACTGGGAATCAAGGAAGTCGACGACGGCATTTGGCTCATAAGCTTCATGCACTATGATTTGGGATATATCGACTTGGAACAGAGGACTTTGCAAACCATCGACAATCCGTTCGGCACGAGATTGTCACCCATGTCTTAGGTACGTTTTGTTACCTATGTCTCCGGGCTGGACAAGATGTCTATGGTGAGAGCGATGGGATTCGAACCCATGACCTACTGATTAAAAGTCAGTTGCTCTACCGACTGAGCTACGCTCTCCCTCTCCGCTGGCAGAGCCTGCCCCGGCTGGAAGTGCGCGGAACATATGCAGACGCCCTATCGTGGTCAACCCATAAAATTGCGGTTGTCGGCGGCCGAGTATGCTTTTCCTCACCTCACTATCACGAAAGGCCGCCATCGGGCCGAAGAAACCACCGCTCCCAGCGGGAATCAGAATGATGCCAGCGACCGACAATCACCGGCAAGGCAATCGTTCCTCAAGACCCAAACAACCGTAACAATTCCCCTTAATAATCGGGGTTGCAATGAACGGATCGATCGGCTCGCCATCCGCAACAGTTGGGGTCCGAATCGTTTTTGGTGTATATCAGTTATTGTTAACAACCCGTCGGGCCCTCAGGAGGTTCTTTTATGGATGACGCACACGTCGGTTGGATTGCAGCAATTATCATCGGCGGCCTGGCTGGCTGGTTCGCCGAGATGATCATGAAAAGCAACACGGGCATTATCATGAACATCGTCCTCGGCATCGTAGGCGCACTCGTCGCCAGTTGGCTGCTGGGCGTGCTCCATATTGGACTACCCTTCCACGCATGGCTGAACTACCTGATCACGGGCTTCATCGGGGCCTGCATCCTGATCTTCGTCGGCCGCATGATCAGGCGTTGAGCGGCGCATCGGGCTGGACGAGCCCGAATCGGGAAGAGGAAAAGGGGAAGGCGGAAAAAACCGCCTTCCCCTTTTTTATTGCGCGGCAATAAAAAAGAATCTCGCGCAAGAAACGTCCAGCAGGTCGCGACGACATGCCAGCCATCAAGCGCTTGAATCGCAGCATACTGAATTGAAATGCCACGATACGTTTTCAGGCCTTTCCAAGCCCGACCTCGGCGCTATCTATCAAAATGGACCCGAAAGGAGGTTGGAAACATGACGGAAAACGCCAATCCGACAACCACACGCAAAGTCATTCGCGGCCGCCCCTACAGTATTGCCGAATTTGCGCGGAAATATCGCCTCGACGACGCGGAGGCGAAACGCCTCTTCTACAAGTTCGGGCCCTCATCGACGGAACTCGATCTGCTCATGGCCGCCAAACGACGGCCGCCCTCCCTTACAACCGCAATCGGCCAATGAGGCGCGGCTCTTTCAGCTAGACTTGCGACATGGTGCCGACACCGTCGGCTTCAAGGCGAGCATGCGCAAAGCGATATACAAGCGCTGTGCATGGCCATGCGCGACGCAGCGCAATGATATATCACATCGATTGCCTTCGATGATGCCGGACGACATTGTGTGCCGTCTGGCATAAGTGGACATGAGCTCGGATGCAGAATTCGCTTAGCCATCTCGCCTATCTCACGCTGGAATACGCGATCGCGACGCTCGAGTTGAAGCCGGCCGCCCTCGTCACCGAAAAACAGCTGATCGAGATCGCGGTACATGGGGCGGACGCCGGTGCGCGAGGCCGTCCAGAAGCTTGCCTGGCAGGGACTGATCCACGTGCAGGCCCGCGTCGGCCTGCAAATCGCGGAAATTCGTCCTGAAGATCATCAATATGTCATGCAGGTACGGCGCGAACTGGAATCGATTGCAGCTGCGCTCGCCGCCACCCATGCCGAACCGCGCCAGGGCGAGCAATTGCGGGAATGCGCCGGCCTAATGGCGGAATGCGCCGAAAACGGCGACCTGCCCGGCTTTTTTGCGACCGACAAGGCCTTCGACGAGGTACTGGAAGCAGCTTGTCCCGACAACTTCATAACAGCCGCCCTCGCCCCGGTGCAAACACATGCACGCCGGCTGTGGTATTCGGCTGGAACGCATGAGCGCATGGGAGGCGCAATCACCATGCATGTTCAGGCGATAGACGCCATCCGCCGCGGCGATGCCGACAAGGCACGCACTGCCATGGCCGCACTCGTCGATTATCTCAACAATGCATGAAAAAGGCGGCTTCGTTGCTGGAACCGCCTTTCATTTAACCTTGGAATAATTCGCTTACCCGACGAACGCGCGTTCAATGACGAACTCGGCCGGCTTGTTGTTGGCGCCTTCGTTCAGGCCAGCCCTTTCGAGCAGGCCCTTGGTGTCCTTCAGCATGGCGGAGGAGCCGCAGATCATGCCACGGTCGATGGCGGGATCCAGTGGCGGCACGCCGAGATCGCTGAAAAGCTTGCCGTTTTCGATAAGATCGGTGATGCGGCCCTTGAAGGGGAATTCCTCACGGGTGACGGTCGCATAGTGGCGCAGCTTGTCGCCGACAACTTCGCTGAGAATCTCGTCGTTGCGGATTTCCTCGACGAGATCGAAGCCGTATTTCAGCTCGGCGGCATCGCGCGTCGTGTGGGTGAGGATGACCTCCTCGAACTTTTCATAGGTTTCGGGATCGCGGATGAGGCTCGCAAACGGCGCGATGCCGGTGCCGGTCGAGAACATATAGAGCCGACGCCCGGGCGTCAGCGCGTCCAGAACCAGCGTGCCAGTCGGCTTCTTGCGCATCAGGACTTCGTCGCCCGGCTTAATGTTCTGCAGATGCGAGGTCAAGGGGCCGTCCGGCACCTTGATGGAAAAGAACTCGAGTTCGTCGGCCCAGGCGGGGCTCGCGATCGAATAGGCGCGATAAAGCGGCTTGCCATCAACCATGAGACCGATCATGGCGAATTCGCCGGAGCGGAAGCGGAAGCCTTGCGGCCTGGTCATGGTGAAACGAAAGAGCCGGTCGGTATAGTGCGTGACGCTCAGCACCTTCTCGGCGAAGACGCCGGCTGGGACTGCTGAAGCAAACTCTTCTGATTTGGCGGGGGCGTTCATTCTGTTTCGGATCCCGTATTAATCTTACGCGTTTTTTCCTGGGCACGTCTTTCCCGGCAGGCTCATTTTCGCGACGCTAATATTACAATATAGCCGGTTTTGAAAGGCATTCCATTCCAACCGACGACATAGGACTGAAATATGCAAATTTCAGTCAAGATTCCAACTCACCGACATGACACATGCTGACGGATTGGAATATGACAATCCGACACCGAATTGCCGCAACAGCATGTCTTTCGACTTCAGGCCGATTTCGCCGGCAAACGCCGCCAGCTATAGGCCTGCCCCCCTTCTGCGCGACGCGCGGCCGGCTGATAATAGTGCGGAATGCCCGGCAGGCGGTTCTCCGCCAATCTCTTCAGTGCGGTCTCGTTCGTCACGGCGAAACTATCGATACCGACGCGCAGCATCAACGGAATCTGGTCGATGAGCACGTCGCCGACGGCCCGCAATTCGCCAGCGTAGGCGAGCCGCTGACGCAGCAGCGAGGCATGACTGAAGGAACGGCCATCGCTGAATGCCGGAAAGGCGACCGCGACGATATCGAGACGATCGAGATAGGGCTGCAGCCGGATCACGTCGTCGGCCGGCTTGATGAGGACGCCGAGGCCGGACTCATTGCTCTCTTCCGCCTTTGCGATCAAGGCATCGAGGCCGAGCAGCGGCTTCTGCGCCTCGCCTGCCTTGATCTCGTCGGTCTCGATGACCCACGGATCATGGTCCACGAAACCCGTTTCCCGCCAGATCTTTGTCATGGTCAATCTCCTTACGCCGCTTCGGCTGCCGATGAGGACGCGCCGTAGAGCGCGGTCTTGAACGGCTGCGGCCCGACGCGGCGATAAGCTGCGAGGAAGGTTTCGGAAGGATCCAGGCGAAGGCCCAGATAGGTGTCGACAATGGTCTCGATGGCGTCGGTCACCTTGTCGGGCTCGAAGCCGCGGCCGATGATCTCGCCGATCGAGGTGTTCTCGTCACCGGAGCCGCCGAGCGTGATCTGATAGAGTTCGGCACCCTTCTTCTCGACGCCGAGCAGGCCGATATGGCCGACATGGTGGTGGCCGCAGGCATTGATGCAGCCGGAAATCTTGATCTTCAGCTCGCCGATCTCAGCCTGGCGCTCGGCCGAGCCGAAGCGTCTGGAGATCTCCTGCGCGACCGGGATGGAGCGCGCATTGGCAAGCGCGCAATAGTCGAGACCGGGGCAAGCGATGATATCCGTGATTAGGCCGGCATTCGCCGTTTCGAGCCCGATAGCGACGAGGCCGCGATAGACGGCTTCGAGATCTGCCAGGGCGACATGAGGCAGAATGAGGTTCTGCTCATGGCTGACACGGATTTCATCGAAGGCATATTCCTCGGCAAGATCGGCCACGGCCTCCATCTGGACATCCGTCGCATCGCCGGGAATGCCGCCGATCGGCTTCAGCGAAATCGTCACCATGCCGTAATCGGGGTTCTTGTGCGGCTGGACATTCTGCTGCACCCAGCGCGCAAAGGCCGGATCGGCCTTCTTCCAGCGTGCCAGGCTTTCCCAACCTTCCGGGCGCTCAGGCAGTGCCGGCGGCGCGAAATAGGCCGAGATCGCCTGGACATCGGCTTCCGGCAGCTTCAGTTCGGTGTCTCGCAGCTTGTCGAACTCGACCTCGACCTGGCGCGCCAGTTCCTCCGCACCGGTTTCATGCACGAGGATCTTGATGCGCGCCTTGAACTTGTTGTCGCGGCGGCCATGCAGATTGTAAACGCGCATGATCGCCGTCGTGTAGGACAGGAGATCCTCTTCCGGCAGGAAGTCGCGGATGAGCTTGGCAACCAGCGGCGTACGGCCCTGCCCGCCACCGACGTAGACGGCAAAGCCGATCTCGCCCTTCTCATTCTTCTTCAGATGCAGGCCGATATCATGCACCTGAATGGCAGCGCGATCGCGCTCGGCGCCGGTGACGGCAATCTTGAACTTGCGCGGCAGGAAGGAGAATTCCGGATGAACCGACGACCATTGGCGCAGGATTTCGGCATAGGGCCGGGGATCGGCGACTTCGTCGGCAGCTGCGCCGGCAAAATGATCGGCCGTTACGTTGCGAATGCAATTGCCGGAGGTCTGGATCGCGTGCATCTCGACGGAGGCGAGATCGGCCAGGGCATTGGGCATTTCAGACAGTTTCGGCCAGTTGAACTGCAGATTCTGGCGCGTGGTGAAGTGGCCATAGCCGCGGTCATAGGTGCGCGCAACATGGGCGAGCATGCGCATCTGGCGCGAGCTCAGCGTGCCATAAGGAATGGCAATGCGCAGCATATAGGCATGCAGCTGAAGATAGACACCGTTCATCAGCCGCAGCGGCTTGAAGGCATCTTCCGAAAGCTCACCCGAGAGCCGCCGCTCCACCTGATCGCGAAACTGGGCAACCCGTTCCGCAACGAAGGCGTGGTCGAATTCATCGTAACGATACATGATTTCCTCGGGACTTCTCAGACTGCAATGAAATCGGGATCGGCCGCGGCATAGCCCGGCGCATATTCCATAGTGGGGCCTTCGGCGCGGATGCGCTCGCGCAGGCGCAGCGGCCAGAGCTTGCCGCCCGTCTCCTGAACGTCGATCAGATTGACATCGACGACCTTGTTCTCGGCATAGGCCTGCTTGCCGATCGCTTCCAGCGCGGCTTCAGCTTCCGCATGCCGAGCGACAAGCGCCTCCTGCAGCGACGTCGTCCACTCACCATTTGCGTTCAGCCAGACGGCGACGCCATCGGTAAGCCGGTTTGCGGTCAGAACCTTGTCGACCATAAATCAGTTCCTTGCATAGTCTTGAGCAGCGGTCTCGCGGCGGACCAGCGGCTCGGATTGCTCAAAATTCGCACCGGCGACGGCATCGCCGATAATGACCATGACCGGCCCGTTCAACTCGTCGCGGTGCTCGAGATCGGGCAGATCCCGCAGAATACCGTGCATCAGGCGACGATCGCGCCGGCTGGCATTCTCGATGATGGCAACGGTCGTCTCGGGCGGCAGGCCGGCCTGCATCAGGCGGCCGGCAACGGAAGCGGCAACCGTGCGTCCCATATACACGGCAATCGTGGCGCCGGATACGGCCAAACTCGCCCAGTCGGGCAGCACATCGCCCGTGAGATCGTGGCCCGTTGTGAAGACCAGCGACGAGGCGACGCCGCGCAGCGTCAGCGGCAGCTCGAAATCGGCAGCAGCGGCGAAAGCCGACGTGATGCCGGGAACGATCTCATAGCCGATGCCGGCCGCGCGCAAAGCCGCCATCTCCTCGCCGGCGCGGCCGTAAACCAGCGGATCGCCGGACTTCAGCCGCACCACACGCTTGCCTTCGCGGCCGAGCTGCACCAGCAGATCGTTGATTTCTTCCTGCGACTTGCTGTGGCAGCCCTTGCGCTTGCCCACCGACAGGCGTTCGGCGTCGCGGCGGCCCATATCCACGATCGCCTGCGGTACCAGCGCATCATAGACGATGACATCGGCTTCCATCATCACGCGCTGCGCACGCAGCGTCAGCAGATCTTCGGCGCCGGGGCCGGCACCGACCAGCCAGACGCGGCCCTCGACCTCACGCGACGACTGCAGCAGCTCATCGGCCGCCTGCTCCGCCTGTGCGACATGGCCGGCATTGATGGCATCGGCGACAGGCCCCGAAAAGAACTGCCGCCAGAAGATGCGGCGGGCAACGCCACGCGGCACAAAGCGCTCAACCGGCTTGCGGAAGCGCGTCGCGAGCTCTGCCAGCTTGCCAAGCGACGGCGACAGCATCTGGTCGATCTGAGCGCGGATCATCTGCGCCAGCACCGGGCCTGCACCCTCGGTGCCGATGGCGACAGCAACGGGCGCACGATTGACCAGCGCAGGCGTATAGAAATCACAATATTCAGGCTGGTCGACGGCATTTACCGGAATTTTCTCGGCTCGAGCCGCATCGACGATCGCGCGATCGGCCTCAGCGTCGCCGGTGGCAGCGAAAACGAGCGTGGCACCCTTGACCTGGTCGGGCGAGAAATCGCCGCGTGCGGTTTCGATGCGATTGGCGATTAGGAAGGCGTGATAATCGGCTTCAGGCGCCGGTGCATAAGCGACGATCCGGACCTGCGTGTTCATGAGCAGCCGTGCCTTGGCAAAGGCTTCGTCGCCATTGCCGAAGACAGCCGCCACCCTTCCTTCCACGCGGAAGAAAGCGGGAAACACCGAAAGCTGTTCAGTCCTGGGATACATCATGGTTCCACTTCGAGATTTGGCGAATATCGCCTTTGCGGGCAAGAGATTGAAGAAACAGAAATTCTAATGCCCATGCATGCGCGTATTCTTTTGCTCGACATGCCAAGGATTTGAGCAAAACTCACCAGGCGAGCAGATCGAGATAAATATAGGAAATCTATAGACTTTTATCATTGACTGACGCCTGCAGTGATTTTATTGCCTGTGACAAACACGGTCCATACGTCATTTGCGCATTCCGCCGCTCGGGCAATGCCGATAGACTAGCAACAAAACCCGGAGAGATCCTTGGCCTACAACAGCATTGCAGCCCGACTTCTCGACGTTGTCGAGAACGATATCCTGCCTCTGACCCGCAAGGGCGTAGCCGCCGGCAATAAGGTCTTCGGAGCGGCCATCCTGCGCAAGTCCGATCTCTCGCTCGTCATTGCGGAAACCAACAATGAATTGGAAAACCCGCTCTGGCATGGCGAGGTTCACACCCTCAAGCGCTTCTACGAACTCGGCGAAAAGCCCGCGACCAAGGATCTCATCTTCCTGTCCACCCATGAGCCCTGCACCATGTGCATGTCGGCGATCACCTGGGCCGGCTTCGACAATTTCTATTATTTTTTCAGCCACGAGGACTCCCGGGATGCCTTTGCGATCCCGCACGACCTCAAGATCCTGAAAGAAGTTTTTGGCCTGGAGCCGGGTGGCTATCGCCGCCAAAACGCATTCTGGAACAGCTTTGCCATTTCCGACCTTGTGGAGACGGAAGCCGATCCGCGTAAGGCCGAGCTGAAGGACCAGACGGCGCGCATAAAGCAAGCCTATGCCGGTCTCTCCGAGAATTACCAGGCGTCGAAGAGCGGCAACGACATTCCTTTGAACTGACAGAGCAAAATTTGAGGCAACGATGGAAGCATCGCGAGACATTTCCCGTCTGATCGACATCATGGCGGCGCTCCGGAACCCAGAGAGCGGTTGCCCTTGGGACATCGTCCAGACCTTCGAGACCATCAAGCCTTACACGATCGAAGAAGCCTATGAGGTCGCGGATGCGATCGAGCGCAAGGACAATGACGATCTCTGCGACGAGCTCGGCGATCTCCTGCTGCAGGTCGTCTTCCACGCCCGGATCGCCGAGGAGGCTGGCGCATTTTCCTTCGGCGATGTCGTGCATGCTATTACCCGCAAGATGATCCGCCGCCATCCGCATGTCTTTGCCGTCTCCGATGCCAAGACCGAGGATGCGGTGACGCTGCAGTGGGACCGGATCAAGGCCGAGGAGAAGCGGGAACGCGCCGAGCGCCGCGCCAAGAGCGGTATCACGGAAGATTTCAAGGGCGGCTTCCTGGGCTCTGTACAACGCACCTTCCCTGCCCTGACCGAAGCCTTGAAACTGCAGGAGTGCGCCGCCAAGGTGGGCTTCGATTGGTCGACGCCGGAGCCGATCCTCGACAAGATCGAGGAGGAGATCGGTGAATTGCGGGCAGCGCTTGTAAGCGGCGACAAGGCCAAGGTCAGCGACGAGCTTGGGGACCTGATCTTTGCTGTCGTCAACATCGGCCGGCACGTGAACGCCGATCCCGAGCAGGCGCTGCGCGGCACGAACACCAAGTTCCGCCGCCGTTTCCATCACATCGAAACAACGCTCGAGGCTGAAGGCGAGACGCTGGAAGGCGCCTCGCTGGAGCGGATGGAAGAGATTTGGCAGGCGGCCAAAGCCATCGAGCGGCAGCTTGCCGGTGTAAAAACGGCCTGAAGCGCGCCGTGATCTAGGATTCGCTTCTCGCACCTCAGGCTCTGGTCTTTCGCATGTCGGTGCTGCAAAACCGCTGCACACTTTTGCGCGACATGCGGAACGCCGCCTATTCCCAGTCTTCGCGCTGCGGCTTCGGGCCGTTGCCCATACGACGCTCCAGTTCGGCCGCTTCGGTTTCTGTCAGACGGACGTCGAGCGTCACCGTGCCGTCTTCATTGTCTTTGCGGTTGTCGACGATAGCGTGGTCGTAGAGCCAGGGCAGCAGCGCCAGCTTTTCGACGGGCAAGGTGATCGTTGTTTCCGTCAACACGCCGGAGAGGCGCCGGCTGATTTCATCCATCAGACGATCGACGCCCTCGCCTGTTATCGCTGAAACGGCAATGACGTTTTCAGCGGTCGACGCCTTCTGCACGATGGCGTCATGGGCCTCCGGTTCCAAACGGTCGATCTTGTTCCAGACCTCGAGAATGCGCTCGGCGCCTTCGGCCTCGCCAATGCCGAGATCGCCGAGAATGCGCATGACATCTGCGCTCTGGGCCTGATTGTCATCATCGGAGAGATCGCGGACATGCAGGATCAGGTCGGCTTCCAAGACCTCTTCCAGCGTCGCGCGAAACGCGGCCACCAGGTGAGTCGGAAGGTCCGAGATAAAACCGACGGTATCGGAGAGGATAACGGTACGGCCATGCGGCAGCTTCATGCGGCGCAACGTCGGATCGAGCGTCGCAAACAGCATGTCTTCCGCCAGCACGCCGGCGCCGGTGATGCGGTTGAAGAGCGTCGACTTGCCGGCATTGGTATAGCCGACCAGAGCCACGATCGGATGCGGCACCTTCTTGCGCTTGGCGCGATGAAGCTGGCGGGTGCGGACCACCTGCTCCAGCTCCCGCTCGAGCCGGATGATCCGCTCCTGCAGCATACGGCGGTCGGCTTCGATCTGGGTTTCACCCGGGCCGCCCATGAAGCCGGCACCGCCGCGCTGGCGCTCAAGATGGGTCCAGCTTCGAACCAGCCGGCCCTTCTGATAGTTCAGATGCGCAAGCTCTACCTGCAGCGTGCCTTCCTTGGTGGAGGCGCGGCGGCCGAAGATTTCGAGAATGAGGCCGGTACGGTCGATGACCTTGGCGTTCCAGGCCTTCTCGAGATTGCGCTGCTGTACCGGCGTCAGCGGATGATCTACGATGACAAGCCCGGCGTTGAACTCGTCGAGCAGCGCAAGGATTTCCTCGATTTTACCGGTTCCGAGCAGGGTTGCCGGCCGCGGGTCGTTGATGGGAACGATAGAGCCGTTGACGACATCGAGGTCGATGGCGAGCGCAAGCCCCTTGGCCTCTTCCAGCCGGCTTTCAGGCGGGCGCGAAACGGAGATGGCACTGTCGGCTTGAGCGGAGCGCGCGGAGCGTGCCTGTTTCAGCACAGGCACGACGACAACGGCGCGCATATCATCCCGGTGTTTTACGGTCTCCGGGATGAGGGAATCATTTTTGGTATCGCGTGTCGTGATAACGGCAAGTCCCAGTTAGGATGCGGCTTCTTCGCTCTCGAACATCTGCATCGGCTGACCCGGCATGATCGTCGAGATCGCATGCTTGTAGACGAGCTGCGAGTGGCCATCGCGGCGGAGCAGGACACAGAAATTGTCAAAGGAGGTTACGACCCCTGTGAGCTTCACGCCGTTAATCAAGAAAATTGTGAGTGAAATCTTTTGCTTGCGAACAGTATTGAGAAACAAGTCCTGCAAGTTCTGAGAACGTTCCGCCATCGCGCCGCTTCTTTCTTTTTTGCCGACCTGAGCCGGTTAAATGTCATGATATACAGAGGTCCCGGACCGGAGATACCCTCGCTCTCTCCACCCAGCGAATGTTGGTATCAAATCGCAGTCTTTTCCGCAATGTCGAAAAAGGCTTCGCGAATTTTCTGTGACATGCTGCCTGGATGACCGTTGGCAATGGTCTCACCGTCGATAGAAACGACCGGAAAACAGATACTTGTTGCAGCGGTGATGAAGACTTCGCGGGCCTGCATCATCTCCTCGACCGAGAAGAATCGCTCGACAATCGTCACATCGAGCTTGGCTGCGACGTCCATCAGCGTCGTGCGGGTGATGCCGCGAAGGATGCCGTGCTCGGCGGGACGGGTGACGAGATTTCCGTCGTGATCGACAATCCAGACGTTGGTCGCGGCCCCTTCTTTCACCATGCCGTTGTGATCGATATAGATCGCCTCTTGCGCGCCGGCCTCCTTGGCTTGCTGGCGGGCCATCGCGTTCGGAAGCAAGCCAACGGACTTGATATCCACGCGATCCCAGCGGTTGTCGCGGACGGTGATCGCCTTGATGCCATTGGCATTCTTCTTGGCAATCACCAACTGATCGGTACTCTTGGCGGTAACGACGATGGAGGATGGCGTGCCGGCCGGCGGGAAGACGTGATCGCGGCGGGCGACGCCGCGCGTAACCTGCAGGTAGAACAGGCCGTTGCGGACATGATTGCGGCGCAAGGTCTCGCGAATCACCAGCACCAATGCCTGGCGCGTCATCGGCCAGGCGATGCGCAGCTCGTTCAGCGAGCGGTTGAGGCGATCGAGATGGCGCGTCAGATCGACGATCACGCCGTGGCGAACTTCGCAAACCTCGTAGACGCCATCGGCGAATTGATAGCCGCGGTCTTCGATATGCACCATGGCGTCGCTGTGCTTGACGTAGCGGCCGTTGACATAAGCTATTCTCGGCATGGAAGCCCCTGATCCGAATCTTGCAATGTTTGAAACGCCGGGCGTCCGGTCAGACGCCCAAAGACTTCAGCTTGCGATGGAGCGCTGAGCGCTCCATGCCGACAAATTCCGCCGTGCGCGAGATATTGCCGCCGAAGCGGTTGATCTGGGCGATGAGATAATCGCGCTCGAACATTTCGCGGGCTTCGCGCAGCGGTAGCGTCATGATGTGGTAATCGTTCTTGGCGGAAACCTTTGGAAGCATGTCGCCGAGGTCGGTCGGCAGCATTTCCGCGGTGATCGGCGTTTCCGCGCCATCGGAGCGCGCGAGAATCATCAGCCGTTCGATATTGTTGCGCAACTGGCGGATATTGCCCGGCCAGTCGTGCGCCTGCAGCACCGCCATGGCATCATCGCCGATCCGGCGTGGGCGGATGCCCGCCTGCTCGGAAATCTGGCGCATCAGCTGATCGACGAGGAAGGGAATATCTTCGCGGCGCTCGGCCAGAGCCGGCACCCGGACGGGCACGACTGCGAGACGGTGATAAAGATCCTCGCGGAACAGGCTCTCGGCGATACGGCTTTCGAGATTGTAGGCTGTGGACGAGATGATGCGCACATCCACCTTGACGCGCTTGGAGCCGCCGACACGCTCGAACTGCTGGTCGACAAGGACGCGCAGGATCTTGTTCTGCGTCTCGCGCGGCATTTCACCGACTTCATCAAGATAGAGGATGCCGCGGTGGGCTTCTTCCAGGGCGCCGATCTTGCGCGCCTGGCCCGGCGAGCCTTCGGTGCCGAACAGGGCGATTTCCATGCGCTCCGGCGTGATGGTGGCGGCATTCAGGGCCACGAAGGGACCATTCGCGCGAGCCGACTTCTTGTGGATCATCCGAGCCACGAGCTCCTTGCCGGAGCCAGACGGGCCGAAGATCATGATGCGGCTGTTGGTCGGCGCCACCTTGTCGATCGTCTGGCGCAGCTGCGAAACGGCAACCGACGTGCCGATCAGTTCAACGGCATCGCCCGTGCGGCGCTTCAGCTCGGAGACTTCACGCTTCAGCTTGGAATTTTCGAGCGCCCGCTCGGCGATCAGGATCAGGCGATCGGCCTTGAACGGCTTTTCGATGAAATCGAAGGCGCCGCGCTTGATGGCGGAGACGGCCGTCTCGATGTTGCCGTGACCGGAGATCATCACCACGGGCAGATCCGGGTGGCGTGCCTTGATTTCATCGAGCAGCGCAAGCCCATCGAGCTTGCTGCCCTGCATCCAGATATCGAGGAAGATCAGACGCGGCGCGCGATCGGAAATAGCCGCTAGCGCGCTGTCGCTGTCATGCGCGGTGCGGGTTTCGTGGCCCTCATCCGAAAGAATTCCCGAAACGATTTCGCGAATGTCTTCCTCGTCGTCGACTACGAGAATATCAGATGCCATAGACGCTTTCCTTGTCATTTTTCGTATGGGCGACGGCGGCTTGCTCACGGCGCGGCAGATGCACGCGGATCATGGCCCCCCTGCCCTGGTCGAAATCGGCGGGAGCGTCGTGGAGTTCGATCTGCCCGCCATGGTCTTCAATGATCTTCTTGACAATGGCGAGGCCAAGGCCCGTGCCCTTCTCGCGCATCGTCATATAGGGTTCGAGAATGCTGTGCCGATTCTCCACCGGCAGGCCGCGGCCGTTATCGATGACGTCGACGGTGAAGCGATCCCGATCCGGATCGAGCGACGAGCGCACGAGAATCTTCGGCTGCTCCCGCGCCTGGTCGCTCGGCACCCCTTCGATCGCCTCGACGGCATTCTTGATGAGATTGCCGAAGGCCTGGCCGAGCATTCGCGCATCGAACATGCCCTCGAGCCGTTCGTCGCCCAGCTCGCGCTCGAACTGGACATGGGTATTGCCCATTTCGCGCAGGAACACGGCATCGCGCAGAATATCGCGCAGGTCGGTCGGCTCCATGGTCGGCTTCGGCATGCGGGCGAAGGAGGAGAACTCGTCGACCATGCGGCCGATATCGCCCACCTGCCGGATGATCGTCTCCGTGCATTGGTCGAAGACCGGGCGGTCGGCATCGGCGATGTTCTTGCCGAAGCGGCGACGGATACGCTCGGCCGACAGCTGAATGGGCGTCAGCGGGTTCTTGATCTCATGCGCAATGCGGCGGGCGACATCCGCCCAGGCGGTCGAACGCTGCGCTATGACAAGATCGGTGATGTCATCGAGGGTGATGACATAGGATTCATTGGCATCGCGCGATTCCTCACGCGTCACCTGAACGCTGAGCGTACGCACTGTACCGCCGCGAACGAGGCTGATCTGTTTGCGGAAATCGCTGCGATGGCGGGTCGTCGCCTCGGTGACGACCTGATCGACTTCAGGCGCGATATCCGAAAGGTTCTTGCCGATCAGTTCGTCACTCTTGAGCGTCAGCAGATCTTCCGCCGAAGTGTTGACGATGGTGATGCGCCGATCATGCTCAACGCCGATCACGGCCGCCGTCACACCCGAAAGCACCGCTTCGATAAAGCGGCGCCGGTCATCGACCTCGTCCTTCGCTTCAAGGATTTCATCGCGCTGCGTGCGAATTTCCGAGATCATCTTATTGAAGGTGCGCGACAGGCTGCCGACGTCGCCGTCGGCCGAGCGTACCGGCACCAGCACGTTCATGTTACCCGAAGCAACGTTGTCGGCAGCACTGATGAGGAGGCGGATAGGCCTGACGATACGATCGGCAATAGCGATCGCGGTCCAGATCGCCGCCAGAAGTACGATGAGAGCAAAGCCGATATAGAGAACGGCGAAGGCGATCTGGAGCGACATGCGCCCTTCTTCCATCGCCTTGTACTCGACGGTGTTGTCCTCCACCATCCGCATGGCGTTCATGACGCGTGGGTCGACCGCGCGCACGGTGTAGAGGAACGCGCCGGGTATTTCATCGAGCTTGATAACCGCGCCGACAAGATTGGTCACGCCAGGCGGGATGAGGGTCGGCTGTCCATTGGCCGAGGAATCGAGCGCATCCTTCGGAATGGCCGGCAGCGGACGCTCGGTCTTGATCTCGGCCTGGACGATGGCGCTGCCGTCGCGGCGCACGAGAAATGCGCCGAGCAAGCCGCGTCCGCGGGCCTGACGGGTCATCAAATCGGCAAAACCGGTGCGATCGAGGTTGAAGAGCGTACGGTTGCGCTCCAGATCGTTCGCCATCGACACGGTCTGACCCTGCAGATAGCTCGCATTCTCCATCAGATAGGCTTGCGCGACGTTCTGCGAGGAACTGATGATCTGCTGCGTGCGTACGCCGAACCAGCGGTCGAGGCCGACATTGAGCGTCAGGCTGGCGACGATGGCGACGAGGATGGCGGGCGTGATCGCGACGATCGAGAAAAGAACGACGATGCGGATATGCAGCCGCGCCGCAGCGCGTCCACGGCTGCGTGCCTTCATCAGCCGCGCCACTTCGCGGCCGATCAGAGCGATAAGCCCCAGCACGAAAAGACCGTTGATGACGACGGAGGTGAAGACGACCGATGATGTCGGGGCGACCGGCGTCAGTCCGAGAAGCATCAGCAAAGTCGCGATGGCGCACAAAAGCGCGCCGCCGGCCAGGATCAGACCAGGTAGGGCAAAGGAAGCACGACGGTCCGTCACCTTGACAACCGCCTCGTCGCTCGCCGCCGGCGACACCGCATCCTGCATCATTCCCATCAATCTCCACGCCCGAGCGACGGTCGGCGCCCTGATCAACATCGCATGGCCACTGTCGGGCATCCATGCGAGTGATTGGCAGAGGCGGGAACTGTCGTTCGGTTTCGCACTGAAGCGAAACCTTTACTTCACGTCATCTCTGCAACATTTTGAAAAATCAGACGGACTCTCGTTCAGACAAGAGCGGTCAGATGAATCGCCACCGCAAAAACGACGAATCTGCTGCGTGACCTTTAAGCAACGCATTGTGGCGAAAATGCAACGCATCGGATCGCGTTGTCAAGCCGTTCGGGAGCTTCTGTAAACCGAAACACCCAGTTCTCTAATCTTTTTGCGCAGCGTATTGCGGTTGAGGCCCAAGAGATCGGCTGCCTTGATCTGATTGCCGCGCGTAGCGGTCAGAGCGGCGAGAATCAGTGGATATTCCATCTCCGTCAACACGCGGTCATAGAGACCCGGCGGCGGCAGATTCTCGCCGAAACTGGCGAAATAGGTCCGCATATTCTCTTCCACCGCCTGCGCAATGGTCATGGAACCGGTGCGAACCGGCCCTTTTTCGATCGGGCTGTCGGGCACGTCGGCACGCAGCTCCGCGTCGATGATCTCCTTGGTGATGACGTCCTGCGGATAAAGCGCCATCAGGCGGCGGATAAGATTTTCCAGCTCGCGGACGTTGCCGGGCCAGGGATAGGCCTTCATGAGTTCGAGCGCTTCCTGATCGAAACGCTTGGAACCAAGCCCCTCCTTCTCAGCCTGCTGAATGAAATGACGCACCAGATCCGGGATGTCCTCGGCGCGGTCGCGCAGCGGCGGCAACCGCAGCGGCACGACGTTGAGGCGGTAGTAGAGATCCTCGCGGAACAGACCTTGATTGATGGCCTGCTTCAGATCCTTGTTGGTGGCGGCGACGATGCGGACATCGGTGCGGATCGGCGTGCGGCCGCCGACGGTGGTATATTCGCCCTGCTGCAGCACGCGCAGCAGACGCGTCTGGGCATCCATCGGCATATCGCCGATTTCGTCAAGAAACAGCGTGCCGCCTTCGGCCTGTTCGAAACGGCCCGTCGAACGGGTTTGCGCACCGGTGAAGGCGCCCTTTTCGTGGCCGAACAGCTCGGATTCGATCAGGTCACGCGGGATGGCCGCCATGTTGATGGCCACGAACGGACCGTTGCGGCGCTTGCCGTAATCATGCAGAGCGCGCGCGACCAGTTCCTTGCCGGTACCGGATTCGCCGGTGATCATCAGCGTCAGATCGGTCTGCATGAGGCGCGCGAGCACGCGGTAGATTTCCTGCATGGCGGCGGAGCGGCCGACGAGAGGCATGCCGTCCTGCACGTCGTCCTCGATCTTTGCCGGCCTGCGCTTCGGTTCGGACAGAGCTCGACCGACGATCGCGATCAGCTCGGTCAGGTCGAAAGGCTTCGGCAGATAGTCGTAGGCACCCTTCTCCGATGCCTTGATGGCGGTCATGAAGGTATTCTGCGCGCTCATGACCAGCACAGGCAGATCCGGCCTCGCCTTCTTGATGCGCGGCAGCAGATCGAATGCGTTTTCATCGGGCATGACGACGTCGGTTACAACGAGGTCGCCTTCGCCGGCCGAGACCCAACGCCAGAGCGTGGCGGCGTTGGACGTGATGCGTACGTCGTAACCCGCGCGGCTCAAAGCCTGGTTGAGCACGGTGCGGATGGCCGCATCGTCATCGGCGACAAGGATCGTGGCTGTCATCGAGTAGTCCCTGTAGAGTTCGGAAGTGGGGCATCTTCTGAGGTGATGCCCTTGGAGGCAGGCATCAAAACACGGAATGTGGTGCGATGGTTCTGGCTGTCGCATTCGACGATGCCGCCGTGGTCGCCGATGATCTTGGCGACCAGCGCGAGGCCAAGGCCGGTTCCGTTCATCTTGGTGGTGATGAACGGATCGAAGAGATGCGGCACGAGATCGGCCGGCACGCCCGGGCCGTTATCGATGACGCAGAATTCCAGCGGCAGAGAGATCTTTTCCCGCGTGCCGGCAACCGAAAGCCGGATACCGGGACGATAGGCCGTCGTCAGCATGATCTCGCCATCCGGACGGTCGCCGACCGCTTCGGCAGCATTCTTCACCAGATTGAGGAACACCTGTACGAGCTGGTCCCGATTGGCGAAGACTGCGGGCAGCGACGGGTCGTAATTCTCCGAAATCTTGATGTTTCGGGCAAAGCCGGCCTTGGCAACGGCCTTCACATGATCGAGCACGGAATGGATGTTGACAGGGACGCGATCGACGGGCCGCTCGTCGGAGAAAACCTCCATGCGGTCGACCAGCGAAACGATGCGATCGGTCTCGTCGCAGATCAGGCGCGTCAGCGCGCGGTCGTCGTCCTCGACCGATTGTTCGAGCAGTTGCGCGGCCCCTCGGATGCCCGAAAGCGGGTTCTTGATCTCATGCGCCAGCATGGAGGCAAGGCCGGTGACCGAGCGGGCGGCGGCGCGATGTGTCAGCTGCCGGTCGATCTTGTCGGCCATGGAGCGCTCCTGGAACACCACCACCACGGAGCCGGGGTCGCTGGAAACCGGCGCGACATAAATGTCCACTAGCTTGTCCTGTCCGAGGCGCGGCGAGCTCAGATCGACACGGTATTCGTTCACCGGTGCGCGGCGCTCGCGCACTTGGTCGATTAGCGCCAGCAAGGGGCTGCCGAAAGGAATGAAGCTCGAAATCCTATAGCGCGACAGATGCGATGCGCTGGCGCCGAAGAAAGCTTCCGCCTCCCAGTTGGCGAAGGCGATCAAGCCCGCCTCATCGACCATGACCACGGGATTCTGGATCGCGTTGAGGACGGCCATGGCAACGGAGTTGGCTGAGGTGTCGCCGGCGCCGGAGCTGGATTTCGAAGTCATGCAGCCTCCTGGACGCATTGAGCGAGATCGGCGCCTGCCTGCAGCGCGGCATGGAAGGATGCCGCCACCTCGCCGCTGTCCTTCGACGTCATGATTTTTGCCTTGTCGGCACCTGTCGTCGCCGGCGCGTAGCGATCGAGATACGAGGCGAGATGCTTGCGGGCATGGCGAATGCCCACCGCTTCGCCATAGAATTCCAGCATCATCCGATAGTGTTCGAGAGCGATCTCGACGATCTCCTGACTGCTGGGCTCGCGATGTCCTGCCAGCACGCCCGCATGCCATGGACGGCCCTGACAGCCCCGGCCGATCATCACCGCGTCAGCACCCGAGCGCCGCAGGATTTCCTGCGCGTCCTCTCCAGTTTCGACATCGCCATTGGCAACAAGCGGAATGGAGATCTCATCGCGCACGCCGCGGATGGCATCCCAATCCGCCCTGCCCTCATAGAACTGCGTGCGCGTGCGGCCGTGGATGGTGACGAGCTGGATGCCGGCCTCTTCGGCGCGGCGCGCGATATGAGGCGCGTTGATTGAATTCTCGTCCCAACCCAACCGCATCTTCAGCGTCACGGGAATAGTCACGGCGCGGACCGTCGCTTCGATCAATGTCAGCGCATGGTCCGGATCGCGCATCAGCGCGGAACCGGAATAGCCGCCGATCACCTTCTTGGCGGGGCAGCCCATATTGATATCGATGATATCTGCGCCGTTGTCCGCGGCGATCTTTGCGGCCTCGGCCATCCAATGCGCCTCGCGGCCGGCAAGCTGCACCATATGCGGCTTCAAGCCAGCGCTCTTCAAACGAGCCCAGGATTCGGCCGTGTCCTGCACGAGCTCGCGGCTTGCGACCATCTCCGTAACGACCAGACCGGCGCCGTAGCGCAAAGCGAGCTGCCGGAAAGGCAAATCGGTCACGCCCGACATCGGTGCCAGGATCACACGATTCCGGATGGATACGGAACCGATTGAAAATGAGGTTGCAAGCTTGGAAGACAGCAAATGATTATCTTTCGGGCACACCATACGTCTGCACTATTTTTAGACACGCTTTAAAAGTTTGCCAAGGGGTTTCGAAGAATGCCGATATTTTTTGGCAAATGCTGGAAAATACTCGGCCAAGGCGATAGACCCTGCTGAAGCACGATCGCATTTGGCGATCTATTTAGCATGTGCTTGCACCAAGGAAAGTTTCACGCTTTCAAAGCCATGCCGGAAACCAAGCCTTTCATCCTTCGGGGGTTTATGACGCAAATGCATTCAAAGCAACCGCTGTCGGTGGGAATCGTCATCGTTGCCGCCGGGCGCGGCGAACGGGCGGGCTCTCCCGAAGAAGGCCCCAAACAATATCGCCCGATCGGCGGCAGAGCGGTTATTGCGCATACGCTTGAAAAATTCGTGACATGGCCGCAGGCATCGAAGATCGTCGTCGTCATCCATCCCGACGATGAAAAGCTGCTTCGAGCCGCGCTGGAGCAGGTTCCAGGCCGGCCTGAGATCACAATCGCCTTGGGTGGGACGACCCGTCAGCAATCCGTGCTTGCCGGGCTACGCGCGTTGAAAGATTGCGGCGTGACCCATGTGATGATCCACGATGCCGTGCGCCCGTTCTTCGATCACGATCTGCTCGACCGAGTGGCCGCAGCGCTTGCTGGTGGCGCGCCGGCGGTTTTGCCGGCCATGCCTGTGACAGACACGCTGAAGCGCGGCAATGCGGATGGGCTCGTCATCGATACCGTTCCCCGCGCCGGGCTTCACGCTGCACAGACGCCGCAATCCTTCCGCTTCGCCGATATTCTCGCCGCGCATGAGAAGGCCGAAGCCAACGGCAGAAGCGATTTCACCGACGACGCCGCGATCGCGGAATGGTGCAACCTGCCAGTGACGTTGGTGAACGGCAGCGCCGACAATGTGAAGCTGACGATCAAGAGGGATATTGCCATGGCCGATGAAAAGCTCGGTGCCGCGCTGCTGCCCGACGTGCGCACCGGCAACGGCTATGACGTGCATCAGCTGGAGCCGGGCGATGGCGTGACGCTCTGCGGCGTGTTCATTCCGCACAACCAGAAGCTGAAGGGGCACTCGGATGCCGATGTCGCCCTGCATGCCCTGACGGACGCGCTGCTCGCCACCTGCGGCGCCGGGGATATCGGCGATCATTTTCCACCCTCCGATCCACAATGGAAGGGCGCGCCGTCGCGCATCTTCATCGAGCATGCGGCAAGAATCGTGCGCGAGCGCGGCGGCACCATCATGAATGCGGATGTCTCGCTGATTGCGGAAGCGCCGAAGGTCGGACCGCATCGCGACGCCATGCGCGCTAAGCTGTCAGAGTTTCTCGCCATCAGCATCGATCGCTGCTCGGTCAAGGCGACGACGAACGAAAAGATCGGCTTCGTCGGCCGCCGCGAAGGTATCGCGGCCATCGCGACGGCGACCGTCGTCTTTCGCGGAGGCAAGGCATGATGCATTTTCCCGATGAGATTATTGCGCTCGCTCAGAAGATCGTTACCGACTTCACAGCCAGGGGCTTGATGGTCGCGACGGCCGAATCCTGCACGGGCGGGCTGATCGCCGGCGCGCTGACGGAAATCCCCGGTTCATCCGCCGTGGTCGACCGAGGCTTCGTCACCTATACCAATACCGCCAAGATGGAGATGCTCGGCGTTCAGGAGCAGACGCTGGCGCAATTCGGCGCGGTATCGAAGGAAACGGCGCTGCAGATGGTGCATGGCGCCCTCTTCCGCTCCCGGGCCGATTTTGCCGTGGCGGTGACCGGTATTGCCGGCCCTGGCGGCGGCTCCGCCGAAAAGCCGGTCGGGCTCGTCCACCTCGCCGCCAAGGGGCGAAGCGGTGGGATCATCCATCATGAAATGCGCTATGGCGACATCGGCCGCGACAAGGTTCGGCTCGCCACGTTACAGACGGCGTTGGAGATGCTTGTCACGGTCGCCCAGTGACCGGACGCGGCTTCAAGCATAGATTTTGTTCGCGCGCGTCTCGAAGGCATCCGTGAACATGCGAAAGGCCCGGTCGAACATCGATCCCATCAGGGCACCGAGGATGCGGCTCTTGAATTCGTAGTCGATGAAGAAATCGATGACGCTGCCGCCATTCTCCGCCGGCTGAAAGCGCCAGCGATTGTCGAGATACTTGAACGGCCCGTCGATATATTTCACGTCAATCGCACGCTCCGCCTTGTTCAGCAGCACCTGTGTGGTGAAGGTCTCGCGGATGGCCTTATAGCCAACCGTCATATCGGCAACGAGCAAGGTCTTGCCGTCCCGCTCCTTGCGGCTACGGACCGTGAGCGCGTTGCAAAGCGGCAGAAATTCCGGATAGCGCTCCACATCGGCGACGAGGTCGAACATCTGGTCGGGCGAATGCGGAACGGGGCGATGAGTTTCGAACTGAGGCATGAGCCGCAATTAAGCAGGCCGACCGAGAAGATCAAGGAGTTGACGCATTTCGCCGCGGGATTTCAGCTGTAAAAAAGGGACATCGGGACCATGTTCGGCAAGGCCGGCAAGAACCTTGGGCGTGAATTTTTCCTCAAACGTCCAGATGAAGCGCAGGAACTCCCAGTCGACTTTCTCGATGCAGCCGGGCGCCATGTCCGGACGCGTGCGGCCCATCCATTTGATCCAACGAGTGACGGCTCCCCAGATGCACAGCAGGCGGGGCATCCGCACCCATATGACCAAATCCGCGCGCGGCAGGCGGATGTCGAATGTCGAGGGGTTGGTCCCGTCCATGATCCATCGCTCGCCCTGCACCTTAGCAAGGATGATGGCGCGCTGTTCGGCCTTTTCGCGCTGGACCCAACCCGGCAGCCATAAAACGTCGCGATCGATCGACACATAGACGAGACCGAAACGGGCGGCAATCTTCTGGGACAGGGTCGATTTTCCGGCGCCGGAGCAGCCCATGACGAGGATGCGGTTGGCCTTTTTGATAAGCGCAGCTGCCTGATTTATATCAACGGCATGGGTAAGCGCCTGCGGCGCGACGATCTGTTCCACGGTTCTGCTCCATGATCGAATCGAAAGCGCCGAAACCGGTAACAAACGGCTGCGTGTTCCCTAAGCCGCCTCAATGACAAAAACATGACCACGCGAGCGAAAATCGCGGCGTAATCGCCGCGATTCATCCGAATGGCAAAAATATATCCGGGCTGGGTTTACTCGGCAGCGAGCAGCAGCTTCTTGGCCCGCGCGGCCCGCAACCGCTCGAAATCGTCGCCCGCATGATGTGAGGAGCGGGTCAGCGGGCTCGACGACACCATGAGGAAGCCCTTGCTATAGGCGACGGTCTCATAGGACTTGAACTCTTCCGGTGTGACGAAGCTCATGACCTGATGATGCTTGCGCGTCGGCTGCAGATACTGGCCGATGGTCAGGAAGTCGACATCCGCTGTGCGCAGGTCGTCCATCAACTGAAGCACTTCGTTGCGCTCTTCGCCAAGGCCCACCATGATGCCCGATTTGGTAAACATAGTCGGGTCCAGTTCCTTGACCCGCTGCAGCAGACGGACGGAGTGGAAGTAACGGGCACCGGGGCGAACCGTCAGATAGTTGCCGGGGACGGTTTCCAAATTGTGGTTGAAGACGTCGGGCTTGGCGGCAACGACGCGCTCCAGAGCGCCCGGCTTCTTCAGGAAGTCCGGCGTCAGGATCTCGATCGTGGTGGCCGGCGAAGCGGCGCGGATCGCCCAGATGACTTTCTCGAAATGCTCGGCGCCGCCGTCTTCCAGGTCGTCGCGGTCGACCGAGGTGATGACGACATGGCTGAGGCCCATCTGCTTGACGGCCTTGGCGACGTTTTCCGGCTCGGCAATATCAAGCGCATTCGGTTTGCCAGTCGCGACGTTGCAGAAGGCGCAGGCGCGCGTGCAGATTTCGCCCATGATCATGAAGGTGGCGTGCTTCTTGTCCCAGCACTCGCCGATATTCGGGCACCCGGCCTCTTCGCAGACCGTGACGAGCTTGTGCTCCTTCACGATCGAGCGGGTCTCGGCATAACCTTTCGATGTCGGCGCCTTCACACGGATCCAGTCCGGCTTGCGCAGGACTTCCGTATCCGGCCGATGCGCCTTCTCAGGGTGGCGCACGCGCTTGGCTTCGGGGTTGATCGTGTCGAGAATGGTGACCATGAAACGTCTACTTTCCGCCGCTTGAAATGCGGCCCTTCATCGCCGAGCGACTTTGGCGAGGAATATCAGAATGCATGCACCGATGAAACCGGTGATGAAAAAGCCCAGTCGGCCGCCTGGTACGCCGACATGCAGAGCCACCATCAGCGCCGCAGCCACGACCGAGCCGGCGATACCGAGGATGATGTTCAGGATGACACCATAGCGCGCGTCCATCAGCTTGCCCGCGAGCCAGCCCGCAAGACCGCCGATGATGATCAAACCCAGCCAACCTACGCTTTCCATCAAACCCTCGTTCCAGGTCTGTTGCCAACATGCTCTAGGCGATCAATCTCGCCAATAACACCACGATGATGGCGCCGACCGTGGCATGAATGATCTCCACGACAAGCGCATTTTCAATGCCGAGCGATATCCCGAAATAATGGAACAGGAAACCGCCCACAAAAGCGCCGATCACGCCGCTCACCAGGCAACTGATGAGCCCGCCTCCGCCAACGATAAGGCTCGCGAGGAACCCCGCGACCAGACCGATGAGAAGAAAGACGACCCAACCTTGCGCTGCCATAGACATGTTGATTTCCCTTCCTGTTTTCCACCCTTCGGATAAAGGGCATGGCAGGAAATTATCAAGCGTTCAGCACCCGGCCATAGGCGTCGAGCACGGCTTCCTTCATCGTTTCCGAGACGGTCGGATGCGGGAAGATCGTGTGCATCAGTTCTTCTTCCGTCGTCTCCAGATTCATGGCGACGACGAAGCCCTGGATGAGTTCGGTCACTTCCGCGCCGACCATATGGGCGCCAAGGAGTTCGCCGGTCTTCTTGTCGAATATGACCTTGCAGAGACCCTGGTCCTCGCCGAGCGCGATCGCCTTGCCGTTGGCAGCGAAGGAGAAGCGGCCGACGCGGATGTCGCGGCCGAGTTCCTTGGCCTTGGCTTCCGTCAGGCCGACGGAGGCGACCTGCGGCTGGCAATAGGTGCAGCCCGGAACCTTGCTCTTGTCGGTCGGATGAACGTTCGGCAGGCCGGCGATCTTTTCGACGCAGACGACGCCTTCGTGCTCGGCCTTATGCGCCAGCATCGGCGGCCCGGCAACATCGCCGATCGCGTAGATGCCGGGAACATTGGTCTTGCCATAGCCGTCGATAACGACACAGCCGCGGTCGGTCTTAACGCCGAGCGCCTCGAGGCCGAGGTTCTCGATGTTGCCCTGAACGCCGACGGCCGAGATCATGCGATCGGCCGTGATCTGCTGAATCTTGCCGTCTTCGGTTTCGACGTGAGCGGTGATGCTGTTGGCAGCCTTGTCGACCTTCGTGACCTTCGCCTTGGTGAAGATCTTCAGGCCGCGCTTTTCGAGCTGTTTGCGGGCGATGCCCGAGATTTCCGCATCCTCGACCGGCATGATGGTCGGCATGATTTCAACCACGGTGACGTCAACGCCCATCGAGCGATAGAAGCTCGCGAATTCGATACCGATCGCGCCCGAGCCCATGACGAGCAGCGATTTCGGCAGGAAATCCGGCTTCAGGGCCTCGAAATAGGTCCAGATCAGCTTGCCGTCCGGCTCGATGCCCGGCAGCGCGCGTGGACGGGCGCCGGTCGCGATGATGATGTGCTTGGCGGTATAGGTGCCCTCGCCCTTGACGTTCTTCGGCACCGGGTGCTGCGGCTCGACGACCGGCTTGGTCGACTTGCCGACGACGATCTCGCCGGGCTTGGTGATCTTGGCTTCGCCCCAGATCACATCGACCTTGTTCTTCTTCATGAGGAAGCCGACGCCGGCGTTCAGACGAGCGGAGACGCCGCGCGAGCGGGCGACAACCGCCTTTACATCCGCGCTGACCTTTCCTTCGAGAACGAGGCCGTAGTCCTTGAGGTGATTGGAATGATCGAGAATTTCGGCCGAACGGAGCAGCGCCTTGGTTGGAATGCAACCCCAGTTGAGGCAGATGCCGCCCAGGTGCTCGCGCTCGACGATTGCGGTCTTCAGGCCAAGCTGGCCGGCGCGCACGGCGGCGACATAACCGCCGGGACCGGAGCCGATGATAATGACGTCGTAATTCTCAGCCATATGTTTCCTGCCTTATTGGTGGCGGCGGATCGGAGCCGGCGCCTTGAATCTATCAGAGACCGAGCATCATCCGCACGATCGGCTCGAGGCCGCGACCGAGCGCCCGGGTGTTTTCCGCATCGAGATGAACACCATCGAGCGGCGTCGTGACGGCGGCGGTATTGGCGTCGAAGAAGCCGCAGCCTAGCTCGTCGGCCAGATCGCTATAGAGCGTCGGCAGCTTGCTCGATTCCTTGACTGCGCCGAGATAGCTCGCTGCAAAGGCGGCATTGGCCGTCTCGGTAATTGCCGGCGGGGCGACAATGAGGATATCGGGCACCTCGTAGTCGAACCCCCAGGCATGATTGCGTACCAGCTGGACCAGACGGCTGATGCCCTGCAGAGCGGCAAAGGCCGAACCGGCGATGACAGGCTTCATGTCGTTGGTGCCGAGCATGATGATGACGAGATCGAGCGGATTGTGGGTCTGCAGGATCGTCGGCAGTATCCTCGCGCCGTTGCGGTCGCAATCGGCGAGATGATCATCGAAAGCGGTCGTGCGGCCGTTCAATCCTTCCGGGATGATCCGCACCTCGTTGCCGAGCGCCTTTTGCAGCACGCTCGGCCACCGATCTTCATAGGCATGACGGCCGACCGTTTCGGCATCGTAGCCCCATGTCAACGAGTCGCCGTAACACAGAACAGTCTTGGTCATTCATGCCCTCCGTGTCGCAACAAGGCTCAGACGAGCATCCCCATGGGATTTTCGATGTAGCCCTTGAAGGCTGCCAGGAGCTCGGCACCGAGTGCACCGTCGACGGCGCGGTGGTCGGTCGACAGCGTGACGGTCATCACGTTGGCAATCACCATTTCGCCCTTCTTGACGATGACGCGCTGTTCGCCCGCGCCGACGGCCAGGATGGTCGCATGCGGCGGGTTGACGACGGCAGCGAAGTTCTTGACGCCCATCATGCCCATGTTGGACACGGCCGTGGTACCGCCTTGATACTCCTCGGGCTTCAGCTTGCGCTCCTTGGCGCGCTTGCCGTAGTCCTTCATCTCGTTGGAGATGGTGGAGAGCGTCTTCTGCTCGGCGCTGCGGATGATCGGCGTGATCAATCCGCCCGGAATGGAGACGGCGACGCCGACATCGGCATGCTTGTGCTTGACCATGGCGCTGTCGGTCCAGGAGACGTTGGCATCCGGAACATCGCGCAGCGCCAGCGCCAAGGCCTTGATGACCATGTCGTTGACCGAAAGCTTGTAGGCCGGCACGCCATCCTTCGATTTCGGCGCGGAATCGTTGAGCTGCGTGCGGAGCGCCAGCAGTGCATCGAGTTCGCAATCGACAGAGACGTAGAAGTGCGGAATCGTTTGCTTGGATTCCTGCAGACGTTTGGCAATGGTCTTGCGCATGCCGTCATGCGGCACGAGCTCGTAGGAACCCTGCTCGAACAGCTTGAGCACGGCGTCATCGGACATGCCCTTCGGTGCTGCCGGAGCAGCGGCTGCTGCCGGCTGTGCAGCCGGTGCTGCTGCAGAAGCAGCCTTGGCGGTGCCGCCGGAAACGGCAGCTTCGATGTCCTTCTTGACTACGCGGCCATGCGGGCCCGTGCCGGAAACCGCAGTCACATCGATGCCGGCTTCCTTGGCCAAGCGGCGTGCGAGCGGCGAAGCAAAGGTGCGATGACCGTCGTTCGCTGCCGGAGCCGATGCAACGGGTGCAGGTGCAGCCGCAGGAGCCGAAACGCTTGCCGGAGCCGGAACTGCAGCAGGTGCTGCTTCCGCCTTCGGAGCTTCCTTGGCTGCGGGGGCAGCAGAGGCGCCAGCGCCGGATGCCGCAGCGGCGACATCTTCGCCATCGGCGGCAAGCACGGCGATCAAGGCATTGACCTTCACGCCTTCAGTGCCGGCGGGAACGACGATCTTGGCGACGGTGCCTTCATCGACAGCCTCGACTTCCATCGTTGCCTTGTCAGTCTCGATCTCGGCGATCACATCGCCGGACTTGATCTTGTCGCCTTCCTTGACCAGCCACTTGGCGAGGTTGCCCTCTTCCATGGTTGGCGAGAGGGCAGGCATAGTGATGTTGATAGGCATCGATGAGCCCTCCCCTTATTTGTAGCAAACGGCCTTCACCGCATCGACCACTTCGGCGACGCTCGGGAGCGCCAGCTTTTCGAGGTTGGCGGCGTATGGCATGGGTACGTCCTTGCCGGCGATCGTCAGGATCGGCGCATCGAGATAATCGAAGGCCTGCTGCATGACGCGGGTGGCGATTTCCGTGCCGACGGAGGATTGCGGATAGCCTTCCTCGACGGTGACCAGGCGGCCGGTCTTCTTGACCGATTCGATGATCGTCGGAAGATCCATCGGGCGGATGGTGCGCAGGTCGATGAGTTCGACATCGATGCCCTGGGCTTCCAGCTCGGCAACAGCCTTGGTGGCATAGGTCATGCCGATGCCGAAGGAGACGACGGTGACGTCCTTGCCAGGACGATGAATGCGGGCCTTGCCGATCGGCAGAACGAAATTATCGAGCTTCGGCACATCGAAATGCTGACCGTAGAGGATTTCGTTTTCGAGGAAAATGACGGGGTTCGGATCGCGAATGGCAGCCTTGAGCAGGCCCTTGGCGTCGGCTGCCGTGTATGGCATGACGACCTTGAGGCCCGGAATGTGGCTGTACCAGGCAGCATAGTCCTGGCTGTGCTGAGCACCGACGCGGGCAGCGGCGCCGTTCGGACCGCGGAAGACGATCGGAGCGCCCATCTGGCCACCGGACATATAGAGCGTCTTGGCGGCGGAGTTGATGATCTGGTCGATCGCCTGCATGGCGAAGTTGAAGGTCATGAACTCGACGATCGGGCGGAGGCCGGCCATCGCAGCGCCGACGCCGATACCGGCAAAGCCATGCTCGGTGATCGGGGTGTCGATCACGCGGCGTGCGCCGAACTCTTGTAACAGGCCCTGGGTCACCTTGTAGGCGCCCTGGTATTCGGCGACTTCCTCACCCATGACGAAGACGTCCGGGTTGACGCGCATTTCTTCGGCCATTGCGTCGCGCAGCGCTTCACGCACCGTCATCGACACCATTTCCGTGCCGGCGGGGATTTCCGGATCGGCAGGAGCAGCGACCTTCGGCTGGGCAGGAACCGGTGCAGCGGCCGGTGCCGGAGCGGCGGCTGGCGCTTCGGTCTTTGCCGGCTCGGCTGCGGGCGCAGCCTTTGCGGACGAAATGGCATCTGCGGATTCGCCGTCCTGCAAGAGGATAGCGATCTTGGTGTTGACCTTGACGCCCTCGGTGCCGGCGTCGATCAGCAGCTTGCCGATCGTGCCTTCATCGACGGCTTCCACTTCCATGGTGGCCTTGTCGGTTTCGATTTCGGCAATGACGTCACCGGAAACGACCTTGTCGCCTTCCTTCTTGAGCCATTTCGAAAGGGTACCCTCTTCCATCGTCGGAGAAAGGGCGGGCATGAGAATGTCGATGGGCATGGATCGTCCCTCCCCGATTTAGAGCAGAATGTCGGTGTAGAGCTCGGATGCATGCGGCTCCGGATCGTTCTGAGCGAAATCGGCGCTATCGGCGACGATATCGCGGACATCCTTATCGATGTCCTTCAGATCGTCCTCGGTCGCCCAGCCCTTTTCGAGCAGGCGAACACGGACCTGCTCGATCGGGTCATGCTCGGAGCGCATCTTCTGCACTTCGTCCTTGGAGCGGTACTTGGCCGGATCGGACATGGAGTGACCACGGTAGCGGTAGGTCAGCATTTCCAGGATGATCGGGCCCTTGCCGGAACGGCAGTGCGCGACGGCCTCATCGGCCGCAGCCTTGACGGCGCGAACGTCCATGCCGTCGACCTGGATGCCCGGAATGCCAAAGGATGCACCGCGCTTTGAGAAATCGGCCTGGGCCGTGGCGCGAGCCGTCGACGTGCCCATGGCGTAGCGGTTGTTTTCGATCACGAAGATCACCGGCAGCTTCCAGAGCTGCGCCATGTTGAAGCTTTCGTAGACCTGACCCTGGTTTGCCGCGCCGTCGCCGAAATAGGCAACGCTGACATTGTCATTGCCGCGATACCAGTTGGCGAAGCCGAGACCGGTGCCGAGCGAGACCTGCGCGCCGACAATGCCGTGACCGCCATAGAAGTTCTTTTCCTTGGAGAACATGTGCATGGAGCCGCCCTTCCCCCGGGAATAACCGCCCTGGCGTCCGGTGAGCTCGGCCATGACGCCACGGGCGCTCATGCCGGTTGCCAGCATATGGCCGTGGTCGCGATAGCCGGTAATGACCTGGTCGCCATCCTTCAGCGCCATCTGCATGCCGACGACGACGGCTTCCTGGCCGATATAAAGGTGACAGAAGCCGCCGATGAAACCCATGCCGTAAAGCTGACCGGCCTTCTCTTCGAAGCGGCGGATCAGGAGCATCTCACGATAAGCCTTGAGCTCCGCATCGCGATCGAAATCTGCGATCGGGCCGCCATTGGTTTCCTTAGCAGGCCTTGATGCTGTCTTACGGCTGGAAACGGTCGCGGTTTTTCGCGGCGCCATTCAACCCTCCCTGTGTGAGTAGCCTCGTTTTATGGTGAGGCGTAACATAGGGAAGATTGACCGCCACAGCAATGCTATAATTGCATGGCTCATATTCATTGCAAATTATTGATATAACTTGCAAAAATTCAATTAACCGGAATTCGGTTAATTGTGGCTATTTGTTGAAGATGACGATTTCGTTCGCCTTCGAATAAGTCAATTGATAGCGTGCATATTGATCGAGCATATCCTTATCCAACGAGCCGTCACTCAAAAGGGCAACCTCTTTTTCGAGGTGCTCGCGTTTGGCGACAAGATCAGCCAGTTCCTTGGCGCGATCGATGCGCCGCTTCTCGAAAACTTCGGTTGCCTTCAAGCCATAGTCGCCATGAATGCAATGATAACCGAAATAGCTCACGAAAGCGATGGTAATGGCGGGAAGGATGAGACGGCCGAACCTTCTCTTCTTATGATACTTTGTCCACATACTCGCTCGTCACGCTCTGGCTTTACGCAATCTCCCCAAAGCAATGCGCTTCGAATAAGATCACATCAAATCAAATACCTATAGCTAATTTAATCCGTAGAGATTAACCGTCCGTTGACTCTAACTGCACGGCCCAACAAAAAACCGCGCCCGGGGGCGCGGTTCAATCCAAGAGAATAATTTGCCTCGGACCCGGGATGAATCCGACTGATCGGATATCAGCCGCGCAGGATGGAGCGGCCGGCATATTTTGCCTGCGGGCCGAGCGCTTCCTCGATACGGATGAGCTGGTTGTACTTGGCAAGACGGTCGGAGCGCGACAGCGAGCCGGTCTTGATCTGGCCGCAGTTGGTGGCAACGGCGAGATCCGCGATCGTGGAATCTTCCGTTTCGCCCGAGCGGTGCGACATGACGGCCGTGTAATTGGCCTTGTGCGCGGTTTCGACGGCGTCGAGGGTCTCGGTCAGCGAGCCAATCTGGTTGACCTTGACGAGGATCGAGTTGGCAACGCCCATGCGGATGCCGTCGCGCAGACGGGCAGAGTTGGTGACGAACAGGTCGTCGCCAACGAGCTGGGTCTTCTTGCCGATGAGGTCGGTCAGGGTCTTCCAGCCTTCCCAGTCGTCTTCAGCCATGCCGTCTTCGACCGAAACGATCGGGTACTTGGCTGCGAGTTCGGCCAGATATTCAGCCATGGCGCCGGATTCCAGCGTGCGGCCTTCGCCTTCGAGAACGTACTTGCCGTCCTTGAAGAATTCGGTCGAGGCGCAGTCGAGGCCGAGAGCGATTTCATCGCCCGGCTTGTAGCCTGCCTTTTCGATGGATTTCATGATGAAGTCGAGGGCGGCCGGAGCGCTGGAAAGGCCCGGTGCGAAACCGCCCTCGTCGCCGACGTTGGTGTTATGGCCCTGCGATGCCAGTTCCTTCTTCAGAACGTGGAAGACTTCCGACCCCATGCGGACGGCTTCGCGGATCGAGTCTGCGCCGATCGGCAGGATCATGAACTCCTGGAAGTCGATCGGGTTGTCGGCATGGGCGCCGCCGTTGATGATGTTCATCATCGGAACCGGCAGGAGGCGGGCGTGAGCGCCGCCGACATAGCGGTAGAGCGGCAGGTTGGCGCTCTGGGCAGCGGCCTTGGCAATGGCGAGCGAGACGCCGAGAATGGCGTTGGCGCCCAGGCGCGACTTGTTCGGAGTACCATCGAGCTCGATCATGATGTTGTCGAGCTGGATCTGGTTTTCAGCATCCATGCCGCCGATCGCGTCGAAGATTTCCGAATTCACGGCTTCGACGGCCTTCTCGACACCCTTGCCGAGGTAGCGCTTGCCGCCATCGCGAAGCTCGACGGCTTCATGTGCGCCGGTCGACGCACCCGACGGAACCGCCGCGCGGCCCATGCTGCCATCTTCGAGGTAGACATCGACTTCGACGGTCGGATTGCCGCGGCTGTCGAGAATCTCGCGGGCGATAATGTCGGTGATTGCGGTCATGATAGCTTCCTGCTCGCTGGTTTATAAATCGATTTAAATCGTCTTAATCGAAGGCGCGGAAATTACAATGGCGATCCGCACCGCGATTTGGCACTCCTGCAGGCCCGTAACGCAAGTTCATGTCAGCCTGTTGAATGCCGGTTACGCTTCAGGCCTTGGTGATGGCGTCGAAGGCCAGCAGTTTCTCGAGAAGCCGCGGCATGTCCTTCAGATAGACCATGTTCGGGCCATCGGATGGGGCATTGTCCGGATCCTCATGCGTTTCAAGGAAGACGCCGGCCACACCGACGGCAACGGCCGCGCGCGCCAAGGTCTCCACGAAGCGGCGGTCGCCGCCGGTCGAACCGCCCTGCCCGCCCGGCTGCTGCACGGAATGGGTCGCATCGAAGATAACGGGCGCGCCCATTGCCGCCATGATCGGCAGCGAACGCATATCCGAGACCAGCGTGTTATAACCGAAGGAGGCGCCGCGCTCGCAGAGAAGAATATTCGGATTGCCGCTGTCGTTCAGCTTGGCAAGCACGTTTTTCATGTCCCAGGGGGCGAGGAACTGACCCTTCTTGACGTTGACGACGCGGCCGGTCCTGGCTGCGGCGACCAGAAGATCGGTCTGGCGTGACAGGAAAGCCGGGATCTGGAGGATATCGACCGTCTTGGCGACGATGGCGCACTGCTCTTCGGTGTGAATGTCGGTCAAGACCGGAAAACCATATTCCTTCTTCAGGTCTTCAAAGACTTCCAGCGCCTTTTCCAGACCGATGCCGCGCTTGCCGGACAGCGAAGTGCGGTTCGCCTTGTCGAAGGAGGACTTGTAGACAAGACCGATGCCGAGCTTGCCGCAGAGCTCCTTCAGCACGCCGGCAATCATGAAGGCATGATCGCGGCTTTCCATCTGACAAGGACCGGCGATCAGCGACAGCTTCGCGGTATTGGAAAAGAGGACGTTGGACGCACCCTCGCCAACGGTGACTTCCGAATTCGTGCTCATTTTATCTCCTCGAAGGCGAACAACGCGCCCTGACCGGGCGCCAACCTCGCCAAAAGACGATTGCTCTTACGCGTATAGGTGACGCCGTTAGCAGCGAAATGCGACGATGTCACGGAAAGATCGCGCGTCTTGAAAAGGATTGCCCGTGCCCTGAGTCCCGGATCGTCAGCGGAAACGGGCAGGTCGTAGAAAGCCTCCATGCCTTCCGGCGTTAGAATCTCGAGATCGGCATTCGCTGCTTTGACGGTCAAGCCGAAGGAATGCTCCGTTATTTGCGGGCCGCCGGCAACCTCTTCGAAAAAGCGGCGATAGGCGGCCGGCTGCGGTGCGGAAAGCGCGACGCTTGCGATACCGGTCACCCCATTTTCATGATGCTCCAGTACGCTGCGGTCAGCGGGAAGCGGATTGATGCGCTGACAGCAGAAGGCAAGAAAATCCGGCGCACGCAGATCGGCGGCAAAGGCAAGACGAAAGCCGGCCGTGGTTTCGGTTCCATCCGGCATCTTCATGGGGCGGGAGAAATCCAGCATTCGCCCCGCCGAAATCGCCGACGCCTTGAAGCGCTCGTCATCGGTCATCGCGTCGTCCGTGCCGAACACCACGGCCGAAAAGCCATCCTCCCCCACGCGGAAGCGATAAGCCTGGTCGCGGGCGACGAAAACATTGCCATCCATGATGCTCTTCTCGTACTGCTCCGGAGATACCACACCCAGAGGCTCGAGATAGGTCTTATCGGCAAGGAAGACGCAGGCATTCTGGGTCCCAAAGGGGTGACGCGCATCCGGAGCCACCGTGAAACCGAGTTGGCCAAGACGCTCGCGCGCTAAAGCGATGTCCACGGTCGGCAGCACGAGATGATCCAGCGGATGCGGTGACGAAATCATGGTTCCTCCTGTTTGCCTGCGGCAGCAGATTTGCGCCCATCCTTCGCTCAATTCAAGATACCAGCACGGAACGCTCTATGCAGAGAACAGGAGCGAAGGCAATCTCGCAAACGTGATGGCCGATTCTCACCTGCAGCCGGGCTTCTGTGATGACGCGCATCATCGATCCGCTTCTTGAAGAGGCCGATCGAGCCTCGGAACCTACCGAGGGCATTTCTCATATTTTTCAAATCGTCGCGGTAGATATGACGTCTCTACGCATGAAGCCCATCTATTCGTAAATTGCAATTATTTAATTGTTCTACAAGGCTTTACTGAAATTTAAGTACTTGCGGAACACATATGGAACATATAGTGTCTGTTCTGGATTTGTTTCACGGGCTTTTTGATTCTGGGGTTCCAAAACGATGTTGACGCGCAAGCAGCAGGAACTGCTTCTCTTCATTCACGAACGCATGAAGGAATCCGGTGTTCCGCCATCCTTCGACGAGATGAAGGATGCACTGGATTTGGCATCCAAGTCCGGCATCCACCGTCTGATCACGGCGCTGGAGGAGCGCGGTTTTATCCGCAGGTTGCCGAACCGGGCCAGGGCGCTCGAAGTCATCAAGCTGCCGGATGCCTATAATCCAAGTTTGCAGCCACGCCGCGGTTTTTCGCCGAGCGTCATCGAGGGCAGTCTCGGCAAGCCGCAGCCTGTTGCCCCGCCTGCGCCGCCGAAGGTGGCAAATGAGGATCACAACGGCTCTGCATCCGTGCCTGTGATGGGCCGGATCGCCGCCGGCGTTCCGATCTCGGCCATACAGAACAACACCCATGACATTACCGTGCCCGCCGACATGCTTGGCTCCGGCGAGCATTATGCGCTGGAAGTCCGAGGGGATTCGATGATCGATGCGGGCATTTTCGACGGCGATACCGTCATCATCCGTAATTCGACGACAGCCAACCCGGGCGACATCGTCGTGGCGCTCGTCGACGACGAAGAGGCGACGCTGAAGCGCTTTCGCCGCAAGGGCGCTTCCATCGCGCTTGAGGCCGCGAACCCCGCCTATGAGACCCGCATCTTCGGACCGGACCGCGTCAAGGTACAGGGCAAGCTCGTTGGCCTTATTCGTCGTTATCACTAACCCAAGCTCGTTGGCCTTATTCGTCGTTATCACTAACCGGTGAATTATCGACGACGGGCGATACCTTTGCAATTGGCGTGTCGAATTTGCCGGTGCGCCAATCATAAGTCCGATGTCGGGTCCATGGGCGCTGCGGGTTCTCGAATGCGGCTGATATGATGGGCTTGTCGGCGGTAAGGACCATTTCGATGGAGCCGGTTTTGCGCAATGTCGCACCGGTTACGAGCATCGCTCCGGAACGACAATGATCCAGCCGCAGCCGGATGGGCGTCACGATAATATTCCCGGTATCGCAAGCCGCGGGCAGATAGGCAGCATTTTCGATGGTGACCAGTATCGCGCCATTTTTAAGCATGGCTACGCACCAAGATGCCTTCTGGCAGGCAAAGCTGCCCTGCATGGTGCGGTCCAGGGCTTCCGCCATTGCGGTACCGACCGCCTTCTGCTCTTCGTCACTTAATCGTCTGTGCCGCTCCGTCTTGCCGATCTGCGGAAGTCGGTCATCGGCCGCAAGCATGGTCGGCGGCTGATGTTCGGCCGCCACCAGGGCTTTTTGCCATTGCTCGAAGATGAAGGCCTGTGGTCTCTCGCGATTGGTGGCGAGAATGTCATCCTGACGCAAGGCTACGAGGACGCCATCTTCCGAAATCATCAGATCCGGCTTCGGCACGCCGGAGCCGAACGCAGCCATACCGACAGATGACAGCAGCAGCAACAGGCCCAGATGGCGGAGCCGGGTCCGCAACATGCTCATGATCAGGAAGCCGGCTATGAAGGTCGGCATCAGCCAGCCGGGCTGTCGGCCGAAGGTGATGTCGCCTCCCCAGCCTGCCACCGTTTTCGCAATGGCGATCACAAGCGCCAGTCCCTCGCCGGTGACTTTCCAGAACGGTCCATCAATTCCGAAAGGCATCAGCAGCATCGCCATCATGCCGAACGGCATGACGATGAAAGAGACGACGGGCATGGCCGCGAGATTGGCAGCAAGTCCGTATGTCGCCAACCGGTGAAAATGTTCGATCGAAAAGATCGCTGTCGACGCACCGCCGATGAAGGAGGTCGACGTCACGCCTCCGAAGAAGCGCGTGACGAACAGCAAGGGGCTCAACAAACGGATGCGCGAAGCAATGCTTTCACGATGACGCCGCCGTTTCCAGAGCGAATAGCCTGATACCAGCGCCAGCGTTGCGGCGTAGGACATCTGGAAGCTCGGCCCGAGTACCTGAGACGGTGACAAGACGAGGATGACGATGGCTGAGAGCGCCACATTGCGCAGACTGATCGATGGCCGATCGAAAAGCACGGCTACCAGCATAATCGCCATCATGATGAAGGCGCGTTCGGCGGAGACGCCGAAGCCGGAAACAAGGTAATAGGCCGTTACAGTGAGAAGCGCGCCGAAAGCCGCGAACTTCTTGGTCGGCCAAGCCTGGACGGCGCCGGGAAACAGGCTGAACAGATACCGCAGGCCGATATAGAAGATGCCGGCCGACAGCGCCATGTTGAGGCCGGAAATTGCGATGATGTGGGTGAGGGCCCGCAATTCTCAACGCCTCGGTCGTATCCTTGGAGATTGCACGTCTCTCATCGGTGACAAGCGCTGCTGCAAAGGCACCGGTATCGCCGGGCAGGGTTTGCCTGATGCGGTCACCTATGCTGTTGCGCAGGCCCGCGAGCCAGATATCGGCAGCGTCCAGTAACGAACCGGCAGCATTATCACCGGATGGTGACAACAACTCCGGCGTTCCGTAGGCAAAGCCGTTCGCACCGATGCCGTTGAAATAAGAGCTGAAGGCGAAATCGTTGAGACCGGTCAATGCCGGCCCGGCCGGAGGCGTCAGGCGTGCCCTGCCCCGGATTCGGTCACCCAGATCGAATGGCTCCGCCTGCTTGCGCACGAAGAGCGTAACCCGCTGCGGCGCGCGACGGATAGAAGGTTTTTCCGTTGTCTCGACGCGGACGACATAGCGCCAGCGCCCGTTGTCATAGGATTCCCGCCGCTCGATCTGTCCGGTCACGGTCGTCGTCACGGCCGAATCGAGCATCACGGTGGAAGCCCGCCAGCTTTCCCACTGCGCGAGCGCCATGCCCAGGCAGATGAGCATACCGGCAAAAAGTGTATGGTGGAGCAGCCTGCCCGCATCGCGTTTTAGCAAAAAGCCCAAAGCAAACAGGGCGAGGCCTGCAAGAACCGCCTGCGGAGGCGGATCGACTTGTGCCTCGAACCAGATAATCGCCCCCAAGCCCATGTAGATCGGCGCGAAAAGAACAGCACGGCCATGGGCCGCCTCCTCCGCAATCAAGCCGAGGACAATTTGGCCAAGACGCTTCGGAACGTGCAGGAAACGCGACGTCAGCGGCGCCAGATCCTGTGTTCGTTCCCATTGTCCCGCTTTGCCGCGAAGGGCGATCGTGGTGGAAAAGGTGCGAGCTTGCGGGGACGCGGCAACGTCCCTGCTCTCTTCCTGTTGGTCGGATGCCTCCAAATTAGGCACTCGCTGACTGCCCCCACGCCGAATTGCAGCTTACGCGCGATTTTTGCCGTCACCATACAGTGAATTCAACTGAAATCCGCGGGAACAAAGCTCAATTGGGCCTGTTTCCCGGCGTAGCACACACAAGGATGCTTCTGCAGTGCCCAAAAGTTGATACTGCATTGCACAATTCGGCGTTAGGATAACTTGGCATTAGGCTCTGGATCATATAGCTAGTCGGTAGTCGCTTAACCTTTTGGCGCTTTTTATGGCGTCAATCCCGCCAAATCTTGGAGGATCAGCATGACGGAACAAAGCGCGAAACTAACTTGGGGTGAAAAGACGGTGGACCTGCCGGTCAAGACCGGAACCATCGGCCCGAGTGTCATTGATATTGGTGCCCTTTATAAGAACACCTCCACTTTCACTTATGATCCTGGCTTCACCTCCACCGCATCGTGCGAATCGAGCATTACCTATATCGACGGCGACGAAGGCGTTCTGCTGCACCGCGGCTATCCGATCGATCAGCTGGCCGAACACGGCGATTTCCTGGAAGTCTGCTACCTCCTGCTCTACGGCGAACTGCCGACGGCCGCGCAGAAGAAGGACTTCGATTATCGCGTGACCCACCACACGATGGTGCACGAGCAGATGTCGCGCTTCTTCACCGGATTCCGCCGCGACGCGCATCCGATGGCTGTCATGTGCGGCTGTGTCGGCGCGCTCTCGGCCTTCTATCACGATTCCACCGACATCACCGATCCGCACCAGCGCATGGTCGCAAGCCTGCGCATGATCGCCAAGATGCCGACGCTCGCTGCCATGGCCTATAAGTACCATATCGGCCAACCCTTCGTTTATCCGAAGAATGATCTCGACTACGCGTCCAACTTCCTACGCATGTGCTTTGCCGTTCCGTGCGAAGAATATGTGGTCAATCCGGTGCTTGCCCGCGCCATGGACCGCATCTTCATCCTGCATGCCGATCACGAGCAGAACGCTTCCACGTCGACGGTTCGCCTGGCGGGCTCTTCCGGTGCCAATCCGTTCGCCTGCATCGCTGCAGGCATTGCCTGCCTCTGGGGACCGGCTCACGGCGGCGCCAACGAAGCTGCGCTGAATATGCTGAACGAAATCGGCACCGTCGATCGCATTCCGGAATTCATCGCCCGCGCCAAGGACAAGAACGATCCGTTCCGCCTGATGGGCTTTGGCCACCGCGTCTACAAGAACTACGATCCGCGCGCCAAGATCATGCAGAAGACGGCGCACGAGGTTCTCGGCGAACTCGGCATCAAGGACGATCCGTTGCTCGACATCGCGATCGAACTCGAGCGCATCGCTTTGACGGACGAATATTTCATCGAGAAGAAGCTGTATCCGAATGTCGACTTCTATTCCGGCATCACGCTGAAGGCTCTCGGCTTCCCCACGACCATGTTCACCGTTCTGTTCGCTCTTGCCCGCACCGTCGGCTGGATCGCTCAGTGGAACGAAATGATCGAGGATCCGCATCAGCGCATCGGCCGCCCGCGCCAGCTCTATACGGGCGCTCCGCTGCGCGAATATGTGCCTGTTTCCAAGCGCTAAGCTTCGGTATTCAAACAAAAAACCGGTCAGCGATGACCGGTTTTTTTATGGGCTAAAACATCCAGAACGATCTGCGCCGCCTTATCGCCGGGCGGCTCCTTCGTCTGTATTCGCTGCCAGACCAGATCATAGCCAGCAAGCATCGCCGCGCGTTCCGGTGTATCGCTCGACAGCCGCTCCATATAACGAGCGAGCATGCCCGGCCGCAGAACATCATTGATAAGCTCCGGCAGAACGGCATAGTCGGCGATGAGGTTCGGCAAGGCTGCCGTCCAGATCTTGATGCGCGACAGCACGAATTTCGCCAGCCACTCGGTCTTATAGGTCGAGACCACCGGAACGCCGGCTAGGCCCAGCTCCAGAATCACCGTGCCGGAGGCGGCCATGGCAGCATCGGCCTCAGCAAAAGCGCTCCACTTGGCATCATGGCCGACTACTATATCCGGCTTGAGCTGCCAATTCGCCGTCAACGAGCGAACCAGCGCCTCCTGCTTCGGCACTGTCGGCAGCAGAAAACGGATATTATTATTTCGCCGACTAAGTTCTTCGGTAGCCCGCTCAAAAACGGGAAGAAGTTGCCTTATCTCCGATGCACGCGATCCAGGCAAAAGCAAGATCGTCTTCAGCACATCAGCGTCGCCGAGACCGCGCAAGGCCCGCTTACGGCGAGTTTCCACCAGATTGCTGTCCACCGTCAGGCGATGACCGACATAGGTGGTTGTCGGCCCGCCCAGACGCTGCATCGCAGCAGGCTCGAAGGGCAAGACGGCCAGCACATGGTCGACATAGGCGAGCATCTGCTGCGCGCGATATTCCTTCCACGCCCAGACGCTAGGGCACACGTAATCGACAACAGGCAGGTCGGGCAAAGCCTTACGCACGCGCTTGGCAACACGGTGGGTGAAATCCGGACTATCGATGATCACAAGCACATCCGGTTTTGCGGCAATGATCGCATCTGCCGTCTGTCGGATGCGGCCCAGTAGCTTTGGCAGCCGCTTGATGACCTGAATGAAGCCCATGATCGAGAGCTCGGAATAATCGAAAAGCGAGCGCAGGCCCTGCGCCTCCAGCGCCTCGCCTCCGACACCCACCAGTTCGACCGGACCATGGTGACGCCGCTTCAGGGCCGCGACCAGATCACCGCCCAGCAGATCGCCGGAGACTTCCCCGGCAACAACGGCAAGCTTCAAAGAGGCTGCGCTCACATGAAGCCCTCCGCGCTCAGGCCTCGATCGATGCCACAGACGAAAATACTCGCCTCATCCGCAGCGGCGATCACGGCTTGCCGGTCGAGGATCAGCGCTCTGCCGGCTTCGACCGCAATACCGGCGAGCCCCGCCTTCTTGGCGTTCGCTATCGTGGAAACACCGATCGACGGCAGATCGGCCCGGATATCCTGCTGCGGCTTGCAGAGTTTGACGAGCACGCCGCGCCGGCGCGTCGATATGCGTCCGGCCGCACGGAGCTCGGCAACTCGCTCGATCATCTTATCGGTGCCTTCGGCGCCTTCAAGCGCGACAACGCGGCCGCCGACGCTGACGGCGCCTTGCCCGACATCCAGAAGCCCCAGCGCATCCGCGGCCCTTGCGCCCTGGGCGATATCGCGGATATCCTCGTCCGCCGGCAAGACTTTTCCCAAAGGACCTGTCGTCGCCAGGAGATCCGGCGCAATTTCATGCGCACCCACCACGCGAACGCCTCCAGCCTCGATCAGTCGTATGACCATCTGCAGAACGGCGTTGTCCCCTCCCGAAAGAAGGGTGCGGATGGTGGAGGGCAATTCCTTGATCACACGCCAAGTCGGATGCACCTGCCGCCAAGAGGGACGCCGGGCAACACCACCCGACATAACGACGCGATCGACGCCATGCCGGCGGAACATCGCCTCGAGACCGGCGAAATTGCCGACGCCGAGATTGGCATGATCAAAAGCGGACCAGTCGCGGTCGGCTTCGTCAGTCAAAGCGATGATAACGGGGTTTTCACCGGCCTGACGGGCGGCGTCGGCGACGTAAACCGGCAAAAGCCCACTGCCCGCGATGATCGCCAGCCTGCCCTTGCCGTTTTCGCTGGCCGAAACCACCCTCAGCTCTTGCCGCGATTCGGCGATGAAAGCGCGCGGTCGCTGTCGGCAGCAATGAAATCGAGAATTTCAATTACTTCTTTGCAATCGGCATATTCTTCGCGGATAGCGACCGCATTTTCGCGGATGGATCCTTCGCCTTCGAAGATGCTCTTGTAGGCACGGCGAACCCGGTGAATGACGGCGCGATCTATTCCTGCGCGGGTCATCCCGACGACATTCAGCCCGGACAACACGCCGGGATTGCCGTTCAACATGCCGTAAGGGATGACATCGTAGCTGGCAGCCGTAAGGCCCCCGATGAAGGCTTGCCTGCCGATACGGGTGAACTGGTGCACCGCGCAGCCGCCGCCAAGAATGGCGCGGTCTTCGATGGTAACGTGTCCGGCCAGCATGACGTTGTTCGACATGATGACATTGTTGCCGACGCGGCAATCATGCGCGACGTGCGAATTGGCGAGGAACAGGTTGTTGTTGCCGACGATCGTCCTGCCGCCGTAATCGGCCGTACCGGTGTTGATCGTCACGCCCTCACGGATCGTGCAGTTCTCGCCGACGTCAAGCGTCGTCTCTTCGCCGTGATGATGAACGCTCTGCGGATCACCGCCGACAACCGCCATCGGAAAGATCTTCGTTCCCTTGCCGAGCGTAGTACGGCCGGTCACGACAGCATTGTTGAGCAGCTGAACATTGTCATGCAGCACCACCTTGGGACCGACATAGCAGAACGGACCGATCGTCACACCTTCGCCGATGACTGCGCCATCCTCGACGACCGCCAGCTTGTGGATGCGGGCGCTTTTTGCAATGCTGCTCATGCCTGTTCCTGATCCTTCCGCACGATCATCGCACCGATATCGGCCTCAGCGACCAGAGAACCGTCCACCTTGGCATCGCAATGGAATTTCCAAATAGTGCCGCGCTGCTTCTGCTTGACGACGTGGAACTCGACGCGATCACCCGGAACGACAGGCTTGCGGAAACGGGCATTGTCGATCGTCATGAAGTAGACGAGATTGCCGCCGATGCCGTCCTTGCGGGCGCAGATCGCACCGGCAGTCTGCGCCATGCCTTCGATGAGCAGCACGCCCGGCATGATCGGCGATTCCGGAAAATGACCGGTGAATTGCGGCTCGTTCGCCGTCACGTTCTTGATGCCGATCGCGGAATTATCGCTATCGATCTCGATGATCTTGTCGACCATCAAGAAAGGATAGCGATGCGGCAAAAGCTTCATAATTTCTATGATGTCAGCCGACGACAGCGATGTCTTGGCTTCCTCAGTCATGCTCCGCACTCCCGTCTTTCTTGTCTCTGGCTCCTGACCGCTTCGCGATCTCCGCCGATTCCCTTAGAAAATCCCAAAGCGGCCTCGCCGGAAGCCCTGCATAGCGCTCACCCGCCGGGATGCTGTTCATCACGCCGCTCTTAGCACCGATCTGCACGCCGTCGCCGATGTGGATATGCCCGTTGAGCCCTGCCTGACCGCCAATCTGTACGCCATCGCCGATCACCGTACTTCCGGCTATACCGACCTGGCTGACGATAGCACAGTGGCGGCCAATGCGAACGTTATGTCCAATCTGGACCTGATTGTCGATCTTCGTGCCTTCGCCGATCACGGTATCATCCATGGTGCCGCGATCGATCGTCGTATTGGCACCGATCTCGACATTGTCCTGGATGATGACGCGGCCGATCTGCACGATCTTGACCATGCCGCGCGGCCCGGGCGCATAGCCAAACCCGTCCTGGCCGATCCGTGCGCCATTATGGATGATGACGCCGTTACCGAGATAGGCGCAAAGGATGCTCGCGCCCCCACCGATGCTGCAATTGCGCCCGATTTTAACGCCCGGCCCAATGAGAGCATTGGGGCCGATGTAGGTCCCCTCGCCGATCTCCGCGCCAGGACCGATGATCGCACCCGGCTCGATGCCGATATTGGCTTCCAGCTTCGCGGTCGCATCGATCGTTGCAGCCGGCGAAATCGCCGCCGGGTTCGCGGTGAACGCGACCGGCCGCATGGCTTGCGGATGCAGCAACGCACCGGCAATGGCGAAATCCGTATGAGGCTTCTTCGACAGAAGCACCGGGATATGATCGGGAACGAAAGATTTCAGCGCCGGAAGACAAATGATCGCCGAAGCTTTGCAGGTCTCCAGCTCAGCACGATTCTTTCGGGATAGGATATAGCAAATATCACCCTCGCCGGCCCGATATACGGGGGCGATAGACCTGATCACGACCTCCGAGGAGGCCGCATCAGCCAGTTCCGCCCCAAGATGCTCAGCCAGTTGTTTCAAGCTGACGCCACCATGGAGCGGGAAAAAACCAGTATGTTCCATAAGCACCAGCTCCAGAACGGTGTTCAAGCCCGCAGTTCTGGACTGCCGATATCAGAACTGGTTGGCGATGCCAAACCGGAAATTCTCAGTCTTGTCGTAATCTTCCTTCAAGACCGGTACGGCATAGTCGACGCGGATGACACCGAACGGCGACGACCAGATCAGACCAGCACCGAGCGATGCGCGGATCGAGCTGTCGTTGTGAAGCGTATCTCCGAAGAGATTCGCCTTGTTGCCGTAGAGCGTGCCCGCATCGGCGAAGGCTGCGATACGCAGACCGATATCCTGGGGAACACCCGGCATCGGCATGCTTGCTTCCGCCGAAGCCGTGAAGTAGGTCGTGCCACCGAGCGGATCGCCATGCGACGAACGTGGACCGATACCTGCATTCTCGAAGCCGCGGATTTCACGGCCGCCGAGCGTGAACTGATCGAAGACGTTCAGCTTGCCATTCGTCGGCATCACATAGCCGGCGCCGACCGTCAGCGAGCCGATGATATCGGCTTCGTCGCTGATCATCTGGTAGTAGCGAGCCTTGCCGCTCAGCTTGTAGAAGTCGGAGTCGCCGCCGAGACCCGCGAATTCATGCGTGAACTTGGCGATAATACCCTCACGCGGAAGATTCTGATCGTCCAGCGTGTTGTAGGTGAAGGTCTGCGAAACCGTCGACTGTACCCAAGGACCGTTCTCGACGAGGTTGAGATACGGAGCCGAAAGATTGTTCTGCCAATCGTTCGTGCCGTCATAGGTCAGGCGCTTGTAGTTATAGCGCAGGGTCGTTGCCAGGTTCTCGGTGATCGGCGCGGTGACGCGCAGCGAGAAGCCCTCTTCCGAATAATCGTAGTAATCGTCGCTCGACGTCTGATTCTTGAAGATATCGAAACCGGCAGCCAGACGATAACCGAGGAAATAAGGCTCGGTGAACGAGATGTTGTAGGTACGATTACCTTCGGTACCGGCACCTGCGGCGAGGCGGATGTACTGACCGCGACCGAGGAAGTTCTTTTCTTCGACCGAGGCCTCGAGAAGCAGACCACCATTGTTGCCGACGGCGTAACCGGCACCGATACCGAACGAACCGGTCGGCTGATCTTCGACATTGACGATGACGATGACGCGGTCCGGAGCACTACCCTGAGCCGTCGAGATATCGACCTTAGTGAAATAGCCGAGCGCATCGAGGCGACGCTTGGCGCGCGTGATCATTTCCTGGTTGAAGGCATCGCCCTCGTTGAGATCGAACTCGCGGCGGATGACGTAATCGCGCGTACGGGTGTTGCCGCGGATTTCGATACGCTCGACATAGGCGCGCTCGCCCTGATCGACGAGATATTCGATGCCGATCGTGTGACCGGAAAGATCGCGGTTACCACGCGGCGTGATGCGCGCGAACGGATAGCCGGCAGCCGCGACGCGCTTGGAAATGTTCTCGATCGAAGTCTGGATATCCTTGGCGCTGTAGACATCGCCCTTGTGGGTGATGACGAGGCCCTTCAGCTCGTCGGCATTGATGCCTTCGACCGTCGAGATGACGTTGATGTCGCCGTAGGTATAGCGCGGACCTTCATCGACGTTGAAGTTCAGCGTGTATTCGTTGCTCTGCTCGTTCAGCGTCGCATCGGCGCTGACGACGCGGAAATCGGCATAACCGTGATTGTAATAGAACTGACGCAGCTGATCCTGGTCAGCCTGCAGACGCTCGGGGCTGTAGACGTCCTTACGTGTCAGGAACGACAGGAAGTTGCTCTTCTTCGTGCCGATGACCGAAGCAAGACGACCACCGCTATAAGCCTGGTTACCCGAGAAATTGATCTTGTCGATCTTGGTACGCTCGCCTTCGTTGATGACGAAGGCTACGTTCAGACGGCCCGGCGCGACCTCGGCGGTCTGCGTCGTCACCTGCACATCGTTACGGCCGATGGAGGCATAGGCATCCTTGATGGTCTTGACGTCAGCCTGAACGGTGGCCTCGTTATACGGGCCCGCAGCATGCGTCTGGACGATGCCCTGAAGCTTGTCGTCCTTGATCTTGCGGTTGCCGTTGAAGACCACAGCGTTGATGAGCTTGTTTTCGCTGACCGATACGACCAGCGTGCTGCCCGAAACGGTAATGTGGACATCGGAGAAATACCCGGTGGCATAGAGCTGCTTCACCGAAGCATCAATGTCACTGGCGGAGAAGCTCTTGCCGGGCTTGATCGTGATATTATCCCGAACGGCTGTCGCACCGACGCGCCCAGCACCGCGAACATCAACCCGCTGAATGACAGCTGCTTCAGCGACGGAAGCAGAGGCAAGGGTGATCACACCAGCGCCCGACGCAACAACACCTGCAGACAGCGCTACCGCCGACACTGCGTTCAAAAATTTTGAACCAGCCTTCATTTCACTTCTTACCTTTTTTCAATCGTCCCCAGCCTCGAGCGAACCCGATTCCGGCCACGTGTGTCGTTTTACCCGCTTTTGACATACAAGCAAGGGAGCACGTTAATTTCTGTTTACTTCATTTCAAAGCGTGGCTCATTCGCCACTACGGCTTTGAAACATCGTAAATAAATCGTAATTTCCTCTCGTCGCCCCACTAGCCTATTCTGGAACTAATATCGTTCCAGGTCGCAAACACCATGAGTGAGAGCACCATCGCAAATCCGATCCGGAAAGCGATATCCTGCGCCCGTGCACCCAGAGGTTTTCCCCTTACAGCTTCAATCGCATAGAACATCAGATGGCCGCCATCAAGTACCGGGACCGGCATCAAATTTAATAACCCTATTGAAACAGAAAGTATGGCGGCAAACTGAAGCACCGCGGCAAGGCCCAGAGTTGCCATCTGCCCGGAAAGCTGCGCAACCCGAATCGGCCCGCCGAGCTGATCGGCCTTCATGTATCCGCCAATGACGTTGCCGAGATATTCGAAGGTGCCGGAAACGATGCTGCCGGTCTGCTTCACGCCTTCGGAAAGCGCCCGCAGCGGCCCATAGGCCTCGTAACGCAGTCTGATCGGCTTCTGTCCGTCGCCGATTCCGATCGTGGCTATCTCAACCCGAGCGCCAAAGACATCGGTGTCCTCCGACTTTTTCGGCGTCACGGTCACGTCGCGTTGCTGACCGTTGCGTTCCACTGACAGCGTGACAGGCTTGTCGGCATGAGCGGCCGCATAACGCTGCACCTCGCCGATAGAACCGACCTCACGTCCATCCACAGAAAGAATGCGGTCACCGAGCTCCAGGCCTGCCGTCTCGGCCGGACTGTCAGCGCCGATCGACGCGATCAACGGATCGATCGGCGCGATGCCGATGCTGCCGACACCCTTCTTGTTGCCGGCCGCATCCGTGTCCGCCAATGTTTCGGTCGTCATGGCGAAATCGCGGATCGTGCCATTACGCTGAACGGTCAGCACGATGCTCTTGCCGGGGCGCTCGGCGATGTAGCGGCCGATATCGTAATAGGTGGCAGCATTGTTGCCGTCGACTGCAATCAGGCGGTCTCCCGCCTGCACGCCGGCCTTCGCCGCCGGTCCGGCCGGCTCCACGGCAGTGACGACCGGATCAACCAGTGCAATGCCGATACGCCCCATTTCCATCTTGTTGCCGAACTGATCCGTATCCTCCACCAGCTTCGGCACGATTCGGAAATCGCGGTTCTGGCCGTCGCGGTCGACGGTCAGGACAATGGTGCGGCCGGGGCGCAGGCCGACATAGCGCTGCACCTCATCAAAGGTCGTCACTTTGTTGCCGTCGATGGCGATCAGGCGGTCGCCTGGCTCGATGCCGGCCTCCGCGGCGGCTCCGTCACGTGTCACCATGGCAACGACGGGATCGGCGACCGTGCGCCCGTAGACGCTGAAAAGAACGGCGAAAATCGCAATGGCGAGGAGAAAATTGGCGATCGGGCCTGCAGCCACGGTTGCTGCCCGCTTCCAGAGCTTGGCGCCGGCGAAGGATTGGGCGCGCTCCTCCTCCGTCATGGCCGACAGCTGATCCACGTCGGTTTTGCTGGAGGCATCCTCGTCACCGAAGAATCGCACATAACCGCCGAGGGGAATGAGGGAGAGCTTCCAGCGCGTGCCGTGCCCGTCGGTAAATCCGGCGATTTCCGGCCCGAAGCCGATCGAAAAAGCCATGATACGGATGCCAGACCAGCGTCCCACCAGATAATGGCCCATCTCGTGCACGAAAACGAGCAGCGACAGCACAAAAACGAATGTGATGACGTTGTTCGTCAAGAAACCGATGAAGCCAGCCGCGCTACCCATGCAACGATCCTGTTCGTGTTGGAGCAGTTCGGCTTTCAGGGAAGCTCCGAACCCCTCCATCTTTTCTGTTTTCCCGCAACTCCGGATGGAAAACCGCTGGGCACTTTTCCTGGAATTGCTCTAGTATCAGACCCCGAGCAGAACGCCGCCCAATGAAATGGTCTCGCCGCTCATTGTCAGCGAGATTACGATAGCCAACAAAAACGCCGCAAAACAAGCAAAAATTAGTCCATCCACCCGATCCATGACGCCGCCATGACCGGGAATGAGATGGCTGGAGTCTTTCACGCCAAAACGACGCTTGATGAAAGACTCGAATAGATCGCCGATCTGGCTGCAAATGGACAGCATCAGAGCGAGCGCAGGAATCCATAAACCATCCGCGAGGAAATAGCGCCAGACGATCGCCGTACCGACGATCACGGCCGCAATTGCACCGCCGATCGCGCCCGACCACGTCTTGCCCGGCGATATGCGAGGCGCGAGTTTCGGGCCGCCGATCGCGCGGCCGACGAAATAGGCGAAGATATCGGTTGCCCAAACGGTGGCGAAGATGAACAGCATCAGCACGAATCCGCGCAGACCGTCGTCGCGAATCTCTGCGAGAGCGATCACGGTCAATCCGGAATAGAATATTCCTCCGGGAAGCCACCAGCTCTTTTGCCGCACGGCGACCATGATCCCCGTGACGACGACGAACGCAGCCAGAACCTCCATGGAATAAACCGAAGCGTCCATCGCCGTCGCGGCGGCAATCAATACGAGACCGAGCCAGCCGAGCGCGTTTCCCTGAGGATCGCCTCCGTGCAGGTCCGTCATTGTCGACCATTCATAGTAGACAAGCAGGCCGATTGTCGCAGCCAAAAGGCGAAAACCCAAGCCGCCATACCAGGTGGCGGCAAGAACGATGACGGCAAGGACGATGCCGGAGATGATGCGCAGCCTGAGTTCGCGGCTCATCAGGACCCCACGGCCGCCGCCTGCTTGGCGGAAAGGCCGCCAAAACGCCGGTCGCGTGCAGCATATTTCTCGAGCGCGGAGAAGAAGAGCTCGCGGCTGAAATCAGGCCAATAATCCGGCACGAACATGAATTCCGAATAAGCCGCCTGCCACAGCAGGAAATTCGAGAGCCGCTCCTCGCCGCTCGTGCGGATTATGAGATCCGGATCGGGAATACCCGCCGTGTCCATGCGGGCATCGACCAACTCCGGCGTAATGTCCTGCGGGCGCAGCCTTCCGGCTTCGACATCCTTGGCAAGACTTACGAAGGCACGCGTGATTTCGTCACGCGAGCCGTAGTTGAAGGCAATGACGAGCGTCAGGGCCGTGTTGTTCCTGGTGGTCTCCTCCGCTTCGATCAGCAAGGGCAGGATATCGCCGCGCAGGCCCGTGCGATCGCCGATGACACGGATGCGGACGTTCTGGCGATGAAGTTCGGCAAGGTCCCTCCGGATGAAGGCCTTGAGGAGGCCAAGGAGATCGCTGACCTCCGCCTCGGGCCGGCGCCAGTTCTCCGAAGAGAAGGCGAACAGCGTCAGATATTTTATGCCGATGTCGCCTGCCGCCCGCACCGTCTCCCGAACCGCCTCCACGCCCTTGCGATGACCCATGGTGCGCGGCAGGCCGCGCGCATTGGCCCAGCGACCGTTGCCATCCATGATGATGGCAACGTGTTCAGGTACGACAGGCAACGTAGGAGTTGACATATGGGTCCGGTTTCGTTCAGCGGAAGATGCTAAGGCTTCGTAATCTAGGGCGCGGTCGCGGCATTCAACGTTGCGAGAATTGAAAGCTCGACACTCCCCAGCGTACGATCAGACGTGCATGATTTCCTTTTCCTTGTCCGCTAGCAAGCGGTCGATTTCCGAAATCGTCTCATCCGTCATTTTCTGCACACGTTCGGAGAGCGAGCGGCTCTCGTCCTGACCGATTACGCCATCCTTTTCGGCCTTTTTGAGGCCATCCATGCCATCGCGGCGCACGTGGCGAATCGCCACCTTCGCCTTTTCGGCATATTCGTGGGCCACCTTCACCAGGGAACGACGACGCTCTTCATTGAGTTCCGGCAGCGGGATGCGCAGATTCTGGCCATCGACGATGGGATTGAGGCCGAGATTGGATTCGCGGATGGCGCGCTCGACGGCGCCGACCATCGACTTGTCCCACACCGACACGGTCAGCATGCGCGGCTCCGGCACGGTGATGTTGGCCACCTGGTTCAGCGGCATGCGCGAGCCATAGGCTTCGATCGTGACCGGATCGAGGATGTTGGCGGATGCGCGTCCGGTGCGCAGCGAGGCGATGTCGCTCTTGAATGCAGCGATGGCGCCGTCCATGCGGCGCTTCAGTTCCTTGAGGTCGGTGCCTTCACTCATGTTTATACTCCCGTCAGATAAGGCGACGCCGGGCACGCCTGGCGCCACAGGAACGTCAATTGTCTGATACGATGGTCTTGCGGCCGCCGCCGGTCAAGATTTCCGCAAAGCCGCCCTTCTCGTGAATGGAGAAGACGACGATCGGAATGGAATTTTCACGTGCAAGCGCCACGGCCGCCACATCCATGACGGCCAACCCCTTTTCGAGCACCTGACTGTGGGTCAGATGTTCGAAGCGCTCGGCATCGGGGAACTTCTTAGGATCGGCCGAATAGATACCGTCGACCTGCGTGCCCTTGAAGATCGCTTCGGCGCCCATTTCGGCAGCCCGCAGCGCCGCGGCGGAATCGGTCGTGAAGAAGGGATTGCCGGTGCCGCCGGCGAAGATCACCACGCGGCCGAGGGACAGGTGGTAGAGCGTCGCGCGCTGCGAGAAGCTTTCGCAGATTTCAGGCATGGAGATCGCCGAAAGCACGACGGTGTCGATATTGAGCTTGCGCAGCGATGTTGCGAGCGCCAATGCGTTTATAACGGTACCGAGCATGCCCATATGGTCGCCGGTCACGCGGTCGCCGCCCTTGGAGGCCACGGCAACGCCGCGAAAGATATTGCCGCCGCCGACCACGACACCGACCTCGACACCCATTTCGCGCGCCTGCGCGATATCACCGGCAATCCGGTCCGCGACGGTGACATCGATACCGAAACCCTGGCTGCCCATCAGAGCTTCACCGGAGGCCTTGAGCAACACGCGCTTGTAGATCGGCTGGGACATCGTAGCTCCTTGAAGTGATCACCGGGGAATGAATGTGAATGCCGGATACACGAAGGGCACCGCGTTGTCACGCGATGCCCATACGTTTTCCCTGATATGGTTTCACCAAACCGGGATATGTCTCTTTTCGACCGTGCTTTTCCGCACTTCTTCAAATTGCGGAAAAGCCCTATCGTTTTGTTTCCTTACGCATTCCGAACGGAAAACCGCTACGCACTTTTCCTGGAAATGCTCAGATCAGCCCTTGGCGACAGCCGCAACTTCGGCAGCGAAGTCGCTTTCTTCCTTCTCGACGCCTTCGCCGAGCAGCAGGCGGGCCATGCCGGTAATTTCGATCGGGGCGCCGGCGGTCTTTTCAGCTTCCTTGAGGGCAGCACCGACCGTCAGGTCCGGGTTGATGACGAAAGCCTGCGAGAGAAGAGCGACTTCCTCGAAGAACTTGCGCATGCGGCCTTCGACCATCTTTTCGATGATGGCTTCCGGCTTGCCGGATTCGCGGGACTGCTCGATGAAGACGTTGCGTTCGCGCTCGGCGACGGCGGCGTCGACTTCTTCGGCGCGGATAGCCAGCGGGTTGGTAGCAGCGATGTGCATGGCGATCTGGCGGCCGATCGACGTCAGAACGGCCTTGTCGCCGACCGACTTCAGCGCGACCAGGACGCCGAGCTTGCCGATCCCATCGCCAGCAGCGTTATGGATGTAGGTCGCGACGACGCCGTGCTCGACTTCCAGCTTGGCCGCACGGCGGAGCGTCATGTTCTCGCCGATGGTGGCGATCGCGTCCTTGACGGCGTCGGTAACCGGCTTGCCGGATGCGGGATAGGTCGCAGCCGAAATGGCTTCGACCGTGCCGTCGGTGGACAGCGCAACTTCGGCGATGCCGCGAGCGAGGTCCTGGAAGGCGTCATTGCGGGCAACGAAGTCGGTTTCGGAGTTGAGCTCGACGACAACGGCCTTGTGACCGGCGCCGGCAATGGCGATCAGGCCTTCGGCGGCGGTGCGGCCGGACTTCTTGTCGGCCTTGGAGATGCCCTTGGCGCGCAGCCAGTCGATCGCGGCTTCGATATCGCCGTTCGTTTCGGTCAGCGCCTTCTTGCAGTCCATCATGCCTGCGCCAGACTTTTCGCGCAGTTCTTTCACCAGTGCAGCCGTAATCTCGGTCATAAGCTTCCTCTTGTCGGTTCATACGGTGCGGCAGAAGGCGTCTAGCCGATGCGGCACCGATTTGAGGGACGAAATGTACCCGTAAGTATGACAGCGTTATGAAGCTGCGTCATACTGTGGAATTCTTGATTGGAACAGGCCGGATCTATCGCCCGGTCCTTGCATTCCCAGAAAAAGAACAAGGCCGCTCGAACTCCTTGAAGTCGCGACGGCCTTGTCCCGGATGTCAATACGCTCGGGCGGACAGCCGCCCCTGGGCGCGATCAGGCTTCGGCGCCGTCCGCCAGGGTCGGCTCAACCGGAGCTTCTTCAGAAGCGCCGAGGTCACGGCCCGATGCGCTCTGCTGGCGAGCGATACCGTCGATGGCAGCGCGCGAGATCAGGTCGCAGTAAAGAGCGATGGCGCGCGAAGCGTCGTCGTTGCCCGGGATCGGATAGTCGATCAGGTCCGGATCGCAGTTCGAGTCGATGATGGCGACGACCGGAATGCCGAGGCGCTTGGCTTCGTCGATCGCGATCTTTTCCTTGTTGGTGTCGATGATGAACATCAGGTCCGGCGTGCCGCCCATGTCCTTGATACCGCCAAGGGCCTTGTCGAGCTTTTCGCGCTCGCGCTCGAGGTTCAGACGCTCTTTCTTGGTGAAGCCCTGGGCTTCGCCGGAGAGGATTTCGTCGAGCTTGCGCAGACGCTGGATCGAGTTGGAGATCGTCTTCCAGTTGGTCATCATGCCGCCCAGCCAGCGGGCGTTGACGTAGTACTGAGCCGAGCGCTTGGCGCTATCGGCGATCAGTTCGGACGCCTGACGCTTGGTGCCGACGAACAGAACGCGGCCGCCGCGGGCAACGGTGTCGCTGACAACCTGCAGGGCGCGGCTCAGCATCGGAACCGTCTGAGCGAGGTCGATGATGTGGATGTTGTTACGATCGCCGAAAATGTAGGGCTTCATCTTCGGATTCCAGCGATGCGTCTGGTGGCCGAAGTGAACACCAGCTTCCAGAAGCTGGCGCATAGAAAAATCAGGCAATGCCATGCCTTTGTCTCCTTTACCGGTTGAACCTCCGCAAGGCGAACAGCACCCTCTTCGAGAATGCCACCGGGCGGAACCATCCGGATTTCTCCCGGACAATCCCATGCCTTACGTGTGGAATGCGGGTGGCCATACATTCGATTCGCCGGGAATGCAAGGCTTGAGGGTCAAAATAGCCGATTCTTGTCGGCAACCGATCCCGCAACGGGTTATTGGCACGCCTTCGTACCGAGAACTTCAAGCTTGGTGAGCTTGCCAGTCAGCACGAAGTCGCCATAGTCCATGGTGAGGTCGCGCGTGATGCCGTTCTCATACAGCTTGAAGGACATACGGTAAACGGGCATGGCATCGCCAGCGGAGTTTTCGTTGAAATAAGCCACGGTCACCGGCCAGAAAGGCGTCTTGGAGAAGGCGCCAGCCTTGTCGGCATCCGGATCGTCGGTGGCCGGCGTCTGCTCCTTGCCAACGACGGTGGTGGCGATCAGCGGTTTGTCGCCGTCGTCGGACCCATCGAAAACCTGCGCCTCGAAGAAGTTCTTGCCGAGCTTGGCGTTGTGGATGATGTCGAGCATGTGCTCCGTCGGGAAACGGCTCTCGATGATCTGGACCTGCTTGTTCTGCGGCTGGGTGAGATCGACCTTGATGCCCTTCTGGTCATCGCTTGCGGCGCCGCGCACATCCTTGTCGAGCTGATTGTCGGTATAGGACTTGGTTTCGAAGCGGAACAGGCGCTTGCCGAGATCCTCGAAGGTCGTCGTCTGCTGGTCGCTGACGCGTGTGGAATCGCCGGTGTCGATCTTCGTCACGAAGCGGAAATTGGTGGTAAATCCGGTGCAATCCGAGCCTTCGAACTCATAGACCATGCGGCCGACCATGCCGGAAATGCCGGAGCGATCGGAGGCGTCCTTCAGTTCGAGATCATAAACGGCGCGATGCGCGATCAGCCCGCTCGGACCGGCGGCATAGGCTGCCGAAACGCCCAGGGACAGAATGCTCAGGCCCGAAATAACGGTAGCAGCAAGACTCGAGCGGAACATTCATTATCTCCTGTTGGACTCGCACGCGATGTTATAAGAACGCTTTCGGCTGAAACGAGGCTGCCGATCCCAAGTGACGGAATTTAGTCTTGATGCCGGATTTTTGAAGTTTTTACAACAAAACGGGAGATGAATAATGTCCGACGCTATTGAGGACCGCCTGAAAGAACTCGGCATCGTTCTGCCGCAGGCTGCCGCACCGGCCGCCAATTACGTTCCCTATGTCATCAGCGGCAATCTCCTTTATCTTTCGGGCCAGTTGCCGATGGAAAACGGCAAGATCGGCGTGACGGGCCATCTCGGCAAGGATGTCGATGTTGCGGCGGGAAGCCGCGCGGCCGAACTTTGCGCCATCAACATTCTCGCCCAGGCGAAAGCGGCTCTCGGCGGCGACCTCGGCCGGATCAAGCGGCTGATCAAGCTGAACGGCTTCGTCGCCTCGACACCCGATTTCGTCGAACAACACCTTGTGATCAACGGCGCCTCCAATCTTCTGGCAAACGTATTGGGCGAAGCCGGCAAGCATGCCCGCGCCGCCGTCGGCATGGCAGCCCTGCCGCTGAATGCCGCCGTCGAAATCGATGCCCTTCTGGAAATCGCATGATGAGCAAGCTTGCCTGGCTGACCGAGCGTCCCGTCGCTCACCGCGGCTATCATGATATGAACAAGGAAGTCTGGGAGAATACGCTCTCGGCCTTCAGCCGCGCCATCGAGGCGGGCTTTGCCATCGAGTGCGACCTGCATTACGCCTCGGACGGCGTTCCCGTGGTCTTCCATGACGACGACCTCCAGCGCGTCTGCAACCTGCCGGGCGATGTACGGGAGCGCACCTCCGGCGAGCTCGGTCTGCTTTCGGTCGGTGGTACCAAGGACAAGGTCCCGACGCTGAAGCAGCTGCTGCAGCTTTGCGAGGGAAAAGTGCCGCTGGTGCTGGAACTGAAAGGGCGCGAAGGCGATGACGAGGGGTTCGCGGAATCCGTGCTCGAAGTGCTTGAAGGCTATAAAGGGCATGTGGCGCTGATGAGCTTCGACCAATGGCTGCTGAAGGACCTCAAGGCGCTGGAAGCGCCCTACCCTGTGGGACTGACGGCTGAAGGAAACAAGGCCGAGACATTTTTTCAGCATGACGAAGCCATGCATCTTGGGCTAGACTTCATTTCGTACTTCTATGGCCACCTGCCGAACCCCTTCATCACGGCGCAGCGCCAGCGCGGCATTCCGGTCATCACCTGGACCGTGCGCGACGAAGCGGCCCGCAAACATACATTTGCCAATGCAGACCAGATGACCTTCGAAGGTTTCGATCCGCGCCAAGCCTCATAAATCGGCATCGATTGAAGGAGAGGCTTTGCGCAACGCCAAATTCTGCTGCGCCTGACACGCATCCTCAGGATGGAGGCGCAGCGGCAAGAGCCCTGCCCTTCCTTCTTTGCGCAAGAGTTTGATGACAGACGAATTATCCATTCGAGTCGAACGATCCTTCAAGAATATCGCTCCGGAGAGCTGGTCCAAGCTGGCCGGAACGTCCACAGCCGGCAGCATCCTGCCCTACAATCCCTTTGTCTCGCATGCCTTTCTCTCATCGCTTGAGGAGTCCGGCTCGGCGACCGACAGGACCGGCTGGCTCGGCAATCATCTGCTGTTGGAAACAGAGGACGGTGAGTTGCTCGGTGCCGTCGCCGGTTACCTCAAGAGCCACAGTCAGGGCGAATATGTCTTCGACCATGGCTGGGCCGATGCCTTCGAGCGCGCCGGCGGCCGCTACTATCCGAAACTTCAATGCTCCATTCCCTTCACGCCCGCCACCGGGCCTCGGCTGCTGGTTGCCGAGGGACAGGATAGGAGCGTGCTGCAGCCGGCGCTCGCCGAAAGCCTCAAGGAGGTCACCCGGCAGCTCGGCGTTTCCTCAGCGCATATCACCTTCCTGCCGGAAGATGAGGTTTCGGTTTTCGAAACCGACGGCTATCTGCATCGAACCGACCAGCAGTTCCACTTCATCAACGAGGGCTATGCCGATCACGACGCCTTCCTGGAGACGCTGGCGTCACGCAAGCGCAAGGCGCTGAAGAAAGAGCGCCGCGCGGCGGTCGAGCATGGCATCACCATCGACTGGCTAACCGGCAGCGATCTCACCGAAAATATCTGGGATCAATTCTTCGCTTTCTATATGGATACGGGCAGCCGCAAATGGGGGCGGCCCTATCTCACCCGTAAATTCTATTCCCTCATCGGCGAGCGCATGCCCGACGACATCCTGCTTATCATGGCCAAGCGCGATGGCCGCTATATTGCCGGCGCCATCAACTTCATCGGTGGGGAGACGCTGTACGGGCGGCACTGGGGCTGCATCGAGGATCATCCCTTCCTGCATTTCGAGGTCTGCTATCACCAGGCAATCGATTTTGCGCTCAGCAAGGGGCTGAAGCGCGTGGAAGCCGGGGCGCAGGGCGAACACAAGTTGGCACGCGGCTATCTTCCCGTCATCACGCATTCGGCGCATTATATCGGCCATCAGGGCCTGCGGCGCGCCGTTGCCGATTACCTGAAGCATGAGCGGGAACAGGTGGAGGAGATGAGCGAAATTCTTACCGAGCACAGCCCCTTCCGCAAGGGTGAGCGGCAGGATATCTAACCGTTCGGCATAAACACAAACGCAAGACGAGGAGACCCTGGATGACCAGCCCCGCCTATGACGACAACAATATCTTCGCAAAGATCCTGAAAGGCGAGATCCCTTCCTACCGCGTCTACGAGGATGAGTACACCGTTGCCTTCATGGATGTCATGCCGCAGTCGCCTGGCCATACGCTTGTCGTCCCGAAGGCGCCCTCGCGCAATATTTTCGATGCCGATCCGGCTGCATTGCAGCAGGCGATCATCGTAGTACAGAAGATCGCTGTCGCAGTTCGGGAAGCCTTCGACGCGGACGGCGTCTATATCGCGCAGTTCAACGAGCCCCCGGCGGGACAAACCGTCTTCCATCTGCATTTCCACGTTATCCCGCGCATCGAGGGCGTCGCGCTGAAGCCGCATTCGGGCAAGATGGAGGATGGCGCTGTGCTGGCGGAAAATGCCAGAAAGATCATCGAAACGCTGGCCTGATGGACTGAGCTCCTCAAGTCTTTCCTGAGGCTTTCTTCATAACCATATAAAAACGGCTGCATTACCTCTAACGCAGCCGTTGCATTTTTCTCATATCATCGGTCGGTGATTACTTCCGCGGAACCTTCGGAACCGTGCCGCCGCCCTTGCGCGGCGACTTGCCTTCGGACTCGTCACTCGATGTGGGGGCCTTGGCAGAGCGCCGGCTATCCGCTGCCGTCGCAGCCTTGCCGACGCGGCTTCTGGCCTTCACCGTAGTGTCGCCATCATCCTCTTCCACCTCGGCAGGCACGTCGCCCACCTCGGCTTCCGGCTTCGGCCGGATCGGAGCGGTGTCGGCGATCGCGTCGAGCAGAAGGCCGGTCGAGCCATCTTCCTTCGTGCCAACCGTGACAGTGACGACGCCACCCTTCTTCAGCTTGCCGAAGAGGATTTCGTTCGCCAACGGCTTCTTGATGTTTTCCTGAATGACGCGCGCCAGCGGGCGGGCACCCATCTTATCGTCGTAGCCCTTCTCGGACAGCCATGCGACGGCATCTTCATGCAGATCGAAGGTCACGTTCCGCTCGGAAAGCTGAGCTTCCAGCTGCATGATGAACTTCTGCACGACCTTGTGGATGACGGTCGTCGGCAGCGGTGCGAAGGGAATGACCGCATCCAGACGGTTGCGGAATTCCGGCGTGAACAGGCGGTTGAGCGCCTCTTCATCCTCGCCCGTACGCTTGGACGAGCCGAAACCGATGGCGGCCTTGGCCATTTCCGAAGCGCCTGCATTGGTCGTCATGATCAGGATGACGTTGCGGAAGTCGATCTTTTTGCCGTTGTGGTCGGTCAGCGCACCATGGTCCATGACCTGCAGCAGGATATTGAAGATATCCGGATGCGCCTTCTCGATTTCGTCTAGCAGAACCACACTGTGCGGATGCTGATCGACGCCATCGGTCAGCAGGCCGCCCTGATCGAAGCCGACATAGCCGGGAGGTGCGCCGAGCAGACGGGAAACCGTGTGGCGCTCCATATATTCCGACATGTCGAAGCGCAGCAGCTCGACGCCGAGCGAGGACGCAAGCTGCTTGGCGACCTCGGTCTTGCCGACGCCGGTGGGGCCTGAGAAGACGTAGCAGCCGATCGGCTTGTTCGGTTCGCGCAGGCCGGCACGGGCGAGCTTGATCGAGGTCGATAGTGCTTCAATCGCGGTATCCTGACCGTAGACGACCGAACGCAGCTCCTGTTCGAGATTGGCGAGAACCATCTCGTCATCCTTGGAAACCGTCTTCGGCGGAATGCGGGCCATGGTCGCAATCGTCGCTTCGATCTCCTTTTCGGTGATCAGCTTGCGGCGCTTGGATGGCGGCAGCAGCATTTGGGCCGCACCCGTCTCGTCGATCACGTCTATCGCCTTGTCCGGCAGCTTGCGGTCGGAGATATACCGGGCCGACAGCTCGACAGCCGTCTTGATGGCGTCGTTCGAGTAGCGCAGGTGGTGATACTCTTCGAAATAGGGCTTCAGGCCCTTCATGATTTCGATGGCATCCTCGATGCTCGGCTCGTTGACGTCGATCTTCTGGAAGCGGCGGACGAGAGCCCGGTCCTTCTCAAAGAACTGACGATATTCCTTATAGGTAGTCGAACCGATGCAACGGATCGCGCCTGAGGAAAGGGCCGGCTTCAACAGGTTCGACGCATCCATCGCGCCGCCGGAGGTGGCGCCTGCACCGATGACGGTGTGGATTTCGTCGATGAACAGCACGGCGCCAGGATACTCCTCGAGTTCCTTGACTACCTGCTTCAGGCGTTCTTCGAAATCGCCGCGATAACGAGTGCCGGCAAGCAGCGTGCCCATATCCAGCGAGAAGATCGTGGCATCGGCCAAAGCTTCCGGAACCTTGCCCTCGACGATCCGCTTGGCAAGACCTTCGGCAATCGCCGTCTTGCCGACGCCGGGGTCACCGACATAGAGCGGGTTGTTCTTCGAGCGGCGGCACAGGACCTGGATAGTGCGATTGACCTCGGAGTTACGGCCGATCAGCGGATCGATCTTGCCGTTTTTGGCCTTCTCGTTGAGGTTGACGCAATAGGCCTTCAGCGCATCCTGCTGCTTCTTGCCATTGCCCTCCTCCTGCTCGCCGCGGGAGGTCGGCTTGCTTTCGGATTCGCTTTCCTCGGCGCCGCGCGGCGCGCGGGTCTGGGAGGAACCCGGGCGCTTGCCGATGCCGTGAGAGATATAGTTGACCGCGTCGTAGCGGGTCATTTCCTGCTCCTGCAGGAAGAAGGCAGCATGGCTTTCCCGCTCCGCGAAAATCGCGACGAGAACGTTTGCGCCCGTCACTTCCTCGCGGCCGGAAGATTGCACATGGATCACGGCGCGCTGGATGACGCGCTGAAAGCCGGAGGTCGGCTTCGAGTCCTCGTCATAGCCTGTGACTAGGTTTGAAAGTTCATTATCGACGTATTCAGTCAGAGTCTTACGGAGCGCGTCGAGATCAACATTGCACGCGCCCATGACAGCTGCGGCATCGGCGTCGTCTACCAGCGCCAAAAGCAGATGTTCCAGCGTGGCATACTCGTGATGCCGCTCGTTCGCGTAGGTCAGTGCCTGATGCAGCGCCTTCTCAAGACTAGGCGAAAATGTTGGCACGTTCAGATCCTCACTTCTTTTCCATAACACATTGCAGCGGATGCTGGTGCTGCCGGGCAAAATCCATCACCTGGCTCACCTTCGTTTCGGCTACTTCATATGTATATATCCCGCACTCGCCCACGCCGTGGTTGTGGACATGAAGCATGATGCGGGTGGCACTCTCGAGATCCTTTTGAAAGAAACGCTCCAGGATATGGATCACGAAGTCCATGGGCGTATAGTCATCGTTCAGAAGCAGCACGCGGTATAGATTGGGTTTCTTGGTTTTGGGCTTGGTGCGTGTAATCACCGAGGTCCCGCGATTTCCGTTGTCCCCGTTCCTTTCGCTATTGTTTTGCATCCGGATCGGCTCAGCGATCATTTCATTCATTCCTCAAATCATCCGGCAGAAGCTATCGCATTCCGACTTGGCACTGGGGGTTGGGCTCTTCATTTGGTCGGGCCGGATATCCGAACCTCTAACTTAGTTCATATTGGCGTGATTTTAAGCCCCTTGCGGGACACTGCAATCACAATTCGCTGACAAAGCGGGCTGCGGCCCAAAAAGTCGCTGCATATCCTCAACTCCGGTTCGGCGCGCCAAACGCAAAAGACCGGCCACGCATCGCGCAGCCGGTCTTTCCGGAAATTTTGCCTTTCGGCGAAAGTTTAAGCGGCGGTCGCCGTTGCTGCTGCCTTGCTGGTAGTCTTCGCTGCAGCCGCAACGGGCGCTTCGTAAGGCTTGTAGGCAGTCTTGGCGAGATCGGCGTACATTTCGCCAAGTTTGGTGGCTTCAGCGATGAAGTTTTCGTAGGAAGACTTCACATAGCTGCTCTGCAGTTCGAAGGCAGCTTCGAAGCTCTTCACGCCGGCGAGCGTTTCGAAGTGTGCGACGCCATCCTGGAAAGACTTCTTGGAATATTCAGCGGCTTCGGCCGCGATCGCCTGAAAACCCTTGGTGACATCGGAATAGCTCTTCAGCGCCGTGTCCATGGCTTCCTTGCCCTTCTTGTTCGCTTCATCGAAATTGAACATGCTTCTCCGTCCCTTGTTGGCCGGCCGACGACCGGTTTACAGGAGTAAAGTTAATTGCGATGCACAATTAGTCAAGTAGTCTTGTGCGACGCAATATCATCTTCAGATTGTGTTTTGCGCGGCGCTGCGCTGTTATCCCTTATCAGTGCGGCGCATCATTTTGTTTTTACTAAAATATATCATCACGCCTGCAACCACAGGCTTTCATTAAAATATTGTCATTTAGTCAGAAGAAGCCGGAAGGGATAGAACCGCGGCGAAATGATCAAATTGGCAACTGCCAAAGAAAAAGGCCGCATTTCAACGAAATACGGCCCGATTATTCGATCATTATACGAGATCGATGGAATCAGAGATCGACGTCCAGAATGGCCATCGAGAAATTATAGGAGCGGTCGCCATCTTCGTCGTCGATATAGACGACGCCCAGAAACTCTTCGCCGAGATAAACTTCCGCAGAATCGTTCTTGCGCGGCCGGGCCTTCACCACGACCTGCGGGTTGAACGTGCGCTTGAAATAGGCGTCCAGTTTCTTGATTTCTTCAGGCTTCACAATGCTTCTCCGTGAGGATCTCGGTTGGCCGCTTCTTGCATAGGAAAAGCGGCGGTGTAAAGACCGGAACCGCACATACCTCCCCAGCGACAGCGCACGCCTCCGAACGTCGGACTGGATTTTTCTAAATTCCCGCGCCCATGATCTGATCGACAACCAATTGTTCGGCCAAGAGCTGGTCCATCGAGCGCGAGGGTTCCGAGCACCCTGCTTCTCCCACCACCTTGGCCGGAACGCCGGCAACGGTCGTCTTGGCGGGCACCTCCTTCAACACCACCGAGCCGGCGGCAATGCGCGAGCAATGGCCGATCTGGATATTGCCGAGAATTTTTGCCCCCGCCCCGATCAATACGCCATGGGCGATCTTCGGATGGCGGTCGCTGCCCTCCTTGCCGGTACCGCCGAGCGTAACGCCGTGCAGGATCGAGACGTTGTCGCCGATGACGGCCGTCTCGCCCACGACGAGACCGGTTGCGTGATCGAGGAATATGCCCTTGCCGATGCGCGCCGCCGGGTTGATATCGGTCTGAAAGACGCTGGAGGAGCGGCTCTGCAGATAGAGCGCGAAATCGCGGCGGCCGCGATTATGCAGCCAGTGCGCCAAACGATGTGTCTGCAATGCATGGAAACCCTTGAAATAGAGGGCAGGCTCCAGGAACCGCAGGCAGGCGGGATCGCGATCGTAGACGGCCTGGATATCGACGCGCAGGATCGATCCCCATTCCGGCCAGTCGGCCAGCATTTCTTCGAATGTCTGCCGCAAAAGGATGGCTTGCATATCCGGATGGTCGAGCCGCTCGCAGATGCGATAGATGACGCATTCTTCCAGCGAACGATGATTGATGATCGTCGAATAGAGGAAGGCGGCAAGCAGGGGGTCCTTTTCGGCAGCGGCGCGTGCTTCCTCGCGCATGCTGTCCCAGATCGGGTCCATGACCTTCACCGCGCCCAAGCCTTCTACCTGGCGAATATCCGTTGCTGCGACCATTGGCGGTCTCCCGATTTTCTGTCAGGGGTGCATTATATAGAATAAATGCCACGCAAGACAAATGGGTTGATCGCACATGAATTTCGAGCATGACTTTGCCGGCGGTCTCATTCGCGCGACATGCAGCGATGCCATAGCCACGATTGCGATCAGCAACCCCGAGAGAAAGAATGCCGTGACGGCCGCCATGTGGCGCGCGATCCCGCAGGCCGTGCGCATTCTGACCGATGAAGCCCATGCGCATGTGATTGTTCTGCGCGGCACGGGTGCGGATTTTTCGGCCGGCGCCGACATCAGCGAATTCGACCGGGTTCGCAAGAATTCCGAAACGGCCGTGGCTTACGAGGCGCTGAACAGCCGGGCTTTCGAGGCAATTCGCCACTGCCGCGTGCCGACGATCGCCGCAATCCGCGGCATCTGCTATGGCGGGGGCTTTGGGCTTGCGGCGGCCTGCGATCTGCGGATCGCCGAAAAAGGCGCACGGTTTTCCGTCCCCGCGGCTCGCCTCGGCATCGCCTATCCCGCCGACGCCGTGCAGGACATCGTCAACGCGCTCGGGCCGCAGATGGCGAAGGTCACCTTGTTTACCGGTGCCCCTATGTCGAGCGAGAAGATGGTTGCCGCCGGCTTTCTTCTGGAGGAAGTCGAGACAAGCGTATTCGATCAGGAAGTATCCGCCCTCGTCCATGCAATCGCCGCCAATGCGCCGATTGCGCTGCACGCTTCGAAACTCGCGATCCGCGCCGTCATCGAGCAGGATAGCGATCTCTTGCGCGAGGCGGAGGTGATCGGCGCCGAGACGTTCGACAGCGCCGATTACGCCGAAGGCCGTGCCGCCTTTGCCGAGCGGCGGAAGCCTCGTTTCACCGGCAAGTGATTTCGAAACTTAGCGCTTATCCAAGCGCTGGTAAAACTCCAGAACCGCAGCCTTGAAGATCTTGTCGCCGACGGCGAGCATATGATCGCGGTTCGGAATGTCGATGGCTTCGGCGTTCGGCATCAGTGCTGCCAATTCCTGGCCGGAGCCTGCAATATCGTCCTTGGTGCCGACGGCGATCAGCGTCGGTGCTTCGATCTTCGCCAGATCGTCCGGCGAAGCCAGATCGCGCGAGCCCTGGATGCAGGCGGCAAGCGCCTGACGGTCGCTTTTCGTCTGTTCGGCAAAAGCGCGGAACATGCGTCCCCGCGCATGGGTGACATCATCGAGCGAAGGCGCAACCAGTGCTTCGGCAATCGGGTCCCAATCGCCGACACCTTCGACCATGCCGATACCGAGGCCGCCCAGCACCAGCGAGCGGACGCGATCAGGATGCGCGATCGCCATGAAGGTCGAAACCCGCGCACCCATGGAATAACCCATGACATGGGCTTCGGCGATGCCCAGATGATCGAGGAGTGCGACGGCATCCTCCGCCATGATCCAGGGATGGTAGACATCGGCATCATAGAGCTTGTCGCTCAAGCCGTGACCGCGATTGTCGATGGCGATCACACGGTAGCCGGCATCCCCCAGTGTCTTCAGCCAGCCGGGATTGACCCAATTGGTAATCGCCGTGGAAGCGAAGCCGTGGATCAGCAGCACCGGCGGACCGTTTGGATCTCCTTCGTCGAAAAAAGCGAGCTTCAATCCATCGCGGACGAAATGGAGCATCTTGGGAGCATTCAAATTCATGGTTTCGTCTTTACAAATTCGGGTCTGTCGGCGGCGGACCATATTTTATCGGCGATATCAAATGAACCCTGCGCTTGCGAAAATCTCTGCGTCAAGCCGGACTTTCGCACTACACAATCGGAAAGAAGGATTATAAAGAGGGGCTACCAAGTCTGGCGCAACATTCATGCCGCTCACGGCAAGACGCATTCGGAGATCATCATGGCCGGCCACAATATTCCCCATTTCCAGAACGACGGCGGACATCGCGTCATCGAAATCGGCGTGAAGGAATTCATGTGCACCGGCGCTTCGGTTCCCTATGATCATCCGCACATCTTCATCGATCTCGGCGATGAGAACGAGAAGGTCTGCTCCTACTGCTCGACGCTCTATCGCTACAATCCGTCGCTGAAGGCGGACCAGACGAACCCGGCCGGCTGCGTCTTCCATTTCAAGGCCGCATGACGCCATAACGTCCGATCGGACACAAGAAAATGCCGATCAAGACAGCCGCGATCATCGGCGCCGGAATAGCTGGATTGACGGCGGCGCTGGCGCTGGCGCGGCATGGCATTGCCTCCGACATTTTCGAACAGGCAGATGTGCTGACCGAGGTCGGCGCCGGCCTGCAGATTTCGCCGAATGCCTCCCGCATCCTCGATACGCTCGGCGTTCTCGATAGGCTTCGGTCGGTCTGGCTGGAGCCGGAGGAAATTCGGCTCGTCTCCGGCTCCTCCCTGCGTCCCGTCGCGTCCGTTCCCTGCGGCAGTTTTGCGAGGGATCGATGGGCGGCTCCCTATGGCGTTGCACATCGCGCGACCCTGCAAAAGGCGCTCCTCCATCTGGTGGCGGGCGATGCCTTATGCAGGCTGCATCTCGGCCGGCGCATCGACATCAAGAACAAGCAGGCACTGGAAGAGATTACCGGCAGACAGTTTGATGTCGTCATCGGTGCCGACGGCGTATGGTCGAAGGCGCATGCGATGGTGCCTGGCGCGCCCGCGCCGCTCTTCTCGGGCAATATTGCCTGGCGCTTCTCCATTGAAGAGACCGCAGCCCCTTCCGTCCTGAGCAAGACAAGCGTTACCGCCTTCCTCGGACCGTCGAGCCATCTCGTCTGCTATCCCATTCGGGAAAATGCCACCTTCAATATCGTCGCGATCGTCTCCGGCAGCAGCGCCAGCCGCCATTGGGGCGCAGCCGGCAACAAAACGCAGTGCGAGCAGATGCTGCGCGGCTTTTCCGACTGGAGCGGTGCGATCCTGCAAATGCTCGAAGCCCAGGAGCAGGCCAGCTTTTGGCCGCTTTACGAGATCAAGGAAGGCCGATGGCACAATGGCAGCGATACGATCCTGATAGGGGACGCTGCGCATGCGATGATGCCATTTGCGGCTCAGGGCGCGGCCATGGCGATAGAGGACGCCTTCGAACTTGCTGGCATGCTTTCGGGACGCACGCCCGCCGAAGCGTTCGAACTTTATGAGAAGCATCGAGCCCCGCGGATATCCCGCCTGCGCCAGCGCGCCGCCTTCAATCGGTTTGCCTATCACGCGCGCGGCCCCATCCGTCTGGCGCGCGACCTCGTCCTCTCGCTGCGCCCGCCGCAAAGCCTTGCGGCGGACATGGACTGGATCTACGGCTATCGCGCCATCGGCTGATCAGGCCTGCCGGACGGCAGCAAAGCCCTTTTCGATATCTGCCTTGATGTCGGTGACGTCTTCCAGGCCGATTTGCAGCCGGATGACCGGTCCCTCCGTCGGAGCCTTGGTGACGCGCCGGTCATTGAGGTTGACTTGCAACGCGAGGCTCTCGAAGCCGCCCCAGGAATAGCCGAGACCGAAAATACGCAGGGCATCCAGGAAGGCATGCGCCTTCGCTTTGAACTTTTGCGGATCGTCGACCGCCAGAACGAAAGAAAATATCCCGCTCGCGCCCTTGAAGTCGCGCTTCCACAAGTCGTGGCCGGGAAAGCTCGGCAAGGCCGGATGCAGCACGCGCGCAACTTCTTCCCTGCCCTCGAGCCATTGCGCAATCGCAAGCGCGCTTTCCTGGTGACGCTCCAGACGCACGCCCATGGTGCGCAAGCCGCGCAGGACCTGATAGGCATCGTCGGGCGCGCCACAGAGGCCGAGCTGCCCATGCGCGTCGATCAATTGCTTCCAATGCGACTCATTGGCCGAAACGGTTCCCATCAAAATATCGGAGTGGCCGGCCGGGTATTTCGTCACCGCATGAATGGAAACATCGACGCCATGGTCGAGCGGCTTGAAATAGAGCGGCGTCGCCCAGGTATTGTCCATGGTGACGACACAGCCATGACGATGAGCCGCGGCCGAAATCGCCGGAATATCCTGCATTTCGAAGGTGTTGGAGCCCGGCGCTTCGGTATGGACCAGCCGGGTGTTCGGTCTGATCAGCTGCTCGATGCCGGCACCCACCGTGGGATCATAATATTCGACTTCGATACCGAGGCGTTTCAGCATGGTATCGCAGAAGAATCGCGTGGGGCCGTAGACCGAATCGACGATCAAGGCATGATCGCCGGCGGATAGATAGGCAAGAAACGGCAGCGTAACTGCCGCGAGGCCGGAGGGAACGATCACCGTTCCAGCGGAGCCTTCCAGCGCATTCATCGCCTCGCAAAGCGCATCGGTGGTCGGAGTTCCGCGCGTCCCGTATGTGTATTTCTGGTCATGCGTTTCCATCACGCGCGCATTGGGAAACAATACCGTCGAAGCATGCACCACCGGCGGATTGACGAATCCATGGAAATCGAATGGCGAATTGCCCATGTGGGACAAACGCGTGTTGATGCCGGCGTTCTTCAGGAAATTGTCTTTGTCTTTCATGTCCGGATATGCCTTTGGCGCTGCGGGAAACTGGCTTTGTGGCGACCTAGCCCCGCCTGGTCAAGCCTGATCCTTCCACTGCGCTCACCTTATTCGAAGGCTAAAATAACGAAAATGAGAGACGAAACCGCATTTTAGTGCAGTTTTTTGGCAGAACATCGCACATTTTGGCGCCAAATGCCCGGTTTTCGGCCGCGACGAGCGAAAATGCCGAATAAATCCGCAATAATTGGGACAATCTCTTGACCGCTACACCTTTTACGACTGTGATAGCGTCACTCGCTCCGGGAAAGGAAGGAACATGGTTCCCCAGGGACCCTGCTTCGGAGACGATACTCTAACTATAAAACAAATAGACAAAGGTAGGGAAAATGAAAAAGTTTGCTCTCTCCGTATTCCTCGGAGCCGCAGCATTGGCTTACACCGTGTCCGGCGCGTCGGCTTCGACGCTCAGCGACGTGAAAGCCAAAGGCTTCGTACAATGCGGCGTGAATCCTGGCCTTCTCGGCTTCGCACAGCCAGATGCGTCCGGCAACTGGGCCGGCTTCGACATCGACTTCTGCAAGGCTGTGGCTTCCGCCGTATTCGGCGATCCGACCAAGGTGAAGTATACGCCTCTCAGCGCCAAGGACCGCTTCACCGCGCTGCAGTCCGGCGAAATCGACGTGCTTTCCCGTAACACCACCTGGACCATCAACCGCGACACGGCGCTCGGCCTCAAGTTTCGCCCCGTCACCTATTATGATGGCCAGGGCTTCATGGTCCGCAAGGAACTGAACGTGAAGTCGGCACTCGAGCTGTCGGGCGCCGCCATCTGCGTTCAGTCCGGCACGACGACCGAGCTGAATCTCGCCGACTATTTCAAGACCAACAACCTGCAGTACAATCCCGTTGTTTTCGACAAGCTGGAAGAGATCACGACAGCCTATGATTCCGGCCGTTGCGACGTGTTCACAACGGACCAGTCGCAGCTGTATGCCGTGCGCCTGACGTTGAAGAACCCGGACGACAACGTGATCCTGCCTGAGATCATCTCGAAGGAGCCGCTTGGCCCGGCCGTTCGTCAGGGTGACGACCAGTGGTTCAACATCGTCAGCTGGACGGCCTATGCGCTCGTGAACGCCGAAGAGTTCGGCATCACCCAGAAGAACGTCGATGAAATGAAGAATTCGGCCAACCCGGATATCAAGCGCTTCCTCGGCACCGAACAGGGCTCCACGATCGGCACCGACCTCGGCCTGACCAACGACTGGTCCTACAACATCATCAAGGGCGTCGGCAATTACGGCGAAATCTTCGAGCGTAATATCGGTACAAACAGCCCGCTGAAGATTGCTCGCGGCATCAATGCTCTGTGGAACAAGGGCGGCATCCAGTACGCACCTCCGGTGCGCTGAGACGCAAAGAGCCCAGGCCCTAACTTAAAGAGAGAGGCGGTTTCGCCTCTCTCCCCTCAAGAAAACAAGCCTGAAACGGGCATATTGGGGAAAATTTCTACATGGCAATTACTGCAAACTCGCCTGAAGGCGAGCGTTCGGCCTTATCGGCAGCGTTATACGACCCCAAGGTTCGGGGTATCTTCTACCAAGCGGTCACAATCATTATCCTTGTGGCCTTCTGCTGGTTCATCATTCGTAATACGGCTCGAAATCTGAGCGATCTGAACCGCGCCTTCGGCTTCGGCTTTCTCGAAGGTCGCTCCGGCTTCAACCTGGGCCAGGCTCTGATCCCCTACTCCAGCGATTCGACCAATATCACAGCACTTCTCGTTGGCCTGCTCAACACGCTTCTCATTTCGCTGGTGGGCATCGTCGCGGCAACAATCGTCGGCTTCATCGTCGGCATGGGAAGGCTTTCGCATAATTGGCTGATTGCAAAGCTATCGCAGGCCTATGTCGAAATCTTCCGCAATATCCCGCCGCTCCTGGTCATCTTCTTCTGGTACAGTGGCGTTCTCGTATTGCTGCCGCAGGCGCGTGAGGCCGTGCATCTGCCGTTCTCCAGCTATCTCAGCAACCGCGGACTTGCTTTCCCAAGCCCGATCTTCGGCGTGGGCATGTGGGCCGTGGGCATCGCATTTCTCCTCGCCCTAGCTGCGGTGTTCTTCGTCGCGCGCTGGGCACATAAGCGTCAGGCGGCCACCGGCCAGCAATTCCATACCATCTCGGTGTCGGTCGGCATCTTGATCGGCCTGCCGTTGCTGGTCTTCCTGGCGACGGGCATGCCGCTTTCCTTCGACTATCCCATTGCCGGCAAATTCAACCTGACGGGCGGCACGGTGATAAGTCCCGAGTTCCTCGCGCTTTTCCTTGCCCTTTCCCTCTACACCGCGTCCTATATTGCCGAGATCGTTCGCGCCGGCATTCGCGGCGTACCGAAGGGGCAGTCGGAAGCGGCGGGCGCACTCGGTCTGCGGGCGTCAGCCATCAACAGGCTAATCGTCATTCCACAGGCAATGCGCATCATCATTCCGCCGCTGACGAGCCAATATCTCAACCTCATCAAGAACTCGTCTCTTGCCATCGCCATCGGCTATGCGGATGTCGTCGCCGTCGGCGGCGTGATCCTCAACCAGTCCGGCCGCGCCGTCGAAATCGTCATCATCTGGATGATCATCTATCTCATCTTGAGCATCATAACATCGCTGTTCATGAATTGGTTCAACGCCAAGATGGCTCTGGTGGAGAGATAAGATGTCGAGCGTAGATCAACACTTCGTCAGCAAGACATTGCTTATGGCGCAGCCAGCACCGGCCGGCGAGAGAGGCGCGTGGCACTGGTTGAAAAAGAACCTGTTTGCCACGCCGAAGGACATCGTCCTGACCGTGATTGCTGTCGCCTTCCTTGCCTGGACGATACCGCATCTGGTCGACTGGCTGTTCGTAAACGCAGTCTGGAGCGGCACTGACCGCACATTCTGCGCCACTACGGTTCAGGGCGGAACACAGCCGGATGGCTGGAATGCCGCCTGCTGGGCCTTCGTTCGCGCCAAATTCGCGGTCTTCATGTTCGGTCTCTATCCGCCGGACGAGCGCTGGCGGCCGCTACTCGTCTGTATCCTGATGGTCGCCAGCTTCGTACCGCTGCTGATGCCGTCCGTTCCCAGGAAGGGATTGAACGCCGTCCTGGCATTCTTCGTGCTGCCGGTCATTTCGTTCTTCCTGCTTCATGGCGGTTTCGGCCTCGAGGTGGTCGAAACGGAAAGATGGGGCGGGCTGTTGGTGACGCTGGTGATCGCCTTCGTCGCGATCGCGGTCTCCTTCCCGTTTGGCATCCTGCTCGCACTAGGGCGCCGCTCGAAAATGCCTGTCGTGCGCATGCTTTGCGTGATCTTCATCGAAGTGATCCGTGGCGTGCCGTTGATCACGGTGCTGTTCATGGCGAGCTATATGCTGCCGCTGTTCATGCCGCAGGGCTGGACTGTCGACAAGCTGCTGCGCGCCGTCGTCGGCGTCGCGATCTTCACCTCGGCCTATATGGCCGAAGTCATCCGCGGCGGTTTGCAGGCGATACCGAAGGGCCAGTTCGAGGGCGCCGATTCGCTCGGCCTCGGCTACTGGCAGAAAATGCGGCTGATCATTCTGCCGCAGGCGATCAAACTGGTCATTCCCGGCATCGTCAATACCTATATCGGTATGTTCAAGGATACGTCGCTGGTTGCGATCATCGGCATGTTCGACCTGCTCGGCATCGTCCGCCAGAACTTCGCGGATGCCAATTGGGCGACTGCGGTGACCCCCGTAACGGGACTTGTTTTCGCCGGCTTCGTTTTTTGGCTGTTCTGCTTTGGCATGTCGCGCTATTCAGGTTTCGTGGAACGCCATCTCGACACCGGCCACAAGCGATAAAATTGAGGGAAATACAAAATGGCTGAAGCCCAATCGAAAAAAATGACGGTTTCCGAGACCGAGGTCGCGGTGAACATGATCAATATGAACAAGTGGTACGGCGATTTCCACGTGCTGCGCGATATCAACCTCAAGGTCATGCGCGGGGAGCGCATCGTTATTGCCGGCCCGTCCGGCTCGGGTAAATCGACGATGATCCGCTGCATCAACCGCCTGGAAGAACATCAGAAGGGCCAGATCATCGTCGATGGCGTCGAGCTCACCAACGATCTGAAGAAGATCGACGAGGTGCGCCGCGAAGTCGGCATGGTGTTCCAGCACTTCAACCTCTTCCCCCACCTGACCATTCTGGAGAACTGCACGCTGGCGCCGATCTGGGTGCGCAAGATGCCGAAGAAGCAGGCGGAAGAGATCGCCATGCACTTCCTCACCCGCGTCAAGATCCCGGAACAGGCAAAGAAATATCCCGGCCAGCTTTCCGGCGGCCAGCAGCAGCGCGTGGCGATCGCCCGCTCGCTCTGCATGAACCCGAAAATCATGCTGTTCGACGAGCCGACTTCGGCCCTCGACCCCGAAATGATCAAGGAAGTGCTCGACACCATGGTCGGCCTTGCCGAAGAAGGCATGACGATGCTGTGCGTGACGCACGAAATGGGATTTGCCCGCCAGGTCGCCAACCGCGTCATCTTCATGGACCAGGGCCAGATCGTCGAACAGAATTCACCAAGGGAATTCTTCGACAATCCGCAGCATGAGCGCACAAAGCTCTTCCTCAGCCAGATCCTGCACTGATTTGGAATGGATTGAATGAACGGGACCCGCCGCTGCATCGCAGCCGGCGGGTTTTTCACAGGCCTTGATCCATGCGCCGACAAGCCGTCAGCGTAGCGGCAAAGCGTAGGTCTGCTTGACGATCTGGCTCGGCACGTCGGTCTTGACGTTCTGAATGCCATTGACTTTCGTCAGATGCGTGGACTGGAACTGTCTGTAGTCGTCGAGATCGGAAACAGCGACGCGCAGCAAGGCGTCGCTCTCGCCCAGCATGATGTAGCATTCCATCACTTCGGGCAGCTTCTTCATGGCAGCGATGAAGCGATCGATCGTCTCCGCGTCCTGAGCGACCAGCCAGACGCGAGCAAACATCGAGAGCGGTAGACCCGCCTTGACCGGATTTACCACGGCGACATAGCGATCGATAATGCCGGCGTCCTCGAGGAGTTTGACGCGCCGCAGGCACGGCGATGGAGAGAGCCCGACCTCCTTTGCCAGTTCCACATTTTGAATCCGCCCGTTGCGCTGCAGCGCCCGCAGGATACGCCTGTCGATTTCATCCAGCCGCATTGGCATTTCCGATCGATAAAACAGATTTTGTGACCTTCAATGCCAATTATGAGATGAAAATTAGCATTTTCGCAAGCCGATTGTGCTGGAAAACTCCTAGGCTTCCATCCATGGAAAACGCCAATCTGCTCCTTTTTGCAGCCACGGTCCTGCCCCTTATCTGCACGCCCGGGCCGGATATCATGTTCGTGGCATCGCAGACGATCTCCGGCGGCGCCATTGCCGGGCTACGTTCGACGGCCGGTATCTGCATCGGCTACATCGTCCACTCCACGCTGGCTGCCCTCGGCGTGGCAACCTTCGTCATCGCCTTCCCCATTTTGTTCATGCTGCTGCGCTGGATCGGCATCGCTTATCTCGCCTATCTGGCGGCCCGCCTCATAAGCTCTTCGCTGAAGGCTGGCGAGATCACACCGGTATCCAGAATTGCGACACGTGGATTTCGGCGCGGCTTTCTGACCTCTGTCCTCAATCCCAAGGGCATGATGATCTATTTCGCCATCCTGCCGCAGTTCATCAACCACGGTGGAAACATAGCGCTGCAGGCATCCCTGCTGTCATCCATATTCATCGGGCTCTGCGCGATCGTCGATGTTCTCCTCAGCCTCGTCCTCGCCGCGATCGGATCACGCGCCGGTTTCAGCGATCGTCATCGGCGTTGGGTCGAAGGTGTCGCAGGCTGTCTCCTTCTGATTGCCGCCTGGCAATTGGCAGCGTAAGCAAGCCCTGTAGCTCTTCCTAGAAAAGGCGCTATACTCCTTGCCGCCGCGAATAATGCGGAGTTCACGAGACGTCGGGGGAAGCGGCCGTGAAAAAAAGCGACAGAATCATCGGCGGACTGGCGCTTCTGAGCGCGGCCATCATCGTCATCAAACTGGCCGGAGCCATGTACGGCTACGACCTAGTCCAGATGGCGGTCGATGCCACGAGACCAAAGGATGCCGGTGGCTGGCCAGGAGTAACCAATTAGAAGAAAGCGCTTCGCATAGCCGATCAACGTCATTTCGGCCTAAAAGTGTTTCCTATGTCTCAGGTACGTTCCGTTACCTATGTCTCCGGGCTGGACACAAATAGGTTTTGGCGACCCCTGCAGGATTCGAACCTGCGACCACATGCTTAGAAGGCAAGTGCTCTATCCAGCTGAGCTAAGGGGCCGTAAGGCCTAGCCGCACCCTACGTGCGGCTGGCAACACATGCCTGAAACCGACACCAAACTCAACGGGCGGCGTTCAATAAGTGCCTGGCTTCAATGGGTCCAGGGCTGGATGCGGTTGAAGCGGAAATTGTCGGAATAGGACACCGTCTGCCGGATCGGATCCTTCGGCGGGATGACGCGGTATTCGATGCCGTTGCGCTTGGCGTAGTCTTCGGCCTGCTCTTGCGTCTCGAAGGTCAGCTTGAGCTGCTGGCGCATATCGCCCGATGACGTATAGCCCATGATCGGATCGATCTTGCGCGGCGTTTCCGGGTCGAACTCCAGAACCCAGATATTGGTCTTGGCCTTGCCGGACTGCATGGCGGTCTTTGCAGGACGATAAATCTTGGCAGGCATTGCTGCAGCGCCTCCGAATCAAGCGGGAATGATCCGCTTTCTTGCTTCTTTTGCATTGATGCGGTCCATGAGGGCCGCGCGAACACGACTTTTGCTTAGCCGCGAATCCCTTTGTTTTCAAGCAAAAAGGCAGCCGGGAAAAGTGCGAATTCAGCGATATCGATGAGGGATTTTAAATGGTCGGAGTGGAGAGATTCGAACTCCCGACCCTCTGGTCCCAAACCAGATGCGCTACCAGACTGCGCTACACTCCGTACCGTCAGCATGACCAAAACGAGGTCATGAGCTGATTTCCGCACCGCCGAACGCCAAGTCCTGCGGAACGAGTGGGGAGATACACGGTTCATCTCCTCGCTGCAACAGGTAAAATCTCGCCTGGCAGATCTTCCCCGACGAAATTTTACCTGCGAAGCTTTGCCGAAATGGTGGCGCTCGTCACCTTGTCGCCGACGGCGAGCCCCAGTTTCTCGACCACTCCGCCGTTCAGCTCGATGACATAGGCGACCGGCCCGCCGGAACTGATGATCGCTTCGGAATAAGGCACGGCGTTTTCCTGGATATGGGTGACGACGCCTTCCTGATCCAGAAACAGCATGTCGAGCGGCAGTTTCGTGTTCTTCATCCACATCATGACGGGCCGCGGCGTACCGAAATCGAACAGCATGCCGTGATCTGCCGGCATCTTGTCACGATACATCAGGCCGAACTCGAGCTGCGGCGGCGTCAACGCCAGTTCCACGGTGAATTTATGCGTCTGGCCCTTGGATGATGCAATCGAAAGCGGTTCCGAATCGAAGGCCATCGACTGCTGTCCCGCGGTCTGCGCCGCGAAGGACGCAGGGATTGCGGCCCCAACGAGAAAAAGCGCCAAAATGGCGCTTTTCAAAATTCCGAGAAAACCGGCTTTGCTCATATCAGTGCGGCCGCGTAACCGGGCTCGGCGTATCCGGATGGATTTCGGCCGCCATCAAGCCCTTTTCGCCCGGTCCGAAGCGGACGAGCACCACCTGCCCCGGCCGCAGCTCAGCCAGACCGAAGCGACGCAGCGTTTCCATATGCACGAAGATATCCTCCGTGCCCTCGCCGCGCGTCAGGAAGCCGAAGCCCTTGGTGCGGTTGAACCACTTGACCAGCGCGCGTTCAAGGCCGCTCGTCGCCGTCACCTGCACATGTGTGCGCACGGGCGGCATCTGCGAGGGATGCACGGCGGTCGATTGATCCATGGAGAGGATCTTGAAGGCCTGATAGCCGCGCTCCCGGCGCTGGATCAGCGCAACGATGCGGGTTCCCTCGAGAATCGTCTGATAACCGTCACGGCGCAGACAGGTCACATGCAGCAGTACGTCCTGCATGCCATTGTCAGGCACGATAAAACCGAAGCCCTTGGCGACATCGAACCATTTGACAACGCCTGAGATTTCGATGAGCTCGACGGTATCGCCCGACATCTCCTCGAAGTCGACAACTCCCTTCGATGAAATTCTGTCACCCATCCTAGCCAGCCCTCGATTACGCGTCACGCTGTTACGGTTAACTGATTCCTTGATATCAAGATTAACATCTTGGTAACGGAAAAGCGCAAGTCCTAGTTTTCGTTTATTCCCACCCTAAGATTATTGCTCCAAGACTTGCGCGAAGCTGGCGTCTCGGTCGAAGATCCCTCCAGCTCAACATTAAGAGAGGAAATAGAATGCGTTATCTCCATACGATGGTCCGCGTCACCGATCTCGACGCCTCGTTGCATTTTTATAGCACCTTATTCGGGCTTGTCGAAACCCGCCGCTACGAAAACGAGAAAGGTCGCTATACGCTCGTTTTCCTTGCGGCCAGCGAAGATGCCGAATCGTCCCGCAGCAACGGCGCCCCCAGCCTGGAACTGACCTATAACTGGGACCCGGAAGAATATAGCGGAGGACGCAATTTCGGCCACCTCGCCTATGAGGTCGACGATATCTACGCGACCTGCCAGAAGCTTATGGACAACGGTATCACGATCAATCGGCCGCCGCGCGATGGCCACATGGCTTTCGTGCGTTCTCCGGACGGTATTTCGATCGAGATCCTGCAGAAGGGCGGCAATCTACCCTCCGCCGAGCCCTGGGCTTCCATGGCCAATACCGGCTCCTGGTAGAGCCAGGCTTACGCGAGGCTTGCGGCCGCGCGGAGCCATCCGTTTCGCGCTTGCCGCCCGTGCCCATCCTCCGGCATGCTTGGACGACTCGAAGCATCATGCATCGGATATCGCGCGGTCATCGTTCCCGGTCGGCGCGCACGATATCGTCGTCCCTCGCACGAGGCCGTTCCGATGCAGGCTTATTTTGCAGGGAACGTCCTATGTGCGATCAACAGATTTTATACGGCAGAAAGAAGCTAGCAAGCACAATTGCCGTTCTTGCCTCATTTGTGATGATTGCGGGCTGCGCGACCAAGGGTCTAAAGCCGACGGAGACATCGGACATTGCACCCGCCGCGCAGCCGACGGCAGCCGAACAGCTCGCAGCCGACATGAACAGCAAGGCCGACGCCCGGCGCCGCAAGGCCGACCTTGCCTATCGCGATCCGCTGGTGCACAGCGTCAACGGCACGCGCCAGCAGATCGTCGCCCAGCAGAATCAAGCACTCTATCCGGCGCCAGCGGAAACTCCCCCTGAGGGGCAAACCGGTATTGCCGGTCTGGTGACGCAGCCGACCGGCGTCAACGCGAGCAGAAGCAGCATCTTTTCCGCACCGCCGCCCATTGCCGTCAATCCGGATGGCACCCTCGCCAAGAGCCAAGCCGACGGGAGCCAGCCCATCACGCCAATGATGCGCAGCGTCTACAGCACACCGCCAGCAGCAATGCAGGCGACGGCACCACAGACGGCGGATACCGCCACGCCGAGCGGCCGCACCTCGGCAGACATGCTGCCGCCGCCCGTCATCCGCAACGCAGTCTCGCCGGCTGCGGGTTCGCCGCAGCCGATCGCCCAGGCGACCGCATCAGGTGTTGCGGCAACGCCGACCCCGAATGTCCATGAGTTGAACGGCAGACAGGCGGCCGCGCTCGCCCAATTCATCGCCTCGAAGAACCAGCCGCAGAACGGCAAGCTGTTGGTGCAGCCGGTGCAGGGCGCGACGGGGCAATAAAGAGCGCACATTTCCAGGGTTCTTCATTGTCCCCGGCAAGAGCCTGTTAAGTCTCACTTATTTACGGCTGCCGGCAGTTTCATCCATCTGTCATTTTTTCCACAAAAAAGCAAAATTGCCGCTTGCGGGAATGAAATCACCCCGCTATAAGCGCGCCACACAACAGCTGAACGCGCCCTTCGTCTATCGGTTAGGACGACAGATTTTCATTCTGTAAAGAGGGGTTCGACTCCCCTAGGGCGTGCCACTGTTGTTTTTCTTCCCGCTGCAATTCATTTAAGCTACCGCTTGCGGACGCAATAGGCTATTCCTATCTAGGCCATGCAGCATGCGCCCTTCGTCTATCGGTTAGGACGACAGATTCTCATTCTGTAAAGAGGGGTTCGACTCCCCTAGGGCGTGCCAATCGGGTGGCTCGACGTTTTCCACAAGCACCTCGAAAATCTTCGCCTAGTCATGGATTTTTCTGCGATTTTTCTCGTTTTTCCGCTTGCGGGAATGAAAGGTGCTGACTATAAGGGCGCCACAGCACGCGCCCTTCGTCTATCGGTTAGGACGACAGATTTTCATTCTGTAAAGAGGGGTTCGACTCCCCTAGGGCGTGCCACTGTTGTTTTTCTTCCCGCTGCAATTCATTTAAGCTACCGCTTGCGGACGCAATAGGCTATTCCTATCTAGGCCATGCAGCATGCGCCCTTCGTCTATCGGTTAGGACGACAGATTCTCATTCTGTAAAGAGGGGTTCGACTCCCCTAGGGCGTGCCAATCGGGTGGCTCGACGTTTTCCACAAGCACCTCGAAAATCTTCGCCTAGTCATGGATTTTTCTGCGATTTTTCTCGTTTTTCCGCTTGCGGGAATGAAAGGTGCTGACTATAAGGGCGCCACAGCACGCGCCCTTCGTCTATCGGTTAGGACGACAGATTTTCATTCTGTAAAGAGGGGTTCGACTCCCCTAGGGCGTGCCACTGTCCCTTCTCCTAAATCAATGATTTTGCTCGGAAAGCGCGGGCAGTCAGCCTCATATCAGGCTTGACTTGCGTTACGGAGCTTTTGCCGCGTCGGTCACGCGCAGCTGCACGCGGCGGCTTCCCTGCCAGTGATCGGCCCCTAGAGTACCGGCGACATGGATCTGCGCGCCGCGGGAAGACATCAGCAGTTCACCCAGCGGTGTTTCTGCTGCGCGGAAGGCAATGCCATCTACCCGGCTACCGTCCTGCGCTTCGAGCGTAATCTTGATATGCGATTGGCCGACAAGGCGGGAATCGCGCAGCCTGTGGCTTGGAAGGGCGAAGACGGGCTGCGGATGGCCCGAGCCATAGGGACCGGCTGTCTCAAGCCTGTCGATGAGCTCCACGGTCGCGCCGCTTGCGCCGAGTGCACCGTCGATCTTCAGGGTTTCGTTGGCGACGAGCCCCGCTACTTGCTTTTCCGCCTTTTCCGTGAAGAAGGCGCGCAGCTTTCCGAGATTGCTTCGCTCCACCGTCAGGCCGGCAGCCATGGCATGGCCGCCGCCCTTTACCAGCAGACCGGCATCGACTGCCGCGCGCACCATGCGGCCCATGTCGAAGCCGTTGATCGAGCGGCCCGAGCCTGTGCCCTTTCCTGTCGGATCGAAGGCAATGGCGAAGGCCGGCCGGCGGAACTTGTCCTTGAGGCGTGAGGCAATCAGGCCGACGATTCCCGGATGCCAGTTCTCGCGCGCCGTGACGATAATGGAGGCGCCATCACCATTGCCATATTCCGCCAGAGCCTCGGCCTCCGCCTCCTGCAGCATGGCAGCTTCCATGGCCTGTCTCTCGCGATTGAGCTCGTCCAGCTTCGCGGCGATCGTGTCCGCTTCACCCCCATCGGCCAGCGTCAGCAGGCGGGCGCCAAGCGCGGCGTCGCCGATGCGGCCGCCGGCATTGATGCGCGGACCGATCAGGAAGCCAAAATGGTAGGGCGATACGGGGCCATTGAGGCCGGCTTTGCGAAACAGCGCCGACAGTCCGAGATTACCCTGATGGCGGGCAGCAATCAGCCCCTTGACGACATAGGCCCGGTTCAAGCCCTTCAGGGGTACGACATCGCAGACCGTCGCAAGCGCGACGATATCGAGCCAGGCAAGCAGGTCGATGGATCGCACGCGGGAATCGCCCGCCTCGCGCAGCATCCTGAGCGCCGCGACCAGAACCATGAAGACCACGCCGGCGGCACAGAGATGCCCCTGCCCCGAAAGATCGTCTTCGCGGTTGGGATTGACCAGCGCGTGGCACGGCGGGAGTTCATGCGCCACCTGATGGTGATCGATGACGACGACATCGATGCTCCGCGCCTTGGCCACCTCAAGCGATTCGAAACTGGTGGAGCCGCAATCGACTGTCACGATCAGCGTTGCGCCATTGTCGATGAGCTGGCCGATGGCGGTCGGGTTGGGGCCGTAGCCTTCGAAGATGCGATCGGGAATATAGATGCTGGCCGGAACGCCGAAATGCGTCAGGAATCGGTAGAGCAGCGCCGAGGAGGCCGCGCCGTCGACATCGTAATCGCCGAAGATCGCAACCGTCTCGCCCTTCCTGATCGCATGCAGGAGGCGCCGTGCGGCCTTTTCGCAATCCGTCAGCAGATGCGGATCCGGCATCAGGCCGCGGATCGTCGGATCGAGGAAGGCCATGGCCTCGTCCAGGCCGACGCCGCGGCCGGCAAGCACCCGGGCGATCAGTTCCGGCAGGCCATGGGTCTGCGCGATGGCGAGGGCCCTGTTCTGGCCCGCCTGATCAAGCCGGGAAACCCAGCGATTGCCCGTTACCGAGCGCTCGACACCCAGAAACGCCCGTTGAACTGGATCGACCGGTTGCTCCACCATCTCTCCCGGAATTTGGGGCGGCGTCTTTGCGAGACGGGCCGCCGCTATCACCCTATTCTTTCGGCCGCTCGATGCGGATGACCTGCGGTTCGCCGACGAGATAGCCTTCGTTCTTGATTGCCGCAACTGCCTTACGCACCGAATCCTCGGTCGTCGCATGGGTGACGAGGATGATCGTCTGATGATCGGACGGCGCCAGATGCTGCTTGGAGCGCTGAACGATCGATTCGAGCGAAATATGGTTTTCCGCCATGCGGGTCGCGACACTTGCAAAGACGCCGGTGCGATCGAGAACGGTCAGGCGAATGAAATAGCCGCCCTCGTGGCTCTGCATCTGCGCCTTGCGGTAGGGCTCCAGCGCCTTGGCTGGATGACCGAGCACCGGCACGCGCTGTTCGCCCGGCCGGCTCTTGGCGATATCGGCGATGTCGCCGAGCACGGACGAAGCCGTTGCGTTGCCCCCGGCACCAGGGCCGACCATCAGCAACTCGCCGAGAATGTCGGATTCGATCGCCACGGCATTGGTAACGCCATCGACCTGGGCGATGACGGAATCGAGCGGGACCATGGTCGGATGCACGCGCTGTTCGATGCCGCTTTCGGTGCGCTGGGCGACGCCAAGCAGCTTGATGCGATATCCGAGATCGGCAGCGGCGCGGATATCCTCAATGGAGACGTTGGTGATACCTTCGAGGTAGATATCGTCGGCCGCGATACGATTGCCGAAGGCGAGCGTCGTGAGGATGGCAAGCTTATGAGCGGTATCATTGCCCTCGATGTCGAAGGCCGGATCGGCTTCGGCATAGCCGAGGCGTTGCGCCTCCTTCAGGCAATCGGCGAAGGACAGACCCTCCTTCTCCATCCGGGTCAGGATGTAGTTGCAGGTGCCGTTCATGATGCCGTAGATGCGGGAAATCGTATTGCCCGTCAGAGATTCGCGCAGGGCTTTGATCACCGGAATGCCGCCGGCGACGGCTGCTTCGAAATTCAGCAGGACACCCTTCTCTTCGGCGATCTGCGCAAGTTCGACGCCGTGATAGGCAAGCAGCGCCTTGTTGGCGGTGACAACGTGCAGTCCACGCGCCAGTGCGGCCCGTACGGCGGCGTTGGCCGCACCCTCGGAACCACCGATCAGCTCGACGAACACATCGATATCGGCCTTCTGCGCCAGATCGACCGGACCGCCGAACCATTCGATGCCCGTCAGATCGATGCCGCGGTCCCGCGTGCGATCGCGCGCGGTAACGGCAACGATCTTGACGGGACGACCGCAGGTAACGGCAAGCTCGTTAGCGCGGCTCTGGATGATGCGGACGAGCGAGGCACCGACGGTGCCCAAGCCCGCAATGCCGATTTTGAGGGCATCTGCCATGGAAAATTCCTGATCAGTATTGGGACGGCAGCCGCGGAAACGGCTGCCGCGCGATATTATGAACGGTGAGCGTTCAGCGAAATGACATTGTGCATCGTCTCGTCCGCAGAGGAGAGGAAGCGCTTCAGGTTGCGCGCCGCCTGACGAATGCGATGCTCGTTTTCAACAAGCGCGATGCGGACGTAATCATCACCCTGTTCGCCGAAGCCGATGCCCGGAGCAACCGCGATGTCGGCCTTCTCGACCAGCAGTTTGGAGAACTCCAGCGAGCCGAGATGACGGAACTTTTCCGGGATCTTCGCCCAGGCAAACATGGTCGCGGCCGGCGGCGGCACGTCGAAGCCCGCCTTGCCGAAGCTGTCAACCAGAACGTCGCGGCGGCGCTTGTAGATGTTGCGCACTTCGGCAATGTCGGAACCGTCGCCGTTCAGCGCGTGGGTCGCCGCCACCTGGATCGGCGTGAAGGCGCCGTAATCGAGATAGGACTTCACGCGCGTCAGCGCCGCGATCAGCCGCTCGTTGCCGACAGCGAAGCCCATGCGCCAGCCGGGCATGGAGAAGGTCTTCGACATCGAAGTGAATTCGACCGTCACGTCGATGGCGCCCGGAACCTCCAGCACCGACGGCGGCGGCGCGTCGTCGAAGTAGATTTCCGAATAGGCCAGATCCGAAAGCACGATGATGTCGTGCTTCTTCGCGAAGGCGACGACTTCCTTGTAGAAATCAAGCGTTGCCACATAGGCCGTCGGGTTCGACGGATAGTTCAGGATGAGCGCCAGCGGCTTCGGAATCGAATGGCGCACGGCCCGCTCCAGCGGCGGGAAGAAACTGTCGTCCGGCTCGACCGGGATCGAGCGGATCACGCCGCCGGCCATCAGGAAGCCGAAAGCATGGATCGGATAGGTCGGGTTCGGGCAGAGAATGACGTCGCCGGGCGCCGTGATCGCCTGCGCCATATTGGCGAAGCCTTCCTTCGAGCCGAGGGTGGCGACCACCTGCGTATCCGGATTGAGCTTCACGCCGAAACGGCGGGCATAATAGGCGGCCTGCGCGCGGCGAAGCCCCGGAATGCCCTTGGAGGAGGAATAGCGATGCGTGCGCGGATCCTGGACCACTTCGCACAGCTTGTCGACGATCGCCTTGGGGGTCGGAAGATCTGGATTGCCCATGCCGAGGTCGATAATGTCCGCCCCGCCCGCTCGCGCGCTCGCTTTCAAACGATTGACCTGTTCGAAAACGTAGGGCGGCAAACGCCGGACTTTATGAAACTCTTCCATTTCTTTCCCCATGGGACAGCGGCCCTCAAAACCGCGCTGAAGTTCGTCGATCTCCCGGCCAGCCGCGATACGAACTTGGGACTCGCGGCGCCGTATTCATGCTATCTCGAAAGATAAGGTGAATCTTGGGCGCTTATGCACGCAAAGTGCAATCCGCCTGTCAGATACATCCAAATTCGGCCTATCCGAACGCTTTGCGTCCAAATCGTCTGAAACGCAAGGTTAATTCTGCGTCTGGCCCGGCTGCGCGCCGCCCTCTTTCTGAATTTCCTGCAGCGTATCCTGGCCATGTTCGGCGGCAAGCTTGCGCATCTCGGCAACGCGCCTCTGGTACTCGGCTTCCGAGATCGTACCGGCCTTGCGCTGAGATCCGAGCGAGGTCAGCTGCTTTACCATATCACCCGCCTGCTGATCGTTGATCTGGACGTTTGCCGCGGTCGGCGGTGCGTTGAAGGAAGGATAGCCGTCCTTGTAATATTGCTGCGTGCTGGTTTCCAAGACCGGCGTGCCCTTGGCGGGCTTCACGATCACAGCCTGAGGCGGCTGCTTGCGCTTGGCGTAGGCTGCCTTTTCTTCGGGCGTCGAGCAGCTTGCGAGCGTCAATGCGAGAATTCCGCACATCGCACCGCAGAGTACGGAATACCGGTTCAATCTTGCCACCATGCCGCCGCTCATAATTGTCTTCCTGCGCTATCTTTGCCGTGGGTTGCGACTGTTAAATTTGTCGCAGCAGCAAAGCAAGAGCAGGGTTGCGTTTCATTCGACTTGTATTCCTTTTCCCGCAAGATGTACAAATGGAAAACAAGACACGAGCTGCCGCCGGGAGGATGATGCGTGACCGACAGCAAGCGGGACAAGAATGAAGGCAATGGTGGCTTTCCCGGCTTTGATCCAAAGTCAGTCGAGCCTTACATCGTCAGGGATCCCGAAGCGATGGCCGTCAATTTTGCCCGTGCGCTGGAAAATCTCGGCAAGGCAGCCTCGGCCTGGCTGGCGCCGCGCGAACGCGGCGAGAAGGTCGATACGCTCGCCGATCCTATCACCGATATGGTCAAGACGCTGTCCAAGGTCGGCGAATATTGGCTCTCCGATCCCCGCCGGACGCTGGAGGCGCAGACTCACCTCCTGACCGGCTATTTCGGCCTTTGGACGAAAACGATGCAACGCCTCAGCGGCGATTCGTCCGCCGAGGCAGAAGCTGAAGCGGTCAAGGACAGGCGCTTTGCCGATGAAGACTGGCAGAAGAACCCCTTCTTCGACTTTCTGAAACAGACCTATCTCCTGACGTCGAACTGGGCGGAAAAGCTGGTCGGCGAAGCCGAAGGGTTGGACGAGCATACGCGCCACAAGGCGGCGTTCTACACGAAGCAGATCACCGCTGCTCTCTCGCCCACCAATTTCGTCGCGACCAACCCGCAGGTCTACCGCGAAACCATCGCCTCCAACGCCGAGAACCTCGTGCGCGGCATGAAGATGCTGGCGGAAGATATCAGCATTGGCCATGGCGAACTTCGCCTGCGGCAGACCGACATGACGAAATTCGCCGTCGGCCGCGACATGGCTCTGACGCCGGGCAAGGTCATCGCGCAAAGCGATGTCTGCCAGGTCATCCAATACGAGGCGGCGACGGACAAGGTGCTGAAGCGGCCTCTGCTGATCTGCCCGCCGTGGATCAACAAATTCTACATTCTCGATCTCAATCCGCAGAAATCCTTCATCAAATGGTGTGTCGAGCAAGGTCACACCGTCTTCGTCATTTCCTGGGTGAACCCCGACCATCGGCATGCGGCAAAGGACTGGACCTCCTATGCCCGCGAAGGCATCGATTTCGCACTCGAAACGATTGAGAAGGCGACGGGCGAGCAGGAGGTGAATGCCGTCGGATATTGCGTCGGCGGCACGCTGCTCGCGGCCACGCTCGCCCTCCATGCCAAGGAAAAGAACAAGCGCATCCGAACGGTAACCTTCCTGACGACGCAGGTCGATTTCACCTTTGCCGGCGACCTGAAGGTTTTCGTCGACGAGGAGCAGATCGCAGCCCTGGAAGAGCAGATGAATGTGCTCGGCTATCTCGAAGGTTCGAAGATGGCGACGGCCTTCAACATGCTGCGCGCCTCCGAACTGATCTGGCCCTATTTCGTCAACAACTATCTGAAGGGACAGGAACCCCTGCCCTTCGACCTGCTGTTCTGGAATGCTGACTCCACGCGTATGGCCGCGGCCAACCATTCATTCTACCTGCGCAACTGCTACCTCAACAATGCATTGAGCCAGGGCAAAATGGTGCTCGACGGCAAGACATTGTCGCTGAAGGACGTGCGCATCCCCGTCTACAATCTGGCAACCCGCGAGGATCACATCGCGCCGGCCAAATCCGTCTTCGTCGGCAGCCGGTATTTCGGCGGTCCGGTGGAATTCGTGGTAACGGGCTCAGGCCACATTGCCGGCGTCGTCAACCCGCCTGATAAGCATAAATATCAGTTCTGGACGGGCGGCCCGACGGGCGGCGACTATGAGGATTGGCTCGCCGGAGCAAAGGAGACGCCTGGCTCCTGGTGGCCGCATTGGCATTCCTGGATCCTCGCGCAAGACCACCGCATGACGGCGGCGCGCAAACCCGGCGGCAAGGCGCTCAATGCGCTGGAAGAGGCACCCGGCAGCTTCGTTCTGGAACGGGCGTAAGCAGTCGCCCGATTATGCAATTTCCTTCGCCTCTCGTCCCTGCCCGCCTGATTTCCCGCTACAAGCGCTTCCTCTTCGATGCCGAGCTGGAGGACGGGACCTTCATCACCGGATCCTGCCCGAATACCGGCTCGATGCTCGGCCTCACGGCACCCGGCTCGCGCATTTGGCTCTCCGAACATGAAGGCGCGAAGCGAAAATACCGCCATGTCTTCGAATTGATCGAGGCAGACGGCACCACCGTCGGCGTCAATACCGCCATGCCGAACCGTATCGCAGCCGAAGCGATCGCGCTCGGACAGGTCTCCGATCTCGGCGATTATACGACCGTCAAGCGCGAGCAGAATTACGGCCGCAACTCCCGCATCGACCTGCTCTTGACCGACCCTTTGCGGACAACCACCTATGTCGAGGTGAAAAACGTCCATTTCATGCGGCAGCCGGGTCTTGCGGAATTCCCCGATACGGCGACGGCGCGGGGCGCCAAGCATCTCGAAGAACTGGGCGACATGGCTGAGGCCGGCTACCGCGCCGTCATGCTGTTCATGATCCAGCGCAATGATTGCGATCGCTTCCGCATCTGCGGTGATCTCGATCCGGTTTACGCCCGGGCATTTGATCGTGCTCTGGCGCGTGGCGTCGAAGTCTATGCGCTGAAATGCAGGGTCTCGCCGACGGAAATCGCGCCTGCCGGGTTGATCCCCATGGACGAACCCGGCATAGCTGCATTAGAACAGTTTAAGATCTCTACCGAAGGCTAGTCATGGTGAATTACATCGAAGCGGCAACGGCGCCGGCGAAAAATACGGGGGCTATCCGCATCTACGGAGAAGACGCGTTTGCCGGAATGCGCAAGGCATGCCAGCTGACCGCCCGCTGCCTCGACGAACTCGCCGCGATCGTCAAGCCCGGCGTGCCCACCGATGTCATCGACCGCTTCGTTTTCGAATTCGGCATGGATCACGGCGCTTATCCCGCGACGCTGAACTACCGCGGCTATATGAAATCCTCCTGCACCTCGATCAACCATGTCGTCTGCCACGGTATTCCCAACGACAAGCCGCTACGTGAAGGCGATATCGTCAATATCGACGTGACCTATGTGCTCGATGGCTGGCACGGCGATTCCAGCCGCATGTATCCGGTCGGCGAAATCAAGCGCTCGGCCGAACGGCTGCTCGAAGTCACTTATGAATCCCTGATGCGCGGCATTGCCGCCGTTCGTCCGGGTGCCCGCACCGGCGCCATCGGCGAAGCGATCCAGACCTATGCCGAAGGCGAGCGCTGCTCGGTCGTGCGCGACTTCTGCGGCCACGGCGTCGGCAGCCTCTTCCATGACTCACCGAATATCCTGCATTACGGCCGCGTCAATGACGGCCCCGAACTGCGCGAAGGCATGATCTTCACCATCGAGCCGATGATCAATCTTGGCAAGCCGCATGTGAAGGTGCTCGGCGATGGCTGGACGGCCGTCACCCGCGACCGTTCGCTCTCGGCGCAGTACGAGCATACGGTCGGCGTTACCGCCACGGGCTGCGAAATCTTCACCCTGTCGCCCGGCGGGCTCGACCGTCCCGGCCTGCCGCCGCTGCAGGGATAAACATGGCGAAACGTCCCGCTTCTCCCAACGGACATGGCGACATGCCCCTCGATAGAGGCGGGAAGACGGAGGCGTTGGAAGAAGCCCCCCTGCTCGACGAGCGGCTATTCTTCCCCCAACCGGCTAAGCCCGCGGCGCAGACCGCCAAATCCGCTTCAGTAGCTCAATCCACGCCGACCAATGGCGAAGCCCATTATCATGGTCACCGCGAACGGTTGCGCAATCGCTACCGCGATGGCGGCGATGCGGCGCTGGCGGACTACGAAATCCTCGAGCTCCTGCTTTTCCGGCTGATCCCGCGCCGCGATACGAAACCGATCGCCAAGGCTCTGCTTGCCCGCTTCGGCACGCTTGGCGGCGTGTTCGGCGCTCCCGTCGGTCTGCTGACCGAGATCAGCGGTGTCGGCGATGCGGTCGCGCTCGACCTGAAGCTGGTCGCGAGCGTCGCACAGCGCATGCTGAAGAGCGAATTGACGGGCAAACCGGTGCTCTCCTCGTGGAAAGCGCTTATCGACTACTGTCATGCCGCCATGGCGCACGAAGCCCGCGAGCAATTCCGCCTGCTGTTTCTCGACAAGCGCAACGCCCTGATCGCAGACGAAGTGCAGGGCTTCGGCACGATCGATCATACGCCTGTCTATCCGCGCGAGGTCGTCAAGCGCGCACTCGAACTCTCCGCCTCGGCGGTGATTCTGGTGCATAATCACCCGTCGGGAGACCCGACCCCATCTCGCGCCGATATCGACATGACGAAGACGATCATCGATACCGCCAAGCCCCTCGGCATCACCGTTCACGACCATGTTATCATTGGAAAAAACGGACATGTCAGCTTCCGCGCGTTGCGATTGATCTGAAATTGCCCAACGCTTCCTAAGATTCTTATTCAAAAATATAAATCAGCAATTTGATGTAATTAGCTTTTTTAAGCAGAAGACACGTCCGCCTTTTCGAAGCGGCTGTGAATCGCCAATCCTCGTCAGTCATTATTTTTCAGCTCAGCGTCAGGATGGTCTGGCAGAAGGATTGCGGCTCTCGCAACGGCAAGCTTGCTGGCGGAAGCTGCTGTTTTGATTTGACCAATCCGCCTCAGTGGTCGATCCGATCCGGAGATCGCATGCAAAAGACATCGCCGACACTTGCCTCTCGCCTTCGCCATTTTGGCCGGGGCGCGTTCGTTGCCTCGATCGGCTTCGCGGCAGTCGCCGGTGGCTTCTATGCTCACATGCTCTGGACGACGAATTTCCATCCGGTCGTCGCCGGCGAGCTCTACCGCTCCTCGCAGCCCTCGGCCAGCAACATCGCGGAGTTTCAAAAGCAATACGGTATCAAGACCATTATCAACCTGCGTGGCGACAATAGCGGGCACCGTTGGTATGATAATGAAGTTGCTGAAGCGAAAGAGCTCAACATCAACCATATCGATTTCCATATGTCTTCGGGCCGCGAGCTGACCCAAGAGCAGGCCGCGCAGCTTGTCGACATCATGCGGAATGCGCCGAAGCCGATCCTCATTCATTGCCAGGCCGGAGCCGACAGAACCGGCCTGGCCTCCGCACTTTACCTTGCCGCGATCGCCAAGACCAACGAGGCTACCGCAGAGGGCCAGATGTCGATCATCTATGGCCACCTGCCGTTCTCCTTCACGCGTGCTTATGCCATGGACCGTACCTTCGAGAAGCTGGAACCCTGGCTTGGGCTTTCGGCGTCCTGAGCGCGTCGCGATCTTTCAGATTTGCTTCCCACGCTTTCGGTCTTTGATTTTGCGCATGTCGTTATCGCAAAGCCACCGCACCCTTTGCCCGACATGCTCTGACTTCCCGTTAGATAATCTGTAACATTGAGCCGCTACCGGTTGACGGAGCATGTTGCATTGCGACATTGATTCCCTATTCCATTCATCCGAGGCTTCCCGATGGACCAATTCGATCTCCTAGTCGTGGGCAGCGGCCCTGCCGGCCGCAGAGGCGCTATCCAGGCCGCCAAGCTCGGCAAGAGGGTGCTCGTCGTCGAGCAAGGCAAGCGCGTCGGCGGCGTCTCGGTCCACACCGGCACCATTCCCTCCAAGACGCTGCGCGAAACGGCGCTCAACCTCTCGGGTTGGCGCGAACGCGGCTTCTACGGCCGCGCCTATCGCGTCAAACAGGAAATCAGCGCCGAAGACCTGCGCCGTCGCCTGCTGATCACCCTCGACCACGAGGTCGAAGTGCTGGAACATCAGTTTGCCCGCAACCGCGTGCAGCATATCCGAGGCAAGGCAAGCTTCGTCGATCCGCAGACGATGCAGATCCTCAAGGATGATGGCGAGGTTGTCACCGTCTCCGCTACCAGCATCCTGCTCGCGGTCGGCACCAAGCCGTTCCGTCCGGATTACATGCCGTTCGACGGCAAGACGGTTCTCGACAGCGATGAACTGCTCGATATCGAGGAACTGCCTCGATCGATGGTGGTCATCGGCGCCGGCGTCATCGGCATCGAATATGCGACGATCTTCAGCGCGCTCGATACGCAGGTGACGCTGATCGATCCGAAATCCACCATGCTCGACTTTATCGACAAGGAGATCGTCGAGGACTTCACCTATCAGCTGCGCGACCGCAACATGAAGCTGCTGCTCGGCCAGAAGGCGGAGAAAGTGGAGCGCTTGCCGAACGGCAAGGTCGAGCTGACGCTGGACAATGGCCGCCGCATCACCACTGACATGGTTCTCTTCGCCGCCGGGCGCATGGGCGCCACCGATACCCTTAATCTTGCCGCCGCCGGCCTTGAGGCCGATGCACGCGGCCGCCTCAGTGTTAATCCGGAGACCTTTGCGACGAAGGTTCCGCATATCTTTGCCGCCGGCGATGTGGTCGGTTTCCCGAGCCTCGCCTCGACCTCGATGGAACAGGGCCGCATCGCCGCCCGGGTCGCCGTCGGTGCGATCGCCAAGGAGCCGCCGAAATACTTCCCCTACGGCATCTATGCCGTGCCGGAAATCTCCACCTGCGGCCTGTCGGAGGAAGAGGTCAAGGAGCGGCATATCCCTTACGAATGCGGTATTGCCCGCTTCCGCGAGACCTCGCGAGGCCACATCATGGGCCTTGATACAGGTCTCCTGAAGATGATCTTCTCGCTGAAGACCCGCCGCCTGCTTGGCGTCCACATCGTCGGCGAAGGCGCGACCGAACTCGTGCACATCGGCCAGGCCGTGCTGAACCTCAAGGGCACCGTCGAATATTTCGTCGAAAACACCTTCAACTATCCGACGCTCGCCGAAGCCTACAAGATTGCCGGCCTCGACGCCTGGAATCGAATGGGCGACATCAAGTCGGAACTTTGATATCCCTGTGACGGCAGCTGTGCGAAGCCCAGGCAAATTAGGGGTTTGGAAGACTAGCGCCCTGGATGCTGAGGCGGAAGGCCGTCGGCGTCTGGCCGTTGATTTCTAAAAATGCGGCGTTGAAGGCCGATAGCGATGCGTAGCCGACCGAGTATGCCGCCTCGGTGATAGTCACATCATTCACTCCGAGGAGTTCCATTGCGCGAATGATGCGCAACCGGCGCAACGTCTGACGCCAGGTCATACCCATCTCATCCGAGAAACGACGAGCGAGTGACCGCTCCGTCATCGCAACGTCGCGCGCAATCGAGGCAAAGTCCGGCGCTTCGGCCATTCGCTGTTCGGTCAGCCGCATCGCCGCAGCGACGCTACTCGAACGGGGTAGCGGCATGGCGGCATGGGACGGCGTAGCGGCGAGTTGGCTGACGACCGCGGCCAAGGTCGCGAAGAGTTGCCGCGCATAGGGATCGAGCGGCTTATCGGCATCGGTCCAGACACGGCAAGCAAGGATCAATTCTCGCGCGAGAGGAGTCACATTGATGACCGTAAGAGCCTCTGCCGGAGCGGGAATGAATGTTCGAGCGAAGAGAGCTGAACAGGCCATCACCGTCTGCGGCAAGGTCACATGAATACTCCGGCCCGCTTCAATGATGGCGGCCCGCGACGGGGGCAATGACCACACCTTGCCCTCCGCCTCCAGACGCATCGTGCCGGCCGTACAGTAAAGCAGGTAATGCCGGTCGAAACACAATTCAGCACGGTCGGCTGGCGGGAACAGCCGGGAAACGCTGTAAGCTTCGGCTGCTTCTACCATCAGAATATGCCTCAGACGATCGTCTCAAGAACTTCGGACATCATCCGTCGGCTAATCGGCGGCGCCTTCATCAATGGGCGCAACACAAGGCCGAGCTGCTTAAACACGTCCGACGCCGTGTAGGTGCGGAAATGCTCAACGTCCCACCACTCGTGCCAAATGCGAACCGCCCCGTCGTCGACAGGGTCGATATAGGCACTGAATGCGAGGTTTCCCTTCATGGCGAGGATAACATCACTATCTTGAAGCAGCCTTGCAACGACTGCGGGGCGGCTTTCGGGTTCAACAGTAAAATCGACGATCGCGATGAACATTTGGCTCTCCTTGCCTTTAACGCTCGGGAGGTTAGTCGAACATAGTGATTGATGGCTGCCGCGCATCGGTCAAATGTACGCGTCTAAAGGACAGAAACAATTCATATCCGGCGGGCACCAGCCGGGTTTCCGGTTTGCTCATTTACGCAGCTGTGGTGAGATGCGTTTGACCGCGATGTGGCCCGTCTTTGCAAGCAAGCCATCATCGAGCATCTTATCAATATAGCAACGATGAATGCCAATATCGGTCAATTCCTTATCCAGCCGATAAGTCGCAGCTCCTCTCCTCGTGCGCGAGGAGAGGAAGTTTACTGTTTCCTCACAACAAAAAGCCCCGCCGCGAACGGCAGGGCTCGATTTCAGTCCGGTAGAAAACCGATTATTCGGCGCTGTCTTCAGCAGCCTTCTTCTTCGGGGCGGCCTTCTTCTTCGGAGCGGCAGCTTCTTCGCCTTCGGCAGCGGCTTCCGTCGCTTCAGCCTTGGCAGCCTTCTTCTTCGGAGCGGCCTTCTTGGCAGCCGGCTTGTCTTCTTCTTCGTCGTCGGCCAGCAGCGCTTCCTTGGAAACGGTCTTATCCGTGACGTTAACCTCGGTCAGCAGGTGGTCGATAACCTTTTCTTCGAAGATCGGGGCGCGCAGGTTGGCGGAAGCGCCTGGCGTCTTGCGGAAGAATTCCAGGATTTCCTTTTCCTGGCCCGGGAACTGCTGCAGCTGTGCGTAAAGCGCGCGCTGCAGTTCGTCTTCGCTGACTTCGACACCGGCCTTTTCGCCGATTTCGGAGAGAACGAGGCCGAGGCGAACGCGGCGCTCTGCGAGCTTGCGGTATTCTTCGCGAGCCTTTTCTTCGGTGGTGTCTTCGTCTTCGAAGGTCTTGCCGGATTCGCTGAGATCGGTTTCGATCTGGCGCCAGATGCTGGCGAATTCAGCGTCGACAAGCTTCTGCGGCGTGTCGAACTGGTACATTTCGTCAAGCTGGTCGAGGATCTGGCGCTTGACCTTCTGGCGGGTGACCGAGCCGTACTGGCTTTCGATCTGGCCGCGAACGATTTCCTTCAGGCGATCGGCGGATTCGATGCCGAGCTTGGAAGCGAGTTCGTCGTTGATTTCGATTTCGCCGGGAGCTGCAACTTCCTTGACGTTGATGTCGAAGGTGGCTTCCTTGCCGGCGAGGTTCTTGGCCGGATAGTCGGCCGGGAAGGTTACGGTGATGACCTTCTCATCGCCAGCCTTGAGGCCGACGAGCTGCTCTTCGAAGCCCGGGATGAAGCGGTTGGAGCCGAGAACGAGCTGTGCGTCTTCGTCCTTGCCGCCGTCGAAGGCTACGCCGTCGACCTTGCCGAGGTAATCGATGGTGACGCGGTCGCCGTTGGCGGCCTTGCCCTTCTTGGCTTCATAGCTGCGGGCGCTTTCGGCAATCTTGAGGATCTGCTCGGTCACTTCATCTTCAGTGATTTCAGCGACTTCGCGGGTGACCTTGATGCCGTTGACCGGCTTCAGCTCGATCGCCGGGATGACTTCGTAAGACAGCGTGAATTCGAAGTCGGCCTGGGCGGAGAGGATCTTTTCGGCCTCTTCCTGGTCCTCGGTCATTGCGATTTCAGGCTGGGTGGCCGACTTTTCGCCGCGCTCGGTCAGGATCGCCGGCGGCTGATCGCGAACGATTTCGTTGACGAGATCGGCCATGATCGACTTGCCGTAGACCTTCTTCAGGTGCGAGACCGGAACCTTGCCCGGACGGAAGCCGTTGATGCGGACCTTGTCCTTGACCTCGGCGAGGCGCTCGTTCATGCGCACTTCCATGTCCTTGGCCGGGATGACCACCTTGATTTCGCGCTTCAGCCCTTCAGCGAGCGTTTCGATAACCTGCATTGTCCTACCTTCATTCATGGCGGCCGTGCCCAGACAGCCGTTCGTTTCGATGAGCACGACGCCGGAAAATCCCGAGCGTGGCTTGGATGCAATTCTCTTTCACCTTGCAAGAGCGCCGCGCATCCAGCCGAACGCGCAAAAGGCAGCTCTATCCCGTCACGAGCCAAAACATCTTGTCCCCTTCCTCATCGAAAGCGGGATGCTTTGGGCAAGATGGCGCGTCCTGCGGCATATTGGAAGACAGGCTTGGTCAGCCTCCCCCCGTCCACAAGACAGTGTTGGTGCGGGTAGAGAGACTTGAACTCCCACGCCTTGCGGCACCAGAACCTAAATCTGGCGTGTCTACCAATTTCACCATACCCGCGTTCCCAAAACCGCACGGCGAATGCCTGCCCATGGGGCCTTCCGGAGCGCGGCGTCTCTATATCACCCGTTTCAAACCACGCAAAGGAAAAATGACGGTTCCGCGACGACGCTTAAAGCTTATCGGAGCACTTCGCGCAGATATCGTCAGTAAAGCGGCTCCTCGTAGACGGATTTGCCATCGAGGAGCAGGCTTCTGATATGGGCAACGCCGTCGGAAGACACGCGCGCCACGATGGCGACGCGATTGTCGTTGCGGGCACTTTCGATCTCGCGGCCCTGTCCTTCGGGCATATAATAGCGTTCGATACCATAGGTAACGCCGAGCATCGCTTGGGATTGATCGGCTGCATCGCCATAAAACACATAATCGTAAGGCAGGCTTTTGAGAACGACCGTGTCGGGTTTCGGATCGAGGACTCCGAAAGACGATTCGACAATGCCCCAATAGCCGTCCTCCTGCTTCTTCAGGCGAACGGACAGGATCGAAGCACTTCGGCTTGTTTTCGGCGGTCCGTCGACCAATGACGAGATCGGAACTCGGGAGATGTCGTAGTTCAAGGTCACGTAGTCGCCGCGCAGAAGATCGCGCGGATCGACCGGCGCCGTCTTCAAGAGAACCTCGACGCCGGTCCGCAAACCCCAGGCCCGCTCTCCGACCATATAGCCGAGAACGGCCGTCTGCAGAGCGGCAACGACGATGGCTGCGATCCACAAGCGAGAGGAGCCGATGATCGGGCTCTTTTCGGCGATATCGCTCATGCCCGTGTCCCCTGCCCGTTCTGGTCGGAAAAGCGCCGTTCCAGCTGGATGACCAGCCAGGCGGCAATCGCCACAACCATGCCGGCGACAAGGAAAAAGCCTGCCGTGCCGATGATCGAGCCGATCGTCTCGCCTGCGAGATAGAGAATTTCGCAGGCAAAGACGAAGTAAGCGAGATAGCGCACCGCGCCATTGTCGCGGCCGCTGAGCGAGATGGCTACCACCGAGCTCGCCAGTGTCGTTGCTGCCACGATGACAAGCGGCAATTTATCCTCGACCCAGACATTATTTTCCAAGGAGCCGTTGCTGATCTCGGCATGAACAAGAAAGAAGCCGATCGACGCAACTAAAAAGGTGTAGAACGCCGGCGCCGCGCCGGCGGTGCGTGCAAAGCGCAGGAGCGGCAAGGCGGGAATGCTGACGACGAGAAACGCCGCCATGCCGAGAGCGGCAAACAGGATGGCGGTATTCAGTCCTTCATGCCGGCCAAAGAGCCATGTCAGCCAGCCGACGAGCATGAGATATGCCAAATGCCGGGCCATGGGCGCGTTGACATAGCGGACAAGTGCAATCAGGACCGCAGCCATCAGAGGCGGCATCCAGGGCATGATCCCATACCATTCATCGAAATGCCCCCAGAGATAGACGCCGCAAAATGCCCAGGCCAGAAAACCGGCGAGACCGACCTGCGCCGAGGAGCGGAACAAGGCCGCGACGAGGCAGGCCGCGGCGAACCATACAGTCATCATTCTAAGCTCGTCGCCGGACAGATTGTACATCTGGCCGACCAGCGCCATGGCGCCACCGAAACTCAAGGTGCCGAGAATCAACAATGCAGCGGCGATGAGGGAGCGGCCTTGGGCTAACAAATATGCCGCCGCGAGATAGAAGGCCCATATCATCGCAACCAGCCCCAGCAGACGGGCAATTCTCGGAAGAACCTCCCAGTTTGCAGAGATGAACAGCAAGATGGCGAGGCCGAGAAGCACGGCGGCGATGATGGCCAGCACGCGCCCGGCGCTGAAACTTGCCTGGCGGCCGTCATATTCGCTCAGTATGGCTTTCGCCGTTACCGCATCGACCAGGCCCTTGTCGGTCCAGATCTTCAGATCCCGCTGCAGCCTGCCCCTGTACATGCTCGGCTCCCCCTCGTTGCGATTCTGCTCGCGGCAGAGCTAGCACAAATCCGCGCACAATCGATGCGAGCCGCGCGTTTCTAGCCGAAGCTTCGGCTCATAGGTATGTGCCATATTAATACGAAATTAAGGGCTCATGGAGTATCTTCAGGGCCGGTAAAGAGATACCGATGAGAGGTATGCGCCTAGGTCATGCCTCCCATGAAATTATTGCGCTGCACAAATTCAAAAAGTCATACTATTTATCCTGCAACAAACACGGCAATGGCGCGCCGGCCGATCCTGATCGGACTAGCCTGGGGATATGAATCCCGACACGACATTCGGAGCCGCATACTCCTCCTCCCAATGCGCTCCGATCGATTGACGACACTCCTCCTCCCAAGTCGTCGATCATCATAAATGACGCCCACCGCATCCTCCTCCCGCGGTGGGCGTTATTTTTTATCTCCCTAAATCGGTTTATGCTGTGCTGATGCCCTTGCCGACCGGCAGAAGGCAATTGCCGGTATGAGAGGAGTCCCAAGCTCGTTTCCGAACCGCAGCAAAGCAATTTGCGGCAACATTCGCTCCTCGGAAATAGCCGGACTGGTAAAAAAAGTGGCTATAAGCCGGCAGCCATCGGCAAGGCCATGAAATGCCTGATAATGGCTGGAAATCGACGTCCGGCGGCAGCCCGCTTTGGCCGCGATATGCGCACAAAGCAGCCACCATCTTAGGCAAAGCATCCATCAGACTTGCGCGTTACGCATAGGTGGCATGAAGCTTTCGCGCTTTTAGTTTTCGCGGCGCAGCATATATTTAAATCCATTAGATCGACGACGGAACCAATGACGGAACTGCTCGATCCCTTGATCCTCGAAAGGGACTACCATGAACCTGACCCGTTCTTTCAACAACTGGCGCAAGTATCGTCAAACCGTTAACGAACTCGGCCGCATGAGCGCCCGTGAACTGCACGACCTCGGTATCGACCGCGCCGACATCCATCGCGTTGCTCGCGAAGCTACCGGCCGTTAATCGCCGGATAGGCTTCGCCCAACAGCGAAAGCCTACTCAACGCCCGTTGCGGACCTCCGCGGCGGGCGTTCTTTTTTGCTCATCGAGTGAGCAGCCGCAGCATTATCCATTCTCCTCCAAGCTATTCGCCATACGCAAGGCACACAAATTTTGAGCATTGGCGGCTTTTTGGGCGTCATATTGCACAAATGCATAGCAGACGCTTCTTCTTTGCACTGCACAATCAACCTCTTCGCGCCTATATAGAGTGCAAGCGCTGAGGCGGTAACCGTACCGCCCGCAAACAAGATACCGAGGAAAAGATCATGAACCCGATTCGCATTGCAAAGAACTGGATCAGCTACCGCCGCACTCTGAACGAACTTGGCAATCTCTCCAGCCAGACCCTTTCGGACATCGGCGTCAGCCGCTACGAAATCCGCAACATCGCTGCTCGTTCTTTCCGTTAATAGGAACCGACTGAGCAGACTGCCTCAAGACGGCGCCTTTGGGCGCCGTTTTTGATTCCGGCGATCAGATCGCCGCACAAGTTAATCGCCTCGCAGAGCTTCCGTTGATCCGCGACGAGCCGCTCGCCCGCCGCCGCATATCGTTGCCGCCAGACATACTGCGCCAAGCTACCCACGCGGCGGAATGGACATAGTCACGGCCGCCATCATCCGCCATTTTGGAACGGAACCGCGCGTTTCTCATTTCCAGGTGGAGACCTTTTGGCACGGAGGCGGAAAATGCAAATCCAAGGAATTTACGCCGCGCTTGCTACGGCCAGCATGGATCGAGCAGAGACCTTCTATACTCGACTGTTCGGCCGAGGGCCTGACGATCGTCCCATGGATGGGTTGATCCAATGGCGCAATGTTGCAGGGGCGAACATTCAAATCTTCCGCGACAAGGAGAATGCGGGGTACGGCAGACTGACCATTGTGGTGCCGAAAATGGATGAAGCTCGCAAATCGCTCGAAGACTTTGGCGGGAAGCTCACCGCAGAATCGCAAGGCGACTATGGAAAGATCGCCCAATTGGCGGATCCTGACGGAAACCGCATCACTCTTGCAGAACCGCCCTCGAGGCCTTTCAATACGTAGCTCCCATTAGGCGGGCAGACGAAGGACTAAGTTTGCCATAACACCGTTGCCCAGTTTTGCGCGGCATGCCTTAGCAAAGCATTGGATCGTCGGCCCGCCCGTGATAATGACGCGCGCATGACACAGATCACTTCCCATTCTCCCATTCACGTTATCGGGGGCGGCCTCGCCGGCTCGGAAGCCGCATGGCAGATCGCCAATGCCGGTGTTCCCGTCATTCTGCACGAGATGCGCGGCGTGCGCGGCACGGAAGCGCACAAGACGGACGATCTTGCCGAGCTGGTGTGCTCCAACTCATTCCGCTCCGACGATGCGACCAGCAATGCCGTCGGCGTCATCCATGCCGAGATGCGCATGGCCGGCTCGCTGATCATGGCATGCGCCGACAAGCATCAAGTGCCGGCCGGCGGTGCGCTTGCCGTCGATCGCGATGGCTTTTCGGCTGCGGTAACACAGGCGATTGCAAACCATCCCTTGATCACCGTCGTTCGTGAAGAAATCCAGGGGCTGCCGCCCAAGGAATGGGATCAGGCGATCATCGCCACCGGTCCGCTGACGGCGCCGGATCTTGCCAGCGCCATCCAGGCGGAAACGGGCGCGGATGCGCTCGCCTTCTTCGACGCCATCGCGCCGATCGTCTATCGCGAGAGCATCAACATGGACATCTGCTGGTATCAGTCGCGCTATGACAAGGTCGGTCCCGGCGGTACCGGCAAGGACTATATCAACTGCCCGATGGACGAAGCCCAGTACAACGCCTTTGTCGATGCCCTGATCGCCGGCGATGCCGTCGGCTTCAAGGAATGGGAAGGCACACCCTATTTCGACGGGTGCCTGCCGATCGAGGTCATGGCCGAGCGCGGTCGCGAGACGCTGCGCCATGGACCGATGAAGCCGATGGGGCTGACCAATGCCCATAATCCGACGGTCAAGGCCTATGCCGTCGTGCAATTGCGTCAGGACAATGCGCTCGGCACGCTCTACAACATGGTCGGTTTCCAGACGAAGCTGAAATATGGGGCGCAGGCAGAAATCTTCCGGCTCATTCCGGGTCTCGAAAATGCGGAATTCGCCCGCCTCGGCGGTTTGCACCGCAATACCTATATCAACTCGCCCACCCTGCTCGACCGCTCGCTCGTGCTGAAGTCCCGGCCCGGCCTGCGTTTTGCCGGCCAGATCACCGGCTGCGAAGGCTATGTCGAGAGCGCCAGCATCGGCCTGCTCGCCGGCCGCTTCGCCGCAGCCGAACGCAAGGGCGAAGCACCCTTGCTGCCTCCGGCTACGACGGCGCTCGGCTCGCTTCTGAACCACATCACCGGCGGCCACATCGTCTCGGACGAGGAGCCGGGCAAACGCTCCTTCCAGCCGATGAATATCAATTTCGGCCTTTTCCCGGAGCTGGAGCCGGGCTCGATCGTCAAGCCGGAGGGCGTCAAGCGCTTTCGCGGCAAGGACAAGACCATCATGAAGCGTCAGCTGATCGCCAAGCGTGCGCTTGCCGACTGCGCCAAATGGCTTGGCGTCCAGGCGCCGGTGCTCGCGGAAAGCGCCTGACACATCGGGCTTCGGGATTTCAGCTTGTTGCCGGCGGCGCGTGGTGCTCGAGCTTCGCGTCTTCGCCGGCGACGTAATTGCCGAGCAGCCAGAGCGAGACCTCCGCAGCTTCCGCTGGCGTCTTGAATTCGAAGGTGCCGTTGTGATGCGGGACATCGAGGAAATCGACGGTCAAGCCGCGTCCGGTTTCCGAAATTTTGGCACGCGCCCTGCCCGGTTCGATCAGATGGACGCTGAAATGATTGCGCACGTTGCGCATGAAGCCGGCTTTGTCATCGTGCAGGCGCACGAAGACTGCCTGCCCGTCTGCGGTCGCCTGCAACTGGCGGATCGCTTCGGCCGGAAAGGCGCGGCCGAATTCCAGGATGGCAAGACCGGTATCGTGCAGGCCGTCTTCCTTGTTCTGCGATGCCATGCGCGTCGCGTAGTAGGCGATGAAGACGACGATCGCAAACAGTATGCACCAGACGACAATACCCACTGCAAGATCCCCCTGAAATGCAAATCAAGCGCCGGCTATCTCCATAAACGCCGAGACTTGCGCGAGCTTGGTGTATTTTAGATTTTCTTTGTAATCGACGCTATCGCCATGCGCAGCTGCCGGCGCCATTGCGGCAATACCAGGGATCGATCGAAGATGCCGGCGCCAAGCTTCTGCGCCTTCTTCAACACAGGCTCCGCCAATGTAACCGGCAGAAAGGCGGGGAATATCGCCTGCGGTACGGGGCCTGCGGCCCTCGCCTTGGCGAGATGATCGCGGCCAAGACCGGCAAAGGCTTCGACCGCTGCCGAAATGCGCGGCTTGTCTTCACCGGCGAGAAAACTGTCGCGATCGAGCCCTGTCGCCGAGAGAATCTCCAGCGGAAGGTAGAGCTGGCCGCGATGGCGATTTAGCGGCATCAGAAGCAGCAGACCGGCGATTGCCTGCGCGACGCCGGCATGACCGGCGGCATCTGCGGAACACTTCGCCTCGTCGGCGGACAGAACCAGGCTTGCAAGCTGGATGAGAGCGGACGCAGTCTCGCCGGCATAGCCTTCCAGGCTGCTGCGGCTTTCCATAGGATCGTCGTAGAGATCGAAGATGCGCGCATCGATCATGTCGATCAGCGTCTGGCGCGGTAGACGATACTCTTCGATCGCAGTGAGAAGTTCGAAGGCCAGCGGATTGGCCTCGCTCGAGCCGTGAGATTGCCCTTCGAGGAGATCGCGCCAGTACTGCATCCGCACTTCGCCGGGCAGCGGCTCATGCACGAGATCGCGCACGCGCGCCAGCTCGGCGTTGAAGGCATAGAGCGCGGCCAGAGCGGGACGCTTCTCCTCCGGCGCCAGCAGACAGGCGAGATAGCGATCACGGTCCGTGTCGCGAAGCGTCGCGAGGCAGATGTCCCGGTTGCTGCGGGGCGCGGCTGTTGTTGCCATACTCTTGATCCAAGGGTCAAACGGCAATCAGCGCCGCCGCCACGGCGCGCGATTCGGAAAGCATGATGTTGAAGGTGCGCACGGCGGCGCCGGTGCTCATCGGATCGGAGGAAATCTGCTTGGAGCGCAGTGCCGCCTTGAGATCGGCCGGCAGCGGACGCAGCTCCGTGCCAGTGCCGACCAGCAGCACTTCTATTTCCGCGGCTTCATCGAGAACCTTCTGGAAGCGGTCCGGCGTCAGCGCGTCGCCCTGCAGCATGTCCCAACCGTAGATGCCAGAAGGCAGGCACAGCAGCGAACCGCGATGCGACATGTCTGCAAAGCGGAAACCACCATTGCCGTAAGCGTCGATCGGTGCGCGCCCGGGGAAATGCGCGTTTCGGATTTCTATACCTTTAGCCACTGTCTCACACGCTGGTTTGCCTGACTGGATATTGCCGGCCGCGGGTCCATTGCTTTCGCCGCCGGTCTGGAACTTGTCCGGACGCAGCTTGAACAGGATCAGCACGGGCGCCGCAATATAAATCGACGAGAAAGTGCCCACAGCGACGCCGAAAAGCAGGACGAAGGTGAAGGCACGAATCACCTCGCCGCCGAAAATATAGAGCGCGAGCAGCGCCAGAAACGTGGTCGCGGATGTCAGAATGGTACGAGATAGCGTCTGATTGATGGAGGCATCGATCAAAATCGGCAGCGGCATCTGCGAATAGCGCTTCAGATTCTCGCGCATGCGGTCATAGACGACAACGGTGTCATTCAGCGAGTAGCCGACGATGGTCAGGATCGCGGCAATGCCGGTCATGTTGAATTCCATGCCTGACAGCACGAACAGGCCGAGCGTCAGGATGACGTCGTGCAGCGTCGCGATGATCGCGCCGACCGCGAACTGCCATTCGAACCGTAGCCAGATGTAGATTAGGATCGCCGCCAGCGCCGCGAGGACGGCAAGGGAGGCCGTCGTGGTGATCTCGCCCGATACGGCTGGACCGACCACCTCCACACGAGAGAAATTATAGGTCTTGCCCAATTCGTCCTGCACGAGGGAAACGGCCGATTGTTCAGCATTCTCGCCGCCGTCCTGCGCGTGGACGCGAATCACGGCGCCAAGCCGATCGGCCAGCCGCTCGACGCGCACGTCGCCAGGTACGACGGCCTCCAGGCGCGTCTGAATATCCGCAACGTCGGCGACACCCTGCTTGGCGCGGACCTGGATGATCGATCCCCCGGCAAAATCGATGCCGAGATGCATTCCGACCGTCGCGAAAGCAATGAGTGTGGCAACGGAAAGCGCGGCGGAGACCGTAAACGTATAGCGGCGGATGCCCATGAAGCGGATATTGGCATTATCGAAAATACCGCTGCGCACGCCAACCAGCAAAGTGCGCGGCTTGCGGCGTGAGATCCACATATTCACCAACGACCGCGTGACGAAGCAGGAAGTGAAGAAGGTCGAGATAACGCCGACCATCAACGTGGCGGCAAAGCCGCGCACCGCACCGGTGCTCGCATAGAAAAGAATGGCTGCAACGATCAGAACCGTCAGATTGGCATCGGCAACGGTCGCCGCCGCCCGGTTGAAGCCGTGGCGCAGCGCGTCGACGAGAAGATGGGTCTTCTTCTCCTCCTCGCGCACGCGCTCATAGATCAGCACCAGCGCATCGAGACCGATGCCGATGATGAGAACGATCGCGGCGACGCCAGGCAAGGTCAGCGTGATGCCGAGCAGTCCCATGAGGGCCGCGACCATGACCATGTTGATGACAAGCGATATGGTCGCGATGATGCCGAGCAGGCGGTAGAAGCCGATCATCAAGGCAGCAACGAAGATGGCGGCGGCAATGCAGGCAACTAGGCCGTAACGCGCCGTTTCTCCGCCAAGGCCCGGCTGAATGGTGCGCTCCTCGACCGTCGTCAGCGTTGCCGGCAGCGGGCCGCTCTTGATCATGACGGTCAGATCCTGTGCGCCCTGAGCGGTGAAATCTCCGGGAACGTCGATCTCACCGGTTGCAATGACCGTCTTCAGCGAGGCGGCGGAGATGACCTGATCGTCAAGCACGACGACGATGATCTTGCCGAGATTGCTGGCCGTCGCCTGCGCGAAGCGATGGGTCGCCTCCGGCGTCAGTTTGACGGAGACGGTGCCCTCGCCCTTCTGATTATCGACGACCGCGACGGCATCCGAAAAATCGATGTTCGAGAGCAACGGCTGCCGCTGGACCAGATAGCCGACGGGCGGATCGTCTTCGGAAAACAGCACGTCGGATCCGGCCGGCGGCTGTTTGTCCATGGCGTCCTGGACCGACATCGACTGATCGGTCAGTCGGAAGCTGAGTTTGGCGGGCTGGCCGAGAAGGTTTTTCAGCCGCTGGGCATCGGCAAGATCAGGCACCTGCACGACGATGCGGTCGGCTCCTTGCCTGCGGATTACGGGCTCGCCTACGCCGAGCTGTGCTATGCGGGCGTGGATGACCTTCATCGCACGCGCGGCCGCAGCCGACACATGGCTGTCGATGTCGGCATCGGTGATATCGAGCGTCAGCGCGCCGTTGTCCCCTTGGGACAGAACCACGGATGGCTTATCCGCTCCTGATGTCAACGGCCGCAGTGCCGTCAAGGCGGTCTGGACTTGCGCTGGGTCGCTGATGCGAAGCTGGATCTTGCGCCCGGTGCCGGTCAGGCCCGAATAGGCGACATTGACGGTGCGCAGCCGCGTCGAGATATCCCCGACGATGTTTTCCAGGCGATCCCTCTCGACATCGCCGCGTTCCATCTTCAGCAGCAGATGCGATCCGCCGCGAAGATCGAGACCTAGCTCGATCTTTCGATGTGCCCACCATGCCGGAATGGATGAAAGCGCGCGCTCGCCAAGCAGGTTGGGAGCGGCCAGAAGCACGCTCAAGAGAACGACGAACCAGATTAGGGCGGTCTTCCACCAGGAGACGTGCAGCATCGTTCTCTCGAATTAGGGCTTCCCCTACTGCGCCCACTTTCGACAGAAAATGCAACGGGCGCAGTAACACCTTGAATTTGTGCACAGTCCTTCAAGAAAGTCGATCTCGAATTTCGAAAATGCGCAGCAGCGGCGGGAGCCGCCTTTCGGGAGGAGCCTTACGCAGCGTCCGCCTTGACGGGCTCACCCTTGACGCGAACCTCGGAAATGGCGCTGCGAACGACGCGGATGCGCACGCCTTCGGCGATCTCGACTTCCAGTTCCTTGTCGTCGACGACCTTGGTGACCTTGCCGACGATGCCGCTGGTGACGATCTGATCGCCGCGGCGGATATTCTTCAGGATCTCGTCACGCTTCTTCGCCTGCGCGCGCTGCGGGCGGATGAGAAGGAAATACCAAACGACCATCAGCGGCACAAACAGGATGATCATTTCAAAGCCGGAACCGCCGAAGGCACTCGCGGCCGAATCTGTCGCGCTCTGCGCATATGCGTTGGTGATAAACATCGAGAACTCCCTTGAATTCCGAGCGGGAACAGGCCCCGCGTCAGGTGGCCGGAATATAGTTACACGTATGGCGAATGCAACAAAAACAGCCGTCAACCGTACCGTTTTCCCGGTCTGTTAGCCTTTCAGCTCCCAAAGGAGCATGATACCCGGCAAGACAGCGCGCGCATTTTACGACTTTCCTGTTCAATATTCAGGAGGAAACGGTGACTGAAGACCAAAACGCCCTGATCCTTGCCGAAGTCCGTCGCCTTGCCGACGCTGTCGAACGCCTGGCCGGGCCAGCCCCTGCCGTCAACGACTGGAATGCCGCCGATTGCTTCGTCTGGGTCCCTGCCCGACTTTATCTACAACCGGTCCCGCGGCCGAACCGGGTGGCGCTCACCCTCATCCGCGGCGTCGATCATGTTCGCGATATTCTGCACGAGAATACATTGCGTTTCGCGGAAGGGTTTGCGGCCAACAACGTGCTGCTCTGGGGCGCACGCGGCATGGGCAAATCCTCGCTCGTCAAAGCGGTGCATGAAGATGTACGGCGGGCGACCGGCGTGTCGCTAAAACTGATCGAAGTCCATCGCGAAGACATTTCCTCGCTACCGGTGCTGCTCGATATATTGAAGGCGACGCCGCATCGCATCATCATCTTCTGCGACGATCTCTCCTTCGACCACGACGATACAGCTTACAAGTCACTGAAGGCGGCGCTGGATGGCGGCGTGGAAGGGCGGCCGAATAATGTGCTGTTTTACGCGACCTCCAACCGCCGCCACTTATTGCCGCGCCACATGATGGAAAACGAACAGTCGACCGCCATCAATCCTTCGGAAGCCGTCGAGGAGAAAGTTTCGCTCTCCGATCGCTTCGGTCTCTGGCTCGGCTTCCACAGATGCAGCCAGGAAGATTATCTGCAGATGATCGATGCCTATGCCGATCACTTCAAGCTCGATCTCGACCGCGCGCAGATGCATCACGAGGCGCTTGAATGGGCGACGACCCGCGGCGCCCGGTCCGGCCGTGTCGCCTGGCAATATATCCAGGATCTTGCCGGCCGGCTGCGCATCATGCTCGATCGCGACTGATCTCGGAGCCACAAACGACAAAAAGCCCGGCACTGACCGGGCTTTTTGCAGAGTCCTTGAGACGCACTACCCTATTCAAGGAACGTCATTGGGTTGACCGGAGCCGAATTCTTACGGACTTCGAAGTGCAGCTGCGGCTGGCTGACATTGCCGCTCATGCCCGACGTTGCCAGCGTCTGGCCGCGCTGAACCTTCTGGCCGCGGCTGACGTTCAGCGCATCGGCGTGGCCGTAAACCGTAACCGTGCCGTCGTCGTGGCGGACGAGAACCGTGTTGCCGAGCTCCTTCAGGCCATTGCCGGCATAGATAACGACGCCGTTTTCGGCAGCCTTGATCGGCGTGCCCTCGGGAACGGAGATGTCGATCCCGTCGTTGCGGCTACCGTTGACGTTGGCGCCATAGCCGGCAACGACCGCACCGCGAACCGGCCAGCGATACTTGCCGATACCGGTTGCCTCAGGCGCATCGGCCTGCGCATCCGACTTTGCGGCATCATTGATGGACTGGCTTGGCGAAGCGGAGGCGACTTCCTTCGGCTTGGCAGGGGCATCCGCTTCCGTATCTGCATGCGCTACCGTCTTGGGCGCCTGCTTGGCGGCCGGGTCGGCAGCGGCCTGCTTCGGCTCTACAGGCAGCGCACCTGGTTTGGCGGAAGCCTTCTGGGGTTCGATGGACGCAGTCTTGACCGGATCCGCGGCGGCTACGCCACCGTGCGGCAATGCGAGCGCCTGGCCGATGCGAATGCTGTCGCCAGCCTGCATGTTGTTCGCACGCTTCAGTTCGGCGACGGAAACGCCGCTTTCCTTCGCGATTCTTGCCAGCGAGTCACCCGGCTTGACGACATAGGTCCCCTTCGGCGTCGGACCTTTGCCATTACCGGCCGCGAGCTTATTGGGATCAGCAAGGCCGGCCTGGGACTTGCCGCGCATCTGGTTGCCGGAAGGCAGAGCAAGTGCTTCCTGCTGCGGCGCCTTGGCCGGGCCGGGCATCTTGCCACCCTTGGAAAGGTCCGTCGCTTCAGCGGCCATCTTGGCCGGACCCGAAACACCTGCGCCATTCATCGTCGGGATGATGATCTGCTGGCCTGGCTGCGCGGCGGCACCATTGCGCAGACCGTTCGCGCGCAGGATTTCCTTTTCCGGAACACCGTAGCGGCGCGACAGCAGTGCAATATTCTCACCCTGATGCAGCGTTACGCTCGGAGCATTGACCGTCGTCCAGCCAGGAGACATCTGCTGCGCGGCGGCGGCCTTGATCGTGCCGGTCGACATTGTATCGGGAGCAAGCGCCGGCGCGGCACGGGAACCGTTATTGTTGCGAGATGCGGGGAAAGGCTGCGCCATTGCCTCGGACTCCGCCCGCGGCATCCGACGAGAATTGCCGGCGCTGGCGGAAGCGCTCGGAGGAGCGAGATCGGTGCGCTGAATTGCGACAGGCGCGGTCGAAGCCCGTGCACTGGAGTAGGATGGGTTATAGCGAGCCGGAGAATTCGGATATGGTTGCGACACCGGCGCGCTCTGCTGCGAATAATCCTGCTGGCTGTAGCCGCCCGCCTGAGCGACGTCGGCACGCGGCACCGGGTCGCCGTTCGGGCCATTGAGACTGCGGCGATTGATCGAGCCGGTCGTTACATTGTCCGTCTTACGGAAGAGACCGCTGAAGCGGGTCGTGTCCGAACTGCAAGCTGTGGCAGTGCTCGCCAGAAGAATGGCCACCAGGACTTTCCCTGCCGATTTGCTGACGTTTGAAGAAAGACTGAAACCCATGACTCGACCCACTTAAGACGCAACCGATTATGGGTCGATTAAAGCGCGTTAATCTTACCATGCGGTTAAAGCACTGGTGTCGCATGTGTTTTTTTGAGGAATTGCTAACCATAGAAAATGAAACGGCGCCAACCGCCCGTTTCACAAAGGCATCAGCCCGAATTGAGCCTCAAAGATAGGAGGCGAGCATCGGGACGATGGGCTGATAGGGAACGTCGAATAATTCTTCGCGCTCGAATCGGCTTCCCGTCTTCGTCAGACGCACCAGGCGACACGTATGCTCATCGACGATAAGCGGGGCTATCATCGAGCCGCCGGACACCAGCTGTTCGGCATAGAAGCGCGGCATCGTGGTAAAGGCCGCTGTGACCAGTATGCGATCGAAGGTGCCCTCGCCCGGCAAGCCGGCGCTGCCGTCCGCCTGACGGATGATGACGTTGCGCAGACCGAGCGCATCGATGCGCTGCTGCGCCGATGTCGTCAGCGTCTTATAGCGATCGATCGTCAGCACGCGCTCGACGATGCGCCCCATGACGGCAGCGGTGAAACCGCTGCCCGTACCGATTTCCAGTACGCGATGGCCCGGCTTGATCTTCAGACTGTGAAGAATTCGAACAACGAGATCGATGCCTTCCATGAAGGCACCGCAATCGATCGGGATGGTCCGGCTGGAATAGGCATCATCGGCAAACTGCACCGGCACAAAAGGCATGCGCGGCGTCTGCTCGACCGCCGTCATCAGATCGATGTCCAATATGCCCTCTGCCCGCAGCCGCAAAACCACGGCCGCGAAGCCTTCCTTTTCCACCAAACGAGGTGTCAATCCGCTACTCCATGCCGAGCGCCCGCGCCACGCGGTCTTGCGCCGAATAATCCGTCAAATCGAGTTTCAAAGGCGTTACCGAAATACGATTTTGTTTCAACGCCTGAATATCGGTTCCCGGACGGAAGATACCGTTTCGCTCGCCGAAGCGAAGCCAATAATAAGGGAAGCCGCGGCCATCGGCCCGCTCCTCGACCTGCACGTTGAATGCAAGATTGCCCTGTGCAGTCACTTCCGCTCCGTCGACCTCGGCGGGACGGCAATTCGGAAAATTCAGGTTGAGGAAGGTCCCGTCAGACAGATCGACATTCATGAGCTTGTTAAGCAAAGCCGGAGCATGTGCCTCTGCCACTTCCCAGGGGACGACCCGGGCGCCGTTTTCGTAGAGATAGGCCTGGCTCAGCGCGAAGGAGCGCACGCCCTGAAGCGTGCCTTCGATGGCGCCCGCGATGGTGCCGGAATAGGTGACGTCGTCAGCGACGTTCGAGCCGGAATTGACGCCCGAAAGCACCAGATCCGGCTTGATATCCATCACCTTGCGGATCGCCATGATGACGCAATCGGTCGGCGTTCCCCTGAGTGCATAATGCTTCTCGGAAACCTTGCGCATGCGCAGCGGCTCGGAAAGGCTCAATGAGTGGGCAAGACCACTCTGATCCGTCTCGGGCGCAACGACCCAGACATCGTCGGACAGAGTGCGGGCGATACGCTCCAATGCCGCCAGACCTTCGGCATGAATGCCGTCATCATTGGTCAGAAGAATCCGCATCGCCCCACCGCCCGATCATGCTGCCTTTTCGATCCTCTTCAGACCACCCATATATGGCAGGAGTGCGTCGGGGACAGTGACCGAGCCATCCGCATTGAGATAATTCTCAAGCACGGCGATCAGGCAGCGGCCGACGGCGGTGCCGGAGCCGTTCAGCGTGTGGACGAACTTGGTGTTCTTGTCGTCCTTGCCGCGGTAGCGGGCATTCATGCGCCGGGCCTGGAAATCACCGCAGACAGAGCAGGACGAAATCTCGCGATAGGTATCCTGCCCCGGCAGCCAGACTTCGAGATCGTAGGTCTTGCGTGCGCCAAAGCCCATGTCGCCGGTCGACAGCGTCATGACGCGGTAATGCAGGCCGAGACGCTTCAGCACCTCTTCCGCGCAAGCCGTCATCCGCTCATGTTCGGCAATGGAGCTTTCCGCATCGGTGATCGAGACCAGCTCGCACTTCCAGAACTGGTGCTGGCGCAGCATGCCGCGCGTATCGCGGCCGGCGGAGCCGGCTTCCGAACGGAAGGATGGCGTCAGCGCCGTAAAGCGCAGGGGCAGCTTCTCTTGATCAAGGATCTCGCCAGAAACGAGATTGGTCAGCGAAACCTCCGCCGTCGGGATCAGCCAGCGACCGTCCGTGGTCCTGAAGGAATCCTCGGAAAATTTCGGCAGCTGGCCGGTTCCGAACATCGCCTCGTCGCGTACCATCAGCGGTGCGCTGACTTCGGTGTAGCCGTGCTCGCCGGTGTGCAGATCGAGCATGAACTGGCCAAGCGCGCGTTCAAGACGAGCAAGCTGCGAGGTCAACACCGTGAAGCGCGAGCCCGAAAGCTTTGCCGCGCGCTCGAAATCCATGTAGCCCAGCGCTTCGCCGATATCGAAATGTTCTTTCGGTTCATGGTTCCAGGTCGGCTTGGCGCCCCAGACACGCTTGACGACGTTGTCGTGCTCGTCCTTGCCGACGGGCACGTCGTCCAGCGGAATGTTGGGGATGCGCGAAAGTGCGTCGTTGAGCTCCGCCGTCAGAGCGCGCTCTTCCTCTTCCGCCGCCGGCAGCGAGGTCTTGATGTCAGCGACTTCGGCCTTCAGCTTTTCGGCAACCTCTGTGTTCTTCTGCGCCATCGCTGCGCCGATCTCTTTCGAAGCGGCGTTGCGGCGGGACTGCATGTCCTGGACGGACTGAATGACGGAGCGGCGCTTCTCATCGAGCGCGATGAGGCTTTGCGACTGAGGCTCCGCACCGCGCTTGGCAAGCGCTGCATCGAAAGCTTCGGCATTCTCACGAATCCATCTGATATCAAGCATCTTCGTTCCAGGTCGTTTGACATGAGTATAACTCCGGCCGAGACTTCGGTCGGAGGTCGAACCGGCAAATAGATGTGAAACGAGGCTAAGCCTTCTTCACCTAGACGCCATCCGTCTTGGCGATATCGGAACTTCCGCCACTCTCTTCAAGCGCTTGCCGGGCACGCTGGCGTTCCACGAGTCGCGCCGCGTAGATGGAAATCTCGTAGAGAAGGATTGTCGGCAGTGCAAGGCCGATCTGGGACATCGGGTCCGGCGGCGTCAGCACGGCGGCGACGATGAACGCAAAAACAATGGCAAACTTGCGCTTTTCCGCCAGCCAGGCCGAGGTCAGGAGGCCGACGCGCGCAAGCAGAGTCGTGATGACGGGCAGCTGGAAGACGAGGCCGAAGGAGAAGACCAGCGTCATGATGAGGCTCAGATATTCAGAGACCTTCGGCATCAGCGCGATACCGACCTGACCGTCACCGCCCGTCTGCTGCATCTTGAGGAAGAACCACATCACCATGGGCGTGAAGAAGAAATAGACGAGCGCCGCGCCCATCAGGAACAGAACCGGCGACGCGATCAGAAACGGCAGGAAGGCATTGCGCTCGTTCTTGTAGAGCCCCGGCGCGACGAACTTGTAGATCTGTGAAGCGATGATCGGGAAGGAAATCACCAGGGCGCCGAACATGGCGACCTTCACCTGCGTGAAGAAGAACTCCTGCGGCGCGGTATAGATCAGTTCGGATTTGGCGAGATCGAGATGAGCCCACTCGACCGCCCATTTGTACGGGTAGACCAAATAATTGAAAAGATGCTTCGCCACGGCGAAACATCCGATGAAGGCAACGAAGAACGCAAGGAGCGACCAGATCAGCCGCGTGCGCAATTCCATAAGGTGTTCGATAAGCGGCTGCGGCTTATCGTCGATATCACCCGTCATGCCTGGTCCTTCTTCTTGGGCGTTCTAGGCGTCGCCTTGGTGGCCGTCACAGCGAGGCGCTTCCTGGGAGCTGGAAGCGCCTTCTCTACGGCAGGAGCGGTCGCGGCCTTGCGCGGGGCGCGCTTTGGTTTTTCCGTTACGACGGGCGTCTGGACGGCCGCGGCGGCAACGTCTTCAAATTTGGCGATAGCCTTGGCGCGCGGCTTGCGCACGGCCTTTGGCTTCTCGGCGGCTTCGCTGACAACAACTTGGCTCGGGGCAGCGACTGGCTGCGGCGCGGGTGCAACGACCGGTGCAGAATCCAGCGGCACTGACGTCGAACCCAGCGCTTCCGGCAGGCCGGACGTAACACCGGGAACCGGTTCAGACGGCAACGGCGTGGCGGCCGGAGCTGCTTTGTCCGGCGTTGCCGTACGCTGGAGATCTGCCTTTATCTCATTGCCCATTTCCCGCAGCGGGTTCATGGCTTCCCGTAGCGAGTGGACCGGATTGAGCTTCTGCGCATCGGCAATCGTCTGGCGCACATCGTCCAGATCCGCCTCGCGCATGGCTTCATCGAACTGAGCGCGGAATTCACCAGCGACTTTCCTGGCCCGCGCCGTCATCTTACCGATGGTTCGCAATGTCGACGGCAGCTCCTTGGGGCCAATCACCACCAAGGCCACGACGCCAATAACCACCAGCTCGGACCAGCCTATATCGAACATGCAAAGGCTCCTGGGCCAATGGCAAACCTTTCAGCTTGCGCCTGCCCGAACATGATTACTTCGTTTCGTCAGCCTTGTGCTCGACCGTACGGGACGCCGTCGACGCGGATGCCGACGTATCTTCGTCGTCGCTCATGCCCTTCTTGAAGCTCTTGATGCCCTTGGCGACGTCACCCATCAGCTCCGGGATCTTTCCACGGCCGAACAACAACAGCGCGATGGCCAGGACGATGAGCCAGTGCCATATGCTTAGAGAACCCATTGCTTTAACTCCCAATTACAGTGTCTTCCCGATGTAAGACGTTTGCGGATGTTTTTCAAACACCAAAATGTGGCGCATCCACGCATATCGGGAGGACGAACGCCGATGCGGGCGACCAGACGTCTCCAGGCAGAGAGGATGATTGTTATATTCGCACCCGCTGATGGCAAAAGAGAGACCTGACGCGCCGTTTCGCGAAAATCTGCCGATGCGGTCGCGGTCGCCTGCCGGGAACCGATCGATGGTTCAATCGCTTGAGCCCGCGCCGCTCGGCGGCAGGATGCCGAGTTCCTCCAGATCCAGCTGCGTGATGGGATCTTCGTCCTCGGTGAGCTCGTCACTCATCAGGGGGGAGGGAATATTGAAGTTGGCCGGAATCCGCCCCGACAGCAGCCCCGCCCCCTTCAACTCTTCGAGACCGGGCAAGTCACGCAGCTCTTCCAGGCCGAAATGATCGAGGAAATCGCGCGTCGTGCCGAGCGTCACCGGCCGTCCCGGCGTGCGGCGGCGGCCACGAAACCGTACCCAGCCGGATTCCATCAGCACGTCGAGCGTGCCCTTGGAGGTCTGTACGCCCCTGATATCCTCGATCTCGGCGCGCGTGACGGGCTGGTGGTAAGCGATGATGGCCAACACTTCCAGCGCCGCGCGGGACAGCTTGCGTACCTCGCTCTCGTCGCGCCGGATCACGAAGGAAAGATCGGCCGCCGTTCGGAAGGCCCAGGCGCCATCCACCTGTACGAGATTGACACCACGCATGGCGTAATCGGCCTTGAGCTTCCGCATGATGGCAGGAATATCGACGCCACGCGCCACGCGCTCGGCAATGAAGGTCTCGGAAACCGGCTGCGCCGAGGCGAAGACCAGCGCTTCTGCAATGCGTTCGGCCTCGCTCAGCCGGCGCTCATCGACATCGGACGCTTCCGCCTCGTGCTCCAAATGCTGCTCGTCGTCCGGTTCCGTCACGCGCTTCCCTGCCCTATTCCGCTGCTTCCAGCGACGAATGCTTCGGCCCGCGCCGCATGTAAAGCGGCTGAAACGCACCTTCCTGACGAATTTCCAGTTGCCCTTCGCGCACCAACTCGAGCGAGGCCGCAAAGGCGCTGGCGATCGCCGTCACCCGCTCGCTCGAAGTTGCCATATATCTCAATAGGTAATGCTCCAGGGCCGTCCAATCGGTGATTTCGCCGATCATACGGTCCAGGATCACGCGGGCATCGGCAAGCGACCAGACACGGCGCTTCTCGATCGTCACCTGGGTCACGGCCTGGCGCTGGCGCAGGCTGGCATAGGCTGTCAGGAGATCATAAAGGCTGGCATCGAAGGCCGATTGGCGGCGATCGGGAATATGCTCCGGCGCGCCACGCGCGAAGATATCGCGGCCGAGGCGATTGCGATTGACCAGATCGGTTGCCGCATCGCGCATGGCCTCGAGGCGCTTCAGCCGGAAGGCAAGCGTTGCCGCCATCTCCTCGCCCGTCGGCCCGTCTTCCTTGCTCTGCTGCGGGATGAGCAGCTTGGATTTCAGATAGGCGAGCCATGCGGCCATGACGAGATAATCGGCCGCAAGCTCGATGCGGATGCGACGGGCGCTGTCGATGAACTGAAGATATTGCTCGGCAAGCGCAAGCACGGAAATACGGGATAGATCGACCTTCTGGGTGCGCGCCAGATGCAGCAGGAGATCCAGTGGCCCTTCGAAGCCGGCAAGATCAACGACGAGCGCCGGCTCATGCGAGCCGCGCTGGGTCTCGCCTTCCTGCCAGAGCTTGTCCATCGGCGTTGCCGCCTGCTGAAGCTTGTCCGTGCTGCCGCTCACTCTGTCACCCATCCGTTCCTTGAAGTCCGGTTTTACGCTACGGCGAAGATCGCGTCGAATTCCGCCCGAATAGAGGCTTCATCGGCGCCGTCATTCTTGCCGAGAGCGGCTTCGACCGCCTTGGCTCTCGCCAGCGACGCACCCGCCAGCGCCGGAACATTGCGAACCACCTGCTGCATCTCGTCCATGAGGCCGTTGCAATGCAGCACGATATCGCATCCGCCCGCAACAATATTCGCCGCGCGCTCGCCGATCGTGCCTTTCAGTGCATTCATCGAGGTATCGTCCGACAGCAGCAGCCCTTGGAAACCAATGTAGCCGCGGATGATCTCCTCGTTCACCTTGCGCGAGGTCGTCGCCGGGTTCTCCGAATCGATATCGGTGAAGACGACATGGCACGTCATCGCCATCAGCTCATCCTTGAGCGCCACGAAGGGTGCGAAATCATGCGCCTCCAGCTCTGCGCGCGGAACCGAGACGACGGGCAGTTCGTGATGCGAATCGGCAAAGCCGCGGCCGTGGCCGGGCATGTGCTTCATCACGGGCAGCACGCCGCCGGCTTTCAGGCCTTCCGCGGCAGCACGCCCCATCTCCGTTACCGTCACCGGATCGGCACCATAGGCGCGATTGCCGATGACATTGCTCGATCCCTCCACCGGCACGTCCAGCACCGGCAGACAATCGACATTGATGCCGAACTTCAGCAAATCAAAGGCATGGAGCCGCGACATCAGCCACGCGGCACGCACGCCTCGTTCGCGATCCTGACGATAGATGTCACCGAGTGCCTGGCCCGACGGATAATGCGGCAGGATCGGCGGACGGATGCGCTGCACCCTGCCGCCCTCCTGATCGATGAAAACAGGCGCATCACGGCCGACGCTATCGCGCAGGGACGCAACGAGATCGGCGATCTGTGCCGGCTCGGAAATATTGCGTCCGAACAGGATGAAGCCCCAAGGCTGCTCTCCCTGATAGAAGGATCGCTCTTCGGGCGTGATGGTGTGGCCGCTACAGCCAAGGATCATGGATTTCGATTCGGTCATATCCGAATCATAAGGCTTGCGCCGGGAAATGCGAGTGACGTCAAGCGGAGATACACAGGAAGAGCACGTTACAAACGAAAACGGCGAACAGATGCCGCCGTTTTCCAAATTTTGTATCTGAATTTACTTCGAGATCAGGCAGGTGCCGCCGGCGGCGCGATAGCGCGTGCAGATGGCCGCGGCCTCATCCTTCGAGCCGGCGACGACGCGGACGCGATAGTAAGTGCCCTTGCCGGCGATGTCGGCCTTGCGAATCTCCAGAGGATGGTTGCCGATGACGCTGGCGAACTTGACCTTGAGGTTCGCCTGCGACTTCTGCGCATCGGCTTCGGTCGGCAGGGATGCGATCTGCACACCATAAGCGCCGCCGCCTGCAGCGGAGGTCGCTGCCGGGGCAGCCGCCGCCGGGCTGGCCGATGCGACCTGCTTCGGCTGAGCCTTGGGCTGAGCTTGGGCTTGGGCCTCCTGGACCGGAGCAGCCGTATTCGCCTTAGCAGGCTCAGGACGTGCCGTCGGGACCGGGTTCGTCTTCACGACGCGGATCGGCGTGCTTTCGGCACTGGCGGCATCGGCGTCGTCCGACTGGGCCGCTGCCGGCGTGTTTGCCTGAGACGGGCGCGAATTGGTCGATGCGACCGGATTGTTCGCCGGCTTGGCGGCGGGGGGCGCCGTATCGGCCACCGGCTCGTCGCGCGGCACCAGCGAGCCGTCCGGCTTGACGATCATCGTGCGCACCTTGCGCGGCGAAACCGACGGCACCTGATCGTCGTTGTTGGCGGCGACATTGGTATTGCCGCCATTCTGGTTCGGCAGCAGGCGCGGATCTTCGGTTTCACCGACCGGTGTCGACGTGACCTGATCGCCGCTGCCGTCATCGGGAGATACCGCTTCGGGGATCAGCGTCTTCTGGACGACATCGACCGGCTGTTCGTTGGAGGAGACAAGCTCCTTCTGCTTCGGCGCTGCGGTGCCATCGCCGGCAACGCGGTCATAGACGGCCTTGTCCTGATTCGGGACGACAGTGCCGCCCGGATTTTCGGGAGCGACCTTTACCGGATCGCTATCGGCCGCGATCACACGCGGCTCGCCGGAGAAGCTGGAGAGCGGCGTCCCGTGACGGACCCAGCTATAGGCGCCGTAGGCACCGACGCCAAGAGCCACGACGACAGCAGCGGTCGTAACGATGCCACGCACCGAACGAACCGGACGGTGGCTGCCCGCGGCCGGGTTCAGCGTCATCCTGGCGACATTCTCGACCGGATGAGAAGCTTCGCGATAGCTGCGACGGAAGTCCTCCTCCAGCGCGCGTTCGAACTCGTCGAATTCCTCTATCGGCTGCTTTGCGGCGGGAGCAGCAGGCTGGGCAGCCGCATTCTTCGACCAGGAGGCAGCGGTTGCGATACCGCCAAGTGCGGCGGCAACGGCGGGCTTGCTCGGTTCGGGAGCGACCTCCCTGGCCGGAGTACCCAGAAGGCTCGCCATTTCCGAATCGAGATCGAAATCAAATTCCGGCGGCACCGCGATCGGCTCCTCCGGTTCGATCGCCGGCAGATGCGGAACATGGGAACCCTCGAAGGTTTCGACACGATCCTCCGTCTCGGCGATTTCCGTCGGATCGAACGGCAGCGGCTGGTCGGCTTCGAATACCGCCGCTGCCTTGGTCGCGGCAGGCGCAGCATTTACGGCTGATGCCGGCGCAGGCTGCATGGGCTGCGGCGCCGCAGCGGCAAACACCGGAGCAGCAGGTACAAACACCGGAGCAGCAGGTGCAGGCGCAACCGGGGTTGCACGGGAAAGAACCGGCTCGGCCATCGGAGCAGCCGGAGCCGGTTGCCGTGCGCCGTAAGACTTGTCGGCCTCAGCGAAATCGAAACCCGCAAGTTCCATTTCGATATCGGCCAGATCGAATTCGAAGTCCTGATCGGCGAAGGGATCTTCCGCACCGAAGGAAATCGGCTTTGCCTCTGCGCGTTGCACCACAGGAGCGGAAGCGACCGGCAGCTCCGCAGGCTCCGGGAAGGAGGTGCTGAAAATTCCGACAGCCGGTTCTTCCTTGGCTGCCGGCGCATCGGCCCGGGATGGAACCGGATAGCGATTCACGTCGGCAAGAAGGGCATCGATCTCGGCCGAAAGCGCTGCCGGATCGGCCTTGACCACCTTTGGGGGCTCGGGCGCACGGAAGACGGCAGGAGCCGGCTGCGCGGCGGGTTCCGAAGAGCGCGGGAGATCAATGGGATCGAACGCTTCAAAATCGACGGCACCATCGAAGAGCGCCTCGTCGGAAGCGGCCTTCGGAGCGGGAGCAGCCGGCGTGATTTGCTCACGCGGGGCAGCCGGGGTTGCCAGCGTAAAGTTCGCAAGCGGCAACCTTATGGTGGCAGCAGCGGATTGCGGCGTCGGCTTCACCACCGGGGCAGTTGGCTGCGGCTCGACGGACGCAGACTTCGGGGCTGAGTGCAAAACCGGCGCGATCGACATTTCGAGCTCGTCGATCAGATCGCGAGCGCCGATCGTCGGCTTGATCGGAGCCGCAGGCTGAGGCGCTGGTTCTTCGAACTTCGGCTGTTCAAACTTAGGTTCGACCCGTACCGGCTCAGCTGAAAGGGCGGCCTGCTCATGGCTCGGCGGCGCCACTTGCTCCGCCGGAGCCGAAATGTCATTTGCCGGACTCATTCGCGGCGTATCGTAACGCTCGAATTCGCGAAGAAGTTCGTCTTCAAGGTTGAAGGCAGGGTCCTGCCGTTGAACCGAAGCATTCGCCTGAGCGGCGGGGCGCGGCTCGAAACCTACGATACGAGCAAGTTCCGCAAGCGGATCATCATCCGCAAAGAACTTGTCGTTTCCGCTTGCGCGATACGCGAACTGTTTTTCTGCCATCACCCGTTCCACTCGAAAACGCTTCAACTAATGCCAGCGCAATGTGGGTAAATGGTGACGTTTATCGCATTTCGTCCGGTGCTGCGGTCCCGGTTATACCAAGACCCGACTTCAAAACCGACGCGACAGCGTACACCAGCCCAAGTCTGGCTATGCTCAATTCTCGGTTCTTATCGTTAACAAAACGTAATTCCGGTAAATCTTTACCTTTATTCCAGTGTCCGTGGAAGGAACTGGCCAAATCGTAAAGATAAAAAGCGATGCGATGCGGTTCTTGAGACTGTGCTGCAGCTTCGATGATTCGCGGGAATTCCGCAATCTTCGCAACAAGCTGCAATTCAGCGGGATCGGAGATCGCGCCGATGACGGCCTTGGACAGGTCGAGCGAGGCGATATCGAGGTCCGGGAAGGCTTCCTTGGCCTGGCGGAAGACCGACATGCAGCGGGCATGCGCGTACTGCACATAGAAGACCGGATTGTCCTTCGACTGCTCGGTGACCTTGGCGAAATCGAAGTCCAGCGGCTCGGAATTCTTCCGGTAAAGCATCATGAAGCGCACCGAATCGCGACCAACCTCATCGACGACTTCGCGCAGGGTGACGAAATCGCCCGAGCGCTTCGACATCTTCACCGGTTCGCCGTTTCGATACAGCTTGACGAGCTGGCACAGGAGCACCGTCAGCTTCGCCGCGCCATCGGAAACGCCACGGGCGACCGCCTCAAGCCGCTTGACGTAGCCGCCATGGTCGGCGCCGAGAATGTAGATCATCTCGTTGAAGCCGCGGTCGAACTTATTCTTGAAGTAAGCAACATCGGCGGCAAAGTAAGTATAGGAACCATCCGACTTGATCAGCGGGCGATCGATATCGTCACCCACCTCCGTCGACCGGAACAGCGTCTGCTCGCGATCTTCCCAGTCTTCCGGCAGCTGCCCCTTCGGCGGCGGCAGTGCGCCCTTGTAGACATAGCCCTTGAAGGTCAGGTCGTTGATCGCGGTACGGATGAGGGCCGCGCCATTGGCATGCAGCGTGCGCTCGGAGAAAAACACGTCGTGATGGACGTTCAGCGCCTCCAGATCCTCCTTGATCATCGCCATCATCGCATCGATGGCACGCTCCTTGACGATCGGAAGCCATTGATCTTCCGGCATGCCGCGCAGCTTGGTGCCGAATTCCTTGGCAAGCGCTTCGCCGACCGGAACGAGATAATCACCTGGATAGAGGCCCGGCGGTATCTCGCCGACCTGCTCGCCCAGCGCCTCGCGGTAACGAATGAAGACGGAGCGCGCCAGCACGTCGATCTGAGAGCCCGCATCGTTGATGTAATATTCCTTGGTGACGTCATAGCCGGAGAAGGCCAGCAGATTCGCCAGCGCATCGCCGACGACGGCGCCGCGGCAATGGCCGACATGCATCGGTCCGGTCGGGTTGGCCGAAACATATTCGACATTGACCTTCTGCCCCTCGCCGATCTTGGAGCGGCCGAACTTTTCGCCTTCGGCGATCATCGTGGACAGCAGCCGCTGCCAGTAGCCGACCGAAAGACGGATATTGATGAAGCCGGGTCCTGCCACCGAAACCTCGGCGACATCAGCATCTTCCTTCAGCTTGGCGACAATGATCTCAGCGAGCGCACGCGGATTCGTGCCCAACGGCTTTGACAGAACCATGGCCGCATTGGTAGCGACATCGCCGTGGCTGGCATCGCGCGGCGGCTCCACGCCGATACGTCCGAAATCGAGCTCAGATCGCTTTTCTCGCACAATATCAATTTGTTCGAGAGCGTTCTTAATTCTTACTTCGAAGTCGGTGAAAAGGTTCATCATATCGTCCACGCATGAGCTTCGGCGAGCCGCTATCGGCCCGACGCCGCCGCTGCCTACCGCAAATCGGGAGTCTGGTCAAACAGGCGCTTGTGGGCGCTGATGGCATAGGTGTCCGTCATGCCGGCAAGATAGTCGCCGACATGCCTTGCCTTCGGGGCGATCGCCAGCCCCGCAATATGATCGACCCAGTAATGGCTCTGCATCTCCCTGGGATTTTCCATATAGGCGCGGAAAAGGTCCGTGACGATCTGCGCCGCGCCGGCACGGATGCGCATGATGTCGGGATGACGATAGATGCGCTTGAACAGCATCTGTTTGATCAGCTTGTCGGTCTCGGCCATCTCGGGCGAGAAAGTCGCGATGATCCGCCCGGCAGCACGGATGTCGGCCACATTGCCGGGCTTGATTTCGGCGAGCGCCTGCTGCGAAACGGCGATCACATCCTCCACCATGCGGGTGATCTGCCGGCGCATGATCTCGTTCGTGAAACGGCTCGCCTCCAGATGCGGATAGCGTGCCCTTACCTCCGCCATCAGCCCGGCGAGAAACGGCACTTCCTCCAGCATGTCGAAAGTCAGATAGCCTGAACGCAAGCCGTCGTCGATGTCGTGCGTATTGTAGGCGATGTCATCCGCGATCGCGGCGACTTGCGCTTCAAGGCTGGCATAGGAGGCGATTTCGAGATCGTGGATCTCGCAATAATCGAGGATTGGCTGCGGCACC
>NZ_PYJQ01000006.1 GCF_003024605.1 Rhizobium sp. JAB6 | reverse complement strand
TGCCCGACTTGAGAGATAGGTGACGAATTGTACCGGAGAGATGGGTAACACTTTCCGCTTTTTGGCGGGAGGTGTTGATGCCGTGGAGAGAGACTTCGGTGATGGAGGAACGTCTACGATTTGTCGCCCGCTTGCTTGAGGGCGAAGGCATGAGCGAGGTGTGCCGGTCGTTCGGGATCTCGCGCAAGACCGGCTACAAGATCTTCAACCGCTACAAGGACGACGGTCTGGAGGCGCTGACCGATCGGTCTCGAAGGCCGGTGCGTTATGCCAACCAGCTGCCCGAGCCGGTCGAAGCGATGATCGTGCGGCTGAAGACGGACAAGCCGCATTGGGGTGCGCGCAAGATCCGCGAACTGCTGGTGCGCAAGCTTGCCGGCGACGTGCGCATACCGGCCAAAAGCACGGTGCATGCGGTTCTCGACCGGCATGGGCTGGTCGCGCATGCCCGCAAGCGGCACCGCCACCGCGCCGAGGGAACGCCTCTGTCTCAGGCGCTGACGCCGAACGATCTGTGGTGCGCCGATTTCAAGGGCGAGTTCAAGCTCGGCGACGGTCGATACTGTTACCCGCTGACGGTCACCGACCAGGCCTCGCGTTTCCTGCTCGCCTGCGAAGCCTTCGAATCGACGCGCGAACAAGGTGTCTTCGACGCCTTCCGGCGGCTGTTTGCCGAGCGCGGACTGCCCACCGCGATCAGAAGCGACAACGGCTTGCCGTTCGCCAGTCCCAACGGGCTCTACAATCTCTCGAAGCTATCCGTTTGGTGGCTCAGGCTCGGTATTGCGCTCGAGCGCATCCGGCCGGGCCATCCGCAAGAGAATGGCCGGCACGAGCGCATGCACCTGACGCTCAAGAAAGAGGCGACCCGTCCGCCTGGCAGAAATATCCTGCAGCAGCAGGCCCGCTTCGACGCTTTCTTGAGCGAATTCAATGAGGAGCGGCCACATGAAGCGCTGGCGATGAAAGCGCCTGCGGACATCTACACCGCATCGGCACGTTCCTATCAGGGGCTGCCGCAGATCGATTACCCCTTTCACGATCGCGAGGCACTGGTGACCAATTGCGGCCGCATCTGCATGCATCGCAAGAAGATCAACATCTCGACCGTCATGGCAGGACAGAAACTGGGAATCAAGGAAGTCGACGACGGCATTTGGCTCATAAGCTTCATGCACTATGATTTGGGATATATCGACTTGGAACAGAGGACTTTGCAAACCATCGACAATCCGTTCGGCACGAGATTGTCACCCATGTCTTAGGTACGTTTTGTTACCTATGTCTCCGGGCTGGACAA
>NZ_PYJQ01000005.1 GCF_003024605.1 Rhizobium sp. JAB6 | reverse complement strand
GACCGCGGATGCCCTGGCCATCGGGCGTCATCAGCGGTCCATTGTGCTTGACGAGGCCTTCAAGCGTTTCCCAGGTAAGATTGAGTCCATCGAAATCGGCGTAGCGGCGCTCGAGCTTGGTGACGATACGCAGGGACTGAGCGTTGTGATCGAAGCCGCCATAGGGCAGCAGCACCTCATGCAGCGCATCCTCGCCCGTATGACCGAAAGGCGTGTGGCCGAAATCGTGGACAAGCGCCACACCCTCCGCCAGATCTTCATCCAGCTTCAAGGCCCGCGCCAGGGCGCGGGCGATCTGCGCAACCTCGATCGTATGCGTCAATCGAGTGCGGTAATGGTCGCCATCCTGAGCAATGAAGACCTGGGTCTTATGCTTCAACCGGCGGAAGGCGGTCGCGTGGACGATCCGGTCGCGGTCGCGCTGGAATTCAGAACGCGTCGGGCTCGAGCCTTCCTGGTAGAGCCTTCCACGTGATTCCGAGGGATTTGTCGCATAGGCTGCCTTTTCCCCATATCCGAAACCCAATGCATGCGTATCAATCGTCATTATCTATCCATTCCGGCATTCGGCTCCCGCACCACCATCAGCGCGGCGGTCCTCCCTGCAATGAGTCCCGGGCTTGCCCATCGAGACGCACATGCCGGCTCTTCGCACATCCCGGCCCATTGACGCCGCTTTGCGGCCTTCATACCTATAGACGAGAAAACAGTAAAATGGTGTCTGGCTCAACCAGGAAACCATAGCTGTCACCGGCCTGACTTTCATGATAAAGGCTACGGATATCAGCCGTTTGAAAGTTCAGCGGCTTATTGGTTCTCTCCGGATCTTGACCCCGGCAGGAGGAAGATATGACTGAGACAAGTGTTACCCTATCGGATGCAGCCGCCAAGCGAATCGCTGCGATCGTGGAAGCGGAATCCGGAAAGCGCGCCCTTCGTGTCGCCGTCGAAGGCGGCGGCTGCTCGGGTTTTTCCTATAAATTCGATCTCGTCGAAGGCCCCGAAGCTGACGACATCATTGTCGAAAAGGACAATGCGACCGTCCTGATCGATCAGCTGTCGCTGGTCTATATGGCGGGCTCCGAGATCGATTTCGTCGACAACCTGCTTGGACAATCCTTTCAGATCAAGAATCCGAATGCGGTCGCAAGTTGCGGCTGCGGCACGAGTTTTGCCATCTGATCCTCATTCAGCTTTTCCACAGTTTGATGACCGGCCGGGAGCCATCACTCCGGGCCGGTTTTCATATGGGCTGTAGTCAAGCCCGCCGGCTGCGGATACAACAGGGCGAAGCAAAGGAATGAGCCGCCCATGAAAATCGCCACCTGGAACATCAACGGCGTCAAAGCGCGTATCGAGAATCTCTGCCAGTGGCTGAAGGACTCGAACCCTGACATCGCTTGCCTGCAGGAGATCAAGACGGTCGATGAAGGATTTCCCAGGCTGGAGATCGAGGCGCTCGGCTATCACGTCGAAACGCATGGGCAAAAGGGCTTCAACGGCGTGGCCATTCTCTCGAAGATCAGGCCGGATGAAGTGACGCGCGGCTTGCCGGGTGACGACAGCGACGAACAGGCCCGCTTCATCGAAGCGGTGTTCTCCGTTGAAGGACATGGCGCCTTGCGAATCTGCTGCCTTTATCTGCCGAACGGCAACCCGGTCGATACGGAAAAATACCCCTACAAGCTCGCCTGGATGGAGCGCCTGCGCAAATTCGCCCTGGAGCGCCTGGCCCTTGAAGAGCCGCTGATACTCGCCGGCGACTACAACGTCATTCCCGAGCCGCATGATTGTTTCGACCCGAAGGTCTGGGAGAGCGACGCACTCTTCCTGCCGCAGACGCGCCAGGCTTTCCGCCGGCTCGAACATCTCGGCTTTACCGATGCGGTACGCGCGACGACGGACGCGATCAAGCTTTACTCATTCTGGGATTACCAGGCCGGCGCCTGGCCAAAAAACAACGGTATCCGCATCGATCACCTGATGCTGTCACCGGAGGCGGCCGATCGCCTCACCGGAACGGCAATCGAGAAGCATGTGCGCGCCTGGGAAAAACCGTCGGACCATGTCCCCGTTGTCGCCCACCTGGATTTCAGCAACTAGGCTTCAATCCGGGTCGGGAAACGCTATCCATCCCTTCCGGATGGAAGCCCGATGCAATGCCGATCAGTCGGAGCCCGCGACGTCGAGCTGATGGGCCATGGAGACTGCCACACGGCGATCGTTTTCGTTGGCAACGGAGAAGGCCTGTTCCTGCATGTCTTCCATCCAGCTGCAATCCTTCGGCTTGCACTTGTCGAGTGCCGCCGTCATGAAGGCCAGACCGCGAATGGATTGGCCTTCCTGAAACAGGAGATTGCCAAAAACGGCCATGGCGCCCGGATGGCCGCTCTTGCGGGCCTGATTCAGCCATTTCTTGGCCTGCTGAACGTTGGTGGCGCCGCCCTCGCCGGACAGCATCATCTGCGCCAGCTGAAATTGCGCCTCGGGAACGCCGAAGGTCGAGGCGACCTGGAAATAGAGCTGACGGGCCTGATTGAGGTCGATCTTCACGGGGCTATTGGGAATGCCGGTCTTGTAGTAGCTCGCAAGCGCCAGCAGCGCATTGATGAAGAAACCAGTATCTTCCGAACCCGGCTCCACGCCCTGCTGGGCGATCTCGCTGTAGATCTTGAACGCTTCGAAATCATTCTGCGTGACGCCGTCGCCATCGGCATACATGTTGGCCAGAGCCCAGCGGGAGCCGGTGTGACCCTTTTCAGCGGCGTAGCGATAGGCTTCGACCGCCTCTTCCTTCTGCCCGTTCTTATAGGCCTTGAAGCCGAACTTGAAGAGATCGAACGGACCCGATTCCTTGGTGACGCCGGCATTGATGTCAAATGCCTTGGCTTGCCCCGCCAGCACCACCGCAGCGGCAAGAGACAGGCTGAGCATCATGACTCTCGCTGATATGAACTCGGACTTAAACATAACAGTCGATTTCTTTCGCTCCATTCGGACCTGTTACGGCGCTTGCATAAACGCCGCCAGTTTCACGAATGTTTTCCCTGATGGCGCACGAGACTGGATCGTCTTTCGAGATGGCGATTCCCGTGACCTCCAACCAATGCTGTTTGCCACAATTGCGAGCATAACTTGCAATTATGTCCAAACCAGCATTCGCGCGGCGGCGATCGTGTTCCACCGCCGAAGGAGCGTTCGCAATCGCCTTCCGATGATGGAAATCAAAGATCGGCCGGCTGACGACTTCCCTTGGCAGACAATGATTTTTCCACCGCACCGGAAGCATCACGGCTCCGATCCCGAATTGTTGTTTATGCCAAAGTGGAAGTTCACCCATCAACCGCTTACGCACTTTCTACAAGGCTTGCCCCTGTGCCCACGTAATCGCTGCTCCCCATTTGTGGCGGGAAATGGACAAATTGTAATCTGATCACGTGGCCGCAATGTCTTGAAATAGAGTGTTGCTAATTCGTCACAAAAATTTTATCGGACTTGGGTTTTCTTTAACCATGAATCGGGGAGAAGGCGCGGTTTATGCTCCATTTTTCCGATCTTACAAAGAAACGTCGCGAAACCCGTGAGAGCTCGCGACGTCGATAATAAAGCGAAGGAACAACCATCAAGCTCCTTCAATTCAACGGCTCGTCATCAGAAGCTGACTTTAACCGATGTCTGAAGAGCAGCGACCAAGTCATTGCCGAAGCTGTAGGTCGCATCGTTGCCATAGACGACACCGCCTCGCGTGACCGGGCCGGACTTGCCTGATGTCATGAGGCCGAGAGCACCGCCGAAATTGAACTGAACATGTTCGGTCGCCTTGTAGGCCACGCCCGCGCCGAGGGTCCATGTATCCGAGTTCATACCATAGCCGTCGCTCGTGCCGCGATCCCAGGTCAGGCTGACGGCACCGCTCCACTTGTCGTTGAACTTGTGCCCGACGCCGCCGGTGATCGTCCAGCCGTCCTTGTACAGCAAGTCGAGTGAAGTCAGCTCGGTCGGGCCACTGGCTCTGCAGGATATGCTGCGGGTGGAGCTGGGGCAGAGTGCAATGCTCTGCAGGATGCTCCAGTTCGTCCACTTGACCGAACCGAAGGCGAGCCAGTCCGGCGCGATGCCAGTCTGTACCTTCCACTCGAGGGAATCAGGGGCATCGGCCGAGCCGAAAACCGAGGTCACCTTGCCACCGAAGCCCGGGACGACAGGCGGCGGTACTTCGGTCAGGTCGACACTACCCTTCAGATTGTCGTATTTGACCCGGCTGTTGTAGACGAGGCTTGTGCGGAAGGCATATTCCGGAATTTCGTAAGCGATACCGGCACGCCAGCCCCAGCCGTGACCGTCGATGTCGAGCGAGCCCATGCCGTTGTAAATGGCGGAAATCGGGGCCGGCGTGGCATAGACTAGGCGCGACTTGTAGCCGCTGACTTCCTGATAGAAGCCGCCGCCGATCAGACGCAGTTGGCCCGGACCGGCATCAAATTTATACGAGCACGTGGCCGAATAGTTGTTCGTGCGAACCTTCACTTCGGTTTCGTTGTTGGCGCCGGCCCAATTTGCGCCTTCATTGAGGTGCCCGCCGAACGGCTGCGAATAATCAGCCATGCAGTCGAGGTCGTCGGTGATGCCGATCTTGAAGCCGGCATACGGAATGGCGTAATTTTCCGACGCATCCGTCGAACGGCTGCGATTATTGAGATTGCCGTCGGCCGGATTGATGTCCTTGGCGTTCTTCAGCTTGCGGTCCGGCATCACATAGGTAACACCCGACTCGAAAACGTAACGGCCCTTGTCAAAGAGCAGATCGATGTCGTAGCCGCCGCGATCAAGACCGCCTGCGAAGGCGGCGCTCGCAAGAGACGAGCCGATGACGAGTGTGACTGCGCCCCTCAGCGCAATAGAAAATGCCATTGTATCTCCCCCACAGGTGCATTCAGTGGTTTGATTGTTGCGATGATCGCGTAAATTGGCAATGTGGCGCGAAAGAGCGCCGGCCATGTAAGAGAGCGATTGATTTACGTAAGAAAACGAACCCCGCCACTCAAAATCCCTTGGCGTAGGTGATTTTTTCTTTCGGAACAGCATTTTCGAGCCCCAGAGAGATTTTCATTCTTCACTGCAACAATTCTGTTACAATATGACAACAGCTTTGCTTTTCGATTGCATTCAGCACTTTATGAATAATCTGTTTCGCCTGTGCGAAACTGGCGGGGGGATCTGGCGGCATACATCAAATCAATTCGGTCGAATCGAGCGAATAAACAGAAAGGCACGCGACGATTACCGCGTGCCTTTTCGATTCTTCGATGTGTGCTTCCCAACGCGAAGCCGAGCTCTCGGCTTTACTTATCGCGCTTTTCACATTTGAGCGCGCATCCGTCCTGGGCGACAGCGCTGGTTTACACAAGCGCCTCAGCCGGCTTCACTTACGCGGGCGAGCGCCACCTTGAGGCTTGATTGCTGCCCCTCGAGTTCGCCGAGACGCTCGCGCTCGGCGGCAACGACGTCCGGATTGGCGTTGGCCACAAACTTTTCGTTCGAAAGTTTGCCGGCGATGCGGGCAATCTCCTGGTCGTTCTTGGCAATCGCCTTTTCAAGACGCGCCTTTTCGGCCGAGAGATCGATGAGGCTGCCGAGCGGCAGGCATACCGTCGCCTCGCCGATGACGATTTGAGCAGCACCCTTGGGCGCGGTATCGGCAAGCGAGACCGTTTCCACGCGCGCCAGCCGTTTGATGGCGGCGTCGTGGCGGAACAAGCGCTCCCGCGTCAGGCTATTGGCATCGACAACGACCAGCGGTGCCGTTGCAGCCGGCGGAACGTTCATTTCCGAACGCACGGAGCGAATGCCGGAGACCAGATCGATCAGCCAATTGATTTCATCGGCGGCGACGTTATCGGCATAGGACGGCGTCGGCCAATCCGCATGGCAGATGAGACCGTCGCGCTCCCTGCCCTCGCCTGCGGTATGTGCCCATAGCTCTTCGGTCATGAAGGGCATGAACGGATGCAGCAGCTTGTAGGTCTCTTCCAGGACGTAGGCAGCGCAAGATTGGGCTTCCGCCTTGGCATTTTCATCTTCGCCATTAAAGATCGGCTTCAAGAGCTCGAGATACCAATCGCAGAACTGGTTCCAGATAAAGCGATAGAGCGCGCCTGCCGCATCATTGAAGCGGAAGCTTTCCAGCGCCTCGGTGACGTCACGTTCCGCACGCGCCAGTTCCGTCAGGATCCAGCGGTTGACCGTAAGCTCTGCCGCTTCCGGGACGAAATGCGGATCGCTCTTTGCGCCGTTCATTTCGGCAAAGCGGGTAGCGTTCCAGAGCTTGGTGCCGAAATTGCGGTAGCCCGCAATACGGGCCGGATCGAGCTTCACGTCGCGGCCTTGCGCGGCCATGATCGCGAGAGTGAAACGCAGGGAATCGGCGCCGTACTGGTCGATCAGTTCAAGAGGATCGATGACGTTGCCCTTGGACTTCGACATCTTCTGTCCGTTCTTGTCGCGCACCAGGGCATGAATGTAGACGGTGCTGAACGGCTCTACGGGATTGCCGTTCTCATCCTTCATGAAATGCAGGCCCATCTGCATCATGCGAACGACCCAGAAGGGAATGATATCGAAGCCGGTAACGAGGACGTTCGTCGGATAATAGCGCGCCAGTTCAGGCGTCTCGTCCGGCCAGCCGAGTGTCGAGAACGGCCAGAGTGCCGACGAGAACCAGGTGTCGAGCACGTCTTCGTCGCGCGTCAGGATTTCGCCCGGCTTGAAGTTCTCCAGCAGGTCTTCGACATAGGCCTTCATCGGCCCTTCATGCGAAAGATAATGCTGTATCGCTGCCTGCAGCGCTTCTTCCTCGGTCTTTTCAACAAAGACCTGACCATCCGGCCCATACCACGCGGGAATCTGATGGCCCCACCAGAGCTGGCGGGAAATGCACCACGGCTCGATGTTTTCAAGCCAGTTGAAATAGGTGTTTTCCCAATTCCTGGGGATGAACTTGGTCCTGCCCTCGCGGACGGATTCCAGCGCAGGCTGTCCCAGCGTCTTGTTGTCGACGAACCACTGTTCGGTCAGACGGGGCTCGATCGGCACGCCGCCGCGATCGCCGTGGGGGACCACGTGCGTGTGCGGCTCGATCTTGTCGAGCAAACCGGCCTCTTCGAAGATGCGGACGATGATCTTACGTGCCTCGAAGCGGTCCTTGCCTTCAAGCTCGTCCCAAGCGCCGTGCAGCGCTGCGGGATGATCGAGATCCTGAAGGAAATCCTCATTGTTCTTGATGGTAATCGAAGCATCGACGTCCATGACGTTGATGGCGCGCAGCCCGGCGCGCCTGCCGACTTCGAAGTCGTTGAAATCATGCGCCGGGGTGATCTTGACTGCGCCGGTACCGGCGGCTGGATCGGCATAGGAATCGGCGACAATCGGAATCCTGCGGCCAACGATTGGCAGGATGACGTGCTTGCCGACGATGCCCCGGTAACGCTCGTCTTCCGGATTGACTGCGATCCCGGTATCGCCGAGCATCGTTTCCGGACGCGTCGTCGCAACGACAATATAGTCACGCGTTTCGAATTCGGTCGGCTTGCCTTCCTCGTCAAAGGCGATCGGATACTCATAGGTAACGCCCGGCTCCAGCGGATAGCGCAGGTGCCAGAGATTGCCCTTCACCTCATGCTGCTCGACCTCCATATCGGAGATGGCCGTCAGGAGCTTAGGATCCCAATTGACGAGGCGCTTGTCCTTGTAGATCAGGCCTTCCTTGTAGAGTGTGACGAAGACTTCGAGAACGGCCTTGGACAGGCCCTCGTCCATCGTGAAGCGTTCGCGCGACCAGTCGCAGGAGGCGCCGAGACGCTTCAACTGATTGAAGATCAAGCCACCCGATTCTGCCTTCCATTCCCAGATCTTCTCAATGAAGGCCTCGCGGCCCATCTTGCGGCGGTCCGGTTGCTGGCGCTCGGCGAGACGGCGTTCGACAACCATCTGCGTGGCAATGCCGGCATGGTCCATGCCTGGCTGCCAGAGCACGTCCTTGCCGCGCATGCGCTCGAACCGCACCATGATGTCCTGCAACGTGTTGTTCAACGCATGACCCATATGCAGCGAACCGGTCACGTTCGGCGGCGGTATGACGATCGTGAAGGTTTCCGCGCCCGGCTTGGCGTTCGCGCCGGCGCGAAAAGCGTCGGCCTCATCCCATTTTTGGGCGATCTTCGGTTCGACGGTGGCGGAATCATATGTTTTGTCGAGCATTTTATGACCGGATCTAGAGGACTGGGTGATGCGGGTTGTAAATAGGATGGCTGTGGGCAAGTCAATAAAAAAGCCGCCCCGGAGCCCGGAGCGGCGGATCGGTTAAGCCGAAGCTCAGGCGCGTCAGCGGCGCGAACCGCGAGCCACCCGTTCGATCTCCTCACGGACGAGGCGTTCGACAAGCGTCGGCAAGTTATCGTCGAGCCATTCCTGCAGCATGGGGCGCAGCATCTCCTGGGCCAGCTCATCGAGAGAGCGGCGCGGACTGCCGTCAACAATGGCGGCCAATTCCTCGAATGAGCGGGAAACCTGAGCACCGGCAGCTTCCGACATCAGTGGCGACGCGGACACGGCCTGCGTCGACGACAAGGATGCTTCCACCTCCATGGCAACGGCGGGTTCCGGCGCCTCGAAAATAGGTGCGTCAACGGACGCTGCGACCTGAGGCGCCACAGCGGCAGCCACCGGCTTCCGCTCTTCCGTCTCCGATTCCACTTCGGGCGCGCGGATCACCGGCTGAGCCATCGGTGCGGCAACATCTGCAATGGCCTGTCTCAAGGGGACATCGGCGACCGGCTCGACATTCACCTCGGCAAGGCGCGCGGCTATGGCCGGCGGCAGCTCACGCGGCTGCGGCTCGCGCCCTGCATTCAGCAAAGCGGCAGTGTTGCGTTCGGAAGCAGCGCGCACGCGCGCGGCAACATCAGCCAACGAGAGACCGCGGCCGGCAGCTTCCGGTTCGGCAACCGGCAGCTGCGAGTTTGCGGCGACGAAACGCGGATCCTGTTCGACGGCACGGGCGCGATCAGCGGCCGCAAACTCTTCATCGATGGTCAATTGAATATCGTCGGCGCGCATGCCGGAGGGGGGAAAATGCGTCGCGGGGGTCGGCTTGGCGCCTACGGGTTCATTGCTTTCGATGATCCTGCGAATCGACGCCAGAATCTCTTCCATGGACGGTTCACGCACTACATTTGGCTGAGCCATATTCATCCCCGTTTTCCCATATTCGACGACCGGAAACTCGCACCAGAAACTCACCAGGCGGCACCCGAATCAGGGCCACCCTAGATGACTGTCTTCGGGAACAAAATCACCTGAAAAGCACTAAACCCGGTGATGCACAGTTTTGTTACGATCACGTCGAATCGCTCTGCTAAGGATGATTCTGCCACAGGCGGTGACAATAAAAAACAGGCGCCCGGAAGCGCCTGTCGCAAAGCTCAATCATCGGACATTCAGAAAATCAGAAGACGAATTCCTTCGTCTTTGCAAAGCCCGGCAGCGGCTTGATCGAGGCGTTGAAGAAGACATTTTCCGAAAAGGCACCGCGTTCACGCATGAAAACGGTCGCGCGGGCGGCATGGCCATAGCCGATAACCGTGATCAGGCGGCCCTCTTCGCCGAGCTGGGCAAGCAGGTCCTGCGGCAACTGCTCGATCGAACCGTTGAGGAAAATTACATCGTAGGGTGCATTGGCGGCATGCCCCTTTTCAAGATCACCGCGAACGACGGTCACGTTGTCGTAGCCAAGCGCGGCAAGATTGCTCTTCGCCTGGGCCGCGAGCCCTTCATCGGATTCAAGCGCGACAACCTTGCCGGCGAGGAGCGACAGGACGGCGGATGCATAACCCGTGCCGCAGCCGACATCGAGAACCTTGTCGTCCTTGGTGATGGTGCCGAGCTGCAGCAGCTTTGCGAGCGGCGATGCTTCCATCAGGAAGCGGCTAGGAGCGACCTCGATATCGCAATCGACATAGGCCAGAAGTTTCGATTTCTCCGGTACGAAATTTTCGCGCGGTACGGCGAAAAATGCATTCAACACGGAATGGGAGGTGACATCCGTGGTCCGGATCTGGTTCTCGACCATCTTCACGCGCGCTGCTTCGAAATCCATCTTATCCTCTTGCGCCCTGGTGCCCGAACGGGCTGGCTCTACTTTCTGTTACGCGTGTCTTAATCGCCTGACGCTGCGCTTTCAAGGCATTGCGGCAACAGGCGCGGAGATTCATGGCGGGGCGTCGCCCGCGAACAACAATCGACATCCGCAAATCAAGTCAGCGCCCCGGGATACGCGGCATCTTAGGGATCCGCCATGCTCAGCATCGGGACGCCGTTAGCAAAATGTTAACTTCCCGCGACCACGCTTCAATGCGTTGCACCCGCGCGGTGGACCAATCGACCTTCCGGCCCGAAGCCATTCGGCCCAGATATTAAATTTGAATAGAAGGTGGCTGGGATGCCTGTTTCTCTCGTTCTTTTCGTCGTAACCTCGCTGCCGCTGGTGGTTTTTCTGGCCGCGAGTCTTTCCTCGATGATGTAGGTTTTCCGAATGAGGCTTTCGCTCTTCGCCGCAGCGCTTCTTCTTCTTTTGCCCCAGGTCGCGTTCAGCGAGGAAACGTCAAGCGAGGACGAGCCTAAAGAGACAGCCCCGATCATCGGACACGTCGTTACCGGAAAACAGCTCGACGAATGGTGCGAAGAGGATCGAGCGCTCGCTTCGGTCTACATTCAGGGGATTCTGGACGAGGCCCAGCGAACGAAGAACCTGACGATCCGGGCCACGAAGCAAACTCCCAAAAACTCCTCGCGCTATGAGCGCTACCTTCAACAGTTCGTCGGCGCTTTCTGCCTACCGCCCGAGCTCAGCAACACGAAGGCGACGACGATAGCCTGCAAATGGATGGCCGAGCACTCCTGGCAACTGGAGCGGCCCGCCAGTTCTCTGATCGCGCGCGCCTATAAATTCGCCTTTCCGTGTCTTGAGGAATAGGCCCTTACCAGCGCGGCCCGATTTCCCATGCGCCACCGGCGCTGCGGACATCTCTCAATGATTCACTGAGTCCGGAGATAGCCCTATCCGCCCAGATTGCGAAGCGAATGCATCGCGGGGCGATCCTGCGAGAGAGATCAAAGCCGAGACATCATGCTCGATGCACGAAGGCACTGTGTCGCATTCCTGTTGACAAATACTAAGCCAATCTTATAATTAGCGTGCTGAATTTGATTGACCTCTAGTCCAGCAAAAGGCGGCCCAGTTTTTTCCCTAGACTGGACCGCTTTTGCTTTTCATGGATCGCGAGCTCACCGGAACTGCTCTGCTGGCGGCTTCGTCATGGATCCTCCTCAACGGGAGGTTCGAAGTTTCAGCGTGGCTGTCCAATCTCTCCATGCTTAAAAGCTGCGCACGATAGTGTCGCGCGATCATATATTGCGGCGATGTGGCTCGCAGATATAGTTCACATCGACATGAGCATGTCGGCGGGCTCGCCCAATCCCTGCGCCAATGCATTCATCGTCCGCATGGCAAATATTTTTTTCGGAATGAAAAAAGGACAGAATTCAGAATGAACCCTCTTGCGGTTTTCTTTGGATCATTCTAAATCCGCGCCACCACAACGCAAATTGCTTTCGGATGGCCTCGTGGCGGAGTGGTTACGCAGAGGACTGCAAATCCTTGCACCCCGGTTCGATTCCGGGCGAGGCCTCCATCTCTTCCAAAATGATTTATGATCCAGACATGTCCCCGCTGCGGCCGGACCAAAAGGAACCTTGTCGAATCGGGTATAGCCGCCCGTCCGGAGGCGCCGTTGCCGCCAGCCCATTCAGGTAGGTTATGGGGACCTAGGGTAGATGCTAGAATTAGTACCACCGGCTTGTATGCCACCCACGGACCGGACAGTGCCGCGTCCGACGAGACTACGCCCCCAGTAATGTCGTCGGACGCACCACAGTCAGACAGCGGCACTCGCACCAAAATGGATTTTCCAGACGAGCTGCCATCTTCTCCGCCGCAGAATGACGCTCATCCCGTATCAGTTTTCTCACCCGACATCGTTGCTCACGGCTCAGTAAATCCGCCTCAGTACAGCCACCCGCACGGCAATCGGCCGAGCGCGAGCGCGAGCGCCGGTGACATCATACTATAGCGGTTTTCTACCCTCACCCGCCGACATCGGCGCGCCGGCCGCTTCTAGCGCTCCAAGACATATACGCTTTTCTAGTTCGCCGGACAGAACCTATTCGAATGCGGTCAAACGGCGTTCCGACCGGCGAGGCTCTGCGAATTGCGTCATTTTTGCAACAACACCCATTTTCAAGTAGTACACATATAGTTCCATCCCCTTAGTATCTTGCCAAATCACCCAAGCAGGTTCAGGAAATAGTTCGCGAAGCTTATTACTTCGCACCTACTGATAGGGAACACGAACGGGATGGGGTTGGGCACGTCGTTTTCGGCGCGATATCTCATGCCCAATCAAGAAAGATTGGAGTTATTATGAACATCAAGAGCCTTCTTCTCGGCTCCGCTGCTGCTCTTGCAGCAGTATCCGGTGCTCACGCGGCTGACGCAATCGTCGCAGCCGAGCCGGAGCCGCTGGAATACGTCCGCATCTGCGACGCGTACGGTGCTGGCTACTTCTTCATCCCGGGCACCGAAACCTGCCTCAAGATCGGCGGCAAGGTACGTACCGAAGGTGAATGGTACAACGCTTACAACCGCGACAGCCATCAGGGCACATTGTGGCATACTCGTGCCGAGCTGAACGTCGACACCGCGACCGACACCGAATACGGTCCGCTGAAGACCGAAACCATCGTTCGCTGGGACTGGCACGATGGCGGCGCCACCTCCACCAATCTGCTGTGGTCCTACATAAGCCTCGGTGGTTTCACCGTTGGTAAGAAGGACTCGCAGTACAACCTGTACATCGGCTACGCCGGCGACGTCATCAACGACGACGTGATCTATGACGGCCCGTACGAACTCAACCAGTTGACCTATGAATATGACGCTGGCAACGGCTTCTCGGCCGTGGTCTCGCTCGAAGACTCGAACTCCAGCGGCTCCGGCGCTTCCTACGGTGCAAGCTGGTGGACGGACGACAAGGCCAACCATTACGCTCCTGACGTCGTTGCCGGTGCCGGCTTCAAGTCCGGCGCCTGGGGCTTCAAGGTCGTCGGCGGCTACGACTCGATCGTCGAAGAAGGCGCCATCAAGGCTCGTGTCGACGCTGACTTCGGTGCATTCACGGCCTTCTTGATGGGTGGCTGGAACACCGACGGCGACAAGCTCAACAAATACGCCGGTACCAACCAGGACATCTCCGCTTGCACGGCGCCGAACGGCACTGTCAATGCATCGAAGTGCGGCTGGGGTGACTGGGCTGTTTGGGGCGGCGTTGGCGTTCCCTTCAACGACAAGCTGAAGTGGAACCTGCAGCTTGCTTACAGCGACTCGAAGATCTTCGAAGCAACCACGAACCTGAAGTTCAACCCGGTCAAGAACCTCCTGGTCGAGCCTGAACTGACTTACGTTCACTATGACTATGCCCACGACGACACCGTTTCGGGCATCCTGCGCTTCGAACGCAACTTCTAACCTGATCAGATTGACCTCCGATCAGAGAAGGAAGGGGGCCGGCTTTCCCTGCTGGCCCCCTTTTTTTGGCAACTCCTAAATCGCCCGCTCTCCTGCGATGGGCGCAAGGTTCTCCACCTCAATAGCTGGAGGGAACCTAGCCGCCGCCGTGACGTTACATCGTGAAAGGGACGCGACTGAATATAGGAGTTACCATCTTGAAACACTTCGCTTCACTCGCTTTAAGCGCCGCATTGGCCGTGGGCGCGCTGTTGACCGCCACCTTCCCCGCGGCCTCAATGCCACTGGCCAACTCATCGTCACCGATGGCGTCCAACGTCATCCTGGTTCAAGAGCAGGGGACGCGCAGATATTACGACGATGACCGGAGAGCTTATTGGCGCGATCGTGATCACCGCCATTGGCGGGAACGGCGCTGGGAGCGCCGTCATTGGAACGACAGGTGGCGGGACGATCGCCGTTATTATCATCATCGGCACCATGGCGGTGTAATGTTCGAGATCCGGCCTTAACAGCTACACCGGATCATTCTCGTCATACCGGCGGTCCATGCATCATCCATGGCTGTTTCGCCGGCAAATGATAAGGCCGCTGCCGGAGAAACCGGCAGCGGCCTTCTGATCTTACGAAACTCGCGTCAGTTCCGGATGACTTCCGATTAACGGCAGACGCGTACTCTGCGGACGACCCAGCGGCCGTGAACCCGGTGCTTCACCTTCTTCATATAGCAGTGATGATGATGGCGGTGGTAATGACGATGATGCATCGGAGCAGCCTCGGACGGCGAGCTGACGGCAAAAATCGATGCTACGGCGACTGCAGAAGCAAGAATCAGATTTTTCATGTCGAACCTCTAAAGCATTGGGGGACTATGCTGCGCGGATCGCGCATATATGTTCATGCGCCACGCTGCATTAACGATACATGAACATCCTCTCACATTCGCGAGAGCAACCCCACCTTGAACTATTTTTGTTAGAATACCACGGGGTAGCCACGCAAAAGCGGCGGCCCGAGGGTTTATAGAAGACCATCAGGCGCCGCTCTTCAGCACAGTTTTATTCATCCAATGCGCTCCTAGTTCATAACGAGCCAAATACCGGTCTTATGGTCTGGTATTGCAAGACAAAAGAGCTTCGCCAGCAGCCTGCTTCCGGTTCAGCCGATCGCGGAGCGGAGAGGCAGGAGGCTTCTTATCCGCCTGTCACGAAGATACAGCCCGCCCCACGCCATGACACCCAAAAGTAAACTTATAAGCTGTGGAGGGGAGCCGATTTCTCCGAGACGGAAATGCGTGCAAATCGCGCCGCCGAGAAAGCCCGTCATCAGGATGGCGCCGAGCACGGCGGTGCGCGGGATCGCATAGAGAATTACGCAAAGGAGAACGAAGAGCCCCAAAGGCATCGCCTGGCTTGCCGAGAACCCCGTTTCCTGCATCTGTGCACTCACCATTGACGGTGCGAACAAATTCACAGCGGCATCTGCCGCAAATGCGAGGATGACGATCGACGAGATCGTCCACCCTGTCCATGAAATACGGCGGATCTCCGTATTATGCCCAGTCGCTTCGCCCAACATGTAGAAACCCCTTCTCCCAAACTTGCTCCCATCCCCCACTGGGCGCGAGCGCAGCGATCGTGCCACGTCTTCGAAAGCCAAGCAACGAGAACGCTGCGCCTGCGGCGACACGGCCGGAAGAGCAAGACTGTCAAACCGTGAGCATGAGCTGATGCAATAAACTGCAAAATTGGGCTGTTAAAGCATTCCCCTCCCGCGCCGACACAAGTCGTTCACAGCGCGATGGGGCAAAGGCACCGAACAGAAAAAGCGATCGTTACGCTTTCAATATCGCATTTTTTAAGGAAAAAAGTGGCTCCCCGGGCCGGATTCGAACCGGCGACCTGTCGATTAACAGTCGAATGCTCTACCGCTGAGCTACCAGGGAATGCGCTTGGCGCGGTGTGAGCGGGGTAATACAAATGCTTTCCCGATTTGCCAAGCGGTTTTTTCAAAAAAAATGCATTCTCTTGCATTATTTCCTCGCGCCACCATTTCCTGTGGATGACCGATCAAAGCGAAACGACAGCAAATGCCGATCGGAACGGCCGGAAAACCCGCCGTTTCGGCATTGATCCCTCAACCCGCGAGCTGGTTTTCGGCTCGGTGAGAATTCCCCTGCCCCGATCGCGCCTTGCCCGGGTTGGCGTGGGGATAGCGCTCATTTTTGGCGGACTGCTCGGCTTCCTGCCAGTGCTCGGCTTCTGGATGCTGCCACTGGGCTTCATCGTGCTCTCCCACGATATGCCGATGGTGCGCCGCTGGCGCCGCCGCTTCGCCGTATGGTGGACGCGAAAACGCCGCCCGGCGAACTAAGCTCTCTTCTTCCTACCCTTCACGGATCGAACGAGCCGGGTTGCCGACGACGGTTGAACCTGCAGCAACATCTCTGGTGACGACCGCGCCAGCGCCGATGATGGCGCCATCGCCCACCGTGATGCCGCCGACGAGGATCGCTCCACCGCCAATCCATACGCTTCTGCCGATCGTCACCGGCCGCGCGACCTCAAGGCCTGCTCCGCGCAGTTCGGCATCCTTGTGATGCTCGGCACAATATATGTGGACTCCGGGCCCAAGCATGCTGCCGTCGCCGATCCGTACGCCGGCGCTGTCGAGGATCGTGCAGCCGGCATTCATATAGACGCGGCGGCCGAGCGAGATATTGATGCCATACGAGCAGTGAAACGGTGCCTCTATAAAGACCTCTTCGCCGATCTCGGCAAAGAGTGCAGCTAAGGCCGGTGCGAGATGGCCGCGTTCGGACGGCGGCATCGTGTTATGCGCGTGCACCGCCTCGCGCGCCCGCCAGCGCAAGGTGTCAAGCTCCGGATCGAAACAGCAGTACCACTCCCCCGCCGCCATTTTCTGCCGCTCGCTGAGACCCATATTCCCCCTCCTCCATATCTTCCGAACATCCCCGTCAGCGATCTTGCAACATGGTGCTGGACACACGCAAGAAAGAGTATTGCGTCTTTTGCCGATCAGCAATCTATGAGCGAACACCTGCCAGCTACATCCCTTGATTAGTGAAAGCTCAACTGCACGATCCTGCAAAGAGCACTCCGCCAAAGACCTGTGATCCCTATGAAAAAGCCCGCCGATGCGGGGTTCTTGCCCACAACAAACTGTCACACAGCTTGTCTATAACCCGCGCTACCGCGGACTTGCGCAAGGCCATCGGTTCCGAGCTTTCAAAAGGAAATAGGGTTATGTCGAAACTTAAAAACTACATTTCTGCCGCCGCCGCAGGCGTCATGAGCGTCGCTCTGGCGATGCCGGCTGCCGCAGCTCCCGTCAAGTTCGATTTCTGGTTTGGCCTGTCGGGCGACCTCCAGCGCGTGGTCGAGACGCTCTGCAAGAATTTCAACGATTCCCAGAAGGATTATGAAGTTTCCTGTGTCAGCCAAGGCAATTACGACGCCGCCCTGCAGAACACCATTGCCGCCTTCCGCGCCGGCAAGCAGCCGACGATCGTCCAGGTCTATGACGTCGGTACCGCGACGATGATGCTCTCGGGCGCCTACTATCCGGTTGACAAGCTGATGGCCGAGAATAACTACAAGGTCGACTGGAACAACTATTTCCCCGGTATCGCGCGCTATTACGCCACCTCGAAGGGCGAACTGCTTTCCTTCCCTTTCAACTCTTCGACCGCCCTGCTCTACTGGAACAAGGACGCCTTCGCCAAGATCGGCAGGACTGCCGCTCCGAAGACCTGGGAAGAAGCCGCCGAAGACATGAAGGCGCTGAAGGGCGCCGGCTATGACTGCCCGATGGCAATCAATATCTCCGGCAACGAAAGCTGGCAGTTGATGGAGCAGTTCTCGGCCATCCACGATCAGCCGATTGCCACTAAGAACAACGGTTATGACGGTCTCGACGCCCGCCTGACCGTCAACAAGACGAAGTTCGTCAAGTACGTAACGGATCTCAAGAGCTGGTACGACCAGGGTCTCGTCAAGATCAAGTCCAAGGACCTCGGCCAGGATATGGTTCAGGCCTTCGCCGCCGGCGATTGCCAGATGATCATGACCTCGGTCGGCGATCACGGTACGGTCGGCAAGACGCAGAAGGCCGGCATGAACTGGGATGTGGCCGAGCTTCCGGTCTACGCCGGCACCGAGCGCAAGAATTCGCTCGTCGGCGGCGCTTCGCTCTGGGTTCTCTCCGGCAAGTCGTCGGACGAATACAAAGGCGCTGCCGCGTTCCTGAACTTCATCGCCAAGCCCGAGACCGCCCTCTTCTGGTCGACCAACACCGGCTACATCCCGGTTACGAAGTCCGGCTTCGAATTCATGAAGTCCTCCGGCTTCTACGACAAGGCTCCTTACAAGGGTCGCGAAGTCGCGATCGCCAGCCTGACCGCTTCCGAGCCGACCGCGATCACCCGCGGTATCCGCCTCGGCAGCTTCACGCAGATCCGCGCCGAGTTCGGCAATCAGATGCAGGCCATCTTCGCCAACAAGGTCAGCGTCCAGGAAGGCATCGACACCCTCGTCAAGAACGGCGACGCCGTGCTCGAGCGCTTCCAAGCCACCTACAAGGGCAAGCAGCTGCCATAAGCGGTAAAGCTCATAACAGAACAGCGTCCGCCGGGGTTTCCCGGCGGACGTTCGTTATGAGGCCAAGCGTGGCATCGAGATCTCAAGCCGGTAGAGACCATGGAAAAACGAGTAACTTTTAACAAATGGAGCGTCGGCATCTTGTTCGCAGTGCCGCAGCTGCTCCTTATCTTCACCTTTTTCTATTGGCCGGCCGGTCAGGCGGTCTTCTGGTCCTTGACGCTGCAGCAACCCTGGGGCGGCGGCAACATCTGGGTCGGTCTCGACAATTTCAAATCCATTCTCGCCAGTTCCGATTACTGGAACTCGGTCACGATCAGCATCATCTTCGCTGCTATCAGCACAAGTATTTCCATGGTGGGCGGGCTGATACTTGCGGCGCTAACCGACCGGCAGCTGCGCGGCTCGAAAATCTATCGCGTAGTCCTGATCTGGCCTTACGGTATTGCTGCGCCCGCATCGGCGATGGCGTTCCGCTTCATCCTGGCGCCGGAAGCAGGACTCATGGCCGTGGTCAATCACTGGTGGCCGGGATTTTGGGACCCGGGTCTTGATGGCAACGCCGCCATGGCCTGCATCATCGCCGCCTTCTCGTGGAAATATATCGGATACAGCTTCATCTTCTTCCTGGCCGCTTTCCAGGCCATTCCGCGCGCGCTGATCGAGGCGTCCGCCATGGACGGCTCCGGCGTGCTCCGCCGCTTCTGGGACATCCAGTTCCCGTTGATCACGCCGACGATCTTCTTCCTGCTCGTCATCAACATCACCGAAAGCTTCCAGGATTCATTCGGCATCGTCGACATCATGACATCGGGCGGCCCGCACAACTCGACCAACCTCATGGTCTACAAGATCTATTCGGACGGCTTCAAAGGTCTCGATTTTTCCGGTGCGGCGGCGCAGAGCATCATTCTCATGCTGCTGATCGTCCTGCTTACCATCTTCCAGTTCCGCTTCATCGAGAAGCGCGTGCATTACCGTTGAGGCTGACATGGTCGAGCGCACCCCCATCCTTAATTTCTTCACCCACCTGATCCTGCTCCTTGGCTTCATCGTCGCCATCGGCCCGCTGGCCATCGTCGCCATTGCCGCATCGCATAACATCGCCGACGTCAACAAAGTGCCGATGTCGCTGATTCCCGGCTCGGATTTCTGGATCAACATGAAGACGGCCTGGACGACCGCCAATCTTGGCCCCAAGCTGTTGAACAGCCTGATTTTCGCCACCGGCGTTGCGGTGGGCAAGGTGCTCATCTCGGCGATAACGGCCTTTTCCCTGGTCTATTTCCGCTATCCCGGCCGCCGTTTCATTTTCTGGCTGATCTTCATAACGCTGATGCTGCCGCTCGAAGTGCGTATCGTGCCGACCTATGCGGTCGCAGCGAACGTGCTGTCGCCCTTTCAGGGAATTCTCGACGTTACCGGCATCACCTGGCTCGTCGCAAAGCTTACGGGTATCGAAGTCTCGCTGAACCTCGGGCTGCTTAACTCCTCGATCGGCCTTATCCTGCCCCTGGTCGCGACGGCGACTGGCACTTTTCTTTACCGCCAGTTCTTCCTGACGATACCCGACGAGTTGGCCGAGGCCGCGCGCATGGACGGCGCCGGGGCATTGCGCTTCTTCATCGACATCCTGCTGCCGCTGTCACGCACCAATATGGCCGCCCTCGGCACCATCATGTTCCTCTGGGCCTGGAATCAGTATCTATGGCCGCTGTTGGTGACCACCGATCCCGCCCACATAACGGCTGTTCACGAACTCAAGTCACTCATCCCGAACTTTGGCGGCCTTCCCGAATGGCATATCGCCATGGCCGGCACGCTGATCATCATGATTCCGCCGCTTGCCGTCGTCGTGCTGATGCAGCGCTGGGTCGTCCGCGGCATGATCGCCACGGAGAAATGATCTCGTTTACCTGCCGCGCCGCCCTGCGAGCGCGGCAATCCGCCTGCGATCGAGTTCTCAGTCAGCCTGCAGCACATAAAAAACCCGGAAGTCGGGAAAACTTCCGGGCGATACCTGCTGAAAATTTATGTTAGAAATTCAGCTCGCCAGCACCTTGAGCGGCATGACAGTGGCGACGGCATCCAGCCGCAGCCCGGTGTCCTGGGCGAAGAGATGCGTGTGCTGCTGCGGCAATTCCAGCCCAACCGGCTGACCGGTCTGACCGGTCGTATGGTCGGCGACCGCCACTGCAAAGCTCGAGCCGTTGATGTCGCAATGGATGACACGGCCGGCACCGAGTTCTTCGACGAAATCGACTGTCGCCGGAATGGCGCCGGGCGTGCCCTCGGGGACGAGGCGCGCATGTTCGGGACGGATGCCGAGGGCGACCGGCTGGCCGGCATGACGCTTGCCGATGTTAGCGTCAATGGCGATCGGAATGCCGTCGAAGATGAACTGCTCGCCGTTTGCCGCGAAGGTACCTTCCAGGAAATTCATCGCCGGGGAGCCGATGAAAGAGCCGACAAAGCGCGTGCGGGGCGTATTGTAGATCTCAAGCGGCGTGCCGACCTGCTCGACATTGCCCTTGTACATGACGACGAGCTTGTCCGCGAGTGTCATGGCCTCGACCTGATCGTGCGTCACGAAGACCGAGGTCGCCGACAGGCGCTTGTGCAGGCGGCGGATTTCGACGCGCATCTGCACGCGCAGCTTCGCATCGAGGTTGGAAAGCGGCTCGTCGAAGAGGAAGACCTTGGGCTCGCGGATGATGGCGCGGCCCATGGCGACGCGCTGGCGCTGACCGCCGGAGAGCTCGGCCGGCTTACGGGCCAGGAAATCCTCAAGGCCGACGATCTTGGCGGTTTCCCTGATGCGGCGTTCGCGCTCGGCGCGCGGCACGCCGGCGACCTTGAGCGCATAGCCCATGTTGGCGGCGACATCCATGTGCGGGTAGAGCGCGTAGTTCTGGAAGACCATGGCGCAGCCGCGCTCGCGCGGCTCGAGCTGGTTGACCACCTTGCCATCGATGATGATCTCGCCCGAGGTGATGTCCTCAAGGCCGGCGATCATGCGCAGCAGCGTGGACTTGCCACAGCCGGAAGGCCCGAGGATGACGACGAATTCGCCCGATCGGAAATTCAGGTCGACGCCATGGACGACCGGATTGCGCCCGTAGGCCTTGCGAACTTGTTCGATCCGGATTTCCGCCATTTTAATCTTCCCCGCCTGTCCATTCTCGGCACGTCAATCGGGTGGACTGCTAGCGAATTTGCATTACAGAACAGTGACAAGGATCCCTTATATCACAAACCGCATCCGGATTTCCTCACGAGAGTTGCGGGTGCTATTTCGCGATGAAACGCGCGGTAGCGGAATTATTCGGCGACCGACACCGTATGCCGGTTCCGGCGTTGCGATCCGGCAGGCGTAGCGATGAACAAATCAAGAACGTGCTTCGGGACAAACCCGGCAAGATGAGCGCCGGCTGGTCCCCGATCATGCTATCGCGCGCGCCGCGCGAGCATCATTGAAAGAAAATGGATAGTCGCTATTCGGCCGGATGCGCGGTAACGCGCGGACCGACGTGCCGGCGCTTGTGGCTGATTCCGAGAAAATATCGGAGCACGCGGAAATAGAGGCTGTAGGGCAGAAGCTTCAACAGCTTTGCCCGGTAGACCAGGCCTTTGGGGAAGCTGATATCGAAGTTCGGCGATTTCAGTCCGGCTGATATTGCGTCAGCCGCCTGCTGCGCGGACACGATATCAGGCATGTCGAACTTGTTCTTAGCCGTCAACGGCGTATCGACATAGCCGGGGGTGACGAGCTGGATACGAATGCCCATGCGATCGAGCTCGAAATTCAAGCTTTCGGCCATGTTGATGAGCGCGGCCTTGCTGGCCCCGTAAGCCGCGCCGCCGGGCAGGCCGCCATAGCCGGCAACGGAAGATACGAGCGCGACCTGACCGTATCCCCTCGCCCGCATATGCCGGACCGCCGGAACGAGGCAATTGACGACGCCGTGGAGATTGACCGCAAAGCTGCGCTCGAACGCCTCGTGATTGAGGTCTTCGCCGCGAGCGGGCAAATAGATGCCGGCGTTCAGAACGGCCAGTGCCACCGGACCGTGTTGATATTCGATGGCCGCAACGGTGTGTTCCATGTCCTCGGCACTGGTTACATCGCCATCCAGCACGACAATGCTGCCGGCGAGCGCATTTGCCTCCGCCTGCAGAGCCAGAAGCTTTTCGTGGCTGCGAGCCGTAACGGCAACCTTGTATCCTTCTTCCGCCAGCTTCAGGGCGAGCGCGCGGCCGATACCGGAACTGGCGCCGGTAATCCAGACGACTCCGTGTTCAGGACGTGCGATGAACGGGCTCATGGCTCTTCTCCTTGGCTGGCGGCCGCCTACATCAAACGCTTAAATCGCGGCCGTCCGTGGCATTTTAGAAATAGCGCATCATTGTGGCCGCTTTCGGCCAGACTGGCGGCTTCATCGGGAAAACAATGTCACCAATTGGAGACCGGAACTTGGATGAAAGAGAGAGGCCGAGAGGCTCGCCAAGTCGAATTTTGCAGGGTGAACAGACAGCAAGGAACAGAATTTCTTGCCTATGCCGCCTTGTGAAGGGAAAAGACCGTTCTTACAGTAGTTGCGAACAGAAGGCAGATTCCAATGACCGTCCATCCCTCCGTCCTAGAAGCCATTGGCAATACGCCGTTGATCAAGCTCAAGGGCGCCTCAGAGGCGACGGGCTCGACCATTCTCGGCAAGGCCGAATTTCTCAATCCCGGCCAGTCGGTGAAGGATCGCGCGGCGCTCTACATCATTCGCGACGCCGAAAAAAAGGGTCTGCTGAGGCCCGGCGGCGTCATCGTCGAGGGCACGGCCGGCAATACCGGCATCGGCCTGACGCTGGTTGCCAAGGCGCTCGGCTATCGCACCGTCATCGTCATTCCTGAGACACAGAGCCAGGAAAAGAAGGATGCGCTGAAGCTGCTCGGCGCCGAGCTGGTGGAAGTTCCGGCCGTCCCCTACAAGAACCCGAACAATTATGTGAAGGTCTCCGGACGTCTTGCCGAACAGCTGGCAAAGACCGAGCCGAACGGTGCGATCTGGGCAAACCAGTTCGACAATGTCGCCAACCGTCAGGCCCATATCGAGACGACCGCCAAGGAAATCTGGGCGGACACCAATGGCAAGATCGACGGCTTCATCTGCTCGGTCGGTTCCGGCGGCACGCTCGCCGGCGTCGCCATGGGCCTCCATGCCTTCAACAAGGACATCAAGATCGGTATCGCCGATCCGGAAGGCGCGGCGCTCTATGAATTCTACACGAATGGCGAGCTGAAGTCCTCCGGCTCCTCGATCACCGAGGGCATCGGCCAGGGCCGCATTACGGCAAACCTGGAGGGGTTCACGCCGGACTTTGCCTATCAGATCACCGATGCGGAAGCGCTTCCCTATGTCTTCGATCTGGTCGAGCATGAGGGCCTGTGCCTCGGCGGCTCGACGGCCATCAACATCGCGGGTGCGGTTCGTCTTGCCCGGGATCTCGGTCCCGGACATACGATCGTGACCATCTTGTGCGATTACGGCAATCGCTATCAGTCCAAGCTCTTCAATCCCGACTTCCTGAAGTCGAAAGGCCTGCCGCTGCCAAGCTATTTGGAAAAGCGGGCTGAAATCGCCGTCCCCTACGAAACAACAGCGTGATCATATGACCGTCCATGCCCTCTATCGTGACGATTTCTATCTTTCGACTGCCGAAGCAGTCGTCACCGCAATTCACGAAGATGGGGGCATCGAGCTCGATCAGACTTGCTTCTACGCCACCTCGGGCGGTCAGCCGGGCGATACGGGTTTCCTCGAGCGCGGCGACGGCTCGAGGATCATGCTCGGTCAAACGAAGCATGGGCCGATCAAGGACATCATCATTCACGTCCCGCTCGAAACTCAGCCCTTGCCCATCGTCGGCGAGAAGCTGGTGCTGCATATCGATTGGGCACGCCGCTATAAGCTGATGCGGATGCATACGGCCTGCCACCTGCTTTCGGTAGTCTGCCCCTATCCGATCACGGGTGCCGCGGTCGGCGAGGATGAGAGCCGGGTCGATTTCGACATGAGCGACACGATCGACAAGGATGAGGTGACGGCGAAGATGATGGCGCTCGTCAATGAAAACCATCCGGTTTTCGTCCGCTGGATCACGGATGAGGAATTGATTGCCAATCCCGGCATCGTCAAATCCAAGAATGTGCGCCCGCCGATGGGCCTCGGCCGCGTCAGCCTTGTCTGCATCGGCGAGGATTCGGTGATCGACAGCCAGCCCTGTGGCGGCACGCATGTGTCGGAGACGCAGGAAGTCGGCGCGATTTACATCGCCAAGATCGAGAAGAAGGGCAAGGAAAACCGCCGCTTCCGCATTCGGTTCGGCGCGCCGACCGACGAGAATTGACCGGGCAAGCACTCCTATCCGTATCCCGATACCAAAACCAATAAACCACAGCAGGGAGATCATCATGGCAGCGGACAAGAGCCGTTTCGTCGTATCCGCAGACTGGCTGCAAGGCGAGCTAGGTGCCAAGGATCTGCGCATCCTCGACGCATCCTTCTATCTGCCGGCGCAGAAGCGCGATGCCGACGCCGAATATGCCAGCGGCCATATTCCCGGTGCGATCCGCTTCGACCAGGACAAGATCTCGGATCATTCGACAAACCTGCCGCATATGGTCCCCTCGCCCGAATTCTTCGCGGCCGAGGTCGGCAAGCTCGGCATCAGCGAAAATGATCGCATCGTCGTTTACGATGGCCCAGGCGTATTCGCCTCGCCGCGCGTCTGGTGGCTGTTCCACATCGTCATGGGTGCGCCGAATGTTTTCGTGCTCGATGGCGGTCTGGACGGCTGGAAGGCCGAGGGACAGCCTCTGGAGACGGCGGTGCCTGCCTTTGCGCCTGTGACGTTCAAGCCAAAATTCAATGCCAGCCGCGTCGTTTCGCTTGAGGAAATGCGAGAAATCGTCGACAACCATTCGCTGCAGATTGCCGATGCCCGCAGCGCCGGGCGCTTTGCGGCAACCGAGCCGGAGCCGCGCGAAGGCATGCGCTCTGGCCATATGCCGGGAGCAAGAAGCCTGCCATCCGGGGTCTTTGCGACGAACGGCAAGTTCAAGTCGCTGCCGGAACTAAGAGAAACCATCGAGAAGGCCGGCATCGATCTCGAAAAGCCCGTCGTGACGACCTGCGGGTCCGGCATTACCGCCGCCATCATCACACTGGCGCTCGAATCCCTCGGCCACGGCGACAACAAGCTCTATGACGGCTCCTGGTCGGAATGGGGCAGCCTGGCGGATACGCCCATCGTCACCGGTCAAGATTGAGCGTCGCCGCCGTGAAAACGCCATCGTCGATCAAAGTCCACATTACCCGTTTGGAAATGACCGCGCCGCCCAAGGCCAGCCTGCCCGTGCCCGTCAATATCCAGACCGCGATCATGCGGGCGCCTGGCATTCCGCTGCCCTTCTACCGCTATCTCTATCGTCAAGTGGGCGCCCGCTGGCATTGGGTGGAGCGTCTGCGCCTCTCCGACGAGCAACTGGCCACTGTTCTTCACGACCAACGAAACGATATCAGCGTGCTTTACGTCAATGGCGCACCAGGCGGGTTCTTCGAATATTTCCGCCAGGACGAAGAGACGATCGAGCTTAGCCATTTCGGCCTTATCGAACACGCGCTCGGTCTCGGCATCGGCAAATGGTTCCTGCTGCAGTCGCTCTACGCCATATGGACACTGAACCCGCAGCGGATCATTACGACGACAAACAATCTCGATCATCCCAGGGCGCTGCAGCTTTATCAGATGTTCGGTTTCTCCCCGATCTCGACGGGGGAAGGCATCGTCCGGCCGTTGAGCGACAAGGAACTGCTGGAGCTCGCCAGGACGAGCTAAGTTTTTTGCAGCAGCAGGAATCGGGTGGCTTCGCGCCACGCTCCGGCGCATCACATGGTAAACCTCACGAGGAGATTTGCCATGCCTTCCATCGCCTTTGCAGCCATGCCCACCTCCGACGCCGAACTTCTTTGGAGCGGCGGCGCGGATGCCTACGGTCACCAGCCGGAGACGATGATTTCCGATGGTCCGGGCCACCCCTGCCGCCACTGCCTGCGCAATATCGATGCCGGCGAGGAGCTGCTGGTCTTTGCCTATCGTCCCTTCCCCGAATTGCAGCCCTATGCGGAGACCGGCCCGATCTTTCTGCACAAGCGGCCGTGCCAGCGTTATGAAGCGGAAGAAATCCTGCCGCCGGTACTGACGACCAGCAAGGATTTCATCGTGCGCGGCTATGGCAAGAACGACCGCATCGTTTATGGAACAGGCGCGGTCACGCCGATTGATGACATCGCAGCCTACGCGGCTTCCCTGCTCGAACGTCCAGACATCGCCTATGTCCACGTCCGTTCGGCACGCAACAACTGCTATCAATGCCGGATCGATAAAATAGGAGCGCCGGCATACGGGGATGCCGGCGCCTCCATCTGACGTGCGCGCGATGGGCTTTACGCGACGTTCAGAATGCTTTCCGGCGCGACGGCCTCATAGCCAAGCGCTTCGGCCACCGGCCGGTTCGTGATGCGGCCCTTGTGGACATTGAGACCATTGCGGAGGTGCTTGTCTTCCGCGATGGCGCGCAAGCCGCGATCGGCGAGCGCGAGGCCGTGATAGATCGTGGCGTTGTTGAGCGCATGCGCGGACGTAACGGGAACCGCGCCCGGCATGTTGGCGACGCAATAATGGACGACGCCTTCCACCACATAGGTAGGATCGGAATGCGTCGTCGCATGCGAGGTCTCGAAACAGCCGCCCTGGTCGATGGCGACGTCGACGATGACAGAACCCTTTCTCATGCCTGACAGCATTTCGTGGGTCACCAGTTTCGGCGCGGCGGCGCCGGGGATCAGGACGGCACCTATGACGAGATCGGCGGAGAAGACCTCTTCTTCCAGCGCCTGGATGCTGGAGTAGCGGGTATGGACGCGGCCGTTGAATATGTCGTCGAGCTGACGCAGGCGCGGCAGCGAGCGATCGAGGATGCTGACATCGGCGCCGAGACCGGCGGCCATCTTGGCGGCATGCAGGCCGACGACACCGCCGCCGATGATCGTCACCTTGGCCGGCAGCACGCCCGGCACGCCGCCAAGCAGGATGCCGAGGCCGCCATTGGCCTTCTGCAGGGCCGTTGCGCCCGCCTGGATGGACAGGCGGCCGGCGACTTCGGACATCGGCGCCAGCAGCGGCAGGCCGCCACGCTCGTCAGTGACGGTTTCGTAGGCGACAGCGGTCACGCCTGAGGCGAGCAGACCCTTGGTCTGTTCCGGATCGGGCGCAAGATGCAGATAAGTATAGAGAAGCTGACCTTCGCGAAGCTGTGCCCATTCCGAGGGCTGCGGCTCCTTGACCTTCACGATCATGTCGCACTTCTCGAAAATATCCTTGGCGCTTGCGGCGATCTTGGCGCCTGCGGCGATGTAGGCATGATCGTCGGCGCCGATGCCGGCGCCTGCTTTCGTCTCGACCCAGACTTCATGGCCATGGGCGACATATTCGCGAACGGACGCCGGCGTCAGACCGACGCGATATTCGTGGTTCTTGATTTCCTTGGGGCAGCCAACGCGCATTTCATTCCTCCTCGAATGCTTTTGCGTATTTCATTTTCTCTAACGGAAATCAGACCACCACCGCCCCGCAATGTCCTTGCAAAGACAATTTGCGCTGAGGTCATTTTTCGTGATTTATTGCGCAGACAGAAATTTTTTCGAAAGATCTTCGAATGTCCGACCTCGACGCCATAGATCATTCGATTTTGCGGATGCTGCAGCAGAACGCTCGCATCACCAATTCGGAACTGGCCGAAAAGGTCGGGCTTTCGCCCTCGGCATGCTCCCGCAGGCTCGATATCCTCGAAAAGAGCGGCATCATCGACGGCTACCATGCGCATCTCTCGCACAAGGCACTCGATTACAAGATGATTGCCTTCGTGCACATCTCCCTTTCAGGGCAATTCGCCAAGACGCTTTCCGAATTCGAGACAGCGGTGAAGCGCTGCCCCAATGTGCTCTCCTGCTACCTCATGTCGGGCGAATACGACTACATACTGCGGGTCGCCGCGCGGGACCTCGAAGACTACGAACGCATCCACCGCGACTGGCTCTCGGCCTTTCCGCATGTGGTGAAAATCAATTCCAGCTTCGCGCTGCGCGAGATCATAGACCGACCGAATGTCGGCCTCTGACGGTGTTCAACGCAAGTCCAGCAGCAAGGCGCGATGATCTGAAACCTCAGGCTCGGCGACAGGATCGAAATTAATCACCTCGATATTGGACGTCACCAGCATGTAGTCAGCAAAGCGGGGCTGCTTCTTATAATGGGACGTGCGCGTGTCCCCATGTCCCCGTGAAGTGACGAGATCGACAAGGCCAAGCGTGCCGAGAATATCGAAGGTCTCGCTGCCGGGCAGCAGGTTGAAATCGCCGCAGACGACCAGCCGGTCACCCGCCTTCTTCACCTGGCGAATGAGGTCCACCAACGCATTTGCCTGATGACGACGGGCGGGCGTGTCACCCTTGCCTTCCAGATCCCGCAGGCCATGCATATGAGCAATGGTGATGGGATAGCCGCGCTCATAGTCGAAAAGGCGGATGCAATGGGCATTGCGGGAGCGCGGATGCAGCCCATAGCCATAGGCCGAAAATTCACCATGAACGAAGCCGGCCGCTTGACCGATGACCGGACAGGTCCTGCGCACGAAGGTTGCCAGTCCGAATTCGGAATCGAATTGCCGGTCCCCATCGAAAAGATCGCCTCGCGCCACGGGTAGGAAGAAAGCATCGTAAGCCGGCAAAGCAGCCTTCAACTCCTCAAAGAGATTGGCGCGCTGTGGGAGCTCGACGCCATGATCGCGATAGACCAGCCAATCAGCGTCCGCATCCGGCGTGCGAACCATTTCCTGGAGGCAAAGAACATCCGCGCCGGCATTAACGAGATAGGGTATCAGCGGCTCATGCAGCCGGCCGCCCCATGCATTCAACGAAACGATACGCATATCCTGCACCTCTCATGGTCACATCGCCTATCGCTGCGGTCATCTCGATGGTACCGATTCGGGACGCCGGCTACAATTTTAGCGATCGTGCTAAATATCCCTCAAGGCACATCTGATATCCAAACCGAGAAAAAGACGGATGAGCCGGGGTACCATCATGCAGTTCTCTTCGAAATCTCTGGTTCAGGGCAACCTGAAAATCAAAACCCGAGGCTCGGCGCGCCATCACGCTCGGCTCATGGGCCAGGTCCGCTATTTCACCAAGCTCGTGACCGGCCGCGTCGTCGATATTTCCACGAGCGGCATCGCGCTCGACCTGCAGGCGCCCCTCTATGCGGCGGCTGGCAGCAAGGTTCGCATCGAATGCGATGATATCGGCCTGCTGGATGGTTTCGTGCGCTGGGCACACAACGGGCGCATTGGCATCGAATTCGATCGCTCGTCCAATGCCTCAGCGAAAGTCGCATCCTATTTCCGCTTTTTCCACAAGGACATCAAGCCGGTTCTCAAGCGTTGACGGCATGCAGGCGAAAGCCGGCTACGATCCACAATAAGCCTGTCACATTCCTGGTGCACACCTTCGAAAATCGTCCTAATCTCCTCGCCCGAGAGATGATCGACGGACCATGGCCCTATCGTTGAAGGAGTGTCTTATGTCTTCCATTCTGGATTTGCCCAGCATGTCGCGCCGTTCCCTGCTGCAAGGCCTCAGCGCCACGGCGGCGCTGATCGTGCTGCATCCTTTCGCGGCCCGCGCGGCGAGCAACCAGGCGCATCTGCGCCTCATGGAAACGACCGACATTCACGTCAACGTCTTCCCCTATGACTACTATGCCGACAAGCCGAACGACACGATGGGTCTGGCGCGCACGGCGACGATCATCGACAATATCCGCGCCGAAGCCACCAATTCACTCCTGATCGACAATGGCGATGTGCTGCAGGGCAATCCGATGGGCGATTACATGGCCTATCAGCACGGCATGAAGGACGGCGACGTCCATCCGGTCATCAAGGCGATGAACACGCTCGGCTACTCCGTGGGCACACTCGGCAACCACGAATTCAACTACGGCCTCGATTTCATGTTCAAGGTGCTGGCCGGCGCGAACTTCCCCTTCGTCTGCGCCAACCTGACCAAGGGCCAGCTTGCCTCCGACCCGACGAAGGACGACCTGTTCTTCAAGCCCTATCTGATCCTCGAGAAGAAGATCAAGGATGGCGCCGGCAATGAAAGCCCGATCAAGATCGGCTTCATCGGCTTCGTGCCGCCGCAGATCATGCTCTGGGACATCAAGAATCTCGAAGGCAAGGCGCAGACGCGCGACATCGTGGAGGCCGCCAGGGCCTGGGTTCCGGTCATGAAGGCTGAAGGCGCCGACATCATCGTCGCGCTTTCGCATTCCGGCATCGACGGCAGCGGGCCGAGCGAAAAGATGGAAAACGCCTCGCTCTACGTTGCCGCGATCGATGGCATCGATGCCGTCTTCACCGGCCACCAGCATCTCGTCTTCCCCGGCCCGAAGACCTGGGACGGCATCAAGGACGCCGATCCGGTCAAGGGAACGCTGCACGGCAAGCCCGCCGTCATGGCCGGCTTCTGGGGCTCGCATCTCGGCCTCATCGACCTGCTGCTCGAAAAGGACGGCAAGAGCTGGAAGATCGTCGACTTCACGTCCGAAGCACGGCCGATCTACCATCGCGACGACAAGAAGAAGGTTATCGCAGACGTCGCCGACAAGAAGGAAGTCGTCGAAGCCGCCAAGGCCGAGCATGAGGCGACGCTGACCTATGTCCGCACGCCGGTCGGCAAGACCTCCGCACCGCTTTATTCCTACTTCGCGCTGGTCGCCGACGATCCTTCTGTCCAGATCGTCAGCCAGGCGCAGATCTGGTACATCAAGAACATACTGAAGGAGACGCAATACAAGGACCTGCCGGTCCTTTCGGCGGCAGCCCCCTTCAAATGCGGCGGCCGCAACGGCGCCGATTATTATACGGACGTTCCCGCCGGCAATATCGCCATCAAGAACGTCGCCGACCTCTATCTCTATCCGAACACGGTTCAGGCGGTCGTCATCAGCGGCGCACAGGTCAAGAACTGGCTGGAAATGTCGGCCGCTATGTTCAACCAGATCCAGCCGGGCGCCAAGGATGCGGACCTGATCAACAACAGCTTCCCGTCCTACAACTTCGACGTCATCGATGGCGTCACCTACCAGATCGACCTCTCCCAGCCGCGCCGCTTCGGCGATGACGGCAAGGTCCTGAATGCCGATGCAAACCGCATCCAGAATCTGCAGTTCGACGGCAAGCCGATCGACCCCGCACAGAGGTTCCTGGTCGTGACCAACAACTACCGTGCCGGCGGCGGCGGCAACTTCCCGGAGATCGCGGCGGACAAGGTCGTCTATCAGGCACCGGACACCAATCGCGACGTCATCGTGCGCTATGTTCACGACCAGGGCACGATCAACCCGACCGCCGACGGCAACTGGACCTTCAAGCCGTTGCCGGGCATGACCGCGCGGTTCCAGAGCTCGCCAAAGGCCAAGGACTTCCTCGATCAGGTCAAGAGCGTGAAGATCGAAGACGCCGGCGAAGGTGCCGACGGCTTCCGTAACTACCGGCTGGTGCTGTAATCATTGACTACACCTTCTCCCCTTTGGGGGAGAAGGCGTCACGGCACCAAAAGTCCCTTACGCACCTGCCTCCCATTTTCAGGGAGAGGACTTTTTCACTCCGCCGCCAGGCGCTTGTCGCCTGGATGGAACATCTCGACAGCAGATTTGAAATCGGCCTGATTCGGGCATCGCGCCAGGCGCGAACGGAAAGCTTCGATCATCCAGGCTGCCGCCGGACCGGGAGGATTGTCGACCTTGCGGACCGCGTAGATCGGGTACTCGCTCTGATCGTAGGCATCGAGATCCAGTGGTACCAGTCGGCCCTTCTGCAGATCCTCCATGATGAATGAGGCAGGCAGGCCGCCCCAGCCAAGACCGCCTCGGATCAGCTGATGCTTGGTGGCTATATCGCTGAGATGCCAGATCTTGTAGGACAGGACATTGAAATCCTTGCCATTGGTGAGGTTTGACGCATCGGTGACGACGAGTTGCACTTCTTCGCGCACATCGGCAAGCGTCAGGGGTCGTCCGAGCAAAGCGAGCGGATGCATTGGGGCGGCAACCGGCAGCATGAAGGAATGGCCAATGCGCTCAATGACGAGGGAATCATCCTGCTTCAGCACCGAGCCGCCAATACCGATCGTCGACTTGCCGCTGGCAACCAGCTCCAGCATCGAGCCGAGTTCGCCGGTGTCGAGACGCAAGGCAACGTAAGGAAAGCGATCGCGGAATTCCCGCAGCACATCGACGGTCGCATGGACCGGCACCATGACGCTGATGGCAACAGCCACTTCCGCTTCAAGTCCGCTCTTCAAGCCTTTCACGCGCGCGCGCATCACTTGCAGATCGGAGAGAATGCGGCGCGCATCCTCCAGCATCACCCTGCCTGCATCCGTCAATTTCGGCTGGCGTGAGCCGGACCGCTCGAACAGCGGCATTTCGAGCTGCGCCTCCAGATTGGCGATCGTGTAGCTGATAACCGACTGCGCGCGGTTGAGCATACGCGAAGCGGCCGAGAAACTGCCTGACTCGGCGACGGTCAGAAAGACCTGCAATTGGTCGAGGGTGGGATTGGGAAGCATCTGCCATCCATTCTATCGATAATTCCGATCCATATTATCACAGTTTTTCTCGATAGTACTGACGACTTATTTATTGAGGCGAACGTGATCGGACTCTCCCAGCCGATTTAGCAACTCATTGAAAAGGAAAACGGATATGTCCTCCATTCTGCTTCTGACCTCCAGCCCGCGTCCGGATTCGCTCTCCACCAAAATCGCCACCGAGCTGGCCGAGAAGATCAAGTCCAACAATCCGGGCAAGACGCTCGTCAAGCGCGATCTCGCTGCCGACAACCTGCCGCATATCGACGGCCCCTTCACGGCCGCCATCCGCACGCCGGCCGACGCCCGCACGCCCGAGCAGCAGGAACTGGTCAAGGTCTCCGACGCGCTGGTCGATGAGCTGTTCGCAGCCGACACGCTGATCATCGGCACTGGCCTCATAAACTTCAACATCTATTCCTCGCTGAAGACCTGGATCGACAATATCACGCGCGCGGGCCGCACCTTCACCTATACCGAAACAGGCCCGAAGGGCCTTGTCACCGGCAAGAAGGCCTACATCGTGCTCGCTTCTGGCGGTGTTTACTCCGAAGGCCCGGCTGCGCCGATGAATCATGCCGTTCCTTACCTCAAGTCCATCCTCGGCTTCATCGGCATCACCGATGTCGAGACCGTTTATATCGAAGGCGTTGCTTTTGGTCCGGAAGCTGCCGAAAAGGCCATCGGCGCTGCCCAGGCTCGCGCTTCGGAACTGGCTCTCGCCGCTTAATCGACTGCATATTGTGATGATGACAGGCGGCCGGCTGCAAACCGGCCGCCTTGCTATTTCGCCTGTGGCAGCGCTTTTACGAACTGCCTGGCCGTCTCCAAAATTTCATGGGAAAGCGCCTCGTCATTCGCCACACGCGCGAGACCGAGCGCGCCGGTCATGAGGCAGGAGGCGATAATCGCCTTCCGTCTAGCTTCAGCAGTTTCCGGCTCCGGCATGCGCGCCGTCATCGCGTCGAAATTCCTTCGCAGACCATCCGTCGCAATAGCGCGGACCGCATCGCTGCTGCGCGCAATATCCGCCGTCAGCGCCGCATAGGCGCAGCCCTCGCCGCAATGATCGCGGTGACCTTCGCTGAGATAGGTATCGACATAATCGTTGAGCGAGATGCTTTCAGGGTCGATCCCCCTTTCCTCCTGCTGACGCCGCCACGACCCGATCGCCGATCCTACCGCCTCCGCCACCAGTTCGTCGCGGGAGGCGAAATGCTTGTAGAAGCCGCCGACCGTCAGACCCGCTTCCTTCATCAGGTCGGCGACGCCGATCCCTTCCAGTCCCTCTTCGCGCAGACGCTTGGCGGCGAGCGTCACGATGTGTTCGTGTGTCTTCTGCTTCTCCAATTGTGAGCGGCCCATCGAAAATCCTTCCATGCCCGGCTTGACAAAATGGATTACGATCATAATCCTTATAGATAACGATCATAATCCAGATCGTGACAAAAGCCAACAGGAGCTACGAATATGCGTCTCAAGAACAAGGTTGCGGTCATCACCGGTGGAAACAGCGGTATTGGCCTTGCCACAGCCCGCCTCTTCCTCGCCGAAGGTGCCAAGGTCGCCATAACAGGCCGCAACGCCAAGACACTGGCTGCGGCAGCCGAGCAACTGGGCGGCGGCGTGCTGGCATTGCAGGCCGACACCACCGACATCCCGGCCATGGAAAAGGCCTTTGCCGAGGCTGCGGAAAAGCTCGGGAAATTCGATGTGGTCTTTGCCAATGCGGGCATTGCCGGCGATACGCCGCTCGGCAAGACGACGCTTGAGCAGTTCGAAACCATCGTCCGCGTCAATTTCACCGGCGTCTTCTTCACCGTGCAGGCCGCCCTGCCATATCTGAACGATGGCGGCTCCGTGATCCTGAACGGCTCCGTACATGCAGTTCTCGGCATTCCCGGCGCGTCGGCCTACGCGGGCACGAAGGGTGCGGTTCGCGCCATGACGCGCAACCTTGCTTCCGAACTCGCGCCCCGCGGCATCCGCGTCAATCAGGTCACACCGGGCGCCACCAAGACGCCGATCTGGGAACCGCGCGCCAGCACGCCGGAAGCTCTCGATGCGCTGCAGGCCCGATTTGGCAGCCTCAGCCCGCTCGGCCGCATGAGCGAAGCCGACGAAATCGCCAAGGCAGCGCTCTATTTCGCCTCCGATGATTCCGCCAACGTAACGGCCATCGAAATCACCGTCGACGGCGGCGCCATCAACGCTCCGTCCGGCGCCAAGCTCTTCCGCACGGCTTGAGCCCTGCGAATTATCAGCCATCAATTGTAAGTGGGTGTTATGGGCCGCCAAAGCAGATGCAAAGGCGGCCCCTGCATCAGGCACCTGTTAAGTAAATGCGCTCGATATCAGACCTGGCGAACCTTTTCGCCATCGCCGAAGAGGCCGGCACCGTTCTGGTCGATGATCTGCTGGCCCTTGCGGAAGGTCGATTCCACGGCATCGTCCAACGAGGTAAAGACATCGGCGCGGATGAAATTGCGCACCAGGATCTCGCCGTTCACATCCTTCTCAATCCGGCCCATGAGCCGGAACTGGCTGCCCTCGCGCTGCGGCGTCGCATAGATCGTGCAGCCGGCATGCACCTGGGGTTCGACGCTGACCGTCGAGCCGCCGGATTTTTCAGCGTCGGCCTGCGATGCGCCACCGGTGAAAATCGAAAGGATATTTGAAAAGAACGAAGCCATGGATCGCCTTTAGCATGAAGGTTGCAGGGTCGCAAAGTCAAATGATCAGGTTTGCCAGGATCTCGTTTTCGGTGATGTCCTCATAACCCATGCCGGAACTTTCGAAGTTCGCGATAAGCTGCTTGAAATTATCGGGATTCTTGGTCTCGATGCCGATCAGGATGGAGCCGAAATTGCGAGCGCTCTTCTTCAGATATTCGAAGCGGGCGATATCGTCTTCCGGCCCGAGCATGTTGAGGAAATCGCGAAGCGCGCCGGGGCGCTGCGCCAGGCGCAGAATGAAGTATTTCTTCAAGCCCGCGTAGCGCATGGCGCGCTCCTTGACATCGGGCAGGCGCTCGAAATCGAAATTGCCGCCGGAGACGACCGCGACGATCGTCTTGCCGCGGATGCTGTCGCGATCGAGCTTTTCCAGCGCCGTGATCGCCAGAGCGCCGGCCGGCTCCAGTACGACGCCTTCGACATTCAGCATATCGATGATGGTAACGCAGATGGCGTTTTCCTCGATGAGCTTGACCTGATCGGCCGCAAAACCCTTCAGCGCGGCGAAGTTCAGCTCGCCGATACGGCCGACGGCAGCGCCATCGACGAAATTATCGACCTTGGCAAGAGTGACCACCTGCCCCGCCTCGATGCTGCGGCGCAGGCTCGGCGCTCCGGCGGGCTCGGCGAAGGTGAAGGCATCACGCGGAAGCTTATCGGCAAAATAGCCGGTGATGCCCGCAGCAAGACCGCCGCCGCCGACAGGCAGAAGGACGCAATCGGCGATGACGCCTTCCGGCAGCTGCTCGGCAATCTCGGCAGCAACCGTCGCCTGCCCTTCGATAATATCGGCATGATCGAAAGGGGGCACCATGACGCCATCGATACGTTCAACATGCTCGCGTGCGGCCTGATAGCACTGGTCGAAGAAATCGCCGAAGAGCTTGATGGTAATGAACTCGCCGCCGAAGATGCGGGTCTTGTCGATCTTCTGCTGCGGCGTCGTCACAGGCATATAGACCACGCCTGGCACGCCGAAATGACGGCAGACGAAGGCAAAGCCCTGGGCGTGATTGCCGGCGGATGCGCAGACGAAGGTCTTTCCCGTGCCGCCCGCAGCGATCACCTTGCGGAAGAAATTGAAGGCCCCGCGGATCTTGTAGGAACGAACCGGCGTCAGATCCTCCCGCTTCAGCCAGATATCGGCGCCATAGCGGGCGGAGAGATGCTCGTTCAGCTGCAGCGGCGTTGCGGGAAAGAGACCACGCATGGCCTCTTTGGCTTCGAGAACAGTCTGTTTGTCCACGGTCTATCCGTCCTTCTTCAATCCATCCCCGCTATGACACAGGAAAGATGAGCAAAGAAAGCCTGTTTAGCGCGCTTTTGGTCCTGCCATGGCGAGATTGGCCGCACCGAACAAGTCATTAACCATTTATGCCCCTGACTGTCGAAACCCCTAAATCTGTGAATTGACAGCCAAGCTCCCCCTGCGTCCAATATGATACAGCCATCATGATGATGGTTAGAGGCCCGCCCTAAAACCGATCCGTCGGTTCCGGCGGGCTTCGCCTGGGTCAGCCGGGCTGAGCCACACAGATCAAATCCCTCCCGCAAAACATTTCCTTGACTGAATCGCTCAAGTGCTTGATGGGAAAGGCACGCGGACGTGGCGAAACTGGTAGACGCAAGGGACTTAAAATCCCTCGGCCTTTGGCTGTACGGGTTCGACCCCCGTCGTCCGCACCAAAATCGAATTCCATCAAAATCCCAATGAAAAAGGCGCAGCTTTCGCCGCGCCTCTTCCACATTTGCAGAACTTTCAAATTTAGGCCGTGAGCTTGGCCGCGATCTTGGCGACGTGTGCGCCCTGATACTTTGCGGCTTCCAGTTCGATTTCAGAAGGCTGGCGGGAGCCGTCGCCATTGGTGATGGTGGAGGCGCCGTAGGGCGAGCCCCCCTTGACTTCTTCCGTGCCCATCTGGCCCTGGAAGGCGTAAGGAAGACCGACGACGGCCATGCCCTGGTGCAGGAAGGTCGGGATGAAGCCGAGGATGGTTGATTCCTGGCCGCCGTGCTGCGTTGCGGACGAGGTGAAGACCGAACCGACCTTGCCGACGAGCTTGCCGTTGAACCAGAGGCCGCCGGTCTGATCCCAGAAATTGCGCATCTGCGAGGCGACCGTGCCAAAGCGCGTGCCGGCGCCGACGATGATGGCGTCGTAGTCTGCCAGTTCGTCCGGGGTTGCGATCGGGGCTTCCTGATCGAGCTTGAAGTGAGAGGCCTTGGCGACGTCTTCCGGAACGAGTTCGGGCACACGCTTGACGGTGACGTCTGCACCGGCGGACTTTGCACCTTCCGCGACGGCATAAGCCATCTTCTCAATATGACCGTACGAGGAATAATAGAGAACCAGAACCTTAGCCATAAGAACGTCTCCCGTTTGTTGGACGCGTTGAATGTCGGGGAATGTTGTATCAGCGATACGACGGAGGCACAGCCCCCAGGGCTCAGAACGCACTGTTCATCTTGCGTAGACGGAATTTCATTTGCAATATTCGCCGGGTCCGGCGGTCGCGCGAAAACCAGCGTTTGCATTCGCCGCAAACGGCGCTACCTATCCCGGACCTTTTTGAACGCGCCGACTGCGCATTGTCCTGGATATCTTCATGTCGAACGAAATCATTGTCACAGCCGCCATGCTGGCCATCGGCGACGAACTGCTCTCCGGCCGGACCAAGGACAAGAATATCGGCCATCTTGCCGATGTGCTGCTGCTGGCCGGCATCGACCTGAAGGAAGTCCGCATCGTGGCCGACGATGAGGATGCCATCGTGGCCGCGCTGAACGCTCTGCGCGGCCAATATGATTACGTCTTCACCTCTGGCGGCATCGGTCCGACTCATGACGACATCACGGCAGATGCCGTGGCCAAGGCCTTTGGCGTGCCCTGCCAGCACGATGCCGAGGCGATGCGGATCATGGGCGAAATGTATGCACGGCGCGAGATGGAATTCACCGAGGCTCGCCAGCGCATGGCCCGCATGCCCGTGGGATCGAAGCATATCGCCAATCCGGTCTCGACCGCACCCGGCTTCAACATCGGGAATGTCTATGTCATGGCCGGTGTGCCGCAGGTCTTCCAGGCGATGCTCGACAATGTCATGCCGACGCTCAGGACCGGGGCACAGGTGCTATCGACAGCGATTTCCTGCCCCTATGGCGAAGGCGAGATCGGCACGCCGCTCGGCCTCATCCAGAAGGCACATCCCGATACCAGCATCGGCTCCTACCCGCGTTATGTCGGCCAATTCTTCTCCACCGAGATCGTCGTCAGGGGCCGGTCCGCCGAACTCGTTGAAAGTGTCGCAGCCGAAGTGCGCGCGATGATCGAAACCATCCGTCAGTCGAAAGCGACCGCATAATTCCTTAAATCGAAATCGATTCAGGCAATTATGCAGCAGACTTAAAGTACTATTGGGACCTTTGCGCGTCAGATATGACGCGCGGGGCTCTACGGAAAATCAGTCGGCCGAGGCGTGACGTTCAACGAGGACGTGTGCTTTCCGGGGAACTCTGAGACCATTCAGAGCATTATCTTGCAGCGGAATGTTGATATCATGATCCGATCCAACCCTTCCGCATGGGAGATCTCTTCATGTCCTATAAAACGATAGTGACCGTTCTCGACAATCCCGACAATACGCGCGTCGCGGCGGAGTTCTCAGCCGCGCTGGCAAGGGAGCACGGCGCCCATGTGATCGGGCTTCATGCGGAAATCGTCTCGACCGTGCCGCTGGTGGCGCCGATGGAGATTCCGGATCCTGTCGCGGTCCAGGCACTTCAGGATGTTGCCCATAATCAGGCGCTCGACATTGAGAGGCTGTTCCGCTCTAAGATGGAAGCCGCCGGCCTGGATTACGAATGGCACAGCTTTGCCAGTTCGGTCGGCTACGGCACCGAGCCATTGATCGAAAGCGCCCGCAGCGCCGATCTCCTCGTTGCCGTGCAGCCGGATCCGTCGAAATACGCCGATACCCAGGTCGATGTCGAAACCTTCCTGTTCGACAGCGGCCGGCCGGTTCTGTTGATTCCTTACATTCTCAAGGAACCGAAGCCCATCCGCCGCGTGCTGATCGCCTGGAACGGCTCGAAGGAAGTGGCGCGCGCCACCTTCGACGCACTGCCTTTCCTCAAGGCTGCGGATTCGGTCGAGATCCTTTCCGTCAGCACGTCGGAAAAGGACCCGCATCCGTCCAAGGAAACCGGTGTCCGGATAGCCGCGGCGCTGACGCGCCATGGAGTGCGCGCCAAGTTCGAGACGGCAGCCTGCATCGGCAAATCGACACCATCGCAGGTCATCGAAAACCGCCTGGCCGACGATAGCATCGATCTGCTGGTCATGGGTGCCTATACACATTCCTGGCTGTGGCAGATGATCTTCGGCGGCACGACGCGCACCCTGCTGCACTCGATGACAGCGATGACGCTGCTGGCGCGCTGAGCGGCTCAAAGCTCATATCTTGTGGCAACCGGTGTGAATGCGCACCGGTTGCACACTTTGCAGCTATTGCCTTTTGCCAGTAAATCCAGCAGAAAGCAGCGACCGATGACAGAATTCCCGCCAGGGAACCGTTCGCGCGGTCGAAGGGGCATGATCCCGAAAAGCCCAGGCTTTTCCCGGATGAGATCCTGTTCAAGCAGATAGCAAGCGAATCGCGTTCCGGATTTGGTTCTTGGTCCGCGCCCGGCGCGGGGTCTGCTGAGGGTCGCCGGCGCCGCCGGTGCGTCGTTATTCCATGCCCCGGAGCTTTCTGCCATGTCCCTGCCCGATAAAGCCTTTCCCGTATCCTGGGATCAGTTCCACCGCGATGCGCGCGCGCTTGCCTGGCGGCTTGCCGGCCTCAACCGCGAATTCAAGGCGATCGTCTGCATCACCCGCGGCGGCCTCGTGCCGGCCGCCATCATCTCGCGCGAGCTCAATATCCGGCTGATCGAGACGGTCTGTGTCGCCTCCTATCACGACTATTCCAGCCAGGGCGAAATGAACCTGCTCAAGGGCATCGCACCGGAACTGTCGGTCAACGGCGGCGAAGGCGTCCTCGTCATCGACGACCTCACCGATACCGGCAAGACGGCTCTCGAAGTTCGCGCGATGCTGCCCAAGGCGCATTTTGCCTGCGTCTACGCCAAGCCGACGGGCGTTCCCACCATCGATACTTTCATCACAGAGGTCAGCCAGGATACCTGGATCTACTTCCCCTGGGACATGGGCTTCACCTATCAGGAGCCGATCGCCAAGGGTCACCGCGGCTGATCTGCCGGCTGCCGGCAGCGCGAATCGATCCCGATCTGATCGCGATGCCTAAATATGATTCGAATAGCGGTAATAGAGGTGGGCGCTGCGGCGCCCACTAGATTTAGTGGACGTCACAGTGCCGGAATACGTGGGATTCAAGGGTTTCCACGCGAATCATGATGCGTCACGGCATGAATTTGCAGCGCTGCCAATGGCATCGAGGTCACGGTCACAATTTTGTCGCTTCCGACACCGGCGGTAATAATAGTTGTCGCGCCAACGGTCGCACGGAGGACGAGCATCCCTCCTCAACCTCTTGAATCTCTTAGCCTCCTGGCGTTTCCCCAGTTTCCACAGGCAAGCCCACAAGATATTGTGGTTAGCAATCCGTTACAAACCACCCCTTGACGGAATCGGGTCTTTCAAAGTTAATGGACGACGTCGCGGCGGCGACTGGGCCAGGCGGGGTACGAGGGCTGGTTCTCAATTCGAAATCGGATTTGGATTCGAGGCGATTCACCTTTGCAGGTGGCCCGCTGCGAGGTTTTTTGTGCCGAGATCGATGCTGCCGAAAAAACATATGCGGGGACTGGCGGCAATAAGCTGTTAATACTATATTTAGTGTTTGCAGCCACCATCACCACAAGATACAGGAAAGACATCTCCGGATGACACCTCCTGTCGGAAAGCGGATCAGAGACTGGCTGCGCGTTGAATTCGCGATGCCGGAATGAGAATTTTTGCGCCCGGTTTCATATGGGCGCGCACCAACGAATAAAGGATTGGGACCATGCGCATCGAACGTCGTTTTACGAAGGCCGGCCAGTCACCCTATGCGGACATCGAATTCCGCAAGGCGACGAGCGAGATCAAGAATCCTGACGGTTCGATCGTGTTCCGCCTCGAGAACATCGACGTGCCCGCGCAATTCTCGCAGGTTGCCGCCGACATTCTCGCGCAGAAATATTTCCGCAAGGCGGGCGTGCCTGCCAAGCTCAAGAAGGTCGAGGAAAACGACGTTCCCTCCTTCCTGTGGCGTTCGGTTCCCGACGATGCGGCCATGAAGGACCTGCCGAAGGAGCAGCAGAGCGGCTCCGAAACCGATGCGCGCCAGGTCTTCGATCGCCTTGCCGGCACCTGGACCTACTGGGGCTGGAAGGGCGGCTATTTCTCCTCCGAGGAAGATGCTTCCGCTTTCCGGGACGAGCTTGCCTATATGCTCGCCACCCAGCGCGTGGCTCCGAACTCGCCGCAGTGGTTCAACACCGGCATGCATTGGGCCTACGGCATCGACGGCCCCGGCCAGGGCCACTATTACGTGGACCCCTTCACCGGCAAGCTCACTAAGTCCAAGTCGGCCTATGAGCATCCGCAGCCGCATGCCTGCTTCATCCAGTCGGTCGAGGACGATCTCGTCAATGAAGGCGGCATCATGGACCTCTGGGTTCGCGAAGCGCGCCTGTTCAAATACGGCTCCGGCACCGGTTCGAACTTCTCGATGCTGCGCGCCGAGGGTGAAAAGCTTTCCGGCGGCGGTCGTTCCTCCGGCCTGATGAGCTTCCTGAAGATCGGCGACCGCGCTGCCGGCGCCATCAAGTCGGGCGGCACGACGCGGCGCGCCGCCAAGATGGTGGTCGTCGATATCGACCATCCGGATATCGAGGAATACATCAACTGGAAGGTCAAGGAAGAGCAGAAGGTTGCCGCCCTCGTCACCGGCTCCAAGATCGTCGCCAAGCACCTGAAGGCGATCATGAAGGCGACGGTCAATTGCGAGGGTGACAATGACGATTGCTTCGACCCGGCCAAGAACCCTGCCCTGAAGCGCGAAATCCGCGCCGCCAAGAAGGACCAGGTTCCGGAAAACTACGTCCAACGCGTCATCCAGTTCGCCCGCCAGGGCTATAAGGATCTCGAGTTCAAGACCTACGACACGGACTGGGATTCGGAAGCCTATCTCACCGTATCCGGCCAGAACTCCAACAACTCTGTCTCCATCAAGGACGACTTTCTGCGTGCCGTCGAGAACGATGGCGACTGGAACCTGACCGCCCGCAAGGATGGCAAGGTCGTCAAGACGCTGAAGGCCCGCGACCTGTGGGAATCCATCTCCTACGCCGCTTGGGCATCGGCCGATCCGGGCCTACACTTCAACACGACGATGAACGACTGGCACACCAGCCCGGCTGCCGGCCCGATCCGCGCATCCAATCCGTGCTCGGAATACATGTTCCTCGACGATACGGCCTGCAACCTCGCTTCGCTGAACCTGATGACCTTCAAGGACGCAGCGACGAAGCGCATCAACATTGCCGACTACGAGCACGCCGTCCGCCTTTGGACCGTCGTTCTCGAAGTCTCCGTGATGATGGCGCAGTTCCCCTCGCGCCGTATCGCCGAGCTCTCCTACGAATACCGGACGCTCGGCCTCGGCTATGCCAATATCGGCGGCCTGCTGATGTCGTCGGGCATCCCCTATGACTCGGACGAAGCCCGCGCCATTGCCGGCTCGCTGACCGCGATCATGACCGGCATCGCCTATGCGACCTCGGCCGAAATGGCTTCCGAACTCGGGACCTTCCCGATGTTCAAGCCGAACCGCGAAAACATGCTGCGCGTCATCCGCAACCATCGCCGCGCCGCTTACGGCGAGACCTCGGGCTACGAAAGCCTCTCGGTCAATCCGGTGGCACTGATCCATGCCGACAATCCGGATCAGGATCTCGTCGCTCATGCCAAGGCTGCCTGGGACAAGGCGCTGGAACTCGGCGAAAAGCATGGCTACCGCAACGCCCAGGCAACCGTGATTGCGCCGACGGGCACGATCGGCCTCGTCATGGATTGCGACACGACCGGCATCGAGCCGGACTTCGCCCTGGTGAAGTTCAAGAAGCTCGCCGGCGGCGGCTACTTCAAGATCATCAACCGCGCCGTTCCGGAAGCACTGCGCACGCTCGGCTATTCCGAAAGCCAGATCGCCGAGATCGAGGCTTATGCCGTCGGCCACGGCAACCTGAACCAGGCTCCGGCCATCAACCCGTCGACGCTGAAGGCCAAGGGCTTCACCGCCGAGAAGGTCGATGCCGTCAACGCTGCGCTGAAGAGCGCCTTCGACATCAAGTTCGTCTTCAACCAGTGGACGCTCGGCGCCGACTTCCTGAAGGGCACGCTGAAGGTTTCCGACGAGCAGATGGCCGATATGAGCTTCAACCTGCTTGAGCACCTCGGCTTCACCAAGAAGGATATCGAGGCCGCGAACATCCATGTCTGCGGCGCCATGACGTTGGAAGGCGCTCCGTTCCTCAAGAACGAGCACCTCGCCGTCTTCGATTGCGCCAATCCCTGCGGCAAGATCGGCAAGCGTTATCTCTCGGTCGAAAGCCATATCCGCATGATGGCGGCAGCCCAGCCGTTCATCTCGGGCGCTATCTCCAAGACGATCAACATGCCGAACGAGGCGACCGTCGAGGATTGCAAGAACGCCTACATGCTGTCCTGGAAGCTCGGCCTCAAGGCCAATGCGCTCTATCGCGACGGCTCCAAGCTCAGCCAGCCGCTGAATGCCTCGCTGATCGAGGATGATGGCGACGAAGATGCGCTGGAGGAATTCCTGCAGGCTCCCGCAGCCGCGCAGGCAGTGACCATCACGGAAAAGATCGTCGAGCGCGTGATCGAAAAGGTCATCCGCACGCAGGAAAAACTGCCGAGCCGGCGCAAGGGCTATACCCAGAAGGCCAAGATCGGCGGTCACACCATCTTCCTGCGCACCGGCGAATATGACGACGGCCGTCTCGGCGAAATCTTCCTTGACATGAACAAGGAAGGCTCGGCTCTGCGCGCCTTCATCAACAACTTCGCGATCTCCGTCTCGCTCGGCCTGCAGTATGGCGTGCCGCTCGAGGAATATGTCGACGCCTTTACCTTCACCAAGTTCGAACCGGCCGGCATCGTCACTGGCAACGACGCCATCAAGAACGCCACGTCAATCCTCGACTACGTGTTCCGCGAACTCGCCATCTCCTATCTCGGCCGTCACGATCTCGCTCATGTCGACACCTCCGACTTCAACAACACGGCGCTCGGCCGTGGTGTTTCCGAAGGCAAGGCCGATGTCGTCTCCAAGGGCCTGACCCGCGGCTACAAGCCGACGCTGGTGCCAACATCGGGCGAGCGTCCGGCAGCTGAAGCCAAGGGTTCGGCAACGGCTGCCCCTGCCCGCGCTGCCTCGCTCGGCACGGTAACGGCTTTCGCCGGCAACACGGTCCGCAAACTGGAACCGGCAAGCTCCGTCTCGACCTCCGAAGTCGTCGCCTTCAAGCGGGATTATGAGGAGCGTGCGAAGGAATTGGCCGAAGAGATCGCAGAGGAAGTTATCTCCGAATCCGCGACCGGCCTCTTCAGTGACAACGCGGCAAGCGAAGCTGCCAATGCCAAGACGGAAGCCAAGAAGCTGGAATCCGAACGCCGCGCCCGCTCCATCATGCAGGGCTACACCGGCAACATGTGCACGGAGTGCCAGAACTTCACGATGGTCCGGAATGGAACTTGCGAGAAGTGCGACACGTGTGGGGCAACGAGCGGCTGCAGCTGAGTATTCGGCCGATCCCCTAGAATGACATGAACTTGCGGTATCGACGTTACGTTGGGCGCAAAGTCAGTGTCATCATGCAGATAGATGCTCACCGGGTCCGCAATGGCCCGGTGAACTCGTTTCGAGGTTTTCATGATACTCGTTAACTTGCTCAGCCCGCAAAACTTGCATTAATTGGCCTTGTCCGCGCCTGCGGACGGAGTGAGGCCAATCATGCGCCAGGATATCACCAATGGGATGGGAAGCACTCGCGCAATGGGGTGAAGACGCGGTCCGCCTCGAACCACTCACCGGCGGGGTTGCCAACGATGTATGGCGCGTTCGCATTCATGGACGAATTGCCGTCGCTCGTCTCGGCTCCAGAACCGACGCCGATCTTGGCTGGGAAGCCGCCCTACTCCAACACCTCGATCGCGAAGGCATGACCGTTCCAGTGCCGATCCCAACGATGGACGGCCGGCTGTTCGTGGAGGGCCTGACGGTAATGAAATACCTGGGGGGCGGACCGCCCGAGACGGGGACGGATTGGCGTCGCGTCGCCGATACGCTGCGCGAGCTGCATCGGCTGACGCAGGACTGGCCGCAGCGCCCCGGTTGGAAATCGTCGACCGACCTGCTGTATGCCGACGCCGGAACGAGAATCGATCTTACTGCGATGCCGCCCGAGGGCGTTGCTCGATGTCGAGCAGCCTGGGCGCGTCTCGTCGGGCGTCAGACATGCGTCGTCCATGGAAATCCCAACAATCCCGGCAATATCCGCATGACGACAGATCATGTCGCGTTGATCGATTGGGACGAGTCACATGTCGATGTTCCAGATCTTGATCTCGTATTGCCTGACAATGCTGCCGATCTGAACGATTGCGCATATGATATCGCCGCACAAGCATCTGCTGCATGGGAAGCTGCTGTCTGCTGGCAGGATGAATATGCGGTCAAGCGGCTTGCCGAAGTTCGACCGGTCTAACCGGCTTCGGCGGATTGCTAGTCCCTTGCATACGGAGAGGCCTTTGGCTGGGCCAGCATTCACGCCGCCTCACTTCAGATGTCCATTTTGAGTCACGAAATGGCGGGAAATCATCCATTTTAATTGAAATTGTCGCTGCCAGCCATATCTGCCGTACTTCCACGCCATTCCGCACGGGTGTCCGGCCTTTCGACGCATTCTATTGCTAAATCGGCCATCGGAACATCCGCGAGTAGTCCAGTCGCAGGAGGCACCGTCCTGAAAACCGGCAGCGATATCAAGAGCATCCAGTATCTGCGCGCCATCGCGGCGATCTCGGTTCTTTGCTTCCATGTGAGCGAAACATACGGCCTGAACTTCAAGATCGGGGCAGCGGGGGTCGATATATTCTTCGTCATCAGCGGCTTCATCATGTGGGTTACGACCGCTGGAAGACCGATCGGCCCACAGGAATTCATTTGGCGCCGGATCATCAGGATCGTGCCGCTTTACTGGATTGCGACATTGGCGACATTCGCCGTGGCCGTGTCGAAACCCCAATTCTTCTTCGACATGAATTCGAGCGTGGGCAATCTGCTGGGTTCGTTGTTTTTCGTGCCCATCATCAAGGATGAAGCGCTCCATCCCGTCATCGAACAGGGCTGGACCCTGTCCTACGAGATGTTCTTCTATCTGATTTTTTCGATATCATTGCTTGTGCCGGAGCTCCGCCGGCTATGGTTCCTGATCGCCGCTTTGGGCGCCGTCGTCGTTGCGCATTTCTTGCTACCCTCCGGGTATGCCGATATTTTCACGCAGCCGATCATCCTGGAATTTGCCGCCGGAATCCTCATCGGACATCTGTGGAAGCAGGGATATCGGCTGCCCTTTCGCGTCGCTGCCGGCTTGATGATCGCAGGTTTCGTGTTGCTTGCTGCGAGTGGCCCGCTCACCCATCTAGAACGGGCGATGCGCTGGGGAGTGCCGGCTATGCTGCTGTTATCCGGCGCCGTTTTCGCCGAGCGGGAGCGCGGAGTTCCCAAGCTCGCATTCCTGCACTTCCTCGGGGACGCCTCCTATTCCATCTATCTTTGGCACGTGCTGACCGGCATCCTGGTCACGGCGCTGCTTCTGCGCATTGGAATACCGCACGGCTTTCAGCCTGCCTTGGTCGCGCTGGGATCGCTCGCCTTTGCCATCGCTTGTTACTGGTGCATCGAGCGCCCCATCCAGCGCAAAATGCGACCATCGCGCCCGCGCCCGGCAATCGCGGCTGACGGATGAGCATAGATTGGCGGGTGGCGTAAAAATGCATCCCGGTTTGCCCTCGAAAACCTGCGACAGACGGCCCGACCCATGGCATAAGGCCCCGAAAAACTATCTTCGGGCCTCGCGTAACTATGATTCGTATCGAAAATATCAGTAAGCAGAACAGTCATCGCATCCTCTTCATCGAGGCATCCGCTGCCCTCAACAGGGGCGAGAGCGTCGGGCTTGTCGGTCCGAACGGCGCCGGCAAGACGACGCTGTTCCGGATGATTACCGGCCAGGAGCTACCCGACGAAGGACAGGTTTCCGTCGACAAGGGCGTCACAATCGGCTACTTCAATCAGGATGTCGGCGAGATGGAGGGCCGTAGCGCCGTCTCCGAAGTGATGGAAGGCGCAGGCCCTGTGAGCGCCGTTGCCGCCGAACTTCGCGAACTCGAAGCAGCGATGAGCGATCCGGACCAGGCCGACAGGATGGATGAGATCATCGAGCGCTATGGCGAGGTGCAGGCGCGCTATGAAGAGCTGGACGGCTATGCCCTCGAAGGCCGCGCCCGCGAAGTGCTTGATGGCCTGAGCTTCAGCCAGGAGATGATGGACGGCGATGTCGGCGCGCTGTCGGGCGGTTGGAAAATGCGCGTCGCACTGGCGCGAATCCTCTTGATGCGGCCCGATGTCATGCTGCTCGACGAGCCGAGCAACCACCTCGATCTCGAAAGCCTGATCTGGCTCGAATCCTTCCTGAAGGGCTATGAAGGCGCGCTGCTCATGACCTCGCATGACCGCGAGTTCATGAACCGCATCGTCACCAAGATCATCGAAATCGATGCGGGCAACCTGACCAGCTATTCGGGTGACTATGAATTCTACGAGCAGCAGCGCGCCCAGAACGAAAAACAGCAGCAGGCGCAGTTCGAGCGACAGCAGGCGATGCTCGCCAAGGAGATCAAGTTCATCGAACGCTTCAAGGCGCGCGCCTCGCATGCTTCGCAGGTGCAGAGCCGCGTGAAAAAGCTGGAAAAGATCGATCGCGTCGAGCCGCCGAAGCGCCGCCAGACGGTTGCCTTCGAATTCCAGCCGGCGCCGCGCTCGGGCGAAGATGTGGCCGTGCTGAAGAACGTCCACAAGAAGTACGGCAGCCGCACCATCTATGAAGGGCTTGATTTCATGGTACGCCGCCGCGAGCGCTGGTGCATCATGGGCATCAACGGCGCCGGCAAATCCACCCTGCTCAAGCTGGTGGCAGGCGCGGCAGAGCCGGATGAAGGCAGCGTGGCGCTCGGCGCCAGCGTCAAGTTGGGCTACTTCGCTCAGCATGCCATGGACCTGCTGGATGGAGAGCGCACGGTATTTCAGCAGCTCGAACATGACTTTCCGCAGGCCGGTCAAGGCTCTCTGCGGGCGCTCGCCGGCTGCTTCGGCTTCTCCGGCGACGATATCGAAAAGAAATGCCGCGTGCTGTCGGGCGGCGAGAAGGCGCGGCTCGTCATGGCGATCATGCTCTTCGATCCGCCGAACCTTTTGGTGCTGGACGAGCCGACCAACCATCTGGATCTCGACACCAAGGAAATGCTCATCCAGGCGCTGTCGCAATATGAGGGCACGATGCTGTTCGTTTCGCACGACCGGCATTTCCTGGCCGCACTCTCCAATCGCGTTCTGGAGCTGACGCCGGAAGGCATCCACCAATATCCCGGCGGCTACACGGAATATGTCGAGCGCACCGGCTACGAGGCACCTGGCCTCAGAAGCTGATGCTCGCCAAATCGGCGCTATTGCGTATTCACTGACGGTGCGGCACCGGCATTGATGACGGCGACGGGCGCCGTCCTGCCGCGCACGCGGATTTCGATGCGGCGCCGTGCCTCGACGGCGCCGCGCTGACCCGAAGTGACGGTATCGCCGGGCAGGATCAATTGCGCGGCCGACATCGGCAGAATGGTCGCATCCTTCAGCTTCGGATTGGCCTTGAGCACATTGGCGACGGCAATGGCGCGGGCAAGGCCGAGCCCGGCATTGTCGGCCGGCAGCAGGGCCGACACCGGCAATTTGCCGTCCATCGCGCTGATGATCGTATCGTCGAGATTGGATTTCTCCCGCGCCACCGGCTGCTCGTCCGTATGGCCGATCACCTCGACGATATTGGCGCCGTAGAGGCTCAGGTTGCTGGCGATTTCATCCGTAATCGTCGTGCTGAGAAGCTGAGCGAAAGTGCCCGTAAGCTCGGCGCTTCCCGATTGGAAATAGTTCTTCTTGGCGTCGTCGAGATTGATGATGGGCGGCCAATCGTGCATGCCCTTCCCGCCGCCGTTGCCAGCCAGAAGCTTATTGACCGCATCGGGTGCCGTCGCGAGCGAGACGCCATGTTCCTTCAGAACGGCCGCGACCTTGGACAGCGATTGCAGATCGGCCGGTGTCGCACCCTGATCCGTTACGCTGTCCAGCGTCTCTTTCGCCAGCACCAGCTCTCGCCATTGCTTGTCCACCATGGCCTTGTCAGCGGCGGAGAGATCGCCGGAGACGACCTTGGACTGGAGAAGCACGATCTCGGCCGCCTGCTCCGCCCTTTTCTTCTCCAGCAATGCGACCTGCTCTTCGGCCTTCTCAAGCTTGCGCTCGGCTTCGTAGCGTTTGCTTCTCTCGGCCGAAATCAAGGCGGCGGCGACGAGCAGCAGGCAGAAGACCAGAAGCAGCATGGATTCGGCCATCGTCAGGCCGAGGATCAGGCCGCGGTTGTAGCCCTTGTGCTCCAGTTTCGGCGTGCTGTCCAAACCCCCTGCTACCATAGACGCCACCAGCGCTTTCGCGGCACGGTCTTGGGTTCCGCTGCGATATCGCCCTCGGCCTGCGGTTTCGGCGCCGGCGCCTGCCCCATCGCCTCCGCCATGCGGCTGAGCGCCAGCTCGATGTTGCGCAGCGGCTGCAATTGGGCTTCCGACATATCCTTAATGGCGGCGATCGCCGGCGCCAGCTCCGCGCGCACCACATCTTCCGGCGAGCGTATCTCCTCCAGCTTCTTGCCGACATTCTCGACCGCAGCGCCGAAGGTGCTGATGATCTGCGAAAGCTGCGATGTCGTCGTCGTCAGCTGGGCGGCCGCGTCGTTGATCGGCGTCACCGCCTGCTTTGCGAGCATTTCCAGGATCCTGTTGATTTCCTGGCCGTTGCGCTCGGCCTGCCGCGCGATCTCCTCGAACCCTTCCGACAGCATCTGATTGCTGACGCGCCGGTAATGCGAAAACTCGCGTGACGAGGAGTCGAGTTCGGTGCGCACGCGCCGCGTCATTTCCGCAAGCTCGTGACGCACACTGCGCTCGATGTCGATCGGATCGCGCCGCATCTGGTTGAAGAGGATACGCAGCGTCACGCCGGCAATGGTCGAGGTGACGGCGATACCGAAATTGCGGACAATTGTCTCGATCGATGTTTCGCCGGCAAAAAGATAGAGCGATACGCCGAGGCTCGAGAGGGTGAAGAGAAAACCCATGTAGTAGAGGTTGTCGCCCGCCTGCTCGTTGTGCAGCCGAAAGCCGGCGAAGGCCAGCGACACGATGAAGTAGATCGCCATCAGCAAGAGCGGTATGCCCGTCACGATGGGCAGCGACCAGCCCATGAGCTTCGACGACCAGATGAAGATCATGCCCCCGACGGTGATGAAGGCGAAAAGCATCATCGGACCGTAATCCCGGACGAGATATCTGGCGTCGCTATTAGCCATCAGCGTATCCCCTCCAACCGCACGAAGCCGTCGAAATCACCTTTGTTGTTCTTGATCCATTGCGCCCAGAAGTTCGCCAGATCCTCCATGCTGAACTTCATGTTCGGCCTTTGAAAGGCAAGAATCCTGACCATGACACCATCCAGCGAGGTGCGGAAACGGTCGTTTGCGGAGCTGTGCTGATACTTCTGATAGGAAATGCCGTCGCGGTAGTTCGAAAAGGCGGCGGTGTGCTCGATCATGTCGGAGGCGATGTAGAGGCGCTTCGGGATGCCGGCCGGCGCATTGGCAAAGACTTCCAGATTGATCTTCTGGATGGCGGCCATGATCGGCGACAGCCTGCCCGATTCGCCTTCGGTCAGCTTGCCGGCGATATCGGCAATCGGCTTCTGGAAGCCCTTCTCCCACCGCGCCTGCGCCAGGCGCGGATTGCTGGTCCATTCGTCGACGTTTGCGCCGCTTCCCGGATTGCAGCCGTGGAAGGTCTGGATCAGTTCGCCCTCCTTCTCGGTGAGCGCATAGATGTCGATCGCGCCGCCGATCGGCACGTCCGCGACGATCTTCTGGAACTGGTTGCGCAGATCGAGCGCTGTCGTGTCTGATATCGGATCGGTGACATCGAGGAGGATAGCCGTTTCCGCCTTCGGGCCATCCATCGGGCAGAGCGACGCCTGGTCGACGGCGACGTTTCCGCTCGCCTTGTAGCGCAGCCAGCCATAGGCGCCGACGATCCCGAGAGACAGGACGGCGAGACAAACCGTTGCGATGATGAGACCGGCGGACCCGCCGCGCCGACTACGCCGCTTGCGTCGCGCCAAGGATGCTCTCCGGGAAAAGATTATCGAGCTGATGATATTTCTCGATGGCTCGCTCGAATTCGTCGCCGATCCGCTTGATCTGCTCCGATAATTCCGCCTGGGCGCTCTGGATGCGCGCGCCGAGCACCTTATCGTCCCATTCCTCTTCGATGCGGATGACAGGCGTCAGTCGCTCCATCTTGTAAGCGGTCTGGAAGTAGGATGGCTCCGGCTCGGTGCGCACCGCCCGGTTGGCGTCGCGATAGGAGGTGAGCAGCACGTTGGCAGCACGCTCGAGATGGTTCTGGTGTTCGGCAAAAAGGCCTGCGGTCCTCGCACGATGGGCGATGATGGCAGCCGTTTCCTGCCGGCGCAGCGAGAGGTCGCGGATGATCTCCTCGATCTTGCCGTTGTGCTCGTCGCGGATCTCGCGCAGGTCCTCGATGAGATCGAGCTTGCGATCGATATAATTGTCTCGCGCCGCATCGAGACGCTTCTGCACGCCGGCAAAGCCGGGATAGGGATCGGTCAGATAGCAGCCGTCGATGAAGGCGACGAGCGAGAACATCAGGCCGATGGCAAAGAGCATCCAGGAATTCAGCTCCTGCAGCCCGAGCGGCGCCGCCTTCAGGCGCTGGATCACCTCGGCACCCGCCCCGCTCAAGATCGTTGCGGAGACCTCGCGATAATGCGCCAGCGCGATGTTGATGCCCAAAGCCACGGCGACATAGGCGACAAGCCCAAGAAGACCGAGCAGCTTCAGCGCAAAGGACCGGTGCACCAGGAACCGCACACAAAAGAAGGAAAACATCAGCGCCGTGCCGATGTTCAGGAAGGCGAAAGCGGCCGCCTCCGTCACGCCCCCAACGATGCCCTGCTCGCTGCCCTTGGCGAGAAAACTGCCGTTCATCACCATTTCGATGAGCACGAGGAAGACGATCAGCGAGACCTTGAAGCCCCAGGCGGCCCTGCTGGAAACCTTGGCGGCTCGCTGCAGCTTGTGCCTGGCCTTGAAATCCACCATCTCGTCCTCGGCGGTTTTCAGCTTGCGGCGCAGGCCATGCAGCTCGTCGACGCCGCTTGCTACTTCGGCCTTGAAATCCGAGACGCTTGAAGCGTTTGCCTGGCGGATCAGGCCGAACTGGCCTTCGAAATCAAGATTGCGCAGGCGGCTGTCGAAGGTCTGGAACTGGTCTTCGAGGATCTGATAGGAGCTTTTCTTCTCCGCCTCGACCCAGGCGACGATGCGCTGTTCCGTCTCGTCATGCGACTGCGCATCCGGCGGCGGCCGGTTCTGACGCCCGGCAGCGGCACCCTTTTCCTTCAGGTCCAGGGTCGCGGTCAGCTTTTCGATATCGACGACGGGAAAAACATCCGTCGAGGCACGGAAATCATGGCTGGTCTCCCGAACGCTATCCCAGAGACGGTTGAGGGCTTCGAAACGCAACGATCTTCCCCGGCGAATTCATCAACTTAGAAAGGACAATTGAGAAATCGATATCGCACCGGTTGTCCACGGTCCAGAGCAATGTGGCAGAGGTTAGGATGCGATTGTGGTAAAGACTAGCCCAAGCCCGTGCCGAACGAAAAAGCCTGTTATTCAAGCCGCACAATCATGGTGAGATTGCGAGAGACCTGCAGTGCGCCGAAAAGCCCGGTGATTTTTCGATTCCAATTGCCGGCAATCTGATAAACCACTCGCCAAATTATGATCCCGCCATATCTTGGCGGAGTATGCGGCTTCCTTCGGAGCATCAAGTCATGACACCCTTCCGCTTCAAGAACATCTGTGTCTGTGGCGCCGGCGCCCTCGGCGGCGCAATCGCGGCCAAGCTCGCCTCCTCCGACGAGAGCCAGACCAAGATTTCCGTCGTGGCACGTGGAGCCCATCTGGAGGCCATTCGCGCTGGCGGCATAAGCCTATGGGAAGCGGATACGGAGAGCCCCCTCGTTACGCAGATGACGGCAACTTCCGATGCAGGCGAGCTGCCACCGCAGGATCTCATAATCACCGGCCTGAAAGGTCATCAGCTTGGCGCAGCTGCTCCAGGCATTGCGAAACTGCTGCATTCCGGCACGCGCGTCGTCATGATCCTCAACGGCGTCCCATGGTGGTATTTTCACCGGGATCGTCAAAGCGGGTACGCGGAACGCCAGATAGAAGAACTTGATCCGAACGGTGATCTCTGGCGCCTGATCGGACCGGAACGCGTCATCGGCTGTGTCGCCTATCAGAGCGCGGAGGTCGTTGCACCCGGCGAGATCAGGCTCAGCAATAGCGGGCGCTTTATCCTTGGCGAGCCTTCCGGCGAAACGACGGCCGATATCGAAGCTATTGCGGCGCTATTGCAGCAAGCTGACATCAACGTCTCCATTTCCCCGCGCATCCGTGACGATATCTGGAACAAGCTGATGGGCAATGCAGCCTTCAATCCGATCAGTGCGCTGACGCGCGGATTGATGTCCGATATCATGGAGGACCCGGCGCTGGCCGCCATGGTCGGCCAGGTGATGAGCGAGGTGAAAGCGGTCGCCGAAGCATTGGGATCGCAAATCACCATGTCGATTGAGGAGCGTCTTGAGCGTTCCCGGCAGATTGGACCCGTGCGGACCTCGATGCTGCAGGATCTGCTTGCCGGTAAGGCACTGGAAATAACGCCCCTGGTCGGCGTCATCGTCTCACTCGGGAAGCTCATCAACGTACCGACGCCGGTCTCGGCGACCATTCTGGCGCTGGTGACGCAACTCGACCGCAAGAACCAGCAGGCGATCGGCTAGGACGGCTACGGCGATCTCAAGCGGATTTTCGACCCTCCGGCAGCGGTTCACCAGCCTGCTACCGAAGGAAATCGGTGCTGGGCGCTTTGCCCCGCCCCGTCAAACCTGCACTGAATTTGCTCTTGGCCGGCCTTCGGCAGTATCTCGCCGAACGCTTCCTTAACCGTCCTCAGGTAAGCTTTCGGCCAGATATCCAAAGAGCAGAAAGCCATGTCGAAGCCTGCCTTCCGCTACAGCCACTACGATCTTAAGGAACAGCGCGCCGGAACGGTGATCGAAATTACACTTTCAGCCGTCGCCAATGTCAGGCTGATGAACAGTTCGAACTTCCAGCGCTTCACGGAAACCCTAAAGCATCAATTTCTTGGCGGTGTCGCCAAGAAATCGCCGATCCGGCTCACTATTCCCGAATCGGGCCACTGGCATCTCGTCGTCGATATGGAAGGCCATAACGGACTAGCTGAGTCGAGCGTGAAAATCGTCGACAATGCAACTGTTCCGCGAATGCAGAAGGCTCTGCAGGAAACCGCCGCTGGGCGGTGATACCGGATCCTAGCGTTCGCCGCGCTCCTTGCGCAGCTTCGCCCACCAATCCAGCCGCTTGCGGATCTCCCGCTCGAACCCACGCTCCGGCGGATCGTAGAAGGTCTGGCGGCCCATCTTTTCCGGGAAGTAATTCTGGCCCGAAAAGGCGTCCGGCTCGTCGTGATCGTAGCGATAGCCGTCACCATAGCCTTCGGTGCGCATCAGTTTCGTCGGCGCATTGAGGATGTGCTTCGGCGGCAGCAGCGAACCGTTCTGTTTGGCGGCCTGGGTCGCGGCCTTGAAAGCCGTATAGACGGCATTCGATTTCGGTGCGGTCGCGAGATAGACGCAGGCCTGCGCCAGCGCCAATTCCCCTTCCGGCGAGCCCAGATAATCATAGGCGTCCTTGGCGGCATTGCAGATGACGAGAGCCTGCGGATCGGCAAGCCCGATATCCTCCACCGCCATGCGCACCAGCCGACGTCCGAGATAGAGCGGATCTTCGCCGGCATCGAACATACGGGCGAGATAATAGAGCGCAGCATCCGGGTCGGAGCCGCGAACCGACTTATGCAGGGCCGAAATCAGATTGTAATGGCCATCCTGCGCCTTGTCATAGACCGGGGCGCGTCGCTGGACGATCTTGACCAGCATATCGGGATCGAAAAGCTCGTCCTTGCGTGCGGCTCGCCAGACTTCTTCCGCCAGCGTCAGTACCGAGCGGCCATCGCCATCGGCCATGCGGATCAGGCTGGCTCGGGCATCCTCCGTCAGCGGCAGCGGTTTGCCTTCCACCGTTTCGGCCCGCCGCAGCAGCTCTTCCAGGCTTTCCTCGTCATGCGAGCGGAACGTCAGGACACGCGCGCGGGAAAGAAGAGCGGCGTTGAGCTCGAAGGATGGATTTTCCGTGGTTGCGCCAACCAGAATGACGGTGCCGTCTTCCATGACAGGCAGGAAGCTATCCTGCTGGGCGCGATTGAAGCGATGGATCTCGTCGACGAACAGCAGGGTCTGGCGGCCATCCATGCGGCGCAGCCTTGCCGCCTCGAACACCTTCTTCAGATCGGCGACGCCGGAGAAGATCGCGGAAATCTGCTCGAAGGCGAGACCCGCCTCGCCCGAAAGCAGCCTTGCTACCGTCGTCTTGCCGGTTCCGGGCGGTCCCCAGAAGATCATCGATCCCAGCGAACCCGCCTCGATCATCCGGCGCAGCACGCCGTCCTCGCCGGTCAGATGTTCCTGGCCGGTGACTTCGGCCAATGTTTGCGGCCGCAGGCGATCGGCCAGAGGCCGCTTGTTGGCGACCTCTTCCGGTACCCGCGGTGCAAACAGATCATCGCTCATCGGAAGAATTGCCTGATACGCTGGCCGTCACGCTCGATCTCGACGCGCCAGAAGCTAGGATTGGAGGCAACGGCCTTCTGAAGGATTTCCGTCGTGTTGATCGCCACCCCGTTGATGGAAATGACGATATCACGAGCGGCAAATCCAAGCCGGTCGGCCGGCGAATTCGGTTTCAAGCTTTCGATGACCACGCCTGTGGAATCCGGCGGCATATGCAGATCGTCGGCAACGCGCGGCGAGAGATTGGCAACGGTCGCGCCGGAGAAGGGATTGTTGCCTTCGATCACCCGCTCGTCGCGCGGCGTGGATTCGGGCGCTGCGGCAAGTGTCATCGTGGCCTGATGCTCCTTGCCGTTATCGAGAACAGTCAATGAGACGGTCGCGCCAAGACCGGCCGTCGTCAGACGATATCCGAGCGCATCCGGATGCTCGATCGAGATATTGTTCAGCGCAGTGATCACTTCGCCGGGCTTCAGGCCGGCCTTGGCTGCTGGGCCGCCATCGACGACCTTGGTCACCAGCGCGCCGCGAACCTTGTCCAGCCCGAGCGCTTCGGCGACATCCGATGTCACCGGCTCGAAAGTAGCGCCGATATAGGGGCGCTCGAACGCCTTGTCGCCGCGGTCGGCGGCGGCGAGGAAGACCTTGACCAGATTGGCGGGAATGGCGAAGCCGATACCGTTGGAGCCGCCGCCCTGGGAGAAGATCGCCGTATTCAATCCGATCAGCTCGCCGGCCATGTTGACGAGCGCGCCCCCGGAATTGCCCGGATTGATCGAAGCATCGGTCTGAATGAAGAAGCCGACCTCGTTCTTCACCTGATTGCGGGCAAGCGCCGAGACGATACCGCTCGTCACCGTCTGGCCGACGCCGAAGGGATTGCCGATCGCGAGCACGAGATCGCCGACTTCGATGCCGTCGGAATTGCCGAGCGGCAGAACCGGGAAAGTCTCGCTCTTCGACTGGATCTTGAGGACGGCGAGATCGACGCGATCGTCCTTCAAAACCACCTTGCAGGGGAACTCGCGGCCGTCCGAGAGCGCGATCTTGATGTCGTCAGCGCCGTCAACGACGTGGTTGTTGGTGATGACGGTGCCATTCGCCTCCACGATGACGCCTGAGCCCAGCGACGATTGCTTCTCGGTACGATTCGGCATGCGCTGGCCGAAAAACTGCTCGAAGAAGGGATCGCCGGCAAAGGGGGACTGACGCTGAACCACACGCTCGGCATAGACGTTCACCACGGCGCCGGCCGTCTGCTTGACCAGCGGCGCGAAGGAAAGCTGCATCTGCGTCTGGCTCTGCGGCAGCGTCTTCGCCGTTTGAGCCTCAGCGGAAAGCGACATCGCCATGACGAGGGCAATCATCGAAACGGCAGCGCGCTCCAGGAGGACATGCATGGAAATTTCCCTTTTTAATGCTCTTTAAACAACGTTGTAGCGTCCGACGCTAGAAAGAAAAGAGGGCGGAACCATGAAGTATAAATGGAAGTTGGCGGCGATAAAAAACAGGCTCGCCGAACAAAAACATGCTGTGATGCATTTCGCGTTTGGAATCGTCAAAGGGAGCCACATATGCGATCGATCCATCTTGCCGCCGCCACTTTCCTCGTCTCGCTAGGAATGGCCGGTGCCTCGCACGCCGCCAGCTTCGATTGCGAGGCACAGAACCTGAAGCCGGACGAGAAAACGATCTGCGATGTGCGGGCTCTCAACGATGCCGACGTGAGGATGGTGACAACCTTCGACCTGCTTTCCGGGCTTCTCGCCATGGGTGCGCGCGGCACGATGCAGGACCAGCAGACCGAATGGCTGAAGAAGCGGCAGGCCTGCGGCGCCGATGTTGCGTGCCTGACCTCATCCTATCAGGAGCGGCAAAAAGAGCTGAACGACGCCTACAAGCAGATCAATCGGCCGCTGTAAGAAGTGCCGCGAATGCGAAAGCCGTATCTCGCCCGCCAAGGGCGAGATACGGCTCACAGCTTCTCCCCGCGCTTCGATGAACTCAGGACGGGCGAAGGGGCTTGTTATTTTCCACCCAGATCGCGAACGGCACCGCGGTCCGCACTGGTCGCAAAAGCGGCATAGGCCTTCAAGGCCGTAGTGACGTTGCGCTTGCGCACTTCGGCCGGATGCCAACCCCTAACGTTCTGGGCTTCGCGGCGAGCGGCAAGCTCCTTGTCATCGACGCGTAGGCTGATGGTGCGGTTCGGAATGTCGATGTCGATCATGTCGCCTTCGCGCACCAGGCCGATCGTACCGCCATTGGCTGCTTCCGGAGAAACGTGACCGATCGACAGGCCCGAGGTGCCGCCGGAGAAGCGGCCGTCGGTGATCAGCGCGCAGGCCTTGCCGAGGCCCTTCGACTTCAGATAGCTCGTCGGATACAGCATTTCCTGCATGCCCGGGCCGCCCTTCGGGCCTTCGTAGCGGATGACGACGACGTCGCCGGCCTTGATCTCGTTGCTGAGGATCGCCTTGACGGATGCGTCCTGGCTTTCAAAGACCCTTGCCGGGCCGGAGAATTTCAGGATCGATTCATCTACGCCGGCCGTTTTCACGATGCAGCCATCGAGCGCCAGATTGCCCTTGAGGACGGCAAGGCCGCCATCCTTGGAGAAGGGATGCTCGACGGAGCGGATGACGCCGTTTTCGCGGTCGGTATCGAGTTCTTCCCAGCGGGCATTCTGGCTGAAGGCAACCTGGGTCGGAATGCCGCCCGGAGCCGCGCGGAAGAATTCGCGCACGCTTTCGCTGTTGGTGCGGGTGATGTCCCAGCGGTCGATGGCGTCGCCGATGGTTTCGGAATGCACGGTCGGGCAATCGCGGTTGATGAGACCGCCCTTGTCGAGCTCGCCGAGGATCGACATGATGCCGCCGGCGCGGTGTACGTCTTCCATGTGTACGTCGCTCTTGGCCGGCGCGACCTTAGAGAGGCACGGCACGCGGCGCGACAGCGCGTCGATGTCGGCCATGGTGAAATCGACTTCGCCTTCATGCGCGGCTGCCAGGATGTGCAGAACCGTGTTGGTCGAGCCGCCCATGGCGATGTCGAGCGCCATGGCATTCTCGAACGCCTGCTTGGAAGCGACCGAACGCGGCAGGATGGAGGAATCCTCCTGCTCGTAATAACGGCGGGCGAGATCGACGATCAGATGACCGGCTTCGACGAAGAGGCGCTTGCGGTCGGCGTGGGTCGCGAGCGTCGAGCCGTTGCCCGGCAGCGACAGGCCGAGAGCTTCGGTCAGGCAATTCATGGAATTGGCGGTGAACATGCCCGAGCATGAGCCGCAAGTCGGACAGGCCGAGCGCTCGATGACCTGGACGTCTTCATCGCTGATCTTGTCGTCGGCGGCGGCAACCATGGCATCGACCAGATCGAGCGCATGCTTCTTGCCATGCAGCACGACCTTGCCGGCCTCCATCGGGCCGCCGGACACGAAGACTGCCGGGATGTTCAGGCGCAGCGCGGCCATGAGCATGCCGGGAGTGATCTTGTCGCAGTTGGAGATGCAGACCATGGCGTCGGCGCAATGGGCATTGACCATATATTCGACGCTGTCGGCGATCAGCTCGCGCGACGGCAGCGAATAGAGCATGCCGTCATGGCCCATGGCGATGCCGTCATCGACGGCGATGGTGTTAAACTCCTTGGCAACACCGCCGGCCGCCTCGATTTCCCGCGCGACCAGCTGGCCGAGATCCTTGAGGTGGACGTGACCGGGCACGAACTGGGTGAAGGAATTGACCACCGCAATGATTGGCTTGCCGAAATCGCTGTCCTTCATACCCGTCGCGCGCCAAAGGCCGCGCGCGCCGGCCATGTTGCGGCCGTGGGTGGTGGTTCTGGAACGATAAGCTGGCATGGTGTCTTCCTCGTCATCCTGGAATTTGTACGGCGCCGGGCATGGGCCAAAGGTTTCGGGCCAAAGGGGCGCCGGCAACTCCGCTTTTTGGAATTGTCCTAATCCAATCGTGCGATACTGTCACTATCAACTCAAGCGAATCCGGTACGCTGCCGGGCAAGAGCCGCATCCGGGCAAACAAGTCGCTCGACCAAAGTTGGGAACGAAACGGCCCGATCACAAGCGCACACAAAAAGTTGCTTTCACTTCCAAAGAAATGCCGGCCTAAGAGTGTAACAAAACCCGTGTCCGTTGCGTATCGCTCATATCGAAGCTGCTATCGCATAGAGGAATAGTTCCATGGCCGCCTATCGCCCGCCCAAAATCGCATCTTCCGAGATTACACCCCATTCCATTTATCTGAAGCGCCGCGAGTTCCTGACGGCCGCCGCGGCCGGCATCGGCATGGCGGCGATCGGCGGCAAGGCGGCGTTGGCCGAGGCGCTGACGGCGACCAAGAGCAATTATACGGTCAACGAGAAGCTGACGCCTATCAAGGACGTCACCACCTACAATAATTTCTACGAATTCGGCCTCGACAAGTCCGATCCGGCCAGCCTCTCCGGCAAGTTCAAGCCCCGTCCCTGGACCATCAAGGTCGACGGCATGGTCAACAAGCCCGGCACCTTCGATATCGACGCACTGATCAAAGAATTTCCGCCGGAAGAGCGCGTCTATCGCATGCGCTGCGTCGAAGCCTGGTCGATGGTCATTCCCTGGGACGGTTTCCAGCTCTCTGCCTTGCTCGACAAGGTGGAACCACAGGGCAGCGCCAAATATGTGGCCTTCGAGACCGTGGTGCGCCCGGAAGAGATGCCGGGGCAGTCCGGCCTCCTGCAATCCCTGAACTGGCCCTATGTCGAGGGACTGCGCCTGGATGAGGCGCGCAATCCGCTGACGCTGCTTGCCGTCGGCCTCTATGGCGAGACCCTGCCGAACCAGAATGGCGCGCCGATCCGGCTCGTCGTGCCGTGGAAATATGGCTTCAAGGGCATCAAGTCGATCGTGCGCATCACGCTGACAGACAAGCAGCCGCTGAATACCTGGCAGGCGACCAACAGCCAGGAATACGGCTTCTATGCCAACGTCAATCCGGCCGTCGATCATCCGCGATGGAGCCAGGCGACCGAGCGGCGCATTGGCGAAGGCGGCTTCTTCGGGTCCAACCGCCACCCCACCTTGCCCTTCAACGGCTACGCCGATCAGGTCGCCAGCCTCTATAGCGGCATGGATCTCAGGGTGAATTTCTGATGGCCCTCTCCTTCGCTCTTCCCAAGCGCTGGCAGTCCGCGTCCGTCTGGGCGCTCTATGTCGTCGGGTTTTTGCCGGCTGCGTGGGAATTCTATCTCGGGGCGACGGACCAGCTTGGCGCCGACGCGGTGAAGACGTTCGAACTCTTCCTGGGCCTGTGGGCGATCCGCTTCCTGCTGCTGACGCTTGCGGTCACGCCGCTTCGCGATCTCTTCGGCTGGAATTATCTGCGCTATCGCCGCGCGCTCGGCCTGCTCTGTTTCTATTACGCCCTGATGCATCTGACGGTCTATATGGTTCTCGACCAGGCGCTGGACGTGCAAGCCGTGATCGATGACGTGCTGAAGCGGCCGTTCATCATGTTCGGCATGGCGGGGCTCGTCATGCTGCTGGCGCTGGCCGTGACCTCGAACAATTTCTCGATCAAGCAGCTCGGCAAGAAATGGATCTGGCTGCATCGCCTCGTCTATATCATCGCCGCCTGCGGTGCCCTGCACTTCGCCCTGTCCACCAAGGTACTTTCGGTGGAGCAGTTCATCTATATCGGCCTGCTCATCGCAATGATTCTCTACAGATCCTATCGGCCGATCATGATGGAGAGACGCCGGGCGACGCGCAGACCTGCCGCGGCGTCGAGCTCCAGAGCGGCCTGAGGCGGCCGCCCCGCCTACCGAGCCATGATCATTCGGCAGCGCTGGCGATTTTCTCCTGGCCATGCTCCTGCACCTCGACGGTTGCCGTCAGGCCGGCGATCAGTTTCGTGCCGTCGGGAACCTTGTCGAGCGCGATGCGCACCGGTACGCGCTGCGCCAGGCGTACCCAACTGAAGGTCGGCGTGATGTTGGCTAGCAGGCCGCCGGAGGTTCGCTCGCGATCCTCGATGCCGTAAGCGATGCTTTCGACATGGCCGGTCAGCTTTTCCGTCTGGCCCATCAGATGGATATAAACCTCGTCGCCGACATGAATGCGCGGCAGTTTGGTTTCCTCGAAATAGCCTTCGACGCGGAGCGAATCTGTATCGATCAGCGCGACCTTCGCAGTGCCGGCAGAGACGTAATCGCCCGGACGCAGGCTGAGGTTCGAAATCGTGCCGTTGACGGTAGCGCGAACCTCGGAGCGGTCGAGATTGAGCTGGGCGAGTTCGCGATTGGCGGTTGCCTGACGAACGGCCGCTTCGTCCTGCTGGACGGTGGTCAGGGCCTGCTCCTTCTGCTGCAGGGAGGCGGCATCGCCGAGCCGCGCCTGCCGTGCGCTTTCACGCTGGGCCTGTTCGAGAGCCGCCTTGCTGCTTGCTAGGGCTGCGTCCGCCTGTTCGAGAGCGATGGCGAAACGATCGCGATCGACGCGGAAAAGGACATCGCCTTTCTTGACGGTCTGGTTGTCCTTGACAAGGACCTCGCTCACGAGACCCGAGACATCGGGCGCGATGCCGACGACATCGGCTCTCAGGCGCGCATCGCGTGTCCATGGTTCATCCATGTAGTGGCCCCAGAGCTGACGGCTGACATAGACCGCGGCAACGACGAAGATGAGTGTGACGGCCACACGGCCGATAAGTTTTAACGCGTTCATGTGAAGTACCAACGAGAGACTGAGGAGAAGGCGCCGAGCAGCAGGACGTAGAGCGCAAGATCGAAGAGACCGCGATGCCAGACCAGAGTGTAGACTCCGATCCACGCGAGCAGGCGCCGAAGGATGATGACGGCAAACAGGGGCGCGAGCATGAGAACGAGAAGGCGTGGGATATAGACGCCATAGAGATCGAATTCTGCGGGCATGATATTACTCGGCGGCGATAGGATGAGGTTGGGTTGTATCCGCTACGGGCGGCCGCCAGCTCGCCGGCGGTTCGGCATGCGGAAAGAGCGCGCGGCGAAGGCCGACAAGCGCATCGAGGCTGGCTCGAGCGGAATCTCGCTTTTCCTGCGCCACTGCTTCGAGGCTGTGGTCGATAGAGGCGCGCAGATCGTCGTCAGGATCGATCGCGCGCTTGGCCTTCAGCCGCGAGCGATAGAAATCCGACACGCCGATCAGGACTTCGCTGACCGATGCAGCGGCAGCCGGCTTCAGCTGCGCGCGCTCCTTCTGCAGCATCAGCACATTGAAGCCGAGACGGACATCGGCATAGCCATCGACCTTCTTCAGCTCCCGATCTTCGATCCCTGCGAGACGCGGCACGAGCTGACCAAGGCGATCCAGGATGCGGCCGGACAGGCGTTCGTGGTCGGCGCGGCGGATACCGGCTGCGGTTTCGGCCAGATCTCTCCAGCCGGCCCTCACCAATCGCCAGGCGGCAAGCTCGGAACCGAACGGGCGGGTAAGCAAAGTCCAGACCAAGGCGAAGCCCACACCGGCCAGAGCGGCGATTGCACTGTTGGTGAAGCTGGCGAAATCGGCGGTATAACGATCCTGCAGCGCGATGAAACTGGCTCCGTTTACCGCCAGCAGCATGCCGAGCATGTTGGTCTGCGGGCGCGTGATCAGCAGTCCCATCGCCAGAAAGGGCGGAGCAAAGACCAGCACGAGCATCTCGAAGCCGGAAATCGACGGCAACACGCCGAAGATATAGATGCCGGCGATGAGCAGGCTCACCGCAGTCCAGATGAACATGGTGGTGATGAAGGGTGCGGGACGATCGAGCGCGGCGAAAAACGAGCAGGCAACGGCCGCCATACTAACGAAGCCGGCGCCATCCTCCCATCCGGAATAGATCCAGAAGAAGCAGGCGACGGCAATCCCGGCGATGACGCTACCGGCGGAGAAGGCAAGCAGGGCGTAATCATAGTGCCTGCTGCGACCGACGACATTGCGGTAGCGGAATGCGGGGCGCCAGGTGCCGACCTGCTGTCCGGAGACGATCTGGGCGCGCAGCGTCAGGCAATCCTGCCACAAGTCGACAATTTCCTTGAGGCGAGCAAGAGCGCTCGACCGGACGAGATCGTCCCAACCGATGTCCAGATCGTTCTCCTGCAACTCCTCGATTTTCCGCGACAAGGTCTCGGCGGTCTCATCGGCCTTGCCGCGACCGCCCTGCCCGAGCCAATCGGCCACTTCATTCAGAACGGCAACCAATTCCTGCGGCAATGGCTTGCCACCGGCCTTCAAGGCGTGCAGGCGATCGGCAAGAGAGGAGAAGAGCGGCAGCAGCATCAGCAGGCGGCCGCGCAGCTCGCGCGAATGCCTCACGATGTCGCGGCTGCCGGCATCATAGCGCAGCTGGCTGATGACGAGATCCAGGCCGGAAACATCGGCGGCAAGCTTCTGTCGCTTCAAAGGTGTCGCGGGCGAAGCGCCCTCGCCGCGCAGGATCTCATCCGCCCAGGCGCCGGCGTCATCCAGCCAGGATCCTATGCGCTGGCCGAGAACGGTGCCGACGCTGCTCGGAAAGACGACGGCGCTAACCACGCTCGCGCAGACGATGCCGATAATAATCTCTTCGGAGCGGGCAAGCGCCACATCGAAAATGGTTTCGGGCGACCCGACGGTCGGCAGCGCGATCAGCGGCAATGTATAGCCCGCCAGCATGAAGACATAGCTGCGCGAGGTGCGGTCGAGCATCGAGATGAACAGCAAGGTGCCGGTCCACAGCGCGACGACGATGGAGAGTAATTCCGGTGCGTTGACGAAGAGCGGGATGAGGATCACCGACGCGGTGGCACCGATAAGCGTGCCGAGCGCCCGGTAAAGCCCCTTGGAGCTGGTTGCCCCGGCAAGAGGATTGGCGACCACATAAACTGCGGCCATTGCCCAATAGGGACGCGGCAGATCGAGCGACAAGGCGATGAACAGCGCCATGATCGCAGCGATGAAGGCTTTGACGGAAAATAGCCAATCGCGCCAGGATGGAATGCTCATGAGACCTTCTCCGGCTCCGGTTCGACGGCCTTGGATGCCTCAAATTCCTCGAAAGCCTTCAGGACGCGAACCGCAGCTTCGATATCCGCGGGCTCGACATTGGCAAGGATCTTGCCACGCAGCTCATCCAGTACGTCTTCCATGCGGGAAGCCAGCTTTTCGCCCTCGGGCGTCAGCCATAGGCCTTTCGCACGCCGATCCGTCGGGTCATCCTTGCGGATGACAAGATCCATGCTTTCGAGCTGATCGATCAGCCGAACCAGAGACGGACCTTCGATGCCGACACAGGTGGCAAGCACCACCTGCCGCACGCCTCCCCCTAAGCGGCCGATCCAAAGCAGCGGCGCGGCCACCGCCTCGGATATGCCATGGGAACTCAGCGCGAGATCGACAGCCCGGCGCCACTGGCGGCCGGTGGTCAGCAGATTGGCGGTGAATATGCGTTGTAGGGCGTTCAGCGATTTCATGAGTATTCTATTAGCACTAAACTAATTAGGATTCAAATTATTATCATCGAAAGCGCCATTCGAAATGGGCAATGCAGCTATGCGAATTTTGATGAGAAGCCCCACTTGTGGACCGGAAATCGCGGAATAATGAAGGTCTGGGGAATGCTCAATCGTGACCCGTTTTGGCCAGATAGGAACAGATTATCCTGACCAATTCCTGCTTCAGATCAGGCGAGTCCAAGGTGCCTTTCCGTGCACCATTATGGATGACACCTTCAACGACGCCGGACAGAATCTCCGCAAGAAGATCATCAGAAGGCATCCCATCGGCATGTCGATGCGCAGCGACAAAATCCCTGTAATAGAGCTGATAATCCGCCAGGAATGCATCGTGGGCCGACCGCGACCCCTCAAGCCCCGGTACCTCATCCAGCAGCACCCTATGCAGGTCCGGATTGACGCAATGTGCGTCGATCATTCCCTGGACAAGCGTTTCGACGCTCTGCTGCAACGGCAATCCACCTGTTGTCGCCTGCCGCAGGACCGCAAGCACATCGTCGAAATGACGGTGCCTTATGGCCTCGACCAAGGAGAGCTTGTCGGGGAAATACTGGTAGAGCGAACCGATACTGATACCGGCGACGGCCGCGACCGTATTCGTCGTGAAGCCGGCCCATCCTCGCTCCCCTAAAACGCGAGCGCCCGATACGACAATCGCATCGACCGTTGCCCGCGAACGCGCCTGGCTCGGCTCTTTTCGCATCGGAACGCGCGGCTTTTTAATGCGAGTAGACATGCGCCACCCATTCCATGAAAATGTGGACAGATTACTCGCATTTCATGGAATGACGAAAGGTGTTTCATCGTGAGCGAAATATCATTGCTGCAAACTCTGTTCCGCTATCAGGCCTGGGCGAATGGGGAATTGTTCGACGCTATCGGCCGCCTCGATCCTGCACATCACAACAAGGAACGCCATCTCTCCATACGCCTGATGAACCACTCGCTGGTCGTCGGCCGCATATTCGCGGCGCATCTCACCGGAAGGGAGCACGGCTACGCGGATGACAATACGCCGGAGACGCCGTCCCTGGCCGATCTTCGCGCGGCGCTAACAGCTTCAGATCAATGGTATCTGACCTATCTCGAAGCCGTCGATCCGGAGCTTCTGCCAGCTCCGGTACCGTTCGTCTTCACGGATGGCGACAAAGGCTGCATGACGCGCCAGGAGATGCTCCTTCATCTCGTCACGCATGGAGGCTACCACAGGGGCGAAATCGGCCGGCTGCTGGCGCAGCTTTCCATTACACCGCCCTGGGATACGCTTGCCGTTCATCTTCATCGCAGCGAACCCGCGCGCAGGCTGGCCGTGGCGGCTGAATGAGCCCCCGCCGTGGCAGTTATCGCCTTTCACAAGGGCCTGGGCTTCGATAGCGCGTGATCAAGCACCCGCGCAAGCGCGATACCGGCGGTATAGGCGACGATATTCCACGGCGAGAACACCCTGCCCAGCAACAAGGCTCCGGTGGCAGTCAATCGAAAGGCATCGAGATCAGGCGTGTGCCAAAGCCTGAAAAACTCTACGGCGACGGCGATAAAAAGCGCCGCCGCGGCAATCCTGAAACGCTCCTGCAGCACGAAGATCGCCGCCAGGAGCCAATAGACCATCGCTCCCCACAATAACGAGCCGCCATACTTGACGATCGCGAAAGGCAGATTGATCGCATAACCGTAGCGCCGCAACGCAAGACCGCTGGCGATGGTCACCAGCAACGCCACGAACAGAAGCAGTCTCCCGCGCATCAAGTTTCGCTGCATGTCCCACGACGCTCCCTATCCCTGACATGCCCGAGTCGGCTGCGACTCAGCCAAGCCGCTTCCTATACTCCAAAGCATTCAGGGAGATTGAAGGGCCGCTCCAGTAGCATACACGAGAAAAGGCCGGACGATCGCTCATCCGGCCTTTTATATTTATCCGAAGCTTAGCCTTAAGCGGCTGCGGCTTCTTCTTCGGCGGCAACGCGAGCCTTGTCGGCTGCGCCCTTGGCATTGACGTCGCGATCGACGAATTCGACCACTGCGAGAGCGGCATTGTCGCCCTGGCGGAAGCCGGCCTTCATGATGCGCAGGTAGCCGCCGTTGCGGGTGGCGTAGCGGGTTGCAATCGCGTCGAAGAGCTTCGAAACGACGGCTGCGTCGCGGATCTGCGAGATGGCCTGGCGGCGAGCGTGCAGGTCGCCGCGCTTACCGAGGGTTACCAGCTTCTCGACGATGGGACGAATTTCCTTCGCCTTCGGGAGCGTGGTAACGATCTGCTCATGGGTGATGAGCGAAGCCGCCATGTTGGCGAACATCGCCTTGCGGTGGCTAGCGGTTCTATTCAGCTTGCGGCCGGCTTTACCGTGGCGCATGGCTATTCTCCTTCACTTGCAGGCATCGTTCGCCTGCAGTTTGTTGGTTAGTATTGGTCTTCGTAACGCTTGGCGAGATCTTCGATGTTCTCGGGCGGCCATGCCGGCACTTCCATGCCGAGGTGCAGGCCCATGGAAGCGAGAACTTCCTTGATTTCGTTCAGCGACTTGCGACCAAAATTCGGCGTGCGGAGCATTTCTGCTTCGGTCTTCTGAATGAGGTCGCCGATGTAGACGATGTTGTCGTTCTTCAGGCAATTTGCCGAGCGAACGGACAGTTCCAGCTCGTCCACCTTCTTGAGGAGCGCCGGGTTGAAAGCGAGTTCGGTAACTGCTTCCTCTTCGGCTTCCTTCTGCGGCTCGTCGAAGTTGACGAACACGCCAAGCTGATCCTGAAGAATGCGAGCCGCGAAAGCGACGGCATCTTCACCGCTGATCGAACCGTCGGTTTCGATCGACATGCTCAGCTTGTCGTAGTCGAGAACCTGTCCTTCGCGGGTATTTTCAACCTTGTAGGACACCTTCTTGACCGGCGAATAGAGGCTATCGACCGGAATGAGGCCGATCGGAGCATCTTCCGCACGATTGCGCTCGGCGGGCACATAGCCCTTGCCGTTGTTGACGGTGAATTCCATGCGGATTTCGGCGCCCTCGTCGAGCGTGCATATGACATGCTCAGGGTTGAGGATTTCGATATCGCCGACCGTCTGGATGTCGCCAGCCGTTACAACGCCTGGGCCCTGCTTGCGGACGACCATGCGCTTGCTGTCATCGCCGTCCATCTTGATGGCGATTTCCTTGATGTTCAGCACGATGTCCGTCACGTCTTCCCGAACGCCCGGGATAGAGGAGAACTCATGCAGCACGCCGTCGATCTGCACGGCCGTTACGGCAGCACCGCGCAGAGAAGACAGCAGAACGCGACGCAGCGCGTTGCCGAGGGTGAGACCAAAGCCACGCTCCAGCGGTTCGGCCACGAGCGTTGCCTTGGTGCGGCCGCTCGAGGTGAACTCGACCTTGTTGGGCTTGATCAGTTCCTGCCAGTTTTTCTGAATCATGTTTTTGCCTTCCGTTCGTTGCCACCATCCAATCGTGGCAACCGAGCTTGAGTAACACCAAGTCGGGCGCATCTACCCCGGCCGGCGTCGTGAGTGGCGATGATCAGACGCGACGCTTCTTGCGCGGGCGGCAACCATTGTGCGGGATCGGGGTCACGTCGCAGATGGACGTGATCATGAAACCGGCAGCCTGGAGGGCGCGCAGAGCGGATTCACGACCGGAGCCCGGGCCGCAAACTTCAACTTCCAGCGACTTCATGCCGTGTTCCTGAGCCTTCTTGGCGCAGTCTTCGGCAGCGATCTGAGCAGCGAACGGGGTCGACTTGCGCGAACCCTTGAAGCCCTTGGCACCAGCGGACGACCAGGCAATCGCATTGCCCTGTGCGTCGGTGATGGTGATCATCGTGTTGTTGAAGGTCGAGTTGACGTGTGCGACGCCCGACGTGATATTCTTGCGCTCGCGACGGCGAACGCGGACGGCTTCCTTGGCCATGTTAGTCCTTTCTTGGATCTCTGCACCGCCGTAATCCCAGCGGCTACACCGAAGCGGCACCCATGGAGCACCGCTTCAAACTCAAAAGAGGCCGGCGGACCGCCAGCCTCCCAAATCCGGTTGCCCGGAAATTACTTCTTCTTACCAGCGATCGCCTTTGCCGGACCCTTGCGGGTACGAGCATTGGTGTGCGTGCGCTGGCCGCGAACCGGCAGACCGCGACGATGACGCAGGCCACGGTAGGAACCCAGGTCCATAAGACGCTTGATGTTCATCGCGGTTTCGCGACGCAGATCACCTTCGACCTGATAGTCACGGTCGATGGTTTCGCGGATCTGCAGAACTTCGGCATCCGTCAACTGGTTGACGCGACGCTCGGCCGGAATACCGACCTTCTCGCAGATTTCCTGTGCAAACTTCGGTCCGATCCCGTGAATGTAACGAAGCGCAATAACTACGCGCTTTGCAGTCGGGATGTTGACGCCAGCGATACGAGCCACGCCTGTTCTCCTTGCATTCCTTTTGCCTTGGCAAAGGGTCTTGTTATGCAGCCCGGGAGCTGCTTGTTCGATGTGTGTCCGCCACATGTCAAAACGACCGTGCTCGGACTTCCCGTTGGAAATCCGCGCCGATCGCATGGCATGTCGCGAGTTGGCGCGGTGTTTAGCGGAATCAGCGCAAAAAAGCAACCGCTCCGGCAAGTTTATTTTAGGCTATCTAAAGCTTAGCCAGGATAGCCTCTATGCTTTCGGTCACATGCTCGATATCGGCTATGCCGTCGATGCTCTGCAACTTGCCCTTGGCGTAGTAGTAACCAATGAGCGGCGAGGTCTCCTTGTAATAGACCTGGAGGCGGGTCGCCATGGTTTCGGCATTGTCGTCCGGACGGCGCTTGAAATGCGTTGAACCACATTTGTCGCAGACACCGGCGCTTGCCGGAACCTTGTCAGTGTCGTGATAGACGCTGCCGCAGTTCGAGCAGGAATAGCGGCCGGAGACGCGGCGAATCAGTTCAGCATCATCGACCTTCAACTCGATGACAACCGAGAGCTCGAGGCCCTTCGCATCGAGCATCTTTTCCGTTGCATCCGCCTGGACCAGCGTGCGCGGGAAACCGTCGAGGATGAAGCCCCTGGCGCAATCCGGCTGATCGATACGTTCCGAAACGATGGCGTTGACCACCTCATCCGGAACGAGCTTGCCGGCCTTCATCAGGGCTTCGGCGCGCTTGCCGACTTCCGTGCCGGCCTGCACGGCCGCGCGCAGCATATCGCCTGTGGAAAGCTGCGGAATGCCATGCTTTTCCACGATGCGCTGGGCCTGGGTCCCCTTACCTGCTCCCGGCGGCCCTAAAAGTATGAGTCTCATCGCCCCCTCTTTCCTCCACGCAACTTCGATTTCTTGATCAGGCCTTCATATTGCTGTGCGATCAGGTGACCCTGAATCTGCGCCACCGTATCCAGCGTTACGCTAACCACGATCAGAAGCGAAGTGCCACCCAGAGACAAGGGAATACCGGTCTGGGATACGAGAATTTCGGGCAGGATGCAGACGAAGACAAGATAGATCGCGCCGATGACCGTGATACGGGTCAGCACGTAATCGATATATTCGGCGGTGCGCTCACCCGGGCGGATGCCGGGAATGAAGCCGCCGTGCTTCTTCAGATTGTCGGCCGTATCCTTCGGATTGAAGACAAGAGCCGTGTAGAAGAAGGCGAAGAAAGCGATCAGGGCGCCGTAAAGCACCATATAGACCGGCTGGCCGTGGCCAAGGGCCGCGACGATCGAGGTCACCCAGGTCGGAAGCGCGGTGTTGTTGCCGAGGCCTGCGACGGTTGCCGGCAGCAGCAGCAGCGACGACGCGAAGATCGCCGGGATGACGCCCGAAGTATTGAGCTTCAGCGGCAGATGCGACGTATCGCCCTGGAACATGCGCGTGCCGACCTGACGCTTCGGATACTGGATCAGCAGGCGACGCTGGGCGCGCTCAACGAAGACGATGAGCGCGATGACCAGAATGGCGACGATCAGTACGGCAAGAATAAGCGGCGTGGACAGCGCGCCAGTACGACCAAGTTCAAGAGTACCGGCAAGCGCGGTCGGAAGACCTGCAGCGATACCGGCGAAGATGATCAGCGAAATGCCGTTGCCGATGCCGCGCGACGTCACCTGCTCGCCAAGCCACATCAGGAACATCGTGCCGCCGAGCAGGGTAATAACGGTCGAAATGCGGAAGAACCAACCCGGGTCTACGACGACGCCATTGCCATGCTCCAGGCCGATCGCAATGCCATAGGCCTGCAATGCGCCGAGCAGCACCGTGCCGTAGCGGGTGTACTGGTTGATGATCTTACGGCCCTGCTCGCCTTCCTTCTTCAGGTTTTCAAGCGACGGGACGACCGACGTCATCAGCTGAACGATGATGGAGGCCGAGATGTAGGGCATGATGCCGAGCGCGAAGATCGCCATGCGCTGCACGGCGCCGCCCGAGAACATGTTGAAGAGGCCGAGAATGCCGCCCGACTGATTCTGGAAAGCCTGGGCGTAAGCGGCAGGATTGAGGCCAGGAAGCGGAATGTGGGTGCCGAGCCGGTAGACGAGGAGAGCGCCGAGCGTAAACCACAGGCGCTTCTTGAGATCCTCAGCTTTGGCAAAGGTCGAAAAATTGAGATTGGACGCCAATTGTTCCGCTGCAGAAGCCATGCAAATCTCCGCATCACCAATTCCGGCATAGTCGGCCGAGTCCGGAATCAGTCTGTAAATTGTTCAAAAGCCGGGCTTCGGACGGATTGCGCTGCAATCGGGCGCCTCACCCTTGGTTCCCGTTATCGATCGGAAAGACACTTGCCGCATCGATCAGATTCGTGAGGCTCACATATGGGAGCAAAATCGCCCGAAGTGAAGTCACTTCGGGCGATTATCGATAATATTATTCTGCGGCGGCAGCGAGCAGCTTGACGGAACCGCCAGCCTTTTCGATCTTCTCGACGGCAGACTTGGAAGCGCCTGCAACTTCAAGAGAAAGCTTCGCCTTCAGTTCGCCGTCCGAGAGAACACGAACGCCGTCCTTGACGCGGCGAATGACGCCAGCTGCCTTGAGGGCTGCCGCATCGACAGTGCTCTTGGCATCGAGCTTGCCGGCATCGACGGCAGCCTGGATGCGTGCCAGCGATACGACAACATAGTCGGATGCGAAGATGTTGTTGAAGCCGCGCTTCGGCAGACGACGGTAGATGGGCATCTGACCGCCTTCGAAGCCGTTGATCGCAACGCCCGAACGGGACTTCTGACCCTTCACACCACGGCCGCCGGTCTTGCCAGAGCCGGAGCCGATGCCGCGGCCGAGGCGCTTGCGGCTGTGGGTCGAGCCTTCGTTATCCTTGATTTCATTCAGTTTCATAGCGAATTACCTCCGGCTCACTTCTCGTCGACAACGCGAACGAGATGCTGGACAGCACGGATCATGCCACGAACAGCCGGAGTATCTTCCAGCGTGCGGCGACGGTGCATCTTGTTCAGTCCGAGACCGATCAGCGTCTTCTGCTGAACATCCGGACGGCGGATCGGGCTGCCAATCTGCTCGACCGTAACGGTCGCCTTAGCTTCAGCCTTCTTGGTCGTCTTGGCCATAGGTCAAACTCCCTTATTCTTCGGAGGCGTTGCCCGAAGCGGCGCGGCGAGCCTGCAGCGTGGCATACTTGATGCCGCGCTGAGCTGCGATGTCCTTCGGGTGAACCTGGTGCTTCAGGGCGTCGAACGTGGCGCGAACCATGTTGTACGGGTTCGACGAACCGGTCGACTTGGCAACGACGTCATGAACGCCGAGCGTTTCGAAAACGGCGCGCATCGGACCGCCGGCGATGATACCGGTACCGACCTTGGCCGAGCGCAGCAGAACCTTGCCGGCGCCATGACGGCCATGAACGTCGTGATGCAGCGTACGGCCGTCGCGCAGCGGTACGAAGATCATGTCGCGCTTGGCGCTTTCGGTTGCCTTGCGGATGGCTTCCGGCACTTCGCGTGCCTTGCCGTGGCCGAAGCCTACGCGGCCCTTCTGGTCGCCGACAACGACGAGAGCGGCGAAACCGAAGCGACGGCCACCCTTGACAACCTTGGCGACGCGGTTGATCGCGACCAGCTTGTCGACGAATTCGCTATCGCGCTCTTCACGGCTCTGACGGTCTTCCCGCGGAGCCCTCTTTTCCTGTGCCATTGTCCTCTTCCTTTTTCTTTTCCGGGTGCAACGGGCAAACAAAACGAGGACCGCATCAACCTCCCAAAGGAGATTTGCGGTCCGGTGAACATCCGGCCGGCATCCTTGGGATTACCGGCCGGAAATCTGATTAGAAGGTCAAGCCGCCTTCGCGGGCTGCTTCAGCCAGGGCCTTGATACGGCCGTGATAGATGAAAGCGCCGCGATCGAACACGACTTCCTTCACGCCGGCCTTGGAGGCGCGCTCGGCTACGAGCTTGCCAACGAGGGCTGCGGCTGCGGTATCGGCACCGGTCTTCAGAGAACCGCGCAGATCCTTGTCGAGGGTGGAGGCAGCCGCGAGGGTCTTGCCAGCCACGTCATCGATGACCTGGGCGTAGATGTTCTTCGACGAGCGATGAACCGACAGGCGCGGACGGCCATTGGCCACCGACTTGATTTGGCGGCGCACGCGGTTGGCGCGACGCGCAAGTGCTTCTTTCCTGCTAGCCATTTCGCGTGTTCCTTACTTCTTCTTGCCTTCTTTGCGGACGATCCGCTCTTCGGCATACTTGACGCCCTTGCCCTTGTAGGGCTCAGGACCGCGATATTCGCGGATTTCAGCGGCAACCTGGCCAACCTGCTGCTTGTTGATGCCGGTGACGACGATTTCCGTCGGCTTCGGCACAGCAATGGTGATGCCCTGCGGCGGCTGATAAATCACGTCGTGGCTGAAGCCGAGCGCGAGTTGCAGGTTCTTGCCCTGCATGGAGGCACGGTAGCCGACGCCGTTGATTTCGAGCTTGCGCTCGTAACCGTCCTTAACACCCTTGAAGATGTTCTCGATCATCGTGCGGGACATGCCCCACTTTGCGCGAGCATCCTTGGAGTCGTTGAGCGGCGTCACGACGATTGCATTGTTTTCCAGCTTGAGACCGATTTCGTCGTTAGCGACGAAAAACAGCTCGCCCTTGGGGCCCCTGGCAGTCACTTTTTGGCCATCAACCGTGGCCGTGATCCCTGCAGGCACCTGAACGGGCTTCTTACCGATACGAGACATTTTTCAAACCTGTCTGTTTCGAAGGAGATATCTCTGTTCGATCTTAGAAGACCGAGCAGAGAACCTCGCCACCAACATTCTGTTCGCGAGCCTGGTGATCGGCCATCACACCCTTCGGGGTCGAAAGGATAGTGATGCCGAGACCGTTCGCGACCTGCGGAATGGACTTGACCGAGACATAAACCCGGCGGCCCGGCTTGGACACACGGCCGATCTCGCGGATCACCGATGCGCCTTCGTAGTACTTGAGTTCGATGTTGAGCTCAGACTTGCCGTTGCCGAAATCGACGACGGAATAGCCACGGATGTAGCCTTCAGCCTGGAGCACATCGAGAACGCGTGCACGGAGCTTGGACGCAGGCGTCGAAACCGACGACTTGCGGCGCGAAGCGCCATTGCGGATGCGGGTGAGCATATCGCCCAAAGGATCAGTCATAGACATCTAATCTGCTCCTTACCAGCTGGACTTGACGATGCCCGGCACCTTGCCGAGATTGCCGAGTTCACGCAGCGCGATACGCGACATGCGCAGTTTGCGGTAGTAGGCGCGCGGACGGCCGGACACTTCGCAACGGTTACGAATACGGGTCTTCGATCCATCGCGCGGGAGCGATGCCAGCTTCAGAGTGGCCTTGAACCGGTCTTCGATCGAGAGAGACTGGTTCATGATGATTGCCTTGAGAGCAGCCCGCTTCGCGGCCTGGTTGGCAACCGTATTGCGGCGGCGCTTGTTCTTTTCGACTGCGCTTGTCTTCGCCATATCAGGGTTCCTTTTCTACGCTCGTCGTTACGGTTATTGACGGAACGGGAAGTTGAACTCTTTCAGAAGAGCCCGTGCTTCGTCGTCGGTCGTCGCCGTCGTGCAAACGATGATGTCCATGCCCCACATCTGATCAACCTTGTCGTAGTTGATCTCAGGGAACACAATGTGCTCCTTGATGCCCATGGCAAAATTGCCACGACCGTCAAAGCTCTTCGGGTTCAGGCCGCGGAAGTCGCGAACGCGCGGAAGCGCGATGTTGACCAGACGATCCAGGAACTCATACATGCGGGCGCCGCGCAGGGTAACCTTCGCGCCGATCGGCATATTTTCGCGGACCTTGAAGCCAGCGATGGAGTTGCGTGCGCGGGTGATGACCGGCTTCTGGCCAGCGATGGCCGCCAGGTCGGCAGCAGCAACGGTCGGCTTCTTCGAATCAGCCGTCGCTTCGCCAACACCCATGTTGATCACGATCTTGTCCAGCTTCGGGATCTGCATCTCGTTAGCGTAGGAGAACTTCTCCTGCATGGCTGCGCGGATGCGAGCAACATATTCCTTCTTGAGCCGCGGCTCGTACTTTGCCTCAGCCATCGATCACTTCTCCCGAGGTCTTGGCCACACGGACCTTCTTGCCATCCACAACCTTGAAACCGACGCGGGTCGGCTTGCCGTCCTTGTCGACGATCGCAATGTTGGACAGGTGAAGCGGGGCTTCCTTGCTGATGATGCCGGCTTCCTGGTTCTGCGTCTGGCGCTGGTGGCGCTTGATGACGTTGACGCCACGAACGACCGCACGGTCTTCCTTCGGCAGCACTTGAATGACTTCGCCGGTACGGCCCTTGTCCTTACCGGTCAATACGACAACCTTGTCGCCTTTACGGATCTTCTGCATCGCTCCGCTCCTTACAGTACTTCTGGAGCCAGCGAGATGATCTTCATGTGGTTCTTGGCGCGGAGTTCGCGCGGAACCGGTCCGAAGATACGGGTGCCGATCGGCTCTTTCTTGTTGTCGATGAGGACTGCTGCGTTGGTATCGAAGCGGATGACGCTGCCATCCGGACGACGGATGTCCTTGGCGGTACGAACGACGACCGCCTTCATCACGTCACCCTTCTTTACACGGCCGCGCGGAATAGCTTCCTTGATCGAAACGACGATAACGTCGCCAATCGAGGCATACTTGCGCTTCGAGCCGCCCAGCACCTTGATGCACATGACACGACGTGCGCCGGAATTATCCGCCACGTCGAGGTTTGTTTGCATCTGAATCATGTCAGGTCGCCTTCTTGTTGTTACCGGAATGGTTGGGTCAACCGACCCCCTACCCCGGCTTATGGACTAGTGTCTTGTCTGATTATGCCTGGCTTTGCGATCACCAAGGATCGTCTCTGCCGGCCATCAATAAAGCAAAAGAACGCCCGTTCGCGAGCGTCCTGCTTCCAAGCTCGTGCTTCATACAGATATTTCGCCCAAGCGCAAGAGCCTGAGCGAAATTCTGTTACTTGGACTGGGCGGAAACGACCGTCCAGGTCTTATCCTTGGAGATCGGCGCGCATTCCTCGATGGAAACGACGTCGCCGGTCTTGTACTGATTGTTTTCGTCGTGAGCCTTGTACTTCTTGGAACGACGAACGGTCTTCTGGAGCAGCGGGTGAGCGAAACGACGCTCAACGCGGACAACTACCGTCTTCTCGTTCTTGTCGCTGACCACGACGCCCTGCAGAATGCGCTTCGGCATGTTATTCTTCCTTTAGGCCTTTGCTTCTGCCGCCTTCTGGCGGGCAATGGTTTTTACGCGAGCGATGTCCTTGCGGACTTCGTTGATGCGCGAGGACTTCTCGAGCTGGCCGGTCGCCTTCTGAAAGCGCAGGTTGAACTGCTCCTTCTTCAGCTTGGCAAGCTCGTCCTTGAGTTGGTCGGCGCTCAGGGCGCGAACATCTGCGGCTTTCATGAGCTTCTTCCTTACTCTGCAATGCGCTGAACGAAGCGCGTCTTGACCGAGAGCTTGGCAGCGCCGAGGCGCAGAGCCTCACGAGCGATTTCTTCGCTCACACCGTCGATCTCGAACATCATACGGCCGGGCTTGACCTTGCATGCCCAGTATTCGACAGAGCCCTTACCTTTACCCATACGGACTTCGGTCGGCTTTGCGGTTACCGGAACATCCGGGAACACGCGGATCCATACACGACCGGCGCGCTTCATATAGCGCGTGATCGCGCGGCGGGCCGCTTCGATCTCGCGAGCGTTGACGCGGTTAGGCTCCTGCGACTTCAGGCCGAATTCGCCGAACGCCAGATCAGAACCACCCTTGGCAACGCCCTTGATGCGGCCCTTGAATTGCTTGCGGTACTTCGTACGCTTTGGCTGCAACATTTTCTTATTCTCCGAACTTATCTGCCACGTACGCTATCAAGCGTTGTCGCGGCGACGGTCTCTATCGCGATCGCGGCTAGCCGGACCCTGGGCGTCGCCTTCGAGCGCGCGGCGTTCGGAGGCCATCGGATCGTGCTCAAGGATTTCGCCCTTGAAGATCCAGACCTTGATGCCGCAGATACCGAAAGCGGTTTCTGCTTCAGCCGTACCGTAGTCGATGTCGGCGCGCAGCGTATGCAGCGGCACGCGACCTTCGCGGTACCATTCCGTACGAGCGATTTCTGCACCGCCCAGACGGCCGGCGCAGGTGATCTTGATGCCTTCGGCGCCAAGACGCATCGCGGACTGAACGGCGCGCTTCATGGCGCGACGGAAAGCAACACGGCGTTCCAGCTGCTGAGCGATCGACTGGGCAACCAGCGTCGCGTCGATTTCCGGCTTGCGGACTTCAACGATGTTGAGGTGCGTTTCGGAATTCGTCATGTCCGACAGCTTCTTGCGGAGCTTGTCGATGTCAGCGCCCTTCTTGCCGATGATCAGGCCCGGACGAGCCGAGTGGATCGTGACGCGGCACTTCTTGTGCGGACGCTCGATGACCACCTTGGAGATACCAGCCTGCTTCAGTTCGTTCATGACGAACTTGCGCATCTTCAGGTCTTCGTGGAGGAGCTGGCCGTATTCGGCATTGTCCGCGAACCAGCGGCTATCCCAGGTACGGTTGATGCCAAGACGAAAGCCGATCGGATTGATTTTCTGACCCATTATGCGGCCTCCCCTTGAGCTTCCACTTCACGAACGACGATCGTTAGGTGCGCAAACGGACGCTCGATGCGAGATGCGCGGCCACGACCACGAGCGTGGAAACGCTTCATGACGATCGACTTACCGACGTAAGCTTCCGCTACGACCAGCGAGTCAACGTCGAGATCGTGGTTGTTTTCTGCATTGGCGATCGCAGATTCGAGCGTCTTCTTCACGGCGCCAGCGATACGCTTGCGCGAGAATTCCAGCTCTGCGAGCGCGCGGTCAACCTTCTTGCCGCGGATGGAAGCCGCGACCAGGTTGAGCTTCTGCGGGCTGACGCGGAGCGTGCGCGCAACTGCCTGCGCTTCATTGTCCTTCAGCCGGCGTTCGGTTTTTGCCTTGCCCATTGTTACTTCCTCTTCGCCTTCTTGTCCGCACCGTGACCATAATAGGTACGGGTCGGGGCGAACTCGCCGAACTTGTGCCCGACCATGTCCTCATTGACGCTGACCGGAATGTGCTTGCTGCCGTTGTAGACGCCGAAGGTGAGACCAACGAACTGCGGCATGATGGTGGAGCGGCGGCTCCACATCTTGATTACTTCGTTACGTCCGCCTTCACGCACCTTCTCAGCCTTCTTGAGAAGATAGCCGTCAACAAACGGACCTTTCCATACTGAACGAGCCACTTGAGACTTCCTCTCTTACTTCTTGCGCTGATGGCGCGAGCGCATAATCATCTTGTCGGTCGACTTGTTCGACCGCGTACGCTTGCCCTTGGTCGGCTTGCCCCATGGGGTCACCGGATGGCGACCACCGGAGGTGCGGCCTTCACCACCGCCGTGCGGATGGTCGACCGGGTTCATGACAACGCCGCGGTTATGCGGCTTCTTGCCACGCCAACGCGAACGACCGGCCTTACCGTCGTTGATGTTGCCGTGATCCGGGTTCGAAACCGCACCGATCGTTGCAAGGCAGGTGCCGTGCACGAGGCGCTGTTCGCCCGAGTTCAGGCGAAGGATCGCCATGCCCTGGTCACGACCGACGAGCTGAGCGTAGGAACCGGCGGAGCGGGCGATCTGACCGCCCTTGCCCGGCTTCATTTCCACATTGTGGATGATGGAGCCGACCGGAATGAACTGAAGCGGCATGGTGTTGCCCGGCTTCACGTCCACTGCCTTTTCCGAGGCGATGACCTTGTCGCCCGAAGCGAGACGCTGCGGAGCGAGGATATAGGCCAGTTCGCCGTCCGTATACTTCACCAGAGCGATGTAAGCGGTACGGTTCGGATCGTATTCGATACGCTCGACGGTTGCTTCAACGTCGAACTTGCGACGCTTGAAGTCCACCAGACGATAGCTGCGCTTGTGACCACCGCCCTGGAAACGGACGGTGATGCGGCCGGTGTTGTTACGGCCACCCTTGGAGGTGAGGCCTTCGGTCAGCGACTTGACCGGCTTGCCCTTGTAGAGCGAGGAGCGATCGACAATGACCAGCTGACGCTGGCTCGGGGTCGTCGGATTGAATGTTTTCAATGCCATTTTCTTATTCCTCAGAGACCGGTGGAGACGTCGATCGACTGGCCTTCGGCGAGCGTCACAACAGCCTTCTTCACGTCCTTCTGCTTGCCGACGAGACCCTTGAACCGCTTGGTCTTGCCGAGGCGCAGCAGAGTGTTAACGGCCGTAACCTTGACGCCGAAGAGCGCTTCGACGGCAGCCTTGATTTCCGGCTTCGTCGCGGTCTTGGCAACGTTGAAAACAACCTGGTTATTGTCCGAAAGCAGCGTGGACTTTTCGGTGATCGCAGGAGAAACGATCACATCGTAATGGCGAAGATCCGTCACTTGAATCGCTCCTCTAGAGCTTCAACTGCAGCCTTGGACAGCACGAGCTTGCCGCGGCGCAGGATGTCGTAAACGTTGATGCCCTGAACCGGCAGAACATCGATATTCGGGATGTTCTGGGCTGCGAGCTTGAAGTTGCTGTCGAGTTCAGCACCGCCGATGAACAGAGCGTTCGTCAGGCCGAGCGTCTCGAAAGCGCCAGCGAGTGCCTTGGTCTTGGCTTCGGTAGCGACGAGATTGTCGATAACAATCACGTCTTCAGCCTTAAACTTGGCCGAGAGAGCATGACGCAGGCCGAGGGCGCGAACCTTCTTCGGCAGATCATGCTCATGGCTGCGGGCGACCGGGCCGTGAGCCTTACCACCGCCGCGGAACTGCGGAGCGCGAGCCGAATGGTGACGAGCGCGGCCCGTACCCTTCTGCTTGTACATCTTGGCACCGGTGCGCGCTACGTCTGCGCGGCCCTTTGCCTGATGCGTGCCCTGCTGCTTCTTGGCAAGCTGCCAGCGAACGACGCGAGCGAGAATGTCTTCACGCGGCTCGAGGCCGAAAATCGCATCAGAAAGGGAAACCTTCCCGGCGTCTTTGCCCTCAAGGGTCTTGACGTTGAATTCCATTGGTTTGGCTCCCTTACTTCGCTGCCGACTTGACGGCGTCGCGCACGATGATCCAGGCACCCTTGGAGCCGGGAACCGCACCCTTGACCAGGATCAGACCACGATCTTCGTCGGTCGATACCACTTCAAGGTTCTGCGTCGTGACGCGGGTCTGGCCCATGTGACCAGCCATCTTCTTGTTCTTGAACACCTTGCCCGGGTCCTGGCGCGAACCGGTCGAACCGTGCGAACGGTGCGAAACCGACACACCGTGCGTGGCGCGCAGACCGCCGAAGCCGTGGCGCTTGATGGCGCCGGCAAAGCCCTTACCGATCGTCGTGCCGGTCACGTCGACGAGCTGGCCCGCCGTGAAGTGACCTGCGTTGAGCTCGGTGCCGACTGCGAGCAGATTGTCTTCCGTCACACGGAATTCTGCGAGCTTGGCCTTCGGCTCTACGCTTGCAACGGCGAAATGGCCACGAAGAGCCTTCGTCGTGTTCTTAACCTTAGCCTGGCCGGCACCCAGCTGAACTGCGGTGTAGCCATTCTTTTCAACTGTGCGCTGGGCTACGACCTGGCAGCCTTCCATACGCAATACGGTAACCGGGACATGCTCGCCGGCGTCGTTGTAGACGCGGGTCATTCCCACCTTCTGTGCAATCACACCTGAACGCATCGGTTCAATCCTTCTCACTCAGCTCGAGGACCGGAGGTCTCAGAGCTTGATCTCAACATCGACACCGGCGGCGAGATCGAGCTTCATCAGCGCGTCTACCGTCTGCGGGGTCGGATCAACGATGTCGAGGAGGCGCTTATGCGTGCGCATCTCGAACTGCTCGCGGCTCTTCTTGTCGATGTGCGGGGACCGGTTTACCGTAAACTTCTCGATACGAGTCGGAAGCGGAACGGGGCCCCGGACGCTTGCACCGGTGCGCTTCGCCGTCGACACGATCTCGCGCGTGGAAGCATCGAGAATCCGGTGATCGAACGCCTTCAGGCGAATGCGGATATTTTGGCCGTTCATTCGACGTTATCCTTGTGTTTGTTATCTCGCGTGCCTCTCGAAAAGGCACGGTTTGTTCTGTTTCCTAAGGCGGACCACCGGTTTCAAAGATCGAGAGGGACGCCGACTGCGGCATCCCTATCCACTCTTTAGGCCTTTCGGCCCACCTTATTGTTAATTTCACTGGCCGCTTCGTTACCCGAAGCAGCGCGCAAATCGCGCTCGCGCGCCATTTGCAACATTTCTATGTCATAAGCAAGCGGCTAGTGCCGCTTGCATCATAATATTGTCATCGAATCGGCCGCTTGGATGGAGCGGCCGTCTTCGAATTACTCGACGATCGATGCCACGATGCCAGCGCCGACGGTGCGGCCGCCTTCGCGGATGGCGAAGCGAAGCTTTTCTTCCATCGCGATCGGAACGATCAGCTCGACGTCAACCGTCACGTTGTCGCCAGGCATAACCATTTCCGTGCCTTCCGGAAGCGTCACGATGCCCGTCACGTCCGTCGTACGGAAGTAGAACTGCGGACGGTAGTTCGTGAAGAACGGCGTATGACGGCCGCCTTCTTCCTTCGTCAGGATGTAGGCTTCGGCCTTGAACTTCTTGTGCGGCTTCACAGAACCCGGCTTGCACAGGATCTGACCACGCTCGACGCCGTCACGGTTCACACCGCGGATCAGCGCGCCAATGTTGTCGCCGGCCTGGCCCTGGTCGAGCAGCTTGCGGAACATTTCAACGCCGGTCACCGTCGTCTTCGACGTCGGACGAATGCCGACGATCTCGACTTCTTCACCAACCTTGATCACGCCACGCTCGACGCGGCCCGTCACAACCGTACCACGGCCGGAGATCGAGAACACGTCTTCGATCGGCATCAGGAACGGCTGGTCGATCGGACGCTCGGGCGTCGGGATATAGGCGTCAACCTGAGCCATCAGCTCGCGGATCGCATCTTCGCCGATCTTCTTGTCCGAATCTTCAAGCGCAGCCAGCGCCGAACCCTTGACGACCGGGATGTCGTCGCCCGGGAAGTCGTAGGACGACAGAAGTTCGCGAACTTCGAGCTCGACGAGTTCCAGAAGCTCGGCGTCGTCAACCTGGTCGACCTTGTTCAGGAATACGACGATCGCCGGAACGCCAACCTGGCGGGCGAGCAGAATGTGCTCGCGCGTCTGCGGCATCGGGCCGTCGGCGGCGGAGCAAACCAGGATCGCGCCGTCCATCTGAGCGGCACCCGTGATCATGTTCTTCACGTAGTCGGCGTGGCCGGGGCAGTCAACGTGCGCATAGTGACGGTTCGGCGTCTCGTATTCAACGTGGGCCGTCGAGATCGTGATGCCACGGGCCTTCTCTTCCGGAGCCGCGTCGATTTGGTCATACGCCTTGAACTCGCCGAAGTACTTCGTGATCGCTGCCGTCAAGGACGTCTTGCCGTGGTCAACGTGACCGATCGTACCGATGTTAACGTGCGGCTTATTGCGCTCAAACTTACTCTTTGCCATTTTCGGCTCTCCGTTTTCCTGTCCCCTGGGGGATCAATTCTTGTTATCGGTCAATTGGTATTCCGGTCACTTCTGACCGGAATACTTTGCCTGGATTTCCTGTGCGACGTTCGACGGAACCGGCGCGTAGTGGTCGAAGGTCATCGTGTACTGCGCACGACCCTGAGACATCGAACGCAGGTTATCGACGTACTTGAACATGTTCGCCAGCGGGACGTTCGCGCTGATGACGACGGCGATACCGCGGCTCTCCTGGCCCTGGATCTGACCACGGCGAGAGTTCAGGTCACCGATAACGTCACCGACGTAATCTTCCGGCGTCACGACTTCGACCTTCATCATCGGCTCAAGGAGCTGAGCGCCGGCTTCGCGGGCTGCTTCACGGAAGCAAGCGCGAGCAGCGATTTCGAAGGCCAGAACCGACGAGTCGACGTCATGGAAGGCACCGTCGATCAGCGTCGCCTTGACGCCGAGCATCGGGAAGCCAGCCAGCGGGCCCGAAGACAGAACGCTTTCGATACCCTTCTGAACGCCCGGGATGTATTCCTTCGGAACAGCACCGCCGACGATCTTGGACTCGAACTTGAAGTCTTCGCCTTCCGGGTTCGGCTCGAATACGAGCTTGACGCGAGCGAACTGACCGGTGCCACCGGTCTGCTTCTTGTGCGTGTAGTCCTTTTCCGTCAGGCGCGTGATGGTTTCGCGGTAAGCAACCTGCGGAGCGCCCACGTTTGCTTCAACCTTGAACTCGCGACGCATGCGGTCGACGATGATGTCGAGGTGCAGTTCGCCCATGCCCGCGATGATGGTCTGGCCGGATTCCTGGTCGGTCTTGACGCGGAAGGACGGGTCCTCTGCAGCCAGGCGGTTGAGCGCAAGGCCCATCTTTTCCTGGTCGCCCTTGGACTTCGGCTCGATGGCGATCTGGATGACCGGCTCGGGGAACTCCATGCGCTCCAGGATAACCGGCTTCAGGGGATCGCAGAGCGTGTCGCCCGTGGTGGTTTCCTTGAGGCCGGCGAGAGCAACGATGTCGCCTGCATAGGCTTCTTCGATGTCTTCACGCGAGTTGGAGTGCATCTGCAGCATGCGGCCGACGCGCTCGCGCTTGTCCTTGACCGTATTCATGACAGAAACGCCCTTCTCCAGCTTGCCGGAGTAGATGCGGGCGAAGGTGAGCGAACCGACGAACGGGTCGTTCATGATCTTGAACGCGAGCATGGAAAGCGGCTCGTTATCGTCAGCGTGACGCTCGATCTCGGCTTCGGTCTTGGCATCGATGCCCTTGATCGCCGGAATGTCGAGCGGCGACGGCAGGTAATCGACAACGGCGTCGAGGAGCGGCTGAACACCCTTGTTCTTGAAGGCGGTACCGCAGAACATCGGATGGAACTTGACGTCGATCGTGCCGCGACGAACGAGTTCGCGGATCTTGTCGTTGTCAGGCAGATTGCCTTCGAGATAGGCTTCCATCGCGGCTTCATCGATCTCGACAACGGTCTCGATCAGCTTTTCGCGATATTCTTCAGCCTTGGCCTTCATGTCTTCCGGGATTTCGACGACGTCCCACTGGGCGCCGAGCGACTCGTCGCGCCAGATCAGAGCATTCATCTCGACCAGGTCGATAACGCCCTTGAAGTCGCTTTCAGCGCCGATCGGCAGCTGCATGACAACTGCGGTCGCGCCGAGGCGGGTCTTGATCATCTCGACCGAGCGATAGAAGTCGGCGCCGGTCTTGTCCATCTTGTTGCAGAAGATCATGCGCGGAACATGATACTTCTCAGCCTGACGCCAGACGGTTTCCGTCTGCGGCTCAACGCCGGCATTGGCGTCGAGGAGCGCGATGGCGCCGTCGAGAACGCGCAGCGAACGCTCGACTTCGATGGTGAAGTCTACGTGGCCGGGGGTGTCGATGATGTTGAAGCGGCGGGTCTTGCCGTCGCGGCCCTTCCAGAAGGTCGTGGTAGCAGCAGAGGTGATCGTGATGCCACGCTCCTGCTCCTGCTCCATCCAGTCCATCGTGGCAGCGCCATCGTGAACTTCGCCGATCTTGTGCGACTTACCGGTGTAGTAAAGAATACGCTCGGTCGTCGTGGTCTTGCCGGCGTCGATATGCGCCATGATACCGAAATTGCGGTAGTCTTCGATTTTATATGCGCGAGCCATTGTGGACTGCCTTTCCGAAACCGTTCGGGATTACCAGCGATAATGCGAGAACGCACGGTTGGCATCGGCCATCTTGTGCGTGTCTTCGCGCTTCTTGACGGCAGCGCCGCGGTTGTTGGAGGCATCGAGAAGTTCGCCGCAGAGACGATCGATCATCGTCGTCTCGTTACGCTTGCGAGCAGCAGTGATCAGCCAGCGGATCGCCAGAGCCTGACGGCGCTCAGGACGCACATCGACCGGAACCTGGTACGTAGCACCACCAACGCGGCGCGAGCGGACTTCAACGTGCGGAGCGATGTTATCCAAAGCCTGATGGAACACGCCGAGCGGCTCCTGCTTTGCCTTGCCCTGCACGGCGTCAAATGCGCCATATACGATGTTTTCCGCTACGGACTTCTTGCCGTCCAGCATGATGGCATTCATGAACTTGGTAACGACCAGATCGCCGAACTTCGGGTCCGGATTGATCTCGCGCTTTTCTGCTCTATGACGTCGGGACATATAACTTCTCGTCTCTCAACTGTTGCGACGCTCAACCACGCGGAGAACCTCGCGCAGCGCCGGATTATCTAAAAACCGAATTACTTCGGACGCTTTGCACCGTACTTCGAACGGCGCTGCTTGCGGTTCTTGACACCCTGGGTATCGAGAACGCCGCGGATGATGTGGTAGCGAACACCCGGAAGGTCCTTAACGCGGCCGCCACGGATCATGACGACAGAGTGTTCCTGAAGGTTGTGACCTTCACCGGGGATGTAACCAATGACTTCGAAGCCGTTGGTCAGGCGGATCTTTGCGACCTTACGCAGAGCCGAGTTCGGCTTCTTCGGCGTCGTCGTGTAGACGCGGGTGCAAACACCGCGCTTCTGCGGGTTCTCCTGAAGAGCGGGAACCTTGTTACGCTTTACCTGCGCCTGGCGAGGCTTGCGGATCAGCTGGTTTACGGTAGGCATTCAACCATCCCTTGTAAATCTATCTCGACACCCTTGCGGGCATGACTTTCGCCGTCACCGGCACCGACACACGTTCGTCTCAATGCGCAAAACGTGGCCCGATCCGCTCTCGCAGATGGACCACAGAAAAGCAGAGGACACCCAAAGTGGCGTCGTGCGTGCAGCATTCGTGTCTTCAACGTGCGTTTAGAACCTTGTTTGAGGTGAACTCCAGGACGCGTCGTCCCGAATAGCCATGTCTCACATGGGTTCCGATGGCGGCGGTACTACTGGTTTCCCGCCGGTTCGTCAAGGCCGGTTAAGAAATTATCTTTGTCACAAAGCCCGGAAACCCCGGCCAAACCAGCCATTTGACGCATTGGATACGGAAATGCCTCCCCTTCGGCAAGATGGACTTTGGTATTTCGTCAAAATCCCTATAAGGAATCACGCAAGAACATTTCCATCCGACGGACCCGCGCGGCGAAAAGGAATCGCCGGGTCGATTCGATACTCCCGAAGGAAGATCCATGATTACTGCGCCAGACAACGACAACAATTCCGACGGCCCCATGGTCTTCATCATCATCGGCAAGGGCTACGAGACCGATGGCGGCGAAGGCGTCGACTTGCATGTCATGCTGAAAGCGCCTGACGACGATACCGCCGTGCGCGAGGCGCTCAACGCGCTGGCCGAAGAGGGCTTCATTGAGGCCGACCTCGATCAGATCGGTCTCCTGACGGATATACCGGACGAAGAGCCCCATGCCTCCGCCTATCAGGGCGCGCTCGAAGGCGAAGTCGCGATCATCCGTTTCCGCTGATCTGGACGGCCGCTAGCGGAGCGGCCTCCCCTCGCCCCATCGATCTTAGCGTCGCATAAAAAGAAACCGCCCGGATCGCTCCGGGCGGTTTTGATTTTTGTCAATTCAGACCACGCTTATTCGGCCGGGCTGCTTTCGCTGGCGAGATCCTGCAGCATCGGCGTTGCGACGCCGGCATCCGTACCCTTGCGGCGCTCTTCGAGGATGAGCTCGTCGCGGGCCGTAGCGATACGGCGGATCTGCGTCATGGTACCGCCGGTACCGGCCGGGATGAGGCGGCCGACGATGACGTTTTCCTTCAGGCCCTGCAGACCGTCGGTCTTGCCGGCGATTGCAGCTTCGGTGAGCACCTTCGTCGTTTCCTGGAAGGATGCGGCCGAGATGAAGGACGGCGTCTGCAGCGATGCCTTAGTGATCCCGAGCAGAACCGGATCGCCATAAGCAGGCTTCTTGCCTTCTTCGATCAGGCGGTCGTTGGCATCGTCCAGCTCGATACGGTCGACGTTATCGCCGACGATGTACTGGCTGTCGCCCGCATCGGTGATCTCAACCTTCTGCAGCATCTGACGGACAATCACTTCGATGTGCTTGTCGTTGATGACAACGCCCTGCAAGCGATAGACTTCCTGGATTTCGTTGACCAGGTAGGAAGCCAGAGCCTCCACGCCCTTGATCGCCAGGATGTCGTGCGGAGCCGGGTTACCGTCGAGGATGTAATCACCCTTTTCGATATAGTCGCCTTCCTGAAGGTGGAAGGGCTTGCCCTTCGGGATCAGGTATTCGACAGGCTCGACACCGTCTTCCGCCGGCTCGATGATGACGCGGCGCTTGTTCTTGTAATCGCGGCCGAGGCGGATCGTACCATCGATCTCTGCGATGATGGCGTGGTCCTTCGGACGACGAGCTTCGAACAGTTCGGCAACGCGCGGCAGACCACCGGTGATGTCCTTGGTCTTGGCGCTTTCCAGCGGCGAACGGGCGAGAACGTCACCCTGCGACACCTTCTGCCCCGGCTCGACCGACAGGATCGCGTCGACCGACAGCAGGAAGCGAGCTTCGCCACCGCGCGAGAGCTTGGCGACATTGCCGCTGGCGTCCTTGATGACGATCGCCGGCTTCAGATCGGAGCCGCGCGGCGTCGAGCGCCAGTCGATAACCTGACGCTTGGTGATACCTGTGGATTCGTCCGTCGCTTCGAGAACCGAGAGACCGTCGACGACGTCTTCGAAGTGAACCGTACCGGCCACTTCCGTCATCATCGGACGGGTATAGGGATCCCACTCCGCCAGACGCTGACCGCGCTTCACCTTGTCGCCGTCATCGACAAACAGCTTCGAACCGTAGGCAACGCGCTGCGAGGAGCGTTCGACGCCACGTTCGTCTAGGATCTGCACCGTCATGTTGCGGCCCATGGCAACGAGGTTGCCTTCGGAGTTGCGCAGCATGTTGCGGTTCTTGATCTGAACCGTGCCCTCGTAGGAGGCTTCCAGGAACGACTGGTCGACCACGGTCGCCGTGCCGCCCAGGTGGAAGGTACGCATGGTCAGCTGCGTGCCCGGCTCACCGATCGACTGCGCGGCGATGACGCCGACAGCTTCGCCGATGTTGACAGGCGTACCGCGAGCAAGGTCGCGGCCGTAGCAGACCGAGCATACGCCCGTCTGGATTTCGCAGGTCAGAGCCGAGCGGATGCGAATCGACTGGATACCCGCCTTCTCGATCTCGATGACGTCGGGCTCGAGGATCATCTTGCCGGCATCGACGATGCGCTCACCCGTGACCGGATGATCGATGTCGTCCAGCGCCGTGCGGCCGAGGATGCGGGCGCCGAGCGAGGCGACGACCTGACCGGCATCAACGATGGCGGTCATGGTGAGGCCGTTTTCGGTGCCGCAATCGATCTGCGTGACGATGCAATCCTGCGCGACGTCGACGAGACGGCGGGTCAGGTAGCCCGAGTTCGCGGTCTTCAAGGCGGTGTCGGCCAGACCCTTGCGGGCACCGTGCGTCGAGTTGAAGTACTCGTTAACGGTGAGACCTTCCTTGAAGTTCGAGATGATCGGCGTCTCGATGATTTCGCCCGACGGCTTGGCCATGAGGCCGCGCATGCCGCCCAGCTGACGCATCTGGTTCGGCGAACCACGAGCACCCGAGTGGCTCATCATGTAGATCGAGTTCATCGGCTTCTGGCGACCGGTCTTTTCGTCGAATTCGACGGCCTTAATGCGGGCCATCATTTCTTCGGCGACCTTTTCCGTGGCCTTGCCCCAGGCATCGACAACCTTGTTGTACTTCTCGCCCTGGGTGATCAGACCGTCGTTATACTGCTGCTCGTATTCCTTCACGAGCGCTTCGGTATCGCCGACGATCTTAACCTTGGTATCCGGAATGACCATGTCGTCCTTGCCGAACGAAATGCCGGCGCGGCAAGCATGGGAGAAGCCAAGCTGCATGATGCGGTCGCAGAAAATGACCGTGTCCTTCTGACCGCAATGGCGGTAGACCGTGTCGATCATCTTGGAGATGTTCTTCTTGGTCATTTCCTGGTTGCAGATATCGAAGGTCACCTTGCCATGCTTCGGCAGGAGTTCGCCGATCAGCAGACGGCCGGGGGTCGTTTCATAGATCTTCGAATAGGGCTTGCCATCTTCGCCGACTGACTTGAAGCGGCCGCGGATCTTCGAATGCAGCGTCACGACCTTGTTTTCAAGCGCGTGATGCAGCTCACCGAGATCCGAGAAGGCCATGCCTTCGCCGGGCTCATTCTGGTTCATGATCGACAGATAGTAGAGGCCGAGAACCATGTCCTGCGAGGGAACGATGATCGGCGCGCCGTTTGCCGGGTGCAGAATGTTGTTGGTCGACATCATCAGCACGCGGGCTTCCAGCTGGGCTTCCAGCGAGAGCGGCACGTGAACGGCCATCTGGTCACCGTCGAAGTCGGCGTTGAAGGCCGTGCAGACGAGCGGGTGCAGCTGGATGGCCTTGCCTTCGACCAGCGTGGGTTCGAAGGCCTGGATGCCCAGGCGGTGCAGCGTCGGTGCGCGGTTCAAGAGAACCGGATGCTCGCGGATGACCTCGTCCAGGATATCCCAGACTTCCGGCTTTTCCTTTTCGACCAGTTTCTTCGCCTGCTTGACGGTCGAGGAGTAACCCTTCGCGTCGAGGCGGGCATAGATGAACGGCTTGAACAACTCGAGCGCCATCTTCTTCGGCAGGCCGCACTGATGCAGCTTGAGTTCCGGACCGGTCACGATGACCGAACGGCCGGAATAGTCGACGCGCTTGCCGAGCAGGTTCTGGCGGAAGCGGCCCTGCTTGCCCTTGAGCATGTCGGACAGCGACTTCAGCGGACGCTTGTTGGCGCCGGTAATGACGCGGCCGCGACGACCGTTGTCGAACAGCGCATCGACAGATTCCTGCAGCATGCGCTTTTCGTTGCGGATGATGATGCCCGGAGCGCGCAGTTCGATGAGGCGCTTCAGACGGTTGTTACGGTTGATGACACGGCGGTACAGATCGTTCAGATCCGAGGTCGCGAAGCGGCCGCCATCCAGCGGAACCAGCGGACGCAGGTCCGGCGGGATGACCGGGACGACCTTCATGATCATCCATTCCGGACGGTTGCCGGATTCCATGAAGTTCTCGACGATCTTCAGGCGCTTCATCAGCTTCTTCTGCTTGAGGTCCGACGTGGTGTCGGCAAGCTCCGAGCGCAGGTCGCCAGCGATCTTTTCGAGGTTCATGCTGGCCAGCATCTCGTAGATCGCTTCAGCGCCGATCATGGCGGTGAACTGGTCTTCGCCATATTCGTCGACGGCGAGCATGTACTCTTCTTCCGTCAGGAGCTGGTGCTCCTTGAGCGCGGTGAGACCCGGCTCGGTGACGATGTAGTTTTCGAAATAGAGAACGCGCTCCACATCCTTCAGCGTCATGTCGAGCAGCGTCGAAATGCGCGAAGGCAGCGACTTCAGGAACCAGATGTGGGCGACGGGAGCGGCGAGCTCGATATGGCCCATGCGCTCACGGCGAACGCGCGACAGCGTGACTTCGACGCCGCACTTTTCGCAGATGATGCCCTTATACTTCATGCGCTTGTACTTGCCGCACAAGCATTCGTAGTCCTTGATCGGACCGAAGATTCGTGCGCAGAAAAGACCATCGCGTTCCGGCTTGAACGTACGATAGTTGATCGTTTCCGGCTTCTTGATCTCGCCATAAGACCAGGAAAGAATCTTCTCCGGCGACGCAATCGAAATCCGGATGGAATCGAAATTCTGCGCAGGCACCTGCGGATTGAAAAGATTCATGACCTCTTGGTTCATGCCTATCTCCTTTAGGGGCGAAACGCCCTCGAATTGCGAACAGTGCCGGCAAATCCCGGGAACCGGACTGACGCTTTAAAACCGCCTTGCGGCGCCATGCATCCTAAGAGACGCCAACGGCGCTGCAATATTCCAAGCGGTGCGCGCTGACCGACAGCGCGCACCCGCAGGCTATTACTCGGCTGCGTCGGGAAGCTGGCTTGCCGTCTGCAGATCGTCGACCTTGGAGTTTTCCAGTTCGACGCTGAGGCCCAGCGAGCGCATTTCCTTGACGAGAACGTTGAAGCTTTCCGGAATGCCCGCCTCGAAGGTGTCGTCGCCACGAACGATGGCTTCGTAGACCTTGGTACGGCCGGCCACGTCGTCCGACTTGACCGTGAGCATTTCCTGCAGCGTGTAGGCTGCACCGTAAGCTTCGAGCGCCCAGACTTCCATTTCACCGAAGCGCTGACCGCCGAACTGCGCCTTACCGCCCAGCGGCTGCTGGGTAACGAGCGAGTACGGTCCGATCGAACGGGCGTGGATCTTGTCGTCGACAAGGTGGTTCAGCTTCAGCATGTAGATGTAGCCAACCGTGACCTGGCGGTCGAACTGCTCGCCGGTACGTCCGTCGTACAGCGTCGACTGACCGGTTTCCTTGAGACCTGCCATTGCCAGCATCTTGTTGACGTCAGCTTCGCCGGCACCGTCGAAGACCGGGGTTGCGATGGACACGCCACGCTTCCACTGATCGGCCAGACGCAGCACCGATGCATCGTCATACTCGTGAACGTCGTCGCTCTTCGGGCCATCGCCGACGACCAGATCGATCGTCTTGCGCAGAGGCTCGATGTCGCCGCTCGCCTTGTAGGCTTCGATCAGTTCGCCGATCTGACGGCCCATGCCGGCGCAAGCCCAGCCGAGGTGCGTTTCGAGAATCTGACCGACATTCATGCGCGAGGGAACGCCAAGCGGGTTCAGCACGATATCGACATGCGTACCGTCTTCGAGGAACGGCATGTCCTCGACCGGAACAATGCGCGAGACCACGCCCTTGTTCCCGTGACGGCCTGCCATCTTGTCGCCCGGCTGGATCTTGCGCTTCACAGCGACGAAGACCTTGACCATCTTCATGACGCCCGGAGGCATTTCGTCGCCGCGCTGGACCTTTTCGACCTTGTCCATGAAGCGCTGTTCGAGGCGCGACTTGGATTCGTCGTACTGGCCACGCAGGGCTTCGAGCTCGCTCTGGACCTTTTCGTCCTCGACGGCGAACATCCACCACTGCGAACGCGGATACTCCGAAACGACTGCGTTCGACAGTTCCGTGCCCTTCTTGAAGCCCTTCGGACCAGCAAGAGCAACCTGACCGCGCAGCATCTCGACCAGACGGCCGTAGACGTTACGGTCGAGGATCGCCTGTTCGTCGTCACGGTCCTTGGCAAGGCGTTCGATCTCTTCGCGCTCGATCGCCATGGCACGTTCGTCCTTTTCGACGCCGTGACGGTTGAAGACGCGGACTTCGACGACCGTACCGTAGGTGCCGGGCGGCATGCGCATGGAGGTATCGCGAACGTCGGATGCCTTTTCACCGAAGATGGCGCGCAGGAGCTTTTCTTCCGGCGTCATCGGGCTTTCGCCCTTCGGCGTGATCTTGCCGACGAGGATATCGCCCGGCTGAACTTCGGCGCCGATGTAAACGATGCCGGCTTCGTCCAGGTTCTTCAGCGCTTCTTCCGAAACGTTCGGGATGTCGCGGGTGATTTCTTCCGGACCGAGCTTGGTGTCGCGCGCCATCACTTCGAATTCTTCGATGTGGATGGAGGTGAACACGTCGTCGGCAACGATGCGCTCGGAGAGCAGGATCGAGTCTTCGTAGTTGTAGCCGTTCCACGGCATGAACGCGACGAGCACGTTGCGGCCGAGGGCCAGATCGCCGAGGTCGGTCGACGGACCGTCTGCGAGAATGTCGCCCTTGTTGACCACGTCACCGACGGTGACCAGCGGGCGCTGGTTGACGCAGGTGTTCTGGTTCGAACGCTGGAACTTCATCAGGCGGTAGATATCGACGCCGGACTTCGACGGATCGAGGTCCTCGGTGGCGCGGATAACGATACGCGTCGCGTCGACCTGGTCGACCACGCCGCCGCGGCGGGCGCCGATGGCAGCACCGGAGTCACGCGCGACGACCGGCTCCATGCCCGTGCCGACGAACGGAGCTTCGGCACGCAGAAGCGGCACGGCCTGACGCTGCATGTTCGAGCCCATGAGCGCGCGGTTGGCGTCGTCGTTTTCCAGGAACGGGATCAGAGCGGCAGCAACCGAAACCAGCTGCTTCGGCGAGACGTCCATCAGGTTGATGTTGTCGCGCGGAGCGAGCATGACTTCGCCGGCGTGACGGCAAACGACGAATTCCTCGATGAAGGAGCCGTCGGCGTCGAGCTCGGCGTTGGCCTGAGCAACGTAGTACTTCGCCTCTTCCATAGCGGAGAGGTAGAGCACGTCGTTGGTCACCTTACCGTCGATGATGCGGCGATAAGGGCTTTCGATGAAGCCGTACTTGTTGACGCGGGCAAAGGTCGCCAGCGAGTTGATGAGGCCGATGTTCGGACCTTCCGGCGTTTCGATCGGGCAAATACGACCATAGTGCGTCGGATGAACGTCGCGGACTTCGAAGCCGGCGCGCTCGCGGGTCAGACCGCCCGGGCCAAGAGCCGAAAGACGACGCTTGTGAGTGATTTCCGAAAGCGGGTTCACCTGGTCCATGAACTGCGACAGCTGCGAGGAGCCGAAGAATTCGCGGACGGCGGCGGCGGCCGGCTTTGCGTTGATCAGATCCTGCGGCATGACCGTGTCGATTTCGATCGAGGACATACGTTCCTTGATCGCGCGTTCCATACGCAGCAGGCCGAGACGATACTGGTTTTCCATCAGCTCGCCGACCGAACGGACGCGGCGGTTGCCGAGGTTGTCGATATCGTCGATCTCGCCCTTGCCGTCACGCAGCTCGACAAGCATCTTGACCACGGCCAGGATGTCGTCCTTGCGCAGGATGCGGACGGTGTCTTCGACGTCGAGGTCGAGGCGCATGTTCATCTTCACGCGGCCGACGGCGGAGAGATCGTAGCGCTCCGCATCGAAGAACAGCGAGTTGAACATGGCTTCGGCCGATTCCATGGTCGGCGGCTCGCCCGGACGCATGACGCGGTAGATGTCGAACAGAGCGTCCTGGCGGTTCTCGTTCTTGTCGGCTGCGAGCGTGTTGCGGATGTAGGCGCCGACATTGATGTGGTCGATGCCGAGAACCGGGATTTCATCGAAGCCCGCGTTCAGGATGACAGGCAGGGTCTTCTCGTCGATTTCGTCGCCGGCTTCGAGATAGATCTCACCGGTCTGGAAGTTGACGATATCTTCCGCCAGGAACAGGCCGTACAGCTCTTCGTCGGTCGCCTTCAGAGCCTTGAGGCCCTTGTCCTGCAGCTGACGCAGCAGGCGCGGCGTGAGCTTCTTGCCGCCTTCGACCACGACTTCGCCGGTGTCGGCGTCGATCATGTCGGCAACGGTCTTGGCGCCCTTCAGCGTTTCCGGCTTGAAGGGAATACGCCAGCCATCGCCATCGCGCTGGTAGAGCGACTTCGTGTAGAAGGTCGACAGGATGTCTTCACCATCCATGCCGAGCGCCATCAGAAGCGACGTCACGGGAATCTTGCGCCGGCGGTCGATACGGGCGTAGACGATGTCCTTGGCATCGAATTCGATGTCGAGCCAGGAACCGCGGTAGGGGATGACGCGAGCGGCAAAGAGCAGCTTGCCGGAAGAATGGCTCTTGCCCTTGTCGTGATCGAAGAAGACGCCCGGGGAACGGTGCATCTGCGACACGATCACGCGCTCGGTGCCGTTCACGATGAACGTACCGTTGTTCGTCATGAGCGGCATGTCGCCCATGTAGACGCTCTGTTCCTTGATGTCCTTGATGGACTTCGCGCCCGTATCCTCGTCGATGTCGAACACGATCAGACGGAGGGTCACCTTCAGCGGCGCGGCGTAGGTCAGGTCGCGCTGGCGGCACTCATCGACGTCGAACTTCGGCGGTTCGAACTCATAGGAAACGAACTCCAGCATGGACGCGCCGGAGAAATCGGTGATCGGAAAAACCGACTTGAAGACAGCCTGAAGACCTTCGTCCGGGCGGCCGCCCTTCGGTTCTTCGACCATGAGAAACTGATCGTAGGACGCCTTCTGAACCTCGATGAGGTTCGGCATCTCTGCGACTTCGGGAATCTTACCAAAAAACTTGCGTACGCGCCTGCGACCGTTGAACGAAAGGGTCTGAGCCATCGTCGCTCCTTTAAAATCCTGCACCCGGGCCTGCAACGGATGGGAATCGCTGGCCAGGCGACCCCATCAATCAATGAGTAGTTCAATCTCGTCTATTTAACCGAAAACCGCTCAGCCGGATTGCGTCGCGGTTCGGTTTGAGACCATCCTCTTGAAGAACCCATTACCCAAAAGCCGTTTTGCCCGCGGCTTTTGGGTAATTCGTTCAGAAAAACGGCAAATGGGAGGTAGCAAAAAGCCACCTCCCAAAGCAGTTTCAAGCTTACTTAACGTCGACCTTAGCGCCGGCGTCTTCGAGCTTCTTCTTGATGTCAGCAGCTTCAGCCTTGGAAACGCCTTCCTTGACAGCCTTCGGAGCGGCTTCAACGAGGTCCTTGGCTTCCTTGAGGCCGAGGCCGGTGATGCCGCGGACTTCCTTGATGACGTTGATCTTGTTCGCGCCGGCATCAGCGAGGATGACGTCGAACTCGGTCTTTTCTTCTTCAGCAGCCGCAGCAGCGCCGCCAGCACCACCGGCAACGGCAGCAACAGCTACCGGAGCAGCGGCGGAAACGCCCCACTTTTCTTCGAGAAGCTTCGACAGTTCTGCAGCTTCGAGAACGGTCAGCGAGGAGAGGTCTTCAACGATCTTTGCGAGATCAGCCATTTTAGTAGTTCCTTTTGTTCGGTTCGAACTGGTTGGTTATGAACAGCGAAAAACCGCCTTACGCGGCTTCGTCCTTCTTGGCGTAGGCCGAGAACACGCGAGCAAGCTGGCTTGCCGGCGCTGCAACAACACCTGCGATGCGGGTAGCCGGAGTCTGGATCATGCCCAGCAGCTTCGCGCGCAGCTCGTCCAGCGAAGGCAGGGTCGCGAGCGACTTGACACCTTCGGCGTTGAGCGTTGTTGTTCCCATGGCGCCGCCCAGAACAACGATCTTGTCGTTGCTCTTGGCGAAATCCACGACGACCTTCGGAGCGGTAATCGGATCAGTGCTGTATGCGATCAGCGTCTGACCGGTGAAGAGATTGGAAATCCCTTCCGCATCCGTGCCCTGAAGAGCAATTTTGGCCAGGCGGTTCTTCGCGACTTTGACGGTGCCGCCAGCAGCGCGCATTTTGGAACGAAAATCGTTCATCTGAGCGACTGTAGCACCAGCATAGTGGGCCACGACAACCGAGCCCGAAGCCTTGAAGACTTCGTTCAGTTCCGTGACGAATTCGCGTTTTTCCGCTCTTTCCACTGCTTTTCTCCAGTTGACAGGACCGGGTTAACGGGCCTGCCGGGTTGCCTTTTGCCTCCTGGGATCGATGAGATCCCAAGCGACGCTTGAGGATCCTGTCCCCTCGCGCTCGAGCCTGACGGCTCCAAGGCACAAGGCATCCAAGGCTCGAACCGAGTTCATCGAAGCGAAGCTTCTTCAAAATTCGGGTCTTACCCGTCTCATGCAGGCTTGAGTGATTAAGGGATAACCACCTGCAATCTCGGACAGGAATTCCGGATTTCTCCGGAAATCCCAGCCCCGAAAGGCCGGGAATTCTTAAACGCCGGGCACAACGCCCGGCATAATCTTTAGGCGCTCGGCGCCGTAACCGTCGACGGCTCGATCTTGACGCCCGGACCCATGGTCGAGGAGATCGCAACACGCTTCAGGTAGTTGCCCTTGGCGCCAGCCGGCTTCGCCTTGATGACAGCGTCGGCGAAGGCGCGGATGTTTTCTTCCAGAGCCTTGGCGTCGAAGGAAGCCTTGCCGATACCGGCATGGACGATACCAGCCTTCTCGACGCGGAACTCGACGGCACCGCCCTTGGAAGCCTCAACAGCACCCTTGACGTCCATCGTGACGGTGCCAACCTTCGGGTTCGGCATCATGCCGCGCGGGCCGAGAACCTTACCGAGACGGCCGACGAGCGGCATCATGTCCGGGGTGGCGATGCAGCGATCGAAATCGATCTTGCCGCCCTGAACGATTTCAACCAAGTCTTCCGCGCCGACGATGTCTGCACCGGCAGCCTTGGCTTCATCAGCCTTGGCGCCACGAGCGAAGACGGCAACGCGAACCGTACGGCCGGTGCCGTTCGGCAGGTTGACGACGCCACGAACCATCTGGTCGGCGTGACGCGGGTCAACACCGAGGTTCATCGAGATTTCGACGGTTTCGTCGAACTTGGCGACGGCACGTTCCTTGACCATGTTGATGGCCAGATCCAGAGCATAAAGCTTGGTCGGATCAACGCCTTCACGAATCTTCTGAATACGCTTTGCTACCATGGTCTTAACCTACCACTTCCAGGCCCATGGCGCGGGCGGAGCCCTCGATCATGGCCATTGCGCCTTCGATATCGGCGGCATTCAGATCCTTCATCTTGGCTTCGGCAATTGCCTTGACCTGAGCCTTGGTCAGGGTGCCGGCCTTGGCGCCCTTGCCCGGGGTCTTCGAGCCGGACTGGATCTTCGCTTCCTTCTTCAGGAAGTAGCTGACCGGCGGCTGCTTCATTGCGAAGGTGAAGGACTTATCCTGGTAGTAGGTGATGACGACCGGGATCGGCATACCCTTTTCCATTTCCTGCGTGGCGGCATTGAACGCCTTGCAGAATTCCATGATGTTAATGCCACGCTGACCAAGCGCAGGACCGATCGGCGGCGACGGATTCGCCGAGCCGGCCTTGACCTGCAGCTTGAGCTGGCCTGCAACTTTCTTAGCCATTTCTCTCTGCCTTTCTACATGGCCGGTTGCCCGGCCGACTAATGCCGGATCGCTCCGGCGGCTGCGGTTGCGTGGTGCGGATCGCCAGGCCTGGCTAAGACCCTACCCTTCCACGCGAATTGCGGCTTTGCCGCGAGACATAAGTAAGTATTTACTTATATCCAAACTCGAACAAAAGGCCAGCCGCCAGGCCAACCTTTCGTAGAAATCACAATCAGACCTTCTCGACCTGGCTGTATTCCAGCTCGACCGGCGTGGCGCGGCCGAAGATCGACACCTCCACCTTCAGGCGAGAACGCTCTTCGTCCACATCCTGAACCGTGCCGTTGAACGAGGCAAACGGGCCATCGGACACGCGGACCTGCTCGCCGATCTCGAAGGATACGGAAGCTTTCGGCCGCTCGACGCCTTCCTGGACCTGACCGAGAATGCGCTCGGCTTCATAATCCGGAATCGGAACGGGCTTATTATCGGAGCCGAGGAAGCCAGTGACTTTCGGCGTATTCTTGATCAGATGATAGGCCTCATCCGTCAGGTTGGCGCGTACGAGCACGTAACCCGGGAAGAACTTGCGCTCGCTGTCGACCTTACGGCCGCGACGAACCTCGACAACCTTTTCGGTCGGCACAAGAATCTTCTCGAACAGATGCTCGAGACCCTTCTGCCTGGCCTTCTCCTCGATGGAATCAGCCACCTTCTTTTCAAAATTAGAATAAGCGTGGACGATGTACCAACGTGCCGCCATGTTCATCTCCACCCGATATCAGTTGCCGGTATTCAGCACGTAGCTGAGAATCCAGCCAATAAGCTGGTCGGCAGCAAAGAAAAACAGCGAGGCGAAAACGACCATGACGAGCACCATCACCGTCGAGATCATCGTCTCGCGACGCGAGGGCCAAGTGATTTTCGACGTCTCGGAGCGCACCTGCCGCAGAAACGCTATTGGATTCGTTTTGGATGCCATTGACTGCCCACGCAATTACGGCGCGTAAAGCTGAACATATCAGCCCCACGCACCGCGTGTCTGTTGAACCCTACATAAACACCGATTCCCGATTTAACAAGAGGCAATACGGTGCTTTCTAAAATTTGCCGGCAATCCGGCATATCCCCAATCCAAGAAGCTGCGAAACGACGCGCCAGTCAAATCGAGGAAAATGGCAGGGGCAGCAGGGCTCGAACCTACGACCTGCGGTTTTGGAGACCGCCGCTCTACCAACTGAGCTATACCCCTTCTTCCTTCGAATATTCGCTTCGAGCGGTGGACCGCCCAAGCAGTTCGAAGACATGGCGCTCCCTTTAAGGCGGGATGAAACGATTGGCAAGAGCGTTTTTTGCTTTTTCCCAAAGCGGAACCGCAGTTTCGCATGGAGCAAGCTCGAACAAAAGGTCCGCCGCAAGGGGCAAAGCTGCCGCAAATGCTATCGGAAAGAATGCCCTCGCCTTCGTTACTCTCCGGGTGAGCCTTTCGGCTTGCGCTTGAGAAATTTCGGCCTGAGGCGGCGCATGAAACTATCCGCGGAGCGAATCACATTGGTCAGGGAGATCAGCTTATCTATTTCGGCGTCGCTATTGCCCAACCTCTCCGACAAAACCTCGGCCGCGGCCAAGGCAATCTCGGCCGGCGGCACTTCCGTGAAGCGCTCAGCAAGGCGGAGATAGGGGTTCAGCGCGACCCCGCCATGGATGGTGATCTTTCCCAGGCGGGCAAAAAGGCGAAGGAAGGTCTGCTCGAAACTCCAGTCATGGACGGAAACGACCCTCCACTTCTGACTGCGCCTTGCCGAGAAGCCGGCAAGCACGATCGCACCGGGCAGTTTCAGATCACTGAGCCAAAGCGCCATGGCAAAGCCGCTCGTCGGCGTCTTGCCTTCCGTATAGAAATCCGAACAGAAGCCCACGAGATCGAGATGGCCGGTCGGTGCGCCCTGAAAATCGGCGGCCGGATTGAGCTTCTCTTCCGAACCAAGCCGGATGTTCATGACGCCGAGGAAATATTCCGCGGGGAAGAATTTGACCACCTCGCCCACTTCGCCGCGATAGACGATGTTGGCGCCTCGCGGCTGACCACGAGAGATCAGCAGCGAATGCCCATGGAACGGACGGTCCAGAACCTTGTAAACCTTGTTGAAGAAGACGAAGAGCGCCGTTTCCGGAAACTGCGTCTGCAGGCTGGCGATATCGACCGCGTCGCTGTTGGCGACTAGGACGATATGCGAGAAGCCCGCCAGCACATCGCGCCATTCGTCGGCGCCGTTCAGGCCGGCTGCGGCACCCGCAGCCGGAAGGCCGACATCAATGGCGTCCGACGTTCTGTGGTCCACTTCGTTCATTTCTGTTGGACGTGCAGCATCCGATCGCGCATGGCGAACCATTCTTCGGCGTAATCGTCGTTGCGATATTCGTCGAAATACGGGCCGCCATCGGTGAAGTGCACCAGCTTGGCATCTTCGCGATAATCATATTCGTTTACTAGATAGTTCCAGACCACCGGCACCTCGCCAATCTGATCGTCATTCTCCAGCCACTTGAACTGATGCAGCTGAAGACCAGTCGCCGTATTGACGAAATCCTTCGTCAACGCCGTGCATTTGGCGTTGTTGAACAGGATCATGCTCGACCAGTTCTTCTTCTCGTATTTGGTCTGCGTCTGACCGAGGAACTTGGTCTCGATCTTTGGCTGGTAGTCGTGCTTGACGCACATGGCGGCGTAGCGATCGTCACGCAACGCCCAAAGCTCCGCGATATCGGCGCGGGCGAGCATGTCGCAATCCATGAAGATGCTCCAGCCCTGGTAATCGCTGAGGTAAGGCACGAGGAAGCGCGAGAAGGAAAATTCGGTCGACTGCAGCGGGTTGCGCTCGCGCGTGAAGATGCCCTCGAGATTGTTGAGCACGATCGGCGAGAACACCACCGGAATAGACGAGCGCTCGATGATGCTCTGGGTCAGGACGTGATAGGCCACGACCTCCTTGGAATCGAACCCGACGAAAATGCGTGCAACATTATCCTTCATGATACCTCCGAAACGGCTGGTCTGTTCTGAATCAGCCGGCAAATTATCCTTCGCCGTGAGACAAGCAAGGCTCATTTCATCGCATGAAGCCTTTCGGCCGCGGAATGACGGTTCAACCATGTGCCGAATACGCCGCACGACGCGCTGCAATCTACAGGAGATGCCGCGAACCTGAACCTACTTAAAGAAACCAGGATATTTGTCGAGTGTTTGCGGAAGCATTTTTGGTTATGCTGCGTAACAAATGGAGAGATTTCGCCGCTCCCCTCCCCCGGACACCCCCAAAATGCAGCCCCCGGGGGATTCTCAGGCTTTGCGCCTCAGACCTTCACGTATTTCCGCCAGTCGTGTTCCTCCTTGAAGCCCAGGACCTCGCGGATCTTGCGGTTGGACAGCAAGCCCTCATATTCGCCGATCTCGCGCGTGAAGGGGACATTCGGAAAGTGCTTGGCGGCCAGCTCTCGCGATGGCGTATTGGCCGATACCGTGTCGTTGGCGGCATTGAAGACCTGAAAGCCGAGGCCGTTCTTCTCGATGCAGAGATGAACGATCTGGCCGAGATCGCGGGCGTCGATATAGCTCCAGGCAATGCGTTTGCGGATTTCGCTATTGGCGAAAAACTCCGGGAAACGCTGATATTCATGCGGCTCGATGACGTTACCGATACGCAGCGCATAGATGTCGATGCCGAAACGCTCGGCGAAAGCCCGAGCCGTCTTCTCGTTTACGACCTTGGACAGGCCATAGGAATCCATCGGATTGACATCATAGTCCTCCTCCAGCGGGAACTGATGGAAGTCGCGATGGCCTTCGGCGAAGCAGACGCCATAGGTCGTCTCGCTGGAGGCGATGATGATCTTCTTCACACCGAGCTTCGCCGCCGCCTCGATGACATTGTAGGTGCTCATCGTGTTGATGCGGAATGTCTCGTTGTCCGGCTTGATCAGGATGCGCGGGATGGCTGCGAAATGCACGACGGCGTCGAAAGGCTGCACGCCCTTGCCCTGATCGAGATCGGGAAAGTCGCGATGCATCGTCAGGACATTATAAACCTGTCCCGCATCGGTGACATCGGCCTGCAGGTTGGTGACGCCAGGACTGTTCAGCGGCACGAGATCGACATTGTGGACCTCATAGCCGGCATCGACCAGCCACGGAACCGTATGACGCCCCGCCTTGCCGCTTCCGCCGGTAAACAAAATACGTTTCTTCATGAAAATCTCCTCCTTGGAAAATCGAGCGATACATAGGCCCTTGTATCTGTTTCGCAAGACACGGCTTGGTGAGCGGAGGTTCTTCCAGCGAGATAGCAGAATCGAGGCGCTGACTTGCCCAATGCGAAAAGGCCCCGCTGTTTCCAGCGAGGCCCTTCTAGTAAAAGAATAATCCGAAGATTACTCGACGATCGATGCCACGATGCCAGCGCCGACGGTGCGGCCGCCTTCGCGGATGGCGAAGCGAAGCTTTTCTTCCATCGCGATCGGAACGATCAGCTCGACGTCAACCGTCACGTTGTCGCCAGGCATAACCATTTCCGTGCCTTCCGGAAGCGTCACGATGCCCGTCACGTCCGTCGTACGGAAGTAGAACTGCGGACGGTAGTTCGTGAAGAACGGCGTATGACGGCCGCCTTCTTCCTTCGTCAGGATGTAGGCTTCGGCCTTGAACTTCTTGTGCGGCTTCACAGAACCCGGCTTGCACAGGATCTGACCACGCTCGACGCCGTCACGGTTCACACCGCGGATCAGCGCGCCAATGTTGTCGCCGGCCTGGCCCTGGTCGAGCAGCTTGCGGAACATTTCAACGCCGGTCACCGTCGTCTTCGACGTCGGACGAATGCCGACGATCTCGACTTCTTCACCAACCTTGATCACGCCACGCTCGACGCGGCCCGTCACAACCGTACCACGGCCGGAGATCGAGAACACGTCTTCGATCGGCATCAGGAACGGCTGGTCGATCGGACGCTCGGGCGTCGGGATATAGGCGTCAACCTGAGCCATCAGCTCGCGGATCGCATCTTCGCCGATCTTCTTGTCCGAATCTTCAAGCGCAGCCAGCGCCGAACCCTTGACGACCGGGATGTCGTCGCCCGGGAAGTCGTAGGACGACAGAAGTTCGCGAACTTCGAGCTCGACGAGTTCCAGAAGCTCGGCGTCGTCAACCTGGTCGACCTTGTTCAGGAATACGACGATCGCCGGAACGCCAACCTGGCGGGCGAGCAGAATGTGCTCGCGCGTCTGCGGCATCGGGCCGTCGGCGGCGGAGCAAACCAGGATCGCGCCGTCCATCTGAGCGGCACCCGTGATCATGTTCTTCACGTAGTCGGCGTGGCCGGGGCAGTCAACGTGCGCATAGTGACGGTTCGGCGTCTCGTATTCAACGTGGGCCGTCGAGATCGTGATGCCACGGGCCTTCTCTTCCGGAGCCGCGTCGATTTGGTCATACGCCTTGAACTCGCCGAAGTACTTCGTGATCGCTGCCGTCAAGGACGTCTTGCCGTGGTCAACGTGACCGATCGTACCGATGTTAACGTGCGGCTTATTGCGCTCAAACTTACTCTTTGCCATTTGAATGCTTCCTGTGAACGTAATGAGTGGCCCCGGCGAACCGGTTTAGTGCCGCCGTTTAAGGCTTTCATCGCATTTGCGCAAGACTTAATTGCAGGCGCTATTTCCGGCAAAGCCCGGCCGACGGCGCGCGGTCCGCAGCCTTCGGCATTCCTTCGCCGCACAAGCTTTGCCGGCCGATCCGGCAAGATGTAAAAGCATTTGCCGGTTCAGGCGCTTAGATAGGAGCGCCAAGAGGAATTCCAGAGGCGCCGCCGGGCATCTGGCGCTGCAAACAAAAGGCGCCCTCGCCCATCGGCGGGAGCGCGCAACTACCGGACGCAATCATGGCTCGTCGCCTGATTGGCATGCCATCCGGCGGCGGGCGCATTGCCGACCGCCGGGACAAAAGACAATCAATCGAGAAGATCGGCCGGCACCTTGCTGCCATTGTCCGCAAGCTTCTTCAGAAGAGCCTTGTGGAGGAACGTGTTCATCTTGGCGGAATCGCCCGTATCGCCGGTATAGCCGAGCTCCTGCGCCAGCTCCTCGCGCTCGGAAAGGCTTGCATCCATGCCGAGCGCCTTCATGAGATCGACGATCGAATGCTTCCAATCCAGCTTCTGGCCGCTCTTCTTGACCGCTGCATCGAGGATCGAGGCGATATCCACTGGCGCGGACGGCGCGCTGGTTGCAGGCGAGGTTGCTGCCGTAGTCGCTGAAGGAGCCGGCGTTGGCGCAGGCGCCGGATTGGCAGTTGCCGCCGTAGTTTGCGATGGCGCCGGAGCGGCTCCCGCAGCCTTTGCCTCTCCCCAGATTGCACCCTTGATCTTGTCGAAGATACCCATTTGCGCTCTCCCGTTTCGGTTGCTTGAGCAGTATCTATAGCTCGCGCTGATATAAGCAACCCTTCATGTCAACTATGCAAAGATGGGAGTCGCACCACCTAATAAGGTCAACAAGTCGGAGACGCCTGGAGGGTAGATTGCCGAATTCTGCAGGTACAGCTATGCGGAAAGGTCAAGCCGCGGATTAACGTCATTGACCTCGACCTGGAGATCGTTGCCGAGGTCAAATAACGACAAAACCTAGCGTTCGCGATGAACAAAGGACTGTGCAAGCAAATTTGTCACCGCCCAATCTGGTAGTGGATCGTCAATCAGGCCAGCGCCATCAAGGGGACCGGTCGCTTTGCATGAAGGACAAAATACGATCGATTGATTTCCGACCTCCGCCGCGTGCAATTCAATCTTGCACCTTTGACAGGTCTGATGGCGAACATTTTGTTTGGCACAATAGGCCTCCTTTGAATTGAAGGCCCGACACGAACTCGGCTTGAGAAGTTCGGGGTGGACGGAAAACCTCGGCCCGAGGCTCTTTATCCGTCTCCCGATATTTAAAAGCCCTCAAAGAACAATTCAAGAGGAAGAGAGAGTAGCCCTCGGGAAGAGCATCTTGGATGGCCCTTGCCAAAGGCAATTGGCCGCATAGTGATATGGGATATAGCTAAATGACTGAAATAGCTGGAGCGGGTAGCGGGAATCGAACCCGCGTATTCAGCTTGGAAGGCTGCTGCTCTACCATTGAGCTATACCCGCGGGATGGTCAAGATCCGGCACGGAATGGTGGAGGGAGTTGGATTTGAACCAACGTAGGCTGAGCCAACGGATTTACAGTCCGTCCCCTTTAACCACTCGGGCATCCCTCCAGTTTTCCGACTGGATCTTGCGACCAAGCTTGTCAGACCGTGGCGTCGCCGCCGTGATCTGCGCCGCGTATATGACCGGACGATTTCCGTCTGTCAACACAAGGAATTGCCAAAAATGACGAAAAAATTTCAGTCTGTGGGAAAAGCCCGGCACCGAAAGAGGACTAGGCGCTCGGGAAGGCGCTGGTTATAAAGCCCCATGAGCAAAGACAAATCACCGGGCCGCCAGGGCCAAGACCACACCGCCGGCGACCGCTCGGCCAAGGACACCCATTATGCAACGCTGCGCCGCGCGCATCGCGATGCCAAGCGCGAGCGTGGCGAGATACCTACGCCGACGCCGCAGAAGCGCAAGAAGGCCGGCGCGGACGATTGGAAGCCGCCGGCACTCGCGCCCGATCAGGTCTTTCTCTATGGGCTCCATACGGTTCGCGCGGCGCTGAGCAATCCGCAGCGCAAGAACGTCAAGCTGTCCGCGACGCAGAATGCGCTGGTGCGGCTGGAAATCGGTCCGGCCGATCAACTCGGCATCCCGGTCGAGATCGTCTCGCCGCAGGATATCGACAAGGTGCTTGGCCCAGAAGCGATTCACCAGGGCGTCATGCTGGAAACGCGTCCCCTGCCCGTGCGCCGCCTCGAGGCGTTGAAGGACAGCCCGTTGCTCCTCGTTCTCGATCAGGTGACGGATCCGCACAATGTCGGCGCCATCATGCGCTCGGCCGTCGCTTTCGATGCGGGTGCCGTCATCACCACGCAGCGCCACAGCCCGACCGAATCGGGCGTGATGGCAAAGTCGGCCTCGGGCGCGCTCGAGCTCATACCTTATATACAGATCACCAATCTCGCCGATGCGCTCGAAGAACTGCACCGTCTCGGCTTCACGACGATCGGGCTTGATTCGGAAGGTCCGGCTCCGCTGGAAGGAACCTTCAGCGGCGACAAGATCGCGCTCGTGCTCGGCTCCGAGGGCAAGGGCCTGCGCCAGAAGACGCGGGAAACGGTGAATGCGCTCGCTCGGCTCGATATGCCCGGCGCCATCAAGTCGTTGAATGTCTCGAACGCAGCCGCGATCGCGCTATATGCGACGCGGTCCTATCTCAAATCATAGTGGCGCCCTTGGCGGCCGCAGCACGTTCGGAGAATTTGCCTTGATCCGTCTTCTTGGTCCCGCGGCGGTTGCCGCCGCTCTTGCTCTGACAGCGGTCCAGCCGGCGCATTCCGCCGATGACGAAATGATCCAGGCGCAGGCCGGCGTCTGGCTGGTTGCGCCGGAAAGCGGTGCCAAGGGCTGCCGCCTCACTTTCGGGACGAATACGGTGTCGGGCGGCTACGAGATTACGGGGGCGGATGCCTGTGCGACGCCGCTGCCCGCGCTCGCCGCAGCCAAGATCTGGAATTTCACCGATGATGGAGCGTTGGCGATCGCGGACAGTGGGGGCAAGTCCCTCATGCGCTTCCAGCAGGAGGAAGGCTCGCCGTGGGAAAGCGAAGGCGGCGACCGGACCTGGCTGCTGCCGGCGCTCGGCGATGTCGATCATGTGCCGACCACCGAAAGCCTTGCCGGCGCCTGGCGCATCCAGACACCGGATGGCAAGCCCGTCTGCGATATCACGCTTACCGCCGACAAGGATCAGGACGGCACCGCCAAGATGTCGTCAAACGGCAACTGCGCCGGCGAAGTCGGCGACCTCAAGCTTTCCCTCTGGGCGACAGAAGGGTTCGGGCTCGTCATGCTGGGCAATGACGGCTCGTCTCTATCCTTCGACATGAAGCCCGATGGCAGCTTCCAGAAGTCCGAAGAAGAGGAAGGCGAGCCCCTGCTGCTGGTACGCAAATAAGGCGGCAGAGCCTGACCGCTACCTGCAAATCGCAAGCATAACTATATTTCTGATATTGCCGGCCGCCTTCATGACGAAGGCGGGCCCTTCCACAGGCTGCTCTTTCCGCGCGTCTGTCGCCGTCCATGCGCCGACGAGTGATCAGTGTATCGCAGGATCCGCTTCGTCGAAGAACGATCTGATGCCATCGCGTGCAATCGTCGCCAGGAACTCGTCGAATGCTTCGCGATCGGTCGCGAAGGGCTCTTCCCATTCGATCAGATCCTCTTCCGGCGTAATGACCTCCATCCGCCAGTCGGCATTGGTGCCGGCCGGGCGAAAGATATCGACCAGAACGGTCACACCATCATCGGTGAATTCACCCGAAAGCTCGGAGTGTTCGAGTTTAGGCTTCTTGGGATTGCTGGGCATATGGTTCCAGACACACGAAGATAGGATTGATGACCGCTACGCGTAGTTGGAACGCGCGCATGACGACATATTATGTCGCTGCCGCCGGTTTTCCATACCGGAGATGAAATGATCGACGATATACAGGAAAATGGTGCCCCCGGCAGGGTTCGAACCCGCGACCCCCTGATTACAAATCAGGTGCTCTACCAACTGAGCTACAAGGGCGTAACGGCATGCCAAGTACCAGATTTTGAAATCCTGTAAAGGGAAAATCGGTCGATCCGCTTCAAAGCTGGGGATCGACCGATTCACCAGTCCGAGCGAAACGTCTTGTCGCGGCAAGGGAATAACATTACGAAGAATCGCTATTCAAAGGACATTGCATGTCGCGCAATCTTCAATCCGTCTGTTTTCTCGCCTCCACCGCGCCAGAGGCTCAAGCGGCGCAGGAAGAGCTTATTGGCCTTTACGGCCAGACATCGCAGGAAGATGCGGATATCATCGTGGCTCTCGGCGGTGACGGTTTCATGCTGCAGACGCTGCACAAGACGATGAATACCGGCAAGCGCGTCTACGGCATGAATCGCGGCTCCATCGGCTTCCTGATGAACGACTATCGCACGGATGGTCTGTCCGAGCGCATCGAGGCAGCCGTCGAAAACGCGTTTCATCCCCTGCAGATGACCACCCGCAATGCCGACGGCAGTTCCTGCGTCGCGCTTGCCATCAATGAAGTCTCGCTGTTTCGCCAGTCCTATCAGACGGCAAAGCTGAAGGTGGAGATCGATGGGCTGGTTCGCCTGCCGGAACTGATCTGCGACGGACTGATGGTGACGACGCCGGCAGGTTCCACCGCCTACAATCTTTCCGCCCACGGCCCGATCCTGCCGCTCGAAGCACCGCTGCTCGCCATGACGCCCGTCAGCGCCTTCCGCCCCCGCCGCTGGCGCGGCGCGCTTCTTCCGAACAAAGTGACGGTCGACATCACCGTGCTCGAAGCGGAGAAGCGCCCGGTCAATGCCGCCGCCGACAATACCGAGGTCAAATCGGTTCTCGGCATTCAGATCCGCCAGAGCGAGGATACAACGGCCCGCATCCTCTCCGATCCGGACAGATCATGGTCGGACAGGATTCTGGCGGAACAGTTTTCAGATTGAGTGAGATATTTGCATCAGGCCCAAGACGCCAATGCACCATGAAAAAAGCCCCGTCGCCGGGGCTTTTTCTATGCTCGAACGGACGCGACCCTATTCGACGTCGTCCACGACGGCATCGGCGGCGCCGCTGATGCGGTGCGCAAGGGCAGCTTCCATGAACTCATTGAGATCACCGTCCAGAACGTCGCCTGGCGCCGTGCTGGAAACGCCGGTGCGCAGATCCTTTACCAGCTGATAAGGCTGCAGGACGTAGGAGCGGATCTGGTGCCCCCAGCCGATGTCCGTCTTGGAGGCGGCTTCGGCGTTGGCAGCCTCTTCCCGCTTCATCAATTCGGCCTCATACATGCGGGCGCGCAGCATGTCCCAGGCCTTGGCGCGGTTCTTGTGCTGCGAGCGCTCCTGCTGGCACTGCACGACGATCCCCGTGGGGATGTGCGTGATGCGCACGGCCGAATCGGTCGTGTTGACGTGCTGGCCGCCGGCGCCCGATGAACGGTAGGTATCGATGCGGCAATCGCTCTCGTTGATCTCGATCTGGATCGAGTCGTCGACAACAGGATAAACCCAGATCGACGAGAACGACGTGTGACGGCGCGCATTGCTGTCATAGGGCGAGATGCGCACCAGGCGATGCACACCCGATTCGGTCTTCAGCCAGCCATAGGCATTGTGTCCCTTGATGAGCAGGGTCGCGGACTTGATGCCGGCTTCTTCGCCGTCATGGACTTCCAGCAGTTCCACCTTGAAGCGCTGACGCTCGGCCCAGCGGGTATACATGCGCAAGAGCATGTTCGCCCAGTCCTGGCTTTCGGTGCCGCCGGCGCCGGAGTGGACTTCAAGATAGGTATCGTTGGCATCCGCCTCGCCCGAGAGCATGGCTTCCACCTGCCGGCGCGCGGCTTCCGCCTTCAAGCCCTTGAGCGCTTCTTCAGCTTCGCGAACGACATCGGCGTCGCCCTCTTCCTCGCCAAGCTCGATCAGCTCGACATTGTCGGCAAGTTGCTGTTCCAGCGCGCGCACGCCGCTGATGCCATCGTCAAGCTGCTGGCGCTCGCGCATCAGCTTCTGCGCCTCGGCAGCGTCGTTCCAGAGGGTCGGATCCTCTGATTTATTGTTCAACCAGTCCAGTCGTCTTATCGCCTGGTCCCAGTCAAAGATGCCTCCTCAGCAGGGTGATAGCCTGCTTGGTTTCATCGACTACTTTCTCGATTTCGGCTCGCATAATCCCACTTCTTCAGTTCACCGCTCAAGGCAAGCGGTCATCCAATTCCAAGAGTGCTGGTGACATAGATATACATGCCGCTGCTGTAAAGCCCCGCGGCGTGATGATCGACAAATCGGAAAGGATCAGAAAAGACCGCCCGCTCCGGAGGTAACAGCCTGGTTTGCCTGGGGCGACGTGCGCAGGATTTCCTCCGGTGCCACCTGAGCCGCGGCATCGCCGCCGCCGATGACCTGCAGGCTGGTAGCCGGACCCGTGCCGGGCTTGAAGGCTTCCATGATGGCATTCGGCTCGCCGGGCTGCGCGGCCATGCCGGTCGCACGGTTGACTGCAACCATCGTCATGCCGGCGGGCACCTGGAATTTCTCCGGCGGCTGGTTCTTGGTCGCAGCCTGCATGAACTCGTTGAAGATCGGTGCCGCAAGCGCGCCGCCGGTGCCGCCGCGGCCGAGCGTGGACGGTGTGTCATATCCGATGTAAAGGCCGGCAACCAGGCTCGGCGTGTAGCCGACGAACCAGGCGTCCTTCTCATCGTTGGTGGTGCCGGTCTTGCCGGCGACATCGGTATTGAGCTTGATCTTGCCGGCCGCCGTGCCGCGGATGACGACGCCCTGCATCATCGACGTGACTTGATAGGCCGTCATCGGATCGAGCACCTGTTCGCGGTTGTCGGCGATGACGGGCTCTTCCTGATTCTGCCAGGCACTGACGTTGCAACTGTCGCAGACGCGCTCTTCATGCTTGAAGATGGTCTTGCCGTAGCGATCCTGGATCCGGTCGATCAGCGTCGGCTTGATCTGCTTGCCGCCGTTGGCGATGACCGAATAAGCCGAAACCATGCGCAGCACCGTTGTTTCGCCGGCACCGAGCGACATGGCGAGCACGGGGTTCATATGATCGTAAATGCCGAAACGCTCGGCATATTCCGCAACCAGCGGCATGCCCATGTCGGACGCAAGACGGACCGTCATCAGGTTGCGCGAGTGTTCAATCGCGAAACGAAGCGTATGGACGCCACCGCCCTCGCCTTCGTAGTTCGTCGGCTTCCAGACATCGCCGTTGCTGAGCGTGATCTGCACAGGATCGTCGAGAATGACGGAGGCCGGCGTATAGCCATTGTCCATGGCGGCGGCGTAAACGAAGGGCTTAAAGGACGAGCCCGGCTGGCGTTTCGCCTGGGTGGCACGGTTGAATTCCGACTGCGCGTAGGAGAAGCCGCCCACCATTGCGAGCACACGGCCGGTGTGCGGGTCCATGGCCACGAGACCGCCCTGCACCTTCGGCGGCTGGCGCAGGCGATAGCTGCTCGAATCGGCATTGCCGGTCTTCTGCACGTAAATCACGTCGCCTGGGCTCAGGACGCCGCTTGGCGATTTGGCAGACTTGCCGCCGGCCGAGCGATAGGCCCAGCGCATGTCGGCGGGAGCGATCGTGCCGCGCGTGCGCTCCGTCGATACCTTGCCGGCGGCATCGACGCGGGGCTGGAGACCGATATCGACGCCTTGATCGGATACGGAAAGGACGACGGCAACCTTCCATTCCGGCACGTCGCTCAGGCTTGGAACCTTGGCGAGCTCGGCGCCCCAATCCTGCGAAGTCGCAATCTGCTTGATCGGGCCACGATAGCCGCGGCGCTCATCATAATCGACCAGACCATCCTGAAGGGCCTTGCGAGCTTCGAGCTGCATCTGCGGGTCGAGCGAGGTGCGAACGGAAAGACCGCCTTCGTAGAGGGTCTTTTCGCCATATTGGTCGATCAGCTGGCGGCGAACTTCCTCGGCAAAATAATCGGAGGCGAACAGCGACGGGCCGCTCTTCGGCGGCACGACGCCCAGCGGCTGCTTCTTCGCTTCTTCGCCATCGCTCTGGCTGACATAGCCGTTCTCGACCATGCGGTCGATCACCCAGTTGCGGCGGGTGAGCGCCGCCTCGGCGCGGCGGAACGGATTGTAGTTCGACGGACCTTTCGGAAGCGATGCCAGATAGGCCGATTCGGCGATGGTCAGCTCGTTGACCGACTTGTCGAAATAGGTCAGCGCGGCGCCGGCGATGCCGTAGGAGTTCAGGCCGAAATAGATTTCGTTCAGGTAAAGCTCAAGAATCTTGTCCTTGCTGTAAGCCTGTTCGATGCGGAAAGAGAGAATCGCTTCCTTGATCTTGCGGTCGAACGTCTGGTCGGCCGAAAGCAGGAAGTTCTTGGCGACCTGCTGCGTGATGGTGGACGCACCGACGAAGCGGCGACCCGAACCGATATTCTGCAGGTTCACGGCCACGGCGCGGATAAGGCCGCCGACATCGACACCCGGATGATTATAGAAATTCTTGTCTTCGGCCGAAAGGAAGGCCGCCTTGACGCGATCGGGAATGGCCTGGATCGGCACGAAAAGCCGGTTCTCGCGCGAATATTCCTTCATCAGCGCGCCGTTGCCGGCGTGAATGCGCGTCGTTACCGGCGGCGCGTATTTGGCAAGCACCTCATAATCGGGCAGTTCCTTCGAGACCACGCTCAGATAGATGGCAGCCGCAGCCGCCGCACCCAGAAACAGGAGGCAGCCGAGGCCAAAGAAATATCCAATCAGTCTGATCATCTGATACTACCGGTGCTTGTTCTTCATGCGGCACGTGCGCGAGATCATCGCATAGTCACGGGCGTTTTGCACGCTCGCGGCGTGAATGCAAGACGGCAATGGGACAAAGCCGTGCGTCATACGCGAGCAAATGATACTTCGCTGTAACGGCGGGAATGTGAGCAAAATAGGGCTCGTGGCCGACATTCCAATTTGATCCAGTTCTAAAGTACATTGCTGTTACATGGAAGCCACGGCAATCGTTCTATCCGGAGCCGTCAGCCACCGTTTGCGATGATCGATACGCGATACTGTTTCACCGCCTCCGTCAGACGGTCGGCTACCTTCCCGCGCCAAGTCGGATCGAGCAGCAGCTTTTCATCCTCCTTGTTGGAGAGAAAGCCGAGCTCGAGCAGGATCGAAGGTACGTCGGGCGCCGTCAGGACCTGGAAACCTGCATGGCGATGCGGATTGTTGATCATGGCGATCTGACCATTGAACGAGGACAGCACATCCTGCGCCAGCGAGATGGAAAAGGCCTGGGTCTCGCGGCGCGTCAGATCCATCAGAATGTCGTTGACGGCGGCCGGCTGCGTCTGAGCCTCGGCGCCGGCAATCTGATCGGAGTTGTTTTCACGATCGGCCACTTCGCCGGCGAGCCGGTCCGACGCCTTGTCCGAGATGGTATAGACGGTCGCGCCGCGGATATCCTTCTGCTTCAGCGTATCGGCATGCAGCGAGATGAAGAGCGAGGCGCGATTCTGCCGGGCGATCGTCACACGTTCGGACAGGGACAGATACTGATCCTTGTCGCGCGTCAGAAAAGCCTTGATGCCGGGCTGCGCATTCAGCTTGTCGGCAAACATCTTCGCAAATGCGAGCGTGATGTCCTTTTCCTGCGTGACGCCGTCCGTACCGGTCGCGCCGGCGTCGATGCCGCCGTGACCGGCATCGACCGCAACAAGGAACACATTCGGATCGGCCTTCTGCGTCGGCTCGACCGCGCCGACATTCTTTGCGGTATCGTCACTCGTCCAGCTCTGCTTCTTCACCAGCTCGGCAAACTGTTCGGCCGGCAGCATCTCGGCATCCAACACGAGGCGCTGCCCCTTACCGCTCTCATCGGCCTGAACCTTGGCCGTAACCAGCTTTACCGGTTTCTTTGCCGTCAGCACGATGCGGGCGCTATCCGCATCCATCGTGCCGTAGCGGATATCCTTGAAAAGACCGGCCGGCTTGAGACTGCCAGCGGGAAAGCCGAATGCAGTTGACGGGAGATCGACGACGACGCGGACGGGATTGTCGAGGTAGTGAACCGTGAAGGTAGGAGCCCGATCCATGTCGATGACGATCCGCGTGCGGGCATCGTCACCGGCGATGCGGGCGCCATAGGCCAGCACGGAATCATCTGCCGCCACTGCCGGCGCAAATGTCGAAACCGAAACGAGACTTACCAGAGCGAAGGCCGCTGCCGCAAATCGCAAAGCCCTCACGCCAATCTCCGCCACATGCCGCAATCCCTTTACCAAGTGCCCAACGCGCCCCATATTGGTTTCGACGTTGATTTTGAAGTCCCAATAACGGGAACCAGGTTTGACCTGATGGCTGCATCGATGATGCCCGGGAGACGAATCGACAAGACACTCTCCCGCGTCCTCATCATCCGACGAATCCATCAATATTATGGCATACTTGGCTTTTCCCTTGCTATTGTGACAGATAAAACATACAACGCATATTAGGGTAGAAGTGTTGACGGGATAGAGTCGTCGCAAAGGCAGCCGCCTCGAGTACCAGGCGCCAATAAGCGGCATTCATCCGCCGTCTGCAGTACTTCTGCTCGAAACAGTGGATATCTGAATTTCCGGCTTCAAACGGGAAATTCATCGGTGGAGAGCCACCAAACGCTCTTTAGAGAGCACATTCATCGGACCCATTTGTGGGTCTAAGGCATAGTCGATCTCGCTTGGTTACGGATGTCACCGCAGCAGCTTTTTCAAAAAGTCAACAGACCCCAGGGAAATGATGCCCCGGCTGCCGTCTGGATGCTGTCATCGCCGAACCAATCGCGACTTTCATTATCCGGTGCAGCAATGGCGGATCACATCCAGCCTGTCCCAGCGACAGGCAGGCCCCCATCCGACTGTCTGCGCCGAGGAGCACAGCTTTCATGGCAGACAAAATGCTTATCGATGCGTCTCACGAGGAAGAGACGCGCGTCGTTGTCGTTCGCGGGAACCGCATAGAAGAATTTGACTTCGAGTCCCAGCACAAGAAGCAAATTCGCGGCAACATCTATCTTGCAAAGGTAACGCGGGTAGAACCTTCGCTTCAGGCCGCTTTCGTTGACTACGGCGGCAACCGGCATGGTTTCCTCGCCTTTGCCGAAATCCACCCCGATTATTACCAGATTCCGCTGGCCGACCGGCAGGCGCTTCTGAAGGCGGAGGCCGAAGAGCATCGCCGCGACGACGATGTCGAGCATGTCGAAACCGCGCTCGATCTTTCGCAGCAGGAACAGCCCGATATCGGTATCGTCCCGACGCAGGGCGAAGAAGCCGCAGTGCCGGCCGCAATCGCGGAAGAGGCTCCAGCCTCGGAGGCAGTCGAAGCCGCGGAAGAGGCAGCGCCCGCCAAGAAGGCAAAGCCGCGCCGCAGCCGCAAGAAAGCCGCAGCCGAAGAAGCCCCCGCTCCGGAAGCAACGGCCGCCGTCGATGCGCCGGGCGAGGACGAGGAAGGACCGTCGGGCGAAATGGCTGCGATGGTCGAAACCGATTCGATCTCCGAAGACGTCGCGACCTCCAAGCGCCGCCGCGATGACGACGACGATGACGACGATCATGACCATGAAGAGGAAGTCATCGAATCCGTCGGCGCCGAAGACGCGATGGAAGAAGTTCCCGATCGGGCCCAGCGCAAGCCGCGCAAGCAGTACCGCATCCAGGAAGTCATCAAGCGCCGCCAGATTCTGCTGGTGCAGGTGGCCAAGGAAGAGCGCGGCAACAAGGGCGCGGCGCTCACCACCTATCTCTCTCTCGCCGGCCGCTATTCGGTGCTGATGCCGAACACGGCGCGCGGCGGCGGTATTTCCCGCAAGATCACCAATCCGCAGGACCGCAAGCGCCTGAAGGAAATCGCCAAGATGCTCGAAGTGCCGCAGGGCATGGGCGTCATCCTGCGTACCGCCGGTGCCAACCGCACCAAGGTCGAGGTCAAGCGCGATTTCGAATATCTGATGCGCCTTTGGGAAAACGTTCGCACGCTGACGCTGGCTTCGACCGCGCCATGCCTTGTCTATGAAGAAGGCAGCCTGATCAAGCGCTCGATCCGCGACCTCTACAACAAGGATATCAGCGAGATCATCGTTGCCGGCGAAGAAGGCTATCGTGAAGCGAAGGACTTCATGAAGATGCTGATGCCGAGCCACGCCAAGGTGGTTCAGCCCTATCGCGACATCCATCCGATCTTCTCGCGCTCCGGCATCGAGGCGCAGCTCGACCGCATGCTGCAGCCGCAGGTGACGCTGCGTTCAGGCGGCTACCTGATCATGAACCAGACGGAAGCGCTGGTTTCGATCGACGTCAACTCCGGCCGCTCGACCCGCGAACATTCGATCGAAGACACCGCTCTCCAGACGAACCTGGAAGCGGCCGAGGAAATCGCGCGCCAGCTGCGTCTGCGCGACCTTGCCGGCCTGATCGTCATTGACTTCATCGACATGGAAGAGAAGCGCAACAACCGCGCCGTCGAGAAGAAGCTGAAGGAATGCCTGAAGAACGACCGCGCCCGTATCCAGGTCGGCCGTATCTCGCATTTCGGCCTTCTAGAAATGTCGCGCCAGCGCATCCGCGCTTCGGTTCTCGAAAGTACAACGCAGATCTGCTCGCATTGCGGCGGCACGGGTCACGTCCGCTCGCAGTCTTCGGTTGCCCTCCACGTCCTGCGCGGCATCGAGGAATATCTGCTCAAGAACACGACGCACGACATCACCGTGCGTACCACACCGGACATCGCGCTCTACCTGCTCAACCACAAGCGCCAGACGATCATCGATTACGAAAGCCGCTTCGGCGTCGCGATCGTCATCGATGCCGACAATGCCGTCGGCACGCAGCACTTCGCGATCGACCGCGGCGAGCCGGTCGCCAATCCGGTGAAGATCGAAAGCCTGTTCAACTTCGCAGCCATCCCGGACGATGATGACGACGATATCGTTATCGAAGCCGATGAGGATGAAGACGAAGAACTGGAAGAAAAGGCTGCAAGCACCGAGCAGCAGCCTACCGCCCGCTCTGAAGGCAATGACGGCAACCGCAAGCGCAAGCGCCGTCGCCGGCGTCGTGGTCGCGGCAATGATATCCAAGGCGCTCCGGCTTCCGAAGATGGCTCCGTGGCCAATATCGCCGAGGACGCGGACGGGGAAGAAGGTGACGACGACGACGCTGATGCCGGCACAGACAATGCCGCGTCCGCCGGCGGTGAGGATGACGCGCAGCAAAAGCGCAAGCGCCGCCGTCGCGGCAAGCGTGGTGGCCGACGCAATCGTGAAAACGAAGGCAACGAACACACGGCTGCAGGCGAGGAGGCCGACTCCGGCGAAGCCGATGAGAATGACGCCGAAGACGGCGACGAAGCAACCGTAACGGTGGCCGAGATCGCGGTTGCCGAAGGCGAAGCCGCCGTCGAGGCGCAGCCGGCCATGGCAGCCGTCGAGACGGCAGCGACCGTCACCGAAGATGTGAAGCCCGCCAAGGGCCGCGGTCGCCGCAAGGCAAAGACTGTCGACGCATCGCCGGTCGAGACGCCCGTGGTCGACGACGCGCCCGCAGCAGATGCCGAAGCAGAAGCGGTCGCCGAGACCACCGAAGCCCTGGACAATTCGGCGGAGGCGGCAGCACCCGAAGCGGCTGAGGACGCAGCCAAGCCGGCCCGCGCCAACCGCGAATCCAACGTTTCCTCCTCCGCTCCGGTGGTGAAATCCACCCGTACCAACGAAGGGGGTGAGAGCGACGGAGAGCCGGCCAAGCCGAAAAAGGCAGGCTGGTGGCAGCGCCGCGGCTTCTTTTAAGAAGCCCATCAGGAAATGATCCGACAAAATCCGGCCGTGGCGACGCGGCCGGATTTTTCGTTTCCGCCACCCAATTTATTCGCAGTCCCTGCCTAAGCACCTGAAACAGATCGAGCAAGGCGCATGGATTCCCCACTTGCGAAAGTGCTTCCGCAAGTTCGCCCAAGCCATTGATTGCGGATTCTATTTCAGCCAGGCGGCCATGCGTTCGGTGGCTTCCTCGATCTCGGCATTCGAGCCGGCATAGGAAAAACGCATGGCGCGATGTCCTTCCAGCGGATCGAAATCGAGGCCAGGAGTGGCGGCGACATTGATTTCGGCCAGCATCTTGCGGGCAAAGGCCATGCTGTCGTTCGTGAAGCGGCTGACATCGACATAGGCGTAAAAGGCGCCATCCATCGGCGAGGCAATGCGAAGGCCGATTTCCGGCAGCCGGCGCATGAGGAAATCGCGGTTGCGGCGATAGCTCTCACGATAAACATCCAGTTCGGCGCCGGCGCCGAGCGCCGCCTCGGCGGCAATTTGCGACAGTTCCGGTGCGGAGATATAAAGGCTCTGAGCCACTCGTTCGATGGGGCGAACCAGCCGTTCCGGCAAAACCATCCAGCCGATGCGCCAGCCGGTCATACAATAATATTTAGAGAAGGAATTGATGACGATCGCCTCGTCCGTCAGCTCCAGCGCACTGGTCTCCTCGCCGACGAAGGTCAAGCCGTGGTAGATCTCGTCGGAGATGAAGGCGATGGAGCGATCCGCACAATAATCGGCGAGCGCCTTCAAAGCCGCCCTGCTCGTCACGGTGCCGGTGGGATTGGCGGGGCTTGCCAGCAGCACGCCCTTCAGCCGCTTGCCGCTTGCCGCCTGTGCTGCCTCGAGACTCTCGGGCGTGAGCGTGAACTGCGTTTCCTCGGTGACCGGCACTTCGACGACATCGAGACCGAGTGCGGCCAGAATATTCCGGTAAGCCGGATAGCCCGGCCGGGCGATGGCGACGCTGTCGCCGGCATCGAACAGGGTCAGGAAGGCAAGGTTGAATCCGGCCGACGATCCGGTCGTGATCGCAATGCGTTTGGGATCGATGCTCAAGCCATGGCGCGCCTGATAATGGGTGGAAAGTGCCTGCCGCAGCGCCAGAGTGCCGAGCGCATCCGTATAGCCGATGCGCCCATGGCCGAGAGCCGCACGCGCTGCCTCCAACGCTGCCTGGGGTGCGGGATGGGACGGCTGTCCGACAGCCATGGAAATGACCGCGTGCCCAGCCTGGCGTCTCCGCGTCGCTTCCGCCAGGACGTCCATGGCATGGAAAGGTTCGACATCGCTGCGCTTGGATAGGGAAAACACGGGTCAATTCTCTTTCGGATCGGATCGGCTCGCGACATTTGCCGCAATATTGGCTCGTTCACAATCCTGCGATTGCGGCTTTGTCGTGAAAATTCCTGTTTCTGGAAATAAGGACGCACCGTAAATTGTCGATGCTCATTTGCGGATGTTAACCCGACGATGCTATGGCGCATCCGAGAATAACGTCTCCGATCAGATCCAAAAGAGGACCCCAATGACCCTTTCTCTCAAAAGCCTGCTGACGGTTACGGCGATTGCCCTGACAGCGTCCTTCGCCACAATCCAGCCGGCCGCCGCGCTGGACGACCAGCAGAAGAAGGAAATCGGGGATTTCATCAGGGATTATCTGGTCGAGCACCCGGAGGTGCTGCTGGATGCGCAGGCCGCGCTCGAAAAGAAGCAGGACGAAGCCCGCATCGCACAGTCGTCGCAGGTGATCACGGAGAACAAGGATGCGATCTTCAACTCCAAGGATGATGTCGCCATCGGCAATCCGAAGGGCGATATCACCGTTGTCGAGTTCTTCGACTATAATTGCACCTATTGCCGACATGCGCTTGGCGACATGGACAAGCTGCTGCAGCAGGACAAGAATGTCCGTTTCGTGCTGAAGGAGTTCCCGATCCTCGGCCAGGATTCGGTTGCCGCCTCGCGGGTTTCCAGCGCGTTCCGCCTGCTCGCGCCGGAAAAATATGCCGCGTTCCATCACAAGCTGCTGAGCAGCGAGGGCCGTGCCTCCGAAGACGCCGCCATCGATGTCGCGACCTCGCTCGGGGTCAGCGAAGCGGCCATCCGGGCCGAAATGGCAAAAGCGCCGAATACCGCCACGATCAAGGCGACCTACCAGCTTGCTACCGATCTCGGCGTCAACGGCACACCCGCCTATGTCATCGGCAACGAGATGGTTTCCGGCGCGATCGGCCTCGATGCCATCAAGGAGAAGATCGCCAACGTTCGGGGTTGCGGCAAGACGAGCTGCTGAACGGCGCAAAAAATGCCAAAATCGCGGCGTTTCCACATATAGAGGCACGCAACCTTCGCACCGGGGCTTTCCTATAGAGCCTCGGGAGTCTATAGGTTGCGCTGCACTTTGACGGAACCACTGATGGCGCAAACTATTTTCGTCCTTAACGGACCCAATCTAAACGCTCTCGGCAAGCGCGAGCCGGGCATCTATGGCGGCAAGACGCTCAAGGATATCGAAGCCGACTGCAAATCCGCCGGTGAAAGCCTGGGCTTCGTCATCGACTTCCGCCAGAGCAATCACGAAGGCGTGCTGGTCGACTGGATTCATGAGGCCGGCGACAAGGCAGCCGGCGTCGCGATCAATCCCGGTGCCTATGGTCACACGTCGATCGCGCTGCACGATGCGATCCGCGCCATTTCCATTCCCGTCGTGGAGGTCCATATCTCCAACATCCACGCACGCGAAGAATTCCGGCACAAATCGATGATCGCGCCCGCGGCAAAGGGCATGATCTGCGGTTTCGGACCTCATAGCTACATCCTGGCGCTTCAAGCGCTGAAATCCATCACCCAATAACAAAAATACAGGGCAAGAAAACCAATGGCTGAAAAGAAATCGGGTATCGACCAGGCGCTGATTCGCGATCTCGCCAATATTCTCAATGACACGGACCTGACCGAGATCGAAGTCGAACAGGAAGATATGCGTATCCGCGTATCGCGCGCCGGCACGACGCAATATGTTCAGGCGCCGATTGCCGCCCCGGCCGCTTACGCCGCTCCCGCCGCCGTTGCAGCAGCACCGGCCGCCGCCGCTCCCGCAGGCAATACCCGCAATCCCGACAACGTCGTCAGCGCGCCCATGGTCGGCACCGCCTATCTGGCGCCGGCACCGGGCGCGGCCGCCTTCATCCAGGTCGGCGCGACCGTCAAGGAAGGCCAGACGCTGCTCATCATCGAAGCCATGAAGACGATGAACCAGATCCCCGCGCCGAAGTCCGGTACGGTGACCGAAATTCTCGTTCAGGACGGTCGTCCGGTCGAGTATGGCGAAGCCCTGGTCGTCATCGAGTAGGCCGCCCATGCCCATGATTTCGAAGATTCTCATAGCCAATCGCGGAGAGATCGCTCTGCGCGTGCTGCGCGCCTGCAAGGAGCTCGGCATTGCGAGCGTTGCGGTGCACTCCACCGCCGATGCCGACGCGATGCATGTGCGGCTTGCGGATGAGAGCGTTTGCATCGGTCCGCCGCCGTCGCGCGAAAGCTATCTCAACATCCATCAGATCGTCGCCGCCTGCGAGATCACCGGCGCGGACGCCGTGCATCCGGGTTATGGGTTCCTGTCGGAAAATGCCAAATTCGCAGATATTCTCGAGGCGCACGGCATTACCTTCATCGGTCCGACGGCGGAACATATCCGCATCATGGGCGACAAGATCACTGCCAAGACCACGGCGCAGCAGCTCGGCATCCCGGTCGTTCCCGGTTCCGACGGCGAAGTCAAGACCGAGGCGGATGCGCTGAAGACGGCGCGCGAGATCGGCTATCCGGTTCTCATCAAGGCGACCGCCGGCGGCGGTGGCCGCGGCATGAAAGTCGCCCGCACGGAAGAGGACCTGATCGAAGCCTGGTCGACGGCACGCACGGAAGCCGCAGCCGCTTTCGGCAACGAATCCGTCTATATGGAAAAGTACCTCGGCAAGCCGCGCCACATCGAAATTCAGGTTTTCGGTGACGGCGAAGGCAATGCGGTCCATCTCGGCGAACGCGACTGCTCGCTGCAGCGCCGCCACCAGAAGGTCTGGGAAGAAGCCAACTCCCCGGCGCTCAATGTCGAACAGCGCATGAAGATCGGTCAGATCTGCGCAGACGCGATGAAGAAGCTGAAATATCGCGGCGCCGGCACCATCGAGTTCCTCTATGAGAACGGCGAGTTCTATTTTATCGAAATGAACACCCGTCTGCAGGTGGAACATCCCGTCACCGAAGCCATCACCGGCATCGACCTCGTGCACGAGCAGATCCGCGTCGCTTCCGGCGGCGGCCTTTCGGTCACGCAGGATGAGGTGCATTTCCATGGCCACGCCATCGAATGCCGCATCAACGCCGAAGACGCGCGTACCTTCATCCCCTCGCCCGGCACGATCACGCATTTCCATGCGCCAGGCGGCCTCGGCGTGCGTATCGATTCCGGAGCCTATCAGGGCTACAGGATCCCTCCCTACTACGACAGCCTCATCGGCAAGCTGATCGTGCACGGGCGCACCCGCGTCGAATGCATGATGCGCCTGCGACGCGCGCTGGACGAATTCGTAGTGGATGGCATCAAGACCACCTTGCCGCTCTTCCAGGATCTGGTTTCCAACCAGGATATCGCCAACGGCGATTACGATATCCACTGGCTGGAAAACTACCTGGCGAAAACCTCGGCCTAGCCAATGCCCGGAGCGCGCGGCAGACATCCCGGCATTACCCCGGAGATCCTGTTGCGCGCCTATTCCATCGGGCTTTTCCCGATGGCCGAATCGGCAGACGACCCGGAAATCTTCTGGGTCGAGCCGGAATTACGGGGCATCATCCCTCTCGATACGTTTCACGTCTCCAAGAGCCTCGCCAAAAAAATCCGCCAACGCCCCTTCGACATCCGTTTCGATACCGATTTTGAGGCCGTCATCGCGGCCTGCGGCGAGGAGACGAGCGATCGCCCCAGCACCTGGATCAACGAGACGATCCGCTCGCTCTACGCCACCCTGCACCATATCGGCCATGCCCATTCCGTCGAGGCTTGGGAAGGCGACCGGCTAGTGGGCGGTCTCTATGGCGTTTCACTGGGGTCCGCCTTCTTCGGTGAAAGCATGTTTTCCCGCCGTAGGGATGCTTCCAAGATCTGCCTCGTCTATCTGGTGGAGCGCCTGCGCGAACGCGGCTTCACCCTGCTCGACACGCAATTCACCACCGAGCATCTGAAGACATTCGGCGCCATCGACGTGCCGAAGGATGCCTATGCAAAAATGCTGGAGAAGGCGATGGAATCGCCCAATCTCAGCTTTTCCGGCGATCAGCCCTGAGCGGTGGATCCTTTGAGGGCCACTTCAAATTCCGGTTGTGGCCTGCTGTCCGATTTTACAATCTGCGTCTTGAAACCGATTACTTCGCGCCGGCGGTATCCGGCGCCGGCACGTCGGACTTCTGCTTGCACTCTTTCAGCCAGACGTCATAGATCGGGTGCTCGACGGCGTTGAGGCCGGGGCTGTCGGCGAACATCCAGCCCGTGAAGATGCGGCGGATGCGACGGTCGAGGGTAATTTCGTCCACCTCGACGAAACCGTCCACCTTCTGCTGCTCGGTATCGTCTCGCGAATAACAGGCACGTGGCGTCACCTGCAGCGCGCCGAACTGCACGGTTTCGTTGACATAGACATCGAAAGTGGTGATGCGTCCGGTGATCTTGTCGAGACCGGAGAAGACGGCAACCGGATTGGCGATGCGGGCAGCCTGGGCGGTGGGGGCTGCCATGATGCCGGCGAGGAGAGCAAGGCCCGCTACAGCTGCTGCACGCAAAGAAGCGCTCCGCGTGAAAACCATCATATCCGCCAATCTCCGCTTGGTCTCGGTCAAGGCGCCGAGCAAAAGCCGGCTTATGTCGCGCCTAAAGCCCAATTGTGGCCAAAGGACGAGCCGGCTTCTCGCTCAGTTGCCCGGGGTCCAGGCGTCGTAGTCGCCAGTCACGCGCGGACGTTCGCCGGCAGCGGCGAGAGAGCCCGGGGGGCGGTAAGCCTGCGGCGAGCCAGTCGGATTGGCGCGATGTTCCTTCTGCCATTCCTTGGCGACATAATTTTCCTTGGTCGGCGGAACGTCGGTGCGATGATGCATCCAGCCGTGCCAGCCCGGAGGAATGGCGGAGGCTTCGGCATAGCCCTTGTAGATCACCCAGCGCTTCGGGAGGCCGTAGGAAGACATGCCGCCTTCGTAATAGACGTTGCCGAATTCATCCTCGCCGACACGCTTGCCAAACCGCCAGGTCGCAAAGCGCGTTCCCAAAGTTTGGCTATTCCACCAGGTGAAGGTCTGTACGATGAAATTCCACATGTCTTTTCCTCGATACCCGCTGAGGGGCGAGCGATACCAGAATTCGATAGTTTGCTTATGCCGCCCCTAGGCCTGCTTGTCCAGTGATTCCAGCGGGCAAAAGGCTTCATTTCAATAGCATCTTGAAGCCTAAATGCGTCGGCTTGAAACCCAGTCTCTCATAGAAGCGATGGGCGTCCTTGCGCACCGCGTTCGAGGTCAGCTGCAGCATCCGCATGCCGCTGCTTTTTGCCTCGTCGATGCAGAAACTGATCATCGCCGCTCCGATCCCCTGCCCGCGCATATCGGCTCGCGTCTGGACCGCTTCGATGATCATGGCAGATGATCCGCGGCCGGTCAGCGTCGTCGTGATCATCGTCTGAAACGTCCCGACCACTTCGCCGGCAAGCTCAGCGACATAGAGCGTCTGCTCCGGTGACGCCGCGATGGTGCGAAAGGCATGGAGATAGTCATCATAGGCAGAGGGGTCGGTCGTATCGCCGTGCCCGCCTACGGCGTCGGCGGCAAAGAGGCCGATCAGGGCGTGAAGGTCGGTTTCTTTTGCTTCGCGGATCACCAGGCGGGCGTCTTGCATGAACGATCTCGTCTATTCTTTCAGTGGCCCGCCCAACGGCTTCTCGAATACCAGCGCCGGAATGCCCGACTGCCCGCTGCCGCAGTTTTCCGTGCGGCCCACCTCGACAAAGCCATGGGCTTGATAAAAGGCGATCGCGGGCTCGTTCTGCGGATCGACCTCGAGGCGCATGATCTCCGCATCCGGAAAACAGGTCTCCAGTTCCGCGAAAATATCGCGGCCGATACCCTCGCGCTGATGCTTTGGACTGACATAGAGCATGTGGAGCATGACGGTTTTCGTCATCTCTTTGGACATGGCGGCATAGCCCATGCCACCGATCGTCCTGCCGTCGTCGGCGACGAGGAATTCCGAATTCTTGTTCGCCAGCCGGGCCTTCAGCGAAGCCGGCGAGTGCCAGGAGGCGTGGAGCTCACTGACCTTTTCCGGCCCATAGATCCGGTCATAGGTGGCATGCCAGGCTTCGCCGAGCAGAGCACGGACCTTTTCCAGGTCCTGCTCGCTGGCGGTGCGGACGAAGAACACCGCTTATTCCTCTTCGATGCCGAGCTTAGCCTTGACCAGCGCCTGGACGGCCTGCGGATTGGCCTTGCCGCCCGTCGACTTCATCACTTGGCCGACGAACCAGCCGGCGAGCGTCGGCTTTGCCTTGACCTTGGCAACCTGATCCGGATTGGCGGCGATGATCTCGTCCACGGCCTTTTCGATCGCGCCGGTATCGGTGACCTGCTTCATGCCGCGAGCTTCGACGATCTCGGCGGGGTCGCCACCCTCGTTGAGGACGATTTCGAACAGATCCTTGGCGATCTTGCCGGAGATGGTTTCGGCCTTGATGAGATCGATGATCGCGCCGAGCTGGGCGGGCGAAACCGGAGTCTCTTCAATGTCTTTGCCCGTTCTGTTCAAGGCACCCAAGAGGTCGTTGATTACCCAGTTTGCCGCCATCTTGCCGTCACGACCGGCGGCAACGGCCTCGAAATAATCGGCGATCGCCTTTTCCGACACCAACACGGAAGCATCATAGACCGAGAGGCCGAGTTCGCGGACGAAACGTTCCTTCTTGTCGTCAGGCAATTCCGGCAGGTGCTCGGCAAGTTCCTGTATGAAGGCGTCGTCGAATTCCAGCGGCAGCAGATCCGGATCGGGGAAATAGCGGTAGTCGTGCGCGTCTTCCTTGGTGCGCAGCGACCGTGTCTCGCCCTTGTTCGGATCGAAGAGGCGGGTTTCCTGATCGATGGTGCCGCCATCTTCCAGAATGCCGATCTGCCGGCGCGCTTCATACTCGATCGCCTGACCGATGAAGCGGATGGAGTTGACGTTCTTGATTTCGCAGCGCGTGCCGAATTCGCCGCCCGGGCGACGGACCGAGACGTTGACGTCGGCACGCATGGAACCTTCATCCATGTTGCCGTCGCAGGTGCCGAGATAGCGCACGATCGAACGCAGCTTCGTCATGTAGGCCTTCGCCTCGTCGGCCGAGCGAATGTCCGGCTTGGAGACGATTTCCATCAACGCGACGCCGGAGCGGTTGAGATCGACATAGGACATGGTCGCGTGCTGATCGTGCATCGACTTGCCGGCATCCTGCTCCAGATGCAGGCGCTCGATGCCGATCTCGATATCCTCGAACTGGCCCTGGCGGTCGGGACCGAGCGAGATGACGATCTTCCCCTCGCCGACGATCGGATCCTTGAACTGCGAGATCTGATAGCCCTGCGGCAGGTCGGGATAGAAATAGTTCTTGCGGTCGAAGATCGAGCGCTTGTTGATCTTCGCCTTCAGGCCGAGGCCGGTGCGCACCGCCTGCTTGATGCATTCCTCATTGATGACCGGCAGCATACCGGGCATGGCTGCATCGACGAGCGATACGTTGGAATTCTGAGGATTGCCGAACTCCGTCGAGGCGCCGGAGAAGAGCTTGGACTTGCTCAGCACCTGGGCGTGGACTTCCATGCCGATAACGATTTCCCAGTCACCGGTGGCACCGGGAATGAAGCGTTTCGGCTCTGGCGTGCGGACGTCGACAATGGTCATGGGAAGCTCTTGTATAATGCTGTTTTCTGCTTTGGTGAGGTAGAGCAATTGGCGAGACGGCGCAAGGCTTTCGGCGCCGCCAGCATGCTATATGCCCGATCCGTAGGCGCCATCGCTCTCCGCGACCAGCGATTTCGAAAGCCCGACCGTCGGCACGTCGCTGTCGAGCTTCGGGGAATAGACGACGGACAGCCAATGGATCTCATAGCCGCGCGCTTTGAAGAAGGCTATGGCATCGGTATTTCCCGCATGGCTCTGCAGCGACACCTTTTCCAGCCCCTGCTCGCGCACATCGTGCTCGATCCGCGCAAGCAAAGCCGAGCCGAGACCGCGTCGCGCGAAGTCCGGATCGATCCAGAAATCGGAGATCGCCTCATCGAGCGCTTCGCGCGCGGCCCATCCGACCGCCTCACCATTCAATTCGATGACTGATATCGTCAGCCAGAGATTGCGGGTGAAATTGGTAAAAGCCTCGCTTGCGCCTTCCAGAAGCTCGCCCGTACCGCCGATCGTGGCCATAGCCTTCTGCCAGGAGCGCAGACCGATACTTGCCAGCACCGCCGTTTCACCTTCATGGGCATTACGAATATGGATCATCGAGCCCCCGCCGTTTGAAAACAGTAAAGCATCGGCCAAAGGCTTTTGCCAGCGGCGAGATTAATAAGCGCCTACCGCAAAACCATCGAGACGGTTGAACTTGACCGACCGGCGCAACCCCTTTTAGAAAGGAGTTATCAACGGAGTTTTGATGTCTAATTTTTGTCAGTGCCGGTAAAGGCCCCGCTCGCAAGTCTTCTTGCGTGCCGGGCCTGAAAAACGAAGCCCCGACTTCCCCAAGGGAAGGCTCGGATCGTTTTTGTGCGTCTCTTTGGCGCTATACGGATTCTGACAACAATGGACATTTCTCGCGCAGAACAGCGCATTCTCCACCTGCTCGCCCAGGGCGGGCGCATCGAAATCGAACGCAGCGAAAACAAGAAGATCGAGACCGTCTATTGCTTCACGCGCGACGGCTGGGTCTATCCCGATTTCGGCATCGACCTCTTTCGGCGGCTGAAGCGCCTCAAGGCGATAAAATCCACCGACGGGCATCCCTACCGCATCAGCGAAAAGGGATTGCGGCTCGTACGATCGCAGTTGAACAACCGATAGCCGTGCAAGGCAATCGCTTGAGTACCCCATATCGGCAGCCAGCAACATCGCTGGGAATGCGATACTGAGGAGCAGGATCGCCGAGACTTGCTTGAGGCGGAATATCGGCACCTGAAAAGGGCCGCCCGGATTCCGGACGGCCCTTTTCAGAATTAGTCTCAAACGTCGCGAAGCTTGATGAAGTCGTTCATCAAGCCGCTCGTCTCCCTGTCGTGCTTACCACCACTTCGCCGGCGTGAATTTGCCGGCAGCCCGTTCGATGACGTGGGCGGTCTTGAAGAGAGTTTCCTCGTCGAACGGCTTGCCGATGAGCTGCAGGCCGAGCGGCAGGCCCTTCTGGTCGAGGCCGGCGGGGACAGCGATGCCGGGCAGGCCGGCCATGTTGACCGTCACCGTGAAGATGTCGTTGAGATACATCTTCACGGGATCCGACGCGAGGTTCTCGTCGGCGATGCCGAAGGCCGAGGACGGCGTTGCGGGCGTGAGGATCGCATCGACGCCGGCGTTGAAAGCCAGTTCGAAGTCACGCTTGATCAGCGTGCGGACCTTCTGGGCGCGCAGGTAATAGGCGTCGTAGTAGCCCGCAGAGAGAACATAGGTGCCGATCATGATGCGGCGCTTCACTTCCTGGCCGAAGCCGGCGGCGCGCGTCTTTTCGTACATATCGACGATGTCCTTGCCGTCGACACGCAGGCCGTAGCGGACGCCGTCATAGCGGGCAAGGTTCGAGGAGGCCTCGGCCGGCGCCACGATGTAATAGGCCGGCAGCGCGTATTTCGTGTGCGGCAGGGAGATATTGACGATCTCGGCGCCGGCATCCTTCAGCCAGGCGATGCCCTGCTGCCAGAGCGTCTCGATCTCTTCCGGCATGCCGTCGACGCGGTATTCGTTCGGGATGCCGATCTTCATGCCTTTCAGCGATTGGCCGAGCGCGGCTTCATAATCTGGTACAGGCAGATCGACCGAGGTCGTGTCCTTGGCATCGACGCTTGCCATCGATTTCAGGAGGATGGCGGCATCACGCACGTCACGCGCTATGGGGCCGGCCTGGTCGAGCGACGAGGCGAAGGCGACGATGCCCCAGCGCGAGCAGCGGCCATAGGTCGGCTTGATGCCGACGGTGCCGGTGAAGGCAGCCGGCTGGCGGATGGAGCCGCCGGTGTCGGTAGCAGTCGCTCCGGCGCAAAGATGCGCTGCAACGGCAGCGGCAGACCCGCCGGACGAGCCGCCCGGAACGAGCTGCTGGTTGGAGCCCTTGGCACGCCAGGGGTTGATCACCGGGCCATAGTAGGAGGTCTCGTTGGAGGAGCCCATGGCGAACTCGTCCATGTTGAGCTTGCCCAGCATGACGGCGCCGTCGTTCCAGAGGTTCTGCGTGACGGTGGATTCATAGTGGGGCTCGAAACCGTCCAGGATATGGCTGCAGGCTTGCGTATGAATGCCTTCCGTGCCGAACAGATCCTTGATGCCAAGCGGAATGCCTTCCAGCGCACCGGCTTTGCCTTCCGCTAGGCGGGCGTCCGACACCTTGGCCATTGCAAGCGCCTTTTGCGGCGTCACCTTCACATAGGCATTGATCTGAGCATTGGCAGCCTCGATCGCCGAGATGTAGGCCTCGGTCAGTTCGGTGGCGGTAATCTGCTTGGTACGCAGCTTGTCGCGGGCTTCGGCAATAGTCAGGCTGGTCAGTTCGCTCATTTTGTTTCGCTTCTGATCTGGAATTGGGGCAACGGGTCGGAAAAGGCTCGAAAGAAACCGTTATTCGACGACTTTGGGCACCAGGAAGAAATTCTGATCGGTATTCGGCGCGTTGGCGACGATGTCGGCGGCCTTGTTGCCGTCGGTCACTTCGTCGGTGCGCTTCTTCATCGCCATCGGGGTGACGGAGGTCATGGCCTCGACGCCATCGACATTCACTTCGGAAAGCTGCTCGACGAAGCCCAGAATGCCGTTCAGCTCGCCCATCATCCGCAGTGCTTCGTCTTCATTGACGGCGATGCGGGCAAGATGGGCGACGCGTTTGACAGTGGCGAGATCGACGGACATGGCATTCTCCGGATAGCAAGATGATCCACCAAAAGTGGATTTGCTTCACGCTATAAAGGCCATGCCCGCCATACGCAACGGGTATCGTCAGGCAGAAATGCTCTCGCCCACCTTCGGCGCGGCAACTGCAGTCTTCGAACCTTCCATGCCGGCGACGAACTTTTCCGGCGTCTGGTCGATGATCGGGAAAGTGCCGTAATGGCAGGGAATGGCGGTCTTGAATTTGAAGAAGCGCTGGCAGGCGAGTGCCGCCACCGCACCGCCCATGGTGAAGCGGTCGCCGATCGGCACGATGCCGATATCGGGCTGATGCAGCTCGTTGATGAGACCCATATCCGAGAAGATATCCGTATCGCCCATATGGAACAGCGTCGGCTCGTCGTCGAAATGCAGCATCAGGCCGTTCGGATTGCCGAGCGCGTGGGAAACGCCGTCCTCGGTGATCTGGGCGGAAGAATGCAGCGCATTGGTAAAGGTTGCGGAGAATCCGCCGAGGCCGACGGTGCCGCCGGTATTGCCCATTTCGAGCTTCTCGACGCCCTTGGTGCCGAGCCACGAGGCGAGGTCGGCATTGGCGAGAACGACGGCGCCGGTATCCTTGGCGATCTGAACCGTGTCACCGACATGGTCGCCATGGCCATGGGTCAGCAGGATATGGGTCACGCCTTGTGCAACGTCCTTGATGTCGAGGCCGGCGGCCGCAAAGGAAGAATTGTAAGACAGAAATGGATCGATCAATATCTTTGCCTTGGCCGTTTCGATACGAAAAGCAGCATGGCCGAGCCAGGTGATCTTCATTGGATTTCTCCTTATGACTTGATTTGAAATGGAAAGCTGGTGTCTGGAGCATTTCCGGTGGAAACGCTCCTTCTATTTGCTCTTCCGCATTTCCGCATGCAAAACCGCTGTGCGCTTCTGCTGGAAATGCATTAGGAGATATCCCAAACCGCGACAAAGAAAAGCGGCCCTGGCTTCAATTTGTTTTGACGAGAGCGAGACCCTCATGACGACGCTGACCATCGAAGATCTAGCCGTGATGCTGTTGCCCGGCCAGCCGATCGCCGGCCTCGATCTCGGCACGAAGACGATCGGGCTGGCCATGTCGGATCTTGGGCGGCGTTTCGCCACGCCTCGCCCCCTCATCAAGCGCGTGAAATTCACGCAGGATGCCGAAACGCTGCTGACCTTCGCTGAGAAGGAAAAGGTCGCAGCCTTCGTCATAGGACTCCCGATGAACATGGATGGCTCTGCCGGACCGCGCGTGCAGGCAACGCGCGCCTTCGTGCGCAGCATGGCGGAAAAGACCGCCCTGCCCTTCGTTTTCTGGGACGAGCGGCTTTCGACCGTGGCCGCCGAGCGGGCGCTGCTGGAAATGGACGTCTCGCGGGCCAAGCGCGCCGAGCGGATCGACTCGGCCGCGGCAAGCTTCATTCTTCAGGGAGCCTTGGATAGGCTGTCGGCGCTGGGAAGAGCAATCTTGCCCGATCTCGATGCCTGACGGCGGCGCCACCATTTCATAATGGCAGCCCGGCGGCGGAAGCCGAAGATTGCGAAGACCAGCAGGCTGTCGAAGGCGATCGCACGGGCTACCAGCGGCGGGATGCTTTCCGGCGGAATGCCGAGAACCTTGCCGTAGATGTCGAAAACCAGGTCATGCATCTGCCGCGTCAGCATAAAGATGCCGAAGCTCATGTCGTAGTACGACAGATAATACCATGCTCCGAGAAACGAGACCGGTCCGGCCCAGCAAATCAACAACCACTTCATGCAGTACCCCTCCGACGCTGAAATTGCGTCGTGTCAGCCGAAAGGACGAGCCAGTTCGACAGCGCCATGGCGCTCAAGACCATTGTAGGCAGCGTTATATCTAGTGCGAGTACGGCGAAGAACATCATCGCCGTCACCAGAAACACTAATTTAGCGGGTTTTAACCCCATGACCGCACGCTTAATGGTTAACTAATCATCTTCCGACAGTGACGAGTTAACCGCCGCGACGCAATGTAAACCATTTGTTAAGGTTAACGGCCGGCCGGGCCTGTGGATATCCGTCCCTGGCCTGAACGCAATGTCAGCCGTAGACGCCGCGCACGATCCGCTTCAAGGCCGTTGCCGCCTTCTCCCAATCCTTGCCGTTCTTCAAGACGAGACCGGCGCATTGATCGCTGACGGCCGCAGCCAGGACGATGTGCTGGATGGCTGCAAAGATCATGGCGTTGACGGCCTGAGCATCGACGCCCTTGGGCGGCACCAACGAGCCGCGCATGCGCTCGATCCAGCCGGCGAGCGCCTTCGAACGCGCTTCCGACAGGCGGCGCACCTGCTCGCTGTTTTCCGAAATTTCCCAGGCGACGATGCGGCGCATCAGCGGATCGGCGCGCAGGGCATCGAGGAACAGCATCGAAAGCCGCTCCATGAGATCGCCATAGGTCAAGAGGAACATGCCGCCGGTGTCGTCGGGAATGCGATCCGTCACCCAGCTGCCGAGATCGGTGCCGATGGCCTCCACAAGACCATTCAAGCCGCCGTAATAGCGGTAGATCAGCTGCTTGTCGCAGCCGGCGCCGCGGGCGACCGCGTTGATACCGAAATTCTGGAACCCCTCCTCCGCCAGAAGCCGTTTGGCGGCGTCAAGGATCGCCTGCTCCGTGGCAGCACGATTGCGCACGCGCTTTTCCACGACGGGCGCTTCCAAGGGGATTTTAACGGCAGCGTTTGCGGGGGCCATCGACTCGACTCCAATCTGTCACCGGTCGGTGAGTAGCAAGCCGGATCGCCTCAAACAACAAAGCCGTCAGGCCTCGTGTCCCTCAAACCGCGCGAATCCACAGATTAGAGAAGCCGACCAAACCACACTGTTGTTTCGGATGCCAGAGCCGGCGGAACTTTCACGGGCGCGAAGCCACGCGAAGACCAGAACCGAATTCCGCCGTGATTACTGCTATTGGCACCAAGATGAATGCCCTTGACGCCGTTGTCCCGGGCGTTCTCCATCCACCGATCCAGCAATGCCGTGCCGATACCTCTGCCCCGAGCGCGCGACAAAAGATTCATATGAATATGGGCGGGGAACTTTTCGACAAGCGGCGCCGGCGTCCGCTGTGGGTGATGGATCACCATTATCCGCTTCTGATCCTCATTCCAAAGGGCTGGATCACCCTCAGGATCGGCATAAAGCCGCCGCAGATGCGGCCACCATTCGCGCTCCAACCGCTCCTCGAAGGCAATCGTATCGAAGACACCGGCAATATAACCGAAGACACCCTCGCCATCCTCGGCAACGAAAACCAGCTCGGGATGAATGGTTGCGTAAGGCGCAGAATAGATGTGGCCGATCAGGCGGCCGTCCCGATATAGCGGCGTCGCATCCTTACCGGCATCGCCGGTCATGAGCGAGATGGCGTAGAGCTGATCGATATCCGCGGGGAGAACCGGGCGAAGACTGATCATGAGCGCCTCTGAAGGCGAGCGTGAAAATTACTGATGGCTAAATCGATCAAAACTGCAGCTACCTCTTCAAAGGTGCCGACCGACATCCATCCGCCGATGCAATATGCGGATGATGGCGATCTCTTTATCCCACAAGATAGTAGATCACGTGGGAACCGGCGGCATATTTGAAATAGCCTCGCGGATATCAGTAGCACGACCAATTTTCTCACCGGATGCCAATCCCTCGAAAGCTTCAACGATTTCGGCATGGTAGCTCTCGGCTTGCCTTACAGACCAGTTCTCGACCATATATCGCCAGATACCTTCAAGATCGGCTACCGCAAGCGGGGAAAGACCGTACTTGCGAGGCCTATTCACCATAGGTCGCGCGCATCCGCTTGAGGAATGCGGCGTTATCGAAGGAAGCAACCTCACCGGATTCCTCACCAGCGATCAACGCATTCTGCAGGGCCTTGACCTTTACCTCATGCTCTTCAAGCAGGCGCAAACCCGCGCGAACAACATCACTGGCAGAGCCATATCGACCTGTCTTTATCTGTGCCTCGATGAAGGCGCTGAAATGATCTCCCAGCGAGACGGATGTGTTATGAGCCATGAAGCCCTCCTTGCGAATACCAATAGATAATAAATATTGGTATCGTATCAATCAAGGATGCTGCGACAAAACGCTGGCACTGCTTTAAGTCGCCGGCGGGTACAGCAGATCAACGATGTAGCTGGCATCGAAGCGCGAATCGAGCATCCCGTAGGTCGCGCGCCAGCCGCCGGCAAGCCGGGTTTCTATGAAGGCATCGGCGATCTTGCCGGCTCCCAGGCGATAAAGCTCGGCGGCACCGGCTGCGAGGGCCATCTGCTCGACCAGCAGGCGGGCGGCGCCCTCGTCCTGTTCGCAAAGCGCCATGGCCGCGCGCAGGACATCGATGGTCTTCTTGCCGGCCGGGCCGAGATCGCGGGCAAGTCCGGCAAAGACGGTCTCGAACAGGTCCCTGCCCCGGTTCAGCACGCGCAGCACATCGAGCGCCATGACATTGCCGGAGCCTTCCCAGATCGCATTGACGGGGGCCTCGCGATAGTGGCGGGCAATCGGGCGTTCCTCGATATAGCCGCTGCCGCCGATGCATTCCATGGCTTCATAGATCAGCGCCGGCGCGATCTTGCAGCACCAGTATTTGGCGACCGGCGTCATGACGCGGGCATAGGCGGCATCTTCGCTGCTGCCGCTTGCCCTGTCGAAGGCTTCGGCGAGACGGAAGGCGAGCGCGGTTGCGGCGGCGACATCGAGCGCCATGTCGGCAAGCACGCGCGTCATGATCGGCTGGTTGACCAGCATTTTGCCGAAGACGCTGCGGCCGCGCGCATGGTGTACGGCTTCGGCGAGCGAGGCGCGCATGATGCCGGCGGATGCCAGCGCGCAATCGAGCCGCGTCAACGTGACCATATCGAGGATCGTGCGGATGCCGGCATCCGGCGCGCCAAGCAGGAAGCCGAACGTATCGGTGAACTCGACTTCGGAGGAGGCGTTCGAGCGGTTGCCGAGCTTGTCCTTCAGCCGCTGGAAGTGCAGGCCGTTGGCCGAACCATCCTCGAGCAGCCGCGGCACCAGGAAGCAACCCATGCCGTCCTTCGTCTGGGCGAGCATGATGAAGGCGTCGCTCATCGGCGCCGACATGAACCATTTATGGCCCGAGAGCCGGTAGATGCCCTCGCTGACCTTGTCGGCGCTGGTCTTGTTGGCGCGCACATCCGTACCGCCCTGCTTCTCTGTCATGCCCATGCCGATGGTGACGGCGCTCTTCTGCATGGCGGGCTTGTTGGACGAGTCGTACTTGCGCGAGAGAATCTTAGGCGCCCAGTCCTTCTGCACCGCCGGCGAGGCCATCATGGCAGCCACGGAGGCGCTGGTCATCGTGAGGGGGCAGAGATGGCCGCATTCGAGCTGGGCCGTCAGATAGAAGCGGGCGGCGCGCACCTTGTGCGAGTGGCCCTTGGCTTCAGGATCGGCCTGCGCATCCCAGATCGAGGAATGCAGGCCCATCGCCATGGAGCGGCGCATCAGCGCGTGCCAGGCGGGATGAAATTCGACGACATCGAGACGCTCGCCGCGCGGGCCATGGGTGCGCAACTGCGGCGTACCCTGGTTCGCCATGCGCGCCAATTCCTGAGCCTCATGCGAGGTGACGAAACGACCGTGTTGCTCAAGCTCTTCCCGTATCGAACGCGGCAGGCCAGAGGTGAGATCGACGATCAGCGGATCGGAACGATAGGCATTGATGCCGGTCCAGAGGCTCGGCTGATTCAGGTCGGCAAAGGGGTCGTCGGTCCGGGTCGCTTGGGTCATGAATCGCTTGTAGAGCAAGTGGGTTCTAAAGGGAAACTGGAAGTTACGTCTCCCACCGGCATCGCTCCTGTAGCGGGATTCGGGCGAAATTGCATGGGGAACAAACAGCCTCGGCACATACCGCCGCTTGCCCCATCGGCGCTGCCTCTTTATAGACCGCCTGACGAAATCCAGAGGGCAGGTTCATGGTCTTCTTTCCCCACCGCCACCTCATCGGCATCAAAGGCCTCACCGAGCAGGATATCACCTATCTTCTCGACAAGGCCGACGAGGCGGTCAAGATCAGCCGCCAGCGCGAGAAAAAGACGTCGACGCTTCGCGGGCTGACGCAGATCAATCTCTTCTTCGAAGCATCGACGCGCACGCAATCCTCCTTCGAACTGGCCGGCAAACGGCTCGGCGCCGACGTGATGAACATGTCGGTCGGCAACTCCTCGGTCAAAAAGGGCGAGACGCTGATCGATACGGCGATGACGCTGAATGCCATGCGGCCTGATGTGCTGGTCATCCGCCATTCGAGCGCGGGGGCTGCCGCATTACTGGCACAGAAAGTCTCCTGCTCCGTGGTCAATGCCGGCGACGGTCAGCACGAGCATCCGACCCAGGCCTTGCTCGACGCGCTGACAATCCGCCGAGCCAAGGGCAAGCTCTCGCGCATTATCGTTGCCATCTGCGGCGACGTGCTGCATTCGCGCGTTGCCCGCTCGAACATCCTGCTACTGAACGCGATGGGAGCACGCGTCCGCGTCGTCGCACCGGCCACGCTTTTGCCGGCCGGCATCGCCGACATGGGTGTCGAAATCTTCCATTCGATGAAGGAAGGGCTGAAGGATGCCGACGTCGTCATGATGCTCCGTCTTCAGCGCGAGCGCATGTCCGGCGCCTTCGTGCCTTCGGTGCGCGAATATTATCACTTTTACGGGCTCGACGCCGAGACCCTGAAGGCCGCCAAGGAGGATGCGCTTGTCATGCATCCCGGCCCCATGAACCGAGGCGTGGAAATCGCCTCCGAAGTGGCGGATGGCCCGCAAAGCGTCATCGCCGAACAGGTGGAGATGGGCGTCGCCGTCCGCATGGCCGTGATGGAAACGCTGCTCGTTTCACAGAACCAGGGACCTCGCAGCGAGGGAGTGGGCTCATGAGCAACTCGATCGTCCTCCAGAACGTCCGTATCATCGATCCCTCTCGCGATCTCGACGAGGTCGGCGCCATCGTCGTCGAAGACGGTGCGATTGTTGCCTCCGGCAAGGATGCGAAGAGCCACGGCGTTCCCAAAGGCGCGACCGTTCGCGATTGCAATGGGCTCGTCGCCATTCCCGGCCTGGTCGATGCCCGCGTGCATGTCGGCGAACCGGGCGGCGAACATCGGGAAACGATAGCCTCCGCGAGCCGCGCGGCTGCGGCCGGCGGCGTCACCTCCTTTATCATGATGCCCGACACCGATCCGGTTATCGATGATATTGCGCTGGTCGAATTCGTCCGGAAGACGGCGCGCGATACGGCCGTCGTCAATGTCTATCCGGCCGCTGCCCTTACCAAGGGGCTTGCCGGCGAGGAGATGACGGAAATCGGCCTGCTGCGGGAAGCAGGCGCCGTCGTGTTCACCGACGCGCATTCCGGCGTCCACGACAGCCAGGTTCTGCGTCGCATCATGACCTATGCGCGCGAATTCGGCGCCGTCATTTCCTGCGAGACGCGCGATAAATATCTCGGCGCAAACGGCGTCATGCATGAGGGCCTTCTGGCAAGCTGGCTCGGGCTCTCCGGCATCCCGAAGGAAGCCGAACTGATCCCGCTTGAGCGCGACCTCCGCATCGCGACGCTGACGCACAGCCATTATCACGCCGCCATGATCTCTGTACCGGAATCGGCGGAAGCGATCCGCCTTGCCCGCTCGCGCGGCGCAAAGGTCACCTGCGGCATCTCCATCAACAATCTCGCGCTCAACGAGAACGACATCGGCGAGTACCGAACCTTCTTCAAACTCTACCCGCCGCTGCGCTCCGAGGATGACCGCATGGGCATGATCGAAGCGCTGGCCGGCGGCACGATCGACATCATCGTCTCCTCGCATGATCCGCAGGATGTGGATACGAAACGACTGCCATTTGGGGAGGCCGAGGACGGAGCGGTCGGGCTGGAGACGCTGCTTCCGGCAGCACTCCGGCTCTATCATAGCGGCCAGGTGAGCCTGATGCGGATCATCGATGCGCTCTCGACGCGGCCGGCGCAGATCTTCGGGCTGCCCGCCGGCACGCTGAAGCCCGGCGCCAAAGCCGATATCGCTCTCGTCGATCTCGACGAGCCTTGGCTTGTCGCAAAAGACATGCTTTTGTCGCGCTCGAAGAATACGCCCTTCGAAGATGCGAGAATGAGCGGCAGGGCGGTTGCAACCTATGTCGCCGGCAGGCTGGTTCACAGTCTCTAAGGCAAGCGCCAGGGTTTACGGAGAATAAGAACGCGATGGCTGATTTCTGGACTTGGCAGCTTACCCTGCAGACCGCGCTGGCCGCCCTCCTCATCGGCTATCTGCTCGGCTCCATCCCGTTCGGACTCCTTTTGACCCGCATGGCCGGTCTCGGCGATGTGCGCAACATCGGATCGGGCAATATCGGCGCAACCAACGTACTGCGCACCGGCAACAAGGGACTTGCGGCCGGGACCCTGCTGCTCGATGCTTTCAAGGGCACGGCCGCCGTTCTGATCACGGCGCATTTCTTCGGCGCGGACGCCGGCATGCTCGCCGGTTTCGCAGCCTTCATCGGCCATATCTTCCCGGTCTGGATCGGCTTCAAGGGTGGCAAGGGTGTTGCGACCTATCTCGGCGTCCTGTTGGGTCTCGCGCCGCTGATGGCCCTGATCTTCGCCATCGTCTGGCTGGCGATCGCCTTTACCACGCGCTACTCTTCGCTTTCCGCACTGGTTGCAACTCTTGTCATACCGGTTGTATTGTGGATATTGGGCGCTGATAAGATCGCCGCCGTCATGGCGCTAATGACCGTCATCTCCTGGTACAAGCATAGGGCCAATATTGCCCGGCTGACCGCGGGAACGGAAGGCAAGATCGGAGCAAAGGGATAATGGACACAGGCAGCGCACGACGGACCGGAGTTGCGCTGACCGAAAAACAAAGGATCGCCTGGCTCAGGCTCATCCGCTCCGACAATGTCGGTCCATCCACTTTCCGAGATCTCATCAATCATTACGGCTCCGCCGAAGCAGCGCTCGCCATGTTACCGGAGCTTTCGCAGCGCGGCGACTCGACGCGTGCCGTCCGCATCGCAGACGAGCGGGACGCATTGCGAGAACTGGAAGCAGTGCATCGATTCGGTGCACGCTTCGTCGGTATCGGCGAACCGGATTATCCCCCTGCCCTCCGCGAGATCGATGGCGCGCCGCCGCTGCTGGCCGTCAAGGGCAACATGTCTGTGGCAACGAGGCCGGCCATCGGCATGGTCGGCTCTCGCAACGCCTCGATCAGCGGCGCCAAATTCACCGCGATGGTCGCGCGCGCCTGTGGCGATGCCGGCTATGCGGTGGTCTCCGGCCTGGCGCGCGGCATCGATACGGCAGCCCACCGCGCCAGCCTTGCCACCGGCACGATCGCCGCCATGGCAGGCGGGCTCGACCAGCCCTACCCACCCGAGAATATCGGCCTGCTCAATGACATATGGGATGGCAACGGGCTTGCCGTCAGCGAAATGCCTTTCGGCTGGGAACCGCGGGCACGCGATTTTCCGCGCCGCAATCGGCTTATCGCCGGCATTTCGCTCGGCGTCGTGGTCGTCGAAGCGGCGACGCGGTCCGGCTCGCTGATCACGGCGCGGCTTGCGGGCGAATTCGGCCGGCTCGTCTTTGCCGTTCCCGGCTCGCCGCTCGATCCGCGCTGCGAAGGCACGAACGGCCTGCTGAAAGACGGCGCGATGATCGTCACGTCGCCGGACGATGTCGTCGACGCCCTGCGGCCGCTCGCCGAACCGGACCTCTTTCGCGCGCGCCCCGCCGCACCGCCCGTTGAAAGAAGCGTGCTGCTTGCCGCACCGCCCGATGACGCCGAGCGCGACCATATCGTCGAAGCGCTCGGGCCGACACCGGTCGAAATCGACGATATCGTCCGCCACACCGGCCTGCCGATATCGGCTGTTCATTCCGTTCTTCTCGAACTGGACATGGCGGGCCGGCTGCATCGCCATCCCGGCGGACTGGTCTCGATCTCCATGCTGGATTGAAAATTGTGACACGCGTACCGATTCTAAGCAGCGCATCGTCGCGCCAAGCGCACAAATCGCATTACAGCGCCGCGCGTCAGTGACGCGCAAAGGTCGCTGTAACACGTTAAAGGTGCGGCATAATTTTATCCTTCAATCGTTCCCGATTTAAGGAATTATGCAGTAGCCTCTTGACCGCGACGATTTCCCTGTCCATGTCGGAGGGCCGGGAAGACGGAAAAACCCGGTATCTCCCGCGCCTTATACCGGCGCGACCTCTTATTCAGAGACTTAATGATGAACGTTGTAGTGGTGGAATCGCCTGCCAAGGCCAAGACAATCAATAAATATCTGGGACCCGGATATAAGGTTCTTGCATCCTTCGGCCATGTGCGCGACCTGCCCGCCAAAGATGGTTCGGTGTTGCCGGATCAGGATTTCGAAATGCTGTGGGAAGTCGATGGTGCCTCGCAAAAGCGCATCAAGGACATCGCCGACGCGCTGAAATCCTCCGATGGCCTGATTCTCGCGACCGACCCGGATCGCGAGGGTGAAGCCATTTCCTGGCATGTGCTCGACGTATTGAACAAGAAGCGGGTCATCAACGGCAAGCCGGTAAAGCGTGTCGTCTTCAATGCCATCACCAAGAAGGCCGTGCTCGACGCCATGGCCGAGCCCCGCGACATCGATGTGCCGCTGGTCGATGCCTATCTCGCCCGCCGCGCCCTCGACTATCTCGTCGGCTTCAACCTGTCGCCGGTTCTCTGGCGCAAGCTGCCGGGCGCCCGCTCTGCCGGCCGCGTGCAGTCCGTGGCCCTTCGCCTGGTCTGCGACCGCGAGTCCGAGATCGAACGCTTCATATCGGAAGAATACTGGAACCTTTCGGCGATCCTGAAGACGCCGCGGGGCGACGAGTTCGAAGCCCGCCTGGTCTCTGCCGACGGCAAGCGGCTGCAGCCGCGCGCCATCGGCAACGGCGACGAGGCCGGCAGGCTGAAGGCGCTGCTCGAAGGCGCCTCCTATGTTGTCGACACGGTCGAAGCAAAGCCGGTCAAGCGCAATCCGAGCCCACCCTTTACCACATCGACGTTGCAGCAGGCTGCGTCTTCGAAGCTCGGTTTTTCGGCCTCGCGCACGATGCAGGTAGCGCAGAAGCTCTATGAAGGCGTCGACATCGGCGGCGAAACCGTCGGTCTTATTACCTATATGCGTACCGACGGCGTTCAGATGGCGCCGGAAGCAATCGATGCGGCACGCCGGGCCATCGCCAACCAGTTCGGCGACCGTTACCTGCCGGAAAAGGCACGCTTCTATTCTACCAAGGCGAAAAATGCCCAGGAAGCGCACGAGGCGATCCGCCCGACCGACTTCGATCGCGTGCCGGACCGCATCCGCAAGTTTCTCGATGACGATCAGCTGAAGCTCTACGACCTGATCTGGAAGCGCGGCATAGCCAGCCAGATGGCATCGGCCGAAATCGAGCGCACGACCGTCGAGATCCTCGCCGACAATGCCGGCAAGAAGGCCGGTCTGCGCGCCGTCGGCTCCGTCATCCGCTTCGACGGCTTCATCGCCGCCTATACCGACCAGAAGGAAGATGGCGAGCAGAGCGACGACAGCGAAGAAGGCGGCCGCCTGCCAGAGATCAATGCGCGCGAAAATCTCGCCAAACAGAAGATCAATTCCACCCAGCATTTCACCGAACCGCCGCCGCGCTATTCTGAGGCATCGCTAATCAAGAAGATGGAAGAGCTGGGCATTGGCCGCCCCTCCACCTATGCCGCGACACTCGCGACGCTGCGAGACCGCGATTACGTGACCATCGACAAGCGCAAGCTGGTGCCGCAGGCGAAAGGCCGGCTGGTCACAGCCTTTCTCGAAAGCTTCTTCACCAAGTATGTGGAATATGATTTCACGGCGGACCTGGAAGAGAAGCTCGACCGTATCTCGGCCGGCGAGCTGAACTGGAAGGACGTGCTGCGCGACTTCTGGCGCGACTTCTTCGCCCAGATCGAAGACACGAAGGAACTGCGGGTCACCAATGTGCTCGACGCTCTGAACGACGCGCTGGCACCGCTTGTCTTCCCGAAGCGCGAGGACGGCAGCGACCCGCGCATCTGCCAGGTATGCGGCACCGGCAATCTCTCGCTGAAGCTCGGCAAATACGGCGCCTTCGTCGGCTGCTCGAATTATCCGGAATGCAATTATACGCGCCAGCTTTCGTCAGAGGGCGGCGCGGAGGCCGAATCCAACGGCTTGAACGAGCCGAAAGCGCTCGGCGCCGATCCGGTGACGGGTGAGGAGCTGACCCTGCGTTCGGGCCGCTTCGGGCCATACATTCAGCGCGGTGACGGCAAGGATGCTAAGCGCGCTTCGCTGCCGCGCGGCTGGAAGCCCGAAGATATCGATTACGAGAAGGCGATGGCTTTGATCTCGCTGCCACGCGATATCGGCAAACATCCCGAAACCGGCAAGATGATCTCTTCCGGCATCGGCCGCTATGGGCCCTTCCTTCTGCATGACGGCAGCTACGCCAATCTCGAAAGCGTGGAGGATGTCTTCACCGTCGGCCTCAACCGCGCCGTGACGCTGATTGCCGAAAAGCAGAGCAAAGCGGCAGGCGGCAAGGCGCGCGGGGCCGCAGCGGCGCTGAAGGAGCTCGGCGAGCATCCGGATGGCGGCGGCGCGATCACCGTCCGCGACGGCAAGTATGGTCCCTACGTCAATTGGGGCAAGGTCAATGCGACGCTGCCGAAGGGCACGGATCCGCAGGCGATCACAGTCGAGGAAGCTCTGGCCCTGATCGCCGCCAAGGCCGGCAAGAGCGGCGGCAGCACCAAGAAGGCGCCCGCCAAGGCAAAGACTACCGCAGCCAGTGCCAAAGCAACGAAAACGACCGCCAAACCGAAGGCTGCTGCCAAGAAGCCGGCGGGCAAGACGGCAGCGAAAAAGAAGAGCGCAGAGTGAGCAAGGAACCGCGCGGCAGGATTTCATCGTCGGAGCGACGGCCCGGCAAGTCTGGTCGCGCGACCAAGCGGGGGGAGAACGCCGAGCCGACGATGGCGATCATTCATGGCGAGCTGCCGCCGCGCGAGGTCATCCTGCGCTTCATCGCCGATCATCCGCAGCAGGCGTCCAAGCGCGAGCTTGCTAAAGCCTTTGGCCTGAAGGGCGAGAGCCGCATCGCACTGAAGGAACTGCTGCGCGAGCTCGAAGAAGAAGGCATGGTGCAGAAGAGCCGCAAGTCGCTCATCCGCCCCGGCGCGCTGCCGCCGATTGCCGTTCTGGACATCACGACGCGCGACAAGGATGGCATGCTGATCGGCCGGCCGGCCGAATGGCCTGAGGAAAACGGCGTCGCGCCCGCCGTCATGATCAAGCAGTCCTCCTCGCCCGCCGGTCGCAACGGCAAGGGCAAGGCGCCGGTCGCCGGCATGGGCGACCGCATTCTCGCGAAGATCTTCCCGGCCGTCGATCGTGGCGGTCCCGCCTACACGGCCCGCATCATCAAGGTCATCGACAAGCGGCAGGGCGCCTCCATGGGTGTCTTCCGCCAAACGCCCGGCGGTGGCGGCCGCCTGATGCCGATCGAACGGCGCGGCGAGGAGATGGTGATCGACCCGGATTATACCGGGGGCGCCAAGGATGGCGATCTGGTCGAAGTCGAAGTGGCGCGCCTCGGCCGATTCGGCCTGCAGCGCGCCAAGGTCCTGTCGGTCATCGGCTCTGTCGCCTCGGAAAAGGCGATCTCGATGATCGCCATTCACGCCCACGGAATACCGCACGTCTTCCCCGCCGCGGTCATGGCGGAGGCCGATGCGGCCAAGCCGGCCACCATGTCGCATCGCGAGGATTGGCGCAGCCTGCCGCTGATCACCATCGACCCGGCCGACGCCAAGGACCATGACGACGCCGTCTATGCCGAAATGGACCCCTCGCCCGACAATCCGGACGGCGTGATCGTCACGGTCGCCATCGCTGACGTCTGCTGGTATGTACGCCCGAACTCGCCCCTCGACCGCGAGGCGCTGAAGCGCGGCAATTCGGTCTATTTCCCCGATCGCGTCGTGCCGATGCTGCCCGAGCGCATTTCCAACGATCTGTGCTCGCTCAAGGAGGGCGTCGACCGGCCTGCTCTTGCGGTGCGGATGATCTTCTCCAAGGAAGGGCGCAAGGCCGGTCACACCTTCCATCGCGTCATGATGAAGAGCGCGGCCAAGCTTTCCTACCAGCAGGCGCAGGCGGCGATCGACGGAAAGCCCGACGACAAGACCGGGCCGATGCTGGAGCCGATCCTGAAGCCGCTCTGGCACGCCTATGAGATTTTGAAGAAAGGCCGCGACCGGCGCCAGCCGCTCGAACTGGACATGCCCGAGCGCAAGATCCTGCTGAAGCCAGACGGCACCGTCGATCGCGTCTTCGTGCCGCCGCGCCTCGACGCGCATAAGCTCATCGAAGAGATGATGATCCAGGCGAACGTCGCCGCCGCGGAAACGCTGGAAAAGCGCAGGCAGGTGCTGATCTATCGTATCCACGATGGCCCGACGCTCGCCAAGCAGGAAGTGCTGCGCGAATTCCTGGCGACGCTCGGCATTTCGCTTGCCAAGGGCGGCAATGTGCGCGCCAACAGCTTCAACGGCATCCTCGCAAAGGCCGAAGGTACGGCGCACCAGACCATGGTCAACGAGATGGTGCTGCGCTCGCAGAGCCAGGCGATCTACAGCCCCGACAATATCGGGCACTTCGGCCTGAACCTGGTGAAGTACGCCCACTTCACCTCGCCCATCCGTCGCTATGCCGACTTGATCGTGCATCGCGCGCTGGTCGGCTCGCTCGGCCTCGGCGAAGGCGGCATCACGCCGGACGAAGAAGCCTCGCTCGACGATATCGCAGCTGAGATCTCGACCTTCGAGCGCCGTGCCATGGCCGCAGAACGTGAGACGGTGGACCGGCTCATTGCCCACCATCTCGCCGGCCGCGTCGGTGCGGAATTCCAGGCTCGCGTCGGCGGCGTCACCAAATCGGGACTTTTTGTCACTCTGCCGGACTATGGCGCCGACGGTTTCATTCCTATATCCACGCTCGGCACCGACTACTTCATCTACGACGAGGCCCATCAGGCGCTGACAGGCGAAAGGACGGGGCTCGGATATCGTCTCGGCGACGATGTGACGGTGAGGCTGGCGGAAGCCGTGCCGCTTGCCGGAGCACTGCGCTTCGAGATGCTGAGCGACGGCAAGCCTATGCCGACGGCGGTGCGTTCGTTCCATAAGGCCACGCGCCGCAACAAGAACCAGGCCCGCAAGGCAGCGGGCACGAGACCGCCGCGCGGCCGCAGATAAAGGACGGCTGCCGGCACGGAGGTACGCATTCATGACGGGCAGCCCATCCGACTCCCCCATCCGCTTCGGCGGCTCGCACGAGAGCGAACGTCCGCTCGGGCGATCGATTTCCCGCGGCATGCTGAACCGCTGCCCGCGCTGCGGCACCGGCGAGCTCTTCCGCGCCTTTCTGAAGCCTGTCGACCGATGCGCGGTTTGTGATGAAGATATCTCTCACCAGCGCGCCGATGACCTGCCGCCCTATTTAGTGATCCTGGTTCTCGGGCACCTGATCGTCGGTGCCTATATGCTCACCGATATGACCTTCAAGCTACCGCTATGGGCGCATCTTGCCATCTGGACGCCCATCACCATTATCGCCGCGCTCGCCATCATCCAGCCGATCAAGGGTGGCGTCATCGGTCTGCAATGGGCGCTGCGCATGCATGGCTTCGGCGGTCATGACGACACCCCGGAAGAATGGGACCAGGGAAACGGCCGGCCGTGACCATACGGTACGATTCATGCCGTCAGTCTCTCGCTGGCAGAGATTGTTTCCTTGCATTGCGCTTCTATATCGGAAACTGCAGAGGTTTTGTCGCTTAATCGTGCTTCGGGCGGACTGCTTTGCCGGCAACCGCTTGACATGAGCAGCATTTCTTGTCTGAACATGCCGCGCGTCATAGGGACTACTCCGGAGGGTGTGATCGATCACATGAAAGCCGACCTGTCACCTGAATTTGGCCGAGCCGTGGCTTCCTGTGCTCTACATTCCGATCGATTCGCCCGCCTCATGCCCCAGGGATTTGTTTATGCTTGAACCGACGAACGACAAGGCCGGCCACGTCGAAGAAATTCACTGGCCTTCGCTCGTCGCAGCCATTACCTCCGTATCCGCCGTTGGCATCGCCATCGGTCTGGGGCTGCCGCTTCTGAGCATCATTCTCGAAAAGCGCGGCGTTCCTTCGACCCTCATCGGCCTTAACACGGCAATGATGGGCGTCGCCTCGATGCTGGCAGCAGTCGTCACGACCAAGCTCGCGCATCGCTTCGGCGTCGTGCAGACGATGATCTGGGCCGTTTTCCTATCGGCTCTGAGCTCCCTCGGCTTCTATTATGCGGAAAATCTGCTTCTGTGGTTTCCGCTGCGCATCGTCTTTCATGGGGCGACGACAACCCTCTTCATCCTGTCGGAATTCTGGATCAACGCCGCCTCGCCGCCTTCCAAGCGCGGCTTCGTGCTCGGCCTCTATTCCACCGTCTTCTCTCTGGGATTTGCGGCCGGCCCCCTCGTCTTTTCCGTCGTGGGCAGCGAAGGCCTGATGCCCTTCCTCATCGGCGCCTGCATCATCCTCGCCGCCGCCATCCCGATCTTCATTGCCCGCAACGAAAGCCCGATCGTCGATGAGAAGCCGGAGCTGCATTTCGTGCGCTACATCTTCCTCGTGCCGACGGCGACGGCTGCGGTCTTCGTGTTCGGTGCGGTCACCGTTGGCGGGGGATCGCTCTTCACCAGCTATGCAACTCGCCTCGGTTTCAACGAATCACAGGCGGCATTGCTGCTGACCGTCATGGGTGTGGGCAATTTCGTCTTCCAGATTCCGCTCGGACTGCTTGCCGACCGCATGCGCGACAAGCGGCCGCTGCTGTCGATCATGGCCACGATCGGGCTTGTCGGAGCGCTCCTGCTGCCGTCGCTGTCATCGAACTGGATCATTCTCGCCATCATCCTGCTCTTCTGGGGCGGCTGCGTTTCCGGGATGTATACCGTCGGCCTCAGCCATCTCGGCACGCGGCTGACCGGCGTTGATCTTGTCGCCGCCAATGCGGCCTTCGTCTTCTGTTATGCCGTCGGCATGGTTCTCGGCCCGCCGACGATCGGCACGGCCATGGATTTCGCCAATCCCAGCGGCTTTGCCTGGGCTGTGGCCTTTTTCTTCGGTCTCTACGTCCTTCTTTCGGGAATACGGCTGCTTTTCATGGGCAAGAGAGGTTGACTTTTCGGGCGCGATTTGTATTTTCGCGCCAGAATTCGCCGTGGACCTCCGCACTGGCCGTCCACGGCGTTCATTTTTATTAAAGGCAGGACGACTATGGCCAAGGCTACCACCATCAAGATCAAGCTGCTGTCGACGGCCGACACCGGTTTCTTCTACGTCACGACGAAGAACAGCCGTACGATGACGGACAAGATGACGAAGACAAAGTACGACCCGATTGCTAAGAAGCACGTCGAGTTCAAGGAAACGAAGATCAAGTAAATTTCCTAAACTTCAGGTTACAAAAAGGCGCAACCTTCCGGGTTAGCGCCTTTTTTGTTTTATCAATCTCATTTCGATCGTCGTCCGATTTTGCAGTAGTGGTTTGACAACGCCTCTACCGAAACAATGCCTTGCCAAAGATCGACAAAAGAAAAACGCCGCCCTTCAGAAATGAAGAACGGCGTTTTGAACGGGGGCCGGCTAGCCTGCAAAACGGCACGAGGAACCGTTATCTTCTGCCTGCCAGCCGACCGACCCCACGACCCAGGAGATGCGGCGGACCTGAGCATCATGGGGTATCTCGGATACCCCTAATGGGCTGTCCGTGTATGAAACTAAATTCGCGCGAAATTAAAAGGAAATCAACAAATTCTTAATGATAAGAATACTTGTCTGCTCGGATGGTTAAAATTCACGGCTTTAATGGAAAAGAAGTCCCGATAGAATTAATAAAAAATAGTCAAGAATTCATCCGGGATAGACAGATATTTCGTTTATCGGTAGAAAATACACAATATTTATATTTAAGTAAAACTGCATGTTAAAATTACCTCCAGTCAATCCCCTACTTTCCGCACTCGAACACATCCGCAAATCGTAAACAAAACAGCAAAATATAGTAAGACAGTCAGAAACCCGCCAAAAGCGAAATCATATACTGATGCCGAGAGTATAAATATGATTATTTTCTTTAAACGGAGCCCTAGTACTTATGCCCGTCGGGTATAGAACAAAAAAATTGAATCACTGTTCAAAACCTAAAAGCCCCCCCTCAATATTGATGGGTAACTGCCATTTTCGCCCGTTCGCCCTATGCGGCTGAAGCAACCACCCTGTTACGCCCTGCCCTTTTAGCTTCGTAAAGCGCAAGATCCGCCTGTTTCATCAACTGCTGCGGCGTATCGATTGTTTCCAGGCGGCATGAGATGCCGAAGGATGCGGTGATGTTAAGCGCGATACCAGTATCACGCAGTTTCACAGGCATATTTTCTACCGCAGCACGCAGACGTTCTGCGACAGCTGCGGCGATATCGGCAGGCGTGTCCGGCATGACCACGACGAATTCCTCACCCCCGTAACGACAGGCAAGGTCCGCGCCGCGCACCGTCGAGCGGATTCGTGCGGCAAACTCCTTGAGAACTTCATCGCCCGCATCGTGTCCGTGGGTGTCGTTGACGGTCTTGAAGCGGTCTATATCGGTGACCAGGATCGATAGCGGTCTGCCCCGGGCGAGGGATCGGTCGAAAAGCACCTTGAGGTGATTGTCGAGATAGCGCCTGTTGTGCAGGCCGGTGAGCGCGTCGGTGACGGCAAGCTCTATTGTTTGCTGTACACTGGCACGCAGACGGTCGTTATAGCGTTTGCGGCGCATCTGCGTCAGGCAGCGGGCCACGAGCTCATTGGGATCCACCGGGCGGACAATATAGTCGTTGACGCCGAGATCCAACGCGCGGACGATCATGTTATCGGCCCCCTGCTCCGTCACCAGCAGTACCGGCAGGAAGCGCGTACGCTCCAGCGAGCGCAACTGCGAACAAAGTCGCAGCGGATCGTATTCATCGAAATTCGCATTGACGATGACTAGTTCGAACGACTGCTCCGCCGCTTCGAACAAAGCCGCTTGCGGATCGGACATCGCGACGACCTGAGCAATCGGTTTCAGCGCGCGGATGATACGCTCCTGCGAATTGGCACGACCATCGACCAGTAACACCTGGCCGGTCTCCTCAGGACGGCCGTCTCCAAAGCGCATCAGATCGCTAATCCCGAAATTGCGCGCAGTCTCATTGCGCATATGCAGCTCATCGCTCAAAGTCTTCAAGCGAAGCAGGCTCTTGACGCGTGAAATCAGCTGGAGGTCATTGACCGGCTTGGTCAGGAAATCGTCGGCACCGGCCTTCAGGCCACGCACTCGGTCGGCGGGCTGATCGAGCGCAGTCACCATGACGACAGGGATACGCGCAGTGCGAGGATCGGATTTCAGTCGCTCGCACACCTCGAAGCCGTCCATGCCGGGCATCATAATATCGAGAAGAATGAGGTCGACCTGCGTATTCGCGCAAACGGCAAGGGCTTTAAAGCCGTCCTCAGCCGTCAGCACTTCGAAATATTCGGCCAGCAGCCGGGCCTCCAGAAGCTTTACGTTGGCCGGAATATCGTCGACTACCAGAATGCGTGCGGTCATCAGCTCTTCCCGATCATCAGGCGTCGCCCAGATAGGTCTTAATGGTCTCAATGAATTTCGGCACTGAAATCGGCTTCGAGACGTAGGCCTCGCAGCCACCCTGGCGAATGCGCTCCTCATCGCCCTTCATGGCGAAGGCCGTAACTGCGATCACGGGAATGACGTGCAGATCGTCGTCTTCCTTCAGCCATTTGGTGACCTCCAGACCGGAAACCTCCGGCAGCTGGATATCCATCAGGATCAGATCGGGACGGTGCTTGCGCGCCAGATCGAGCGCTTCCATGCCGTTGCGGGTCTGGATCGTCGTGTAGCCGGAAGCTTCGATCAGATCGCGAAAGAGCTTCATATTGAGCTCATTGTCTTCTACAATCATTACCTGCTTAGCCATGGAAAGCTGTCCCTGCATCCGGTATTGCATCCATTCTCTCGAAATATAGGGTCGCGAGGAACCGATTCCAGAAATAGTTGAATCGCACGCTACCGGCATTTGGTTGAAAAATAGGTAACTTACCCTTCAAAATGCAAAGTAACTTCAAGAACCCGAAGAAGAGCGCGGCCGACCCGCAGGAGATTGCAATCGCCGTGCTAGGCTGGCTGGCCAATGAACCGGATATGTTCGGCCGCTTCCTGGCGCTCACTGGTATAGAGCCGGCACAGGTGCGCAACGCCATCAACGAGCCCGCCTTTCTTGCCGGAATGCTCGATTTCCTCATGAACCATGAACCGACATTGCTGGCCTTCTGCGAGGCCAGCGGCATTCCGCCGGAGGCCGTCGCCGCCGCGTCGGCGCATTTTTCACCGCCCGGCCTTGCCTCTGGAGAATATTGACGATGGATGCGCTGCTTGAATTCGACGTCTCGCATATCCGGCTGCAGGAACGGCCGTTGATCGTCTGCGATGTCGACGACGTCGTCCTGCACTTCTTTGCGCCTTTCCTGATCTTCATCGACGCCGAAGGCCATGAATTCCTGCCGCGCTCCTTCCGGCTGACGGGCAACATCGTCTCCAAGGCCAATGGTTCTGCGCTGGAAGAAAAGGATGTTCATCGGCTGATCGAGACCTTCTTCGAGGCGCAGGAACAATGGCAGACGCCTCTCGATCGCGTGGTCGATACGCTCGGCGAATTCTCGAAAGACGCTGACATCGTTTTCCTCACCGCTATGCCGCCGCAGTTCTGGCAGCAGAGGCGGCGGCTCCTCGACAGGCTTGAACTTGCCTATCCGCTGCTGGCGTCGCTGCAGCCGAAGGGACCGATCGTGCGTGCGCTGCATCGGCGGCGCGAGATGCCCGTCGCCTTCGTCGACGACATGGCTCACAACCTGCATTCGGTCAGCGAATATGTTCCGGAATGCCTCCTTATCAATCTGAAACCGGACTCCATCGTTCACCGCATGGCGCCCGCTGTCGCCGCCGGGATTCCGGAAGCCAATGAATGGGGCCAGGCAGCGCCGCTGATCCAGGCCCATATCGCACGCTGACGTCATCGATCCGCTCCCCTCAAAAAGCGAGGCGCATCAGAGGCCTGCCATCCTTCCGCTTCGCAACTTCAGAAAATCCGGCGGCCTCGAATATGCGCTGCGAGCCGACATAGAGGCCGACGGATTTCGACTGTTTCGTACGCTCGATCGGACAGCCCTCCAACAGCCGCGCGCCGGAGGCGCGAGCGAAATTCACGGCTTCCGACAGCATGCGATGGCTATGCCCCTTGCCGCGATCCTTCGAATTGATGAAGAAGCAGCTTACCGCCCAGACGGAGCTATCTTCCGCATCGGCTGGATCGAGCGGACGAGACACCGTTTTCGGTGAATTCCATTGCGGCAGCTCGGCGCGCGGACCAACCTGCACCCAGGCGACCGGTTGCCCATCGATATAGCCTAGAAGGCCAGGCGGCGGCCCAGCCGAGATGCGCTCCTGGATCAACTGCTTCTTTGCTGCTGCGTCCATCGTCTTGCGCTGCGATGTCGGAACACGGAAATAAGTGCACCAACAGCCATAGCAGGCACCGCTTGGTCCAAACAGCGTCTCGAAATCGTTCCATCGATCCGGCGTCAATGGTTGCACGATTAAGTTCTGCACTCGCGCCTCCCCGGCAGTTTTCCAGCTTGAGACTCGCGAGCTTAGATCATAAAGTGGCGATGTTCAATTTTTGTTCTCGCTCGATGATCCATGCGCCCGACAAGATCTCCGGCTTCTGTCGCGATTGCTTGAGCGAGCAATCGATGACGCGCACGCGCTGCCGGAGCTGCGGCAGCCCTCGCCTCGTCTACCACCGGGAACTCTACGCGTTGACCCTCGCGCATATCGATTGCGATGCCTTTTATGCCTCCATCGAGAAACGCGACAATCCGGACCTGGCTGACAAGCCCGTTATCATCGGCGGCGGGAAGCGCGGGGTCGTCTCCACCGCCTGCTATATCGCCCGCATCCATGGAGTGCGCTCTGCCATGCCGATGTTCAAGGCGCTGGAAGCCTGTCCGCAGGCCGTCGTCATCCCGCCGAACATGGAGAAATACGTGCGCGTCGGCCGCGAGGTCCGCGCAATGATGCAGAACCTGACACCGCTGGTGCAGCCGCTTTCGATCGATGAGGCCTTTCTCGAGCTCGAGGGCACACAGCGGCTGCATCACGATCCCCCGGCTCGCATCCTCGCCAAATTCGCCAAGCGGGTGGAACGGGAGATCGGCATCACAATCTCCGTCGGGCTTTCCTACTGCAAATTCCTCGCCAAGGTTGCCTCCGACCTGCAGAAGCCGCGAGGCTTCTCTGTCATTGGCAAGGAAGAGGCTCTCTCCTTCCTGGAGCCGCGATCGGTCACGACCATCTGGGGAGTGGGCAAGGCCTTTGCCGCGACGCTGGAAAGCGACGGCATTCGCACGATCGGCCAGTTGCAGGCTATGGAGGAAGGCGACCTCATGCGCCGTTACGGCTCCATCGGACAGCGGCTTTTCCGGCTGTCGCGAGGGATCGACGACCGAACCGTGCATCCGAATGAAGCGGCGAAGAGCGTGTCTTCCGAAACCACCTTCTTCGAAGATATCTGGCGCCATGAGGATCTCGTGCCGATCCTGCGCGATCTCTCGGAAAAGGTTTCCCGGCGTCTGAAACGCGGCGGCATTGCCGGACAGACTGTCGTACTGAAGCTGAAAACCTCGGATTTCAAAATCCGCACGCGCAACCGTCGGCTGGAGAACCCGACCCAACTGGCGGACCGGATTTTCCGCACCGGCTTGCGGCTGCTCGAACCTGAAACGGACGGCACGAAGTTCCGCCTCATCGGCATCGGCGTTACGGATCTGGGCGATGCTGGACGCGCGGACCCGCCCGATCTCATCGACGTTCAGGCCACGCGCAGAGCCGCCGCGGAAGCCGCCATGGACAAGCTGCGAGAAAAATTCGGCAGCAAGACGGTCGAGACCGGTTACACATTCGGCGATAAACACCAGAAATAACAATATGTTATGGCGGCGTCACCAACGGGTGATATTTGCTTGCGCTGAAATCCTTGCGTGACGCGGGCGATTCTTTCTCGCGAAAAAGCTCGGATTCAAACTTTTTTGGTAAATTTCCATTAGGACTCGGATTTTGTAACTTCGGGGCGACGGGAACTCGTCGCCCATAGTGTTTTGCGTACGGGTTCCTATGCGTCTATCGGCTGTATCGACCATTCTTCTCGCCTGCCTGACGATTTCAGGCTGCGCCGCCCGAGGCGAGCGCGAAGCCGCGCAAGCCGCCTCGCCTTCAAAAGAAGTGACGAGTTCCATCACCAAAACCAGCAGGCCGGTACCGTCGGTCGAAATCGGCGAAACCGTTTCCCGCGTCGAGCGGCAGCAGGCGCTCGCGGTCGCCATGCCGACGAATCTCCGGCCTGAGGGACTTATGCCCTCGGACCAGAGCGGCGACGGTGACGCGCCGGTCCCGATGCAACGGCCGCTCGCCATGCTCTCGCCCTCGAACCCGGTGCCCCGCGCCCTGAGGCAGCAGCCGATGCAGATCTACAGCCATCGCTTCCGCGATGCCAAGCCGATCAACTTCGGTACGTCCAGCTCGCCCAGGAAGCTCGCCGTCCATGGCGTCGACGTCTCGCGTTGGCAGGGCGAAATCGACTGGGATACGCTGCGCACCCAGGGTGCAAACTTCGTCTACATCAAGGCGACAGATGGTGGCGATCATCTCGATCCCATGTTCAAGAAGAACTGGCGTGCCGCCCAGCAGGCCGGCCTGAAACACGGCGCCTATCATTTCTTCTACTGGTGCCGGACCGCAGGAGAACAGGCCGACTGGTTCATCCGCAACGTCCCGAAGGAAGCCGGAGCGCTGCCGCCTGTCATCGACGTCGAATGGAACGGCGAATCGAGCTGCACGCGGCGCCCTTCGCGCGAGCAGGTTCTCGCCAAGATGAAGGTGTTCATGGACAAGCTGGAAAAGCATTACGGCCAGCGCCCGATCGTCTACACGGCTCCGGATTTCTATCGCGACAATCTGACCGGCGAACTGCTCGACTATCCCTTCTGGCTGCGATCAGTGGCTCAACATCCGTCCAAGGTTTATCCCGGCCGCAAATGGCTGTTCTGGCAATATTCCGGCTCCGGCATATCTCACGGCGTCGAAGGCAGGATCGACCTCAACGCCTTCCACGGCAGCGAGCAGGACTGGCACAACTGGGTCGCTTCCAGCGTCCGCTGATCCTCCGTAGGCTCAGGCTTTCAGTCATCGTCGATGCAGAGTTCGACCGCTCGATGAGGTATTGGGCTGGCGGTCAGCGAACTCGTGCTTTCATAGACGGACAGACCTTTCGGCAAGTCTTCCTTAAACTTCGAAGTCTAACCTTGGGTACAACGAGTATTGCGTTTTGGTTGTGTCTATGAAGCCATTTTTGTTGGGGCTCGCACTGCTGTCAGCCACCACCCTCTCCCAGCCCGTCTTTGCCGCGCAGGATGCCCGCACCCTGCAGATCGTCGTGTCGAAGGATAGGCAATCGCTCGCAGTTTATGATGGCGACAAGGTGATCGCGACTTCGAAGGTTTCCACCGGCAAGCGCGGCCACACGACTCCAAGCGGCATCTTCTCCATTCTGGAGAAAAAGGTCTACCACGAGTCCAACCTCTATTCGGCCTCGCCCATGCCCTTCATGCAGAGGCTGACTTGGTCGGGGATCGCACTGCACGAATCCAATTCCGTCCCCAATTATCCGGCATCCCATGGCTGTGTGCGCATGCCGAAAGCCTTTGCCAAGATGCTTTATCAAATGACCGAGCGCGGCGTGCATGTCGTCATCGCCGATCAGCCGCTGGTGCCGCAGCCATTTGAAAACGCGATGCTATTCCAACCGCTCGCCGCTCCGCCGCCGGCGCTATTTTCCGGCATCGAACTTCGCCCGATGACTGCGAGCTTCCTGCCGCAGGCACAATCGCTGCAGGTGGCGACGAACGACGTTACGTCTATCCGGATACCGAAGGCGCAGGAGACGCTGGCGCCGCCGGCCGATCCCGCGCCGCTCAGCATCCTCATAACCCGGCGCGGGCTGCGCGAAAACGTGCGCGACCTGCAGGGCATCCTGAACGGAATGGGATTCATCACCGGAACGCCCGACGGCATGCTGGGACCGGCGACGGTGCAGGCGATCGAAGACTTCAAGAAGACGCACGACATCAAAACGACGGGTAGCCTCGTCAGCCCCGCGCTGATGAAGGCAGCCTATGCCGCCGCCGGCAAGGGTGAACCGCCGAACGGCGCGATCATGGTCCGCCAGAACTTCAGGCCGCTCTTCGAAGGCCCCGCCCTTATCGCCGAGCCGGAGGAAGCGCTGGGCGTGCACTTCTTCACCGCCAACGCGATCGACCGGATCAGCGGCAAGGCCGACTGGTTCGGCATGACGCTCGAGGAAGATTTGAGCAAGCAGACGAAGAGGCGCTACGGCATCACCAGCGAGAAGCAATCGCAATCGTTCGACGCAGCCGGACAGGCGCTCAATCGCATCACCATTCCTGACGATATCCGCCACCGCATCGAGGATCTGCTGACAGCCGGATCGTCGCTGACAATTTCCGACACGGGGGTCGGACCGGAAACCGGCAACGAGACCGATTTCATCACCATTACCAACAACGGCGCGCTGGGTAAGAAGGGCTAGAGAGCCTTTTTGCTTCCACGCAATTCCGGACGGAAAACCGCTAAACACTTTCCTGAAATTGCTTCAGACCAGCTCCACGTCGATGATACCGGGTGCCGTGCGCAATGCAGCGGCAATTTCGGGAGTGATGCGATATTTCTCCGGTAGCGCCACCTCGACCTCGCGCAGACCCTCTTCCTTGATGACGATGAAGGAAACGAGACCGTCGCCTTTGGTGTTCAGATGTGCGGCAACGGCTTTCAACGGCCCCGAATCGCGGACGTAGACGCGCAGCGCCTTCTGCATCTGCAGCGACTTCTCTTCCAGCGACTGTGCGGTCTGCAGGCGCAGGCTGATGCCTTCGGGGCGCTCGTCCGCCTGGGCCGTGATGACGAAGGATTTGCCGACCTCAAGAACGTCGCGATACTGGTTGAGCGTTTCCGAAAAAAGCACGGCTTCGAACTGGCCCGAAGCATCGGAAAAGACGAAGATGCCCATCTTGTTGCCGGTGCGGGTCTTACGCTCCTGCTTGGAGATGACAGTGCCGGCCAGACGGCCGTTGCTGGCCCCCTGCTTCACCGCGGCGGAAAAATCGGCGAAGGACTGCACCCGCATCTTGTCGAGCACGCTCTTGTAGGTATCGAGCGGATGCGCTGTCAGATAGAAGCCAAGTACCTGGAATTCGCGCAACAGCCGCTCCGAGGCAAGCCAAGGCGTATAGGGCGGAAATACGATCTTTTCCGGGCCGGAGGCGGCACTTCCGAACATGTCGTGCTGGCCGCTGCGCTTGTTTTCCTGCGCCACCTGGGCATAGCCCATGATGCGGTCTAGGCCGGCGATCAGCTGGGCCCGGTCGATCTCGAAGCAATCGAAAGCGCCGGCGCAGATCAGGCTTTCCAGAACACGGCGGTTGATCTGCTTGGGGTCGATGCGCAGGCAGAAATCCTCGATGCCGGCAAAGGGCTTGTCCCCACGCACCTCGACAATATGGTCGACAGCGGATTCACCGACGCCCTTGATGGCTGCCAGCGCATAATAGATGCGGTTGTCACCCGTCTCGAAATGGCGGAACGAGGTCTGCACCGAGGGCGCGATGACCTCGATGCCCAGCCGCTTGGCATCCTGACGGAAGTCGTTGACCTTTTCGGTATTGGCCATATCGAGCGTCATCGACGCTGCGAGGAATTCCACCGGATAGTGCGCCTTCATGTAGGCGGTCTGGTAGGAGACGATGGCGTAGGCGGCGGCGTGCGACTTGTTGAAGCCGTAATTGGCGAATTTTGCGAGAAGATCGAAAATGACGTCGGCCTGCCCCTTCGAAACCCCGTTCTTGATGGCGCCGTCGACGAAGCGCTCGCGCTGCTTGTCCATTTCCTCCTTGATCTTCTTACCCATGGCACGGCGCAGGAGATCGGCCTCGCCGAGCGAATAGCCCGAGAGCACCTGGGCAACCTGCATCACCTGTTCCTGGTAGACGATAACACCCTGGGTTTCCTTCAGGAGATAATCGATCTTCGGGTGGATCGACTCGATCTCTTCCTCGCCGTGCTTACGCGCATTGTAGACCGGAATGTTTTCCATCGGGCCGGGACGATAAAGCGCCACGAGCGCGATGATATCCTCGATGCAGTCCGGGCGCATGCCGATCAGCGCCTTGCGCATGCCCGCACTTTCCACCTGGAACACGCCGACCGTCTCGCCGCGCGAGAGCATGTCGTAGGTCTTCTTGTCGTCGAGGGGGATGCTGGCAAGATCGATCGAGATACCGCGCTTGGCGACGAAATCGACCGCGGTCTTCAGGACAGTCAGGGTCTTCAGGCCGAGGAAGTCGAACTTCACCAGGCCGGCCTGCTCCACCCATTTCATGTTGAACTGGGTGACGGGCATGTCGGAGCGCGGGTCGCGATACATCGGCACAAGCTTCGACAGCGGGCGGTCGCCGATGACGATGCCGGCAGCATGGGTCGAGGCGTGGCGATAGAGGCCTTCGATCTTCTGGGCGATATCGAGAAGACGGGCGACGACCGGCTCCTTGTCCGCCTCTTCCTGCAGGCGCGGCTCCTCCGCGATCGCCTTGCTGAGCGGGGTCGGATTGGCGGGATTGTTCGGCACCAACTTGCAGATCTTGTCGACCTGGCCATAGGGCATTTCTAGAACGCGGCCGACATCGCGCAAGGCGGCTCGTGCCTGCAGCGAACCGAAGGTGATGATCTGCGCCACCTGCTCGCGGCCGTATTTCGCCTGCACGTAACGGATCACCTCTTCGCGCCGGTCTTGGCAGAAGTCGATATCGAAGTCCGGCATGGAGACGCGTTCCGGATTGAGGAAGCGCTCGAACAGCAGCGAGAAGCGCAGCGGATCGACGTCGGTGATGGTCAGCGCATAGGCGACCAGCGAACCTGCACCGGATCCGCGGCCTGGGCCGACGGGGATATCGTGGCGCTTGGCCCATTTGATGAAGTCCGCAACGATCAGGAAGTAGCCGGGAAACTTCATGCGCTCGATGACGCTCAGTTCGAATTCAAGCCGCTCGCGGTAATCCTTTTCCGCATAGCCCGGTGCCATGCCGAGCGAGGCGAGACGCTGCTCAAGGCCTTCGACCGCCTGGGCGCGCAGCTCGGCCGCCTCGGCGCGTCCAGCCTCTTCAGGGTCGTCGGTCGCCCCGGTAAAGCGCGGCAGAATCGGCGAGCGCGTCTTCAATACGAAGGAGCAGCGGCGGGCGATCTCGACCGTGTTCTCAAGCGCTTCCGGCAAGTTGGCGAAAAGCTTCGCCATGTCCGCGCGGCTCTTCAGATAGTGATCCGGCGTCAGGCGAAATCGCGTATCGTCCGAGACGATGGCATTGTGGGCGACCGCCATCAGCGCATCATGCGCATCATAATCGTCCCGGGTCGGGAAAAAGGCTTCGTTGGTGGCGACGAGCGGGATCTCGTGCTCGTAAGCCAGCTTGATCATCTTCTGCTCGTGACGACGATCGTAGGTGCCATGGCGCTGCAATTCGACGTAGAGCCTATCGCCGAACAGCTGCTTCAGCCTCAACAGCCGGGAGAGCGCCTGGGCGGCGTGCCCTTCTTTCAAAGCCATATCGACGGGGCCCGTGAGCGAACCGGTCAGTGCTATCATGCCCTCCGTGCCGATCTCGTCCAGCCACGAGCTGGTAATGTGAACGGCGCTGTTGCCTTCACCGCCGAGATAGGCACGGCTGACAAGATCGACGAGGCGTTCATAGCCCTGCTCCGTGGCAGCGAGCAGAACGATGGACGGCAGCTTTGCCAAAGCCTGCTGCGGCCCACGCTTCTCGCCCTCGCCGCCATCCTCCATATCGATCGACAGCTGACAACCGATAATCGGCTGCAGTCCCTCATCCATCGCCTTCTGCGAGAATTCCAGGGCAACGAAAAGATTGTTGGTATCGGTGATGGCAATGGCCGGCTGACTGTCCCCGGCAGCCTTGGCCAATATCTTCTTGAGCGGCAACGCGCCCTCTAGCAGAGAATAGGCGGAATGAACCCTAAGATGCACGAATTCCGGCATTTTGCCGACCGGCACTACCGCGCCGCTGACACCCGCATCCGCCATTCCATACCCTTCCGCACGCCTGAATGAATCAGCGGCATTTTCGGCATTGCGGACCGTAAAGTCCAGAAGTTGCTCCCATCAAATATGGGAACAGCATGTGCAAACAGGGACAAAACTTACATCGCCATCATGATGAGGGAAAAGCTGGCGACGAACATGACGATGGAAGTGAATGCTGCAACGTCTCGAATAATGTCGGTCATTTAGGCGCTCCTTACTCGTTATGTTTCTTTTTTGTTCCATTTTTGTTCGGGAGTCAATAGAGGCGTCAAGAAATTTCATCCGACGGTTTTCAGCCCTTCGATGGACACCGAAAAAACCCGGCGCTATGCAAAGGCAAACAGGGAGATCACGATGAAATCACTTGCCTGCGCTCTCATTCTTCTTTCGCTGACAACTACCGCCCGCGCCGAAGATGCGATTGCGCCCGGCCGCATCATCGACGCCGCGATCGGCGATTGGAACAAGGACGGCAAACCGGATCTCGCGCTTCTAGTGGCGCCCGCGCCGAATGATCAGGCCGACAATCCGATCGGCGTCTATATTTATCTGCGCGATGACGAACACTCCTTGCTGAAGCTCGCCGCAAGCGCTCCGAACAAAATATGGGGCAGCGTCGAGCCCGGCGGCATCGTCGGCCAGGAACCGTCGATCTCGACGCTCCCGAACGGCTCGATCGCGATCGTCTCGCAGAATGACGCCATTGGCCGCGATCGCTGGACCCAAACACTGACGCTCGCCTATCGCAACAACAACTTCGTGGTGGCCGGCTACACCTACGATTCCCGCGATACGCTTGAACCAGACAATAGTCACAGCTGCGACTATAACGTTTTGACCGGCAAGGTGACGAAGGATGGCAAGACGCTGAAGACCGATGCCAAGACCGTGAGCATCCAGGACTGGCAGGACGATGTCGGTCAGAAGGCCTGCGGAAACGGCCAGTAGCAACGCCTTCTGTTCTCTTTTTGTTCTTTACAAAAACCGCGAGCGATGGCATCGTGCCCCCTCACCAAAATTGGAGAGGGTCATGCCTGACCTTGCCGAGCTGAACGGTTTCATTGTCGTCGCCAAAGCCGAGACCTATGTCGGCGACGGTGAAAGGCTGCCGTCCTGCCGAAGCGGCTCGCATGACATCGGTTATGCGAGCGGCCGCTGGCGCTATCTCGACAGCTATTTCGGCGGCACGGATTTCGCGGGCCAGGAACTCGTCTGGTATGACGGTCAGCCGGTATGGGCCATGAATTATTTCGGCCATATCATCGAACCCGATCTGATCGACGGAACGCGCGCAGGCATGGTCATCAAGGCGGCGCTTCTGCGCCTCTACCTTGACGAAAAACGCTTTCTCGGCGGCTTCGAATTCGAACATGTCTACGGCCGCTATATCGACCGCAGCACCGGGTCGTGCGACCACTTCACCGGCCATGAGGCTATCATGGTGAAAGAGCGTAAGGCTTATGAACTGGATTATCGCGGTGGCCTGATCGTTCCGTGACGGAAGCGATCAAACCTCGACCACCTTGCCTTCACTCAGCGTGACACGGCGATCCATGCGGGCTGCGAGCTCGTGATTGTGGGTGGCAATCAATGCCGCAAGACCCGACTGACGCACCAGAGCCTCCAGTGCATCGAAGACGTAGTGCGCGGTCGCCGGATCGAGGTTGCCGGTGGGCTCATCCGCCAACAGCACCAGCGGAGCATTGGCGACGGCACGAGCGATCGCGACACGCTGTTGCTCGCCGCCGGAAAGCTCGGCGGGGCGATGATCGGCGCGATGGCCGATGCGCATGTAGTCGAGAAGCTGAGACGCTCGCTCGCTCGCATCTTTACGCGAGAGCCCGGAAATGAGCTGCGGCATCATAATATTCTCAAGCGCCGAGAATTCAGGAAGCAGGTGATGAAACTGATAGACGAAGCCGATTTCGCTGCGGCGCACGGCCGTACGTCCGTCGTCGGATAAGCCTTCGCAGGCCTGACCGTTGACGAGCACCTCGCCGCCATCCGGATGCTCCAGCAGCCCGGCCACATGCAGAAGCGTCGACTTGCCGGTCCCTGACGGCGCGACGAGGGCGACGATCTCGCCGCTGTGCAGGGTAAAATCCGCCCCGTTCAAGATCGACAGCCGCGTCTCGCCCTGCCCGTAATGACGCTCCACGCCAGAGAGCTGGAGAACGACGTTGCGTTTCATCAAATGGAATATCCTTATTCGTAGCGCAGCGCTTGCACCGGATCGAGCCGCGAGGCACGCCAGGCCGGAAATATAGTGGCAAGGAAGGACAGGGTCAGCGCCATCACGATGACGGAGACGGTTTCGCCGAGATTCATCTGGGCCGGCAATTTGCTGAGGAAATAGACCTCCGGATTGAAGATCACGGTGCCGGAAATCCAGGAGAAGAACTGGCGGATGGATTCGATATTGAGGCAGACCAGAACGCCGAGTACGACGCCGGCGAATGTTCCGACGACGCCGATGGCCGCACCCGTCATGAAGAAGATGCGCATGATCGCGCCCGATGTCGCGCCCATGGTGCGCAGGATGGCGATATCGCTGCCTTTGTCCTTTACCAGCATGATCAGGCCGGAAATGATATTCAGCGCGGCGACGAGGACGATCAGCGTCAAGATCATGAACATCGTATTGCGCTCGACCTGCAACGCCGAGAAGAAGGTGGCGTTGACCTGCCGCCAATCCGTCAGGAAGATCTGCCGCCCAGCCGCCTCTTCGATCTTCGGCCGCAGCTGATCGACGTCATCCGGATTGGTGATGAAGAGCTCGATCTTCTCGACGATGCCCTCGGCATTGAAGAAGACCTGCGCCTCCTCCAGCGGCATGAAAACGACGGAGGAATCATATTCCGACATGCCGACTTCGAAGATGCCGGAGATCGTGTATGCCTTGACGCGTGGGTTGACGCCAAAGGGCGTCACATCGCCATCCGGCGCCGTAAGCGTAATTTGGTCGCCGACCGTCAGACCCAATTGTCGCGCCAGCCGGCTGCCGACCAGAACGCCCTGCCCGGAGGCGAAACCGACCATATCGCCGGAAACGATGTGATCCGACACCGATTTGAGCTTGGTCAGATCTTCCGAGCGGATGCCGCGCACCAGCGCTCCGGTGCCGGAACCGCCGCGGCCGGAAGCCAGCGTTTCGCCCTCGACGAGCGGCAGGGCCATGGTGACGCCGGGAACGGCGGAAAACTTCTTTGCCAGATCGGCATAATCGTTCAGCGGCGAATCGATCGGCTGAACAACGACATGGCCGTTGAAGCCGAGAATCTGCTTGAAGAGCTCGGCACGGAAACCGTTCATGACGGCCATGACGATGATGAGTGCGGCGACCCCGAGCATGATGCCCACCAGCGAGAAGCCGGCAATCACCGAAATCGAAGCCTCCTTTCGCCTGGAACGCAGATAGCGCCAGGCGACAAGCCGTTCGAAACCGGAGAACGGGCGAGACGATGGACCGGCCTTGAACGAATTTTCCTGCTGTTCCACTGCCGCGCTCACCGCCATACGCCTTTCATCCTTTGTGTCGTCAATCAGCCTGCCAGCCGATTGATCGCTGCTTCGACCGTCATCGTTTCGCGAGCGCCGGTCTTGCGGTCCTTCACTTCCACTTCGCCGCTCGCGATCGAACGCGGGCCGACGATGATCTGCACGGGCACGCCGATCAGATCGGCGGTCGCGAACTTCGTTCCGGCGCGCTCGTCGCGATCGTCGTACAGCACGTCCTTACCGGCCCTCGACAGAGCGGCGTAGACCGTTTCGCAAGCTTCATCGCAAGCCTGATCGCCAGCCTTCATGTTGATCACCACGACATCGAACGGCGCGACCGAAGCCGGCCAGATGATTCCGTTCTCGTCATGCGATGCTTCGATGATGGCGGGAACAAGGCGTGTCGGGCCGATACCGTAAGATCCCATGTGGACAGCATGTTCCTTGCCGTCCGGGCCCTGGACCTTCGCACCCATCGGCTCGGAATATTTCGTGCCGAAATAGAAGATGTGGCCGACCTCGATGCCGCGCGCAGACAGGCGATCGCCTTCCGGAATGGCGTTGAAGGCGGCTTCATCATGCATTTCGGAGGTAGCGGCATAGACCGAAGTCCATTTATCGAAAATGCTCTTCAGGCCGGCAACATCCTCGAAATTGGTGTCTTCGCCCGGAATGTCGAAATTGACGAAATCTTTATGGCAAAAAACTTCGGACTCGCCGGTGTCGGCGAGAATGATGAATTCATGGCTGAGATTGCCGCCAATGGGACCGGTATCCGCACGCATCGGAATGGCCCGCAGGCCAAGGCGACTGAAGGTGCGCAGATAGGCGGCGAACATCTTGTTGTAAGAATGAACGGCACCCTCCTGCGTCAGATCAAAGGAATAGGCATCCTTCATCATGAATTCGCGCGAGCGCATCGTGCCGAAGCGCGGACGGATTTCGTCGCGGAACTTCAGCTGGATATGATAGAGGTTCAGCGGCAGATCCTTGTAGGACTTGATGGAGGACCGGAAGATGTCGGTGATCATCTCCTCATTGGTCGGGCCGTAGAGCATCGGTCGATCCTGCCGGTCCCTGATGCGCAGCATCTCCTTGCCGTAAGCGTCATAACGGCCGCTTTCCTGCCAAAGCTCGGCCGACTGCAACGTCGGCATCGACAGCTCGATGGCGCCGGACCGGTTCTGTTCTTCGCGGATGATCGCATTGACCTTATCGAGCACGCGCTTGCCCAGCGGCAGCCAGGAATAGATACCCTGCGACTGCTGCCGGATCATGCCGGTGCGCAGCATGAGCCGATGGGAAACGATTTCAGCCTCTTTGGGATTTTCCTTCAGAATGGGCATGAAGTAACGAGACAGACGCATGACGCTTGTTCCAGATAGTTTGACGTTCCGCGCGTGGCGGAATCGTTAGCAAATTGTGTACTGGAGGCAGTTCATAACTGCTTCGGCGAAGGAAGGAAACCCGCATTCTTCAACAGAAGATTTTGGCAAAAGCCCGGAAATCCAGAGGAAAGCGCCTATTTCGGCTGTTTCGAAAAAACGCACATTTATAAGGATTTACGGCGAAAATCCGTCAACAGAAAAATTCTGCGCGACTGTAGCAAAAAAGCAAAAAAAAGGATGACAAAGCTCAATGTTTGAGCTAATTTTAGCTCACAAAAGAGGCAGGAAGGCTAAATTCTTGCCGTTTCGCGGTCAAGTCTTGGGAGGATCAGATCTTAGGCGCGCTCGTTCGCTGCCCCGGTAACGGATAAGGATCACGCGATACTTTAAAACAAGGCTTATAGCCTTGTTTTTTTTTGCTTCTCAGCTCGATCTACTGTCTCCGCCCGCTTGCGAGAGCGCGTCCTTCAGCCTTTCGGCCGAAGCAGATCAAGCGTCGTCAGGTATTTGATGCGCCATGCACATGACAGCCGTGTGACGATTTGATGGCGATTGCGGGGCGCAGGCGGTCCGGAAAAAGCCTGCCGCGGTTCCGTCCGCCCTTTCCATCAATCAATTGTAATTCGGAACGAACCTTGGAATGGAATCTATGTTCAGTCCGAAATAATGCGATGCAACATACCAGGCGCCGTACAGGAGAGCCGACACCAGCGTCGTGACGAGGACCACTCGCCAGGCCCGGAATTTCGTCGGCGCACTTTCGACCGTACCTAAAATCACATGCTCGTCTTCGCCTTGCGTGCGCAGACCGAACGGCAGGACAGCAAAAAGCGTAATCCACCAGATGACGAAATAGACGGCGAAACTGGCGATGATCTGCTGTGCCATTATGCTCCCTTCGAGACAAGCCTGCTCGTCTCTTCCTCTTCCACGTCGCTTATAGGAGCAAAGCGCTCATCTTTCAAAGCGCCCGTCAGCGCTTTAATGTCACACTTGTTCAAGCTCGATGAGCGTTCCGAAGAAATCCTTCGGGTGAAGGAACAGCACCGGCTTGCCATGCGCGCCGATTTTCGGCTCGCCATTGCCGAGCACGCGTGCCCCCGACGCGACAAGTTGATCGCGAGCCGCGAGGATGTCGGCGACCTCATAACAAATGTGGTGCATGCCGCCATCCGAGTTCCTGGTCAGGAAGGCTGCGATGGGGGAGGCTTCGCCCAGCGGCTCCAGAAGTTCGACCTTGCTATTCGGCAGCTCGACGAAAACGACGGTAACGCCGTGCTCCGGCAGTGCCTGCGGCTGTGAGACGGCAGCCCCGAGCGTTTCCCGATAGGCCTTGGAAGCCGCGGCGATATCCGGCACGGCTATCGCGATATGGTTGATACGTCCCAGCACGACATTCTCCTCCCCGATCGGCCGTTGAACTCAGCCGCCGGTGCGCGTGACGAACACGGTCACCACCGGCTTCTTGCCCCAGCCCTGGTTGGCGGCAGCGCGTACTGCTCGGCGCACGGCCTCCTGCAGCATATCGAGATCCTTGCGGCGCGCGCGCGGAATGCTTTCGATGGCGCTGACGATGGCGTCGAAGAGCGTGTCCTCCATCTCCTCGCCCTCGTCGTCATAGGCCGGCAGACCGATCGGTACGACATCGGGATCGCCGACGATGTCGTAGCGCGCATCGAGCACGACGTTAACGGCGACATGACCGACGTAAGAAAGCTTCTTGCGCTCGCCGATGCCCATCTCGTCGAAATCGCCGATCAGAATACCGTCCTTGAAGATGCGCCCGTGCGGCGCTTCACCGATGACCTCTGCGGGACCGGGCGCAAGGCGCACGACATCGCCGTTACGGACGCGCGGCACAGTGGCGATACCGCTCTGTTCGGCCAGTTCCTTGTGCGCGGTCAGATGCGTTGCCTCGCCATGAACGGGTATAACGACCTTCGGCCGCGTCCACTCATACATCTTCTGCAGTTCGTTGCGCCGGGGGTGGCCGGAGACGTGCACAAGCGCCTCGGCATCCGTTACCACATGCACGCCCTGCTCGATCAGGCCGTTCTTGATATCCTGAATGGCCTTCTCGTTGCCGGGAATCGCGCGCGAAGAAAAGACGACGATATCGCCTGATGCCAACGCGACGTTGCGCATCTCGTCCCGGGAGAGCTTGGCAAGCGCGGCGCGCGGCTCGCCCTGGCTGCCGGTCAGGATCACCACGACCTTGTCGCGCGGGATATAGCCATATTCGTCTTCCGCGATGAAGGGCTTGATGCCTTCCATGAGGCCGATGTCGCGGGCGACATCGACGACACGCTTCAGCGAGCTGCCGAGCAGCAGCACTTCGCGGCCGGCGGCTTCGGCAGCCTCGGCGATGGTACGGATGCGGCCGACATTCGACGAAAAAGTGGTGATCGCCACCCTGCCCTCGGCATCCTCGATGATCTTGCGCAGGCTTTCCGACACATCCTTTTCCGAGGGCGAGACGCCGTCGCGCAAGGCATTGGTGGAATCGCACATCAGCGCCAGCACGCCCTCATCGCCGAGCTGGCGGAAACGGGTCTCGTCGGTCAGCGGACCGAGCGAGGGCTCGTGATCGATCTTCCAGTCGCCCGTATGGACGACATTGCCAAGCGGCGTGCGGATCATTAGCGACATCGGCTCGGGGATCGAGTGGTTGACGGCCACGCCTTCGATCTCGAACGGACCGACGTTGATGCGGTCACCGGCCTTGAACAGCGTTACCGGGATCTCGCCCATCGATTTCTCGTAGTCGCGCTTGGCTTCGAGAAGGCCCGCAGTGAAGGCGGAGGCGTAGATCGGGACGTTCAGCCCAGGCCAGAGATCGTTGAGCGCGCCGTAGTGATCCTCATGGGCATGGGTGATGATGATGCCCTTGAGGTTCTTGCGCTCCTTGGCGAGAAAACGAATATCCGGCAAGACGAGATCGACGCCGGGCAGATCCGGCCCCGGAAAGGTGACGCCGCAATCGACCATGATCCATTGGCGCTGCTCCGCCGGGCCGTAGCCGTAGAGCGCGAGATTCATGCCGATTTCGCCGACGCCGCCGAGTGGCAGAAACACCAGTTCGTCTTGCTTCGCCATCTGATCCCCAACACTTATCTAAAGAAAACGTCGCCCGCCGCAATCGGCATGATCCTGCCGTCCTCGGTCTCGAGCATCAACAAGCCATTATCATCGATTCCCGAGAAATGGCCCAAAATCGAGCGATCCGGCAAGTTTACCGTGATCTTTTCCCCGACGCCGCACGCGAACTCCCGCCACCGCGCGGTGATCTCGCGAACACCCTTGCCCCGGTTCCAGACGTCAAGCGCCTCGGACATATCGGCATAAAGATGGGCAAACAGCTCGTCCGGCGATACCATCGAACCCTGCTGCCTCAAGCAAGTGACGGGATACATCGGATTGTCAGGCATGACGGCAATGTTGATGCCGATGCCGATGACGAGCGCATAACGGCCGTCCGGCAGGGCCTCGCCTTCGATCAGGATGCCGCAGGTCTTCTTGCGCCCGATCAGGATATCGTTCGGCCATTTGATCTCGACCGGCTCGGCCGCCAGCGGCAGCACCCCGCGCACCGTCCGATGCACGGCAACCGCGACCGCAAGCGGCAGAGAACCGAGGCGGTCCATGGGAGCGGGATCGATCAGAAGGAGAGATGCGTAGAGATTGCCGGCTTCCGACACCCAGGGACGGCCGCGGCGGCCGCGTCCACCCGTCTGGCGCTCGGCGGTCACCCACAGGTTCCCCGGGTCGCCCGCGCGCGCCCGTTCGAGACAGACGCTGTTTGTGGACGAGGTTCCCTGAAGGGCATCGTGCCGGAAGTCGGCGGGCGACTTCCGGCTGTTCATGTCAGACGCCATCAAAACAGCGTCGCAGCAGCCAGATCGGCAGCACCGCCGATTGCGCCGCCGAAGAAGACGTAGGCAATGACGAACAGGCCGGAGAGACCGAAGACGAGGCGCAGCGAACCAGCCGTCCGTGCGAATTCGTCCTTGGCTTCATCGAACCACATCACCTTGATGACGCGCAGGTAGTAGTAAGCGCCGACGACCGAAGCCAGAACGCCGATGATGGCGAGCGCATAGAGATGCGCCTGGATGGCTGCGACGAAGACGAAGTACTTTCCGAAGAAGCCTGCGAGCGGCGGAATGCCGGCGAGCGAGAACATCAGCGCCGTCAGAACGACCGCCATGAAAGGATTGGTCGCGGAGAGGCCGGCGAGATCATCGATGTTCTCGACCTGGCGGCCGTCCTTGCGGCGCATCGCCATGATGATGGCGAAGGAGCCGAGCGTCATGACCATGTAGATGACCATGTAGAGCATGACGCCGGATACGCCGGTCTTGGTGCCGGCGGCGAGGCCGACGAGCGCATAGCCCATGTGACCGATCGACGAATAGGCCATCAGTCGCTTGAAGTTGCGCTGGCCGATCGCGGCGAAGGAGCCCAGCACCATCGAGGCGATCGAGATAAAGACGATGATCTGCTGCCAATCGGCCAATACCGGATGGAAGGCGGTGACGACGATGCGGGTCAGGATCGCCATGGCGGCGACCTTGGGGGCCGCGGCAAAGAAGGCGGTCACCGGGGTCGGCGCACCTTCGTAGACATCGGGCGTCCACATGTGGAACGGCACGGCGGAGATCTTGAAGGCCAGACCGGCGAGCACGAAGACCAGGCCGAAAACGAGGCCGAGCGAGCGGGTCTCGGCGCTGAGTGCGGTCGCGATCGCATCGAAGGTCGTATGACCGGTAAAGCCGTAGACCAGCGACATGCCATAGAGCAGCATGCCGGAGGACAGCGCACCGAGGACGAAGTACTTCAGGCCGGCTTCAGTCGACTTGATGCTGTCACGATTGATGGCGGCAACGACGTAAAGCGCCAGCGACTGCAGTTCCAGCGACAGGTAGAGCGAGATCAGATCATGCGCCGAGATCATCAGCAGGATGCCGAGGGTCGCGAGCACGAGCAGGACCGGGAACTCGAAGCGATCGAGCTGCTGCTCGCGCGCCTGGCCCATGCTGAGGAACATGGCAACGATCGAGCCGACCAGCGCCACGATCTTCATGAAGCGGGAGAAGCCATCAGCGAGATAGGCGCCGCCGTAGGCTAGCCCCTCACCCGGCACGAAGATGATCCAGAGACCTGCCACCGCGAGCACCGCGATGGCAAGACCGGTGACCGTGGGTCCCGACCGCTCGCCCGAGAAGACGCCGATCATGAGCAACGCAAGCGCACCGACCGCGAGGATGAGCTCCGGAATGGAAAGATGCAGGCTTGCAAGAATTGTGTCAGCAGTCATGTCGAATAGGTCCCGTCATCAATTCATCGACAGCGCAACATTCTGCGCAGCGTGCAGGGCAGCGGTATAATTGTTCACCAGCAGATCAACCGACGCCGCCGTGGCATCGAAGATCGGAGCCGGATAGACACCGAAGAGGATGGTCAGCGCGATCAGCGGATAGAGGATCAGCTGTTCACGCGGCGACAGATCCAGGAGCTTCTTCAAGTTTTCCTTTTCCAGCGCGCCGAAAATGACGCGGCGGTAGAGCCAGAGCGCGTAAGCCGCCGACAGGATCACGCCGGTTGCGGCAAAGAGCGCAACCCAGGTATTGGCGCGGAAGACGCCGATCAGGGTCAGGAATTCGCCGATGAAGCCGGACGTGCCGGGCAGACCGACATTCGCCATGGTGAAGACCATCATGGCAACGGCATATTTCGGCATGTTGTTGACCAGGCCGCCATAGGCCGCGATCTCGCGGGTATGGGTGCGGTCATAGATTACGCCGACGCAGAGGAAGAGCGCGCCCGAGACGATACCGTGCGAGAGCATCTGGAAGATCGCACCCTGCACGCCCTGCTGGTTTGCCGCGAAGATACCCATCGTGACATAGCCCATGTGGGCGACCGACGAATAGGCAATCAGCTTCTTGATGTCGTCCTGCATCATCGCCACCAGCGAGGTGTAGATGATTGCGATGACCGAAAGAGCAAAGACGAGCGGCGCGAAATATTCGGAAGCGTTCGGGAACATGCCGAGCGAGAAGCGGATGAGACCGTAGCCGCCGAGCTTCAGGAGGACGCCGGCCAGGATAACCGAGCCCGCCGTCGGCGCCTGAACGTGCGCATCGGGAAGCCAGGTGTGGACCGGCCACATCGGCATCTTCACCGCGAAGGAGGCGAAGAAGGCGAGCCATAGCCAAGTCTGCATCTGCGGCGGGAACTTGTATTGCAGCAGTGCCTGGATGTCGGTCGTGCCGGCCTGCCAGTACATCGCCATGATGGCGAGCAGCATCAGCACCGAGCCGAGCAGCGTATAGAGGAAGAACTTGTAGCTGGCGTAGACGCGATCCTTGCCGCCCCAGACGCCGATGATCAGGAACATCGGGATGAGGCCAGCTTCGAAGAAGACGTAGAACAGAACGATATCCAGCGACACGAACACGCCGATCATCATCGTCTCGAGGACGAGGAAGGCGATCATGTAGTCCTTCAGCCGCTTTTCGACCGAGAGCCAGCTCGCCAGCACGCAGAAGGGCATCAGGAAGGTCGACAGGATGACGAACAGCATGGAGATGCCGTCGACGCCCATGTGATAGCTGATGCCGCTGTTCAGCCAGTCATGCTTCTCGACGAGCTGGAAGCCTGGATTGGCATTGTCGAACCAGATCCAGACGAACAGCGACACGATGAACGTGACGACGGTCGTTGCCAGCGAAATGTTCAGGACGTTCCGGCGACCATTGGCACCGTTGTCCTGCGTAAACAGCAGGAGAACGACGCCGACGAGCGGCAGGAATGTGACCGTTGAAAGAATGGGCCAATCGGTCATCAGAGGGAACTCCCGAGCATCATCCAGGTAACGAGGGCCGCAATGCCGAGAAGCATCGCGAAAGCATAGTGATAGAGGTAGCCGGTCTGCAGGCGCACGACGCGGTTGGTGACATCGACGACGCGAGCGGCAATGCCGTTCGGGCCGATGGTGTCGATGACCCCGACGTCGCCCTTCTTCCAGAGGAAGCGGCCAAGTGCCTTGGCGGAGCGGACGAAGAGGAAATCATAGAGTTCGTCGAAGTACCACTTGTTCAAGAGGAACTCGTAAAGCACGTGCTGCTGCTGAGCGAGGCGGCGCGGCGTTTCCGGCGACTTGATGTAGAAATACCAGGCGGTGACGAGACCGAGGAGCATGGCGATGAACGGGCTGAGCTCAACCCAGACAGGCGCATGTTCCATTTCCTCGAGGATCTTGTTGTCGGGAAGCGTGAACAACGCATGCTTCCAGAATTCCTCGTAGGCGTGGCCGACGAAATCGGCATTGAAATACATGCCCGCGGCGACAGCGCCGATCGCCAGCAGGTAAAGCGGGATCAGCATGACGTTCGGCGATTCATGCACATGGTGCATGACCTCGTGCGAAGCGCGCGGCTTGCCGAAGAAAGTCATGAAAATCAGGCGCCACGAATAGAAGCTCGTGAACATCGCGGCGATGACCAGCAGCGTGAAGGCAAAGCCGGCGGCTGCATTGTGCGAGGCGAAGGCCGCCAGGATGATCGCATCCTTCGAAATGAAGCCGGCAAAGCCGATATGTGTCAGCGGGATACCGACGCCGGTGATTGCCAGCGTGCCGATGATCATCATCCAGAAAGTCTTCTGGATATGCGGTCGCAGACCGCCCATGTGACGCATGTCCTGTTCGCCATCGACGGCATGGATGACCGAGCCGGCGCAGAGGAAGAGCAGAGCCTTGAAGAAGGCGTGGGTGAAGAGATGGAAGATCGCAGCGCCGTAAGCGCCAACGCCGAGAGCGACGAACATGTAGCCGAGCTGCGAACAGGTCGAGTAAGCGATGACGCGCTTGATGTCGTTCTGCACGAGGCCGACGGTCGCGGCGAAGAAGGCCGTGATCGCGCCGATGATGGTGACGAAGGTCAACGCATCCTGCGACAGTTCGAAGATCGGCGACATGCGGGCGACGAGGAAGACGCCGGCGGTAACCATGGTTGCGGCATGGATGAGCGCGGAAACCGGCGTCGGGCCTTCCATGGCGTCCGGCAGCCAGGTGTGCAGCAGAAACTGCGCCGACTTACCCATTGCGCCCATGAAAAGCAGCAGGCAGACGCCCGTCAGCGCATGGGCGCGGTCGAGATGCATGCCAAAGAGGTTGAGCACGATATCGCCCGGCTGGCCACCCTGCCCGGAAGCGAAGCTCTGGGCATTGCCGAAGATGACATCGAAATTGATCGAGCCGAAGAGGACGAAGACGCCGGCAATGCCGAGCACGAAGCCAAAGTCGCCGACGCGGTTGACGATGAAGGCCTTCATCGCCGCCGCCGAGGCCGACGGCTTCTTGAACCAGAAGCCGATCAGCAGATAGGAGGCCAGACCGACGCCTTCCCAGCCGAAGAACATCTGGGCGAGGTTGTCGGACGTCACCAGCATCAGCATGGCGAAGGTGAAAAGCGAGAGATAGGCGAAGAAGCGCGGACGATGCGGATCGTGATGCATATATCCGATCGAATAGACGTGAACCAGGGTCGAGACCGAGTTCACGACGATCAGCATCACCGAGGTCAGCGTGTCGACACGCAGCGACCAGGATACGTCGATGCCGCCGGACTGGATCCAGCGCAGAACTTCGACTTTGATCGGGCCATCCGTATGGCCGAGCGCCACCGTGAAGAAAACGATCCAGGAGAGCACGGCCGCGATGATCATCAGGCCGGTGGTTACATATTCCGAAGCCTTGGCGCCGATCGCACGGCCGAAAAGGCCGGCTATAACCGCACCAATCAGGGGAAGAAAGACGATAGCCTTATATAAAAACATAGCTTTATCAGCCCTTCATCACGTTGACGTCTTCGACCGCGATGGAGCCGCGGTTACGGTAGAAGACGACGAGAATTGCAAGACCGATCGCCGCTTCAGCCGCAGCGACGGTCAAAATGAATAGAGCGAAAACCTGGCCGACAATGTCGTTGAGGAACGACGAGAAGGCGACCATGTTGATGTTGACGGCGAGCAATATGAGTTCGACGGACATTAGGATGATGATGACGTTCTTGCGGTTCAGAAAGATACCGAAGACGCCGAGCACGAAGAGAATGGCGCTGACCGTGAGGTAATGGGAAAGTCCGATGACCATGTTGTTGTTCCTTTGATCCTCGTGCCTCGCCTCAGACGCCCTGCCCCGGCTTGACCTTGACCACCTCGACGGCGGTCGCGGGCGTGCGGGCGACCTGTTGGGAAATGTTCTGGCGCTTGATGTGCGTGCGATGCTTCAGCGTCAGCACGATTGCACCGATCATCGCGACCAGCAGAACGAGGCCAGCGATCTCGAAGAAATAAACGTAGTTGGTGTAAAGCACGTCGCCGAGGGCGGCGGTGTTCGTCCGCTGCGTCAAGGCCGGGATCGGCATGGCGACGGTCTTGGCAATGGTCGGCGAAATCACGCTGCCGCCGATCACGACAATCAGCTCGGCCGCGAGAATGACGCCGATCAAAGCGCCGATCGGTGCGTATTCCAGGATGCCGGCCCTGAGTTCGGAGAAATCGATATCGAGCATCATGACGACGAAAAGGAAGAGAACCGCCACGGCCCCGACATAAACGACCAGCAGGATCATCGCCAGGAATTCAGCCCCCATCAGCAGGAAGAGACCGGCCGCGTTGAAGAAAACCAGGATGAGGAACAGGACCGAATGGACCGGATTCCGCGCCGAGATAACCATGAACGCCGACGCCACAGCGACAAAGGCGAAGATATAGAAAAAAAGAGCCTGCAGACCCATGTTGGTGCCTTTTTCGTCTTCCCCCGGGCAGCGAGGTGTTTCCCCTGCCCGATGGAGCTCGGTCGGACCCATGTCCGGCAAAGCCCCGGTCTATATTCAACCGCGACGGCGACGCTTGACCGCCCGTCACGGCATATTCAAAACTCCGCTCAGCGGTACGGCGAATCGATCGCGATATTGCGCGCGATTTCGCGTTCCCAGCGGTCGCCATTGTCCAAAAGCCGCGCCTTGTCGAAGTAGAGTTCTTCGCGGGTCTCGGTGGCGAATTCGAAGTTCGGCCCTTCGACGATGGCGTCGACCGGGCAAGCCTCCTGGCAGAAGCCGCAATAGATGCACTTCACCATGTCGATGTCGTAACGCACCGTGCGGCGGGTGCCGTCGTTGCGGCGTGGTCCGGCCTCGATGGTGATGGCCTGGGCAGGACAAATGGCTTCGCAGAGTTTGCAGGCGATGCAACGCTCTTCGCCGTTGGGATAACGGCGCAGCGCATGTTCGCCGCGGAAGCGCGGGCTGACCGGCCCCTTTTCGAAGGGGTAGTTGATCGTTGCCTTCTGTTTGAAGAAGTAACGCATCGACAAAAAGAATGCGCCGACAAATTCCTTGAGGAACAGTGAGCTGACGGCGTTGGAAATTCCGGCCATCTTCAACCTCCAAATCTGCTTGAAGCGAGAATCGACATCATCATGCCCATCCCGTCAGCTTCAGCACGAATGCAACGATAACGACCATGGCGAGCGACAGCGGCAGGAAAACCTTCCAGCCAAGGCGCATGAGCTGGTCGTAGCGGTAGCGCGGCACGAACGCCTTCACCATCGCGAACATGAAGAACACAAAGCACGACTTCAGCAGGAACCAGATGATGCCCGGAACCCAGTTCAGGATCCAGATATCGACCGGAGGCAGCCAGCCGCCGAGGAAGAGGATCGTCGTCAGCGAGCACATCAGGACGACGGCTGCATATTCGCCGAGCATGAACATCATGTACGGCGAAGAGCCGTATTCGACCATGAAGCCGGCAACCAGCTCCGATTCCGCTTCCGGAAGATCGAAGGGCGGGCGGTTCGTTTCAGCAAGCGCCGAAATGAAGAACACGATGAACATCGGGAACAGCGATAGCCAGTGCCAGTCGAGGAACGAAGCCGGCAGGCCGAGCTTGGTGCCGAGACCGGTCTGCTGCGACAGCACGATATCCGTCAGGTTCAGCGAACCGACGCAAAGCAGCACGGTGACGATGACAAGGCCGATCGAGACTTCGTAGGATACCATCTGCGCTGCCGAGCGCAGCGCGCCGAGGAACGGGTACTTCGAGTTCGAAGCCCAGCCGCCCATGATGATGCCGTATACCTCGAGCGAGGAGATCGCCAGAATGTAGAGGATGCCGACGTTAATGTCGGCGACGACCCAGTTCTGCGCCACCGGCACGACCGCCCAGGTCGACAGCGCCAGCACCACCGAAACCAGCGGGGCCAGCAGGAACACGGTCTTGTTGGCGCCGGCCGGGATGATCGGCTCCTTGAACATGAACTTCAGCAGGTCGGCAAAGGACTGGAACAGACCGAAGGGGCCGACGACGTTCGGGCCGCGGCGCAGCTGGACGGCCGCCCAGATCTTGCGGTCTGCAAGCAGAATGTATGCGATGAAGACCAGCAGGCAGACCAGGAGCAGCAAGGACTGGCCGATTATGATCAGCGCCGGCCAAAGATAGGTGGAAACGAATGAGTCCATAGTCCTGTGCCCTTACTCTGCCGCAACGCGGAAATTGTTGCGGGCCAATGCCGAGCATTCGGCCATGACAGCCGATGCGCGCGTTATCGGGTTCGTCAAATAGAAGTCTTTGATCGGCGAAGCAAATGCCGATTTGCCCATCGCGCCGGCTTTTTTCGCAAGTGCGGCAATTTGGGCGCTATCGGTTTCGGCAATCTCGTCGATCCCGGCGAAATGCGGGAAGGCTGCATAGAGCTTTGCCCGCAATTCCCTCAGCGAATCAAAGGGAAGCTTCCTGCCGAGTACGTCGGAAAGGGCACGGATGATCGCCCAGTCCTCGCGAGCCTCGCCCGGTGCAAAACCGGCACGGTTGCCCATCTGGACGCGGCCCTCGGTGTTGACCCAGGTGCCCGACTTTTCGGTATAGGCAGCCGCCGGCAGGATGACATCGGCATTCTGAGCGCCGTTATCGCCGTGCGAGCCGATATAGACAGTGAACTTCGCGCCCTTGCGGCTGAAATCGAGCTCGTCGGCGCCCAGCAGGAAGAGGACGTCCATCGACGACAGCATGGCAGCCGCATTGACGCCCTTTGCGCCCGGCACGAAGCCGAGATCGAGGCCGCCGACACGTGCAGCGGCCGTATGCAGCACGGCAAAGCCGTTCCAGTCTTCCTTGACGACGCCGACTGCTGCGGCGAGCTTGGCAGCATTTGCCAGAACCTCGGCACCGTCTTCGCGGATCAGAGCGCCCTGGCCGATGATGATCATCGGCTTCTGGGCATTCTTCAGCACGTCGGCGAAGCTGTGCGAGCCGCTGACGAGATCGGCCAGCGTATCCGGACCAGCGCCGAGATAATCATAGGAGTAGCGAAGATCTGCAGCCTCACCGATCACGCCGATCGGGAACTTGCCGCGGCGCCAGCGCTTGCGGATGCGCGAATTCATCACGGCCGCTTCGAAGCGCGGATTGGCGCCGACAATCAGCAGCGCGTCGGCGGCTTCGATACCCTGGATGCTGGGGTTGAAGATATAGCTCGCGCGGCCGAGCGACGGATCAAGCGCCGTCCCGTCCTGGCGACAGTCGAGATTTTCCGATCCGAGCGACTTCAGCAATTCGGCGAGAGCGTACATTTCCTCGACCGAGGCTAGATCGCCGGCAATGGCGCCGATCTTGTCGCCGCTGGTGGCGGAAACGGCCGACTTGATGGCAGCGAAAGCGTCGCTCCAGCTTGCCGGCTGCAGGCGACCGTCCTTGCGGACATAGGGCTTGTCGAGGCGCTGCGTCTTCAGGCCGTCCCAGATGAAACGGGTCTTGTCGGAGATCCACTCTTCGTTAATCTGCTCATTGACGCGGGGCAGGATGCGCATGACTTCGCGGCCGCGCGTATCGACGCGGATCGCCGAGCCGAGAGCGTCCATGACGTCGATCGATTCGGTCTTGTTCAGTTCCCACGGACGAGCGGTGAAGGCGAAGGGCTTCGAGGTCAAGGCGCCGACCGGGCAAAGGTCAACGACGTTGCCCTGCAGCTCGGAGGTCATCGCCTGCTCGAGATAGGTGGTGATTTCGGCATCTTCACCGCGGCCGATAAGGCCGAGTTCGGAAATGCCGGCAACTTCCGTCGTGAAGCGGACGCAGCGCGTGCAGTGAATGCAGCGGTTCATCACGGTCTTGACGAGCGGGCCGATATATTTGTCTTCGACAGCGCGCTTGTCTTCCTGATAGCGCGAACTGTCGATACCGAAGGCCATGGCCTGGTCCTGCAGGTCGCATTCGCCGCCCTGGTCGCAGATCGGGCAATCCAGCGGGTGGTTGATCAGCAGGAATTCCATCACGCCTTCGCGGGCCTTCTTGACCATCGGCGTGTTGGTGAAGACTTCCGGAAGCTCGCCGTTCGGGCCGCCACGGATATCGCGAACGCCCATGGCGCAGGATGCCTGCGGCTTCGGCGGGCCACCCTTCACCTCTACGAGGCACATGCGGCAATTGCCGGCCACTGACAGTCGTTCATGGAAGCAGAAGCGCGGGACTTCGGCGCCGGCTTCCTCACACGCCTGGATAAGCGTGTAGTGATCCGGAACTTCGATCTCTTTACCGTCAATCTTCAGTTTAGCCATCGTCCACTCAGTCCTATGTCACGTCTCCAGCCCAATCCGGCCGCAGACAATTTCATGATCACAAACCGGATTGCCATCGGGGCGGCTCAAACGCCTGATAGCACCGGTTCGCTCACAATAAGCTTTGCTGAATCTTGTCCCCGCAAGACCAGCTTTGCGACCGAAACATCGCGGACATCTCCGCAATGATCTCGAGCGCGTTCATTCACCATCCCCGGCCACCATCCAGCCGAGGAAAAATCTCAACTCCGGCCCTTCGGCAGCAGCGCCTTCGCCTGCCCAATCCAGTCATCGCGCCGGATGCGACCATCGAAGCCCAACTCAGCGTCGATCCGCTCGATATCCGCATCGCTCCAGGCGGCGATATCGACATACTGCTTGATGCCACGTCCGTTCAGCACCTGCTCCAGCTTCGGACCTATGCCGGAGATCCGCTTCAGGTCGTCAGCCTTCTCGGCCGCCCTGCGGCCGCGTCCAGTGGTCGGCTTGGCGGCGACCGGCGGGGAGGCTTCGACCCTTGCCGTCTCCTTTGCAGTCGCCGTCGCGATTTTGGGCGCGGCAGCAGCCGGCTTTGGCTCGGCTTTCTTCACGGCAGCCGGCTTTTGCTTTGCAGCAGCCGGCTTCGGTGCGACTGGCTTCGGCGCAGCCTGCATGGCAACGGACGCCGCCTTCACAGGCTTTACATCCCCCGCCCCGCCATCGGCCGCAGGTGGTTTCTCAGCGACCTCAGCCTGATGCTTTTCGTCTTCCAGGGCTTCGGCCAGTTTGGTGGTTGCCTGAACGGCACCCTGAAACGCCCCGAGGAATGCACCCGCCATCTGCGAGGCGAAACCGAAGCCGATCGCGGTGACGGCAGCGACGGCTGCGGCCGGATGGGCCATCAGCGGATGGATCGGCATGATCGGCGCGTTCCCGAGCATATCGGCAGCAACGCGGCCGAAATCGCCCGATGCATGATCGGTCGCTCGGCTGTCCTGCCTGATATTGCTGGTCCTCGCCATCTTCGACCCTTACTCCGCTGCTTCCAGTACTGCGCCGTGGCTTGTCGCGTTGGCGGTATACTGGTCGATGCGCTTTTCGATTTCGGGACGGAAATTGCGGATGAGACCCTGCACCGGCCATGCGGCTGCGTCACCGAGCGCACAGATGGTATGGCCTTCGATCTGCTTCGTCACCTGGAACAGCATGTCGATCTCGCGCTTCTGCGCGTTGCCGCGAGCCATACGCTCAAGAACGCGCCACATCCAGCCCGTTCCTTCGCGGCACGGTGTGCACTGGCCGCAGCTCTCGTGCTTGAAGAAGGCCGAGATGCGCGCAATCGCCTTGATGATGTCGGTCGACTTGTCCATGACGATCGCCGCAGCCGTGCCGAAGGACGACTTGACTTCGCGCAGGCCGTCGAAATCCATCGGGCAGTCGATGATATCGGCCGCCGGAACGACCGGGCACGATGCGCCGCCGGGGATGACGGCAAGCAGGTTGTCCCAGCCGCCGCGAACCCCGCCCGCATGCTTGTCGACCAGCTCGCGGAAGGTGATGCCCATGGTTTCTTCCACCGTGCAGGGACGGTTGACATGGCCCGAGATCATGAAGAGCTTCGTGCCGACATTGTTCGGACGGCCGAAGGAGGAGAACCAGCCGGCGCCGCGGCGCAGGATCGTCGGAGCAACGGCAATCGACTCGACGTTGTTGACGGTGGTCGGGCAACCGTAGAGACCCATATTGGCCGGGAATGGCGGCTTCAGGCGCGGCTGGCCCTTCTTGCCTTCCAGGCTTTCCAGCAGCGCGGTTTCTTCGCCGCAGATATAGGCGCCGGCACCGTGATGAACGAAAACATCAAAATCCCAACCGAGCTTATTGTTTTTGCCCAGCAATCCGGCGTCGTAGCACTCATCGATGGCAGCCTGCAGGGCTTCACGCTCGCGCATGTATTCGCCGCGGACATAGATGTAGGCGGTGTTCGCACCCATGGCGAAACCTGCGATGACGCAGCCTTCGATCAGCGTATGCGGATCGTGGCGCATGATGTCGCGGTCCTTGCAGGTGCCGGGCTCGGACTCGTCGGCGTTGACGACGAGATAATGCGGGCGGCCATCGCTTTCCTTCGGCATGAAGGACCACTTGAGGCCTGTCGGGAAGCCTGCACCGCCGCGACCGCGAAGGCCGGATGCCTTCATCTCGTTGATAATCCAGTCACGGCCCTTTTCGAGGATTTGCTTCGTGCCGTCCCAATGGCCGCGCGACATCGCGCCCTTCAGAGACTTATCCTTGAGGCCGTAGATATTGGTAAAGATGCGATCCTGATCCTGTAACATGCTTCACCTCTTACCGCGGCTTCTTGCCGAAGACCTTGATATATTCCGCTTCGCCACCCTTAGCGAGTGCCTCAGCCTGCCTGACCCAGTCGTCTCGTTCGATCCGGCCCCTGAAATTCAGATAACCATCGACCCAGCGGCGCTCGGCCTCATTCCAGCTTGCGATCTGCGCGAAAGTGAAGATGCCGAGCTCATGCAAGGTTCCTTCTATCTTCGGGCCGACACCTGAAATGAGCTGCAGATTATCCGGCTGTGTGGGTCTTTCGATGCCAGCCGGGCGATCCTTATCATCCAGCGACGGTCTCCCGGCTACGGGTTCCGCGGCCGCGGTCCCAGAAAGCGGCTGCGTTTCGGCAGCCTTGGCATTCTTGGCCGCGGCAGCCGGTTCCGTCGCCGGCGTCTTCAGGCTCGTATTGGTTTCCGCGTCCGTGCTCTTGGCACGGGCGGCTTCGGACGGCGGGATCGATACCGTGTCAGCGGTTGCCTTGGCCGTCTTACCCGCCGTGCTCTTTGCCTTTGCTTCATCCGAAACGAGCGAGGTCAGACCGCCTTCCGGAGCGGAGAAAACACGATCGATCTGCGGACCGGTCGGAATTTCATGACCCTTGCCTGCGGCGAATGCATCGATGATTTCTTCCAGCCGTGCCGGCGTCAGGTCCTCATAGGTATCCTTGCCGATCACCACCATCGGTGCGTTGACGCAGGCGCCCTGACATTCGACCTCTTCCCAGGAGAGCGTGCCGTCGGCATTGCGCTCGAAAGCGTGATCGTTGATCCGGCTCTTGCAGACCTTGATCAGCCCCTCGGCACCGCGCAGCATGCAGGGCGTCGTGCCGCAAACCTGGACGTGGGCACGCGTGCCGACCGGGTGCAGCTGGAACTGCGTATAGAAGGTCGCGACTTCGAGCGCGCGGATATAGGCCATGTCGAGCATGTCGGCGATCGTTTCGATAGCCGCCTTGGTGACCCAGCCTTCCTGCTCCTGCGCACGCATCATCAGAGGGATGATCGCGGACTGCTGGCGGCCCTCCGGATATTTCTTGATCGTCTTTTCAGCCCAGACCGCATTCTCCGCATTGAAAGCGAAGGCGGCAGGCTGGAATTGATCTTCGGCTAGTCGACGAACGGACATCTTTCACGCCTTATCTCAGTTTAAGGACCCACACCGCGTATTCGTCAGAGACGAGAATTCGCAGGCATAGGCCGACTGGTCTTTCTGCATAAACACAACGAACTTACCGCCGTTCGGGACAGCGGCCTTGATCTGGTAGCCACGGGAGAGAAGGTCCGCAACGGTCGAATCCCCAGTCGACGTACCCTCATTTCCGCCCTTTGCAGTATTCGTGCTCGTCGCATTCGAACCCTGCAGGTTGAGCGTCGGCAGGCTCGGCGTCTTGCCGGTCTGCTGTGCCGAAGCACCGCAGGCGACCAGAAGCGCCGGAACTATTACCTGCCAGACCCGCATCAGCGATCCACCTCACCGAAGACGATATCGAGCGAACCGAGCACGGCTGCGACGTCGGCGAGCTGATGGCCGCGGCACATGAAGTCCATGGCCTGCAGATGCGCATAGCCCGGCGCCCTGATCTTGCAGCGATACGGCTTGTTGGAGCCGTCCGAGACGAGGTACACGCCGAACTCGCCCTTCGGCGCTTCGACGGCTGCATAAACCTCGCCAGCCGGCACGTGATAGCCTTCGGTATAAAGCTTGAAGTGGTGGATCAGCGCTTCCATGGAGCGCTTCATCTCACCGCGCTTCGGCGGAACGACCTTACCGTCGAGCGACGAAACCGGTCCGGTCTTGGCATCGCCGAGCAGGCGATTGACGCACTGCTTCATGATGCGGACGGATTCGCGCATTTCGATCATGCGGATGAGGTAACGGTCGTAGCAGTCGCCGTTCTTGCCGATCGGAATGTCGAATTCGAGATCGGAATAGCATTCGTAGGGCTGCGCCTTGCGCAGGTCCCAGGCTGCACCGGAGCCGCGGACCATGACGCCGGAGAAACCCCAGGCCCAACAGTCTTCCAGCGAAACCACGCCGATATCGACGTTACGCTGCTTGAAGATGCGGTTGCCGGTCAGGAGGTCGTCGATATCGTCGAGCGCCTTCAGGAAGGGGTCGCACCAGTCGCCGATATCCTGCACGAGCTTTTCGGGAAGATCCTGGTGAACACCGCCCGGACGAATATAGGCGGCATGCATGCGCGAGCCGGAGGCGCGCTCATAGAACACCATCAGCTTTTCACGCTCTTCGAAGCCCCATAGCGGCGGCGTCAGCGCGCCGACGTCCATGGCCTGCGTGGTGACGTTCAAAAGATGCGACAGGATGCGGCCGATTTCCGAATAGAGCACGCGGATCAGCTGGCCGCGGATCGGAATATCGATACCGAGCAGCTTTTCGACAGCCAGCGCATAGGCATGTTCCTGGTTCATCGGCGCCACGTAGTCGAGGCGATCGAAGTAAGGAACGGCTTGGAGATAGGTCTTCGTTTCGATCAGCTTTTCCGTGCCGCGATGCAGCAGGCCGATATGCGGATCGACGCGTTCCACAATTTCGCCGTCCAATTCGAGGACAAGACGCAAAACGCCGTGCGCGGCCGGATGCTGCGGACCGAAATTGATGTTGAAGTTGCGAACGTTATGTTCTGTCATGGCGGCGATGCTCGCGTTGTCAGATATTCAGAGAATGGCAGGTCGAGGCCTGCCACACGCCAACAATTAGGCTTTCGCCTTCTCGTCGCCGGGCAGCACATAATCGGTGCCCTCCCACGGCGAAAGGAAGTCGAAGTTGCGGAATTCCTGCTTCAGCTCCACCGGCTCGTAGACGACGCGCTTGGCGGCATCGTCATAGCGGACCTCGACGAAACCGGTCGTCGGGAAATCCTTGCGAAGCGGATGGCCTTCGAAACCATAGTCCGTCAGCAGACGGCGCAGATCAGGGTGACCGGTGAAGAGAACGCCGTACATGTCCCAGGTTTCGCGCTCGAACCAATCGGCGCCCGGGTAGATGCCGCAGGCGGAGGGAACGGGCTGATCCTCGCCGACGGAAACCTTGACGCGGATGCGCAGATTCTTCTTGGGCGACAGCAGATGGTATACCACGTCGAAACGCTCGGCGCGCTGCGGCCAGTCGACGCCGCAAATATCCGTCATGTTGACAAAGCCGCACTTGGCGTCGTCACGCAGGAAGGTCAGCAGGGCGATAACGTTTTCGGTCGTCGTCGTCACGGTCAGCTCGCCATACTTGATCTCGCTCGACGAGATCAGGGCGCTGCGAACTTCCGTGAGGTAGCCGGCGAGCTCGTTCAGGGCTTCACTCATAATACCTTGTCCCCTGCCTTACCGTTCGATCGTGCCGGTGCGCCGGATCTTCTTCTGCAGCAGAAGCACGCCGTAAAGCAGCGCTTCCGCGGTGGGAGGACAGCCCGGAATATAAATGTCGATCGGCACCACGCGATCGCATCCGCGAACGACCGAATAGGAATAGTGATAGTAGCCGCCGCCGTTGGCGCAGGAGCCCATCGAGATGACATAACGCGGCTCGGGCATCTGGTCATAGACCTTGCGCAGAGCGGGCGCCATCTTGTTGGTGAGCGTACCGGCAACGATCATGACGTCGGACTGGCGGGGCGAAGCGCGCGGCGCAAAGCCGAAACGCTCCACGTCGTAACGCGGCATGGAGACCTGCATCATCTCAACGGCGCAGCAGGCGAGACCGAAGGTCATCCACATCAAGGAGCCGGTGCGGGCCCAGTTGATCAGTTCATCGGTAGAGGTGACCAGAAAACCCTTGTCGGCGAGCTCATTATTGATTTCGCCGAAGAACGGATCGTTGCTGCCGACCGGACGGCCGGTCGCGGGATCGATGATCCCCTTCGGCTGCGGCGCAACGAGCGTCGTGTTGCTTGGGGCTACTCCCATTCCAGGGCTCCCTTCTTCCATTCATAGATAAAGCCGATGGTCAGCACCGCGAGGAACACCATCATCGACCAGAACCCGAACCAGCCGATCGCACCGAAGGATACGGCCCACGGGAAAAGGAAGGCGACTTCCAGATCGAAGATGATGAAGAGAATCGATACCAGGTAGAAGCGGATATCGAACTTCATGCGGGCGTCATCGAATGCGTTGAAACCGCATTCATAGGCCGACAGCTTTTCCGAGTCAGGCGCCTTGAAGGCGACGGCAAACGGCGTGATCAACAGCGCCAGGCCAATCACCAGGGCAATACCAATGAAAATCGCTATCGGAATATAGGAACTGAGCAGTCCAGTCATCATGTCCATCCCTGCTTGCGGTCAGCGCCGGGCGGCGCATCTGAGCAAATGCCCAGCAAGCGAAAGAGCGTTGCAACAGAGCCGTGGTTAGCGCAGGCGGAGCGCGCGCGCAAGCCTTTTGAATCTGTCCGTTAGGGTACTATCGAGCGGTAGATATCAATGTGTTGCGACGGCAACGCGACAAATCAGCGCTGACGCGAAAAGGCTCTTTCGCAATCGCAATAAAATGATGTTTGATTGTAATGGCTTGGAGAAAATGGCGCGAGTGACGGGGCTCGAACCCGCGACCTCCGGCGTGACAGGCCGGCACTCTAACCGACTGAGCTACACCCGCGCATTGTTTGGCCTTTCAGCCGGTGCGGATCCGAAATTTGCCTTGAAATGGCGCGAGTGACGGGGCTCGAACCCGCGACCTCCGGCGTGACAGGCCGGCACTCTAACCGACTGAGCTACACCCGCGCATTGTTTGGCCTTTCAGCCGGTGCGGATCCGAAATTTGCCTTGAAATGGCGCGAGTGACGGGGCTCGAACCCGCGACCTCCGGCGTGACAGGCCGGCACTCTAACCGACTGAGCTACACCCGCATTTCATTTCAAGCATTTCAGATGCTTCCGCATCCATCAAAGCGGCCTCGCCGTTCGATGAGCGGCTAACTACGGGGTTCGTGTTTGGGTGTCAAGCAGGTTTGAATACAAATCGATGACAGAATGCGAATTGTTTTGGACAAGCGCTCCCGCAATTTTCGGTCCTCTCGATTTCACATGGCAGGTTCCCGCCTCATGCATTTCATGGGGACCTGATATGCATGGGAATAATCCGGCGGGCGTCGCATCCGTGCATGTGGATGAGCGCGGCTGGGACGGCGCAAAAATCAAAAAAATCAAAAAATCTTCATAAACACTCTTGCGGTTTTTCCTCGTTCCGCATAGATCACGGCCACCGAACGCGGCGGGGCAATGACCCGCTTCGCAGAAGGGCGATTAGCTCAGTTGGTAGAGCGCCTCGTTTACACCGAGGATGTCGGGAGTTCGAGTCTCTCATCGCCCACCACTTCTCAGACAGATTAAGTTATCGGTTGATCTGCGAGCAGCTTTGTTGCGCTCCGGATAAGCGACGTTGCGCGCCTATGGCGTCGGCTCAGTAGTTGCCGAGAATAATCACGCCCAAAAGCACCACGGAAACAAGCACGAGGGCTGCTATGATGATCAGCAGCTCCTTCAACATGAATCGTTCCATCTTGCTGTCATTCATGGCGTTTGCTCCCGGCAAACCGTTATCCACATTCACTCCCAACGTCGAATCGCCGCGCCGGGTTCTCCATCAGTCCATATGTAAGTGCTCGCATTGTCAATTTAAGCCTGAAGGCTTGGTAGCGGCACGAATTCTTCTTCCATTCTAGCGCATCGTCCTTACGGCACATGAAGCTTTATCGGCCGCGACCTTGGCGGCGGGTCGACATAGGCGTCAGGCAAATTGACCGCCCGCGATAATAGTCTCTCGGCAATCTGGGCGGCGGCGGCGCGCGCCCCCTCGCCGGAGCAGAAATTGCCGCGCACCTGTACCGCCGCGGCCAGCAGGCGAAAGAATGCGTCGCGCAGTTCCGGTGACGGCGGTGTTGGGTCCAGCCAGAATCGATCCAAGCCGCCCTGATCGATCAGCCCATCGATATCGTAGATCGCGGCGCCCAGCGCTTTCACCGGCTTTCCCGCCTGCAGTGCCGAAAGTGCCGCGGTCGAGTTGACCGTCACCATGCCCTGGCTGGCGGCAATCAGCCGGTCGAGACTGCCGCCATCGATCAGATCGATGCGCGACGACAATCCGTATGAGGTGGCGATGTGCCCGGCATAGGCCCGCCAGTCCACCAACCCGTTGTCGAGCGGATGAAGTTTTAGGATGAGATGCGTGTCCCGCGCGGCATTCTCCGCAAAGGAACGGAGAATCAGCCGGATCGCATCCTGCTGCTGATGGAAGGGCGAATGCGCGCGGAGCTGAAAATCGGTCTGAAGCTGCAGGGGATAGACGAAGAAGCGTTTGTTGCCGGCGATCAGATTCTCGATCACACCCTGCGCTTCCCGTGTCCTTCTGCCGCTTATGGGCAGTTTCTTCAGCCATCCGGCATATTCCATCAAGGGATGGTAGAGGCCGTGCCGCCGATAACCGGGATAGAGAAACCACAGAAAGACGGTCGGCAGATAATAGGCGAGATCGTAAAGCGCTTCCGCCAGGAACGTCTGGTGGTAGCGACGCATCCAATCCGGTTCCGGCAGATTGGACGCGGCCTTCAGAATATGGGCCGGATCGGCGGGAAAGCGCGAATTGGAGGAGAGGCCATCTCGCTCCAGCGTCACCCAGTCCGGCCGCAGATATCCCATCTCAACGACATTGACGGCAACACCGGCGCGACGGGCCTCCTCGACGGCGACCCGATGATAGGGACGCTCTTCGCCATGCAGAATCAGGTCGGTGACATTTTCTGCTTCTATTCGGAGCCTGACATAGGCGCGCCATCCGGCAAAGTCGCCGCGATAGTTGAAGGCCTTGTGCCTGCGCCACGAGATCCAGTCCCCCGCATTCAGGTTGATGCGGATGCAGCGGCCGCCCGCCTTTTCCAATATCCGGGCAGTCTCGACGAACAAGGGCGAGGATGGGCCCTGCAGGAAAAGGAAGACGCGCGGGCGCGCGGCCCGTTCCCTGCTGGGCATCATTCCGCGACCTCGGTGGCGAGGCCGGCATAGCGCAGCAATGTGCCGATCAGATTCCAGGGCGCCTCTTCCCGCGGCGGCTGCGGTCTTTGAGAATGGGCGCGCGCCCGGCCAAGCGGAACGATGACATAATCGGTGCGCGGATCGGGGAATGGATCGGCGAAGGCTTTCAGCAGCGGTGCGTGATCGCCGTAGAAAAGCAGCCAAACCGGGCGGTCCAGCCTGTCGAGGTGATGGGCAAGATTGCCGAGCGCATGATCGGCGCGCATCAGGAGTTCGCCGTAGATATCCACGGGATTGACGAGATCGCCGCAGCGACCCGGCTCCCAGGGGCCGTGATTCGCCATGGATGCGACAAAGAGGAAATTCTTGCTCGTGCCGTCATTATCGATCGTCCGAATCACGCTTTTCGTCAGGGAGAGGTCGCTGACATAGGGCCCATCGCGCTCGGGGTTGTGATCGAACTCGTCGAGCATCATCATCCGATCGAAGCCAAGCTGCGGCAATGCCTTGTGACGCAGGAAAAACGTCTTGTCGTAGGGATGGATGAATTGCGTCTTCCAGCCGGCCTTTTTCAGCCGCGCCGGCCAGACGACATCCTTGTAATGGCTGGCGCGCAGATAGGGGTAGCTGGCGTCAATATGCACATTTTCGGGCAGCAGCCCGCTCAACACGGCAAATTCGGTCCGCAGCGTATAGCCGCCCTCGAAGACGCTCGTCATGCGGCCCCATTGCGCAGCCTGCTCCCTCAGGCGATCGAGATTGGGAAGTTTGATGTTGTCGACGCCGAAATGTCTGAGATCGATGAAGGATTCGGATTGCCAGACCACGATCAGCGGTTCGTCTTCGCCGTGTTCCCAAAGCTCATGCAACGCCGACATAAAGCGCTCGGACAATTCCGAGACGATCGCTTCGCGCCGAACCCCGACCCAGATGACGAAATGAAAAACGACAGAGGCGAAGGTGCCGAATCGCACCGTATCGATCTTGACGTCAACCTTGCCGAGAAACTTCTGGGTAAAACGGCAGACCGGGTCGCTGATGACGCGGCTGAACAAAGCGATCCATGGCGCAAAGGCCGCAGCCAGTATCAGCAGGATCCAAAACACAGCATGGCTGTCCGGCAGAACCGTAGGCTCCAGATACATGTAAAGGCCGCTGAGACCGAAGACGTAGGCAAAAGCGATGATCCAGAAGACGATGTTCAGCGATGTCGCGTAGAAGATCTCCTTGTATTTGAAGACATCCACGACGAGCGCGATGTCTGAAAATACCAGAGGCTCGCGGATGAACTCGAATTTCGCTCTCGATATGCCGGTGAAGATGACGAAAAAGCTGATGACGGCCTGCGTGCTGTAGATCGGGCGCCAGGAAATGGCGAAGAAAGCCGCATAGATCAGGATGATGACTGGAATTCTTACCGCCCAGTCGCACGCCACCCGCCACCCGCTTCTTTTCGGACGATTCTCAGCGTTGATAGCCGCCGGCATCGCCAAGGGATCGGTCAAAAAGACGATGACGCAGGAAAACGTAAAGCAGGCAAGCGTCAAAAGAACTGGAAAATCGTGAAGCTTCAAGACTGCGCCATCCAAATGCCCGCTGCCTCGGCAGCATTCCATACCAGCGAGGAACGGGCCGCCTACCCCTGATTACCTTCTCTTGCACTTGTTTCGCGGGCCGTGCAACGTCGGCGCCCGCTTCGTATTACTTATCGCGATCAAAGCTCTGCTCAGCGAGATCGGCAAGACCGCGATGTCCCTCGTCACCAAATATTTTTCGCGTTTTGCGCGAAAACCACCATAACAGCAATGGTTTTATCAGCGGTCCGAAGAAAGCAAGCGTCGTCAGCGAAAACCCGAAGTGAATTTTATGCCTGCCGCGGTCTATCCCACGGACGATTCTCGCAGCGACCGCCTCCGCACTCCACGGCTTGACCGCCCCCATCAAAATCTCCGCTTTGCGCGGCCTGAGAGCGATTTCCCGGCGATATTGCGGCGTCATCGTATCGGGCGGGAAGCAGATGGAAATCCGCACGCCCCAGGCGGCGGCTTCCGCGCTCAAGGCCTCCGCAAAGCCCGACAGCGCCGATTTGGATGCGCAATAAGCGCTATAGCCGAAGATGCCGATCAAGGCGGCACCCGAAGAAATCATCATGATCCGGCCACTGCGCCGGCTTTTCATGCCAGCGTAGACGGCACGGACCGCGTTTGCCGTCCCGAGGAGATTGATGGAGATCTGCTCATCGAAAACCGATGCCGGCATGGCATCGAAGGCGCGGGGCTCCACGATGCCGGCGGAGGCGACGAGGATATCGCAAGGGCCGAAGGAGACCTCGCAAAGCTTTACCGCCTCGATAGTCTGTTCGGCGGAGGCCACGTCAACGGAAGCAGTTCGGATAAAGGCGCCGTCGACGCCGGGAAGCGCTGCGATTTCGGCGCGCGCCTCTTCGAGGCGCCCCCTATCGCGAGCAAGAAGCGAAACTCGAGCCCCTCGGGCCGCATAAAGCTTCGCTATCGCCAGACCAATTCCGCTCGAACCTCCCGTGACGATCACGTGCATGAGACGATCGCCCCGAACTTATGAGCCGCCTGGAGCCTGGGCCATGGGCAGCAGTTGCATCATCTTTTCCATATCCAGCGAGGCAAGACCGAAATTGCGGTCCTTCAAGCTCTTGAGCTTTTCCGCCGTCAGCCTGACCGCGCGCCGGATCTGCTCATCGGTGTGATTGCAGGTGATGAAGAAACGAAGGCGCGCCATGCCCTCGGGCACCGCCGGATGAATGATGGGCAGCACGTTGATGCCTTCGGCGAGCAGGTCGTTCGAAAGCTGCGCCGCCCGAAGCGAATCGCCGACGATCACGGGCACGACCGAATGTCCCACGCTAAGGCTGGTATCGAGGCCGGCCGCCTTTGCCTCTTTGAGGAACAGATGGCCGTTGCGCCTGAGCCGCTCGGTCCGCTCCGGCTCGGATTTGAGGATATCGAGGCCAGCTATGGCGGCGGCGGCGAGAACCGGCGAAAGGCCGACGCTGTAGACGAAACCGCCGGCCTCCGCCTTCAGAATATCGGCAAGCGCGCGCGTGCCGGCAATATAGCCGCCGCAGCTCGACGTCGTCTTCGAGAGCGTGCCCATCCAGATATCGACTTCGCGCGGATCAAGATCGAAGTGCTCGAACGTCCCGCGGCCCGTCCTGCCGAGAATGCCGAGCGCATGCGCCTCATCGACCATCAGCCAGAAACCGTAGCGCGCCTTGAGCTCCAGCAGGGCCGGCAGGTCGGCGATATCGCCATCCATCGAATAGATGCCTTCGACGATGACCAGAATGCGCCGGAAATCCGACGACAGCGTCTTCAGGATGCTCTCGAGGCTATCGACATCGTTATGCTGGAACAGCCGGCGGGCGGCTCCGGAAAGCTTGATGCCGGCAAGCGCGCTGTTGTGAATGAATTCGTCGTGGATCACGAGATCCTGCGGCCCCATCAGGCAGCCGATCGCGGCGACATTGGTCAGATAGCCGCTGACGAAGCAGACGGCGGCATCGACGCCGTAGACCTCGGCAAGCCTTCGCTCGAGTTCCACATGATCAGGCCGTTCGCCTGCGACCAGACGGCTCGCCGATGCCGAGATTCCAAAGCGGTCGATCGCCTCCTTGGCGCGCTTGGTGACATGCAGGTCGGTATTGGTCGCCAGATAATCATAGGAGGCAAAATTGACGAATTCGCGCCCGCCAATGCGCGTCGTCGCGCCGGCGGCGGCATCGTGCGACCGATAGAATGGATTGGCAACGCCGAGCAGTTCACCTGCCATGCGCTGCGTTGCGACACGCTTATATTCCGGCAGGTCCTCGAAGCGGGTTGCCTGACGCGGTTGCGACTGTGGCTGCCGGTTCAGCCGTTCGGCCCGATTGCGGCCGGAGGATTCTCCGACACGGCGCATCTGCTCGAGCAGCCTGCTTTTCTTCTCATCCGCCGGTTCGCTAACATCGGTCACTGCACGGCCCTTTTCTCGTGTTCTGCGGCATGGCTGCGGGCCAGGCGCTCGACCACCTCGTCGCCCGCCACGTCGCCCGCGGCGCTATCGCCGTTGCGATTCATGACCCGATCACGCAAACGGCTGACGACATAGCCCACCGTCGTACCCTCGCCCACGCCGCTCAGAGGAATATCGAAGCCGGTTTTCTGCTGGAAGCTCATGCCGAGCTCCATGGCCATCAGGCTATCGAGGCCGATATCCTTCAAAACCTTGTCGGGCGTCACCGTGTCTTCCGTCACACGCAGGATGGCGGCAATCTCCGCAGCGACAAGCGCATGCAGAGCGGCCTGAGCCTCCTCTTCTGATTTCCCCCGGATCAGCTCCCTGAGATCGATGCTGTTACCCTCGTTGAGGGCCTGATGACTGCCGGCATGGCGCATCAGCGGCTCGAACAGAGAACGTCCGGCGATCGGCAGCAGACGAGCGGCATTCCAATCGATCTCGGCGATCATGACCGCGGCTGCATCGACAGCTCCTCTGTCGGCCAACATATAACGCTCGACCTGTTCCAGCGCGTCCCGCGCCTTCAGCGCCGCCTTGCCGATACGCTTGGAGAGGAGGTCATTGACCTCGATGTTGCGGGCAAGAAAGCCCTTGTCGGCGATCGCGCCGAAGCCGACGGCGAGCGCAGGCCTACCGGCGGCCCGACGCGCACGCGCCAAACCTTCCAAATAGCCATTTGCCATTACATAGTTGGCCTGGCCGGGATTGCCGAGCATGGTCGTTGCCGAGGAGAACAGCAGGAAGAGCTCCAACCTGTCATCTCGCGTCAGGCGATCCAGATTTTCCGCGCCACGGATCTTGACCTCGAGAACGGGACGATTGCGTTCGGGCGTCAAATTGGCGAGGAGTGCGTCGTCCAGAACCATGGCGGCGTGAATGACGCCCTTCAATGCTCCTTCGGTGCGAAGCGAGGCAAGCAGCGTCTCGACCGCGGCGGCATCGGTGATATCGCAGGCATGCAGCGTCGTGGCGACACCCCGCTTTGCCCAATCTGCTATTGCCTGCTTCGTTTCCGCATCGGCAATGCCTCTGCGCGAGCACAGCGCTATGCGGCGCGCACCCTTCGAAACGAGCCAATCGGCGGCGGACAGCCCAAAGCCGCCGATGCCGCCCGCGACCAGGAAAACACCCTTGCCATCGAATCGCAGGGATTTCGCGGGAGCGCGCAAGACGCCGTCCGCGCCCGTAACGGGCGGCCGTACCACGATTTTGCCGATATGGCCGGCATTCTGCATCAGCCGGAAGGCATTGCCGATCTCGTCATAAGCAAAAGCGCGATATGGCAGCGGCGTCAGCTTTTCCTCGGTGAAAAGCTGACCGATCTCCCTGAAGATGCGCCGTGTGAGATCGGGTACGTTGACCAGAAGCTGATCCGCATCGATACCGAAATAGCTGACATTGCGCCGGAATGGACGCAGGCCAATCTTACGGTCGGAATAATAATCGCGCTTGCCGAGCTCCAGGAAGCGGCCAAATGGCTTGACCAGTTCGATGCTCCGCTCCATCGCTTCGGAAAAGAGCGAATTAAGAACAAGATCGACACCCTCGCCGCCCGTAAGCCGCCGCACGCCGGAAACGAAATCCAGAGAGCGGGAATCAAGCACATGATCGGCGCCCAGCATTTCGAGGAAGCCGCGCTTCTCGACCGTGCCGGCGGTGGCGATCACCTTGGCACCCTTGTGCTTGGCAATCTGGAGCGCCGCCAGACCGACGCCGCCGGCAGCTCCATGAATCAGGATGGTTTCACCCGGCTGAATGCGCCCAAGCTCGACCATCGCATAATAGGCGGTCAAAAAGGCTACCGGCACGGTCGCAGCCGCAACGGTGTCCATCCGGTCCGGCAATTTCGTCACGCCATCACGATGGACACGAACATGGGTCGAGAACGCAGCAGGTCCGATCCCCATCACCTTGTCGCCCGGCTTGAGATCGCCGACAGCATCGCCAACGGCAAGAATTCGCCCAGCGAATTCCATGCCGATGGTGGCGCCGGCAAAGCCGTCTTCCAACGCCTCCTCCGGCAAGAGGCCCATGGCCCACATGACATCGCGGAAATTGAGGCCGGTCGCGTCGACGGAGACGACAATCTCGCTCTCGCCGGGCGTAGGAAGGCTTACTTCCTCCCAGACGACGCTATCCAGACGACCGCCCACATGTTGCCGGATCATCGCCGCGGCAAAATCCCGGCGGCTTGCTTCGATGGCATCGAAGGGACCAGAGACTGCTCTGATCTCCCGGACCTTTCCGGTCGCGCGATCCATGAACCATTCGCGATTATCCGTTTCCGCCGTCATCAGGGTATCGACGGCGGAAAACATTCGACCGTCATCCGCATCGGCGTCCAGCAGATGCACGTCAAAGGTATCGTATTCGTTTTGAAGGACCCGGCCGAAGACCCATAGGCCGGCATTGGCGTCGTTAACGGAGCCAATCGATAGTGGAGAGCCGCCCGACGCCAGGATTACCAGCCGAGGCCGTGCTCCGTCGCCGTGCTGGGACAGCAGGTTCGCCAGTTCGGTGAAGATCGAGAGACGCGACAGCGAGAGTTCCGCAGCATCGCCGCGCTCCGCGCCGGCAAGATACACGATCCGGCTGGTCCGCCGGTCGACCACATCGAGAGCGCCGGCGATATCTGCCGATAGCGCAGCGAGATCGATGACCTTTGCATTCTCACCCAGCTTGCCGAGACCCTTCCTCCCCCGCTCCGACAAGATCAGGATCGGCGCTGCGGTCTCAGCGATAACAGCTGTTTCCGGTTGTCGTTCGGATAGAGCCGACACCGCTATCAATGCGCCCTCGGGGAATATCTGCTCGCGGATTTGCGGCTTGGCAAAGCCCAAGCTGCCCAGGAGTTCGGCGATCTGCTGCGGCGTGCCAAGCCGTCCGACCGGGAATTCCGGTGATTGGCTATCGGCAAACCAGCCTTCGGAAAGGCCAAAGACGAAATCATTGAAGGCGCTCGGCGCACGATCGACCAGCAACAACCGCGCGCCGCCGACGGCAACCGTCCGGACAATTCGCTTGATATCGTCATTATGGCGCAGCAGATACTGGCTTTGATCGCCGGAGGCGACCACGATATCCGCAACATAGCGATCCGTCAGCCTGGCCGGATCGGCGACGATGACATGCGCATCACGCTCGAAAGCGATCTCCAATGCTCGGCGCGCCTGCTCACGCGGCTCGGCGATTACGAGACGTGCGCCCGCTGCCGCGGCGATCGTCGCCAGCTTTCGGCTGAAAGCGGCCGATACTGAGCCCACCTCCAAAACGTGTTCGATCGCGCCGGCATCAGCTTCGATGGCGGATGCCAGTGCCTCGGCAAGCATAGAAAGCCGCCGTTCGCTCAGAGGCGAATGAACAAGCACATGCTCCAGAGTCGCCCCGCCGGGAATGTTCGCCCCCTGAGCAGCCGGATCACGCTCCAGCACGTGCGGACGTATCGTCGCCAGATGTTCGAGCGTCTCGCGATAGGCATCGCCAACGAGAACACTTTCGGCAACGCGCCCGGCGTCCTCCCGATAGATTTCCTGCAGCAGTTCAGCCACCGGCGGCAGTGCCGGCTCAAGGGGGACATGCCACTTGCCGTCTCCCGTCTCCGCAATCCCGGCATCTTCCAGAATGTAGAGGCAGTTGACGAGGAAAGACCGGAATTCGGCATCGCCGGGAAGACCGGAGAATGCGACGGCGCCGTTGCGGTCGGCAACCTTCAGCGCGATATCGTGGCAGGCGCGATAGACCGCGGCTTCAAGAAGAAGGCTGGCATTGTTGAGCGCACGGTTCTCGCCGGAGTTGGCGGATAACGGAATCGGCCGCCCGTCAGTGCCCGGTTTGCCGACGCCGGCGAAAAGAACGGAAGGTACGCTTTCATAATGAAATGCGACCGAATCGAGCGTCGCCCTGCGGCGCAGTTGCGTGCGGCGGAAACGACAATCGTCAAGAACGGCAGCCGCGCGGCCCTCCGCATCGAACAGGGTGAAACGCGCCTTGATCGAATTCGCGCTGAAACGCTCGATCTCGATGACGGCTTTGACGATCGATCTTTCCTTGCCGGAAGCCTTCACCGTGCCAAAGTGAACGGGGATATAGGGAGCGCCGGCTTCATCGCCGGAAAATTGATCGAACAATGCGACGAGGCCGTGAAAGGCCGCATCGACGGACATGGGACTGAGATTATAGCTGGCGAAGGGATGAGACGGCGGGGCAGCCGGCTTCAGGTCCACTTCGATGGCATGATGGCCGAACGCCACGGCTTTCGCCAGAAGCTGGAAATGCGGGCCGTAATGCAATCCGAAACGTTCCGCCGTTTCATAGGCCACCTCGGACGTCAATATGGACTTACGGTCCCCGCTCGATCGCGCGGCCACCTTGCCATCCATCTCACCCGGCAGCGGCTTGCGGCAACGCCCGACTGCGTGCACCGTCCATTCGTCATGGCTGAGGCGCTCGCGCGACCGGATCTCGAGATCTCCGGTTTCGGGTGACAGGATGGTCGACAATTCGACCATCCTGTCCTGAGACAATTCGATCGGCCGGAAGATTTCGAGATTGCCGATTTCGACTTCATCAGTGCCATAATAGCGCTGCGCGGCCGTTACGGCGATTTCGATAAAGCCACTGCCTGGCATGATTGCCTTGCCATCGACCACATGTTCGGCAAGGTCCGGGAAAAGGCGGGCGTCAAGATGGTTCTTCCAATTCGTACCATTGAGATCGGTGCGCCAGCCAAGCAGTGTATATGGGCTTTTACGATCGCGACCGAAAATATCGATCTCGTCCGTTGTCGCATGAGCACGAAGCTCCACAGGCTCGAAAGGCAGAGACGGCAGCTTGACGAAGGCGTTGCGCGTGGCGCTGCCGCGGGTGCGCAGCGCAGGCGCGCCATTGGCAACCGCCCGCGCAAATGACTGCGAGACCGGATCATGGCCATCAATGGGGGCCTCGCGCAACAAAGTCGGTATTGCGATGGCCTGAACCGATGCCTGTTTTGCGATCTCCGCGACATAGTTCGACAGGATCGGGCGCGGCGAAATTTCTATGAAGAGATTGCAGCCCATTGCCAAGGCGACCTGACAACCAGCCTTGAAAAGAACGGGGTCGCGAACATTGCGCCACCAATATTGCGTATCCAGCAGGCGCCCGTCACGCAGTTCGCCGGTCACCGTCGAGATAAAGGTCCCCGTCCCGCTATCCGGCGCCAGATCGGGCAAATCTGCGAAGAAGGCCTCCTTGGCGCGATCGATGATGGGGTGATGGAATGGGTAGTTGATATCGAGAACATGCGCGACGATCTGGGATTTACGCGCAGCGTCCTTATAGGCCTCTATCTCATCGGCAGGTCCGGAGATCGTTACCGAATTCGGCGCGTTGATGGCCGCGATACATATGTTGTCCAGGCCCCTGGCTTTCGCAAAGGCCAGCGCTGCATCCTCGCCAAGCACGACTGCCGCCATCTTGCCTTCGCCGGCAAGAAGATCCTGATGCAGCGAACGCTTCGCGACGATTGCGACCGCCTCGGCTGCTGTCAATGCCTTGGCTGCGTAGGCGGCTGCGATTTCGCCGACGGAGTGGCCGAAAACCGCATCCGGCTTGACGCCCATGGACCACAGACAATCCGAGAGGGAGGCCTGGATCGCGAACAGCAGCGGCTGTGCGATCTTGGTATCGGCGAGGCGCGCAGCAAGATCTGAGGCGACCAGAACATCGGTCAGCTTCTCGCCGAGATAATATTCGAAGAGTGCGCTGAAGGACTGGAAGCATTGCCGGAAGTGGCGGTTTTTCTGATAGGCGCCGACACCCATTCCCGCCCATTGCGCGCCGTTGCCGGAAAAGACGAAGGCAATCTTGGCGGCCTGCGCCGGCGCTTCGCCCGCCTCGCCGACCGAATTTCTGCCTGCAAGATGCGCATCGATCGCGGCAAGCACGGCTGCGCTATCCTTTGCGCGGGCTGCGAAGCGATGACGCATGGGTTCGCGGTTAGCGGCGGCGGAAGCAACGATCTGACGCGCCTCCTTGGGCTCGGCAGTTTCAAGACGGGTCCTGTATTCCTCGAGCAATGTCGAAAGGGCCGAAGCCGTGTGGGCGCTGACGGCAAAAACGACCCCCTCACCCCGGATTGGCGGCTCCGGCGGCGCAATCGGATCGGGATCGCTGATGACGACATGAGCGTTCGTTCCGCCGAAGCCGAAGGAATTGATCCCGGCAAAACGTGCCTGCTTGGCTGGAAGCAGCTCGATCGTCGATGTGTTGACCCGAACGTTCAGGCTCTCGAAATCGATAGACTCGTTCGGATGATCGAAATGCAGAGAAGCCGGAAGGAAATTATTTTCCAGCGCAATCACGGCCTTCAGCAGCCCGAAAAGGCCGGATGCGGGTTCGGTATGGCCGATATTCGTTTTGATCGAACCGATCGGCACAGGCGCCCGCCGATTGCGTCCTATGACTTCGCCGATCGCCCAGATTTCGGCGGGGTCGCCGACCTTCGTTCCCGTTCCATGCCCTTCGATGAAGGCGATGCGGTTGACGTCGATATTGTGCCCTTCATAGATCGACTGAAGCAAGGCAGCCTGCGCCTCGCGCGACGGCATGGAAATGCCGTTGGTGCGTCCCGAAGAATTGACGCCTACGGCATGGATCCTGGCATAGCTGCGGTCTTTCTCGCGAAGCGCGACGTCCGTGCGGCGCAATACGATCGCCGCGCCCCCCTCGGCTCGGACATAGCCTCGGCCATTGTCGTCATAGGCACGGCAAAGGCCCTCTGGGGACAGCATGCGTGCCTGGGCAAAGCCCACGAAGGACATGGGATTGAGCAGAATATTGATGCCGCCGACGATCGCAGTATCGATCTCACTATTTTCCAGGGCCTTTACGGCCTGGTCGAGCGCTACCAGCGACGACGAACAGGCCGTATCGATGGTCATGCTTGGCCCGCATAGGCCGAATATATGCGAGATGCGGTTGGAAACGATGGAAAGCGTGTTGCCCGTCATGAAATGCGGGCTGCCCGAGGCCGGGTCCTCAAGCGTCAGATTGCCATATTCAAGCGAGGACGCGCCGACATAGACGCCCACGCGCTGGCCTTCGAAGCCATCGATCGGCAGGTTTGCATCTTCCAGAGCCCGCCAGACAATATTCAGGAGGATACGCTGCTGCGGATCCATCTGCATCGCTTCACGCTGGGAAAGACCGAAAACCGCAGGATCGAAGGCGTAGACATCGTCGAAGACGCCGGCTGCAAAACTGTAAGTCTTTCCCTGGATGCCAACAGCCGGATGCCAAAAGCGCGCAAGATCCCAGCGCTCCTCTGGTATACGGCTTACGGTGCAACGCCCCTCCTTGAGTACGAGCTGCAGTTCATCGATAGAACCCGCCCCGGGGGCAATGCTTGCGCGTCCGATAATCTCAACCGTCATGATCTCTCAGCAATATTCGAAGAAATGCATCAAACTGACCAATATTCACCACTCATGCCAGCATTGCCTGTTTTTCTCACCGACAAATTTGCATGCCCAGCATGTATGCGGCAGCGCACCACCCGATGCAATATGCGATCAGTTAAGCTTTCAATTCAAGCCAGAAATCGCAGTGCTTGCTTCCGCTGGTTGCAGTTCTTTCTCTCAATCAGTTCGCGATGAACTTCCGGTATCGGCAAGCCCATTCGTCACGATCATACAGATATCAGCATCGTCATAGACCGAGCAGAGCCGAATCCCTCCCTTCTCGCAATTACTGTCCCAGATTGACCGCTGTCGCCGCTCCCTGGGATGCAATTCCCAGCGGCGTGCCGATCAGATTCAAGAACTTCCTGATGTCGACGGAAGGATGACGCGACACATAGATGACGTCGCGGCTCTTGACCGGGAAAGTCTGGCCGACGATCAGGCTGTCAGGATTGGACATGTCGAAACGATAGACGATAGGATAGCGTCCCTTGGCGTCCGGAACCATTCCCTTACGCAGTAGACCCTCGAAGCGAGCGGGACCGAGCAGAGCCTTGGCGATTTCGGGCTCCTCGTAGCGGAACAGGAAGAAGCCTTTCGCGTTGCTCGCATCGTCGATCGCGCCATGGCCCAGCGCAACGGCCTCGAGCAGGTTCAGATCGTTCGCTCCAAACTCGATGCGGCCGTCTCCCCGAACAGAACCAAGCAGGGTGAAGGTCCTCGGATCGCGGACGAGGAAAATCTGATCGCCCGGCTGGACATAGATATCTTCCGACGGATGCTCGATGATCGACTTCAACAGGACCGTTCCCGTCCGGCTGCCGCGAACCAGCGTTACATAGGTCTCATAAGGTTGTGTCGAAGGCCCACCGGCTTTCGCGATGACTTCGGTGATCTTTTCCTTGGTCAGATCGAGCGGCACCATGGACGGACGGCCAACGGCACCCGAAACCGTAACGGTACGCGACGGCGTGCCCATGCTCGTCACGATGACATCCGGCTCGACGGCTTTGGTCGCCAGCGCCGCCAGGATTGCCTTGCGGGCCTGATCAAGTGTCTTGCCCGCAAATCGAACCGAGCCGGCATAAGGAATTGCCGCCGTGCCATCCGGCTGCACGACGACATCGAGCGATACCTGCTTTGATTGCGCCGTCGAAAACAGCCCATCGACGCCGGCTTCGAAAATCGTGATTTTCAATGCATCGCCAACACCGATAACAACGGCGCCGACGCCACCACCCATTCCAAAACGGCGATTGAGTGTGGATGAAACATAATCGGAAACCAGACGCGCACTGCGGCTGTCGATATCGACGATATCGAACACTGCAGCATTCCTACGACCCAGTTCGACGCTGGATTGACCGGCGTCCTTTACAATGGCGCCAGCCAATGGACCTTCGCTCGAGACGGAATTACACCCTGCAAGAAGCACGCAACACATTACGGCGCCAATACGAAACAATTGAAAACCTCAAACAATTAGCTACCGCGATTACCTGATGGCATACACCGACATGGAATGCACCAAATCTATCGACGCCTTGAAAAGCATAACGGGCACGCGCCAACAAGCCCAAATAGCGGAAATGCAATCAAAAAAATCAGATGCGCTCATCTGAACACACCCGGGATTTAAGAGCCGCCCGACCAGCTACGGTTTATAGGGGCCAAAAAGACAGGAAGCAATTTACGCGAGTATTATTTTAAGATTTAAAATTAAAATTTTCTGAAAAACAAACAGGACCCGTTAAGCAACGCCTTGAGCACAGGAGCTACCATCAGGTTTCGCTGAATCGCATTTATGCCGCTTTTCATGAGACTGGTATTGCCTATAAAAGAATCGAGTTGAGACCCGCAACTCACGCAGAAGACGACCAACCACAACAATCGGAGCTTGCCAAATTTCCGCCGCCGGCGAAACGATGCCGACAATCTTCGATTGTCCATCGTTGCTTACAAATTGCGGCGAAATATACTTCCGGCCAAGAAACGGCTTTGGAACCGTGATACGACAGCTGAGAACGATCCCGTAATTCTCCGGATCGGCGAGACGCCGATGGAAATGAAGGTTATGTATTAATGCTTGGTTTTTCAAAGCGCTCACAAAAGAAAGCCTCAAAAAGCCCTCTGGAGATATTCGATCAGTACGAACAAAGCAAACCGGCTCATCAAAATGCTATCAATGCCCTTCAGGGATGGAATTGCGCGTTTCCGCCGGAACTCGAACTCAATGCCGGCAATCTGCCCCTCTATGCGGATGACCGAATCGATTGGGCACTGCGGACTTTCGGATCGATAGAAGGTAGAACAGCTCTCGAGATCGGCCCGCTTGAGGGAATGCATACTCATATGCTGAACTGCCACCGGCCGGCGCGGATCGACGCCATCGAGGCAAACCGCCTCTGCTTTCTAAGATGCCTTGTTACCAAGCAGATCCTGAACATCGATACCGCCTCCTTCATGCTCGGCGACATTCAGGCCTGGCTGACGGAAGGCGAAGAGATTTATGACTTTGCACTTGCGTCGGGGGTTCTTTACCATATGGCCGACCCCGGCGAATTCCTTCGCTTACTCGCAAAAAGGACCAACGCGGTTTTCATCTGGACTCACTTCGTCCTGGAGGAGGCGATGCCGGAGGGCGACGTGCGGTGGCTACCCTTCAGCGGCAAGGTGGAGACGAAACTGATAGATGGCATTGAGGTGCGCTATTACGAGCGCAGCTACCACCACGCCAACGCCAATGCGTCTTTCTGCGGCGGCATGAAGGACCGGCACTTCTGGATGCACAGGGATGACATATTGAAACTGCTGCACGCGTTCGGCTTTGACGACATTATTATCCGGGATGAACATCTCAGTCATCCCGGGGGGCCCAGCTTCTCGCTGCTAGCCCGGAAAACGTCCAGCGACGCCTGACGAGGTCCGGATGCTAAGCCGATATTTGCGATATCGATAGGCATCTTAATAGATATAAAGCTATGCAGAAGAGAATGACGCCGCGCCATCGCCAATTTCGGCCCTGTCCCCAACGGATAGAAGCGACGGAGAAAATCCGTGCTTTTTAACCTCGAATACGATCATGGCCATGTTATCGAGGGTTATCTGATCCCAGATGGCTTTTCCGACAAACCGCAAATCAGAGTCTCCGACGCCGACGGCGATCTGATGATCCTGCCGTGCGACCAGGTCAAACAGGCGGTCATCGATTCCGGACGGCACGAAGATGGCCGTGTCGGGTTCAAGCTCGATACGACGATCATTCCCGATCTGGCTGAGCGCACATCGCTGATGATCCATGACGCCAAGTCCGGGCTTCTGATCTACCGGCGGCCACAAGTATCGAACACGATTCCGTTAAAGATTCTGAGGCTTGAAACGCAGCTGCTGCCAATGGTCAAATTCGACTATCATTGCGGCCGCCACTTTCAATACGAAATTTCATCCGTCGAGCGCTTCGGTCATGAAACGACGCTTCAGGCCTTTCATCTGAACGCCATTCAGTCGATCTATATCAGCGGCCGGCTATTGATGCGTAATTACGAAGAATTCCTCGACAAGGGATTCAAGGCCATCGTTCTGCTTACCGACCCCTATTATGAACTTGCCCTGCGGATATTTCTTCTGAAACGGATGGCGAAAACTCAGATTTCCTTCTTCGGCGACCGAGACAAAATCATCCTGGCGCCTGCTGCGGAGCATTTTGCCGAGGTAAGCCTTGAAAACGAAGCCTCCCTCAAGGCAGCACTGAAAAAAGCCCCTCAGAGCGTCAGAAACGTTCTGGTATCCCCAGTCACCAGGCAATTGGCCACGACCATACCGGAACAGACGGTGACGCGCAGCGATGTTGCCACTGCGATCGACCTCCTCTCACGTTTCGCCGTTGCCGGTTTCGACACGGACAGCCTTTATTTTCAGCAGGCGGTCAGCGAGCTCATTGGGATTTCGGTTGGTGATTTTCCATTGCCCCCCAGGCACAGCACCCTCGAGGACGTTGCGGCACGGCTGCGTTCGTTGCATATTGCGGAGCTCATGCTCGAGGAAGATTTGATTTTCGATCACTATGTGCGTCAGGCGATGAAAACAGCCGCGCCCGAATTGCCGGAAACGATTGCAAGCTGACATGCCGAAGCCAATCATTGAAGACGCGATTGTTCAGGACTCTCCGCGGGTAAAAACGAGCCGGCCGATCCTGCCTTCGCTGTTTCGGCGCAGGCTGCCAGCGCAGCGTGCGCGCACCGATCTCGAGGGCATCGAATACATACCGGTACATGATGGCAACGACCCCGAAACGCGGTCGGGGGGCAAGCCGCCCCTAAGGCTTATTGGCTTTCTCCTGCTCGTCATCCTGCCTTTCCTCGCAAGCTCGGTCTACTATGCCTTCGTCGCTTCGGATCAGTATGTAGCGGAAGCGCGCTTCGCCGTGCGAGCCGTGTCGGGAACGGGCGACACCGGCGATGCGAATGATCCCGGCGGAGCCACCAGCGCTCTCAACATGCGCTCGGCTTCACAAGATGCCTATGTCGTCACCAGCTTCATCCATTCGTCTGAAATCCTCAATCGCATCGGCAAGAAACTCGATTATCGCTCCATGTTTGTCCGGCAGGATGCGGATTTCCTGTCGCGATTCGGCTCGTCCCGATCCGACGAAGAGTTTCTGAAATACTGGAACGATCACGTCAGCGCCTATATCGATGTGACTTCCGGCATCATAACGCTGAAGGTCAGAACCTTCTCGCCCGATGATTCCGTCAAGCTTGCGGATGCCATCATCGAAGAGAGCGAAAAGCTCATCAACGAGCTTTCGGAAAGGGCGCGCAACGACATCGTGCAGAGCATGAAGGCCGATGTCCAGAAGAGCGGCAAGGCCTATGGCGATACGTTGATCGCCCTCAATCAGTTTCAAAACGCATCCGGCCTTCTCAGTCCGCAGACACAGGCCAAGAATAGCGGCACGATTCTGACGGGCCTTCTGGCCCAGAAACTTGAATTCGAAACGCGCCTCTTCGTCATGCGGCAATCCAACGCCCAGAATTCTCCGACCTATCAGCAGCTCAATCTCGCCAAAGAGAGCCTCGACGCGCAGATCGAGAAGATGAGAGCGGAGCTGACAGGCCCCGAGAATGCGAGCCTTGCAAAATCCTTGCTGGAGTATTCCAGGCTGGAAACCGATCGCATGATCGCCGAAAAGCTCTATGAAAGTGCGCAGAAGAACTACGATGCGGTACTCGCCGAAGCTCTGCGCAAGACCTTATACCTTGCCGTCTTCGTCAAACCCGTGTTGCCGGACGAGTCGATATTCCCCCGCCGCGTCAGTACGCCGTTGATCATATTGCTTGCGCTTGTCGTCACCTGGGCGACGCTTTCCCTTATCTGGGCATCCGTAGAAGATCACCGGATATGAGTGGAGAGGCAGAATGATCAGCTTCAAGAACGTCTCGAAATTCTTCAAGACGCAAAGCGGCAAGAAGGTCATTCTCGACCGGGTGAGCTGCGAGTTCGAGTCCGGTTATTCTTATGGCTTGCTCGGCGTCAATGGCGCCGGGAAATCGACGACGATGCGCATGATCGCCGGCACGATGCTGCCGAACTCCGGCAGAATCAGCAAGAACGTCCGCGTGTCCTGGCCTCTCGGCTTGAGCAGCGGCTTCAATCCTCTTATGACAGGACGAGCCAATGTCCATTTCGTCGCGCGCGCCTATGGCGAGGACGTGAGGCGCGTCTCCCGCTTTGTCGAAGAATTCGCCGAACTCGGCGATTATATCGATGCACCCGTGCGCACCTACTCCTCGGGCATGGGAGCACGATTGGCATTCGGGCTCTCGATGGCGATCGAATTCGAGTGCTATCTTGTGGACGAAGTTCTTGCCGTTGGCGATGCGCGCTTCCAGGAGCGCTGCCGCGTCGCATTCGAGAACAGGCGCAAGAATTCCGACATCATCATGATCTCGCACAGCATGAGCATGATCAATACGCATTGCGACAGGGGTATGGTACTTGTCGACGGCAGACTCATCGCCTTCGATAAGGTAGAGCAGGCTATAGAATCCTATTACAGATTGAACCGCTAGAAGACCAGGGATCGACGGCAAGGCCCAAAATATGGCTCATGATACCGAAAACGCGCCAAAAGCGCTTCAGCTCAGCGCGACGGAGCATAGCCGCAATGTGGCCGCGAATCTGTCCGTGGCGGCGCGGAAATTGCGCTTCTCGACATCGAGACGAAGCCAGTTGTTCAAGGCCGTTGGCCTGCGGCCCCGCCCGATGCAGCAGGTCATCAGCAAGGCCATCCTGGCGTCGACCGTTCTGCTGCTTGTCATTCCCAATATTGCTTCGATCTATTACTTCACCTGCGTCGCATCCGATCAGTATCAATCCGAAACGCGCTTTACCGTCCGCACGTCGACGCCGGCACTCGGCAGCAATCAGATTACCAAGGTGACCGGTCTGCCGCCGGCACAGATCGTCCAGAATACGCTGATCGTCACCAACTTCATCAAGAGCAAGGATATGGTTGCCGCTCTCGAGGAAAAGGTCGATTTTCAAAAGATATACGGAAACGACTCGATCGACCGGATCGCGCGCCTGAAGAAAGATGCGAGTTCGGAGAAACTGCTAGATTATTGGGAAGACATGGTCTCGGTCAAGATCGATGCGAATAGCGGCATCGTGACGGTCAAGGCGCGCGCTTTCACGGCGGCCGATGCCCAGAAGGTGTTGCGCGAGGTCGTGGCCGCGTCCGAAGTCGTTGTTAACGATGTCAACACCCGCATCTGGCGTGACGTCATAGCGACCGCTCAAGCGAACCTGGACAATGCAAAGGATCAGCTGCAGAAGGCGCGGGACAAACTTCTGATTGCGCGCAATCAGACCGGCGTCCTCAGCGTCGAGGGGTCCTCGACCGTTATTACGAACCTGATCTCATCCGTTCAGAAGGAAAGAATAGACCTTCAGCAGAAATATGATGCGCTGCTTGGTACGGTCTCCGCCGATGCCCCGCAGATGCGCGTGCTCAAACGCGAGATCGACAGCAGGCAGAAGCAGATCGATGAGCTCAACAGCCAAGTCGCGGGGCGGAATAAATCCGAACAGAATCTTGCGGATGTCTCCGTCGATATGTCACAGCGCGAATTGGAGCAGAGCCTTGCCGAGCAGCAATTCGCTACGAGCATGAAGACGCTCGAACAGGTCAAGTTCGTCAGCAAGCAGCAGCTTCTCTACCTCGATACCTTCCTGGCGCCCAGCCTGCCGGACGAGCCCGAGTATCCACAGCGGGCGCTCTGGATCGCAGGTATCTTCGGCGCGACGCTCCTCGCCTGGAGCGCGGTTTTCGGCATCCTCGCCAATCTTCGAAATCGTCTGGCGTAGTCGCTCGGAAACTCATGCAAGTTCTACGCAACATCCTCTACCAACTGCTTCCAAGACCGCGGCCCTTCGGAGCACCGCCGCAAGATGACGAGCGCGTTGCAAGACGCCTGCTCATCTTATCCCGCCACCCGAATCCAAGCTTCAGCTATTATCTCGACGAGCGCGCCAAAACACTTGATCACATTCCGGTGATCACGAAAGGCCTCGACGATCCGCTCGATGCGATCGATAGCGACGGGCTCTTCGTCATCATCTGCCGCTACATCAAGCGGCCGCAATTGCGTTGGCTCGAAGAACGGCGAGCCTCCCTCGCCGGGGTTGCCTATTTCGTCGATGACGACATTCCTGCCGTTGTCACAGGCAGCGAAGCAGGGTGGCTCTATAAGTTCAGGCTGATCAAACTCGCGGTCCGCCCGCTGCCAAGGGTCAACAGGCTGCTCACCCATGTGTGGACCTCCACCGATGCGCTGGCAAATGCACTCGCAATGAAAAACCATCGGATCCATATTCTGCCTCCCCTTCCGGCGGATGCGCCTGAAATCGCGATCGATGGCACGAATGAAGACGCCGCGCCGCTAAAGATGGTCTATCATGCCACCGGCGTGCATCGCCGCGAACATGAGTTCCTGATGCCGATCATCAGGGACGCAATGGAAAAACACGGCAACCTCCATTTTGAGGTTTTTGCTGCCGGATCCCTCGCCCGACGCTGGAGCCAGCAGGGGATCGACCCGGCGAGAATGACCATCATTCCGCCTTTGCCGTGGCCGGCCTACCTCGCGAAGACAATGCATCACCGCGCCGACATCGCCTTGGCGCCCCTCCTGTCGGGAAAGACCAATGCCAGCCGGTCCGACACCAAGCGGATCGACATCAGCCGCCTTCAGGCGGCCGCCGTCTTTTCCAGATGCCCCACCTTCGAGCGATGTGCGGTCCCTGGCGAGCTCCACATCGGCAACACCGCCCAAGAGTGGCTGGCCGCTATCGATCTGCTCGTTGTCGACCGCGCTCGCCGGCTCTCTGTCCGCGATGCTACGCGGAACTCGATCGAGAAAATGCGGCAGCATGCGAGCCCAACATTTCCCGGCATACGTTTTGAGCCTCTCAGCGGCGCCGGCTAGAGCTTGAATTTCGCAGACAATGCTCCTTCCAGCATGTGGATGAAACCGATATTTCGATGACACTCAAAATCATACCAAATGCCGATCTCGAACGGGAAATATCCAATGAGGCCCATCTCGGCCTATGGAAATCCCTGGGAGACGATCCGGCTTTCGAGATCAGATTTTCGCCCTTACGAAAGAAACTGGTCGTCATTCATGTCGCCGCGACCACCGAGCCCGTAGACCCGAAACTCTATATCAATCGTGGCTATGGTTTTCGCGAGAAGGATGCGATTACCCTGCCGGAGGGCAATCGCTTCGTCATCACCGCGGATATCGGTTCCGTCGGCTCGATCTGTGCCCTGCGTGCCGATCCAGCCAGTTTTCCAACGTCATTCCACTTTGCCGTCAGGGCTTTCGCGTCCGAAAAATCAGCCGAAAAATATATTGCAACTCTTCTTCGAAGCGAGGAACAAACCAAACGTGTCGATCTCGGCAGGCTGCCCCAGTACTGGTTGAAATTGCCCAAACTGCCCTTCGGACGCCGCGCTCCCAATCTGACGATACAATATGCCGAGGCGAGCTACAGGCTTGCCGCGGAGCTGGAGACGGCATCGGTCTCGGCGACGGCGGGAACCTGGCTCAGTGTGATCGTTCCCGTCTACAATGCTCCGCCGCGCTATCTGGACGATCTCGTCAAATCCTTCGAAGCGCAGGGGGAAACAGGAGCAGAGCTCATCCTGAGCGATGATGGCTCGACATCTCCGGAAACGCGGCAGTGGTATCAGAGCCGCCAATCGAAAGACAATGTCCGCCTCGTGCTGAACGAGAGCAACGGCGGGATCGCTGCCGCCACCAATGCGGGCCTGGCCCATGCACAGGGGCAATGGATCGCCTTTCTCGATCATGACGACGTCATCGCACCGCATGCCTTGAAGCTCATCCGGCATGTGCTGGAGCAAAATCCGGATGCGAACTTCCTTTATACCGACGAGCTGGTGGTCGACGACACCTTGAAGCCGACCGGCGTCATGTTGAAACCGGCCTATGATTCCGTGCTGCTGACGGGCGTCAATTACATCAATCACTTCTCGGTCTACCGCCACGGCCGTCTTCGGGAAATCGGTTATCTGCGCACCGGCTACGACGGTTCGCAGGATTACGATCTGTTGCTGCGCTATCTGGATAGCGTCCCCGAAAACAGCATCCTTCATCTGCCTTACCCCGCCTATTGGTGGCGCCGCAATGGCAAGACCTATTCGCGCACATTCATGGACGCCGCCACGACCAATGCGAGGAAAGCGCTGGCTGAAAGATTCGAGCGGCAGCAGCGGACGATCGCGGTGGAAGACGCTCTCACAAAGACCCTGCACCGCGTTGTCTTTGAAGCGCCTCGTGAGTGGCCGAAAGTCTCAATCGTCATCCCGAGCAAGGATAATCTCGATCTGATCTCCCGTATCCTCGGCGATCTCTTCGGAAAGACAGACTATCCTAATTTTGAGGTCTTGGTCATCGACAACGGCTCCACCGACCAAGCCGTCCTTGATCTTTATGAGCACTATAGCAGGACGCAGCCTTGCTTTTCGGCCCTCATCAATCCAGAGGCCTTCAACTTCTCGCGCTCGGTCAATCGCGGCCTGAACGCAGCGACGGGCGACCACTGCCTGATCCTCAACAATGACGTCGAAGTCATCGAGCCGGGCTGGCTGAAAGAGATGGTCTCCTGTCTTGCCTACGACCGCGCCGGCGTTGTCGGCGCCAAACTGCTGTTCTCGAACGACAAGATGCAGCACGCCGGTGTCATCATCGGCTTCGGCGGACTTGCCGGTCACTGGTACATGAACAAGCCGAAGGAGTTCGGCGGACCGATGAACCGGCTGCATGTGCGCAACACGATGACCTGCGTGACCGGCGCGGTGATGCTGATCTCAGGGGATTGTCTTCGGAAGATCGGCCTGTTCGACGAGGAGAATTTCGCGGTCGCCTATAATGACGTGGATTATTGCCTGCGCGCCCACAAGGCCGGCTACCGCATCGTCTGGACGCCCTTCGCCTGTCTTTATCACCATGAATCACTGTCGCGTGGCTCGGACAAATCCGGCGAAAGAAAGAAGCGCTTCGAACAAGAGAAGCAGAACCTGCGCCGGCTGCACGGGACACAGGGCTTCATCGATCGCGCACTCAACCCGGCTTATAGCCGCGATAAATCGGAGCCAAAGATCGTGGTGCCCGCGCGACTGCATATCCCGTCGATGTCTTAAAGCTGTTCAGCTTTTCACGGGCTCTCGAACCGCTCTATGTCTTTGTTTTTAGACATCAAAGCTGGACCAGATCGAGACCGGCGCCGATCTCGCTCTTGGCGATCTCGACCACGCTCTTCTCATGGGTAAACAGGATCGTCTGGAAACGATCGGCCGTAGCAGCCAGCACCTGCAGACCGGCGCTGACGCGCTCGTCGTCGAATGTCTGGAAAATATCGTCGACGATCAGCGGCGCAGGCTCGTTGCGGGCGGAGTAATCTTCGAGGAATGCCAGCCGCAGCGCGAGATAAAGCTGATCGCCCGTTCCCTCGCTGAGGCCGTGGAGCGGTACACGCTCGCCCGCCGCACGTTCGGCCAGCAATTGCAGCGTGTCGCTTTCATCATGCGCTTCGACAAGGCGGCAGAAACGACCGCCGGTAAGCTGCGAGAAGAGCTCGCCCGCCCGCCTGATGACGGGATCGGCCTGCTTTTCGCGATAGGCTTCCATCGAGCCCGCCAGCATGCGCGCTGCGATCTTGAGAACAACCCATTGCCGCGCAAGATCCTGAGCCTCCTGCTCAGCCGAAAGCTTCTCGAAAACCGCATATTCGGCGCTGAGCCCCATTTCCAGGGCCTGCCGCTGACGGCGGTTCTCCGCCAACCGTGCCGAAAGTTCGCCATGCACGGCGAACTGCCGCTGGTCTTCCTCGGTCAATCGCTCGATTTCCAAATCGGCAGCAATCCGTTCAAAGCCGGCAAGCTCGGCGCGAAGCTCGTCTTCGGCCTTGCCCTCAGCCTGCTGGCGGAATCGCTCGCGGCTTTCGGCAAGCCGTGCGGCGAGACGTGCACGTTCGCGCAGCCGCGAGAGCAATGCGGGCAGATCGTCGACAACCCCAATATCCGCGGTCAGCCGATCGAGGTCGGCGGCGATGGCGGCAAGCGCTGCCTCCTGGCGTGTCACCAGGCCTTGCCAGCGCTGCCGCTCCTCTTCGAGGCCATCGCGCTTTTTCAGCTCTCCGCGTGTGGCGTTGACACGGCTATGCAGCGCCTCCGCAGCGGCATCCGGCGGCAAATGGTCCAGCTCATAGCCGCTATTGGCGGTAAGCGTCGCCAGTCGCCGCTCGAAATCGGCCATGTCGCGGCGCATGCCATTGACACGGCGCAGACGGTTTTCCCGCTCCGCCAGGATATCGGGCAGTTCCTGCCATGCCTTCAGGGCGGCGTCCGCCATCTCCAGGGTCGTGTCGCTCGGCAACCCGAGCAGTTCGGCGGCTTTGCCGAAGGCGCTGCGCCAGGCGACCTGCTGCCGTTCCAACGTCTGCCACTGGTCTTCGAAACGCGCCAGCCGATCACGTGCCGCGCCGATCTCCCCTTCCCGCGTGCGGCTTTCACTCCAGCGTTCCGAAAGAAGGCGCAGATGCTTGCGCAGGCCTTCCGCAACCGCGGCCGGCGGAAGGCGGCCGCTCTTATAGCCGGTCGCCTCGACGATATCCTGCAATGCGGGCAAGACGCGGGTTTCCGCCAGCGCATCCTCATCCCTTTCGTCCAGCATTTCGAGCAATGCCTTACGCTCGCGCCGCAGCAGTTCCACTCCGCGCCGCCACTCCAGCATCGCCGATGGATCGAGGGCATCGATGCCGCAGGGTTCAAAAAGCGCGGCGAAGCTTGCCTGCGCATCCTCCAGCGCTCTCTCGGCTTCCTTCAACCGATCAAAGGCCGCTTCACGCTCCTGCTGCAGGCGCGCTTGACGCAAACGATAATCGGCATGGCGGGCAACACGATCCGCATTGCTCAGTGCGGCATCGGCCAGACGGTCTGCCTCAGCAATACCAACGGTTAGCGCCGAAAGCAGCTTGGCCTCCGGTGCCGCACCATCCACCAATCTTTGCTGCAGCGAGGACCACTGCGCATCGCGGCCTTCACGCGCGGCGGCGATCTGCTCGCGCGTGACGATCGGCCCGATCCGCTCGGCATCCACAAGCGTTCGCTCTATCTCCACCAACTGCTCGTCATAGCTCTGCAGCTTGCCGGCAGCGTCCCGCACCTTCGATCGTAAGGCCCCGATGGCATCACGATGTCCGGCAATCTCCGCCGTTTCCGGCAGCGGCGCCGAGAACAATATATCGATATCATCGGCAGGTGGCTGGAGCCTTCCCGCGGCTTCCCTGAGATCGGATTCGATGCGGCGTATCCGTATTTCCAGACCATCAAGACGACCAAGCGCAGAGAGATCGCTCCCCAGCGCCTCGAGTTGGTCGATATAGGGCCGGGGGTCGATCAACCGGCCCGCAAGACTATCTTTCTCAAGCGCCGCAAGTTGCCGGCGCTCGCTTTCGGATTGCTCGGCAAGAGACTGCAGCTGCCGCGCGAGCTGCCGGCCTTCGTCCACCAGTTCGGATAGGCGCACACGGTCGATATCGCTCGGCTGCTGCCGTTCCAGCTCGGCCTCGGCAAGACCGAGACGACGGGCAAGCCGGGAAAGCGTCGTGTCGTAGCCGGCGAGCTCCTGGTCGACGCGCGGCAGGTCGTGACGCTGGGCGCGGTAGTTGCCGGTATCGGCAAAAAGCTGTGTGATATCGCCCGACATCTGGAGCAGCGCTTCATCGATCTGAATACGCGAAAGATCTTCCTCCGCGCGCTGAACAGCTTCTTGAGCCCGCCGCAATTCCGCTTCGCTCGCTTGTTTATCGCGGAGTTTCTGCTCAAGCTTCTCACCGAAGCCGCTCGGCATATCGGCGAGATCGGAAAGACCGTCGAGTGCAACGGTTTCCGCATCGATTTCCGCCAGCAAGGGCTGCAATGTCTTCAGCCGCTTCAAGCGGTCCAGAGCCTCGCGCGTGCCACGACGCTCCGCCTGCAGGCGCTCCAGCTCCGTCTCCAGTTCGGCCGCCTCGGCAAGAAGCTTCTTCCAATCGCCGGATTTTAGCTCGTTGTCCCGCTCGGCTTTGCGGGCATCCTCATAGCGATCGAGAGCCCGGTAGAAGCCACGGTCCTTCGAGCGCCGGGCCGCATAGATGCCATCGGCTTCCGCTTCCAGCGATTGACGCAGCCTGGACAGGCCCGTGAGGCCCGAAGCTGCTGAAAACAGCAGGCTGCCGATCTCGCCGCCGCTGCGCAGCATGGCAGCCGCCCCCTGCCGCAGCCGTTGCGAATCGAGCCCAAAGGCGCGCTCGAAGACATCGCGGCTCAAATTGCCGAGGAAGGGTGAAAGCGCGTCGTCGGCGAGCGCCATCTCCTTGTCGTCGGGCGCGAGAAGCGTCCCCTTCCGGCCTCGGCGACGGCGAAAACTCAGCGTTGCGCCATCGCGCGCCCTGAGATCGGCGCCGATCCGCAAGGTATTCGGCTCATGCAGGAAGCTTTGCTCGGCGGCGGCGGGAAAACCGAACAGAAGATCGGAGATCGCGCTCAGAGCCGAGGATTTTCCCGCCTCGTTCGGACCGTAGATCACATGCAGCCGCGCATCGGGCCGAAAATCGATGACGCGGTCGGTCAGCGCGCCGTAGCGGAGAATATCGAGCCGGGTAAAGCGCATCAGCCAGCCCCCTGCCCGCGCGCCAGCAGCAATTGCCGCGCCTCTTCGATAAGGATTTCGATGCTATCGCCGAGCGGGATCTCGGTGGCACCGAGGCCGCCCGGCAGGCGCACGGCGATCTCGTCGATCAAGCGGCTCGCTTCCGCCACAACATCGGCGTCGCCGGCGTGCTCCGCCAAAAGCTGACGCAGGTCGAGCGCGCCATCCGCATCCACCGATTTCTCAGGCAACGGTTCGAGCCGCAGCTCCAGCTTTTCCAGCCAGATATCCTCATGCACGCGATGGCAGGCGGCTTCCACCTCGTCGCGCCATTGCTGGCGGTTGGCGGCGATCGCGCCATGCAGCGGCGTCACGCCGGAAATCCGGACCCGCAGCGCTGTCATGCGCCCTTCCATCCCGTCGGCCAGGGCCTGCACCGCCTGCTCCACACGACGAAGGATCGCCGCCAGATCATCTTCCGGATCGACGACAATATCGGCCTGCGCGAAACGCGCCTCGTCGACGATGATGCGCTCATGCTCGATATGCCCATCTTCGACGGTCACCAATACCGCGCCTTTGGCACCACGCTCGCGAATATTGCGGCCTTGCAGATTGCCCGGAAAGATGACCAGCGGGTCCCGTGCCACCACTTCGAAATCATGCACATGGCCCAACGCCCAGTAGTCGTAGCCGCGCGAGCGCAGATCATCGACGGAGCATGGGGCATACGGCGCATGCGGCTCCCGCCCGGTCAGAGAGGTGTGGAGAATACCGATATTGAACCAGCCGGAAACGGGTGCCGGATAGGCAATCGCCAGGTTGTCGTTGGCGGAGCGTTCAGCAAAGCCCTGGCCATGCAGCGCCACCTTGAGCGCATCCAGCCGGACACTACCCGGCTTGCCGGTCGGAAATTCGTGGACGTTCGGCGGCAATGTGATGGTTTTAGTGATGACGCTTGCCGCATCGTGATTGCCGCGCAGCAGGTAGACCGGAATTCCCGCCCGCTCCAGCCGCGCCATCTCGCGATTGAAGAACAGGCCGATCTTGTTGTCCTTCCAGTCGCCATCGTAGATATCGCCGGCAATGACGAAGAAATCGACGCGCTTTTCGATCGCCAGCCCCACAAGCGTCGAGAAGGCCTTGCGGCTCGCTTCGACGAAGACGGAGGCCACGGCGGCATCCTTCAAGGCAAGGCCCTGGAAGGGGCTGCCAAGATGGAGATCGGCGGCGTGGATGAAGCTGAAAGAGGGCATGGGCTCCGATAACAGTCAGAAATCCGGTCTTTCCTTTTAAGGAAATAGAGGCGCCATGAATACCGCACCGGCGACTTCATCCAAGGGTTTCGTCACCAGATCCGGATTGCCAATATTCCTGGGTCACGCGATTGCGATCCTCGATCCTCAATGTGCGCTTGTGGCCCTGTCGGGCGGCTGCTACTGCGCTATCATCTTATGAATAAAAGAGAGGAGACTTCTCATGAGATATCATGCCTTTGGACGGACGCCCTTTATCGTGACCGATGTCGGCTTCGGGGCCTGGCAGATCGGCGGCGCATGGGGAAATGTCAGCGAGGCCGACGGCCGTGCAGCGTTGAACGCCGCTCTCGATGCCGGTATGACCTTCATCGACACCGCCGACGTCTATGGTGACGGCCGCTCGGAGAAGATCATTGCCGATGTGCTGAAGGCGCGTGGCGGCGATCGCCCGATGGTGGCAACGAAGGCCGGCCGACGGCTGAACCCGCATGTCGCCGACGGCTATACCAAGGCCAATCTCGAAGGCTTCATCGATCGCAGCCTGAAGAATCTCGGCGTCGAGAGCCTTGATCTCGTGCAGCTCCACTGCCCGCCGACCGAAGTTCTTTATCGGCCCGAAGTTTTCGCTGGCCTCGATGAATTGCAGAGGGCTGGCAAGATCAAGGGATACGGCGTCAGCGTCGAAAAGGTCGAAGAAGCGCTGAAGGCGATCGAATATCCGGGCGTCATCAGCATTCAGATCATCTACAACATCTTCCGCCAGCGGCCCGACCATCTATTTTTCAAGGAGGCCAGGCGCAAGAACGTAGCCGTTATCGCCCGCGTGCCGCTGGCCTCCGGCCTGCTCTCCGGCAAGATCACCCGCGATACGCAATTTGCCCATGACGACCATCGCAATTTCAACCGTCATGGCGAAGCCTTCGATGTCGGCGAAACCTTCGCGGGCGTGCCGTTCGAAGTTGGTCTGCAGACCGTGGAAGAAGTGCGCAAGCTGGTTCCGACCGGCGCCAGCATGGCGGCATTCGCTCTCCGCTGGATCCTGATGAACGATGCCGTCACCGTCGTCATTCCGGGTGCACGCAATGCCGAACAGGCGAAGGCCAATGCGGCCGCAGCCGACCTAGCGCCTCTTTCGGCCGACGTCATGGCGGCGACGCGTGAAATCTATGTGCGCCTGATCGCTCCGCACGTTCATCATCGCTGGTAACGTCCATATCTGAAATGGGTGGCCGGAACGCACTTCGGCCACCTTGGGGGAATGTCTCTCTGTGTATGGCGAGCAGAGCGGGCGACCTCCGTTTATTCTGTGTTTCCCGACAAAAGGCTGCACCGTCGCGCGGAGCGCGCCTATGCCATAAACGAACCACTCTGCTCGCCGGATTCATCTGTCGTTCACGCCGACGCGAACCGCTGTGCAACTTGCGCTACGCGCTCGCCGTAAGCGCGAGCAGTTTCCAGGTCGCCGATCGACATTTCACCCGGAGCGGCGTCGGCATCGCATTGCGCCATTGGCCCGATGTATGATCCCATCCTATTCGCATCATCGCGCTTCGAAGCCTTTACGTTCGCTGGTTTCACTCCCAGACTGACCCAAAGGCCACCGTGCTGCCCCGCCAGAAGAACGAAGTATTCGAGAGTATTTAGCTTGTCGCCGTTCAAACTGGCGCTGTTGGTGAAGCCTCCGAAAACCTTATCCTGCCATCTGCTGGTGAACCAAGCCTTCGAGGACGCGTCGGCAAACTTCTTAAACTGCCAGCTTGGCCCGCCCATGTAGGTTGGCGATCCGAAGATGATGGCGTCGGCGGCGTCCAAGGCGACCCATCCCTCTTCGCAGAGGTTGCCATCCGCATCGATGGCGCAAAGTACCGCGCCCGCGCCCTCCGCTATGGCTTCCGCCATCCGCTGAGTGTGGCCGTAGCCGGAATGATAGACGACGACTGTGTTTGCTGTGCGATTTGACATGACGGTTCCTGGCCTCCTTCTGGCCACTGCTTTGCGCTGTCCGGAAGCGAGGCCGCTCCGACTTGCGTCTTCTTTTCGATGGATCGAGGACTGAGGCGGATGAAACCCTGTGTCCTGGCAATGGAAACCTGCATCCGGCCAGTTACATGGGGGTCCTCGGTGAAATGAACTCTTCGCCGCGCGATATTCAGATTTGGCCGCCGACACCCGCAAGTGCCAGCAACAACAGAAATACGAAAGGTGGCGGGAGTTCTCGATAGTTCCGGATACGGACAATAGCCGCGATCGCGGCGAGCATGATGCAGGCGCCTAGCGCGACTCCGATATATCGGGTGCCGGCGGTGACCAAAAGCACCGTCGTCATGAGTTCAAAGACGGCTGTGACCCAGCACCACCAGAAAGGAAATCCAAGCCGCACGAAGCCCGCGCGGATTTTCGAATGCCCACTCGCGTTGACGACGGCGCCGACGAGAAACGCCCCGGCAGCCAGCCAGACGAGGATGGTATCGAGTGACGTTGTGCCGGTGAAAATTTCCATAGGAAGACTCATTGATATTCTCTTCGCTGACGACCTTGCGTATGAAGTTTTTATATCGATCCTAAATAATCTAGCGACGCTAATTTGTCAATCGATGTTCGCTTTGATAGTTTCGCATGAGGAAAATCGCGCACGAAGATTGAGGACATGGGAGTGGGTATCAGCGAACGAAAGACTCGAGAACGAAGTGAACGCGAACGCAGGATCATCGTCGCTGCGAGGACGATCGCGGAACGTGACGGCTGGGCTTCCGTCACGATCCGGCGCCTCGCCGAGGAGATAGAATACAGTCAGCCAGTTCTCTATTCGCATTTTGAAAATCGCGATCAGATCGTCGGCGCGGTGGCGCTCGAAGGCTTCGGCGAATTGGCTGTGATACTGCGTGCCGCGATCGGGCCGTCGTCCACGGCAAAGGAGCGAGTGGAGGATGTCGCAACCGCCTATCTCGATTTTGCTTTCGCCCGCCCTGCAATGTACGAGGCGATGTTCGTCCTGCCGACTGGCCTCCGCTTCGCCAGATCCGATACGCCACCCCAACTTCGCGATGGTTTCGGAGCCATGGCGACGGTGATTGCGCCGTTCGCCCAGGATGTGGATACCGCAACCGAAACTTTCTGGGCAGCGCTTCACGGTCTGGCAGAGCTTGAACGTCACGGCAGAATAAGACCGGCCTTCCGGGCTCAACGCATCACGCTCATCATGCGGATGGTGTCGGGTCAGCTCTGAACGCGGGTCTGGCAATTGACCCGATCGGCACGGATAGCGTTGGGAATGCATGATAGGACGGAGGCATAAGCCCATTGAGCTTTGCTGCTTTGGGCCAGAGCATTTCCGCTTTTCCTCGAATCGCTGTACCGCGCGCTCATCCTGTTTCCCAACGCATTCCGGAGGGGAAACGGCGCGGTTGCCGCGACATGCTTTTGAAAGCGGCAACGGTGACACTTGCCGTATGAGACCATAAAAAAGGGCCCGCAAAAGCGGGCCCAATCCTGTCCACCCGCAAGGCAAAGCCTCGCAGCGGGTGAAAACGAATTAGCTGTTGACCGAGTCCTTCAGGCCCTTGCCGGGCGTGAACTTCGGGACGTTACGGGCAGGAATATCGACCTCGGCGCCGGTGGACGGGTTACGGCCCTTGGTGGCTGCACGGTGGGAAACGGTGAAGCTGCCGAAACCAGCAAGGCGAATGTCGCCGCCCTTCTTCAGTTCGGCCTGGACAGTATCGAAAACAGCGTCGACAGCGGAAGCAGCGTCAGCCTTCGTGATACCGGCCTTCTCGGCCACTGCGGACACGAGCTCATTCTTGTTCATGTTTCCACCCCTTTCTCTGGTATGAAACGACTTATCAGTAAGCGGGGCGCAAAATAGCAATGCTCTTACCCGCCGCAACCCCAAAAGCCCTGCAAAACAAGGAAAAGCAAGCGTTGGCATACGCTTTTCACAAAAAAAGACCGGCAAAAATGCCGGTCTTTTCGTCCATCTATGTCAATTCGACAGAATTGAGGCAAAGGGCTTAGTGAGCGATGGCGGAACCCACTTCGTCCACGCCTTCGACTGTTGCGATCACAGGCGTTTCCACCGTGCCATCCCACTCGATCGGCTCGGGACGGCGAACAAGCGCGTGCTTGATCACCTCGCCCATGCGCGACACGGGGATGATTTCCATGCTGTTCTTCACGTTGTCTGGAATCTCCGCCAGATCCTTGGCGTTCTCTTCCGGGATCAGCACCTTCTTGATACCGCCACGCAGGGCTGCGAGCAGCTTTTCCTTCAGGCCGCCGATCGGCAGAACACGGCCGCGCAGCGTGATTTCACCGGTCATGGCGACATCCTTTGAAACCGGGATGCCGGTCATGATCGAGACGATCGCGGTTGCCATGGCGACACCGGCCGACGGACCATCCTTCGGCGTCGCGCCTTCCGGCAGATGCACGTGGATGTCGCTCTTGTCGAAGCGGGGCGGTTCGATGCCGAAATCGACAGCGCGCGAGCGGACATAAGAAGCCGCCGCCGAGATCGATTCCTTCATGACTTCCTTCAGGTTGCCAGTAACCGTCATGCGGCCCTTGCCCGGCATCATCACGCCTTCGATCGTCAGCAGCTCGCCGCCGACTTCGGTCCAGGCGAGACCGGTGACGACACCGACCTGATCGTCGCGTTCGGCTTCGCCATGGCGGAAGCGCGGCACGCCGAGATAGTCCGGGACGTTCTCTGCCGTGACGGCGACCGACTTCACCTTGCCCTTGATGATCTCGGTGACCGCCTTGCGGGCGAGCTTCATCAATTCGCGCTCGAAGTTACGAACGCCGGCTTCGCGGGTGTACTGCTGAATGATGACCATCAGGGCGCCGTCGGTGACCGAGAATTCATTCGGCTGCAACGCATGTTCCTTGATGGCCTTCGGCAGCAGGTGCCGCTTGGCGATTTCGCGCTTTTCGTCTTCGGTGTAGCCGGCGATACGGATGATCTCCATGCGATCCATCAGGGGCGCCGGGATATTCAGCGTATTCGCCGTCGTGATGAACATCACATCCGACAGGTCGTATTCGACTTCCAGGTAGTGGTCCATGAAGGTCGAGTTCTGCGCCGGGTCCAGCACCTCAAGCAGGGCCGAAGACGGATCGCCGCGATAGTCCTGGCCGAGCTTGTCGATTTCGTCGAGCAGGAAGAGCGGGTTGGACTTCTTCGCCTTCTTCATCGACTGGATGACCTTGCCGGGCATCGAGCCGATATAGGTGCGGCGGTGACCGCGGATTTCGGCTTCGTCACGAACGCCACCAAGCGCCATGCGGACATATTCACGGCCGGTCGCCTTGGCGATCGACTGGGCGAGCGAGGTCTTTCCGACGCCCGGAGGGCCGACGAGGCACAGGATCGGGCCTTTGATCTTCGTCGCGCGAGCCTGCACGGCCAGATATTCGACGATGCGCTCCTTGACCTTATCCAGGCCGAAATGATCGGCTTCGAGGATCTTCTCGGCATTGTTCAGATCGGTCTTGATCTTCGACTTCTTGTGCCAGGGGATGCCCAGCAGCCAGTCGAGATAGTTGCGCACAACGGTCGCTTCAGCCGACATCGGGCTCATCTGCCGCAGCTTCTTCAGCTCGGCATCGGCCTTTTCCTTGGCTTCCTTCGACAGCTTGGTCTTGGAGATGCGCTCTTCCAGTTCGGCCATCTCGTCGCGGCCTTCTTCGCCGTCGCCAAGCTCCTTCTGGATCGCCTTCATCTGTTCGTTCAGATAGTATTCGCGCTGCGTCTTCTCCATCTGACGCTTGACGCGCGAGCGGATGCGCTTCTCAACCTGCAGGACCGAAATCTCGCCTTCCATGAAGCCGAGCGCCTTTTCCAGGCGAGCCTTGACGCTGGTGGTCTCCAGCATTTCCTGCTTTTCGGTGATCTTGATCGAGAGATGCGATGCGACAGTGTCGGCCAGCTTCGAATAATCGTCGATCTGGCTGGCGGCGCCGACCACTTCCGGCGAAATCTTCTTGTTGAGCTTCACATAGCTCTCGAACTCGGAAACGACGGAGCGGCTCAAAGCTTCGAGCTCGACCTGATCTTCTTCCGGCTCATGCAGGACATGGCCAAGGGCTTCGTAGAAGTCTTCACGGCCGGTATATTCATCGATTTCTGCGCGCGCACGGCCTTCCACCAGCACCTTGACGGTGCCGTCGGGCAGTTTCAGCAGCTGCAGGACATTGGCAACGGTACCGACCTTATGGATGGCGTCCGGCGCGGGATCATCATCGCTGGCATTGATCTGCGTGACGAGCATGATCTGCTTGTCCGAACCCATCACCTCTTCCAGCGCGCGAATGGATTTCTCCCGTCCGACGAACAGAGGCACGATCATGTGGGGGAAGACCACGATGTCGCGCAACGGCAATACCGGATAGGCAATGCTGTCGTGTGCCGCAGACGTTTTCTTACTCATGTCATTTCCTTTCCGTCGTCCCGTTCCCGGGCTCTCTGCCGGCTTGGGGGAGTTAGCCGGCTCTCTCACTTGGTAAACAAGTGGAGCTTCGCACTGCCTATTTCAAGTCACAGGAAACGCCCGCCACGAGGCAACGATCCCGCATATCCGCAAGGAGGAACGCAACAACAAAACACCAAAGCCCGGCAACTCGAACACTGCCGGCGACGCTAATATCCGAAGAAAAAACGTCGGGCCTGCGCCCTGACCGCCTTGTGCTCCAGAATCATGCCATCATGGCTGCAGCAGGGGCTCTTCACAACCGGTTTCGACGGCATTCCCATAAGCTTATCCAAGACTTTATCAGCAAACCGTACGACTTTTCAAACAGAAAGGGGCCCGTCGATGACGAGCCCCTTATTCGTGATCACGGATGGTGGATCAGGCCGTGGCGTTGGCCTTCTCCTCCTGCCGGTCGGCATAGATGTAGAGCGGGCGGGCGGAGCCGCGAACCACTTCCTCGGAGATGACCACTTCGCGAACGCCTTCCAGCGCCGGCAGCTCGAACATGGTGTCGAGGAGGATCTTCTCCATGATGGAGCGCAGCCCGCGGGCGCCCGTCTTGCGGACGATCGCCTTGCGGGCGATTTCCCGCAGGGCATCCTCGTGGAAGGTCAGCTCGACGTCTTCCATCTCGAACAGGCGCTGATACTGCTTCACCAGCGCATTCTTCGGCTCGGACAGGATCTGGATCAGTGCGTCTTCATCGAGGTCTTCCAGCGTCGCCAGAACGGGCAGACGGCCGATGAATTCCGGGATGAGGCCGAACTTCACCAGATCTTCCGGCTCGAGTTCGCGCAGTACTTCGCCGACGCGGCGATCATCCGGGGCCTTGACGGTGGCGCCGAAGCCGATGGAGGTCTTCTCGCCGCGGGCGGAGATGATCTTGTCGAGGCCTGCGAAAGCGCCGCCGCAGATAAAGAGGATGTTGGTCGTGTCCACCTGCAGGAATTCCTGCTGCGGATGCTTGCGGCCGCCCTGCGGGGGAACCGAAGCCACGGTGCCTTCCATGATCTTCAGAAGCGCCTGCTGCACGCCCTCGCCCGAGACGTCGCGCGTGATCGATGGATTGTCCGACTTGCGGGAAATCTTATCGACTTCGTCGATGTAGACGATGCCGCGCTGTGCGCGCTCGACATTGTAGTCGGCCGCCTGCAGCAGCTTGAGGATGATGTTTTCGACGTCTTCGCCGACATAGCCTGCTTCCGTCAGCGTCGTCGCGTCGGCCATGGTGAAGGGAACGTCGATGATGCGGGCGAGCGTCTGGGCAAGATAGGTCTTGCCGCAGCCGGTCGGGCCGACGAGCATGATGTTCGACTTCGCCAGCTCGACGTCGCCGTTCTTCGATGCGTGAGCGAGCCGCTTGTAATGGTTGTGAACGGCCACGGAGAGGATCTTCTTCGCCTGCCGCTGGCCGATGACGTATTCGTCAAGAACCTTGATGATGTCCTGCGGGGTCGGAACACCGTCACGAGACTTCACCATCGAGGATTTGTTTTCCTCGCGGATAATGTCCATGCATAGCTCGACGCACTCGTCGCAGATGAATACGGTCGGTCCGGCAATCAACTTCCGGACTTCATGCTGGCTCTTACCGCAGAACGAACAATAAAGCGTGTTCTTTGAGTCGCCGCCGTTGCTGCCGCTGACTTTGCTCATATCACTTTCCTTCCAGCACGCCGCAAATTTCCAACTTGAAATCGCGGTCCACTCTATGCGCCCGCCGGACCTGCCCCTCGTTTGCAGATCGCGGCGCCCTTCAGGGTACTGAACGCAGGCCAGGCAACCAAACCGGAACTGCGTGGCAACGAATCCCCCTTCGAATGCCGAATGCTATGTCATAAAACGCTACATAGCATTAATGCTTACTATTACCGCGTTCCGTTCCACATTAAACCCCTATTCGATCACAAATGGGATAGAACTGTGGCGCAGAAGTCACCGCCTGGTGGATAATTACGAGGCGGTTTCACCTTCTATTTCAGTACGCGACGTCAGCACCTTGTCGATCAGCCCCCATTCCTTCGCCTCGTCGGAGGACATGAAATGGTCGCGATCGAGCGTCTGCTCGACCTCTTCATAGGTCCGGCCGCAATGCTTGACGTAAACTTCGTTGAGACGGCGCTTCATCTTAATAATGTCGCGCGCGTGGCGCTCGATGTCCGAAGCCTGGCCCTGGAAACCACCCGACGGCTGGTGAACCATGATGCGGGAATTCGGCGTGGCGAAACGCATGTCCTTATCGCCCGCAGCCAAAAGCAGCGACCCCATGGATGCGGCCTGGCCGATGCAGAGCGTCGAAACGGCCGGCTTGATGAACTGCATCGTATCGTAGATCGCCATGCCGGCGGTGACGACGCCGCCCGGCGAATTGATATAGAGCGCGATTTCTTTCTTCGGGTTTTCGGCCTCAAGGAAGAGGAGCTGTGCGCACACCAGCGTCGCCATATGGTCTTCGACCGGTCCGGTCAGGAAAATGATGCGTTCCTTCAGCAGGCGGGAATAAATGTCGTAAGACCGTTCCCCGCGGTTGGTCTGCTCCACAACCATCGGCACCAGAGCCATAGCTGTATCGACTGGATTTCTCATGTGCGTCCTTTATCAAACTTGTCCCGGCGACGGAAACGCCGGGAATCGGAGTAAAAATCCTTTACTCCTACATAGAGTGTCCCTGCCCTGCACTTCAAGACGCCCGAAAGCATAACGTCAAAAAGCACTAGGTGCGCATGTCGTCGTCGCAAAACCGCTGCACACTTTGGCGCGACATGCTCTAATGCCCCAGGAAGCGTTCACAAAGCATTTCTACCCGCGCCTCGCCGAATGCCAAGGCGCTGCAGCGACACGCAATCTGCTACCCACCATATTTCCCCATCACAAGGTGAAGGAAGCATGAAGGCCGGTTCGCCCCGAGATACATCTTCAGCACAGGCAAAATTTACCAAGACACTTAAGGAACTTGCCATCTTATTGGGCAAGGATGGAGCGATCACGCAAATCGTCGCGCAGTTTGCGCCGGCGACCGAAACTAGCGGAGTTGTCCGATCGTGCTGAATATGACTACAGGCCTGACCATCTGGTGCTCGGAGGCCATAACCCTGGCGACCGTTCTCCTTCTCGCCTGGCGGCATGATCGCAAATCCCCGGCCTATTTGATCTGGGCACTAGGCTTCACGGTCAGCGCCGTGGGATTCGCCTTGGTGGCAGCGCGAAGCATCATCCCCGATATATGGTCGATCCAGATCGGCAATGCCGTGGCCCTGCTCGGCGAAAGCGCCTGGATTACTGGTTTTCGCGTCATGGACCGGCGCAGGCTGGAATGGTCCGCATTCCTGCCACCCGCCATCTGGCTCATCGGCGCCAGCCTTCCCTGGGTGACGGGCAACTTCGCCAATCGCGTCATCGTCTATGATCTTGCCGGCGCAGTCGGCGCGACCCTGCTCGCCTTCGCCGTGCATCCGGGCGACGGCCGACAGGAGCCGGCACGCGGCCAGCTCGGCATCGTTTTCGTGGCGCTTGCCTGCTTCTGTTTCGGCTCGGCTCTCTGGATGGTATTTGCGGCCCCTTCACTGGAAGAGGCAATGATCTATCGTGGCTATATGGCGCTCGGCTACGGGCTGCTCGTCATTATCGCCATCGTTCTCAACGGCAAGCTTCTCATGGAACGCGCCGAGCGCCGCTGGCGGGCGATTTCCATCACCGATACTTTGACGGGAGTTCTGAACCGGCGCGGGCTTCAGGAAAGTTACGAAATTCTCGTCGGCAAAGGACAGCAACAGCCGCAAAAGCTTGCCGCCCTGCTGTTCGATCTCGACCACTTCAAGAAGATCAACGACCGCCACGGGCATCAGGTAGGCGATGCGGTGCTGGTCGAATTTGCCCGTATCGCCCGCCAGTTCGTGCCGCGCAACGGCGCATTCGGCAGAATGGGCGGTGAAGAATTCGTCGCCTTCCTTCCGATAGACGATCAATCCCAGGCGGAAGCGTTGGCGGAAACCATACGCGCCGATTTCTGCCGCATGCCGCTGCTTGCCGGCCGCACGCTGGTGCCGGCAACCGTCAGCATCGGCGTTTCGATCATGCCGCACGACACCGTCAGCTGGGATCGCCTGGTCTCTTTCGCAGACCGTGCGCTTTACGCCGCCAAACGCGCGGGCCGCAACTGCACTATCCTCTTCAACGAAGCCGAGACTGCCAGGGAGCCCGACACCGCATCTGCGGCGGACGAAGGCGAACTGGTGCCGACCCTCGACGACCAGATCCACGCCTTGCGGCGCATGGGCACGCTTGCGCGGATGTGACCGGCTCGACCACACATCCATAGATCTTGGACTGACCAAGTTGCGCGACCGCCGGACAGGGCAGCTATCCTGAAATGCAAAAGGCGCGCTTCAAGGGCGCGCCATTGCAAACGTCCGGCAAGGTTCGGCCATATCAGCCGTAACGACCGGTGATATAGTCTTCCGTACGCTTGACCTTGGGCGCCTGGAAGATCTGTTCGGTCGCGCCATATTCGATCAGCTCGCCGAGATACATGAAAGCGGTGCTGTCGGAGATACGGCTTGCCTGCTGCATGTTGTGCGTGACGATAACGATCGTGAAATCGCCCTTCAGCTGCGACACGAGTTCCTCGACCTTGGCGGTCGAGATCGGGTCCAGAGCCGAGGTCGGCTCGTCGAGCAGCAGGACTTCGGGACGAATGGCGATGGCGCGAGCGATGCAGAGGCGCTGCTGCTGGCCGCCGGAAAGGCCAAGTCCGCTCTGGTGCAGCTTGTCCTTGACTTCGCTCCACAGTGCCGTTTCCGTCAGCGCCGCTTCGACGCGTGCGTCCATTTCCGACTTGGAGACCTTCTCATAAAGGCGGATGCCGAAAGCGACGTTCTCGTAAATCGACATCGGGAATGGTGTCGGCTTCTGGAACACCATGCCGACCTTGGCGCGCAGATCGTTCAGATCGACGTCCTTGGTGAGAATATTGCGGCCATCAAGCAGGATCTCACCCGCGACCGTCTGGCCCGGATAAAGATCATACATGCGGTTGAAAGTGCGCAGCAGCGTCGACTTGCCGCAACCCGAGGGGCCGATGAAAGCGGTGACCGCATTCTTGCGGATATTCATATTCACACTCTTCAGAACGCGATGGCCGTTCTGGTAGGTAAAATCGAGATTCTTCACCTCGAGCTTCGCGAGCGCACCGAGATCCGAATGGGAAGCGGCGTCCTTCCCCTGCTGTGCGTTGACGCTCTGGAAATTGCTGTCGCTCATGTTCATGGTCTTATTCCTATCGTTCGGCGGCTGCGTCATTGGCGACGCCCACTCAAGACACGGGCAAGGATGTTCAGGGCAAGGATGGCAACGGTGATGATCAGCGCGCCGGCCCAGGCCAGCTGTTTCAGATCCTCGCCGGGATCGGCGGCAAGCGTGTTGATGGCAACCGGCAGCGTGGCGATCGGACCGGTCAGGCCCGTATTCATGAATTTGCTGTAGCCGGCAGTGAAGAGAAGCGGTGCGGTTTCGCCGCTGATGCGGGCGATGGCCAGCAGGATGCCGGTAAGAATGCCGGTCCAGGCGGAACGGTAGATCACCATCATCATGGACTTCCAGCGCGGCGCCCCGAGCGCGGCAGTCGCCTCGCGAAGCGCATTCGGCACCAGCAACAGCATATCCTGCGTCGTGCGGTTGACGACCGGGAGAGCGATCAGCGCGAGTGCAAGGATGCCGGCAATGGCGGAGTTGCCGTGCATCGGCACGACCACGGCGCCGTAAACGAACACGCCGACGATGATCGAAGGTGCGGACAGCAGGATGTCGTTGATGAATTTGGCAGCCTCGGCAAGCTTGGTGCCGTTGGCATATTCCACCAGGTAGGTCCCGGCGAGTATGCCGATCGGCGCTGCGATCAGGATGGCGCAGCCGGTGACCAGCACCGTGCCGTAGATCGCGTTGATCAGACCGCCGCGCGAGCCCTGGGCTGGGATCGACATGGTGAACACGTCGAGGCTGAGCGCCGATACGCCGCGATAAACCAGGCTTGCAAGGATCACACTGAGGAAGAATATGCCGAGAATGGCCGCGAGGAAGGACAGGGCCATCATCAGCTTGTTCTTCGTATAACGCCGGGACACGAGATTCTGACGAACTGCATTTTCCATGGGTTTTTCCTCAGAGCGAGTCGCCGCGGCCGATCATCCATCTCGCCACTGCAAGCACGCAGAAGGAAAGGACGAACAGGAGCAAGCCGAGCGCAATCAGGCTCGACAGTTGCAGACCGTCGGCATCGCCGAAGTTGTTCGCGATCTGGGCGGAAATGGTTGTGGACGGCGAGATGATCGACGACTGGAGACGGCTCACCGAGCCGACGACGAAGGTGACCGCCATGGTTTCGCCAAGCGCGCGGCCAAGGCCGAGCATGATGCCGCCGACGAGGCCGCGGCGCGTGTAGGGGATCAGGATGTGGCGCGCCACTTCCCATGTCGTCATGCCCATGCCGTAGGCGGATTCACGCAGCATCGGCGGCACGGTGCTGAACACGTCGCGGGAGATCGCGGTGATGAACGGCAGGATCATGACGGCGAGCACGAGGCTTGCCGTCAGCAGGCCGACGCCGGGCGCCGGCGGCTGGAACAGCAGGCCGATTACCGGCACCTGGCCGACCGTCGATATAAGGAAGGGCAGGATATAATTCTGCATCAGCGGCACGAGAATGAACAGGCCGACGATGCCATAGATAATAGAGGGAACGCCGGCCAGAAGTTCGATGGCCGTGCTGATCGGGCGGCGCAGGCTGCCGGGGCAAAGTTCCGTGAGGAAGATAGCGATACCGATGCCCAAGGGAACGGCAATCAGCATGGCGATGAACGAACTTACCAGCGTACCGACAACGGCAGGCACGGCGCCATAAATATCGGCCGGCGCGCTCCACTTGGTGCCCCAAAGGAACGACAAGCCAAAGGCCTGAAATGTCGGCAGTGCATCGATGACAAGAACCACGAGGATTGCCAGCAGCAGCAACACGACCAGGACAGCCGAGCTAAGCGTCATCAAATAGAAAATCCGATCCTGGATTCGGAATTTTCTGGTCGCGGCGGAGGTATTCACAGCCTGGAAGCCAGCCATCTGAGTCGCGTCAGCCATCGATTTTCCCTTGTCCTGTCACGAAAGGCGGACAGGGAACTTCCCTGCCCGCCGCAACTTTCTCGCCTAGCACAAATTACTTCGTGCCGAAGTCCGTCTTCCAAGACTTCTCGACGATCTCGACAACATTGTCCGGGATCGCGAGATAAGACAGGGCGGTCGCGTCCTTCTGGCCATGCTCATAGGACCACTTGAAGAACTTCAGTGCCTCTTCGTTCTTAGCAGCATCGGCCGGCTTCTTGTAGAGCAGAACCCAGGTCGAAGCGGCAATCGGCCAGCTCTTTTCACCCGGCTGATTGGTGATGATCAGATTGAAGTTCTTGGCTTTGGCCCAATCGGCGTTGGAAGCAGCAGCCTTGAAGGTTTCCAGGCTCGGCTCGATAACCTTGCCGGCAGCGTTCTTCATCTTCGCGAAACCGATGTGGTTGGCGACGACGTAGGAATATTCAACGTAGGAGATCGAACCAGCCGTCTGGTTGACGGTGGTGGAAACGCCTTCAGAGCCCTTGGCGCCGAAGCCGACCGGCCATTCAACAGCCGTGTTCGAGCCGACCTTTTCCTTCCATTCCGGCGAAACCTTCGACAGGTAGTCGGTGAAGTTGAAGGTCGTGCCCGAGCTGTCGGCGCGATAAACGACGGAGATCGGCGTGGACGGCAGCTTCACGTCCGGGTTGAGAGCCTTGATGGCTGCATCGTCCCACTTGGCGATCTTGCCAAGGAAGATGTCGGCCAGCGTCTTGCCGTCGAGAACGAGTTCGCCCGGCTTTACGCCTTCAACGTTATAGGAAACGACGATACCGCCGGAGATCATCGGGAACTGGGCAATGCCGTTCTTCTCGAGGTCAGCGTCGCTCATCGGCTTGTCCGAAGCGCCGAATACGATGGTCTTGTCGAGGAGCTGCTTGATGCCGGCGCCCGAACCGACCGACTGGTAGTTGACGACGTTGTTCGTCGCAGCCTTGTAGCCTTCGGCCCACTTGGACAGAACCGGTGCAATGAAGCTCGAGCCGGCGCCCGTGATGTCGGCAGCCGAGGCCGAAGCGGACATAGCCGCGATGAGGCCTGCAGTCAGGCAAAGCGAACGGAGTTTCAGGTTAAGCATAGTAGACTCACTTCCTCAAGTGAATGAAAGGATGGCGAGCAGAAGATCGGCGCGAGGCATCCATGGTAAACGAACCTCCCCGCCTGAAATCTCCCGGCGACAGACTTGGCTCTAAAGACGCATTGTTTCAGTTTGATGACAGTTTAATGAAGCGGCAGTGACACAACCTGCGGCAATCATGGCGGCCAATGTGGAACGGCGTGAAACGAGGCGCGCCAAAGGGCGCATGAACACGAACGTCATGTTCTGATTCGAGGACCATCGTCAGAGGCGGATCACATAGTCCTTGCGAGTCGTTTCAATCACTTCCCAGGTCCCCTTGAAGCCCGGCCTCAAGATAAGGCGGTCGCCCGCACGCAGATGAAAGGATTCGCCATCCTCACCCGTCACAATAGAATAGCCGGAGAGGATGTGGAAATACTCCCATTCGTCATAGACGATCCTCCATTTGCCTGGGGTTGCTTCCCATATGCCGGCATAGAGACCGCCATCTGCCTCATCCAAGTTCCAGGTTCGGAAGGTCGGGGCTCCCGAAATGAGACGATCCGCTGCGGGCGCTCCGAGCTCGGGCTCAACACCATCGACATTCAGTTGCAGGTAAGTTGCCATTCAGATCCCCCGTCGATCACGCTTCGCCGAGATAAAAAGGTCCGCGACCGCCAAGCGGGAGCGCGGACCGAGACAAACATGGAATGCGCCGGGATCAAAGAACCTCGGCCGCTTTTTCGGCGTCCTGCCGGTGCCGTCCTCAGATTTTCGCCAGCGCCTGCTCCAGATCCGCGATGATATCCCTGACGTCTTCGATACCGATGGACAAACGCACGACATCCGGACCGGCGCCGGCTGCGATCTGCTGTTCATCACTCAGCTGCTTGTGCGTGGTCGAAGCGGGATGAATGACCAGCGAGCGCGTATCGCCGATATTGGCGAGATGCGAGAAGAGCTGAAGGCTTTCGACCAGCCCCTTGCCGGCTTCATATCCCCCTTTCAGACCGAAGGTGAAGACGGAGCCGGCGCCCTTCGGCGAGTAACGCTGCTGCAGGGCGTGGTTCGGATCGTCCTCAAGACCCGCATAATTGACCCATCCCACCTTTTCCTGCTCCCTCAGCCAACGCGCAACGGCAGCCGCATTGTCGGAATGGCGCTGCATGCGCAGCGGCAGCGTCTCGATGCCTGTGAGGATCAAAAAGGCATTGAACGGCGAGATGGCCGGACCGAGATCGCGCAGGCCCAGCACCCGGCAGGCAATGGCAAAGGCAAAGTTACCGAAGGTCGCATGCAGCACGATGCCATTATATTCCGGGCGCGGTGACGACAGCATGGGATAATTGCCCGAGGCGGACCAGTCGAAAGTGCCGCCATCGACGATAATGCCGCCCATGGAATTGCCATGGCCGCCGAGGAACTTCGTCAGGGAATGCACCACGATATCGGCGCCATGCTCCAGCGGCCGGATGAGATAGGGGCTTGCCAGGGTATTGTCGACGATCAGCGGCAGGCCATGCCTATGTGCGATGGCTGCAATCGCGGCAATATCGACGAAAGTGCCGCCCGGGTTGGCGAGACTTTCGATGAAAATGGCGCGCGTGCGGCTGTCGATCTGCGCTTCGAAAGTTGCAGGATCGGCGGGATCGGCCCAGCGGACCCGCCAGTCGAAATTCTTGAAGGATTGACCGAATTGATTGACCGAACCGCCGTATAGCCGTTTGGCGGCGACGAAATTATCGCCCGGCTGCATGATGGCATGAAAGACGAGCAGCTGGGCTGCATGACCGGAGGCGACGGCGAGAGCCGCGGTTCCGCCTTCGAGGGCAGCAACTCGCTCTTCCAGCACGGCCTGGGTCGGATTCATGATGCGGGTATAGATATTGCCGAACTGCTGCAATCCGAAGAGGGCGGCGGCATGATCCGCATCCTGAAAGACGAAGGAGGTCGTCTGGTAGATCGGCGTCGCGCGCGCGCCCGTCGCCGGATCCGGCTGCGCGCCTGCATGGATTGCAAGCGTGTCGAAACCTGGGTTGTTGGCTGGCATGTTTTTCCTCCCGCCGGGTTTTGTTCGTGACGGGGAAGCATAATGCCTGGCATATGAAAGTTAACCGCGAACTTTGCCGCGCTTCTCGGCTCACGGAAAAAACTTGCCATCTTTCTGTGAGATCGCGCGATAAACGGCCGGCTGCCGTCGATCACCGATCTCGATCAGGCGACCAGGCGCGGATATTCGATAGCCGGGCAACGGTCCATAACGACCCTCACCCCCGCCGCCTCCGCCCGCGCAGCAGCCGCGTCGTCGCGCACGCCAAGCTGCCCCCATATGACCGGCGGCCGCGGCTCGATCATGATGGTCTCCTCCACCACGGACCGGAGATATTCGGGTGCCCGGAAAACATCGACCATATCCACGGGCTCGGGGATGTCGGCGAGGCGCGCATAGACCCACTGCCCCAGAATTTCCTTGCCGGCCTGCCCGGGATTGACGGGGATGACGCGATAGCCCTTGTTCAGAAGATAGGCCATCACACCGTTGCTTGGACGGGCGGGATTGGGCGAAGCGCCCACGAGCGCGATAGTCCTCACCGACAAGAGGATATCGGCTATATAGGAATCGTCATAATTGTCGTGGTTCATCACGAAGCCTCCCGCCTCGATCACACTTGCGTTTTTGTCACGAATACGGAAACCGCAATGCACTCTCCGCGTATATATATTGTATTATAGCAACTTCGGAGAGGATTACTCAGATGAAAAAATTCATCCTGCTGAGCCTGCTCGTTACATCGGCCGCAACGCCGGCCCTGGCCATCTCGCGATATAATTCCATGTCCATGACCTGCGCCGAAGCGAGGGCTGTCATAAACCGGGAGCGCGCGGTCATCATGCGCTATCCGGCCAGGAGAACGCCGAAAATGACGCTCTATGACCGCTACGTCGCGGACAGCGGGGCATGTGACCAGGGCTTTTATGCCTATCAGGACTATCTGCCCACCAAGGACCGTTCCTCCTGCCCGGTCTATATATGCCGGCCGATGACGGACCTCGATGACGAGGATTTGATCTTCCCACGCTAATCGAAGTACGACCGAGTTGGATATGTGGACTATTCATGTGTTCATCACGATGCCCATCGGGCACGGCTAATTGGTTGCAATCAGAATTGGGCATTCCGGCGCCGCAACCGTCCGTGTAGCGTCGGGAGGTTGTATTGAGGTCGTTCTTTAAAGCGCCTTCAGAAAATTTTCGGAACTGCGGACGTGCGTTCTGCGGATATGCAACCTTTGTTCGCCATTTATTCACATGTAATTTAGGAAATTTGCATGAATCGAGAATTCGAATGGAAACTGATTCCGAATATGGGAATACGCACTTACTCATAAGTTTCGGACAGAATAATTTTGATAGCTATGCAATTATATAAATATAAATATATATGGAAATCCATCGATCTTCCGAACCTATACTTGTAATATGGAGCCTTTATAGAATCCTGATCGACAAAGGCAGCCGAAAATTGCAATATTTTTCAACTGCTGTGGAATTATACAGCATTGCTGATAAGGGGCCGAAGCGCGCGGATCGCCGAACGACGACGTTGCGGCGAACCACTTTATCCGCGACGGTAGCATCGTTGCGGTCGCCCAAAGCGGCACGCGCTTTTCAAGTAAGAAGTGTCTTATACCACTCTCGCGTTCACAAGGCGTGCGATATTCGATCGCGCTTCATACTCCAATAAATTAGTAATTTATATGTCTATGCGAGCAACTTGGAACGCAACAGGAACACAACTCCCGATGCCTATTTGCCAATCACCGCCGGTGTAACAAGCCTCGATAACAGGTGATATTCCGTTGCTTTTCGATGCATTGCGGATCATATGGAGGCCGCATTCCCACAAAATGCCACGCATTGCCATATGCCTGCAAAATCGCGAGGTTTTCCGTGTCTCTCGACGTTATCGCGCTCGTCCTCCTCGGCGCTCTGCTGCATGCGACGTGGAATGCGATCATCAAGGCGGGAACCGATAAATCGCTCGATGCCGCGTTGGTTTCGGCCGGCGGCGCAGTTGCCGCTCTTCCCCTGCTGCCGTTTCTGCCTTTGCCCGCCTCCGCGGCCTGGCCCTTCATCGGCGCTTCCGCCATCCTGCAATTTGTCTATTTCCAGCTTGTGGCAGCGGCCTATCGGGCCGGCGATATCGGGCTTGTCTACCCGCTGATGCGTGGCGTGGCACCCCTCATCATCGTCTCGACAAGTAGTTTCATCCTGAAGGAAACCCTTTCGGGCGGCGCATTGATCGGCACCATGACCATTTGCGCCGGCATATTGACGCTCGCTTTCGAGGCGCGAAAGGGCAGCCGCCGGGCGATCGTGCTGGCTCTCGCCAATGCCGTGGTCATCGCGACCTATACCTATGTCGACGGCATCGGTGCGCGGGCATCGGGCAATTCGGTATCCTATACGCTTTGGATGGCGCTCCTGCCTCCGGTTCTCCTTTTCGCCTGGGCGATATCGCAACGCGGCCTCAATGCCGTTGCCGCCCACGTCCGTTATAATTGGTGGCGCGGGCTTATCGGCGGCGGCGGCTCGATCGCCTCCTACGGGCTGGCATTGTGGGCAATGACGAAAGCGCCGGTCGCCATGGTCGCCGCCTTGCGCGAGACTTCGATCCTCTTCGCTTTGGCGATATCCGTCGTCATTTTGAAGGAGCGGTCCAGCATCTGGCGCTATATTGCCGGCGCCATTATTGCCGGCGGAGTGCTGGTTTTGCGGCTGGGTTGACGATAAATTATGTGGTTTTATTTTACCACACAGACAACTTGTTGATTTTGCAACGTTATTTTTACGATCTACCGATCCGGCGATATTGACCCGCGCTCTTAATCGCTCTATAAGCCGCCGCAGATTGCAGCCTTTCCGGGCTGCTTTCTTTTTGGCACGCATCCATGCACGCCAAACCAAGCAACAAGAAACGCCCATAGGCCTTCGGGCCAAGGGTCCCAAAAGAGAGTATGCAACATGGCAACCTTCTCCCAGAAGCCTGCAGAGGTGGAGAAGAAGTGGGTTCTCATCGACGCCGAAGGGCTTGTCGTTGGCCGTCTCGCTTCTATCATCGCAATGCGTCTGCGCGGCAAGCATAAGGCCACCTTCACGCCGCACGTCGACGACGGCGACAACGTCATCGTTATCAATGCCGACAAGATCGTTTTCACCGGCAAGAAGTACGAAGACAAGGTTTACTACTGGCACACCGGTTATGCCGGCGGCATCAAGGAGCGCACCGCTCGCCAGATCATCGAAGGCCGCTTCCCGGAGCGCGTCGTTGAGAAGGCCGTCGAGCGCATGGTTCCCCGCGGCCCGCTCGGCCGTCGCCAGATGAAGAACCTGCGCGTCTACGCCGGCCCGAACCATCCCCACGAAGCTCAGCAGCCGGTCGTCCTCGACGTCGCCAAGCTGAACAAGAAGAACGTAAGGAGCGCCTGATAATGGCTGACCTCTCCTCCCTGAAGGACCTCGGCACGACGTCGGAAGCAGCTGCCGCTCCGGTTCACGTCCGCAAGGTTGACTCGCTCGGCCGCTCCTACGCGACCGGCAAGCGCAAGGACGCCGTAGCCCGCGTATGGGTCAAGGCCGGCTCCGGCAAGATCATCGTCAACGGCAAGGACTACACGGCTTATTTCGCCCGTCCGGTTCTGCAGATGATCCTGCGTCAGCCGATCGTGGCTGCTGCCCGTGACGGCCAGTTCGACATCATCGCAACCGTTGCCGGCGGCGGCCTCTCCGGCCAGGCCGGCGCCGTTCGTCACGGCCTGTCCAAGGCGCTCACCTACTTCGAGCCGGGCCTGCGCTCGGTGCTGAAGAAGGGTGGCTTCCTGACCCGCGACAGCCGCGTCGTCGAACGCAAGAAGTACGGCCGTGCAAAGGCACGTCGTTCCTTCCAGTTCTCCAAGCGTTAATCGCTTATCCGAGATCGGATTTTTGGAAAGGCCGGGGCTTCCCCGGCCTTTTTCTTTTGCCGCATTGAAATGATGCAAATTTGCCAAGGCAGGAAATGCTTTTTGTGGCAAAGTCCGCCGACAAGCATCGGGGGAGCTCAATGCGCAGCTTCATCTTTTCGTTTCTATTCTTCATCGGCATAATCTCACCGGCTCTGTGCGACGATGCACAGCCGGCTCCTCCCGCCGACAAGGCCGCGGAGATGCAGAGTATGAAGGATTTTCTCCACGCAAACCCGGACTGTCGCGAGTTCAGCGACAGCTGCTCCTATTGTAGGGTGACCGATAGGCAGGCCGAGTGCTCCACGCCGCAGATCGCCTGCGTGAAAAAACCATATCAATGTACCGCGCGATCAGGCAAATAGTCGCGTGATCCCAACTTGAAATGCCGAGCCGAAGCCCGGAATTTGATCGCTCTCCGGAGAACTATCATGAGCAGCAGCAACTCTTCGCGTTTCGCGGCCACTCCCGAGCCGCCCTATTACATCGTCTCCTTCGCCTCGATCCGAACAGCCGGTGACAATGGCTATGGCGCCATGGGCAAGCGCATGGAGGAACTGGCGCTGGCACAAGACGGCTGCCTTGGGCTTGAGAGTGCGAGAGGCGCCGATGGTTTCGGCATCACCAACTCCTTCTGGCGGGACGAGGAAAGCATCCTTGCCTGGAAGAACGTGGTGTCGCATCTGGCCGCACAGAAACTCGGGCGCGAGCGCTGGTATGAAGAATACAAGGTTCGCGTGGGCAGGATAGAACGGGCCTACGACTTCCAGGCGAGCAAAGGAGAAGCCCTTGCCAAGCACGTCGATTGACCATGCGTTTACCGCGGCAAGCCTGACCTCGGCTGCGAGCGACCCGACCTTTGCCGGCGCGCTCTCCTTCATGCGCCGCCGCTTCACCAAATCGCTTGATGGTGCCGATGCCGTGGTATGGGGTATTCCCTTCGACGCCGCGACTTCGAACCGGCCTGGGACACGCTTCGGACCGCAGGCGATCCGGCGTGCTTCGGCGATCTTCGACAACGATCCGCAATATCCCTTCAACCGCGATCTCTTCGCCGAGATGGCCGTGATCGACTATGGCGACTGCCTGCTCGACTACGGCAATCATCAGGATACGCCCGCTGCAATCGAAAGGCAGGCGGCGACGATCCTCGACAGCGGCGCCTTCCTGCTGACCCTCGGCGGCGACCACTTCGTCACATGGCCGCTGTTGAAGGCGCATGCCGCCAAGCATGGGCCGCTGGCGCTGGTGCAGTTCGATGCCCATCAGGATACCTGGTTCGATGACGGCAGACGTATCGACCATGGCTCCTTCGTCGCTCGCGCCGTACGCGACGGGCTGATCGATCCGGACCGCTCCATCCAGATCGGCATCCGCACACATGCGCCTGATGATTTCGGCATCCATATTCTTTACGGACATCAGGTCGAGGACATGAGTGCCCGCGATATTGCCTCGCTGATCGTCTCGCATACCAAGGGCGCACCGACTTATCTGACCTTCGATATCGACTGCCTCGATCCGGCCTTTGCTCCGGGCACGGGAACGCCCGTCGGGGGCGGCCCTTCCAGCGCCAAGATCCTCTCGGTGCTGCAAAGGCTGCATCAACTCGACATCCGGGGCGCCGACGTCGTCGAAGTGTCCCCCGCCTATGACCACGCCGACATCACCGCCATTGCGGGGGCGACCGTGGCGATGTATATGCTCGGCCTCCACGCCGAACGACGTGCGGGCGGTCGTTGAGACATGATTTCGGGATAGGGGCGACGGTTTCGAAAGTCGCGCTGCCGCTTCGGCAACGACCGTTATGAAATTGAATCAACTGCATGGCAAACTGAGTCCGGAAATACTCTCAACCTATTGAAAGAGCAGGAATAAGATGGCACCGAAAATCTTCATCGATGGCGAACACGGAACCACGGGCTTGCAGATCCGCACGCGCATGGCCGACCGCCGCGACGTCGAACTGCTGTCCATTCCCGAAGCCGAACGCCGCAACGCCGCCATGCGTGAGGACATGCTGAACAGCGCCGATATCGCCATCCTTTGCCTGCCCGACGATGCGTCGAAGGAAGCGGTGAAGATGGTGGCCGGCAACAACAATGTCCGCGTGATCGACACTTCGACGGCCTTCCGCATCCATTCCGACTGGGCCTATGGCTTTGCCGAAATGGATAGCGGCCAGGGCAACAAGATCAAGGCGGCGCGCTTCGTCGCAAATCCCGGCTGCTATCCCACCGGAGCAATCGGTCTCATTCGTCCGCTGCGTGCAGCCGGCATTCTTCCGGCGGCTTATCCCGTGACAGTCAATGCCGTGTCCGGCTACACTGGCGGCGGCAAGCAGATGATCGCGCAGATGGAAAATCCGGATCATGCGGATGCGATCACCGCGCCGCACTTCCTCTACGGGCTGACGCTGACCCACAAGCATGTGCCGGAGATGACGACGCACGGTCTGCTCGAGCACGCGCCGATCTTCTCCCCCTCCGTCGGTCGTTTCCCGCAGGGCATGATCGTGCAGGTGCCGCTGCATCTCGGCGACCTCGCGGAAGGTGCGACGCTTGATAGCATTCACGGCGCGCTTGTCGACCATTATGCCGGTCAGGATATCGTTCAGGTCGTTTCGTTTGATGAGAGCCGCGCCCTGCCCCGCGTCAACGCCGTCGAGCTTGCGGGCAAGGATACGATGAAGCTCTTCGTCTTCGGCACGCCGGGCGGCGCGCAGGTCAATCTCGTTGCCCTGCTCGACAATCTCGGCAAGGGTGCTTCCGGCGCGGCCGTACAGAACATGGACCTGATGCTGAGCGCATAACTCAGCCTGACGCGGATTGAAATTCTGCCAGCCCGGCATGCTTATCCATCGTGATGGATCAGGCCGGGCTTTTTCACGTCAAAAGCACTTTTGCGCAGTTTCCGCTCTGCTGACGCCCTCGGCCTTATTTTTGCCGCCGCTCTAAATTAGCCGAAGCTACACGGAAAAGTGAACCGTCGTTAGCGATTGCGACCAACTGTCGGCCGGATTTGCTCTTTAACGGCTTTGCTGGCCCGGGATGGGTGGGACGTTCAAAACTATCCCTTTTTTCAATGAATATCGAAGAATGAGACATCGTAAAGGAATTGGTTACCATAATTCGGCATGCTTCCAGACAGCCGGCAAGTTGGCGATCGAACGCGACCTTCGCGTTGGATCGCTCGTGCGTTCTTGAGCCGGCTCAGTGTCTGTGTAGTTTGGATAACGAGTATCATGGCGTTCGTGACCGAAACGTTCGGTAACTTCAATTCGCGCTCCGGCTACGCCTCGCGATCGAAAAAATCCCTCAGCATCCGTCCCGGCACCCTAGCCACCGGCGTCGCAGTCGCGGCTTTTGCCTGGGTCGCTGCAACGCTGATGACGACCCAATCAATGGTGCTGTCGCTTCCCGGGGCGGCGACATCGACCGACAGCTTCCTGGCACCGCGAGCCTCGGCCTTCATCGTTCCGCAAAACTACGTGGCGCGCCCTGCCCGCTATGTCAGCCAGACAACTTCGCTGCATGGGCAAAGCCGCTTCGGCAACCTCGTCGCTGCAGAGGTTCAAACGAATGCTGGCGGGACCGATGCGGTTCGTGCGCAACTGGCATACGCGCTCGCACAACAGACATCCGATATGAAGCAGGCTCAGGTTGCGGCCGCAAGCATCAAGAGCGGCCGTCTCGAAGTGGCCGCGGCTTCTCCCGAGAAGATCGATCATCTGCGCAAGGTGATCGCGATCAATTTCGCAACCGTAGTGCAATCGCTAAGCCAGGCGAAATATGCGGCCGCCCTGATGCCGGCAGCAGGTCCGCTGAAAACTACGGAGCAGCCGCCGGCGGTCGCTTCCGCAGCCCCCGAGGTCAGCCTGCCCGCCATTGCGGAAGCAAAGCCGGTGCCTGCGAAAGACGCCGACATTGCGGTGGCGGAAGCCGTACTGAACGTCATTCCCATGGCCCGCCCCGCCCGCGAAACACCGGTGCAACGCGCCAGCGCCACAAGTGCCATCGCCCGGGCAACGAACAGCGAAACGACCGCACAGCCGCCATCGCGCATGATGGCCTATGCCGATCCGGATGACAGCTCCGTTCGCAAGACAAAGCCCTTCATCAATCCGTTTGCCGCCATCAGCCCCGGCCCAGGCACGGCGATCTATGACATCGAAGCGAAGACCGTTTACCTGCCGACCGGCGAACGTCTCGAGGCCCATTCCGGCCTCGGCCACATGCGTGACAATCCGCGCTATGTCGACCGCAAGAATACGGGCCCGACGCCGCCTGAAACTTATAATCTGACCTATAGGGAAAGCCTGTTCCATGGCGTGCAGGCGCTGCGCCTGACACCTGCAAACGGTGCCCGGGTCTATGGCCGCAACGGCCTGCTGGCTCATACGTATATGCTCAGAGGAGGCCGCGGCGAATCGAATGGCTGCGTGGTCTTCAAGGATTACAACCGCTTTCTGGCCGCCTTCCGGCGCGGCGAAATCAAGCGTTTGAAAGTCGTTTCGCGGATGTCGTCGGCGGCAAGCGTCGCTTCGGCACGCTAAAAGGATTGAGGCGCAATGCGCCTCAATCAATCCCTCACGATGATCGATGTCTGGTGCGGCAATTCGCCATGGAAACCGCGCCAATTGGCAATCGCGAAGCCGAAGACGATCAGGGCACCAGCCTGATGCGCCAGAGCGAGATGCAGCGGCACGTGCAGCAGCAGTGTCGAAATGCCGAGGATCGCCTGGATCAGCACAAGCACGAAGAGAACGACGGATCGGCGCGCATGAGTCGTATGCGCCGCCGCGCGCAGCGAGATGACCATATTGATAGCGACGACGGCGAAGAGCGCATAGGCGCCGAGACGGTGAACGAACTGGACCGTCTTGGGGTTCTCAAAGAAATTGATCCAGGCCGGCGATTGTATGAAAAGATCACTGGGTACGACGGCACCATCCATCAGCGGCCAGGTATTGTAGCTGAGGCCGGCATCGAGACCGGCGACAAGCGCGCCGAGATAGATCTGGAACAAGGCCATGAAGGCGATGAGGCCGGCGAGTTTCGCCGAATGGCGCGTTGGCGGCGGCTCGTTCGAATGCGGCGACAAGGCACGCATGAACCACATGCAGGCGGCAAAAATCAGACAGGCGGTCACCAGATGAGTGGCAAGCCGGTATTGGCTGACGTCGGTGCGCGCTTCCAGGCCCGAGGAGACCATCCACCAGCCGATCGCACCTTGAAGGCCCCCCAGCAGGAAAATGCCGGCGAGCGGCAGCCAGAGCTTGCGCTCGACCCGGCCGGTCAGGACGAAAAACAGCAGCGGCAGGCCGAAAATGACACCGATAGTGCGTGCCAGCAGACGATGCGCCCACTCCCACCAAAAGATGCTCTTGAACTCCTCGACCGTCATATCCTTGTTCAGGATCTGGAACTGCGGAATGCGCTTGTAGAGATCGAACTCATCCTGCCATTCCTGCGCATTCAGAGGCGGGATGACGCCATGGATCGGTTGCCACTGCGTGATCGACAGGCCGGAATTGGTAAGCCGCGTGGCACCTCCCACCAGCACGAGGCCGAAGAGGACGAGAAGAACACAGGCAAGCCAGATACGGATGGCGCGGCGATTGCGGTCCTGACGAGCCACTTCCTTCAAAATAGCCTGTTCGGTCGTAAAATTAGTGGCAGCCATGGCTTCTCCCTTCAATCAGGCTGTTGATTTGCCCGATAGGCGCGTGCAAAACAAGTCCCGGGAGTTTGCGGCATGCCGTCGCGGCGTGCTGTTATAATGAGGAGAAAACCCCGTGCCCCTTCGCTTGCGCAAATTCATTGGCATGATCCTGCTCGTGCTGCTGGTTGCAATTTATGCGATCGTTGCCATGATCGTTGCAGTGCGAACGCTTGCAGATCAACCGGGCTGGGTACATTTCCTGTATTTCTTTCTCAGCGGCATCATCTGGGTGCTGCCGGCAATGGGCATCATCAAGTGGATGGCCGGGCCACGCCCGCAGTAACGCTCGGCCCGGCGCGATTTACATTGGGCTAACCCTGATCCGTGCCGTATCCGGCACGAATGTCTCATCTTAAGCCAAAAATAAGCCGTTGCCCGCCACACTGTCTTCGAATACCGCCGGAGCGGAGAAGATCGGATGCAGACCCAGACGCAAGATATCGCCGGCATCGCGGCCGCAGCCGAGCAAATTGCGTCGATCGAGACGGAGCCCGCGGCCGTCGAGCACCTGCAGATAGACATCTTCGACAGCATGGCACCGCTTGAAGCCGAATGGCGCTTGCTGGAACGGGATCACCTCAACTCGCTGCACCAGAGCTATGACTGGTGCGCAGCATGGGTGGAGAACCTCAAACGCCCTCTCGCCATCGTCAGGGGTTCCATCGGAGAGAACGTCGCCTTCATCCTGCCGCTCGAGATCGTCCGCAGTCACCGGATAAGACGAGCCGAGTTCATTGGGGGCCACCACAACAATATCAATACCGGCCTGTTTTCAGCCGAGTTCCTGTTGAGCGGTCCGCTGACCCCCGTGCAGGTGAACGCCATATCCAGGGCTCTGCGCGGCAAGGTCGATGTGGTCATCCTGCGCAATATCCCGCTCGAATGGCGGGGACGCCAAAGCGCGCTCGCCTCGCTGACGTCGATCGAAAACCAGAACCATGCCTTTCAACTGCCCTTCCTCGACAGTTTCGAAGCAAGCCTAAAGCAGGTGAATGCCAAGCGACGGCGCAAAAAGTTCAAGCATCAGAGCCGGCTTCTCGACGCCAAGGGCGGCTACGAATATGTGATCGCCGGTCCCGACCAGCAGCACGCATTGCTCGATCTGTTCTTCCGGCAGAAGGCGGTTCGCTTCCAGGATGCCGGCTTGCCCGACGCGTTCCAGGACGACCGGATCAAGGCTGCGCTGCACGCGATGTTGCACCTACGCCAAGACGATGGGATCAGCGCGACGCTGCAGATGCATGCGCTTCGATTGAAAGGCGAGCATGAGGGCCATATTCCGGCCATCGCCGCCCTCTCCCGCAAGGGAGACCATGTCATCTGCCAGTTTGCCTCCATCGACGAAGCTCTGGTTGCAGAGGCAAGCCCTGGCGAATTGCTGTTCTGGCTGATGATCGAGCGGCTGCATCGCGAAGGCGTCGCGCTTTTCGACTTCGGCATCGGTGACCAGATCTACAAGCGCTCCTGGTGTCCTACGGAAACCGTGCAGCACGATCTTTTTCTGCCGGTATCCGGCATTGGCTATCTGGCGGCAATGGCACAACGGGGCGTCACGCGCTCGAAGACCGCGATCAAATCCAATCGAAAGCTCTATTCGTTCATCCAGCGGCTGCGGGCGCGACGCGGCGCCGGCGCAGCGGGGGATATTGACGACAGTGACGGCGATTGATCAGGCTGCGTCGCGGCGCGTATCCGGATCATGCTCCTCGCGCCAGCCGGACATCAGGATGATGTGCTCGTAGCCGGCCTTCTGGAACTCCGTCATGGCCGCAATGAACTGGCTTTCATCCGGTTCGGGCATGGAAAGGACGATTTCCGTCTCCTTGCTGCGCGTCAGCCGCGCGACGCCGGAAACCTCGGCCGCGCCGCACTCCACCAGAACGATGTCATAGGCCGAATTCAGGGCGTCGAGGATCAGCGACAGACGATCGGCACCGCGCATGGCGCGTGCAAGATCACTCATGCCCTGCGGCACGAGATGGGCATCCGACAGGCGATCCGGATGGATCGTATCGCCAAAGGCCGCTTCGCTGCACAGCAGGTCGGTCACGCCGGGGAGTTCGTCATGCTCGGCCATCAGCCTTGAAGGACATCCTGTGCCGGTCATGTCGACCAGCACGATGCGGCAGCCCGCATCGGCGATAGTCCGCGCCAGCATGACGGTCGCCGTCGAGCCATTATCACCGGTCGGCGATATGGCGATCGCCAGCCGCGAGCCGCTGTCGATCAGATAATCCGCGACGGATTGGATGGAGAAATCTTCCTCCTCCTCTGCAGCAGCCTGAGCAGCCTGCTTTGGCCCATGATCCGGAGCGATTGCAGCGTCCAAGGCGATTGCCGCCTCCGGAGCAATCGCGGTGTCCTCAACCCGAACCGGGATTTCCTCCACGGGAACCGAGAGCATGCTTGCCGGCGCCTCGGCGCTGCTTGCTCGTGCCACTGACCGAACCAGAGCCGGTTCGGCGACGGGTTGGGGGCGCTTCGCCGTCTCCAGCACGGCAACATCTTCCTCGCGGGCAGGCCCGACGGGCCGCAATGCGCGTCCGCTGAACAGCTCCGCAAGCATGATGATGATGGCCGTAAGGATAAAGGTAGCAAGGGTGGCAACAACGACGATCGGACCGACCTTCGGGAAGGACGGATCGACCGGCTCGACCGCCGTTGAAACGATGCGTGCATCCGCAGGGCTGGAATTCTTGTCGACGCGAGAGGCTGCCTCACGATATCGGGCAAGATAGGTTTCAAGCAGTTGCCGTTCGGCCGCAGCTTCGCGTTCCAGTGCGTTGAGACCGACTTCATTCTCCCCTGCTCGGGCACTATCCGCCTTCAGGGTATTCGATTGCGCCAGGAGCTGCTGCTCGCGCAGCTGCGCCACTTTCGCTTCATTTTCGATGCTTGCCAGGATTCTCTGCGTCTCGCGGTCGATCTGCTGACGGATATCAGCGAGCTGGGCCCGCAGGCTCTTCAGCCGAGGATGCCCATCCATCAGCGTCGTGGAGAGATCGGATATCTGGGACTCGAGGTTCGACTGGGTCGCCTTCAGCCGCTGAATTGTCTGCGATCCAGCGACATCGGCAAGCGTATCGGTAGAGCGGCCGCTGGACAGCGCACTGCGCACCGCCTGCGCCCTCGCCTCGGCATTGGCCCTGTCGCCGCGCACCTGCGCCAGCTGCGTCGAAATATCAGCGAGCTGCTGCGTGGCGAAATTGCTGTTCTGGCTGGTCTGCAGAAGACCGTTGGCGGAACGATAGTCGGCGACCTTCTTTTCGGCCTCGCTGACCTTATCGCGCAGCTTGGCGATCTCCGGCTCCAGCCAGCGTGTTGCTTCGCTGTTGGAATCGAGTTTGGCTCCGCTCTGCATCGACAGATAGACCTGCGCCATGGCATTCGGCACGCTCGCGGCAAGATCCGGATTGCGGGACATGAAACTGATGCCGATCACGCGCGAGCTGTTGATCTGATAGACCTGCAGCCGGCTGTTGAAGGCATCCAGCATCCGCTCTTCGGGTGCCTTATCTGCCGCCGGCTGCTTCAGATGCAGCTTGATCAGGATATCCGATAGCGCGGAGCCATTGCTGCCGGAGGCGAATTCGGGACGATCGTAGAGCTTCAGATTGGTAATGACCTGCTTCACCAGATCCGCCGACTGCAGGATCTGCACCTGGCTGGCAATGTTCAGCTCATCCAGCAGCGGTCCGGCACCGGCATCATTGCCAGATGTCGTCGTCGCAAAGGCCGGGGCACGCTGCTCGATGAGGATGCGGGCTTCGCTGCGATATTCCGGCGCCATGACCTTCGCAATTGCAAATGCCACGCACGCGCCGGCCAGCGTGATGGCGATGACGCGCACCCGCCTCTGCCAGACAGCGCGAAAGAGCTGAGCGAGATCGATGTCCACATCCTGCTGAGTGCTGTTGACACCGGACATATACAAAACTCCGTAATAGAAAGCCGGAGTTAATCGTAAACGACTATAGTAACCCAAGCGTTAATAGTATTTCGTCGGCATTGTTTTTGATCCCGCTGATTTTTTCCGAATTTTCGTTGCTCTTTACCGGCCGTTAACCCTAACGGATCGATAACGACGGCAATGTTTTCCCCTTTCCAATGAGCACGAAATGCCCTTCGCAAAGTCAAAGATTGTCCTTGCACTCGGCATGGCCGCCGCGAGCGCCGCGCTCACCGGCTGCAACACCTATCAACCGGCGCCCAAGGCCTTCAATGAGGCTACGATCCAGCCCTATACACTGGATAGCGGCGACCGGTTGCGCGTCACAGTGTTCGATCAAGCCGGCCTGACCAACACCTACACGGTCGATCAAGCCGGCTATATTGCCTTCCCGCTGATCGGCCAGGTTCCCGCGCGCGGGCGGACGCTGCAGCAGCTCTCCGGCCAGATCGCGCAGAAGCTCCGCCAGGGGTATATTCGCGATCCCGACGTCACCATCGACATCGACCGCTATCGCTCCGTCTATATCATGGGCGAAGTCGGTCAGCCGGGCCAATATTCCTACGTTCCTGGCATGACTATCCAGAATGCCATTGCGGTTGCGGGCGGTTTCACCAGCCGCGCGAACCAATCCAACGCGGATGTTACCCGCAAGATCAACGGTCATGTCATGACCGGGCGGGTCGGCATTTCCGATCCGGTACTGGCGGGTGACACCATCTATGTCAGAGAGCGGTTGTTCTAACCGCGACCGCTCATGACCAGACCCCTTCGAATCCTTCATTGCTTCAGATCGCCGGTCGGCGGGGTCTTCCGCCATGTCCGGGATTTGGCGGAGGAACAGAGCAAAGCGGGCCATGAAATCGGTATACTTTGCGACAGCCTGACGGGCGGCGAGCACGAGGATCGTCTCTTCGACGACATCGCGCCCTTCCTCGCTCTCGGCATCATCCGCCTGCCGATCCGGCGGCAGATTGCGCTGTCGGATGCGAGCACTCTTTGGAGCAGCTACAAGGAAATCAAGAGTTTGCGGCCGGATGTGCTGCACGGGCACGGCGCCAAGGGCGGCCTGCTTGCGCGCGTTCTCGGCTCGATCCTGCGGGTCAACAAGTATCGCGTAGCCCGCCTTTACACAGCGCATGGCGGAAGCCTGCATTTTCCCCGCCGCTCGTTCCAGGGCATGCTGGTGCATAGCCTGGAGCGGATGCTGGAATTTCTGACCGACGGGCTGATCTTTATCTGCGATTTCGAACGCCGCACCTATGAAACAAAGATCGGCAAACCGCGCACCCGTTCGGTTATGATCTATAACGGCATCACCGAAAGAGATTTTCGGATCATACCGACACGATCGGACTCGGTGCACTTCGTCTATATCGGCATGCTGCGGGACCTCAAAGGGCCCGATCTGTTTGTGGACGCTTTTGCGAAAACGGAGCGGCGGATCGGCAGGCCGCTTTCGGCGCTGATGATCGGCGACGGACCGGACAGAGACAAATATCACCGGATGATGGTCGAACGGGGCCTGGGTCACCGCATTGGAATGCTGCCGGCCATGCGCGTGCAGGAAGCCTTTGCAGTGTCCGAGAATGTAGTGGTTCCCTCGCGCGCAGAAGCCATGCCTTATATCGTTCTGGAGGCGCTCGCGGCCGGAAAGACGGTCATCGCCTCGAGTGTCGGCGGCATCCCGGAAGCGCTCGGCGAAAACAGTGCGGCACTTGCCAAGCCGGAAGATGCCGACGACCTCTCCCGCATCATGGCGCAAGCGGTCATGGAGCCGCAATGGGGCGCCAGCAACATGCCCGATATCGGGACAATCCAGTCGAATTTTTCCGCCTCCGCCATGGCGCGGGATACTTTGCGGCTGTATCAAAATATACTTGGTCTGACCAATGACGATTAGAATACAAGCGAATGTTGTAAGTGTTTCTTAGCTGATATCTGGTAGCCCTTCTCCGGTAACGACCGGATAAGCTGTCATGAACACTACCGAAAAGTCCGAGCAGTTCAACTTGGACAATCTTCGCAAGCAGGTTTCGGAAATCCGCACGCGCGGCGTCGGCGAGACGTCCGACCACCACCCCGGCGGCATGAACGCCTATGCGCGGCAAATCGCCGAGCAGTTTCGCGAAACCAACCAGTCTCCGTCCATCATCCTCGGACAATACCGGTTGTTTGAATTTCTGTCGCTGCTCACATTCGGGCTTGCGATCCTCTTTTTCGGCACGCCGGATAGTCATCCTTTCCTGTCGAAGGCCGTGGTGACGGCCGCCCTTTGCGGCCTTGCCATCGTCTTCCTGCAGATCGCGGATGCCTATCAGATCCCCGTCCTGCGCTCGCCTCACCATTTCCTGCACCGGATTCTCGGAGCCTGGGCTGCGGCCTTCGCGGTCATGGTCACCGCCCTCGTCCCGTTCGACATCAGCAATATCTATTCCCTCCCCCTTCTCGGCCTCTGGCTCGCGGCCGGCGCGGGCTTCCTTCTCGTGGCCCGGCTGCTTTTTGCTTATGGCATCCGCAACTGGGCCCGAAACGGCGTCATGGAACGGCGCGCCGTCATTGTCGGCGGCGGCGAACCGGCCAAAGAGCTCATTCGAGCCCTCGAACATCACCCCGACAATGATATCCGTATCTGCGGCATCTTCGACGATCGCGGCGAAAAGCGGTCTCCCATCATGGTGGCCGGCTATCCGAAACTCGGCACGGTGGCGGAATTGGTCGAGTTCGCGCGGCTCGTGCGCATCGACATGCTGATCATCGCACTGCCAATCAGCGCCGAAGATCGTATTCTGCAGTTGCTGAAAATGCTCTGGGTGCTGCCCGTCGACATCCGACTGGCGGCGCATGCCAACAAGCTGCGCTTCCGTCCTCGCGCCTATTCGCATGTCGGCGCCGTGCCGATGCTCGACATCTTCAACAAGCCGATCCGGGACTGGGATGGCGTTGCAAAGCGCATCTTCGACATCTTCTTCAGCCTGGTCGCGCTCGCCCTTGTCTGGCCGATCATGCTGGGGGCTGCGATTGCCGTGAAGGCAACCTCGAAGGGTCCGGTCTTCTTCATGCAGAAGCGCCATGGCTTCAACAACGAGATCATCAACGTGTTCAAATTCCGCTCGATGTACACGCATATGAACGATCCGACGGCCCGCAATGCCGTGACGAAGAACGACCCGCGCGTGACCCCTGTCGGCCGTTTCATCCGCAAGACGTCGATCGACGAGCTGCCGCAGCTTTTCAATGTGCTGCTCGGCAGCCTGTCGCTCGTCGGCCCGCGGCCGCATGCCGTGCTTGCCGCCAGCCATAACCGCACCTACGCCGACGTGGTCGAAGGTTATTTCGCGCGCCACCGCGTCAAGCCCGGCGTGACCGGCTGGGCGCAAATCAACGGCTGGCGCGGCGAGATCGACAGCGACGACAAGATCAAGTTCCGCACGGCCTACGATCTCTATTACATCGAGAATTGGTCGCTGCTGTTCGATCTGAAAATCCTGTTCCTGACGCCGTTCCGTCTGCTCAATACGGAAAATGCCTATTGAGCGCGATCGACCTGCCACCACTGCGCGTCTTGCAGCCGCAGCTCGCCGCATTGCGGCTAATGGGCACGGCAAGCGTTGCCATGGGCGTATTCCTGTCGGGCTTCGTCATCGCGGAGCCTGCACCTTATGAGCTGTGGCTCGCCTTCCTGATCGGCACATGGTTCATCCTCGGGCTCAGGATATCGCGCAGCGTCGCGCCGCTGCTGGCGCTGTTTCTGACATTCAATGTCGGCGGGATGCTCTCGATTACGCAGATGCATGATCTTGCGGCCGGCAATCATCTCGATGGTCCGATCTATATCGCCGTCTCCACCTTTCTGGCGCTGAGCGCGGTCTTCTATGCTGCCATAACCGAGGACAACGAAAAGCGGCTGAAGCTCATCTTCAATACATGGGTGGCGGCGGCGCTCATCACTGCGAGCCTCGGCATCCTCGGCTATTTCCACGCCGTCCCGGGCTTCGACATCTTCACCCGCTACGACCGCGCCATGGGCGCCTTCCAGGACCCGAACGTCTTCGGCCCGTATCTGGTGGCGCCAAGCCTCTATCTCATGCACGGCCTGCTGATCGGCGATCTGAAGAAGGCGCCGATCAAGGGAATTTGCCTGTTCGTTCTCGCCTTCGGCATCTTCCTGTCCTTTTCCCGCGCGGCCTGGGCCCTCTTCGCCTTCGCCTCGGCGATGCTGATCTTCTGCATGCTCCTGAAGCATCGAAGCAATAGGTTCCGGCTGCGCATCCTGGTGATGTCGCTGACGGCGATCATCCTGATGGTCGTGCTATTGATGGTCGCGCTTCAGTTTCCGCAGGTCAGCGATCTGTTTTCGACGCGCCTGCAACTGGTGCAGAGCTATGATGGCGGCCATCTCGGCCGCTTCGAACGCCACAGCATCGGCTTCCAGATGTCCATGGAACGGCCGCTCGGCATCGGCCCATTGGTCTTCGGTCAGATCTTTCGCGAAGACGAGCACAATACCTGGCTGAAAACGCTGACGACCTATGGCTGGATCGGCTTCGCGACCTGGATCAGCATGATCTGCTGGACCGTCTATATCGGCTTCCGCAACCTGCTGAGGGAGCGGCCGTGGCAGCCTTTCCTGATGATTGCCTGGATCGTCATCCTCGGCCATGTCGGCATCGGCAATGTCATCGACACCGACCATTGGCGCCATCTTTACATGCTGATCGGCATCGTCTGGGGCTGCGGCGCCCTGGAGCAAAAATATCAGCGTGACCTCAACGGAAGGGAGGCCGCGCGGTGAATATTCGCACGAGCGTCAAACGCCTGTCGTTGCTGCAGGTTCTCGAACCGAGCGGCGGCGGCTCCGGACGGCATTTTCTCGATCTTTGCCGAGCCATGCAGCATCGCGGCCATTCCGTGACCGCCATCTATTCCCCCGTGCGCGCCGAGCCCGCCTTCGTCGCGGAACTGGAAAATATGGGCCTGGACAATGTCGTTCCGCTTGCCATGCGGCGCGCTCCCGGCCCCTGGGATCTGACGGCATGGTGGCAGCTCCGCAAACTCGCCGCCATTCATGGGCCATTCGATCTGATCCACGGTCATAGCTCAAAGGCCGGCGCTCTCACGCGCTTGCGGCTGCCGGGACGGCATGTACCGGTTCTTTACACGCCGCATGCCTTTCGCACTATGGATCCGACGCTGGGTTCGAAAGGCCGCCTGATCTATGGCGGCATAGAGCGTCTTCTCGGGGCTTTTCTGACGGATCGGCTGATCTGTGTTTCGCAGGACGAATATGATCATGCCCTGTCGCTCGGCATCCCGGAAAAACGCCTGCGCGTCGTCGTCAACGGCGTAAATGCCCCGCCCGTCAGCCAGCGTGCGGCCATCCGCAGACGCTATGGCATCCCGCAGGACGCCCTGCTCTTCGGCTTCGTCGGCCGAATGACAAGGCAGAAGGCGCCGGAGCGCCTGGTCGAAGCTTTTGCGATAATAGCGGCCCATCTGCCGCAGGCGCATCTGCTGATGATCGGGATCGGCGAGCTCGCCGATACCACCAGAGAGATGATCCGGGCGGCCGGGCTTGAAGATCGTGCCCGCATCGACAGCAGCGTGACCGGAGTGACTGCCATCGATGCCGTCGATGTCGTCGTCATGCCCAGCCGCTACGAAGCGATGTCCTATGTGATGCTGGAAGCGGCGGCCGCAGGCAAGCCGCTGCTGCTCACCGATGTCGGGGGCGCACGCACGGTGCTGGAACACGGCAAGAATGGATACATCGTGCCAAACAGCGATGATCCGGAAGCATTGGCAGCCGCGATGGCGAGGCTTGCTGACCCGGCACGGCTTGCAAGTTTCAGCGCCGAAGCTCGTCGCCGCAAGAATAACTATACGCTTGCGGGCATGGCTCATGCGACCGAGAAGATCTATTACGACCTGCTTGGCCATCCCTTCCCCGCCCCGCTGGAATGGGCGGCAAATTCGAAATTCGAAGACGCGATCAAAGACCGCAAGAAAAGCGCGCCGGCCCTCTAAACTCCCGTGGGATTTTCATGCGAAACCGGTTCCGCTTTTCGAGCCGATGCGATAGACTTAACTTATGATTACTTCAGCACAATTGCGCGGTGCGCGCGCCATGCTCGGATTGACGGTGGAGACGCTTGCCAGCGAGAGCAAACTGCCGGTTTCGGCGATCGAAGCCTTGGAAACAGAGGGCCCCGCGGCGGACATGAGAGCTCTTGCGGCGGTCCGTTCCGTCCTCGAGAACCATGGCGTGCTTTTCCTCGCCGGCGGCAGCGACGGCACGGGCGGACCCGGCATTCGCTTCAAGCACTGGTCCGACGATGATGGCATTCGGCCGGAAAACCTGAATGCCACCAATGACGATTGAGGGCTGAAGCAAGCCCCGATCTCCAGAGCGGTTCAGCTTTTCACGAAAGCACCCAACCGCACCATCTCCTTGTCCTCGATTGCGGACGCAAACCGCTACATAGTTTTGCTGGTCTGCCTCAGGATGCAAGCTTCCAGCTTTTGACGAGCTCGTCAGGCGCCGACAGGGCAGCCGGCAGGATGTAGCGCTCCGTGTCGTTGGCCGGCTCCCAGCCTTCGACGGTTGCGCCTATTGGTAGGCCATGCCCAAAATCGGTCAGCCTCACGAGCTCCAGAATCATATGGCCGTAATCGTCGCGCCATTCGCGCCGTTCGCCGCCCTCGAAGAGACGCAGCCGACCCTTGGTGCGCGGACGCTCGCGTGCGGCGAGCCATTGTGCAGCGGAGGCTTCCGCGTTGGCGAAGGATACCACCTCATCGGCATCGCCATGCCAGATGGAAACGACAGGATAGCGAACGGCATCGGGAGACACTTCGCGCACAAGTTCGCCCCATTTTTCGGCCGGACGGCTTGAACCGCGCTTCATGACATCAAGCGCCGACATCGCGTCGCGGGCAGCACCAAAAGGCAGACCGGCAATGATGGCGCCCGCGGCAAACAGCTCCGGATAGGTCGCCAGCAATGCAGCCGCCAAGGCGCCGCCTGCCGAGAGGCCCATGACAAAAATCCTGCTATCGTCGATCGCATGCAGCCGGCGGCTGAAATCGATCATTTCTCTGATAGAGCCGAGCTCGCCGCGATCGCGTGTGACCAGGCTCGGACGGAACCAGTTGAAACAGAGATTGGGGTTGTTCGAAACCTTTTGCTCCGCATAAAGCACGGCAAATCCATGCTGACGGGCAAGTGCAGTCCAGCCGCTCGCACGATCGAAATCCTCGGCATTCTGATGACAGCCGTGCAGAACGACGACAAGCGGCACCGCGCCCTTTACACCCGGCGGCACATATTCCAGCATGCGCAGATTGCCGGGATTGCGGCCGAACCATAGGACTTCCGTCAGCCGCTGGGGCGACGGACGCGTGGAAACGCGACGGCGCGACGGCTGCGATTGCGGCTGCGTCATCGGAAACTTAAGCTGCGGCAGCTCGACGGAATCGACGAGCAAGCGGCGAAGCCGGCTCGGAACTTTAAAATTCATTATGGACCTTTCCATCCACACCAGCCGCGCTCGGTTTTTCCCGCTGGCTGGCGCGCACCGTTCCTTTCGAGAATCAGTGATATCGAGAAATCGAATCTCTTTGTGCAACGCAGCAAATATAGGAAGGCTGGCCCGCTTCGAACAGGCACAATGCATCATTGCAGCTATGTGAAATCAGCTTAAATCGATTAGATTTCAGCCGCAAAAAAACGCAGCTATGTCAGAAATAAGCCCGTGCGAGCGCCAGCAGCTTAGCGTCATCCTTCACGCCCTGGCGATAAAGCTGGATGATCAACGCTCCAAGGCGTTCCGCCTCGAGGCTGCGAGGGTTCATGTCACGATCCTTGCAAACAGTGTCAAGCACCTTCTCAAGACGATCCAGATCGTCCGAAAACAGCGGCAGATCTCGTGGATGGATAGGTGTATCCAGCATTCGCGCGTCTCATTGTCCGTTCGGGAAGCACGCAGTACTTCGCCGGCACCCCTTTTATTTCCGACGATGGAACTAGACTATGCGCCTTGCATATTGGGTTGGCAAGAAAGCATTTCAGCGCGAAGTATTTCCGATTCGCAAATTTTAAGGAAAGTCAATCCAAGATACAATTTTAAGTTATGGCATTACCCAGCCTTCATCTGCATATGCAATAAGCGGATAAACAGAGGCACAATGATGACCAGACTTCTGATCCCGACCACTCTCGGCTTGATGCTGGCAGCGATGGCCCTGCCGGCCCTCGCGCAGAATTTTTCAAACCTTCCGCTACGCACCCCTCGTCAGCCGCCCGAGGGATATATTTCCGTTCAATCCGGAGTATCGATTTCCTATCCGGTGCCGGATGGAGACAGCGAGGAACAGCAGGAGAAGGCGTTGAAATCCTTCTATAAGATCGCCGCAAGCAGCTGTTCGACCCTGCTCGAAACCATAGCCGATGCCTGCGAGATCAGCGCCGTGTCGAGCAATACCTCGGTCAACAATCTCGACAATCGCGGCGCCAGGCTCTCCATCAACGGGCAGGTGACGATGTCGGTGAAATTGAAAGCGTCGGCAGCGGCAGCGAAATAGCCCCGCTCGTCGCTGCTCACGATCTCCGCCGAAGCCAACGGATCGGTAAGAAATCGCGGCGATAATCCCCCTCGCAATTGAGGGATGATACCATGGCGAAAGCGAAACGACGCACGCGGCGCAAGCCGCAGTCCAAGGCGGGCAATTCGATGTGGCTATGGGGTGTTGTCGGTCTGGCAACGGTAGCCGGCATCTACGCCTATCAGCATCGCAAGGATGTACCGTCCATGCTGGCGCATGCCGGCGCAGCAGCCGGCATGCCGCAGGTGGCCAGGGAAGCGCCGGTACCGGCAGCGAAGCCGCAGATAAGGACGGCGGCGGTTACTTCCGAGCCGCGGGCGACGTCTTCCCTGCCGGTGCCGCCCGCCATCATTCCGGTGGCGATGCCGGTTAACAAGATACCGGTCGAACGGCCCATACCCAGCTTGCGAGCCCAATCCGGCGGCCGCTTCGTGCTTTGCGGCGCGGGTTCCGGCACCAATTGCGTCGTTGACGGCAATACTTTCTGGCAGGACGGCATCAGAATACAGCTGGCGGATATCGACGTCCCCGATGCCAGTGCAGCGCGCTGCCCCAGCGAAAAGCAGAGAGGCCTGGCCGCGAAGCTGCGGCTGCAGGCCATTCTTAACGATGGAAACTTCGTGCTTTCGGGCAGCAGCCGTCGTGACGACCCGAATGGCGGCAAGCTGCGCATCGCCATGCGCGCGGGGCGCTCGCTCGGAGACCAGATGGTGTCGGAAGGCCTCGCACGCCGCTGGACGGGCCAGGCGACATCCTGGTGTAGCTGATTTTCAGAAATTCGATTGGGAGTTCAAGGAGATAAATGGTCGGGGCGACTGGACTTGAACCAGCGACCCCTTGACCCCCAGTCAAGTGCGCTACCGGGCTGCGCTACGCCCCGACCTGCCGAAACGGCTTGTTTCGTTTAGAGTTTAGCGTTTGCCGACGCAAGCGAAAAGTAGCAGCCTGCTCAGAAAAAGTTGCCGTTCAGCGGCACAGCTGCCTCGGCCCATGGCTCGGCTGATAGCTGTTATCCGAGGCGCGATACGAGCGGTAGCGGCTTGCGCAGTCACGCACATGACCTTCGTAATAGCTTTGCGAGCGCTGGCTGTTGAACAGAGTGCCGGTCACGAACGATTTGAAGAGCACGCCGCTGTCTGAATCATCGTCATAATAGCTGTCTGAGCCGTGCAGCCGATGGCCGCTGCCCCAACGATTATGATGGTGATGATGCCAATGGCCATGGCCATCGCCATGGCCGTGGCCGTGGTTGCGAACCTGGATGACGTCAGGCCGTTCGGTTGCAGGAACGGTCAGCGCAGGCATGGTGATGGCGCTAGCCGGCATCGCTGCGCCGGCCGCCAGCAAAAGACCAAAGCCTGCGGCAGTTATCGATCTGACAATCGTAAACATATGCGACTCCTTCGAAATCCGGCGGCGTTACGAAGTAAATCTGAACGCAAACCTTGCTGCCGAGTACGCCGTCCTTATGTCTATATAGTGATTTGAAACCACACTCATAGATGCCCTCCCGCCTTTGTTGTGCGACTGATTGCACAGAGCGGAAGGGCGCGGAAAGTCAAGGTTATGAAGTCGCTCGTAGCTCTCATCATATGCGCACCGCTGCTTGCCGCGTGCAACACAACCGAAACGGTGCAGCCGATACCAGGCAGCATCACCTACGGCGGCCAGCCGCATATGAAGCTCTCGCTTTCACCCCCCGGCTCGCAATTCCAGCATCATTTCACCAATCAGTGGGGCCAGGATGTCGTTGAAACCTACATCGTTCAGCCGGACCGAAGCGTGAAACTCGTCAACCGCCAGGAAATGAGCCCGCCGGACTAGCGACTGACTCTGCCCTGGAAGAGAAAACTCCGTCAGCGCGGGCCGACGGAGCATATGACGCCGAATAGGCTGTGCGTTACCAGCAGCGATAGCAGCGGCGATAATAGGGACGACCGTAATAACCGCGATGATGATGATTGTCGCTGACAGCGGCACCGACGAGAACGCCGCCGATGATACCGGCGGCAGCCAGAGCGGCAGCCTGGTTTTCAGCCTGTTGCGCCTGGGCGCGATTGGACTGATAGGTCGCGCCGACACAGCGATTGTAACGCTGCGTTCCCGGACGGAACCCTTGCGACTGGCAAGTCATTTCGGCATTCATCGCAGATTCCTGCGGTGTCTGACAGCTCGATAGAATGGTCGATATAGCGACGAGGCTCGCCGCCATTGTGGCACGTATGCGCATGTTCCCTCCGGCAATAGTGATACAACCTCAGGGAAGCGAAATACAGCCAAGGGTAAGCTTTGGCAAGTTAGCCTTGTCTCGCGGACGGCGAAAATTCTCCCCATGGAGGTAAAGCTGCATGCAATGATCGTATCGTGCTTAACAGCCGGATAGCGGGTTAGGACAAAATGAAAAGGCCCCGCTTTGATCGCGAGGCCCATATCCGATTTGCAGGCTGCGGCCCGCAGGCTGAAGAACGTTTTCGATCAGAAGTTCCGCTCGAAACGAAGAATGCCGGCGATCGTATCATCCTTGATGTAGTCGTAACGCACATAGGTGAGTTCCGGCTCGATGAGGAAATCTTTCACCGGATAGATCTTGAGGTTTGTGGTCGCCTCGAACATCTTGGATTCGGTGTAGGCGAGCTGCAGGTTCCACTTCAGCTTGTCGTTGACCGGAACGCCCACGCCGCCCCAAAGCGCCCAGTCGCCCCAGCCGCATTTGGCGGCATTGACGGTGCCGTTCGACCTCGTGCAGGCCGAGATGTCCTGGTTCGTGCCAGCATATTTGTTCAGCTTGTCACCGTCCGTATTCCAGCCCCCCATCAGGAAAGCTTCCACGCCGCCAAACTTGGCGTCGAGACGAGCCTTGATGGCACCTTCCTCGACGATGGAATCATAGCCACCGACGACTTTGATGCCCCAGTTGCCAGCCTTGTAGCCGAGGCCGGCAACGACGTCGGGTGCATAGTGGTTGGACTTGTCGTCCGTCCACCAGCTGGCGCCGTAAGAGGCCTCGCCGTCGGAGGTGGAATTGGAATCTTCCAGCGAGATCACGGCCGAGAAGCCACTGTCTGGCTCGTATTTATAGGTCAGCTGATTGAGTTCGTACGGGCCGTCATAAATCACGTCGTCGTTGACGACATCGCCGGCATAGCCGGCATACAAATTGTATTGAGAGTCGAGCTTACCGACCGTGAAGCCGCCGAGGCTGATGTTGGCGAACAGCAACTTCGAGGACGTCGCTCCCCCATCGTTCCACTCCCAGCGGAAGATGGTGTTGGTCTTCAGCGGACCGTATTCGGTATCGGTCGCGGTATCGACATTGAGCTCCACACGCTCGTGCCAGAGCGTGCCGACCCTGCTGCGCGGATTATAGGCATCATACCACTCGCCCTCGGTTCGAACCTTGCCGCCGATCTTCAGGCATGTTTCGGTACCGGGAATATAGAAATAGCCTGCGCCGTATCCATCGCAGATACGGACATATTCAAGCGGTTCGGGTTGAGCGGCGACAATGGCGTCTGCGGCATGGGCAGCGCCAGCTGCGGCGATAGCAGCGGCGGAGCCAAGAAGAAGGCTCTTGATATTCATGATATCTCCATTCGACTATCCGTCAGAGATGGAGTCTCCCGGCAGACAACAACGCGCCCCTCCATAGCCTGACTGTTCCCTCAAAACAGGGCGAAGCCTTAAGCTTCGCCGTCAAACTGGACCCGCGATCTCAACTCATCAAGTTAATAAGGCTGCCGAACTAATTTTCACAACGCAGAAGGGTGGCGGGCGTGACAATAATGTCACTCAGCTGTCGCAATTACAATGCGCCGGTCAGGCTCTATCGTACCTGGTCGAGGAGGCGCTTGCATTCCAGAAGATCGTAAAGCGTTTCCTGAAGCAAAGCGCGATCTTCCTTGCCGACGCTCGATTTGCCGATGGAAACATCCGGCACGCCGTCATCGCCGCTGACGAAATTGAAGAAGCGGCGGCTGATCGGCGCCTTGGCGCGGCCGACGATCTGGTCTTCCTCGGAATTGGCGGAGGCGACGCGGGGCTCGACGGCCGCGGGCTCCTGCGCGGCGGCAAGGGCTTCCACGCTGGCCAGATCACCATGTCCGACGGCGATGACGAACTTGTTGCCGTTGGTCTTCAGGAGCTTCTGGACGCCCTTGATCGTATAGCCGTGGTCGTAGAGCAAATGGCGGATACCATTCAGCAGGTCGACATCCTCGGGGCGATAATAGCGCCTGCCGCCACCTCGCTTCATCGGCTTTATCTGCGGAAAGCGGGTCTCCCAGAAGCGTAGGACATGCTGCGGCAGATCAAGGTCTTCCGCGACTTCGCTGATCGTGCGGAATGCATCCGGGCTCTTGTCCATCATCATACTCCCACACTGCACATGCGGTGCCGTTTGGCCGAATCACACATAAACAGATTTCGGCATTCATATCGCTTGAGGATACGACTCACCATATTTCAACGGTTTGGCGGAGGAAATTCAAGTCAGATATTCAGCCGTTACACAAGCTTGCGACAAATCCGCAAACAAATCACCTTAAAACGACCGCGCGACAAAGCATGCGACCGGCCGAAATCGAAATATCGAGAATGGATCAGGAGGCGGGATTAGCCGGCTTGGTCTTGGCCTTGCGGCTGGTATGGGCCTTCAGGATACGGGTCTTCAGGACATTCGACGCCTTGAAGGTCATGACACGCCGCGGGGAAATCGGCACTTCCTCGCCGGTCTTCGGATTGCGGCCGATGCGCTCATTCTTGTCGCGCACCTGGAATGTCGCAAACGAGGAGAGCTTTACCGTTTCTCCTCGCACGATGGCGTTGCAAATTTCATCGATAACAGTCTCGACGAGTTCCGCCGACTCCGTTCTGGAGAGACCGACTTTCCGGAATACCGACTCCGCCAGGTCTGCGCGCGTCACTGTCTTGCCCGTCATAGCTCCCCGCCCATATTGCTGCGTAATCTTCTTCAGTTTTGCGAGACTATTGCCGTTGCGCCGAACGGTCAAGCTCTTGTTCGGAACGGCTTTTAGAGATGCGGCGCTACCAGCGCAGCAGGACCGCCCCCCAGGTGAAGCCACCTCCCATGGCCTCCAGCATCACCAGATCGCCTTTCTTAATCCGCCCGTCGCCGGCGGCTACGGCAAGCGCAAGCGGGATGGATGCAGCCGAAGTGTTGCCGTGAAGGTCAACGGTGACCACAACCTTCTCGGGAGCAATTCCGAGCTTTTTGGCGGAGCCGTCGATGATGCGGCGATTGGCCTGATGCGGCACGAGCCAGTCGAGATCGTCGGGCGTGGTACCCGTCGCATCGAATGCGGCCTGAATGACGTCGGTGATCATGCCGACGGCGTGCTTGAAGACCTCGCGTCCCGCCATATGGAGGACACCGACCGCTCCGGTCGTCGACGGGCCGCCATCGACATAGAGCTTGTCCTTGTGCGAGCCATCGGAGCGCAGGCTTGCCGTCAGCACGCCGCGATCGCTATTGTCGCCGCTCCCCTCGCCAGCTTCCAGGATCAGCGCGCCGGCACCATCGCCGAAGAGAACGCAGGTCGTGCGGTCGGTCCAATTGAGGATGCGTGAAAATGTCTCTGCGCCGATGACGAGCACGCGCTTGGCAAGGCCGCCGCGAATATAGGCGTCGGCCGTGGTCACGGCATAGACGAAGCCAGTGCAGACCGCCTGGACATCGAAGGCGAAGCCATGATGCATGCCGAGCCGGTTCTGGATATTCACCGCCGTCGCAGGAAAGGTGTTGTCCGGCGTCGAGGTGGCAACGATGATCAGATCGAGATCATTCGGCGTCATCCCGGCGTTGGCGAGAGCAGCACGCGCCGCCTGTTCGCCAAGCGAAGCCGTGGTTTCGCCTTCGCCGGCGATATAGCGCTGACGAATGCCGGAGCGCTGGACGATCCAGTCGTCGCTGGTATCGACGACCTGCTCCATCTCGGCATTGGTCATGACGCGCTTCGGGAGCGCCGCCCCAAAACCGCGAACAACTGAACGGATCATTCTGCTTCTACCCCGTCTCTCATGCCGCTTCCGGCCCGATGGGGGGCAGCCGTTTGGCATGGTATCTCTTCAAATCGTTTTCGATTTTCTGCGTGAGCCCATTCTTGGCCATATCATAGCCGACATCGATAGCGGCTGCGAAGGCTTCGACATTCGCACCACCATGGCTCTTGATGACAATGCCGTTGAGGCCGAGAAAGACACCGCCATTGACCTTGCTGGGGTCGAGCTTCTCGCGCAACAGATCGAAGGCGCCCTTGGCAAAGATATAGCCGATGCGCGCCAGCAGCGTGCGCGACATTGCGGCGCGCAGATAGGAGCCGATCTGCTTTGCCGTGCCTTCGGCGGCCTTCAATGCGATATTGCCGGAGAAGCCTTCCGTGACGACAACGTCCACGGTGCCTTTGCCGATATCGTCGCCCTCGACGAAGCCGTAATATTCAAGCGATTCAAGATTGGCTTCGCGGATCAGGCGCCCAGCGTCCTTGACCTCTTCCTGGCCCTTGATTTCCTCGACACCGACATTCAGCAGGCCGACTGTCGGCCGCTCGATCTCGAAAAGCGCGCGCGCCATGGCGCCGCCCATCAAGGCGAAATCGAGCAATTGCTGGGCGTCGGCGCCGATCGTAGCGCCGACATCGAGCACGATGCTTTCGCCGCGCAGCGTCGGCCAGATCGCCGCAATGGCCGGACGTTCGATATTGGCCATGGTGCGGAGACAGAATTTTGCCATCGCCATCAGCGCGCCGGTATTGCCGGCGGAGACGACGACATCGGCATCGCCCACCTTCACCGCCTCGATCGAGCGCCACATGCTGGAGACATAGCGGCCCCGTCGAAGCGCCTGGCTCGGCTTTTCGTCCATGCTGATGGCGACCTCGCATTCGTGAAAGACCGACTTTTCGCGAAGCTTGGGATATTTGGCGAGAACCGCCTCGCAGCGATCCTTCTGTCCGTACATGATGAATGTGATATCGGGATGCCTATCCAGCGCCTTGGCCGCGCCGGGAACAACAACCTCAGGGCCGAAGTCGCCACCCATTAGGTCAAGAGAAATTCTGATCACGCGTCCCTAGTCCTTTTTCTCCGCCGCGGCCGGCGAATTTGGCGTCAAAATACCGTTTTCTCCCCCGGTTACAACTGAATTGTGCTCGAACGCCACCGGGGCCTATTCCTTTTTCCAATCTTTCAGAACGGCAAACGGCGAAGGTTTTCTGTCGTCTTCACCGGTATCTTCAATATGCCCTTCGAACTCGACACCAGGCTTGCGCGGATAGGGATCGATGGCGAGGGCTGCGAATTCCGCAACCACCGCGCCAGCGTCAATCGTATCGCCGATGAAGGTCTCCGGAAGGTCCGGACCATCGGGATCAAGTATCATTTCTCCGGCATCCACAGAGGGCGCGCGCGCCAGTTTGGAATCCTCGGGCACGAATATGTGCTCGAAGTCCTCATCGATATCAGATTCGACCGGCTCGAGTGTGACAACGCAAGCCTGAACGACCCTTGCCTTCACATTGCCCTTGATGCGCACGCCGTCACGCTTCCAGCGCGAAATCTTGAGATCGGCTTCGAGCTTGCCGACCGACAGAACATCCCAGAGGGCGGCAAGCCCAGCCAGCTCGCGATCGTCAGCCTCGAGGTGCACATCCACCGGATTGGCCGAGATATGCCCTACCTTCACCGGATAGGAAAATGGCGTTTCATCGGAGTCATGTCTTTTCATTTTTATCTCCTAACCGGCCTCGCGGCCGACTTTGTCTGGCCTCGGCAGCGTCGCCGAGCCTGTGGCGATCTGATCTTCCGTCACGGTTGCCAGATGCGCTTCCGCGATCATCATCCAATCGGCCAATGCACTCATGGAAGCCGCGGCCTCGTTCGCCTTGGGATAGATGTTGCGCTGTAACGCCGCGGCGAGCGCAGCGCGATCATCGGCATCCATGGCACCCGCATAGCTTTCGAGGCGTCCATAGAACATGCCGGCCAGCTTCTTCATGCGCTTCGGCACGCTATTGTCACCTATACCGAGCTCGCGGATCGAATAATCGATATCCTCGAAGAAAGCATCCACAATTTCCTGCGCCAGTTCCTGGCCGCTTGTCGTCGCGGACCGCGTACGGCGGAAGAACAGGATCATCATGACAGACAGCAATTCGAAGCGCCCCATCACCGTGTCGGGCACGCCGTAATCGGTATAGAAAACCGGCTGCCGCGCCATGGAGGTCAGAGCTTCATACTGTCTGACGACGATGATCTGATTGTGATTTCTTTTGCGAAAGAGCCCAAAAATCATGAAAATTCCCGGAATTGGCTCCCTCGGAGCGCGCCGATTTTGCTTGGCCTTGTTGCATCCACGCAAAAGCTGGTTTACCGAAGCAGGCGCGAATTGCAATGCCGTTTGTGCCCGCTTCGAGGCTCCAGCCCTTACCGTCGTCACGTTGTGCATGATCGGTGACGAAGAGTGCCGAACAACATGATTGTGCCTTTTGCCATCGCGGAAAGGCCACAATGATGTGCACAGCAAGGTCACACCGGCCGTCCGGCCATCGGATTGATTCATTAGGGGAGATGAGATGTCGTTGACCAGACGGTATTTCAAGTCTGACATTACTTTCAGCAGCACTGCCGCCATCGCCCTGGTGATTGCGACCATGGGCCTTTCGGGTTGCAAGACCAGCGAGGTCATGAACAACGGCTACATCTTCGATCCGCAGTCGCTGGCACTGGCGCCGGTCGGCTCGAGCCGCGAGCAGGTTCTGCTCTCGCTCGGCACGCCCTCGACCACAGCGACCTTCGACGGCGAAGTCTTCTATTATATCTCCCAGAAGCGCACGCGTGCCGCAGCCTTCATGAAGCCGAAACTGGTCGACCAGAACATTCTGGCGATCTATTTCGACAAGGACGGCGTAGTGAAGCAGGAAGCCAACTATACGCTGAAGGATGGCAAGGTCTTCGACATGATCAGCCGCACGACTCCGACCGGCGGTCGCGACATCACCTTCCTGCAGCAGATCCTCCAGGGCAGCGGCAACGGCGTCAATGGCGCGAAGAACTTCCTCAACAACCTCAACCCGGGCCAATAAGCCGGGCTATCATTTCAGCGAAAAACCCGCGAGGCACGATGCCCCGCGGGTTTTCTTTTGCATCCGGTTTACTTAGCCGGCGAGAATGGCAAGCAGAAGCAAGGCGACGATGTTTGTAATTTTGATCGCCGGATTGACGGCCGGGCCTGCCGTATCCTTGTAAGGATCGCCAACGGTGTCACCCGTGACAGAAGCCTTGTGAGCTTCCGAGCCCTTCATATGACGCGTGCCGTCCTTATCGACGAAACCGTCCTCGAAGCTCTTCTTGGCATTATCCCACGCACCGCCGCCCGACGTCATCGAAATGGCGACGAAGAGGCCGTTGATGATCACGCCGAGCAGGGAAGCCCCGAGAGCGGCAAAGGCCGAAGCCTTGGAGCCGGACAGCAGCAGGACGCCGAAATAGACGACGACCGGCGCCAGAACCGGCAGCAGCGAGGGGATGATCATTTCCCGAATGGCGGCCTTGGTCAGCAGATCGACGGCGCGGCCATAGTCGGGACGTTCCGTACCCTGCATGATGCCGGGCTTCTCGCGAAACTGCCGGCGCACCTCCTCCACGATCGACCCGGCCGCACGGCCGACGGCCGTCATTGCAATCCCGCCAAAGAGATAGGGAATGAGGCCGCCAAACAGCAGGCCTGCAACGACGTAAGGGTTGGAAAGCTCGAAAGAGATCGTGCCCACATTGGCGAAATACGGGAACTTGTCGCCGTGCGCCGCGAAATATTGCAGGTCGTTCGCATAGGCGGCAAACAGCACGAGCGCACCGAGGCCGGCCGAGCCGATTGCATAACCCTTGGTGACGGCCTTGGTGGTGTTGCCGACCGCGTCCAGTGCATCGGTGGATTTGCGCACTTCCGGCGGAAGATGCGACATTTCCGCAATGCCGCCGGCATTGTCCGTAACCGGGCCGAAGGCATCGAGGGCGACGATCATGCCGGCAAGGCCGAGCATGGCGGTGACCGCGATGCCGGTGCCGAACAGACCGCCGAGCTGGTAGGTGGCGATGATGCCGCCGACGATGACGATCGCCGGCAGTGCCGTCGATTCCAGCGAGACAGCGAGCCCCTGGATGACGTTGGTGCCATGACCGGTGACCGAAGCCTGAGCGATGGAGTTGACCGGCCGCTTGTTTGTGCCCGTGTAGTATTCGGTAATGACGACGATCAGTGCCGTGACGACCAGGCCGACGATGCCGCAGGTGAAGAGCTTCGTGCCGGTGATGTCGAAGCCGGCGACGGTGCCGACCGAACCCCAGCCGATGGTGAGCGAAGTGGCTGCCGCGAGGCCGATGATCGACAGGACACCGGTTGCGATAAGACCCTTGTAGAGGGCGCCCATGATCGAGCCATTGACACCGAGTTTCACGAAGAAAGTGCCGATGATCGACGTGATGATGCAGGCGCCGCAGATCGCCAGCGGATAGATCATGGCCGAACCGAGAAGCGGCGAGCCGCCGAAGAAGATCGAGGCGAGAACCATCGTCGCGACGACGGATACCGCATAGGTCTCGAACAGGTCCGCCGCCATGCCGGCGCAATCGCCGACATTGTCGCCGACGTTGTCTGCGATGGTGGCGGGATTGCGCGGATCGTCCTCCGGAATGCCTGCCTCGACCTTGCCGACGAGGTCGCCGCCGACATCCGCACCCTTGGTGAAGATGCCGCCGCCGAGACGGGCGAAGATCGAAATCAGCGAAGCGCCGAAACCAAGGGCGACGAGCGCATCGATTACGTCACGCGAGCCTGCTTCATGACCGAGAATGCCGGTCAGGATATAGAAGTAGATGGAGACGCCGAGCAGGGCGAGACCTGCAACCAGCATGCCGGTGATGGCACCCGACTTGAAGGCGATGTCGAGGCCTGCGGACAGGCTTTGCGACGAGGCCTGCGCGGTCCGGACATTGGCGCGCACGGAGACATGCATGCCGATGAAACCCGCGGCGCCTGAGAGGATTGCGCCGATCAGGAAGCCGAAAGCGGCTTCGGACGACAAAAGAAGCCAGGCCGCGATGAAAACGATGATCCCGACGATGGCGATGGTTCTATATTGGCGCGCTAGATAGGCTTGCGCTCCTTCACGAATATACCCGGCAATCTCCTGCATGCGAGCATTGCCCTGATCGGCAGCGAGCACCGACCGGGTTGCCCATACGGCATAGATGACCGAGAGCAGTCCGCATGCGATCACTCCTAAAAGAATCGACATTTCGCTTTTTCCCTCCAAAAAAGCCGGCGGTTCACTCCTCCCCCCGGCCGCCTGCAACAACGGTCGGTCCCCTCCTCCAGGAGATCGGCCGATGTGCAGTTGCGAGATTGATGGCGGGAAAACGTCGCGTCAAGACCGTCCGCGGGTAAAACACCCGCAGGAGGTTCAAAAGAATATTCGAAGATGGAATCAGGCGCGAACGAAGGAAACGAAAATGCGTAACGCTACGATCCGAGCGTCCGACGAGGCTTATTTCTTCGCTTCGCCGCGAACCTGCTTGGCGATTCGGTCAAGCACGGCATTCACGAGCTTCGGCTCGTCCTCCTCGAAGAAGGCATGGGCAATCTCGACATATTCGGTGACGATGACGGGAACCGGCACGTCCTTGCGGTCGATAAGTTCGAAGGTGCCGGCGCGCAGGATGGCGCGTACGGTGCTGTCGAGACGCGACAGCGCCCAGTCATCCTGAAGGGCGGAGCCGATCAAGGGATCGAGCCGCGTCTGCTCGCGCACGACACCCGACACGATGGAGCGAAACCAGGATGCATCGGCCTTCAGATAGGTCTCGCCATCCAGCTCCTGACCGAGACGGTGGGCCTCGTATTCAGCCACCACCTCCAGAACGCCGGTTCCGCCGATATCCATCTGATAGAGCGCCTGAACCGCCGCAAGACGTGCGGCACCCCGCTGATTGGCGGGCTTGGCCGGTCGCTCGTTATCCTGATTGCTCATCTATTATGCACCCAACTTCTCTTTCAGCGCGATCATGGTCAGCGCCGCCCGGGCAGCGAAGCCGCCCTTGTCCTTTTCCGAACGGCGCGCACGCGCCCATGCCTGCTCATCGTTCTCGACGGTGAGGATACCGTTGCCGATCGCGAGGGATTCGCTGACGGCCAGATCCATCAACGCCCGCGAGGATTCATTGGCAACGATATCGAAATGATATGTCTCGCCACGGATGACCATCCCGAGAGCGACGTAGCCGTCATAAACAACGTTGCCATTGTCGCCGCCATCGAGCGCCATGGCAATCGCCGCCGGGATCTCCAGCGCGCCGGGCACAGTCACGATATCGTAAGTCGCGCCAGCCTCGTCGAGAGCGGCCTTGGCGCCATCGAGCAGGGCATCGGCCATATCGTCATAGAAGCGAGCTTCGACGATAAGGATATGAGCATTGGAAGAGCTGGTCATACATCACCTGCAATCTGAGAGGGGCGCGGCACCTTGTCAGGCGGGGTCAAACCACGGCGGGCCTCGCTTGGCAAGTGTTTTTCAATGGTTCGCGCCGATTCCAGCCCCTATTTGGAAACGATCGGTGCGCCGCGGAAATTGTGGCTTCCGCACACGCAACCGCTTCGGTAATAATTCGAACCCTGCGAGGGGGAGGTTCATGACGAAGAAATCCGCACCCGCCGTCAATGTCGGCGAGCTTGAACTGGAACATTGGCAGCAAGGCAGCTTCTTTGCCGGCAGCGACACGTCCTTCGGGGCCAAGCTCGGACTGAAACAGCTCGGCGTGAGCTACAATGAGGTGCCGCCGGGCAAATCCGGCTGTCCGTTTCACAATCATCATGTCGAGGAGGAGATGTTCGTCATTCTCGACGGCGAAGGCGAGTATCGCTTCGGCGACCAGCGCATCGCGGTCGGCAAAGGCGACGTATTGGGTGCGCCGGCCGGCGGCCCGGAAACGGCGCATCAGCTGATCAATATCGGCCCCGGCGTGCTCACCTATCTCGTCATTTCCACCAAAGCTCGAACCGAAATCGTCGAGTATCCCGACTCCGGCAAGTTCCTGGCCAAAACCTCCGGCGATGGCAAAGCGGCGTTGCGTGTCATCGGCCGCGCCGCCGCTACCAACCTCGACTACTGGGATGGCGAACCCGGCGCCTCGAACGACTGATCAGCACCAAAGACATTGATGCCATGACCTATATTCCAACACTGACCACCGACCGGCTCCTGCTGCGCGGCCATACGCTTGATGATTTCGACGCCTTTCTCGAACTCTGGAAGCACAAGGACATTGTCCGCTTCATCGGCGGCGAGGTGCCGACACGCGAACAGGTCTGGGCTCGCCTGCTGCGCTATGCCGGCCTGTGGCATCATCTCGGCTTCGGCTTCTTTGCCGTCGAGGAACGCCAAAGCGGCCGATTGATCGGCGAAGTGGGATTCCTCGACCTGCATCGCGACATGACACCGATGACGGAAGGCACGTTGGAGGCCGGTTGGGGCATTACGCCGCCGATGCAGGGCAAGGGCTATGCGACGGAAGCCATGAACGCGGCGATCGCCTGGGCGGACAAGCGATTTGCCGGCCGCCGCATGACCTGCATCGTAGATCTTGAGAACCTACCGTCATTGCGGGTTGCCGAAAAGATCGGCTTCCGCCGCATCGATAAGCTCATGCTCAAGGGCAGGTCCAGCGCCATCTTCGAACGTTGGACGCTACGGGGGTGAACCATCATGGCGGCTTCGCAGAATGGGTTTTCGGTCCGGCGTTACGAACCAAGCGACGCCCAAGCCACGATCGATATTTTCCTGCGGGCCATTCGTGAGGTCGCAACGAAAAACTACAGTCCTGAGCAGATCGCCGCCTGGGCCAAGGTCGACGATGCCGACGTCTGGGCGCAGTATCGGGCAAGCCGGCCGACCTGGCTTGCCCTAGACGATTCTAAACCGATCGGCTTTACGGATCTGAAATCGGATGGCTGCTTGGATATGATGTTCGTTTCGCCCGATTATCAGGGAAAGGGCGTCGCCAGCCTGTTGCTTGCGACCGTCGAAAATGCGGCCCGCAAACAGGGCTTTCAACGGATATTTACCGAAGCGAGCCTAGCCGCCCGCCCCTTCTTCGACCGTAGAGGCTTTGTCGTCGTGACCGCGCAGCAAGTAGAAAAGCGCGGCCAGATTTTGTCGAATTTTCTTATGGAAAAAACACTCGCGTAGGCCCGTAAAAGCGTCGACCCCCTGCGACGAATTTACGAAGCTTGGGCTTCGCGGACCACCGGGAACTCCGCCAGGCGCGCGGCATAGCGCGCCATGGTATCGACTTCGAAATTGACGAAGTCACCAGCCTTGCGCTCGCCCCAGGTCGTGACCTCCAGGGAATGGCGGATCAGGAGCACGTCGAATTCCGTACCCTCGACGGCATTGACCGTCAGCGAGGTACCGTCGAGCGCGACCGAACCCTTTGGCGCGACGAACCTGGCAAGATGTTCCGGCGCACGCAGACGGAAGCGCGTGGCCTCGCCCTCCGGCGTCACGGACAGGATTTCCGCCTTGCCGTCGATATGGCCGGAAACGATATGACCGCCGAGTTCGTCGCCGATCTTCAGGGAGCGCTCAAGATTGATCCTGGCTCCGGCTTCCCAGGTGCCGATGGTCGTCAGGCGAAGCGCCTCTTCCCATGCCTCGACCTCGAACCAGCGGCCGTTGCTGCCCTCTTCCGGCAGCCCGGTGACTGTCAGGCAGACGCCGGCATGCGAAATCGACGCGCCCATGTCGATCGTGGCCGGATCGTAATTCGTGGCAACCCGCAGTTTGATGCCTTCCTTCAAGGGGGAAATGGATTCGACCGTGCCGACGTCGGTGACAATTCCGGTAAACATCAAAAACCTCTTTCGTATTCGTCGCAGAGATCGTCGCCGAAGCGACTCTGGCCAACATGCATAAATTCAGCAGGGATATTGGATTTGAGAACCGGCGATTCAATACCGCCCTCGCCGATCTCGGCAGGACCTTGAAACAGCAGGATACGATCGACCATTCCAGCATCGAGGAAGCGCCGCGCCGTCCTAGCGCCGCCTTCGACCAGCAAAGAGGAGATGCCGCGCGTGCCCAATGCTTCCAGCAGTTCGCCCGGCTCGTTGACATTGGATTGCAACACCTCGACGCCCGCGGCATCCAGCGCTTCGCGGCGCCGGAGAAGCGCTTCGTCATTCGCGTCATCGAAAGACGGCGGATAGCCGGCAACGGCGACGACCGGATATTTGCGCGCCGTCTGCACCAGTTTGCTGCCAAGCGGAAGCTGCAGCTGCTCGTCGATGACGATGCGCAGCGGCGTGCGATCCTCCAGGCCGGGGAGCCGGCAGGTCAATTCCGGATCGTCTGATATCGCCGTGCCGATGCCGACGAGGATGGCGTCGCTTTCGGCCCGCAGCATCTGCACCTCAGCGCGTGCGGCGTCGCCGGTGATGCGAACCTGCCCCGCGCCCGTCTTGCCAATCATGCCATCGGCGGAAATCGCAAGCTTGAGAGTCACATAGGGGCGGTTTCTCGTTTGGCGCATGAGATAGCCCGCGAGAGATCGCCTGCCCTCCGTCTCCAGAATACCGGTCTCGACCTCAATCCCGGCCTCGCGCAGCATATTGATGCCGCGCCCGGAGACGCGCTGATCGGGATCGGTGACGCTGATGACGACGCGTGCCACACCGTAAGCGATCAACGCCTCGGCGCATGGAGGCGTCTTGCCGTAATGTGAGCAAGGCTCAAGCGTCACGTAAGCGGTGGCACCTCTGGCCCCCTCACCTGCCTCGGCTAGCGCCTGAGGCTCAGCATGCGGCCGCCCGCCGAGCGCGGTCACACCGCTGCCGACAATCACGCCATCTTTGACAATGAGGCAGCCGACGGATGGATTGGTGGATGTCAGCCCCAGATGCTGGCGCGACAGACGGATGGCCGCGGCCATGAAATGCTCGTCCTCGGGCCGCAGCACCATGGTCAAGGGTCCAGCGGATCGCGAGCGATCTTGGCGTTGATCTCGTCGATCACGTGTTCGAAATCCTCCGCATGCGAAAAATCGCGGTAGACGGAGGCGTAGCGCACGAAGGCGACGTCATCGAGGCTCTTCAACGCCTCCAGCACCTGCAGACCGATCTGCTCGGAGCTGATTTCGGTCTCGCCGGAGCTCTCGAGGCGGCGCACGATGCCGGATACGGCCCGCTCGATACGGTCACGATCGACCGGACGCTTGCGCAGCGCGATCTCGAAAGAGCGCACCAGCTTGTCGCGATCGAACGGCACCTTGCGGCCCGTCTTCTTGATGACCATGAGCTCGCGCAGCTGCACGCGCTCGAAGGTGGTGAAGCGGCCGCCGCAATCCGGACAAATGCGCCGACGGCGGATGGACGTATTGTCCTCCGCCGGGCGCGAGTCCTTGACCTGGGTGTCTTCCGAGCCGCAATAGGGGCAGCGCATGCGCTCTCCTTAGCCCATATAGCCGTACATCGGGAAACGGTCCGTGAGCTTGACCACTTTCTCACGCACGGCAGCCTCGACGGCAGCATTGCCTTCGTCGGAATTGGCAACCTTCAAGCCATCGAGCACTTCGATGATCAGATTACCGATTTCACGGAATTCGGCTTCCTTGAAGCCGCGCGTCGTGCCGGCCGGGGTGCCGAGGCGGACACCCGAGGTGACGAAGGGCTTCTCGGGGTCGAAGGGAATGCCGTTCTTGTTGCAGGTGACGTAGGCGCGGCCGAGTGCTGCCTCCGCACGCTTGCCGGTGGCGTTCTTCTTGCGCAGGTCGACCAGCATCAGGTGGTTGTCCGTGCCGCCGGATACGACGTCGACGCCGCCGGAGATCAGCGTTTCGGCAAGCGCCTTGGCATTCTTTACGATCTGGGCCGCGTAGTCCTTGAACTCCGGCTGCAGCGCTTCACCGAGGGCAACGGCCTTCGCGGCGATGACGTGCATCAGCGGGCCGCCCTGGAGGCCTGGGAAGACGGCCGAGTTGAACTTCTTCGCCAGATCCTCGTCATTGGTGAGGATCATGCCGCCGCGCGGGCCGCGCAGCGATTTGTGCGTGGTCGTGGTGGCAACGTGGCAATGCGGGAACGGCGACGGATGCTGACCACCCGCGACGAGACCGGCGATGTGGGCCATGTCGACCATCAGATAGGCGCCGACGCTGTCGGCGATCTCGCGGAAACGCTTCCAGTCCCAGATGCGGGAATAGGCCGTGCCGCCGGCGATGATGAGCTTCGGCTTGTGCTGTTCCGCCTTGCGCTGCACTTCATCCATATCGAGCAGGTTATCGCCTTCGCGCACGCCGTAGGACACGACGTTGAACCACTTGCCGGACATGTTGACCGGCGAACCGTGCGTGAGGTGACCGCCCGAATTCAGGTCGAGGCCCATGAAGGTGTCGCCGGGCTGCAAGAGCGCCAGGAACACGGCCTGGTTCATCTGCGAGCCGGAATTCGGCTGAACGTTGGCGAAGTTGACGCCGAACAGCTTCTTGGCGCGCTCGATGGCGAGCTCCTCGGCAATATCGACATATTGGCAGCCGCCATAATAGCGCTTGCCCGGATATCCCTCGGCATATTTGTTGGTCATGATGGAGCCCTGCGCTTCCAGCACGGCGCGCGAGACGATGTTTTCCGAGGCGATCAGTTCGATTTCGTGCCGCTGGCGACCGAGCTCCTTGCCGATCGCACCAAAGATTTCCGGATCGGTATCGGCAAGCGAACGATTGAAGAAGGGTTCGGTGGACGCGTTGGTCATCGTGAAAGCTCCTGAACGGGCCGGAACGGCAATGCAAACGGTATTAACGTCAGGGTCGCCGGAGAGCAATACGACCAGCGACATTTGCTGGGCAAACTACGATAGGTGACGCCGGCAAACGAAAAAGCCGCATCCCGGGATGCGGCTTCCATGCAGATGGGGTTCGAAGAACGCCGATTATTGAACCGGCTGTTCCATGCCCTGGGTCGTATTGAGCGCCAGCTGGGAGTTGCCGTCGAGATTATAGATGTCGTCGCGGAACTGGACGATGCCGTCGCGGGCGCTCCAGGCCGAAATATAGACGAAATAGACCGGCACTTCCGACGCCAAGGTGATCGGCGTGTTGACTCGGCTGGAAATGACCTGCTCGATATGCTGGCGCGGCCAGCCCGGCGTTTCGGCCAACAGCCAGGTTGCGAGGTCGCGCACGTTCTGAACGCGAACACAGCCCGAACTGTCGAAACGCATCAGCTTGTTGAACAGGCCCTGTTCCGGCGTGTCGTGCATGTATTCGTTATTCGGATTATGGAAGTTGATCTTCGTGGACGCCATGGCGTTGGTCTTGCCCGGGTCCTGACGGAACATCAGGTCAGGCGCCTTGTCCGAATTCCAGTCGATCGTCTCGGGCGCCACTTCCTGGCCCTTGCTGTCGATAAGGCGAATGTTGTTTTTCGTCAGGTAGGTCGGGTCCTTGCGCATCAGGGGCACGATGTCCTTGACGACGATGGAGCGTGGCGCCGTCCAGTACGGGTTGAGGATGACCTCGTAGATCTTCGAGTTGATGATATGCGTCGGCCGCGATTCCCGGCCGACGATCGCCTGGTGGCGCAGCGCCACCTGACCATCCTCGACGGCTTCGACACGTGTTGCCGGGATATTGACCATGACATGACGGCGGCCGAGGTCGGACGGGAACGTCTGGAGGCGGACGAGATTGGTGTTGAGCTGCTGCAGGCGGACATTGGCGGGGATGTTCATCGCCTTCAGCGTGAAATCGCCCATGACGCCGTCTGCCGGCAGTCCATGACGGGCCTGGAAACGCTTGACCGCACCGTCGACGTAGGAGTCGAAGGCAGAGGAGATGCCAGCCTCACGCGGCAGATCGCCGGTAATCATCAAATGCTGGCGCAGCGACTGTACGGAGGGATCGGTCACACCGAGCTGCAGCGGCTGCTGGCTTGTCGGATTGATCTGCGGCCATCCGCCGTTGGCAACGATGTTCTGATATTGCGCGATCGCCTGCTGAATATTCGGCACGGAATCCGGCCCCAGGATCGGCGCGTTCGACTGGACGGCGGCGGCGGTGCGCGCCGCAGCCTTGGCGTCGAACTGGTCGTCCCAATTGCCACGGGAGCGATCGTTGATCAGCGCCTCGAGCGGAGTTGCGTTCTGCGCAAGGGCCGGAGCGGCCAGTGCGGCAGCGCCAAGAGTTGCAGCCGACCGCAGGAAAGCGCGGCGCGAAAAGGGTCCAATTCCGTTTATCTTCGACATATCCTAACCGTTCAACGCTGCGATCCAATCATGCGCAGCCTAGAGAGGAAGCAGTAATAGCGCAGCTTGCGCCAAGTAACGTGGCTCAGTATCAATCCGTTCCCTTAATGCACCACCAAAAACTTGGCCACGAATTATCACAATATCGCGAAGCCAAGACCTTCAGGTCGGAAGATCGTATTTCGAGAACGCTGCCTGCAGTCGATTTCCGCTGTCATAGCAATATGGCCAATTCGTGTCTCCCGGCATGAAACTTGCCTTGCCGCGCGAGTGCAAAAGAAAAGCCAAACTGCATTTGCTAAAATACCACAGCTGCGCGTGGTTCATAGCCTGTCCTGATCCGGCGTCAATGGCTTAGCCGCCAGGGACGTTACATGGGACGAAAGGTGAAACGCGGACGTGGCAAAAAGCGCACAACGGCCGGCTCGGCAATGCGCTTCAAGCCGGACACGCAGGGAACGTGTCCAGCTTGACTGGAAGGCCTTAGGATCGATCCCTGTCCGTTACTTACAGGCGATAGAGGATCTGATCGTTCCAGAAGCGGTCGAGGCGCTGCAGGAGCTTGTTCATCTGGGTGAATTCGTCGGTACCGATGCCGCCGACCTTGTCGATCGAGCCGATGTGGCGCTCGTAGAGCTTTGCAACGGTTTCGGCGATCTCCTGGCCGGTTTCCGTCAGGCTGATGCGGACCGAGCGGCGGTCGATGCGCGAGCGCTGATGGTTGATGAAGCCGAGGTCGACCAACTTCTTGACGTTGTAGGAGACGTTGGAGCCGAGGTAGAAACCGCGCGAGCGCAGTTCGCCAGCCGTCAGCTCGGAATTGCCGATATTGAAAAGGAGCAGCGCTTGGACGGCGTTGACGTCGTCGCGACCCTGGCGGTCGAACTCGTCCTTGATAACATCAAGCAGGCGGCGGTGCAGACGCTCGACCAGGTGAAGGGATTCCATGTAGAGAGCCCGGATGTCATCAACCTGCTGATCCCGAGCGTTTGCAACTGCCTGCGGCTTGATTTTCGTGTTCATCATGACTTGGCCTCACTCTGTTTTGTTTGGCGGTGTCGTTTTCTTCCCGCCTTGAGTGAGACCCTATCGAATACACATAAAATTCTACTTAAACTGCAGGCTTAACAGCACCTTACCAGGAAGTGTTGCTGTCTCAGGGTAAATCAACCATTACCTGCTGCTGACGGCGCCTGCGTTTTTCCTGCCACAAAAGGACGCGGAAAAGGCAATAGATCACGGCGACGCAGGCATGCAAGATCATGATCAGCGGATTGGATCCGAAGATCTCCGGCCATACGCCATACATCAAGGCCTGCCCGCCTGCCGCCACCACCCACATGACCGGTCCCCAGGATACCGTGAGCCACAATCCGAGTGCCGCGACGGGGAAAACAACGGCCAGACCCGCGCCGGCTACCCTCCATGGCAGCGCCAGCAGATCGAAGCGGGCATGCCCTTCCAGGGAGTAGCCGACCAGCATGGCCCAATATTGAAGCCCGAGCCAGAAGCAGGCGATCGCGATCAGCCGCAGGAACAGCACGAACAGGATGTCCGTCAGCGTGTTCTTGGGTACGGTCGAAGAATCAGGTTCCATGGGCGAACAATACGTAGGAGGCACGTGCCTCGCCAGAATATAATGGCTGCGGCCTTTCGCCGGGTTTTGAATCCTGGGGACAGCATGATAGGTACGCGGCCTATATAGAGTGCCCTAAATAAACGAAGAAGGATGGCGGTATCATGGAGAACAAGACGCATCTCGTCGACGAGATCACCGGACATCGCCGCATGCGACGCAACCGCAAGGCCGATTGGACGCGGCGGCTGGTGCAGGAGAACAGGCTGACGGTCGATGATCTGATCTGGCCGATCTTCGTGATCCCGGGCAACGGCATCGTGGAGCCGATCCCCGCCATGCCAGGCGTTAACCGCATGACCGTAGACAAGGCCGTGGAAGCGGCCAAGGAAGCGGCCGATCTCGGCATTCCCGCGCTCGCTACTTTTCCGAACATCGAAATGGAGCTGCGCGACGAGACCGGCTCCAACAGCCTCGAGAAGAACAATCTCATCAATCTCGCCAGCGCTGCGATCAAGAAGGCCGTGCCTGATATCGGCGTCATCACCGATGTCGCGCTCGATCCCTTCACCAGCCACGGCCATGACGGCATCCTGCGCGGCAACGAGATCGTCAACGATGAAACGGTCGAGCAGGTGGCGCGCGCCGCCGTCTACCAGGCGGATGCCGGCGCCGACATCATCGCGCCTTCGGAAATGATGGACGGGCGCATCGGCGCGATCCGCCAGGCGCTCGATGCCGCAGGCCACCAGAATGTCGGCATCATGAGCTATGCAACGAAATTCAGCTCGGCCTTCTACGGTCCCTACCGCGAGGCGATTTCGACCGGCGGCCTGCTGAAGGGCGACAAGAAGACTTATTACATCGATCCGGCGAACGGCACGGAAGCCGTGCGCGACGCCGCGCTCGACGTCGAGGAAGGCGCCGACATGCTGATGGTCAAGCCCGGCCTGCCCTATCTCGACATCTGCTGGCGGCTGAAGGAAGCCTTCGGCCTTCCAACCTTCGCCTATCAGGTCTCCGGCGAATACGCGATGATCAAGGCCGCCGCCGCCAATGGCTGGATCGACGGTGACCGCGTGATGCTCGAAACCCTGCTCGCCTTCAAGCGCGCTGGCTGCGACGGCATCCTCACCTATTTCGCCATGGATGTGGCGAGACATCTGGCGAAGAAATAACGTCACGCCGTCCGCTTATTGTATTTGCTGAAGCCAATACCATATGTTCGGCAAATGTTTCCCCGCCGCGACTTTGCGTGCCCTATCAGCCGCACAAAAGTCGCAGAGGGATCTTTAATTGGCATTGGCCCCTTGCGGATCCGAAGAATTGACGGGGCTAGCGCGAAGGAGCAAAACGATGAGCCTGAACCCCAGCCCGCTCTATGCAGCACCGAATGACTGGCGCGCCTATAGTGGCGTGCTGAGCCGGCGCATCTTTGCCTTCATCGTTGACTACATCATCGTCGCGCTGCTTTGCATTCCCGCGGCCGTGCTTCTGTTTTTCGTTTCGATCCTGACGCTGGGGCTCGGCTTTTACCTCTATTCGGTGCTGTTCATCCTTGTTGCCGGCCTCTATTTCGGCTGGACCCTCGGCGGTCCCTACCAGGCCTCGCTCGGCATGCGCGCGATGGGTCTCACCATGGTCCGCGTCGACGGCCGACGCATGGATTTCCTGACGGCGATCGTCCATCTGGCACTGTTCTGGATCCTGAATTCCGTCCTGACGCCGCTGATCCTGTTGGTTGGCCTCTTCACCGACCGCAGCCGGCTGGTACACGATCTGCTGCTTGGCACGGTCATTGCCCGGACGGCCTAAAGCAACGCATAAGCATAGGACATCCTCATGATTTCCCGCCCGCCTGATGGCCCGCGGGAGATTATTTCTGTGCATGGTCAATTAGGAAACTTCGATCTTTAGCGAAGGACGTAGTTGACGTTTTCTAAACTTGGGCCATGCTTGTAGAAACGGGTGCCGAGAGAAAGGTCAATCAACGGCAGATGAACACGCAGTCGACGCCATCTCCGCAGTTTTATCTGACGGCACCGGCTTCCTGCCCGTACCTGCCGCACGAGATGGAACGCAAGGTCTTCACGCATCTTGTGGGACCGCGTGCCGCCGAAATGAACGATATCCTCACGCAGGGCGGCTTCAGGCGTTCTCAGAACATTGCCTATCGTCCCGCCTGCGAATCGTGCAGGGCCTGTATCTCGGTCCGCATTCTGGCCCAGGAATTCGAACCCAGCCGGTCGATGCGGCGCGTGCTCGCTTCCAACAAGGATATCATCGCCACCGAATTTCCCGCACAGCCGTCCAGCGAGCAATATTCGCTCTTCCGCCGCTATCTCGACTATCGCCACCAGCAAGGCGGCATGTCCGACATGACCGTGCTCGACTATGCGATCATGGTCGAGGACACGCATGTGAACACGCGCATCATCGAATATCGCCGCCGCGAAGAAGGCGCAGGGCTGGAACAGCGCCCGAAAGGCGAACTGCTGGCTGCCGCTCTGACCGACGTCATGAGCGACGGCCTATCCATGGTCTATTCCTATTTCAATCCCGATCTGGACGGGCGATCGCTCGGTACCTTCATGATCCTCGATCATATCAGGCGGACGAAGGCACTGGGGCTGCCGCACGTCTATCTCGGCTATTGGGTCAAGGGCTCGCGCAAAATGGACTACAAGACCCGCTTTCAGCCGCAGGAACATCTGACGCCGCGCGGCTGGGAACGTTTCGATCCCACAGCCGATGGCGATAAAGATACCTTCCGCTGAATGTTCGCCCAACTCTCGGATCATAAGAAGGGCCTGCTGCTGACGACGCTCGGCGGTCTGGCGCTGTCGATGGACATACCGCTGATCCGTCTTTCCAGCGGCGAAGTCTGGTCGGTTCTCTCAGCCCGCAGCCTTGCGACCATCGTCGTAGCGCTGGCAGCCCTCTTCGTCATTCGCCGGGTCACGGGCTCGCTGCAAAGCGTGCTGCCGGGCTGGCTCGGAATTCCCGTTGGCTTTTTCTATGGGCTGACCACCATCACCTTTCTTCTCGCCGTCTATTATACCAGCGCGGCGAATGTGGTCTTCATCATCGCCCTCAACCCGATGTTCACGGCGCTGCTTTCCTGGATCTTCCTGAAAGAGCGCCCTGCCCTTTCCACCTTCGTCACCATGGCTGTCATGATCCTCGGTGTCGGCCTGATCGTCGGCGACGGCATGGAGGCTGGGCACCTGCTTGGCGATGCGCTCTCGGTAATCGCGTCGCTTTCCATCGCCTGCGCGATCACGATCAGCCGCGCCTCGGGGCGAGACATGGGTTTTGCTTCCTTGCTGGCCGCCATCATTCCAGCGACGGTTGGGCTTTACCATGTGGCACCCTCGGGCTTTTCCATCGAGCATCCCGGCTGGATTCTTTTCGACGGCGCCGTGCTGATGCCGCTTTCCTTCTGGTGCCTTGCGACAGGCACGCGCTTTCTGTCGGCGCCGGAAGTGGCGATGTTCTACCTTCTGGAAACGATCCTGGCGCCGATCTGGGTCTGGCTGATCTTTTTGGAGGCGCCGACCAACATGACGCTCGCCGGTGGTGCCATTCTGATCCTGGCGCTGGCCGCTCACTCGCTCTGGCAGGCGCGGGTCAAGGCCAGAGCGGCAATCAGCGCGCAGAGCCTCGCGCATTGAAGTCGCCCTCATCACATGTTATAACTATGTTATTACACAGGAGATGAACATGAACGTTACCATCCGCAAGATCGGCAATTCCGAAGGCGTGATTATTCCGAAGGAAGTTCTCCAAAGGCTTGGCCTGAAGAACGGCGATGCATTCGAAATACGGGAAGTGAACGGCAATATCGAACTGATTCCCGAGCGCGCCGATCTTGCCGAGCAGTTGCGTGCGGCAAGACTTGGCATGCAGAAATATCGTGCCGCTCTGCGCGAGCTCGCAAAATGACCGAATACAAATGGCTCTCCCGCGAAGCCATTGAGATCATGCACGAAGAGCAGATCGCCGAGCATGGCGGATTGTCGGGCCTAAAGGACGAGAATGGTCTGGAGGCGGCGCTGGCGCGCCCACTGAACAAGGCTGCAGATGGCGAAAATGACGTATTCGCTCTGGCTGCTGCATATCTTTATGGCTTTGTACGAAACCATCCTTTTTCCGACGGCAATAAAAGAACTGGATATCTGGCTGCCTTCACATTTCTCTACATCAACGGCTATCTGATTGACGCCGACGATGGAATGGTCGTGACCTTTGTATTGGGTGTCGCGGCCGGAGAAATCGACGAGATAGGTGCGACGCAATTCCTGAGAGATTTCAGCGTTCTGTTGGCCCGATGACACTATCCCATCAGCCGCAACACGCCGGCCTTCGCTGGGGCTCAGGGCGTTCGTCGCTGCAATCGGCCCAGCCGGCCGATTGTTCGAGCTTAGCTCAACCGATCCTCACCCTGAAAACCGGCCGCTTCTCGGGAAACCCTTCGGCACCGCTCTGCCGGCACCGGCGCGGTCGCCCAGCCATTCCACCAATTCGTCTTTGGTCTTGGTGAAGGTGCGGCCGGCGCTGTCTTCCCAGGTCAGACCATCGGCGATCGCAAAACACCTGATATCGGCGATCCCGCCATCCTTGTAGCGCTGCAGGCGCACGCCCTTGCCGCGCGACATTTCCGGCACCTGCGACAGCGGGAAGATCACCATCTTGCGGTTCTCGCCGACCACGGCGACATGATCGCCCGAAACCGGAACCAGAAGCTTCGTTTCGTCAGGATAGGAGACATTCATGATCTGCTTGCCCTTGCGGGTATTGGCGCCCAGTTCCGCCTCGGCAACGATGAAGCCATTGCCCGCGGTCGATGCGATTATCTGCTTGCGTTGCGGATCATGGACGAAGGCGGTCAGCACATCCTGATCGTTCTCCATGTCGATCATGATGCGCAGCGGCTCGCCATGGCCGCGGCCGCCAGGCAGCTTGTCGCCACCCAGCGTATAGGCCTTGCCGCCCGTCGTAATGATGAGGATCTTGTCGGTCGTCTGCGCCGGGAAGGCAACCTTGAGGCCATCGCCTTCCTTGAAGGTCAGCGAAGACGTATCGGAGATGTGGCCCTTGAGGGCACGGATCCACCCCTTTTCCGAAACGACGACGGTGATCGGCTCTTTCTCGATCATCGCCTGCTGGATGGCGGCATCGTCGGCTTCCGGCGCTTCGGCAAACTGGGTGCGGCGGCGGCCGATCTCGGTCGCCTTGGCGAATTTCTTCTTCACCTCGCCGATTTCCCACGACACCGTCTGCCACTGCTTTTCTTCCGAGGCGAGCAATGCCTCGATATCGGCCTTCTCCTTGGTCAGGCCGTCGAATTCCTTGCGGATCTCGAATTCTTCCAGCTTGCGCAGGGAGCGCAGCCGCATGTTGAGGATCGCCTCGACCTGATTGTCCGTGAGACCGAACCGCTCCATCATGACGGGCTTCGGCTCGTCCTCCTCACGGATGATGGCGATAACCTCATCGATGTTGAGATAGGCGACCAGCAGACCGCCGAGAATTTCGAGGCGCTTTTCGATGGCGGCGAGCCGGAAACGCGAACGGCGCAGCAGGACTTCGCGGCGATGGTCCAGCCATTCCCTCAGCACTTCGTTCAATGCCATGACCTTGGGGATGCGGCCCATGGACAGGACGTTCATGTTGAGTGGAAAGCGACTTTCCAGCTCGGTCAGCTTGAACATCGATTCCATAAGGATCGTCGCGTCGACCGTGCGGCTCTTCGGCACGAGAACGACGCGGATATCCTCGGCGGATTCATCGCGCACATCTTCGAGCAGCGGCAGCTTGCGCGCCAGCAGCAGTTCGGCGATCTTTTCGATCAGCCGCGACTTCTGCACCTGGAACGGAATTTCCGTAACGACGATCTGATAGCCGCCACGGCCAAGATCCTCGATCTCCCATTTGGACCGGACGCGGAAGCCGCCACGGCCGGTTTTATAGCTTTCGATGATGCTCTGACGATCATCGATGATGATGCCGCCGGTCGGAAAGTCCGGACCTGGAATATACAGTTCCACCAGCTTCTCGACCGTCGCATCGCGATCCCTGATCAGATGCAGGGCGGCGTCGCAGATCTCGTGGACGTTATGGGGCGGGATCGACGTCGCCATGCCGACGGCAATACCCGAGGAGCCGTTGGCGAGCAGGTTCGGGAAAGCGCCGGGCAGGACGACCGGCTCGGAATTCGACTCGTCATAGGTATCGCGAAAATCGACCGCGTCCTGATCGATGCCTTCGAGCAGCAGTTCGGAAACCGCCGTCATCTTGGATTCGGTGTAACGCATCGCGGCGGGGCTGTCGCCGTCGATATTGCCGAAATTGCCCTGGCCGTTCACCAAAGTATAGCGCTGCGAGAAATCCTGCGCGAGGCGCGCCAGCGCATCATAGATCGACTGATCGCCATGCGGGTGATAGTTACCCATCACCTCGCCGACGATCTTCGCGCATTTGCGGAAGGCGGCGTTCGGGCGCAACCCCATCTCGCTCATCGCATAGACGATCCGGCGATGCACCGGCTTCAGCCCGTCGCGAACATCGGGGAGCGCGCGTTGCGTAATCGTCGACAAGGCATAGGCCAGGTAACGCTCTTCGAGCGCGGCCTTCAGATCGACCGGAAGGATATTGTCGTCGCCGTCACCGGGCGGCGGTGTCAGATTTTTTCCCATGGTTCTTGACTATAAGAGATGGCGATTCCGGGCAAGAAATCGGTGGAAAGCACCTGTGGATGAAGGCCTTCCAGTCCCCTTGCGGGACGGCGACCGATGCATTTTTGCTGCACATGCCTTCAACATTCATTGTCATTGGATTTTCAAAGAAAAATCAATATAAGTCAGCGCAGCACACGCTCAATCTGTACTCCCCCGCCCAAACGACCATCGGCTTGAAGAGGAAACGCCATAATGACTTTCTACCGGACTACGCGGCTTATGCTTTGCAGTGCCGCTATCCTGTCTTTCGCCAGCTCGGCCTTTGCGCTCGACGGCAATGATCTGCTGAAGAAGATCAACGACGTCTACGGCCAGCAGGGCGGTTCGATTGCCGCTACGGGCATCGATGTCGACGGCAGCACGGTGACACTGAAGGGCGCGAGCTTCAAGCCAGCCGGCGTGGAAGACAGCATTCCGCTCGGCGACATAACCATGGACGGCGTCGAGGAAAACAACGGTGGCTACACGATCGAGGAAATCGATTTCGCGGATGTCGACTTCGAAAAGGACGGCGCCACTGTTTCCGCTACCGACCTCAAGCTGAGCGGCGTCGAGATCCCGGCCGACACGAGCAAGGGCGACCTGAGCTCGCTGCTCTACTACAAGAGCGCCCATGCCGGCGCCGTCTCCGTCACCAAGGACGATGTCGAGGTGTTCTCGATCGAGGGCGCCGACGCCAACCTGAAGAAGCGCGACGACAAGTCGGGGCTGGATTTCGATGCCAAGATCAACGGCATCAAGGCGGATCTCAGCAAGGTCGACGATGCCAAGACCAAGGAAGCCATCGAGGCGCTGAAGCTGCAGCAGATCGACGGCACGATTTCCATGAAGGGAAGCTGGGACATGGGACCCGGCACCATCAACATCGCCGAATACTCCTTGGACTTCAGGGACATCGGCAAGCTGAACCTCGCCTTCAGCATCTCGGGCTACACGCCCGCTTTCGCTAAATCGCTGCAGGATGCGATGAAGACGGTTCGCTCCAATCCGAATAAGCAGGAAGCACAGCAGTCGGCCGGTCTCGCCATGCTCGGCCTGCTGCAGCAGCTCACCTTCAACAGTGCCCAGATCCGCTTCGACGACGCGTCGATCACGGCACGCGCGCTCGATTTCGCTGGCAAGCAGCAGGGCGTCACGGGCAAGCAGCTCGCCGACACGTTGAAGGCCATGACGCCGATCATGATGGCGCAGCTCAACATTCCGGAACTGCAAAATGCCGTTTCGGCAGCAGTAAGCGCTTATCTCGACAATCCAAAGAGCCTGACGGTCACCGCCGCTCCCGGCAAGCCGGTGCCGGTGCCGATGATCATCGGTGCCGCCATGGGCGCGCCGACGACGATCCCGCAGGTCATCGGCCTCAAGGTTTCCTCGAACGACTAAACGGTCGCTCTCGACCTTATTCAGAAACCCGGCGATCTCGGTCGCTGGGTTTTTCTTTGCCTCAAAGCTCGGACGCTTTCGGACGCTGATATCTCCTGAGCTCGTTAAGCGCATGGGACATCAGGGCAAGCAATTCCTCCGTCGTCGCTCCATCGCGGGCCTGAACGGACATGCCCTGCACGATCGCCCCCAGGAAACGCGCCAGGGGACGTGCGCTTGTATCCGGCCGCATGTCCCCCTCGGCGATACCACGCTCAATGCGGGCGGTGAAGATATCCAGCGTCTGCAGGCGCATGGATGCAACATGATGGGCGATCGGCTCATTCTCCTCCGCACAATTCAGCACCGCCGTGGATATCATGCATCCCTTTGGATGCTCCGGCGCCGTGAAGATTTTTGCGGAGTTCGTCAGAAAACGCTCGAAGGCAGTCACCGTATCCAGCTTGTCCTGAAAGGGATTGCCGGGCTCCGGCCGCGGCATGCGCCGATATTGATCGAGCGTCTCGCGATAGAGCTCGGCCTTCGAACCGAAGGCTGCATAGAGACTTTGTGGCGTGATGCCCATGGCCGCCGTCAGATCGGCAATGGAGGAACCGTCATAGCCGTGCTGCCAGAAAGTATCCCGCGCGGCGGCAAGAACCGTTTCACGATCGAAGGCGGGCGGGCGCCCACGCTTGCGCCGTGAAGAATTGTCCTTCACTTCAATATTTTTCACAATGGTCACTCTAGAATTATTTCCCGTTTTGATTTATTCAGGAATGGTCATTGTGATTATATAAGGTTTTGCCCCATGAGTCTTCCCCTGGAAAATTCCGCACGCCTCAGCGACGGCAGCCTTGCTGAAGGTGTCGATGCTGCAATCAACTCCGCCCTGGCGGACAAAAGGCTGGTCGGGACCGTCGTTCTGATCGCTCAGGATGGAGAGCTGGTCTACAGCCGCGCCGCTGGTCTGGCGGATCGCGAAAACAAAGTGGCAATGCGGGAAGATGCCATCTTCCGCCTTGCCTCAATCACCAAACCGATCGTCACCATTACCGCCATGCGGCTTGTCGAACAGGGCCGCATCGGGCTCGATGATCCGATCACCAAATGGCTGCCGGATTTCCGGCCGCGTTTGCCCGATGGCGGCGAGGCCATTATCCGTATCCGGCACCTTCTGACGCATACGTCCGGGCTGGGTTACACTTTCGCGGAGGCGCAGGACGGCCCCTATCATCGCGCTGGTGTATCCGACGGGCTGGACACCCCGGGTCGTTCGCTGGCAGACAACCTCAAGCGTATCGCCAGCGCGCCCCTTCTCTTTGCGCCCGGCGAAGGCTGGCAGTATTCCCTGGCAATGGATGTGCTTGGCGGCATCATCGAAAAGGAAACCGGCGGCCGGCTTGGCGAAGCCGTTGCCGATCTTGTCATGAAGCCGCTCGGCCTTTCCGATACGGCCTTCTCCGTGCACGACCGCAGCCGCCTGGCGGCAGCCTATGTAAATGGCTCACCGGAACCGAAGCGGATGGGCGACGAGGCGCTCGTTCCGATCTTCGACGGCACGATCCGCTTTACACCCGACAGGATATTCGACCCCGCTTCCTACCACTCCGGCGGCGCCGGTATGGCGGGAACGGCAAGCGACATCCTTGCCATACTGGACACGATCAGAAAGGGTGGAGCACCGCTGCTGTCGGCCGATACGGTGAAGACCATGAAGACCGATCAGGCCGGCGGACATATGCAGGCGCAGCAGGCCGGTTTCGGTTTCGGCTACGGCTGGTCCGTCGTCCTCGATCCCGTGGTCGCGCAGGTCCCCTTCTCAGCTGGCACGATCAAATGGGGCGGCGTCTATGGACACAGCTGGTTCGTCGATGCCCAAAAGGGCCTGACGGTGGTCGCGCTGACCAATACGACTCTCGAGGGCATGTGGGGGCAATTCACGATCGACCTCGCCAAAGCGGTTTATGCTGCGATCTAATGGTCATTTGCACTCCAACAAAAACCCGGCGATTTCGGTCGCCGGGTTTTCGCATTTCTGCAAGGCTAAAGAACCTCAGTCCTTCTTGACTGGCGGCACCGGGCGGATCGCCAGTTCGCGCAGTTGCGTCGGCGTTGCGGCCGAAGGAGCGCCCATCAGCAGGTCCTGCGCCTGCTGGTTCATCGGGAACAGCGAGATCTCGCGCAGGTTCTTGGCACCGACCAGCAGCATGACAATACGGTCGATACCGAAGGCAGCACCACCGTGTGGAGGCGCGCCATACTGGAAGGCGCGGTAGAGACCGCCGAAGCGCTCTTCGACGTCGGTCTGGCTGAGGCCGACCTTTTCGAAGGCGGCGACCATGGTTTCCGGCGACTGGTTACGGATCGAGCCCGAAGCGATTTCGAAGCCGTTGCAGACTGCGTCGTACTGGAACGCCTTGATCGTGAGGGGATCCTGGGTCTGCAGCGCTTCAAGGCCGCCCTGCGGCATGGAGAACGGATTATGGGCGAAGTCGATCTTCTTTTCTTCCTCGCTCCATTCGAAAAACGGGAAGTCGACGATCCAGCAGAGCTCGAAGCGGTCGCGGTCGACCAGGTTCAGCTCCTCGCCAGCCCTGGTGCGCGCCTCACCGGCAAACTTGTAGAATTTCGAGGGGTCTCCGGCGACGAAGAAGCAGGCGTCGCCATCATCAAGACCGAGCTGGGTGCGGATCGCATCCGTGCGCTCTTCACCAATGTTCTTGGCAAGCGGGCCGGCGCCTTCGAGCTTTTCGCCTTCCTTGCGCCAGAAGATGTAGCCGAGGCCCGGCTGGCCCTGGCTCTGTGCCCAGGCGTTCATGCGATCGCAGAAAGCGCGCGAGCCGCCCGTCTTGGCCGGGATTGCCCAGACTTCGACCTTCGGGTTGGAGGCGATCATGTTGGCGAAGACTTTGAAGCCGGAGCCCGCAAAATGCTCGGTGACGGCTTCCATGACGATCGGGTTGCGCAGGTCCGGCTTGTCGGAGCCGTACTTACGGATGGCGACGTCGTAAGGGATGCGCGGCCATTCCTTGGTGACCGGCTTGCCGTCTGCAAACTCCTCGAACACCCGGCTTATCAGCGGACCCATCGTGTTCCAGACATCTTCCTGGGTGACGAAGCTCATTTCGAGGTCGAGCTGGTAGAATTCGCCCGGCAGACGATCGGCGCGCGGGTCTTCATCGCGGAAGCAGGGTGCGATCTGGAAGTAGCGGTCGAAGCCGGCAACCATCAGCAGCTGCTTGTACTGCTGGGGCGCCTGCGGCAGCGCATAGAACGTGCCGGGATGGATACGGCTCGGCACGAGGAAGTCGCGTGCGCCTTCCGGAGATGAGGCCGTCAAGATCGGGGTCGTGTATTCGGTGAAGCCCACTTCACCCATGTGGCGACGCATGGAGGAGATGATCTGCGTGCGCTTGACGATGTTCTTGTGCAGCGTTTCGCGGCGCAGATCGAGGAAGCGATACTTCAGGCGAACGTCTTCCGGATAATCCGGCTCGCCGAAAACGGGCAGCGGCAACTCCTTGGCGGCGGAGAGCACTTCGATCTCCTGAGCATAAAGCTCGATCTCGCCGGTCGGCATGTTCTTGTTGACGGTGTCTTCCGTACGGGCCTTGACCAGGCCGTCGATGCGGATCACCCACTCGCCGCGAACGGTTTCGGCGAGCTTGAAGGCCGGAGAATCGGGGTCGGCAACGACCTGGGTGATGCCGTAGTGATCGCGCAGGTCGATGAACAGCACGCCGCCATGATCTCGGACGCGATGAACCCAGCCGGCAATGCGAACGGTCGAACCGACGTCGGACTTGCGCAGGGCGGCGCATGTGTGGCTGCGATAGCGATGCATAATGTATATCCTGGACTTGGCGGGCGGCGGCGAAAGGACACGCAGACCCCTCGCCCGCCGACGAGAAAATCGGGCGGAAAAGCGCATGGCGCGCCCGATTTGTCAAGGCTCGAACACATGGCTTATCTCGCCCCCGGCGGGCGAGAAAGCAAAAACTTAGGCTTAGATGAGGGCTCGTCCCTCTTCTAAGTCTTAGTTTTTGCAAGAGAGGGGGTAAGTAAGGACGCACCCAATCTGTGAATTGTACGAGCAAGAACCAGTCCCCCGCTCTTGCAATTTCAATGGCTTAGAAATTGCGCTGCGCTTTGGAATACGACGCAGCCCCCAGTTCGCAATTCCTAAACCAGTGAAATTGCTTTCTCGCCCGCCAGGGGCGAGATAGAGCCGCGCCAACTTCACCCTCTCGCTCATTCCCCGCTATTTTTCAGCTCTGCCAGAATCGTCAGGCAGACTCCCCCAAGATTTGTCGTCACTTCGTGGTTCCAGACCCGCACAGTACGAAAGCCCTGCTTCGAGAAATGGGCGTCTCTCGCAAGATCCTTGGTGCTTTCGGCATGTTGCACGCCATCCACCTCAACGATCAACCGCGCTTCGAAGCATACGAAATCGAGGATGTATCCGTCGATGGGAACCTGCCGCTTGAACTTGAAGCCCCCAAGCTGACTTCGACGCAAAGCCTGCCAAAGCATGTTTTCAGCCTTGGTGGCATCACTGCGCATTGCCTTGGCGAATTGGCGCAATCGATCCGGCACGTCGCGGCGCATGAGTTCTCCTAGTTACCGTCTATAAAGCGTGCAATTTAACCAATATCCACTCAAACGAGAGTTATGCGCTACCCATAATAGCATCCGTAAGTCGCCGCTGCGGCAGTTTGGCTGCAACGGCGCTATTGCTGAATGCCCGGGTCAACTTTAAACAGACATCCATATCTCTTCGCCCCCGGGAGCCCGACATGCCGATCCTTACCCGCCGCAATCTCCTGAAAGCTTCGGCCGTTGCCGGTGCCTATGGTGTCGGCCTCGGCATCGCGGGGAAGTTTACGGCCAAAGCGGCGGCAGCCGAGCCGCTCATACTGAAGACGGCGAAGATCGAGGCCAGCCTTACTGATGGCGGCAAGACCAAGAACGTATTGACCTATGGCGATGCCGGCATGCCGCCGGTCGTACGCATGAAGAAAGGTGAACCCTTCGCGGCGCGGCTGATCAACGGCATAGACGATCCGACGACAATCCACTGGCACGGCATCCGGCTTCCGAACGCGATGGATGGCGTGCCGTTCCTCACCCAGCCCTATGTCTATACCGGCGATCATTTCGATTACGCCTTCACGCCTCCCGATGCCGGCACCTTCTGGTATCATCCGCATTGCAATACGCTGGAGCAGATGGGCCACGGCATGACCGGCGTCGTTGTGGTCGAAAACCCCAGGGATCCGGCCTTCGATTCGGAAGTCGTGCTCAATCTGCGCGACTGGCGCCTGGGGGGAGACGGGCAGTTCATCGTGCAATTCAAGCCGCGCGACGCGGCCAAGTCCGGCACCTACGGTACGGTGCGGACCGCTAACTGGCAGCAGGAGCCGCGATATGATGCGCCGTCCGGCGGGCTGGTGCGGCTGCGCATTGCCATCACCGACGTCACGCGCATCTATTCCTTCCGCATGGACGGCGCCGAGGCGACCGTGATCGCGATTGACGGCAACCCCGTGCCGCAGCGCTTTCCGCTCGATCTCCTCCAGCTCGGGCCGGGGCAACGGCTGGAGCTCGCCGTGCGGATGCCGGACAGCGAAGGCGCAGTCGTCAAGCTCGAGGATATCAAGGGCACCAATCCGAAGGTGCTGGCGACACTGCGCGCCGTAGGCGCATCATTGAAGCGCGACGTGCGTGACTTGGCGCCACTCGAAGACAATCCCGTGCAGAAGGCAGATATCGGCTCCGCCACCCATATTCCGCTGATCCTGAGCTCGACGGCGGAAAACACCGCCGGCAACAGCATTTGCGGCTCCCTCGGCTACAGCTTCTGGGCGATCAACAAGGTGCCGTGGCCGGGCGATACCCCCGATCCCTCGGCGCCGCTCGCCGAACTGAAACTGGGCAAGAGCTATGTCCTCGACTTGGAAAACGTCACCCCGCACAGCCACCCGATCCACCTGCACGGGATGAGCTTTACGGTTCTCTCCTCCTCGACCAGGCAGGTGCAGCCCTTCGTCTCCGATACCTATCTGATCCAGCCGGATGAAAAGGTGCAGCTCGCCTTCGTCGCCGACAATACCGGCGACTGGCTTCTGCATTGCCATATCATCGAGCATCAGAAGACGGGCATGACGAGTTACGTGCGGGTGGCATAGCCGGTCGCGGGCCGCTTCAATTACCCGTGGCCTTGGTCAAAGCCGTCCCTGCTGCCGGCAATTTCAGCGAAAAGCGAAATGCGGCGAAGGCTTTGTCCGCGAAAGTATTGACATATCCGGCTGAAAGGAGAAGGAAGTTAAGAAAGTATTTTACCATTGAATGTGTTGATATGATCGAAACTACCGCCCAATTGGAGGCGGCCTGCCAAGAGCTGGCCAAGTCGGAATTCATTACCATCGATACGGAATTCCTGCGAGAAACGACCTTCTGGCCGGAGCTGTGTTTGATACAGATGGCAAGCTCTACGACCGAGGTGCTGGTGGATCCGCTGGCCAAGGGGCTGGATCTGGCGCCCTTCTTCGAACTGATGGCCAATCCGTCTGTTTTGAAGGTATTTCATGCTGCCCGGCAGGATATCGAAATCATCTTCCATCGCGGCAACCTCATTCCGCATCCGATCTTCGATACGCAGGTCGCGGCAATGGTTTGCGGCTTCGGCGATTCCGTGTCCTACGACCAGCTCGTCAGCCGTATCAAGAACGTCCATATCGATAAATCCTCGCGATTTACCGACTGGAGCCGGCGTCCACTCTCGGAAAAGCAGCTGGACTATGCGCTCGCCGACGTCACCCATCTTCGTGACGTCTATCTCTCGCTGAAGGAGCAATTACAGCGCGAAGGACGCGCCTCCTGGCTGCAGGAGGAGATGGCGATCCTCGAGGCACGCGAGACCTACGACCTGCACCCCGACGATGCCTGGCAGAGGCTGAAGATGCGGCTGCGCAAACCGCAGGAACTGGCCGTTCTTAAATTTGTGGCCGCCTGGCGCGAACGCGAGGCCCGCGCACGCAATGTGCCACGAGCACGCGTGCTGAAGGACGATGCGATCTATGAGATCGCGCAACAGCAGCCGAAGGACACCGAGGCGCTGGCGCGCCTGCGAACGATCCCCAAGGGGTGGGAGCGCTCGGCCGGCGGTACGGCGGTGCTCGAAGCGATCAATGCGGCGCTGGCACTGCCGAAATCCGAAATGCCGCATCCGCCACGCCATCATCAGGCGCCGGAAGGCACTGCCGCTGCGTCCGAACTGCTGAAGGTGCTGCTGAAGCTGATTGCGGAAAAGCATGGTGTCGCGCCGAAAGTGATCGCCAACAGCGACGATCTCGACAAGATCGCCGCCGAAGGAGAAAAGGCCGACGTCGCGGCTCTGAGCGGCTGGCGGCGCGACCTTTTCGGCGAGACGGCCTTACAGCTGATCCAGGGGCAAGTGGCTCTGCGCTTCGTCGGTAAGCGGATCGAGACTGTCGCTCTCTAACCGCGACATTCTCCTTTTCCGGCTCCTGGCGATTGCGTATGATTGGCGCATCGAGATGCCGGTCGCGATCACGATTGCGCCGCAAATCTCGTGGAATGAACGTCTGATGACTCGTTATCTTCGATGGCGTTCCAGTTTGCCGGCGCAATCCCGCGTCGATGACGGCGCCGCTTCTTGGCGGAAAAGTGAATGGGCATTTTCCATTCGATGCGCAACTGGATCCTGACATCGCTGTTCGTCGCTTCGACGGGCGTCATCTACGGCAAGCTGTTCTTTCCACAGGCGCCGGCCTATATCGGCGCCGTCTTCGCGCTGTTCTGCGGCATGCCGCTGCTGGTGTTCGAACGCCGCATGATCCTGCCGCGGCTGAACGACTGGATGCATCGGCTGCCGACGCCGGCCTTCATCCTTTCGGCCCTGCTGGTCGATTTCCTGCTGATGAGCGCCGGCTACGCCATGGCTGGCAGTCTCATGAAGCTGCTGGGGCTGGTTAATGGCTCCTGGAAAGATCTCACGCTGCTGACGATAGACGTCTACCTCTACGCCGTCGTCGTAACCGCCATCGTCATTTTCATCGGCCGCGTACGGGAATTGCTCGGTCGCGACGTCTTCTCCAGTCTGTTGACCGGCCGTTACCGCAATCCGGTGCAGGAGGAGCGTGTCTTCCTTTTCATCGATCTCGTCGGCTCCACCGCCTTTGCCGAGGAACATGGCGACTTGAAAACGCAAGAATTCCTAGGCGCGGTGTTCAGTGCCATGGCCGAGCCGGTGCGGCGGCACAAGGGGGCGATCGACGATTATATCGGCGATGCGGCCATCATCACCTGGCCGCTTCAACGGGGCGTCAAGAATGACAATTGCGTGCGCTGCGTCTTCAACATCCTCGACGATATCGAAAAGAATGCCGAGACATGGCTGAAGTCCTACGGCAGGGTGCCGCGATTGCGAGCCGCTCTGCATGGCGGCAGCGTCGTGACGGCGGAAATCGGCGTCGACCATCACAAGATCGCCTATTTCGGCGACACCGTGAATACGACGGCAAGGCTGGAGTCACTTTGCAAAACGCTGGAGCGCCAAGTGCTGATTTCCAGCGACCTTGCCAGACGGATGGAGCTTCCGGAAGAGATCATCAAGGAAGAGCTCGGCGAACATGCCGTTCGCGGCCGCGATCAGCACCTTGGCGTCATCGCCCTTCATACACAAGACCGGCAAGCGCTGAAGACCGCTCGCGGCGGATTGTAAATAATACGAATTAGTGGCTGCGTTTCGATACGGATGCACGTCTGAGCTTCATATCCTATAGGTTGTCCACAGTCACCAAATCTTCACCTAAGCGTTAACTCGCGGACACAGGTCGCCTGCTAAGCGGGGTTGTTTTCACCAACCCCACCACGAGGTGACATGATGACCCGAATCCTTTCCGCCTCCGCGGCGCTCTTCATTCTGCTTGCCGCCTCGGCGCAGGCAGACGAGCAGCAGTTCAAGGCAAAGCTCGTCGGGCAGGCGATCCTGCCGGCCAACACCATTACCGCCCCTCCTGCCGATGCCCCCGATTTCCTGAAGACCTCGGGCAAGTTCACCACGCCAGATCGCAAGCGCACCGACGCTCTCGGCACCGTGCCGGGCAAGGATGGCGCCCGCGTCACCGACCTGAAACTGCCGTTCGCCGGCCAGCCGATCCAGGGCTTTTCCGGCATCAAGTCCATGCCTGACGGCACCTTCTGGACGCTCTCCGACAACGGCTTCGGCTCCAAGCAGAACTCGTCGGATGCGATGCTTTTCCTGCATCAGCTGAAGTTCGACTGGGACAGCGGCAAGGTTGAGGTCGTCAAGAACCTGTTCCTGTCCGACCCGAACAAGAAAGCCCCCTTCCCGATCGTCATGGAAGGCGCCGACAAGCGCTACCTGACAGGCGCCGATTTCGACATCGAATCGATCCAGCCGGTCTCCGATGGCTTCTGGATCGGCGACGAGTTCGGCCCTTACCTGCTGAAATTCGACACGAACGGCCAGCTGACGGACGTTTTCGCAACGACGCTCGACGGCAAGCCGGTCATGTCGCCCGACAATCCGCTGATCCAGCTGCCGGGCACCCCCACGCAGAAGATGCCGGCCTTCAACCTCAAGCGCTCCGGCGGCTTCGAGGGCCTCGCCATGTCGAAGGACGGCTCCAAGCTCTACGGGCTCCTGGAAGGCCCGATCTACAAGGAAGACGGCCAGATGGAGAGCGTCGACGGCAAGACGGCCATCCGGATCATCGAATTCGACGTCGCCTCGAAGAGCTGGACCGGCCGCAGCTGGCTCTATCCCTTCGCTGATAAGGGTGTGTCGATCGGCGATTTCAACATGCTCGACGCAACGACGGCGCTGGTGATCGAACGCGACAATGGCGCCGGCACGAAGGACAAGGCTTGCGCCGATCCGAAGCAGCCGAAGCCGGATTGCTTCGAGGCTCCAGCCGAGCTGAAGCGTGTCTACAAGATCGAGTTCAGCGACGCCAATGTCGGCAAGTCCGTTCGCCAGATCGGCTACATCGACCTGATGCGCATCGAAGATCCGGACCATAAGCGTCGCCAGGGCGGCGGCGAAGGCTTCTACGACATGCCCTTCGTCACCATTGAGAACGTCGATCGCGTCGATGCCTCGCACGTCATCATCGGCAACGACAACAACCTGCCCTTCTCCGCCGGCCGCGCCGTTGACAAGGCCGACGATAACGAGTTCAGCCTGCTCGAAGTGGGCGATTTCCTGAACGCGAAGTAAGTCGCGAAAACACCGCCTCTCCCTGTCATGCGGGGAGAGGTTTCATACCTAATTCTCGAAGCGGAAGGCCAGCCGGCGGTTCGTCAGCTTGCCGAGCTGTTGCAGGCGCCCGTCCAGCCTTTCGCCCGCAAAATCATGATATTCGGCGGGGACGACGAATTCCAAATCCAGATCCGGATTGGTCGAACGGCGGAACGACAGGTTGCGGACGATGCCCGGCATCGACGCCGAAAACAGATAGACGACGCGTAGCAAGCCGCCGAGCAGCTTGGCGCGCTCTGTGTAGAGCGGAGTTGCGATCGTCGCCAGCGGCTCGGTCGCTCCGTCGTCGTTCAAGCCCTCGAAGCGGTAGTAGTTTGCAAGCGCGATGAAGGCGCGGCCGGCATGGGTGATACCGACAAAGGACGTGTGCGCGATGATATTCAGCGCCTGAAGACCGCGATAGTCGGGATGGGCACGCCAGCTGATATCGGCAAGCAGGCAGGCTGCCTGGCGATAGCGGCTCTCTTCTTCGGTCTCGGCGATACCGAAGAAGGGCATCATCCGCCCGGTCCAATCAGCAAGCTCGCGGGCATGTTCCGGCGAGCGGGCGCGCAGGATGGCAAGTTCGCCGGCCGCCACGAGCAGCGGATCGCTGTTGCGTTCCGCCTCCGTCAGCAGCGAATAAAGATAACCCTCACGCACGCCTTGAGCGGAGAAGGAGATGACGGACGGCTTCATGGCCGTCAGCACTTCCCGCATTGCGACTGCGCCGAAGGGGAGCAGCGAACGGCGATGCTTGGACACCGCCTGCAACGCCGGATCCTTCGAATCCTTCGATTCGACGATCTGATCCAGGAAGCGCAGCATCTCGTCCAGCGGCACTTCATAGCCCTGCATCATATGCAGCGGATATTTGCGGATTTCCATGTGCAGCTTGGCGATGTTTCGCCACGTGCCGCCGACCGCATAGAAGGTGCGGCCCTCGCCCTTGCTCAAGAGCTTTGCCGTCTTGACGTGCTTGCGGGCGAAGCTGCGCGCCTTCTCGATCGAGCCGCCGGCATATTCGGAGAGACGAAGGCCGCCGAGCGGCAGCGTGATGCCTTTGCCGATCTCCCGATCCTTGATGTCGATCAGCTCCAGCGAGCCGCCACCAAGGTCGCCGGCGATGCCGTCGGGGTGGAAAAAACCGCTGATGATGCCGAGTGCAGAGAAACGTGCCTCTTCTTCGCCCGAAAGCACCCGCACCTTGCGCTGAAGAATGGCTTCGGCCTGATGGATGAAATGCGGACCATTGCTGGCTTCGCGCGCGGCAGCCGTTGCCAGAACGTAGATGGTAGCGGCACGCGCCTGATCGGAGAGCGCCTTGAAGCGATGCAACGCGGCAAGCGCCCGTGCGACGCTTTCCTCGTCCATCTTTCCCGTCAGTGCTATGCCTTTGCCCAGGCCGCATAGCACTTTTTCGTTGAAGAGGATGGTCGGAGACCGCGAATGGCCTTCATAGACGACGAGACGGACCGAATTCGACCCGATATCGACAACGGAGACAGGGGCGATGCCCGGAAGACGCCCCTGGGCTTCTGATTCAACCATGCAGGTCCAATTTATTTGTTGCGGCCCGACAGCAGCCCAGCGATGAGTTTCGGTGCGCTGGATTTCAAGGCTTCACCACGGCCGGACAGGCTGGGATTGGTCATGAAATACTGCTGCGCATTGAATGGCTCTTTTCCCTGACGCACTTCCATGCGCCGTGAAGTCCCGTCCGGCAATATCTCGTAGCTTTGCTGATTGTCAATGATATTGCCCAGCATGATCTGCGAAAGCACCTGTTCGTGCACGGTCTTATTGGTGAGCGGTACCAGAGTTTCGACGCGGCGATCGAGGTTTCTCGGCATCATGTCGGCCGAGCCGATATAGACCAGTGCCTTGTCCGACGGGAGGCCATGGCCATCGCCGAAGCAGAAGATGCGGCTATGCTCGAGGAAGCGGCCGACGATCGACTTGACGCGAATCCTCTCCGAAAGGCCGGGGATCTGCGGACGCAGGCAGCAGATGCCGCGCACCACGAGGTCAATCTCGACCCCGGCATTGCTGGCACGATAGAGCGCGTCGATGATGTCGGGATCGACGAGCGAATTCATCTTCATCCAGATCGCAGCCGGACGGCCGTTCTTGGCGTGCTCGATCTCGCCCTCAATATGCTGGAGGATGCGCGAACGCAGCGTATACGGGGAAACCGCGATCTTCATGCCCTGTTCCGGCTCACCGTAACCGGTGATGAAGTTGAAGATATTCGCCATGTCGTGGGCGATGGTCGGATCGCAGGTGAAGTAGGAAAGATCGGTATAGATCTTGGCGGTGACCGGATGGTAATTGCCGGTGCCGAGATGGCAGTAGGTGCGCAGCTTGCCGTCCTCGCGGCGTACGACCATCGACATCTTCGCGTGTGTCTTGAGTTCGATGAAGCCGAAGACGACCTGAACGCCGGCGCGCTCCAGGTCGCGCGCCCAGCGGATGTTCGCCTCTTCGTCGAAGCGGGCCTTGAGCTCCACTAGCGCGGTCACGGACTTGCCCATGTCGGCGGCATCGATCAGCGCGCGGACGATCGGGCTGTCGTTCGACGTGCGGTAAAGCGTCTGCTTTATCGCCAGAACATCAGGATCCCGAGCAGCCTGGAGAAGGAATTGGACCACCACGTCGAAGGATTCGTAGGGGTGGTGGACGACCATGTCCTTTTCGCGGATCGCGGCGAAGCAATCGCCGGCATGCTCACGCACACGCTCAGGAAATCGGGCATTATAGGGTTCGAAACGCAGATCGTCGCGCGGCGCCTTGCAGATTTCCGACAGCGTGTTAAGCGCGAGCAGGCCGGGCAGAACCGCGATGCGGTTTCCCGGTACGTTCAGCGATTCCACCACGAACTGGCGAAGCTCGAGCGGCATTTCGGAGTCGGTTTCGATACGGATCACCGAACCGCGGCGGCGACGCTTCAGCGCGGTTTCGAAGAAGCGCACCAGATCTTCGGCCTCTTCCTCGACTTCGATATCGCTGTCGCGGATGATGCGGAACGTACCCGAACCCTGCACCTCGTAGCCTGGGTAGAGCCGGTGGATGAAGATGTTCACTACGTCTTCCAGCGTGATGTAGCGGATGACGTTGCTGGCATCCGGCAGGCGAACGAAGCGGTCGAGCGCCGGCGGCAGGCGCAGCAGCGCCGTCATCGGCTCGCGGCCATTCATGCTCTTCAGCTGCAGCGCGATCGAGAAGCCGAGGTTCGGAATGAACGGAAACGGATGGGCCGGGTCGATAGAGAGCGGCGTCAGAACCGGAAAGATCGCCTGTTCGAACTCGTTATGGAGCCATTGGCGATCGGCATCGGAAAGGGCAGCCGGACGGACGATCAGAATATCTTCCTTGGCGAGATATTGCTGCAGGACGGCGAGCGAGGCCTGCTGCTCCATCTGAAGATTGTCGATCTCGCGCAGGATATCGTCGAGCTGCTCGGCGGGCGTCTTGCCGTCCGGCGTGCGCACCAGGATCTTCTGGCGCACCTGGCCTTCGAGGCCGGCGACGCGCACCATGAAGAATTCATCGAGGTTGGCGGCGGAGATGGAGAGAAAGCGAACGCGCTCCAGCAGTGGATGGGCCGTGTTCAGCGTCTCCTCAAGGACGCGACGGTTGAACTGCAGCCAGGAGAATTCGCGGTTGATGAAGCGCTCGGGGCTGCTCAGCAATTCGCTGACCGCAGGTGCGGCCTCTGGATTTTCCTGGTTGGCGTCCTGATGTTCCGTGAGTGCCGAGTCCATGTTCCACCTACCCTCTTTCCAATCCTGTGCCACGTATATCAGTTTGACGACGGAACTGTGACAGTCGATGCCAACTCAATCCGGCTGACCGGAGCCACCCAGCTCGTTCAAGACCTCGGCGGCCAACAGGCGCGTGATCCTTGTTCCTCGCGCCAATGCCAGCCGGTCGAGCCTGTCGACGATCAGCTGCGCCGCATTCAGCGAACGCTCCATGCGATTGACGATATAGAGGACGAGTTTGTCATCGATATAAAGCTGGCGGTCGGCGAAGAGCTTGACAATCACCTGCGACAGCAACTCCTCGTCCGGCTCGCCGATCTCGACCACCGTCGCAGCCTTCAGGCGGGAACGCAGGTCAGGCAGCGTCACCGGCCATGACATCGGCCAGAGGCGGCTCGTCATCAGCAGACTGGTGCCGTTTTCGCGAACGCTGTTGATGACGTGAAAGAGCTCGGTGTCGTCAAAACCGAGGCGATCCACGTCTTCGAAGATAACGGGGCCGTTTGCCGCTGCGACTGCGGCATCGGAGCCGCCGACAGGATGAATGTGAACGGCGCCGCACCGCTCGGCCCATATGCTGGCAAGATGCGATTTGCCCGAGCCGACCGGCCCCGCCAGGATGACGACAGGCGACGGCCAATTCGGCCAGGAATCGACGATCTTCACCGCCGCGTGGAGGGGATCGGCGACGAGCAGATCGTCACGCCCGGTTGCGGGATCATGCGTAAAGGCCAAGGGCAGCTGCTCGGCGGCCTTGCGCCTTAGATCAGCGTTCTTTGCGTCGGTCATGTCTAGCTATTCTCGGGCTTGCGGGCCTTGGCTCTGCGCGCCTTGCCCGCTTCCGAGCGTCCGTAATAGAGATCGCTCTGAAGGTAGCGCGAAAGGGCGAAGCGGACAAGAACGCCGCAGGCGGCGGCCGCCGGGACCGCAATCAGCAGCCCAACAAAGCCGAAGAGCGCGCCAAAGGCAAAAAGGGCGAACATCAGCCAGACCGGATGGAGGCCGACGCTTTCGCCGACGAGCTTAGGCTGCAGCACATTGCCTTCGAGGAACTGGCCTGTGAAGAAGACGACGAGCGTCAGGCCGACCCAGAGATAATCCGGCCAGAACTGAACGAGCGCGACGCCGACGGCCAGAACGAGACCGACCATCGAGCCCACATAGGGAATGAAGCTGATCATGCCGGCAAAAAGGCCGATCAGCAGGCCGAAGTTCAGGCCGACCAGCGAGAGACCGACGCCGTAATAGACTCCGAGAATAATGCAGAGAGAGCCCTGCCCCCGGATGAAACCCGCGATCGCCTGATCGATCTCGCGAGCGATCTGGCGGACGGTGGCAACATGATCGCGCGGGATCCAGTCGTCTACCTTGGCGACCATTCGATCCCAATCGAGCAGCATATAGAAGGCGACGACGGGTGTGACGACCATCAGCGAGATGATGTTGACCAGCGCCTTGCCCGAGCTCCATAGCTGCGCGAACAGACCGCCGACGAAGCCCAAACCTTCGGACATGATGCTGGAGAAATTGTCCTTGATCGCGCCGAGCTGGTTGCGGATCCAATCCGGCAGCACCATCGTCTGCGCCTTGGCGATCAGCTGCTGGATCTGCTGCACATAGGTCGGAATGTGCTGGATAAAATCGTTGAACTGGTTGACGATGATCGGAATGAAGATGGTCAGCGCCAGCGCGAAGACCAGTACGAAGGAGACGAGGATCACCACTGTCGCCATCAGACGGCTGAGGCCGATCCGCTCCAGCCGGTCGGCTATCGGATCGAGGAAATAAGCGACCGCCATGCCGGCTATGAATGGCAGCAGGATCGTGCTGAAAATATAGACAAAGGCGACGAAGACGACGAGCACGATCACCCAGAAGGTGACTTGACGCTTGAGGCTCGCTCCGCTGACCTTCTGCTCCATCGTCTTCCCCGTTACTTCGCGCCCGTTTTCCGTGTGCTTAGGACATAGGATGATGCCGCAATTATGGTCAAGCCTGCGTCTGGAAATCTCCCTTGGGCAATGGGAAGCGGGGAAAATCGAAGGGTTTGCGGCACTTGCGCCTTGCATAAAGGCCCCTATCATGCAATGGCGACCCGATCAAAGCCCTGTCATAATGGACGGGCGGCCATCGGAGGCGGAAGCATGAGCCAGTCTGGAAAAAACGGTCTGACCTATAGCGACGCGGGTGTCGATATTGACGCCGGCAACCTGCTGGTCGAAAAGATCAAGCCCGCCGTCCGCTCGACGCGCCGGCCGGGTGCGGATGGCGAGATCGGCGGCTTCGGCGGCCTGTTCGACCTCAAAGCCGCCGGCTTCGCCGATCCGGTGCTGGTCGCCGCCAATGATGGCGTCGGCACCAAGCTGAAGATCGCGATCGACGCCAACTATCACGACACCGTCGGCATCGACCTCGTTGCCATGTGCGTGAACGATCTGGTGGTCCAGGGCGCCGAACCTCTGTTCTTCCTCGATTACTTCGCCACCGGCAAGCTCGACCCCGACCAAGGTGCGACGATCGTCGGCGGCATCGCGGCCGGCTGCCGCGAGGCGGGCTGCGCGCTGATCGGGGGCGAGACGGCGGAAATGCCGGGCATGTACTCTCATGGCGATTACGATCTGGCGGGCTTTGCCGTCGGCGCCGCCGAGCGCGGCCAGTTGCTGCCGTCAGGCGACATTGCCGAAGGCGATATCATTCTCGGCCTCGCCTCATCCGGCGTGCACTCCAACGGCTTCTCGCTGGTGCGCAAGATCGTCGAGCTTTCAGGGCTTGGCTGGGATGCGCCGGCCCCCTTCGCCGATGGCAAGGCGCTGGGCGAAGCGCTACTGACGCCGACGCGCATCTATGTAAAGCCGCTGCTCAAGGCGATCCGCGAAACTCATGCCCTGAAGGCTCTCGCCCACATCACCGGCGGCGGCTTTCCGGAGAATATTCCGCGCGTACTGCCGAAGCATCTCGCCGCCGAGATCGATCTGGCCGCGGTCAAGGTCCCGCCGGTCTTCTCGTGGCTTGCCAAAACGGGTGGCGTCGAGGCCAAGGAAATGCTGCGCACCTTCAACTGCGGCATCGGCATGATCGTGGTCGTCGCTCAAGAAAATGTCGATGCCGTGAAGGCGGCACTCGAGGCCCAAGGTGAAGCGGTTATCGCGCTCGGCCGCATGGTCGCCCGCGAAGAAGGCGCTCCCGGCACCGTCTACAAGGGCACGCTCGCTCTATGACCACGCCGCGCAAACGCGTCGTCGTCTTCATCTCTGGCGGCGGCTCCAACATGCTGGCTCTTTTGAAAGCCACGAAGGCAGCGGACTACCCGGCCGAGATCGTCGGCGTCATCTCCGACAAGGCTGATGCGGGCGGTCTTGCAAAGGCTGCCGCCGAGGGCATCGCGACCTTCGCTTTCGTGCGCAAGGAATTTGCCAGCAAGGAAGCCCATGAAGAGGCAATCCTTGCGCAGCTCGAAGCCCTCTCCCCCGACATCATCTGCCTTGCCGGCTACATGCGGCTGCTCTCCGGCCGCTTCATCCAGGCCTATGAGGGCCGGATCATCAATATCCATCCTTCGTTGCTGCCGCTTTTCCCCGGCCTGCACACGCATCAGCGCGCCATCGATGCCGGCATGCGCATCGCCGGCTGTACCGTGCATTTCGTCACCGAAGGCATGGACGAAGGCCCGATCGTCGGCCAGGCTGCCGTGCCCGTCTTGACCGACGATAGCGCCGATAGTCTTGCCGCCCGCGTGCTGACGGTCGAGCACCAGCTCTATCCGCAATCGCTGCGGCTGCTGGCGGAAGGCAAGGTCAGGATGGAAGGCGGCAAGGCCGTGAGCCTCTGCAAGGCGCGTGCTGTCGATGGTCGGCAGATTTTGTCGCTGCTTGGTGATGCAGGTTAAATAGGGAATTCCGGCGGCAACCCGCCCCCTCATCCGCCCTTCGGGCACCTTCTCCCCCAGGGGAGAAGGAGGGAGCGCTTCGGATGCTGCCGTTTCAATAACGAAGCTATCCCGTCCGGCGTTGCGTAACTTCATTGGAAGGTGGAAACATCACCCTCTCAGCGAGATACTTTTGCCGAGCTGCTGCGGCTGGCAAAAACCCCTTCTCCCCTCGGGGAGAAGGTGCCCAAAGGGCGGATGAGGGGGTGCGGAACACCTCTAATCGCCCTTCCTCAAGCCGCAATCGCCATCAGTGGGTGCAGCGTGCCGTCGCTATAGACGATGCGGCCGCCGCGGAAGGTGGCGCGGATGCGGTGAACCGAGCCGGGCTCGACCGCGACCAGATCGGCAAGCTGGCCGATAGCGATCTCACCGCGATCCGTCAGACCGGCCGAACGGGCGGCATTCGAGGTTGCCATCGCAACGGCCGCCGGCAGACCGCCAGTAACAACATCGGCGATCTTGAAGATCGCCGGAACGAAGGCCGCCGGGTGATAATCGGCGGCGATGATGCCGAGCAGACCGGAGCGCGCCGCATCCAGGGCACTGAGATTGCCGGACATGGACTGGCCGCGCAGCGCGTTCGGCGCGCCCATCAAGGTCCAGAGACCGCGGCGGCAGGCTTCCTCCGCTGCTGGCCCCGTCACCGGAAACTCGCTGATCGTCACGCCGAGATCGTGCATTGCTGCCACCTTCTCCGGGCTGTCGTCATCATGCGAGGCGAGCGACAGCTTGTGCTTCAGCGCAAGCTCGACCACCTCATGCAGCTTGCGTTCGATCGCAGGGTCCTCGCGTTGCGCGATGCGCTTTGCCACAACCTCCTCGGCCGCCTCGTGCGACATGGAGCGGCGCTCGGACATGCTGCGGATGTAGCTTTCGATGTCATTATATTGCCCCTGCCCCGGCGTATGGTCGGTGAGCGAAATCATATCGACGACGCCTTCCTCCAGCAGCCGCTCCAGAGCCGGCGCCGCGCCGAGATTGGTGATCTCGTAACGTGCATGGACACGGTGGTCTATCAGCAGGTCATCGCGCAGGCTGCCAATGCCACGGATCACCGCCGAGGTGGTTTCGAGCGAACGGACATGGCCGTAGACGCTTTCGGTTGCAAAGGAGAGCGCCGCAAAGGCCGTGGTGACGCCGGCCGCCGCAAGCTTCTTGTCCAGCTCATGAATGCCGAAATCGATCGGCATCATCGCATTCGGCCGTGGCGCGATCTCGCGCTCTACCATGTCGCAATGCAGATCGACGAAGCCCGGCATCAGCAGGCGGCCACCGCCATCGAACGTCGGCTGGCCCACCGGCTCCGAGCGGATTTCAGCAATCATCCCGTCCTCAATGCGCACTGCGCCCTTCTCGACGACTTCATGAGGAAGAACGAGCGTGAAATTGCTGAGCCACATCGGCTTTCTCCTGAAACAGCGTCCATAAACGAAGGGGGCGCGGAAACATTCGAGTGTCTTCGGCCAGTACGCCCCGGTAAGCTCGATTCGTGACATTGTGATGATGGGAGAGCAAGCTCCCACCCACGCAGCGGCCTATTTCAGGCCGGCGGCATTCAAAGCTCCCCATTGCAGCAGCATGATCGTCTTGGCGTCGCGGATATCACCCTTTTCGATCATGACAATCGCATCGGACAGGCGAACTTCCAGCACCTCTATATCCTCATGCTCTTCAGCAAGGCCGCCGCCATCGGCAACACGGTCGGTCGTATCGATCACGGCGGCGAAGAAATGGATGACCTCCGTCGAGGAGCCGGGCGAGGTCATCGCCTTGAACAGGAAGCGCACGTCGCGCACGCGAAAACCGGTTTCCTCCATGGCCTCGCGGCGGATCGCGGCTTCCGGATGGTCGCCGTCGAGCAATCCCGCGGGCACTTCGATCATCCAGGCCGGCTCGCCGACCAGCTGGGCCGGCAGACGATGTTGCCGAACAAGCACCACGGTTTCATGGCGGGGGTCATAGAGGAGAATGCAGGCTGCCGGCGTGCGATGATAGACCTCGCGCTTCAGGCGATGCTTTTCGCCGCGCGAATCCGTGTAATCGAGCTCAAAGGTGCTGAGCCGCGTCCATTGATCCGCCAGCGTCTTTTCGCTGACGATCTCGGCCCTAGCCTTTTCGAATTTACTCATGCCACGTCCTTGCGAAGCCATACCTTATTGTCGTGGACCGCCGCGCCGCCATAGGGCGCGACCGGATCGGCGCCGGTGAGCACATTGATCCCCTCGCCGTCGACATGAGCCTTGTTCGGCCACAGCCCCTCGGCGATCAGCACGCCCGGCTTTACGTCCGTCGTCACACGCGCATGAATGCGGATATCACCGCGGCCATTGCCGATGCGGATCAGCTCGCCATTGACGATATCGAGCCGCTCGGCATCGGCCGGATTGATCATCACTTCGGGGCGGCCTTCCTTCTGCCGCGACGTTTTCGTTTCTGAAAAGCTCGAATTCAGGAAACTACGCGAGGGCGAGGTCGCAAGCCGGAACGGATGCTCGGGGTCGGCGACCTCGATGACATCGACCTGATCCGGAAACTCGGGCAGTTCGACATGAGGGCCGAGCAGACCGACGGATGCTGGCGGACGGTTCGGCGCCGGCTGGTTCGTCCAATCGGGGCGAAAGCGGAACTTGCCGTCGGGATGCGCGAAACCGTCGATAAAATGCGCCTCCTCGAAAGCCGGCTGGCGGTCGAACCATTTGTGCTCGAGGAAATAATCGTAATCCGGTAAGCCGCTTCTCGACAGGACCCGGTCGATCATCTCGGGGGCGGAGAAACCGAACCCGGGGCGATCCGCAACGCCGAGACGCTTCGCCAGCTCCTCGATCACGAAAAGATTGCTGCGCACGGTTGGCGGCGGCTCGACCAACTTCGGGCCGAGAAGGATATGGTTCTGGCCGCCGGCCCGATAGATGTCATCGTGCTCGACGAACATCGTGGCTGGGATGACGATATCGGCCATCTCAGCCGTATCGGTCATGAATTGCTCATGCACGGCGACAAAAAGGTCGGATCGGGCAAAACCACGCTTCACCAGCCGCTGTTCAGGCGCGATATTCACCGGATTGGTGTTCTGGATCAGCATGGCCGTGACCGGGCCGCGATGGCGCAGCGCCACGGCATCGCCCGTCAAGGCGCGGCCGATCTGCGACTGGTCGATCATGCGGATGTCCATATCCTTCAGCGCGCGGCCGGTGAGTTCGCTCGCGTCCATGCGGAAGATATCGCTGTTCGAATGAAAGGCGCCGCCGCCCTCATATTGCCAGGAGCCGAGAACGGTTGCGATCGACGCTGCGGCATGCATCGCGATCGCGCCGTTGCGCTGCCGGGTAAAGCCGTAGCCGAGACGGAAGTAGGTCTTCTTCGTCGTTCCCACGAGTTTTGCGAAGGCTTCGATCTCATCGACCGAAAGTCCCGTGATATCCGCAGCCCAGGCCGGAGTCTTCGACTTCAGATGCCCTTCCAGGCCGGCGGGATCGTCGGCATATTTGGCCATGTAGCCGCGGTCGGCGTAGCCGTCGCGAAAGGCGATGTGCATGACGGCGCAAGCAAGCGCCGCGTCCGTGCCCGGTTTGACGATCAGGGCCATATCGGCCTGCTTCATCGTCGGGTTGTCGTAGATATCGACGACGACGATCCTGGCGCCGCGCTCCTTGCGGGATTTCACCGCATGGGTCATGACGTTGACCTGGGTGGCCACGGCATTGGTGCCCCAGATGACGACGCAATCCGTGCGGCCCATCTCGCGGGGATCGGGACCGCGCAGCACGCCCGTCGCCATGGTGAAACCCGTCCAGGCCGGATTGGTGCAGATCGAGGAGAAGAAGCCGGAATAGCGCTTGGCATGGCGCAGGCGCTCGATGGAATCGCGCTGCACCCAGCCCATCGTGCCGGCATAGAAATAGGGCCAAATCGCCTCGCTGCCGTCCCTGGCTTCCGCTTTCACGAAGGCTTCGGCGATTTCATCCAGCGCGTCGTCCCAGGAAATTTCCTGCCAGCGCCCCTCCCCCTTGGCGCCGGCACGGCGCAGAGGCTTCATCAGGCGATCTGGATGGTAGAGCCGCTCGGCATAGCGGGCAACCTTGGCGCAGATGACGCCGGAGGTATAGGAATGATCGTTGGCGCCACGGACCCGGCCGATCTTGCCGTCCTCCGTCAGGTCCACCTCCAGCGCGCAGGTGGAGGGACAGTCATGCGGACAGGCGGTGTGGCCGATGCGCGATTTGGCTTGGATGGGGGTCGCAATGTTCATGAGGTTTGTATATTTCAAGCGAGGACCGGCCACTAGAGACAATCCGGCCCATCTCAACAATTCATGCGGACTTCACCGACAATGAACTATCGGCATATCTACCATGCGGGCAATTTTGCCGATGTCTTGAAACACGCCGCTCTCGCGCGCCTCGTCCGCTATATGCAGAACAAGGATAAGGCATTTCGCGTCCTTGATACGCATGCTGGCATCGGGCTCTACGATCTCTCCTCCGAGGAAGCGCAGAAGACCGGCGAATGGCGCGACGGCATCGGCAGGGTGCTGCAGGCGGAACTTGTACCGCAGGTGGCGGCGCTCCTGGAGCCCTATCTTGCAGCCATCCGCGAACTGAACCCGGAAGGCGGCGTCCGGCTCTATCCCGGTTCGCCGAAGCTCGCCCGAATGCTGTTCCGCCCGCAGGACCGGCTTTCGGCGATGGAGCTGCATCCGGATGATTTTCAGCGGCTTCACCGGCTGTTCGAGGGTGATCATCACGCCCGTATTACGGAGCTCGACGGCTGGCTGGCGCTCGGCGCGCACCTGCCGCCGAAGGAGAAGCGTGGGATCGTGCTCGTCGATCCACCCTTCGAACAGGAAGGCGAATACGAGCGGCTGATCGAGGGCCTTGCGAAGGCCTGGCGCCGTTTTCCGGGCGGCACCTATTGCCTCTGGTATCCGATCAAGAAGGATGCGCCGATCAAGGAATTCCACGACGCGCTGCGAGCGCTGGAAGTTCCGAAAATGCTCTGCGCCGAGCTGAGCGTCAAAAGCGATCGCGGCTTTACCGGGCTTACCGGATCAGGCCTCATCATCGTCAATCCGCCCTTTACGCTGAAGGATGAGTTGCATGCACTGCTGCCGGCTTTGAAGGACATTCTGGCGCAGGACCGCTTCGCTTCTCAGCGCGCCTTCTGGCTGCGTGGCGAACATTGAGACTTTCCACATACATATCCCACAGGTGATTTTCATGAGACTTCTTTGCTCGTCCACCTCGCCCTTCTCCAGCAAGGTGCGCATGGCCGCTCGCCATCTCGGCATCAAGCTGGAGGAAATCCATGTCGACACGAATGCGGCGCCGACACTGCTGATCGACAACAATCCGCTCGGCAAGATCCCGACCTTGCTCACCAGCAACGGCGACGCCATTTTCGACAGCCGCGCCATCATGCATTATTTCGACCGGCGCGCGGGCGGGCTCTATCCTTCGAAAAAGAGCAAGCGTACCGAGATCGAGGTCCTGGAAGCGCTGATCGACGGCACCAACGAGTGCCTGCTGTCGATCGTCTACGAACGCCGCTTTCGGGAGATGGAAAAGCAGCATCAGCCCTGGATCGAACGGCAGTGGACGAAGGCGAGCCGTGCCCTCACCCATCTCGCTGCCGAGCCGCCGAAGATCGGCAAGAAGCTGCACGCGGGTCATTTTGCGCTTGCCGCCCTCATCGGCTACCTTCAATTGCGCTTCGAGGGCCAATGGGAAACCGACTGCACGGAACTCGTTGCCTGGGCACACGAGTTCGAGAAGCATTTCCCTGATTTTCCGGCGATGAAGCCACAGGCCTGACGCGGCTCTGCGACGTCGTGCGTCACATCGGCAAATGATAGCGGGGGCATCTGATATCGGGCAAACAAAAAAGCCGAGGTTTTCACCCCGGCTTTTTCTTCATTGCATGCGATCAAGCGATTAGAACTTGACGCCGATACCAAGCTTGACGCTCTGCTCGTCGTAACCGCGCGAGAACCGGCCGGAGTCGAGGTCGAAGTTCTTCTTGCCGTAGTCGGTGTAACGGTACTCGAGACGAGCCGTGATGTTGTTGGTGATGAAGGTTTCAGCACCTGCACCGACCGTGTAACCAACAGCCGTCTTGCTGTCGGACGAGGTAGCGTCTTCGAGCTTGTTCTGGCCGAGTGCCAGACCGGCCGTGCCGTACAGCATGAAGGGGTTGAAGTCGTAACCAAGGCGGCCGCGAACAGAGCCGTTGACGCCGTTCTTGGCGGTCAGACCGTTGCGGGTGCTGTCAATGCCTGCATAGCCGAGGTCTGCTTCAACGCCGTATACGATCTGGCCCTGCTGCCAGTTGTAGCCGGTGAAAGCCTGGCCGCCGAAGCCATAGCCGTTGCCATTGCGGGTGAAGTGACCTTTGTTCCAGTCGCCTGCGCCACCGATGTAGAAGCCCGACCAGTTGTTTACGACCGGAGCTGCTTCCTGAGCGACGGGCGGCTGCGGGATCTGCTCGACAGCGTCAGCGGCGTGAGCTGCGGTGTAGCCGCCGAGGGCGAGAGCCGAGACCATGAGGGTCTTGATAAGAGTACGCATACTTTTCTCCTTTCAGGCCCGTGTGCCTCGCTTACTGTCCTTGACTGCGAAGCGGCACGAGCAATTAAACATATCCCTCCCGGATCGAGGTTGAAATTGGAATGCAAATGAGGAATTGGAAGAGCCAAAATATGATATCATTGTGGCACAGACGTGGCTGAATTTCGATGTTGCTTCATCGCAACAGATGAATTGTTAACCATAATTAATGATTAAAGCATGTATACTTATTTTAGACTAAATATATGGCAAGTTTTACATAAGAAGTTCCGAAGGGCCTCATTTGCCCGCACATCTTTTCACATGGTGTATCGACGCCCTATATGAACGTCGATTGGGTAAAGACGAGCAGAAGGCGATCCCTTGAGCCAGGAAAAACTACGCACGGCGCTGATAACGGGCGCTTCCAAAAGAATAGGTCTGGCAATCGCCGAGGATTTGTCGGCTCATGGCTTCGCGGTTGCGTTGCATGCCAACCAATCCCTGACCGATGCGGAGGAAATTGCGGCAAAACTGCGGCAAGCGGGTCGAAGAGCCATCGCGATCAAGGCAAATCTGCAGAATTTGGGCGAGACATCAACCCTCGTCGAGAAGGTGGTGCATGCCTTCGGTCCACTCGATCTTCTGGTCAACAACGCCTCGGCTTTCCTCGGCGATTCCGCGGAGCGTTTCGACGCCAAAGCCTTCGAGGCGCATTTCGCCGTCCACGTGCGCGCGCCCTCGATTCTGGCTGCCGATTTCGTAAGGCAGCTACCTGAGCCCTACGCGGGCCTGATCGTCAACATGGTCGATCAGCGGGTCTGGGCGCTCAATCCCCGCTTCTATTCCTATACGCTGTCGAAAGCAGCCCTCTGGACCGCGACCCAGACGATGGCGCAGAGCTTTGCGCCGCGCATCCGCGTCAATGCGATCGGTCCAGGCCCGACGGTGCGCAGCCTGCGGCAGACCGAAGAGGACTTTCAAGCGCAGATCGACGGCCTCATATTGAAGGCGGCGCCAAGGCTCGAAGAATTCGGCAGGACCATCCGCTTTCTTTTTGACACGCCCTCGATCACGGGCCAAATGATAGCGCTCGATGGCGGCCAGCACCTTGCCTGGGAAACGCCAGACGTGTCGGAGAGTGCGGAATGAATGGAAGAAAGCTGCCCGATGGCGGCGTTCTCTACGACGAATCAGAGGATATCGAAGACGACATCGAGGTGGAGGGCGATGCCGCCGCCGCCCCTGTCGCACCTGTCGATTGGAACGAAGGCGGAAAGAACGAGACCGGGCTTCGCGGCGCCGAACTGATCGCCGAATTCGTCAAGCGGCTACCGAACAATCCTGGCGTCTACCGCATGTTCAACGAAGCCGGCGACGTACTCTATGTCGGCAAGGCACGGAACCTGAAGAAGCGCGTTTCCAACTACGCGCTGGGCAAAGTACATTCCAACCGCATCGCTCGCATGGTGCGCGAAACCGCGAATATGGAATTCGTCACCACGCGCACGGAAACGGAAGCGCTGCTGCTGGAAGCGAATCTTATCAAGCGCTTGCGCCCGCGTTTTAACGTTCTGCTGCGCGACGACAAATCCTTTCCTTATATTCTCATCACGGGCGATCATCGTGCGCCGGCGATCTTCAAGCATCGCGGTGCCCGCGCCCGGAAGGGCGACTATTTCGGCCCCTTCGCTTCGGCTGGGGCGGTCGGGCGCACCATCAACTCGCTGCAGCGGGCATTTCTGATCCGCACCTGCACGGATAGCGTCTTCGAGACGCGCACCCGGCCTTGCCTGCTCTATCAGATCAAGCGCTGTTCCGGCCCCTGCACGCATGAGATCAGTGATGCAGGTTATGCGGAACTGGTACAGGAGGCGAAGGACTTCCTTTCCGGCAAGAGCCAGAACGTCAAGGCCCATATGGCCGAAGCAATGAATGCCGCCGCGGAAGATCTGGATTTCGAGCGCGCCGCGCTCTTTCGCGACCGGCTTGCCGCGCTCTCGCATGTGCAGAGCCATCAGGGCATCAATCCGGCCGGAGTGGAGGAAGCGGATGTCTTTGCCATCCATCACGAGGGCGGCATTTCCTGCATCCAGGTCTTCTTCTTCCGCACCGGACAGAACTGGGGCAACCGCGCCTATTTCCCGAAGGCCGATCCGTCGCTCTCCGGCGCGGAGGTGCTGAACGCTTTTCTCGCGCAATTCTATGACGACAAGCCCGTGCCGCGGCAGATCCTGCTGTCGGAGACCATCGAGGAAATGGAACTATTGGCGGCAGCGCTCAGCGAGAAAGCCGGCCATAAGGTCGCGATCCTCGTGCCGCAGCGCGGCGAAAAGCGCGATCTGGTCGAGCATGTCATCGCCAATGCGCGCGAGGCGCATGGCCGCAAGCTGGCGGAAACCGCCTCGCAATCCCGGCTGCTGGAAGGCTTCAAGGAAACCTTCAAGCTTCCCTATACGCCGCAACGCATAGAAATCTACGACAACTCCCATATCATGGGCACGAATGCCGTCGGCGGCATGGTCGTGGCCGGGCCGGAAGGCTTCGTCAAAAACCAGTACCGCAAGTTCAACATCAAGTCGACCGACATCACGCCGGGCGACGACTTCGGCATGATGCGCGAGGTCATGACGCGCCGCTTCTCGCGATTGCTGAAGGAAGAGGGAAAGCCCGATCGGACAGCTGCCGTAGAGACCTCCGGCACCGATGCGGCCGACCAGCCCTTCCCGGCGTGGCCCGATGTCATTCTCATCGACGGCGGCCAGGGGCAGATGACGGCGGTGCGCGCCATTCTCGATGAGCTCGGCATTACCGACAGCGTCATCGCCATCGGCGTCGCCAAGGGTGTCGACCGCGATGCCGGTCGCGAGCGCTTCTTCGCGCCATCCCGCGAGAGCTTCACCCTGCCTCCGCGCGATCCCGTGCTCTATTTCATCCAGCGCCTGCGCGACGAAGCCCACCGCTTCGCGATCGGCTCGCACCGTGCCCGGCGCAAGAAGGAAATGGTGAAGAATCCGCTGGACGAGATCGGCGGCATCGGCCCTTCGCGCAAGCGCGCGCTGCTTCAGCATTTCGGCACCGCCAAAGCGGTATCGCGCGCAGCCCTGTCGGATCTGATGGCGGTGGAAGGCATCTCCGAAGCCGTCGCGCGGCAGGTGTACAACCATTTCCACGAGGACGCCGCGAAATAAGAAATGCTGGTCGCAAATTCCACGCAATGGCGATGAAAAAACAGAAACAATATTGACGATAAGGCCACCAAACCATCATCTAGGATTTGATCCCAAAAAGTGCGAAGCGGTTTTTGGAGAAGATCGAGATAATCAAATGCCCGGAGCATGGTGAGTCCCGAAATCGAGCCTCATCGCGATCCGCCAAGACAACAGAAACGAAACGATTTCCATGGCTTCGCGCGCTTACAGCATCCCCAATCTGCTCACCTACGGCCGCATCCTCTGCGTACCCTTGATCGTTCTGTGCTTCTTCATCGAAGGCAAGCTGGAGGGGTCGGATTTCGCGCGCTGGGTCGCACTCTGGATCTTCGTCATCGCCTCGATCACCGATTTTCTCGACGGCTATCTTGCGCGCATCTGGAACCAGACCTCCAATATCGGCCGGATGCTCGATCCGATCGCCGACAAGCTGCTGGTCTCCGCGATCCTGCTGCTGGTCGCCGCCGATGGCACCATTGCCGGCTGGTCGCTTTGGGCCGCCATCATCATTCTGTGCCGCGAAATCCTGGTTTCGGGCTTGCGCGAATATCTGGCGGCACTGAAGGTCAGCGTTCCCGTGACGCGCATCGCGAAATGGAAGACGACCGCCCAGCTCGTGGCCATCGCCTTCCTGCTGGCTGGGCCGGCGGGCGACAAGGTGCTACCCTATACGACGGAGATGGGCATCGTCCTGCTCTGGGTCGCGGCGCTTTTGACCATCTACACCGGCTATGATTATTTCCGTGCCGGGCTGAAGCATGTCGTGGATGAGGAATGATGACGAAACTCGTCTATTTCGCCTGGGTGCGTGAGCGGATCGGCAAAGCGGAAGAGGAAGTTTCCCTGCCCGCCGATGTCGTTACCGTCAGCGATCTCCTGAATCATTTGAAGGACTTGGGCGAAGAATACGAGGCGGCACTTCAATTTCCCAACGCAATCCGTGTCGCCATCAACATGGAGCATGCGGAGCACGATGAGCCGATCGCCGGGGCGCGGGAGATCGGGCTCTTCCCGCCGATGACGGGAGGGTGAGGAGCGGTTGGGCAGAGCCCGAGCGACGAACACCCTGAGCGAAAGCGAAGGGCCGGAGGCCCCTCAAACTGTTTGAGAGGGCGATCAAGGAAATTGCGATGATTTCACCATTCGTCAAGGTTCAGCGCGAGGATTTCGAGCTACAGACGGAAATCGACAGGCTGAGGTCGGGGCGGCGCGATATCGGGGCGGTCGTGACCTTCTCCGGGCTCTGCCGTGACGAAGGGGGTTCGCTCGGAGCCCTGGAACTCGAGCACTATCCCGGCATGGCGGAAGCGGAGATCACCCGCATCGCCAAGCTGGCCGTCGAACGCTTCGAACTTCTTGGCCTGACCGCTATCCACCGCTACGGGAAAATCGAGCCCGGCGAAAACATCGTGCTGGTCATTGCCGCTGCATCGCATCGGCAAGCGGCTTTCGACGGCGCCAATTTCGTCATGGATTTCCTGAAGACCTCCGCGCCCTTCTGGAAGAAGGAACACGGCAAGGATGGCACTGAAGGCGGCTGGGTCTCGGCCAAGGATGCCGACGATGCGGCCCGCGCCAAGTGGAGCGGCAATAAATAGGTTTACGGGACGACCCGCTCGCGGCGGCTCAACACCAGCAACAGCACCAGCAGCGAGAAGATAACGAAATCGCGCCACAGGAACGGGCCGTAGGCGCCCCACATGGTCTCGGCGAGGCCAAGGAGCGCTGCCCCGCCGGCCGATTTCAGCGGATCGGAATAGCCGCCGACTGCTGCTATCATCAGAACCTTCAGCCCGAACATCAGCCCAGCCCCGAAATCCATGGTTCCATAGTAGGAGGTGGCGAGCAGACCGCAGATGGTTGCGACCATGGCTGACGCGACATAGGCCAGCAGGAAGACACGGCTGGCACTCGCCCCACAAAGCTCGGCCGCAAGGGAATCGTCCGTTACCGCTCGCCAGATGCGGCCCCAGCCGGTGCATTTCAGCACATAGGCGCCTGCGAGGATGACAAGGATCATCAGGGCGGTGTTAAGCAGCTGAATTTCGGTCAGCGTCACGCGGAAACTACCGCTATCCCAGAACACGACCGCGCCGTTCAGGAAGGACGGCAGCCAGATACCGCGCGTATTCGACGCCAGCCGCGCCGTTTCCATGAGCACGATCATCACGCCGAGTGCTGCGACGATGACAGTGTTCGGCGACTTGCGCGACAGCGGCAGCATGATCGCGCGGCCGACCAGAAAGCTGGTACCGATCGTATAGCCGACAGCGATGACGGCGCCGAAAGCAAAGGCAGCAGGCAGGATGAGATACATCTTCGTGTAACCGACATCGGTGAAGAGCACGAGCATCTGGCCGGCAAAGGCGAAGAGCGCGCCATAGGTGATGTCGGCTCGCTTCATGACCCCGAATGCGATGGAATAGCCGAAGGCCAGAGCCGCATAGAGCGCAGCGAGCGGAACGGCATTCGCCAGTTGCTGCAGAAGATAAGCCATTCCACCCCTCCGAAGAATCAGCAAATAGTAACTGGCAAAATTCATTTTACCAGTTATAACTTTCGTCATGAGTTTTTCCTGGACCCCACATCGCTTTTCCGGTGGCGCGCTTGCGCTCGATGTCGCCAACAGCGTGATCCTGCGCCACGACGACGAGCGCCGGACCGACCGTTTCGAAGCACAGGGACAGATGGATAGCTTCCCCAAGGCGGCTGCCAATTTCTGCGCGGAGCGGGCGCTGTTCGGCGACATCCTGCCGGTGAAGCGGGAAAACCGGGCCGATTTCATCGCCCTCCGTGAACTGATCGATCGTTATTTCCGCGCTCGGGTTCTTGGGGAGGCTGCCGATCTGCTGCTTGCGGATCTGCTTGCGGCATTGGCGAGAGTTCTGAAGCGCGCCTCATCCGACGGGCTCGATGCTGCAACCGCGCATTCGACGCTGCGCCTCATCGCCATGCCCGACCCGGAACGAATGAAAATATGCCGCAACTGCGGTTGGCTTTTTATCGACCGCAGTAAGAACAGGAGCCGCGCCTGGTGCGACATGGCGGTTTGCGGCAATCGCGCCAAGGCCAGCCGCCACTACCGGCGCAAGAAGGAGGAGACTGCGCCATGAAAATAAGAAAGATTATACTGACAACGATAGGTGCCGGGATCGTCGCCGGCCTGGCGCTGACAGGCTGCCAGCGGAAGGAGGATGAGGGGCCGACCCAACTCACCGGCCGCCTCTTCGTCTTCAACTATCGCGTGGCGAGCGCGAGCTATATGATTACGCTCAAGAAGATCGCCCCGATCCCTGAGGGAACGACAGCCGTGGCCGAGTTTGAAAACCCTGCCGGCGGCGATCCGCTCGTCATCAATCAGAAGATCTATACGTTCTGGGACAAGATCACGCTGGAAAGCCCAGATCTGCGCTGTGTCCGCAAGGACCGTCCCTATTCCGTCTCGATCAAGCTGGTCGATGCCAGCGACAAGACGATCCAGACGATCAAGACCGAGGTCAAATCCGATCTCGACCAGACCGTGCTGCCCACGAAGCCGCTGGTCGTCGGGCCGGCCTACACGGCCAATCCGGATATTTTCAAGGGTGACGGCAGCGCCGATTACGGGCATGACGTTGCCTGCCCGGCATGAAAAAAGCCGAGATGCAAGATCCCGGCTTTCGTGAGTCAATTCAAATCGTTCGGCGCCGAAGCTGAAAGGCTGATTCAGCCGACGATTTCGGTTTCGGAGAACCAATAGGCGATTTCGACGGCAGCCGTTTCCGGAGCGTCCGAGCCGTGAACCGAGTTTTCGCCGATCGACAGGGCGAAGATCTTGCGGATCGTGCCTTCGGCAGCATTGGCCGGATTGGTCGCACCCATGATCTCGCGGTTCTTCAGGATGGCATTTTCGCCCTCCAGGACCTGAACGACGGTCGGGCCGGAGGTCATGCCTTCGACGAGTTCGCCGAAGAACGGACGTTCCTTGTGAACGGCGTAGAAGCCTTCAGCTTCGCGCTTGCTCATCCAGACGCGCTTGGAGGCGATGACGCGCAGGCCGTTGTCTTCAAAAACCTTGGTGATGGCGCCGGTCAGGTTGCGCTTCGTCGCGTCCGGCTTGATCATCGAGAAAGTACGTTCAATCGCCATGGGTCCATTCCTTGTAATCAGAGAAAAGTGGGCGGTCTTTACCTGCCCCAAGGCCCGAAAACAAGGGGGATCGCCCAATTTCACGCCGGTGTCACAGTCCGCGCGTCCGATTCGCGATCGGGCCGGTGGCACTGCGAAGATTTATTTGCAAACTTGGCGGCAACATCGCCGCACCGTCGAGGAGAAGCCGTATGCTCAAACATTTCAGGATGCTTGCCGACTATAATCGTTGGGCCAATGTTCAGGTCTATAATGCCGCCGCCGAACTCAGTAACGCAGAATTCAATGAAGACCGCGGCGCCTTCTTCGGCTCGCTCCATGGAACGCTAAATCACCTGCTGGTAGCGGACCGGCTGTGGATGCACCGTTTCAACGGCACCGGCGGGGTGCCGGCGTCGCTCGATACCATCCTGCATGACACCCTTGAAGGACTCTATCGCCTGCGGGAGGCGGAAGATCGAAATATCATTACCTGGCTGGAAACGCTCGATGCCGATGCACTTGCCGTCGATATCACCTACACCTCGATCCTGCGACCGGGCGCCATTACGGTTCCCCTCCATGCGGCGGTCTCCCATATGTTCAATCACCACACCCACCACCGCGGCCAGTGCCATACTATCCTCACATCCATGGGCAAACCGTCGCTGGTGCTCGACCTGCTGCACTTCCTGCGCAGTGAAGGGACGCACTGGATGTGAGCGTAAGGCGAACCGCTCTTTTCTGCTTTCGCCCAAACGTTGAGCAGCTGCCTCACTTTGTTGCGACGCAACGCGAATAGGGCATTTTGTTCATGTTCCCTTAACCTGCCGACCTGCAAATTGACGGGATATATCAGCTCACGGTCAGAAGCAGGCATGAAGAACTCGCAGACAAGCGTTTCGGCGTATTCCATCGATGATGATGAGACGGAAACCGAGCTCGAGGTCATCGGCCGCTTCATGACGCGGCTGAAAGTGAAGAACCTGCCGCGCAACTACCAATTATTTTACGAAGCGCTCTACGGGCAGGACCGCCGTCTTGCCGAAGAGATCGATGCGCTCGGCCCCCTTCCCTCGCAAAGCGGGCTGGACGAGATCGGGCTGAAGTATCGTCTCGTCAGCCATTGCGGGCTGGTGGCGCGCAAATCGGAAAGCGATGCGGCCGAAATGCTGCGAGAAGTGGCGGATCAGCTCGCCAAGGGGCTGATGAAGAAGCAGCGTTTTGCTCGCGAAACCGAAACGGCACAGCATGCCAATGACGCTCTCGATACCCTCAACGCGACGCTGAGCAATCTCATGCTCTACGAGACGGAGTTGACCGAGCGGCTGCGGAACTGCGCGCACGTGCCGAAACCGTCGCGCAGCACAGGCGCCTGAACGCCCAGCACTCTTGCCTTCGGCGCCGAGTTCGGCCAAAACCGCGCCATGATTTCGATTTCAGACCTTTCCGCCCGCATTGCCGGCCGCCTTCTCATCGACCATGCCAGCGTGACGCTTCCGGCGGGCACGAAGGCTGGCCTCGTCGGCAAGAACGGTGCCGGCAAATCCACGCTGTTCAGGATCATCACCGGCGATCTCTCAGCCGAAAGCGGCTCGGTTTCGATCCCGCGCAATGCCCGCATCGGCCAGGTTGCGCAGGAAGCGCCCGGCACCGAGGAGCCTCTGATCGATATCGTCCTTGCAGCGGACAAGGAGCGCTCCGCATTGCTTGCGGAAGCGGAAACCGCGACCGATCCGCACCGCATCGCCGATATCCAGACGCGGCTTGCCGATATCGACGCGCATTCGGCCGAAGCGCGCGCTGCCAGCATTCTTGCCGGCCTCGGCTTCGACCACGAGGCACAGAAGCGCCCGGCCTCCTCCTTCTCCGGCGGTTGGCGCATGCGCGTGGCCCTCGCCGCGGTGCTGTTTTCCGAGCCTGATCTTTTGCTGCTCGACGAGCCGACGAACTATCTCGACCTTGAAGGCACGCTCTGGCTGGAGGACTATATCCGCCGCTACCCCCATACGGTCATCATCATCTCGCACGACCGCGATCTGCTGAACACAGCGGTCAATTCCATCGTGCATCTCGACCAGAAGAAGCTCACCTTCTATCGCGGCTCCTACGACCAGTTCGAGCGGCAGAAGGCCGAGGCCGACGAGCTGCAGATGAAGGCGAAGGCGAAGAACGACGCGGCGCGCAAGCATCTGCAGAGCTTCATAGACCGCTTCAAGGCCAAGGCCTCGAAGGCGCGACAGGCGCAGTCCCGCATCAAGGCACTCGAACGCATGGGCACCGTCGCCGCCGTCATCGAAGACCACGTGATGGGCTTCAGCTTTCCGGAGCCGGAGAAGCAGCCCGCCTCCCCGATCATCGCGATCAGCGGCGGGGCCGTCGGCTACGAGCCGGGCAAGCCGATCCTCAAGCGCCTGAACCTGCGCATTGACGCCGACGACCGCATCGCCCTGCTCGGCTCGAACGGCAACGGCAAATCGACCTTCGCGAAGTTCATTTCGGGCCGGTTGGGCGCGGAGAGCGGCGAAGTCAGGCTGGCACCGAACCTGAAGATCGGCTTCTTCGCCCAGCATCAGCTCGACGATCTCATTCCGAACCAGACGGCCGTCGAACATGTACGCCGCCGCATGCCCGAAACGCCCGAGGCGAAGGTGCGTGCCCGCGTTGCGCAGATGGGCCTGGCGACGGAGAAGATGGACACGCAGGTCAAGGATCTCTCCGGCGGCGAGAAGGCGCGGCTGCTGATGGGACTTGCCGCCTTCGACGCACCGAACCTGCTGATCCTCGACGAACCGACTAACCATCTCGATATCGACAGCCGCAATGCGCTGATCCAGGCGCTGAACGACTATTCCGGCGCCGTCATCCTGATCTCGCACGACCGCCATCTGATCGAAGCCACCGTCGACCGGCTCTGGCTAGTGCGCGATGGCACTGTCTCGATCTTCGACGGCGATCTTGAAGAATACCGCAGCCTCGTCGTTGCCAGCCCGAAGGCCAAGGACGACAAGGCCAAGGCGAGCGCCGGCGACGATTCGGTTTCCAAGGCGGATCAGCGCAAGCTCAATGCCGATCGACGCGCGTCGCTCGCGCCGCTCAAGAAGAAGATCAATGAAATCGAATCCTTGACCGGCAAGCTTGAGAAATTGATTCAGGCCCTTGACGCGGAACTTGCGGACCCCGCCCTTTACGAGAAAGCGCCCGCAAAGGCTGCGGAAAAGGCAAAGCAGCGTGCGGATGCCGCCGAGAAGCTCGCGGCCGCCGAAGAGCAATGGCTGGAACTGTCGTCGGAATATGAGAGCGGCATGGCCGGCTGAAGCCGACGCTCCGTTAAGGAATTCGCAGCCGGTCCTAACCGATCATTAACCATAACTGCAGAAAATACGCTCGATTTTCATAGACATATTGTTGAGCGATTCTGATGAACTACCGTGTGTTGCTGGCTTGCCTCGCCGTGTCCCTGGCTCTCGGAGGATGCGCCACGAAGCCGGGCAATGAAGCATCGCTCAAGAGCAGCTATGCCGCCGAAGAGCCCCGCCATAAGCCGCTGAAGGCCAACGATCCCATCGAGATGGAGCCGAAGAAATGGCTCGTTGCCGATCTCGAAACCCGGGATGATCTGGCGGGCATGAACGGCCCGCACAAACTCGCCGGACGGACATTGGAAGTCTCCTCGCTCAAGGATATCAGGCTGGCCGACAAGGAGGTCCTCCTGACCTTCGACGATGGCCCGGCCCCCGGCAAGACGGACCGCATTCTCGCCACGCTCGACAAGTTCGGCGTCAAGGCCGCCTTCATGATGGTCGGCGAAATGGCGCAGGCTCATCCGGCAACCGCGCGCGAAGTACTTGCACATGGCGATGCGATCGGCAGCCACACCTTCCGCCATCCCGATCTCGACAAGATGACCTTCGATGCGGCGATGGCCGAGATTGCCCGCGGCATGGATGCCGTTACCAAGGCGATCGGCACGGATGTTCCCTTCTTCCGTTTCCCCTATCTTGCCGACTCCAAGCGCCTGCGCTCCGCCATTGCAGCCCGCGACATGATCGTCATGGATGTGGATATCGACAGCAAGGATTACTTCACGTCAACGCCTGCCTCGGTGGTCGATCGCACTATGAAAGAGCTTCGTCAGCGTGGCCGTGGCATCGTTCTGATGCACGACATCCATCAGCGCACGGTCAGGATGCTGCCCGCTCTCCTGAGCCGGCTCGAGAATGATGGCTACAAGGTCGTGACGCTGAAATACAAGCGCGAGCCAGCCCCGGCGACCAATCTGGTCGCACAGGCCGACACGAAGATGGTCCGCTGAGGCGACCCTGCAAGAAGCGCGGTCCAATAACCTAATCAATGGTTGCGCCAGCGGCGGATACGCTTGAAACGCGCCTAGCGGCATGATTAGCTGCGGCCGTGATCACGAAGAGCGGGTGAGTCCGCCCGCTCGTATCCGGGGGGAATATTAGATGGATCGTCGTTCATTTCTGCGCAAGGCCGGCGTCGCCGGCGCGGGGTCGGTGGCTGCTGCCGCAACGCTTGCTGCTCCGGCCCTTGCACAGAGCAATCCGAAGATCAATTGGCGCCTGACATCGTCGTTTCCGAAGTCGCTCGATACGATCTATGGCGGCGGCGAAGTGCTGTCGAAATATGTGTCTGAAGCCACTGACGGCAATTTCAACATCCAGGTCTTTGCGGCCGGCGAAATCGTGCCGGGCCTGCAGGCCGCCGACGCAACTTCGGCCGGAACCGTGGAGGCCTGCCATTCGGTCGCCTATTATTATTGGGGCAAGGATCCGGTCTGGGCGCTGGGAGCTGCCGTTCCTTTCGCGCTCAACGCCCGCGGCATGAATGCCTGGCAATATCACGGCGGCGGCATCGACATGTTCAACGAATTCCTGGCGACGCAGGGGCTGATCGGCTTCCCGGCCGGTAATACCGGTGTGCAGATGGGCGGCTGGTTCCGCAAGGAAATCACTACGGTTGCCGATCTCAAGGGTCTGAAGATGCGCATCGGCGGCTTTGCCGGCAAGGTGGTCGAACGCCTCGGCGTCGTGCCGCAGCAGATCGCGGGCGGCGACATCTACCCGGCATTGGAAAAGGGCACGATCGACGCGGCCGAATGGGTCGGTCCCTATGATGACGAGAAGCTCGGCTTCTACAAGGTAGCACCCTACTACTACTATCCCGGCTGGTGGGAAGGCGGTCCGACGGTGCATGTCATGTTCAACAAGGCGGCCTATGAACGCTTGCCGAAGGCCTATCAATCGCTGCTGCGCACGGCCGCCCAGGCGACGGACGCCAACATGCTGCAGAAATACGATTACCTGAACCCGGCCGCCATCAAGCGGGTCGTTGCCGAAGGGGCGAAGCTCAGGCCCTTCAGCACCGAGATCATGAATGCCTGCTTCGACAAGGCCAACGAGGTCTATGCCGAGATGGAAGCCAACAATCCGACCTTCAAGAAGATCTGGGAATCGATCAAGGGCTTCCGCGGCCAGCACTATCTCTATACCCAGGTCGCCGAATACAGCTACGACGTCTACATGATGACGCTGCAGCGGGCCGGGAAGATCTAATCGAATAGCTGAGGCAAAGAAGGAAACCCCGGAGCGACGCTTCGGGGTTTTTCGTTGTGTCCGATCGAAAAGCTGACCGATGCGGACCGCGTGATCAATTAAAAGATGGCGGCTGGCTGAGATCGTTGGCCGGGGACTTCGGCTGATCGCCACCGCCTTGGTCCGCCGGCTTGCCGTCAAGCGGATTGCCGCCTGGAAGCTGCAGCCCCGGCAGACCGAGGCCGCCGCCATTATCCTGGCCGGGCGCCCCGAAACCGGGAACCTCGATCTTGATCGTGTTGGGATCGACGCCCGTGCCTGCTCCCTTGTAGTGCATGACCATCTGCGGGAACATGATGGTCAACGCCACCATCAGAATCTGGATGCCGACGAAAGGCACGGATCCCCAATAGATCTGCCCCGTCGTGACAGGCGCGATCTGCTTGCCCGTCACCTTGTCGAGATAAGGCACGCGCGCGGCCACGGAGCGGAGATAAAAGAGCGCAAAGCCGAAAGGCGGATGCATGAAGCTCGTCTGCATGTTGACGCCGAGCAGCACGCCGAACCAGATCAGATCGATGCCGAGCTTGTCGGCCGCGGGTGCCAGCAGCGGCACGATGATGAAGGCAAGCTCGAAGAAATCGAGGAAGAAAGCCAGGAAGAAGACGAGCAAGTTGACGGCAATCAGGAAGCCGACTTCGCCGCCGGGCAGCGATACCAGCAGATGCTCGACCCAGACATGGCCGTTGACGCCATAGAAGGTCAGCGAGAAGACGCGCGAGCCGATCAGGATGAACAGCACAAAGGCCGAAAGCCGGGTTGTCGAGGTCAATGCCGCGCGCACGACCTCCATGTTCAGCCTACCTTTGGCCGCAGCCATCGCCAGAGCGCCGACCGCTCCCATGGCGCCGCCTTCCGTCGGCGTCGCGATGCCGAGGAAGATGGTGCCGAGCACAAGGAAGATCAGCGCCAAGGGCGGAATGAGCACGATGATGACTTGCTGCGCCAGCCGTGACATCACGTTGAGCTTCAGCCCCTTGTCCACGACGGCAACGGCATAGATGACGGCAACGCCGACGGTAGCACCGAGAATATCCGCGTTTTCGCCATAGGTGGGCGTCAGGTAAACGTGTGCGCCATAGGCTACGCCGGCGCATATAAGCAAAGCGATGAGCAAGGACGTGACGCCGGAGCCGAGCGAGCGGGCTTCCTTCGGCAAGGCCGGCATGGAATCCGGCCTGATGATCGTCATGATCAGCACATAGGCCATGTAAATGCCCGTCAGCACCAGGCCGGGAATGAGTGCGCCGGCATACATGTCCCCGACCGAACGGCCGAGCTGGTCGGCAAGCACGATCAGGACAAGCGACGGCGGAATGATCTGCGCCAGGGTTCCGGAGGCCGCGATAACGCCGGAAGCGACCCGCCGGTCATAGCCATAACGCAGCATGATCGGCAGCGAGATCAGCCCCATGGCGATAACCGAAGCCGCGACGACACCCGTTGTGGCCGCCAGCAGCGCACCGACGAAAATCACCGCATAGGCGAGACCGCCGCGAATAGGCCCGAACAGCTGGCCGATCGTATCGAGCAGGTCTTCGGCCATGCCGGATCGCTCCAGCACGATGCCCATGAAGGTGAAGAACGGAATCGCTAGCAACGTGTCGTTCGACATCACGCCCCAGAAGCGATCCGGCAGAGCATTGAGGAGCGGCCATGAGAGATTGATGGTGCCACCCGAATAGGGGGCGAGCTCGACGCCGATCCAGAAGAACAGCAGCCCGTTGGCGGCAAGCGCGAAGGCGACCGGATAGCCCAGAAGCAGGAAAATGATCAGCGAGGCGAACATGATCGGCGCCATGTTCACGGCAATGAATTCGAGCATCAGCGCGCCTCCCCTGCCGGCGTTTCGACCTCGAGGGGTGCATGGCTCGGCACATAGGGGGTCGGATCCTCCATATCGCCGCGCATGACGGCGATCTTCTTGATGATCTCGGAGACCCCCTGCAGCGCCAGCAGAAAAAACCCGGCCAGTAACAGCGCCTTGCCGGGCCAGATGATCAGGCCGCCGGCGCTGGAGGATACCTCTCCCGACAGGAAGGACGTGCGGACATAAGGCACGAGATCATAGACCATCAGGAGCACGAAGGGCATCAGGAACAGGCAATGGCCGATAAGATCGATCCAGTGCTGCACCCGGCGCGGCAGCGAACCATAGACGATGTCGATGCGGATATGCTCGTTCTGGCGCAACGTATAGGCGGCTGCGAGCATGAAGGCCGCGCCGAACAGATACCATTGCGCTTCCAGCCAGGCATTGGACGAGGTATTGAAGACCTTGCGGACGAGCGCGTTTCCGGCGCTGACCAAGACGGCGACCAGAATAAGCCATGAGACTGATTTTCCTATTATCTCAGCCACATAATCGACAATTCGGCTGAAGCCGAGCAATGTTTTCATGATTTCCCCCCGCAGCGATTCTTCCCGGATCTTTTGGCCGCGCGGGGAAAGAGTGCCGATTTCAGGCTGTGAATCAAGAGCCGGCACTCGTTTTCCAAGCATGACGACACTTGACCACAATGGTCCACGATTGGGAATGATCCAAGATTGGGCCTGATGCCCGCATTTGCGATTTGCCGCCCTTGCCCACATCAGGCATTCTGATAAAGATCGCATCAATAATCATACTAATCGAGAGACACCCATGTCCCCCATCAACCTCGCTATCGTCGGTGTCGGCAAGATCGTCCGCGACCAACATCTTCCGTCCATCGCGAACAACGCGGATTTCAAACTGATCGCCACGGCGAGCCGCCATGGCACCGTTGACGGAATTCCGGCCTTCACCACGATCGAAGCCATGCTCGATGCCGTGCCGGCGATCGATGCCGTTTCTCTCTGCATGCCGCCGCAATATCGCTATGAAGCCGCCTACAAGGCGCTCTCGGCCGGCAAGCATGTTTTCCTTGAAAAGCCTCCCGGCGCGACTCTCAGCGAAGTGGCCGATCTCGAAAACCTCGCCAAGGCCAAGGGCGTCTCGCTCTTCGCAAGCTGGCACTCACGCTATGCGCCGGCCGTGGAGGCTGCAAAGAGCTTCCTCGCGGGAACGACTATCCGCAGCGCTCACGTGATCTGGAAGGAAGACGTGCGCCACTGGCATCCGAACCAGGAATGGATCTGGCAGGCTGGCGGCCTCGGCGTCTTCGATCCGGGCATCAATGCGCTGTCGATCGTAACCCATATCCTGCCACCGCTGTTCCTGACCGGGGCGACGCTCGAATTCCCGGAAAACCGCGATTCGCCGATCGCGGCCGACCTGCACTTCAAGAGCGGAACCGGCCTTCCGGTCCATGCCGAATTCGACTGGCGCCAGACGGGCAAGCAGAGCTGGGATATCGTCGCCGAAACGGATGCCGGCCAGATGGTTCTCGCCGAAGGCGGCTCCAAGCTTTCGTTCAATGGCGAGCTGACATTCTCCGAGCCCGAGGCCGAATATCCCTCGCTCTATCGCCGTTTTGCGGAGATCGTCAAAGCCGGTACCTCCGACGTCGATCTTTCACCACTGCGCCACGTCGCCGATGCCTTCATGCTCGGCAAGCGCAAATTTGTCGAAGCATTTTACGATTGATGGGCCCTTCCCGGTAAAGACAATGCTGCCCGCGGCGTGCTAGCGTGGCGCATCGTCTTCACTGGAGAGATGCCTATGGCATCGGAGCATGAACAATCTTTCGGCCTCGGCGTCGGCAACAAGTCCGTCAAGCTTGCCGACCCGAACCAGAGCTGGCACGAAGCCTATTTGCTGGAGGAAGCTGCCATTCGCAAGGCGCTCGGCGATCTCGCCGTCGATGTCCAGCATTTCGGCAGCACGTCGATCCCAACGATAAAAGCAAAGCCGATCATCGATATTGCCGTCGGTGTGCGGCGCTTCGAGGATGGGCTTGCCTGTATCGAGCCGATGGCTTCCATCGGCTACGTCTATGCGGGCAGCAATATCGTGCCGGACGATCATATTTTCGGTCGTGACATTCAAGGGGATACCCGCACGCATCTCGTGCATGTGGTCGAACATGGCGGCCCGACCTGGCGCAACTTCCTGATCTTTCGCGACCGATTGCGCAGGGAGCCGGATCTGGCGCATGCCTATGAGGCACTGAAGATCGAGCTTGCGGCAAGATATGCCAATGATCGCGCGTCCTATACGGCGGCGAAGAAGGATTTCATCCAGAAGATCCTGTCGGAAGGCGCGTAAATCGCCTTCCGACAAAGCGGAAGAAAGTCAGGCCTTCTTCTCCCAGCGGCCGTCCTGCGTCTGCTGCCAATAGGTGAGGTTGTGCCCCTCGCCTTTCAGCCGCTTCCATTGAGCGCGTGCGCTTTCCAACTGTTCCTGATCATAGCCGTCGAACATCAGCACGACGCGCTGATAGGCCCCGACGTCCGTGGCTTCGGCGCCGTCGATGAAGAAGCGTACCGTTGCATTATTCTTGTTGTCGGAGGAAATGGTCAGCAGCACCGGCTGTTGGTCAGCCATGTCTCCCTCATCCGTCCCGTGCGGCAGAAAGCTGTCCTCGCGATAGGTCCAGAGATGGCTATCGAGGAGATCGCGCCGGGCCGGCTCGCGCATCTGCACGGCGACCTGCCAGCCGCGTTCGACACTCTTGTCGATCAACGGCGGCAGGGCGTCTTCGAGCTTCGATTCCGTCAGGTGATAGAAGAGAACGTCGGTCATGGCGCCACTTCTAAAGCAATTCCAGGAAAAGTGCGAAGCGGTTTTCCGTTCGGAATTGCGTCACAAAAAGGATAGAGCGTTTTCGCAATTCGAAGAAAAGCGGAAAGGCTCTATCTCACACAATCCGGCCGGTCACGATTCGTAATTGGCGCGGACCAGTTCGTCGAGCAGGCGCACGCCGAAACCCGAACCCCAGGATTGATTGATCTCGTCCTGGACGGAGCCCATCGCCGTGCCGGCGATATCGAGATGGGCCCAGGGCGTGTCGCCGACGAAGCGCTTGAGGAACTGGGCGGCGGTGATCGAACCGGCATGACGACCGCCGGTATTCTTCATATCGGCGAACTTGCTGTCGATCATCTTGTCGTAATCCTTGCCGAGCGGCATGCGCCACAGACGCTCGTCTGTCGAAAGACCTGCCGCCGTCAGCTCGCCCGCCAACCTATCGTCATTGCAGAAGAGGCCGGCTTGCAGGTTGCCGAGCGCGACAAGGATCGCGCCGGTCAGGGTCGCCAGATCGATCATGAACTGCGGCTTGAAGCGGTCGTTCGTGTACCAGAGCACATCGCAGAGAACGAGACGACCCTCGGCATCCGTGTTGATGATCTCGATCGTCTGGCCGGACATGGAGGTGACGATATCGCCCGGGCGCTGTGCATTGCCGTCGGGCATGTTTTCCACAAGGCCAATGACGCCGATGGCGTTGACCTTGGCTTTGCGTGCGGCAAGCGTATGCATGAGCCCGGTGACGGCCGCAGCTCCTCCCATGTCGCCCTTCATCTCCTCCATCCCGGCAGCCGGCTTGATCGAAATGCCGCCGGTGTCGAAGACGACGCCCTTGCCGATGAAGGCGACCGGCTTGTCCTTTGCCTTGCCGCCCTTCCATTGCATGACCACGAGCCGCGGCGGCCGGGCCGAACCTTGCGCGACGCCCAGCAGGGCGGCCATACCGAGCCGGCGCATTTCACGCTCCGTCAGGATCTCGATCTCGACGCCGAGCTTTTCCAATTCCTTGGCCTTAGCCGCAAATTCGACCGGGCCGAGAACATTCGGCGGCTCGTTGACGAGATCGCGTGCAAGAATCACGCCGCCGGCCACGGCTTCCGAGGTCGCGTAGAGCTTCTTGGCGGCTGCCGCTTCCTGGGTGACGATCGTGACCTTCACCGCCTTGCGCGAGGCCCCCTTCTCGTCGTCATCGCCCTTCTTCGTCTTGTATGTATCGAAACTGTAGGCGCGCAAAAGCATACCCAAGGCAAAATCGGCGACCTCCTTGGGGCCGACTTCGATGTTGCGCGCATCGAGGAAGATCGCGACCATCTCCGTATTGCGGATTTTTGCCGCCGCACTGCCGCCGAGTTTCAGCCAGTCGTGCGCGGTCAGGTTCTTGGCCTTGCCGGCACCGATCACCATGATTCGATCGACGGGCGCCGCCTCCGGCGCGATGATATCCAGACTGCTCAGAACTTTGCCTTTGAAGCCGGATACGGGCGCCGCCCTGGCGAAAACATTCGCCGGATCGGCGCTCTCCGCACCCGCCGGCAGCTCACTGTCCGTGTCTTTCAGGAGAATGGCCAGACCACCGCTGAGACGTGCCGACTTGGCAAAGGAAATCTCGAATTTCACAGACATTTCTGCTCCGATAAATATGCGTCGTAGTGACAGAACTTTGCACAACCATCATTCAAGGTCTCAAGAAGGAATACAAGCTTCGGCGCGGTTTCTCTCCATAAGAGACGTCCGGCTGCTTCAAATCCCTGTCATTCAGCAGGATTAGGCCAAGCGTGAGAGTGTTTTAACTGCCCCCGCGGTACCTGGTGAGGGAAATCTTCATTCATCTGCCCTATGCCGTCGCCTTCGCGCTGCTCTGGATGCTGGCAGGATCCCGGCGCGATCTTCAATGCGCACAGAACCCTGGACCGGCGCTGATCGTCAATCTCTGGCTGAAGGCATTCTCAGGCCGTCCGCGGCCACGGCAGACCGATCTCTGCGGCGGCACGTTCGATTTCCTGCATGCAGGCTCTTTCTCCGCAAATGTGTCGGCAACTGCTCTTTCATCTCGGGCGAGGCCGCGGCGGCCGGCCGGCTATTCTGTCTCATCCTCATCCCGCAGCCGTTCCGATCGGCCGCAGCCCTGCCGATCGCGGCGGTTTCACTGCTGATTCCCGCACCCAGGGTAGTTTTTGGCGCACATTATCTCTCCGATGCCGTCCTCCGCTGGCTTTCTTCGCCCGTCATATTCGCCGCCCTGCTCGCTCTATCTCAAACGCCACACGGCAGAAGAATCTCGGAAAATTAACGAATTTTTTTCGAGTTGGTTGTCGCCAAAAAAACGCAAACAGCGTAGAGGAGGGTGAATCTCTGTCGGCTCGCCCGGCAGCTGTTGCGTTTAAGGGCCGGCATGAAGTTATTCGAGACATATATCGTACGGCGTGTCGGTATGATGTTCCTGGTAGCACTGCTGCCGGTGCTCGCCATTATCTGGACCACCCAGGTTCTGCAGCGCATCAACCTCGTGACCGACAGTGGTCAGTCCATGGGCTCCTTCGCAAAGCTCGCGACGCTCATCCTGCCGACGATCATCCCTATCGTTCTGCCCTTTGCGCTCGTCATCGGCATTACGCAGACGCTGACCGCGATGAACAGCGACTCCGAACTCACAGTCATGGAGGCCGCGGGCGCGAAGCGCAGCATCATCATCCGCCCGATCATGATTCTCGCGATCGTGATCAGCGCGTTTTCGTTCTTCGTGGATAACGTCGTCGAACCGAGAGCCCGCGTGGCCGCGCGTCAGATGGTGGCTGAAGCCTATGCGGACCTTCTATCCACAGTCATCGAAGAGAAGAACTTCCGGCGCATCGAAGACGGGCTCTACGTGCAGATTTCGCAGCGTCTGTCGGGGCGCATTCTCAAGGGATTGTTCGTGGTCGATTCGCGCGATCCCGCCTTCGATCTCATCTATTATGCTAAGGAAGGGGCGGTCGACCCCAGCGGTACGTCGCTGCTCATGAAGGACGGCGAAGTTCACCGCAAAACACCCGACGGCAGCGTCTCGGTCATCAAGTTCGATTCCTACTCCTTCGACCTGTCTGATATGACGCAAAATCGTGGCCAGCCGAATGCGCGGGCCAGCGACCGCAGCCTTGGCTTCCTGCTCAATCCGGATACGAACGATCCGGACTATAAGCAAAGACCTGGCGATTACCGGGCCGAATTGCACCGCCGGCTCAACGACTGGGCGCTGCCGGCGATCTTCGCGCTGATATCTCTGGTGATTGCAGGCGATGCGCGATCACATCGCGAGGCGCGGCTGCATCCGATGGTGTCGGCGCTCGGCATATCGTTCGCGCTGCGCTGGGCTGATTTCTACGCTGCCAACCAGATCGATCATTCAACCAAATTCATCGGCGTTCTCTACGCCATCAATATCATCGCGGCGCTGATCGCAATCGTCCTCCTGCTGCGGACCCGGAAGATGACGATGCCCGTCTCGATCCGCAACCGCCTCAACAACTGGCGGCAAAAAGTCCAGGACCGCATGCCGACCGCACCCGGCAGCTCGAACGGGGGCGGTGCATGATTTTCGGCACGCTCTGGCGCTACTTCTTCACGCGTTACATCGTGACGACGTTCTGGTTCTTCCTCGGCGTCATCTCGATCGTCTATCTTGTCGATTTCAGCGAAACCGCCGGGCGTCTTGCCGGGCTGCCCGGATACACCGTCTCCGTCGGCTTGCTGATGACGGCAGTCAGGCTGCCGTTCATCCTGCAGCAGACGGTACCGTTCATCGCGCTGTTCGTCGGCATGACGGTGCTGATCGCCCTCAACCGCCGCCGTGAACTGGTTATCGCGCGCGCGGCCGGCATTTCCGTGTGGCAGTTCATGACGCCCTTCGTGATGGGTGCTTTCTGCGTCGGTCTTATGACCATGCTCGCGCTTAATCCGGTCGCGGCGTGGGGTCAGCGACATGCCGAAACCATCGAAGCCGACCTGCGCGGAGACCCATCCTATCGCAATACGCTTTCTATTCCGTGGCTGCGTCAATCCAGCGGAAAAGACGACACGATCATCGGTGCCAAGGCCATTCTGAACAACGGAACGACGTTGACGGGTGTCGTGTTTATCCACTTTGATTCACAGGGAAATATCGTCCTGCGGCAGGATGCCGACTCGGCTAAGTTGCAAGATGGTTACTGGCTTCTTAACAATGTCGTCGAGCGGCGGCCCGGTGAAATTCCCGACCACAAGAGTTCGGTACAGGTTCGTACGAATCTGAAACAGGATTTTGTTTCGCAACGTCTGGCTCAACCGGAAACCATTGCTTTTTATGATCTTTCTAATCGAATAAAGGTCGCACGCACCTTCGGCATATCGACCAACGCACTTGAGACACAGTTTTATTCGCTTCTGTCGCAGCCGTTCCTTCTGGTGGCAATGACTCTGATTGCGGCAACTGTGTCCCTAAAATTCAGTAGATTCAATCAATCGCGCTCTGTGATTCTGGGTGGAATCCTCTCCGGCTTCGTGCTTTATGTTGTCACCGTGCTTGTAAAGGCATTCGGGAGCAGCGGAGTGGTTCCTCCCTACGTGGCGACATGGATACCCGTGATCGTCGCATTGGCATTCGGAGCAACGATCCTGCTTCATCAGGAGGACGGCTAAGTGGCGGCAGGCAACCGCAAGAGTATCAGAAAGTTTGTGGCTGCCCTGGTTACGGGCACGGCCGCATGTGCATATGTTTTGAGCCCGGTCGGCGCTTACGCCCAGGTCAACAATAATAGTGCCAGCAATAACAATGGCGGCGCCGGCGCTACCACTTCTCCTATCAAGGTGAAGGTGCCGGAAGGCGCAAAGCTAGTCCTTTCGTCCAACGAACTGGTCTATAACAAGGATGCGCAGATCGTCACCGCAAGCGGTGCGGTCCAGATCAACTATGGCGGCTACAAGATGGTCGCCCAGAAGGTCGAGTATAATCAGAAGTCCGGGCGAATGACGGCTCTCGGCAATGTCGAGCTGATCACCCCCGACGGCAATCGCATGTACGGTGACAAAATGGACGTCACCGACAGCTTCTCCGACGGGTTCGTGAATGCCCTGCGCATCGAAATGCCTGACAACACCCGCATGGTCGCCGAAAAGGGCGAGCGGGTCGGCGGCAATCAGCTGATTCTCACAAAGGGCGTCTATACCGCCTGCATGGCCTGTTCCGAACAGGGGCGCGCACCGCTGTGGCAGGTCAAAGCCCAACGTGTGGTCCAGAACGGCGTGACCCATACCATTCGTCTCGAGCATGCTCGTTTCGAATTGTTCGGTCAGCCGATCGCCTATGTTCCGTGGGTCGAAGTTCCCGACAACACAGTCAAGCGCAAGTCAGGCTTCCTGTTTCCGTCGGTTAGCGTCTCGCAGCGTCTCGGCGTCGGCGTAAGGGTTCCATACTATTACGTCATCTCGCCGAGCATGGATGCGACGGTCACCGCCACGGGCTTTACCAATCAGGGGCTGTTGCTCGAAGGTGAGTTCCGCCAGCGTTTCGAGAATGGCACCCATATCCTGCGCGTTGCCGGCATCAATCAGATGAATCCGGATGCCTTCGTCGCCGGTACGACCGATGCCGAGCACAAAACTCGCGGCATGATCAATTCCAAGGCCGATTTCAGGATCAATCCTCGCTGGACTTTCGGCTGGGATGTCATGGTGCAAAGCGATAATAACTTCTCGCGCACCTACAGCCTGGACGGTCTCAACCAAACCACCCATACGAACCAAGCCTATCTGACAGGTATCGGAAAGCGCAATTTCTTCGATATGCGCGCTTTCTATTATAACGTGCAGGACACAGACAATAATGCCACGGCACAGAAGCAGCAGGCATATGTCTATCCGAGCGTGGACTATCACTATGTCGATCCGAAATCGGTCTATGGCGGCGAACTGTCGGCGACGATGAATTTCACGCACCTGTCGCGTGAGAAGACATCCGCACTCGACAACGTCGTCAATCTTGGTGACGCCAACTTGAACGACCGTTTCCTCGGTCTCTCCGGCAGCTATACCCGCTTCAGCACAGAACTGCAGTGGCAGCGTACCTTTACGACCGATGAGGGCCTTGTGCTGACGCCATTGGCGGCGGCGCGCGGTGACGTCTATGGTCTGGATATGAACTCGCCCAACTCCTTCGGCGCATCGTTCAGCTATCCCGGCAATTACGATACCAGCGACTATGCCTCGCGCGGCATGGTCACGGCGGGTCTCGAAGCCAAATACCCGTTCCTGATCACGACAAGCAACAGCACGCACGTGTTCGAGCCGATCGCGCAGATCTATGTGCGGCCGGACGAGCAGCTTGCCGGCCGGTTGCCCAACGAAGATGCACAGAGCCTCGTTTTCGATGCGACGAACCTCTTTGATCGTGACAAGTTCTCGGGCTTCGATCGCATCGAGGGTGGCACACGCGCCAATGTCGGGTGGCGTTATACGGCCAGCTTCGACAGCGGTTACAAGCTGCAGCATATCTTCGGACAGTCCTATCAGCTCGCGGGCCGCAACTCGTTTGCGACAAACGATCTGGCCGGCGTCGGTTCGGATTCCGGTCTTGAGACGACCCGTTCCGACTACGTCACCATGTTCGGTCTAACGACACCGCAGGGAATCTCGCTCGCAACATCCTATCGCTTCGATCAGAAGGATTTCGCTTTCAAGCGTGGCGATACATCCGTCGGCTTCTCGAACGATGTGTTCCAGACATCCTTGATCTACACGCATATTGCGGCCCAGCCGCAATATGGTTTCACCACCAATCAGGACGAAATCCAGTCGCGCGCGCAGATCAAGTTCAAGGAATACTGGTCCGTCTTCGGTACGGTCAGCTACGATCTTAACAACAATCAGATCACCCGCCAGGGTGTCGGCCTTTCCTACGAGGACGAATGCACGATCTTTACCGTGTCGTTCCTCGACAAGAAGGATACGACCGCCAGTTCGGCAACCAATTGGTCGATCGGTGCCCGTTTGACCTTCCGTACGTTGGGCGACGTCAATCTCGGCAGCGTCCAGGAAGCGACGTTCTGATAAAGATCGAACTTGCAGGGAGCCGGCTTCACCGCCGGCTCTTTTGCATGGATGCGGTTGCGGTTACCGGCGTCATTGTTTCGCCGCAAGGATTTTGCAATTCATCGCGCTTGATGTAGACATGTGGCGCAAAGTTGCCGTATTGCGCGACAGGCGTATCAAAACGGCGCAATGCTGGCAGGAAATACCTTTGGGAAGGGGTAGTTGATGTTTTCTGGAAAGACACCGATGCGAGCTCTGGCGTTCGGAGCGGCGGCCTTGATCATGGCGAGCTTCGCCGTGCCGAGCAGCGATGTCGCTTTCGCAGCAAGCGAAGTGAAGGTCCTCGTCAACAGCCAGGTGATCACATCCGGCGACATAGCCAAGCGCGTCGCCTTCCTCAAGCTGCAGCGCCAGAAGGGTGACCTAAACAAGCTTGCCAAGGAGCAACTCGTCGACGAAACGTTGAAGCGCGCGGAGATCTCCCGCCTGCGCATGTCCGTTTCGACGACGGACGTCGATGCTGCCTTCGCCCGTTTCGCCTCCAGCAACAAGATGTCGACGGCGCAGCTCAGCCAGATTCTGGAAAAGGCCGGCGTCGGCGTCGATCATTTCAAATCCTATATCGCCGTTTCCATGAGCTGGCCGCGGATCGTCAACGCGCGCTTCGGTGCAAGAAGCCGTATGTCGAACGACGATCTCGTGACGCGCATGACGGAAAACAAGACGAAGCCCGTTACGACCGAGTATTTTCTGAAGCAGATCATTTTCGTCGTACCGGCGGCAAAGCGGAACGCGATCCTGAATGCGCGCAAGGCAGAAGCCGAGGCGTCGCGGTCCAAATTCCCCGGCTGCGATCAAGCAAAGGTTTTTGCCGCTACGATGCGCGACGTCTCCGTCCAGGATCTCGGCCGCGTGCTTGCACCGGAAGTCCCGGAAATGTGGAAGCCGCTGCTGGAAAAGGCTTCCGGCAACACGACCGCTCCTATCGTGACCGATCGTGGGGTCGAATATGTTGCCATTTGCTCGCAGCGCCAGGTGAATGATGACGTTGCCGCGGCTGCCGTGTTCCGCGCCGAGGATATTGGCAAGGCCAAGGCAGAGGGTGTGAGCGCCAACGACAAGAAGTACATGGACGAACTGCGCTCCAAGGCGCAGATCGTCTATCGCTGATTTGACGATGCCACCGCGCTCTTCCCTCCCCCTTGCCCTCACGCAGGGGGATCCGGCCGGCATTGGTCCCGATATTACGCTCGCCGCCTGGCTTCGCCGTGCCGAGCTGAATTTGCCACCCTTCCTGTTTCTCGGCGATGCCGCCGTGCTTGCGGCACGGGCTTCTCAGCTCGGGCTGACCGTGCCGTTTGCGGTCACCGATCCGACAAATGCCCGCAATATCTTTCCGGACGCCCTACCTATCCTGCCGATCGAAGCCGGAATGAGTGTCATCGCCGGCGAACCGGATGTTGCGACTGCCAAGGGCACGATTGCCGCCATCGAAACCGCCGTTTCTCTCAGCATGAGCGGCCAGACATCCGCAGTCGTCACCAACCCGATCGCCAAATCCGTGCTCTACGATGCCGGCTTCGGCTTTCCCGGTCATACGGAGTTCCTGGCGGATCTCGCGACGCGCGCAACCGGAAAACCGGTCATGCCGGTCATGCTGCTGGCCGGCCCGAAGCTCCGCGCCATTCCGGTCACCATACATATTGCTCTGAAAGAGGTGCCTGAGGCACTGACCTCCGATCTGATCGCCGAGACATGCCGGATCACCGATCACGATCTGCGCAGCCGCTTCGGCATCTCCAAGCCGCGTCTTGCCGTTGCCGGCCTCAATCCGCATGCCGGAGAGAACGGCGCTCTCGGTAAGGAGGACGACGAGATCGTCCGGCCCGCGATCGATATGCTGCGCAGCGAGGGCATCGATGCATTCGGCCCCCTGCCCGCCGACACCATGTTCCATGACGACGCGCGTCGACGTTACGACGTTGCCATCTGCATGTATCACGATCAGGCTTTGATCCCCGCCAAGGCGCTTGGCTTTGACGATTCCGTCAATGTCACGCTCGGTCTGCCCTTCGTTCGCACCTCCCCGGATCATGGCACGGCCTTCGGTATCGCCGGCAAGGGCATTGCCAAGGAAGACAGCCTTGTCGCCGCCCTCAAGCTGGCAAGCGAGATCAGCAGCAAGACCGGAAACAATCCCTGATGGCCGCACTGGACGGTTTACCTCCCCTTCGCGATGTCATCCAGCGCCATGGCCTCGATGCGCGCAAGGCGCTTGGGCAGAATTTCCTTCTCGACCTCAATCTGACGCAGAAGGTTGCGCGCACAGCCGGGTCTCTCGAGGGCGTCACCGTCTTCGAGGTCGGGCCCGGACCCGGCGGTCTTACGCGCGCTATCCTGGCGCTCGGCGCGGCCAAGGTCATCGCCGTCGAACGCGATGCGCGCTGCCTGCCGGCGCTGGCGGAAATCGCCGATCACTATCCGGGCCGGCTCGAAGTAATCGAAGGTGATGCGCTGAAGACAGATTTCGCCGCCCTTGCGCCACAAGGGCCGGTGAAGATCATCGCCAACCTGCCCTATAATGTCGGGACGCAGCTTCTGGTAAACTGGCTGCTGCCGGCGCGATGGCCGCCTTTCTGGCAGTCGCTGACGCTGATGTTCCAGAAGGAAGTCGGCCAGCGGATCGTGGCGCAGGAGGATGACGACCATTACGGCAGGCTCGGCGTGCTCTGCGGCTGGCGGACACTGGCTCACATGGCGTTCGACATATCTGCGCAGGCCTTCACCCCACCCCCGAAGGTCACATCGACGGTTGTACACCTGACACCAAAGGAAAACCCCATTCCTTGCTCAATCGACAAGCTGGAGAAGGTGACACAGGCCGCGTTCGGCCAGCGCCGCAAGATGCTGCGCCAGAGCCTCAAGCCGCTTGGCGGCGAAGTCCTGTTGCAAAAGGCCGATATCGATCCGCAGCGCCGCGCCGAAACGCTTTCGGTGGAAGAATTCTGCCGGTTGGCAAACAGCCTTTGACCGGCTTTACAGCTTCGGCGTCTCTTCCAGCAGGTCCCGAACGAAATCGAACATGCCGTGCCGGCGGTCGCGGCGCAGGCGCTCGGCTTTGACGATCGACTGAACCGCATCGAAGGCAACGTTCAGATCGTCATTGACGATGACATAGTCGTATTCGCGCCAGTGAGCGATCTCGGCCCGCGAATTGGCGAGGCGCATGGCGATGACCTCTTCGGAGTCCTCGGCACGGCGATGCAGGCGCGACTGCAGCTCCGTCATGGTTGGCGGCAGCACGAAAATGGAGACGACATCGGCCGGCATCTTCTCCTGCAACTGCTGAGCGCCTTGCCAGTCGATGTCGAAGAGCATGTCGCGGCCCTCCGCCATGGCGGTCTCCACGGGCTCGCGCGGCGTGCCGTAGAAATTGCCGTGCACCTCGGCCCATTCGAGCAGCGAGTCGGAATCGCGAAGGCGCTCGAATTCACGCTGCGAAACAAAGTGATAGTGCACGCCCTCGATTTCGCTGGGTCTGCGCTGCCGCGTCGTCACGCTGACGGAGAGGCTTACCTGCTTATCCCTATCAAGCAATGTGCGCGCGATCGTCGACTTGCCGGCACCTGACGGCGAGGAGATGGCCAGCATCAACCCACGGCGGGCGATCGGAATGGATGTGGATGTCGCCGGCTTCATGGCCTACTCCAAATTCTGGACCTGTTCGCGGAACTGGTCGATTACCACCTTCAGCTCGATGCCGGCGGCAGTCACGGCCGCAGCATTCGATTTCGAGCAGATAGTATTCGATTCCCGGTTAAATTCCTGTGCAAGAAAATCGAGCTTACGGCCGACGGGACCGCCCTTGGAGATGAGATCGCGCGCAGCCGCCACATGCGCCTTCAGACGATCGATCTCTTCGCGCAGATCGGCTTTGGTGGCGAGAAGCGCTGCCTCCGCGTGCAGCCGGTCGCGGTCGAGGCCCGACGAGCCATCGAGAAGCATCGACACCTGCGTGGCAAGCCTTGCGGCAATTTCCCGCGGCGAACGGGAGGGATCGCGTTCGACCGTCGTCGTCAGCATCTCGATCGTTGCGACATGACCGAGCAGAACCTTGCCGAGCGCATCGCCTTCCTGGCGGCGCATGTCGCGAAGATCGTCCAGCGCCGCCTGAAGGCCCGCCATGATATCGGCGTCTCGCGCTGCGACCGCATCCTCGTCTTCCTCGGCTTCCTTGAATTCCACCAGGCCACGCACAGACATCAGGCTTTCCAGCCGCAATGGCGAGGGATCAACGATGCCGGCCAGCTGATCGCGCAACGCCAGCACCGCCGCCAGCGCATCCTGATTCACCACGACCTCGACGCGGCTCTCTTCGATGGAAAGGGACAGGCCGACCTGCAGATTGCCACGCGTGAGCCGATCCGCAATCGACTTGCGAACATCAGCCTCAAGGCGCTCGAGGCCTGGCGGCAAGCGCAGGCGGATGTCCAATCCCTTGCCGTTCACAGAGCGCAGTTCCCATGCCCATCGGCCGCGACCGCTCGTTCCCTCACGCCGGGCAAAGCCGGTCATGGACTGCAATGCCATGCAAGCCTCCGATAGTTCCATCCCTCATCCAACGAAAAATCTTCGCAATAGGGATCAATGTAAAGTGAATCCGCGCCGCGCTTCCTAGGTTAGCCGCAGCGCATTGGGGATTAGTTGGTTTTCTTCTTCTGCTGTGCGCCGGAACCGGGGGCTACCGCAGAGTCGTCCGGCTGACCATCCACGGCGATGGCACTGGGATCTTCACCCTTCTCAGCAACCAGCTTGCGCCACCGTCTGACATTGGCATTGTGCTCGTCCAGCGTCGCGGCGAAGACATGTCCGCCTGAGCCGTCGGCGACGAAATAAAGGTCCTGCGTCTTCCACGGATTGGCAACGGCCTCCAGCGCGTCCTTGCCCGGATTTGCGATCGGCGTCGGCGGCAATCCCTTGATGAGATAGGTATTATAAGGCGTGTCCTTCTTCAGGTCGGACTGATAGATCGGACGATCGGACGGCTTCCCTTCGCCGCCGAAGAGGCCGTAAATGACGGTGGGGTCGGACTGCAGACGCATTCCCTTGCTAAGGCGGTTCAAGAAGACGGAAGCGACGTGCGCGCGCTCATCGGCAAGGCCGGTTTCCTTTTCCACGATCGAGGCCAGCGTGATGAAATCCTGCTTGTTCGCCAGTTGCACGCTGGAGTCGCGCTTTTCCCAGATCTGTTCGACCAGCTTCGTCTGCGCGGCCTCCATCTGCTGAATGATTTCCGTGCGTTTGGTGCCGCGCGTGAACTTGTAGGTGTCAGGCCTCAGGCTGCCTTCCGGCGGCAGCGCCGAAGGCAGATCGCCTTCCAAAACGGTATCGGCCTGCAGCTTGTTGAACATCTGCCGAACCGTCAGCCCTTCGGGCAGGGTGACCGAATAGAGGATCGATTTGCCGGACTTCAGCAGTTCCATGATGTCCTTCATGGAGGCGCCGGCCTTGATCTCATATTCGCCGGCCCGCAGAGTTTCGCCGTCACGGAGATAGGTGGTCGTCAGCCAGCGGAAAATGCGCTGATCCGTGATGATGTTGTTGGATTCCAGACGGTTGGCAATCTCGCTGAGACCGGCACCATTGCGCACGATGAAATTCGTGTTGGTCGTCAGCGGACCGGGACCCTGATAGATCGAAAAGGCGTAATAGGCGCCGCCGATCGCAGCGACAGCAACGAAAACTGCCAGCGTCATCAGGAAGTTCAGGAAGATGACCATCTGGCTGCGGGCTTTGCGCGAACGCTTCGGCGGGTCCGGAACACGCTCCGGACGCAGGGCTTCGTTGGCCGATTTCGGAATGATCGGCCCTTTCTGCCCGTTCGGAGTTCCGTTGCTCTGGTTCGTATCGCTCACCGGCAATCCCTTCCCTTTTGTGATTGCCTGCTCTTTGGCCAAGCAATGCGGCAAAAAACAGGTTCAGAAGATAAGGCGGAACCTAAGGCTCCGACTTCGACCGATCAGGCGTTCCCGCGCCGCATTCCGGAGAAGGCGAAGGCGCGCAACAACAATCAAGGATTCGGGCGAGATTGCCGAAAGGCATTCTCGCCCTCAAAGTTACGCGTTGTTATTAAGCCTCATAGCGACGCAGAACAAGCGACGCATTCGTGCCGCCGAAGCCGAATGAGTTCGAGAGCGCGACGTTGATTTCGCGCTTGCGGGCCTTGTGCGGAACGAGATCGATGGCGGTTTCGCGTTCCGGATTGTCCAGATTGAGTGTCGGCGGGGCGATATTGTCGCGAATGGCGAGTGTTGCGAAGATGGCCTCGATGGCGCCGGCTGCTCCGAGGAGATGACCGGTCGCCGACTTGGTGGACGACATGGAAATCTTCGACGCGGCATTGCCGACCAGCCGCTCGACCGCGCCGAGCTCGATCGTATCCGCCATGGTTGAGGTGCCGTGCGCGTTGATGTAATCGATATCGGCTGGCGTCAGGCCGGCGCGCTTCAGAGCCGACGTCATGCAACGGAAAGCACCTTCTCCGTCCTCGGACGGAGCGGTGATGTGATGCGCATCGCCGGAGAGGCCGTATCCTACCACTTCGGCATAAATCTTGGCGCCGCGCGCCTTGGCGTGTTCCAGCTCTTCAAGCACGACGATGCCGGCGCCCTCGCCCATGACGAAGCCGTCACGGTCGCGATCATAGGGGCGCGAAGCCTTCTGCGGCGTATCGTTATATTCCGTCGACAGCGCCTTGCAGGCGGCGAAGCCGGCAAGCGAAATGCGGCAGACGGGGGCCTCGGCGCCGCCGGCGACCATGACATCGGCGTCACCGAGCATGATGAGACGGGCGGCGTCGCCGATTGCGTGCGCACCGGTGGAACATGCCGTGACGACGGCATGGTTCGGGCCGCGCAGCTTGTGGCGGATCGAGACCTGGCCCGAAACGAGATTGATGAGACGTCCGGGGATGAAGAAGGGCGAGATGCGGCGCGGACCCTTGTCGCGCAGCGTATAGCCGGCTTCGACGATACCTTCGAGACCGCCGATGCCCGAGCCGATCATGACGCCCGTTGCAATCTGATCCTCATCCGCTTCCGGATGCCAGCCGGCGTCGGCCAGCGCCATGTCGGCAGCGGCCATGCCATAGATGATGAAGGGATCGACCTTGCGCTGCTCCTTCGGCTCCATCCAATCGTCGGCGTTGAAGGTGCCGTCGGTGCCGTCGCCGACAGGAATGCGGCAGGCAATCTTCGCCGCGAGGTCTTCGACCTCGAATTCGGTTACGAGGCGGGCGCCGTTGTGCCCAGCGAGCAAACGCGTCCAGGACACCTCAGTGCCACAGCCCAAAGGTGATACCATGCCGGTACCCGTGATAACGACACGTCTCATCGCCCGCAGACCCCCGTCTTTTTATGATGATATGCGTATATGTAGGTTTCGGCCGGCTTCGCCGGACGAAATAGGGCGGACTCTTCAGCCCGCCCCGTCAAAAAGCGCGAAAGATCAGGCCTGGGCCTTCTCAATGAACTTTACCGCGTCGCCGACCGTCAGGATCGAGTCAGCTGCGTCGTCCGGAATTTCAACGCCGAATTCTTCTTCGAAGGCCATGACCAGTTCGACGGTGTCGAGCGAGTCCGCACCGAGATCGTCGATAAAGCTTGCGCTTTCAACAACCTTGTCGGCGTCAACGCCAAGATGCTCAACAACAATTTTCTTTACGCGTTCTGCGATATCGCTCATGTCGGTTTCCTCGACCTTATGTCCTGATGAGAATGCCTTGTGACATCCCTACCCTAATTCAAACCTGCAGCATCTGTTCCGACGCCGCTGGCAAACCCGTTCAACCCGGCATTGAGATCCGGTCCTGCGCCTTGAATATGGCCCAGTCCGCCTGAATTTTCCGGACGACTGTTCACAGTCATGGCCCGCTTAACACGGTTTAAGTCCGTCGCAAAGCCAGAAAATAGCCGGCTGCGGGTTGCTCAACATGCTATTGGCGGGAAAGCCCCTCCAACAGCAATTCCTTTAGATCATCGCCATGCCGCCATTGACGTGGATCGTCTGACCCGTGACGTAGCTTGCTTCCGAAGATGCAAGATAGGCAACGGCGGAAGCGACTTCCGCGCCGGTGCCCATGCGCTTCATGGGGATGGCGCCCATGATGGCTTCCTTCTGCTTGTCGTTCAGCTTGCCCGTCATGGCGCTTTCGATGAAACCGGGGGCAACGCAGTTGACCGTGACGTTGCGCGTCGCGATTTCCTGCGCCAGCGACTTGGTGAAGCCGATCATGCCGGCCTTGGAGGCGCAGTAGTTCGCCTGGCCCGGATTGCCGGTTACGCCGACGACGGAGGTGATATTGACGATGCGGCCATAGCGGCGGCGCATCATCGGGTGGGTGAGCTCCCGTGTCAGGCGGAAAACGGCGGTCAGATTGACTTCCAGCACGCTGTCCCAATCCTCGTCGCTCATGCGAACGAACAGGCCGTCCTTGGTAATGCCGGCATTGTTGACGAGAATATCGACGCCACCGAGCTCTTCTTCGGCCTTGGCGCCAAGCGCCTTAACCTCATCGCGATCCGAGAGGTTCGCCGGGAAGATCTTGACGCGATCGCCGAGTTCGGAGGCCAACGTCTCGAGCTTTTCGACGCGGGTGCCGTGCAGGCCGACGATGGCGCCCTGCTTGTGCAGGAGCCGGGCAATTTCTTCGCCGATGCCACCGGATGCACCGGTTACCAGGGCCTTGCGGCCGGTCAAATCAAGCATGTGTGTCCCTCGTTCCTTAATCTATTAGCCGAGCAAGGCGGCGAGCGCCGTGTCGATATCGGCAGCATTGTTGACGGCGATGCCGTTGACTGACTTGTCGATGCGGCGGGCAAGACCCGTCAGCACCTTGCCGGCGCCAATTTCATACAATGTCGTCACATTGTTGGCGGCAAACCATTCCACCGTCTCGCGCCAGCGCACCTGGCCGGTGACCTGCTCGACGAGCAACCGCGCGATCTCATCGGCGTCGGTAACCGGAGCCGCCTTCACATTGGCGATAACGGGCACGACCGGATTGGCCTTGGCGACGCCGGCGAGTGCCTGACGCATGGCATCGGCAGCCGGCGCCATCAGCGCAGAATGGAAAGGCGCGGAGACGGGCAACAGGATGGCGCGCTTGGCGCCCTTGGCGGTCGCAAGTTCCGCTGCCTTTTCCACCGGGGCTTTCTCGCCGGAGATGACGATCTGGCCGCCACCATTGTCGTTGGCGATCTGGCAGGCGCCAATCGCGGAGGCTTCCTCGCAAACCGCGACGACGTCGGCATGTTCAAGGCCGATGATCGCAGCCATGGCGCCGACGCCGACGGGAACTGCCGCCTGCATGGCATTGCCGCGGATGCGCAGCAGGCGCGCCGTATCGGCAAGCGAGAAAGTGCCGGCGGCACAGAGCGCGGAATATTCGCCGAGCGAATGGCCGGCAACATAGGCGACCTTGCTCTTCAGATCCAGGCCGCGCGCCTGCAGGACACGGATAACTGCCATCGACACCGCCATCAGCGCAGGCTGCGCATTGGCGGTCAGGGTCAGCCTGTCTTCCGGGCCGTTGAAGATGACGTCGGAGAGCTTTTCACCGAGCGCTTCATCAACTTCCTCGAACACGGCGCGCGCCTCGGCGAAATTGTCGGCGAGGTCCTTGCCCATGCCGACGGCTTGGCTGCCCTGGCCGGGAAATGTGAAAGCAACAGTCATTATAAAGCGTCCTTTTGGGGGTCGTTTTGCTTCCCAATGACATTGTTTACGGCGGAGTCAATAGTGCAAGCCCCGCTGCCACAGGCTTTTGCGCCTGCGAAGCGCAATGATTTTTTTCTTGCGCTCGCTCAGATCGAGCCTAAGTTTGCGCGACCTCATTCATTTGACCTTCTCCCATCCCAAGGTTTTCCCATGAAATATAAGAGATTAGGCCGCACCGATATTTCCGTTTCGCAGATTTGCCTGGGCACGATGACCTGGGGCACGCAGAACAGCGAAGCCGAAGCGCATGAGCAGATGGACTATGCCGTCCAGAAGGGTATCAATTTCTTCGACACCGCCGAAATGTATCCGACGACGCCGGTCGGACCGGAGACTCAGGGCCGCACCGAAGAATATATCGGCACCTGGTTCGAGAAGACCGGCAAGCGTAGGGATATCGTGCTCGCCACCAAAGTCGCCGGCCCAGGCCGCGAATATCTGCGCGGCGGACAAGGTCCGGACGCCGCCAATATCAATGCAGCGGTCGATGCCAGCCTGAAGCGGCTGAAGACCGATTATATCGACCTCTATCAGGTCCACTGGCCGAACCGCGGCCATTTCCATTTCCGTCAGAACTGGCGTTATAACCCCTTCAATCAGGATCGCGAGAAAGTCATCGCCGAGATCACCGAGATCCTGGAGACGATGGGCGAGCTGGTGAAGGCCGGCAAGATCCGCGCCGTCGGCCTCTCGAACGAGACGACCTGGGGCATCCAGAAATATCTGACGATTGCCGAGCAAAAGGGCCTGCCGCGCGTCGCCACCACGCAGAACGAATACAACCTGCTCTACCGCCATTTCGACCTGGATCTTGCCGAGTTGTCCCATCACGAAGATGTCGGGCTGCTCGCCTATTCGCCGCTCGCCGGCGGCATCCTCACCGGCAAATATGTCGGCGGCGCAAGGCCGGTCGGCTCGCGCGGCTCGATCAATCAAGACATCGGCGGCCGCCTGCAGCCGCTGCAGGAACCGCCGGTAAAGGCCTATCTCGAAATCGCCGCCAAATACGGCATCGACCCATCGAAGCTGGCACTGGCCTACTGCCTCATCAAGCCCTTCATGACCTCCGTCATCATCGGCGCGACGACGATGGCGCAGCTCGAAACCGACGTGGCTGCCGCTTATGTGACGCTTCCGGAAGAGGCATTGGCCGAAATCGAGCAGGTGCATCGCAAGTATCCGATGCCGATGTGAAGAGCCTACCGGTAACATGCGAAACGAATAAACGGGCAAGTTTGCCCGTTTATTCGGCCGCTGCAGCGGAAGCACTGCAGCAGATTTCGCGAACGTAGTCGTTGCCATGAGTGATGATGGCGTCGAGAGGGATTTTTTTACTCCCCAGCAGGTGTTGATATACCAGCGGAGCGATATTTTTGTCGTAGACGTCCTTAATGGTAAGGGCATACCGCCCCTGCGCGGTCAAATGGACCGCCATAGGAGGGTTTGCCCCCTGGCCAACCGTATGGCTGTGGTCAACGAATGATCGACGAATATTTGTATATATTGTTTGCCAAAGCGATTTTCTTCGAATTCACGCACCCACACCGAGGTCTGACGCATATAGCCGGACTTTTTACCGATCGACACACGATACCAGTCGCCAATGCTCTTCTTGATCGTCAACTCGCTCCCATTCGGGAAAGCCGCAATCGTCTTGGCGCTCATGTTCCGGCTTGTCTTCAGCAGGGCCGCTCCTGTGTCGTCTTGAACAATGCCGTTTCTGGGGATTGGAATTTGCAGAAGCGGCGACTGCTCGCTCAGTGGCTGAGTTGCCTTACTCGCTTCAGCACTCGCCGCCGGAGCCTTGATAGACGACGACTTTGCTGCGAACTCCTGAATCTCCTGGTATGACACGGTTGTTACCCGAAACTGTGTCATTTCGCTCGATGACAGATAACGAATATCGTTGCTGTCATATTTGAGCGTGAGCTGCAGCAAACCTGGATCGACACCCATTTCGTTCATATAGGCGATCACGTCGGCAGTCTGCCGTTGGACGGCTGCAACGGCAGTCTCGACATCCATTCCTTTTGTATCGCTGAACGAGGATTTGTGAACGCCGATCGAGCCCGGTTCCGCAAAACGCCCCACTCCGCCAAGAAATGACAAGGAACAAGCCGAGGAGCATTCGGCGCTTCTTACAGCGAGAGTGCTGAGTCCCAGAGATCTAATCAGCCGGCCGAGCTCCAATGCCTTGGATACATTTCCGCCGCCGCTGTCGAAGCCGACGTAGTCAGCGTGGCTGGAAACAGCCTTATCGCGGAATAAGCTCAAATCATCGTCGGCTTCGAAGCTGCCAATTACCGTAATGTAGGTAGTTCCATCATCCGCAGTTCGAACGTCGTAGCTCAACCGAGCCGCAGCGTCTTGCGCAAGAAGGGCGAAGCTTAAAGCAAAACCCAGCAAAGCAAAGCTTTTCTTCACAGTCTTCACAGCCTACCCCCTTGCAGCCAAACCATGAATTCCACAGCTCCAGCCGTTTCACAAGCCGTGATTGCAAATACTCATTCGAGAGAGTCGGCCGTGCCGATGAAATAAAAGCAGATCTATACGGCAGCGGGAAAGCCATGCTTACGGCAAGCGGCCTATTGCCCCGTCTTCGGCGCAATCGCCAATTCGGAACCATAAGCCGCCTTCAATTCCTCCTGCCCTTTCACGCGGTCCACGGACTTATGAAGCAGGATCGAGCGATAGCCTTCCGAACTCCGCCCCTCGATCAAGGTGACATCGGCGTTTCCCGGATTGTCCGAGCGCTTGAACCAATCGACGGGGTGGTGCAGGAAGTTCATCTCGAAAGCCCTGTTGGTGACGCCATGGCCGACGATGATGACATTGTTCTTTCCGTTTTCGGCGTCGTGCATGACGGTCTGCAGAAACAAGCGCACACGCTGGGCGACGTCGGCGCGACTTTCGCCATCCGGCGGACGCGCATAGAACTTGCCGTTATTGTTGCGCAGCCTTGCCCATTTCTCGAACTCGTCGGGAAACTTCCGCTTCTGTTCAGCATGGTCGTAGATTTCGGTGAAGAGCCCGAAATCCTGCTCGCGCAGGAGATAATCCTCTCTCGTATTCCCGATGAGTTCGGCAGGCAGAACCTCCAGCAGGGCATCCTTGCTCTGCCGCGTCCTCAGGAAGGGCGAGTACCAGACGCTCAGCTTGCGTAATTCGGCTGATGGCAATGCCTTCAGATAGGCTGATATCGCCTCACCCGCCTCCAGCACCTGCCGATAGCCCCATTCCGTTAGGGGCACGTTATGATCGCCGAACTGCCGATAGGCTCGGTCGTCTATATTGCCGAGGGATTCGCCGTGCCGAACGAGAAAGATGCGCATGAACCATCCCTGTTGCTGCAATTCGCCTCCCATCATATGGGAGAGCGCGGCGGGTGCAACGCTGCGGCGGATGGAAGCTCGCGATATAGCCCTGGGATCGGCGCGGCTTCGGGGCAAGCGGCATAATTTCCCCTCTACCCTTGCCTTTCCAAGAAAAATCCGTATAAGCCGCCCTGTTCGCAACCCGGTCTTCTGGCTGGTGGCTGAACGGAGGGCCGGTTTTTCGTAAGAGAAGCCGTTCGGAACGGAAGCGTTCCAGCCTCCCGTGTCTCCGCTCTCGACCGTCTCGGAAACGCTTTTCTTGCTTGGGTTTACCCTCTCAGGAGCAGTCGTTGAGGCTTAGCCGCCGAATATCGGGTTCAGACCAACGCAAGAAAGGCAAAGCTATCCATGGCTCTTTACGAACATGTATTCCTTGCCCGACAGGATATTTCCGCTCAGCAGGTCGACGCCCTCGTAGAACAGTACAAGGGTGTCATCGAAGCTCACGGCGGAAAAGTCGGGCGTATCGAGAACTGGGGCCTCAAGTCCCTCACCTACCGCATCAAGAAGAACCGCAAGGCTCACTACGCCCTGATGGACATCGATGCTCCGGCCGCTGCGATCCAGGAAATGGAACGCCAGATGCGCATCAGCGAAGACGTCCTGCGTTACATGACGATCGCTGTCGAGAAGCACGAAGATGGCCCGTCCGCCATGATGCAGAAGCGCGACCGCGACGACCGTCCGCGCCGCGATGGCGACCGTCCGGAACGCAGCTTCGGCGATCGTGGTCCGCGCCCGGATCGTGGTGACCGCGAAGACCGTCCGCGCCGTCCGCGCGAAGACCGCGTATAAGGAGATTTGAGAGATGTCTGAAGTTTCTTCCGCACCGGTCCGCCGTCCGTTCCATCGCCGCCGCAAGACCTGCCCGTTCTCGGGCGCCAATGCGCCGCGCATCGACTACAAGGACGTTCGTCTCCTGCAGCGCTACATTTCCGAGCGCGGCAAGATCGTTCCTTCCCGCATCACGGCCGTTTCCCAGAAGAAGCAGCGCGAACTCGCCCAGGCGATCAAGCGCGCCCGTTTCCTCGGCCTGCTGCCCTACGTCGTCGCCTAACAGCGCCTGACGCAGAATGAATAAGGGGAAGGCAGCGATGCCTTCCCTTCTCCCTTTCGCGGTGGGCGCGGATCGGAACCTTGAAACCCCATGTTGGGGATAAGCTTTCAGACCCGCGTGGCGAAGGCATCCTCTAACTGCTCGATGCGAAGCAGGACAGCGACGTGAAAAAGTTGAACGCAAAAGAGCTTGGCATCGGCGCACTCGCCGGTCTGACCGCCGCCCTACTCGTGTACGGCGCGACGGTACAGCCTTTGCTGTTCATTTTGTTCGGTGCGCTTTCCGCTCTCCCGATCCTGATCGTCGGCCTCGGCTGGGGCAATATGGCCGTCATTGTTGCCGTCATCGTCGCCGGCATCGTAGGAACCGTTACGCAATCCGTCTATTTCGGGCTTTTCGTCATTCTCCTGACGCTGATCCCCGCGTGGCTCAGCCATCTCGCTAATCTGGCGCGTCCCGCCTCCGAACTCGGCGGGCCGGATAATCTCATGGCCTGGTATCCGCTCTCCGACATCATGCTGCATCTGTGCGGCCTTGCAGCCGTCGTCATCATCGTCGCCGGCGCGGTCATGGGCTACGGCGCCGATCTGGTGAGCCAGGTCGTCGACGCCTACACCGCCGCGGTGAACCAGCAGTCTCCCGATCTTCAGCTCAATCCGGCTGCGATCGCGAAAATGAAGTCGCTGATGCTCTACATGATCCCGATCGCCTGGGGCATGATCTGGGTCATGATGCTGCTGGCCGCCTATTATGTGGCGACCCGCATCGTCGCGGCTTCGAGCCACAATCTGCGCCCGCGCGATGATATCCCCTCGTCGCTGCGCATGAACCGCAATGCGATCTTCGTCTTTCTCGTGGCGATCGTCGCTATCTTCTTCGGCGGCGTCCTCGGCCTCATCGCCGCCGCCGTGCTCGGCGCCTTCGGCGCTGGCTTCATCGTTTCCGGCTTTGCTTCGCTGCATTACCGGACGCGGGGCAAGGACTGGCGCCTGCCCGTTCTGATCATCTGCTACCTGGTATGCTTCTTTGTGACGCTGCCGCTCTTCATCATTCTTGTTCTCGGTCTTTACGATACCCGCAAGGCGATATCGCTGACCCCGAACAAGAATGCCGACACACCCAAACAAGACACGAAAATCTGACATCGAAAGGAACAACGAAAATGGAAGTCATTCTTCTCGAACGCATCTCCAAGCTCGGCCAGATGGGCGAAACCGTCAAGGTTCGCGACGGCTTTGCCCGCAACTACCTGCTGCCGCTCGGCAAGGCGCTGCGCGCCAACGCCGCAAACAAGGCTCGTTTCGAAGCCGAGCGCGCCACGCTCGAAGCCCGCAACCTCGAGCGCAAGAGCGAAGCCCAGAAGGTTGCCGACGTTCTCGCCGGCAAGTCCTTCATCGTCGTTCGCTCGGCCGGCGAAACCGGTCAGCTCTATGGTTCGGTCGCTGCCCGTGACGTCGTTGAAATCCTCGCCGCAGAAGGCTTCAACATCGGTCGCAGCCAGGTTCACATGAATACGCCGATCAAGGCCATCGGCCTGCACAATGTCACGATCGGACTTCACGCCGAAGTCGAAATCACGATCGAGCTCAACGTTGCCCGTTCCGCCGAAGAAGCAGAGCGTCAGGCCAAGGGCGAAACCCTCACCTCCGCCGACGCCATCTACGGCGTTGACGAAGACGCCCTGCGTCCGGAAGACTTCTTCGATCCGGAAGCAGACCGCGACGGCGACGAAGAAGCTTGATCTTCAAGCTTTCGCAGTAGTGCGAATGAAAAAGCCTGGGTCTTGCGGCCCAGGCTTTTTTGTTGGTTGGAATGCACGAGCCGCCCTCGCCCTTCGAGGCCTCGCGCTTGGGCGCGAGGATAGAGCGCGCTCTGGTGCAAGGCTTGGCACAATATGCTGCCTTGCACGGGACAAAGCTTGATTTTCAGTCACCGGTCCTGGGCTCCGGCAACGGAGCCGAATCCTTGTCGATCGAAACGACGACGGACATGCCGGGTGCCAGCTGATCGGCGAGCGGCTGCCCATCCTCGATCTTGATCCTGACACCGAGACGCTGGGCGACCTTCGTGAAATTGCCGGTGGCGTTGTCGGGTTTGATGACGGCAAATTCCGAGCCCGCGGCGGGGGAGAAGCGCTGGATGCGGCCTTTGATTTCGCGATGCCCGAGCGCATCGACGGAGATCGTGGCGGGTTGATCGAGCTTCATGCCGTCGAGCTGCGTTTCCTTGAAATTGGCGATGACCCAGACGTCCTTCGGCACCAGATTCATCAGCTGCGTGCCAGGCGTCACATATTGGCCGAGGCGTACGCCGACCTCCCCGATACGGCCGTCCTGCGGCGCCCTGATGGTCGTATTGTCGAGATCGATATCGGCGAGCTGCACGGCAGCCTCCGCGCCGCTGACACCGGCCTCGAGCGAGGCGCGGTTGACGATGATCGTCGTCAGGTTCTGCTGAGAGACGTCGAGACCGGCTTTCGCCTGGTTGAGCGAAGCCTGAGCCTGCTGCAGCGTCGCCTGCGCCTGTTCGGCATCGCTTGTCGTCGACACGCCTCTCGAGACCAGCGTCGTCACGCGATCGGCCGCAAGCTGGGCGCGCTTCAGAGCAGCATTGGCGCTGTCGATCTGCGCCTGACTGGAGACGATGCCGGCCCTGGCAGCCTGCTCCTGCTGCTGCGAATTGGCGAGTGCCGCCTTCTGTCCGTCCAGCGTTGCCCGCGCCTGGGCCACCTTCTGCTTGTAGATGCGGTTATCGATCTGGGCGAGCACATCGCCCTCCTTGACGAGCTTGTAGTCCTTGATCGGCACGTCGGTGATATAACCGCTGACCTGCGGGCTGATGGTCGTGACATAGCCTTTGACATAGGCGTCGTCCGTGGTCTCGACCGAGGTTTTGAACGGCGGTAGATGCCAGGCGTAGAGCACCAGCATGACGCCGCCGACACCGGCAAGAACCGCAATGACTTCGATTGGGGAGCGAACGAGCCTCGACATGGAGCTATTTCATATCCTCATGGGTTGGATGTCGCGACCTCTACGCGGTCATCGCCCAGGCGAGCGCTGACGAAGCGGTAGAGAACATGGATGGTCAGGCCGGCAAGCGAAAGGAAGGCGATTACGGCGGCGACGAAGAAGGCGTCTCCATAGGCAAGCATGTTAGCCTCGCGGCTGACCTGCGCACCCAGCAGCGCCAGCCCCTCCCCCTTCAGAAGCGCGCTATCCCCAATCACCTTGCCATAGGAGGATGAAAGCTGGCTGACGCGTGCGGCCACATGCGGATCGGTCAGGAGCACGCGCTCCGTCAGGACGGCTGAATGGAACTTTTCGCGAATGGTGATCAGCGTGCCGTAAAAAGCCGAGCCGATCAGCCCGCCGATGCTCTGCGTGAAAGTGAAGACGACGAAGAACGTCACCAGATAAGGCGGCCCCCTGGATATAGCCTCCTTGAAGCCTTGCGACATGGAGGGCGGCAGGAAGAGAGCCGCGCCGGCCGCCACCAATGCCTGGCTGAGATACATCTGCTCGGGACGGGTCAGGTTCGTCACCTGCGAATCCATCAGCGCGCCTACCCCCATCAGGATGAGCGCGACGGCCTGGATCTGCCAGCCGAAGCCGTAGCTCATGAACACGGTACAGACGAGGCCCCCGATGATGGAGAAGGCCAGGATGATCCAGTACAGTATGGAAAGCTGATCATAGAGCAGCCCGACGGCATTCTGATAAAAGGTCATGATGACGGAGGTCTGCTCGGCGGCAATGATGCGGAAGACCAGAAGGATCGCCGTCAGGTGCAGAATTTCAGGCCGAAGCAGCCAGCGGACGTCGATCAAAGGTGTCGACCGCCTCAGCTCGACGACGATGGCAACGGTCAGGGACGCAACGGCAATCGCCAGCACGACGCCGAGCCATGGCACCTCCAGCCACCAGTAGAGACGCCCGACCGACAGGGCGACAGCCAGACAGCCGAAACCGATCGCCACGAGAAGATAGCTGAAGATATCGCCCAGCACGATGACCTTGACGCGCGGCGGCGGTGTGAGCGGCAAGAGATAGATGATCGGCATGACGAGCAGCGCCAGTGCCATCTCAAGCGTATAGAGGCCGCGCCATTCGCCATAATCCAGCAGCGAAGGCGACACGAGGCGGGTGATGGGAGCGGCAAGCAGTGTGTTCATCATCGCCAGGCTGACGCCGACGGTCATCTTCTTCGCCGGCTCGAAGGCCTCCAGCATATAAAGGAAGCCGAGCGTCGATAGCGGCGCGGCGGCTATCCCGCTCAAAAAGCGGACGACGATCGCGGAATGAAGGTCGGAGACGAAGAGATTGAGCAGGGAGGCGAGCACGAAGCCGAGAATGCTCACCTCGGCGAAATTGCGCACGCCATATTGAAGGCGGATCTTCACCAACGCGATGGCCAGGCTGACATTGGGCGCCATATAGGCAGCAGAAAGCCATGCGGATTCGGTGGTGGTCGCCGCGATGGTTCCCTGGATCTGCGTCAGATTGGCGAAGGCGAGATTAAGACCGAGGCCCTGGGTCAGGAAGAACATGACGGATGCCGCAATATAGAGCGGCACTTTCCAGCCCGGCATAGGCGGTGGAGCGGGCGGGACGGCGTTGGCTTGCGCATTGGCGACCGGGCCCGGATCCCCGCTCATGCATTACCTCATGATTTGCCGATATTCTGAAGATTGGCAGTCATGGCGCGAATAACCTTGAGCGCCATTCCGACATCCTTGTCCGAAATCCCTTCCAAGATATCCGCTCGCACACTGGTGGCAAGAGCTTCGACCTCGGCGGCAACGACTTTCCCCGATTCCGTCATGAAGATCTGCTTGGCGCGGCGATCCGATACGGCGGCCCGGCGTTCGATGAAATTCTGCGCCTCCATCGCATCGAGGATGCGCACGAGCGTCGGCGTTTCCAGCTCCAGCTCATCGGCGAGCTCTCTCTGGTTTATCCCGTCCCGGCGGGAGAGCTTGCGAAAAACCCTCGCACGGGAAAGGGTCATGCCGTGTTCGCGAACGAGAGCGTCGAAAGCCGCCCTCAGCTTGCGATTGAAGGCGGAAAGGTCGTCGAAGAGTTCTTGTCTTGATGGCGCACCTGGCATTATTGCAACTTTATACTATTAGCATCCTACCCGAATTCAATGGAATACCTGGATTTTCCCAGCTTTTCAAGCAGGATAGCCGCAACAGTTGATGCGTGCAGCGAAAGACCCGGCTAAAATACTCCCACGGATAGTTTGCATAAGTGATTCGTGTGTCGATCTTTGCGTTGCAAAGTGGCCACAAGGGATTTTTTACGTGGCGGAAACTTGTCCCTGTGGACGAGTGGAACAACGTTAAAAGGTCGGTATGGCCGCCCGTTTGCACGGTTGACCATGACATCGGATCGTCGCAAACCAGACGACGCCCTAAAGTACGAAGAGATGGAAAATGAACGAAGCAGCGCGCAAGCTCGCCGCCATTGCTCCCGCCGACCAGCATTATCGCGAAGCGCCCAATAACATTGAGGCGGAACAGGCGCTCCTCGGTGCCATCCTCGTCAATAACGATGCCTATTACCGCGTCTCCGACTTTCTGAAGCCGATCCATCTTTACGAACCGCTGCACCGCAAGATCTTCGAGGTCGCCGGCGACATCATCCGCATGGGCAAGACTGCCAACCCGGTGACGATCAAGAGCTTCGTGCCGGCAGACGAGAAGGTCGGCGACATGACGGTCGCGCAATATCTCGCGCGGCTTGCCGTCGAAGCCGTGTCGATCATCAATGCGGAAGATTACGGCCGCGCCATCTATGATCTGGCGCTGCGCCGAGCGCTGATCACCATCGGCGAGGACATGGTCAACATCGCTTACGACGCGCCGCTCGACATGCCGCCGCAGGCGCAGATCGAGGATACGGAGCGCAGGCTGTTCGAGCTTGCCGAGAATGGCCGCTACGACGGCGGTTTCCAGTCCTTCAACGACGCCGTGGCCCTTGCGATCGACATGGCGGCCGTTGCCAAGGAGCGTGACGGCGGCCTCTCCGGCATCTCCACGGGCATCCACTCGCTTGACAGCAAGATGGGCGGCCTGCAGCGCTCCGACCTGATCATCCTTGCCGGCCGCCCCGGCATGGGCAAGACCTCGCTGGCCACCAACATCGCCTATAATATCGCCGCCGCCTATGAAGGCGAAGTGCAGCCTGATGGCTCGATGAAGGCGAAGAACGGCGGCGTCGTCGGCTTCTACTCGCTGGAAATGTCGTCGGAACAGCTCGCCACGCGTATCATCTCCGAGCAGACGGAAGTCTCCTCCTCGAAAATCCGCCGCGGCGACATCAACGATGCCGATTTCGAAAAGCTGGTGGCCTGCTCGATGATGATGCAGAAGGTGCCCCTCTATATCGACCAGACCGGCGGTATCTCCATCGCCCAGCTCGCCGCCCGCGCCCGCCGCTTGAAGCGCCAGCGCGGCCTCGACGTTCTGGTCGTCGACTACGTACAGCTGATGACCGGCTCGAAGAAATCAGGCGAAAACCGCGTGCAGGAAATCACCGAAATCACCACCGGCCTAAAGGCGCTCGGCAAGGAGCTCAACGTTCCGATCATCGCGCTTTCCCAGCTGTCGCGTGCCGTCGAAAGCCGTGACGACAAGCGGCCTCAGCTTTCGGACCTGCGTGAATCCGGCTCGATCGAGCAGGACGCCGACGTGGTGCTCTTCGTGTTCCGCGAGGAATATTATGTGAAGAACCAGGAGCCGCGCGATCCGAACGACCCCAAATACGGGGAATGGGAAGCTTTGTTCGACCGCGTGAAGGGCACGGCCGACGTCATCATCGCCAAGCAGCGTCACGGACCCACAGGCACGGTGAAGCTCGCCTTCCAGTCGGAATTCACCCGCTTTGCCGATCTCGCCGATTCCTCCTTTATGCAGTATGAGGAGCACTGACAGCCGTGCTCTGCGGCGCGTGCATAAGGCGTTATGCACCAATGCGGCGTAGGACGGCGGTATCCGACGCTAAAGCATGTCGCGCGAAAAATGCAGCGGTTTTGCGACAACGGCATGCGCCAAATCAAAGACCCAAAGTGGGAAGCGAAGCTGAAAGATCGCGGCCCGCTTTGGGCGGTCATTCGCTGGAATTCTGCCTGCACTTTGTTGTAATTCACCCTCACGTGGCTAGTTTTGATAGGACGCCACGCCTGTGAGTGGTGGAAAGACGATAAAGGGAAGCAGGGCATGTGCCGAAATATCAAACCCCTCTTTAATTTCGATCCGCCGGCGACGGATGAGGAAATCCATGATGCAGCGCTACAGTTCGTGCGCAAGCTGAGCGGAACCAACAAGCCGTCGAAACGCAACGAGGCTGTGTTCGAGAGCGCGGTCCTGTCGATTGCGAACTGCGCCCGGGAATTGCTCTATTCGCTGGAAACGTCTCAACCTCCTCGCGACCGTGAGGAGGTGGCCGCGAAGGCGCGAGCCCGAGCGGACCCAACAGTCTCTGCGAACTCCGGCCACCGCTTATAGCCGGCAGCCGGAGCGGAAGTCACAGGCAGGCGTTTGAGAACGCGTGATCGGATCCGTCGCTCTGCTGGACGAACAAAAGATGAAAACCTAAAAAGCATTTAAGTCCCAAACCCGCCGCTGAAGGAGGAGACAAATTGAAACGCATCGAGATGAAGGTGAGCGGCGGCTGCCAGTGCGGGGCCGTGCGCTATCACGCAACCGCCATGCTTGACAATTCGCATATCTGTCATTGCCGCATGTGCCAGAAAGCTTCGGGCAATATCTTTGCCGCACTCCTTGCCGCACCCGACGATGCGCTCACCTGGACACGCGGCAGGCCGAGCGTTTGGAAAAGCTCGGAGCTTGTCGAGCGCGGCTTTTGCGCAAATTGCGGCACGCCATTATTCTTCCATCAGCTCGAAAACGGCCGCACCAACCTGATGATCGGTTCGCTGGACGATCCGCACGCCTTCCCGCCGCATGCCAATACCTGCACCGAGAACATGGTGGCGTGGTTCGATACGATCACGGACATAGAAAACACCGGCGTGACCGAAAACAACGGCGCCGACTGGGCAGCGGCGATCAGGGAGAGCAACAACCAGCATCCCGACCACGATACGGCCTCATGGGCGGTGAAATGGCGTGACGGCTGAGCTCTATTCCGGCGATTGGCGATTGCCAATGGGCTCCGCCTTTCCAGACGACGCACACAGCATGCGTGCTGAAGGCTGCTCCTCAGCCAATTTGGGCCTCGAACAATCTGTCGGCTTCCGGCCCCGCCGGAGGCCGACATCAGAAATGTGGTGGCAGTTTTGTCCAGTTCCGCATACATGCCTCGCAGCACTTTTTCTTTTCATCGACGGCCAGTATCCTGGCTCGAGCCAATCACCTCCGGCCACTTCCTTGTTCAGGGCGCTCCATGACAGATAATTTTAATGACGATGATGCCTTCGCTTCCGCCGGCCTGCGGCTGACGGTGGATCTCGGCGCGCTCGTCGAAAATTGGCGCGACCTCGCGCGCCGCTCGGGAAAGGCCCGCACGGCGGCCGTCGTCAAGGCCGATGCCTACGGGCTGGGGATCGAGGATGTCGGCGAAACGCTTTATGCTGCAGGTGCGCGCGATTTCTTCGTCGCCACCGCGGATGAAGGCGCGACCCTCCGGCTCTTTGCTCCCGAGGCGCGCATCTTCGTGCTCAGCGGCATCTGGCCGGGCATGGAGCGTCGGTTCTTCGAAAACGATCTCGTGCCCGTCATCGCGTCGGAGGAGCAGCTGACCTTCTGGATGTCCGTTCTATCCGACTATGGCGACTATCCCTGTGCGCTGCAGGTCGACACGGGTTTCAACCGGCTCGGTCTGCCGATGGACGATGCGATCGCGCTGGCCGATGACGTCTCCCGCCCGGCAAGCTTTGCGCCGGTTCTCGTGATGAGCCATCTCGCCTGCGGCGACGATCCGTCCAACGCGATGAACAGGCAGCAGCTCGAGGCTTTCCGCAAAGTCAGTACCGCTTTCGAAGGCATCAAGGCGAGCCTTGCCAATTCGGCCGGCATATTTCTTGGGGCCGACTATCATTTCGACCTCACACGTCCCGGTATCGCCACTTATGGCGGCGAGGCCGTTCCCGGCATGGCCAATCCGATGCGGCCGGTGGCAACGGCCGAGGCGCGGATCATTCAGACCCGCTCGGTCAAATCAGGCGAGACGGTGGGATATGGTCGTGCCCTGCAATTGACCCGCGACAGCCGGCTGGCGATCGTCTCTGCAGGCTATGCCGACGGTTATATGCGCAGCCAGTCGAGCGCCGGCGTGCCATTGCGCCAGACCGGCATCCCAGGCGGCCATGGGTTCATTGCCGGACACAAGGTGCCGGTCGCCGGCCGCATCACAATGGATCTTACCATCTTCGACGTCACCGACCTGCCGGACAACCTGGCGCGCGCCGGCGACTATATCGAGCTTTTCGGCAGCAACATCTCCGTCGACGAGGCCGCAAGATCGGCCGGAACGATCGGCTACGAGATGCTGACCAGCATGGGCCTGCGCCACGAGCGCCGGTATATCTCGGAAGAAACGGAGGAATAGCTCGGCTACTCCTCAGAATATTTAGCGGGCGCTGATTGCCAGCCGGACGCCAAGGGCGACGAAGAGCGCGCCGAGACCTCGGTCGAGCCATAGGCCGAGGCTTCGATTGCGCCGCAGAGCCTCGCTCAGGCGGCCGCCAAGCAGGATCAACGGCGGCTCGATGAAGGCTGCAACGACGATAATCAGGCTGCCATGCAGCAGAAGTTGCGCCCAGACGGGACCTGCGCCTTCGACGACGAATTGCGGCAGGAAAGCCAAAAAGAAGATCGCGACCTTAGGATTGAGCAGCGAGACCAGGATGCCTTGGCGATAGATGCGGCCAAAGGACAAGGTCTTACCAGCCTCCTTGATCCACGCCGCCTCGCCCTTCGAGCGCAGCGCCTGCACGCCGAGCCATATCAGATAGGCGGCGCCGATCCATTTGACGGTCGAGAAGGCCAGCGCGGAGGCAGCAAGGATCGCCGAAAGGCCGGCAGCCGCCATCAGTACATGCAGGCACGCGCCGCTCCATATGCCGAACAGCGCTGCAAAGCCGGAGCGCATACCGCTTCGGATCGTATGGCCGAGAATGAAGGCGATATCCGGCCCGGGTGACAGATTGAGGAGGGTTGCAGCGGTGAGAAAGGCGATCCAGTGGGCAAGCGAATAGTCAAACATCGGTCGTTATCCATAAAAACCCGGCATAAAGGCTGACACGATCGTCATTGATACGGAAATCATTAGTTTTGATAGGCGTGGGAAGACATTATCTGTCAGCCGATCGCGATTCGTCGCGAAAAGCGCAGCATTTGAACTTGAGAACAGCATCCGATGGCAAAGGCCCGCACACAATTCATCTGCCAGAACTGCGGCACGGTCCACAATCGCTGGGCCGGCAAGTGTGACGGTTGCGGTGCATGGAACACCATCGTCGAGGAAGATCCGCTGGGCGGGATCGGTGGCGGGCCGGCAAAGACGCCACGAAAGGGAAAGCCCGTAACGCTCACATCGCTTTCGGGTGAGATCGAAGAGGCGCCGCGTATCCACACCGGTATATCCGAGCTCGACCGCGCAACGGGCGGCGGTTTCGTACGGGGATCGGCCGTTCTCGTCGGCGGTGATCCCGGCATCGGCAAATCGACGCTGCTGATGCAGGCGGCGGCCGCCCTCGCCCGTCAGGGGCACAAGATCGTTTACGTATCGGGCGAAGAGGCCGTGGCGCAGGTCCGCCTCAGAGCCCAACGCCTGAAGGCGGCCGACACGGAAGTGCTGTTGGCCGCAGAGACCAATGTCGAGGACATTCTCGCAACGCTGTCCGAAGGCAAGCGGCCGGATCTCATCATCATCGATTCCATTCAGACGCTGTGGAGCGAGCTTGCCGAATCCGCGCCGGGTACGGTCACGCAGGTACGCACCGGCGTACAGGCGATGATCCGCTTCGCGAAACAGACGGGCGCTGCCATGGTGCTGGTCGGCCACGTCACCAAGGATGGCCAGATCGCGGGACCGCGCGTCGTCGAGCACATGGTCGATGCCGTTCTCTATTTCGAAGGCGATCGGGGTCATCACTACCGAATCCTGCGCACCGTGAAGAATCGCTTCGGTCCCACGGATGAAATCGGCGTGTTCGAAATGTCCGATAGCGGCCTTCGTGACGTGCCCAACCCGTCCGAACTGTTTCTTGGCGAACGCAACGAAAAATCGCCGGGGGCGGCAGTCTTCGCCGGCATGGAGGGGACGCGCCCCGTGCTGGTCGAAGTGCAGGCGCTGGTCGCCCCGACATCGCTGGGCACGCCGCGCCGCGCTATCGTCGGCTGGGATTCGGCGCGGCTATCGATGATTCTCGCCGTCCTGGAAGCGCATTGCGGCGTCAGGCTCGGCCAGCATGACGTTTACCTCAATATCGCCGGCGGCTATCGCATTTCCGAGCCGGCTGCTGATCTCGCCGTCGCTTCTGCACTGGTTTCCTCTCTGGCCGGTCTTGCTCTGCCCGCCGATTGCGTCTATTTCGGCGAAGTCAGCCTGTCGGGCGCCGTCCGGCCGGTCGCGCACACCGCCCAGCGCCTCAAGGAAGCCGAGAAGCTGGGATTTTCAGGGGCCGTTCTGCCCGCCGCTTCCGCCGATCTGCCGAAGGTCAACGGCGGACGCTGGAGCGAGATCGACAGCCTGCCGGATCTGGTGGCGCGCATTGCCGGACCAAAGGGCGCGCTCAAGCGCGTGGAAGATGAGGACTGAGCCTTACTTCAGCCGTTCTTGGCGAAGAAGAGGCTCCTGATTGAGGCCGATGCCGACCAAAAGGTCTGCAAGTCTTGAAGTGGATTATAGATGCCCATTACGATTTTCGACGGTATTGTTATCGGCGTTATTCTCTTCTCCGCCATTCTGGCCATGGTTCGCGGCTTCTCGCGCGAAATTCTCTCGATCGTCAGCTGGGGCGGCTCCGCAGTCGCGGCCTACTATCTCTATCCGCTGCTCGTTCCCTACGCCCTGCAATACAAGGCGGATACGAAGATCGCGACGATCGCGTCCGCCGCCGTCATCTTCCTGCTGGCGCTCATCATCATTTCCTTCATCACCATCCGGATCGCCGATTTCATCATCGACAGCCGCATCGGCGCCCTCGACCGCACGCTCGGCTTCCTCTTCGGCGCGGCTCGCGGCCTGCTCCTGATGGTGGTCGTCGTCGCTTTCTGGAACTGGCTGGTAGCGCCGGCCGCCCGTCCGGACTGGGTCAACAATGCCAAGTCGAAGCCATTCCTCGATTCCATGGTGGAGAAGCTGACCGCAGCGCTACCGCAGGACATTCAGGCAAGGCTGCCGGCCGAGATCCTCAACAAGATCGCGCCGAAGCAGCAAGGAAGCGGTGATAACGCTGCGCCGAACGATACCGCGCCCTCGGACGACGCGCCGGCACCGCAGACAAACAACTGATGGCGTGTTTACAGGCTTGACCTGCCGCGCGAGAATCGCCATTTGAGCGGCGTGACAATAGAAGATCCGGCCCGATATTTTTTCCGGCCGGATTTTGAGCTATTTTAATGGTCACTCGTGACGCCGCCCCGATCCGCCCACGTTGAGAGCAAAGGCCCGCAGCCATGAACCATTCCGTTTCTTTCGAGGACGACATCGACGGCGACACGCTGCATGAAGAATGCGGCGTCTTCGGCATCTTGGGACATCCGGACGCGGCGACGCTTACGGCGCTCGGTCTGCACGCCCTGCAGCATCGCGGGCAGGAAGCGGCCGGCATTGTCTCATTCGATGGTCAGCGCTTCCATTCGGAACGGCGGATGGGTCTGGTCGGCGACCACTATACCGACCCCGCAACGCTCGCGCGGCTGCCCGGCGACCGCTCGATCGGCCATGTGCGCTATTCGACCACGGGCGAGACGATACTGCGCAACGTCCAGCCGCTGTTTGCGGAGCTGGAAGTCGGCGGCATCGCCATCGCCCACAATGGCAACTTCACCAACGGCCTGACCATGCGCCGGCAGCTGATCGCCGACGGCGCCATCTGTCAGTCGACCTCGGATACCGAAGTCGTGCTGCATCTCATCGCCCGCTCCAAGCAGGCCTCCTCGTCGGATCGCTTCATCGATGCCATCAGGCAGATGGAAGGCGGCTATTCGATGCTCGCCATGACGCGCACGAAACTGATCGCCGCCCGCGACCCGATCGGCATCCGGCCGCTGGTCATGGGCGAACTCGACGGCAAGCCGATCTTCTGCTCGGAGACCTGTGCTCTCGACATTATCGGCGCGAAATATGTCCGCGACGTTGAAAATGGCGAAGTCATCATCTGCGAGATCCAGCCTGATGGTTCGATCACCATCGATGCTCGCAAGCCGGAAGTTTCCCGTCCGGAGCGTCTCTGCCTGTTCGAATACGTCTATTTCGCCCGCCCCGATTCCGTTGTCGGCGGCCGCAACGTGTATGTTGCCCGCAAGAACATGGGCATCAACCTCGCCAAGGAAGCGCCCGTCGCCGCCGACGTTGTCGTGCCCGTGCCGGACGGTGGTACGCCCGCCGCCATCGGCTATGCGCAGGCAAGCGGCATTCCCTTCGAGCTCGGCATCATCCGCAACCATTATGTCGGCCGTACCTTCATCGAGCCGACGCAGCAGATTCGCGCCTTCGGCGTGAAGCTCAAGCATTCCGCCAACCGCGAGATCATTGCCGGCAAGCGCGTCGTGCTCGTCGACGATTCCATCGTACGTGGCACGACCTCGGTGAAGATCGTGCAGATGATCCGCGATGCGGGTGCCAGCGAGGTGCATATCCGCGTCGCAAGCCCGATGATCTTCCATCCCGACTTCTACGGCATCGATACGCCGGACGCTGACAAGCTGCTCGCCAATCAATACAGCAGCCTGAAGGCCATGTGCGATTATATCGGCGCGGATTCGCTGGAATTCCTGTCGATCGACGGGCTCTACAGGGCCGTGGGCGGCGAGCCGCGCAACAATGCGCAGCCGCAGTTCACCGACCATTACTTTACCGGCGATTATCCGACCCGCCTGCTCGACAAGGAGAGCACCAGCAACGTGCGCAAGCTTTCCGTTCTCGCCAGCAATGGTTGACCTTATAAGCGGTTGACCCCAGAAAGGACGGGGGCGCTCTGCCCCTATTCCTTCGCAACATATCCGGATCAAGGCAGCATGAGCGTCAATCTCAAGGACAAGATCGCCCTCGTCACCGGCGCATCGCGCGGTATCGGCTATTTCACGGCATTGGAGCTGGCCAAGGCCGGCGCGCATGTGATCGCCTGCGCCCGTACGGTGGGCGGGCTCGAAGAGCTGGACGATGCCATCAAGGCTGCCGGCGGCTCGGCAACGCTCGTTCCTTTCGACCTTGCCGACATGAATGCCATCGATGCGCTCGGAGCTTCGATCTTCGAACGCTGGGGCAAACTCGATATTCTCGTCGCCAATGCGGGTGTTCTCGGCGTGATCTCGCCGATCGGCCATGTCGAAGCGAAGGTCTTCGAAAAGGTGATGACGATCAATGTCACCGCCACCTGGCGGCTGATCCGTTCCGTCGAGCCGCTGCTGATGCGCGCCGAGGCGGGCCGCGCCGTCATCCTCTCTTCGGCCGCCGCCCATCGCTGCCGGCCCTTCTGGGGTCCCTATTCCGCCTCCAAGGCCGCCGTCGAGGCGCTGGCGCGGACATGGGCCGGGGAAACACAGAGCACGCCTCTGCGCATTACCAGCGTCGATCCGGGTGCTACCCGCACCGCCATGCGCGCCCAAGCGATGCCCGGCGAAGATCCGGATACGCTGCCGCATCCGCGAGAGGTCGCCCAGGCGATCCTGCCTCTGGTCGGCCGCGATGTAACCGAAACCGGCAAGCTCTTCGTCGTGCGCGAGAACAAGCTCGTCGGCTATCGGATGCCGGAATAAAAACATCCCAGGCCTTTACGCGAGACGCCTTATCCCTACTTGACCAAATTCATCCGGCGCGCGATAAAGCCGCCCATGAAAACGGTTATCTGCATTATCTGCCGGAAGATTATTCGCTAGCGTTTCGCTGGCCTGGCCGTTTTCGTCTCCCAAAATCCAAGATGACAAACGTCCGGCCTGCCGGTGACGGTATTTTTCGGATTTATGCCTTGGGAGAGTGATATGGCCGCCGAGCCGCAATTGAAGTTCTACAACACGCTGACGCGCGAAAAGGTCGATTTCCAGCCGATCGACCGCGACAACGTCCGCATGTATGTCTGCGGCCCTACGGTTTACGACTTCGCCCATATCGGCAATGGCCGCCCCGCCATCGTCTTCGATGTGCTGTTCCGCCTGCTGCGGCATGTCTATGGCGAAAGCCATGTCACCTATGTCCGTAACATCACCGATGTCGATGACAAAATCAACGCGCGCGCACTGCGCGACCATCCCGGCCTGCCGTTGAACGAGGCTATCCGCCTGGTAACGGAAAAGACCGAGCGGCAGTACCGGGAGGATACGACGGCACTTGGCTGCATGGAGCCGACGGTGCAGCCGCGGGCGACGGACAATATCGCACAGATGATCGCGATCATCGAAACACTCCTCGCCAAGGGTCATGCCTATCGCGCCGCCGGCGAAGTGCTGTTCGACACCAAGTCGATGACCGATTACGGCCAGCTCTCGAAGCGCAATCTCGACGAGCAGCAGGCGGGCGCCCGCGTCGCCGTCGACGAGCACAAGAAGAGCCCCGGCGATTTCGTGCTGTGGAAGCTGTCGGACGAGAACGAGCCGGGCTGGGAAAGCCCCTGGGGCCGCGGCCGTCCGGGCTGGCATATCGAATGCTCGGCCATGAGCGGACGCTATCTCGGTGAGGTCTTCGACATTCATGGCGGCGGGCTCGACCTGATCTTCCCGCATCATGAGAATGAGATCGCCCAGTCGCGTTGCGCCCATGGCACGCATGCCATGGCGAACGTTTGGATGCATAACGGCTTCGTGCAGGTCGAAGGCCGCAAGATGTCGAAATCGGAAGGCAATTTCGTCACCATCCACGAGCTGCTGCAGACGGACAAGCTCGGCGGCCGCAGCTGGCCGGGTGATGTGCTCAGGCTTGCCATGCTGATGACGCACTATCGCGAGCCGATCGACTTTTCCGTCAAGCGCCTCGAGGAAGCCGAACGGCTGATCGCCAAATGGCCGGCGGCGGATATTGGCGACGCGGCACCGGATCAGACGGTCTTGGCCGCTCTCGCCGACGATCTCAACACCGTCGCCGCCATCCAGGCGCTGCATGCCCTCGCACAGGCCGCCAATGCCGATGCCAGCCTCCTGCCGGTCTTCGCGGCCAGCGCCGATCTACTCGGCGTGCTGCCGACGAAGGCAGAGATGGACGAAGCTGTGGTCGCGAAGATCGATGCCAAGGTGCGCCAGCGTCTGGAACTGCTGAAGGCAAAGAACTTCGCCGAGGCCGACAAGCTTCGCGAGGAGCTGACGGAAATTGGCATCCAGCTCAAGGACGGCAAGGATGCGGCGACGGGCGAGCGCATCACGACTTGGGAGATCAAGCGGTGAGTCTGGTTCCATTGCCGCACACTCCAGTCCCGCCGAAAATCCGAAGCAATGCCCGCCGCATGCGCCAGGTAATGACGGACGCGGAACTGCGCCTCTGGAATGAACTGTGCGCTCACCGCCTCATGGACCTCGGCTTTCGCCGTCAGCTGTCCATCGCCGGCTATATCATCGATTTCGCCTGCCTTTCAGAAAAGCTCATCGTCGAAGTCGATGGCTCGCACCACGGCAATAATCGTGATCAGACCTATGACCAGCGTCGCACCCGCCGTCTCGAAGCAGATGGCTGGACCGTCCTGCGCTTCTGGAATGACGATGTCCTAAGGGATATCGATAACGTCTGCATGCATCTCCTCACCGTCGCCGGAAAGGCTAGATCATGATCGTCTCGACCTACACCGGCGGCTGTCAGTGCGGCGCCGTTCGCTTCCGGGTGCGGGGCGAGCTGAAGGATGCCTCCATCTGTCATTGCCGCATGTGTCAGAAGGCTTTCGGCGCCTATTATGCGCCTCTGGTCTCGACGCGCGGCGCCGAGCTCGCATGGACGCGCGGGGAGCGAAAGCTGTTCCAGTCGTCCAATCTAGTGAAGCGCGGCTTCTGCGGGGATTGCGGCACGCCGCTGACCTATGAGGCGCCCGATGGTCTCGCAGTCGCGGCCGGCGCCTTCGACGATCCCTCGCAACTGCCACCTGTCGTGCAATATGGAACGGAAGCCAAGATCGGCTTCGTCGACCGGCTGCATCTGCTGCCGGGACACCGGACGGAAGAGGACGCCGAGCAGGCGCCTTTCGTGCTGGAGATCGTCTCGTACCAGCATCCCGATCACGATACCTCAAGCTGGCCAGAGGAGAAGAACCATGACTGAAGCTACCAGAAGTGGGGGATGCCAATGCGGCGCCGTGCGGTTTCGCATTCGCGGCCAACTCGGCCGTCCGTCGATCTGCCATTGTCGCATGTGCCAGAAGCAGTTCGGCAATTTCTTCTCCGCGCTTGTTACCGCGCCTGAAGACGGCGTGGAATGGACGCGCGGCGAACCGAGCTACTTCCAGTCATCCGTCAACATCGACCGCGGCTTCTGCAAGAACTGCGGCACACCGCTGACATACCGTCATCCGGGCGGCCTCGAAATCGCCATCGGCGCCTTCGACGAGCGCGACGATCTCGCCCCGCAGATCCAGGTCAACCACGCCTATCGTCTGCCTTGGGTAGAGACGATTTTCGAAAAGCCCGTCTATCAGGATCCGGATCTCTATTCGCGGCAGGAGCACATCATTTCCTTCCAGCATCCCGATCACGATACCGATGTCTGGCCGGCGGAGGGGCTGAAAATATGACCGAGATACTGCGCACGCTTTATCCGGAAATCGAACCCTACGCTTCCGGCCATCTCGATGTCGGCGATGGTCATGCGATCTATTGGGAACGCGTGGGAACGCCCGGCTCCAAGCCCGCCGTCTTCCTGCATGGCGGACCGGGCGGCGGCATCTCGCGGACCCATCGCCGCCTATTCGATCCCGCGCTTTACGACGTGACCCTGTTCGACCAGCGCGGCTGCGGGCGCTCGACGCCGCATGCCGGCCTGGAAGCCAATACGACCTGGCATCTGGTCGATGATATCGAGCGGCTGCGCAAAATGGCCGGCGTGGAGAAATGGCTTGTTTTCGGCGGCTCCTGGGGTTCGACGCTGGCACTCGCCTATGCCGAAACGCATCCGGAGCGTGTTTCCGAGCTTGTCGTGCGCGGCATCTACACGCTGACGAAAGCCGAGCTCGACTGGTATTATCAGTTCGGCGTCTCCGAAATGTTTCCCGACAAATGGGAGCGCTTCGTGGCACCCATTCCGCCGGAAGAGCGCCATGAGATGATGGCCGCCTACCATCGGCTGCTGACGCATCCGGACAAGGCTGCCCGCCTGGAGGCCGCCAAGGCATGGTCGATATGGGAAGGCGAGACGATCACGCTTCTGCCGGAGCCCTCCGTCAGCGCCCAGTTCGAGGATGCGGAATATGCGCACGCCTTTGCCCGCATCGAGAACCATTTCTTCGTCAATGCCGGCTGGCTCGAAGAGGGCCAGTTGCTGCGCGACGCCTACAAGCTGAAGGACATTCCAGGTGTCATCGTCCATGGCCGCTACGACATGCCCTGCCCGGCACGCTATGCCTGGGCACTGCACAAGGCCTGGCCGAAGGCGGAATTTCATCTGATCGAAGGCGCGGGCCATGCTGTGTCCGAGCCGGGCATTCTCGATCAGTTGATCCGCGCCACCGACAAGTTTGCAGGCAAAGCATAGGCCGAGTGCCTCAGTTACAATAACCGGTTCGCCGGAGGAACAGTATGACACGCGAAAAAATCTATCTCTTCGACACGACGCTCCGCGATGGGCAGCAGACGCCCGGCATCGATTTCTCGGTCGAGGATAAGATTGCGATTGCGACCATGCTGGATGAATTCGGCCTGGATTATGTCGAGGGCGGTTACCCCGGCGCCAACCCGACCGATACGGCCTTCTTCAACGAGAAACGCACGAAATCGGCGCGCTTCGTCGCCTTCGGCATGACGAAGCGCGCCGGCATCTCCGCCTCCAACGATCCCGGTCTGGCGAGCCTGCTGCAGGCGAAGTCCGACGCCATCTGTTTCGTCGCCAAGAGCTGGGACTATCACGTCAAGGTGGCGCTCGGCTGCACCAACGAGGAGAACCTCGAAAGCATCGCAGAAAGCGTCAAAGCGGCCGTTGGCGCCGGCAAGGAAGCTCTCGTCGATTGCGAGCACTTCTTCGACGGCTACAAGGCCAATCCCACTTATGCGCTCGCCTGCGCCAAGACCGCCTATGATGCCGGAGCCCGCTGGGTCGTGCTCTGCGATACCAATGGCGGCACGCAGCCGCCGGAGGTGCGCGCCATCGTCGAGGCCGTCATCGCCTGCGGCGTTCCCGGCAACTGTCTTGGCATCCATGCCCATAACGATACCGGCCAGGCGGTCGCCAATTCGCTTGTCGCGGTCGAAGCCGGAGCGCGGCAGATCCAGGGCACGCTGAACGGCATCGGCGAGCGCTGCGGCAATGCCAACCTGATCACGCTGATCCCGACGCTGGCGCTGAAAAGAGCCTATAGCGAGCGCTTCGAAACGACGATCGATGCCGAGCGGCTGGTGGGCCTGACCGGCCTTTCGCATGCCTTCGACGAGCTGCTGAACCGCTCTCCGGACCATCAGGCTCCTTATGTCGGCGCCTCTGCGTTTGCCACCAAGGCCGGCATTCATGCGTCGGCGCTGCTGAAGGACCCGCGCACCTATGAACACGTGCCGCCGGAGAGTGTGGGCAACTTCCGCAAGGTTATGGTCTCCGATCAGGGCGGCAAGTCGAACTTCATCAATGCGCTGAAGCGGCGCGGCATCGAGGTCGGCAAGGACGACCCCAAGCTCGACCAGCTGATCCAGATCGTCAAGGAGCGGGAAGCGACAGGCTATGCTTACGAAGGCGCGGATGCGAGCTTCGAGCTTCTGGCGCGGCGCACGCTCGGCACCATCCCGGAATTTTTCGCGATCGACGGTTTCCGCGTCATGGTTGAACGCCGCTTCGATTCCCACGGCCGGGTGAAAATCGTCTCGGAAGCAGTGGTCAAGATCATCATTGACGGCGAGACCATCATGTCGGTTGCCGAAGGCGACGGTCCGGTCAACGCGCTCGACCTGGCGCTGCGCAAGAATTTCGGCAAGTACCAGCACGAGATCGACGATCTGGAACTGGCCGACTTCAAGGTGCGTATCCTCAATGGCGGCACGGAGGCCATCACCCGCGTTCTGATCGAATCCACGGATAGCGACGGCGTACGGTGGTGGACGGTCGGCGTCTCCGAAAACATCATCGACGCATCGTTCCAGGCCCTGATGGATTCCGTCATCTACAAGCTGATGAAAAACCGGCATATGGCCGGCAGGATCGCGGCGGAGTGATCCGCCGCCCATCAAAAAGCTTGACGATGCCGTCAATGAAATGAATTAGCCATGCCGCATGCATTGGAGTAATCCCGTCTCAAATAACAGAAAATGACGGGAAAAATTCATGGCCACCGATGCGGTCCAACCTGAAACCAAGAACAACGACGCTGTCCGGGGCTTCGGCTTCGCACTGACCGCCTATCTCTTCTGGGGCATTCTGCCGCTCTATATGAAGGCGCTCGCGCATATCTCGGCGTTCGAGGTCATTGCCCATCGCATTGTCTGGTCGGTGCCCGTGGCCGGCATCGTGTTGCTGGCGCTTGGCCGTCTGGGTGATATCAAGGCGGCATTTCGCAATCCGCGCACGATCGCCATGGCGTCGCTGACCGCAGCGCTCGTCACCGTCAACTGGGGAACCTATGTGTGGGCCATCGGCGCCGGCCATTCGCTCGATGCCGCCCTCGGTTACTTCATCAATCCGCTATTCAGCATCGCGCTCGGCGCGATCCTGCTCAAGGAAAAGCTGGCGCCGACGCAGATCGTTGCCATCTGCCTTGCAGCGATCGCTGTCATCATCCTGACGGTGAAGGCCGGCACCGTACCTTGGGTGGCGCTGACGCTGACCTTCTCCTGGGGCTTCTATGCCTTCTTCCGCAAGACCCTGCCTGTTGGCGCCAATCAGGGCTTCTTCATCGAGGTGCTGCTGCTCTGCGTTCCGGCAGCGCTTTACATCCTCTATCTCGAGGCGCGCGGCGAAGGTCACTTCTACCAGACCGGCCTTTCGGATACGGCGCTTCTGCTCGGCTGTGGGCTGGTAACGGCGCTGCCGCTGATGATCTTTGCCAACGGCGCGAAGCTTCTCCGAATGTCGACCATCGGCATCATGCAGTATATCGCACCGACCATGGTCTTCCTGATCGCCGTCTTTTTGTTCAAGGAGCCGTTCGACACGCCACAGCTCCTCGCATTCTCGCTGATCTGGGCCGGTCTCGTGCTCTACAGCTGGTCGATGCTGCGTCAGAGCAGAGAGCGCTGACCAGCGGACCTGGTTAGCGCTTCCTCAAAGCTTGGAAATGACGGCCTCTTCGCCGCCGCGGTCGCCATGCGTCTCGGCGGCGTGTTTGCGGATGGCCGGAATGATATCGGCAATCTTGTCGATGACGAGCGGCTGGACGCGATGGGCGGTATGGACGAAGCCCTCTTCCGTCATATGGCGGATAAGCTCCATCATTGGATCCCAGAAACCGTTGATGTTGGCAAAGACCATCGGCTTTTCGTGTCGGCCGAGCTGACCCCAGGTCATGATCTCGACGATCTCTTCCAGCGTGCCGATACCGCCTGGCAATGCCACGAAGGCGTCGGCGCGTTCGAACATGCCATGTTTGCGCGCATGCATGTCAGGCGTTATGATGAGCTCATCGAGTTGACCGAGCGAATGGCGCGTCGCTTCCATATCGACGAGAAATTCCGGGATGATGCCGGTAACCTGACCGCCGTGTGACAGCACGCCGCTAGCGACAGCGCCCATGATGCCCTTCGTTCCGCCGCCATAGATCAGGCGCAGGCCGTTTTCGGCAATGCTTTTGCCTAGTTCGCGGCCGGCAGCCATATGGGAGGGATCGCGTCCCGGCCGTGAGCCGCAATAGACGCAAATGGATCGAATTGGCGTGGAATCGTCGGTCATAGATGCAAACAACTATGCTGCAGATGCTCAGTCAAGATTTTTCAAAGGAAAACTTGTGCCACTACATGCGAAAATGGCTGAGAAAGCTTGTAAAAGCAGGCGAAATCGCTAGCAATTTCAGGAGTTGCGACGACTTCGCCGCGTGGAGATGAATGATGATGAAGAACCGTGCCGGGTGGCTGGCTCTGTTGGTGTTGGCAATTGCGACCCTGTTGATGGTCTTCTTCGTGATGCCGCGCATCAACGGCGACAAGACCCCGATCGGCAATGTGGTCAATCAAGCCAGCAACGCGGTGAAGAATACGATCGACGAGAACGCACAGAAGGCTGGCGAGACCGCCCAGAACGCGACCAAAGCCACGCAGAATGCGGTGTCGACGGCGGTCGGCACGGCAGACGTCACCAAGAAGCTCACCGAGCTGACGGGTGCGGCAAAGACCTCCCTCACCGATCTCAAGGCGCTGTTCAAGGATGGCAACGCGCCGTCTCAGGATACCTTCACGGCCGCGAAGACGAAGGCAGCCAACGCGCTGCAATCGATCGTAGGCTTTATGCTTCCCGAGGGGATCGACGCAACAACGACAGGACTTGTGAAGAAGGTTCAGGACGGTGCGGGCAAGGCGCTCGCCATCATCCAGTCTCTTCCCGACAATGGCGCCGAAGCCAGCGCGGCGATCGACAAGGCCTTTGCAGCGCTGACCGGTCAGCCGGCGCCTGAGACGGCTGCTGCAGCCACTCCGCGCGTGCCGTCCTTCGACGTGTTGCGCGTCGAGCCGGATGGCTCGACGGTTATCGCCGGCTCGGCCGAGCCGAATGCCAAGTTGGAAATCGTCGACGGCGAAAAGGTGGTCACGACGACCAATGTCGGGCCGAGCGGCGATTTCGCCGCCGTACTCGACAATCCGCTGCAGCCCGGCGATCACGAATTGGTGCTGCGGGCCACCGGCAAGGACGGCAAGGCCGTCAGCTCCGAGGAAGTGGCGACCGTCTCCGTGCCGAAGGACGATTCCACCCAGGTTCTCGCGATGGTATCGAAACCGGGCGCCGCGAGCCGCATCATTACCGCACCGTCAGCCAAGCAGGGCCGCGTCGTGGCGGGCGAAGAGGCCTCGGCGGCGGGTGCACAGGCCAAGGCAACGGATAGACCGACGGCGACGGACGCCACGCCTCAGGAAGACGGTGCGGTAGTTGCATCCGCCAATCCGGCGGCAGGCACGGCCACATCGCCGGCAGCAAAGACGGAGGCGGATCAGGACGTCATGGTCAATGCGGTAGAGATCGAAAACGATCATATCTTCGTTGCCGGCACCGCGAAGCCGAATGCCAAGGTCCGCGCCTATGCCGATGACAAACTCATCGGTGAGAATGCTGCGGGTGCGGACGGTCATTTCGTCGTTGACGGCCCCATGCCACTTGCGGTCGGCGATCACAAGATCCGCGTCGATGTGCTCGACGGATCCGGCAAGGTCGTCGTGCGCACCAGCGTCAATTTTACCCGTCCCGAAGGCAATCAGGTGACGGTTGCGGCACAGCCGCCCGCTGCTGCCAGCGGCCAGGATCCAGCGGCAGCAGCAAGCATGGTGCCGCTCGATGAGGGCGAGCTTACCAGGCTCAGAGAGGGTGCCGGCAAGGCCTTTGCGCTTCTGAAGGGTCTCTTTACCGACGGCAAGCAGCCGAATGCGGAACAGCTTGCCGCCGCCCGCTCCGGTACGGAAATCGCGCTGAAGTCGCTCTCGGAATTCCGCCCGACCATCAAGGCGAGCGCCGAACTCAAGAAAGCTGCGGCCGATGCCTCCAGTGCGGCCGGCAAGGCGCTGGCTGCGCTCGTCACCTTGCCGAAGGACCCGAAATCGGTCGCCGCCGCTCTGCCCAGCCTGGAACAGATGATCGCCGTCATCACCGCGCCGGCACAGACGCCGCCAGCACAGCCGAATGTCGAAGTCTCATCCAACGAGCCGAAGACGATCGAGCAGGCGCCGCTTTCGCCGGACACCAATGCCGTCATCATCCGTCGCGGCGATACGCTGTGGCAGATCTCGCGCCGCATCTATGGTGCGGGCGTGCGCTATACGACGATCTATCTGGCAAACGAAGACAAGATCAACAATCCGGACCGGATTCTGCCGGGTCAGGTCTTCGGCCTGCCGAAGGACGCGTTGCCGAATGCCGAGGCGCTTCATCGCAAGCGGCTTTCGGGCGAGCATCTCTAGCGACAGCCAGCATACATCGTGAATATTGCCGGCGGCCGGGCTCATCAGTGCCCGGCCGCTGCTTTTATACGGCATGAAAATAGTATAAGCGTCGCCCGACCCCACCGCCTTCGAACAATGGCCACGTCTTGGCCGGAAGGCTCGCCAGCCGGCTGTGCAATGCTGCCACACCCGGCTGCCCAATCATTCGCCGGAGACGGACATGGCAGGCCAGAAGAAAACCATATCGGCAGATTCCAGCAATCCGTTGAACACAATCGTCAATCTCTGGCCGTATATGTGGCCGAGCGGGCGCATGGATCTGAAGATGCGGGTGGTATGGGCGTCCGTCTTCCTGCTGGTTTCGAAATTCTTCCTGCTGCTGGTCCCCTATTTCTTCAAATGGTCCGTCGATGCGCTGAATGGTAAGCTCGACATGCAAGGCATTCTGCCTGCCTTCCTCGTCGGCCCTATCGCTTTGATCATCGCCACGAACGCGACGCGCCTGATCCAGCTCGGCCTCAACCAGCTGCGCGACGCGCTGTTTGCGAGCGTCGGCCAACATGCGGTGCGCCAGCTCGCCTACAGGACCTTCGTGCACATGCACGAACTCTCGCTGCGCTTCCATCTGGAGCGAAAGACCGGTGGCCTCTCGCGCATCATCGAGCGCGGCACGAAGGGTATAGAGACGATCGTCCGTTTCACGATCCTCAACACGATCCCGACCTTCATCGAATTCCTGCTGACGGCCATCATCTTCTGGCGCGGCTACGGCTTTTCCTACCTCGCCGTGACGGCTGCCACGGTCTGGCTCTACATCTGGTTCACCGTCAAGGCGAGCGACTGGCGCATCTCCATCCGCCGGACGATGAACAACAGCGACACCGACGCCAATACCAAGGCGATCGATTCGCTGCTGAACTTCGAGACGGTCAAGTATTTCGGCAATGAGGAGATGGAAGCCAAACGCTTCGATCAGTCGATGGAGCGGTATGAAAAGGCGGCCACCAGCGTCTGGACGTCCCTTGGCTGGCTGAACTTCGGCCAAGGCTTGATCTTTGGCCTTGGTACGACAGTGATGTTGGTGATGTCCGGCTGGTCGGTTCTGAACGGCCATCACACGGTTGGCGACTTCGTCTTCATCAACGCCATGCTGCTGCAGCTCTCCGTGCCGCTGAACTTCATCGGTTTCGTCTATCGCGAAATACGCCAGGGGCTGACCGATATCGAGGAGATGTTCGATCTGCTCGAGGTCAAGCCCGAAGTGGTCGATGCGCCTGACGCCAAGGAGCTCGTCATCGGCAATGGCGCCATCTCCTTCAAGGACGTGCATTTCGCCTATGATCCGGCCCGGCCGATCCTGAAGGGCATTTCTTTCGAAGTACCGGCCGGCAAGACGGTCGCCGTGGTCGGGCCTTCTGGCGCCGGAAAATCGACGCTGTCGCGCCTGCTCTATCGCTTCTACGATGTGCAGAGTGGGACGATCACCATCGACGGCCAGGACCTGCGGACCATCACGCAGAAAAGCCTGCGTAAGGTCATCGGCATGGTGCCGCAGGATACCGTGCTCTTCAACGACACCATCGCCTACAACATCCGCTATGGCCGGCCGGGTGCCAGCGAAGCGGAGGTGACGGCGGCCGCCGAGATCGCGCAGATCGGCGAGTTCATCCGCAACCTGCCCGAAGGCTTCGAAACCAAGGTCGGCGAACGCGGTCTCAAATTGTCCGGCGGCGAGAAGCAGCGCGTCGCGATTGCGCGCACCGTTCTCAAATCGCCGCCGGTTCTGATCCTCGACGAGGCGACCTCGGCACTCGACACGACGACCGAGCGCGAAATACAGGCCGCTCTCGATGTCGTTTCCAAGAACCGCACGACACTCGTCATTGCTCACCGCCTGTCGACGGTGATCGGTGCCGACGAGATCATCGTGCTGAAAAGCGGTGTCATCGCGGAGCGCGGCACTCACGCCGATCTGCTGGCGCGGAACGGGCTCTACGCCTCCATGTGGAACCGCCAGCGCGAGGCGACACAGGCCGAGGAGCATCTGAAGCAAGTGCGTGAGAGCGACGATCTGGGCGTTATCGACCGGCTGGCGCCGGCAAGGTGAGAAAACCCGCGGAAGCGCTGCATTCCGCACACCATGGCAGATATGGCGGGCGCTGCTGTTATGCACCGATTGTTGTCACGAGACTGAGATGACAGCTTGCTAGGTACGAGGGTCTTTTTTGAACGGAGCCCCCAAAATGCGTACTTTTGCCAAAGCTTTAAGCCTGTTGCTCGTCGTCGGCCTCGCCTCGCCGGTTTTCGCCGAAGATGCCAAGCCTTTCGCCGATGCCAAGGAAATCAACCTTCTCAATCTGCTGCCGCCGCCGCCCGCCAATGATTCCGCACAGATGAAGGCGGAGCTCGGCGAAATCCTGACGATCCAGGTGACCCGCACGCCGGAAATGGCGGCTCGCGCCGTGGCCGATGCCGAAGAGAATGTCTGGCGCTTCTCCGACGTCATCGACAGTCCGAAATTCACCAAGGAAAACCTGCCGAAGTTCTCGGCCTTCTTCGATCGCGTCGTGGAGACCGAAGGCGCTGTCGTCGATCCGGCCAAGGATGTCTGGAAGCGGCCGCGCCCGCACCTCTACAGCGATCTCGTAAAGCCGATCGTACCGCTCTCCAAATCCGGCTCCTATCCGTCCGGCCACACGACCGTCGGCACGTTGATGGGCATCGTGCTCGCGAACATGGTGCCGGAAAAGCGCGCTGCCATCATGGCGCGGGCCTGGGAATACGGCCACAACCGCGTCGTCGGCGGCATCCATTATGCTTCCGATATCGAAGCCGGCCGCATCGCAGGAACCGTCATTGCCCAGACGATCATGACGCATGACGACTACAAGACCGAGTACGAAGGCGCCAAGGCAGAACTGCGCGCCGCTCTCGGCCTCTGATTTCCGATCGCCGACGCAGAACATGGAGGCCGCCGTCATCGGCGGCCTGTCATTGCGTCCTTCACGGGTTTCCACAGGCAACACTTTTCAAGTCAGGGGAACGTTGGCATCGTGCTCGACGCGGATTGCGTTGAGGACGAGCGTGCGGAAGCATTGCCCATGACAGAGTTTGCCTGTAGTCACGCTCGACAGGTAATCAGAGCAAGACCGCTTATCTTGTTCTCATTCTTTTGACTGGCATGATCTTGCCTGGGACCGGAGCCCGGTTCCAGGTGGGAATGCCCTAACGGAGTAGACCGTAGATGAGCTTGATGAACAGCGTACGCAATGTCATCGTTCCCATACACAAGGAGGGCTATCCCTTCGTTGCAGGTTTCTTCGTCGCGTCGCTGGTGCTCGGTTGGATCTTCAAGCCGCTCTTCTGGGTCGGTCTGATCCTGACGCTGTGGTGCGCCTATTTCTTCCGCGATCCCGAACGCATGACGCCTCAGGATGACGATCTGGCGATATCGCCGGCCGACGGCAAGGTTTCGAGCGTGCAGATGGTGACGCCGCCGGCCGAGCTCAACCTCGGCAGCCTGCCGATGCTGCGCATCTCGATCTTCATGAACGTCTTCGATTGCCATGTGAACCGTTCGCCGATGCGCGGCCGCATCACCAACATCGCCTATCGCCAGGGCAGCTTCCTCAATGCCGAACTCGACAAGGCGAGCGAACAGAACGAGCGCAACGGCCTGGTGATCGAAACGAAGCATGGCGAAATCGGCGTCGTGCAGATTGCCGGCCTCGTTGCCCGCCGCATTCTTTGCTTCGTCCATCCGAACGAGCCGCTGGACGCCGGCGAGCGCATCGGCCTCATCCGCTTCGGCTCGCGTCTCGATATCTTCCTGCCGGAAGGTGCTTCGCCGCGCGTTGCCGTCGGCCAGCGGGCGATCGCCGGGGAAACCGTCATTGCCGAATTCGGCTCGGCCAAGGGTGCAACCATCAGCCGCCGCAGCTGAAGTATAGGAACACGAGTGCGATGAAGACGCCTTTTCCGCCATTCGAGCCGCATGGGCCTAACGACGAAGCGCGCGGACCGCGCCTCCGCGAAATCCCGTTGCGGCTGATGGTGCCGAACATGATCACCGTGCTGGCGATCTGCTCAGGCCTGACAGGCATTCGCCTCGCTTTCGAAAACCGTTACGAACTGGCCGTTGTTGCCGTGCTGGTCGCCGCCTTCCTCGACGGCATCGACGGGCGCGTCGCGCGGCTGATGAAGGCGACCTCGAAATTCGGCGCGCAGATGGATTCGCTTGCCGACATCGTCAACTTCGGCGTTGCCCCGGCGCTCGTCGTCTACGTCTTCCTGCTCGATCAGGCCCGCTCGCTCGGCTGGATCGCTGCACTGATCTACACGATCGCCGCCGGATTGCGGCTCGCCCGCTTCAACGTCATGGCCGAGCGCGAGCATAAGGCCTCATGGCAATCGGAATATTTCGTCGGCGTACCGGCCCCCGCCGGCGCCATGCTGGTGCTGCTGCCGGTTTATCTGGGCTTTCTTGGGCTGACGCCGGATCGCACCTTCGCCTTGTGGGGCGCGGCCTACACCGTCCTCATCGGCTTTCTCCTAGTCAGCCGTCTGCCGGTCTGGTCCGGTAAATCGGAAGGCAACGGCGTAAGGCGCGATCTGGTTCTGCCGATCATGCTCGGCCTTGTCGTCTATGTCGCGCTGCTGATGAGCTATACGTGGCATGTCATGGTCGTGACCGTCGTCATCTATTTGCTGTCGCTGCCCTTCGGCGCACGCTCCTGGGCGAAGAAATACGGCACCTACACCATCAACGGTCCCGCCGATCCCAATGTCGATGATTCCAATGATGACATAGGCCGGCATATCTAGAACCCGCATATTGCCGCGCAACAGCGCTCCGGCGGCTTTGCCGCGCTGCAACCGCAAGTCGGCAGGTCTTCCTTATCAATCAGAGACATGGCGATCGCTCATCAGAGCAACCGCAAGGCGGCTCGGGACGATATTTCCGCGGCGTCGAACATTGCGGCAGTGCCGATTCCACACGAGGTTTCGGGCGCTAATCTCTCGAAATATGGTCGTTGTTTACAAAAGCTGATTGGAAAACGCCTTCGATTTGTCATGATTTACGACAAAAAGCACTACTCGACTGTGAATCGAAAAATGCTCCGGGGGAGCATGGTGAGGAGTGAAACATGACGCAGAAGAAGGATCAGCCGGCACAACCGCAGGCAAAGATCGATCCCAGCAAGCATTATCGTCCGCTGGGCCTGAAAGCCGTTCTGGCAGCCCACCTGATGCTGAAGACGAAGCCGCTCAAGAAGAAGATCGCCTGAGAATATCGTTTTGCCCGCCGCCGACCGACACCGGCAGGCAACATTTCCGGTCACTGGCCGCCGAATGGCGGCCGCTCAGAGAAGACTTAGCTGACCATCTTCCGGATCCGCCTTCTTCGGCGGTTTCCTGACCGTATCGAGTGCTATGGGCGTCTGCACATCCGGCCCCATATTGGCAACTTTGTTGACGCGATCCGAAATCGGGATCGCCTCGAAAAAATCCTCCTGGACCGGCTTCATCAGATCGAGCACGTCGCGGGGTTCCTGGGTCTTGCAATCGAGCCAGCGGGCAAAATCCTCCGGCTTGATGACGACGGGCATGCGGTCGTGGATGGATCGGATTGCGCTGTTTGCCGCCGTCGTCAGGATCGCACCCGTATCGACCTCAGAACCGTCGGCCGACGACCAGGTTTCCATCAGCCCGGCAAACGCGATGACACCGCCCCTGCGAGGCCGGATCCAGTAGGCTTGCGGCTTCTCCCCGCTTTCCTTCGGCGGCCGATGCCATTCGTAGAAGCCGGACGCCGGGATGAGGATGCGGCGATGGCGCATAGCCGCGCGGAAGGATGCCTTGCCGATGGCCGTTTCCGCTCGCGCATTGATCAGCAATGGGAATTCCTTGGGGTCCTTTACCCAATCGGGCATAAAGCCCCAGCGCACGAGCAAGGCGCGGCGATCCGGCAGGTTGCTGCCAGGCCGCTGCCTGTCGCCCGAGATGACGACGAGGATCGGCTGTGTCGGTGCGATATTATAGCGCGCGGGAAAAACCTCGTTCAGCAGGACGCCGAGCGCCTCCCCCACTTGGTCTGCCGTCGATATCAAAGCGAAACGTCCGCACATGGGGCTTGTTTTGCACCCGCAAGGCATCGGGTCAAGCCTAAGGTCAGCCGCGCGGACCGAAGAGAATGATCCCCGCGCCGGCAAGACAGACGGCCGCCCCGGAAATATCCCATCGATCCGGCGGCCGCCCTTCGGCGAGCCAGAGCCAGAGAATGGAGGCGACGATATAGACGCCGCCATAGGCGGCAAAAGTGCGCCCGGCCGCCTCGCTCGGCACCAATGCGAGCAGCCAGGCGAAGAGTGCCAGCGATATCAGGCCAGGCGCCAGCCACCAGACGGGCTTCGACAGACGCAGCCACGCCCAGAAGGCAAAGCAGCCTGCAATTTCAGCAAGAGCCGCCAAAGCATATAGCCCGTAGATCATCCCCGATCGTCCCTGTATCGGCGCATTCAGAATCGCGGTTCCGCCGGAAGCGAGTTAAGAGGCTTTCCCGCGGGACAGCAAGCGCCGTTTCCTGTAGAAATGGCCGCAGATGGCTCATCGCCATCGCGCATCGATCTTCCTGTCCAAATATAAAGCAATCCATGACCTCCAATCCTCGCCCTGCCTCCTCCGCCATTCTTGAACGCAATGGCCGCTTCCTGCTGGTGTTGCGCAGCAATCCGCCGTCTGCCGATATGTACGCCTTTCCGGGCGGGCGGGCCGAAGACGGAGAGACGCCGACCGACGCGGCGCTGCGCGAATTCAAGGAGGAGACGGGCATATCCGCGCGCAATCCCCGGCTGTTCGAGACTTACGACCTGCGCTCCCACGCGGCGGACGGGACTCTGACGAGCCACTTCCTGCTCTCGGTCTTCCTTGTGGAGGCCGATGAGGATGCAGTCGCCGAAGCCGCCGACGATGCGGCTGCCCTTGGCTGGTATACGGTGGAGGAGGTACGCACCCTACCCGTTCCGGCCAGCGTGCTCGAATGTGTGGAACGGCTTGCCGCAGCAAACCCATAGCTCGGCCCCGAAATTAACGATGCTGAGCAATATCGGCGTGGAAACCGCCTGCCGCGCCTTGTTCCGGTCATGCTTGTCCGGTCAACATGGTTACATGATTCATAACAGCCTTGGCCAACCGCTTCTGATCTGCATCGCGCTTGCCGCAGCCTTTCCCGTTGCAGCACAGCCGGCAGCAAACGCGCCGTCGGCACAGGGGCCGGATAGCGGGAACGCGGAGCAGCCGGCACCTTACGACCAACAACTGTCCCGCCTTTCCGAAATCCTCGGCTCGATCGACTATCTGCGCAATCTCTGCAGTCCGACACGTGAGGATGGCTGGCGGGGCGACATGCAGCAATTGCTCGACACGGAAACCAAGAGCGAGCCGAAACGAAGAGAAAAGCTGACTGCCGCCTTCAACCGCGGGTATCGGTCCTTTGCGTCGGTTTACACGAATTGCACGCCACAGGCCCGCCTTGCGGAAGAGCGATACCGTAACGAAGGTGCAACACTGGCGACAGAAATCACCGCGCGCTTTGGAAATTAACGATTTATTAACCTCTTTTCATAGCGAGCCGTGTCGTTTTGGGAAAAGGCTGATAAAGTTATTAAGCAAGTGGTAAGGACATGAACGTCTCGAGGAAAGAAACAATGGAAGCCAGCCTGAACGAAATCGACGACATGATCGTTCATGAAAAGATGCAGGCAGCGCTGGAATACCAGAACGAAGCTTGGGCGGACGGTATGGCTGACGGCATCGAGCCCGAAATCATCGCCGACGCGGCCATTGCCCATGCGATTCGCGAGACGATCCGGATTCAAGGGGAACAGGGTGCCGAAGCCTTGCTCGAATCGCTGCGCGAACGCATGCTCGCGGGCGAATTCTCCCCGAACCGCACCCTGCAATAACAATCAGAGATTGCTTATGCGTATCTTTCCAGGCGATGCGTTTTCCCGTTCCATTGCCTCCCTCGCTGCCGTAACCCTGATTTTGGGCAGCACGGTCCTGCCGCTGCCGGCCGGCGCCTTTTCTCAGCTTAATCCGCCAGCCCTCCGGGCGAAAGATACAACACAATCCACACAGCAGAAGAACGAGAAGCCGATCGAGCAGGCACTGGAAGCACCCGCCAACAACGCGCTGCCGGCGCCCGATCCCTTGATCGACAAGCAGGCCGCACAGAGCAGCGGTGGCGCTTCCAGCACCGGCAAATCGGTCGAGTTCCTCTTCGATATCGACAAGGCGCCCGAGCCGGTGAAGAAGCTTCGCGCCGCGATCGTGGAGGCTGCCGCTTCCGGCGATCTCGAGCGCCTGCGCCCGCTGATGAATATCGGTGGCGGCCTGAAGCAGACCCAGGTCACGGCCGACGATCCCGGCGAAGACCCGATCAAGACGCTGCATGACCTATCGGGCGATCCAGATGGCATCGAGATCCTGTCCATTCTCCTCGACATCATGTCGACTGGCTTTGCCCATGTCGGTCAGGGAACCCCGGACGAGGTCTATGTCTGGCCCTATTTCGCCGAAAAGGACATCAAAACGCTCTCCACGCCGGAGAAGGTCGATCTGATGCGCATCGTGACGGCCGGCGACTATGCCGACATGCTGGAATTCGGCGGCTATAATTTCTACCGTGTCGGCATCACGCCGGACGGCCGCTGGAAATTCTTCACCTCGGGCGAATGATCCGGCCGGGGAACTTGCAGTTCCCCGCCGAAGGCCCTACCTCTGCGTAATGAAGCATGTCGCGCAAAAGTGCGCAGCGGTTTTGCGACAACGACATGCGCAAGATCAGAGACCTGAAGCGCAGGAAGCGATCTGAAAGATCGCGACGTGCTTTAGGCCAAATCAGCGGAACCATCATGCCAGCCGTATTTCTGAGAGAGCGCTCCTTCATCCGCATTGCCGGCGCGGAAGCGGAAGCGTTTCTGCACAATCTCATCACCACCGATCTCGTCTCGCTTGGCGCCGATGCGGCTCGCCCCGGCGCATTGCTGACACCGCAAGGCAAGATCCTGTTCGACTTCATGATCTGGCGGGATGGCACCGGCTTCATCCTCGAAACCGACAGTGAGCAGCGAGAATCCCTGCTGAAGCGGCTCACCATGTATCGGCTCCGCGCCAAGGTCGATTTCGTCGCGGAGGACATACAGGGCGTCACGGCCGCATGGGGAGATGCCGCAGCGGACGGGCCCAAGGACAGCCGCTTCGCGAAAGCGGGCATTGTGCTGACACGTATACCTGGCGAGCACGGCAGCGATCCCGAGACACTTTATGACACGCTGCGGATCGCCAGCGGCATCGCCGTTTCCGGCCGCGATTTCGCATTGCAGGATGCTTTCCCACACGATGTGCTGATGGATCTGAACGGCGGCCTCGGCTTTCGCAAAGGCTGCTATATCGGCCAGGAAGTGGTTTCCCGCATGCATCATCGCGGCACGGCGCGCAGGCGTGTGGTCATCGTCAGCGGCAGTTCCGAATTGCCCCCCTCCGGCACGGAATTGACCGTCGGCAGCAAGCCGATCGGCGCGCTGGGGTCGACGGCCGGCAATGCGGGCCTTGCCATCGTCCGCATCGACAGGGCCGGCAAAGCCATTGCCGAAGAGGCGCCGATAAGGGCTGGCGAAGTCGACGTCACCGTGTCTCTTCCAACATGGTCCGGCCTCTCCTTTCCCACCCGCGCCGATGAGGCGTCGGCATGACATCGGCGACGGCCGCGCGCGCCTGGCAGCGCATGCTATCCGGTCGCAGGCTCGACCTGCTTGATCCATCGCCCCTCGATGTCGAGATCAGCGATATTGCGCACGGTCTTGCTCGTGTCGCACGCTGGAACGGCCAGACCTCCGGCGACCACGCCTTTTCGGTGGCGCAGCATAGCCTTGTGGTAGAGGCGATCTTTCGCCATCTCAATCCGGCAGCGCCCGACGAACTGCTTGCAGCATTGCTGCATGACGCGCCGGAATATGTCATCGGCGACATGATCTCGCCGTTCAAGTCCGTCGTCGGCGGCGATTACAAGGCCGTGGAGAAGCGGCTCGAGGCGGCGATCTACCGGCGCTTCGCTCTGCCCCCGCATTGCGCACCGAAGCTCAAGGAAAAGATCAAGAAAGCCGATACGATCTCGGCCTATTTCGAGGCGACGCTGCTTGCGGGCTTCACGCCCGACGAGGCACGCAAGTTCTTCGGTCAGCCGCGCGACATCACGCGCGAGATGCTGCCGATCGAACCTATGCCAGCGATCGAGGCGCAGCGGCTGTTTCTCAAGCGCTTCGAAGCGATCGAGGCGGAGCGCGCTGCCATGAGGGTTGGGGCGTGACCGGGATCGTCGTGTCGCCGCTTGCACGCATCGCCGAAATGGCCGTTCGCCACGGCACGCGCGAAATGATCAGCCTGATGGCCAAGGATCACAGCTTCCACCGCCCCGCCGTTATCCAGGCGGATCGGCATCTGCTGCTCCATATGAACGACATCAGTTTTGCCGGGACAGGCGATCTCGTCGCCCCGCAGGAGGCACATGTTCGTGCCATCATCGATTTTGCGACCGGCTGGGATCGAACCGCGCCTTTGCTCATCCATTGCTGGATGGGCGTCTCCCGCTCGCCGGCGGCAGCGCTGATCGTGGCTTTGGCCGTTCATCCCGAGCAAGACGATGTAGTGCTGGTGCGTCGCCTGCGAGCAAGCTCGTCATTCGTCACGCCGAACGCCCGGCTGGTCGCCATCGGCGACGATTTGCTCGGGCGCCAGGGGCGCCTGGTGGCCGCCGTCAAAGAGATCGGCCGCGGCGCGGATGCCGACGGCAATGCGCCTTTCACACTGCCCTTGGCCAGCTAGCACGCCGACGGTCATCCAATCATCGCCAGATGGACCAAACGCAGCAGAACAGCCAAGCCGGGCACCGGCCGCGTCAGCGACTGGATTTACTCTCGCTTCTCTGGCTCGCCGGCTTCCTATCGAATGACGGCACATGCCAGACGCTTGCCGGCACCGCCCACAGGCTGGCTGCGGTAATCGTCCGAATTTTCATGGATCATCAGCGTGCGGCCGCGGATGCCGTTCTTGCCGTTCAGCGATACCATGCCGTTGAAGACCTGCGCGCGCAGCTTGCCATCCTGATCGACATACTGGTTGGTCATATCGCCGGCATGCGGCCCGTTCGCCGCGAGGAAGCCGTGTTCCGCCTTGGTGGGATTGAAATGACCGCCGGCGGACTCGAAGCCGTGCGTATGCTCACACCGGCTATTTTCATGGATATGGAAGGCGACCCAGCGATTGGCGGGCATGCCCGACACTTCCATCTCGATCAGCACGCCCTTTTTGCCCTCAGTCAGTGTTGCCCGCCCGGCCTGCTTGCCGTCGAGACCGATAAAATCCGCAGTGGCGGTATTTTGACTTTGGGTTTGCGCTGCGGCGGGCGTGGCTGCAGCAAGAGCGAGAATTGCAACGATCATCAGCCGCTTCATGGAACACCCTCCCTGTTCTGCGTGGCAATTGCCCAACGCACGGCAGGCATGACTGTTCCGGCGAATGAAAAAAAGGCACGACATCAAAAATGATGCGGCAGCTTGCCGGTGCTTCGGCAGGCCGCCTTCTCATACGGGGAAGTGCTTGTCAGGCCGCTGCGCCGTTGGCCTCATACTGGCCGTAGGTACTGTTGTAGGCGTCCATCGGCGACAGCAGATCAAGATCGTAGCCAACACTGGATTCCGGCGACTTTGCCGTCGAGGCAGCATCGGCACTCGGCAATTGCATGAGCTTGGCGATAAGGTTGCCCAATGCGCTGCTCGAACCATCGGCGGCAGCACCGGGATCGTCGGCTTCGAGAATGCCGGGGCGCTCGGCCGCCGCGCGTTCCCCTTCGCTCAAAAGACCATCGCCATTCGAATCAAGGCGCGAGAGCGTGCCACGATACGGATAGGAGCTGTTGGATATGGAAGAGACATGGGACATACAAACCTCCTGAGGTAGGAGCCGCCTCATGCGACGTCGTTTGTACACAAAACATTCAGAGCTAAAACTAGGAACTGCTATTAAGCTGCTTCGCGCTCCCGGTAAAGCCAAATTGTTAATGAGTATTAACCATAGTTCCCAAGCGGTAAATCCAGATTTCCTAATATCTGTTTAGCGACGGTTTGTCAGACGACGCGGCATAATCTCCTGAAATCATAAGCGAATCCGGCGATCTGGTCTTACCCGGCGCGCAGTTTCGTATATGGTGCGACGGATTGCCCATGGAGAGACATGATGGAATTGCTGCCGCTCGTCATCCTGATTGTCGGTATCGTGGTATTGCGAGGCCACAACCTTAAGATAAAGCAGCTGGAGGCCCGCGTTCAGGAGCTGCAAAACGCTCTTGCGGGCAAGATACCGGCAGCGGATGCGGGCGAATCGATTCCGGCGGCTTACGCCGCCAAACAGCCCCTCCAAGACGAACCGAAAGTGGCGATCGCAGATGCGCCCAATACCGGGGACCCTGCCCTCGTCGCACGCGAGACGGCGGATATGGCCGAGGAGGAGGCCGCTCCTTCTGCGGCACAGGCCTCCGCTCAAGCGAAGGAGAGCCTGGAGAGCACGATCGGCGCACGCTGGGCCGTCTGGGTCGGCGGGATCGCGCTGGCACTCGGCGGCATCTTCATGGTCAAATATTCGATCGAGAGCGGCCTTCTCAGCCCCGGCGTGCGTCTGGCTCTCGCGGCACTCTTCGGCCTCGCCCTGATTGCAGCAGGCGAAGTGGTCCGCCGTCGGGCCGCGCCGGTTCTGAACAATGCCTTCCGGAATGCGATGATCCCTGGCGTCTTGACGGCGGCCGGTGTCGTCGGCCTGTTCGGCTCGACCTATGCGGCGCATGCCATCTACGAATTCATCGGCCCCACGACCGCCTTCATTCTTCTCGCGCTGATTTCACTCGCCACGCTCGGCCTATCGCTGCTGCATGGGCAGGCGCTTGCCGGCCTCGGCCTGCTGGCGTCGATGGTGACCCCTGCCCTGATCGCTTCTACCGCTCCACGCCCCTCGGTACTCTTCGGCTATCTGGTGCTGACCTGGCTTGCGACCCTGCTGGCGTCACGCCTGCGTCGCTGGCTGATCGCGCCATCGCTCGCAAACGGGCTGCTGAGCTTCTGGCCCCTGCTCTACATCGCCTTCAGCCCGGTCGTCGATCTCGCGCCGGTCACACTTTCCATGCTGGCCATGATCGGCGGCACGATCTTCCTGTGGCCGGGACACTATCCAATCTCCGAAGCGGCGAACAAAGACACCGCAACAGCGCTGCCCGGAGACATGCCCAAGCAAGTGAGCGCTGGCACGGAATGGATAGCATTTCTCGCGCGGCAGCCGCTCGGCATGACGCTGACGGCCGCGATCGGCGCGCTCGCGGTATCGCTCTGCCTCATCAATTACAGCCTTCGACATGGATATCCCATTGTCGACGCCACATTCATGTTTGCGGCGATCGTCGCAGCGGTTGCAGCCTTCGGGGCCGGCCGCCTGCATGCGGCCTGGGCAACGATCCTGTCTGCGCTCGTCGCCGTTGTCGGCACGTCCGGCGTTCTGACCAACTGGATCGCCGGGACCGAACCCACGGCTACGGATGGAACCGCCAGCCTGCAGAACACCGTGCTCTGTGAGGTGCTCGGCCTCGGCGCCCTCTTCGTGCTGATCGGCGCCTTTTTCCTCAGGCGCTTTGCCAAAGCAGAGAAACCCTATGCCGCTCTCTGGAGCCTTGTCATGGCCGCCACGCCGCTGGCGATCGCGACGGTCAGCTTCGTTAACTTCGGCAACTGGACGCTCGACTGGCTGCATGGGCTCTACGGCGTCGGGCTGGCACTAGTTCTCATCGCGCTTGCAGAATGGCAGCACCGCCGCGACGGAGAAGCCTTGAATCTGCCGACGAACATCCTCGCGGCCGGCTCTTTTGCGGCAGCCGCCTTCGCCCTGCATACGCTTGCGCATCATGCCATCGCGACGATCCTGCTGCCCGCTGTCGGCATCGCCTACCTTTTGGCAGGACGCCTGCGCAATTGGCCAGTTCTGCCATGGACCATGGTTGCCGCGCTGGTCATCGCCATGGGGCGCATCGCCTGGCAGCCGACGATCGTCGACCCCTCAGAGCTCGGTACGACGCCGGTCTTCAACATGCTGCTTGCCGGATACGGCATTCCTGCGGGTCTCGCCGTTCTTGCGGCGTTCATCACGCGTCATTCGCCGAGCCTGCGGCTACGCAATGCCTTGCAGGCGCTCGCCTGCTTTCTCGTGCTGCTAACAATCGCCATCCTCGTGCGCCATGCCACGAATGGCGGCGTTCTGAACGATGCGGCTCCCACACTCGGCGAGCAGTCGATCTACACGCTGCTGGCAATCGGTGCTTCCGCAACGCTGATGGCGCTCGATCTCAGCGCCGCAAGCCCTGTCTTCCGTTACGGCGCCATGGCGCTCGGCGCCATTTCGGTCTTCATGATCCTGACCCTGCATCTGATTGGGCTGAATCCATTCATGACGGGCGAGAGCACGGGCCATATCCCCTTCTTCAACCTGCTGCTGCTCGCCTATCTTCTGCCTGCCGCCGCCTATGGCGGATTGGCGCTCTTTGCCCGCAGCCGGCGTCCCCCACCCTATGTCGCAATGCTGGCTGTCGCGGCGGCCGTGATGGCCTTCGCATGGGCAACCTTGTCGGTGCGGCGCTTCTGGCAGGGCGAGTACATTCCCTTCTGGAACGGCTTCATCCAGGGCGAGCTCTATTCCTATTCCGTCGTCTGGCTGCTGATCGGCATCGCGCTTCTCGGGCTCGGTGCCCGCTTCGAGGCACGGAGCCTGCGCATCGCCTCGGCGGTGCTTGTCTTCATCGCCATCGTCAAGGCCTTCCTGATCGACATGGCGAACCTTGAAGGCTTCCTGCGGGCATTGTCCTTCATCGGTCTCGGCGCCGTGCTGATCGGTATCGGCCTGTTCTACCAGAAAATCCTGACAGCCAGGAAAGCGACGGGGTGATTGCGGTTGATACATTGACCCGATAGGACAATGAAACCTGCCGACTGACCATTCCGGAGCAAATGTGACAATGGATACCGACAAGATGGCGCGAGCCTTCGCACCCTTCGAAGCGCTGGCTGCGGATCTCATTCCCCACGCCGCGGACGGCGACGACGGTTCGCACGATATCGCCCACATTCTCCGCGTCTTCCGCAATGCTATGGCAATCCAGGCCGAGGAAGGCGGCAATGCGCGGATTCTCGCCGCCGCCGTACTGCTGCACGATTGTGTTGCCGTGGAAAAGAATTCGCCGCATCGCGCGCAGGCCTCGCGGCTCGCTGCCGAGAAGGCTTCGGGCATTCTGCGGCAACTCGGCTGGACGGACGACGATATCGCCGCTGCCGCGCATGCGATCACCACGCATAGTTTCTCCGCCAATCTGCCGCCGGAAACGTTGGAAGCGAACATCCTGCAGGATGCCGACCGGCTGGATGCCATCGGCATGGTGGGCGCTGCGCGCTGTTTCTACATTGCCGGGCGCCTGGGTTCTGGCTTATACGACCCCTTCGATCCGCTGGCGAGCGAACGACCGCTTGACGACAAGCGCTTCGCCATTGATCATTTCGAGACAAAGCTGTTCAAACTGGCGGACGGCTTCCAGACCGAGACCGGCGCCAAGCTTGCCGGAGCACGGCATGACAGGCTGAAGACCGTGCTGGCAATGTTCATCGACGAAATCTGAGGGTTATCCATGCGCGTCAGCGATCTTTTCATCTATCCCCTCAAGAGCGCGCGCGGCATCGCCATTCCGTCGGCAGCCGTCGATGCTTTCGGCTTCGCCGGCGATCGCCGCGCCATGCTGGTCGATCCCTCGGGCAACTTCATCACCCAGCGCGAATTGCAGGCATTGGCCCGGATCGACATCCAGCCGGCTCCTTCTTATCTGCGCCTGAAGATGGAGGGCAAGCCGGACATCATCGTGCCGCCACCCCATCCTGACAACCGCATGGACATCGTCGTCTGGAAATCAGCCGTCAACGCCTCCGTCGCGGATGAGGACACCAACAAGGCGCTGTCGGCATGGATGGGCCGCGAGGTCAAGCTGGTCTTCTTCGACAGGCTGGCCAAGCGTATCGCCAATCCGGAATGGGCGGGCGAGGATACGCCCGTCACCTTTGCCGATGGCTATCAGATTCTGGTCACCACCACCGGCTCGCTGAAGGCGCTCAACGCCGATCTTGCCGCTCATGGCGAAGGCACCGTCGGCATGGAGCGCTTCCGCCCGAATATCGTCATCGACATCGACGAGGAATGGCCGGAGGATCGCTGGGCGGCGATCGAGATCGGCGGCATCCGCCTCGACCTCGTCAAGCCCTGCTCACGCTGCATCATGACGACGCAAGACCAGCGGACCGGCTCGCGCGATGTACCCAATCCCATGCCAGCCATGGGCCGCATCCGCATGTCGGCCGACCGGCGGGTGCCCGGCCCGCTCTTCGGCTGGAATGCCGTACCGCGCGGCGAAGGCACGGTGAAGATCGGCGATACGGTAACGGTGCTTGATGAACGGCCTGAAGGCTGGGCCTTCAAGCGGCGCTAGAAACACGCCATTTGCATGCCATTCTGCTCAGCCTTTGGCGACAAGGCTCGGCGATACCATGCCATCATGAGGCGACGCGACGGCAACCGCCTTCAAGGCTGCCTGCATGAAGCCATCGCGTGCCGCGGCGATCTCTATGCCGCGCGGCTCGTAGACGTGGCGATGCAGGAAGAAGCCGGTTAGCCGGAAGGCGGCGGAAAGGCTCTCCCGATCCGCGGCGATCATGGCTCCGGTCGTCAGAAACGGCGGCAACGCCAGCATCTTGTCTGCCCAGGGCATGCCGGCCGCCCGGCAAACGGCACGCCCGGATTTCGGCGAAACGAAAGCCAGATCTTCACGCACGCCGGTTGCCGCGCATTCCGTCAAATCGAGGCCGAAGCCGAGATCGTTCAGCACGGCAAGTTCGAAGCGCACGAAGAGTTCGCCGGCATCGGCGGGGTTCTGCAGGTTTTCCAGAATGACATCGAGCGCGTCATAGAGATGCGGATGCGGATCGCGCTCCGGCAAGAGCCGCAGCAATGCAGCCATTGCCTGCACGCCATAGACGGCAGTCGCGGTTTCCATCAAACGCGCGGCCCTGAGGGTCACCGGCTCCATACGAAATTCGCCGAGATGTTCGTGCAGCCTGGCGCGCCAGGTGACCTCGACGAGATTGCCGGCCTGCAGCACCGGCTGCATGGCGCGCGAGCGGCCGGACCGTACCAGCCCCATATGGCGACCACGGCCACGCGTCATCACCTCGGCGACGACGCTGGTCTCGCCGAGACGTTTGACACCCAGAATGATCGCATGGTCCTGCCATTGCATCGGCCGGCTGCCCCGAAAGATTTCTGCGATTCGAGTTTAGGACAAACCGCTGCGGCTGTCACATGGCACGAGGGGAGCCGCCGGCCAGCGCCTCGACAAAGAAACGCATGGCTTGCTCGTCGAAGGGCTTGTTCAAAAGCGGCACATGCCGCAGATCGGCAGGAAAATCGAGCGTATCGGAATAACCGCTGACGAAGCCGAAGGGAATGCCGCGTTCCATCAACAATCTGGCAAAGCCGAAACTCGTCGACTCCCCGAGATTCACGTCCAGCATCGCAAAATCATAATGTTCGGAATGGATCGCGTTGACCGCCTGTTCCAGATTCGAAGCAATCTCAATCTGCTGGATACCTACTAGACGAAGGATTTCCTCGGTCTCCATTGCAATAATGAGATTGTCTTCCAGTATAAGCACGCGCTGAAACGTCATATCAGCGCCATCCCTGCACGTATACGCCAGCTGGCGCCGCCCGTAAAAAGTCCCGCATCGATCCCTCCGGCGCCAATCATCGGCCCGTATTGAATGGATGGTTTGTTCCATCCGTCTTGGCTCAGTCTCTTGTGACATGACTTTGCCTCCAATCCGCTTCGCACTTTTTGCACTGCGGTACTATGGGCTCGTCACCATGCTCCAATCGCTTTTCCAGCCGGGGTTAGTAAAAGGTGAAACTGGTAGAAAAGTGACGATAACAATAATCTATGCTGATACAGTTATTGCCAGCATTTAAAAAAGACATGCCGTTTGCTCGAAAGCCGCGCTCAGATGAAGGGACGCTTGCCCGAATCAAAACCGTCCCAGCCGGCAAGCTTTGCAAGCCCATCGCCATCCAGAACCTCGCAACCTCGTTCCTGCCAAAGGAGCAAGCCACGAGATGCCAGTTTTTTCAAAGTCTTATTGGTATGGACGACCGATAGGCCGAGCGTATCGGCGACATGCTGCTGCGTGATGGGGATGACCTTGCTGCCATTGAAAAGGCGGAGGGTGCTGGCGCGCTGATGCAGATAGGCAATGAGATAGGCTGCCCGCTCGACCGCGGAGCGTCGACCGATGCTCAGAAGATGCTCATCGAGGATCCGCTCCTCGCGCGATGCGATCCAGGTCAGATCATAGGCCAGCGAGGCATGAGAATTGTAGAGCGTCATCAGCTCCGTGCGCTCGAAAACACAGAGCGATATCGGCGAGAGCGCTTCCGTCGAATGCTGCATCTCGCCCATGATCGATCCCTGCAATCCGATAAGATCGCCGGGCATCACGTAGTTCAGGATCTGGCGGCGGCCATCCTCCAGCGTCTTGTACCGAAATCCCCAGCCGGAGAGGATGGTGAAAAGGTGAGCGCTATGCGCGCCTTCGAGGAAGATCGTGGCGCCGGCATCGACAAGAAGCTCCCCCTTCTTGAAGCCGCTGATGAAATTCAGTTCGTCACGCTCGAATTCTCGGAAATGCGGCAGCGATCTCAGCGGACATTGCTCGCAGGGCGTGCGCCGCCCATGCACCATCGCTGCTGCCTTCGCCATGAAACACCCCTCAAATTACAGTGGTAAACAGAATGCGCCCAATAAGCCACTGTAATATTAAGCGTTCGAGGAACGCAAACTTTCGTCAATGCGGGAAGTCGAGCCCCATTTCCCGGAAGCGCTCGGGGTCATCCCCCCAGTTTTCACGGACCTTGATGAAGAGGAAGAGGTGCACGGGCTGTTCCAGGATTTCGGAAAGCTCCTTGCGGGATGCGGTAGAGATCGCCTTGATCGTCTCGCCGCCCTTGCCGAGAGCGATCTTCTTCTGGCTTTCGCGCTCGACGTAGATCACTTGTTCGATGCGCACGGAGCCGTCCTTGCGCTCTTCCCACTTTTCCGTCTCGACATGCGAGGAATAGGGAAGCTCCTGATGCAGGCGCAGAAACAGCTTTTCGCGGGTGATTTCGGCGGCGAGCTGACGCATCGGCAGATCGGAAATCTGATCTTCCGGATAATACCAGGGACCTTCCGGCAGGGTCTTTGCCAGATAATCCATGACGTCGTCGCAGCCGGAGCCGTTTTCCGCCGAGATCATGAAGGTCTGCTCAAAGGCAATCTTCTCGTTGGCTGCAGCAGCAAGCGCCAGCAGGTCCTCGCGGCGAACGCGGTCGATCTTGTTCAACACCAGAATCTTCGGCTGGGAAACATCCTTCAGCCCTTCCAGGATCGCCTCGGCATCGCCGCGCAGACCACGCTCGCTATCGATCAGCAGCATGATGAGATCGGCGTCCTTGGCGCCGCCCCAGGCGGACGTCACCATGGCACGATCAAGACGGCGGCGCGGCTTGAAGATGCCGGGCGTGTCCATGAAGACGATCTGCGCATTGTTGTGAATGGCGATGCCGCGCACGATGGCGCGAGTCGTCTGAACCTTATGGCTGACGATCGAGACCTTTGCGCCGACGAGCCGGTTGACGAGCGTCGACTTACCGGCATTGGTGGGCCCGATAAGAGCAACGAAACCCGAATGCGTCGGGCCGATATGTTCAACCGCGCCGTCGTCGGCGGGCGTGTCCTGCTGATTGGTCATTTTTTCCGTCATTCTCCGGCAGTCAGTTCTCAGTCAGTTGAGGCTGCCATACACCTTCGCGCTCCAGGATCCGCGTCGCCGCCATCTGTTCGGCCGCACGCTTGGAGCGTTCTATTCCCGTTTCGGGCGCCGTTCCCTTGACTTCCACGGTCACCGTAAAGCGTGGATCATGATCCGGTCCACTGCGATCATCAACCCTGTAGACCGGGGTGACGCCGAATTTCGCATGCGCCCACTCCTGCAACTCCGTCTTGGCATCGCGCCTTGCGCCTTCCGGCCGAATAGCGCGGCGCTCCCAGAAACGCAGGATGAAGGCGCGGGCGACCTCGAGGCCGCCATCCAGATAGAGCGCGGCAATTAGGCTCTCGACGACATCGGCGCGCACGTTGAGCATACGCTTGCCCGTCAGCTTCTTCACGTCGGCGCCGGTGCGGATATAGAGATGCAACTCCATCTCGTCGGCAACCTCGGCGCAGGTCTCGGCACTGACCAACTGGTTGAGGCGAACCGAAAGCTCGCCTTCCGTCGCCGCACCGAAGGTCTTGAACAGCAATTCCGCGATACAAAGGCCGAGAACACGGTCGCCGAGAAATTCCAGCCGCTCGTAGTTGCCCGTCTTGTGCGTCCGCGCGCTGGCATGGGTCAGCGCACGGTCGAGACGCTCCTTTTCGGCGAATTCATGGCCTATAACGACTTCAAGCCTGGCACGATCCGCCTGGGAGAGCGCCTGCGCCTTCGTCATTCGACAACCTTGAAGATACGGTCCCAACGCATATTGGTGGGCCATTTCCAGATTTCACGGAACGAGGTGTCGTGACCCAGAGAGAAGAAGATGACGCTGGCACGGCCGATTAGGTTCTCGGCAGGGACATAGCCGACATCGAAACGGCTGTCGTCGGAATTGTCGCGATTGTCGCCCATCATGAAGTAATGGCCCGGCGGAACGACATATTCCTGGGTGTTGTCGCCACGCGAATTCGGCGAAAGATCCAGCGTGTCGTAGACCTTGCCAGTATCCGGCAGGCGCTCGCTGTAGACGGCGATGTGGTCGCCCGGCTCCTGGCTGTAGTCCGAAGAGAAGGTGCCATGCGGCTCGCGCGGAACGGCCTGACCGTTGATATAGAGAATGTCGCTCTTGACCTGGATGCGGTCGCCCGGCAGGCCGATCACGCGCTTGATGTAGTCGACGTCCGGATTCGGCGGGAAGCGGAAGACCACGACATCGCCACGCTTCGGTTCACTGCCGAAAATGCGGCCGCTGAACAGATCGGGTGAGAACGGCAGCGAGTACTTCGAGTAGCCGTAGGCGAACTTGTTGACGAAGATATAGTCTCCGACAAGAAGCGTCGGCATCATCGAGCCGGACGGAATGGTGAATGGCTGAAAGAGAACCGTGCGGATAATCATGGCCAGGACCAGCGCCTGAACGATGACCTTGATGTTCTCCCACAGGGCGTTCTGCTGTTTTACGGCTTTCTCGGACACGCAGTCTTGTTCCTTTTTCGCACCCCACCGGCGCACTTGTATTCAGGCACTGTCTACTCGCTTCACATCATCGCGGCAATGGCGCGGAGGCCAAAAGCGACATGCAGCCGTGATTCAGGCATCCATCGGCAGCGCTTCGATGATCACAAAGGCCTGAGCAAGAGGAAAATCATCCGTTATCGTCAAATGAATGGCAGCGCGGTGATTTGCCGGCAGCATGGAAACCAGCCTTTCCGCGGCACCGCCGGTCAATTGCATGGTCGGCTTTCCGCCCGGCAGATTGACAACGCCCATGTCGCGCCAGAAGACGCCCTGCGCCAATCCCGTACCCAAAGCCTTGGAGCAGGCCTCCTTGGCGGCAAAGCGCTTGGCATAGGACGCCGCCTTGTTTTTGCGGCCTTCGGACTTCGCACGCTCGATATCGGTAAAGCAGCGCTCTATGAACCGGTCGCCGAAACGCTCCATCGTCTTTTCCACACGGCGGATATCGATGAGATCACTGCCGATGCCGATGATCATGAAAAAGGCCCTCCTGGCGGCCCGTAGAAGGTCAGTCAGGGTCAGACGCTCGATGCGTTCTCGGCAAGCGCCAGCCGCTCGCGTGCGCGCTCCATAAGGCGCTTCTTGCGGCGGACTTTGAAGGTCTTCACACCATAATAGGTCAGCGCATAGACGACCACGCCCGTGACAATGGCAGGCGGAATGCCGCCGATCAGCATGGGCTTCAACACCGGATCCCATATCTGCGTGAGATCGCCCTTGTGCCAAAGCGCGGGCAGATCGATGCTGCCGCCCTGACCGCCGCTGTCGCGTGACAGGATCAGATGGCCGATCTCCCAGGTCAAAGCCCAGATGAAGGGATAGGTAATAGGATTACCGGCTGCCAGACAGCCGAGCGCCGAAGCGATGACATTGCCGCGGATCAAATATGCGATGATGATCGCCATGACGAAATGCACGCCGATGAACGGCGTCCAGGACACGACAATACCCGCGGCAAAGCCGGCTGCAACCGAATGGGGCGATGCGGCAAGACGAACGAGGCGCTTGCCGAAATATTGGAACGAGCGGACAAAACCCTTGCGGGGCCAAAGGTGCTCCCGCAGTTTTTCCTTGAATGTCAGTGGTTTTCGGCGGCGAAACAGCATGCGGCTTATCTAGTGCAATGGGGGCCGTCGTGACAAGAGCGACCGAACGTATCATGCACCGATTAAGAACCGAAAGTACGGCTCTTTTTGGAACGTCACTGCCATTGATGCGGAAAATGGACGTTCTCTTCAGTCAATCCCGCAAGATCGGGATGCTCCAAGGGCGCAACAATGGCGCGCCCCTCCTGGTCTTTGAAGTATTAACGGCTATTAACGCTGACGGAACAGACCGCGATCGACCTGACGCTGACGGTACTCAAGATCAAAGCGGTCATGCGAGCCATTCAGATAAGCCATTTCGCGTTCTTCAACACTCGGAACACGCAAGGCACGGGCGATTTTCTTGATCGGGGTAAACATTGTCTTTTCTCATCTCAGTTTCGTTTCTTCGATGACCAGAAGATAGGCCCGACAAAGGTTAATTACCACCGCTTTGAAATCCACGCAGCCATGCGCAATGCGCATAGCTATCCGGAAAGGCGCTCGAATTTGGTCATAAAATGATCACAAAATATGCAGGCTGCCTCGAGACCTGCCCGTCTCACTCGTAGAGGCGTTTTACGGTCGCGATGCAATCGAGTTCCTTGAGCTGCACCAGAAGCTGGTTCAGCTGCCTCAGATCCCAGACCTCGACGTCCAGCGCCATTTCGGTGAAATCGGCTGCGACCCGAACGGTGTTGAGCACGCGGATATTGACATCGACATCCGCCACGGTCTGCGCCACCTTTGCCAGCGTGCCCGGCTCGTTGAGAGCGTTGATGAGGATGCGCGCCGCAAAGCGGGACTTATTGGCCTCATCGAGATCCCAGCGCACATCGATCCAGCGCTCCGGCTCGTCATCGAACCGCTGCAGGACCGGCGACTGGATCGGATATATGGTGATGCCCTTGCCCTTTTCCATGATGCCGACGATGCGGTCGCCAGGAACGGCGCCGGTCGGCGCGAAATGTACCTCGACATTCGAGGAGATGCCGCGGATCGGCGGAGCATCGATATCACCGCCGTCGGAAACCTCGGCCTTGTTCTTGCCCGGGATCTTGAAGATCATGCCGGAGGCGCTGCGAACGTTGAACCAGCCCTCGTCGCCGGCGGGCTTCACGGTCACGCGTTCGTCCTGATGATCCGGGTAGACTGCTCGCAAGACATCGAGCGAAGACATCTCCCCTCGCCCGACGGCGGCGATCGCATCCTCGACATCCTTCTGGCCGAGACGGTGCAGGGCCGGCTTCAGGGCATCTCGCGAAAAGACCTTGCCGGCGCGCTCGAAAGTGCGCTCCAGAATGCGATGGCCGAGGCCGGCATATTGCTTGCGGATGGCAAGGCGGGTTGCGCGGCGAATGGCGGCGCGCGCCTTGCCGGTGACCACGATCTCTTCCCAGGCGGCCGGCGGCACCTGCACCCCTGAGCGGATGATCTCGACTTCATCGCCGTTGTTCAGCCGCGTGACCAGCGGCATGATGCGGCCGTTGATCTTGGCGCCAACGGTCGTATCGCCGATATTGGTATGGACGGCATAGGCAAAATCGATCGGCGTCGCGCCGCGCGGCAAGGCGATCAGCTTGCCCTTGGGCGTGAAGCAGAAGACCTGATCCTGGAACAGTTCGAGCTTCGTATGCTCGAGAAACTCTTCCGGACTGTCGCCCTCGGCCAGCGCCTCGATCGTATGGCGCAGCCAGGAATAGGCGTTACTTTCCCTCGACAGGAGCTCGCTATCGCCATTGCTGTTGGCGCCGTCCTTGTAGAGCGTATGGGCGGCAATACCGAATTCGGCGATCTCGTGCATGCGCTTTGTACGGATCTGGAGCTCGATGCGCTGGCTCGAAGGGCCGACGATCGTCGTGTGCAGCGAGCGGTAGTCGTTCTGCTTCGGCGTCGAGATATAATCCTTGAAGCGGCCGGGAACGACACGCCAACGGGTGTGGACGATGCCAAGCGCCCGATAGCAGGACGGGATGTCATCGACGAGAAGGCGGAAGCCATAGATATCGGAAAGCTGCTCGAAGGAGAGCGACTTCGACTGCATCTTGCGGAAGACCGAATAGGGCTTCTTCAGCCGGCCCTTGACCATGGCGTTGGCCAGGCCGTTGGCGACAAGCAGATCGCGCAGTTCGGTCTCGATCTTCTTGACGAGGCCTTCGTTGCGGCGCGACAGCTCTTCAAGACGTTTGGTGACGGTGTCATGCGCTTCCGGATTGATATGGCGGAAGGAAAGTTCCTCCAGTTCCTCACGCATGTCCTGCATGCCCATGCGGCCGGCGAGCGGCGCATAGATTTCCATCGTCTCCTCGGAAATGCGGGCGCGCTTTTCCGGCGACATGTGATCGAGCGTGCGCATGTTGTGCAGGCGGTCTGCCAGCTTGACGAGAAGCACGCGCACATCGTCGGAAATGGCGAGCAGCAGCTTGCGCAGGTTTTCGGCCTGCTTCGCCTTCTTGGTGACGAGGTCGAGCTTCTTGATCTTCGTCAAGCCCTCGACGAGACGGCCGATATCCTCGCCGAACATCTCGTCGATTTCGGCGCGCGTTGCCGTCGTATCCTCGATCGTGTCGTGGAGAAGAGCGACGGCGATAGTCGATTCATCCAGACGCATATCCGTCAGGATGGCAGCAACTTCGAGAGGATGGGAAATATAGGGGTCGCCGCTGGCACGTTTCTGCTGGCCATGCTTCTGCATCGCATAAACATAGGCTTTGTTGAGGAGAGCTTCGTTGGCATCGGGCTTGTATTTCTGCACGCGCTCGACAAGCTCGTATTGCCGCATCATTCCAAAGCTACTCCAGCAAAAACAAAAGCGCGCCAGTCATCCGACCGGCGCACGCATCTTGCCATCATATCGCTCCTGCCCGGAGCATCAAGATCAACGATCAGTAGTCGTCGCTTTTTTCCGGCGGAACAAGGCCTTCGATACCGGCCAGAAGCTCTTCTTCCGACATCTGATCGAACGTGACGGTCTCCGGCAGATCTTCTTCCTCTTCGCTGGTGGCGGAAGCGCCAGCCGCCAGGAGGCTTGCCGGATCGGGCTCGGGTTCGTCCACTTCGACATGCTTCTGCAGCGAATGGATCAGGTCTTCCTTGAGATCGTCCGGCGACAGCGTCTCGTCGGCGATTTCGCGCAGCGCAACAACCGGGTTCTTGTCGTTGTCGCGGTCGATGGTGATCGAGGAGCCCTGCGAGATCAGGCGGGCACGGTGGCTGGCGAGCAGCACGAGCTCGAACCGGTTCTCTACTTTATCAATGCAATCTTCTACTGTGACACGGGCCATTGCCTGTCCTTTGCGGTCGTGATGTCGTCATCATGTCTCGGAGTAGCACGCCGATACAAGCAAACGATGGCAAATTCAAGTTTTTCCTGTTTCAGCGGCTTTGCAGCCTCCGGGAAAGTGCTAAAATTACCCTAGACAAACAGCGATTTCCACCGCAAGTTGCTTGGAATATCGCATTGCGTGCCCTAAATCTCGGTTATATGAATAGTTCATAAAGTAATACGAATTATTCTGCAACGCTTTACAAGGCATTGTTTTAGCTAGCCTTTAAATGAAATGATTACGTTTTTATAACAGTGGATACGTAAGCGATGTTTGACCCACGCGAAAAAATTGCACTCTTTATAGACGGCGCCAATCTCTACGCTGCGTCCAAGAGCCTCGGCTTCGATATCGATTACCGCAAGCTCCTGAAAGCATTTCAAAAGCGCGGCTATCTGCTGCGGGCCTATTATTACACCGCTCTCATCGAAGATCAGGAATATTCCTCGATCCGTCCGTTGATCGACTGGCTGGACTACAACGGCTACAAAGTCATCACGAAGCCGGCCAAGGAATTCACGGATTCCATGGGACGCCGCAAGATCAAGGGCAATATGGACATCGAGCTGGCAATCGATGCCATGGAGCAATCCGAGACCGTCGATCATTTGGTGATATTTTCCGGCGACGGCGACTTCACGACTCTCGTGGAGGCGCTCCAGCGCCGCGGACGCAAGGTTTCGGTCATCTCGACCATGGCGACCCAGCCGCCGATGATCGCCGACGATCTGCGCCGTCAGGCCGACCATTTCATCGACCTTGTCTCGCTGAAGGCCGAAATCGGCCGCGAAGCCTCGGAGCGGCCGGCACGCGCTCCCGAGGGGGGTCACGGCGCTGCGGACGCCGAGGAATAATCTGGGACCGCGTTAGACAGGTTTGCTGCGCGCGGCGGGAAGCGTTTCGTGTTTGCTGCGGCAACCGGCCCTTCGCTAAGGCATCCTGAGCCTGCCGAAGGGGCGTTCGTCGCTGCAATCGAATACGCCCAGCTGCGTTGCCAGGGATAATTGCGCGCGACAGAGCGTTCGGGTTTGCCGCGGCAGCCGGCCCTTCGCTAAGGCATCCTGAGCCTGCCGAAGGGGCGTTCGTCGCTGCAATCGAATACGCCCAGCTGCGTTGCCAGGGATAATTGCGCGCGACAGAGCGTTCGGGTTTGCCGCGGCAGCCGGCCCTTCGCTAAGGCATCCTGAGCCTGCCGAAGGGGCGTTCGTCGCTGCAATCGAATACGCCCAGCTGCGTTGCCAGGGATAATTGCGCGCGACAGAGCGTTTCGGGTTTGCCGCGGCAGCCGGCCCTTCGCTAAGGCTCAGGGCGTTCGGCGCTGCAATCGATTCACTGGATCGATTGCTCGGGCTTTGCCCGACCGCTCCTCACCCATTGTCCTTCAGCAGGCGGCTCTTCTGCCGGTTCCAATCGCGCTCCTTCTCGGACTCGCGCTTGTCATGCAGCTTCTTGCCCTTGGCGAGGGCCAATTCCAGCTTGGCGCGGCCGCTGTCGTTGAAATAGATCTTCAGCGGTACCAGGGTCATGCCTTCGCGATTGATCGCCGAACGAAGCCGGCCGATTTCGCGGCTGGAAAGCAACAACTTACGCCGGCGGCGCGGCTCGTGATTGAAGCGGTTCGCCTGCAGATATTCCGGCAAATAGGAGTTGATCAACCAGATCTCGCCGTCTTCGTCCGAAGCGTAGGACTCGGCAATATTCGCCTTGCCTTCGCGCAGCGACTTGACCTCCGTGCCCTTCAGCACAAGGCCCGCTTCATAGGTATCGATGATCTCGTAGTTGAAGCGCGCCTTGCGGTTTTCGGCCACGATCTTCTTCACCACGCGCTGGCTGCCTTTGGGTGCCATGATTCTTCTTCTTTTCTTGCGTCATTCCGGCAGCGGCCAGAGGCACGCCAAGTTCCTGCCCTCTAAATAAGCGAGACCGCCCTCCTTGTGAAGAGAGCGGCCCGGCAGAGTTTGGGCAATTGGCTCGAGCGCCGTCAGTTCAGGAGGCCAGCGTGGCGCAGGGCTGCATCGATCGCGGCCTCCGTGCCCGGCTCCAGGGTCGACAGCAGCGGCGAGCGTACATTGCGGCTCATGCGGCCAAGCCGGGAGAGACCGTATTTGGCGCCGCAAAGGCCTGGCTCGAGGAAGATCGCCTTGTGTAGCGGCATCAAACGATCCTGATATTCGAGAGCCTTGGCATAGTCACCTGAAAGGGTGGCCGCCTGGAATTCGGCACAAAGACGCGGTGCGACGTTGGCCGTGACCGAGATGCAGCCGACGCCACCATGGGCGTTAAAGCCGAGCGCCGTGGCATCCTCGCCCGAAAGCTGGCGGAAATCGCGGCCGCAGCTGATGCGCTGCTCGGAGACGCGTTCGATCTTGCCGGTCGCATCCTTGACACCGACGATATTGGAATAGGCCTTGGCGAGCGCTCCCATCGTTTCCGGCGTCATGTCTACAACCGAACGGCCGGGAATGTTGTAGATGTAGATCGGCAGCTTCACCGCTTCCGCGACTGCAGCGAAATGCGCGTAAAGCCCCTTCTGCGTCGGCTTGTTATAATAAGGGGTTACGACCAGAACCGCATCGGCGCCGACCTTTTCGGCATGCTGCGCCAGCTCGATTGCCTCACGGGTATTGTTCGAGCCCGCTCCCGCCATGACGGGGACACGCTTGGCGGCGATCTCAATGCAGAGCTCGACGACCCGCTTGTGCTCCTCATGCGACAGGGTCGGCGATTCACCCGTCGTACCCACCGGCACCAATCCCTTGCTGCCCTCTTTTATCTGCCAGTCGACATGCGAGGCGAAGGAAGCCTCATCCACCTTGCCGGCGTCAGTAAAGGGCGTAACGAGAGCGGGAATGGATCCCTGGAACATGCAAGTCTCCTAGCGGTGCGGCATTCATGCTTCAGCCGCAATCCATGGTTATGAATCCGCGCACCATAAAGCGCCGGCTTGACCGCGACAAGCACGCTTTGGATGGTAAAGGGCAGTTTCCGATATCATAATTGATTGAAATTCGGACCATCGGTAAGGTTTCGTTAATATTGCATTTGGCAAATGGAAGGGGCCTGTCTGTTTTGTGAGTAGCCGGATGAAAAGACCTGTCATGATCTGGACCGTTGTGGGCTTGGCGGTCGCCTGGGGCTCCGTTGCCTCCCAGCTTCCCGGCCAGCAGACATCAACGCGCTCGAGCGCCGACATTGCCATGGCGACGGACCCAATGAGCACGGCCGGAATTGCGCGCAGCGGCGCCATCGCGCCGGTGAACGGCGACCTCAAGGCAGGCCTCGACGCCCTTTCCAACAAAAACCCGATGCAGGCGCTCGCCATCCGCAATGGCATGGGCGAAGGCACGCTTGACCGCCATATCCTGACCTGGGCGATCGCCACTTCGGGCCAGCCGGGCATCCCCTCCGGCGAGATTGCCGCCGCCGCCCGGGAGCTTGTCGGCTGGCCGGGGCTCGGCAGCCTGCGCGCCAATTCCGAGCGGGCGCTTTATTTGGAAAATCCGGCAACGGATCAGGTCCTTGCCGCTTTCGGCAACTCGCAGCCGGAGACCGTGGAGGGCAGTATTATCCTTTCGCGGGCGCTCATGGCGCGCGGCGCATCGGCACAGGCCGGAAAGCTGATCCGCAATATCTGGCGCAGCGAGCCGCTGGACAAGTCTCTCGAGGACAAAATCCTCGCGGAATTTCCCAGCCTGCTTTCGCCTGCCGATCACAAGGCGCGCATGGACTATCTGCTTTACCGCGACCGGACTGCACAGGCCAAACGCTTCGGCGATCTCGGCAGGGCGCAATCGCTTTATAAGGCGTGGGCAGCCGTCAATGACCGCTCTCCGAAGGCCGAGGCGCTGATTGCAGGCGTCGATACGCAATGGCGCAAGGACCCCGCCTATCTCTTCATGCGGATCGAAAACCTGCGCCGCCAGAACAAATATGACGATGCCGCCAATCTTCTGGCGCAGATGCCGAAAGACCGCAGCGTGCTTGTCAGCCCCGGCGCATGGTGGGCCGAGCAGCGCATCGTCAGCCGCGGCCTTGTGGATCAGGGTGAATTGAAGGCCGCCTATCGCATCGTCGACGCCAGCGTCGCGGAAAGCCCGCAGGATGTCGGCGAGGCCGAATTCCACGCCGGCTGGTACGCTCTGCGCGGCCTGCAGGACGGCGCCAATGCGGCGATCCATTTCCGCAAAATCCTGCAGGTGTCGAACGGACCGATCTCGCAATCGCGGGGCTGGTATTGGCTCGGCCGGGCGGCAGAGGCAGGCGGACCGGGCAAAGCTGCCGATTTCTATGCGAAGGCCGCTTCCTATCCGAGCACCTTCTACGGCCAGCTAGCCGCCGAGAAGCTTGGCCGCCGCACTCTCAACGTCACCTATCCCTCACCCTCCGCTTCGGATCGCCAGCGCTTCCAGGGACGCGAGGCAGTGCAGGCGATTTCGCGGCTTGAAGCTGCAGGACACGGATGGCGTGCCGATGCGCTCTATCGCGCTCTGGCGAAACAGCTGGATAGCCCCGGCGAGGTCGCCCTGCTTGCGGCCCGTGCCGAACGCTCCGGCAATCACCAGCTTTCGCTGCAGATCGGCAAGATCGCCTATGGACGGGGCATCGACGTCGCGGCACTCGCCTTCCCGATCGGCGTCATTCCAGACAATGCCAATATTTCGGGCTCAGGCAAGGCGCTTGCCTATGCCATCGCCCGGCAGGAAAGCGCCTTCAATCCGGCTGCGGTCTCCTCTGCCAATGCCCGCGGCCTGCTGCAACTGCTGCCGAAGACGGCAAAGGCCGTTGCCGGCCGGCACGGCATGACCTATTCCGCTGACAAGCTGACGCAGGATGCCGGCTACAACGCCACGCTCGGCGCCCACTATCTCGGCGAGCAGATCGACACCTTCGGCGGGTCCTACATTCTGACGTTCATCGCTTACAATGCAGGGCCGAACAAGGTGCCGGAATGGATCAGCCGCTATGGCGATCCACGCGGCAAGTCGCTTGACGACGTGATCGACTGGATCGAGCGCATCCCCTTCCCCGAGACTCGGAATTACGTGCAGCGTGTGATGGAAAACTATCAGGTCTACAAGGTCCGGCTGGGGCAGAAGACCGATATCGTACACGATCTGATCAACGGCCGCGGCTAAGACCCATCACTATCGCGAAGGCGCCGCCCAGGCTTTGCGCGATATGCTTCAGCCGACAACCGCAGTTGTGTAGGCTGCGGAAATGACGTTACATCCCTCGCGACAGCCACGGCACGGGGGACGGCGCATGCGCAGCGACGACAAAAACGGTTTTCTTGCCAGAACGATCGCAGCGGAAGATGGCCTGAAGCTCCATGTGCGGGACTATGCCGGCGACGAGACGATCACGAAGGCCAGAACACCCGTCTTCTGCCTGCCCGGCCTGACGCGCAACTCGCGGGACTTTCATCAACTGGCGCTGCTTCTGTCGCAGGACTCGGTAGCCCCGCGCAGGGTGATCACGCTCGATGCGCGCGGACGCGGGGTATCCGAATGGGATAAGGACAAATCCCGCTACAATCTCATCGTGGAAGGGCAGGATGTACTCACGGTTTGCGCTGCGCTCGGGATTCATCAGGCCATCTTCATCGGCACGTCGCGCGGCGGATTGGTTCTGCACATGCTCGCAGCCAGCCGGCCGGATATTCTCAAGGCGGTGATCCTCAACGATATCGGTCCAGTTCTTGAGAAGATCGGATTGGCGGATATCCGCGATTATCTCAACCGGGACAAGAAACCCGCCAATTGGGACGAGGCTATCGAGATACTTCGGGAGAATCATGGCAGCGCCTTTGGCGCGCTCGACGAGGAGGATTGGCAGGACATGGCGCGGGCAATCTATGCCTCTCGCGACGACAAGCCGATTGCCGATTACGATCCCGCCATTGCTGCGCAGATGCAGGCACTCGACCTGGAAGCGCCGATTCCAGACCTGTGGCCACAATTCCAAGCCTTTCACGATATTCCGCTGATGGTGATTCGCGGCGAGAATTCGAAGCTTCTGACACAGATCACAACGGACGAGATGGCAAGGCGCCATTCAGACATCGTCGTTAAAATCGCCGGTGGACAAGGACACGCTCCCATTCTGCATCTCGGTGACATTCCCGAGGCGATCGGCGCTTTCATCTCAGGCTTTGAGGACGAAGCCTGAAACCGCGCGATCCTTGTAGCAAACAAGAAGGCCCGGGGGGAAACCGGGCCTTCCCTCTTCCGATCGGAGGTCTGATCGGAAGATCTGTCAAATTCGATTCCGCGAACCCAATTAGAAGCTGCGCTGGAAGCGCAGGATACCAGCCCACTGATCCTGATTTACAGAATCGAAGTTGGTGTAGGTAACTTCCGGCTCGATGAGCAGGTTCTTGACCGGGTTCCACTTCACGTTGGTCGTGGCTTCGAAGATTTTCGAGTCGGTGTAGGCGAGCTGGAGGTTCCACTTCAGCTTGTCGTTGATCGGAACGCCAACGCCGCCCCATACGGCCCAGTCACCCCAACCGCAAAGATCGCCGCGGCCCGCCGGGCACGCAGATGCGTTCAGGTTGGAACCGGCATACTGGTTAAGCTTGGAACCGTCAGTGTTATAGCCGCCCATCAAGAAGGCCGTGAATGCGCCGAAGTCGGCATCGATACGAGCCTTGATGGCACCTTCTTCGACGATCGAATCGTAACCGCCGACCACCTTGAAGCCAAAGCCGCCTGCCTTGTAGCCGACACCGGCAACAACGTTCGGAGCATAGTGGTTTGCCTTCGCCTGAACCCAGGCGCCGCCGTAGGAAGACGAATCCGAAGCGGAGTTGCTGTCTTCAACCGAGACTACAGCCGTGAAGCCATTTCCGGCGTCATAGTTGTAGGTGATCTGGTTCAGTTCATACGGACCGTCGTAGATCACGTCGTCGTTGATGACGTCGCCGGCATAGCCGGCGTACAGGTTGTACTGCGAGTCCTGTTTACCAACGAGGAAACCACCGAGGCTGATATTGGCCCAAAGCAGCTTGGTGGCCGTGGCGTTGCCATCGTTCCAGTCAAAACGATACACCGTGTTGGTCTTCAGCGGACCGTATTCGGTATCCGTTGCAGTGTCGACGCTCAGCTGGGCGCGGGTGTGCCAGAGAGTACCGTTGTGGCTATTCGGATTGTAGGCATCGTACCACTTGCCTTCGGTACGGACCATGCCGCCGATCTTAAGGCAGGTTTCGGTGCCCGGGATGAAGAAGTAGCCTGCACCATAGGCGTCGCAAATGCGAACGTATTCGAGCGGCTCCGGCTCAGCGGCGACGATAGCGTCAGCAGCATGAGCGCCGGATACTGCTGCCAGCGCAGCAGCGGAGCCAAGAAGAAGGCTCTTGATGTTCATAGTAACTCCAGTTCCAATATCGATTAGGTATGACAATACACGCCGAGAAAATCGACGCGCCCTACCCCACCTACTTTAAAAGTTGACCCCTGATCTGGGAGAACCAAGACCCTAAGTCTTGCTTCCGATTTGGAACCTACAGATCGTTTTTTTCAGAGCAATATCAGGAGGTAAACTATGAACAATTGTGACGGCGGTTTCAAACGAGTGCGTTGCACAAAAATCACGTCGCAAAACTGTCATATTGCCGACACATCCTGAGCGAATTCTACTTAAAATTACAAGAAGTTACTTTCACTCGGTAAGCAATATCGCGGGGAGTGTGCCTTATAAGCCGATTGCTCTTCTTTTGATATCAGAGCTGTGTGTAAAGCAAAAAGCCCGGCCTTTTCGGCCGGGCTTTCCTCACCGAAGTGAGAAATCTCATATGACCGAGGTCAAATCAGATTAGAACGAACGCTGGAAGCGGAGGATACCAGCCCACTGATCTTCCTTGATGGAGTCCCAGTTGGTGTAGGAGACTTCCGGCTCGATGAGCAGGTTCTTGACCGGGTTCCACTTGACGTTCGTGGTCGCGGCAAAAATCTTGGAGTCGGTGTAGGCGAGCTGCAGGTTCCACTTCAGCTTGTCGTTGACGGGAACGCCAACGCCACCCCAAACGGCCCAGTCACCCCAGCCGATACCGGCAGCATCGCCACCACCGTTTGAACCGGCGTACTTGTTGAGCTTGTCGCCATCGGTGTTCCAGCCGCCCATCAAGAAGGCCGAGAATGCGCCGAAGTCGGCATCGACACGAGCCTTGATGGCGCCTTCTTCAACGATCGAGTCGTAGCCGCCAACGACCTTGAAGCTCCATGCACCAGACTTGAAGCCAGCACCGGCAACAACGTCAGGAGCGTAGTGGTTGTGGCTGTCTTCGCCGTTGGCGCCCGTAGCGCCCGCGCCGGAGTTGCTGTCTTCGACCGAGATCACAGCCGTGAAGCCGTTGCCGGCGTCGTAGTTGTAGGTGATCTGGTTCAGTTCGTACGGGCCGTCATAGACCACGTCGTCGTTGATGACGTCGCCGGCATAACCGGTGAAGACGTTGAACTGCGAGTCTTCCTTACCGACGAGGAAACCACCGAGGCTGATGCTGGCGTGCAGCAGGTTGGTCGCCGTGGCATTGCCTTCCTGCCAGTCCCAACGAATTTCGGTGTTGGTCTTCAGCGGACCGTATTCGGTGTCCGTTGCCGTCTGCAGCTGCAGCTCAGCACGAGTGTGCCAGAGAGTGCCAAAATGAGTGTTAGGATTATAAGCGCTGAACCACTCGCCTTCGGTACGAACCTTACCACCGATCTTGAGGCAGGTTTCCGTGCCCGGGATGAAGAAGTAACCGGCACCGTAAGCGTCGCAGATGCGAACGTATTCCAGCGGCTCGGGCTCAGCAGCAACAATAGCGTCAGCTGCGTGAGCACCGGAAACTGCTGCAAGCGCAGCAGCGGAGCCGAGAAGAAGGCTCTTGATGTTCATATTGACCTCCAGTCAAAGTTTTATATCGAAGATGAGAACTACCCGAAGGTATTCCCTGTCCCATCCTCGCGTTTCAAGAAGTGGACGATCAATCGCCCTCGCTTCCGAGAGTGAAAATACAAGACGTGTTCTGTCACGCAATCGACATCTTCTCCGAAAGGGGGATTTGCGTAAGCCTTCCGCAATTCCTGTTGCTGAAAGGACACAAGTCGGCAACAGGATGGCCGCAATTATTTAGACTTCGTTAAGAAACCTCTTAATCTACGGGGACTTACGCAACCTGTTAAAATGACTTCCGTTAGCTGGAAAATGGCGGGCAGATGGCCATTCCATGGCTGACCGGCGGATTTTTGTGCGGTTTTGCAAGCTCTTTGCAACGCTTGCCTGCTTCGTGGCCGGACGAGCAGCCACGTGTGAGTTCGACCCGCGTCCCAAAACGATGCAGGGACACGGGTGATTCCGGCATGAGCGATTCGGACAGTCCCGAATGGCGCGAGACAGGGACCGGCCGTAAAGCGGCGGCCGCGGCCCTGGACCAATCATTTCCCTCGATAGAGGATCATTCCGGCGTGATGGAGCACGCCATCGATAAAGTCACCGTCGGCGGTGAACCCGGTATCGTCCCAGTAGTCGATATGATCATTCGTCACCAGGTACCGCCCCTGATAGGCCCGTTCCCGGTTGCCCCGCGCCTCGATATAGCGGCCGTTCGGCAGGAGCTCATGACGAATATGCTCATCGGCGGTCACCCACATGCCGACGTAAGTCTGAGTCGCTTTCTTCATTTCAATTCGATCCTCGGAAAGTGCCGGCGAAGCGAACAGGATACCCGCCGGAATGAGAGTAAGGGCGGATCAATGCGCCGCCCCTGTCGGACGCACGACGATCTCATTGACGTCGACATCATCGGGCTGCTCGACCGCGAAGCGCACCGCCCGACCGATGGTGTCGGGGGTCAACGCAACGGCTCGATAGGACTTCATCGCTTCGGCCGCGACTGGGTCCGTGATCGTATCGGCCAGCTCGCTCTCGACGACGCCCGGATGGATACAGGTGACCCGGACGTCGCGGCACTCCTGGCGCAGCCCATCGGAGATCGCCCGAACGGCGTACTTGGTTGCGCAATAGACGGCAGCCGTCGGAGAGACGGCCAGCGCCCCGATCGAAGCGATATTGATGATGTGGCCGGAGCCACGCGCCGTCATTTCGGGTAGGACAGCCGCGATGCCGTGAAGCACACCCTTGATGTTGACATCGACCATTCTGTCCCATTCCCCGACCTTCATCGATGTCATCAGGGAAAGCGGCATGATGCCGGCATTGTTGACGATCACATCGACGCATCCCCAGGCCAGGCGTGCCGCCTCAGCAAAGGCGGCGACGTCGGCCCTATCGGTGACGTCGAGCCGGCGGGTCATTGCCGCGCCGCCATTCTCCTGAATCTCGGCCGCCAGGGCCTCCAGTCTGTCGATGCGCCGTGCACCAAGCATGACCCTTGCGCCGGCGGAGGCGAGTTCGCGGGCGATGCCCGCGCCGATACCGCTGGAGGCACCCGTGATGAGAATCACTTTATCGATAGGCATTCGATCACTCCTTCCTATGTAGACGGTTCTTTTCCGGAACCGGCTCTCAGGAGGATACAGAGCACCATTGTCGTGATAAGACGTCCATTCAGTGACAGCTTGGAAAGCAGTAATTACCAATGTGGCCGGATCTCAATGCTCTCTCCGTCTTCATTCTCGTGGCTCAGGAGCGCAATTTTCGCGCCGCCGCCGATAGGCTCGGCGTCACCCGCTCTGCGGTCAGCCAGACGATCCGGCGATTGGAGGAGAGCATGGGCATCGCGCTGCTACAGCGCACAACTCGCAGTGTCAGCCTGACGGAGGCCGGCCAACGGCTTTATGCGGAGGTGGAGCCTGCAGTATCGGACATACGCACCGCGATAGAAAAGACGGAGACATTGCGCACGCGACCTCGCGGTCAGCTACGGCTTGCCGTTTCCTCGATCGCGGAGCGGTTTCTCGCTGGCGACTTTCTCGCGGGCTTCGCGGACGCTAATCCCGAGATCCAGCTCGACATCACCGTGACCGACGAGGAATTCGACATCGTATCGGAAGGCTACGACGCCGGCGTCCGACTTGGCGAAGTCATCGAGCAGGACATGATTGCCCTACCCGTCGCCGGCAACGAGCGGCAATTGGCCGTGTGTTCCCCTGTCTATCGCGACCGATTCGGCATTCCCAGGCATCCGAAAGAACTTCCAATGCATCGATGCATAGGCTGGCGCCCTTCGCCAAAGGCTGTCCCCTATCGCTGGGAGTTTGCGGAAGAAGGCAAGGAATTCCGGGTGGAGGTCGCACCGCACGTGACGACCAATGACATGGGCGTGATGATCAAGCTGGCGGTCGCCGGAGCGGGGATCACATTCGGAATGGAAGAGAGCTTTCGCGCCTTCATCGACAGAAAGGAGCTGGTGCCGATCCTGGAGGAATATTGCCCCTATTTCCCTGGCTTCTACCTGTATTACCCCAATCGACGAAACATGGCGCCGAAGCTTAGGGCGCTGATAGCATATCTGAAGCGCTACGAGGGCTTCGCAGGCTGAAATTCCCGGTAGAATTGGTCTTCAGGAGTGGGCAGTTCCAGCTTCGTCCGTCGCCTGCAGATGTGGGCAATTGAGCTAAAATGGCGGAGAAGAAGGGATTCGAACCCTCGATACCATTTCTGGTATACTCCCTTAGCAGGGGAGCGCCTTCGACCACTCGGCCACCTCTCCGGTGCGGCCCTGATAGGGCCATTCATTTATCGACGCAAGCGCTTTTTCGCGCTTGTGTACGTTCTTTCCATGATTCAGCAACAGGCGATTGTCGGCGGAAGCATGCTTCGGCCGACCTGAATTTACATCAAGCCAGCAGCTGCTTCAAATCCGCGGCCGGGTCGGCAAGAACCTCCCTCGACGGATTGACGCCGGTTTCCAGCAGCTTCTTGCCGGTTACATAGGCCTTTGCGTCGTTTATCGCGTCGACGGCAATAAAACGGCCCTGCTTGAAATACCAGACAGAGGCCGCCCCCTCGCGAGTACCGGGACGCAGAAGCGTCTCGTCGTAACCCAGATTGAAGCCGGCGATCTGCAGCTTGACGTCATATTGATCCGACCAGAACCATGGCTTCGGATCATAGGCCTTTTCGCTGCCGGCCATGATTCCCGCCGCGGCTTCCGCCTGATCGACGGCGTTCTGCACGGATTCGAGCCGGATTCGGCAGCCCTCCCACGGCAATTCCACGCAATCACCCATGGCGAAGATGGAGGGATCGGAGGTGCGGGCAAACGAATCGACGACGATGCCGTTGCCGACCTCGAGGCCCGCTTCCTTGGCCAGCCTGTCATTGGGGGCGACGCCGATGCCGACGACGACGAAATCGACATCGACGGTGGACCCATCGGACAATTCGGCGGCGATGACATGATCGTTGCGCCCGATGAGCTGCTTCAGGCCGGTCTTCTCGCGAATGACCACATCGTGCTTTTGATGGATGGCCCTGAAAATATCGGCCGTTTCCTTGGCCGCTACGCGCTGCAAGATCCGGTCGCCCATCTCGATCAGGGTCACTTCGAGTCCACGATGGCGCGCCACGGCGGCGGCCTCAAGCCCGATATAGCCGCCGCCGATGATGAGCACCCGGCGTCCGGGGCGCATTTCGCCGGCAAGAAGATCGGCGTCTCGCTTGTCGCGAGCGAGATAGACGCCTTCGAGCGCGCCGCCGACGGAGGGCGGCAGGCGGCGCGGCGTCGAGCCCGTCGCAAGCGCCAGCGTCTCGTAATCCAGCCTGGAGCCGTCCTGCATGACGATCTGCTTGGCGGCCCGATCGATCTGCTCGACCCAGGTGGACACGCGGATCTCGACATTATTGTCGGCATACCAATGTTCAGGCCGGAACAGCAGGCGATCGAAGGTCATTTCGCCGAGCAGATACTTCTTGGTCAAAGGCGGCCGCTGGTAGGGAAGGTTTTCCTCGGCACCGACGATGGTGATCGGCCGCGAATCACCCAGCCCGCGCAATTTGGCTGCGAGCGCAAAACCCGCCTGCCCGGCCCCGACAATGACCAATCTGCCCGTCACGATCCGTACTCCATGTTTTTATGGCGCTCCTTCCGCGTTGCGCGGAAGGCTGCCTATGGACTTCAGGGGTAACGCCTGCATCCGCAAGCGTCAATCACGGCTGACCCTGCGCCCCGGATCGGGAGAAAATTAGGCCGAGCGCTCAGCTCGATATTTCGACCCAGCGGCGTTCGTGGAACGATTGCGCCATGGCGTGCACCGATTTCTCGATGCGCAGGCCGTCTTTGAAAGCCACGACTGACGCAGCATCGCCCGATATGGCGCGGATCAACTCACGGCATTCGATGATCTTCAGATCGTTGAAGCCTAGCCCATGACCAGGCGCTGGAATGAAACGGTCATAGGGCTTGTGCGCGGGTGCGGCCAGCACCTTGCGGAAGCCCTGTTCGCTGTCCCTGCCCTCGGCCTGGTAAAGCTCGAATTCGTTCATGCGCTCCTGGTCATAGGAAATCGACCCCTTGGAGCCGAAGATCTGCAGGGCGATCCGGCCCTTGCGGCCCCAGGCGGAGCGGTTGGCCATGAGAACGGCGGAAATGCCGCCGTCGAGGCGCATCAGCACATTGGCGAGATCATGGTTTTCGACAGCGCGGCCGCCGCCATCCTTCAGCGGCCGCTTGGCATAGGGCTTCACCATATCGGCGATGACGGCCTCGACATGGCCGAAGAGGAACCAAAGCAGCGAAAGCGGATGCACGGCGAAGTCATCGAGGGCGCCATAGCCGGAAGCAAGTTCGCTCTTCCAATAGAAGAAGCCGTTCGGATCGGCCATGAAGTCTTCGTCCATCTCGACGCGGACGTGATTGACCGCACCGATCGCGCCTTCTGCGATCAGCGACTTGATGTGCCGCATCACGGGGTTCTGGATATAATTGTAGCCGAGGATGGCAACTTTGCCGGAAGACTTGGCCGCAGCCAGCATGCGCTCCGCATCGCCATAGGACGGCGCCATCGGCTTCTCGCACCAGACGTGCTTGCCGGCTTCGAGGGCGGCGATCGCCATTTCCGGGTGGAATTGATTGGGAGTCGTGACGGAGACGACGTCGACTTCCGGATCTGCGATGAGCTCGCGCCAATCGGCCGTTGCCTTTTCGAAGCCGAACTCGTCGCCGCGCGCCTTCGCCAGCTCGGCATTGGCTTCGGCGAGATGCACCAGCCGCGGCCGCTCGACATCACCGAATACGGTCTTGACCGCATTCCAAGCCAGCGCGTGGCATTTGCCCATATAACCGGTACCGATCAATCCAACGCCCAACGGCTTCATTTGCCCTTCCTCCTCACATCTTCTCCCGACGTGAGCGATTTTTGGAATATTTAGACCGTTTTGACAAGCGTACTCATGACCTTGATATTCATACGATGCGACGCAAATCGATATTTATATGTTTAAATTCATAAAGTTAAAATTATTCGTGCCGAACGATTCAAAATCCGGTATCGTTGCAAATATGGAATATTTGTTTCATTGCGGGCATTGGGGAAGCTGAAGGACGGCGAATGGACAACAATATCGAGACGCAAACCAGGGTGCCGCGCGACTTCGAAAGCCTGCGCAGCATCATCATCGAGCGCAAGAACGCCATGCCAAAGCGCCTCGCACAGGTTGCCGCCTTCGCGCTCGGCAATCCCGATGAAATCGCCTTCGGCACAACGGCCAGCATTGCGGCGTCCGCCGAAGTCCAACCTTCGACGCTGGTGCGCCTTGCCCATCATCTCGGCTACGAGGGCTTTTCCGATCTGCAGAGTATCTTCCGGGAAAGATTGCGCGATCGAACCCTGAGCTATGAAGAGCGTCTGGTGACACTCGAACGATCGGGCATTCAAGACGAGGAGGCCGGCATCCTTTCCGGCTTCCTGTCCGCTGCAAGCCAGTCCATCAACAGGCTCGCCGCGACCATCGAAACCGATACCTTCGTCAAGGCTGTCGATGTCCTGGCCGAGGCCGAAACGATCTATCTCATCGCCAAGCGCCGCTCCTATCCGCTGACGGCGCATATGAGCTACGCCTTCTCCAAGCTGAATATACGCCACCAGATCGTCGCCTCGCCCAACGGCATCGACGGCGAGATCGCCCGCTTCGCCACCGAGCGCGACGCAGCGATCGCCGCAAGCTTTTCGCCCTATGCCGCCGACAGTTTGGCGCAGGCGCAGGATCTTGCGGCCCACAACGTCCCCGTCATCGCCATTACCGATTCGGCCTTTTCACCCCTTACCGCATGCGCCACCCATTGGTTCGAGGTGGCTGAGGCCGACTTTGCAGGATTTCGGTCGCTATCGGCCTCCATGGCCCTCATCATGGCCTTTCCGGTCGCCGTCGCGGAGCGGCGGAGAAAGAACACGATAAAAGCGGATAAAACGAAAATGGAATAAACATTCCGAATTGACAAAATCTCGGAACCGATGTTTCACTACGCTCACAATCACGGCACGGGAGATGGCCGATTGGTCCATCGCAACCGGGACGAAATGAACACCGGCATTTTCAATAATGTATGATCTCGGCGCAGGCTGTAGAGCAAAGAGATCATGCCCCGACGGGAGGACATCATGGCACACGACAATCCTGGCGCCCAGCCGGAGACAAAACTCGATGTGATCACCATCGGCCGGTCCTCCGTCGATCTCTACGGTCAGCAGATCGGCTCGAAGCTCGAGGACATTGCTTCCTTCGCCAAATCGGTCGGCGGCTGCCCGGCCAATATCGCCATTGGCACCGCGCGGCTCGGCCTGAAGTCCGGCCTGATCACCCGTGTCGGCGACGAGCAGATGGGCCGCTTCATCCGCGAACAGGCGGCGCGCGAGGGCGTGGCCGTCGATGGGATCGCGACGGACAAGGAGCGGCTGACGGCGTTGGTGCTGCTCGCGGTCGAGGCCGAAGGCGTCTCGCCGATGATCTTCTACCGTTCCGATTGCGCCGACATGGCGCTGAATGAAGACGATATCGACGAGAATTTCATCAAATCCTCGGGCGCCGTTCTGGTCTCCGGCACGCATTTCTCCAAGCCCAACACCGAAGCGGCGCAGCGCAAGGCGATCCGCATAGCCAAGGCGAATGACCGCAAGGTGATCTTCGACATCGATTACCGGCCGAACCTCTGGGGTCTTGCCGGCCATGCCGAAGGTTTCGAGCGCTATGTAAAATCGGAGCGCGTGTCCTCGAAGATGAAGGAGACGCTGCCGGATTGCGACCTGATCGTCGGCACCGAAGAAGAGATCATGATTGCCTCGGGCGCCGATGACGTGCTCGGCGCCTTGAAAGAGATCCGCCGTCTGTCGTCTGCCGTCATCGTGCTGAAGCGCGGCGCCATGGGCTGCATCGTCTATGAAGGTCCGATCTCGGACGATCTCGAGGCCGGCATCGTCGGCCAAGGTTTCCCCATCGAGGTGTTCAACGTTCTCGGCGCCGGCGATGCCTTCATGTCCGGCTTCCTGCGCGGCTATCTGCGCGGCGAGCCACTGAAGACCTGCGCAACCTGGGCGAATGCCTGCGGGGCCTTCGCCGTTTCCCGCCTGCTCTGCTCGCCGGAATATCCGACCTGGACGGAGCTCGATTTCTTCCTGAAGACGGGCAGCGAGCATAGGGCGCTGCGCAAGGACGAGGCGATCAATCACATTCATTGGGCAACGACCCGTCGCGGCGATGAAATCCCGCTGCTGATGGCGCTTGCGGTCGACCATCGTTCGCAGCTCGTCAGCGTCGCCGACGAGCTGGGCATCGGTCATGACAGGATCGTTGCTTTCAAGCGGCTCGCGGTCGAGGCTGCAGCGCGGGTGGCCGACGGCCGCCCCGGCTATGGCATGCTGATCGATGAGCGCTTCGGCCGTGATGCCTTCTTCGATGCCGCGACCAAGAATTTTACCTGGATCGGCCGCCCCGTCGAACTACCGGGATCGAAGCCGCTGAAATTCGAGTTCAGCCAGGATATCGGCTCGCAGCTCGTCGAATGGCCGCTCAATCATTGCATCAAATGCCTTTGCTTCTACCATCCGGACGATCCGAAAGAATTGAAGGCGGAGCAGCAGGAGAAGCTGCGCACGCTGTTCGAAGCCGCACGCAAGGTCGGCCGCGAGCTTCTGGTCGAAATCATCGCCGGCAAGAACGGTCCTTTGACCGACGACACGATCCCGACTGCCATGGAAGAGCTCTACGCGCTCGGCATCAAGCCGGACTGGTGGAAGCTGGAGCCGCAGGAATCGACCTCGGCCTGGAAAAAAATCGATGCCGTGATCGCCAAAAATGATCCATGGTGCCGCGGTATCGTACTGCTCGGCCTGGAGGCGCCGGCGGAGGAATTGATCCGCAGCTTCGAAGCGACGCTGGCAGCGCCTTCGGTGAAGGGTTTCGCCGTCGGGCGGACCATCTTCTCCGATGCGGCCCGCGCATGGCTGTCGGGCGGCATGAACGACGAGGAAGCGATTGCCGACATGGCCGGCCGCTTCCGGCAACTGACGGATGCGTGGCTCAAAACTCGCAGCCGGTAAAATTCTGAGGCAATTCCAGCAAAGCGCATAGCGGTTTTGCGGTTTAGAATTGCTTGAACAATGAGATATGGCATTTGGGAGGCGCCCGATGGGCAAGACGATCCGATTGACGATGGCACAGGCTGTCGCGCATTTCCTCAAGAAGCAGATGACAATCATTGACGGGCGGAAGCAGCCCATCTTCGGCGGCGTCTGGGCGATCTTCGGTCACGGCAACGTCGCCGGCATCGGCGAGGCGCTCTATCAGGTGCGCGAGGAGCTGCCGACCTTCCGTGCCCATAACGAGCAGGGCATGGCCCACGCCGCCATCGCCTATGCTAAGGCGAGCTTCCGCCAGCGTTTCATGGCCTGCACGACCTCCATCGGTCCCGGCGCGCTCAACATGGTCACGGCCGCCGGCGTTGCGCATGTCAACCGTATTCCGGTTCTCTTCCTGCCGGGCGACGTTTTCGCCAACCGCGCCCCCGATCCGGTACTGCAACAGATCGAGGATTTCGGCGACGGCACCGTTTCCGCCAACGACGCCTTCCGCCCGGTCTCGCGCTATTTCGACCGTATCACCCGCCCGGAACAGATCATATCGGCGCTGAAGCGCGCCATGCAGGTGCTGACCGATCCACTCGATTGCGGCCCGGTGACGCTGTCGCTCTGCCAGGATGTGCAGGCCGAAGCCTTCGATTATCCCGAAAGCTTTTTTGAGGAGCGCGTCTGGACGCAGCGCCGGCCGCAGCCGGATGCAGACGAACTCGCCAGCGCCATCTCGCTGATCCGCCGCTCGGAAAAACCCGTCATCCTCGCCGGTGGCGGCGTGCTTTATTCGCAGGCGACAAAGGAACTCGCTGCTTTCGCCGAAGCCCATGATATTCCCGTCGTCGTCACGCAGGCCGGCAAATCGGCCATTGACGAGACGCATCCCCTTGCGCTCGGCTCGGTCGGCGTGACGGGCACATCTGCGGCCAATGCCATTGCCGAAGACGCGGATCTGGTGATCGCCGTCGGCACCCGCTGCCAGGACTTCACCACCGGCTCCTGGGCGCTGTTCAAGAACGAGAAGCTGGCCATGATCGGCCTCAACATCGCGGCGTATGACGCTCTCAAGCACAATAGTCACCCTCTGGTGACGGATGCGCGCGAAGGGCTGAAGGCGCTTTCCGCCGGCCTCACGGGCTGGCGCGCACCCGCATCGCTAGCCGAGAAGGCGACGCAGGAAAAGAAGGTCTGGATGGAAGCCGCCGCCAAGGCAATGGCAACCACGAACGTCGCCCTGCCCTCCGACGCCCAGGTCATCGGTGCCGTCACGCGTACGCTCGGCGGCAAGGACAGCATTCTCGTTTGCGCAGCGGGCGGCCTGCCCGGCGAACTGCACAAGCTCTGGCCGGCGACCGCACCCGGCAGCTACCACATGGAATATGGCTTCTCCTGTATGGGCTATGAGATTGCCGGCGGCCTTGGCGTCAAGATGGCGCGGCCGGAGAAGGATGTCGTCGTCATGGTCGGCGACGGCTCCTATATGATGCTGAATTCCGAACTGGCGACATCAGTCATGCTCGGCCTGAAGATCACGGTGGTCCTGCTCGACAACCGCGGCTATGGCTGCATCAACCGCCTGCAGATGGCGACCGGTGGCGCGAACTTCAACAACCTCTTGAAGGATGCCCGCTACGAGGTCATGCCGGAAATCGACTTCCGGGCGCATGCAGCCAGCATGGGCGCGATTGCAGTCAAGGTCTCGTCTATCACCGAGTTGGAACAGGCCATCGAAGCATCGAAGAAGAACGACCGCAGCTCGGTCATCGTCATCGACACCGACCCGCTGATCACGACGAATGAAGGCGGCCACTGGTGGGATGTCGCCGTTCCCGAGGTCAGCCCTCGCGCCGAGGTCAACAAGGCCCGCGTCGCCTACGAACAAGCCCGCGCCTCCCAGCGCATCGGCTGATCCCTTTCCGTCATTTCTGGAGGAGCTTTCGGCTCCTCCATTCGCCTTTTCAAGGAGACTATCGATGAAGGCCAAACTCGGCATGTCGCCCATCGCCTGGTGGAACGACGATCTTCCTGAGCTTAGCGACGACGTATCCCTCGAGGAATGCCTGCGCCAATCGCGCGGTGCGGGCTTCACCGGCATGGAACAGGGCCGGCGCTTCCCCAGCAACCCCGATGAGATGCTGCCGATCCTGCGTGCCGCCGACGTGACGCTCTGCGGCGGCTGGTTTTCCGGCACTCTGGTCAATGAGGAGATTGCCGCCAACAAGGACCGCATCGCGCCGATGATCGAGCTGTTCAAGGCCGTCAATGCGCCTTGCATCGTCTATGGCGAAGTCGGCCGCTCCATCCAGGGCGACCGCTCCAAGCCGCTCGCCACCAAGCCGCGTCTTTCGGATGACGAGATGAAAGCCTATGCCCGCCGCGTCACCGAGTTTGGCGAATGGTGCGCCGACCAGGGCATGCCGCTGTCCTACCATCATCACATGGCGGCTGTGGTCGAAACCGAGCCGGAACTCGACGCCTTCATGCGCAACTCCGGCGAAGGCATTCCGCTGCTGCTCGATGCCGGCCATCTCGCCTTTGCCGGCGGCGACGTGCTGCGCGCCATCGACAATCACCACGCCCGCATCAACCACGTTCACGTCAAGGATATCCGGAAGTCCGTCGTCGACGGGCTGGATCGCAGCCGGCAGTCCTTCCTCGATGCCGTAGCGCTTGGCGCGTTCACGGTGCCGGGCGACGGTTCGCTCGACTTCGGCGCCATTGTCCAGCGTTTCGCCGACTATGGCTATGAAGGCTGGTTCGTCGTCGAAGCCGAGCAGGACCCGCGCAAGGCGCCGCCGCAGAAGATGGCCAAGATCGGTTACGCCGAGCTGATGCGCGTCATGACGGCTGCAGGCTACACGGTGGAAACCGAAGGCTTTCCCAAGGGATAACGGAGGATGAGCCCCTCTCTCCTGCGTCACAAGTTGGCGAGGAGCACACTCCCAAGCAATGGAGGAAACCATGCCCAATCTCAAGGTCAAACCTAGCGGCTCGCATGGCCGTGTCACCCATGTCACGCCAGAAAATGCCGGCTGGACCTATGTCGGTTTCGATCTCCATCACCTGAAGCCGGGCGAAACCGCTTCGGCTGAAACCGGCGATCGGGAAGTCTGCCTCGTCTGGGTCAGTGGCAAGGGAAGCGCCAAGGCGGGTACAAAGGATTTCGGCTCGCTCGGCGGCCGCATGAGTCCTTTCGAGGGCGCACCCCACGCGCTCTATATTCCAGCAGGCTCAAGCTGGGCGGTGACCGCCGAGACGGATCTCGAACTTGCCGTCTGCTCGGCACCGGGAGGCGGCTCCTATGAAGCCCGCGCCATTCCGCCGGGCACGCACCCGGCGCTGACGCGCGGCAAGGGCACCAATGTCCGCTACGTCAACAACATCATGCCGGAAGACGATGGAGCGGCGCATTCGCTGCTGGTCGTCGAAGTGATTACGCCGGGCGGACATACCTCCTCCTATCCGCCGCACAAGCACGATCAAGACAATCTCCCGCACGAGAGCTTCCTGGAGGAGACCTATTACCATCGTCTCAACCCGCCGCAGGGTTTTGGCTTCCAGCGTGTCTATACGGACGACCGCTCGCTCGACGAGGTCATGGTGCTGGAGGATGGCGATGTGACGCTGGTGCCGAAGGGATATCACCCCTGCGCCGCCTGCCATGGCTACGATCTCTATTATTTGAATGTCATGGCCGGGCCTAAGCGGATCTGGAAATTCCACAATGCCGCGGAACATGAATGGCTTCTCAAGTCCTGAATGATGCCTGATATCGGCTCATAACGGAAAGGCCACGCTCCGAACGCGTGGCCTTTTTCCATTCTCATGCCGGCAACAAACCGTAGCGCCATTTCCGATCCCTGGCATTGCGCGACAGCACCAGCCAGGTGAGCAGGATCATCCCCAACTCAGCGAAAATCGGTGTCATCCAGATCCCGCGTTCGCCGAAGACGAGCGGCAGGAGGAATGTCAGCGGCAAGGTGAACAGATAGGAGCGCGACAGGCCAAAGATCGCGCCGCGTTTCGCATCGCCGATCGATTGGAAATAGGACGACAGGATGATCGCCTGGCCGAAGAGGAAATAGGCGCCGATCGTCCAGGGCAGGATGCGGCCGACTTCCGCGACGATCAGAGGATCGGCCACGAAGATCGATCCTAGATGCCCCGCCGAAAGCTCGACAATCAGTTCGACGGCAGCGCAGTAGACCAGGGCTGAGGTCATTGCGATGACGACGCCATGGCCGACGCGCGCCGGCAGAGCGGCGCCGTGATTGTGACCCGAAATGGTCTGGAGCGCGATGCTCAAGCCGAGAAGCGGCAGATAGGCAAAGGTCATCACCCGCGTAACGATGCCGTAGGCGCCGACGGTCGCGACATAATCCCCTTCATGCCAGATCGACACGTTAAAGAGGATCGCCGCCGAGCTTAGCGAAATGCCGATGAAGCCAAGGCTCATCGGCGCACCAAAGGCAAAGATGCCGCGCCACTCGCGAACATGCAGCGCCATGTCGACCCAAAGACCGCCAGGGCGGCGTAGGCGATAGCTGATGACGATCATCAGGCAGATGAATTGCGCCAGGACCGAGCCGCCGGCGGAGCCGACCACGCCCCAATGTGCAATGGCCATCAATAGCCAGTTCGCCAGGATATTGAGCAGCGTCGAGGCGAGCGTCACCAGCGTCATGAAGCCGAGCTTTCCTTCGCAGCGCAGCCCATCGAGATGCAGCGCTAGGAAGAAGCTGATCGGCGCGAAGGCGACCATGACGCCCATGAAGGCCTCGGCGTTGCGAGCGACCTCGACATTTCCTGCCGCAGCCACGGCAATGAACTGCCGTCCTGCGAGCCAGTAGATGAGGTTGATTGCGACCACGACGGCGAGTGCCAGCGTATGGCCGCCGGTGAATACCGATCTTGCGCCATCGCGATTTCCGGCGCCGAGGCGACGGGCGAGAATGCTCGCCATGCCGTTGGAAACCAGCGTCTGCAGCGCGATCAGTAGCATGAGCGCGGGAAAGATGAGGCTGACGGCGGAGAGCGCATCGGCGCCGACATAGGCACCGAGAAAATAGGCGTCGACCACGGCAAAGAGGCCGCTGACTGTCGTGATGACGATGATCGGTGCGGCTGTCCTGGCAAACACGCCAGGCAGCCAGCCGGTGAGAAACATGTTGTTTTCGAGTGTGTACGTCATGGTGATATCCGGACGGGGCCCTCCCGCGAGCGGCGAAGATGGCGGTCTGACGATGAAGGATGAAATCAGATGTCGAGAACCAGATGCGGTACGCCGTTCGATGTCCTGCGCGGCGAAATGCCGTCGGCATCGATCTGGGCGTTGATGCGCTGGCGAAATGCCGAGAAGCTCTCGAACTCCACCACATCGACCGGCTCGTCAAAGTGAATGGTGATCCGGTAGAGCCCGCCTGAGTTCGCCGACATCGCCAGAACCTTGCCGGTGAACGGCTTGTTCAGATAGCGGCCGCGAACGGCGGCGCCGACATCGAAGGGCGCGTCCGGCCCGGCATTCGGTTTTGCCGCCAGCGCCGACAGCGTGTTCCAATCACGCAGCCCATGCTGCTTGGCGATGAGTTCCAGCGCCGTCGAGTGGCTCATGTCATCGCCGCGCTCGGCCATGGCCTGGCGCAGACGCCGGGCCTGAGCCTTCAATTCATCTATGGACGGATACGTCGTCATAGGATCAGCCTTTGCTAAGGCACGCACTTACGACTGTGAAACGGAGCTCGCATTACCGTCAGTCAGCATGCCGTGAATGGCCGTGACCCAAAACAGCGAGGACTTCACCCTGGATTTTCATCCGCGAGCGGCAGGCGCCTCGAACCGCTCGTTCGTATGATCGAAGCCGATGCGCCTGTCAAGATGCGTCCAAATCGGTACGAAAGACGAACCCGTTAAAATTCTATCAATGGAATTGACGGTTCCGCAAAATCTCCGTGCAAGGTTCATAGGGTAACCGAGATGAATTCGGTCTGTTCTCCAACAGGGAATGACAATGCTTCGCGCAACTCATCTGGCGAAAGTCAAATCCGAAGTCTACGAACGCAGCTGGGAACGTTTCTACGTTCAGAGGCCTGCGCGCCTCGTGGCTGTTCGTCCCTGTCTCACCGGCATTTCGGTGCGCAGCGCCGAGATTACCGACATCTCATGCGGCGGCGCGAGCTTTACCGTCGCCACGACTGTCGGCCTGCCGACCCACTACTATCTGAACATTCTGGGCCTCGCCTATCGTATCGCCTGCGCTGAAACGAGCCGCATCGGCAATCGTGTCCATGTGCGCTTTATCAACCTGATCGAACCGGACACGCTTCGCCGCGTCGTACGCGCAGATTTCATGATCGGCAATGTTGAGGCGCTGGCTGCGCGCGGCAGAAGGCAGTCGGTATAAATCCAGTGGGACCTCGGAGCGCGGTCGGTGGCTGCATTCTGCCCATCTCGGACGCCTCGTTCTATAACGGCAGGCGCAGTCTGCCCATTGATATGCGGCGTATGAGATCGATGAAAAGGCTGCGTTCCGCAGCCATGACACGTTGTTCCAGCGAAAGTACGTTATCGTCAGGATGGATTTGAACAGTCGTTGTGGCCACAGTTCGGCATAGGCCAACGCTGCGGACGAAGCCCTGTTACCAATCAGCACGACGGCGGCAGCATTCATCATGTTCGCTCGAATGGTCTCGCTGATCGTCCGAAATGAGGTTCCATTGTTTGATGCAAGGAACCCTATTGCGAGCTTATCCATCATGACCTCGTGAATCGATGCCATCGCGACGACAGAGACGCCCTTTAATGACAACTGACAAGGATTTTCAGTGATTGCGACGACGCGATCCGAAGGCCGCGTCTTTCCGCTCTTGCAACCACCCGCCAAGCGCCTATTCTGCCCCACTCAGCAACCGAATTCGGGAAACAAAGCCAGCATGTCTGCCTTTTCGCGCTTTACGCCGCTGATCAGCGCCCTGCCCTCCACCGTTCCTTTCGTCGGCCCCGAAGCGCTGGAGCGTCAGCGTGGGCTGACGGTCAAAGCCCGCATCGGTGCCAACGAGAACGGTTTCGGGCCGGCGCCCTCCGTCATTGCGGCCATGCGCGAGCGGGCCGGCGATATCTGGATGTACAACGATCCGGAAAATTTCGAGCTGAAGCAGGCGCTGGCGGCGCATCTCGGTGTGCAGCCGGCCAATATCGCCGTCGGCGAAGGCATCGACAGTCTGCTCGGCCTGATCGCCCGCATGGTGATCGAGCCGGGTACGCCCGTCGTCACCTCGCTTGGTGGTTATCCCACCTTTAATTTCCATGTTGCCGGCTTCGGCGGCCGCCTCGTCACCGTGCCTTATGTCGGCGATCGCGAGGATCTCGATGGGCTGCTCGAGGCGGTGAAGCGCGAGAATGCGCCGCTCGTCTATTTCGCCAATCCCGACAATCCCATGGGAAGCTGGTGGGACGCCGACAGGATCGCCGCCTTTGCCCGTGCGCTGCCGGAAAACTGCCTGTTGATCCTCGACGAAGCCTATAGCGAAACCGGGCCTGCCAACTCCTTGCCGGATATCTCCGCCCTGATCGACCTGCCGAATGTCTTGCGCACCCGCACCTTCTCCAAGGCCTATGGGTTGGCCGGTGCCCGCGTCGGCTATGTGATCGGCGCGCCGGAGACGGTGTTGACCTTTGACAAGATCCGCAACCATTTCGGCATGAACAGGCTTGCGACCGTGGCGGCGCTCGCCGCGCTGAAGGACCAGGCCTATCTCGCCGAGGTGGTCGGCAAGATCCGGGCCGCGCGCGAGGAGATCGGAACGATCGCCCGCGACAATGGCTTACTACCTCTTGCCTCCGCCACCAACTTCGTCGCCATCGATTGCGGTCGGGACGGCACCTATGCCCGTGCGATCGTCGACGGGCTGATCCAGCACGGCGTCTTCATCCGCATGCCGGGTGTCGCCCCGCTCAACCGCTGCATCCGCGTCAGTGTCGGACCTAGGCATGATCTGGAGCTGCTTGCCGAAGCGCTGCCCAAGGTGTTGAAGGCGATCGGTTAGGGCGTAGAGCATTTCACGGAAGCACTCTACGTCGATATTCTCACGCAATCCGGACGGAAAACCGCTACGCACTTTTACTGGCATTGCTTTAAAACGACGAAACCGCGCCTGCCTTGTTCCGGCTGGTCGCGGTTTTCATCAGTTCATTAAATCGCCTTGCTTGCGGCCCGCCTCAGTGCGTGGTCATCCATTCGCGGGCGGCGCGCAGCGCTGCTGCGAGCTGCATCTTGGTCAAGGTCGCGGCGACGTCGGCGCGAAGCTCGGCGGCGCGCTCGCTGCCACGGATGGCGGCGATATTCAACCATTTGTGGGCGGCAACGAGGTCTGCATTGCAGCCCCTGCCGGTCGCGTAGTTCACGCCGAGTTCGCAAAGGGCATCGGCGCTGTTACCACCCATCATGGCATTTCCAGACATCGTCGTTTCGAAGCGTGCCATTGCTATTATCCCTGTTTGACTTCCGTTCGTATCTGCCCTGTTTTCCGTCCGAACCTTGCCGTCGTTCGCGGCTTTCCGGTTCCTCCGGCCGGCGAGTTTGCCCCGCTCGTTTGATGGCTTCACTATCGCAGGCGGCTTTCAAAAAACGCCTAAAATGCATGCTTAATTTGATGCAAACAAAGTGCAAATGCTTGGTAAACTTGGGATTTTGTTAAACATGGCTTCCCTTGCGAATTAAGGATTTTCGAGCGAGTTTAATCTTCTGTTAGGATTTGGATTTAAACCCTTCGTTCACCACAAAAAGAACGCGGTCTGGCTGGATGAAGTGTTTCGACAAGGCTTGTGGATGCGACGCAGACTATTTGCGCTCCAAAAACCATGTTTACCTTTACGTTCGCGTCAGATAATCTTGGCCACAATCCCGGCTGCCGAGCCGGGCGACGTCCGGGGGAGAAACAACATCATGATCCGTGCCGCCATTCTTGCCGCCGCGCTGCTATTGAGCGCGAGTGCGGCCTTTGCCGAAGAGCCGATCGTCGGCAACTGGAAAACCGTCGAGGGCGATACCGCCGCCATCACACCTTGTGCGGACAGCTACTGCGTAACGCTGAAAACCGGAAAATATGCCGGCAAGCAGATCGGCAAAATGCAGGGCAAGGGCGGCAGCTATACAGGTGAGCTGACAGATCCTTCCGAAGACAAGACCTATAGCGGCTCCGGCACCGTGAGCGGCAATAGCGTGAGGATGAAGGGCTGCGTGCTGAAGGTATTCTGCAAGTCACAGACCTGGACAAGACTTTAAAAAGGCGTTTGCCTCTTACAAAATGCGTGTCAGGCCCGCCCGCTATCTGCCGGCAGGCCTCTTTTTATTTGCCCGTAAGCAGCGGCAGACGACAATCGAAGCCGGTAACATTTCTGAACGCCGGATGAACCGGTATCTCAGCACCTGTTCAGCCTGACCATGGCAAAACAGTGTCCAGTATAGGGCATGGGTAGAGCTGGGAATATGGACTCGATCATCATCGCACGGCGCTTCGTTGTCATCATGCTGTTTGCCGCCGTCTTCGCATTCAGCTTCTCGGTTGCGGTCGAACACGCCGGCCGCAGCGGTGCGCAGTCGCATTTTGGGGCAAGCTTCACTTGCCTGCAGACCGGCGCGCCTTACTGCACGACGGTGCAATAACAAACGTCTGCAACAAACGTCTGCGCGTGATCCTCGCGCAGACCCGCGGTGGCCGAAAAAATAGCTGCGAGAATCCGGGCCGCCTCATGCAACGTCGTTTGCTTGTAACCAACGACACTCTATAATGGCGCATGAGCAACAGAACCTCTCCCTTTTCACCCCTCGACATCTCCTCTCCCAGCCCGTTCCAGCCGCGGACCTTCGATGATCCGGGCAAGGCCGTCGAAGCGCTGACGGAGCTTTACGATCGCAACACCGCGTTCCTGATCGACAATTTCACCAAGCTTGCCAAAGGCGCGCCGATCACCGCGCGCTACCGCGCTTTCTATCCGCAGGTCAGCATCGAAACGACGAGCTTCGGCCATGTCGACTCGCGTCTCTCCTACGGCCACGTGACGGCGCCCGGCGTCTACACGACGACGATCACCCGCCCGCAGCTCTTCAAGCATTACCTCAAGGAACAGCTGACGCTGCTGATGCGCAGCCACAATGTTCCGGTCGTCGTAACGGAATCGACGACGCCTATCCCGATCCATTTCGCCTTCGGTGAAGGCGCTCATGTGGAAGCAACCGCGAGTATTTTCGAAGACATTCCGCTGCGCGACCTCTTCGACACACCGGACTTGAACACCACGGACGACGAAATCGCCAACGGCGAATATATCCCACCGCCGGGCGAGCCTTCGCCGCTTGCGCCATTTACAGCGCAGCGCATCGATTATTCGCTGGCACGACTCGTCCACTACACGGCGACCAGTGCGGCGCATTTCCAGAATTTCGTGCTCTTCACGAACTACCAGTTCTATATCGATGAGTTCTGCAAATGGGCGCGCGAGCTGATGGCGAGCGGCGGCGACGGCTATACCGAGTTCGTGGAACCGGGAAACATCATCACCAAGGCTGGCTCCGGCCAGCCCGAGGGCGATGTGACCGCGCCACGGCTGCCGCAGATGCCGGCCTACCATCTGAAGAAGAAAGGCCATGCCGGCATTACCATGATCAATATCGGCGTCGGCCCTTCCAACGCCAAGACGATCACGGACCACGTTGCCGTGCTGCGCCCGCATGCCTGGCTGATGCTCGGCCATTGCGCCGGTCTGCGCAACAGCCAGCGGCTCGGCGACTATGTGCTCGCCCATGCCTATATGCGCGAGGATCACGTTCTCGACGACGACCTGCCGGTCTGGGTGCCGATCCCGGCGCTGGCCGAAGTGCAGGTGGCGCTGGAAGCGGCCGTTGCCGAAATCACCGGCTATGAGGGCTTCGAGCTGAAGCGCATCATGCGCACGGGCACGGTCGGCACCATCGACAACCGCAACTGGGAACTGCGCGATCAGGCCGGCCCGGTGAAGCGGCTGTCGCAGGCCCGCGCGGTCGCGCTCGATATGGAATCGGCAACGATCGCCGCCAACGGCTTCCGCTTCCGCGTTCCCTACGGCACGCTGCTCTGCGTTTCGGACAAACCTTTGCATGGCGAGCTGAAGCTGCCGGGCATGGCGACGGCCTTTTATCGCACCCAGGTGAACCAGCATCTGCAGATCGGCATCCGCGCCATCCAGAAACTGGCCGCCATGCCGCCGGAAGCGCTGCATTCGCGCAAGCTGCGCAGCTTCTTCGAAACGGCATTCCAATAAGCCACGAGCCAGCAAGGCAATGGGGCTTCCCCCTATTGCTTTCCTGCTGACATCGTTTGCACATGATAGGCGGCCGCGACTTGCGGCCGTTGGTCGTTTGGTGCTGCCCACAAATTCAGACCAAGGATCATCACGGCAAAAATGGCAAATCCGATCGCCGCGCGAGCAATCACTTCGCCGGGATTTGACATCTGCAATAACTCCTCGTCCGACAGGGTCTTCTTGTGCCAGTGGTAGATGAGCGCTGCTTCGAGGTTGTACATGTCCGTTTCTCCTTTTTGAGATGACGGAACTGGTCGACCGGGCTCAGGCTTTTTCGACAGCACAGAAAATTTTTGTCATGCTGCGGATCGGGATGTCGATTTGCTTTGCAGCCGCTCGTCTATGGCTGTCAGCAAATTGAAGAGGAGACGCTGCGATGAAATATCTCTGCCAGGTCTGGTTCGATGGCACGAGGCTCGACGTCATGTCCAAGGAGGAAAAGCACCAGCTCGATGCGGATTCCCTCGGCTATGACCGCGACCTGATGGCGAGCGGCAACATGATCCATGCGGAAGCGCTGCAGTCGCCGAAATCCGCAGTGACGGTGCGGGTCCGCAATGGCGAGACATCGGTAACCGACGGTCCCTTCATCGAAACCAAGGAATATCTTGGCGGCTTCATCCTGATCGAGGCGAAGGATCTGAACGATGCGATCCGGATTGCCGCCGGCATTCCGCTCGCCAAGCTCGGTGCCATCGAGGTACGGCCGATCCATTCCTTCGGCCCGGACGTTTGAGGAGACGACCATGAAGTTCCTTTGCCAGGTGTGGTTCGAAAGCGCAGAGATCGCCAAGATTTCGGAGGAGGAGGGGCGAAAGCTGACGCGGGATTCGATCGACAACGACAACCGGCTGCGCGAGAGCGGCCACCTCATCGTCGCCAATGCCCTGCGCGAACCGGAGACTGCGAAAACGGTTCGCGTGCGCCGCGGCGAAACCGCTGTGACCGACGGTCCGTTCGCGGAGATCAAGGAACATCTCGGCGGCTTCGTGCTGATCGAGGCCCGGGATATGGAGGAAGCGACTGCGATCGCCGCCACCTTCCCCGTCGCGCGCTACGGCATGATCGAGGTTCGCACCGCCTTTGACATCCGCTTTCCGGACGAATGACTGAGAAAGGAAAATACATGCGGTTTCTATGCCTGATCTACACAGCGGTAGATGTCGACGGACGATTGACGCCGAACGAGATGAACCATCTGATCGGCGAGCATTTCGTCTTCGACGAGGAGTTGCGACGGGACGGCAGCATGATCGTTTCCGATGCGCTGGCGCTTCGAGACAAGTCGATCGTCGTCCGGCCGGACGGCGGCGATGGATTTTCGGTCACGGACGGACCGTTCGCGGAGACGAAGGAGCACCTGGCCGGCTTCTATCTCATCGAAGCACCCGACCTCGATAGCGCCGCTGGTATCGCCAAACGCATACCCTCGGCACGCTATGGCGCCGTCGAAATCCGCCCGGTTCGTATCCTGACCCTGCGGGGAGATCTGGCGGAGACATCCTGACATCCATGTCGCTGAACCGAACCATTGAAGGCATTTATCGCAGCCATTCGCGCCGCGTGCTGGCGACGCTGATCCGTCTGCTCGGCGATTTCGACCGGGCCGATGAAGCTCTTCACGATGCCTTTGCAGCAGCGGCACAGCAGTGGACGGAGAAGACGATCCCGGCCAATCCCTATGCCTGGCTCGTCTCAGCCGGACGTTTTCGTGCCATCGATCACATCAGGCGCCGAACGCGTTTCGACGCGGCTCGCCCGGACATTACAGAGAGCCTTTATCCGGAGGGAGAGGCGATGGAAGTCGCCGAAAACGAAGAGATCGAGGACGACATGCTGCGGCTGATCTTCACCTGCTGCCATCCGCTTATTCCCGCCGAGGCGCGGATGGCGATGGCGTTGCGGGAGGTCTGCGGCCTGACGACGGAGGAGATCGCCCATGCCTTTCTGATTCCAGCTCCGACAGTCGCCCAGCGCATCGTCCGTGCCAAAAACCGTATTCGCGCTGCCCATATTCCTTATGAAGTACCCTGCAAGACGGAATTGCCGGAGCGGCTGGCGCAGGTGCTGCGTGTCATCTATCTCGTTTTCAGCGAGGGTTATTCGGCATCATCAGGCTCGGCGATCGTCCGCGCCGACCTTGCGGCCGAAGCCATTCGCCTCGGCAGGCTTTTGCTGCAGCTATTGCCCGATTCGGAAGTCGAAGGATTGCTTGCACTCATGCTGCTGCAGGATTCGCGACGCCTTGCCCGAGCCGATGCGTCAGGCGATCTGGTCCTGCTTGCCGATCAGGATCGCGCGCTCTGGGATCGCACCCAGATCCGCGAAGGCCTGGCGCTATCCGCAAAGGCGATGGCGGCAGAGAGCGTCGGCAGCTATGCGCTGCAGGCGGCGATCGCGGCGGAACATGCCCGCGCCGTGAACGGGGACGATACCGATTGGCGAAAGCTGGTGGCGCTCTACGACCTGCTGCTGATGGCCAGCCCCTCCCCCGTAATCGAGCTCAATCGGGCGGTTGCCGTCTCCATATGCGATGGTCCGGCGGCGGCACTTTCCATCGTAGACGGGCTGCTGCAAGAGGAACGGATGGCGCGGTATCACCTCACCCACGCCGCGAAAGCCGACTTTCTTCGCCAACTTGGTCGGATGGATGAGGCGCGGCAATCCTACCAGGCCGCGCTTTCGCTATGCCAACAGGCGCCGGAGCAGGCATTTCTGCGCAAGCGATTGGCGGAGCTTGAGAGCAAGACGCGACAGTAGCCGGTCAGCCGCGTTTGCGCGAGATCAACAATCCGATCGCGGTCCCCGTCAACGCGGATACCACGATCAGCAGGTGAGCATTGATGCTCGCCTGTGCGAGATTTTCGATTGCCTGCTTGGCACTCGAAGCCCCGAAGGCCATGGCGCCGGCGGTAATGCCGGCCGGATAGGTGCCGACCCCGCCGGGCGCATGCACGGGCAGGACGGAGGATAATTCGCCGCCGAGCGCGCCGCCGAAGCTTGCCGAAAGCGGCGTGACGTTCATCAAGCCGAGCGCCCAGGCGAGCACCACGACCTTGACCAGCCAGTTGACGATGGTCGTCAGCCAGGCGCGCGCAAAGGCGCTCGCATCAACCGGCAGGCCGCGCTCCAGCTCATGCACCAGCCCTTGCGCCTTCTTTGGCAAGGTGCGGGCGGCAAGGCGGATCAGCGGCCGGCGGGAGGCGAAGCCTGCGACCGGCAGCAGCAGGAAAGCCGCCCACAGGATCCAGGCCACGACATGATAGGGCGAAGCCAGCGCAAGGCCGACGCCGGCCGCGGCCAGCAGCGCATGCAGGTCGAGCAGCCGCATGACAAACAGCGCCGAAGTTCCCCGCGCCAGAGGAATGCCGAATTCGGAGCGCATCAGCACCGGGAAGCTGGTTTCCCCCGTTCGGAACGGCATCATAATGTTCAGCAGGTTATGGACCTGCGTCACGCGGAACAGCGCCGCGAAATGGCCCGATGTTTCCTTCGGGAAATAATCATAGATGCGCCAGGTGCGCAGGAAATAGGTGCCGGTCAGAAGCGCGAGCGCTAGAAGGATCGGCAAGGCGCCGACCTTGCCCCATTGCGCCAGGATCGAGGTCCAGCCCCAGAACCATTCGATGAAGGCGGCGTAGGCAAGGACGACCGCGAGCGTCAGCAGCGTCATTCGGTTGCGAATAAACCAATTCTGTCGGCTGGCAACCGTCGGAGTCTTCATGTAGTTAGGGCACCCAAATGCGAGCGGAAGGCTGAAACCGGACTTTTCGCTCGTTTCGTCCGGCAGGTACTGCCGGTCTTTTAGGAGAAAGAAGTGTTGCAGACAACGGCAGAGTCGACCCTCCCCCAGGCCGATCCGGCAAGCCCTCTCGAGCTTTCACTGGTCGTGCCTGTCTTCAACGAGGAAGAAAGCGTCGGACCGCTTATTGATCGCATCTGTGCCGCCATGCGTGGATTTGGCAAATCCTGGGAGCTGATCCTGGTCGATGACGGCAGCACGGACGCGACACTCGTCAATGCCCGCCGGTCGCTTTCGCAAGAAGGGCTGACGCTGCGCATCGTCGAGCTTCAGCGCAATTTTGGTCAGACGGCCGCCATGCAGGCCGGCATCGATGCGGCGAACGGCCGTCTCATCGCCACCATGGACGGCGATCTGCAGAACGACCCGAAGGACATTCCTTCGATGGTCGAGGAGCTGGAGCGGCGGCAGCTCGATCTGCTCGTCGGCTGGCGCAAGAACCGCCAGGACGGCCTTCTCCTGCGCAAGATTCCCTCCTGGTGTGCCAACTACCTGATCGGCCGCATCACCGGCGTCAAGCTGCACGATTATGGCTGCAGCCTGAAGATCTATCGCTCTTCCATCATCAAGCAGGTGAAGCTGATGGGAGAGATGCACCGTTTCATCCCCGCCTGGGTCGCCGGCGTCGTGCCGAGCTCGCGCATCGGCGAAGTCCCGGTCACCCACCATGCCCGCCAGCACGGCACCTCGAAATACGGGATCTCACGCACCTTCCGCGTCATCCTCGATCTGCTGTCGGTAATGTTTTTCATGCGCTACAAGGCGCGGCCTGGCCACTTCTTCGGCTCGCTCGGCCTCGGCCTCGGCGCACTTGCAGGCGTCATCCTGCTGTGGCTCTTCATCGACAAGTTCATCTTCGGCGACGATATCGGCAGCCGCCCGCTGCTGATGGTCGGTGTCGTGCTGCTCTTGTCGTCGGTACAGATGATCACGACAGGCATCCTCGCCGAAATGATCGCACGCATCTATTATCGCGACGATCTCTCGCCGAATTACATCGTGCGCAAGATCTTCGATCGAGATCATCAGGACGTCTAAGCTCCGGTCGATCGACCGGCGCTGGCGAAGCTACGATCTCACCTCAGCCCAAACGGCATCGAGCGCGCCACGCGCGATCCGCACCATGGCGTCCACTTCCTCATGGCTGATAATGAGCGGCGGCGAGGCCAGCATGCGGTCGCGGGTGGCGCGCAGCACCAGGCCATTTGCCAAAGCATGATTGCGCACGGCAGACCCTATCGCATCCGGCTTTTCGAAGCGCCGGCGCGTGGATTTATCGGCAGCAAGCTGTAGGCCGCCCATCAAGCCGATGCTGACGGCTTCGCCGGCCATATCGTGATCGCCAAGACTGCCCCAAGCCTTGGCAAAGTAAGGACCGATATCGTCGCGCACACGCTCGACCAGCCTTTCCTCCTCGATAATCCGCAGATTTTCGATGGCCGCTACCGCACAGACCGGATGGCCGGAATAGGTAAAGCCATGATTGAATTCACCGACCTCATTGATCAGCACATCGGCGATGCGATCGCTGACGAGCACGCCGCCGATCGGCAGATAGCCAGATGACAGTCCCTTGGCGATCGGCGCGAGATCGGGCTCGACGCCGAAATGCTGGTGGCCGAACCATGCGCCGAGACGGCCGAAGCCGCAGATCACTTCATCGCAGACGAGCAGGATGTTCCTTGCCTTGCAGATGCGCGCGATCTCGGGCCAATAGGTGGACGGCGGGATGATGACGCCGCCGGCACCCTGCACCGGCTCGGCGACGAAGGCTGCGACGTTATCCTCGCCCAATTCGTCAATCTTGGCTTCGAGCTCGCGCGCAATCTTCAGGCCGAATTCCTCCGGCGAGAGATCGCCGCCCTCGGCATACCAATAGGGCTGGCCGATATGGACGACGCCAGGGATCGGCAGGTCGCCCTGCTCGTGCATGTATTTCATGCCGCCCATGCTGGCGCCGGCGACCGTCGAGCCGTGATAGCCGTTCTTGCGCGCGATGATGGTCTTCTTCGTCGGCTTACCCACCGCGCCCCAATAGACCCTCGCCATGCGGAACCAGGTGTCGTTTGCCTCGGAGCCGGAATTGGTGAAGAAGACATGGTTGAACTCCGGTCCGGCATGGGCGCAGACCTTCTCGGCGAGAAGCGTCGCCGGCGTTGTCGTGGTGCCGAAGAAGGTGTTGTAATAAGGCAGCTCGTTCATCTGCCTGGCAACAGCATCACCGATTTCAGTGCGGCCGTAGCCGATGTTCACGCACCAGAGGCCGGCAAAGCCATCCAGATACTTCCGCCCTTCCGCATCGAAAATATAGACACCCTCGCCGCGCTGGATGATGCGGGCGCCATCGGCGTTGAGCTTGCGCATATCAGCGAAAGGATGGAGGTGATGGGCAGCATCGAGGGCGGCGAGATTGGAGCGGCTTGGTGTATCGGACATGCCTATTTCGAACCCTCTTTGAATTTGCATTTGTCAGGCAAGTCTTTCAACGCCGCCATTATGTGCCCGGCCTCTCACCCCAGCCCGACTTGACTGCAAGCTATCTTGGTTTACGACCATGCCGTGAGCATGGAGGATTTACAAGAGCATGACCGCCGGCAACGCAACCGAAGGTAACGCGCGCATCGAAGTGCTGATCTCGGACATGAACGGCCGCCTGCGCGGCAAGCAGATCCCGATTTCAGCCGAAAAGAAGGTCTGGTCGGGCGCCGTGCGGCTGCCGACCTCGACACAATCGCTCGATATCTGGGGTGACGACAATGACGATATCACCGGCCTGTCGCTCACCATCGGGGATCCGGACGGCACCTGCGTTGCCGATCGGCGCACGCTGGTGGACATGCCCTGGGCGCCGGCGGGATCGAAGCAGGTGCTGGCCACCATGCACGAGCTCGACGGCAGCCCGAGCTTTCAGGACCCGCGCGCCATCCTTTCCGCCGTAATCGATCGCTATACGGCGCTCGGCTTGACACCCGTCATCGCGACCGAGCTGGAATTCTATCTGCTTGCCGGTGACTGGCGTGAGAAAGGCGTCCCCTCGCCGCCGGCAGCCTTGACTTACCGGGGCGAGCCGAACGGCTTTCAGCTCTATGACATGGATGCCCTCGATCTCCTTGACGACTACCTTGAAACGCTGCGCGCCTATGCGCGGGCACAGGGCTTGCCGGCGGATGCGACGACGGCGGAATTCGGTCCCGGTCAGTTCGAAGTGAACCTGCTGCATCGCCCCGCGCTGGCGGCGGCAGACGATTGCATCATGCTGAAGCGGGTGGCGGAACAGGCGGCGCGAAAGCACGGGCTGAAGTCGACCTGCATGGCCAAACCCTATACCGACCATGCCGGCTCGGGGCTGCATGTGCATGCGAGCATCATCGACGCTCAAGGGCGTAATGTCCTCGATGCCGCGGGCGGCGAGCCGAAGAGACTGAAGTCGATCTGCGCAGGTCTGCTGCAGACGCTGCAGGACGCGCAGCTGGTCTTTGCGCCCTATGCCAATTCCTACCGCCGTTTCCAGCCAGGCTCCTTTGCCCCCGTCGATCTGACCTGGGGCTTCGGTCATCGCGGCACTGCGGTGCGTATTCCGGAGAAGGATGGGCCGGGCGCACGCATCGAACACCGTGTCGCCGGAGCGGACGCCAATCCCTATCTGATGCTGGCGGCGATCCTTGGCGGCATGCTGCTCGGATTGGAGAATGAACTGGATCCCGGTGAGGAATCGACGCCCGCCTATATACCGACCGATGCGCCAAAGCTGACTCATGATCTTCTCACGGCCGTCGAGCGCTTCCGTGCCTCCGCCTTTATTGCCGACATTTTCGGCGAGCGGTATCAGAAGCTCTACGGCGATACGAAGCATAAGGAAGCGATCCGTTATCTGCGCAGCGTTTCCGATTTCGACTATCGAACCTACCTGCCCGGCCTTTGATCGTGTTCAAATAGCGACGCTGTCAACGGCACCCTCACGGGCAACGCTGGCGGCAGTTCCTTCACCGACCATTACCTTAAGTTCGCCTGGATGGACCTTGAGGGTCACGTTGCGCTCGAGAGGCAGCAACTCGCCATCCATCACGCAGTTGGCGAGCTGGCGCAGTTTCGGGAAATGTAGATGCACCTCCGGGGCGTGCATGACCATGACGTCGGCATTCTCACGAAACCGGCCGCGCAGCATGTCGATGGCAAGCCTGGCGACGCCGAGCGGCCGCAGCGGCTTTGCGGTATAGAAGCCCAACTCGCCGCTGCGCAGGCTATCGGCATAAAGCAGCGCATTGGCGCCGAATGGATTGTTGGAAACGGAGATGGCCGAGACATGCCGGCGCTCGCGAACGCCGCCGACCTCGAAGTCCACGTCGAATTCCGGCGGATTGGCAATGACGCCGAAGGCCGCACGCGTGCTGGCCGACATCTTTCCGATGCGCGAGCGATAGGTGTAGCCATTGCGATAGCGGACCATGCGCGCATGCAAGCCTGCGGAAAACTGATGGATGAAGGCGCGGCCGTTGGCGCTGCCGATATCGACGTTATCGACCTCGCCCGTCGCAAGCACGTTCAGCGTCTGCCATATGTCGAGCGGCAGGCGCAGAGAACGGGCAAATAGATTCATGGTGCCGGCCGGAATGACGCCGAGAGCGACGCCGTTTTTCCAGGCAATGGCGGCGGCCGCCGAAATGGTGCCGTCGCCGCCGCCTGCGACGATCCCGTCAATATCGTCACGACGCGCGGCACGCTCCATCGCCGACACGACGTTGCGCCCCTCGACGACAACAGCTTCGAAATCGTGACCAGCCTCGCGGAAGACCTGCTCCGCTTTCCTTTCATAGGCAGCCATATCAGTCGTGCGGAACGTTCCGCCATCGCGATTGAAAAAGCCGATCAACTTCATTAGGGGCTCTCGGTCCTCCGCAAATTGTATCAGGGGCTGAGGCCCCGTGCGCTTCTTTTCAGATGGTTTTGGAGAGAACGATTTCAAGCGCTGTAGCCGTTTCGCCGAGATCGGCTGCAGCGTACTTATGCATGATCCGACATGCTGCACTGCAAGAAATGCACGCGACACATGCGCCTCAATCATTGATAGTATCAACCGAGGCATGTCCGTGCCTCGCCAGTCCCATATCCCAGTTTGATACATCGAACGCCGCGTGACCGGAGTTTGCTGCCCATTGAGGCATTGATCTTCGTGTGTCGCCCAAGGAGTTTTCGTGAGCGATATTGCCGTCGAGGTTCTCGATACCCAAACCTCCCTGGAAACGCCATCCCGCACTGCCGTCGCGCTTGTAACCCTGGCACTGGCCGTCGGCAGCTTCGGTATTGGAACAGGCGAATTCGTCATCATGGGGCTTCTGCCCGAGGTCGCCAGCACCTTCGGGGTCACCACGCCGCAAGCGGGCCATGTCATCAGCGCCTATGCGCTCGGCGTCGTCGTCGGCGCGCCTGTCATTGCCGTGCTTGCCGCCAAGATGGCGCGCCGCACGCTGCTGCTCTTGATGATGGCGATCTTTGCCGCCGGCAATATTTCCAGCGCTTTTGCGCCGACCTTCGAAAGCTTCACGGCGCTGCGCTTCATCACCGGCCTGCCGCATGGCGCCTATTTCGGCGTGGCGGCGCTGGTTGCCGCCTCCATGGTGCCGGTCCATCGCCGCGTGCGCGCCGTCGGCCAGGTCATGCTTGGCCTCACGATCGCGACGCTGATCGGCACGCCGGTCGCCACCTTCCTCGGCCAGCTTCTGAATTGGCGCGCAGCATTCATGATGGTGGGCGCTATCGGCCTTGCCACCATGATGCTGATCGCCCTCTTCCTCCCCAAGGACAGGGTCGAGGAAGGCGCCAGCATCGCCCGCGAGCTCGGTGCGCTGACGCGCATCCAGGTCTGGCTTTCGCTCGGCGTCGCCGCCGTCGGCTTCGGCGGGATGTTTTCGATCTTCAGCTATGTTGCCACGACGACGACCGAGGTCGCCGGCCTCGGCACCGCCATGGTGCCGGTCGTGCTTGCGCTCTTCGGTATCGGCATGAATGTCGGCAACATCGTCGGCTCTCGCCTTGGCGACATCTCGATCAAGGGAACGATCGGCGGCATGATGATCTTCAACATCGTCATCATGACGCTCTTCTCGCTGACAGCGGCCAACTCCATCATGCTCTGCATCTGCGTCTTCCTGATCGGCTGCGGCTTTGCAGCCTGTCCGGCCGTGCAGACGCGGCTGATGGATGTGGCCGCCGATGCCCAGACGCTTGCCGCCGCCTCCAATCACTCCGCCTTCAACATCGCCAATGCGCTCGGCGCCTGGCTGGGCGGTCTGGTAATCTCCTGGGGCTTCACGGCTGCCGCCACCGGCTATGTCGGCGCGGTCCTTTCCGTCGCAGGCCTTGCCGTCTTCGCCGTTTCAGTTGGCCTGGAGCGCCGCCCCGGGCGTGCATGACATGCCAGGGGCGCCCAGCTGCTGGCGCCCGTCATGGCAAAATACATTCTCCTCGCCCCAGACAGCCATCGCCTTGATGATCGGCCCGAGGCTGGCGCCAAGCGGCGTTAGCGCATAATCGACGCGCGGCGGCACGACCGGAAAGACGGTGCGCGATAGCAGTCCGGATTCTTCCAATTCCCGTAATTGCTTGGTCAGCATGCGCTGCGTCACCGATGGCAGCTTGCGGCGGATTTCGTTGAAGCGCAGCGTCCCTTCCATAAGGTGAAACAGGATCACGCCCTTCCATTTGCCATCGAGCAGGCTTAGCGTCGCCTCGACCGGGCAGCCCGGGAAATTCTTGACCAGTTTGGAACGCGGAACCGACATCGATAGTATCCTTTTTGTACCTACGTACAGAAATTGTGCATTCTTGCGCCTTTTAACGATAATGCGCATCTAGCCTCTGTGCAACAAAACCAGGAGCTTCTCCCATGCGCGCAGTCGCCTACAAGCAACCGCAACCCATCTCCGCGGAGACATCGCTGATCGACATCGAACTGCCGACGCCCGAGGCAAAGGGTCATGACCTGCTGGTCGAGGTGAAAGCGGTTTCCGTCAATCCGGTCGATGTCAAAATCCGTGCCAATGTCGCCCCGCCGGAGGGTGAATACAAGATCATCGGCTGGGATGCTGCAGGCATCGTCAAAGCAGTCGGGCCCGACGTCACCATGTTCAAGCCGGGAGACGAAGTCTTCTATGCGGGCGCCATCAATCGCGGCGGCTCAAATGCCGAATTTCATCTTGTCGATGAGCGCATTGTCGGCGCCAAACCGAAGGGCCTCGATTTTCCAGCAGCCGCCGCGCTACCGCTGACTTCGATCACCGCCTATGAAACGCTGTTTGACCGCCTGAAAGTGCAAGACCCGGTTCCCGGGGCCACCAATGCCATCCTCATCATCGGCGGGGCCGGAGGCGTAGGCTCGATTGCCATCCAGATCGCCCGCGCGCTGACCGATCTCACCGTCATCGCAACGGCATCGCGGCCGGAAACGCAGGCTTGGGTGAAGGAACTCGGCGCCCATTACGTTATCGATCACTCGAAGCCGCTTGCGCCACAGATCGAAGCGCTCGGCATCGGCGCACCCGCCTTCGTCTTCTCGACGACGAACACGTCAGACCATATCGGCTCGATCATCGAAGCCATCACGCCGCAAGGCCGCTTCGCCCTGATCGATGATCCGAAGACGCTCGATGTCGTGCCGTTCAAGCGAAAGGCGGTATCGATCCATTGGGAACTGATGTTCACCCGTCCGCTCTTCAACACCGCCGACATGATCGAGCAGCACAAGCTGCTGACCAAGGTCGCGGAACTGGTGGATGCCGGCAAGATCAGGTCGACCCTGACGGAGACCGCGGGTACGATCAACGCGGCCAATCTGAAGAAGGCGCATGCCCTCATTGAAACCGGCAAGGTGAAGGGCAAGGTCGTTCTCGCAGGTTTCTGAGCGGTCAATATTCTCGACGGGGCGCCGGGCGGATGTCGTCCGGCCGCTTTGTTTTAACGCATTTGCACCAGGTTTTGATGCATCGCAAAAATTTGCAGCCGCCTAAACAAAATTTTATCGCAGGAACGAGCGTTTAGGCTCTGCAGCCTCTTGACTTTTCATGCCTTCGGCGCGACTTCTCCGCACATGGGGAACAGCGTTTTCCATACCGATCAACCGGAGCCATCTTTCGATGCCTAGCGACAGTAGTAGTCGATTGCCTTTGCCGTCAGTAGCATTCGTGCACTAACCGACTCCTGTCGGCTCGCCACGATCCGCTACGACGGCGGATCGACCGGAAAGGCGAGCTATAATGAACATCAACAGCTTTCCCGCGCGGGCCGGCAATGCCGCTCGTGCATTCATCAATAACAATCGCGCCGTCACCATTGCGGAGCGCGTCGAGGCTCTGAACGCAACAGACGTGGCAGAGGCTGCCCGCATTCTGGCCAAAATGCCGGAAGAGCGTGCCGTGCGCATTCTCGACCGGCCGGAACTGCGCAACGCACCCGCCATTCTCGAAGTCATGGGCAATGCAGACGCTGCGCGCCTGCTGCATGGCATGTCCAACGACCGCGTCGCCGACGTGCTGCTTGAGATGGATGTCGATACCCGCGCCCGCCTCTTCGCGACGTTCGACGAGCAAGCAAGGCAGGCGATTCAGGGCCTGATGGGCTATCCGCCGCGCACGGCAGGCGGCATCATGACGACGGAATTCGTCAGCGTTTTCGCAAGCTGGACCGTGGCCCAGACGCTCGACCACGTTCGCCAGGTCGAGCGCTCCCGCGAAACGGTCTACGCCATCTATGTTCTCGACGACGAAACGCATGTGCTGCTGCACGTCGTGACGCTGCGCCGCCTCATCACCGGTGACCCGGATGCCTGTATCCTGACCGTCGCCCAGAAGGGCGTGCCAGTCACGGCACCGCCGCTGATGAAGCAGGAGGACGTCGCGCGCCTGATTCGCCGCCACGATCTGCTGGCGCTGCCGGTTGTCGACGACAAGGGGCATATGCTCGGCATCGTCACGGTCGACGACGTCATCGACACGATGATCGCCGATACGACCGAAGACGCCCAGAAGTTCGGTGGTATGGAGGCCCTCGGCCAGCCCTATATGAAGATCAGCTTTACGGGCATGATCCGCAAGCGCGCCGGCTGGCTGGCAGCCCTCTTCCTCGGCGAAATGCTGACGGCGAGCGCCATGCAGCATTTCGAAGGCGAGCTGGAAAAGGCTGTCGTGCTGACGCTCTTCATCCCGCTCATCATGAGCTCGGGCGGCAATTCCGGCTCGCAGGCGACGTCGCTGATCATCCGGGCGCTGGCGCTCGGCGAACTCAAGCTCTCCGACTGGTGGCGCGTGGCGTTCCGCGAGCTGCCGACGGGCATCGTGCTCGGCGCGATCCTCGGCCTCGTCGGCTTCGCCCGTATCGTGCTCTGGCAAAGCCTCGGCCTCTTCAACTACGGTCCGCACTGGCAGTTGGTCGCTCTCACGGTTTTCGCTGCCCTAATCGGCATCGTCACCTTCGGTTCGCTCGCCGGCTCGATGCTGCCATTCGCTTTGCAGAAGCTGCGGCTCGATCCCGCCAGCGCATCGGCACCTTTCGTCGCGACGCTGGTCGATGTCACAGGCCTGGTGATCTATTTCTCGGTCGCGCTGCTGATCCTCAGCGGCACGATGCTCTGAGAATAATCAGACTCCCATCGCAGAGGGGCCGGCGACGGCCCCTTTTGTGTTTTCACTCCGGCTGTTTCAGTCAGGCTGGGGCAATTTCAGAGCGCCATTGGTCTTGATGGTGCGGATCGCGAAGTTCGAGCGCAGATCGACCACGCCAGGAAGCACCAGAAGCTTTTCCGACATTACCTTCTCATAGGCCGCCAGATCCTCCACCACGACTTCCGCCAGGAAATCGGCCGTGCCTGAAATCAAATGGCAGGCGACCACTTCCGGAATGGCGAGCAATGCTGCCTGCTGTGTCTCGGAATTCTCTTTCGAGTGCTGGCCGACCTTGAGCTCCACGAAGACCGTTAGGCCGAGGCCAGCCTGCTTGCGGTCGATATCTGCCCGGTAGCCGCGCAAGAGGCCGGATTTTTCCAGATTGCGGATGCGCCTGAGGCAGGGTGACGGCGAGAGATTGACGCGCTCGGCAATCTCGACATTGGTGGCGCGCGCATCCTCCTGAAGGCAATTGAGGATTGCAATATCGAATTTATCCAGTTTTGGCATATCCGGGAAACTCAATCATTTATTTTGGCAGAACATTGCTCATAGCACGATTTTGGAGCCACAACTAGCAAGGACATGCCTCGGCCTTCGGCGCTATCTTTTCTTCATTCGAAAGATAACCGGATCGTTGGAAAGGATATGTCGATGACCGCTTTGTCTCTCTCCACCCGCAAGGCACCCCCCACCATGGTCGGCTATGCCGGCGCCATAGTCACCGTCTTGATTTGGGCAAACTGGATTCTTGCCACCCGTCATACCGCCGAAACGCAGATGGGCACCATCGACCTCGGCCTGATCCGTTACGGCGTACCGGCCCTGGTGCTGGCCCCCATCTGGTGGAAGACAGGCCTGCTGCCGAAGGGCGTGCCTCTGAAGCTGCTGGCGCTGATGGTCTGCGGCTCCGGCGCCCTCTTCTTTCAGCTCACCACGCTTGCCATCCAATTCACGCCGGCCTCGTCGGCCGGCGTCCTGCTCGGCGGCTCCATGCCCCTGGCAACCGCCCTGATCGGTGTGCTCTTGTTTCGCGAGCGGCTTGATATCACCCGCTGGCTCGGCCTTGGCGGCATCGTCGCCGGCGTCGTGATCCTGCTTGCCCGCAGCCTCTATGGCGTGCATATCTCCTGGGAGGGCTTTACCCTGCTGCCGCTGTCGGCCGTGCTCTGGGCAACCTACACTCACGCCTTCCGCCGCTCAGGCCTCAGCGCCGTCCAATCGAGCGCCATCATCGCCGTCTGGTCGTTGCTGATCCATGTCGGCCTGGCCGCCATCTTCGGCAACTCGCTTGCCTCCGTGCCGCTGCCGGAAATCGGGCTGCAGATCGTCAGCCAAGGGTTGCTGTCGGGCCTTGCCGCCACGCTTGCCTATGGTCTTGCCGTCCAGGCTCTCGGGGGCACGCAGGCCGCAGCCTTTACCGCCATCACCCCCGTTCTTGCCACGATCGGCGGCGGCTTTCTGCTCGGCGAGGAAATCGGACTGACCGGTATTGCGGCCGCAATCGTTACGGGACTTGGGGTGGCACTTTCGACCGGCGTGCTGGCCCGGAAGGCCGTCCAGCACTAAATCGCATCTTGCCGAGATATGGAGCGGTTCAGCGAAGTGCTGAGCCGCTCTTTCTATTTGCCCCTGAATTCATGAAACCAGGATCAAAATCGCAGCGCCATGGCCACACGCCTGGCCGGATCGGCGCCGTGGGCCAATTCATTCTCCAGGATCTGCGTGAGAACGGCCGGCCTGTCCTCGTCATCCAGGATACGAAACCCCATCGAGGCATAGAACGGCGCGTTGAAGGCCACCTGCCGGTCTGTCGTCAGAGTGACGCCTGCCGCATCTTGAGCCCTGGCCGCTTCAATCGCAGCTTCCATCAGCCGGCGTCCGACGCCTCGCTTCTGCCAACGCCTGACGACATCGAGTTCGGCAATATGAACCGAGCCGTCCTTGCGGATGCCCGCGAGGAAACCGAATGGCCGGTCATTGCCATCGACGGCAACGAACAGCAAGTCTTGCGCAAGGGATTGTTCCAGTACCTCGAGAGGTAGCGACGTCGGCTCGCAGGCGACCGCGCCGGCCTCATGCAGAGCCCAGAAGGCATCGATCTCGATGGTAGCGAGCAGATGCAGTTCGTCGGCCCTGGCCGAACGGATCGTCCAGGCGCCTTGTTCGATCTCCGTCATCGCATCTCACATATTCGGATAGACCGGCCCTTCGCCGCCCTGCGGGGGAACCCAGTTGATGTTCTGGTTCGGGTCCTTGATGTCGCAGGTCTTGCAGTGGACGCAGTTCTGGGCATTGATGACGTAGGTGTCCTCGCCGTCCTTCTCCACCCATTCATAGACGCCGGCCGGACAGTAGCGCGTCGACGGACCGGCATAGATGTCATGTTCCGACCTCTTCTGCAGGTCCATGTCCCTGACCTGCAGATGCACCGGCTGGTCTTCCTCGTGGTTGGTGTTCGACAGGAACACCGAGGAGAGACGGTCGAAGGTCAGGACGCCGTCCGGCTTCGGATAGTCGATCTTCCTGTGCTGGGCCGCAGGCTCCAGCGAGGCGGCATCCGTCTTGCCATGCTTCAGCGTACCGAAGAAGGAGAAGCCGAGGAGCTGGTTCGTCCACATGTCCAGGCCGCCGAGCGCCACGCCGATCGCCGTGCCGAACTTCGACCAGAGCGGCTTGACGTTCCGCACCCGCTTCAGATCCCTCCCAATGTCGGACTGGCGCCATTCGTTCTCGATCTCGATCACCTCGTCGTTGCTGCGACCGGCGGCGATCGCCTCGGCGATCCTGTCGGCCGCCAGCATGCCGGACAGCACCGCATTGTGGCTGCCCTTGATGCGGGGAACGTTGACGAAGCCGGCCGAGCAGCCGATCAACGCACCGCCCGGGAAGGTCAGCTTCGGCACCGACTGCCACCCGCCTTCGGTGATGGCGCGCGCACCATAGGAGATGCGCTTGCCGCCTTCGAAAGTGCTCCGGATCGCCGGATGCGTCTTGAAACGCTGGAATTCCTCGAAGGGGTAGAGATAGGGGTTCTTGTAGTTCAGGTGGACGACGAAGCCGACGGCGACCAGATTGTCCTCCAGATGATAGAGGAAGGAGCCGCCGCCCGTCTTCATGCCGAGAGGCCAGCCGAAGGAATGCTGCACGAGACCCTGTCTATGGTTTTCGGGCTTGACTTCCCAAAGCTCCTTGATGCCGATGCCGAATTTCGGCACGTCGCGGTCCCGCGCGAGATCGAACTTGGCAATGAGCTGCTTGGCAAGCGAGCCGCGCACGCCTTCGCCGATCAGCACATATTTGCCGAGCAGCACCATGCCGCGGGTATAGTTCGGGCCGGGTTCGCCATTCTTCTCGATGCCCATGTCGCCGGTTGCGACACCGATGACGGCGCCTTCGTCGTTATAGAGCACTTCGGTCGCTGCAAAGCCCGGATAGATTTCGACGCCCAAGGCTTCGGCCTTTTCGGCCAGCCAGCGACAGACGTTGCCGAGCGAGACGATGTAATTGCCGTGATTGTTCATCAGCGGCGGCATCAGGAAATTCGGCAGGCGGATGGAACCGGCAGGTCCCAGGAACAGGAAGTGATCGTCCTTCACTTCCGTCTTGAAGGGATGCCCCTCTTCTTCGCGCCAGCCCGGCAGCAGTCGGTCGATGCCGATCGGGTCGACGACTGCGCCCGACAGGATATGGGCGCCGACTTCGGCTCCCTTCTCGAGCACGACGACAGTCAGATCCGGGTTGATCTGCTTCAGCCGGATCGCAGCCGACAGGCCCGCGGGACCCGCGCCGACAATCACAACGTCGAATTCCATGCTCTCGCGTTCCGGCAGCTCGTTCGCCTCAGTCATTCATCTTCTCCGCTTGGCCGGCGTCCGATGATCTCGGACCGCGACCTCATCCCCTTTGGGCGTCTTCCCCGTTTCGTTTATCTCTTGTCAAAATGGGAAGGGATTGTCGAGCCGGGAAGCGACAGGCAATCCCCCAATTTGCCCAGCACGCAAAACAAGTTAAGTTACTCTTACGTCAACGTCAATATTTTGACGCTATCTACGGTCGTCTGCAAAGTGCGTCTTCCATAGTCGTCCGATGGGGCCTTATAAATGGCGCTCAGGCAATTCGAATAGCATGAAGGTAATCGGAATGGATCTTGGTATTGGCGGAAAGCGCGCGCTGGTGCTCGCCTCGTCGAAGGGGCTGGGCCATGGCATTGCGGTGGCGCTCGCCCGCGAGGGGGCAAACGTTCTGCTCTGCGGCCGCAGCGGCGAAAGGCTCGAGAACAATTGCAAGGCCATCAATGCCGAAGGCAAAGGTCGGGCAGACTGGATTTGGGCCGATCTCAACGACGAGAACTTCGTGGACGTCGTCACCAAGGCCACTACGGAGAAGCTCGGCGGCGTCGATATTCTCGTCAACAATAGCGGCGGTCCGACTCCCGGAACGACGGTGGATATGACCGCTGACCGGCTGGAGACCTATTTCGTCTCCATGGTGTCGCGGATCATCACTCTCACCAATGCGCTCCTGCTTGGCATGAAGGCACAGAACTGGGGCCGCATTCTTACCGTCGCTTCCTCCGGCGTCATCGAACCCATCCCCAATCTCGCGCTTTCCAACACGCTGCGTCCGGCGCTTGCCGGCTGGAGCAAGACGCTGGCCAGCGAAGTGGCCGCGCATGGCATCACGGTCAACATGCTGCTGCCGGGCAGCATTGCGACAGATCGGCTGGCGGAGCTCGATACAGCCGCGGCCAAGCGCGGAGGCAGGAGCCTGGAGGATGTCAGCGCCGAACGTCAGCAGCGCATCCCGGCCGGCCGCTACGGCCGTGTGGAGGAGTTCGCCGCCACGGCGGCATTCCTCTGCAGCCAACCGGCAAGCTACGTCACCGGCACCATGATACGCTGCGACGGGGGAGCTGCCCGCTCTCTTTAAGAAAGTCCGCCAACGAGCAGGCCTTTACAAGAAGGCCTGCAACACAATTCCGTGAGCGGCGGAGACGCTTTCTGCACGCTGCAGCACGTCTTTGGAGTATAAATACCGCCTCAGGCTGTTTTTCCGGCCGAATATTACATAATGGCAATCAAAAAATAGCCATTTGACTGCTTATTGCCCTGCACAAACGGAACCTATTCCAAAGCTTTCCAAGCTTTAATTTTTCGCCATGCGGAACTGTGGTAGATTGTCTGGCATCAGCGTTCAAGAATTCGCGTAAAAAGGGACAGAATTACCGAACGTTAGCGGCGACGGCGATGTGATGAATTGCGGCAAGGCGCGTCTTTGTTGTGCGGCGCGGCACATACACTTCACCGTCACCGCGCTTCCTGCAACAAGCCCCGACCCGGTTCTTTAAATATGAAAAAATTTTGGCTTCCCCTCGGCCTTATTGTCGTCGCAGCCCTTGCCGTATGGAGCTATCGCGACCGTATTCCCTTCCTTGCGGCATTTGTCGATCAAGCCTCCGCAGAAACCAAGGATGCCGGCAAGGCTGCAGGAAATCAAAAGCACAAGGCGCTCTCTTCCGTGGTCAAGACGGCCGCGGTCGAGAAGAGAGTTCTGCCGAACGATATTGCAGCAACAGGCTCGGCTGTGGCGCAGAACATGACGACGATAGCCGCGCAGGAGTCCGGCATCATCACATCGATCGAAGCGCAGGACGGCGCGATGGTGAAGGCCGGCGACCTGATCGCCAAGCTCGATGCGCGGACCGCGCAGGCCGCCGTCGCCAAGGACCAGGCCACCGTAGTCAAGGACCAGGCGACGCTCGTGGCGGCAGAAGCGGCTCTCACGCGAGCCAAGAGCCTCCTCAACAATGCCGGAACGCAGCAGACCGTCGATCAGGCCGTGGCAGCTCGCGATACGGCGGCTGCCGACGTCAATGCCGACAAGGCTCAGCTCGCATCCGATCAGGTTCTTCTGGAAAATACGCAGATCAGGGCGCCTTATGACGGACGCCTCGGCAATGTCGTTCCCAGCCCCGGCGCCTATGTAACGCCCGGCACAGCGATCGTGACCATCACGCAATACAATCCGATCTACGTGCAATTCCACATGCAGGAAAATCAGCTGCGGGAATTGGAGGAAGCGATGAAGGCCGGCGCGGTGCCCGTCAGCACCGTTCCGAATTCAAGCAAGGGCAAGTCTCGGCAGGGTACAGTCAGCTTCTTCGACAATACCGTCGATACCGCCTCCGGCACCATCCTCGTCAAGGCGAAGTTCGACAATGCCAATGGTGCGATCTGGCCCGGCAGATCGGTCAACGTCGTCGTTCATCTGACCGATAACGAGCCCGTGATCGTCGCTCCGACGGTTGCGATCAGCCCCGGTCCGGACGGCTTCTATGCCTATGTCGTCAAGGACAACAAGGTTCATTTGACGCCCGTTACCGTGGAGCGGCAGAACGGCAGCTTTACCGCAGTTGCCAAGGGGCTTTCGGAAGGCGATCATGTCGTTACTGAAGGACAGGTACAGCTGGTAGACGGGCAGACGGTCGTCGAGCAGTTCAACGGCGAAAAGTCTGAAAACGTTGCTGCAGCCGGCGATCAGCCGAGCGAGAAGAGCGAAACGATTTCGGTTGGAGCACAGCAATGATCCCGCAATTCTGTATCCAGCGACCGGTCGCGACGACACTTCTGGCGTTGGGTGTGGTCATGGCCGGCCTGGCCGGATATCAGCTTCTGCCGGTCGCGGCCCTGCCCCAGGTGGATTTTCCGACCATCAACGTTTCAGCGCAGCTGACCGGCGCTTCGCCGCAGACGATGGCGACCTCTGTTTCCACGCCGCTGATCAAGCAGTTCGAAACCATCCCCGGCATCAGTGAAATCTCGGCAACGAACTCCCTCGGCAATACGAGTATTGTGCTGCAGTTCGATCTCAACCGCAGCATCGATGCCGCCGCGGCCGACGTTCAGGCCGCGATCTCGAACGCGACACGTCAATTGCCCAACAATCTGACGACGCCGCCGGGCTATAAGAAGACGAACCCGGCCGACGCCCCGATCATGCTGCTTGCAGTGCAGAGCGATACGATGCCACGCAGCAAGCTGGACGAAATTGCCGAGGACATCATTTCGCCGTCCCTGTCGACCCTTCCGGGCGTTGCCGAAGTGACGGTCTATGGTGCCCAGACTTATGCGGTCCGTGTCGAAGTCGATCCTGACAAGCTGCTGGCCCGCGGTATCGGGATCGATACCGTCAATTCCGCCATCGTCAATGCCAACAGCCAGGTTCCGGTCGGCACTCTGCAGAACAACAAACAGAGCATGACGCTCAATGCCAATACCCAGAATACCAATGCCGCGCAGTTCAAGTCGCTCGTCATTGCCAACCCCAACGGCGCGCCGATCCATCTGAGCGACGTCGCCAACGTGCAGGACAGCGTGCAGAATACCAATGCCGGCTCGTGGTATGACGGCAAACAGGCGATCATTCTTGCCATCCAGCGCCAGCCCGACGCCAATACGGTCGATGTGGTCGATGCGATCAATGCCAAGCTGCCGCAACTCCATGCGGAAATTCCGGCCTCTGTGCAGACGCATGTCATGAACGACTCGGCGCAGCCGATCCGCGATGCCATCAAGGATGTCAAATTCACCTTGATGCTGACCATCGGCCTCGTCGTGCTGGTGATCTATCTGTTCACCGGTCACGTCACGGCCACGATCATTCCCGGCCTTGCCGTGCCGTTGTCGCTGATTTCGACCTTCGGCATGATGTATGTGCTCGGCTATAGTATCGACAACATATCTCTGCTCGGATTGACGCTCGCGGTCGGCCTTGTGGTGGACGACGCGATCGTCATGCTGGAAAACATATTGCGGCATGTCGAAGACGGCATGCCGGTGCTGCAGGCGGCGATCAAGGGATCGGCCGAAGTCAGCTATACCATCATTTCCATGTCCATCTCGCTGATCGCGGTGTTCATCCCGATCCTGCTGATGGGTGGCGTGGTCGGCCGCATCTTCAACGAGTTCGGCATGGTGGTCGCCATCGCCATCGTGTCTTCCGCGGTCGTGTCCCTCACGGTCACGCCGATGCTCAGCTCGCGTCTTTCTGCCGGCCACAGCCAACCCCCGTATCCGGTTCGCCTCTTCAACCGCGGCTTCGACTGGACCCAGCGTGGCTATGACAGGGGTGTTGCCTGGTGTCTGCGCAATCGCGGTTTGGTTCTCCTGAGCTTCCTCGGTTCGGTCGCGCTCTCGGTCTATCTCTTCATGGTGCTGCCGGCGAGCTTCTTTCCGACTGAAGATATCGGCCGCCTGCAAATCTCCACCCAGGCCCGTCAGGACATCTCCTATCCGGCGATGCGCGACCTGCAGAACCAGGCTGCGGCGCTCGTCAGGCAGAACCCCGCCGTCGACCACGTCATGTCCATCGTCGGCGGCAGTGTCCGCCAGCCGTTGAACAACGGCACCATGTTTGTCCAGCTGAAGCCGAAGGAGCAGCGGGCGCCGCTGGATCAGACGCTGCGTGAACTGCGCGCCAGCATCGGCACTATCGCCGGCCTGAAGGCCTATATTACGCCACAGCAGAGCCTGCGCTTCGGCGGCCGCCAAACGGCCAGCCAATATCAGCTCATTATCCAGGCGCTGAGTGCCGACCAGACCAATCTCTGGGCCAACAAGATGCTGGATGCGATGCGCCGCGATCCGAGCTTTACCGACGTGGCCTCGGATGAGCAGAATAACGCTCTGCAGGCCAACATCGTCGTCGATACCGAAAAGGCGGCACAATACGGGATCAACAACAATCAGCTGCGCACCACGCTGGAGGAAGCGTTCGGCGGCTATGACGCCGCACAGATCCAGACGACGGGCGACAGCTATGACGTGATGGTCGAATTCGACACCAGCAAGCCCTGGGACGACCAAAGGCTGCAGGATATCCACGTTGCTTCGTCAAAAGGTGCGCTGGTTCCCTTGTCCGACTTCGCTCATGTCCAGCGCACCACCGGTCCGGTCACCATCAACCAGACGGGCCAGTTGGTGTCGACAACGGTCTCCTTCAACCTGCCGGCCGGTGAAGCGCTTGGCGACGCCACGGCGAAGATCGACCAGATCAAGAAGGACATCAACATGCCGGCGGACATCTTCACGTCCTACGGCGGTACGGCACAGATCTTCCAGCAGTCGCAGGGCAGCACGCCTTACCTGATCCTGGCCGCCGTGCTGACGATCTACGTGGTCCTCGGCGTTCTCTACGAGAGCTTCATTCATCCGCTGACCATTCTCTCCGGTCTGCCGGCTGCCGCTCTCGGCGCCCTGCTCGCCTTGAAAGTGTTCGGCTTCGACCTCTCGATCATCGCGCTCATCGGCTTGCTGATGCTGATCGGTATCGTGAAAAAGAACGCGATCATGATGATCGACGTCGCGCTGGAGACGCTGCGTTCGACAACGGGCATATCGCCTGCGGAGGCCATCCATGAAGCCTGCGTGCGCCGCTTCCGCCCAATCATGATGACGACCTTCTGCGCCCTGCTCGGCGCCCTGCCGATCGCCGTCGGCGGCGGTGCGAGCTCCGAGCTGCGTCAGCCGCTCGGTATTGCGGTGGTCGGCGGCTTGGTGGTTTCGCAGCTTCTGACGCTGTTCATCACCCCCGTCATCTTCTTGGAGATGAACCGCCTCAACGACTTCCTGAGCCGCTTTGGAAAGCGCAAGGACGCGGACCCGCACCACAAGGATCCGCCAGCCGCGATCGCTGCCGAATAAGATCAGCGGGCGCCAAAAGGTGCCCGTTTCTTTTACCGGGAAAGCGGGCGCGGAAGCGCCGCCGACCGATGCTCCCGGCGGGCAAAAGAAAAGCCTCTTCCCGGCTTGAACTTGAAGCTCAGCCATGTCATGACGCGCCCTCTTTGCGACAGGGCGCGTCAGCGTCTCATAGGGGCTTGGCCCAATCCAGACAATTTCGACGGAAAGGAGTGCGGGCATGGCTCGGGCGCTTGGTTTCGACTTTGGCACGACGAATACGGTTCTGGCGGTGGCCGATGGACCCGCGACACAATCAGTCGCCTTCAACAGCGCTGCGGGCACGGCAGACAGCATGCGCACGGCGCTCTCCTTCATGAAGGACCCGGGATTGGGCGCAGCCGCCCTCAAGGTCGAGGCCGGGCACGCGGCCATCCGGCAGTTCATCGACAATCCCGGCGACTGTCGTTTCCTGCAGTCGATCAAGACCTTTGCGGCGAGCGCCCTCTTCCAGGGCACGCTGATCTTCGCCAAGCGCCACAGCTTCGAGGATCTGATGGAGATCTTCGTGCGCCGGCTGCGAGCCTATGCGGGAGAAGGCTGGCCGGAAAATGTTTCGCGCATCGTTACCGGCCGGCCTGTACACTTTGCCGGCGCCAACCCGAATCCGGCCCTTGCGACGGAGCGCTATAACGCCGCGCTTGCCCGGTTCGGCTTTCCGGAAATCCACTACGTCTACGAACCGGTAGCGGCTGCCTTCTACTTCGCCCAGCACCTGAAGAAGGATGCGACCGTGCTGGTCGCCGACTTCGGCGGCGGCACAACCGACTATTCGCTCATCCGCTTCGAGACCCATGGCGGAAGGCTGACGGCGACACCGATCGGCCATTCCGGTGTCGGCATTGCCGGCGATCATTTCGATTTCCGGATGATCGACAACATCGTTTCGCCTGCCATCGGCAAGGGCAGCCTCTTCAAGAGCTTCGACAAGCTTTTGGAAGTACCGAGCTCCTACTACGCCAATTTCGGGCGCTGGAACCAGCTTTCGATCTTCAAGACCTCGCGCGAATATGCCGACCTGAAAACACTGGTGCGCAGCAGCCTGGAGCCGGAGAAGCTGGAAACCTTTATCGAACTGGTCGAGCATGACGAAGGCTATCCCCTCTATCAGGCCGTATCGGCGACGAAGATGGCACTTTCGAGCGAGGAAGAGGCCGAATTCAACTTCCCGCCGCTCGGCAAGGCCGGCCGCAAGCATGTACGCCGAGCCGATTTCGAAAGCTGGATCGCCGAGGATCTCGCCCGTATCGAAGGGGCATTGGACGATGTGCTGGCGACCACCAACACATCTCCGGACGCGATCGACAAAGTGTTCCTGACAGGAGGCACCTCCTTCGTGCCGGCGGTACGGCGCATCTTCACGGAGCGATTCGGCCAGGAGCGCATCGAGACGGGCGGCGAACTGCTGTCCATCGCCCATGGTCTGGCCCTGATCGGCGAGCGTGACGATATCGCCCAATGGACGGCTTGAGATCGCCGCCACCCTGCCCTTTCGTTCCAGCTCTATCTTTTTGTTTCTACGCACTTCCAGACGGAAACCGCTATACACTTTTCCCGGAATTGCTCTAGAGTCCGCCCATGATTTCCGCCAGCGACCTCACACCGGCCGAACTTGCCGCCCTTCTGCATTTCCATGCGGATGCCGGCGTCGACTGGCTGCTGGAAGATGAGCCGGTGGACCGCTTTGCCGAATTTGAGGCTATGCGCGCCGCACGACAGGGCGCGCGGGCTGCGCAGCCTCGGACCGAAACTCAAGCACCTGCGGCGCGGCCGCAAACCGAGCGCCGCCCGGCCGCCAAGCCGGCGTCATCTCCCGCAGCAGCGCTGCCGCGTACGACGCCCGCCATCCCCGATGAGCAAGCCGTGGAGCAGGCTCGATTCGCGGCCGAAAGCGCGCGGTCGCTCAGCGAACTGAAGACGGCACTCGAGGCCTTCAACGGCTGCAATCTCAAGAACAGCGCGCGATCGACGATCTTTGCCAGCGGTACGCCGGAAGGCCGCATCATGGTGATCGGGCCAATGCCGAGCGCCGATGACGATCGTGAAGGGGTGCCGTTTGCCGGGCGCGCGGGACAGTTGCTCGACAGAATGCTTGCCGCCATCGGCTTGCAGCGCGATGAGATCCTGCTGACCAACGTCATTCCATGGCGGCCGCCGGGCAACCGCGCCCCTTCCCCGCCCGAAATCGAGATATGCCGTCCGTTCATAGAAAGGCAGATTGCGCTAGCCGAGCCTAAAGCGGTGCTTCTGCTCGGCAATTTCACTGCCCGGCACTTTTTCGGAAGTACCGAAACCATTCATGGATTGCGGGGAGAGTGGCGGGAAATAAGCGTTCTCAGTCGCGCAATACCGGCTATCGCCAGCCTGCATCCCCAGGAATTGCTGACCGCTCCGATCAACAAGCGGCTGGCTTGGAGCGATCTCCTTACCTTCAAGAATTATATCGCCGGTAAATTAGGCTGATTCTCACAGTTACTAATCAAAGATGACAAAGGCCATGCGTTTTATGCATGGCAGTCTTCTTCTGTTGTGCGTTGCGAAATGAATATTGCACTGCAATATGTGCTGGTGTCTTGGGAGGAATCTCTAAAGGAACCAAGGCCATGACTGCACGTTTTCGTCCTATCCACTGCGGGTTCGATACCCTGCGCCGCGCGCTGGAGCCCGTACGCGCCACAAGCGGACATCGCAACCTCGGCATTGCTGCCAATGAGCAGATGACCGCGCGAGGCACAGGAACGTCGGCTCGCGTCAGCCGTCCGACGGCGATCTTCGCCGATTTCCGCGCCTGCTGACCGATGAGCGCGAAGAGCGCAGCAATCCAGCAAAACGTTTGAGTATCAGGAACGACATCATGTCTTCGGGTTTGCGTCCATTCATCGCCCTGTTAGATTCCGTCGGCCATATCGGCTCCGCGGTGCGCGCCGCCGAAGAATTCGAGCGCGCACGCAACTTCCGCAAGAACGGCAGCCGTGATGCGCCAACTGCGGCTGCCAGCGTCCCGCTTTAAGGATCGGGATCAGCCTCGGGAGGCGGATTGCGCCCAGGTAAAGGCCTCATCGACTGCCGCGAACTTTATGGCCTGCCACCCGCAATACTGGTCGAGAAAATTGCGCGAGATCCACATCTGCGTCTTCTTGGCTTCATACCAGCCGACGTCGCCGCGATTGGCGGACTTGCGCAAGATGCGTTGGAGATGCGTTCGCGATATCATGAAATGGGCTGCCAAGGCGCGCGCATCGACGTGACCGATATCGATCCGATCGCCCGCCTCCCCATCCAGGTCGAGCCTCGACATGATGTAATCGACGACGAGACCCCCGGATTCCGTCCAAAGAAACAGACCGACGCTTTCCGGCGGCTCACGCCAAAGATCGGCTGCCAGGCAGGTGCGCGCCATGCGCGGCTGCGCTAGGTCCAGAAGCGCCGGCGAGGCGACCAGCGCGGCAGCGCGGCCACCATCGTCGATCAGATCGAGCGCGGCCAGATTGGCAAGATACCAACCGAACATCCCCGAGTAGGTGGTTTCAGTCGGCACATAGCGCCGGGGGCGGCGAGCCGGCCCGGGAGCCAATTCCAGAAAGCGATAGGTCAGCAACTCCTCGATAAAGCTCAAGACCGTATTGCGGCTGGCAATGCGATAATGCGTGATGAGGTCACGCAGCGCGACGACAGTCAGCCCGGACCGGGGACGCTCTGGATCATGTTCGAGATGGAGCGCATAGGCGGATTGACTTAGAAGCCAACGCTGATGCGAGGCTAGCATACGCGCAATCCTCGGACCGTTGTCATACCGGTTACGCAATGTCTCGGAAAGAAAGCGCAAGGACGCCAGAAACTTGGGATGGCGAGCAAGTTGCTCGGCGGGAAAACTCAATCGGGCCTCCTGGGTGCCCTTCTTAAAAAGCAACAGAAAGTTGATGTTTCATCTTTGTGAACGAATTCCCCCGAATCGATCATAATTCCCATATCTAATAGCATGCTATAGTCATGCAAGCTTGCCGATATCGCAAGAGGTTAAACGATGGTTTACTTTAAAATATCGTTCTCTGACGGTAACGGTCTGCATGTGAGGGTAGTGCAATCATGTTCCGCCTGAACGTTATGTTCAGCAATTCTACTATTGGCCTGCAAATGCAGGTGGAGAATTGCCGCATTTCATTCGAACATCTGAAATGAGAATAGCTCGGTAAGCGAATACTTATCGTGCCGTAACAAAACATATCGACGTTGCGATATGACTTTAACTTTGGTTCAGATTTCGATGTAATGATGCTGCCACTTTCGGTTCGGAGGAAAGCTTCGGACCGGACCCGCCGATGCATAGCCTGATCAGGATAGACCATGCGCACAGACACCGGCCAGATCGTCAATCTGGCAGACTATCGCCCCACCGACTTCGTTCTGGAACGCGTGGATCTCACCTTTGATCTCCATCCGACCGAGACGAAGGTGGAGGCACGGCTGATCTTTCATCGGCGGGAGGGTATCGATACGAATGCACCGCTCGTGCTTGATGGCGACGAATTGGTTCTCTCCGGCCTGCTGCTCGATCAGAGCGAACTTCCCCCCGGGCAATATGATGCGACGCCAGAAAGCCTGACCGTCCGCAACCTGCCGGAAAGCACACCTTTCGAGTTGACAATCACCACCGTCATCAATCCCGAAGCCAACACCCAATTGATGGGCCTTTACCGCACCGGCGGCATCTATTGCACGCAGTGCGAAGCCGAAGGCTTCCGCCGCATCACCTATTTCCCCGATCGCCCGGATGTGCTGGCGCCCTATACGGTCAACATCATTGCCGACAAGGCCGCCAATCCGCTGCTGCTCTCGAATGGCAATTTCCTCGGCGGCGCCGGCTATGGTGAAGGCAAGCATTTCGCCGCCTGGTTCGATCCGCATCCGAAGCCAAGCTATCTTTTCGCGCTCGTGGCCGGCGATCTCGGCGTCGTCGAGGACACCTTCACCACAATGTCCGGCCGTGAGGTCGCGCTGAAGATCTATGTCGAACACGGCAAGGAGCCGCGCGCGACCTACGCCATGGACGCGCTGAAGCGCTCGATGAAGTGGGACGAAGAGCGGTTCGGCCGCGAATACGATCTCGACATCTTCATGATCGTCGCCGTATCGGACTTCAACATGGGGGCGATGGAGAACAAGGGTCTCAACGTCTTCAACGACAAATACGTTCTGGCCGATCCCGAGACGGCGACCGATGCCGATTACGCCAATATCGAAGCCATCATCGCGCACGAATATTTCCACAACTGGACCGGCAATCGCATCACCTGCCGCGACTGGTTTCAGCTCTGCCTCAAGGAAGGCCTCACCGTCTATCGCGATCACGAATTTTCCGCCGACCAGCGCTCGCGTCCGGTCAAGCGGATTGCCGAAGTCCGTCACCTGAAATCGGAACAGTTTCCGGAGGACAGCGGCCCGCTTGCCCATCCGGTGCGGCCAACGACATATCGTGAAATCAACAACTTCTATACGACAACCGTCTATGAGAAGGGCAGCGAGGTCACACGCATGATCGCGACGCTGCTTGGCCGCGATCTGTTCAAGAAAGGCATGGACCTTTATTTCGATCGGCATGACGGACAGGCCGTAACGATCGAAGATTTCGTTAGATGTTTCGAGGATGTCAGCGGCCGCGACCTCACGCAGTTTTCGCTGTGGTACCATCAGGCCGGTACGCCTCTCGTCACCGCATCCGGCGCCTATGATGCCGACGCCAAGACATTTATCTTGTCGCTAGAACAGATGGTACCGGCAACGCCCGGGCAGACGGTCAAAAAGCCGATGCATATTCCGCTGCGCATGGGCTTGCTTGCCGAAAATGGCAATGTCATCACGCCGGCATCCGTGACCGGAGCGGAGCTGACGGACGACGTGCTGCACCTGACGAAGCAGACGCAAACGGTGACGTTCCACGGCATTCCCTCGCGGCCGGTCCTTTCGCTCAATCGCAGCTTCTCGACGCCGATCAATCTGCAGTTCAGCCAGAGCCCTAAGGATCTGGCATTGATCGCCCGCTATGAGACCGATCATTTCGCCCGCTGGCAGGCGCTGATCGATCTTGGCCTGCCGAACCTGTTGCAAGCCGCACGGGATGCGCGCCAGGGTGCCGACATAACTTGCGATTCGGCCTTCACTGATGCCTTGCTGGCTGCCGCAGCCGACGAAAGCCTGGAACCTGCCTTTCGGGCCCAAGCGCTTGCCTTGCCGAGTGAATCCGACATTGCCCGAGAGCTTGGCGGCAACAATGATCCTGATGCCATCCATGCGGCGCGCCAGACGATCATCAAGCGCATCGCCGAGGCCGGAAAGGACGTCTTCACCGCGCTATATGACAGCATGCAGACGCCGGGACCATTCAGCCCCGACGCAGCAAGCGCCGGACGCCGCGCCCTGCGCAATGCGGCACTCGGCTACCTGTCACAGCTGGATGAAACGCCGGCGCGGGCGAAGGCTGCCTATGATACTGCGAACAACATGACCGACCTCAGCGCCGCGCTCACCATTCTCGCACAGCGCTTCCCCGATATGACGCAGACGGCAGCAGCACTTGCGCATTTCCAGAACCGCTTCGCCGACAATGCGCTCGTCATCGATAAGTGGTTCGCCATTCAGGCGGCAATCCCCGGCGCCGGCGCGCTGGAGCGGATCCGGCTGCTCATGGAAACGCCGCTCTTCAAGCGCACCAACCCTAATCGCGTCCGCTCGCTTATCGGCACTTTTGCCTTCGCAAATCCCACGGGCTTCGGCCGCGCCGACGGCGCCGGATATAATTTCCTCGCCGACGAAATCCTCGAGATCGATCAGCGCAATCCGCAACTTGCGGCCCGCATCCTGACCTCGATGCGCTCATGGCGGCTCCTCGAACCCGTACGCGCCGATCATGCCCGTTCGGCGCTGATGCGGATCGAGCGTTCGGGCAGCCTTTCGACCGACGTGCGCGACATCGTCGAGCGCACCCTCAAGGAGTGATTTCGATCGCCCGGTGCGCCGATTTCAAAGGCTGATTTGCATCGGCCTTCAGCTTCAACGAGTCCCGAAAGCATGCAACTTACCGCTGCGTGTGTAAAATATGCTGAAATCGCGGATGGTTAAGAAAGTTTTACCGCACCCTCTGGACAAGCCGAATCACGAATGATTCATTAAGGCAGATTCGGGCGAGCGGCGCAGCGAATCACACGAGGGACAAGGCTAAAGCGATGGTGGACGTGCGGCGGGCAACCGCGGCCGATGGACGGCTGCGTGTTAATTTCGACGGTCTGAAATCCTGGCATAGCGGCGTTACCGATCGAACCGGAGTGCGGATGGAGACGATTTCGCATCGTTTTCCGCAGACGGAGCATATTCTCAAGCGCATCATTCCCGTCCTCATCGTTTCCTTCCTGCTGGTCGTTGCCGCCTCGCATTTCTTCGGCATGATCACGGAACATAGCCGCATGGCGGCTTCGGCGCGGCGCACGACCTCGCTTTCCATCGCGGCCGCAGCCGCCGCCTTTTCGAACGATCCCAGCCTGTTCCAAGCCGGCGATCGCGGCGGCGCGGAGCGGAAACTCGCCTCCTACCTCCCCCAGGACCGGCTGGACAACGGCGCCTTCGTCCTGCTCGTGCAGTCGAGCGGCCGCGTATTCGGCTCGTCGACCGCGGGCTCCGGCTATATCGGCATGCTCGTCTCCGACTTCTTTCCGGAGGTGACGGCCATCCGCAATTTCGGCGATCATGCGGGCGTGATCGAAACCATGATCGGCGGCGAGCCCTATTATGCCGCGATTTCCCTGATCGGCGACAAGGGCGATTTCATTCTGTCGGCAGCGTCGATGGATGAGATCGAAAAGCTCTGGCGCGACGAGCTGACCTTGAACGTCACACTCTTTGCCGGCATATCCTCCATCCTGCTCGTCATCCTCTATGCCTACTACACCCAGGTGAAGCGTGCCCGGGATGCAGACGAAATCTTCCTCGAATCCAACCTGCGGGTCGAAACGGCATTGTCGCGCGGGCGCTGCGGCCTCTGGGATTTCGATTTCACCAGCCGGCAATTCTTCTGGTCGCGATCGATGTACGACATGCTCGGGCTGCCGGTCGCCGACAAACCGCTCGCCTTCACGGACGCGGCGCGGCTGATGCATCCGGATGACAACAGCCTGCATATGCTCGCCCGCACCGTCACCCGCGGCAATGCCGGCCAGGTGGACCAGATCCTGCGCATTCGCCACGCCAAGGGGCATTATGTCTGGATGCGCGCCCGCGCCCAGGTGATCCGGACCAATTCCGGCCGCGTCCACATGATCGGCATCGCCATGGACGTGACCGAGCAGCACCGGCTGGCGCAGCGCTATGCGGAGGCCGATCAGCGCCTTGCCGACGCGATCGAATGCACCTCCGAAGCCTTCGTCCTGTGGGACAAGAACGATCGCCTGGTCATGTGCAACGCCCATTTCCAGCAGGCATACGGCCTGCCGGACAACGTGCTCGTACCGGGCACCGAACGCGCCGTCGTCAATGCAGCTGCCGCGCGGCCCGTCATCGAGCGCCGCATCGTCGATCCGGGCCGCTCCAATCACTCGCAGACGACGGAAGTTCAGCTTGCCGACGAGCGCTGGCTGCAGATCAATGAGCGCCGCACCCGCGACGGCGGTCTCGTCTCGGTCGGCACCGACATTACCCAGCTCAAGCGCAATCAGGAGCGGCTTCGCGAATCGGAGCGCCGGCTGATGGCAACCATTAACGATCTCTCGGCATCGCGACGCATTCTCGAAAAGCAGAAGGCGGAGCTTTCGACTGCAAACACCAATTATCTTGCGGAGAAGGAACGCGCCGAAGCCGCCAACAAGGCCAAATCCGAATTTCTGGCCAATATGTCGCATGAGCTGCGCACGCCGCTCAACGCCATTCTCGGCTTCTCGGAAATCCTCCAGGACCAGATGTTCGGCCCGCTCGGCTCGGCCCGTTACAATGAATATGCCAAGGACATTCACGACAGCGGCAAGCATCTGCTTAACGTCATCAACGACATTCTCGACATGTCGAAGATCGAAGCAGGGCATATGAAGCTCAGCTGCGAGCAGATCAATCTCGCGCCGCTCATAGAGGAATGCCTGCGCTTCACCCGCATTCCGGCGGCAGAGAAGAACATTCTCGTCGAACAGCGCATTTCTTCCGACATCAAGCTCCATGCCGACCGTCGGGCGATGAAGCAGATCGTGCTCAACCTGCTCTCCAACGCGGTGAAATTCACCAATGACGGCGGCCGCATCTCGGTGCGCACGCGCAGGGTTGGGGATGCCGTCATGCTCGTCATTGCCGATACTGGCATCGGCATTCCCAAATCGGCGATGAGCAAGATCGGCCAGCCCTTCGAGCAGGTGCAGAGCCAATATGCGAAAAGCAAGGGGGGCTCCGGCCTCGGACTCGCCATTTCCCGCTCACTGACGGCACTGCATCACGGCCGCATGCGCATCCGGTCCCGCGAGGGCATCGGCACTGTTATCGCAATCCGCATCCCGGATCAGCGCTGATCAGCTGCCGACCGTCGCCTGGAATACTTTCCGCACCGCTTTCGACAGGCGCTTCAGCTCGGCTTCCAGCGTACGGAGATCGGGGCAATCGCCGGCGCGGCAGACCAGTTCGATCAGGCCGGAAGGCGTGTTTTTCGGATCGAACGTACCGTCGATGCACAGGCGGATGAGCTGCGACACTTCCGTGTAGAGCTGCAGCGCCTTGAGGCAGACATCGAGATCATTTCGATCCATCAGGCTGCCGCCGAGCAGTTTCAACGCTTCGGCCGTACTGAGGCCGCTTGCATCGATGCCGACGCCACGGGCAGGTGCGATCAGGCGCAGATATTGCGCAATGAATTCAATATCGATCAGCCCGCCTGATATCAGCTTCAGATCCCAAATGCTCGCCGGCGGCTTTTCCTGCTCGATCATGGCGCGCATCTCGCGAACATCCTTGGCGATCTTGGCGGCATCTCTCTTTGCAGAGAGAACCTCGCCAATGACGCGCTCTGCATCGTTCACCAATGCCTCGTCGCCGCAGATCAGCCGCGCCCGCGAAAGCGCCATGTGCTCCCAGGTCCACGCTTCCTCGCGCTGGTACTTCTCGAACGAGTTGATGCGGGTTGCGACCGGGCCCTTGTTGCCTGACGGCCGCAGACGCATATCGACCTCGTAGAGCACGCCCTCGGCCGTCGGCGCCGAAAGGGCAGCGATCAGGCGCTGCGTGATACGCGTGAAATATCGCGTCGCATCCAGGGGCTTCGGACCGGACGATTCAGCCGCCGCATCGTCGTAATCGTAAAGCAGGATGATATCGATGTCGGAACCGGCCGAGAGCTCGAAACTGCCAAGCTTGCCCATGCCGACGACGGCGACGCGGCCGCCGGGATATTCCCCATGCGCTGCGCGGATCTCCTTCATGACGGCGTCCAGCGCCGCTTCGACGATGAGATCGGCAAGGTCAGTGAAGGCGCGGGCCGCCATCGTTCCGCCGATTGCGCCCGTCAGCAGGCGAATGCCGATCAGGAAGCGCTGCTCGGATGCGAAGATGCGCAGCAGGTCGAGCGTCTCTTCATAATGCCTCGCCGGGGCCAGAAAGCTTTTCAGGCGTTCGGCTAGATAATCGCGCGTCGGCAGTTCGGCCATGAGCCTTGGATCCAGCATGCCGTCGAAGACATGCGGCTTGGCTGCGATGATCTCTGCAAGCCGTGGCGCGGACGACATGATGTTGACGATGAGCGAGAGAAGCGCCGGATTGGTCCCGAGCAGCGAGAAGAGCTGGATGCCTGCCGGCAGGCCGGAAATGAAGCTGTCGAAGCGCAGCAAAGCCTTGTCGGCGCGCTTGCTTTCGCCGAAGACGCGCAGCAGCTCCGGCGTCAGCTCCGTCAGCCGCTCGCGCGCTTCGACGGATTGCGTGGCACGATACCGGCCGTAGTGCCAGGTGCGAATGACATTGGCGATGTCGGACGGCCGATCGAAGCCGAGGCGCCGCAGCGTTTCCAACGTGTCGGGATCGTCGCCCTGGCCGGTGAAGACGAGGTTGCCGGTTTCGCTCGACAGCTTGGTTTCCTGTTCGAACAGGCGCGCATAGCGGCGCTCGACGGTTTTCAATGTCGTCACAAGCGCTTCGGAGAAAGCCGAAATGTCGGCAAAACCCATCATATAGGCGATGCGCCGGAGTTCGGCGTCGGTTTCCGGCAGCAGGTGCGTCTGCTCGTCACGCACCATCTGGATGCGATGCTCGACGTCCCGCAGGAACCAATAGGCCGATGTCAGCTCGTCACGGGTTTCCGCATCGATCCACTTCGCCTCGGTCAATTCGGCAAGCGTCTGCTCCGTCGATCGGCAGCGGAGGGCGGGCATGCGGCCGCCGGCGATCAGCTGCTGCGTCTGCACGAAGAACTCGATCTCGCGAATGCCGCCGCGGCCGAGCTTGACGTTGTGACCTTTGACCGCGATCGCGCCGTGTCCCTTGTGCGCATGAATCTGCCGCTTAATGGAGTGGATGTCCGATATCGCGGCATAATCCAGATATTTACGGAAGACGAAGGGCACGAGATCGCGGATGAAGGCCTGACCGGCGGCGATATCGCCACCGACGGGCCGCGCCTTGATGAAGGCGGCGCGTTCCCAGTTCTGCCCCCTGCCCTCGTAGTAAATCATCGCGGCGTCGACAGGGATCGCAAGCGGCGTCGAGCCGGGATCGGGGCGCAGGCGGAGATCGGTTCGGAACACATAGCCATCCGCCGTGCGCTCCTGCAGGATACGCACCAGACGCCGCATCAGCCGCGGGAAGATGTCAATGGCATCATCGGGATCCGGGACGATGCCCGCGGTCTCATCGAAGAAGACGACCAGATCGATATCGGAGGAATAGTTCAGTTCTTCCGCTCCAAGCTTGCCCATGCCGAGCACGATAAGGCCCGATTTTTGGCCCGGAGCGGCGGGATCGGGGACCCTGATCTTGCCGGCTTCATGCGACGACAGCATCAGATGGTCGACGGCTGCGGAAATAGCGGCCTCTGCGAGCCGGCTCAGCCAACGGGTGGTCACCTTGCCGTCATAAATGCGCGCGAGATCGGCGAGCGCGATGAGAAAGGCCGCGCGGCGCTTGGCAATACGCAGGCGGCTCATTACCTCGGATTCGGAAGGCGAAGCGCCTCCGCCCTCCGCCGGCAGCCAGGCTTGCCGGGCTTCCCCGGCCAATGCTTCGATCTGCGGCGACAGCGGCTTTTCGATGGCGGCGACGAGAAGAGACGGTTCGAGATTGGCGGTTTCCCGCAAATGAGGGGAGAGCGTGAGGGCGGCGACGACGAAATCCCGCAATGCGCTCTCGCCCGCCAGCAGATCGGCAACGACGGGCTCGGCTCCGGCAATCTGCTTGAGATCCGCCAGGGCTGACTTCGCCTCCGCCTGGTTCAACGGCCGCAGCCGCCCGGCCGAAACGTCCCGCAGCAAATCGCTTTGCGTCGTCGTCATGCAGTTCTCCCCAACAGCAAGCGGATGGAGCATGATGCCGAAAAGTGTCAGGGGATTTCGGACAACATCATGCTCTATTTCTTCCGGCTCCAGTGCAGGATTAACCTATTGTTTCTGCATGGGGAAGATCATGGTGACCGTTAATCCCTTTGCATCCGCATTTTCGGGATCGGTATCGGAAAGCTCCAGCCGGCCGCCATGCAGCTCCATCACGGCCTCCACCAGCGCGAGGCCAAGGCCGGTTCCAGGCTTGGAGCGGCTTTCGTCCAGCCGAAAGAAACGCTTGACCACATCGGCACGCTGATGGGCGGGAATGCCCGGCCCATGATCGGCAACGGCGAGCGTCACCGCGTCACTCGTGCGCGCCAGCTTGAAGGTGATCGCCGGTTCGCCGCTGCAACCCGACGCATATTTGAGAGCATTGTCGATGAGATTGAACAGCGCCTGGCCGATCAGCTCGCGATTGCCCTGCACTTCCACCTCGGGCTCGATATCGGCGGTGAGTGTCAGGCCCACCTCTTCCGCCACCGGTTCGTAGAGCTCGGCCGTATCGGCGACGATGGAGGAAAGATCGACTGCCGTCAACTCGGCGGCCACGGAGCCCGCCTCGACGCGGGAAATCATCAGGAGCGCGTTGAAGGTGCGGATCAGCTGATCGGACTCAGCGATGATGCCCTCGAGCGCCGCGCGGCGGCCTTCGCTATCGGCATTGTCGAGCGCATCGGCCGCCTTGTTGCGCAGGCGCGTCAACGGAGTCTTGAGATCATGGGCGATGTTGTCAGAGACCTGCCGCAGCCCTTCGTTGAGTTTCTCGATACGCTCGAGCATCGCATTCAGCGATGCCGACATTCGGTCGAACTCGTCACCGGAACCGCCGACAGGCAGGCGCTGGGAAAGATCGCCCGCCATGATCTTACGGCCGGCATCCGTCATCCGGTCGATGCGCTTCAGCGCGTTTCGGCCGATACCGAACCAGATGACCAGCGCGCCAAGGCCCATGATCGCCAGTGCCAGCATCAGCGCCTGGCGGACCAGCACACGGAAGCGCTCGGGCTCGCCGAGGTCACGGCCGATGAGGATGCGCAAGCCGTTGTCGAGAATGAAGATATTGGCGATCGCCAGATGGCGGCGCTCCGGATCGTTGGAGGCGTCGGTATAGCGCTCGTAGACGAAGGGCAGCTCCGTCCAGCCGGCTTGGCCGAGCACGCCGGGCTGCACGGAGGCGACATTGCCGGCCAGAATATCGCCGGAAGGGCCGGCAATGACATAGAGATTGGCCCCCGGCTGGCGGGCGCGGCGCTCCATGGTGCGAAGAAGCAGGTTCAGGCCGCCGATGTCATAGGCACGCTTGACCTGGCTGACTTCCTGCTGGACGGCATCGCGGATCTGCTCCGTCAGCAGCCGCTCGGACATGGCCGTGACGTAGAAAACCAGCGTCGCTGCACAGAGCGAAAAAAGAAGAATGTAGAGGGCGGAAAGGCGGACTGCGGTGGACTTGAAGAGGACGCGGAAGCGGCTCATCCCTCGTCCTTGATCATGTATCCGGCGCCACGAATGGTCTTCAGCAATGGTTGGCTGAAATCCTTCTCGATCTTGGAGCGCAGGCGCGAAACGTGGACGTCGATGACATTCGTCTGCGGATCGAAATGATAGTCCCAGACATTTTCGAGCAGCATGGTGCGGGTGACGACCTGGCCGGCATTCTTCATCAGATATTCAAGGAGGCGGAATTCGCGCGGCTGCAGCAGGATTTCCTTGCCGCCGCGGCGCACCTCATGCGAGAGGCGATCCAGCTCCAGATCGCCGACACGATAGAGAACGTCCTGCTCCGGCGTTCCCTTGCGGCGGCCGAGTACCTCCACGCGGGCGAGAAGCTCGCTGAAGGCATAGGGCTTGGGCAGGTAGTCGTCGCCGCCGGCACGCAGACCGGTAACGCGATCGTCGACCTGGCCGAGCGCGGAAAGGATCAGAACCGGCGTATGCACGCCCTTGCGGCGCAGTTCGCTGATGACAGACAGCCCATCCCGGCGAGGAAGCATCCGATCGATGATGGCGACATCGTAGGTGTTTTCCGTGGCCATGAAGAGGCCGCTCTCACCGTCGCTCGCATGATCGGCAATGATGCCGGCCTCGCGAAACGCCTTGGTAAGGTAAGCCGCCGCTTCAAGATCGTCTTCGATGATCAGAATCTTCATGTGAGCGACATTACCTGCCGACGCTGCCTCGGCACAACCAGAATCAGGAGAAGTCACGGCATGTTGGCTAGCGGTTGTCATCTTTCACCTGCCTCGAAACCACTCATTTTCGACATGTTCTAAAAGGAAAGCCGCACAAGCCGTGGCCTGCGCGGCTTTCCCAATGCATTTCATCCGTCTGAAGGATCAGCCGGCGTTGATCGGCAAAGCAACGAAGCGGCTGCCGTCACCGGACTGAATCTGGAATAGGGCGCGGGTGCGGCCGTCCTTCTTCGCCTGCTCGATGATCTTGGCAATGTCGCCGGCGTTGGAGACCTGCTGGTTGTTAACCGACGTGATCTTTTCGCCTTCCTTCACGCCCTTATCGGCGGCATCGGAGTCGGGATCGACGGCCGTGATCGCTACGCCCTTGCCATCATCGGACGGGCCGACGGTGAGGCCGAGGTCGGCCAGCGCCTTCTCGGAAGACGGCTGCTGAGGCTGGCTCGGCTGCGAGTCGTCGTTGGAGGCCTGGTTCTGATCGGCCGGAAGCGTGCCGAGCTCGACCGTGACCGACTGCGACTTGCCAGCCCGCCAGATCGAAACCTCGACCTTGGAGCCTGGCTGCATGGCGCCGATGCGGCGAGCGAGATCGCGCGGATCCTTGACCGGATCACCATTGACGGCGGTGACGACGTCGCCGTTCTTGATGCCGGCCTTCTGGCCCGGCGAACCGTCCTGCGGGGAGACGACCAAAGCCCCGCTTGCCTCGGACAAGCCGAGGGATTCGGCGATATCCTTGGTGACGGGCTGGATCTGGACGCCGAGCCAGCCGCGCGAAACCGTGCCGGTCTTGATCAGATCGGCGACGACATCCTTGGCCGTCGTTGCCGGGATCGCGAAAGCGATGCCAACGCTGCCGCCCGACTGCGAGAAGATGGCGGTATTGATGCCGACCACCTGGCCGCTGAGGTTGAAGGTCGGGCCACCGGAGTTACCCTTGTTCACCGGTGCGTCGATCTGGATGTAATCGTCATAGGGGCCGGAATGGATATCGCGGCCGCGGGCCGAAACGATACCTGCGGTCACGGTGCCGCCGAGGCCGAACGGATTGCCGACGGCAACGACCCAGTCGCCGACGCGGACCTTGGAGTCATCGGCCCAGCCGACATAGGTGAACTTCTTGCCCTTCGGATCGACCTTCAGGACAGCGAGATCGGTGCGGCTATCCTTGCCGACGAGCTTGGCGTCGAGTTCCGTGCCGTCATTGAGGACGACGACGAAAGCGGCACCATCGGAAACGACGTGGTTGTTGGTGACGATGTAGCCATCTTCAGAAACGAAGAAGCCGGAGCCTTGAGCGACAGGACGCAGGCGGCCCTTGTCGTCCGAATTCTTCTGCTGGTTCTGGCCCCGCTGCTGGCCGCGGCCCTGCTGCTGTTCGAACTGGCGGAAGAACTTCTTCAGCGGGTGATCGTCCGGAAGGTCATCGAAGCCGCGGCCGAGACCGAAGGAATCATCCTCCTCCGCAACCGAGTTTACGCGGGATTCGACGCGAACCGACACGACGGCCGGCGAGACGGCGTCCACCACGTTAGCAAAGCTCGGAACCTGCGGCGCCTGAACGTTGACGGCATCGGCATAGGCACCGGGGACGACGGCCGGAACACCCGTTGCCAGGGCAGCGACAGCAAGGCCGGCGACGACGGAAGCCTTCATAGCGGTGCTGCGGGACAAGGTGTCCTTGATATTCCTGAACATATGCGAGTTACCTTTTCTTCTCGTCAGATTTGCGCCGGCGGAGCCGGCTGTGGTTCTTCATGATGGTGATATAGGGCACGGCACCTTACAACGAACTGTCCGCCCCATGAAAAATTCGTAATGTGAGGAAATCAATGCAGTATTACGATGAAAGATGACGGCTGCATCATTTCCCGAGGATATCTTTCAACCGCGCCTCTTCGTCGGCGCTCAGGGGGCTACCGGTGGGCTTGCCGGTACGGCGGCGCGCATAGACGGCAAGGGCCAGTCCGCCTGCTACGAAGAGCACGATCGGTGCACCCCACAGGATGTACGTCTTTTCGCTCAGGCGCGGCTTGAGCAGCACGAACTCGCCGTAGCGGGAGACGATGTAGTCGAGCACCTGCTGATCGGTATCACCATCCGTCAGGCGCTTGCGCACCAGCAAGCGCAGGTCGCGCGCGAGATCGGCATTGGAATCATCGATGGATTGATTCTGGCAGACCATGCAGCGCAGTTCGGCCGAGATTGTCCGCGCCCGTGCCTCCAAGGCCGGATCGGGCAAAACTTCGTCCGGGTTGACGGCAAAGGCGGGAGCCGCGGCAAAGAGCAATGCCAGCAGCATAAGCAAGCGGACGAACACCCCTTCGTTCTTCCCAGCCCCGCTATTCTTCACGCGGAATCCCCCTCAGCCAAACGCATCATTCGGCCGGCTCCATTGCAGGCCGAGCCGGCTTCGCCTTGCGGCTCGGTGCGCCGACGCGCAGGCGACGGTCGCTGAGCGACACGAAACCGCCGATCGCCATGATGAGCGCGCCCAGCCAGATACAGAGAATGAAGGGCTTCCACCAGATGCGTACGACCATGCCGCCATCCTTGCTGACATCGCCGACCGACACATAGAGTTGGTTGAGACCGAGCGTGAGGATGCCGGATTCGGTGGTCGCCGTTCGGCTTGCAGTAAAGACGCGCTTGGCGGACGACATTTCCGCAAAGGCAACCCCGCCGCGACTGACGGTGAAATGGGCGCGGTCCTCGGTGAAATTGGGGCCGACGCCTGGCTGCACGCCGTCAAAGCGCAGGCTGTAGCCGCCGAGCTCGGCCGTCTCGCCCGGCTTCATGCTCGTGATGTGTTCGGCCTCGAAAGTCGTCACCGCCACAATGCCGAGCACGCTGATGCCAAGGCCTGCATGGGCAAGTGCCGTGCCGAAGGCAGAGCGCGGCAGCCCGCTCAGGCGACGCCAGGCAACACCCGCTGCCACCTTGCCGACACCGGCGCGATACCAGAGATCAGCCAAAGCACCGATAACGAGGAAGAAGCCGGCGGCGAGGCCAAGAACGGCCAGCACTGGTCCGCCGTGCTTGATGTAGAACAGGACAAGGCCGGCCAGGAACGCGAGGCCTGCCACGAGATAGAGCCTCTGCAGCGCGCCGAGCAGATCGCCGCGCTTCCAGGCCAGCAGCGGTCCGAAAGGCACGGCGATCAGGATCGGCGTCATCAGCAATCCGAACGTCATGTTGAAGAAGGGTGGGCCGACGGAAATCTTGTCGCCGGTGAGCGTCTCGAGCGCCAGCGGATAGAGCGTACCGATCAAAACAGTACCGCAGGCGACCGTGAGGATCAGGTTGTTCAGCACCAGCGCGCCCTCGCGCGAGATCGGTGCGAACAATCCGCCGGCAGCAAGCTTCGGTGCACGCAGCGCGAAAAGCGAAAGGGCGCCGCCAATGAAGACAAGGAGAATACAGAGAATGAAAATGCCGCGCGTTGGATCGCTGGCGAAGGAATGGACAGAGGTCAGCACGCCGGAACGGACTAGGAAGGTGCCGAGCAGCGACAGGGAGAAGGTGAGGATCGCCAGCAGCACCGTCCAGATCTTCAGGGCGTCGCGCTTTTCCATGACAAGTGCCGAATGCAGCAGCGCCGTGCCGGCAAGCCAGGGCATGAAGGAGGCATTTTCCACCGGATCCCAGAACCACCAGCCACCCCAGCCGAGTTCGTAATAGGCCCAATAGGAGCCCATGGCGATGCCGAGCGTCAGGAAGCTCCAGGCAGCCAGCGTCCACGGCCGTACCCAGCGCGCCCAGGCGGCATCGATGCGGCCCTCCAGAAGTGCGGCGACCGCAAAGGAGAAGCAGACGGAGAAGCCGACATAGCCGAGATAGAGCAAGGGTGGGTGGATCGCCAACCCGATATCCTGGAGGACGGGATTGAGATCCTTGCCCTCCGCCGGCGCCGGGTTGAGCCGAATGAAAGGATTGGAGGTGAGCAGAATGAAAACAAGAAAGGCAGAGGAGATCCAGGACTGCACGGCGAGCACGTTGGCGCGCAGCACATCGGGCAGATTGCGCCCGAAGAGGGCAACGAACGCGCTGAACAGCGCGAGGATCAGCAGCCAGAGCATCATCGATCCCTCGTGATTGCCCCAGACGCCGGAGATCTTGAAGATCAGCGGCATCAGCGAATGGGAGTTGGCCCAGACGTTGAAGACGGAGAAATCAGAGGCGACATAGGCATAGGTCAGCACGCCGAAAGAGAAGGCGACGAGCAGGAACATGACGATGGCGCCGACGGGGGCGATATCCATCATCGACACGTCGCCGCGCCGCGCGCCGATCGCGGGAAGGACGGAGACGATGAGCGCTGTCGCGAGCGCCAGCACCAGGGCATAGTGTCCAAGCTCGATGATCATCGGGTAGCCTCCTCGCCCTTCCAGACGCCATCAGCCTTCAGCTTGTCGGCGACCTGCTTCGGCATGTAGCGCTCATCATGCTTGGCGAGCACGCTGTCGGCAACGAAAACGTCGCTGCCCGGCTCGAACTTGCCTTCGGTAACCACCCCCTGCCCCTCTCGGAACAGATCGGGCAGAATGCCGTCGTATTTGACCTTGATCGTGTCGGTGCCGTCGGTGACGGAGAACTGCACCTGCGTGCCCTGACCGCGCACGATCGATCCCTCGCCGACGAGCCCGCCAAGGCGGATCAGCGTCCCGGCATTGACCGGCGTCTTGGCGAGATCCGCCGGCATGTAGAAATAGGCTACCGACTGGCTGAACGCGAACAGCACGAGCAACACGGCGGCGGCGATGAAACCCATGCCGCCGGCGATCACGGCCAGACGTTTCTGCTTGCGGGTCATTGCTGCTTCACCTCCGTCGGCAGTCCTAATTCCTTCGCCAGCGCCAGAAGCTGCCGGCCCTCGCTTCCATCGGGCGGAAAAGCCGCCAAGCCTCGCTTCAGCGCATCCGCTGCACGCTCCCGATCATTCAGCACCGCATAGGAGCGGATCAGCCGCATCCAGCCCTCGAAATTGTTCGGGTCTTGCTTGAGCTTGGCATCGAGACTGTCAACCATACCACGGATCATCTGCTGGCGGTCGCCACTGCTCAGCGCATTGGCCGCAGCGACATCCTCTGCCGTCGGATTGCCGGGAGCCTTGTCGTTCACGGGTGCCGTCGGCTGGCCGCCATTCTTGACGATATGTTCGTTGACCACAGCAAGCCAGGGCGCATCAGGCGGCGATTGTTTCGCGAGAGCCTCGAAGGCGGTCTTTGCATCGGCTGACTTGCCCTCCTGCTCCAGCGCGAGCGCCAGATAGAAAAGCGTACGCGGATTGGCGGCATCGAGCGCTAGGGATTGCTGCAGCACGCCCCGCGCCTCCGCCGTGACTATGCCATTGGCTTTGACGACCAGCACCTCGCCCAGATCACCGAGGCGAGCCGCGTTCGGCCCCAACAGACGGATGACATTGCGATAGGCAAGTTCGGCATCGCCGATACGATTGGTCCTGAAGTAAATCGGCGCGAGGACTTCCCAGCCTTTGGCGTCATCCGGGTTCTTGGCAAGATGCTGCTCGATCTTGACGATCGAGATGGCGAGATCGTTTCCCGGCTTTTCGAGCCGCGCTTCCAGCGGCTGCGCCGGCAGGCCGGGATCGCCATTGACAAGATAGAGACAGAGACCCACGGCCGGAAGAACAACGACGATGAAGGCTTGAGCAAGACGATAGCTGCCATGCGCAGACGATTTCGCCTCCGTCTTTTCCTCCTTGGCGACAGCGATGAGGCGTCGGCCGATTTCGGCGCGGGCATAGCCCGCCTCCTGCGCGGAGATGAGTCCACCGGCAAGATCGCGCTCCAGTTCTCGGAGCTGATCGCGATAGACCTCGGCTTCTCCGGAACGACGATCCTCCGCCTCCTTCGCACCACGCAGAAGAGGATAGAGCAGCACAGCGCCGACAACCGCCGTAAGAACGGCCACGAGAATCCAGAACAGCATAGACGCCCAATACTTTAACGGGCTGCTTATTCCAACCAGGAAAGCCTATCTGACGAAGATTTGAGGCGTTTGGCCGCGCCTTTCAGTGCAGACGCCTATTCAAGCGGTGTCCAGGTGCCGTCGTCATTGCGGCAGGCCGCGCCCCTCGCAGTCGTCGGCTTGCCGTCCACCGTGACGGTATGCGTATATTGCCGGCAATTCTGCGAGCCCACCTGGTATGGCGCGGCAGGAACAACTTCGCCGCTTGCGTTCCTGCCCTTCCATGCGACAGGCTGGCCGAGAGGCGAGGTCTCGAGGGCACGATATTCCGCTTCCAGCGCGCGCTGCTTGTCGTTGTCGCTCAGCTTGATGCCGGTGCGCTCGACGATACCACCATCAAGAGCATTGATGAAGGTCGCAGAGGCCGGAGGCTTCGCGGACGAAAACAGGCTCTTGCTGCCCCCCAGGCTGCCCGTCGTCGAGCAACCAGAAAGCGCAAGCGCGGCAAAAAGAGAGGGGGCGACCAGGAAAAAGGTGCGAAGCTTCATACAACCGAACCAGTATCAAAAAGCAAAACCATAGGTACTGCGCTGCGGCATCATCATGACCCACAGCGCCTTTTTGGCATCATGCCGTTCCTCACGCAACATCCTTCGTCAGGCCCGGCAAAATTAGGCTCGCCCGAAGCCCGCCCCAGGCACCCCGGGAGAGTTCGAAACGGCCTTGATATTCGTTGGTGATCTCGCTGACGATCGAAAGCCCGAGACCGGTGCCGGGCTTGCTCTCGTCCAGTCTGCGCCCGCGTTTCATGGCTTCGCGGATCTGATCCGGCTCCAGCCCCGGGCCATCGTCTTCAACCACCAGTTCCACCCAATGGCGCCGCGCCGGATCGATGCCCTTGACCTCGGCCGGCGCCTCGTTTGCAACCAGACGCACCTTATGTTCGGCAAAGCGGGCGGCATTTTCGAGGAGATTGCCGACCGTCTCCTCGAGATCCTGCTGCTCCATGGCGAGCGCCAGATTGGGCGAGACGGAGAGTTCGAATTCCTTGTCGGTGTTCAGCCGCCGCATGACACGGACGAGCCGTTCCAGCGCCGGCTCGGCTTCGGTGCGTGCCAATACGGATTCGCGCTGGGCGGCGATGCGGGCGCGGTTGAGATAGGATTGCACCTGACCCTGCATCGCCTCAGCCTGGTTCTTCACCAGATCGCCGTGCGAGCGTTCCAAGACTCGCGATTCATTCAGAAGAACGGCAATCGGCGTTTTCAGCGAGTGCGCGAGATTGCCGACCTGCATGCGGGCGCGCTCGACGATACGGCGGTTGCTGTCGATCAGCGCATTGATCTCATTGGCAAGCGGCAGGATCTCACGCGGAAAATCGCCCTGCAGGCGCTCGCTTTCGCCAGCGCGGATACGCTCCAGCGCCGCACGCGCCTTATCGAGCGGCTTGAGGCCATAGAGAATGGCGAGTGCATTGACGATCAGGCTTCCGACGCCGAAGCCGACCAGTGCGAAATAGAGGCTGTGGGAGAAATTGCGCACGTCATCCTCGACCACGGCGACATTGCCGGTTACGCGGAAGCGCGCGGCACGGCCATCCGTATCAAGCACGACTTCGGTTTCGGCCACCTGAACGCGGTTTCCGAAGGCATCGGTGACGATATAGTAGCGCTCGTAATTCTTGTCGAAGGGCGCTTCCAGCACCGAGAGGACAGGCAGATTCGAGGCGCCGAGCGACGGCGAGACCAGCGGGGTCGCGGTATAGGTGCCAAGCGGCTCGACCATCCAATACCAGCCGGTCTTGGGCTGGGCGAAGCGCAAATCACCGAGCTGGGGGCTGCCTGACAATGCACCCTGATCGCCGATCGTCACGGAGTTGATGACGTTGTAGAGCTGGGCGCGCAGCAGATCCTGGAAGCCGCGCTCGGCGCTCTTGCGGTAGATATTCGAGATGACGAGGCCGATCACCACCAGCGCCACGGCGGACCAAAGCGTAGTCAGCAGCAGGACGCGAGCGGTGAGCGACTTAATTCGCATTGGTCGGAGCTTGGATTCGGTAGCCGAGGCCACGGACCGTTTCGATCAGGTCGACACCCATCTTCTTGCGCAGACGACCGACAAATACCTCGATCGTATTGGAATCGCGGTCGAAATCCTGATCGTACATATGCTCGACCAGCTCGGTGCGCGAGACGACCTCGCCCTTGTGATGCATGAGATAGGCAAGCAGCCGGTATTCATGAGAGGTAAGCTTGAGCGGCTTGCCGTCGACGGTCGCCTTTGAGCTCTTGGTGTCGAGACGCACCGGGCCGCAGACGATTTCCGAGGAGGCATGGCCGGCGGCACGACGAATGAGCGCGCGGATGCGGGCAAGCACTTCCTCGACATGGAAAGGCTTGGCGACATAGTCGTCCGCGCCGGCATCGATGCCTGCCACCTTGTCGCTCCAGCGATCGCGGGCGGTCAGGATGAGTACCGGGACCGTGCGCCCGGCGCCGCGCCATTTCTCAAGCACGGTAATGCCGTCCATTTCAGGCAAGCCGATATCGAGGATGATCGCATCGTAAGGTTCGGTATCGCCGAGGAAATGCCCCTCCTCGCCATCAAAGGCCGTATCGACCACATAGCCTGCCTCCTTCAAGGCCTCGGCAAGCTGGCGGTTCAAGTTAATATCGTCTTCGACTACGAGAATGCGCATGTCTAAATCCAATTTCCCCGGTTCGAAACAGTACTGTAAATCGTGCTGCAGTGGAATCACGGAAACAATAAGATTTCGTGTAAGATTCAACGCTTTAGGCTGGCGCCAAATGCGCTTGCGTCACATGGGCACCTTCATCGTCACCTTACGGGGGCGTTGGCCGTTGCCTTGAACGAGAACGGTGATGATGCAGCTGTCGCCGGATGGTTGTACCGAGAGAAGCTGGCCACCGGTCTTGGCGACCACCTCGTCAGCGGCCTCACTGCAATCGCTATTGGCGCGTGCGACCAAGGTCGACGTCGGCGCTGGCGCCGGCAGAACAGACGAGCCGGCCAGGACGAGAGCCGCTGCTGCTATGCTTGAAAATGAGGCCATGCTTCGGACTTCCCGCAGGGATATTAACTTGGCCGATTATTTACCCAAACACGTCTGAATGGCAAATGAATGGCCTGTAATTTTGGGCCTATGAGACGTAGAGATCGCCAAGTCTATGCGCTAACCAATTGATATTATTAATCGTCAGTTCACAGCGCCAGCGCAGTGGCAACCGGCTGTCGCTTCAGGACGCCGCAACGATACAATCTATCGGCGATATCAGTCGCTCGTTACATATCCGGGTTCCAGGCGCCACCATGGAAACGGCGGGCTTAGCCATTTTTAATCATTCCTGCTTATCATCTGCTCATGGACGCGACGTGAGCCGTCGCCCTCCCGAGACCGGTGCCAACCGGCCCGCAAGCGCCTTATTGAGATAAGGTGTTGCGATTTCGTGAGTCCTTTGAATCGCTTGCCGCGATTTCCTCGCAAGTTGAATCCGGAATTTCAAAAGTTGATTCAAGGATCTCAAGCCGAGAATCAGGCGGCCGACAATCCGATTCCGTTCGCGTGCCCAATCCGTTGAAATGACTGGCGGGAGAAACCTCGCCCCGCGTTCAAAACGGTTCACGCATGGCGGCCGCAGTCTCGTAGTCCGCGGCAATGCGCATTTCGCGCAGCGGACGAACGCGCTCGATGGAACGCTGATAGTTCGGATGCGCCTTATAGGCGGCCAATGCCGCTTCGTCGTCAAATTCGCCATATACCACGAGATCGACTTCGGTTCCGAGCTGATCGGTCTTGACGTTGGTGCCAATCTCCAAAAGCCGCGCATGCGGAATGGCGGTCAGGATCGAGAGGCCGGAACGGACCTCTTCAAGCTTGGCGCGATCGGGAACGGTGAAGAAGACGATATGACGGATCACGCGGCGGCTCCTTTTGGATATGCGAGGCACGGCGCGATATCATGGGGACCGGCTCAATTCAATGAACTGACCAAATCACGGCGGAGCTATCTGGTCGTACCCCCCCTTCGCGTTTCCCTTTACTGCATGGGAGCACATGATACTGTCGCGGCCATGACGGACGAGGAGCTCGCATCCCTTGCCCTCGGCTTGCCGGAAACGGCGGAGGGCTCACATTTCGGCACCCGTGACTTTCGCGTGCGGGGCAAGATCTTCATGACGCTTCGGGGACCGGATTTCTGCGTCCTCAGGCTGACGCCGGACCAGCAGCAAATGGCTTCGGCCGTCATGCCCGGGCATACCGCCGCCGTGCCTGGCGGTTGGGGCCTGAAGGGCTGGACGCGACTTTTCCATCGCGATGCAAAAAACGAGACGGTCAGGAGCCTCGTGTGCCAGGCATGGCGGAATGCAGCGCCGAAATCTATGGCTTTGCCGGAGGATTAGGCTCCATATCGTCCTCGACGGTCAGCGGCCAATCGACGACATAATCCTCGAAATCGTCGAGATCGACATCGTTTTCGCTGACGGTGCGTCCGCGGGCCGAAACGCGGGCAATATGAACCGTTTCCGGATCGCCCGAAATCAAGGGATGCCACCAATAGAGATCGCGGCCCTCGTTGACGAGGCGATAGGCGCAGGTGGGCGGCAGCCATTCGAGCTCGGGCACCTTCTCAGGCGTCAGCTGCACGCAATCGGGGACGAAATCCCAGCGGTTCGGATAGCTTGTGCAGCGACAGCTTTCGCCATCCATCAGCTTGCAACGGATCGAGGTGAAATAGACGTCGCCGCTATCCCACTCCTCGAGTTTGTTCAGACAACAGAGCCCACATCCGTCGCAAAGACTTTCCCATTCCGACGGGCTCATCTCCGCCAGAGTCTTGCTTTTCCAGAAGGGCATTTCGTCTGTCATCATATCGTCCTCGCCCCCGGGAAAAGAGAATTTGGGCTGCGGCATGCATGTCTCTTGTTCTTTTCTGTAAATCAACCAATTATTCAATTAGCCGTTCTATGAGATAATGGGCTTTGCGTGTGCCACAAGGAGACACGCGGCAGTAATGTGGTCGGGAAGTAGAGCGTGGAAGACCCATCCAATCCAGAAAACGGGCCGAAGATAGAGCCCGAGACGCCTGGGAACAACGGGGCCGAAAAGCCGCGGCGTCGCAAGCGCTATTTCTTTTTGCGGCTTGATTCATGGATCGATTCCACCTTGTGGAATGCCGGCTTCGGCCTCGCCGAAGCATGGGAGGAGATCACCATCTTCTTTCGCCGATTCCGCGTGCGCGGCTGGAAGCGTATCTTTTTCGAACTGCTCGGTGAAGGACTGACCCTGGGGACCGCCGGCTCGGTCGTCATGCTGATGCTCGCTATGCCGGCCTTTGAGGCGACACAGGGCGACTGGCGCAACCGCGGCAATTTCGCCGTCACCTTCCTCGACCGTTACGGCAACGTCATCGGCCATCGCGGCATTATTCACGAGAATTCCGTACCGGTCGACCAGTTGCCGGACTACTTCATCAAGGCGGTACTGGCAACCGAGGACCGGCGCTTCTTCGATCATTTCGGTATCGATGTCATCGGCCTGTTCCGCGCAGTCACGGTCAATGCGCAGGCCGGCGGCGTCGTCCAGGGCGGCTCGACGCTCACGCAGCAGCTTGCCAAGAATGTCTTCCTCAGCAACGAGCGCTCCATCGAACGCAAGGTCAAGGAAGCGTTCCTCGCCATCTGGCTTGAGGCCAATCTCTCCAAGAAGGAGATCCTCAGCCTCTATCTCGACCGTACCTATATGGGCGGCGGCACGTTCGGCGCAGCGGCGGCGGCGCAGTTCTATTTCGGCAAGAGCATTGCCGACGTCAATCTGGCCGAAGCGGCCATGCTGGCCGGTCTCTTCAAGGCACCGGCGAAATATGCGCCGCATGTCAACCTGCCGGCGGCGCGTGCCCGCGCCAACGACGTGCTGTCCAATCTCGTACAGAGCGGGCTGATGACCGAGGGACAGGTCGTCGCCGCGCGGCGCAACCCGGCTTCGGTGGTCGACCGCGCCCAGATCGAATCCCCGGATTATTTCCTCGACTGGGCCTTCGATGAGGTGCAGCGGCTTGCTACCCGCTTCCCCGAGCGCTCGCTCATCGTGCGCACCACCATCGACATGGGGCTGCAGAAGGCGGCGGAAGATTCGGTTCAATCCAGCCTGATGGAATTCGGTGAGCGCTATAGGGCCAAACAGGGCGCTTCCGTCGTCATCGAAAACGGCGGCGCGGTGCGCGCCATGGTCGGCGGCAGCGACTACGGCGAAAGCCAATTCAACCGCGCGACCAAGGCACTGCGCCAGCCGGGTTCATCCTTCAAGGTCTACACCTACTCGGTCGCGATGGAAAACGGCATGACGCCGACGTCCACCATCGTCGATGCGCCGATCAGCTGGGGCAACTGGAGCCCGCATAACTACGAGAACCGCTACGAAGGCAAGGTGACGCTCACCCAGGCGCTGACACAGTCGATCAACACCATCCCCGTACGGCTCGCCAAGGAGAAATTCGGCATTCAGCCCATCCGCAACATGGCCAAGGCCATGGGCGTCGAGACGCCGATCCGCAACGACAAGACCATTCCGATCGGCACATCCGAGGTGACCGTGCTCGATCAGGCGACCGCTTATGCGGTCTTCCCCGCCAACGGCATGCAGTCGCGCCGCCACGGCATTGAGCAGATCACCGGCTATGACGGCAAGGTGCTTTACGATTTCAGCCGCGACGAGGCGCCTGCCAAGCGTGTCCTCAGCGAAAAAGCCACCTCCTATATGAACCAGATGCTGACGCAGGTTCCGGTCATCGGCACGGGCCGCAAGGCGGCCCTCGACAACGGCATCGTGGTGGGCGGCAAGACCGGCACCACGCAGGCCTATCGCGACGCCTGGTTCATCGGCTTTACCGGCAATTACACCTGCGCGGTCTGGTTCGGAAACGACGACTATACCTCCACCAACAACATGACGGGCGGCACCCTGCCGGCCATGACCTTCAAGAAGATCATGGATTATGCCAATCAGGGCATCGTGCTGAAGCCGATTCCCGGCATCCCCAACCCCTTCCCGGTACAGAAGCCGCAAACCGTTGCGGCCAAGAAGCCCCCCGACCCCGCCGGTGGCGGGCTGCCGCCGCTGGTACGGCCGCGATCGCTATCGGTGGACTCCACGAACATTCTGCGCGATATCGGCGAAAGGCTCAAAGCCGCGACACCGCTTGGGGCGCAGAAGGTGGCAGCGGCGGAGCCCCGCAACGTGACGGCGCCGGAGTGATCGATTCCGGCGGAAAATATTCGCGGCGCGATGCGGATGGCCGCGGCAAGCCTGCCTTCCGACCGAGGGATGGAAGGCGGTGCTTTGTGGCCGCTGCCGTTCTCCATCCTGGCCATCGTTCTCGCGACAGCCGTAAATAGCGGCCCGCCCTTCCCCCTATCGGCAGAATCAGGAATAAATCGACACTGATTTGTCACGAGGACGATCCCAGGGTGTTCCGAGTTCCCCTTCTTGTTGCGCTTTCGCTTGTCATCGCCTTTGGCGGCGGGATCGTGTTCACGCTTCTGGCGCTGGACGCCACATCGGGCTTCGGCGCGATCAAGCTTGGCGCCTGGCAGGCTTTCCCCGAAATGCAGACGGCGGATGCCGATCCTTATGCGAAATCCCATAGAGCGCGTGCCGGGCGGCTGCTCTACGGCACTGCCGAAGGGCTGGTGTTTACCGCCTCCGATGACGATAGCGGCGCGAAATTGACGGCAAGCTGCACCTACCGCATCAGCGGCCAGACGCCGCCGGCGAGACTGTGGACCCTCTTCATCGCCGGCAATGATGGCCGGCCGATCGAAGACGCTGCCGACCGCCCCTCCACCATCAATTCCTGGGTGGTGTTGCGCAAGCCGGATTCGACCTTCAGCATCACCGTTTCCTCCTCTGCCCAGTCCGGCAACTGGCTCGCCTTACCACAGGCCGGCAATTTCCGCCTGGTATGGACACTTCTGGATTCGCCGGCGGCCAGCAATTCCGGCCTGATCGATCTCAGCATGCCGAAACTCGAGAAGATCGGATGCGGCAATGTTTAGATTCCTCTTCGCGATCCTGACCGGCATATTCGGCGCGATACTGCTGCATATCATCATCATTCTGTCGCTGCCGCATTTCTCCGATCGGGATGCCTATACGCGCGTGTCGGACGAAGGCGACGAGAACCATTTCTACATGCTCGACAACAAGGACGACGATGCGGGGCTTTCCAATATCGATCCCTATATCCGCACGGCCGTCTGCGCATTCGACATCGAGGACACGCCCGTTCACCTGACCGCGAAAGGCAAGGTGCCGTTCTGGTCGCTTGCCATCTACGACGCGGCGTCCAATGAAGTGTTCAGCATGAGTGACCGGACGTCGGTCGGCGGAGCGCTCGATCTCCTGCTTGCATCTCCCGTTCAGCTGACGAGCATACGAAAGGCACTGCCTCCCGCGCTTGCCCAGTCGATCCTCGTGGAAGTGCCGCGGGCGCAAGGCTATGCGGTCCTGCACACTATGGCGCCGCAGGCAAGCTTCGACGACGCGGCACGAGAGTTTCTCTCACAAGCCGGCTGCGAAGCATTCGACAATGGCTGAGATATAGCGGCTGAACGGAAGCGGATGAAAGCAGGTTTGGTGAGAGGCGCCTGCAGAAGCACGGTTGGGCGGCCACAAGCGGCAAGTGCGCACGAACTCATTGCGCACCTGCTGCTTCTTCAATGATTATTTTCCTTTTACCCGCTTCGGGCCCGCTCCAGGACGATGCGTCGGCGTATCCAGATGCTCGTAACGCACACCGGTGAACAGGAGTATTCTTGCCTCCACCGGTTCCTTCTGGGCGCGCGGCGGCAGACGCAAACGCCGATCCGAAAGAGATATGATCTTTGCCATTCTCGTCTCCATTAACGTCTCGAGACGGATGAACCTGCGACTTGATTTCACCCTGCCCGCCTTTGAAGCGGGCTAGCGCTTTCCTCCATTCCAGCCTGTCGTTAGACTTCAATGGAGGCATCAACGCCTTCTCACGGCTTTTCCCTTACACCGTGGCATGGGCACCAATTTTCGGCTTCCATGCTGCCTTACACTCGTCACATTCTGCCAATGGCTGCTTTCAATCGGAATTCATACATATCACAGTTAACAGAATGCTAATTTTCATCGCATGTCATTTCCAGCCTCGTTCGTCATGCCTTATCAACGTCGGGGCGACGGTTTTGGTTTCATCACCGGAGGAAAAATTTTCGCGCGCGTCTCCGCGACAAAATCAAGTAATATCATACTTTTAACATGCAGGCGGTCGTACGCGCCAATGAAGCAAGGGGCGTCGCGTTGCAGAAAAGCGTCACACAAATATTATTTGCGCTCACGAAAAATTAACGTAATGTAAAAAGTCGAAACTTGAGGGCAATCAATGTTTGCGACGGGCAGCTCCGTCTTTTTACCGGAGGATGTCACGGTCCTGCGCAACGCGCTCGACGGGTGGTGCCTGGAAAAGCGGATAGATATTAAAAGTGCGGAAGCCCAGTTTGCGGCCACGGCGGCGATCGGCCTTTTTCAATCCGGCTACAACACCTCGGAAAAGCTGCTTGCGGCCTTGCGCAAGCACAAGGAGATCTGAACAACTCCATTCGCTCGCGAAAGCGGATCATCTCGCGGCATCGCGTTTCACTATCCTTGCGATGGAAGCACGTGCAGGTTGAATTTCGCTTTCGGCGGGAGTTCGCATAAAGGTTTTCCACAGGCGTGCTTGACCCTGGGCGGCCGTCCGTGCGGGGCAAAACGCCGCCTCGGCCGTTCCGCAAGCTTAACGCGCAATTTTTATTCGGATTTTAATAAAGTTTTCACGAACCGTTAACCCTGCCGGCCTTAGTCTTTCGCGAAAGCCAGATAAGGACGACCGTGTCCATACCCGTTTCGACAGTCACCACCAAGGATGTCCTCTTTATCGAAAGAGTCGTCCGGTTCGGCCGGAGCGAAGCGAAGCGGGAAACAAGGTCGACCTTCTGGCTCCCTGCTTCTTTGTTTAGCGTATCGGTATGGGTGTTGGCGTGCGTGATCGGTTTCGAGACCTGGAAGAGCCTGCGACTGTCCGCAAGAAGGACGTGGTTCTGATGGCGACGATCACCAGCTTCGAGGGCATGGGCCATCCGTCCAAATCGGAGCTTCGCCAGTTCGCCGAGCTTTTCACCCCTGTTTTCCAGGCATCCTCCGACGAAGCGAAGCGACAGGCAGTTGCCGCCCTTTCTCAATGCGAGACGGTGCCGCAGGCCGTTGCGCTGTTCATCGGCTGTCAGCCGATCGCCATCGCTGCGCCCTTCCTGACGAGTTCACAAGCGATCGATGACGATACGCTCATCACCATCGCCCGAACGCAAGGCGCGGCCCACGCGCGGGCAATCGTTCGCCGCTCGTCCCTTTCTCCCAAGGTGATCGACGCGCTCGTCGGCCTGCACCAGGCCGAACCGGAACGCGGCATGACAATGCCGGGGCAGCCGGCCGACGTGGTTTCATCGCAGGCCGGCACGGCGGAAACCGAACGGCAATCGCGCGAAGAAATCCTGCGCCAGCAGATCAAGCAAGCTGCGCGCCATCTGACCCGCAACGATAGCGACCGGCTTGGATTGCGCAGCCTCAGCGAGACGCAAGAGGCGCTGCTCGTCCGTTTTGCGCGCGAGCGCGATGCGGTGCAATTTGCAACGACGCTAGCCGATGCTCTCTCCTCCAGCTATTGGCTTGCGGAACGCGTGCTGCTCGACACTTCGGGGCAACAGCTCGCCGTCACGCTCGTCAGCCTCGGCATGGGCATTGCCGATGCCGTCTATTCACTCGAGCGCTTCTATTCGCATCTGGCCGAGCGGCATGGCAGCGTTAGCCGCGCATGGCTTGTGCTTGATGATATCGACCCGGAAGAGAGCCAGGCGCGCGTCGAGGCATGGCGTCGCGCCGACCGCTACACCTATCTGCCACAGGAAAAATCGACACAACGTTCCGGAGCACCGCTGTTCGGGCCGAAATCGGGATCCGCCCACCAGTTGCGCGTCGCAAACCGTCGATAAGGACGGCTCAATCGAGAGGATTGGCGCGGAAACCGGCTAAGGGGACGATATCGCCGATATCGTCCGTTTCAAGCTCGACGACCCACAAATCGGGATCGAACTTTAGCTCGCGATTGAGGATTTCGCGGATTTCCGGCGGTTCCTTCCGCTCGACACGGACCTCGAAGAGCCGTGTTCCGCTCTCTTCCTCATCGAACAGGCTCTGCGGAGCCGGCGCATACAGGGTCTCTAATCCGTCGCGGAAACGCTGGCGGATGAAGATCGCGCCCGCCTGCTCCTCCCCCTTGTGCTCGACAGCAGCAAAATCGCCACCGGCAAACAAGCGGCGGATAAGGGCGGAAACAAATATGTCGCTGCGCAATCTCATGTCCGAGCTATAGCGGTGCATGCCCGCCAAGGCAATTGAAGCCGCCTGCAGCGCGTAGTCGTACCAGATTTGCGGTAGAAGCCTGTACAGCCGGCTTCAGAGCGCGCCGATATCCTGCAGCTTCTTGAGGACCGCCATGTTCGGTTCCCCGGTCTCCGGCAGGCGGTAGTGCTTCTGGAAGCGTCGGATAGCTGCCTTCGTCTGCTCTCCGGCAACGCCGTCGACGCTGACGTTGCTGTAGGCGATATTGCTCAGACCCTTCTGGATCTGCATGACCATGTTGACCTTGTTGACGGCATCGCTCGGCGTTGCCTTGGCCGCGACGGCTCCGGTCTTCATGTTCTTCTCGGCATTCTGGATGGCAGCGGCAACCGGGTCCACCGCATCCGCCGTAGCGGAAACATTGACGGGGCGAGCGGAGGGAATAACAGCTGCCGTATTCGTCTTGTCGCTTGCAGCCTGGGCGTTGGCGGCATTGCTGGCCTTCAGGGCGGCCAGCAGTTCCGGCGTCGGCGTACCGGTCTGCGCGAGGCCGGACGCCTCCTGGAAGAAGAGGATGGCCGATGTCGTGCGCGATCCCGGCTTTCCGTCGACGGCGCCGTCATAGAGGCCGTGACGGATAAGTTCGGCCTGTATATCGCCAATCAATTTCGACGGCGCGCTGGATGACTGCGCTGTGACCTGGCCGGTCGACGATGGCACCGCGGCATCGGACGCCGAATCCTGCCGCTCGATGCGGAAGGTCGTGACATTGCCGGTATCGGCCTGCTGCGCATGCAGGAAGGATTTGCGGCCGGGGATCTGAAAGGGCGACGCCGGATCCCGGGTGCGCAATATGGGCGACGGATGCGCACCCGTCTGATACCAGAGCGCATTGGCGGTGACGAAACCGAAAACCCCGAAGAAGAGCGCAACACCGCCGGCAACGGCGGGATGACGGCCGACCGCGCTGCCGATCAGGGCGGCGAGAGCGCCGGCACCGCGAAGGCCAAGGCCGCCCAGCGCGGTGCTGCCGCGCAGGCTCAGGCTGCCGAGGGCAACCGCTCCACGGGAAGCAAGGCCGGGCTGCTTGCGCTTGCCCTTTCCTTTCCCTCTAGGCGATTTTCGCTTTTGCGGAGCCATTCATCAGTTCCTTGTTTCGTCCTTCATCCATCTCCACAATATGTTTCAGGCGCGGCGGAAAATCGACGGGGCGATTGACATCCACAGGGTGTTGCGTCGTCACGACCCCGGAGCCGTCGAACGGAATGAGGATGGTGATGACCGTGCCCTCTCCCGGCGCGCTGGCAATCGAGAAATTTCCACCGTGCAGGCCGACGAGGCCCTTGACCAGCGACAGGCCGAGACCGGTGCCCGCGTAACGGCGGGTATAATCGTTCTGGATCTGCACGAAGGGCTGACCAAGCGATTCCAGCCGCTCACTCGCGATGCCGATGCCCGTATCCCCGATCGACAGTTTCAGCATGCCGTCGGCCAGGGCCGCGTCGATGGTGATCGCGCCGCCGGCATCGGTAAACTTGATGGCATTGCCGACAAGGTTGATGAGGATCTGCTGGATCGCCCGCTGGTCGGCGACGATCTCGCCGAGACCGCGCTGAATACGGCTCGTCAGCGTCAGCCCCTTTTCCTTTGCCTGCAGCCCCAGCATTGCTTCGCATGTCGCGATGGTGTCCTCGATCGCGAAGGATTCGAGCAGCAGCTCGTAACGGCCGGCCTCGATCTTGCTCATATCGAGCATGGTATTGACGACCGACAGAAGATGGGCACCCGACTGGCGGATCAAGCCGACATATTCGCGCTGGCGGTCGTTTTCCAGCTTGCCAAAATATTCGCCGCTCAAAATATCGGAGAAACCTAGGATGGCGTTGAGCGGGGTACGGAGCTCGTGACTGACGGCGGCGAGGAAGCGCGACTTGGCGTCGTTGGCCGATTCTGCTTCAGCCGCCTTGCGCGCCGCATCCTCGCGAAGCTGCTGGTCCTGCGAGACATCGCGCAGCTGCCCGACGATCGCCGTCAGGCGCCCTTCGGCATCGCGGCGTGCGGTCAGCTCCATGCGCACATGAACGAACTGCTGATCGCCACCCACGACGGCCGAACGTTCCAGCCGGAGATCGGCGCCATGCGCATCCCTGCCCTGGCGCAGCACATCGATTGCCTGCAGGAAGACAATTCTGTCCGAGACATGGATCTGCTCGATGAAACCGCGTCCGGTGGGATCGCGCATCCAGCTCAGGAATTCCGCACGGTCACGCCCCCCCACTGTGGTCACGCTGCCTTGGGAATCGAGCAGCAGGACGAGACCGAAGGCCGACTCCAGCATCAGATCGCGGTGCTCGACGACAACAGCCTCTGCCGGATGGAGTTCGGGCCGCTGGCGCGACAGCGCGATGCTGCCGACGGCTGAAAAGAGAAAGGCGGCGCAGACAGTGGCCACCCCGGCAGGCAGCGCCACGGCCGGACTCGTAACAAAAGAAAGGCCGGCCGGAACGGCAAACAGCGCAACGGAAGAGGCGAGCGCGAGCCGGCGCAGGATCGCAAGCTCCTGCCCACGGACTTCGCCATTCCCGCTCGTCCGGGAAAGCCAGCTTCGGCCTACCCGGTCCACGAGGGCTTCGGCCCCGACAGAAATTTCACTCAATACGCGCACGCTACAACCCGTCAGAACGGTCACTTATCGGACTGCACAATAGGCTCCCCCGGCTTAAGGAAAGAATAAAGAAGGAACGCGCCGGACGGCCGAAAAGATCTCAAAATCCCGTTTTGGCGCAGAAGGAGCGACCTTTGCTCTTTGTGGTTAACAGTGCGTAAGCAACGGATTTTATTCATATTTCCGCCGCGCGTTAACTTTTGTGACGGCGCCTGCATCCGCAAAGCCCTGCATATCAACGGCATCGGGCGAGACATGCTTAACAGCAATTGCTACAATTTGAACCAAATGCTGCTCAAAGCCCGAAAGCTACAATTTGAATTAAAATTGCAGAAAATGCCGCCGAGTTTTGAAAAGCGCTGTTGTCCTCTGCCGGATAGGTTCGAACCGGATCGGGCGGGCAAGTCCGAATCGGCGATCAGCCGACTGACAGGATAGGATGGGCTAGGCAATGTGGTTTCTGATTAGAGCAGGGTTCTGGTTTTCGCTGGTTCTCATGTTCCTGCCGATCTTTGCAAAACCAGAGGGTGCTCCCCGGCCGGCAGGTGAAGCGACGCTCCAGGTTTCCGATGCGATTTCAGCCGCCTCCGGCGTCGTCCAATATGTCGGCGCCATGTGCAGCGAGAAGCCGGATGTCTGCGCGAAGGGCGGCGAAACCCTGACGGCGCTCGGCTACCAGGTCGGCGACGGCGCCCGCGTCGCCTACGACATGCTCGGCCGCCACTTCAAGGACCAGCAGTCCGCCGCCGAAGCCAATACCGCAGCGCCCCACGGCGACGCCGATCAGGTCGCTGCCATGACCCAGCCGATGCCTTCCAAGCGCATGGCAGGAACCGAAACGGTCGATGCCGTCCTGACCGGCACGGTCAAGCTGCCGTCTTCCATTCCGCTGCCGATGCCACGCCCGCGTATCTGACATTTTCTTCCATTGGCCCCAACTTCTGCGCCGCGGACCTCTTATGGTCAGCGGCGTTCTTTGTCGTCCCGGGTTCAAATCGCGCATGGTTTCGCCTATATCCAAGGCAACGCACAATCTGGACTGCTGCAATGACACCGCTTGACAAGATCATCGAAGACTTTTCCTTCCTGGACGAATGGGAGGACCGCTATCGCTTTGTGATCGAGCTCGGTAAAGCTTTGCCCGATCTGCCGGAGGAAAAGCGGACGCTTGAAAACAAGGTCCAGGGCTGCGCGAGCCAGGTCTGGCTCGTCACGCATGCGTCTGGCGATCCGGACAATCCGATATTGACCTTTGAAGGCGATTCAGACGCGCATATCGTGCGGGGGCTGGTGGCAATCGTGCTCGCCACCTATTCCGGAAAGCCGGCTTCGGAAATCGCCGCTCTCGACGCACTCGACGTCTTCGGCAAGATCGGCCTGGTGGAGCACCTCTCCTCTCAGCGCGCCAATGGATTGCGCTCGATGATCAAGCGTATTCGCGAAGAGGCTCGGGTCAGGACCGCGGCATAGGTTGGATTTCAGCAATCGTTACGGATAACCCGGCCCGAAAGCCGGATTATCGTCAGCCTGTCACAAAGCTCTCAGCGGGCGCCGCGCTTGCGGCGCTGACCGAGGCCCATTTCCTTTGCAAGGCGTGAACGGGCTTCCGCATAAGCCGGGGCCACCATCGGATAATCGGCGGCGAGATCCCATTTTTCACGATATTCTTCCGGCGAGAGGCCGTGATGAGTCATGAGATGGCGCTTCAGGGACTTGAAGCTGCCACCGCATTCGAGGCAGGTAATCTGGTCATCCTGTACGGATTTACGAACGGATACGGCCGGCTTCTGCTTTTCGACCACGGTGACGGCAGGTGCCGGAGCCGAGGTGTTGCTCAAGGCGGAATGTACGTCGGAAATCAAATTCGGAAGGTCGCTGACCGGTACGACATGGTTGCTGACATAGGCCGCAACGATATCGGCAGTCAGTTCAACCAGTAACTCCTGCCCGTTGCCGAGGGCCGCATCTGTCATTGTGTTCTCCTGTTCATCGGCTTGCCTGCTGCGTCCACGCCTCCGGAGAGCACGCAGGGCGCAACGTTGCTATGTGATTTTGCGCCTGGCTAGGGAAACCTGTTGATTTCGCTATATCGCAGCGCCGAGCAATCCGCGCGAACGCACTGCTCGTATTCGTAGCAGTCGACAGCAAGAAAACGGTGGATGAAGCCAAATTTCCTACGCCATGAAATCCACCCCTAGACCTCATGCGAGAGAAAACCGCCGCTTGCCGCCTGACGTCAGAATTAGTGACTCGCGATAGCGAACTTTGATCGCTTTACCGGAAGAAAGTTTTGCCCAGCGTTTCATCAAAGAAAGATAAAAGCATTGAGAGCTTAAACCCGGTCGAGACTAACTTAACATCAGAACTCTACTTGAATCTGAATTAGCACTCTTTACCCAAATGTCCAGTTTTTAATCCCGTCATTTGTTCGCAAAAAATTCATCTATTAAAAAACAGATAACTAATAACGCGAACAGCTATTCCTTCTCGAACAATTTCCGCGTTTGTTAGCCCTTTTTTCTATATCCCCGTATTGCGATTTGCTCCCTTGTGAGCAGTTCATCCCGCACCGACGGCGGCCTTAGCCGATGGCCTGCCTTGTGTGCCGCACGCGCGAGAAGATGCGCCGCAATTGGCGCCGTCAGCACGAAAAAAACAAATCCGGCCAAGGCCCGCGCCAGAATCGACAGGTCCTGCGAGTGGATACCGACGGCAAGCAGCAACAGGCCGGAACCGACTGTGCCCGCTTTCGAGGCAGCGTGCATGCGGCTGTAGAGGTCGGGAAGGCGCACGATGCCGATTGCGGCGATAAGCGAGAACAACGCGCCCGAAAGTAGAAGCGCCGTTACTATGAAGGCCCAAAGCATATCCACTATCGGCCTCCCTTCTTTCGCTCGTGCTTTCGCAGCTTTCCGCGCTCACCAGCGGCGCCCGCACTCTGCCCGGCGCCGATCCGTTCCGCCTCATTGGATTGCGCCTGCGTCAGGATAAACCGCGCGAAGGCGACAGTGGCGAGAAAGCCGACAAGTCCGAGCGATATGGCGATATCGATATACAACGTGAATCCGGTCTTGATGGCGATGACAGCGATGAAGCCGATGACGATTGCGACCAGCATATCGAGTGCCAGCACCCTGTCCGGCAATGTCGGGCCAGCCACCACACGATAGACGGCCAACAGAAACGCCATGCTAAGAATGCCGAGTGCCAACATGGCGCCGGCCGAAACAATGGATGCGGCGATCATCGGAAAGCCTCCAGAATCCGGCGCTCGAAACCATCAGCAATACTACGCCGGATGGACTTCGGATCGGAGCAATCGAGCGCGTGCACATAGAGGATCTTGCGGTCCTCGGAAACATCGACGGACAGGGTACCGGGCGTCAGCGTGATCAGATTGGCAAGCAGAGTGATTTCGAAATCGCGATCGACCGTCAACGGAAAGGCGAAGATGCCGGGCTTCACGTCCATTCTCGGGCTCATGACCGCGACGGCGACCGCCCAGGCCGACTTGGCAAGCTCACTCAGAAACAGGAACAGCAGCGAAACTATCTTGCGCCCGCGGCCCAGATAGAGTCCGCCCCCATAGGACGCCCGGACGATCGACAGGGCGATTGCCGCAAGGACAAAACCGAACAGCAGGTTGAGGAAAGAGGCGCTGCCTGTGATGGCCACCCAAACAATGGCAAGCAGCAGGTTGAAGACCAGCAGGATCATTGCGCGCCTCCCGCCACCGGAAAGACGGATTGCAGGTAGGCCGTCGGCTGCTCGAGGCCGAGAGCGGCCGCATGCGTCAGGTGCAGGAGCCACTCCGGAAACAAGCCGAAGCCCACGACAAGCAGGGCCAGAACAAGAAGCGGCAGCGCGGCATGCCATTTCATCCGCTCCGCCACTGTGTTACCGGCCTCGGCAGGGCGCCAATAGGCAAGCAGAAACACACGCCCGAAAACGATGGTCGTCAGGAAACCAACCAGGAGGATCGCTGCAGCGAGCCACCAGGCTCCCGCCGCAAACGCCGCCTTGACCAGTACGACCTTCGGCCAGAAGCCTGAAAAGGGCGGCAGGCCGCTGATGGCGAAGAACAGGACCAGCGAGAGGCCGGCAAACCAGCCGCTTTGCCGATAGAGCCCGCCAAGAACCGTCAGCGAAAAGCTTCCGCCGAGATGCGCCGCCTGCCCGGCAATCAGATAAAGCGCCGTCATCAGCACCATCGAATGCAAGGCGTAGAAGATTGCGCCGCTGAGGCCATCGACGCTGCCGAGCGCCACGCCCGCCAGCATCGTACCGATGCCCGATATCACGATATAGCCGAGCATTCGGCGGATATCATTTGCCCCCAGCGCGCCGATCACCCCGACAAGCATGGTCACGATGGCGATGATCGCGACAAGCGGACCGAGCCCCGCCCGCTCGACAGGCAGCAGCATGACGAGAACCCGGATGAGCGCATAGATGCCGACCTTGGTCAGCAGACCGGCAAAGAGCGCCGAAACGGTGATGCGGGGTGTGTGATAGGAGGCCGGAAGCCAGAAATTGACCGGGAAGGCGGCGGCCTTCATGCCGAAAGACAGCAGGAACAGACCGGCGAGCGTCATCAGCGGCGTGTCGCTGCTATCCGCCCTCGCCTTCATGGCGATATCGGCCATATTGAGCGTGCCGAAAACGGCATAGAGATAGCCGACGGAAACCAGAAAGAGCGTGGTCGCGATGAGGTTCAATACGGCATATTTCAGCGCGCCGTCGATCTGCTCGCGCTCCGAACCGAGAATCAGCAGGCCGAAGGAGGAGATCAGGAGCACCTCGAACCAGACATAGAGATTGAAGATATCCCCCGTCAGGAAAGCGCCGCCGACGCCGGCGAGAAGAAGCATCAAAAAGGGAAAGAAGCCATATCGCCGGCTGCTCGCGGTAATTTCGCCAAGCGAATAGACGCTTGCTGCAAGCGCCACGATCGCCGCCGCCAGAGCCATGAGCGCGCCGAAAACATCGACGCTGAAGGCGATTCCGAAGGGCGGGAGCCATCGTCCCATGACCATGGTTACGGCGCCATCGGCGATAACTTCGTAGAGCAAGGCCGCATCCACCAATATCAGCAATACAAGGCCGGGAATGGCGATTGCCGCATGCCACTCGGTGCGGTTGCGCAGCATCAGAAGGATGGCGCCGAGCCCGATGCACAAGGCGACCGGCGAAATGACCAGCCAATGCGCCGCCGGTATCGGCGTGGCAACCAGCGCATGGGAGAGATCGACTGCGGTATCCGTGGGTCCGGCCATGGCGTCAGTACCCCAGAGGCGGCAGCGGCCGCTCTTCCGGTTCGGCGAGCCGCATCTCGTCCGTGTCGTCGGTCTTCAAATCCTGATAGGCCCGGTAGGTGAGGACAAGCAGGAACGCAAGGAACGAGAAGGAAATGACGATCGCGGTCAGGATCAATGCCTGCGGCAGCGGATTGGCGGCGGCAACATCGAGCGTGGTGGCGCCTTTCTGGATAATGGGCGGCACTTCGCGTGTGACCCGGCCAGCCGTAAACAGCAGAAGGTTGACGGCGTTGCCGAGGATCGCGATGCCGAGCATGATGCGGATCGAGTACCGCGACAACATGAGATAGATGGCGGCGGAAAAGAAGAAACCGACGACGACGGCAAAGACGGCCTCCATCAATCCACCTCCCTCTCCTCGAGCGCAAGTGCGATCGAGGTGATGGCGCCGACGACGACCAGATAGACGCCGGTATCGAAGAGCATGACGGTGGAAAGCGGCAGCTCGATACCGAACAGGCGCGGATAGATCCAGAGCCCCGTCATGAACGGCACGCCGGCAAAGATGGACACGATGCCGGCGATGGTCGCCGCAGCCAGGCCGAAGCCGGCAATCGTCAGCGGATGGAAGAAAATCGCCCGGCGGACGGCCGTCACGCCGCAGGCAATGCCATAGATCGCGAGCGCCGAAGCCGCGATCAAGCCGCCGATAAAGCCGCCGCCTGGCTCGTTGTGGCCGCGCAGCAGCACGAAGACGGAGAAGAGCAGCATCAAGGCCGTCAGAAACGGCGCGGCGGTGCGGAAGATCAGCGTATTCATCAGCGTCCGGCCTCCATCCTCTGGTCAAGGCCGGTCTTATCCTCAAGATCGGGATCGTTGGTCGCGAGCTTGCGCTCCCCGCCGGCCCGGATGCGGATCAGCGCCAGGATCGCAAGGCCGGTCATGGCGACGACGGCAATCTCACCGAGCGTATCCGTGCCGCGGAAATCGACGATGATGACGTTGACCACATTGTCCCCATGCGCGATCAGCTTCGAATATTGATTGAAGAAGGCGGTCAGCGTCAGATCGAACGGCGCCTGCGTTGTCTTCAGCAAGAGAAGCACAAAGCCGAGGCCGCAGGCAACGGCGAGCGCAGCATGGGCGATCCTCGCAAGCGGCGGACGCCTGTCGGAAGGCGAAAGACGCAGGCGCGTCATGACAAGCGCCAGGATCACCACCGCCAGCATCTCGACCATGAACTGCGTGAATGAAAGATCCGGCGCGCCGAACAGCAGGAAGATGACGGCGACGGCAAAGCCCTGGATGCCGAGCGAAACGATCGCCGTCAGCCGGTCGCGCGCAAACACCACCGCCGCAACGCCGATGACCGCGATCAGAAAGATCGTCGCCTCATGCCATTGCAGATTCGGCCACGCCGGCATGGCGGGCAGTTCGCCATGGATCACAAGAGGAATCAGCAGCATCGCCGCCAGGCAGAGGAAGGTGACGGTGACGTAGATTTCCAGCCGGCCGGGCTGCAGGAGACGCGATACCGCATGCGACAATCGCACCAGTCCGGAGATGAAAGCATCGAAGCCACGATCCGGTCCTGGCCCGAGGGCACGCAGGACAACGGACATCAGGAAGCGGGCGCGATCGAGCTGCCAATAGACGAGGATGCCGATCAGCACGGTGATCAGCGAAAGCGCCAGCGGCAAGCCGATATGAGGAACCAGCGAGACCGATATCCTCAGTCCCTTGCCACCGACGGCGCTTGCCATCGGTGAGGACACATGATCGTGCCACTGGCCCGAGAAGAAAGCCGCCAGGAGCCCGAGAAGAGCGAGCGTGACCGGCGCGAGCCAGAGCAGCGGCGGCGCCTCATGCGGCGGCCGCGGCGTTTCCCTCCGCGGTCCGGCAAAGGGCTTCAATGCCACAGCAAAGGCGATCGCGAACATCAGTGCATTGCCGGCCACGGCGATGACCGTCAGGATGATCGCAGCCGGCGAGGACTGCGCGAGCGCGGCATAGATTTCCTCCTTGGCGAGAAAGCCGAAAGCCGGCGGCAGCCCACCCATCGATACCGCCGCGACAAGTGCGGCTGCAAAGGTCAGCGGCATGGCCGAACGCAGGCCACCCAGCCGGGTGATATCGCGCGTTCCCGTTTCATGATCGACGATGCCGGCAACCATGAACAAGGCGCCCTTGAACAGCGAATGCGCGACGAGATAGAGGGCGGCAGCCTCGACGGCATAATCAGTACCGAAACCGGTGAGCATCACCAGCAGGCCGAGCGAAGAAACCGTGGTATAGGCAAGCTTCAGCTTCAGGTCGATCTGGCGGATGGCTAGCAAAGTTCCGACGAGCAGCGTCGCCGCGCCGAAAACCGGCAGGATCGTCTGCCAGGCCATGGTCCCGCCCATGACTGGGTTGAGCCGCATCAAAAGATAGATACCCGCCTTCACCATGGTGGCGGAGTGCAGATAGGCCGAGACCGGTGTCGGCGCTTCCATGGCATTCGGCAGCCAGAAATGAAACGGGAACTGCGCGGATTTGGTGAAGGCACCACCAAGCACCAGGATCAGGACCGCAAGATAAAGCGGGCTCGCACGCAGGACATCGCCGGCGTTCAACAGATCGGACATCGCGCCGATACCGGTCATCTGCCAGATCAGCAGCAGAGCCGCCAGCAGCGACAGCCCGCCGCCGCCGGTAACGACGAGCGCCTGTAACGCCGCCCGCCGCGACGCCTCTCGATGATGATCGAAGCCGATCAGCAGGAAGGAGGTGACCGAGGTCAGCTCCCAGAAGACGAAGAGCGTCAGGAAGCTGTCGGAGACCACAAGGCCGAGCATCGAGCCCATGAAAAGAAAGATGAACGAGAAGAAGCGTCCGAGATCGGCATGGCCTTTGAGATAGCCCCCAGCATAAAGGACGATCAGCGTGCCGATGCCGGTGATGAGCAGAGCGAAGGTCAGCGACAGGCCGTCAATCAGCCAGGAAAACCTAAGATCAAGGCTCGGTACCCAATCGAAACCGCCAAGCTGGACGCGACCGGCGGCGACGGTGGGAAGAAAGCTCGAAAAATGCACAAAGGCGAAAGCGGGAAGCAGCGCCAGGAACCACGCCGCATTATGGCCCAAACGCCGAACAACAGCGGGCGCGATCAGCGCACCGAGAAAGGGCAGGCATAGAGCCAGGAATGTCAGGCCCGCGGTGGCGGCGGCCATGCTCCCCCCTTATCGAACGATCATGCGGAATCCGGCAAAGCCGGAGCTGATTTGAAGGGATAGGCGAAAGGGCGCAGGGCCTCAAGCCCCGACAAGGGAAAACCGGACTTAAACCACTGAAATCGATTTTGCTGACAGCGATCGTAGAGGTTGCAGGATATAATAGATCGTCCGGAAGCCCGCGAGGTCGATTTGGGAGCCCATATCATCGCCGAATTCCTTGCCATTCCTGCATGGCTCGCAATGAAATTGTAATGAATTTGCGCTAATTTATCGGTATTTTCCAAACCGCAATGGAAATTTCGCTCAAAAAAGCGCTAATCTTGGCCGGTTTGCAGATCCTGCCTCCCGGAAACCGCAATGCTCGCCCGCTTGATCGCCGTTCTGCTGCTCTCCCCCGCCACGGCTCTTGCCGCGGACTGGTGGTCCTATGACAATGCGCACCTTGGCTATGCGATCGAACTGCCGTCGGAATTCCATCTTGCCGCCTCTTCCGAGGATGCCGATCGGCTTTCGCTATCGCCGGCAGATCGCTCCGCTTCGCTGCAGGTCTTCGGCACGGTGGTCGCCAATGGCGATTTCACATCGGAAGCGAACGGGCGCGTGGCCCTAGCCAGAGACCAGGGTTGGAAGATTTCCTATTCGAAATCGAACTCGCGGGGCATCAGCTTTTCCGGTACCAGGCAGGGACGCATCGTCTATGTACGCGGGGTCGCCCTCTGCAACGGTGGCGCTGCGTTCTTCCAGATGGATTATTCGAAGACAGACATGCAACGTTACGACGCCGTCGTCATGCGCCTGGTGCGCAGCCTGCGTTCGACGAAGAAGTGCACGCCGACCGCTGAGATCGTCAAAAGCTTTCCGGCGACAGGCTGAAGCAAGTCAGCACCGCCGAATAATGCACGGCAGCCGCGGCAACGACGAAGCCGTGCCAGATGGCGTTCTGGAAGCGCAGCTTTTCCCAGACGTGAAAGATCACACCGAGCGAATAGATCACGCCTCCGATGACGATGAGCAGCATCGAGGCAAACGGGATATGCATGGAAACTGGCTTGGCGACGAGGATGCCGCTCCAGCCCATCGCCAGATAGAGCAGGATCGCCAGCCGGTCGAAACGCCCCGGAAAGATGATTTTCAGGACGATACCGAAGGCCGCAAACACCCAGACGGCGATCAGCACGCCCAGAAGCAGCGGATCTTCGGACCCCCGCTCCAGAAAAGGCGTGTAGGTGGCGGCGATCAGGACATAGATGAAAGAGTGATCAAAGCGGCGGAGAAACCATTTCGTCCTGGACACCGGCCACAGATTGTAGGTGAAAGACATTCCAAGCGTCAGCACCAGACCGACGCCATAGATCCAGGCGGCGGCCATGCCGCCATTGGAACTCCAGACGGTCGCATAAAAGATCAATACAGTGGCGCCGATCAGCGCGAAGACGAGGCCGACACCATTGACGATGCCGTCCGCGATAATCTCATATCGGTCGTAGGCCCAACGGATGCCTCTGTACTCGGTCATTTCATCCGGTTCCATTTTCCCTATGGCATAGAGTCTCGCATCGAAGCGGAGAGGACGCAACCGCGCCAAACGCCACATCGATCAATCTTCGTGAAAGGCGTACTCCCGGGCCGCTCGTCCCTCGTCAACGCAAAGCGAACGCTCAATCCGCAATTTATGATCTTCTGTGAACAATCGAAATGCGCCATATGAATGTGCAAGTACAGCGAGCCAGAGGATATCAAGAGGCAAATCACCCGGCCAAACCCTCCAGCCCGCTACCGGCGGCCCCTGCCGCCGACGCCGGATTGCCTCTTCAAGATCATCGAGATTGGAACTGATCCCATGACCGAAACTGCCCCCTCCTATGCCCTGACTCGCCCGGCCTATGTCGACGGGTCCCATCTTGTCGTTACCGATCTGCCGCTGGTGTCGCGCTTCTATCAGGACATGCTTGGCCTGAAAGTCATCGAGAAGACGGCAAGCGGTGACATTCTGGGCGTTGCCGGTCATCCCCTTCTGACGCTGACGACGGATCGGGCCGCGACGCGCGCGCCGAGAACGGCCGCAGGCCTGTTCCACACCGCCTTCCTGCTGCCAAGCCGGGCCGAGCTTGCGCGCTGGCTTCGTCATGCCGCCCAAAACAATGTCGTGCTGGAAGGCGCTTCGGACCATATCGTCAGTGAAGCCATCTACCTGTCCGACCCGGAAGGCAATGGTATCGAAATCTATGCCGACCGACCGCATGAGCAATGGACGTTTCACGAGGACGGCACGGTCGAGATGGCTACGCTCCGGCTCGATCTGCAGAAGCTCTACGAAAGCGCCGCTCAGGATCGCTGGGACGGCATGGCCGAGGGGTCGGCGATCGGCCATATCCACCTGCAGGTCGGCGATGTGGCCGAAGCGAACGCCTTCTATCGCGACGTGCTCGGCATGAAGGTCATGGCGGCGCGCTATCCGGGCGCGACCTTCCTTGCCACCGGCGGCTATCACCATCATCTCGGCGCCAACACCTGGAACAGCCGCGGCGCCGGCGTGCGTAGCGAACATATGACCGGCCTTTCCGACTATACGCTGCGGTTCAACGACAAAGCTGCACTCGACCAGGCAGTCGCGGCCCTGGAAAAGCACGAGATCAAGACCGAGAAGCGGGATGGCGGCATAACGTTGCGGGACCCCTGGGGGATCGGGCTGAACCTGCTCGCCTGATTTGCCTCCAATCGCTATCGCTTCATGCCCATCACGGAACCGGAATGAGCCTTTCGCGTTTGAATAGCGAGGCGATCCTGCCTTCAGGAACCCTTAGGGCATGGAAGTCGATAAAATCGTCACGCAGCGATCGGAAGCAACAATTATACGCGACGGCAGACCCGACGCGGAACGCAATATATCCGGCGATGACGGGGACAGTATTTTCGACATCTCCCATGGCTCAGGGCGCGGCCGGCTTGATGTCGCGGCCTCCTGGGCGACCATAGGCATCTTCCTCATGCTCGCCTTGGCCGGCGTCTACATGATGTCGCTGATCCTCATTCCGGTGACGCTAGCGATCGTGGTCGGCATGATCCTGGGACTTGCTGCAGAAAAGCTCAGCAAGCTCGGCGTGCCTCGGGTTTTGAACGCTATTCTTCTGTCATCTGGCGTGGCGCTGGTTATCTTCTTCATCATCAATGCGCTTGCCGGGCCGGTGGCCACGCTCGCGCAGGAGCTGCCCGATTTCATCCAACGGACCTCCGATCGGCTGATGCCTTATCTCGGTCGTTTTAAATGGCTGCATATCTCGCCCGAAACATTTCAGGGCAGCCCGATCTCGATCAGCACCGTACTCGAAAACAGCGGCAATGTGCTGCATGTCGTATCCGCGAGCCTCACGCCTGCAATCGTTCAAATCCTCATCTTCTTTGCTGCATTGCTGCTGTTCCTGGCCGGCAGGGTGAGTCTGCGTAAGACGATCATAATGACCTTTTCCACGAGGGCATCCCGCCTCTCTACGATCCGCATCATCAACGCTGTAGAGCGGGTGCTGGGTTTTTATTTCGCGACCGCTTCGCTGATCTATGTGGGAATAGGCGTGGCGATGACCGTGATCGCCTATGTCGGCGGCATGAGCCTGCCGATTCTCTGGGGCGTTTTCGCCTTCGTATCCAGCTTCATTCCGTTCCTTGGCGTAACGACCATGACGCTCTCGCTCGCAATCGCCGGCATCGTCACTCACTCGGATATCATTTTCGGTCTAGCGCCCGCCGTAGCCTTTTTCGGGGTGCACATGGCCGTGGAAAACCTCGTCTTTCCCGCAATCATGGGACGCCAGTTGGAGCTCAACCCCTTCGTGGTCTTCCTTGCCATCATCTTCTGGACATGGATGTGGGGCGCGGTCGGCGCCATGCTCGCCCTGCCGCTGTCGCTGATCGTCATGACCGTTATTGAAGAGCTTTTCATCGAGGAAAAAACCCAGCCGCAATTGCCGGGTTAGCACTCGACCGCTCAGTTCGTCGTATCGTCGTCGCCCTTTTCGGCGATATCCTGCAGGCGAACGAAATTAACGCCCCTTGCCTTCAACGCGAGGATGCTGGCAGCAACCCCCTCACCCGCCGCATGCGTCGGCTGGTTGATATGGGAAATGATGACATCGCCATCCTTGGCGGAGGCATATTGCTTTTCCACCAGCCTGGCCGGCAGAAGCGAGCCGCTGTCGCCATTCACCGAGTAACCGGCGATACGATAGCCCATGCCGCGGATCTGCATGATGGCGGCAGGCGTGTATTTGGCGGTCGCGCCGCGGAACCAGCGCGGCTGCGGGATCCCTGCGGCAATCATCGCATCGGCGCCGCCTTGGACTTCCTGGGCCACTGCCTGCGGCGAACCGGCGGCGGCAATGCCATAAACCTTGGTCGGGACGTCAACGGCCGGGATATGGTTCTGCCCGTGGTTTTCCAGTTCGAAAAGATCGGGATAAGCGAGGAAAACCTTCAACGCGTCCGGATTGGTCCGAAGCCAGCGCGCGGTGACGAAAATGGTCGCCGGGATGCGCTGATCGACCAGCGTGCTCAAGATGCGCGGATCGGTCTTGCCCATGCAGGCATCGAAGGTGAGCGCAATGCGGGGTGCGCCCTTGCCGGCACGATTGACATGGAGATGCGGCTCGACGAGCTTGATTTTCGAAACCGGCGCCTTCGGCGGCAATTGCGGCCAACCGGCAGGCGGCTGCTCCGGCTGGGCCGCGAAAGCTGCGCTTGCGGCGAGCAGGATGACGGAAGTCAGCAAAAGGCGTTTCATCGGGCGGCCACCGGATCGATCAAGCAAACGAAATCTGGCGGCAGGACGATGATGCCATCGCAACCGCAGCGCCCGCCATCGTCCGGCAACACGCCGGAAATATGGCAGACTGGCGGCGTCATATCATTTCCCCTCGGAAATGCGCCGGGCGTGAAAGCTGCAGGCACGGGCTTCAACCTCATCGTGTCTATGCTACGATTGATATGAGATTGGCGTGACACTATCTGCGTATTTTTCCGTGCTCCCAAAGAGAGACATGCATGAGTCGCGATCCCTATGAAGTTTTGGGCGTCAAGCGGGACGCCCCGCAAAAGGATATTCAAAGCGCCTATCGCAAGCTTGCCAAGAAGCTGCATCCCGACCTCAACCCCGGCGACAAGCAAGCCGAGGACAAGTTCAAGGAGGTGTCAGCCGCCTACGGCATTCTCGGCGACGAGGAGAAGCGTGCGCGGTTCGACCGCGGCGAAATCGACAGCAGTGGCGCTGAACAGGCGCCGCGCAGCTATTACCGCGATTATGCTGCGCAGGAAGGTCAGCGCGGCCGCTATCAGAACGCGGGCGGCTTTGCCGATTTCGGCGATGCCGACGATATATTTTCCAGCTTCTTCTCGCGGCGCAGCCGAGGCCAATCGCAAATGCAGGGTCAAGACCGTTACTATACGATGGAGGTCGATTTTCTCGACGCCATCAACGGCGCCAAGAAGCAGATCAGCCTGCCGGACGGGCCTGCTCTGGACGTTCAAATCCCGCCGGGAACACGCGATGGGCAGACGCTTCGGCTGAAGGGCAAGGGCGATCCGGGCTTCAACGGGGGCAAGCCCGGAGATGCGCTGATTGCGGTACATGTGCGCCCGCACCGTTTCTATACCCGCGATGGCGATGATATCCGGATGGAGTTGCCGATTTCGCTGAGCGAGGCGGTGCTCGGCGGCAAGATCCGGGTTCCGACGCCTTCGGGTGCCGTGACCGTGACACTGCCGCCGAACTCCAATACGGGCAAGGTGCTGCGTTTGAAGGGCAAAGGGGTCCCGGTGCGCGGCAAGGACAATGGCGATGCCTATGTCTCCTTAAAGATCGTCCTTCCAGATGCGCCGGACGCCGAGCTGGCGCGTTTCGTTTCCGAATGGGAGGCAGGCAAGGCGCAAGATCCCAGAAAGACCATGGGAGAATAAGCGATGAACGAGAGCGAGTTTCGACTGCATCTCCGGATCGAAACAACGGTGCTGGACGTCTGGATATCCCAGGGCTGGGTCGTGCCCGAAGTCACCGATCAGGGCCGCAATTTCCGCGAAGCCGACATTGCTCGCGGCCGGCTCATTCTCGATCTCAGCAGCACGATGGGCGTCAACGAACCGGGCGTCGATGTCGTCATGGATCTGGTGGATCAGCTTCACAGCCTCAGAGCGACACTGCGCGACCTGACGGATGCCGTGTGTCGGCAGCCGCCGGAGGTGCAGGATCACATCCTGTCGGAGCTGACACGTGTGGAATCGCTGAGACGGCGGTAAGGTAGGAAACTACCTCAGGATGGAGTGTGGCCGCCATGAAGTGATGTCCGGGGCGGCCCTTGGTGCTTCATCCGGGCGCTCAATCGTAAAGATAATGCTCCTGCCAGGCGTCGCGCGGCACCTTGTCGCCGATCTGATAGCTCAGATCGCGGACATGGATGTGCTGCGGTCCGGTCACGCAGGTATATGAGAGGTGATACCAGTCACCCTTACTGCGAAAGACGGCGCCGGGCGCATCCATGGCATCCGGCTTCATATCCGGATCCCCGAATGTATAGGCGATCACCTTATCCGGCTTGAACCCCGTCTTGTCCGTGCCGATCCGCTTCATGGCCTCAGCATCGCACGCCTGCTCCATTCGTTCCGACGGATCGAGCTTCTCCAGCTGCTTCTTGATAGCCGGATCGACGGCGAAGGCGGAGGTGGCGACGCTAACCAATGGAATCAGGATGGCGAAGAGTTTCAGCATGAAGACCGGTCCCTTGCATTGTTTTGGATTTGAGTGCGCTCGCTCCATCAGAGAAGGCTTGACCGCCTTCGTGTCGACGCACTGTATGCCGACTTCGATAAAGAATGTGGTCTCATCAAGGCAGCGCCGGGATGCGGCATTCTGCAGGTGCCTGTTCGAGCAAGACTAGTAGCGGCTGCTTGCATGAAGCTGGAGGAACGGACTTGCCGCTTGAACCTCACCTCCGCGCCCTCTATTTCTCTCTTCACTTCCCATCCGACTTTCACATCAAAGAAAGCGCCCTCGTGTCAGTTTTCAAGAATCTCCCCACCCCGCCTGCAGCTCCGAAAAAGCCATCTACGGATACACGTCACGGCATTACCCGCACCGACGATTATGCGTGGCTCCGGGCCGACAACTGGCAGGCGATGTTCAAGAACCCGTCGATCCTGGCGCCGGAAATCCGGTCGCATCTGGAGGCGGAGAACGCCTACATGAACGCCGCGATGGCGGACACGAAGGAACTGCAGAAGGTTCTCTTTGCCGAGATGAAGGGCCGCATCAAGGAAGACGACAGCTCGATACCGATGAAGGATGGCCCCTACGCTTACGGCACGCTCTTCGTCACCGGCGGCGAGCAACCGCACTTCTTCCGCGAACCGCGCAACGGTGGCGAACGCAAGCTGCTGCTGAATGGTGACAAGGAGAATGAGGGAAAATCCTATTTCCGCCTTTCCGGCCTCGATCATTCCTCCGATCACAGCCTCGGCATCTGGGGCTATGACGACAAGGGCTCGGAATACTTCACGCTGAAGATCCGCAATTTCGAGACCGGCGAAGATCTGCCCGACGTGATCGAGAACACCGGCGGCGATGCCGTCTGGGCGCCCGACGGCAAGAGCTTCTTCTACACCCTGCAGGACGAGAACCACCGCCCGTCGAAGATCTTCCACCACATCATCGGCACACCTCAGTCGGACGACCGGCTCGTCTATGAGGAGGAGGATCCAGGCTTCTTCATGGGCGTCGGCGGCTCGCTGCTGGACGATTACATCTTCATCGACATCCACGATCACGAGACCAGCGAATACCGCATCATCCCAACCTCGGATCTCACCGCCGAGCCCAAGATCGTGGCCGAGCGCGAAACCGAGGTCGAATATGAGATCACCGAAGGCGGCGACGTCTTCTACATTCTCACCAACGACGGCGACGCCAAGGATTTCAAGATCATGGAAGCGCCGGCGGAGAACCCGGGCAAGGAGAACTGGCGTGAGGTCGTGCCCCACAAGCCGGGCACGCTGATCCTCAGCCATCTCGCCTATGCCCGCCATCTCCTCTGGCTGGAGCGCAAGGACGGCCTGCCGCGCATCGTCATCCGCGACCGCCGCACCGGCGAAGAGCATGCGATCGCCTTCGAAGAGGAAGCCTATGCGCTGGGGCTGCAGGGTGCGGCGGAATACGATACGGATGTCATCCGCTTCTCCTATTCCTCGATGACGACGCCGAGCCAGCTCTACGACTACAACATGGTGACGCGCGAGCGCACCCTGCTGAAGACGCAGGAAGTGCCCTCGGGCCACAATCCGGAAGACTATGTGACGCGCCGCGTCTTCGCACCCGCCTGGGATGGCGAGACCGTGCCGGTGACGCTGCTTTATCGAAAGGACACGCCCCTCGACGGCTCGGCCCCCTGCCTTCTCTATGGTTACGGCGCCTATGGCGTTACCATCCCAGCCGGGTTCAACACCAACTGCCTCTCGCTCGCCGATCGCGGTTTCGTCTATGCCATCGCCCATATCCGTGGTGGCAAGGACAAGGGCTTTGCCTGGTACGAAGACGGCAAGATGGAAAAGAAGACCAATACCTTCAAGGACTTCATCGCCGCCGCCGACTATTTGAATCAGGAGAAGTTCACCTCTTACGCGAAGATCATCGCCGAGGGCGGATCGGCCGGCGGCATGCTGATGGGTGCGGTCGCCAACATGGCGCCGGAGAAATTCGCCGGCATCATCGCCGCCGTGCCCTTCGTCGACGTGCTCAACACCATGCTCGACGACACGCTGCCGCTGACGCCGCCGGAATGGCCCGAATGGGGCAACCCGATCGAGAGCGGACAAGAATACGAACAGATCGCCGCCTACAGCCCTTACGACAATGTCGGCGAAAAGCCCTATCCGCCGATCCTGGCGCTCGGCGGCCTCACCGACCCGCGCGTTACCTATTGGGAACCGGCCAAGTGGGTTGCCAAGCTGCGTGAGAAGACGACGAGCAATGCGCCCATTCTCCTGAAGACGAACATGGATGCCGGCCATGGCGGCGCCTCCGGCCGCTTCCAGCGTCTGGAGGAAGTGGCGTTCGAATATGCCTTTGCCATCAAGGTCGCTGAAAAGATGTAGGCCGAACAACGGAGGAAGCCATGACCGTCTTCGTCGCCTTGTTGCGTGCCGTCAATGTCGGCGGCACCGGCATGCTGTCCATGGCCGATCTCAAGGCACTCTGCGAAAAGATCGGCTTTCAGGATGTGCGTACCTACATCCAGAGCGGCAATGTGGTCTTCCGCGCCGACGAAGACGAGGCAACTGTGCAGGCTCGCCTTGAAAAAGCGCTGGCGGCGAAGATGGGCAAGTCTCCGGGCGTGATCCTGCGTCGCCGCGAGGCTCTGGAAAGAGTGGCGAAAAATTCGCCCTTCCCGCATGCCAAACCGAACTATCTACTGGTGACTTTTTTGCAAGATTTGGCTCCTGAGGATGCACTTACCAAGCTCGCCGCACCCGGTGGCGAGGAAGTGCATATCGCCGGCCGCGAAATCTATGTGCACTACCCAGATGGCTCCGGGCGCTCGAAACTGAAGCTGCCGGCGCTGAAAGCGGGAACATCGAGAAATCTCAATACGGTGCGCAAGCTTGCGGAAATGGCACGGGAGCTGGAAAACGGCTAGGGGCGCGTCACGAGTGTTGCGTAGTCTCTACGGCGTCCCCGCTTTTGCTTTGCTCCAACACGTAGTTGAATATCGACTGAAGATCCGCTTTAGCCGCTTCGCGAAATACGGCAGAAGTTGCTTCATGCGGTTATTGTTTTTCCTCCCCCAGCGTTTGGATTCAAGCGTCTACATCCTGCAGACTTAAATTCGGCCTGGGGTCGTCGAGAGATGCCTTTACCTTCTGTCTGATTGCGGCAATCCGCTGCTGATATTCCTCTTCTCCCTTAGCCAGACCCGGACCGCCGCCCGCAACACTTCGCTCATGGAGGCATACCTGCCCGCGTCCACGCGAGCCTTGATCGCCGCCCACCATTTCACTGGGGAGCGAAATACTCAGTTTCTCGTCATGGCAAACCCTCATATCCGGTGGGATAAAGTAGGATGGTTTCCTACCGGGAGTAAACGCCTTGCGCTGCCTCCCTGTCGACCCTACCTTAAGACCATGAGCTCTCCTCTTCACGATGATACCGCGCTTCGGGCGCCGCCGATTGCCTTCGACAACAGCTATGCGCGCCTGCCGCCGCAGTTTTTCGCGGATCAGGCACCGACACCGGTTGCCGCGCCGCAGCTGATCAAGTTCAATGAGGCGCTGGCGCGGGAGCTCGGTCTGGATGTCGAGGCGTTGAAACGAAATGCTGCAGCGATCTTTTCCGGAAACGAGCCGCTGCCGGGATCGCAGCCGATCGCGATGGCCTATGCCGGCCATCAGTTCGGCAATTTCGTGCCGCAGCTCGGCGATGGCCGCGCGATCCTGCTTGGCGAGGTGAAGGATCGCAACGGCAGGCGCCGCGACATTCAGCTCAAGGGTTCGGGACCCACGTCGTTTTCCCGCCGCGGCGATGGACGGGCCGCCCTCGGGCCGATCCTGCGCGAATATATCGTCAGCGAGGCGATGCACGCGCTCGGCATTCCCACCACACGGGCGCTTGCTGCCGTAATGACCGGAGAACCTGTCTATCGCGAGGAAGTCCTGCCTGGCGCCGTCTTTACGCGCGTAGCGGCGAGCCATATCCGTGTCGGCACATTTCAGTTTTTTGCCGCGCGCGGCGATACGGAGAGCGTCAAGACGTTGGCGGATTATGTTATCGCGCGGCACTATCCCGAAATCAAAGATCGGGCAAACCCTTACCTCGCATTGCTGGAAGCCGTAGCCGATCGGCAAGCCTCGCTGATCGCGCGCTGGCTGCATGTCGGCTTTATCCACGGCGTGATGAACACCGACAATATGACCGTATCGGGCGAAACGATCGACTTCGGTCCCTGCGCCTTCATGGATGCCTATAATCCGGCGACCGTCTTCTCGTCCATCGACCGCAATGGCCGCTATGCCTATGCCAACCAGCCGGCGATCGGCCAATGGAATCTGGCGCGTCTCGGCGAGACGCTGATCCCGCTGATCGACCCCTCCGTCGATGCGGCGATCGCTTTGGCGAACACGGTCATCAAAGCCTATGGCGAACGCTTTCAGACCTATTGGCTTGCCGGCATGCGCGCCAAGATCGGCCTTGCAAGCGAAGAGGACGGCGATCTCGAGCTGATCCAGTCGCTCCTGGCGACGATGCAGCAGCAAGGTGCGGATTTCACGCTCACCTTCCGCCGGCTTGCCACCCTGGCGGCGAACGAGGACGTGGCCGATTTTGCCGTAACGTTCAACGATCCCGAATCAGCGACGCCATGGCTCGAACGCTGGCGGGAGCGCCTCGGTCGCGATCCGCAAACCCCGTCTGCACGGGCAACCGCGATGCGCAAGGTCAATCCGGCCTTCATCCCCCGCAATCACCGAATCGAGCAGGCCATCGAAGCTGCCGTCGAGGATGGTGATTTCTCGTTGTTCGAGGCGTTGCTGAAGGTGCTTGCAACACCTTACGAGGATCAGCCTGCTTTTGAGCCTTATGCCGAGCCGCCATTGCCGGCGGAACGGGTGCTTCAAACCTTTTGCGGCACCTGAAGAAGCCGCGGCATAAGCCCCGTGCAGGCTTGCAGAGTCATCGTCGTTTCAACCCATAGGGAGATATGATGATGAAGGTGCACAGCAGCACGCAGAACTATTTCAGCACGCCGATCCGCAGCCAGCAAAGCAGCGACAGTGATGACAGCACGCCCTTCTCGCTGCCGGACGACGGCGACCAGCAGGACGATGCGCAGGGACCTTCTATCTCGTCCAGCGGTATCCCCTCCTCCATTTCGTCCGGCCTCTGGCTCAGCCAGTTTGGCAGCACCTCATCTTCGACATCGGACGACGGCGGCGAACAGGATAGCGTAGCTGCCGCGGACGGAAGCAGCTCGGCATCGTCAAGCGGACAATCCGATCAGGATATTCTCGATGAGTTCGCCAAGTGGGCGAATATGACGCCCGCCCAGAAAATCCGCGCGCAATATCTCGAGGCGCACGGCCTGACGGAAGATTCCTTCAAGTCACTGTCGTCCGACGACCAGAAGGCGATCAACGACCAGATTGCCGATGAGATCAAGCAGAAGCTCGGGGCCGGCAACGCCGATGGTGATAGCGATCAGGAAACGGACAGCGCGGCCGCGGCATTGGCGCTAGTCTGAGCAAACTGTGAGATTACATGAAGACGATACGGAGCTGATTCACATCTCGCTCGTATCGTCTTCTTTTCATTGCGATATCCCGCTATTGCCCGACCATGCCGACAACGATCTTGCCGATCTCGGCAAACACTGCCTCGACATCCTTTGCAGGCGCGGTCGCCTCGGCAACAAAGGTCGCGACCAGGATCGCGCCACGGTCCCGCGGCCAGATGACGGCGATATCGGCATAGGAGCCGTTATTGCCGGTGCCGGTCTTATCGCCGACCTTCCACTCCTTCGGCAGGTCCGCGCGCAGGCGGTTGTTGCCTGTCGTATTGGCGACGAGCCAGTTTACCAGCTGCTCCCTCGATGTGTCCGAGAGCGTATTGCCGAGTGTCAGAAGCCCGATACTGTCAAGCATCGCATCCGGGGTCGTCGTGTCGCGAGGGTCGCCCTTGGCGGCCTGATTGACATCCGGCTCGTTGCGGTCGAGGCGGGTTTCGGTATCGCCGGTAGTGCGCAGCCACGAGGTCAATGCGGCAGGTCCGCCAAAACTCTCAAGCAGAAGATTGCCCGCCGTATTGTCGCTCAGCGTGATCGCGGCTGCGCAGAGCTCGGCAATGGTCATGCCATCGCCACCGGCATGCTTTTCGGTTTCGGGTGAATAGGTGACCACCTTGTCCTTGCCATAGGTGATGCGACGGTCGAGCTTTTCCGCACCCTGATCGACGCGCGCCAGCACGAAGCCGACGGCAAGCGCCTTGTAGGTGCTGCACAGGGGGAAATGCTCCTCCTCGCGATGGCCGAGCGAAATGTTGGTTTCAGTGTCGAGCACCGAAACGCCGAGACGGCCGCCGGTCTTCTTTTCCAAGTCGGCTAATTGCTTGTCGACATCGTCGGACAGCTGCGAATTATCCTGCCCTCCGCCGTCTCCTTCCATTCCCTGGCCGCTGGTGTCGGGCGCTGCCGAATTATCCGTTGCCGCAGGCGTCTGCGGTGATGTGCCGCTATCCTGGGCGAAAAGCGCATCGGGGCCGAGCGTCAGGGCGGGAAGAAGCAGCGCCGAGCCTGCCATGAGGCGGCGGCGAGTAAGCAATATGGGCATGCGAGGGGCCTCCAGCGGAATCGGGCAGATTTTGGGCTATGCGAGGAATATGGCAAGCCTCTGACCTTACCGATTGCTAGCGGATTTTAGGCGGCCTTGTCGACGGTAACTTCGACCGTCACATGGGAGAGCTCATGAATTTCGGCAAGCCGCGCCTTGTAGAAGGATGGATCGCGCGAGACAGGCGTTACCACCGCGACGATGGCCGCATGATGCCCGGGGCCTACCTGCCATACGTGCAGATCGGTAATGCGATCCTCATCCGTCTCGATCGCCTCGCGGATCTCATCCGGCAGATCCTCACCCCGCGGGATGAAATCGAGGAGAACCGCGCCGGAAGCGCGTAGCAGGCTCCAGGCCCATTGCAGGATCACCAGGCCGCCGACGATGCCCATAACCGGATCGAGGAAGGTCCAGCCGAAACGGCTGCCGAGCAACAGGGCGACGATGGCCAGAACCGATGTCATCGCATCGGCAATGACATGGACATAGACGGAGCGCAGATTGTTATCCCTGCCGCCTTTTTGGCCATGGTCGTGATGGTGATCGTTATGATGCTCATGATGATGGGCGTGATCATGAGTGTGGGCGTGGCTGTGTCCGTGGTGATGGTGGCTATGATCGTCGCGCAGGAGCCATGCGCTGACGAGATTGACGATAAGTCCGAGCCCGGCGATCGCAATCGCTTCACGGAAATTGATCGCCACCGGATCGAGCAATCTCAAAATGCTCTCCCAGCCCATGATCAGCGCGATCATTGCCAGCACGATGGCGCTGGCAAAACCCGCGAGATCACCGAACTTGCCGGTACCAAAGGTGAAGCGCGCATTATGCGCATGGCGGCGCGCGTAGAGATAAGCGAGCGCTGAAATCAGCATGGCGCTGACATGGGTCGACATATGCCAGCCATCGGCGAGCAGCGCCATCGAGCCGTAGATCGTGCCGGCGCCGATCTCGACCACCATCATCACCGCGGTCAGTGCGATGACGAGCCAGATGCGGCGTTCGTTGCGCTGGTGGTCGGACCCCAGAAAAACGTGGCTGTGGCCCATTTCGGAGGAAATACTCATGACATCAGTCTCTCTTTTGACGCCGGAACCGTCACCGCAGATAGGTCTTCAGCACGTCGGCTATCTCATCGACCGCCTGCCGGCGGGCCTCTTCAGTTTCGGCATGCAGCACATGCTCGTGCAGATGATCCTCCAGCACCTCTCCGGTCAGCCCTGTCAGGGCACCGCGAATGGAAGCAAGGAGCTGCAAGATTTCCCCACACGGCCGCTCAGCCTCCAACGCACGCTCCACGGCCTCCATCTGGCCTTTGAGGCGACGGATGCGGGAAAGGAGCTTAGCTTGCTGTCGAATGGTATGGGACATCGTGGCCTCTATTATAATATAGGGGGGTATACTATCCATGGCAGAAAATTGGAAGTCACCTTTTGAATATGGCGGCCTATGGGAACATCAACTATGGCGGCGGCATCCGAAGGTGGCCCGCCCTTGCAAATTCGACATGGCGGCTCATCTATTACTCTAGAGACTAGAGATATTTGAGGCCATACCATGCTGACCATCGGCGACCTATCCAAACGGACCGGCGTGAAAGTGCCGACGATCCGCTATTACGAACAGATGGGCCTGATATCGGAGCCGGAACGCAGCGAAGGCAATCAGCGGCGTTATTCCAAAGCCGATCTTGAGCGCCTCGCCTTTATCCGACATGGCCGCGATCTTGGCCTGACGATCGATGCCATCAAGGAGCTGATCTCGCTCAGCCAGCATCCGGACCGCCCCTGCGTCGGTGCCGACCGTATCGCCAAGGAGCATCTGGATGACGTTCGCACCAAGATCGCGCGGCTGAAGAAGCTGGAGCATGAGCTGGAGCGCATCGTCTCGCATTGCGACGGCCACAGCATCGAGGACTGCTATGTCATCCGCGCGCTCTCCGACCACAGCCTGTGCGAACACGAGCATTGAGCCCCATTGACAAAGTTGCCAAAGCGGATCATTGATGCGCCCATGATCACGCACGCGCTCCATAATTGCTCGTATTTTTGGCTGTACCTGTAAGGGGCGGCCAAGACAGATCATATTGTCAACAAGCCGCCGTCAGGCGGCTTTGTTGTATCGGCAGCGTCCTGACGGCTCATTCAAAAAACAAGGACGCAAAATGCCATGCTGGACGATAGCGACATCTCACTTCTCCGCCCGCCGGTTCTGACCATCCGCAATGCTCAGCCGCGCGACCTGCCCGAACTCAACGACATGATCCGGCTGCTGGCCGCGCATCACGGCGACCCCGCCGGCACGACGCCGCAGCAGCTTGAGCGCGATCTCTTCGGCCCGGTGCCATGGATTACCGCGTTCGTGGCCGAAGGGGAGCAAGGGCTGATCGGCTACGCCATCCTCGTGCCCCTTTACAAGGCGCAGGAAGGCCAGCGCGGCATGGACCTGCACCATCTCTTCGTCCGCGACGGCCATCGCGGCCATGGCGTCGGGCAGCATCTGGTCGACCGCGCCCGCGATATCGCCCGCAAAGCGGGCTGCAGCTATCTTTCCGTTGGCGCAGCGACCGGCAATTTCCAGGCCCACCGCTTCTACGAAAACATGGATTTCAAGCCGCGCCCGGTTACCGGCATGCGCTACCTGCAGGCTCTCGCCTGATGCCGGCCTTTAAGAGGATCGCCATCCGATATTGAGTTTTGGAGTGTTTCTGGTTTTGCGCATTCCGGGCGGAAAACCGCTCCGCACTTTTTCCGGAAATGCTTCAGTGATCGATGGCGATCCCGCGGCCTGCAAAGAACTTCTCGAAAGTCCTGAGCGGCATCTCCACATTCTCGCGCGTCGCATCGACGTGACCGGACGGATTGTGGAAGCGGATGCCGTTTCCGTCGATTGATGTCACCAGCACGAGATGGCCGCCCTTGGCCGGCGGCTCGGTCTCCGGCCAGCGGATCGAATGATGCACCGACGCGATGAAGAACTCCGACTGCGTGAGAATATCGACGATATCGGCGACGGAAATTCCGGTGGCGACCCGGGCATTCAGATCAAAACGGTGACGAACGAATGGGACGAAGGGTGCATAGATCAACCCCTTGATCCTGCCATCCGCCTCCTCGACATAGCCGCCATACTCCCGGCAGCCCATGGCGAGATCCATGATCGGTATGGTTTTGCCGGTGCGGGCGGCGAGCACCATCTTCAGGCAGGCCATGCCGCAGAGATTACCGGCCCAGCGCGCATAGTCCTCGACGCTGTTTGCGCCGGATGATGCCCAGAGCGGATCTCTGAGCAAGGCCGATTGCGCGCCTTCGGCCACGACCGCCAAGGTCATGTCAGGCGTTTCCCATTGGCTGAAATAAGGAACCTTTTGCGCGACTCTTGCCTCCACGACCACCCTCTCCTGCTGCTGCATCCGTGACTACAAGCTTGACCGGAAATGCGCTAGAAAAATGGCTGCCGACTTCGATCTGCAACTGGAGATGCGACTTGGAACAGCGGTTCACATTCGATAGTGTCGCCAGTCTCTATAATACTTCCCGCCCACTCTATCCCGATGCGGTTTTTGCCGATGTCATCGATTTTGCCGGGCTGCAAGCGAAGGATCAGGTCCTCGAAATCGGCTGCGGCACCGGACAGGCGACCGAGGGCTTTGCTCGCCGGGGCCTTTCCGTTCTCGCGCTTGATCCCGGCGTGGAACTGATTACGTCCGCACGAAAAAGATTGGCGGAATTCCCGCGAGTGCGGTTCCAGCAAACCACCTTCGAAGCATGGCCGGGCAAACCGGAGAGCTTCAGGCTGATATTCGCGGCGCAATCCTTCCACTGGGTTTCGCCGGAACTGCGCTTCGCCAGGACGGCCGCTTTCCTTGCATCGGGAGGAACACTCGCCGTCTTCGGCAATGTGCCAATGCCATCCGAAGAGCCGCTTTTCGAACAATTTGCCCGGATATACGCCTGCTACGCGCCGCAGCTTGCCGGGCCTCCCGCGGAAGCCTGGTATCTGCCCGACGGCCCCTTTGCCAAGGAGCTGCTGCAGTCCAGCTATTTCGAGACACCGATCCATCACTGCTATCGCTGGAGCCGCTCACACACGGCACAAAGCTATACCGACCTTTTGCGCACGCTCTCGAGCTACCGGCTTTTGGCCGAGGATCAGCGGGAAATACTGCTTTCTAAGTTTGCTCGCGCGATCAACGCGCATGGCGGTGAATTCGAGCTGCACTATGAAACGCATCTCTATCTCGCTAGGCGGCCAGACGCGGCTTGAATTTCACTTCGCCGGCAGCGCTTTCAGGTAGGCTGCGATCGCCTCGCGGTCGGTTGCGGGCAGATGGGCAATGTTCTGCTGGACTTCGGCCATGGAACCGCCGGCAGAGTCATAGTCCGGGGTGAAGCCGGTTTCGAGGTAGTTCGCGATGTCGCCGGCGCTCCAGCCGCCGATCGCCTTCGAGCCGGGTGTGATATCGGGAATCTGGCCCTTGCCTTCCGGATTGGGCGCACCCGCCAGCCATTGGCCGCTCACGAAGCCGCCGAGGCTGTCGCGCGGAGTGTGGCACTCGCCGCAATGGCCCGGCCCTTCCACGAGATACTGACCACGCTTGATCTTCTCGTCGGCATTGGCAAGCACGACGCGCGGCTGATCGTTGAGATAGAGGAACTTCCAGCCGCCGAGCGCCAGCCGGATATTGAAGGGAAAGGGCAGCTCGTGCGGCGGAGCGACATTGCCGCTCTTCGGCAACGTCTTCAGGAAGCCCCAGAGATCGTTGATATCCTTGTCGCTCATGCGGATATAGGAGCCGTACGGAAAAGACGGATAGAGATGTTCGCCGTTTTTGCCGACGCCGCGCTTCATGGCATTGCCGAAATCGGCAAGCGTCCAGCTTCCGAGCCCTGCCTTCTCATCCGGCGAGATATTCGGGACATGGAAGGTGCCGAAGGGGCTGGTGAGAGCGAGACCGCCGGAAAGCACCAGTTTGGCATCGCCCTGAGCGCCGGGAGCGGTATGGCAGCTCGTGCAGCCGCCAGCCCAGAAGACCGTCTCGCCATTCTTGAGATCGGGATCGCCGAGATTGGCCCAATGGCTCGCCGGCAGCGGCGACGGCGCGGTGATGACGTAAAATGCGCCACAGCCCAGGATGATCACACCGAAAAGGCAAAGCAACCACCGAACAAACCGCGCCATCATTCGACCCCCTGGCTTCAGTTCCAAAGTCATAAGGCTCAGCACCGGCAGAACCGGTGCGGAGGCCAAAATCGATATTTAGAGCCTTTACGCAATTCCGGACGAGGCCGACCTGCCACTAGTCCTTCTTGATGCGGTAGGCCTGATGACAGGCGCCGCAGCTGGCGCCGAGCGTCTTCAGCGTCGCGCCGACACCGGCCTTGTCGGCAGGAAGCTGGGCGAGCGCCGTCTCGGCATCGGTCGAAAGCTTGGCGGCATGCGCCTTGAAGTCATCGAGATTCTCCCAGATCTTCGGGTTGACCTCGGGATCGGTCTTGTCGCTCTGCGGGTTGAACTGATCCGGAAAGGCCTTGGCGGTTTCGGCGATCGTCGTCAGCGACGCCTTGACCATATCGGCGTCATAGGGCTTGTCCCCCTTTGCGATTGCGCCGAGAGCGCCTGTCGCCCCACCGATCTTCTTCATCATGCCGATACGGGAATCGTGCGTGCCGTCGGCCGCGACGACCGAACCCAGTGCGATGCCGGCAAGAGCCGTCGCCATCACAATCGCTTTCCACTTCATTGCCTTCTCCTACCTCTCCGAATGATCAAGACCGCCCAGGCGGCCGGCGCATGCTTGCGGCGACATGTTTGCCGGTTTCCCAGACGGCAATGAAGTCACAAAATGGTGAGACCTAAGTAAAATCAGCGTCATGCTATTGGTACCCCATCATTTTTAGCCGCCTCTATGCTGTTCTCAATCCTTCCCAGACCGTGAATACTGAAGCGGCGACAAGCAGCAGGCCGGCCGCACGACCCGCGAAGGCCGTTGCCTGCGGGTTGGCGACCAGCAAATCGCGGCTGCGCCCGGCGGTGATGGCAAGTCCGCCGTAAACTGCGAATTGCGTCGCGATGGTCATGGCTCCCATGATGACGGCTTGTATCCACATCGGGCCATAATCCGGCTTCAGGAATTGCGGATAGACGGCGAAGATGAAGAGGTAGGCCTTGGGGTTGATCAGGCAAGTCACCGCACCCTGCCGGAACGCCTTCCAGGCGGAGCGGCTGGCGGCTGGCCCCTCGTCTCCTCCAACGGTGATGGAGCTGCGCATCAGCGTATAACCGATAAAGGCCATATAGGCGCCGCCAGCGATCAGCAGCGGATTATAGAGAACCGGCACGAAATGCATGAGCAGGCCGATGCCGACGGCGCCGTTCAGCGAGTGCACCGCGCCGCCAAGCATGATGCCGCCCGTCGCGGCGAGGCCGCGATTGCTGCCGCCGGTCAGGGAATTGGCGAGCACGAAGAGCATGTCCATGCCCGGCACGATGATGATGCCTAGAAGAAGGATGAAGAAGAGCCAGAGATTTTCTGCGTAACCCATGTCAGTTGCCTATCGAACTCTCCTTGGAGACAGGAGAGGAAATGGTTGATTTTCAAGCGAATAGGCGGCTTTATAAATCGGGCCAACTGACGGGGTGTTGTCAGTAGCCTTCATCTTTGAGGCAAGAAATGCGCAAGGCTTCGCGCCTGTTCGAGATCATCCAGATCCTGCGGCTGGCCAAGCGGCCGGTGACGGGGGCCGATATCGCCGCCCGGCTGGAGGTGACGGTGCGCTCCGTCTATCGCGATATCGCGGCACTTCAGGCGATGCGGGTGCCGATCGAGGGCGAGCGCGGCATCGGCTATATATTGCGGCCCGGCTTCGACCTGCCGCCGCTGATGTTCTCGATCGAGGAGATGGAGGCGATCGTGCTGTCGCTGGCCCTGCTGGAGCGCACCGGCGATGCCGAGCTGAAGCAGGCGGCCAAGCGCGTCACCGCCAAGATCGCCGGCGCCGTGCCGCCGCCGCTGCGCCAGACGCTCGATGCCAATGCGCTGCATGCCTGGGGCTTTGCAGCACCGTCGGCCGCGGCGATCGATCTCTCACTGGTGCGACGCGCCATTCGCGACGAGGAAAAACTGGACCTTGCCTATCGCGACGAGCTCGGCCAGGCCACGGAGCGCATCATCCGGCCGATCGCGCTGATTTATTATTCGGAGACCGCCAACATCGTCGCGTGGTGCGAATTGCGTCAGGCGATCCGCAATTTCCGTAGCGACCGGATCGAAGGCTGTGAGCCGACGGGATTGTGGTTCAAGGGCGAAGGCGATGGCTTGAGGCAGATTTGGGTGAATGGCTGGCAGATAAACACCCCAGCCGCGGCCGGCTGAGGTGCTGCAAATCGCGAAGACTGCGATCATATGTGGGTAGAAAGATCATACCGCCTCGAAAGACGTGACCAAACGCGGATGGCCGCGAAGTGAAGACGCACCAAGGATCGGTTTTGCGCGCCGCTACAAAGCAACCGCAGTCACCAACAGAATAAAAGCCAGCAATCCCAGGGCGGCGCGCACGGCATGAGACCATTCCCACCGATCGCGCAGCTTGATCCAATCCGGTTTTGACGGCAGCCTCGATCTGATGGCCACCGAATGGATCGTGAGAAAAGAAGCCTGCGCCCATTCCATTCAGCTTCGCATCTTTCAGCCAAAAATTGTTTACCGGTTGCGCAACCAAAAGAGGGCGTACATCGCGACCATGACAGCAAAGGCGGCGGCCGATAGCCAGAATGCGATCGTATTGGCTGGCATCAGGAACAGGAGTAGCAAAAGCAGCAGAGCACCGGGCGGCTCATTGGCACGGCTGATCGTAAAGCCGGGGTAATAAATCTGCTGAACCGTCAAGTAATCCTCTTTCGACGGCCGCATCTTGCCCGGCAGCTCCAGCACATGCTCCAGCGCCATGGCGACTGCGACAATCAGGATTGTCAGGATCTGCAATATCGGAAACATCAGCTTCGCCTCACAGCCAGCCTCCGTTTCTAAACCTTCAGTGGTGCGGATCGTTCCCCGATGCCAGATGATTAGCATCCGGCATAGCATCAAGCGGGTCGAGCATGATGTCGTCCGAAAACCGTCTGCACTTTTCGGCATCATGCTCGAAACATCAAACGATGCGGAGATCTCGTTAAGGCGTCTACAGCGCCAGCACCCTGCTTTCTTCGCGTCCGAATCCTGTAATTTCCAACCGATCCGCATGAACCGAAACGATCGCATAAGCGCTCGTGTCTCCGGTATCGACCATGCCCTTGAAGTTGATGAAGTAAGTGTCACCCGACACGCCGAAATTACCGGCGTGATTGTGGCCGTTAAGATAGGCAACGACATGGTCCTGCTCGGCCAGAAGCGCCAGCATGCGGCCACTGTCAAGCGCGTTGTGCGAATTATCAGGGAAGATCGGATAGTGATTCATGACGATGACCTTCTCGCCCACCGCCTTTGCCTCTCGCAGCTTCGCGGCAAACCAGTCATATTGCACATCGCCGATGGACCCGTTCCAGCGTTGGCCATTGGGAGCGCCGGCGTTTTCCAGCGCCTTCATCCGATCCTTCGCTTCCTGCCGGCGCGGATCGCCCGCGGGGGGAGCGAAGACGCTCACCTCATTGCCGTCGAGCGCGATGAAGCGATAGCCGGAAAGACTGAAATCGTAATAGGGCGACGGCATCCCTACCCGCGCCGGCACCGTGCCGAGATGAGCGGGTGCAACGGCGAAATCATGGTTGCCGAGGAGGAAGTATTTTGGGTGACGCAAGGCCTCATAGACGGGCAGAATGGCATCGAAGCTCTTCCATTCGCGGTCGATGATATCGCCAAGCGTGACGACGAAGGCGAGATCATGCCGATTGAACTCCTCGATCGCCGCGCGAAGCTTGACGAGGCTGTTGGCGGGATAGCGATCGAGGGTGAGATTGGGCTCGAGATCGGCATATTGCGGATCGGCGATGACACCGAAGCGGAAAAGCGGTGCTGACGGCATTCAGCCTCCTGAGGCGCTCTCCTGGAGCCGCCATGCGGCACACGATACATCGATAAGGCCGGCAGACAAGAAAACACCCGACGCCCAAAGACGCCGGGTGCGAAAGCCAGCCTCTGCGGCAAACCTTACTTCGTTGCGGCTTCGTAGCGCTCCAGGACATAGTCCCAGTTGATCAGGCTATCGATGAAGGCTTCGAGGTACTTCGGACGCAAGTTGCGATAGTCGATGTAATAGGAGTGTTCCCAAACGTCGACGCCGAGGATCGGGTTCGCGCCGTGGACGAGCGGGTTTTCGCCGTTCGGGGTCTTGGAGATTTCGAGCTTGCCGTTCTTCACGGAAACCCATGCCCAGCCGGAGCCGAACTGGGTGGCGCCGGCAGCGGCGAAATCGGCCTTGAACTTGTCGTAGCCGCCGAGATCGGAATTGAAGGCGGCCTCGAGTTTGCCCGGCAGCTTGTTGCCGCCGCCGCCCTTCTTCATCCACTTCCAGAAATGGATGTGGTTGTAGTGCTGGGCTGCGTTGTTGAAGAGGCCTGCATTGGTGCCGAAGGACTTCTTCACGATCTCTTCGAGAGACAGATCGGAGAGACCTGCTTCAGCAGCGAGCTTGTTGCCGTTGTCGACATAGGCCTTGTGGTGCTTGTCGTGGTGATATTCGAGCGTCTCACGCGACATGAAGGGCGAAAGTGCATCGTAATCATAAGGAAGTTCAGGCAATTCGAAAGCCATGGTCATTCTCCTCTTGGCAAAAAATTGCGTCGGCAGGTGAAGCGGAACATAGGAGCCGTCGCCTGTAAGAGCAACCGGCGACATGCCAAAAAAGTTGCCTACGGGAACAAAATCGCCCTATTTTTCAAACGGGTATAGCATAGGCTCAGAAATTAACCTTGCTGCATATGATAATGTTTTGATACAGGCGAACTGCTCCACCGAATATCGACAAGGCATGCGCCCGAAGCTAGGTTCACGGCTCTCCTGTCGAGATGAGGAATATCCGTGACGATTGCCTGTTTGCACACAGCCGAAAGCAACATCGCCGTCTATGAAGCGGCGGCGAAGGCGCTCGGACTGCCTGGGGGCACGCTGCGTCATCACGTCCGCGCCGATCTTCTTCTTGCCGCCGAACAAGCAGGGCGCCTGACGGATGAGATTTCGGCGGAAACGGCGGCCTTCCTCTGGCATCTGGCCGAGGACGCCGATGCCGTCGTGCTCAACTGCTCGACGCTCGGCGCGGCAGTGTCGAAGATTTCCGCCGACGCCGGAGCCCCGATCATCCGCGCTGATGCGATCCTGGCCGAGCAAGCGGTCAAGCGCGGCGGCAAGGTCCTCGTGCTGTGCACGGTTGACACGACCATCGCCCCGACGACTGCGCTTTTCGAGGCAGCGGCGCAAGCAACGGGAGCCGAAATCGAGGTTCGGCTGATGCCGGGTGCATGGGCGCACTTCCGGGCCGGGAATCTCCCGGCCTATCTCACCTCGATTGCCGATGCGGTGAAAGCGGCCAATGACGAAGGCGCTGTCACGATCGCTTTCGCTCAGGCCTCGATGACCGACGCGGCTCATCTTCTTCCGAAAAGCTGCCCGCAGCCTATGACCGCGCCGGCGGCCGCACTTGCCGCCGCAACGGCGAAGATTACGGGCAGCTGAAGCCTCACAAATTCCGCCCGAAATAGACGTTGACCTCGGCGATGCGGTCGCCAGCAAAGCGGATCAATTCCATATTGCGAAAGCTGCCGCCATCCATCTTCTCGGCGCGATAGCCGACGATCACATCATCACCATCGGGCACAAGATGTTCGATATGAATATCGCGAAAGACCTTCTCCTTCGGCCAGCATCGCTCGAAATAGCGTTTTCGATCGATGTGATCGTCCCGCGGGCTGGAAAAGGTGAAATCCAGGGTGAGCATGGGATCGACGATATCGCGGTGCTGCGCAAGATAGGCGGCGAAGAAACGTCTGACCGTGTCGCAGCGGGCATTTTCAAGAGAGTTCATGATCTGCCTCCTCCTTTGCGTCAGGATGTTTTCAATCATCCCGCGGAAACTGATTGCGATATGCAATCAGTTAGTAACATAGGGCGGGCGAACCGGCAAGGCACTTTGCGGGCTTGGCATTGCCGCCCGTGTGGTCCAAACTCCTCGAAGATCCCCATCAGGCAGGAAGTCATCGCTGTGGCCGAGGCCCATCACCCCATATTGGAAAAGCTGCGCCGGCTCGCCGCCAAGGACAATCGTCCGGCGGTCGCGCCAACCGGCATCGGCAGCTATTCCACGCTTTTTACCTTCGTCACCCGCGAACGCGAGCGGATTGCCGGATCCGCCTTTTCACAGGTTTCAATCGTTGCCATCCTCGAAGGTTCCAAGGAAATCGTCAGCATGGGACGGCAACGGCATTTTACGGCGGGTACGGTGCTCGTGCTGCCGGCCGGCTGGAGCGGCGATGTCGTCAACGATCCCGATCCGCAGACCGGCGCTTACCGGGCAATCTTCATTACCTTCCCCGAGGAATTGACCCGGCGGGCGGTAAAGGCCTTTCCGCCCGCACGAATCGCGTCACAGGCAGACTTGCCGCTCGACCCGTTGCTGGCGGCTGCCATCCATCATGCGGGCGAAGGCATTGCCGGCGGCAACATGCCCATCCCGCTCATCGAGCACAGGCTTCTCGAAATCCTCATGGTGCTCGGCATGCGCGGCGCCCTGCCCGGTTCGCCCGAGACCACAGCCGAGGCGGTGCGAGCGCTGGTGCGCTGGCAACCGGATCGCGCCTGGACGGCCGATCTCATCGCCGCTGAGCTCGGCACGAGCAACGCTACGCTGCGCCGCCGCCTGTCGCGTGAGGGCACAGCATTGCGCGATGTTCTGGCGAGCGAGCGCGTGGCGCTGGCGACGACCCTTCTGGCCGAGGACGGAATGTCGCTGCGGGAAGCTGCCCTTGCCGCCGGCTATCGCTCGCCGCGCCGCTTCGCCGATCGACTTCGCAGCGCGTGAGCGTTCCGGGCTGCATTTTGAGCGTTTGGGTGCGCCGACGCTCGGCATGAATTTGCTAGACCCAGCCCTCGAAGGTTCATCGGAGCCGCAACATGAAAGGGCAACATCATGAAAACCATGCTCAACGTTCTGAACGCCGTCGTCATCGCAGCAGCCATTGCGACGCCGGCGCTATCGGCGGATCTCAAGGTGACGTTTGCCAAAAGCAACGGCCGGATGATGCTGCCCGAAAATGCCTCCTGCATTTCGACAGCATCCGACAAGTCCGCCCCTGGGCCGAACAAGAGCCTGGGCGTATCCTGGTCGAAGGGGCCGAAGGGAACGCGCTCCTATGCGCTGACCATGGTCGACCCCGACGTTCCCGCAGATTTCTCGCTGTTCAACAAGGCGGACAAACCCATCCCGAAGGATTTCAAACGGATGGAATTCGTCCACTGGGTGCTGGCCGATATCCCCGCGTCGCGTACCAGCCTGGCGGAGGGCACGGACGGAAACGGCCCTTCCAAGGGCGGCCTGCCGCTCGAGCGCACAGCCTATGGGCGGCGCGGCCAGAACGGTGCTGGCGGCGGCAATTTGAAGGACGGACCGCATGGTGGCTATATGGGTGCCTGCCCGCCCTGGAACGACGAGCGTGTTCATGGCTACCATGTCACGGTCTATGCGCTTGACGTCGACCGACTGAACCTTCCCGATCTCTTCACCCGCGCCGATCTCATCGCCGCCGCGAAGGGTCATATCCTGGCGTCGGGCAGCCAGGAATTGTTCTACACATTGAATGCAAAGGCCGAGAAATGACCGATATGAGATGGGACGCAGCCGCACCCGCCGAGCCAGAAACCGCGCATTGGATGCGGAACCTGATCATCTGCCTCGCCGGCTCGTTCACGACGATCGTGGCGATGACGCTGCTGCTCCCCTTCCTGCCGCTCTACGTCGAGGAACTCGGCGTCAGCGACAAGGCCGCGATCGTGCAATGGTCCGGCATAGCCTATGGCGCCACCTTCTTCGCCGCCGCTTTCGTCGCGCCGCTCTGGGGGCGGCTCGGCGATATCTATGGCCGCAAGCTGATGCTGATCCGCGCGAGCCTCGGCATGACGGTCGCCATCTCGCTGATGGGCATGGCCGGCAATGTGTGGCAGTTGGTGGCGCTGCGCCTGTTCACCGGCCTCGCCGGCGGCTATGCCTCGGGATCGATGGTGCTCGTGGCCGCGCAGACGCCGAAGCATCGCTCCGCCTGGGCGCTGGGCACGCTGTCCGCCGGCATTATGGCCGGCAATCTGGTCGGACCTCTGATCGGCGGCGCCCTGCCCCCGATTATCGGCATTCGCGGCACCTTCCTGCTCGCCGGCGGCGTGATCTTCTTCACCTTCCTTGCGACGACTTTCCTGATCAAGGAGGAGAAATCCACGGCGCGCAAGAAGGCTGCGAGGGCCAGTGGCAGTTGGGCCTCCATTCCGGACAAACGCCCCGTCGTCGCCATGCTGTCGCTCGGCCTGCTGCTGATGCTCGCCAATATGTCGATCGAGCCGATCATCACCGTCTATGTCGCGCAGTTCGTCACGGACGCCAAGGTGACGATGGTCTCGGGCGTCGTCATGGCGGCTGCAGCGCTTGGCAGCATCCTGTCATCCTCCTGGCTCGGCAAGCTCGCCGATCGCGTCGGCTACTGGAGCGTCATCATGGCGGCGCTTGCTGTTGCGGCGCTGCTGCTGATACCGCAGGCTTTCGTGACCTCGGCCTGGCAGTTGATCGCACTGCGTTTCCTCATGGGCGTGGCGCTCGGAGGCCTTCTGCCCTGCATCACCGCCGTCATCCGGCACAATGTTCCCGATGCGGCAACGGGCAGTATCCTCGGGCTCTCCATCTCCTCGCAATATGTCGGTCAGGTGGCAGGCCCGGTTCTGGGCGGCTTCGTCGGCGGCCATATCGGCATGCGCGCCGTGTTCCTCGGAACCTGCGTGCTGCTGGCGATGGGCGCGATCTATTGCTGGTGGGTCAGCCCTAAGAAGCAAGCCGCCATATAAAGATCGATGACTTTGCTCCAGTTTCACGTCCGGAGATCGATCCGAGCAGCATCAGGCTGATCGTTATCGCCGGCCGCAGACAAAATCGACCCCAGAACGCGCGATCGCCTCCAGCGTTTCGCGCGTATCGCCTGCACGCGCTCGAACGGCAAGCGAATGCATGACAGCGGATGCGAGCTTTGCGAGCGTTGCAGCATCCGTGTCGGCCGGGAGCTCGCCCTGCTCGACCGAAAGCTCCATGCGTTCCTTGATGGCATCGTCGAATTCATTCAAGCTGCGGCGCAACACCTCCCGCACTCGGTCATGCTGAATAGCCTCTGCCGTGGCCGTGCTGATCAGGAAGCAGCCACGCGCCGCAGTCTCGCCATGCAGGTATATTTTCAGGGCCTCGGCATAGATGCGCGCCAGATTTTCCCGCAGCGGCAAAGCCGGATTGAGTGCCGCGGACAATATAACGAGGCTGTCCTCGCGGTAGCCTTCCAAGGTGTCAAGATAGAGGTCCTCCTTGTCGCCGAATGCGCCGTAAAGGCTAGGCCGGTTCAGTTTCGTCGCGGCGCTCAAATTATCCAATGAGGCTGCCGAGAACCCCCTATCCCAAAAAACCTCCCGCGCCTGCCCGATGACTGCTTTCGCATCAAAAGCGCGTGGACGACCCTGCTTTTTCTCGCTCTTCATATTTTTATACTACTTCGCACAAAAAACTTGACCGAATAAATTTTATGCGAAATGGTACAAATATTCAATGGATGCCGAGGCGATACCTCGTGCCTGTATCGAAAAGAGAGAAAACCATGAAACTCTACATGCACGCCGCCGCTTGCTCCCTGTCGCCGCACATCGTCTGTCGGGAGCTGGGGCTGGAGGTTGAACTGGTCGAAGTTGACCGGAAGACTCATCGGACGAGTTCGGGCGACGACTATCTGGCCATCAACGGCAATGGCTACGTGCCGGCATTGACGCTTGATGATGGGAGGGTGCTGACCGAAGGTCCTGCCATCGTGCAATTCCTCGCGGAATGTTCACCGGAGGGATCGCGCCTTCTGCCGGAGGCCGGAACCTATGCCAGAAGCCAGGTTCAATCCTATCTGAATTTCATCACCGCCGAGCTTCATAAGCCAATGGCGATGCTATTCAACGCCGCTTATGAAGGCGCTCATGCCGGCATTCATGAACTGGTGTGCAAACGGCTGGATTGGCTGAACAGCCGGCTCGTCGGCCCCTATCTGACCGGTGACGACTTTACGGTCGCTGACGCCTATCTCTTCGTCTGCTTGAACTGGTCGCCTTGGATCAGGATCGATCTTGCGCAGTGGCCGGCGTTGCAGCATTTCATGGCTCGCGTCAGCGCAAGACCGAGCGTCCGCCACGCACTCCAGGCCGAGGACCTGGAGGCTTTCGAGACTGATGGCATTTTCTTTGCGCCGCGATCCTACATTGCTTCGGCAGGTCGTGTTGGAACACCCGTGCGGCCATAACGGCCGCACTCTTGTGCATGTCCTTCTCCCTGTGAGAAAGGTTATTCCTCGCTGGCACGACGGCCATGCGCCCAATCCATGTAGAGTTCCAGCGCCTTGCGGGCGACCGGCCCCTCTTGGAACTCGCGATCATCCAGGCGGTTGACGCTGACGACCTTGGAATAGTTGCCGGTCGTGAAGATCTCATCCGCCGCCATGAACTGCTCGACGGACAGGGTTTCCTCCCGTACGTCGAAGCCTTCCTGGCGCAGCAGTCCGATGACGCGGGCGCGCGTGATGCCGGCAAGGAAGGTGCGGTTGGCGACCGGCGTATAGACGATGCCGTCCTTGACCATGAAGACGTTCGAAGACGCCGTCTCGACGACATTGCCGTTCATGTCGCGCACCAGCGCATTGTTGAAGCCGCGGCTTCTCGCTTCCAGGATCATGCGGCCGCTGTTCGGATAGAGCGAGCCCGCCTTGGCGTCGGTCATCGCCGTTTCCGGCGACGGGCGGCGGAAGGGCGAGACAGTGAGCGTGATGCCGCCATTGCCGCCGAGCGGCGCCTCGAACAGGCAGAGAGCGAAACGCGTCGATTCCGCATCGACGGCAACGACGCTGCCCGGCGAGCCATGCTCGCCCCAATACATCGGCTTGATATAGAGCGGCGTCTTGCCGTCGAATTTCCTGATGCCCTCCCAGGCGAGCGCCTCGATCTCCTCGGCGGTCTTGATGGCCTTCAATCCCATGGCCGCGGCCGAACGATTGATACGCTGGCAATGGAGATCAAGGTCGGGCGCGATGCCATCGAACCAGCGCGCGCCGTCGAACACCGTCGAACCGAGCCACATGGCATGCGAGGTCGGCCCGATCAGCGGCGGATTGCCGGAAAGCCATTCTCCTTCGATATAGGTCCAGGTGGTGGTGCGGGGCGACGTATCGATGGACATGGTGTTTCCTCTCCCAGAGCAGTTCAGCCTTTTACGGATTCTGAACCGCTCCATCTTTGTTTTGTGGCAATTCCGGGCGGAAGGCCGCGGCGCAATTTGGTTGGAATTGCTTTGGATGACGAAGAGCAAAGAACCGTGCAACGCCAGCGTCAAGCAGAAACTGCGCGGTAAAATTCATTTGCAACAAAGCGTTCGATAACGCATTCATAGCGCAATTTTCATGCGTCGAAACAACAACTTGACGAATGAGTCCATCAGCAAAAGTGATGAGCCATAGGGATCGTCAGGAGAGAGGGAGAACTCCATGAAAGCCATGTATTACGAGGCCTTCGAGGCAACACCCGAAATCCGCATTCTGCCGGATCCGGCACCTGGCGAGGACGGCGTCGTCATCGCCGTCGGCGCAACCGGACTCTGCCGCAGCGACTGGCACGGCTGGATGGGTCATGATCCCGATATCAGGCTGCCGCATGTGCCGGGCCACGAGCTCGCCGGCAAGGTCGTGGCGACCGGGCGCGGCGTCGTCCGCTTCAAGGTCGGCGATCGCGTCACGGTTCCCTTCGTATCGGGCTGCGGCCATTGCGCGGAATGCCATTCCGGCAATCAGCAGGTCTGCCCCAGCCAGTTCCAGCCGGGCTTCACCCATTGGGGCTCCTTCGCCGAATATGTTGCGATCGACTATGCCGACACCAATCTCGTCCACCTGCCAGACGCGGTCGATGACGCGACGGCGGCAAGCCTCGGCTGCCGCTTCGCCACCTCCTTCCGCGCCGTTGCCGATCAGGCGAAGACGCGGCCGGGCGAATGGATCGCCGTGCATGGCTGCGGCGGCGTCGGGCTGTCGGCGATCATGATTGCCAGCGCCCTTGGCGCCAATGCCATCGCCATCGACATCTCCGACGAGAAGCTCGCCTTTGCCCGCGAATGCGGCGCGGTCGCGACGATCAATGCGGCTGAGGCCGCCGATGTGGCCGAGGCGGTGCGCGAAATCACCAAAGGCGGCGCGCATGTCTCGATCGACGCGCTCGGCCATCCCGCCACGTGCTTCAACTCCATCAAGAATCTGCGCCGGCGCGGACGGCATGTGCAGGTCGGCCTCATGCTCGGCGACTATGCGACGCCGCAGATCCCGATGGCGCAGGTCATCGGCCATGAGCTGGAAATCTACGGCAGCCACGGCATGCAGGCCTGGCGCTATGACGCCATGCTCGACATGCTCGCCGCCGGCAAGATCGCGCCGCAGAAGCTCATCGGCCGCAGAATCACCCTGGAAGAAGCCGTTCCCGCGCTGATGACGCTTGATAAGGCCGAGGGCAAGGGCATCAGCGTCATTACACGGTTCTGATATATCCAGGTGCTATGCGCATCGGGAAAAACGGCAATCCAGAAAGAGGATACGCTTATGGCATGGTCTGCCGGCCAATATGTGAAATTCGAGGATGAACGCACGCGCCCGGCGCGCGATCTACTGGCGCAAGTGCCGCTGGAGCATGTCGAGCGAGCGATCGACCTCGGTTGCGGCCCCGGCAATTCGACCGAGCTGATCGTCGAGCGCTACGGTATTGCCGGCGTTTCCGGCCTCGACAGCGACGACAATATGCTCGAAGCCGCACGCAAGCGCATGCCCGGCACGCACTTTGAAAAGGCCGATCTCACCACGTGGCGGCCGGAAGAACCCGTCGACCTGCTTTTTGCCAACGCGGTGTTTCAGTGGCTGCCAAATCATCTCGCTATTCTCGATGAGCTGATGGATGGGCTGAAACCCGGCGGCGTGCTTGCCGTGCAGATGCCCGACAATCTGACCGAGCCGAGCCATCTGATGATGGAAGAAACCGCAAGGAGCGGCCCTTGGAGCGACGCCTTCGCCAGGAAGAGCGTCCGGCGCAATCCGCTGCCCGCGCCTTCCGTCTATTACGACAGGCTGATCGGCAAGTCGCAGCGCCTCGATATCTGGCACACCAACTACAATCATGCGCTGGAGAATGCGGCCGCGATCGTCGAATGGGTAAAGGGTACGGGCCTGCGCCCCTATCTCGACCATGCCGGCGCCGAACATCGAGATGCCTTTACAGCCGAATATCTGAAGCGCATCGAGCGGGCCTATCCGCCACTTGTCGACGGCAAGGTGTTGCTGCGCTTCCCGCGGCTCTTCCTGGTCGCGGTGAAGAAATAGGTTATTTATCAGCCTCGAAATGCCTGCCGGCGGCGGTGCGTCGATCCCATCGACAACCGGCGTCGGCCCGCGCTAGAACACCCATAGCCAAAGCTGAAACAGCAACAGCTCCGAGGAGATAGTCGATGTCGTCCAGAAGCCCCGAACATGGCCGCCAGAAGGAGATCCGCGCATGACCACCCCCGACGTCGCACCGGCTCCGCCGCTGACATTCGTGATCTTCGGCGCCGCCGGCGACCTTACCAGGCGCCTGCTGATCCCGACGCTCATCAACATGACACGCAGCGGACTTATCGGGGAGGATCTGCATATTCTCGGTATCGGCATCGAGACAGGGGGTGTCGACATGCTGCTGGATCGCCTGGAATCATTTCTGAAGACCTCCGGCGATATGGACGATCCGGAGCGGCAGGCCGCATGGCAGAGTCTGCGCAAGCGCATCAGCTATATCTCCGGCGATTTCACCCAGAACGGCGTCTACAAGGAAATTTCGGATTATCTCTCGCATGCGCCGAGCGCCAACGCGGCCTTCTATTTCGCAGTGCCGCCGCGCTTCTTCGGCGATATCGCCGAGAAACTATCCGAAAACGGGCTGATGAACGAGGCGACCGGGGCCTTCCGCCGCATCGCGATCGAAAAACCCTTCGGCAATGATCTTGCCTCGGCACAGGCTTTGAATGCGCGCCTGCTGAACCACGTATCCGAAAGCCAGATCTATCGCATCGACCATTTCCTCGGCAAGGAAACGGTGCAGAACATCATGACGACGCGCTTCGCCAATATGATGATCGAGGCGCTGTGGAACAACAACTATATCGACCACGTGCAGATCACGGCAGCCGAACTCGTTGATGTCGGCACGCGCGGCAAATTCTACGACGCAACCGGCGCGCTTCGTGACATGGTGCCGAACCACCTCTTCCAATTGCTGGCGATGGTGGCGATGGAACCGCCGAACAGCTTCGATGCCGAATCCATCCGCAACGAAAAGGGCAAAGTGCTGAAGGCCCTGCGCATCTACTCGCGCGAAGAGGCGATCAAGAACGGCGTGCGCGGCGCCTATACGGCCGGCCCGATAGCCGGCAGGGATCTGCCGGCTTTTACCCAGACACCCGACGTCGCGCCCGACAGCAACACCGAAACCTTCGTGGCGCTGAAACTCCTGGTCGATACATGGCGCTGGGCCGGCGTACCCTTCTACCTGCGCACGGGCAAGGCGATGAAGGCGCGCGATACGGAAGTGGTCATCACCTTCCGGCCGGTGCCCTTCGCCCAGTTCCCGCGCCACGAATCCCGCCCCGAACTGCCGCCGAACAGGCTCGTCATCCAGGTGCAGCCCGACGAAGGCCTCGATATGGAAATCTCGATCAAATCGCCGGGTCTGGTGCTGAAAACGGCGCCGGTGTCGCTCGACTTCCGCTATGCCGACAGTTTCGATATCGGCAAGCAGACCGGCTATGAGAGCCTGTTCTACGAACTCTTCGTCGGCGACCAGACGCTCTTCCAGCGCGCCGACGGCATCGAAGCCGGCTGGGCGGCCGTGCAGCCCTTCCTCGACCTCTGGGCAGAAGGCGGCAAACCCGACCCTTACGCTCCCGGGAGCACCGGCCCTGCCTGCGCCGACGAACTCATCGAACGCGACGGCCGCAAATGGCATGAGATCGATGGGACGCCGAAGGGCAGGAAGATCTGACCCTGGAGAAGATCAACCGATAGAGGCACCGTCGCCCCTTAACAGAGCGCAATATGACGAAGTCAGGTCCGCCTTCTGAACAATAAAAAGCCGTCGGGAATTAACCGACGGCTTTCTTTTCAAGGCAATAGCAGCCTCAAATAAACTGATGCAGGCCCGGGACGGAATTGACGACCTGGTCGACCACCTCGTCGCCGGCATGCTGGCGAGCGGTGGCAATCGTCTCCTTGGCGAGCGAGCCGATTTCTCCCATGCTGAGACCGCTGCTCATCAACTGCTGGCCGAGTGCCATCAGGCCGCCACCACCGCCGACGGCGCTGAGCAGGCCGCCGAGCAGGCCACCGCCGCCCGTTTCCTCGCCGTTATATTGCGCAACGAGATCGGAGGCGCCGGGAATGGATTCGATCATCTTGGTGACAGGGCCATCCGGAGCTTCGCGCTGCAGGAAGCCAAGAATCATGCCGACAGCCTTTTCCGCAAGGTCGGGAGCGATGCCGGCTTTGGTCGCGATCTGATCAATAACTTCGTTCACTGTGGCCTCCTGCCTTTATAACGTTAACGTCAACGTAACTGAATGCAGCAACCGGCACAAGACGCTCCGGCGGCTGTCATTCTACCAGAAGCGGAACCGTGACGCGAATGGTTGTCCCCCTTCATGCGAGTTCTTATAACAGTGTCAGGACAAATCGATGAATGGCCCCGGCAGCTTTGAAAATCATCCGGTGCTAGAATCAAACAGGTAGAGCATGATGGCCTCCGAAAACCGGTGACACTTTTCGGCATCATGCTCGAGCATTTCCGCTTTTCTTCGAATCGCGAAAAGGCTCTATCTTTTTGTTTTTACGCAGTTCCGGGCGCAAAACCGCTTCGCACTTTTGCTGGAAGTGCTCTAAGGGAGACGACACCATGCCACAGCAGGATGGACAGATTTTCGTCGGCGCAAGCCGCAACCCGGATGAAAGCATCAACAAGGACGAGTTCCTGACGCTGAAATTCGGCAACCGTCACGGCCTCGTCACCGGCGCGACCGGCACCGGCAAGACGGTGACGCTGCAGGTTCTGGCGGAAGGGTTTTCCAAGGCCGGCGTGCCCGTCTTCTGCGCCGACATCAAGGGCGATCTTTCGGGCATCGCCGTCAAGGGCGAGCCAAAGGACTTCCTGCTGAAGCGCGCCGAGGAAATCGGTCTCTCGCCCTATGAATTCGATCAGTTCCCGGTCATCTTCTGGGACCTTTATGGCGAAAAAGGCCATCGCGTGCGCACCACCATCGCCGAGATGGGCCCCCTGCTGCTGGCACGCTTGATGGATGCATCCGAGGCGCAGGAAGGCGTGCTCAACATCGCCTTCAAGATCGCCGATGAGAACGGTCTGGCGCTGCTCGATCTCAAAGACCTGCAGGCGCTGCTGAACTATATGGGCGACAATGCCAGCGAGCTTTCCAGCAAATACGGCCTGATCTCGAAATCTTCCGTGGGCTCGATTCAGCGGGCAATGCTTGTTCTGGAACAGCAAGGCGCGGAAAACTTCTTCGGCGAGCCGGCGCTGAAAATCTCCGACATCATGCGCGTCAGCAATGACGGCTACGGGCAGGTTTCGGTGCTGGCGGCCGACAAGCTGATGATGAACCCGCGCCTCTATGCCACCTTCCTGCTGTGGCTGCTCTCAGAACTGTTCGAGGAACTGCCCGAAGTCGGCGATCCGGATAAGCCGAAGCTGGTCTTCTTCTTCGATGAGGCACATCTACTCTTCAACGATGCGCCGAAGGTGTTGATCGAACGCGTGGAGCAGGTCGTGCGCCTGATCCGCTCCAAGGGCGTCGGCGTCTATTTCGTCACGCAGAACCCGCTCGACGTGCCAGAAACCGTGCTGGCACAGCTCGGCAACCGTGTGCAGCATGCGTTGCGCGCCTATACGCCGCGCGAACAGAAGGCCGTGCAGACGGCGGCCTCGACCTTCCGTCCCAATCCCGCTTTCGATTGCGCTACCGTCATCACGACGCTCGGCACCGGTGAAGCGCTGGTGTCGATGCTCGAGGGCAAGGGTGCGCCATCTATCGTCGAACGCACGCTGATCCGCCCGCCATCCGGCCGCATCGGCCCTGTCACGGACGGCGAGCGCCAAGCCATCCTCAACGGCAGCCCGGTCGCCGGCGTCTACGATCAGACGATCGACCGTGAATCCGCCTATGAAATCCTGGCGGAGCGGGCGCGCAAGGCGGCTGCGCCGCAGAGCGAGAGCGCAGGCGATGGATGGACACTGCCAGGCTTCGGCGGGGATAGCGGCAATTCTGCCGGCCGCCGGTCGGGCTATCAGCGCGAGACGATCATGGAAGCGGCGCTGAAGAGCGTTGCGCGCACGGTCGCGACGCAAGTCGGGCGGGCCTTGGTGCGGGGCATTCTCGGCAGCCTGAAGCGGTAGGTCACACCTCCCCCTTGATAGGGAGGTCGCGGCAAAGCCGCGGGTGGGGGTGACACGTCGCAAACGTGGAGATCACCCCACCCCGACCCTATGGGCCGACCCTCCCCCTCAAGGGGAGGGTGAAAACTACCGCACCGGCGCAACCAGCGAGAAGAACGCTCCCTGCGGGTCGGTGGCCTGCACGATCAAGCTGCCGCCGGGGACTTCCATCGGGCCGTTGACGATCCTGCCGCCGCCTTCCGTAATGCGGGCGATCGCCGCGTCGATCGCGGGAACGTTGATGTAGAAATTCCAGGCAGCCATCGGCATTTCCGCCGGCTTGGTCATGATGCCGCCGAAGTCGCGATCGCCGATCTTGAAGATCTTGTACTTGCCCATCGGCCCCATGTCGAAATCGGAGCTCAGCTCCCAGCCGAACATCTCGCTATAGAAATCGAAAGCTTTCGGGCCGTCGTTGGAATAGAGCTCATGCCAGCCGAAATAGCCCGGTGTCGCAGGAGCAGCCGGCTCCCAGTCCTGGCCGGGCAGCGGCGTGAACAGGCAGAAGGCGGCGCCGTAGGGATCGGAGACGACGGAGAATCGGCCGACGCCTGGAATATCCGCCGGCTCGCGATAGGTCTTGCCGCCCTTGGCGACAACGGTCTTCGTGACTTCGTCGACATTGGGAACGCCGATATAGCCGGTCCAGCAGGGTGGCGTACCCATGGCCTTTGCCTCTTCCGGCAGGACCATCAATCCAGCGACAGGTCCCGCACCGGCGCTGAAGAGCGTATAGTCCATGCCGACATCAGGCATGCCGGCATCCGCCGCATCCCAGCCGACCACTTTGGTATAGAAGGCTTCGGCCGCCTTCATGTCTGAGGTCATCAGCTCGTACCAGACAAAATAACCTTTCTCGGCCATAGCATCGCTCCCTGTTTTGATTGTTGCAATCATCCGTCTCCTCCTGGGCCGGATGTCGGCGCAGGCGCATCATGGCCGATGAAGATGACGGCCGAGCGATGGTCAATCGGCTGATCCGTCTTCCCGGCAAACAGGCGCCAAGTATTAACTAGGCACAAAACGCGATAATTCGACCCCGTCTGACAGGGTTAATTCCACCGCCTCACCATCCCTTAATGGCAGCAGGAATGCGCTTTTGGAGCATCCTCATATTCGTCATGGCGGCGAACGAAATTCATCGTACTTTCTTCATTGCGCCCCTTGGGAGCCCGATCGAGGATCATCAGCGTGCCGATCAATTCCTCGGGCCCTCGGGCATAACTCGAATAGGTATGGAACACATTGCCGGCCTCGTTCTTGTAGAAGGCGCTGAGACCGGGAAGCTCATCAAACCCCTCGGCCGCATCCATCGGCGCGAAGTTGTAGAAGACCTTTTCGCCAGCGAGTTGCTCCTTCGAGAAGGAGACGTGATAATCGAAATTGAAATCGTTGGCGAAGGACGACACCCAGGGGAAACGCCAGCCCATGCGCTTCTTGTAGGCTTCCACCTTCTCCAGTGGCGCGCGAGAGACGGCGACCAGCGTGACGTCGTGATGGTTGAGATGCGGCAGCGCCCCATCGAAATGATCGGCAAGGAAGGAGCAGCCGGTGCAGCCGGCATCCCAGTCCGGGCCGAGCATGAAGTGATAGATGATCAGCTGGCTGCGGCCGTCGAAGAGATCGGCAAGCGTTTTCTTACCGGCCGGCGTGTCGAAAACATAATCCTTCTCGACCTTCACCCAGGGCAAGGCCAGGCGCTCCGCATTGACGCGATCGCGAAGATGCGTGGCCTCCTTCTCCCTGGCTAGCAGTTGACGGCGGGCCTCCAGCCACACTTCCCTGGAAACGACCTGGTTCATTGTCCGCGCTCTCCTCCGGCGTTTTCATTCCCAAATCTTGACAAATACATTGATATCAATATTAATGAATCATGTCAAATACAGTCGAAATTCCCTTTGAAACCACGCTGTTAGTACGCGATACCTGCCTATGCCTGCATGTTCAGCGGGCGGCGCGCGCTCTTGCCCGCCGCTTTGACGAGGCGTTGCGGCCGTTCGGTCTTACCAACGGCCAATTCTCCCTGATGATGTCCCTGAACCGGCCCGCGCCCGCATCCATGGGATCGGTCGCGGCACTCCTGGCAATAGACCAGACGACGCTGACGGCGGCCTTGAAGCCGCTGGAACGGCGGGGGTGGGTGAGCATCGTGCCCAATCCGAAAGATCGCCGTGCCCGCCTGCTCAGCCTGACACCGCCAGGCAAGGCGGCGCTCGCCGCCGCCGTGCCGATCTGGAAGACAACGCATGCCGCCCTCGAAGAGCGGCTGCCCGACGGCAATGGCGATCGCCTGCGCAACGATCTTGCTAGTCTGCTCTGAATTGCGCCTCAGATAGCCGCGGATCGCCCTCGAAATCCTGCCTTTCGAAGCCAATGCGGCGCCGCGGGAATTCGCACAGCGCCTGTACGCCGACGCGCGACAGCCGGATGCGCCAGGTCTGGCGTTCGACGGGTTCGCGCGCGGAGAAGGCCCTGGCCGTGAGCAGAGCTATATTCATGCCGCCGCGAGGATCACGGACCGAACGATAGAGGATTGCCTCGATGCCGCCGGTTCGCGCCGCCTCCGCAAGCGACTGGCAGGCCTCGTAGTTGACCGGATCGGCCCACAGTTTCCGATCACGATCCAAGGGGGGCGCCGTCAGATCGATCGCCGCCTTCGTCGTAATCGCAGCAGAAAAAGCGGTATATTCGGCGGCATTGGCGGGCAACGGCGTATCGGGGGAATCGCGAAAGAAGAGCAGCCGATAGAAGCTCATTTCAGCCAGGGCCGTCTCCACCTGCTCCGAGGCGTAGAAGACGCCAAGTGTGCGGCCCGCGCGGCGGAAACGGGAACCGTGGGGATAGATCGCCCCATAGCGGAAGGGCGTGGCAAGCAGATAGTCGAGCCCGGCGCACTCGGGCGGCAGAACCGGCTTGCTTTCTTCCAGAATGCTTTCGAGAAGCGCCTGCTCCTCCAGCGTGTCCACAAGCTTCAGCGTGGAGACCTGATGCTGCGATTCCACCAGCCGCCAATACCGGCCGGAAATGGCCCTTGTCTCAGACGAGAGCGCGACGGGCGTCCAGATAGGCAAGGACATCGGTCAAACCAGAAATCGAGATGATCTTGTCGATCGGCGCCGCGCCAAAGGCGATGTTGCCGTTACGCAGCCATTGCCGCGCCACAGCCTCGTCGCCACCGACGATGGCGTCGAGCGAACGGAAGAGACGAACAAGAAGCACGGCAAGTTCGAAAGGCTTGCTATCGCGCTCCAGCAGATGATCCTGCCGCTTCATGCGCGATACCGTCGCCTCCGACACGCCGATAATGGCAGCCAGGACACGGGCGCTCAATCCCAGCCTCTCGGCGGCGTTGACGACAGCCTTGGTGATGACCAGCGCTTCGGCAGGCATGGTTTGGCCTATTGTCTGGGCCTTTATCATGGCTATTTCCTTTCCTAAGAAAAGATATAGCATTTTTCTTGCAAAAGAAAAGGAGCGGCAGATCAAACTGTCGCTCCGTTCAAATATATTCCGTATTTCCGGCCCGTAATTCCGGCCGGCAGCACATCTCGCGTCAGACAACAGCAACGGGCACTTCGGTCGAGGTGCGCATGGCGTGGCTGTAGGGGCATACTATATGGGCGGCGGCGGCGAGCTTTTCAGCCTCGGCCTTGTCCATGCCGGGGATATGAACGGCCAGGGATACTTCGATGCCGAAGCCGGTGCCGTCTGCACGCGGGCCGATGCCGACAGTCGCCGTGACCTTTGCGTCTTCCGGAATCTTGACCTTCTGCTGGCCTGCGACAAATTTCAGGGCACCCAGGAAGCAGGCAGAATAGCCGGCTGCAAAGAGCTGTTCAGGATTGGTGCCGGTCGCGCCATCGCCGCCGAGTTCTTTCGGAACAGTCAGCGTGACGTCAAGGACACCATTTTCGGAAGCGGCATGACCGGCGCGGCCACCGGTGGCGGAAGCTTTGGTCGTATAGAGAATAGGCATGTCATCTCTCCTTCGGTTGGATGGATTTTATATACATCACGATTTAATCGCGCGCAATATATGTTTCGCAATTGATTTGAGAAAGTGAATGACGACACGACCGTCAACATGGGGACGGTAGCGGCTGCAATATGAAGGGGAGCCAATCTGCGCGACCACCGCCGGCGGCTATCAATTCGACAATGGTTTGAGATCGAGTTCAGGATCCGGATCCGGCTAGACTGCAAACAAAAGGGCGCCCGCGGCGCCCTTTTGCAGTGATACGGGTATCAGGCCGTAACCAGGATCGGCGCTCGCTCGGGAACGCGGTCGTAGAGATCGATGACATCCTGGTTCAGCAGGCGGACACAGCCGGAGGAAACCGCTTTGCCGATGGAGCGCCAGTCGGGATTGCCGTGCAGGCGGTAGAGTGAGTCCTGTTTATCCTCGAAAATGTAAAGGGCGCGGGCACCAAGCGGGTTCATCAGGCCAGGAGCCATGCCGCCATTGGCGATGGAATATTTTACGAGTTCCGGCTGACGGGCGACCATTTCATCCGGCGGATTCCAGCGAGGCCATTTCTTGCGCCACTGAATGACGCCGCGACCCTGCCAGGCAAATCCTTCGCGGCCGACGCCGATGCCATAGCGCATCGCGGTGCCGCCCTGCTCGGTGACATAGAGCATGCGCTGGGTGGTGTTGACGACTACGCTGCCAGGTGCCTCGCCCGTGGGGTCGATCACCCGCTGACGATAGAAGCGCGGATCGATCTGCTTATAGGGAACAGCCGGAATAACGAAGCCGCCATCCTCGACGGAGGCATAGATTACGGCCGGATCGGGTTGCTCGCCATCATAGCTGGAGAACCAGGTGCGGAACGGCCGCGGGGAGCCGGTATATTGAACCGGGCTGACGACAGGACCGTTGTCGATGGTGGAGGCGCAGCTGGCAAGCGTCGAAACGGCACCAAGACCAGCAAGAGCGAGGAAATTACGTCGGGATAGGGATGAAGGAAGGCTCATGTCGACAGCATAGTTCCTTTGGTGGAGGAAGCGAAAACCTGCATCAACAGGCTGATTCGGTTCCCCGAGAGGTTCGCAGAGACAGAGGCAAAACTAAAGAGCGCTAATCATCCCGACTATCGCACTTATGCAACATCACGAAAATTTGTGGTAAACTACCGCTATAGAACGACGATTTCCGCCTTTTCGGATACTCGATTGTAGAGATCCATCACGTCCTGGTTGAGCATGCGCACACATCCGGAGGATGCCGCCTTGCCGATCGACTGCCAGTCCGGCGTACCGTGAACCCGATAAAGCGTATCCCGGCCGTTCTGATAGATATAGAGCGCACGAGCGCCGAGCGGGTTGGTGGGCCCCGGATTCATGCCGCCGCGCTCGGCCGATAGCGGCCTGATCTGCGGATCGCGCGCGACCATTTCGGCGGGCGGTGTCCAGCGCGGCCATTTCTGCTTCCACTGGATCACGCCTCGGCCGTGCCAGGCATAACCCGCAGCACCGAGACCGACGCCATAGCGCATCGCCTTGCCGCCCGGCTCGATGAAATAGAGATAGTGGCTGCGCGTATCGACAACGATGGTGCCGGGGCGCTCCTTGGTCTGGTAGTCCACTTCCTGCCGCAGGAAGCGCGGATCGATACGCTTATAGGGGATGGCCGGCAGCGTGAAATCATCCTCGCTGCGCTGCGCATACACGGCCTGATGCACCGGATTGAAGGTCGGCAGACCATAGGTCTGGTGGAATTGCGTCTGGAAGAGATCGCGCGCCTGCGGCACGGGCTGGACCGGCAGCCGTTTTACCCTGTTCGGCTCAATACCTTCAGGACGATAGAAAACCGGCGTGGTTTCCTGCACGAAACGATCCGGGTCGGTGGCGCCCGTATCGGGAATGATGCTGCAGGCGGACAATGCTGCCAGAGAGGCAAAAGCGAGCAGGCGACGGGAAACGGGCAGCGAATCGGCCATTCTCGGAAACCAGTTGGGACACATCGGATCGGCCGCATAATGACCGCCGCGGCTGGAGCGAGGCTGGCGTCGATCACCGGGAGCGCGAGCGGATATATTGCACGGAGCGGCCAAACTTCTGTTTTCCCGTGCGGCATCATGGGCTAGATCATTGTCGGACGGAGGATCGCATGAATATCGACAGTCTCGACCCGAGCATCTTCGGCCAGACCGACCGCAAGGCATGGCTTAAGCTGGTGGAACGGGCGCTGAAAGGCAAGGACTTCCAGGAAGCGCTGGTCTCGCGAACCGATGACGGCATCGCCATCGAACCGCTTTATGAGAGATGCCGCGATTATGCGTCGCTCTCGCGCCAACGAGCCGACTTTCCCTGGACGGTGACGCAGCGCATGGACGATCCGGATATCGAGCGGGCGACGATGCAGCTCAGCGACGACCTTGCCAACGGCGCCAATGGCATCTGCCTCATCTCCAAAACCTCCGCTTCCGCCTTCGGCGCCGGCATCGACGCGACAGCCGGCCTTTCCCGCGCGCTGGCGGCGACATGGGACGCGACCGCCGCCTTGCGTTTCGACGGCTTCGCGCCCGATACCGTCGACGCTCTGGTTTCTTCGATCCCGGATTCGACGGCCAAGACATTGCATCTCGGTTTCGATGTCTTTTCCTATGACGGCAGGCAGAGCGCCTTTGCAAAGGATATCAAGCGCTTCGCTGAGCGCGGCCTCACGGGCACGATCATCAACGCCGATGGCCGTGCCGCCCATAATGCCGGCGGAACCGAGGCCCAGGAGCTTGCGGTAACGGCCGCCAGCCTCGCCGGTCATCTGCGACTGCTTGAGGAGGTCGGACTGTCGCCGGAAGCAGCGCTTGCAGCAACCAGCCTCTGCCTTTCAGCCGATCAGAACCAGTTCACGACGATCGCGAAGATGCGGGCGGCGCGGCTGATCTTTACCCGGATCGCCGAGGCCTGCGGCGTAGCCAACCCGAAGCCGGCGCATCTCTTTGCCGAGACGAGCTATCGCATGCTGACCCGCCTCGATCCGGAGACGAATATTCTGCGCAATACGATCGCGGTCTTTTCAGCCGGCATCGGCGGCACCGACGAGATCTCCGTTCTGCCGCATAGCCTGACACATGGCATTCCCGATCCGCTGGCCCGGCGTCTGGCGCGCAATACGCAGACGATTTTGATCGCCGAGAGCCATCTCGATCATGTCGCCGATCCTGCCGCCGGAGCCGGCGGAATAGAGGCTTTGACCGATGCGCTGGCCGAGCGGGCATGGGATATCTTTATCGAGATCGAAGGCGAGGGCGGATTGGCGAAGGTCATTTCCAGCGGGGGGCTCGCGGCAATGGTTTCCGAGGCGCGCGCACAGCGTATGCCAAAGCCGATCGTGGGGACGACGCTGTTTGCAATGAAGATGGAGCGGCCGGTGGCGGTTTTGGGACCCTTGGGTCCGATTGCCCGCGGGATGGGATTGATGCCGGTGCGGTTGGATGAGAGGGTGTCATGATGGCGATTGCTGAATTCGCGGAGAGTGCGACACCCCCCTCTGTCGCTTTCGCGACATCTCCCCCACAAGGGGGGAGATTGGAAGCTCGCGGAGCGCTTCCACCTCAAACAAATCCCTCACCTGCGGCAGCGAAAATTGTTACGGTCGGCTGGGTTAAATTCTGGCTCAGGACGACCTCCCCCCTTGTGGGGGAGATGTCACCAAGTGACAGAGGGGGGTGTGCGCGCTCCGCATTCACGGAGGCTTCCGCTCCATGACCCAAATCCCCGACTTCGCAACCATCCCCTGGGCCAAGCCACAAGCGAGACCGGAGACAATGGGCGCCCCGGCTTGGGAGACCCCCGAAGGCATCGCCGTCAAGCGTGCCTACGATGAACGCGACCTCGCCGGCCTGAACTTCCTTGAGACCTATCCCGGCGCCGCACCTTTCCTGCGAGGCCCCTACCCCACGATGTATGTCCAGCAACCCTGGACCATCCGCCAATATGCGGGCTTCTCCACCGCCGAAGAGTCCAACGCCTTTTATCGCCGCAATCTCGCGGCCGGCCAGAAGGGCCTTTCCGTCGCCTTCGATCTTGCCACCCACCGCGGCTATGACAGCGATCATCCGCGGGTCGCGGGCGATGTCGGCATGGCGGGTGTAGCGATCGATTCCATCCTGGATATGCGCCAGCTCTTCGACGGCATTCCGCTCGATGAGATGAGCGTCTCGATGACCATGAACGGCGCAGTGCTGCCGATCATGGCGCTCTATATCGTTGCGGCGGAGGAACAGGGCGTTTCCGAGGACAAGCTGTCGGGTACGATCCAGAACGACATCCTCAAGGAATTCATGGTCCGCAATACCTATATCTATCCGCCGCAGCCCTCGATGCGGATCGTCTCGGACATCTTCAGCTACACCAGCCAGAGGATGCCGAAGTTCAATTCCATCTCGATCTCCGGCTACCATATGCAGGAGGCCGGAGCCACGGCGGATCTGGAGCTCGCCTATACGATCGCCGACGGCATCGAATATGCGCGCGCGGGCGTGGCAGCCGGGCTTGATATCGACAGCTTCGCCCCCCGTCTCTCCTTCTTCTGGGCCGTGGGCATGAACTTCTTCATGGAAGTTGCCAAAATGCGCGCGGCAAGGCTGATCTGGGCCGCGCTGATGCAGAAGATTTTTGCACCGAAGGACCAGAAATCGCTGGCGCTCAGGACCCATAGCCAGACCTCCGGCTGGTCGCTGACGGCGCAGGACCCGATGAACAATATCATCCGCACCATGATCGAGGCGATGGCGGCCACGCAGGGGCATACGCAGTCGCTCCACACCAACTCCTTCGATGAGGCGCTGGCATTGCCGACGGACCACTCGGCCCGCATCGCCCGCAACACGCAGATCCTGCTGCAGAAGGAATCCGGCACGACAGCGATCATCGACCCCTGGGGCGGCTCGGCCTATGTCGAACGGCTGACCCATGATCTTGCCACCCGCGCCCTTGCGCATATCGAGGAGGTGGAGGCGCTCGGCGGCATGGCGAAGGCGATCGAGAAAGGCATTCCGAAGCTTCGCATCGAGGAAGCCGCTGCCCGAACGCAGGCGCGCATCGACAGCGGCCATCAGACCCTCGTCGGCATCAATTTTTCGCGGCCGGAAAAGGACATCGAAGTCGATGTGCTGAAGGTCGACAATTCCGAGGTGCGGGCCCGGCAGCTTTCCAAACTCCAGCAGCTGAAGGGCACGCGCGAGACGACCGCCGTCGAGACTGCTCTCGATGCTCTGACGGATGCGGCGCGAAACGGCACCGGCAACCTGCTCGACTTCGCCATCAAGGCGGCGAGAGCAAGAGCGACCGTCGGCGAAATCTCGCTGGCGCTGGAAAAGGCCTATGGCCGGCATGTCGCCGAGATCAGGACCATCTCGGGCGTCTACCGTCAGGAAGTCGGCGATGCCGATCCCATCTTCAACAAGGCCGTCGCCAAGGTCGAAGCCTTCCGCAAGCTGCGCGGCGAAAAACCCCGCATCCTCATCGCCAAGATGGGCCAGGATGGGCACGATCGCGGCCAGAAGGTCATCGCCACGGCCTTTGCCGATCTCGGCTTCGACGTGGTCGTCGGCGCCATGTTCCAGACGCCGGAGGAGGTTGCCGATGTTGCCGTTCGGGAAGGCGTCGATATTGTCGGCGCATCGTCGCTAGCCGCGGGCCATCTCACGCTGGTGCCGGAATTGAAGGAGGCGCTTACCCGGCGCCATGCCCGCAATATTCTGATTGCGGTCGGCGGTGTCATCCCGCCGCAGGATTTCGCGGCACTGGAAGCAGCCGGCGCCGATGCGATCTTCCCGCCCGGAACGGTGATTGCGCAAGCCGCGACTGCGCTGATCGAGAAGCTGATGGCGTAAACAGCGATGTACGGAAAGGTTCGGCTTCTCTCCCCGTGCCGCTCTTTAGGGCCTGGTTTAGACGGCCACGCTCCTGAAGAATTCGATGCTCTGCTCGATCTCACCGGGCAGTGCCGAATTGTGGCTGCCCGGCACGGTCGCCATTTCCATCTTCACACCGGCGGCCGTTGCCCGCTTCGAGAGTAGCGCCAGGCGCGAGTCGAAATGCGCCTCTTCGGTGCCATGAAACAGCTTTATCGGGCTCTTGAAGCTGTGCGCATAGCAGAGCGGCGAGCGCATCTGGTATTCGCGCGGGTTCCTGGTGTTGAAACGAATATCCTGCGGATAGCGGCCGAAGAAGGCATAGGCATCCGGATTGCCTGATATGGGCGCGACCGCCCGGAACCGGTGAGTCGACATGGCTGCCAGCATGGCCAGTGTGCCGCCGATGCTGTGTCCGGCCAGGAACATGCGGTGCGGATCGACGCCAGGCAGATGCCGCAGCCGGTTGGAAGCGGCCAGCACATCGGCCACTTCGTCGTAGAAACCCGAGAAATTGCCCTTTTGGCCGTTTTCTCCACGCAGGGAGGGGATCATGACAACGTAGCCGGCTTCGACATAGGGCTTCATCAGCTGCCAATGCCCTTGGCCGATGGCGTTGCCGCCATGGAGGAACAACACGGCCGGCTTCGGCTTCTCCGAACGCGTATAGCGGGAAACCCAGGCGACGAGCTCCAGTTCTTCGCCCACGCCGCTGCGATAGAAAAGCCGCTCTGCCGTCGAGGGCGTGACCAGCTGTTCGTAGACGTCAGGAGCCGGCCCCTTGCTCAGAAGATCCGTTCGAAACAGGTGGCGCTCCCTAGCATAGTCGCCCGAAAGCAGCGGCGGGGCATCCTCAGCTTTCTCATCGCTCCGGGCGATCGCGCCCTTAGTCACGGCGGGCTTGCCGCCTGTCGTGCTGTCATCGGCAGCCCTGACGATGGAGGGCGCAAAAAGTGTAATAGCGATGCCAGCAAGAACGCCGCGGCGATCGGGACGAAATGCATTGTCGTCAGACATGGTCATGAGCTCTGTCCAAATATCCCGGCGCAGTTCAAATCTGCACGGGTTGAAAGGCCGGGCCAACTCACTTTGTGGTGAGGAATCGCCCTCGCCTATTCATCGACAACGGGAGCCTTGGCGTCAATCATCGCGATCAAAGTTTCCAGCCTGTCGGCCTCGTAGGGCGGCTTGTCGGGCCGTAGCCGCGCAATACGGGGAAAGCGCATGGCAACGCCGGATTTGTGGCGGGTGGAGCGATTGATGCCTTCGAAAGCGACTTCGAGCACGAAACCGAAATCGCGATCGGCACGAACGGCGCGCACGGGGCCGAAACGATCGACCGTATTGTTGCGCACGAACTTGTCGAGCACTTCCAGCTCGGCATCGGTAAAGCCGAAATAGGCCTTGCCGACGGGCACGAGCTGCTCGCCCTCGCGCGTCATAGACCAAACCCCAAAGGTGAAATCGGAATAGTAGCTGGAACGCTTGCCGTGACCACGCTGCGCATACATCAGCACGGCATCGATATTATAAGGGTCGCGCTTCCACTTGAACCAGGGCCCCTTGGCGCGGCCGGCGAGATAGGCGCTGTCCTTGCGCTTGATCATCACACCTTCGATCACCGGATCGGGCGGCGAGGAGCGCAGCCGATCGAGTTCATCCCATGAGGTGAAATCGACGAGCGGCGATAGGTCGAAACGATCATGTGGGGCCGCATCGATGATCTCCGTCAGCCGCTCGCGCCGATCGAGGAAACCGCGGGCGCGCACGTCCTCCGCGCCGTCGAACAGAAGATCGTAGGCGCGGATGAAGGCTGGAAACTCGTCCAGCATCTTTGCCGTCACGGTCTTGCGGTTGAGGCGCTGCTGCAGATCGGAAAAGCTGCGCGTCGGGCTGTTGGAGCGGACAGTGCCGCCGACCAGCAGCTCGCCATCCATCACGCCTTCGAAGTTCATCGCATCGACGATATCAGGGAAGGCGCCGGATATGTCATCGCCGGAGCGAGAATAGAGCTTGCTCGTTTGCCCGGAGCGCGAAAGCTGGACGCGGATACCATCCCATTTCCATTCGGCGGCGAAATCGCGGGGGTCGAGCGCGTCAAGATCGCCCGGCTCCACGGGATTGGCGAGCATGACGGAATGGAAGATCGCGGGCGTTGCCAATATCGGCCGCTCGCCCTTGCCCTCAAGCCAGTGAAACAGGCTTTCATAGGGCGGCTGCAAGCCATGCCACAGCGTCTCGATCTCCGTTACGTCCTTGCCGCTCATCTCGGCCAGCGCCTGCTTGGCGAGCCGCGCCGAGACACCGATGCGCATCGCGCCAGTCGCGAGCTTGAGGAAGGCGAAACGGCCCGACGTATCCAGCCTGTCGAGCAGATCGCGCACGAAGTTGCGCACCTCGGTGCGCCCAAGCGCATTCATGCGACGGACGACCTCGCCGAGCTTCGGCTGCTCGCCGGCAGGGCGCTCGATATCGCTCTCCTTGTCCCAGACCAGCGAGATCGTTTCGGCGAGATCGCCGACATAATCGTAAGAATAGCGGAACAGCACCTCATCCATACGCTCGAGAACGAGTTCGCGCAGCATGGCGGGCTTGACGTTGCGCACCTCGAGCGTGCCGGCAATGGCGGCCAGACCGTAGCCACGGTCCGGGTCGGGCGTATCGCGGAAATAATCGGTCAGCAGCTTCAGCTTGCCGTTGCGGCTCGGCGTCAGCACCAGACGATCGAGAAGGTCGGCAAAGGCTTTCATCAATCGCCCTCGTCTTCATAGCCGATGAGATGAAGCGGCTTGGCGGCGATGCCCTGCAGCTCGCACCAGCGCACCAGCGCCTCTTCGCGCCCGTGGGTGACCCAGACCTCGCTCGGCTTCAAATCGGAGATCGTCTCGGTCAGCTCCGGCCAGTCACAATGATCCGATATGACCAACGGCAGCTCGACGCCGAGCTGCTTGGCGCGCTGGCGCACCATCATCCAGCCGGAGGCGAAAGCCGGCAGCGGATCATGGAACCGTCTCGCCCAGCGATCCTGAAACGCGGAGGGCGGGCCGACGACGACGGCGCCGTGAAAGACCGACTGATCGCGGCTCTCGATGGTGGCTGGCTTGAGTTCGCCGAGCGCGATGCCCTGGCTGACATAATAGTCGCACAGGGTTTCGAGCGCACCGTGAATGTAGATCGGCTTGTCATAGCCGGCATCGCGCAGGAGGCGAATGACGCGCTGCGCCTTGCCCAGCGCATAGGCGCCGATCAGATGCGTTCGTTCCGGAAACTGGCGAAGCGACGCCAGGAGCTTGCGCGTTTCGGACATCGGATCGGGATGATGGAAGACAGGCAGTCCGAAAGTGGCCTCGGTGATGAAGACATCGCAGGGCACCGGCACATAGGCTTCACAAGTCGGGTCCGGCCGGCGCTTGTAATCGCCTGATACCACGATGCGCAGCCCATCCTTCTCCACCGCGATCTGCGCCGAGCCGAGCACATGGCCCGCCGGATGGAACTGCACCTTGACGCCGTTGATCGTCACCTCCTCGCCGAAACCGATCGCCTGCTCCGAGCCGGCAAAATCATCACCGTAGCGGATGCGCATGATATCGAGCGTCTGGCGGGTGGCGAGCACATGGGCATGGCCGGAGCGGGCGTGATCAGAATGACCATGCGTGACGAGTGCCCGCTCGACCGGTTGCACAGGATCGATATGAAAGCCGCCGATCGGGCAGAACAAGCCCTCTGGCGCGGGATAAAGCAGTTGATCGGGTCTCATGACTCAAGAGGATAGCGCGATTTGCACGATTAGGTAGCGATGACGGCAGCTTTTTGATCGAATCCGGATGTCGGTTGCCGATCCGGTAGATCGAAGCGAGGACAGAGCTCTTTCTGAACCGGTAAACGAGGTAGAAACTTTCTAATTCTTCGGCCGATAAATGCATTGATCGCCGGTGCATGCATCAAAATGGCACAGAAGGTCTTGGCATGATTTCTGCTTCGTCGGGGTCATCTACGGAGTTCCTAATGATCCAACGCCGCGCCTTCATCGCTTCCCTAGCCGCCTCGGCAGCGGCTGGCCTGTTTGCACCGCGCGTTTTCGCCGCGCCGCTTGCCAAAATGGTCGGTGCCGAGCTGCGCGGTCCGATCGACGCCGTTGCGCTGAAGACGACGCCGGGTGCCAGCGATTTCAAGAGCGGCAAGCTGCAGGCGATGATCGACAATGCGGCGCGTACCAGCATGCCGCTCTTCCTGCCGCCCGGCACATACAATATCTCCAACCTGACGCTGCCTGATAATACGCGCATCAACGGCGTGCCCGGCGCTTCGCGGCTCGTCTATAGCGGCGACGGCCATCTGATGAATGCAGACAAGGCCAGGCGCATCGAGCTTTCCGGCCTCGTTTTCGATGGCGGCAATCGCTGGCTTGCCGATTATGCCGGCGGCCTCCTGCAATTTACCGGCGTCGACGAAGTGCTGATCGACAATTGCGAAGTTACCGGCAGCCGCAAACACGGGCTGCAGCTGGAACGCTGCGGCGGGCGGATCGCGCGTAGCCGCATCTCCGGGGCCGCCGAGGCGGGCATCTATTCCGTCCAGTCAACCGGATTGACGGTGACAGGCAATCGCGTCGAGGATTGCGGCAATGGCGGCATCCTCATCCATCGCTGGGACAAGGCCGAGGATGGCAGCAGCGTCACCGACAACCGCATTGCCCGCATCCGCGCCAATGGCGGCGGCACCGGCCAGAATGGCAACGGCATCAACGTCTTCCGCGCCGATGGCGTCACGGTTTTGGGCAATCAGATCAGCGATTGCGCCTTCACCGCCGTCCGCGCCAACTCGGCATCGAATGTGCAGATCTCGAACAATCAATGCCTGCGTTCGGGCGAAACCGCCATCTACTGCGAATTCGAATTCGTCGGCGCCACGATCAACAACAACCTGGTCGATGGCGCCGCTAACGGCATCTCGGTCACGAATTTCGACAAGGGCGGGAGGCTCGCAACCGTGACGGGCAATGTCATCCGCAACCTGTCGCTGACAGCACCCTATGCGCAGGACGGCGGCTTCGGCATCGGTATCTCGGCGGAAGCCGATACGCTTGTGGCCGACAATGTCATCGAGAACGCGCCGCTCTGGGGCATGCGGCTTGGCTGGGGTCAATATCTCCGCGATGTGGTCGCGACCGGCAATATCGTCAGGCACGCCGGGATCGGCTGCGTCGTCTCCGTCGCCGACGGTGCCGGCTCGGCGGTGATTGCGGGCAATCTCTTCCAGGAGATGCAGCAAGCCGCGATCATGGGCTTTCGCTGGGACAAGCCAGCATCGGGCGACCTCACCAAGGGAAGCGCGCAGTTCCCGCAACTGACCATCGAAAACAACAGATTGGCTTGACGCACGCCGCGAGTGTGCAGCGATTTTGCGATAACGGGTATGCGCTTTAAACCGTTCGCCAGTTCGGCTGCCGCTTTTCGAAGAAGGCGGTAATGCCCTCCCTCGCCTCCTCGGTCTCCCAGGCATCCGCCAGTTGCTCGACGACATGATCGATCATGCTGTCGGTGATCGGCCTGCCGACGGAGCGCGCCAAGGCCTTGGCGCGGGCGGCTGCCTGCGGCGATGCTGCCAGGAAATGGCGGACTTCCGCCTCCACGGCTTCATCCAGCGCCTCCTCCGCGACGACCCGCGACAGAAGACTTGCGGCATGCGCCTGCCAGGCATCGACGATTTTGCCGGAGAGGAAGAGCGGGCGCGCATTCGTCTCGCCGATGCGCGCGATGACATAGGGGCTGATCGTGGCGGGGATGATACCGAGACGCACCTCCGTCAGACCGAAACGGGCGGTCGACGCCGCGATCACCATATCGCAGACGCTAAGGATGCCGATGCCCCCGCCGAAGGCATTGCCGTGAACGCGGGCAATCAGCGGCTTGGGCAGCTCGTTCAGCGCCTTGAACAGCGTGGCAAGCCTCCGCGCTTCCACCATACGCCCTTCCCGCGTGGCGTCGAACTGGGCGCGCATCCAGCCGAGATCGCCGCCGGCGCAGAAGCTGGCACCCTCACCGGTGAGCACGACGACGCGAACCGCTTTGTCACGGGCAAGTTCACGTGTTGCTGCCGTGAGATCATCGATCATCTCGGCCGACAGGGCATTGTGCTTTTCGGCCCGCGTCAGCGTCAGATAGGCGACACCCCGCTCGTCGATGATGATGCGAATCGTTTGCGATATCATGCGGCACTCCTGAGGCTGCGAGCGAAGGCGGCAGCGGCCGCGAGCTTGTCCTTGTCCAGGCCGGTTTCGTATCCCCGCGCCTCCAGATAGTCGCAGACCGCCACCGTATCGACATTGCCCTTCGCACCGGGGGCAAAGGGGCAACCGCCAAGACCGCCGGCGGAAGCATCGAAGACGCGCAGGCCGCGCTCCAGGGCGACGGCAATATTCTCAAGCGCGCGTCCCGACGTATCGTGAAAATGCCCTGCCAGAACCATGGCGGGCAGCTCGGCCAGCACGGCGGCGAGCATGTGATCGATTGCCTCAGGTGTGCCTTTACCGATCGTGTCACCAAGGCTGATTTCATAGCAACCAAGCGCACGCAGCTGCCAGGCGACGCTGACGACATTCTGCGGCGGCACCGCTCCCTCATAGGGGCATTCGACGGCGCAGCTGACATAGCCGCGCAACGGGACACCGCGATCCCGGCTGGCCGCGGCAACCGGCCGGAAGCGTTCAATGCTTTCGGCGATCGAGCAATTGATATTGCGCATGGAAAAGGTTTCGGAAGCCGAAGCGAAGATCGCAACTTCATCGGCGCCGGCTGCAAGGGCGGCCTCGAAGCCCTGCATGTTGGGCGCCAGCGCTGCGTAACGAACGCCCGAACGCCGCACTATGCCGGCCATGACATCGGCAGCATCGGCCAGTTGCGGCACCCATTTCGGACTGACGAAGCTCGTAACCTCTATGCGCTCGAAACCGCAATCGGAGAGCTGGTTTATCAGCTCGATCTTGTGCGCGGTATCGACCGGCTGCTTTTCATTCTGCAGCCCGTCGCGCGGCGCCATCTCGACGATGGTGACGTGGTCGGAGGGTTTGTCGATCATGCCGCATCCTCCGGCCGAAGCGACAGAAGCACGGCGCTTTCGCTGGTCTGATCCCCCACGCCGACATGCAGGCTTTCGACGACGCCGTCGCGCGCGGCCGTCAGCGTCAGCTCCATCTTCATGGCCTCCATGACGATCAGCGCCTGTCCTTTGGTCACCGGGTCTCCCTCGCGAACGCGCACGATCTTAACCAGGCCGGGCATCGGCGCGATCACGCGGTCGCCGCCGCTGGTCGCCTCCTCCGCTCCGTCGAGAAGATCGAGGCGATGGAAATGATGCGTTTGCCCGTCGAGGAACAAAGTCACGCCCGACGAGATCTTGAGGATATCGACATGAGATTGCCTGCCGTCGATCTCGATACGCCGGGAAACATCATTCCCTTCGAGGAGACGGACGGGAATGGTGCGCTCATCGAAAGCAACGTCGAAAAGCGTGCCCCCCTTTGCGATCACGCGTGCACGCCTTTGACCGCCGGCAAAATGCACCGTGACGGGACGGCTCGCCTCCCCCCAAAGCTGCCAGGCGCCGAACGAGAGCCAGGGATCGCTGTCATCGCTCCGGGCAAATCCGCCCGCCTCGACAATGGCGGCAATAGCAAGAGCCGCATCGTCGGGCTGTCGCGCCGAGGTCAGCGCCTCCACGTCCCGGTCGATCAATCCCGTATCCGGATGGCCGACGGCGAAATCCGGCTGACGGCTCAACCGGATGAGGAAATCGAGGTTGGTGGCAGTTCCGGCAACCTGTGTCTGCTCCAGGCCTCGTGTGAGCTTCGCGAGTGCGGCCGCGCGATCCGGCGCATGCACCGTCAGCTTGGCGATCAGCGGGTCGTAATGGGAGGTGACGGTATCGCCTTCGCACACGCCTGAATCGATGCGGACATCGCCTTGGGGAAAGCGCAAATGCGAAAGCGTGCCGGTTGCCGGCAGGAATCCGCGCGACGGGTCTTCCGCATAGAGGCGCGCTTCGAAGGCCCAGCCATTTATGGCGAGCTCAGCTTGCGTTTTCGGCAGCGGCTCACCGCTTGCGACGCGGAATTGCCATTCCACCAGATCGACGCCGGTTATCGCTTCGGTGACAGGGTGCTCGACCTGCAGACGTGTGTTCATTTCCATGAAGAAGAAGCGCTCCGGCGACAGGCCGTCGGAGACATCGGCGATGAATTCGACCGTGCCGGCGCCACGATAATCGATGGCGCGGGCGGCGCGAACGGCCGCTTCGCCCATGGCGCTGCGCATTTCCTCCGTCATGCCCGGGGCCGGTGCTTCCTCGATCACCTTCTGGTGCCGGCGCTGCAGCGAGCAATCGCGCTCGAAAAGATGCACGGCATTGCCGTAGCTGTCTCCGCAGACCTGGATCTCGATATGGCGTGGCTTGACGAGATATTTTTCGATGAGCACGGCATCGTCGCCGAAAGCGGATTTCGCCTCGCGCTTTGCAGCCTCCAACGAAGCCTCGAAATCCTCCGGCCGGTCGACGCGGCGCATGCCCTTGCCGCCGCCGCCCGCCCGCGCCTTGATGAGAACGGGAAAGCCGATAGCCGCCGCTTGATCGGCAAGGAAGTCGGCCTCCTGCCCATCGCCATGATAGCCGGGGACGACGGGCACGCCTGCCCGTTCCATCAGCGCCTTGGCCGCATCCTTCAGGCCCATGGCCCGGATCGAGGCCGGTGACGGGCCGATGAAGACGAGACCCGCGGTTTCGACCGCCTCGGCGAAATCGGCGTTCTCCGAGAGAAAGCCGTAACCGGGATGGATGGCCTCCGCTTGGGTGCGCTGAGCCGCGGCAATGATCTTTTCCTTCGAAAGATAGCTGTCGCTCGCCGCCGCCGGGCCGATATGAACGGCCTCGTCGGCGAGTGCCACATGCAGGGCATCCCGGTCGGCGTCGGAATAGACGGCGACCGTGCGGATGCCCAGGCGCTTCGCCGTGCGGATAACCCGGCAGGCGATTTCGCCCCGATTGGCGATCAGTATCTTCGAAAACATCGGCGGACCCTATTGCGCGGCAATGACTTCGACTTCGAGCAGCCAGGCCGTATCGAAAATGCCGGCAATCACGACGGTCATGGCGGGCGTGAGCGAGCCCAGATATTCGCTGCGGATCTCGCGGTTCTCGATCGTGTGATGTCGATCCGCAAGAAAGGTGGTGACCTTGACGATATCGTCCTTCGTCATGCCGGCTGCCTTCAGCTGGGCATCGATGTTGTGCCAGACCTGGCGAGCCTGCGCCTTAAAACCCTCCGGCAAGGCATCATCGACATCGGTCGGTATTTGTCCGCTGACAAAGAGCAATCGCTCGAAATTCTCGAGCTTTACGGCTTGCGCGTAGCCGCCGCGGGGTTGCGGCGCATTCTTGGCATTGATGGCATCGCGTTTCATCTCCGTCTCCTCACATCCTGAACAGACCGAAGCGTGTGTCTTCGATCGGTGCGTTGAGTGCTGCTGAAAGCGACAGAGCCAGCACGTCGCGGCTCTTGCGCGGATCGATGATGCCATCATCCCAAAGGCGGGCGGAGGCATAGAGCGGGTGGCTCTGGGTTTCGAACATCTTGAGTGTCGGCGCCTTGAAGGCGGCTTCTTCTTCCGGCGTCCAGGGCTTGCCGGCACGCGCCAGGGCCTCGCCACGTACGGTGGCGAGCACGCCCGCCGCCTGCTCTCCGCCCATGACCGAGATGCGGCTGTTAGGCCAGGTCCAAAGGAAACGCGGCGAGTAGGCGCGGCCGGCCATGCCGTAATTGCCGGCGCCGAAGGAGCCGCCGATCAGCATGGTGATCTTCGGGACCTTGGTGGTGGCCACAGCCGTCACCAGCTTGGCGCCATTCTTGGCGATCCCTTCCGTCTCGTATTTGCGGCCGACCATGAAGCCGGTGATGTTCTGCAGGAAGACCAGCGGGATCTTGCGCTGCGAGCAGAGCTCGACGAAATGCGCGCCTTTCAGCGCCGACTCCGAGAAGAGAACGCCGTTGTTGGCGATGATCCCGACGGGAATGCCGTGGATATGGGCAAAGCCGCAGACCAGCGTCGTGCCATAACGCGCCTTGAACTCATCGAGGCGGGAGCCATCCACCATGCGAGCGATGACCTCGCGCACGTCATAGGGCGTGCGCAGGTCGGAGGGAACGATGCCGAGAATATCCTCGGGATCGTAAAGCGGCGCTTCCGGTGTGCGAAGCTCGACACTCTCGGGCTTGCGGCGATTGAGATTGGCGACCGCCTCCCGGGCGAGCGCAAGCGCATGGGCATCGTCGCGCGCCAGATGATCGGCAACACCGGAAAGGCGCGTATGAACATCGCCGCCTCCGAGATCTTCAGCCGAGACCACTTCCCCCGTCGCCGCCTTGACCAGCGGCGGACCGGCAAGAAAGATCGTCCCCTGCTTTTCGACGATGATGGTTTCGTCGGACATGGCCGGCACATAGGCGCCGCCCGCCGTGCAGGAGCCCATGACAACGGCGATCTGCGGAATGCCGGCACCCGACATATTGGCCTGATTGTAGAAGATGCGGCCGAAGTGATCGCGGTCCGGAAACACCTCGTCCTGGTTCGGCAGGTTGGCGCCGCCGGAATCGACAAGATAGATGCAGGGGAGATTGTTTTCCGCGGCGATTTCCTGCGCGCGCAGATGCTTCTTCACCGTGATCGGATAATAGGTTCCGCCTTTGACCGTGGCGTCGTTGCAGACGATCATGCAATCGCGGCCCGAGACCCTGCCGATGCCGGCGATCAGACCGGCACCTGGCGCCTCATCGGCATATAGTCCATGAGCTGCCGTCGCACCGATTTCCAGAAACGGTGTAGCGGGATCGATCAGGCCGGCGACACGATCGCGCGGCAGCATCTTGCCACGGCTCACATGCCGTTCGCGCGCCTGCGCTCCGCCGCCTTCCGCCGCCCTCGACGCTGCAGCCGCGGCAACACCGATCGCCTCCAGCATGGCAGCGCGATTGTTGCGGAAGCGATCCGAATGCGTCGATATCTCTGACTTCAAAACAGTCATGCGGCCTCGCCGATCAGCAAAATGGAATTCGAAATCAGGCCGTTTCGCCGAACAGCTCGCGGCCAATCAGCATGCGCCGGATTTCGGACGTGCCGGCACCGATCTCATAGAGCTTGGCATCGCGCAGCAGCCGTCCGGCGGGATAGTCATTGGTATAGCCATTGCCGCCGAGCGCCTGGATGCATTCGAGCGCCAGCGCCGTCGCCTTCTCGGCGGAATAGAGAATGCAGCCGGCGGCATCCTTGCGCGTCGTCTCGCCGCGATCGCAGGCGGCGGCTACCGCATAGACATAGGCGCGCGCGGCATTCATGGTGACATACATGTCGGCGAGCTTGCCCTGCATCAGCTGGAATTCACCGATCGACTGGCCGAATTGCTTCCGCTCATGCATATAGGGCAGCACCACATCCATGCAGGCGGCCATGATGCCGATGGGACCGCCGGAGAGGACGACGCGCTCGTAATCGAGACCCGACATGAGCACGCGGACGCCGCCATCGACCTGACCAAGGACATTCTCTTCCGGTACCTCGCAGTCGAGGAAGATGAGTTCCGAGGTGTTCGAGCCGCGCATGCCGAGCTTGTCGAGCTTCTGGCCGACGGAGAAGCCGGGGAAGCCTTTCTCGACGAGGAAGGCTGTGATCCCGCGCGGGCCAGCATCCGGCGAGGTCTTGGCGTAGACGACGAGGACATCGGCATCCGGACCGTTGGTGATCCACATCTTGCTGCCGTTCAGCACATAATGGCGGCCGCGCTTTTCTGCATGCAGCTTCATGGAGACGACATCGGAGCCGGCGCTCGGCTCCGACATCGCAAGAGCCCCCACGTGCTCGCCCGATATCAGCTTCGGCAGATAGCGCTCCTTCTGCGCGGTCGTGCCGTTGCGGTAGATCTGGTTGACGCAGAGATTGGAATGGGCGCCGTAGCTCAGGCCGACGGAAGCCGAGGCGCGGCTGATTTCCTCCATCGCCACCGTATGGGCGAGATAGCCGAGGCCCGCGCCGCCGAAGGCCTCATCGACCGTGATCCCCAGCAGCCCGAGATCACCCATCTCCCGCCACAGATGCATCGGAAAATTGTTGTTGCGGTCGATTTCATCGGCAAACGGTGCGATACGGTTGGCAGCGAAACGGCGCACCTGCTCGCGCAATGCGTCGATGTCCTCCCCCAGCGCGAAGTTCAATCCCCCTGCAAACATCCGGCTTCTCCTCCCGATAGTCCCGAACGCGCGATTCTTACGAACCTATATCTCTTTATGCCCGCTTCAAGTTTCGGCCGCAGCCGTCATGCCGCGTCGGCGGGCATGGGCTGCTTGCCCTGCGTCTCCACAGGCGCCTCATAGGCTTTCAGCTTGTCAGCAATTCTCACCATGATCTTGCGGGCGGCCTCCTCCTTGACCGGTCCGAAGCCTCTTATCTCATCAAACAGCGCGAGGATGGCAAGGGCCTCAGCCTCGTTGTCATGGCGCAAACCGGCAAGAACCCGCTCGGCAATTCTTTCATAATCGGCAATCAGGCGCCGCTCCAGCCGGCGTTCCGCCATATAGCCGAAGGGATCGAAGGGCGTACCGCGCAGGCGCTTCATCGGTGCAAGGACGCGCAGCAACGGCAGGATCCACGCGCCAAACTCACGCTTTTTCGGCCGGCCGTTCGGATCCTTGCCGCCAAGGATGGGCGGCGCGAGATTGAGGGCCAGCTTGAAATCTCCCTCCATCTCCTCGCGCAGATGCGCTTCGAAGGCGGGATCGGTCAGAAGACGCGCGACTTCGTATTCATCCTTATAGGCCAGAACGCGTGCATAGGTGACGGCAACGGCAAAAGGCACCTTCTCCGAAAGCCGCTCTTTCGCGGCAAGCGCATTGGCGTGCGCCACGAAGGCGACGTAGCGTTCGGCAAGCGCAGCATTCTGATAGGCGGTAAGATGCGCCTTACGGTGCTTGATGAGTTCCTCGAAGCTCATCTCCGCCAGGGTCTTGCCCATCCGGGGTTCCGCCATCATAGCATGCACCGCTTGCGGATCGTGCGCCAGAAGCCGTCCCCACTGGAAGGCGGAAAGGCTGGCCTTGACCGCGACGCCGTTAAGCTCGATCGCCTTTTCGATCGCCTCCAGCGACAGCGGCAGCAGGCCGCGCTGCCAGGCAAAACCTGTCAGCAGGATATTGGTCGACATGGCATCGCCGGTCACCTCCGTCGCGACATAGCCGAAATCGAGGAAAACAGACTTGTCGCTGACGGTTCTGGCGATGGTGTGCTGGATCGAACCGGTCTTGAAATCGAAATCGCGGTTGCGCACGAAGTCGGCGACCGGCATGAGCCCGGTATTGACGATGGCCGTCGTCCGCGTCGGCGAGCAGAGCGTGATCGCATCCTTGGAGGCGCCCACCACCTCGTCCGCTGCAAACAGCAGATCCGCGCCGCCGTTGACGATGCGCGAGGAGGTGACGTCGGCCTGATTGTGGCCGATGCGTAGATGGCTCATGACCGCGCCGCCCTTCTGGGCCAGACCGGCCATGTCCAGGATCATCGGCACCTTGCCGTCGAGATGCGCGGCCATGCCGAGGATCGCGCCGATCGTCAGGATGCCCGTACCGCCGACGCCGGCAATCGCGATATTCCACGGCCGATCGCCGATGATGGGGATTTCGGGCATCGGCACATAGACATCGGCATGATCAAGCGCTTTGCGCTTGCGGCGCTTGCCGCCATGAACGGTGACGAAGGACGGGCAGAAGCCTTTGACACAGGAGAAATCCTTGTTGCAGCTCGACTGGTTGATCTGGCGCTTGCGGCCGAACTCCGTTTCGAGCGGCTCGACGGAGATGCAGTTGGATTGCACGGAACAATCGCCGCAGCCCTCGCAGACGGCCGGATTGATGAAGACCCGCTTGGCCGGATCTTCCATCAGCCCGCGGCTGCGGCGACGGCGCTTCTCGGCCGCGCACGTCTGAACATAGACGATCGCCGAGCAGCCTTCCGTCTCGCGCAGCGTCAGCATCACCTGATCGATATGGTCGCGATGCAGAACCTTGACGCCGGGCGCCAGATCGGAAGCGCGATAGGTATCGGGATTGTCCGAGAGCAAATAGATCGGCTTGACGCCCTCGTCGTGCAGCTGCTTCGTCACCAGCTGCGGCGTCAGGTAGCCGTCGATCGGCTGGCCGCCGGTCATGGCGACGGCATCGTTATAGAGCAGCTTGTAGGTGACGTTGACCCTGGAGGCGACGGACTGGCGGATGGCGAGAATGCCGGAGTGGAAATAGGTGCCGTCGCCGAGATTGACGAACATATGCTTTTCGTCGGTATAGCGGGCAATCGCAGTCCACGGCACGCCTTCGCCGCCCATCTGGGTAAAGGTCTCGGTGTTGCGGTCCATCCAGGTGACCATATAGTGGCAGCCGATGCCGGCAATGGCGCGGCTTCCTTCGGGAACGCGGGTGGACGTATTGTGCGGACAGCCGGAGCAGAAGAAGGGCGTGCGGTTCAGCGGCGCGACATGGCTGCGGCTGATCTGGCCACGCTCGGCCAGATAGGCAAGCTTCGCGGCGATGCGGTCATGCAGGCCCTGATCGAGATCGAGCTTGACGATACGTCCCGCAATCGCTCTGGCAACGGCGCCTACAGTCAAAGCCGCCGAGAGACTGAGATAGGGCTTGTCGTGCTCGTCGAACTTGCCGACGATACGCGGACGGACATCGGCGCGCCAGTTGAAGAGCTGCTGCTTGATCTGGTTTTCGATGATCTCGCGCCGCTCCTCTATGACGAGAACCTCGTCCAGCCCTTCGGAGAAATGCCGTACGGCCTCGGGCTCGAGCGGCCAGGGCATACGCACCTTCAAGATACGCAAGCCGATCGCCGCCATTTCCTTCGGCCCGATCTCGAGCTCGCGCAGCGCCTGCAGCACATCCTCATAGGCCTTGCCGGACGAGATTATACCAAGGCGGGCGTTCGGCACATCGTGCGTAATTTCGTCGACGCGATTGGCACGGGCAAAGGCGATGGCGGCATAGGCCTTGTAGGTCTGCAGACGATCATCCTGGACCAGCGGCGGATCGGGCCAGCGCAGATTGAGGCCGCCGGGCGGCATCTCGAAATCGGTCGGCAGGACGAATTGGCGCTTCTCGCCGGAGAGATCGACGGCCGCCGTCGTTTCGATGGTGTCGGCGATGAACTTCATGCCGACCCAGCAGCCGGAATAGCGCGACATGGCGATGCCGAGCAGACCGTATTCGAGAAATTCATGGATGGACGAGGGATAGATGACCGGGATGACGGCCGACATGAAATCATGGTCGGTCTGATGCGGCATGGTCGAGGATTTGGCGGAATGGTCGTCGCCGGCAATACACAGGACGCCGCCATATTTGGAGGTTCCAGCCGCGTTGGCGTGCTTCAGCACATCGCCGGAGCGGTCGACGCCGGGACCCTTGCCATACCAGATGCCGAGTACGCCATCCTTGCGGGCGCCGGGGGAAAGACCGACCTGTTGCGAGCCCCAAACGGCCGTTGCGGCTAGATCCTCGTTGATCCCGGGCTGGAAGGTGACGTCATATGCGTCAAGGTAAGTCTTGGCTTTCAGGAGCTGCTGATCGTAGCCACCGAGCGGCGATCCGCGATAACCCGATATGAAGGCTGCCGTATTGAGGCCGGCAGCGCGGTCGCGCCGCATCTGCGTCATGGGCAGGCGCACCAGCGTCTGCAGGCCGGTCATGAAGACGCGGCCTTCCTCTGCGGTATATTTGTCGTCTAGCGATACACTGGTTGCAAGCATCTGCTCTCCTCCCGAGATCGCAGTCACCAATTGCGCTTTGTCTTCTCGCCGGAAACCTCCTACCGCTTCCAACGAAAATCATGGCGCAATTCTAACATGCACCTGCGCTAATTTCCGAACGAAGGCTGGGCGTCGGCCGCATGATTTGTAAAGAATTGGGGCAGCTGACGGATATTTTCGTGCTTCGGCGTGCCGCATGCGGGCATTCATCACGAGCTTTCATCGCAGAAATCAGCCATATGGGGTTTTACACGTCCGACTCACCCCGTAAGGTCGCGCTCACTCGAATCTGGGAGATGCATATGCTGACGATCTACGGTGTCTATCGCTCGCGCGCTTCGCGCAACTATTGGATGGCTGGGGAGCTCGGGATCGAGTTCAAATCGGTACCTGTCATCCAGGCCAGCCGGCTTCCCAACCCGCTTGCCGCCGATGCGCCGATCAACACGATGTCGCCGGAGTTTCTGGCGGTCAATCCGATGGGCATGATTCCGTGCATCAAGGATGGCGATCTCATGCTGCATGAATCGCTCGCCATAAACCTTTACCTCGCGCGCAAGTATGGCGGGCCACTGGCCGGCAAGACGGTGGAGGAAGAAGGACAGATGTCGATGTGGAGCATGTGGGCGGCAACCGAAGTCGAGCCCTACAGCGTCGCGCTCGTCCGCATCTATGACAATGCCCAGGAAAACAGCGAGGCCGGCAAGGCTGGCATCGCCGTTGCCTGCCGCTCGCTGAAGAAGCCGCTCGACGTGCTCGAAAAGCATCTGCAAAATCGGGACTATCTCGTCGGCAATCGGTTCACGGCCGCTGACTTGAACCTCGCGGAAGTGATGCGCTACGCCCAGACCGAACAGGAATTGTTCGATACCCGCCCGAAGATGAAAGCCTGGATCGAACGCTGCCAGTCGCGCGACGCCTACAAGGCCATGCAGGCGACCCGCGGTCAGGAGCCGGTCTGATAGATCCTATCGGAAGAGACGCATGCTCTCTTCCATCTCCTCGCGAAGCCACGCCTTGAAGGCGGAAACCTTTTTCGGTTCGCGCACGCCGGGCGTGGTAACGAAATAATGGCCGAACCCGGTCTTTGCGCGGATGCCGAAAGGATCGACGAGACATTTCTGCTGGAGCGCATAGGCTGCCAGCGTCTGCCAGGCGAGCATCACCCCCTGCCCCGCTATGGCCGCATCCAGACAGAGCGACGCGTCGTTGAAGATGTGCCGCTCTTCCATGCGATGCTCTGAAAGCCCGGCCTTGCGCAGCCAAACTTCCCAGCCGAACATTGCATGTCCGTCGATGACCGCGGGGACTTTCAGAAGATCGGCAGGCTCCCGAAGCGTGGCGGCAATCGGCGGCGTGACGACGGGAAACACCTCCTGGGCCAACAGCAGTTCGGCCTTGACGCCGGGCCATTGTCCGCTGCCGACCCGAATGCCGATATCGACATCCGATGTTGCCAGATTGATCAGCCGAGTGGTCGCATCGATGCGCAGGCGGATATCCGGGTGGCGAGCGGCGAAGCGGTCGAGCCGGTATACGAGCCAGCGGGCGGCAAAGACGGGCGCGACCGAGATCGTGAGGATATTCTCGTCCCCATGCTGCGTGAGCGCCACGGCCGCCGAAAGGGACTGAAAGCCTTCGCCGAGCCTCGTCAATATCCCCAGCCCCGATGCCGTCACCGTCATGCCTTTCGGAGTTCGCTCGAACAGTGGCCGCCCGAGTTGCGCCTCCGCCTTGATGACCTGCTGGCTGACCGCGCCGACAGTCACGCCGAGTTCGTCGGCCGCCGCCTGCAGCGAGCCGAGTCGTCCGACCGCCTCAAGGGCGCGCAAGCCATTCAGATGAACGTTGTTGAGATTTCTCATTATAGAATATCTATAACAGCATCCCGGCATTCTCAATTGCGCAAAGCGGGTATACGCGCGATTATTGCATTATAAGGGCGAAAAGCGCCGCAGCTCCGCCGGCTGATGCTCTTATGGTTGCATCGATGCGGAGCTCCGAGGAGGCAATCCATGTCGATCTTGAAGCTTTTCTTTAGTCACCTGCCGGAGGAGGATCGTAAGGAGGAAAGTGATCCGCTGCAGCATCCGATACTTGCGAGCATGTCACTGGAGGAATTGGCCGACCTACCGCTGATGCCGGAAAATCTCGGGCGTCCTATGGACAAGCGGTGCGTTCAGCCGGAAGAATGCGCCTGAGAGAGACCTACTTCACGCGCGCAAACATGACATCGGTCATCGATATCGACACCATCGCCGAACGATTGCAGCGGCTTATCGCGCAAGCCGGGCTGCCTGCGGTTGAACCTGGCCTGCATTACGGTCTGCCGGCCTTCAAGGTCGGCGGCAAAGCGTTCGTGACCGTCAAGAACAACGAGGCCATCGTGCTATCGCTGCCGATCGATCGCAAGGAACAGCTGATGGAAATGGCGCCGGAAATCTATTTCCAGACCGATCATTATGTCGGCTGGCCCTCCCTGCCGCTGCGCATCACCGCGATCGGCGATGAGGAGTTGCAATTGCGGTTGATCGAGGCGTGGCGATACCGCGCCCCGAAAAAGCTTGTGGCAGCATTCGGCCGGATATGATCAACCCTTCTCGACGGCGAGTGCCTTCTGAACGGCCGGACGCTCAAGCATGCGCTGATAGTGGGCGCTGACCTTCGGGAATTGTTTGATATCGACATTGTCTCCCGGCAGCCAGGTCTCCATGGTGAAGAGATAGCCGTCAGCAACGGTATATTGCTCGCCCATCACCCAAGGGCCTTTCAGAATCTTGTCTTCTATCAAGGCGAAGGCCTCGGTCATGGTCTGCGGCACTTTGGCCTTCATCGTCTCGATGGCTGCCGCATCGTCGGTCCAGCGATAGCCGCGCCCCTTGTGCGAATGGTTCACATGAACGGTGGAGGCGATATAGCCGTTGAAGGACTGCATCTGCGCGAATTCGAAGGGATCGTCGAGCGGTGCCAGCTTCGCAGCCGGCGCGATCTGCGCGACGTAGGCCAGGATCGCGATGTTCTCGGTGATGACGCCGCGATCGGTCACCAGGGCGGGAACCCGGCCCTTGGGGTTGATGGCCAGATAATCCGGCTGGCGCTGATCGCCATTGGCGAGGTTGAGGCGTCGGTGCTCGTAGGCAAGACCGGATTCTTCCAGGGCGATGAGACTGGCGAGCGCGCAGCTTCCGGGCGCGAAATAGAATGTCAGCATGTTCCGTTCCTCGATTGAAGTCCGTGAGGAAGCTAAAGCGAACCCGGCCAATACGGAAGTGGCCGATGCTGATGGACGCTACAAAAGGTTTTGATCGATCGGACCGATATGCCCATCCCCTTTGGCTAGCTCAGTGGGCATGGGCGCTTGATCTCAGGCGCAGCCGGGCACGTCCTCCAGCCTGTACCAGACGGGAATGCCGCGCTCACGAGCGATGCGGACATCGTTGTCGGCGCCCTTGGAGTCGCCCGGCAACCTCAGAACACCCTCGCAAAGCTGCAGCAGTCGGCCCGCTGTCGGATGGAAGATCTCCTCATAGAAATCGTCTCCTATGCTCTTGCCGCCGGCGGCGTGCCAGACCGGCAAGGCAACCCATTCGCCGATCATGGGCAGATGCCCGGCCTTGAACAGGGCATAGGACGGCTCCTCCAGGCGCTTGAGGTTCTCAGCCATTTTCCTCGGATCATCGCCGGTGCCGGAGCGATAAGGCCCCGCAATTAGAATCAACATGTCATGCCTCCATTTTCAGCTCCTGCTTTCTGCAGGAATTTGCACGATAATGCGTATATTTTCTTGAATGTCGAATCTTTTCTGATAACTTCCGGATTATTCATGAAATAACGTGCAGAGACCGGCATGCTGACCAGCCAACGCAAGACCCTCATCCTCGACAGATTGCGCAGGGACGGCCAGGTAATCGCCAAGGCGCTGGCCGACGATCTCGGCCTATCCGAGGACACGATCCGCAGGGATCTGCGGGAGATGGCGGCGGAAAAACTGCTGAAACGGGTGCATGGCGGCGCACTGCCGCTGTCACCGGACCTACCCGATTTTACCGCGCGGCAGACGGTCTCCTCCGACGAGAAACGCCGGCTCGGCGCCTATGCGGCCGGCATGATCCAGCCGGGGCGGACCGTATTCCTGGACGGCGGCACTACGAATGCCGAGATCGCACGGCACCTTCCGAAGGATATCGCCGTTACCATCGTCACCCACAGCCCGACGATTGCTGGCGAGTTGGAGCATCATCCCCTGGCCGAGGTGATCCTGATCGGCGGCAAGCTCTACAAGCATTCGATGGTCGCGACGGGTGCTGGCGCCGTGGCGGCGATCGCATCGATAAGGGCGGACATCTTCTTTCTTGGCGTCACCGCCATCCACCCCGCACGCGGCTTTTCCACCGGCGATTTCGAGGAAGCGGCCATCAAGCGGCATATCGCCCAATGCTCGGCGGAAACCTACGTATTGTCGACGGCCGAGAAGCTCGATGCCGCCTCGCCATGCCAGATCCTGCCCATACACGGCGTTTCCGGCCTGATCGTATCATCGGATGTTCCGGAAGAAAGCCTGGCGCCCTACCGGGATACCGGGATGCCGATCTTCCCGGCCTGATCGGCGGCCGGAGATCGATATGCCTTGTCCTCGTCGCCGATCAAGCCTACCTGAATAGGCCCCATAGGTTACGATCGCCCATGAACGAACGCCGCATTCACCAACTCTTCGAAATCAGCGTTCTATTGAAGGGCGCGCACGCCCTGATCGAATGTCTCGGCGGCATGGTGCTGGCGCTCGTCAGCACGGAATCGATCCTTCGTCTGGCAAACAGGATCGCGCAGCCCGAGCTTCTCAACGATCCCCATGATTTCATCGCGACGCATCTGCTTACCTGGGCGCAGGACTTTTCCGTCGGGACCAAGAATTTCTATGCCTATTACCTGCTGAGCCACGGGCTTGTGAAGGTGCTGCTGGTCATCGGCCTGCTCCGGGGCAAGATGTGGGCCTATCCGGCATCGCTGGCCGCCCTTGGGCTTTTCATCGTCTACCAGCTTTACCGCTTCACCGACACGCATGGCATCGGGCTCATCATCCTTACCATCTTCGATCTCGCGGTCATGGTCCTGATCTGGCAGGAATATAAGGTCGTGCGGCAGCATGTGGCGGTCCGGCGACCGAGCAGCTGAACGGAGCGGGTCCTTTAAGCCGTCAGGGCAGCTGTCGGTCTGATATCGCCGACATGGATGCCGTTCCAGTTCTTGAAGGATCGGGCGGCCATCGACATCAGGCCGGCATGGACTGTGCTATCCTTCTCGAAGAAGCGGGCGAGCGTCGCCGCCACCATGATCTCCGCCGCACGAGTCGTGCCATCGTCGCACTTGAGCGCGATGGCGATGCCCTGTTCGGGGATTGCAGCGCAGAACACGCCTTCGGCGCCGGTCTTGGCGAAGATACGGCCGGGAGCGATCTGCATCAGCCTGGTGCAGGCACGGTCGGTGCCGGCAACGTAGAAGGGTTCGGCCATGCAGGCCTCGAACAGCCGCCGCGATGCCTTGGCGCGCAAGGGCGCGAGCCCGATGCCCGTCGCCATCTTGGCAAAGCCATGCGCCAGTCCCTTGAGCGGTACGGCATAGGTCGGGATCGAGCAGCCATCGGTGCCGCAATTGTCACGCGCAAGAACAGCGCCGGTCAGGCTCTCCATCGTCTCACGGATCTGTTGCTGGAGCGGGTGATGATAGTCGACATAGCCCTTGGGATCGATATCCTGATGGCAGCAGGCGCAGACGAAACCGGCATGCTTGCCCGAGCAATTGTTATGCAGCGCCGTCGGCTTGTCGATGGTGCGGGCCTGATGAATTACTGTCTTCTGGTCGAAGGACCAATGCGCGCCGCATTCGAGCGTACCGACATCGCGGCCGGCGCGCGCCAGCATGGAGGCGGCGAGCGCCACATGCTCATCCTCGCCATTGTGCGAGGAGCAGGCGAGCGCCAATTCCTTATGACCGAAACCATAGGCATCCGCGGCGCCGCTTTCCACCAGCGGCAAAGCCTGCATCGCCTTGCAGGCCGAGCGCGGAAAGACGCCGCTTTCGATATCGCCGAGGGAGAAAACCAGCTTCCCGTCGCCATCGACGACAACGACCGAGCCACGGTGACGGCTTTCGACCTGATTGCCACGGGTGACTTCGATGCAGACGGGATTGGACATGATGCAAGCTGCCTTTGATTTGCTATACGGCTAGTGATAGCCGCTGCATCCTGCGTTGCCAATTGCCGACGATATCCCCGAAGCTAAAACTCCCTGCTCAAACGGTCGGCCGAATCCGATAGGCGCACCGCCTCGCGCCGAGAAGAATATGCTCTTCCCGCTCCACCTGGGCGGCAAGAACCATACGGAAAGTCTCGAGCTCGGAACGGCAGAAGCCGGCGCAGGCATGTGCGGCAGCACAAATGGGGCAATGGTTCTCCACCAGCACGATCGAGCCGTCATTCTCCCGCCAATGATCGGCCATATAGCCTTCCCGCGTTCGTATCGCGGCTAGGCTCGCGACGCGCGAGGGCAGATCGGCGGTAAGGTCGATCTCACTGCGGTAGCGCCGGAGCATCTCCGTTTCACGCGCCGAGATGACCGCATCGACGGCGCCCTGCCCCAACTGGCTGGCCATGGTCGCAAGCAGGGTGGCGGTCAGATCGGCATGGCCATCGGGAAACTGCCGGTTGCCGGCGGCCGTCAGGTGCCAGAACTGTCGTGGCCTGCCCCTGCCGGCGCGAGCCTCCGCCACCGGCTCGATCAATCCCTCCTCCGCCATCTTCGTCAACTGTTGGCGGGCCGCCTCGGACGATATGCCGAGTGCATCGCCGACAGCGGCTGCCAGCTGTGGCCCGTCGGTTTTCAACAGGATCAGAATTCGATTGGCAGGTGACTGACGCATTTTTCCAAGTTGTCTCTTGTTTTAATTCGGCAAGAATGTAATTTCCAAATTATAACTTGGAAAATAATCGACCGCTAGGAAAAATACCGGGGACCGTCCGATGTCGAGCATCGAAACCTCTGCCTCATCCTCTTCCGTCTTCACATTGTTTTCGCCGAAACTTCTGCCCGCGACGCTGATGCTTGGCGGCGGCGTGACGCTTTATGCCGTCGAATCCTACATCACCGCCACGATCGCCCCTTCGATCGTCCGGGATATCGGCGGCCTCGAACTGTTCTCATGGATGACGACACTCTTTGTCGCCGCCGGCGTGCTCGGCTCGATTACGGTCGCAACCCGACCGAAGGGCATGGGCCTGCGTGCCGTCTACATCGTGGCGGCACTTACTTTCGGTGTGGGCAGCCTCGCATGCGCCATTGCACCGACCATGCCGATGCTGCTCGTCGGGCGTGCTGCGCAGGGCTACGGCTCCGGCATGCTTTCCGGGCTTGCCTATGCTTTCATCCGCTTCATCTATCCCCAACCGCTATGGCGCAGAGCATCGACACTCTACGCCGCGATCTGGGGCGTGGCGACGGTACTTGGACCAACCCTCGGCGGCCTCTTCGCCGTTGGCGGCGCATGGCGCGAGGCATTCATCATCCTCGTGCCGCTGGCCGTCATTATGGCACTTTCGGCGCGCCGGCTGCTGCCCGATGTTGCGGATGACCGGATCGATACAAGGACGCCACTCGCACAGATCGCGCTTCTGCTGATTGCCGTCCTTTTCGTCAGCATTGCCGGCACCGTCGAACACGGAACCTACAAGGTCGTGCTGATTACGGCGTCCATCATTTTGGTCACGGCGATGGTGCTGATCGAGCGCAAGAGCGAAGTGCGCCTCCTTCCGCATGGGGCCGTCATGCTCGGCAATCCGATCGCGCGGCTCTATCTGACGATATTCACGATGACGCTGGTGCTGACGAGCGACATCTATATCCCCTACTTCCTGCAGACGCTGCATGGCGTAACGCCGCTGGTCTCGGGCTATCTCGTGGCGCTGGTAGCGCTCGGCTGGACCATCGCGGCCTTCCTCAGTAATTCTTTCTCAGGCAGGCGAGCGGCCCTCGCCATCATTGCCGGCTGCATTGTGGAAACGGCCGCGACCGCATCACTGATCCCCTTCCTGGCAACGAGCACGCCTTTTGATACCGTCGCCAGGTTTGCGCCCGCCGTCATCACCATGTTCCTGATGGGATTCGGCGTCGGTCTCGGCTGGGCACATCTGGTGACCAGGATCATCGGCCTCGCCAGGAAAGCCGATGAGGACAAGGCCTCGGCTGCCATTTCGATGACACAATCGCTGGGCGGCGCGTTCGGCGCTGCTCTTGCCGGGGTCATCGTCAATGGAGCGGGCCTGACCGATCCGGGCGGCATTGCCGGCGCCCTTTCCGCTGCAAATTGGCTCTACGTGCTAATGGCGATACCCGGTCTCATCGCCATCATCCTGTCCTTCACGATCAAGCCAGCTTCAGCATGATCTTGCCGATATGGTCGCTGGTTTCCATCAAGCGATGCGCCTCAATTACGTCGTCGAAAGAGAAGGTCCGATAAATGACCGGGGCGACGGTGCCCCGGTCGAGCAGCGGCCAGACCTGGGAAAGAAGGTCGTCGCGGACGGCCCGCTTTTCTTCAGCCGTGCGCGGACGCATGGTCGATCCCGTCACCGTCAGGCGCTTGACCATGATCGGCGTCAGGTTGACCTTCTCCGCCACCGCGCCGCCAAGGAAGGCAATGATCGAAAGGCAGCCGTCGCGGGCAAGCGATGCGAGGTTCTTTTCCAGATAGGCGGCGCCGATCATGTCCAGGATGATATCGACACCATGTTCCGTTTCGGCCTTGATGACTTCGGCGAAATCTTCCGCTTTATAGTTGATTGCCCTTTTGGCGCCGAGCTTCTCGCAGGCCTGGCATTTTTCCTTCGATCCGGCGGTCGCATAGACCGTCGCGCCGAAAGCGCGGGCAAGCTGAATCGCCGTCGTGCCGATGCCGCTGGAGCCGCCGTGGATCAGCACGCTTTCGCCCTCGGTGAGGCCCGCCATCTGGAAGAGATTGGCCCAAACCGTGAAGAAGGTCTCGGGGAGCGCGGCTGCGTGCACGGCATCATAACCGTTCGGGAAACGGAGAGCCTGGCTAGCGGGCAGGACGCAATATTCCGCATAGCCGCCGCCATTGGCGAGGCCGCAAACCTTGTTGCCGATCGCAAATTCGGTCACGCCGGGCGCGACATCGACGATCTCGCCAGCCACTTCGAGGCCCAGGATCGGGCTTGCTTCCTTGGGCGGCGGATAGATCCCCTGGCGTTGCGCCACATCCGGCCGATTGACGCCGGCAGCCTCGACGCGGACCAGAATCTCGCCTGGGTTCAAGACAGGCAGAGGCTTGCGGGCGATGGTCATGACCTCCGGTCCGCCAAAGGACGGCAAATCCACGAAACGCATTTCAGACGGCAAGGGCATGGCGCAATCTCCTCTCCCAGCAAAGCAGTGGAGATAGTTTAGCGCAGAACGCTTGAAAAGGATCGAGTGCCGAAGGGCGTCAATTCGTCTCGGCCAAGCCGAGGAATGCGATGCCGATGCCGCTTTCCTTTGCCTTTGCCTTGATGCCCGCGATGGAAGTGCTGACGCGATTGCTGTTGTCGATCACCAGTCCCTCGGGCAGTTCCAGAATACCGATCGAGCAGCGCATCAAGGGAAATTCCGCCTCGGCACCGCTGCGGTCATGACCGCGAATGCGGCCGGCGGCACGATCCTCCGCCGAATAGAGTTCGAGGACTTCGGCGTGGAAATCTGCAAGCAGCCGATCCAAAACCTCGCGAAGCTCCGGCGCGCTCCAGCCGGTGACGCCGATAAAGAAGTCGTCGCCGCCGACATGGCCGAGGAAATGGCGTTCGGCAAAGAAATAGCGGCGCATCAGCGCGGCAAATATCGAAATGGCATGGTCGCCGACATGGAAGCCGTAAGCGTCATTGAACGGCTTGAAATTATCGAAGTCACAATAGCAGAAATGCCTTATGTCATCGCCATCGCGGCCAGCATTCTGCATGAAATCGTGAATTGCCCGATTGCCCGGCAGGCCGGTCAGGGGATTCTGATCCTGGGCGATCTTCAACTGCTTCTCGTTGATGACCTTGATGAGCGAGGCGGCCGAGACGATGCCGGCATAATGCGTGCCTTCGGTGACGATCAGGCAATCGCTGCTTTCCATGTTGGCGAAGATCGTCATCAGCGTATCGGCATCGGAATCAAGCCCGACAATCGGCGCCATCTCCACGAAATGCGAAATCGACCGCTTATAGACCTTGTTCTTCAGCAGGTCGCGGCCGAAGGGCTGATAGATATATTCCTTGAGCTGGTATTCGTGGATGATCCCGCGCGGCTCGTTATTGGCGTTGACGACGGGAAAATAGGCCCGGCGCGGATTGCGGCGGAAGAGTTCGAAAACGCTGTCGATGCTGTCGCTTTCGCGGATCGTCGGCAGCACCTCGATCTGCTTGCGAATGAGGATTTCATCGAGCGACTGACTGTTGCGCGCCATTTTGCCGAGATCCTGCAGATGCGGAAAGCTCGGCTTCAGCTCATTGACGAGCACCGTCGGGCGGGCAATGAACCAGCCCTGGACGAAGTCGACGCCGAATTCGCGGCAGGTCAGGAACTCCGCCTCCGTCTCGATACCCTCGGCGATGACGCGCGTACCGAGAACATGGGCGATGTTGACGAGATTTCTAAGGATATGGCGCTTGCGGGCGCTTCGGTCGATATGGACGATGAAATGCCGGTCGATCTTCAGGTAATCGACCGGATAATCGGACAGAAGCTTCATTTCGCCGCGCCCGACACCAAAATCATCGATCGCCAGCTTGAAGCCGGAGCTTCGCATCCTGGCGACCAGATCGCGAAATTCAGGCACGATGGTATTGTCGAAACGCTCGGAGAATTCGAAGCAGATGGACGAGGGCGCAATCCCGGCTTTTTGCATATGCTGCAACAGGCCATCCACCAATGTGGCGCCTTGCGGGATCAACCGGACATCCAGATTGAGGAAAAGAGTAGAGGCAGCGATGTTGGGCAAGGTGGCGAACTTTGCCAGCGCCCGGCTGGTGACCATCTGTTCCAAACCAAGAAGCTGACCGGTGCGTTCGGCCTCATCGAGGATGTCGACCGGGCTGTCGAAACCGATGCGCTCCTGCCCGCGCATAAGGGATTCATAGCCGAAAACGGCGCCGGTGCCGGCCTCCACGATCGGCTGGAATGCGTTTTCGATCACGAGTTTGGCCAGAGTAACGATCTGATCGCTGGCATATCGGCGCAAGACGCCCGGTTCGGCTGCGGCAGTCAGGGACATGCCCATCTCCACTTGCGGATTCTAATCTAATTTATTTAAGTAAAACTTTGGGTTTACCGCGTTTTCGGCCGAAGATGCGTCATAAAGCGTCAACGAAACCTTTCCCGCATGTGAAAGTTTCGTGAATGGTAAAGCAATGTTAACCATCCGCCGGAACGAAGATGGAGCGCCTGGCAGCTCTGCAGCCCTGCTGACGGAGGGTTATCGCCGTCAATTGCTTGACTGCCGTTCCGCCTCGTAATCGGCAAACATATCGGCGACGCAGCGGCCGTTCTTTGCTGTCTCGCCACCATCGTTGGCGGCACGAGGCACATCGCAAATGTCACCGCGCTTGCGGGCTGCATCCCACATGCGCAGGGCTTCCCGCACGACTTCGCTGCTCGAGGCATAGGTGCCGGTGTCGACCGCTGCCCGGATGCCGGCAGCCTGAAGCGGAGAGATGGAAACCGTTACCATCGGCATGATATTCCTCCCTTGACGTTATCTAGCGGAAATTTGTCTGGAAGCAGGTTCCGCGGCTTTAACCAGTTTCTTCACGCATGTCTGTCGACACGCGCACTTTCGGATGAAGATACTGTCGTCACATCAACGCAACGCCGTTCTGCCCGACATGGCAGAGACCCAAAGAGTAACGCCGCTCACGCTCCTTGTCAAAAAGTAGCAGTCCGTTACTCCTATCGGGCAGTGCGCTACCGCCGGAGCACAAGGCCGAAGACAACCAGTGTCCACCCTTGAAAAATCAGATCGAAGGCCAGGAAAAGACCAAGAATCCAGAGGCTGTTGACCGGCCAGCCGACGGCAATGGCAATGCCGGCAACCGCGGTCGCAAGGCCGCTGATGACGATCCAGACCCAGCCGCGCTCCGGCTTCAACTTGCGGCCGACCCAGACGCGAAACGTGCCGGCGATGAGCAGTGCGATGGCAAGGAACAGGGTCAGTGCCTCGGAGGCCAACAGTGGATTGGCGAAGGCGAGGATACCGGCAATTGTATAGAGCAGGCCGCTCAGCATCCAGAACAGGATATGCTCCCATCCTCGCACCTGAAAGGCATGGGCCAGATGCACGATGCCGCCGATCAGCATCAGCATGCCGATGTAATAGACCGAAGCGACGGTGGCGATGAACACATTGCCAAGCGCGATACCGCCGCAGATCATCAGCAGGATTCCAAGCCCGACAAACCATCCCCATTTGTCACGCATTGCCGATGGGGGAACTTCATCAAGAATATCGACCATGACTGCACCTCCTCCTCTTCGGAAGTATGGCACAGAAATGCTCATCGGAAAGGGGTTGCGGATTTTCGGCAGCAGGTTGCCCCGCACATCATTTTTTTATTGATTGATCAGTCAATCAAAAATACATTGTGTCCAGCCTCGGGGATGAAAAATGCCGAAAGTGGGAATGGAACCGGTGCGCCGCAAGGCGCTGGTGGATGCTGCGATGCGCGTGATCGGTGATCACGGCTCGCTGACCGTCACCATGTCCGAAATTGCCAAGCAGGCCGGCGTTTCCCCTGCCCTCGCGCATCATTATTTCGGCAGCAAGGAACAGCTGCTGATCGAGACCGTCCGAGTGCATCTACAGCGGCTGCGCGACAGCGTCATCACGGCGCTGCGCGCGGCCAAAACACCGCGCGAAAAGCTCTCGGCCGTCATCCGCGTCAGCTTCCAGGCCGATCAGTTTGCGCCGGAGACGATCGCGGCGTGGCTCGCCTTCTATGCCGAAGCGCAGCGTTCGGAGGAGACGCGGCGCTTTCTCGTCATCTATGCGCGCCGGCTGCGCTCCAACCTGCTTGCCAATCTCAAGGCTCTATGTCCGGAGGAAGACGCAGAACGCATCGCCGAAGGCGCTGCCGCGATGATCGACGGCCTTTATATCCGTCAAAGTCTGAGATCGGCGCCGATCAGCATCGAGGCTTCGATCGCGCTTACGGAAGATTACATCAATTTACTGCTTGCGCCGCTTTCCAGAGAGGCCGCCGTTCAAAGGACTGAAACATGACCCTAAAAGCCCAGCCCACCGCCTCGCATTTCATCGACGGAGAATATGTTGAGGACACCGACGGCACTCTTATCGAAAGCATCTACCCCGCGACCGGGGAGGTAATCGCCCGCTTGCATGCGGCAACGCCCGCCATCGTCGAAAAGGCGATCGCTAGCGCCAAGCGGGCGCAGCCGGAATGGGCGGCCATGAGCCCGACGGCGCGCGGCCGCATCCTGAAGCGGGCGGCCGAGATCATGCGCGAACGCAATCGCGAGCTTTCGGAACTGGAAACGCTGGATACGGGCAAGCCGATCCAGGAAACCATCGTCGCCGACCCGACGTCGGGCGCCGACAGCTTCGAATTCTTCGGCGGCATCGCGGCAGCCGGCCTCAACGGCTCCTACATTCCGCTCGGCGGCGATTTCGCCTATACCAAGCGCGTGCCGCTCGGCGTCTGCGTCGGTATCGGCGCATGGAACTATCCGCAGCAGATCGCCTGCTGGAAGGGCGCCCCGGCCCTGATCGCCGGCAACGCCATGGTGTTCAAGCCTTCGGAAAACACGCCGCTCGGCGCGCTGAAGATCGCCGAAATCCTGATCGAGGCCGGCCTGCCGAAAGGTCTCTACAATGTCATCCAGGGTGACCGCGAAACCGGGCCTCTGCTCATCAACCATCCCGACGTGGCGAAGGTATCGCTGACCGGCTCGGTGCCGACGGGCCGCAAGGTGGCGGCTTCGGCGGCCGGCCACCTCAAGCATGTCACCATGGAACTCGGAGGCAAGTCGCCGCTGATCGTCTTTGACGATGCCGATATCGACAGCGCCATCGGCGGCGCCATGCTCGGCAATTTCTATTCGACCGGGCAGGTTTGCTCGAACGGCACGCGCGTCTTCGTCAACCGCAAGATCAAGTCCGAATTCCTGAAGCGCCTGAAGGTGCGCACCGATGCCATGCTCATCGGCGACCCCATGGACGAGGCAACGCAGATCGGCCCGATGGTCTCCTGGGCGCAGCGCGAGAAGGTGCTCGCCTATATCGAAAAGGGCAAGGCCGAGGGTGCGACGCTGCTGACCGGCGGCGGCATCCCCAACAACGTCGCCGGCGAAGGCTATTATATCCAGCCGACCGTGTTTGCCGACGTCACCGATGACATGACGATCGCCCGCGAGGAGATTTTCGGGCCAGTCATGTGCGTTCTGGATTTCGACGACGAGGCCGAGGTGATCGCCCGCGCCAATGCCACCGAATTCGGCCTTTCCGGCGGCGTCTTCACCGCCGACCTCACGCGCGCCCACCGCGTCGTCGACCAACTCGAAGCCGGCACGCTCTGGATCAACACCTACAATCTCTGCCCGGTCGAAATTCCCTTCGGCGGCTCCAAGCAATCCGGCTTCGGCCGCGAGAATTCGCTGGCGGCGCTGGAGCACTATTCGGAGCTGAAGACCGTCTATGTCGGCATGGGGCCGGTACAGGCGCCTTATTGATTCACCTCCCCCTTGAGGGGGGAGGTCGCCGCTTAGCGGCGGGTGGGGGTGACCAGCCGCAGCGCGTGTAGCAGCAATCACCCCACCCCGGCCTGCGGCCGACCCTCCCCCTCAAGGGGAGGGTGTAGGCCCTACGATTTACGCCTGTTGCCACCTGGAGCACATCGTCATGCAAGCAGATTTCGTCATCGTCGGCTCGGGTTCGGCCGGCTCCGCCATGGCTTACCGCCTGTCGGAGGACGGCAAGCATTCGGTGATCGTTCTGGAATTCGGCGGCAGCGATTTCGGGCCTTTCATCCAGATGCCGGCAGCCCTTGCCTGGCCGATGAGCATGGACCGCTATAATTGGGGCTATCTCTCCGAGCCCGAGCCGCAGCTCAACAACCGGCGCATCACCGCTCCGCGCGGCAAGGTGATCGGCGGCTCCTCCTCCATCAACGGCATGGTCTATGTGCGCGGCCATGCGGAGGATTTCAACCGCTGGGAGGAACTGGGCGCGCAAGGCTGGGCTTATGCCGACGTACTGCCCTATTTCAAACGGATGGAGCACTCCCATGGCGGCGAAGAGGGATGGCGCGGCAAGGACGGCCCGCTGCATGTGCGCCGCGGCGATGTCCGCAATCCGCTGTTCCACGCCTTCATCGAGGCCGGCAAGCAGGCGGGTTTCGAGACGACCGAGGATTACAACGGCAGCAAGCAGGAAGGCTTCGGCCTGATGGAACAGACGACGTGGATGGGCCGGCGCTGGTCTGCGGCGACAGCCTATCTCAAGCCTGCGCTGAAGCGGCCGAATGTCACGCTCATCCGCTGCTTTGCCCGCAAGGTCGTCATCGAAAACGGCCGCGCAACCGGCGTCGAAGTCGAGCGCAATGGCAAGATCGAGGTGATCCGGGCAAACCGCGAGGTCATCATCTCCGCCTCCTCGTTCAATTCGCCGAAGCTGCTGATGCTCTCCGGCATCGGGCCTGGGCAGCATCTGCGCGAGATGGGGATCGAGGTAAAGGTCGACCGGCCGGGCGTCGGCGCCAACCTGCAGGACCACATGGAATTCTATTTTCAGCAGACGAGCCTGAAGCCGGTGTCGCTCTATTCCTGGCTGCCCTGGTACATGCAGGGCATCGCCGGCGCACAATGGCTGTTCTTCAAGAAGGGCCTTGGCACGTCCAACCAGTTTGAAGCCTGCGCCTTCCTGCGCTCCGCGCCGGGCGTCAAGCAGCCGGATATCCAGTATCATTTTCTGCCTGTTGCCATCAGCTACGACGGCAAGGCGGCGGCCAAGAGCCACGGCTTCCAGGTGCATGTCGGCTATAACCTGTCGAAATCGCGCGGCAACGTCACGCTGCGCTCCTCAGACCCGAAGGCCGACCCGGTGATCCGCTTCAACTATATGAGCCATCCGGAGGATTGGGAGAAGTTCCGTCACTGTGTGCGTCTCACCCGCGAGATATTCGGGCAGAAGGCTTTCGACGAATATCGCGGACCGGAGATCCAGCCCGGACCGAACGTTCAGACGGACGAGGAGATCGACGCCTTCCTGCGCGAACATCTGGAAAGCGCCTATCACCCCTGCGGCACCTGCAGGATGGGATCGAAGGACGATCCGATGGCAGTGGTCGATCCCGATACCCGCGTCATCGGCGTCGACGGGCTGCGCGTCGCCGACAGCTCGATCTTTCCGCATGTTACCTATGGCAACCTGAACGGTCCTTCGATCATGACGGGCGAGAAGGCCGCCGACCATATCCTCGGCAAGCCGAGATTGGCACGCTCCAACCAGGAGCCCTGGATCAATCCGCGGTGGGAGACGAGCGATCGGTAAGGTGGGGAGACATTAGTGATAGTCTTCCTCCCGCTGATGCCTGATTGCCAGTGTCGTTACCGTCCCGCTATCCTCGATCTCGAAAAGAGCGACATAACCTGACGAACCGAAAGGAATAACGAGTTCTCGAAAAAATGCATTGTCCGCTGACGCTTTGCGGCAACTGAATGGAAAATTCTCCAGAAACTCGGTTGCCTTGCCGATTGCGTGATAGGCTTTTTCCGCCAGCTCGATGTCTCTCGCCAAGAGATAATCATAGAGTCGTTCGAGATCATCGAGCGCGCCTTGGGAGTAACGCACGGCAAACGTCATTTTCCTCCGGACGCTTTTGCAGCATCGAGTTTGCCCTTCAGCATTCCCATCACGTCGTCAGAGCTATGATACATGCCAGTTTTCCTCGCATCGTCCCGCGCAGCAAGGCCGCGAGCGATGAACTCGGCCCTCGTTCGGCGGTGTTCAATCTGCGCACGCAGCGAGCTTTCCACAAATGCGGACAAGGTCTCACCCTCTCGCAGCACGCCTTCAGCAGCGGCGCGCAAGGCGGGATCAACCCTCAACGGGGGTATGGAAGCGGATTTCATTCATCGGCCCCTTCGCATTGCAATTGCGATACATTCTATTCGATCGCTGGAAGCGGTCAACATGTGGATTAAGCCTTGGCCGCAAAAGGAAATTCTGTAAGAAAGATCGATATCGCAATTCTCCTCCCGAGGTGAGCGGCCCTGAAAAATGCCTCCAAAGGGCTTGCGAGCCAGCATAATGGTCATCCATCCCATGCCCCCCATCTACCGCAAATCCAAGCTGCTCCGCCGTTCCCGGGTCATTTGGGGTTCCTTCAATCTTTGGCGGCCGCGCCTCGTGTTCTGGACGGGCGCGCTGGCGATCGGCGTGATCAGCGTCGGCTTCGCCAAACTCGCCGATCTGGCGCAGCGGGCTTTTACCGCTGTAACCCAGTCGGGCGAATGGATGTGGCTGCTGCCGCTCCTGCTGACGCCGCTCGGCTTCGTGCTGTCAGCCTATCTCGCCGCGACGCTGTTCCCGAATTCGCAGGGGAGCGGCATTCCGCAGGCGATTGCCGCACGACATCTGCATCATGAAGAGGATCGGACAAAGCTGCTTTCGCTCAGGCTGGCTTTCGGCAAGATCGTGCTGACCATATTGGGATTGCTGAGCGGAGCCTCGATCGGCCGCGAAGGACCGACGGTACAGGTCGGCGCGTCCTTCATGCTGGCGGTTGCCCGCTTCGGCGGCATGGCGCAGGCGAAAGGGCTCATTCTCGCGGGCTCTGCTGCCGGTATCGCTGCCGCCTTCAACACGCCGCTTGCCGGTATCGTCTTTGCCATCGAGGAGATGAGCCGCACCTATGAATCCCGCGCCAATGGCCTGGTCCTGATGGCCGTCATTCTGTCTGGTCTCGCCGCACTCGGCCTTTCCGGCAGCTACAATTATTTCGGCACGGCCGACGCCGCCCCGACGATGCTTCGGGATTGGATCGTCATGCTGATCTGCGGCGTTGGCGGAGGCACGCTCGGCGCCACATTCAGCGGGCTCGCACTCTTTGCCGGCATCCGCATCCGCCGGTGGGCGCAGCCGCAGCCGCTCAAACGCATGCTGATTCTCGCCGGCTTCTGCGGTCTCGCCGTTGCCGCCATCGGCGTGCTCTCCGGCGGCCAAACCTTCGGCACCGGCTATCAACAGGCCCGCGGCGCTGTGGAAGGACATGCGCTGCCGCCGCTTTTCTTTGCCGAGAAGCTGCTGGCAGGCTTCCTGTCGATGATCTCAGGCATTCCCGGCGGCATTTTCGCGCCATCGCTCTCCATCGGCGCCGGCTTCGGCAGCACGGTTGGCACGCTGATCGGCGGCAGTATCGCGCTGGCGGCTATCCTCGGCATGGCCGGCTATTTTGCCGGCGTCGTCCAGGCGCCAATGACTGCCTTCGTCATCATCCTGGAAATGACCGGCGACCACCAGGCCGTCATTCCGATCATGGCCGTGTCGATGATCGGCTATGTGACTTCGCGGCTGCTGTCGCGCGAGCCGCTCTATCACGGTCTGTCGCGCGTCTTCATCGCGGCGGCGATCCGCACGCGGCGAGCCATGGAAAAGGAAGGCGGCGAGGAACATGCCCACTGAGTACGAACCTGCGACCCTCGGGGCATGAGGCCTGTAAAGCTTCCTTGGGCTCGATCTGTCTAGGCCATCAGCCTGGCGACTTCCGCGCCCTCCGGCTGGGCGACCGCATCGGCAATTGTCGTCGAGAACAACACCTTGCGGGTCGCATCCGCGACCCGGGCGAAGACATGACGGATTTCGCAGGTCTGCTCACCGTCGCAATCGTCGCAGCGGCGATAGGCTGTCAGTGACAGACAGGGCAGCGGCGCCAGCGGTCCATCGATGACCCGCAGGATCTCGCCGAAGGTGATCTCGTCCGCCGGCTTGCGCAGGAGATAGCCGCCCTGCTTGCCGCGGCGACTGATGACGATGCCCTGATGCTTCAGGTCGAGAAGGATCTGTTCCAGAAATTTCTTCGGGATCTTCTGCTGGGCGGCGATGTCGGAAATCATCATCGGCTCGCCCGCTTCGGATTGGGCCAAGGCAGACAGCGCCCGCAGCGCATATTTTGCTTTTTGAGTAATCATTTCGAACCGCTTCACACACACATGCGATACGATCGGCCGATGGATTCGGCCGGTCCGCTATAGAACTCCTCAGCCCTCGTCCCTCGGGGCAATTCGAAGCACTCACACCCTTAGCGCAATGCCAGGAAACATCAACAACCCAGGCTTGTTATCCTTCTTGGGCACTATGCTCGTAGTTTAGCGCAAAATCCGCCGCAACGCATCATTTTGGGCATCACTTCGGATTTCCATTTGACAAGCTATGTGTAACTCTACTATTTCTATAGACATTAAAGCAAGCACTTAAACATCGTAGGCCATATCGAGTGCTTCCGAAGGGCCGCGTCTGGCGGTAGAACGCCTTGGTTAACAGCCGAGGCGGTCGGTTTTCCTTATCGGCGCTGCTTCATGGAGATATTTACTCTCCATCCGCTCCCTTTCGAAATCTATTTTTCTGTCCGCTGCCGTTGCGAACTGCGATACTCGCGGCAACATCAGGACAGGATCCCCCATGACTGCCATCACCCTTATTGAAGATGCCGCGACGCTCAACAGCCAGCTTGCATCGCTCGATCTTGCCGGCCGCCTGTCCCTTGTCGCAGGGCTCGGGGGCCGCGCGGTGTTCACGACGTCGCTCGGGATCGAAGATCAGGTGATCACGGCGGAGATCGGCAATCACCGTCTGCCCATCGAAGTGGCAACCCTCCAGACCGGTCGCCTCTTCCCCGAAACGCTCGCCCTGATCGGCGAGACGGAAAGCCAATACGATATCAACATCGTCCGTTACGAGCCCGAACAGGCCGATATCGACGCCTATGCCGAAAAATACGGTCTGAACGGTTTCTATGAGAGCGTCGAAGCCAGACATGCCTGTTGCGGCGTGCGCAAGCTGAAGCCGCTTGCGCGCGCGCTCTCGGGTGCCACTATCTGGATCACCGGCCTGCGCCGCGGCCAATCGGCCAACCGCGCCGATACGCCCTTTGCCGAATTCGATCCCGAGCGCAACCTGATCAAGATCAACCCGCTTGCCGATTGGGACATCGACGCGATCCGCGCGTATGTGGCCGACAACAGCGTTCCGGTGAATCCGCTGCATGCGCGCGGCTATCCTTCGATCGGCTGCGAGCCCTGCACCCGCGCCATCAAGCCGGGCGAGCCCGAGCGGGCCGGCCGCTGGTGGTGGGAGAACGATGAAAAGCGTGAATGCGGTCTGCATGTTCATGAAGAAGGCGCCACCGCAGCAGCACAATAAAGCACCCGCCGGTCCCGGCATCGATCCGAAGCGCGTTTCCTACGCCGCTGTTCAACCGGGAACCAAAGCATCCATTCCCTCCGGCCAAGTTTCGGTCGGGACATTTGAAAGTTCTGGAGTCATCAATGCCCGAAAGCCGTCCGGATACGGAAATCTCCAATCCGCAAAGCATCAAGCCGCCCCTCGATCCGCATCTGAAAGCGCTCGAAAATGAGGCGATTCACATCTTCCGCGAAGTTGCCGCCGAGTTCGAGCGTCCCGTCATGCTCTATTCGATCGGCAAGGATTCATCCGTGCTGCTGCATCTGGCGCGCAAGGCCTTCTATCCCGGCCGCGTCCCCTTCCCGCTCCTGCACGTGAACACCGGCTGGAAATTCGCCGAGATGATCACCTTCCGCGACGAGATCGTGAAGAAGTACGATCTCGACCTGATCGAGCACATCAACCCGCGCGGCAAGGCCGAGAATATCACGCCTTTCACCTATGGCTCGGCCCGCTATACCGACATCATGAAGACGGAGGCGCTGCGCCACGCGCTCGATGCCGGCCAGTTCGACGCAGCTTTCGGCGGTGCCCGCCGCGACGAGGAAGCCTCGCGCGCCAAGGAGCGCATTTATTCCTTCCGCACGCCGGACCATCGCTGGGACCCGCGCAACCAGCGCCCGGAACTTTGGAATATCTATAACGGCCAGATCCGCAAGGGCGAAAGCGTTCGCGTCTTCCCGCTCTCCAACTGGACCGAAGTGGATATATGGCGCTACATCCAGGCAGAAGAAATCCCGATCGTACCGCTCTATTTCGCGGCCAAGCGGCCGATCGTCGAGCGCGACGGCATGATGATCATGGCGGCCGATCCGCGGCTGGAACTGCTGCCGGGCGAGACCAAGCGCGAGGAGCTGATCCGCTTCCGCACGCTCGGCTGCTTCCCGCTGACCGGTGCCATCCGTTCGACGGCGACGACACTTGAAGACATTATCGCAGAGCTGGAAATCGCCACGGTTTCCGAACGCCAGGGCCGCGCCATCGACCGCGACCAGTCCGGCTCCATGGAAAAGAAGAAGCGTGAAGGATATTTCTGAGATGACCGTGAATGCAAACGTCGTCACAATTCCCGCTGTCGGGCCTGCCGCCGAAGCGGCCAAGGCTCTCCGCGATTCACGCCCGCTTCGCCTGATCACCTGCGGCAGCGTCGATGACGGCAAGTCCACGCTGATCGGCCGTCTTCTCTGGGATACCAAGGCGGTCAAGGAGGATCAGGCCGCCACGCTTCAGCGGGATTCCACCGGCAAGCAGAACGATCTCGGCCTGCCCGACTTCGCGCTGCTGCTCGACGGCCTGCAGGCTGAGCGCGAACAAGGCATCACCATCGATGTCGCCTATCGCTATTTCTCGACCGACAAGCGCTCCTTCATCGTCGCCGATACGCCCGGCCACGAGCAGTACACCCGCAACATGGCAACGGGCGCCTCGACCGCCGACCTCGCGGTGTTGCTGGTCGATGCCCGCATGGGCATTCTGGAGCAGACGCGCCGGCATGCGACGATCGCTTCCCTGCTCGGCATCAAGCAGTTCGTGCTCGCCGTCAACAAGATCGACCTAACGAATTACGACCGCGCCGGCTTCGAGAAGATTTCCAACGACTTCCGCGAATTCGCCCTGTCGCTCGGCGTCAAGCAGATCACCGCGATCCCGATGTCGGCGCTGAAGGGCGAAAACGTCGTCTATTCCGGCCAGGCAGCCATGCCGTGGTACACCGGCCCGACGCTGGTCGAAACGCTGGAGCTGGCGACCGTGCGCTCGGCGCAGACGGTGGGCTTCCGTCTTTCGGTGCAGCGCGTTTCCCGCCCCGGCGAGAGCTTCCGCGGCTATCAGGGCACCGTTGCCGGCGGCTCGGTAAAGCCGGGCGACAGCGTCATGATCCTGCCGTCTGGCATGGTCGCCAATGTCTCGAAGATCGTCACCTTCGATCTGGTGCGCAATGCCGCAGTCGCAGGCGATGCCATCACCCTCGTTCTCGACCGTCAGGTGGACGTATCGCGCGGCGACATGATCGTTGCCATCGACAGCCAGCCGCAGACGGGCCTCTCCTTCGATGCGCAGATCGTCGCGCTGCAGCCGGAGGGCATCGAGCCGGGCAAGCGCTATTGGCTGAAGAGCGGCAGCCGCCGCCAGCGTGTGCAGGTGCAGCCGATCGCCCAGCTCGAGCTGAAGACCGGCGCCTGGGCTCCGGCGCAGGCGCTGTGGATGAATGCGATCGGCAAGGTCCGCCTGACCTTCGACGAAAGCGCCATCTTCGACCCCTATGAGCAGAACCGCTCGACCGGCTCGTTCATCCTAATCGACCCGGAAAGCAACAATACGGTTGCGGGCGGCATGATCACCGGCAAGCGCTCCGACGTCGGCGGCATCCACAAGGATGGCCAGCGCGTCCTGCTGTCCCTGCCCGCCGATCTCGCCGAGCAGATCATGGCAAGCGAGCTCTTCGCCAGCCGCCGCGACGAAACGGACGTGCGCCGCGTCACCGCCGCGCAGGCTGCGGAAATCTGGGCAAACGCCGCAAGCGACATCTGATCGCTATCGCATGTGATGACGGAAGGCGGCGGGCTCGGCTCCCGCCGCCTTCTGTCATTTGGAGGCGTCTAGCGAGTGGCTAGAGGCTTGCGACAAGCGCAGCCAGCGTTGCCATGCGAGCCTCATCCCGCTTGTAGAAAATCCACTGCTTTATGCGCTTCGGCCGTACTAGGCCGGCTTGGACCAGAATGCGCATGTGCTCGCTCAGCGTTGCCTGAGATATTTTCAGCTTCTCGGCAATGAGGAGCGCGCAGACGCCATCCTCAACAAGATCGCCATCGACCTGCGGCGTAAAATGGACGCAGGGATCCTTCAGCCATCGCAGGATGATGAGACGGCGTTCGTTGGCCAAGGCCTTGATGAGATCGAGCTCTTGCATTTCGTCACTTTGCTAAGTAACAAAGTTGTTGTCAACTTTCCCCTGCGAGACGCCGATGCTTCCCGACATGATCACTCCCGAGCGCATTGCAGAGACCGAAAAGCGGGTCCGCCCACATATCCGCCACACACCGGTTCTGCATGCAGATATGGCGGACTTCGGCCTCGCTCCGGGTTATCTCGGCTTCAAGCTCGAGTTTCTGCAGCATTCCGGCTCGTTCAAGGCGCGCGGCGCCTTTTCCAGTTTGCTCAGCAGAGATGTGCCGGCGGCCGGTGTCGTTGCGGCATCCGGCGGCAATCATGGCGCTGCAGTCGCTTATGCAGCGATGCGCCTCGGCATTCCCGCGACGATCTTCGTGCCGAGCGTAACGTCACCCGCCAAGGCAGAGCGTATCCGTAGCTACGGTGCCAATCTCGTCATCGGCGGAGAGCGTTATGCCGATGCGCTAGCCGCCAGCCAGAATTGGGTGGAGGAGCGCGGCGCCATGGCGATCCATGCCTATGACCAGCCCGAGACCTTGCTTGGGCAAGGAACGATCGGGCTCGAGATCGAGGCGGATCTTCCTGATATCGATACGCTACTGGTTGCGGTGGGTGGCGGTGGGCTGCTTGGTGGCATTGCGGCCTGGTTTCAGGGCCGTGTCCGCGTCGTCGCAGTCGAGCCGGAGGGCGCACCGACGCTCTGGCAGGCCTTCGAGGCCGGCCATCCGGTCGATGCGCCTGCCGGCAGCATTGCCGCCGACTCACTAGCGCCAAAACGCGTCGGCGAGCTCATGTTTCCGATCGCCCGCGCCTACGCGCAACGTCCCGTGCTGGTCACCGATGATGAGATCCGCCAAGCGCAGCAGGCTTTGTGGGATCGGCTGAGGATCGTCGCCGAACCCGGCGGCGCAACTGCCTTTGCCGCGCTGTTTACCGGTAAATATGCCCCTGCCGCAGGCGAGCGCGTGGCCGTGCTGCTTTGCGGCGCCAACACGACCGCGGTTCGATTTGATTGAAGCCATTTCCGATTTGCCGGAACTTGCCGAGGCACGATCGTCGGGGGCTTCAGGTCAACGCAATATTTCGCCGAGGGCCGCCACGAGCCGGCTGCACTCCTCATCGGTGCCGATGCTGATACGCAGGAAGTCGCTGATACGCTCGGCCGAGAACCGTCTTACCAGAATGTTCCTGCTCCGCAGCTCCGCCGCCAATTCCGCACCTGGCCGGCTCGGATGCCGGGCGAACAGAAAATTGGCGGATGACGGAAGCACCTGAAAGCCGAGCGCCTTGAGCGCGACAGCCAGGCGTTCCCGGCTGGCGATGATCATGACGCGATGGCGCTCGAACCAGTCGCGATCCTTCCAGGCCGCAACCGCACCTGCCTGTGCAAGCCGATCGAGAGGATAGGAATTGAAGCTGTCCTTGACCCTTTCCAGTACCTCGATAAGCGCCCGTTGCCCGACAGCGAAACCGACACGCAAGCCGGCAAGCCCGCGCGATTTCGACAGGGTCTGGATCACCAGGAGATTCGGATAGCTTCGGACAAGCGGAACGGCGCTCTCGCCGCCGAAATCGACATAGGCTTCGTCGATGACCACGACCTGATCGGGATGATCCTTGAGTAGGATTTCGATATCGGCCAGAGGCAGGGCGATCCCAGTCGGCGCATTCGGATTGGGCAGGATAATTGCGCCGCAGGGCTGGCGATAATCATCGACGCGGACGCGCATCTCCGCATCGACCGGAACCTGCCGGAACTCGATGCCATAGAGACGGCAATAGGTCGGATAGAAACTGTAGCTGATGTCGGGGAAAAGCAGGGGCTCATCATGGTTCAGCAGCGCCTGGAACGTATGGGCCAGAACCTCGTCCGATCCATTGCCGACGAAGACCTCGTCCTTGTCGAGCCCGAAACTTTCGGCAATTGCGACGCGCAACTCCCGCGCCGTCGGATCCGGATAGAGCCGAAGCGTATCGGACGTAGCCTTCGAGATCGCCTCCAGGGCAAGCGGCGAAGGACCGTAAGGGCTCTCATTGGTGTTGAGCTTGGTTATTCCGCCCGTAGCCGGCTGCTCGCCGGCAACATAGGGGGTCAGGGAATGAACAATAGGGCTCCAGAAGCGGCTCATGGTGATTTCCAAGGTTAGCGCTGCGGACCGATCGTGGGACAGGTCTGCATATGAGCAAACACCGTCGCAAACTCGAGCTCCCGCGACAACTGCCTCCCGAGCAATTCTGAAATTATCCCGCTCGGCAGGCCAGCGGATCTCAAGCCGATACGATGGTCTTTTTCTCAGGCAGCGGTCGTCGCCGGCAGAGCCTCGCAGCTTTTCGCGAAAAGCCTCTCGCTGAGAAAATCGACGAAAACGCGGACCTTGGGCGACATATGCCGGTTCGATGGCCAGAGCAGATGGAAATGACCGGGTTCGTCGATGAAATCGTCGAGAACCGTTCTGAGCTTTCCTTCCGCAAGCGTACTGCGCACCAGGAAATCCGGCATGCAACCGATGCCGAGGCCGGCAACGGTTGCGCCGCGCACGGCCTCCATATTGTTGCAGGAGAAAGCCGTCCGCATGCGTAACTCCGGCTCGCCTTCGGGCATTGTCATAGGCCAATCCTGCAGCTTGCCGCTGTTGGGAAAGCGAAACCTGACGGCCATATGCTCGTTGAGGGCGCGCGGGCAATCGGGAATGCCGAAACGTTCGAGATAGCTGGGCGCGGCGCAGAGCAACATCTGAAATGGACGCAAGCTGCGTGATATCAGCCGCGAATCAGGCAGATCGCCGCTGCGGATGGCAACATCGACTCCCTCTTCGATCATATCGACGATACGGTCGTTGAAATCGATGTCCAGCTCGACCTCCGGATAGCGGGCAACAAATTCCGGCACGACCGGTAAGAGGAAGTGGTAGCTGACGATGGGCACGCTGACGCGCAGCCGCCCGCGTGGCACGGCGACGGCCTGGGCAAGCGATGCCTGCGCATCCTCGAGATCATCGAGAACACGCCTGCAACGTTCGTGAAAAAGACGCCCTTCTTCGGTCAACCGAATGCTCCGTGTGGAACGCTGCAGCAGGCGGACACCAAGCTGATGTTCGAGGTTGCTGACTGCCTTGCCGACGGCGGAGGCCGAAAGGCCGAGCACGCGTCCAGCGGACGCAAAGCTGCCGAGATCCGCCGTGCGAACGAAAGCCGTCAATCCGCTTAAGCGATCCATACGCGCGCTCCATTCGAGAGTTTTATTCCGATATATGAGGAGAAATAGCCTAATTATCAGATAATTGCAGCGAATATATCTTGATGCGGTCATTTGAAGCGCCGGCGCGGCCTTTGGCCAGCATCATTCCAGGATTGCCTGCCGCTTCCTCCCTTGCTCGAACCGAACGGTAATCCGATGACCTCTCCACAGACAAAGGCCCCAAGTCCGACCGAGAAATTTTTCGTCCTCGTCGCCGTCTGCTGCGCGGCGGCGGCGATGCCGCTGACATTCACCGGCCCCGCAGTCGCGCTGCCGGCGATCAGCCGTACGCTCGGCGGTAGCCCCATCGCACTCAACTGGATCACGAACGCCTTCATGCTGACCTTCGGCAGTTGCCTGATGGCCTCAGGCGCTTTGGCGGACAGCTTCGGCCGGCGGCGCATCTTCCTGACAGGCGTCGGCTGCTTCGCGCTGTTCTCGGCCGGGCTAGCACTCGCCGGCAACATCGTCTGGTTCGATATATTGAGGGCATTGCAGGGCCTCGGCGCTGCCGCCGCTTTTTCCGGCGGCATGGCATCTCTAGCTCAGGAGTTCGAAGGGACGGCGCGGATGCGCGCCTTCAGCATCGTCGGCTCCAGCTTCGGTGTCGGCCTCGCTTTCGGACCGATCGCCTCCGGCCTGATGATCGATGCCTTCGGCTGGCCGTCTATCTTCATTCTCGTAGTCGCCCTGGCATTGCTCGCACTTGGTCTTGGCGCCTGTTTCCTGCGCGAGTCCCGCGATCCCGAGGCGGCAGGGCTGGATTGGCCTGGCGCACTGAGCTTCACGCTTGCCCTCACGCTCTTCACCTATGGCGTCTTGCGCGCGCCCGAAACCGGCTGGAGCGATCCGCTCGTCCTCGCCCTGCTGGCCGGCGCCACATTGTTCTTCCTTGCTTTCGGCATCATCGAGCGCGTCGTGAAGCGACCGATGCTGGATCTCAGCCTGTTTCGCTATCCGCGCTTCGTCGGTGTACAGCTTCTGGCCGCGGCGCCTGCTTATGCCTTCGTCGTATTGCTGATCCTGCTGCCCGTGCGCTTCGTCGGCATCGAGGGCATGAGCGAGATCGCTGCCGGGCGGATGATGGTTGCGCTGTCGGCGCCGCTGCTTATCCTGCCGATTGTTGCCGGGCTTCTGACCCGCTGGTTCAGCCCTGCAGCGATCTGCGGCACCGGCCTCATCATCTCGACGATGGGCCTTTTCTGGCTCAGCCATTTTACCGCGGGTTCGGCCCCATTCGCCCTCATCGGTCCGCTGCTGACGATCGGCGTCGGCATCAGCCTGCCATGGGGCTTGATGGATGGGCTCGCGGTCAGCGTCGTTCCCAAAGAGCGGGCCGGCATGGCAACCGGCATTTTCAGCACCACCCGCGTCGCCGGCGAAGGGGTCGCGCTCGCCATCGTCAGTGCTCTCCTCTCCACCTTCATCCAGTCGGACCTCGGCGCATCGGGCGGTGGGCACGCCGCAATGGCTGCGCAGCAACTCGTAACCGGCGACCTCGCCGCCGCTGCATCGAGTGTGCCGGCGATCGGGCACGACGCTCTTGTCCAGGGCTATGGCCATGCCTTCGGCACACTGCTATGGCTCCTGACCGGCATCACTGTACTGACGGCCGTCGTCGTCTTTTCCTTCCTCGGCCGATCGCCGGCAAGCACTGTTGCAGAAGATGCGGAGCCGCCGGAAGAGGATGATGAAGATATGCCGCGCGTATCGAAAGCTTAAACGGCGTTGCGGCTGGCCGGAAAATCGCCCGGCCAGTCCGCCCGAGTTCGGCATAGCAAGAAGGTCAATCGAAAGCCGAGAACCCTGGCGCGCCGCAACAGAATGTTTCGAACCCACATAAAATGTGCGCGCGAGATCCATGCACGAACGCTCTCTGCGGCAGCGTCAGGCTGGCGTTTACATTCGCCGCTGCTATATCATGTCCCCATGATATCAGACCGGTTTTTGAAGACTATTGCCTGGACCTATATAGCGGCGCTCATCGGCGTAACGCTCGCACATCTCAATTGGCAGGCCACATTCGGCAATCCGTTCGACATCTTTCGCGCCGTCGCACTCTGTATCGCAGGCATGCTTGCGCGCCTGGCCTATCCGCAATCTCCGTCCTTCACCTGCCTGTTGATGATCGGCAGCGTACTGGCGCTTTCCGTTTCGCATCTCCTGGCGAACGGGAATTTTGGCTCGACGCTCGATATCATCGTTGGCATGACCAGCGGGCTTTGGGGAATCATGATCGGCTCGATGCTGAGCAAGTTGCTCATCTCGGCTCCGAAGCGGCCAGCCTGATATCAACCGCTCCGGAAGCGCAATATCGATCGCGCTGACAGGCCTCTCCGGCCGTTGCGCGGACGGAACGTCTTGTCAATTAGACGTTTGTGCGGAATATCTGCGCGACGGCAACATTATCAAATAATATTCGAATAAAAACAAATATTGATTATACCTTAAAATGACTATTGCGCAGCCAATATTATGCTGCACTTATCATCTTTGTTTTTGAGTGTTGCTTTCTTGCAACTAAAACTTAAATTTCATGAAAAAGTCATTCGGTGAAAAATATATCATATAACTTTGCAGGAAATCATCTTTAATGACGACCAGAAGCGGGTGGGGCCCGTTTCTCCCGAGTCGGGGTTTTTAAACAGGGATAGGGTAAGGGCACGTCGATTTTTCGGCGCGATAGCCTATGCCCAATCTATATTGGATTGGAGTTTTTATGAACATCAAGAGCCTTCTTCTCGGCTCCGCTGCTGCTCTCGCAGTAGTTTCCGGCGCTCATGCTGCTGACGCTATCGTCGCCGCCGAGCCGGAACCGCTGGAATACGTCCGCATCTGCGACGCATATGGCGCTGGGTACTTCTTCATCCCAGGCACGGAAACCTGCCTCAAGGTCGGCGGTTATGTCCGTACCGAAGGCAAGTGGTACGATGCCTACAACCCGAACACTCATTTCGGCACTCTCTGGCATACGCGCGCTCATCTGAGCGTCGATACCGCGACCGACACCGAATACGGTCCGCTGAAGACCAACACGGTCATCCGCTTCGACTGGCAGGATGGCGGCGCAACCACCACGAAGCTGCTGTTCGCAAACATCAGCCTCGGTGGTTTCCTGATCGGTAAGGCTGATTCCCAGTACAACTCCTACATCGGTTACGCCGGCAACGTCATCAACGACGACGTGGTCAATGACGGTCCATACGAACTCAACCAGTTGACCTACAACTACGACGCCGGTAACGGCTTCACGGCTGTGATCTCGGTTGAAGACTCGAACTCCGGCGCTGGCGCTACGGGCGCCAACGGCGAAGATAGCCACAACCACTACGCTCCTGACGTTGTTGCCGGTGCTGGTTACAAGGCTGGCAACTTCGGCTTCAAGATCGTCGGCGGTTATGACTCCATCGTCGAAGAAGGCGCCATCAAGGCTCGCGTCGATGCCGACTTCGGCGTCTTCAAAGCCTTCTTGATGGGCGGCTGGAACACCGATGGCGACAAGCTGAACAAATACGCAAACGCCAACGGCGCCGGCGCTGCCAAGGGTATCGGCTGGGGCGACTGGGCTGTCTGGGGCGGCTTCACGGTTCCGATCAACGAAAAGCTGCAGGCTAACGCTCAGGTTGCCTACACCGACTCGAAGATCTTCGCAGCGACGGCAAACGTCAAGTGGAACCCGGTCAAGAACCTCCAGATCACGCCGGAAGTTTCCTACACCAACTGGGACTCCATCAATCAGGACCAGTGGGCTGGCGTTCTGCGCTTCCAGCGCAGCTTCTAATCGCTCGTTTACGAGATCTGATCTGACTTGACCCCTGATCGGATGGGGATCGGCCTGACTTCCAGCGAAGTCGGGCCGATCCTTCCGAGCCAGGGGTTCGTTATTTCTCTCGGGCGGGCTCATGGATGAGCTTGCCGGGGCCTCGGCGAGATGGGTGCCGGAGCGTGCAGACAGACATTGGACTCCCAAACGGGGACGCCTTGACGCTGCCGTCTCTATTCTCATTCTCCCTCATCGACATCAGGCATTTTTTATCGTAGAGACGATCCATGTCTTTGACCTTCGCATATGCCTCGCGATTTTATTCGTACCGCTGCTCTCAGCGGAGGCGGGCCTGTGCGTAGTTAGAAGAGACACGACAGCAAAGACCCGAACCAGCCGCTAGTCTACCTGGCGGCTTTTTTGTCGCCACGGTATGACCCCAAAAGGAACCGATACCGTGTTGAATTCCACCGACGACCTGCGCATTGTCGAGATCACGGCGCTGACGCCGCCCTCTCGGATCATAGATGAAATCCCCCGCGACGAAGCCGTGACGGCGACTGTCACCGAGGCGCGCGACGCCGTTCACAACATCCTGCGGGACGGGGACGACCGGCTGATCGTCGTCATCGGCCCCTGCTCCATCCACGATCCAGTCGCAGCGCTCGATTACGCGGCGCGCCTGAAGGAACAGCGCGATCGCTTCGCCGACGATCTCGAAATCATCATGCGCGTCTATTTCGAGAAGCCGCGCACGACGGTGGGCTGGAAAGGCCTGATCAACGACCAGCATCTCGACGGCAGCTACCGTATCGAGGAGGGCCTGCGCATCGCCCGCAAATTGCTGTTCGACGTCAACGAAATGGGGCTGCCGGCAGGCTGCGAATATCTGGACACCATCACGCCGCAATATATTTCCGATCTGGTGAGCTGGGGCGCGATCGGCGCAAGGACGACCGAGAGCCAGGTGCACCGGCAACTGGCATCCGGCCTCTCCTGCCCCGTAGGCTTCAAGAACGGCACGAATGGCGACGTGCGCATCGCGCTCGACGCGATCGTCGCGGCATCGCAGCCGCATCACTTCCCCGCCGTGACCAAGGAAGGCCTTGCCGCGATCGCCTCGACCCGCGGCAACGAGGATTGCCACATCATCCTGCGCGGCGGCAGAGAGCCCAATTATGATGCGGCCAGCGTGCAGTCGACCGCGGAACAGTCTCTCAGGGTGGGCCTTGAGCCGCGCATCATCATCGACGCCAGCCATGCTAACAGCAGCAAGAATCCGGAAAATCAGCCGCTCGTCGTCACGTCAGTCGCCGAACAGGTTGCGGCGGGCGACCGGCGGATCAAAGGCATGATGATGGAAAGCAATCTGGTGGCCGGCCGCCAGGATCTCGTGCCGGGCAGGCCGCTGGTCTATGGCCAGAGCATTACCGATGGCTGCATCGACTGGCCGACCTCGGTGCATACGCTGGAAGACCTGGCAAAGGCCGTCCAGGCACGTCGGCGGACGCGCTGATACCATCCGCCTTCATGAACTCAGGTCAAAAACGGCGGTAGTGCGCGAGGCTCAGATAGTTTTTCCTAGGCCCGCGCACATGCCACATTTCGGCCCAGGCATCGAGCGAGCGAAAGAACAGACGGCCCCGATAGAGATCGGAGCCGCAAAGGTGAATGACGCGCTGCGAGGCGCCGTCACCGATGCGGATGAATTCCGAAAAATTGGCGAAACGCACGACGAGATCATCGTCCGCCTCATCGAGCCGATAGGTACGGCTGCTTCTGAGCGTCACGTGATCGCTCTGCGTATCGCCATGTTCCTCGAACTGGACGGGCGTGACGAACGCCTGTCCTTCGAAGGTCACGAGGGAGCGGTTGAAGCGATCGATGATCCGCCGCTTCACGTCCCATGTGCCGAGGAAGAGGTTCAGCCGGCCAATGCCCGGCGATCCTTCCATCAGGAGGCTGCGCGCTGTGCAGCGTCAGCCTGCCGGCGGGGCAGTTTCCAGCCGGGCCGCACGAAGTGGCAGGTATAGCCGTTCGGATAGCGTTCCAGATAGTCCTGGTGTTCCGGCTCGGCTTCCCAGAAATCGCCGGCCGGCGCGACCTCGGTGACGACCTTGCCGGGCCACAGGCCGGAAGCGTCGACATCGGCGATCGTATCCAGCGCGACCTGCTTCTGCTCTTCACTGGTGTAGAAGATCGCCGAGCGGTAGCTCAAGCCGACATCGTTGCCCTGGCGGTTGCGGGTGGTCGGATCGTGGATCTGGAAGAAGAATTCCAGCAGATCGCGATAGCTGATCTTCTGCGGATCGAAAATGATTTCGATCGCCTCGGCATGGGTGCCATGGTTGCGATAGGTGGCGTTGCGAACGTCGCCGCCGCTGTAGCCGACACGCGTCGAGATGACGCCACTATAGCGGCGAATGAGATCCTGCATGCCCCAGAAGCAACCGCCGGCGAGAACTGCACGTTCCGTTGTCATCTTACATCCTCCACTTGATCGATGTAGTCACCATAGCCCTCTGCTTCCATGCGGTCACGCGGCACGAAACGAAGCGAGGCGGAATTGATGCAATAGCGCAGGCCACCGCGATCGATCGGCCCGTCCGGGAAAACATGGCCCAGATGGCTATCACCATTGGCCGAGCGCACTTCGACGCGCACCATGCCATGCGACATGTCGGTCAATTCACTGACATTGGCGGGTTCGATCGGCTTGGTGAAGCTCGGCCAGCCGCAGCCGGAATCGAACTTGTCGGCGGAGGCAAAAAGTGGCTCGCCCGAGACGATATCGACATAGATGCCCGGCTGCTTGTTATAGAGATATTCACCGGAGCCGGGACGTTCCGTGCCGCTCTGCTGCGTCACGCGATACTGCTCAGGGGTAAGCTTGGCGATCGCCTCTGCCGTCTTGCTGTATTTGCCCATTGTTGTTCTCCTTGCCCCTCGGCACGCCTTCCGAGCTTGGCCTGACGTCCCCGATGAGGACTCGAGAAGGCCGGGTGAAGACCGATCAGCGCTAAGGGAGTGGTTGCAGGGCCAATATAGGCATCGCATGGTCGATTTGCCATATCGATCACGATGGCGTGACGCCTCCCCTCCCTGCTCCGTACCCATTGGCCTCGCTTGAGGCAGCATAAATCGCGGCGAGCGCCTCGATGCCAGCCTGATCGTCACCATCGAAACGGCCGCAAAGCGGGCTGTCGAGATCGATGACGCCGAAGACCTTTCCATCGCGGAAGAGCGGCACTACCAGCTCCGAGCGCGAGGCGGCATCGCAGGCGATGTGTCCCGGAAAGGCATGCACATCCTCGACGAGGATCGAACGCGCGCTTTCGACCGCCGCCCCGCAGACGCCACGGCCCACGGCGATACGCACGCAGGCCGGCTTGCCCTGAAACGGCCCCAGCACAAGCTCGTCTTGCCGCTGAAGGAAATAGAAGCCCGCCCAATTGAGGTCCGGCAGCATCTGGTAGATCAATGCGGAGGTATTGGCCGCGTTGGCGATCCAATCGTGCTCACCATCAAGCAAGGCCTTCAGCTGATCCGCCAGCTCCCGATAGAATTCCGGCTTGCTGTCATGCCGGATCGCTTTTTCTACGAACATGGGTTTGCTCTTTCGAAGTTCTGTCGCGGAGAGACTATCAGTCCTTCTCATCCGGCGGGCAAGGCCAGCTGGACGGCGCCTTCAGCCAGGACGGCAATATGGTCGCATTGTCTCCGCAAGCCAGATTGATCTGCGCCTGCTGCAGACCGCTTGCCTTCGACAGATCGAGACCCTCAATGCGCGTCAGATACATGAAGGCGCCGCTGAAGGAGGTCGACCCGTCCATCACCGCGCCGTTCAAGGTCGCGCGCGAAAGATTGGCGAAGGCGAAATTCGCGCCCGTCATCACGGCCTTGTCGAAATCGGCGCGGCCGAGCTCCGCTTTCTGAAAATCGGCGTTCTTCAGCTGCGCGCCGGCAAATTCGGCCCGCTGCAATTCGGCATTGGCAAAGGACGCGCCATTGGCGGAAGCGTTGCTGAAATCGGAACGATAGGCCTCGATCTTGGCGAAGTTGGCGCCGTCGGCCTTGGCATTCTTCAGCCAGGCCCGCACGAGGGTCGCTTTTTCGAGATTGGCCGAGGTCAGGTTGGTGTCGCTGAGATCGGTGCTGTCGAAATGCGCGCCGGCAAGGTTGGCACCCTTGAGGTCGCTGCTCTGCAGCATGATATTGGTCTTGCTGCAGCCGCTCCAGTCGAGACCGGGTGCGGCGACATTGCCGCAATCGGCGGCACGCAGAGCATTGCCGCTGGAAGCCAGAAGAAATGCGGCGCTTAACGCCAGCATGCCAAAGCCGGTTGCGATCCCCACTCTCTTCCCAACTGCATCACCGCACAAAGCGACGCTCCGCCCGCGTCGGCCCATGACCGTCTCCCCAGCCAATCTGGCCACCCCGTCAACAAGATCCATTCCGCTACTCCGCTCCAGCACCCGCCAGCCGAACTCTCGCCTGAGTCGGATGCACGTCCCTCTTCCTTGTATATGGTGCTTCGGGCGACAAAAAGAGCCGGTTTTGTAAAAGCATATCTAAGACGCGGTTTGGATATGAGCCGATGGACTAAGAACCAGCCGACAGGCACCGGAAGGATTACGGCAAAGGCCCATACGGCCGCCCGCAGAGAGCCGGACGGCCTGATCGAAATGCCGCGACAGGTACTGGCGGAACACCTGCGGCCTTGAGCAAGGCGAGCGGACAGCATTCTTAAAAAGGAGGTTTTCGGGAGTAAGATCAGGATTTTAAGCTGGTCGGAGTGGAGTGATTCGAACACTCGACCCCCACGTCCCGAACGTGGTGCGCTACCAGACTGCGCTACACTCCGTGACCAGCGGCGCTTCTATAGACCAGCCATTTTTGATGCACAAGCACCAATCTCAAAAACCTTTTGATTTTTGGCGAAAAAATACAGCCGCATCTGCCTAGAAAATCGGCAGGAAAGAGCGACCGAAGATGCCGGCGTGCAAAAGACGCAACAGATCAAGTAAAATCCCGTTTGTACACGCGGATGGGAATTTTCTTTTGCCGGCTTTGGCGCTAAAGCCCTAAGCGGGACAGGTGGAAATGTCGTGGGACAGCGCGGCTTTCCGCGACCTTATGCGTGACAGAAGCTCAAGGACGACACGATGAATATCCGCATGATTACCGCGGCTGGACTGTTGCTGGCGCTGGCCGGTTGCAGCACCACGACGACAACAACGACGGCAGCCTTGCCGCTGCTTGCGAAGAACCCGGTTCAGGATCGCTGGCAGGGCCAGTCTGCAGGCCGCTTCTTCGCGGCTTACGGCCCGCCGATCTCCGACCGCGACGAAGGCGGCAATCGTGTCTACACTTGGCGTGGCGGCTACAAGAACGTCACGATCGTCAACAAGGAAGGCAAGAAAGCCGGCAAGCGCTCCCTCAGCTGCAAGGCCGACATCGTCACCAACCATAGCTACGAAATCCGCTCCGTCAAAATCCTCGGCGACCAGCCTGGCGTCAGCGGTCCCTCCTACTGCGCCGAGCTTCTGGCGCCGTCGGAGAAGACTGCAAAAGCTGAAGAAACGGACTGAGGCCAAGAGCTTCATTGCGAGATAACATCAGCGGGCGGTCTGCGAGGGCTGCCCGTTTTTGTTTGCAAGACACACACCTAGGGGATTTCTCCTCACTCCTCGTTATTTCACTATAGACATCTCCAAATTTATGGCGCTGATTACAACTTCAGCGTTACTTTGCTTTTATTGGTGCTAATATGAAGTTGAAAGCTCTTGTGGCATTAGCCGCAGTGTCTGCGCTCGCAAGCTGTGCAACTACCCCCGGATCGCCGATGGAGACTTACCTAAACCGCTATGCCGGCGCGGAAACGATTGCCACGAACTGCCCGGCTTACGGCGGATACAGTTCGGTTGCCCAAATGCGCGCCGATGCGGAAAAGAACCTTGCCCAGGCGAAAGCACTCGGCGCGACGGACGCGGACGTTAAGAAGGCTCGCGACCGGGTGAACGGAAACTTCGTAGGCGCATCGATCTTGGTCGGCGACATGCAGGCTTGCAGCGCATTCATGAACAAGCTTGCATGGGTAGGATCAACGCCTGTTGAGCCCACGGTCGTTAAGCCGAAGAAGAAGATCCACTAATTGTTGCTCTAAAGTGCCCGACTTGAGAGATAGGTGACGAATTGTACCGGAGAGATGGGTAACACTTTCCGCTTTTTGGCGGGAGGTGTTG